>NZ_CH672390.1:0-1681746 GCF_000152865.1 Erythrobacter sp. NAP1
AAGTGCCGTCGGGGCCGGGCTGGCGCAGTTCGAGGAATGCGAGGCCAAGCTCCTCGATCACCTTGGTCGCAGCGCCGAAGGTCGCGGGCGGATTGCTGTCGTCGGTGCCCTGACTGTCGCCGTTGGGGGAGAGGCGGATGCCGGTGCGGTCCGCGCCCCAGACATCGACGATCGCTTCGAGCACTTCGCGCATGAAGCGGGTGCGGTTTTCGGGGCTGCCGCCGTAATCGTCGTCACGAAGGTTGGTCTTGTCGCGCAGGAACTGGTCGACGAGATAGCCATTCGCGCCGTGAAGCTGGACGGCGTCGAACCCGGCCTTCTTCGCGTTTTCTGCGGCGCGGCGATAATCGTCGATCGTGCGGTTGATATCGTCCTGCGTCATCGCGCGCGCGGTCGCATATTCCTGCTTGCCGACGGGCGTGTGCGCTTCGCCCGGAGCCTTGGTCTCGCTTGCGGAGAACGGGCGCTCGCCGCCGAGGAAATGCGGGTGGACGATCCGGCCCATATGCCACAGCTGCATAGCGATCAGGCCGCCTTCTTCGTGCACGCCTTCGACAATCGGCTTCCACGCTTCGACCTGCTCGTCGCTCCAGATGCCGGGAGCGCTCGGCCAGCCGAGGCCTTCGGTACTGATCCCTGTCGCTTCGGTCAGGATCATGCCTGCGCCAGCGCGCTGGCGGTAATAGGTGCCCATCATTTCATTGGGCACGAACATCGGGTCAGCAGCGCGGCCACGGGTGAGCGGGGCCATGAAAATGCGGTTCCTGGCTTCGAGCGCACCCATTGTGAGCGGCTGGAACAGAGCGTCGTGCATTGGCGAAATCCTCCTGTTGGGTTTCAATTGGCTATCCACTTGGAGGCGATAGGGCTAGGGCGCAAGGATGGAAAAAGGCGCCGGCACAAAAGACAATCTTGCTGGACACTCGGCGGGCGAAGCAAGCGGTTTGCGAAGCGCCCTGTTGCTGGCTGCGCTGCTCGGCGGCAACGTTGCGCTCGCTCTGGGGCCGTGGTTGGTGAGGCTTGCCGATACCGGGCCGGTGAGCGCGGCGTTCTGGCGACTGTTCCTCGCGCTTCCCTTTCTGGTGGTCTTTGCATGGATGGCGGGCCAGCGCCTGACAGGGATGCCGAGGCGCACGCTGGTGCTGGTCGCCATCGGGTCGCTTGCTTTCGCAGGAGACCTTGCCAGCTGGCATATCGGGATCGGCATGACGCGGCTTGGCAATGCGACCCTGTTCGGCAATGCGGGCTCGATCATTCTTCTCTTCTGGGGCTTCATCATTGCGCGCATGCTGCCGCGCGGATTCGAGTGGCTTGCGATCGTCTGTGCGCTGGGCGGGGCGGGTATCCTGCTTGGGCGCAGCCTCGACATTTCGCCCGAGACTTTCATCGGCGACCTGTTCTGCATCACCGCAGGCCTGCTCTACGCGGTCTACCTTCTCACGCTTCAAGGCGAGCGCGCGCGGTTCGGGTCTTGGAGCCTGCTTGTATGGGTGAGCATCTTTGCCGCGCCCGCCTTGCTGGCGCTCGCGATTGCGCTTGGCGAGCCGGTCTGGCCGACCGACTGGACGCCGGTGATCGTGCTTTTCATCACCAGCCAGCTGATCGGGCAGGGCCTCTTGGTCTATTCGCTCGGCCATTTCCCGCCGCTCATCATCGGCCTTGCCTTGCTGACCCAGCCGGCGATTGCCGCGGTGATCGGATACAGCGTCTTTGGCGAGGTCCTGACCGCGCTCGATATCTTGGGAATGGTTCTTCTGGGCAGCGCCCTGGTGGTGGCGCGCACGGCGCAGCGCAAATCGGGGCCGGGGATGGCTGCGAAGAGCTAGTCTGCGCAGCGTTGCAGAAATTCGCGGTACCGTTCCTCAACCACCGCGAGATCGGGGCCTACCAACGCTTCGCGCGCTTGCTCGATCAGCAGCTTGCCCTGTTCGCGAATGCTCGCGCGGCGATCCTCGTCGCGCACGGGTCCGGCGGCATTGCCCATCACGTCGAGCATCACCAGCGCCGCGTTGGGACTGGACGCGACCGCGCTGCGGATCGAACCGAAGCCGCGCGTCAGATAGTGCTCAAAGCTGTCGTAGCGCGGGATGACGGGGCAGTCCTCTGCATCTTCTCCGCACACGTCCTTGCGCAAATCACGGCGCGCAATCTCGCTTGTCGCAGCGCCGAGCCAGTGCAGCGCGGTGATCGCGGTGAAGGGATCGTTGATGCCCGGTGAAAGCGCGCGCAGGCCGATCTCGACCAGCTCGTCAATCAGGAATTGCGGGTCCTGCGTGGGCGTTCGCACCGATCCGAGCGTGAAGCAGGCACGGACCTTTTCCTCGATCTCATCAGGCTTGCAGCCCTTGATCTCCATCAGCGGGATGTCGCGGTGGACGAAATCGCCGGTGCGCACGCACAGGGAGAAGGTGCAATCACAGCCCCTCGCGATCTCCTCGAGATCTTCGAAGTCGATCATCTGGACGTAGCCCGTGCCCAATGCGGTGAGCGGCTCTCCTTCGACCGGTTCGCGCGCGTCGCGGAATTCGTCTTCGTCGGGATAGGTCTCGCAAATTTCGTCGAGCAGGCGCGACCCGATCCGCTTCATCACCATGTTGATCCGGATCGAGGAGGGGACGTGGTGGAGGAAGAACACCAGCACCGCGACGCACAGCACGATCAGGATATAGGCAACCAGCAGTGAGAGCTGCGGCGCAAAGCCCGGCAGCGCGCTTGCCGCCGCGTCGCTCGCAACGCTGGCGGATTCGTCTTCGGCGCGCACCGATCGCAGGACGATGATGTAAAAGACGAAGCTGCCGATGAAGGTCGCAAGGCTGACCTGATTGCCCTTGTCCTCGAGGAAATTGGTGAGGAGGCGCGGACCGTAAGTGCCACTCGCATAAGTCACCGCGACCAGTGTGATCGAGAACACGGTCGAAGCAACCCCGATGGTCGCGCCCGCCAGAACGGTCAGGATGTCAGCCGCGCCTTTCGGGCGGACCGGAACGATCCACTCATAGTCGTTGAGGAACTGCGTAAGCCCGCTTCGATCAAGATAAACCGTAACCAACGCAAGCGCCGCCGCCAGCAAGGCAAAGGTCGCCGGATAGAACCAGTAATTCGCGTTAAGGCGCGCCCAGAAAAAGCGGATTTCGGCGGTCATAGGTCAACAAACGCACGAATTGCACGTTTGTTGCCAATCAATCCGCCTTGAACGGCACCTGCCCGAGATCGCCCATGCCGACCGTGCCGCTTGCCATCTCGAGCATGCGGTCGAGGCTGGCCTTGGCTTTGAGGCGCAGGTCTTCGTCGATTTCGATGCGCGGTTCGAGATCGCGCAGGGCGGTGTACATCTTCTCCATGGTGTTCAACGCCATGTAGGGGCAGATGTTGCAGTTGCAGTTGCCGTCCGCACCGGGCGCACCGATGAAGGTCTTCTCGGGAAGCGCCTTCTCCATCTGGTGCATGATGTGCGGTTCAGTTGCGACGATAAGCGTGTCGCCTTCGAAGTTCTTGGCGAAGTTCAGGATTGAGCTTGTCGACCCGACGTGATCGGCGTGTTCGATGATCGCGGGCGGGCATTCCGGGTGCGCGGCGATCGGCGCATCGGGGTGCTGTTCCTTGAGCTTTAGGAGCTCGGTCTCGCTGAAAGCCTCGTGTACGATGCACACGCCCGGCCACAGAAGCATCTCGCGATTGAAATTGCGGCTGAGCCAGCCACCAAGGTGGCGGTCGGGACCGAAGATGATTTTCTGCTCAGGCGGGATTTGCGACAGGATCGTCTCCGCGCTGGAGCTGGTGACGATGACGTCGGAAAGCGCTTTCACCTCGGTCGAGCAGTTGATGTAGGTGAGCGCGATGTGATCGGGATGCGCTTCGCGGAAAGCCTTGAACTTGTCCGGCGGGCAGCTGTCTTCGAGGCTGCAGCCTGCATCCATGTCAGGCAGGATAACGGTCTTTTCGGGCGACAGGATTTTGGCCGTGTCCGCCATGAACTTGACGCCGCAGAACAGGATGACGTCGGCGTCGGTTTCGGCGGCCTTGCGTGACAGTTCAAGGCTGTCGCCCACGAAGTCGGCGATATCCTGAATATCGGGGGTCTGGTAATAATGCGCGAGGATGACCGCGTTGCGCTCCTTGCGAAGCCGATTGATCTCGGCCAGCAAATCGTCGCCGGTGGGCACTTTGGTCTCGATGCTCATGCGCGTATCCCCAATAACTATCTTGCGCCCGACATAGGGATTGATGCGCTGATTTGCGAGTGTTTTGCGCAGCGCCCCGTGCTAGCTTTCCTTTGGGGAGGGAACCGTATGTATGAGCTAGACCTCGAAGAGGCGTATTTCCCGGCGCAGACCGATACCGATTACAAGGAGCGCACGATCGAAGGCGAATTGCGCGCTCAGGTTGCCGAGCGACCGGACGCGATGGCGCTGCGCGAACTGCTGGCAGACGGAAACATTGGCCGCGAATGGACCTATGCGCAGCTGCTTGAGGATGCCGGGCGCTGTGCGCGGGCATTGGCCTCGCGCCATGCGGCGGGCACGCGGATCGCGATCATGGGCGGCAATTGCCCCGAATGGGTGCTGGTTCAGTATGGCGCGGCGATGGCAGGCCTGACGCTGGTGACGGTGAACCCCAGCTTCATCGCGCGCGAGGTGCGATATGTGCTCGAACAATCGGGCTCGGGAGCGGTCTATTATCAACCCAATGTGCGCGGCACGGCGCTTCGCCCCATCGTTGACGAGGCTGCGGCAGGCCTTCCAGCACACGACCACATCATCGACATCACCGACCACGGCGAGCTATTCGCGGGCGAGAAGGATGGCGAACTTCGCCCGACCGGCCCGCACGACATCGTGATGATCCAGTATACGAGCGGGACGACCGGCTTTCCCAAGGGCGTGTTGCTGCACCAGCATGGCCTCGTTCAATCGAACCGCGACGTGTTCGTTCGCTGGAACCTTGCGCCCGGCAAGACGGTGATGTGTCCGTTCCCGCTGTTCCACACGGCGGGCAGCGCGGTCTGCGTTCTTGGCGTGATGGCACACGGTGCTTGCCTGCTGCTTGTCTCAGTCTTTGATCCGGTCGCGGTGGCCAAGGCGATCGAGCGCGAGAAGCCGGAAATCCTCGGCGGTGTGCCCACCATGATCTTTGCGGTCATTGAGGCGGCCAAAGCGACCGGCACCGATGTCACCGGCCTCGAGACTGTCGTGAGCGGCGGCGCTATGGTGCAGCCTGCTCTCAACAAGGCGGCGATTGAGACTTTCGGCGTGCCGATCCTGATCGTCTATGGCCAGACCGAAACCTATCCCGGCATCACCGCCGTGTGGCCGGGCGATAGCGGAGAAGAGCTGTTCGAAACTATTGGCCAGCCCATCGCGCATATCGAGGTCGCAATCCTCTCGCCGCAGGACAATTCGATCCTCGGCATAGGGGAGCAGGGCGAGATCTGCATGCGCGGCTACAACCAGATGGTGGGTTACAACGACAACCCGCAGGCGACGGCTGAAACGATCGACGCAGAGGGCTGGCTGCACACCGGCGATCTGGGGACGATGGCCGCGAACGGTTATCTTAAGATCACCGGACGCGTGAAGGAGATGATCATCCGCGGGGGAGAGAACCTGTTTCCTGCCGAGATCGAGGCCGCGATGCTCGAACATCCGGCCATCGCCGAAGCCGCGGTTGCAGGCGTGCCGGACGAGAAGTGGGGCGAAATCGTGGCCTGCTTCATGCGCCCGACTGACGGTGCCGAACGTCCGACCGACGACGAATTGAAGGCCTTTATTCGCGAAAGGCTCTCCCCGCAAAAGACCCCGGCGCACTGGGTCTGGATGAAGGAATTCCCGCTCACCGGATCGGGCAAGATCCAGAAGTTCCAGCTGGCAGAGAGTTTCGCGAAAGGCGAGCTTGGCTAGGCCGTTTGGAACTGGCGCGGCGATGCGCGCGTTTAGACCCGTATCAGGCAAGGGAGAATGCATGTGAGCGCGCTCAGAAAAGGACTTTACACACTCGCCGGTCTCGGCGCGCTTGGGATTGGAGGCTTCTTCACGCTTGGTCTTGTCTCGCAAGACGGCTCTGCACCCGGTCTCGTCGATGGTCGCCTTACCCCTTGTCCCGACAGCCCGAATTGCGTCAGCAGCGAAGAAGGCACCAGTGCTGAAAAATCGGTCGAACCGCTGCCACCGGGCGCATGGGACGAAGTGCCGCAGGCGATCGAGGAGATGGGCGGGACTGTCACGACGAACACTTCGGATTACATCGCGGCCGAGTTTAAATCGTCCTTCTTCGGTTTCGTCGACGATGTGGAGTTTCGCAAAGGTGATGACGGCGTGCACGTGCGCTCCGCCTCGCGCGTCGGCTATTCGGATGGCGGCGTGAACGGAGAGCGGGTGAAAGCGCTGCGCCGGGCGCTTAGCGAATAAGTTCGGTTTCGACGCCCGCTTCGGGCAGGTCGGTTGGTTCATCGCCAAAGCGCACGTCCACGCTGGCGTTTTCGAAGCCTGCCACCTGAAGCGGGATTGCGAGGTTTTGCCTCACCGCCTCGCGCGCAGCCGTGCGGGCAAGGGCCAAAATTTCAGGGTTCTTCGCAAAGGCGAGCGCGCGGCGCTCGGCCTGCTCGGAATTGTTGGCGGCGAGGTCTTGCGCGGCCTGCCGCGTGACCCAAACGCCTTCTGTGAAAACCCGCGCCTTGGCCTCGTCGAGATTGGGGCGCGAGGTCTGCAAGGGCGGTAGCGTGACGGTCAGCGTCTCGGCCTCCGCGTCCCATGCGAAGGCCTCTTCGTCGATGCCTGAAAAGTCGATGCGATAATCGACGCTAGCCGGAATGATCGTTGCCTGCCGCGTCTCCAGCAGGTCGACGCCTGCGAAGCTGCGCGTGTCGATGCTCTCGGCGACCACTTCGAAGCGGCTGGAGAAGACGATCAGCGAGTTCTGCCTTTCGAAGGCCAGCATCGCGCTTGCGACCGGATCGCCTTCTTCCTGATAGAAATAGGCGCGCCAGGCGAGGAACAGGCACGCGACCAGAAGAAGCGCGGCCGCGAGGCTGAGCATTCGCTCGCCATGCGCGTTGAGCTTGCCTCCGTCTTGCTTGATCGCAGGCGTCACCTCGCTTGCTTTCTTCAGACCGTCCGCCAAATCTCGCCCTCTTTGGTCGCAAGTCCGCGCTTTTCGAGGTCGATCAGATGCGCGGTCACGCTCATCTCGGCGGCAGGGATGAGGCGCTCGTCGAGGCCCTTGTACATGTGCGGGATGAAGGCGCTGACGCGGCGCGCTTCCTCGCCAAGCAGACGCAAGATCTGGTTCTCGCGCTGGCGGCGATGGCCGATCATGCCGCGCACCAGCTGGCGCGGCTTTGTGATCGCCTCGCCATGGGCGGAGTGGTAGACCGTGTCTTCGCGCGCCTGCAGCTTTTCAAGGCTTGCCATGTAGTCGCCCATGTCGCCATCGGGCGGGATGACAACGCTGGTCGACCAGCCCATCACATGGTCGCCGGTGAAGAGCGACCCGCTCTCCTCCAGCGCAAAGCACAGATGGTTCGACGTGTGGCCCGGCGTTGCAACCGCGGTCAGCGTCCAGCCGGTCCCGCGCATCTGCTCGCCATCTTCGAGCACCCGGTCAGGTTCGTAGCTCGTGTCGAAAGCCTCGTCTGCGCGCGGCAAATTGGTCTTGAGAACCAGCGGCGCACAGCCGACCACTGGGGCTCCGGTTTTCTCGGACAAAGGCGCTGCGGCGGGCGAATGGTCGCGGTGCGTATGCGTGCACATGATCGCGGTGACTTTGCGCTCCCCAACGGCGGCGAGGATCGCCTCGATATGTGCAGACTCGTTCGGGCCCGGATCGATCACCGCGCAATCGGGACCATCGAGCTGCCCGACCACATAGGTTTGTGTCCCGGTGTAGGTGTAAGGCGATGGATTGGGCGCCAGCACCCGCGTCACAAGCGGTTCGACCTGATCGGCAAGCCCCGTGGGCCATGGCTTGGGAGGAATGGGCGGCATGGGCTTGCATATGGGCTGAAGCGTGGCAGAAGTCACGCCCAAGAGAGGGATCAAATGTCTGATTACATACTCGTCCTCGACGAAGGCACCACGTCGACCCGCGCCATGCTGTTTGCGAGCGATGGCGTGCTTGTCGCGAGCGCGCAGGAGGAACTGACCCAGCATTATCCGCAAGCTGGCTGGGTTGAACATGACGCGAGCGAGATATGGGAAAAGACCTTGAAATGCGCGCTCGAGGTGATCCCAAAGGCGGGCGGCCCTGCGATGATCGCAGGCATCGGCATCACCAACCAGCGCGAAACGGTGGTAGCTTGGGACAAGGAAACGGGTCAGCCGCTTACCCGCGCCATCGTCTGGCAGGACCGCCGCACCGCTCCGTTTTGTGCCGAGCTTCGCGCAGGCGGCCATGAAGAGGCGGTGCAGCGTAAGACCGGCTTGCTGCTCGACCCCTATTTCTCAGGCACCAAGATGCGCTGGATGCTCGATAACGTCCCCGAAGTGCGCGCCGCAGCCGATGCTGGCACGCTTGCCTTCGGGACGGTTGAAAGCTGGCTGGTGTTCAAGCTGACTGCTGGCAAAAGTCACATCACTGACGCCAGCAATGCGAGCCGCACCCTTCTTATGGGCCTCGCGGATGATGGCTTCGACGAGGGGCTTTGCGAGCTTCTCGGCGTGCCGATCTCGGCGCTGCCTCAGGTGGTCGATATGTCGGGAAGCCTCGCTGAAACCGATCGTTCGGTCCTTGACGCGGCTATCCCGATTGCGGGTCTTGCTGGCGATCAGCAATCCGCGACCATCGGGCAGGCTTGCCTTTCACCGGGCGAGACAAAGGCGACGTACGGAACGGGGGCGTTCGTGCTCACCAACCAAGGCGAGAACATTCCGCTCTCGGCCAACCGAATGCTCGGCACTGTCCTGACGCAGCTGGATGGCAAGCGAACCTATGCGATCGAAGGCTCGGTTTTTGTCGCGGGGAGTCTCGTTCAGTGGTTGCGCGATTCCCTTGGTATCGTCGAGGTCGCGAGCGAGACCGAGAAACTCGCTCGTTCGATCCCGGACAGCGGCGGCGTCACCATCGTGCCCGCTCTGTCAGGGCTTGGCGCGCCCCACTGGCGAGCCGATGCTCGCGGGGTCATCACAGGGCTAAGCTTTGCGAGCGGCAAGCCGCAACTGGCGCGCGCCGCGCTCGAGGCGATGGCGCACCAGACCTACGATCTCGCCGATGCTTTCGCCGCCGATGGTGCTGCGTGGCAGACGCTGCGCATCGACGGCGGGATGGCCGCGAACGACTGGATGGCTCAGGACCTTGCCGACATGCTGGATGTAACGGTCGAGCGCCCTGGCTTCATCGAGACGACGGCATTGGGGGCGGCCATGCTCGCAGCGGCGGGCGTGGGGCTTTACCCCGATCTTGCGAGCGCTGCTGAAAAGATGCGCGGTGAGCTTACGAGCTTTGCGCCATCTATGAGCGAGAATGTGCGCGAGGAGCGTTTGGCGCGCTGGCGCAAGGCTCTTGAAGCGGTCTAGCGAGGACGAAGCCGCACATGCGGTTTCGCATACAAACCACCTACCCCAAATCCTCGATCCGGCGTTTCAGCCGGCTGTGGATCGCGCGCGCAGGCGATGCCATTTCGAACCCGCAGCGCCACGCTTCATCGAGCCGAGCGATGCGTTCATGCAGCCGCTCCGTTTCGGCGATAAGTGCGCAAGTTTCCGGTTCAAGCACCTCGAGTGCCTTGGGGTCCGCGCCCCGGTCCGAAGGCAGGGTGCCGTGCAGGCGCACTTGCGTTTCGCTGAGCTCGCCAGAGAAAAAGGCGCGCTGGTTTAGCAGCCATGCGAGCACATGCATCATGCGCGTCGTTGTCTTGAGGCCCTCGGTTGAAAGCGCCAGCCTGATGTCGGAGGCCTCACCGTTCTCCGGCTCGCGCGTGCCCAGCGCAAACACCGCTCGCACCTCGTCGGCCAGCAGCAGCGCCTCGCTGTAGAGCGCCTCGATAATCGGGCGTGAAAGATTGGAAGTGCGTGACATTCAGGGGTTTCGCTACGCCTCACGGGGCCGCGTTACCAGCTGCCCATGGTTACTATACCGTTGTCGTTTCTGTGGCGTCCCGTTGCGGTACATTATGAGGGCGCGTTTAACGCTTTGTTAAATTCGCCCGCTGCGGGCGCGCAGTCGCGCTTGCGACGCCTGCGGCGTCGATTTAGCGCGACCTCATTTGTGGAGCACTGGTTTCGGCTGCGCTGAAGCCGCAAGGCCGACTGGCCGCCCGCAGCGGGCGCGGCTTGCCGCGCATCTAGCGAGGACTTGCCCCCGGATGGGGGCACGCAAGGTATCACGCGATGATATCGGGCAGCAGCGTGTCCTCGATGATCGCTATCTGATCCTTGAGGCGCAGTTTGCGCTTCTTGAGGCGGGCGATCTGCAGCTGATCGGTCGAACCTGCATCGGTCAGCGCGGTTATGGCGGCGTCGAGGTCACGATGCTCGGTGCGCAGCAGTTCGAGCCGTTTGAGAAGCTCCTGCTCATTCATGTCGCAAACGAATCGTCCTCGTGGCTAAAGGGCCATAACTGATCGGTTCATGCGCCATCTTGCCGCCATTCGCCAAGGGCTTTTGCGCGGCTGTGCATATGCTCCTCGGACTGATCCGCGCTAGGTAGTGACCGCAGGTCGTCTCGGGATTTGGCGCGGTTCGCCGATTCACCTTTCATCAGCCCTTTGCAAGTTAACTGTGTTTGTGATTGTATCGAGATGTGCGGCCCGGCCGCTTGATGCCGAGTCGCTCCCCGGGGGCATCCCCCCGACACAAGCAAAGGAGAACGCTTATGGCATCGTCCGCATCTACGTCTCACGTGAATGCTCTCCAATCCAAACATGCAGGCCTAGAGGCCAAGCTCCGCGATGAGCTTGCTCGGCCCGCTCCCGATACGGCGATGATCCAGGCTCTCAAGAAGCAAAAGCTCAAGCTAAAAGAAGAGATTGCGCGCTGTTAGCGGCGCGCCGGTTACCCCGCCGACCAAACCAACCAAAATGGCGCCGACGAAGTGCGCGGCGCTTCATGCAAGGCTTTGCTTTTGCAGAGCTGAGGGCCTAGTCAGGTCCAAGTCATGACTGCCGCCGCTTCCGCCAGACAAATCCTCACCCGCCTTCACGAAGTGATGGCCTCGCGCCTTCACGCTCAGGGCAAGCTTGACCAGGTGGTCGAGATCATCGGCGAATGCCTGTCGAGCGAGGTGTGCTCGATCTATCTCCTGCGCGAAGGCATGCTGGAACTCTATGCAACGCGCGGTCTCAACAAGACGGCTGTGCACGTCACCCGCATGGCGATTGGCGAAGGACTGACCGGCACGATTGCCGACAACGTCGAAACGCTCAATCTCGCCGAAGCGAAAGCGCATCCCGACTTCAGCTACCGCCCCGAAACGGGAGAGGACAAGTTCCACTCCTTTGCAGGCGTGCCGATCGTTTATCGCGAGCGGGCCGTGGGCGTTCTGTGCGTCCAGCACGTCGATCCGCGTCGCTACGAAGAGGTCGAGATCGAAGCGCTCCAGACCACCGCGATGGTCCTGTCCGAACTCATCACCAACGCTGAACTGGTCGACGAGGAAGAAGCGCTCAGCCTCTCGCCGCAGCAATCGGGCACTCAGACTTTGTCGGGGCTGACCCTGGTGAGAGGGCTTGGCGCCGGGGTTGCCGCCTATCACCAGCCGCGCGTGCAGATCACGCAGGTCATGGCCGACGATATCGAGGCTGAGCGCCAGCGTGTTTACCGTGCCTTCGACAAGATGCGCGAGCAGATCGACGGCCTCACCAACCAGGCCGACTTTGGCGTGGGCGGAGAGCACGAGGAAGTGCTCGAGACCTACAAGATGTTCGCTTACGACGAAGGCTGGTCGCGGCGTATCAACGAGGCAATTGATTCAGGCCTCACCGCTGAGGCCGCGATCGAACGCGTGCAACAGCACACCCGCATGCGCATGCGCGAGATCGACGATCCGCTGCTCGCTGACCGGATGCACGATCTGGAAGACCTTGCAAACCGCCTGCTGCGGATCGTGTCGGGCCAGATCGGGACCGCCGCGCAGCAAGGGCTTCGTAATGATACGATCCTGATCGCGCGCAATCTGGGTCCTGCTGAATTGCTCGAATATGATCGCCGGCGATTGAAGGGCGTGATCCTTGAGGAAGGCTCGCTCACCGCGCATGTCGTGATCGTCGCGCGCGCGATGGGCGTGCCCGTGCTGGGCCGGGCGAGCCGCGCACGCTCGACCATCCGCGAAGGCGATGAAATACTTCTCGACGCAACCGCCGCCACTGCGACAGTGCGCCCTTCAGGGCAGATGGCCGATGCTTTTGCGCAGCGTTTCGCCAAGTCGAAAGAGCGCCAGGCCGCCTACGCTGAACTGCGCGATGTGGAACCCTTCACCCGCTGCGGCACGCGCGTGACTGTGATGATGAATGCAGGGCTGCGCGACGATATGAGCGCGCTGGCCATGACCGGCGCGGACGGGGTCGGCCTGTTCCGGACCGAGTTTCAGTTCCTCGTTTCCGCCACGCTTCCTCAGCGTGAGAGGCAATTGAAACTCTACCGCGATGTGCTCGATGCGGCGGGCGACAAGCCTGTGATCTTCCGCACAGTCGACATCGGCGGCGACAAGTCGGTGCCCTATCTCGCTTCCGACATTGCCGACAATGACGAGAACCCGGCAATGGGCTGGCGCGCACTTCGCCTCGCGCTCACCCGCGAAGGGCTGATGAAGGCGCAGGCCCGCGCGCTGCTTGAGGCGGCAGCGGGGCGCTCGCTTTACGTCATGTTCCCGATGGTCTCCGAAGTCTGGGAGTTCGACGCGGCCAAGAAGGTGTTCGACGAGCAGCTCGAATTTCTTCGCTCGAAAAAGAAGATGGTGCCTGAACAAATCCACTTCGGTGCCATGCTCGAAGTGCCAGCGCTCGCCGAGATGCTCGACCTTCTCGTCCCGCGCCTTTCCTTCCTGTCGATCGGCACTAACGACCTGACGCAATTTCTGTTTGCAGCGGACCGGGGGAATCCGGCGCTTGCCGAACGCTACGACTGGCTCAGCCCGCCGATCTTCCGGTTCTTGCGCCGCGTGGTGCAGGGCACGGTCGGAAGCAACATTGACCTTGGCGTATGCGGCGAGATGGGCGGTCGCCGGCTTGAAGCGCTCGCGCTTCTGGGCATCGGCGTGCGGCGCCTGTCGATCACTCCGGCGGCGGTTGGCCCGATCAAGGAACTGGTGCGCAAGGTCGATCTGGCCGAGATCACCGATGCGATGAATCAGTGGCTGTCAGAACCCGGCGTCAACCTGCGCGAAGCATTGGCGCATTGGGCCGCTGAACGCGAAATCGAAACGGAATAAGGGCAGGCTGCCTCTGGTTAACGACCGTTTGGGGCGCTCTGGCTCATGCTCCCGGCTTTTCGAAATCGCCCGCTTGACTCCTGACCGGGTGGGAAGCTTCTTGCATCCACAATGAAAATGCAAAATAACCACGATAACGTGGATCGGGTCATGGATAACGAACAGGACAGCTCTCTCGAGGACGATGGGGTGGCGGAAGACATCACTTCCGACACGGCTGGCGGCCGCTTGCGTGAAGCGCGCGAGGCCAAGCGCCTTGATCTTGCGCATGTTGCCGCCGAAACGCGCATTCCGCTCAGACATCTCGAGGCGATTGAGTCGGGCGATTATGCCTCGCTGCCTTCGCGCACATATGCAATCGGCTTCACCCGCAATTACGCCCGCGTGGTCGAACTGGATCCCGAACAGATCGTCGGCATGGTTCGCGAAGAACTGGCCGACGGACAAGCACGCCAGTCGGCAATGCAGGGCGGGATGGAGCCGGGCGATCCAGCCAAGCTTCCTTCGTCCGGACTTGCATGGTTCGGCGGAATTGCGGCGCTGATTTTCGCCATTGGCGCGTTCGCCTTTGCAAGCACCTATTTCGGTGCGGGCGCTGACCTTCCGTCACTGATCGCGCAGGACGAGACTGCGGCTGACACAGCTGATGCCGCTGGCGAGACCGAGCTTGCTGCGAATGACGAGGGCGCGGCTGACGCGACCGGAGCCACCGCGCCACTGCCCGACGGGCAGGTCGTTTTCACGGCCACGGGCGAGGGCGCTTGGGTGCGCTTTTACGAAGAAGGCGGAGAGCGCCTTTATGAAGGCGTGATGGAAGAAGGCGACACCTACGAAGTGCCGCTCGACGCCGACGATCCGCGCCTCAACACCGGACGCCCCAACGTGTTTGAGATCACCATCAACGGCCAGACGGTTCCGCCGCTTGCCGAGGAAATGGTGCCAGTGGGCAATGCGCCGGTTTCAGCCGCCGCTCTGCTTGCGCGTGCCGACACTCCGGACGAGCCGCAACTCACCAACAACTGAGCGAGCACCGCTTAACTCTCATACCCCACATTCCCCCGTTTAGTGCGCTTACGGGGTCGACTTGAACGCACCGCTTCGCCACAGATTCCGGTCATATTCATGCGCGTCGCTCCACGATGCGCACATGCCAATGAAAGAGGGAGCCTGAACCACCATGACCCCCGCAAAACCTTCGAAATCCCTGGTCCGCCAGACCTTTCCCGCGCTCGGCGCATTCGTCGCCGCAGCCGTGGTTGTCACCATGCCGGTGCCTTCGATGGCACAGGACAATGCCGAGGCGCGCCTGCGCCGGGCCGAAGCCGAAATCCGCGCGCTGCAACGCGCCGTATTTCCGGGCGGAGACGGGCGTTTTTTCGAGCCGCAGATTACCGCTGATGGCACGAGCACCGGCCCGACCACCTCGAGCGCGCCTTCGACAACCGCTGTGACCGACATCCTCGCGCGGCTCGACGCGATCGAACTGCAGCTTCAGCGCCTCACTGCTCTGACCGAGGAAAACACCAACGCGCTTGGCCTGTTGGGTGAGCGGGTGACCGGGCTCGAAGCGCGCGCTGTCGAAGCGCCGATGATTGCGGCTGAAACGCCCGTGGACACCCCTGCCGAGATGGGCAGCGATGAAGGCGAGGACGAAGACCAGCCTAGCGCCGCCGAGAGCAACCTTGCTGCCATGACCGGAGCGAGCGAAGCGGAAACGCAGGCCCCCGCGGCTAACGGACCAAGTCCCGAACGCCTCGCCGCGGTTCAGGAGATCACCAAGCCGCAGACGGACGATCCGGCTGACGATGAATATTCCTACGGCTTCCGCCTGTGGAATGCCGGTTTCTATCCGGAGGCACGCCAGCAGCTTGCCTCTTACGTCGAGCAGCACCCCGACCACTTCCGCGTCACCTATGGCCGCAACCTGCTTGGCCGCGCATTCCTTGATGATGGAATGCCCGAAGAGGCGGCGCGTTGGTTCCTGCGCAACTACCAGGCCGATCGCACTGCGCGCCGTGCGCCGGACAGCCTGCTGTACCTCGCCGAGAGCATGATCGCGATGGGCGACACCCGGCGTGCCTGCATTGCGCTTGCCGAGTTTGGCGACACTTATCCGGCTGTTGCGACCGGACGGCTTGCCGACCAGTATGAGAGCAATCGTCGCCGGGTGAACTGCGAGGGCTGATTGGTCCGGTTCCCGGGCGCAAGGGGGCGCTGATTGATACGCATATCGACCTTGAGGCGATTGATCCTGAACTGATCGCGCGCTTTGACGCTGCGCTCGACCGCCTTTGCCCTGACGAAGATTGGGACGGACCGCTGGGTCTCGCGGTCTCAGGCGGCCCTGATAGCTTTGCGCTCTTGTTGCTCGGCGCTGCGGCACGTCCGGGCGACATTGCGGTGATGAGCATCGACCATGGCATTCGGCCCGAAGCCGCTCGCGAGGTCGCTTTCGTCGAAACCATCTGCCAGTCGCTGGATGTCCCATTCACGTCGGCCAAGGTGACGCTGGGTGCAGGCAACCTGCAGGCAAAGGCGCGTGAGGCGCGTTACGCAGCGCTCGTCCAATGGGCCGCGCAGCAGAAGATCGGTCACGTCGCAACGGCGCATCACATCGACGACCAGGCAGAAACGCTTCTGATGCGGCTTGCGCGTGGGAGCGGGCTTCCGGGTCTAGCAGGAGTGCGTGAATGGACGCATCTGCCGGGCAGCGACGTGCCCCTGATCCGCCCGCTCTTGGGGTTTCGCAAGGCCGAGTTGGAGGCGGTTGTAGCGAGCGCGGGAATCACGCCAGTGAGCGATCCCTCCAATGAAAATCCCGCATTCGACCGCGTGCGCGTGCGCCAGCATCTGGCTGAGCACGACTGGCTCGACGCTGAAGCGCTGGCGACAAGCGCGCATCATCTTGCCGAAGGGTGGCGCGCGCTAGAATGGTATGCGCAGCTCGATTGGGAAGAGATGGTCAGCCGCGAGGACACACCGGAGGGCGCTCCGCAATACCGGTATTACTGTAATGTTCCGCGCGCGATCCAGATCGAGACTGTGAGCCGGATCGTGAGCGCGCTTGGTGGCCGGGTCAGCCGAAGCGAAGCGGGCAACGCTGCCGACCGGCTCTGGCGCGGCGAGAATGCCTCGCTCGGAGGCGTGCTGGGGCGCTGCGAAATAGAGAAAGTTGAAAAAGTCGGTGTCGAAATGCGCGTCTGGCGGTTCTCACCCGAACCGCCAAGGAACACGCACTAACGGGTCACGACATGATCTTGTCGCCGAGGCCGATCATCTTGCCACGGGTGATCACGACCTTGTCGCCGCGCCCCGCAATTGCGAACAGCTTTTCGGCAAAGGGATCGGGCACGCCGATACAGCCGTGCGAGGCGTAGCCGTTCATCACTGGCGAGCCGTGGATCGCGATACCGTCCCACGTAAGGCGCAGCGTCCAGGGCATCGGCGCGTTGTTGTACTTCTCCGATACGTTGTCGCGTTCCTTGGTCAGGATCGGAAACGTGCCGAGCGGCGTCGGGTGCGACTGTGTGCCGAGCAGCGCCACTGCCGTGCCGATCTCATGCCCGTCGCGGAATACGCTGATGACGCGCGCATCGAGGTCGACCGTCATGACGATCTTGCCCGTCGCCGGAGCGCGGCTTTCGTCCCAGTACCAGTCGCCGTAACGGATCGTGCCTTCAATCGGCAGGATCGACTTGATCACAAAGGGATCATCGCTCTGGACGACCGGTACGGTCTGGACCTGCGGCTCGGAAATCATCCGGGTTGCGGGCCCGCGCGGCGGCTGTGTGTTGGCCGAGGCGTATTGCGCGGGGACGGTATTGTAGGTCACTTCGTCGAAATCGTAGGCGCTGCCGGTCACGATGGCAGGCGCTTCGTCGGGCGTTTCGCTCGGCGCATTGGCAAGCGCGTTCACCGATGCGGGAGCTGGTGGAAGTTCAGGCAGATCGTCGGTTGCCGTGTCGATACCGTAGGGTTGCGGAAGGCTCGGATCGACCACCAGCGAAGCGCCGCCCGTTGTCGGGTCGATGGCGCGGATTGCGTCTTCGGCGTCGGCGGCAACCTGCACGGCTGCATCGGCGGCGTCATCGGCGCTGGTCTGAGCAAGCGCGAGTGACGCGCCCCCGGTCAGCGCGGCAATCCCGGCGAGCGCGGTGAGGCGGAAATTTGTGAAAGCCATATGCAAAAACCCTTGATCCATTGCTGCGCATTATGGCGTTAAATGAACCCGGCTACCAGTGGCTAACCCGGCGGCGTCCCTCCGGGGGACGTGCGCGGGGGCGAATCGTTAACGTTGCCCTTGTTTTGTGCGCTCAGCCATGCGCTCCGAACTGGTTGGCAATCGCAATGCTGAGACGCAGCATCAGCGAATAAGCGCGCTCAATCGGGTCGATATAGTCGCGCGTGATCGCGGCATAGCCCTCGGCCTGCGCGTCCGGATAGTCGGCAGGCGCGTCCATCGCGAAGTCGGAAGGCGAGGGGAAGTGCGTGGGGAAGGCGCGGCGCATCTGGGCAAGCGCGTCTTCGATGCGGAGGCTGAATACCATTTCCAGCACGTCCTCGCGGCTGACATCGTTAGCGCGGCTGAAGACCGGGACCGACACGGCGCGAAGGAAGATGTGCTGCATAAGCGCAAGCCTCAGCGCCTGAGCTGCGCCTATCATCCGGCGCGTTTCCTCGACCGGGATCGACGGTTCGGACGGGGGAAGCTGTTCAAGCAGGCGGTGATACTTTAGCGCATCGACCCGCAGGCGCGAGGCAAGACGCCGGAACACGCCGGTGCGGTCGTCCTTGGTGAGATACTCAGCCAAAACCTCGCACGCAGCCGAAAGATGCGGCTCGGTCCCGCGATAGGGGCGGCTTGCCCAATAGGCCGAATTGAACAGCTCGCCATGCGCTGCAACGGTCTTGATGCTCGCAAGCGAGTTGGACGCGCGCGCAAGGCGGAGCAATTGCTGTCCACGCTCGCTTTCCTGCAGGAGCGCTGCGACCTCCTCATAATTGCCATCCGCCGCGCTTCCGATCCCGGCGATGATATTCACCGGGAAGCCAAGTTGCTGGAGGATCGAATTGTGCGGGATCGCGCGGATCTGGCGCAGATTCATGTCACGGTCCGCGCTAAGGTCCGACTGGCGGCGCGAAACGCGGCTGCCGGTCGAATTGAGCAGGCCGAGGCCGAAGGCGGTGACCGCGCGGCTGTAAGTCTGGCTGCGCAGGTGAGCGCGCTGATGCGCGCGGATCGCGCGGTAGAAATCGAGGCTGAGATCGGTGCGCGCGTAGAACGGATCGTCGCAGACCTCGCTCTTTTCCGGCGCATCGGTGATGATCCGCGTCAGCGTCGCGCGGGCAAGCGCGGGGTTGGCAAACAGCAGATATCCGTCGCCGCCCTGAAAGCTGACTTCGGGTTCGAGCTCAATCCCGTGACGGTGGAACCGGCTGCGCGCCCACGGGCTGAGCGGCCAGGTCAGGCGGTCGGCAAAGCCGCTGGGATGCGCGCCGCGGCCCATGCTCTCGCCATGCGTGTTGAAAATGAGCGCCGCGACGTCTTTCAGCCCGTTGCGCTCCATCGCCTGCGCGAGCCGCCCTTGAAGGCGCTCGATCGCGAGGCTTGCAGGAATTTGCCCGACGAACCGCCCGGCATCGGAAAAGCCGGTCTGGATGCAGACGCGCCCGCGGGTCCGCGCATAGTCCTTGTACTGGTCCTCTGCGCAAAGCGCTTCGAGGAACCGCCCGCCATGCTCAAGCGCGCTTTCGGTTTCGAACAAAGGCGAGACGTCGACCTTGTCCTCGATCCCGAACAGGCGGGCGAGATACAGGGCGGCAAGGATGGTTGAGGGCTGCTCGCATTCGGCGATCAGCATCCGGATCGGCGTGTCCGCGTCGATATGGCCAAGGATCTGCGCCATCGCGAGGAATTGCCGCGTCGCGGTTGAGCTTTCGATGGCGAGCGAGGCGAAATTGGTGCGCTTGGGCTCAACCTCGGAAAGCATCCGGCGAAGCGTCGCCATCGCGCCCTTGCTGGCGAGGTCGAGGCCCGATTGCTCGCCCAGATGCGTGCGGATCGCGTTGTGCAGCTGCTTGGCGTTCACGCGGAAATGGACATGCGCCATGCCAAGCCCATCGGCGCGCATCGCGGCGGCGAGGGTGAGGAGGTCGATGGCGCGCTCGGTATCGTCGCTCGACTCGGCTTCCTGTTCGAGCCTTTCGATCACGCCGCTGAGCGAGGTCAGCTTTGCCGGATCGTCGGCTGTCAGTCGGTTCGCGGCGGCGGAAAGCTTGTCCGCATCGCTCAGGTCATCGGCGAAGTCCTTCGCACCGCGCGCGGCATGCTCGGCAGCGGCGGCAAGCGTTTCGACGAGCTCGTGCCCAGCGTCGATGGCCTTCAGATCTGCCGCATACCGCTCCAGCCGCTCGGCCTTTTCCGACAGGCGAAAACGGATCGAGGTGTACCACTTGATGTCGGTGCGCCCGTCCATGTCGTATCCGACCCAGGTCGCGAAGCGGAACGGGAGTGGCTTGGAAATCTTCCATTTCGATGGCCAGCAGGCTGCTGCATGGACCAGCGCCTCGCGCACGATCTGGCTGCGCGCATCTTGCGCATTGGCGATCGCTGCCATCGCCTGTTCGTGTTCGTAATCGAGCGTCACGGCAGGGCGCGGCTCGCTGGTGGCGCAGGCATCGCATGACAGCTTTGCCCCCGTCGCGGCGGCCTCGGCGACGACCGCGGTGTGTGCAGGCGTCATCAGGAAGGTCGGGTGCGCGGTGAAGACCGCGTGCAGGCTAGGCACCTCCCATTGCGCTCGGAAGGCGTCGAAATCCTCGCCGGGGCCAAGCGCGCTTTTGAGGGCGGCGGTGTTTGCCTGCGGTTCGACCGGCGCGACCAGTCGCTCAAGCCGCTTGGCGCGGGCCTTGAGCGAAGTGCATTCCATCTCCACCACCAAGTCTTCGAGCGCGTCGAGGTCCATCACGCCGCCTTCGAGCGCGCGCGAGAGGTCGAGGCCCAGCTGGAACACCGGATTGAACAATGGCGTCTCGCGCGTGCGGGCGTGGAGTTCCTGCAGCCGCTGCGAAAGCGAGCCGAGCGTGGTCAGCGGAAGGGTCATGGCTGCGGCTCCTCAAGATGGGTCTGGGCAAATGCGGCGGCTGCACCGAGCAGGCCGGGTTGCGGGTGGGTGATGAGCTTGACGGGGAGCGTCGCCATCAGGCCAGCAAAGCGCCCCTTGGCGGTGAAGCGCGAGGCGAAGCCCGATGCGCGGATCGTCTCGCGAATGCGGTAGCCAAGGCCCCCCGCAATCACGACGCCCTTGGCGCCCTGAACCAGCGCGATATCGCCAGCAACCGATCCCAGCGCGAGGCAGAAGCGGTCGACGGCGGCGGCAGCGAGGCTGTCCGATCCGTCAGTCCCGGCGGTCCAGATTTCAACGTCGCTTAATTCGCGCACGGCTCGCCCTTCGATAGCGGCAAGCGCGTGGAAGATATCGACTATGGCAGGACCTGAGACGACGCGCTCGTCTGAAACGCGCGTGTGTCGTTTGCGCAGGCGAGCAAGGATTGCGTCTTCGATCGAGTCGAGTGGTGCAAAATCGCCATGCCCGCCCTCGGTCGCCTGCACGCGGTACGAGCCGTCGGGGCGTCGGTAGAAGTATGCAACGCCAAGCCCGGTGCCCGGTCCAAGCACGCTGATCGTGCCGGGTTCGGGGAAAGGCTCGTCCGGTCCAGCGAGGTGCAGGAATTCCTCGTCAGGCGCGCGCGCGGCGGCGTGAGCGACGGCCTCGAAATCGTTGACGATGACGTGGTTTGTACAGCCCAGCTTGCTCTCGATCAGCGGCGGGCGGATGATCCACGGATTGTTGGTAAAGCGGATGATGTCGGGCTTGATCGGTCCTGCCACCGCCATCGCAAGCTGGTCGGGGATGGTGCCGCCCATCTGGCTCGCGAAATCCTCCCACGCGGTCTGAAAGCTCGCATGGGTTTCGGTGTGGATCGTGACCGGTTCGCCTAGCGCGATCGCGCCATCGGTATGAATGGTCGCGATCGCAAAGCGGGCATGCGTGCCGCCGACATCGACGGTGACGATATCCGTGCTTCCAGCCAAGGCGTTACAGTCCCGCGCTGGCGAGCATCGCTGACGCGCCTTGCTCGGCGCCGTCGGCTTGCGCTTGCATCATGCGGTAAAGCTCACGCCCGACGCCCCATTCGGGTTCGGGATCGCGGGCCGCTTCGCGCGAATCGAAGTCGGCAGTGGTCGAAAGCTCGCCCGTCTCCGCACACACCTTCACCATGTCGCCATCGCGCAGGTAAGCGAGCGGGCCGCCGCCGACAGCCTCGGGCGTGATGTGGATCGCGGACGGCACTTTACCCGATGCGCCCGACATGCGGCCATCGGTGACGAGTGCGACCTTGAAGCCCTTGTCCTGCAACACGGCAAGCGGAGGGGTGAGCGAGTGGAGTTCGGGCATGCCATTTGCGCGCGGGCCCTGAAACCGAACGACGACCACGACATCGCGGTCAAGCTCGCCCGCCTTGAAGGCTTTCGTCACGTCATGCTGGTTCTCGAACACGCGGCAAGGCGCTTCGATGGTCCAGCGCTCTTTTGCGACCGCCGATGATTTGAAGCAGGCGCGGCCAAGATTGCCGGTCAAAAGCTTCATCCCGCCGTCGTGCTGGAAAGGCTCTGCCACCGGGCGAAGCATCGTGTCGTCGCGCGTCTCGGTGACGCGGGCCCACTGGAGTTTGTCGTCCTGCCAGACGGGTTCTTGAGTGTAGGCTTCAAAGCCCTCCTCCCACACGGTGAGGATGTCGGCGTGCGCAAGGCCTGCGCCCAGAAGCTCGCCGATCACGTAACCCATTCCGCCTGCATGGTGGAACTGGTTCACATCGCCCGAGCCATTGGGATAGACCCGCGCGACGAGCGGCACGACGCTCGAAAGCTCTGCAAGGTCGGTCCAGTCGAGGATGACCCCTGCAGCGCGCGCCATGGCGGGGATGTGGATCGCGTGATTGGTCGAACCGCCCGTTGCGAGCAAGCCGATAGCGGCGTTGATGATCGCCTTTTCATCGACCACCTGCGCCAGAGTGCGCTCTGTCGTCCCGGCAAGCTGAGCAACCCGGTGAACCGCCGCCCGGTCCAGCGCCTGGCGCAATTTCGTGCCCGGCTGGACGAAAGCCGCGCCCGGAACGTGCAGCCCCATCATCTCCATCATCATCTGGTTGGAGTTGGCGGTGCCATAGAATGTGCAGGTGCCCGGCGAGTGGTAAGAGCCAAGCTCGCTTTCGAGAAGCACGTCGCGACCCACTTCGCCGCTTGCATATTTCTGGCGGGTTTCCTGCTTCTGCTTGTTCGAAATCCCGCTCGGCATGGGGCCGGAAGGGACGAAGATGGCGGGCAGGTGGCCAAAGCGCAGCGCGCCGATCATCAGGCCGGGTACGATCTTGTCGCAGATGCCAAGATAGGCCGCGCCGTCATACATCTGGTGGCTGAGCGCAATCGCGGCGGCCATGGCGATATTGTCGCGGCTGAAGAGCGAAAGCTCCATCCCGTCCTCGCCCTGCGTGACCCCGTCGCACATGGCAGGCGTGCCGCCTGCGACCTGAGCCGTTGCGCCGACTTCGCGCGCATAGATCTTCATGCGGTCGGGATAGCGGCCATAGGGTTGGTGCGCGGACAGCATGTCATTGTAGGCCGACACGATCCCGATATTGGGACCGCGCCCTTCCTTCATCGCGTCCTGATCCTCAAGCGCGCCCGCAAAGGCGTGGGCGAGCACCGAGCACGAGACCTGCTCGCGTTCTGGGCGGCGGTCGGCCTCGCGCTTCATCAGGTCGAGATAGCGCCCGCGCGACGGCTTCGAGCGTTCGATAATCCGCTGCGTCACCCGGTGGATGGTGTCGTTGAGGTTACTCATGCCAGCTTACTCCGTCGCGTTCGGTGAGCGCGATTGCCGCGCTCGGTCCCCAACTGCCTGCGGTGTAGGTCTTTGGCGTGACGCCATTGGCTTCCCATTCGGCGCGGATCGCGTCGATCCAGTGCCACTGCGCCTCGACCTCGTCGCGGCGCACGAATAGTGTCTGATCGCCCTTGATGAGGTCAAGCAGCAGGCGCTCGTAAGCGATCCGGCGCTGCGTTTCGGCAAAGGCCGATGGCATCGCGATCTTGAGCGGCACTTCGCGCAGGCGCACTCCGTCTTCGTCGAGGCCCGGGACTTTCGCCATCAGCGAGAGCGTGATGTCCTCTTCGGGCTGGATACCGATGAGAAGGTGGTTGGGCTGAAGCCCTGCGCCCATGCTTTCGAAGATCGAGTGCGGGACGCAGCGGAACTTGACCAGGATTTCGGTCACGCGCTCGGGCAGGCGTTTGCCGGTGCGAAGGTAGAAGGGCACGCCCTTCCAGCGCCAGTTGTCGACATGCGTCTTGATCGCGGTGAAGGTTTCGGTGTTGGAGGGCTTGCCCAGTTCCTCGTCATAGCCCGGCACCGCCTGTCCGTTGACCGCACCTGCGCGGTACTGACCGGTGACGGTTTCACTGGCGACAGCCTTGCGCAGCGCGCGCAGGACCTTGACCTTTTCATCGCGCACGGCGGTCGCATCGAAGCTCGTCGGCGGCTCCATCGCGACCAGCGCGAGCAGTTGCAGCATGTGGTTCTGCACCATGTCGCGCAGCGCGCCTGCATCGTCGTAGAATGTGACGCGCCCCTCAAGGCCCACCGTTTCGGCGACGGTGATCTGCACATGCTCGATGATGTTCGAATTCCAGATCGGCTCGAACAGAATGTTGGCAAAGCGCAGCGCGAGGAGGTTCTGCACCGTCTCCTTGCCAAGGTAATGGTCGATGCGGAAAATGCGCTCTTCGGGGAACGCGCCCGCCACCGCGTCGTTGATTTCAGCGGAGCTTTCCAGATCGGTGCCTAGCGGTTTTTCAAGGCACATGCGCACCTTCTCACCCGTCAGCCCCGCATGTTGCAGCCCGGCAATCGTCGGGCCGAACAGGCTCGGCGCGGTCGAGAGGAAGATAGCAAGGCCGCCGTTCTCCTCATCACTCTGGCCGACTTCCGCGACCTTGGCGGCAAGCGCATCAAAGCCCTCGACACTCGACGCATCGAGCGGCTGGTAGCTCAGCCTGTTGAGAAACTGCGCCATGCTGCCACGGCGTTCTGCTGGCAGGAACTGCTCCAGCGCCTCACGCGCCATGTTGCGAAACTCGCCGTCGTCGATGTCGCTTCGCGCCGTGCCGATAATGGCGAGGCGTTCAGGCAGAAGTCCGTCGGCGTCGAGAGCACACAGGCTCGGCAGCAGCTTGCGCCGCGAAAGGTCGCCCGTCGCTCCGAACAAGAGCAAGCGGTCAGCAGCAAATTCAGTCATTCTGATCCCCAATATTCAAGTGGGGCGTAACGTCATGTCAGGACACCTGCAACGAAAGAATTGTTGCAGGTGCGAAAACGTAAGATTCAGTCTCCAAACGCTACGGAAACCTTGCTGTATTCGAATTGCATTGGGCCGAAGGTGGTGATGAAGGAGACGTCGGCGGCATCGCGCCCGATGCCGATTTTCACCGCGCTTGCAAGGTCGGCCATTCCGGTTGCGTCAACAAGCTGCCAGCTGCCTGCGCCTTCACCTTCACTGCCTTGCGGATCGGCGAGGAAGACCTCGGCCACGGCATGGAAATCCTGCGGCGTGACGCCGGGCGCATAGCAGGCGACATAACGTGCGGGGATGGAAGAGGCGCGGGCGAGCATCACCAGGACATGCGTGTAATCGCGGCAGATGCCGGCGCGCGCGATGAAACTGTCGCTCGCACTGGTGGACGCGTCGGAGATGCCGGGTGTGTAAGTGAAGTTCTGCTCGATCCAGTCGCGGATGGCAGCGATGCGCGCACCGCCGCTTGTCCCTGAGAATTCGGCTGAGGCGAGCGCCTGGTACTGGTCGGCCCGGCAATAACGGGAATCGAGCAGGAATTTGACCGTCTCGCCCGGCAGCATGTGAGGCGGCAGAGCGGCGAGGCTCGAAAGGTCGTGCAATCGGCGCTGGACGCGGACGTTGGCCTCATACTGCACCTCGATCCGGCCCTGTCCCTCGAGCCAGATACGTTCACCGATATCGTCCTGCGCGGCAACGCGCGCGAGGTGCTCTGTCGGCGTGATGGAAGTCGCTGTGTCGATCAACTCCTGCTCAGGCAAGGATGCCGCTTCGAACTGAAGCAGCGCCGAGGTTGGCTGGTCGAAGCAGAAGGCGAAGCGGGAGGAGACGAGAACGGACATATACTTACCTAACGCATGACAACACAGCGGTTCCGAGGCGTGCGCATTTTCCTACTCGCCGCGCGCTTGATAGGGCAGCTTGCATGGCAGTCGCGCGCCCCATTTGTTCTGGACACTTGCCTGGTGTGAAAGTGACACCTGAGCGCTCAAAGTCACACTTCACACTGCAAGGTGACACTTTTCGCATCCAAGGTGACACAAGAGCGGGTTTTGCCCCTGGACCGTGTAACATGCGGTCCACTTCTCGCCTAAACGTCTGTAATCACGCCATAAAGGTCGTGAGCATCGGCGTCTTCAACCTCGACGTCAACGATCGCGCCGGGTTCGAGCGTTTCGGGTACATTGCGCAGGTAAACCGCACCGTCGATCTCGGGCGCGTCGGCCTGGCTTCGTCCGGTTGCGCCAATGTCGCCGTCCTCATCGGGTTCGCCCACATCGTCGATGATGACGGGCAGGGTCTTGCCGACCTTGGCTGCGAGCTTGGCGGCGGAAATGCGCTCGGTCACTTCCATGAGACGGGCGTAGCGCTCTTCCTTGACCTCTTCGGGCACGGGGTTCGGCAGGTCGTTCGCCGCCGCGCCTTCTACGGGCTCGAAACGGAACGCGCCGACGCGGTCAAGCTGCGCTTCCTCGAGCCAGTCGATGAGGTACTTGAAGTCGTCTTCGGTCTCGCCGGGGAAGCCGACGACGAAGCTGGAGCGCACGGCGATCTCGGGACAGATTTCGCGCCATCCCTTGAGGCGTTCGAGCACCTTGGCCTCGTTCGCCGGACGCTTCATCGCCTTGAGCACGTTCGGGCTCGCATGCTGGAACGGGATGTCGAGATAGGGCGTCAGCAGTCCCTCGGCCATCAGCGGGATGACCTTGTCGACGTGGGGGTAGGGGTAAACGTAGTGGAGCCGCGTCCACGGAGCCTTGCCTTCAGCGGTGCGCAGTTGGCCAAGCTCACGGGCGAGGTCGGTCATGTGCGCGCGCACTTCGCGCGTGTCCTGTCCCATTGGCCACGGCCTCGCCTCGTGCCGCGTATCGACGCCGTAGGCGCTGGTGTCCTGGCTGATGACCAGCAGCTCCTTCGTGCCTGCCGCGACCAGCTTCTCCGCCTCGCGAAGCACCGCGTCGATCCGGCGACTGGCGAGCTTCCCGCGCAGCTGCGGGATGATGCAGAAGGCGCAGGAGTGATTGCAGCCCTCGGAGATCTTGAGATAGCTGTAATGGCGCGGCGTCAGTTTGACGTCTGGCTGCGGGATGAGGTCGATATACGGGCCCTGCGATGGCGGGGCGTGTTCGTGAACGGCCTCGACGACCTGCTCGTACTGGTGCGCGCCGGTGACGGCGAGAACCTGCGGGTGAGCGGCGCGGATCGCCTCGGCCTCATCGCCCATGCAGCCGGTCACGATAACGCGACCGTTCTCGGCAATGGCTTCACCGATGGCGGCAAGGCTCTCTTCCTTGGCGCTGTCGAGGAAGCCGCAGGTGTTGACCAGCACGACGTCGGCGCCCGCGTAATCGGCGCTCATCGCATAGCCGTCTGCGCGCAGGCGGGTGAGGATACGCTCGGAATCGACCAGCGCCTTGGGGCAGCCGAGCGAGACCATGCCGACGCGCTTGGCGTCCGCCAATTGACGGGGGGTCGTGGTGGCAGTTGTCATGATGGCCGCGCCCTTACACCGGATGTTGAGGAAGTGCCAGAGTGTGCAGCTTTCCTACATCGCCGCATCGCGCTACCAAGTGCACCGGGTCGATCAGGGGAGAAGAGAGATGGGCGATTTCGCATTATGGCCGGTGCTTGCGGGCGCGGCGGCGTTCTTCGTGGTCGGAGCGATCTGGTACGGGGTGCTGTTCGGCAAGGCGTGGCAGCGCGCGGCGGGCATGTCGGACGAAGACGTACAGGGCGGCAACATGGCTCTCATCTTCGGGCTGACATTCGCATTCGAGATGCTGATCGCAATGGTGCTGTGGCACCTGATCGCGCGCACTTCGCCAGAGCCACATGTGGTGATGATGATGTCGATCGGTTTCGCGGTCGGAGTGATGATCCCGGCGGTCGGGATCAACTACCTTTACCAGCGAAAGAGCGGGATGCTGTTCGCAATCGACTCAGGCCACTTCATCGCGGGCATGGCGGCGATGGGCGGGGTGTTCTTGTTGTTCTTGTAAGCCGGTGATCCTATTGGTCAGCGGTGGATCGAACCCGTCGGGGTTCGCAAGGCCGACCGGCCGCCCGCAGCGGGCGCAGCTTTGCTGCGCGTCTAGCGAGGACGCTCACCCGGATGGGTGAGCGCAAGACAACACTACTCGCCGTTGCCGTTGCCGTTGCCGTTCCCATTGCCGTTGGTCGAGGGCACGATCTCGACGATCACGTCGCCGGGCTGGAGGTTCTGGCACTCCTCCTCCCAGAAGCCGATGGCGCGGCCATTGCGATAGACGCGAAGGCCCCTGCCGCCGGTCGAAAGCTCGGTGATCGAGCAACCGCATTCCTCTTCGGTCACAACACGCTCGACAAGGTGAACGCGGCCCGAAACCGAAGCGAGGTCGGCGAGGTAGTCGGCGATATGCGGGCCGTTGGCGGAGCCTGCGAGAAGGAGACCGGTGAAGCGCACCGGGTTGATGACGTTGTTTGCACCCGCCTGCCGCGCCAGCAGTTCGTTGTCGTCGGCGCGCACCACCACGCTGATCGGCACCTTGGGAGCGAGGTGGCGAACGGTGAGCACGATGAGGATCGAGGTGTCGTCGCGGCCTGCCGAGACAAGCACGTTCTTAGCCATCGACACGCGGACGGCCTTCAGCGTCTCGTCTCGGGTTGCATCGGCGGCAATCACGTTGACGCCGAGCTTCTCGGCTTCCTTGAGACGCTCCTCGCTAGGGTCGACCACGACGATGTCGTCGGCTTTGGTTCCCCGTTCGATGAGTTCCTCGACGCTTTGCGAACCCGACACGCCATAGCCGAGGACGACCACGTGATCCGAAAGCTTCTCCTGGATACGGGCCATGCGCCACTTCTCCCAGCTGCGTTTGATGATGAAGTTGTAGGCTGTGCCCACGAAGATGAAGAACACCGCGAAACGGATCGGGGTGACGATGATCGCTTCCTTGAGCCGCGCGCTGTCCGTGACCGGGGCTATGTCGCCAAAGCCGGTGGTCGTGATCGAGATCATGGTGAAGTAGACCACATCGAGGAAGCTCACATCCCCATCGACGCTGTCGACCAGGCCGTCGCGGTCCCACCAATGGATCATGACGACGATGAAGATGAGGAACAATGCGGCGCCAAGTCGGATCGACAGGTCGCCCCAGACCGGCAGCTTGACTGCACGCCTCAGCGGCTTGAGCCGCTTTTGCACCGGATGCCTGCCCCGCTGGTTCGAGATCGTCGTCTGAGGTTCGCGCTTCGCCATGAGCCTCTTGAATCAGCCCTCGAACCGCGATGCAAGAGTGTCGAGGCTGCTGTAATGCGTCAGGTCGAGATGCAGCGGCGTGACCGAGACGAAGCCGTCGTCGATTGCCTCAAGATCGGTGCCGTGGTCGAGCGTGTGTTCGATCGGGTCGAGGCCGAACCAGTAGTACTGGAAGCCGCGCGGGTCGCGTCCTTCGACAACCGTGCCGCGGGCATAGTCGTGGAAGCCTTGACGCACGACGCGGATGCCCTTGACGTCCTCTGCGGCGAGCGGCGGGAAGTTGACGTTGATGAGCGAACGATCCGGCATCGGCGCATCGAGCAGCGGCTCGATCACACGCTTGCCCCAAGCAAGCGCAGCGCGGAAGGTGTCCTCGTCCGCTGCTCCGTTGCGGGCATAGACCTGGCTCAGCGCGATCGAGCGAATGCCCGCAAGCGCGCCTTCCATCGCTGCCGAAGCGGTGCCCGAATAGGTGATGTCATCGCCAAGGTTCGCGCCGCGATTGACGCCTGACAGGATGAGGTCGGGCGCTGCATCGACGACCTTGCGAAGACCCATGGTGACGCTGTCGGTTGGCGTGCCCGTGACCGAGAAGCGCCGCTCGCCATGCTTGCGCAGGCGCACGGGGCGCGTGAGCGTAAGCGCGTGGCCCATGCCCGATTGCTCTTCGTCAGGAGCGCAAATCCAGATGTCGTCGGTAAACTCGCGCGCGATCGCCTCAAGCACTTCGAGCCCCGGCGCGCGTATGCCATCATCGTTCGTCAGGAGGATACGCATCAGGCGGCAGGTTCCAGCTTCGTCACGCCGCCCATATAGGGAGCGAGCGCTTCGGGCACCAGCACGCTGCCATCGGCCTGTTGGTAATTCTCAATGAGCGCCACCAGCGTGCGGCCCACCGCAAGGCCGGAGCCGTTGAGAAGGTGGAAGTACTCGCTCTTCTTGGAGCCTTCCGGGCGATAGCGTGCGTTCATCCGGCGCGGCTGGTACGTGCCGCCATTGGAACACGAGCTGATCTCGCGATAAGCGCCCTGGCCCGGCAGCCACACCTCGATGTCATAGGTCTTCATCATCGCCGCGCCCATGTCACCGGAGCACAGCGCGACGACGCGGTAATGCAGACCGAGCTTTTGCAGGATGCCTTCTGCGATGGCGGTGATGCGATCGAGCTCCTCCTCGGCCTTCTCAGGCAAGGAGGCAACGATCATCTCGACCTTTTCGAACTGGTGCTGGCGAATAAACCCGCGCGTGTCGCGGCCCGCTGCGCCTGCTTCGCTGCGGAAGCAGGGCGTGAGCGCTGTCAGGCGCATCGGAAAATCGCTCTCGGCAAACAGCTGTTCGCGGAAGGAATTGCCAAGCACCATTTCGGACGTCGAAATCAGCAAACGCCCGTCGGTTGTGCGAAACAGGTCTTCGCCAAACTTGGGGAGTTGTCCCGTTCCATACCCCGCCTCTTCGTTGATCAGAAGCGGCGGGTTGCATTCGGTAAAGCCATGCTCGCGCGTGTTGTTGTCGAGCATGAATTGGCCAAGCGCCCGGTGCAGCCGCGCCATATCGCCGCGCAGGAACGTAAAGCGCGCACCGGAAATCTTGGCGGCGGTTTCGAAATCCATGCCGAGCGCAGGCGCAATGTCAGCGTGCTCTTGCGGATCGAAAACGAAGCTTGGCTTCTCACCCCATTCGCGCAGGTAGACGTTGTCGTCCTCATCCTCGCCATCGGGAACCGACGGGTCGAGAAGGTTCGGCAAAGCGAGCATCATGTCATCGAGCCGCTTTGCGACCTCGCGCTCGCTCTCCTCGAGTGCGGGCATGTCGGCCTTGATCTGCGCAACTTCGGCCTTCAGCGCTTCGGCAGCGTCCTTGTCGCCTTTGCCCATCGCCGCGCCAATGGCTTTCGAGGCTTCGTTGCGGCGGCTCTGCGCCTCTTGGAGCTTCGTCGTGAGCGCGCGGCGTTCCTCGTCGAGTGCGAGAATTTGCGCTGCAACCGGCTCAAGCCCGCGCCGCGCCATGACGGCGTCGAACTCGTGCGGATTGTCCCTGATCATACGGATATCGTGCATGGGCGCCAGCCTATGCCTTGTCGCCCTCGCGATGAAAAGGGCGAGTTTACCGCAATCGCAAAACGGTCCGCCGAACCGCTTGAAAGCAAAACGGAACCTTCGCGCTGCGTCGCCATTAATGAGGGGTAAGGAGAACTCACATGCTTAGGAACGTCATCGGAGCCCTCGTCGGCTCGCAAGTCACCAAACAAGTCCCCATCGCAGGCGGAACCGCAGGCGCGCTGCTGGGTAGCGCAATCCCGTTTGCGCTGAAGCGGATGAGCCTGCCTACAATGCTGGCTGTCGGCGCAGGCGGCTACTTCTTGAAGAAGTACCGCGACGACAAACGCGCTCGCGAAAGCGAAGTGCAGATTGCAGGCACAAGCATCGACGGCGAGAGCATGGATGCACTGCCCGAGACCAAGCCCGCCCGGAAAACGAAGAGCAAGGCGAAGAGCACCTCGCGCAGCCGCAAGGCCGACATGGCCGGTTCACCGCCCGCACCGTTGGTGAATGGTGGCGGTATCGGGATGCCGACTGTCCCGACCAACTAATCCCGACCAAAAACCGAATGCAGTAGCGCGAGCCGGTCCCCGCCCGGCTCGCGCTTTGTGTATCTGTGGCCGAAGCTCAGGGCAGGTCGAGCTGCACCCGCGATGCGAGCGCGGAGACCTGACCGGCAGGCGCGGGTTCGCCTTTGGGAAACGGCCCGTCCTCCCGCCACAGGCCCAGCATCTGGTCAAGCGTCTCGCGCACCGAAGCAGCACCCGGCGCATCGAGATCGTCGGCGATGCGGCGCGCGACCGTGACGAAGCCCCATGCATCCTGATATTCGGCCGGGTCGGTGATCGCTCCGTCAGTCACTGCGATTGCGTATTCCTCGCTCGCGGTATCCATGAGAAAACGGATCTGCGCTGCCGGATCGCCCCCGGCAGCTTCGCGCATGGTTTCAAGATTGGCTTCGGCAGCGGCGAGCTGCGGTTCGACTTCGGAAGCGGGACGGCCCGCTTCGAGCGCTGCCGACACCTCCTCGAAGGGCGCAGGATCGAAGCCCAGCGCATCCAGACCCGCTCTCTCATCGGCATGTGTTTCTGACACGGGGTGCAGAAGGTGAGGCGCAGCCGCTTCGTTCTCACCAGCGCGATAGAGCGCAAGGCCTGCCTCGACATGGCCTGCCATGAATACGAGTCGTTGCTCTACGGGCAAAGCGCCGGCTTCGCCGCCCTCTCCACCTTCGCCTCCTTCACCGGCCTCGCCGCCTTCGCCTGCACTACCAGCCTCTCCAACCTGTGCTGCTTCGCCGCCTTCGCCAGCCTCACCGCCGCATCCGGCAAGCCCTGCGCCGACCAAAACGGTCGCAAGGCCAAGCGCGCCCCAGGTCTTCATCTCGACTTTCATTGAACCTTCTCCGACTCTATCGCATGGTCTGGTCATGCCATAATCGTGGAGGGGGCAAGTGCAAATCATCATTGGACGGCTGCCATGATCCTCAGCATCGCTGCGATCACTGACGAGGTGAAACTCGCTGAAATTGACGGCAAGCTCGGCGCGCTTACATGGCAGGATGGCCGCGCAACCGCAGGTGCGGTGGCGCGCGAGGTGAAGCGCAATTCGCAGGCTGTCATGAGCGACACTGCGTGGCGCGATCTCAGCGCGTTGCTGGGGCCAACGATCGCGGAGAACGCGGTCGTAAAGGCAGCGGCAAGACCCCGTCGCATTTCGAATCCGATGGTGAGCAAGACCGAGGATGGCGGGCACTATGGCGCGCATGTCGACAATGCAATCATGGGCACCGGCAACGCCCGAATGCGCACCGACATCTCGTTCACGCTCTTCCTAAGCGATCCGGAAAGCTACGAGGGCGGCGAACTGGTCATCCACACCGCAGGGATGACTCAGTCGATAAAGGGCAAGCCGGGTGAGCTGATCCTCTATCCCTCAACCAGCATCCACGAAGTGCGACCCGTCACCAGCGGCACCCGGATCGTGGCTGTCGGTTGGATCGAAAGCACGATCCGCGACGATCATCAGCGCGAAATGCTGTTCGATCTGGAAAACCTTCGCACCACATTGCGACAAAAACTGCCGGGCGGATCGGCGGAACTGCTCACGATCGACAAGACGATCGCGAACCTGCTCAGGATGTGGGGGCAGGTTTAGCGCTGGCTGGCCTTGCGTGAGGACGCTTGGTCTTCAAGGTAAACCAGATGATGAGGCTGACACCCACGATGCTGGGGCCGGCCCAGATCAGCGGGTTAAAGACGTGTTCGGGAACCCAGCGGATCAGTCCAACCGACATGAAGGCGGTGTAGGCCGAGATACCCATGCCGATGAGTGCGCGAAAATGCTCGCCGACGTAGGACTTGGGTGAAGGCACTTCACTGCGCCAGATGAATAGCTGTTGCAGGCTCATCGCGATTATGCCGAGCAGTGCGACCGCCATCATCAGCACCTCTGCGATGCGCGCGCCATAGATGCCGCATTGCAGTGCCGAAAGGATCACTGCCGCGATCACAACTTGGTAGCGGAAGCGCCTCAGCTGCGTGCGATCACGGCCATGCTTCACGACAGCGAGCCCGTAATCGGCGAACCCGATGGTAAGCAGGCCGAGATAGAGCATCATCCAGCCGAACAACCCGTCAAACAGAACCCGGTCGGTGACCGACGGGATGCGCTCTTCAGGGCCGTAGAGCGAGAGCAGCGCCATGGCGACGGCAAGCGCGCCTGCGCCCATGAAACCGTAGCAGGCGATGCGCCCCCAGCGTCTGTGGTTCATCGCGCCCTTGCGAGTCGCGATCGGTACCCAGAACGCGATGAGCCCGGTCGCTCCGGTGATCACGTGCAGGACGACGAGGATCTCGAACAGGTGCATACACCCGACATGTACAGTTTTCTGGACACTATTCGAAGCGATTTATGACCGGGCCCTACACCTCGCGCCAACTGGTCTTTGCATTGAGGTAGTCCGAACGCACGATGATGTTGCCGATCTGACGTTCGCGAATGCCTTCGGGCATTTGTTGCACAGGCAGCTTCGCATCGCGGGCTGCACGTTCAAGGACGCTCGCAAATCCGCTGCGATCGGGCCAGGTGGTGCATAGGCGAACCTTGCCATGCTTCCAGCAAAGGACCTGGTCCTTCTCGCCTTCCATCTCGGCCTCGGCCTCGCCCGAATAGTAATCGTACCACCCGCCTGTGACGCCATGCGATCCGCGCTCGTCGAGTTTGTCGGGCAGGCTCTCGCTCAGCGTGATCGTGCCACCGACCAGCGGCTCCAGCTTTCCCGGCGCGAGGTTTGGCGGGATGCCGAAGTCGTCGTCTCGGCTGCCGGTGCGCGGACCGATCACGATCTCGCCGTCATACTCTTCCAGCGCCGCGACCAGAGCGTCGGGAACAATCGGAAGGCAGGGAATGACGACCATGGGATAGTCAGAAAGATCAGCATTCGGCGAGATGATGTCGATGTTGAGCCCGAGCCTGCGCAGCGCCGTGTAGCAGGCGAACGCCGCCCAAAGCGCTGAACGCCCCAGACCCTGCGGCTGGATTTGCGTGATCCATTCTGCATCGTAGGCGAAGACGATTGCCGCGTGCTTCGGCGTCGCTTGTTTGTCGAGGCCCTGAAATTCGGAGAGCGCTTCAGCGGCCTCGCGCGCTTCGGCCAGTGCCGGGGCAGGCTCGCCATCGGGACGAAGAAGCCCCGCATGCATTTGCTCCTGCGCCCTTGGGAATTGCCGCCAGCGGAAATAACTCACCATCTCCGCCCCGTGCGCGAAGGCCTCCATCGTCCATAGCTTGACCATGCCGGGCAAAGGCGCGGGATTGTAGTGCGCCCAATTCACTGGCCCCGGCTGCTGTTCCAGCACGCTCCAGCGCCCGTCGATCGCCGCTCCGCGATACAGGTCGTGATGAAATGCGGCGATGTCCGGGTGGCCCTGACGCGCGTAGGTTCGCTTGTCTTCCTCGCAGAAGCGGAACATTTCGAGGAAGCCGAGCGGGTAGCTGTCCCACCCCAGCACGTCGATATCGGCGGCAAGGTCGTGGTGATCGTAGCCGGTGTAGAATCCCATCGCGTTATGCGTGATATCGCGCCCCGGCGAGCACTCGCGCAGGATATCAACCTGTGCGCGATTGAAGGCGATCACCTGGTCGGACGAAAAGCGGCGGAAGGCCAGCCAATGCGCAGGGTTGGCTTCCGTCACGGTGAGGTTGGGCAGTTCGATCTCTTCGAAGCTGCGATACTCCATGCTCCAGAAGACATTGCCCCAGGCCGCATTGAGCGCCTCGATGCTTCCATAGCGATCCGCCAGCCAGACGCGGAACGCATCGCGGGCTGCTGGCGAGAAGGTCTGCACTGTATCGTGGCAGCCATATTCGTTGTCGGTCTGCCACGCGACGATGCCGGGATGCTTGCCATATCGCTCCGCCACAGCGCGCGTGATGCGAGCAGCCTCGGCCCGGTATCCGGCATGGCTGAAGCAATAGTGCCGCCGCGAGCCAAACCCGCGTGGCTTGCCCTCGAGGTCTAGCGCCACCATGTCGGGTATCTGGTCGACCACCCATTTCGGAGGCGTTGCGGTGGGTGTGCCCATGATGATGCCGAGGCCCGCTTCGTGCAGGGTTTCGACCGCGCGGTCGAGCCAGTCCCAGTCGAAGCGCCCCGGCTCAGGCTCGATCCGGCTCCACGCAAATTCGCCGATGCGAACGCGGGTAAGACCAGTTTCGCGCATCTGGGCCGCGTCGAGCGCCCATCGTTCTTCCGGCCAGTGCTCGGGATAGTAGCAAACGCCAAGATCCATGGTTCAGCGCTGGCCCAGCTTGCGAAGGTGGTAGTCGTGATCGCCAAAAATCGCATCATAAGCGAGCAGGCGCTTGTGGTAGTGCCCGACGTTCAACTCATCGGTGAGGCCAAGGCCGCCATGCACCTGGATCGCCGACTCTCCGATTTCGCGCCCCAGTTTGCCCAATTGGCCCTTCAGCACATGGATATCGCGAGCCGTGGCAGCGCCCGAATTGGCGAGCGCAGTCGTATAGGTCAGCGTGGACATCGCCTTGGCGTAGGCGATCTTCATGTCGGCAAGCCGGTGCGCGATCGCCTGGAACATGGCAATCGGCTGGCCGAATTGCTTGCGCGTCATCGCGTAATCTGCGGTGATTTCGAGCAAGGCGCCCATAGCGCCAAGCGCTTCGGCAGAAAGGACGATGATCGCCTGCGCGACGATGCGCTCGAGCGTGTCGGTAGCATCCTCGATCAGGACTGCATCCTTGCCGATCTGGACATCGTCGAAGCGGATGTTGGCTGCACTGCGCCCGTCTATGGTGGTGTAGGGTGATATCGAAAGGCCGTCCGCATTCGCATCGACAAGGAACAGTGCGAGCTTGCCGGAGGCTTCATGTTTCGCGGCAACGACAAGCACGTCTGCATCGCCGCCTGCGATAACGATCCGCTTTTCGCCGGACAGCGCGAAACCATCAGTGTCAACGCCAGCGCTCGTCGCAATCATGCCGGGTGATGCGGTGCCGTTGCCTTCCTCGTACGCGAACGCTGCGATGGCTTCGCCGCTCACGATCCTCTCGATCCATTCCGCCGCCTTGGGATTCGCACTCGACGCAAGCGCAGCGCCGGAAAGCATGATTGCGAAGGCATAAGGTTCGACGACGAGGTGTTTGCCGAAGCTCCTCGTGAACGCGACGAGATCGCTGATCGAGCCTCCAAGCCCGCCGTGCTCCTCGCTGAAGGGGAGGGCGAGCAAGCCAAGCTCGGCAAACTGCCCCCAAACATCTGCCGACCAAGGCGCATCGGATGCGACGAGCGCTTTGCGCGTATCGAAATCATAGTTCTTCTCAAGATAACGCGCGACGCTGTCGGTGAGCATGACCTGTTCTTGCGAATAGCTGAAATCCATCGGCTCAGGCTCCCGCCGCAAGGCTGCGCGCGATCAGGTCGCGTTGGACCTCGTTCGATCCCGCATAGATCGTGGTCGCCCGGCTGTTGAGGTAGAGCGGCATGGTGATGAGGTCGAATTCGCTCCCCTGCGGCTCGACGTTCGATCCCACACGTAAAGCTTCCAACTGGCGGGCGAGGCCGCCCACGCCCGATACCCTGCTCATCATAACGCTGGCGCGTTGGATAAGTTCGGAATTGATCGTCTTGTTCATGGAAGGGAATGCCGGGTCGCGCGCGATCTCGTGGCCGCTGATCGCCAGCTTTTCGAGATGGCTGAGCGAGATGACATCGGCCTCCAGCTCTCCAAAATCGCGCTGGAACACCGGGTCGTCGGCCAGCATCCCGCCAAATGGCGAGGGCGTTTGTCCAGCGGCTTCGCGCGCGCGCTCAAGATAGCGCATCAGGGTCGGGCTCGCCGCATTGCCGCCACCGCGCTCGTGCTTCAGCAAGTGTTTGGCGACGCTCCAGCCTTGGTTCTCCTCGCCCACGCGGCCTGATTGCGGAACGCGGACATTGTCGAAGAAGACCTCGCATTGTTCGGGAAAGCCATCGAGGCCGTAGATCGGGCGCACTTCCATGCCGGGATAGTCCATTCGGTCGAGCAGCAGGAAGGTGATGCCAGCCTGTTTCTTGCCGTCGGTGCTGGTCCGCACGAGCATGAACATGCGGTTCGCGTGGTGCGCGTAGGTCGTCCAGATCTTCGAGCCGTTGATGATGTAATCGTCGCCATCCGCCTCCGCGCGGCAACTGAGGGAAGCGAGATCCGACCCCGATCCCGGTTCGGAATAGCCTTGTGCCCAGAAATCTTCGCCTTTCAGGATCGGCGGCAGGTATTTCGCTTTCTGCTCCTCGGTCCCAAGATCGATCAGAAGCGGTCCCACCATGCCAAGGCTCTGCGGCAGGAGCGGGGGCAGGTCGGCCTTTCGGTACTCCTCTGCGAAGATGAAGCGTTGTTCGACGCTCCATCCTGTCCCGCCATATTCCTTGGGCCAATGCGGCGCAGCCCAACCCTTTTGGTACAGGATCTGATGCCAGGCCATGCACTGATCGAAGGGTGCAAAAACGCTTGTCGTCTTCCGGCCCGCCTCGCGAATGGCGGGTGTCGGCGCGGTGGCAAAGAACTCCGCGACCTCGCGCCGGAAGGCTTCGAGCTCTGGCGAAAACTCGACATTCATCAGGTGTCTCTCTCGTCTCAGTTTGAGCTTCTTACCATGAACGAAGGGCGCGCTTAGGCAAGTCCAAAGCGTATGTTGGCTTGTCGGTGTAATGCAGCGTTCGAATATCGCGGAGGCATCGCCGCCCGGATTGAACCAGCCTTTTGTCGCGCATTCATTGAGCGGGTCCTCCGCTTCTTTTCGCACGTAATATTGTCCCGTTCTGGGCCTTTAGTGCCCGTCCGGCCGTGTTGACTCGCTGTTTTGATCGTTTACGTCGGTTTGAGCGACGCGTTTCGGGGGGAATTATGGCGTCAAACCGGGTGTCAGTCTTGTCAATTCTAGGGGCCTTAGCGCTTGGCCTTGTACCTGCGCTGGCTGCAGCGCAGGCTGGCGGTACACCTGTGCGCGAAGGTGATGCTGGAACACGAGAGCAGGGCGCCCGGGTCGTGCAGCCCTCCGCAGCCGATATCGGCATCACGGCAATGATGCAGATGCTGCGCGATGAAGGCATCGATATCGATGCTCGCATGGCCCGCGCCCGCACCGATTGCCGCGCAAGGATTACAGGTCAGGCGACGGACGAAAGCGCTGAAAAGATCGAGCGCGACATCCAGCAATGCATCGTCGGGGAAGAGGGCATAGTCTACGCCCGAGCCATCAACGAAATGAACGCGAACCGCGTCAACACGTTCAATGACGCGATGTCGGAATACAACGCTCAAGTCGCAGAAGCCGAACGCAAGGAGCGCGAGTACGAGCGCGAGCTACAGGGTCATAGCGCCGAAGTCGCTGAGATCGAGCGCCAGCAGCAGCAGTATGAGCGCGACATGGCAGCGCACAGGCAGTTGCTTGCGCAGCGGGGACTGCCGGTTTCAGGCGAGGCTCAATCGTCTGCGCAGGTGGCGCAATCCTCACAGCCACAAGGGCAAACGCCGGTCTCCGAACCGGCACAGCCCACCGAGCAAGCTGTATTGGCTCAAAGTACACCGGCCGAGCGAAGCACGTCTTCTGCTGGTCGAATGCCTCAGGCTCAAGGATCTGCGCCAGTCCAGTCGCGGCCCCCCGTGCGCATGGCAAGAGCCGATCCGCCGCCTCCGGCTGCGTCACAGCAAGTGCCTCGGGAGACCGCGCCTGAGCGCGTAATCTCCAATCAGTCGACGCCATCAAAGAAAGCCCAGATCGCGGGCAACAGGGCAAGCGCTTCGCGCGGATCGCCCACCGTTCCCGGCCGCGGCAGGATGCTTTCTCAGGGGCCGGGCGCATCCACCCAAGAGGAGATCGAGCTTGCGATCATGGAAGCGAGCGGCCCGCGGATCGCGCTCGTCATTGGCAATGAGCAATATGCAGGCTCCATGGGAGCGCTTTCCAATCCCGTGAACGATGCGGTGCTGATCGGAGCCACGCTTCGCAGCCTGGGTTTCGATGTCGAGATACTCACCGACGCAACGCAAAGGCAGATGAAAGAAGCCGTCCGCCGCCTGGGTGATCGCCTGCTTGCGGCTGGTGAGAACGCAACGGGCCTGTTCTATTATGCAGGACACGGGGTGCAATCCAAGGGCGCGAACTTCCTCATCCCTGTCGGCTCGGTCGTCGATTCCGAAAGCGATCTTGAGCTCGAAGCGGTGTCAGCCGATGCGATCCTTGCGCAGATGGAAGAGGCTTACATCTCAACCCGCATCGTGATCCTGGATGCCTGCCGCAACATGCCGTTGCGCCGCCGCACTAGGAATGGCCTGCGGGGGCTGGCGCGCATGGAAACGCCCAATGGCAGCTTCGTTGCCTATTCCACCTCGCCGGGAAGCACGGCGGCAGACGGTGGAGGCATTCACAGCCCCTTTGCAGAGGCTCTCGCGACCCAGATGCTGGTCCCTGACAGGCCAATCGAGGTCACATTTCGGGAGGTCAGGCGACAGGTCGTCGAGATGACCAGCGGGGACCAGGTGCCGTGGGATTCGTCTTCGCTGCTCGAAACCTTCAGCTTTTCCGAAAGCCGCTGACACGGCCCAGTATTGATCTTCCGACTATCCTGGTGCCAACAGGCGCAATGCAACCTTACACCCGCGCAATCATAGCCGCATCCACCTTCGCCGCGATCACCGGCAAGACGGTTGCCGGCATCTACGATCACACTTCGCGCCGTAATCTCAAGATCGCAGCAGAATGCCGAGGCAATCGGCTGCAAGGCTTCGATGGCGAGCGAGGCGTAAGGTTCGGCGGGACGCTCCCCGAATTGTACGATGAGGGCGAGAAGACCCACGTTTCATTCGAGATCGTCGGCGACAAGGCAAAGGGTCACGATCGAGCGAGCGCGAGCGACTATTCCGCTCATGTCGAGGACGGCCTGGTACAGCTATACGACTACGCCGCGGGCGCTTGGTTCGCTTACGATATCCAAGGACCGAACACCGGCGAAACCTATCACCGCGATACTGAAGCAGGGCGTTAGCGCTCGTTGAGGAGTGGTGGGCGCGGCAAGGATTGAACTTGCGACCCCACCCGTGTGAAGGGTGTGCTCTACCACTGAGCTACGCGCCCGTCCGTGCTTGAGCGGGCTGGTGAAGCCGCTTGGACAGGGGCGGGCGTTTACTGTGGCGCAGGCGCTATTGCAAGCTTCACTTTAGCGAGCTTCGGCCTGCCGACCCTAGCGGCCCAGCCACGCTCCAACGAGCTCAAACAAGCTGCCTCGCTCGCGCAATGTCATGGGCCGCGCTTCGCTGGGGCATTCGAGGCAATAGGCTTGTACGCCTCGTGTCCCGGCAAGCAGCTGAGCATCGCGCGTGATCTGGCCCAGAAGCGCCTCACGCTGGTGTGCGGCGAGCGAGAACAGATCGCCCGAGCCGATATTCGCGGCAGGCGCTGACGTGTCAGTCATCAGCTGACGAATGAGGGAATCGTAGCTGGCTTCCTGCGAGCCGAGGAACCGCGCGCTCCACGATCCTTCTTCCAGTTCGGCTTTCTCGGCCACCCAGTTGATAGCATCCTGAAGTCCGCCGAACTGGTCGACAAGACCAAGCTGGCGCGCAGTGCCGCCGTCCCAGACCCGGCCCTGCGCCATGGTATCGACCTGCTCGACAGTCAGTCCGCGCGCTTCGGCTACGCGGGTGAGGAAGTCGCTGTAAGTATCCGAAACGCCCGCTTGGAGGATCGCATCGACCTCGGGTGAGAGGCCCGCGATGAGGTCGGGCTGACCCGACAGCGGCGTGGTGCGAAAACCTTCTGCATTGACACCGATCTCTGCGGCTGCGTCCTCGAAGGTCGGGATAACGGCGAAGACACCGATGGAACCAGTGATCGTCTCGGGCTGCGCGAAGATACGGTCGCTCGACGTTGCGACCCAGTAGCCACCGCTCGCAGCGACGTTGGCGAAGGAGACGGCGACGGGGATGTCCTTGTCGCGGAAGCGCTGGACCGCGCGGCGAATTTCCTCCGAGGCTAGGACCGATCCGCCGGGCGAGTTAACCCGGACCACGAGGCCCTTGATGTCATCGGTGGCGAGCGCATCGTTGAGAAGGCCTGCGATCCGCGCACCGCCTGCTGCGCCCGGACCTGCATCGCCATCGACGATGGTCCCTGCAACAGTCACGACCGCGATCTCTCCGCTGGAATCGCCATTGCCGATATCGGCCAGGAAGGGTCGAAGGTCGCTCTTGGCATAGGTGCCCGGTTTCTTGGTCGAGGTGTCTTCGCCGACGATCTCTGCAACGCGGGTTCCGAACTCGACGGAGTCTCCGAGGTTGTCGACCAGCCCCGCTTCGAGAGCAGCTTCTGCAAGGTCGCCCGATGACGCTTCGACCCATGCCACCGGATCGCCGATCACGCGGTCGAGATCGAGCGATGGGCGGGCCTTCTTCACATTCGCCTGCCATTCCTCCCACAGCGCGCCGTAAAGCGCCTCGCGGTTTTCGCGCGCGGCGTCGGACGGACCGTTGAGGATATAGGGTTCGACCGCCGACTTGAATTCGCCCACGCGGTAGACGCGGGTGTTGATGTTCAGCTTGTCGAGCAATTCTGCGTAATAGAGGTTTGCGCCGCCCGGCCCTGCTATAATCGCCCCGCCAAGAGGATCGGCCCACACTTCGCTCGCATGCGCTGCAAGGTGCATGTGGTCGTCGCCATAAGCGACCGCGTAAGTGAGGACCGGCTTGTCGGCCTTGCGCACGCGGTCCATCGCTTCGCCGATAGCTTGCATGTGCACCTGACCGCCGCCGACGAAGGCGCTCATGTCCATAACGACCGCCTTGATGCGATCATCGCCCGCTGCTGCGTCGAGTGCACGGACAAGGTCGCGGGCCTGCAGTTCTACAGGCGGCGCACGGCCACTGAGTAGCGTTGCCACGGGATCGACCGCAGCGCGTTCCTCGACGACATATCCTGACATGTCGATGTAGAGCGCGCCTTCGCGCACCTGGCCGGGATTGGGAGTGGCCGACAGGATGCTGAAAAGGGCGAGGAAGAACAGCAGGAGGAACACGATGACCATCGCGTCCTTGATCCCGACGATGACTTTCCATGCCTTGCCGATAAAGCTCATTGCGTCTGCGTTTCCCTGTCTTGCGTGTCCCAGTTACGACTGAGGTAGGCTGGATGGACGCAAAGTTCCATGGGGAACCGCATGCGTGATGGGTTGAGCGTTCGATAGCACTCGACTAAGGGCGTGGCTTTGATGGACAACACGCCAACTTCGAGCGCAGCTGACCGCTTTCCCGCGGGTCGGCTCGCCTTTCCGCATCGCGATCTCACCGGCATCGGCCAGCTTGAACGGCATGAGATCCTCTATCTTCTCGATCAGGCGGCACAGTGGGTCGAGCTGAACCGGCAGCGCACAAAGCACACCGAGCTCCTTTCCGGTCTCACTATCATCAACGCCTTCTTCGAGAACTCGACCCGTACGCTCCTGTCCTTCGAGATTGCGGGCAAGCGGCTGGGTGCGGATGTCGTCAATATGCATGCCGCGCAGTCGAGCGTGAAGAAGGGCGAGACGCTGATCGACACGGCGATCACATTGAACGCCATGCGCGCCGATGCCATCGTGATCCGCCACGGGTCGAGCGGGGCGACACAGCTGATCGCGGACAAGGTCGATTGCCCGGTCTTGAACGCAGGCGATGGTCAGCACGAACACCCGACGCAAGGCCTTCTCGACGCGCTGGCTTTGCGCGAAGCTCTGGCGCAGCAAGGGCGGGGCAGCCGCGATGCGCTCGCTGACTTTACCGGTCTCACCATAACGATCTGCGGCGATATCCTGCACAGCCGCGTCGCACGCTCCAACATCCTGTGCCTTCAGGCGATGGGGGCAAGTGTGCGCCTGTGTTCCCCCCCTGCGCTGATGCCGCGAGGGGTTGAGGCGATGGGCGCGCAGCCCTTCCACGACTTTGACGCAGCCCTCGACGGCAGCGATGTCGTGATGATGCTGCGCCTCCAGTCGGAGCGCATGGCGGGTCAGTTCATCCCTTCGGCGCGCGAGTATCACCATCTCTACGGCCTCACTCGGGAGCGGCTGAAGCGCGCGGCGCCCGATGCGCTCGTCATGCATCCCGGCCCCATGAACCGGGGTGTCGAGATCGACAGCGACGTTGCCGATATGCTCGACCGTTCGATCATCACCAGCCAGGTGGAGATGGGGGTCGCGATCCGCATGGCCTGCCTCGACGTGCTGACGCGAAGCGCGCGCGGTGTGGAGGGCTGGTCATGAAGCAGGCACGGCCACTTACCATCACAGGCGGCAAGCTCGTCACACCCGGCGGCGTCGAAGCGGGCGCACTGCGCATGGCCGACGGCCTGATCGAGGCTGTGGGCGCTGACGTCAGCGCCCGCGATGGCGACGAAGTGATCGACGCTAAGGGCAAGCTAATTGCGCCCGGCATCGTCGATTTCGGCGTATTCGCGGTCGACAAGCCCGCCTTCCATTTCGGCGGCATCACGCGCGCAGCGTTGATGCCTGACCAGTCCCCGCCGCTCGATTATCCGAGCCGGGTCAACTACATTGCCAAGAGCGGGAAGCCCGATCTGTGGGTTCATCCGCTTGCCGCCGCGACACGCGGGCTCGAAGGGGCCGAACTCGCCGAGATTGCACTGATGCGCGATGCGGGCGCGCGCGGTGTGGCGACCGGGCGCAAGTGGATTGCCGATAGCGGCGTCATGCTGCGCCTGTGCCAGTACGCCGCGATGCTGGGCCTCGTCGTGGTCGCCCATGCCGAGGATAGCGGGATCGCGGGCGAGGCTGCTGCGACCGCAGGCGAGGTCGCAACGCGCCTCGGCTTGCCGAGCGCACCTGCCGAAGCAGAGACCCTGGCGCTCGCACGCGACATCGCGATTGCCGAGATGAGCGGGGCGAGGGTGCACTTCCGACAGGTCACTACGGCAGCGGGCTTCGACCTCGTGCGCTCAGCCAAGGCGCGCGGCGTGAGCGTGACCTGCGGGATAACGCCTGCGCATTTCATGCTCTCAGACCTCGCGACAGCCGACTTCCGCACATTCACGCGCCTCTCGCCGCCCCTGCGCAGCGAGGCCGACCGCCAGGCCGCACGCGCTGCGATCGCAGATGGGACGGTCGATGTCATCTTGAGCGGCCACGACCCGCGAGGGCCAGAGGACAAGCGGCTCCCCTTCGCCGATGCGGCTCCCGGCATGGCGGGGGCCGAGACGCTGCTCGCCATGGTGCTGGGGCTGGTGCGCGATGAGGTGATCGACCTGGGCCGCGCTTTTGATCTGCTCGCCGCCAATCCGGCGAGGCTGCTCGGCGTTGAGGCGGGAGCGTTAGAGGTCGGACGCGAAGCCGATGTCGCGCTGATCGATCCCGACGCACCCTGGTTTGTCGACCGAACCAAGATGGAAGCCACTGCCGACAACACGCCCTTCGACCGCCAAGGCGCGCAGGGGCGGGTGAGGGCGCTTATCAAGGGCGGTGTTTTGGTCGAGCTTTGAGCTGCGGTTGGACCACGCAAGTGGGTGGTTTGGAAAAACGGGATTGGAAGTAAGTCTCTGATATAAAGACACAATGCTTGTAGGAGGTGTGACTTTCCGATCAGCTTTCGATTTCCCGCGATTTGCGCTGCGTGATGGGCTGTCTTGTACAGATCGGGCGCAGAGTAGGAAAACCAGCATCCATGCTCTGAGATCGCCCATCCGGGCGATCATCCTCGGCGCTGTTCCTTCGCTTCGCTACGGGCGCCTGCGGACGGGCGGTCGCCCTTGCGACACCGCTGGTGTCGAAGCGCCTGGTTCCGCGGCCACACAAAAATCACCCCCGGAGCCCGAAGGCTCCGAGGGCAAGTTTCGCTGAAGCTCTCAATCAAGAGAGGATGAGAAAAATCTTTAGCGAGCGGCGATCCGCACGCCGCGATCGACCGCGCCTGCTGGCGGGTTCGATGCGGAGTAAGCGAAGCAGCCGGTGCCGCCTGCCTTGAGCGTGTTGCACATCGAGCGGGCGCTGCGCGAACCGAAACCGGCGGCAGCCACGCGGAAGTAGGTGCGGCCGTTGACCAGCGCTTCGGTGATCACGACGTCGCGGCCCTTGAGGTCGGGATAGCGGCGCTGGAACTGCGCCCACTTGTTCTCGGCAACCTGGCGGCTGTCGAATGCGCCAAGCTGGACGAGGTGAGTGGCTGCCGAACCGCTGGCAACCGCCATGCGGCGCTGCTGCGGAGCGGGCGCTGCCTGAGGAGCGCGCGCGGGCGTGCGCTCAGCTGCGGCTGGAACGTTCTGGACAACCGCGTTCGATACGAAACGCGGCGCACCGCGTGACGGTGCCGCTGCGACCGCAGGCATGCGGACCGGCGCAGGAGCGGCGGTGGTCGGCGAAGGAGCGGGCTTGGGAGCCTCTGCGACGCGGACCGGAGCGGCTGCTCCTTCATCGGGATCAACCGACTGCACGACCGGATCGCTTTCAAAGCTTACGGTGTCGATACCCGCGATACCGAATGGCAGCGGAACGTCGCTGGCAGGCTCGGCTGAGGCGACCGCGACAGGTGCTTCTTCAGTTTCGACGACTTCAAAATCGCCTTGTTCTTCGGCTTCGGCAACCATGGTCGCCATGGCCGGGAAGTTCGACAGGGCAAGGCTTTGCGGAAGGCCGGTGTCGTAAGCCGGGGTTACGCCAAGCAACGTGGCCACGCGCACCTGATAATCTTCCGGACGAGCGGTCTCTGCCCATTCAGCCATGCGAGCTTCGATCTGGTCAACCGGCACGTCCTCTGCCGCCATCACGCGCGCTGCGGGCCAGTTGCCAGCAAGTGCATAGGCGTAGGCGAGATTCTGGCGCGCCTTCGGGCTGTTGTGGCCCTGACGCACGGCATTGATGAGATATTGCACACCGCGATCCGGCTGTCCTGCAAGCGCAAGCGCAAGGCCAAGATCAGCGGGCGGAATACCATCTTCGAAAGCCGAAAGCTGGGCGAGGGCTGCACTGTTCTCGCCGGTTGCAACCTTTGCCAGCGCATAGCTGAGGACGGTGCGCGGATCGCTTTCGCCAAGCTCGATCGATTCGCCAAATGCGGTCGCTGCAGACTGGAATCGACCGGCTTCAAGATAGGCTGCGCCAAGCATCGCACGATAGCCCGGATTGCGCGGTTCGGCGAGAACGGCAGCCTCGGCATGCGTGATGGCATGATCGACCTTGCCCGCTTCCAGCGCAGCCTGAGCCTTGGCGAAGGACGCCTGTGCAGGTGGCGCGGTCCCGGCGCAGCTTGCCAAAGCAAAACTGGCCAGCGCGGTGCTGACAAAGAGGCCGAGCTTGCGGCCGCTTGAGGCGCTTTCGGTAAATGCTTGGTTACGGCTGGCCATGTTGGTTTCCTTCAATTTAACCATGTTTGTCTGCGGCTTGGTTGAATGGGTTGGGTCTTCGTTGAAAAATCAGGTTGTCTTGAGCTGCGTGCCCATTTGCTTGCCCATCTTCTGGGCGAGGGCATCGAGGTCTTCGATTTCCGACAGCATCGAATCGAGCGCCTGAGTGACGAGCGATTGCGCGCTCACACCCTGCATGGTCGCAGCGAGACGAAGCTTGAGATGACGTTCGGTGTCGAGACGCAGGGTAAAGGCTGCGCGGCGGGCATTGGCTGCCGACTTCCTGGTTTTTGCCTTGGGCTTGGCAGCCTTGAGTTTGACTGGCGCCTTGGCAGGTGCCTGCTCAACCAGCGATTCTTCAATGGTCTCTTCACGGACACTGCCGGTCGCCGCATCCGCGAGGATCCGGTCCGCGAGATCGCGCTGCTGACGGTGGACGAGCGGGCTCTCGACGTCGTTGTCTGCCTTGGCTTCCGCGTCAGGTGCTGCCGCGGGGTTGATCGAGACGATGTTCGCACCGTCCTGCGATGCGTCGTCGTCATCCTGACCCATGTCGTTCCAGCCCAGATCTTCGAGCTGTTCAGGCTCGACCATCTCGGGAAGGGGGGCGAGTTGCGGACGCATGGCGGGCTTTGCTCCACCCTTGCGTGCGAGCAAAGTCGGTCCAAGCGAGGCGAAGCTGGCTTCGGACATCGCTCAGCGCTCCCTTACTGGGCCACCCGGCGACCGAAGCCGCCACCGGGACGATGCACGCCGCCTTGCGAATTGGCTGCACCTGGGCCCGTGCCCGGTGCTGCAAAGACGGTACGGCGGAAATTCTTCTCGAGCCGGTCGGAAATGTACTTCCACAGCGCCGTGATTTCGGCTGCGGAGCGACCTTCGGGCTCGACTTCCATGACCGTGCGGCCATCGATCATCGATGCGGCGAAATCGGTGCGGTGGTGAAGCGTGATCGGTGCAACGGTGCCGTGCTGCGAAAGCGCGACGGCTGCCTCTGACGTGATCTTTGCCTTGGGCGTCGCGGCGTTGACCACGAAGACCAGCGGCTTGCCGGCACGCTCGCACAGGTCGACCGTTGCGCCAACAGCGCGCAGGTCGTGCGGGCTTGGGCGGGTCGGGACGACGATAAGCTCTGCCACACCGATCACCGACTGGATCGCCATGGTGATGGCAGGGGGCGTATCGATCACTGCAAGCTTGAAGCCCTGCTGACGCAGAACGGCGAGATCGTTTGCAAGTCGCGACACGGTGGTCTGCGCAAATGCCGGATATTCCGCTTCGCGCTCGTTCCACCAATCGGCGAGCGAGCCTTGCGGGTCGATATCAATAAGTACGACCGGACCGGCGCCAGCGCGCTGAGCCTGTACAGCCAAATGTCCGGAAAGGGTCGTTTTTCCCGATCCGCCCTTCTGCGATGCCAAAGCGAGTACACGCAACGCTCGGTCCCCCTGGTTTGTGACCATCTGCGCCGCCCAAATGCGACACTTGAAGAGGATGGATCGCAGACTACCCCTAATTTTGGGTTAACAACGTGGCCCTTACCGAACCCCGCAGGATTGAGCGGATCGCGCGCAAAGGCCTCAGGGCGTGGTCAACGATATGCTAACCATTATTTGGTTAAGAACGACGCCGTTGTATCCAGATCGCCCACACGTGGTGCACACCGTGGAGTTCAGTAAAGATGGTAAATCGTAGCCTTTTCAAATCGCTCTTTGTCGCGGCCCCCATGGCAGCGCTCGCACTTTTTGCGGCGCCCGCAGCTGCCGATGTGAAAGCCGGAGTCGATGCCTGGAGCTCGGGCGATTATGACGCCGCAGTCGCCGAATGGCGTATCCCCGCTCAAAACGGCGATGCCGATGCGATCTTCAATCTCGCGCAGGCTTATCGTCTCGGTCGCGGGGTCAATGCCGACATTTCCCGTGCGCGCCAGCTTTATGCAGAGGCCGCCGAGAAGGGCCACGTCCAGGCGGCTGACAACTACGGGCTCCTGCTGTTCCAACAGGGCGAGCAGGACACCGCGATGCCTTTAATCCGTGCCGCTGCCGATCGCGGTGATCCGCGTGCGCAGTATGTGCTGGGCCTTGCGCATTTCAATGCAGATTATGCGCAGAAGGATTGGGTGCGCGCCTATGCGCTGATGACGCTTTCCAACGGCTCGGGCCTGCCACAGGCGAGCAATGCGCTGCAGCAGATGGATAACTACATCCCGCTGACCCAGCGCCAGCGCGCTCAGTTGCTGGCCCGTCAGCTTGAAGAAGACGCGCAGGCGCGCCGCAGTGCTCAGCTTGCGGCGGTTGATCTGGGCTCGCGTCCGGCACCACCAGCAAATGCGCCTGCCGGGACGCCGAGCCCCGCACGAGCCGTTCCTCAGGTAGCGGCAACGACACAGCAGCCGGTTCAGCCAGCACCGTCACCGGCGCCAACGCGCGTTGCTGCTCAGCAACCCGCGGTGCCGACGCCCGTATCCGCAACGCCGCGGCCTTCGGGCAATTGGCGCGTGCAGCTCGGCGCATTCGGCGTTCCGAGTAATGCCGACCGGCTCTGGTCTCAGGTGTCGAGCAATCCGGCACTGTCCGGTACGCGCAAGGCTCTGGTCCCTGGCGGCAATGTCACTCGGCTCCAGGCCGTCGGGTTTTCCAGCCGCTCCGCAGCACAGTCTGCTTGCGATGCGCTCAAGCGTCAGGGGCAGGGCTGCATCGTCGCTGGCAACAGCTAAAAGCCACACTTTACTGCAATGATCACAGGCAATTTGCCTGAACGCTTTCCCTGATCCGCGAGGCTGCTACGATGCGGCACCTTAGGGATCAGGGGTAACGCAGATGAGTGACGCGATAGCGGCCGGGCCGGAAGTCTTTTCCGACGAAGCCAGCACGGACCAGGCACCGGTAAAAGCAAGCGAGAGAATTTCGAGCCTCGATTTTATCCGCGGGATCGCGGTCATGGGGATCCTCGCGGCCAACATCGTCGCCTTTGGCCAGCCCTTCAACGCCTACATCTACCCAGAAGCCTTCATCGGCGGAGCAGGCGATCCGGGCGGCTGGATGTGGATTGCGCAATTCATCCTCGTCGATGGCAAGATGCGCGGCCTTTTCACCATCCTGTTCGGTGCAGGCATGTACCTGTTCATGGAGCGGACCTGGGCACGCGGGGGGACTCGCAAGCTGCAATTGTGGCGATTGTTCATCCTGCTGATCTTCGGTCTGATCCACTTCTTCTTCATCTGGATCGGAGACATCCTCGCCATGTACGCGCTGATAGGCTTCATCGCGGTCGCGTGCATGCGCTGGACGGTCAAATCGCAGCTTGTCGTTGGCCTCGTCGGTTATTTCTTCGGCGCGCTTTTGTATCTGGCGATGTTCTCCTTCCCGTATCTCGTCGTTGATACCTCGGTGGGTGACATGCCCGAAATGGCCGAAGCGCGCGGAGCGATGGAAGAGGGTATCACAGCTGCTCTCGAAGACGATGCCGAGATGACCGAGATCAAGCAGTCTGGTGATTATGGTGCCTTCGTCGAGCGCCGCGTGAGCGAGGAAGGAGCGATGGTCCTAGCCAATCCGGCGCTGTTCTTCTTCGAAACATTTCCGCTTATGCTGCTTGGCATGGCGCTTTATCGCCTCGGCTTCTTCAGCGGCGCGTTCAATCGATCGAAGATGGTCATGTGGGGTTGGATAGGCGTGATTGGCGGGGGCCTCGCTCATCTCGGACTTGGCCTGATCGTCAAACAGGCCGGCTTTACATTCTACGCCGGAAACGCCGCGTTTCTCGGCTGGAGCCCGCTGCCGCGTCTCGCAATGGTGCTGGGGCTGGCGGCGCTGCTCGTCACCTATTCGCCCGCATGGACCGGGTGGCTGGCGGAGCGCGTTCGAGCGGCGGGCAGGGCGGCTTTCACAAATTACCTCGGCACATCGATCGTAATGCTCTTCGTGTTTCACGGCTGGGCGCTGGGGCTGTTCGGTGAGCTCAATCGCCCGCAATTGTATCTCGTCACCGCTCTCACATGGGTCCTTATGCTGGCATGGTCGAAGCCGTGGCTTGATCGTTATCGCTATGGTCCGCTGGAATGGCTGTGGCGTTGCCTCACCTATCGCCAGCTCTTCGCCCTCAAGCGATAACTGGCGACACGGCCCTATTCCGGGGCGAGCATGTAGGCGGCCATCACAGGCTCGTCTTCGTCAGGTAAAGCGGTAAGTGCTTCGAACACAGCCACACCTATCGCGCATTGCTGCGTCGCGGTGAGCGCTTCCATCTGCTCGGTCGAACCCAAGGCGGCCTGAAGCGGCGGGGCCAGCCCGGTTGCTGCAATCGCGTTGCCGAATTGCTGGAGGTCCTGCTCGTTCGGGTCGGCATAGTCGGATGGCATCTGTCTGCCAGCTGACGCCGCGCGCACCATCGCGGCGTTTCTTCTCGCGATTGCCGAGGTCGCTTCGAGGTTGTCAGGGTCGATGGTGATCCACTCGCCCATGGTTAGCTGCGCGCATTGCGGCGTCGCTGCGCTTTGGAGGCTCTTGTAGAGCGCATGTTCGGCCTTGCTCCAGGCGAGCAATTGTCCAGATGGAGCGCGCACCGCATCGGGCGCGACACGTTCGAAAAAGGTCTGAAGCCAGCGGGCGCCGACCTGCTCAACCACGGCCTCGTCGCTGCGCTGTTGTGGGTCGATGGTTTCGATCTCGCTCACCAGTGCGGCGAAGTCGTCGGGATACTCCTCGAGGATCGTACGCCACAATTCTTCCTGACCCGATGTGCTCAGGATGCTCGCCTCGATCGCGGCGCGTTCGCTATCGGGCGGGGCAGAGCATGCTGCCAACGCGAGTGCGAGAGCAACGAGAGGAGCCTTGCTGCAAGCGTGCCATTTGCTGTTTCGGCTGCGCGTCACGACCCATGATCCCAAAAGTGCAACGACACGCCATGGCCGTCACTGAGCCAGTCTAGTCGAGCGGCGCAACGGAGCAATTGCAAAAGAGCGTGGCAGGCATCCGGGCCGCGTGGTCGATTTTCGCGCGAATGACGCTTGCTATTGAGAAAGAGTTGCATATATTCCTTTTTGCAAACGCCTCGCAGGAGAGATTCGCGCCGCCATGTACATCTGCATTTGCAATGCCATCCGGGAAACCGACCTTCGTGCGGCCGCTTTGACGAGCGGCGGCGACGCTGAGGCGACGTATGCAACACTCGGCAAACGTCCGAATTGCGGCCAATGCCTTGCAAAGGCTGGCGAAATTCTGGAGCAGGAACGCGCCCTTGTTGCAAACCTCGATCCAGCGCGCAGGGAATGCGAGAAAGTCGCATTATAAGTTTCTGAAGCGCAATTGCGAACGGATCGCAAAGCCCTGATTTTAAACGAAAAATCTCTGCCATCCCCTTGCACATAGGGGGTGCGAGGCCCTATATGTCTCCTTGCCGGCGCCAGTGCATTGACCTGGCGCAAACTCAAATTTGCAAGGAAAGAGAGCCATGAAGGGCGATCCGAAAGTCATCGAATACCTCAACAAGGCGCTCACGAACGAGCTGACCGCGATCAACCAGTACTGGTTGCACTATCGCGTGCTTGCCGACTGGGGCATCTCCAAGCTTGCCGAATACGAGCGCAAGGAATCGATCGAGGAAATGCACCATGCCGACCAACTGGCAGAGCGCATCCTGTTCCTTGAAGGGCTTCCCAACTTTCAGGCGATACACAACCTGAAAGTCGGTGAGAGCGTCGAGGAAATCCTGAAAGCCGATCTCGCGCTCGAGCACGAGGCAATCCCGCTCCTGCGCGACGCAGCCGAATACGCCAAGAGCGTGCGCGATTACACGTCAGAGAAGCTGTTCGAAGACATCCTCGCCAACGAGGAAGAGCATGTCGACTTCCTCGAAACGCAGTTCGACATGATCGAGCGTATGGGCCTGCAGAACTACAACCAGCTGCAAAGTGCACCCGCTGGCGAAGGGGAAACCGGCGCGGGCGCCAAGTAATCGAGATCGCCCTTAGGCGTCGCTTGAAAAAGGCGGAGGCTCTTTAGCCCTCGCCTTTTTTCTTGCGCCAACGCTGTTCACGCGGGCCTTCGGACGCCATCAGCGTTTCGCGAAGGAACGAGAACAGACCGATGATGAGAAGCACAACAGTTGTCACCCACAAGACCGCAACGATCGTGCCCAGCCGCGTCTCGATATAGGCGGAGACGAACAGCAGCGCGATGACGATGCTGATGACGACAGCCGCCGCAGTGGCGAACTTGATCGCGCTGCGGGCCAGAACCCGGCGGCGCTTCAGCCAATCGAGTTCGCGCTTTTGTTCCGCCGTGTGATGGTCGTCCGATGTTTCGCACAGCCGCTCGATTCGTCCGGCGATCCAAGTGACCCGCGCCATGATGACATTCATGATGCTGCCAATCCCGACCAGCAGGAACGCCGGCGCGAGGCTCAGCTGTACGGCGCGCAGGACGCGAGGGGTGTCGGCGGTGCGCTCAAGCAGGTCTGTGGCAATATTGGTGGCTAGTAGGAGGTCGAGCATCAGTTCTTCGACGATCCTCCGGAGTAGTTACCGCCTCCACCGCGATTGGCGTTGTAGGGGTTCTTAGGAGATTTGAGCGTCACGCGCACCGGCACCGCTTCGAAACCAAGCTTGGAGCGGATGCCGTTCACCAGATAACGCTCATAGCTCTTGGGCAAATCGTCGAGGCGTGATCCGAAGATTACGAAACGCGGCGGGCGGGTGCCGGCCTGCGTAATATAGCGCAGCTTGATCCGGCGGCCTCCGGGTGCGGGCGGAGGATTGGCGTCAAGCGCGTCGTCGAACCAGCGGTTGAGCGCGGCGGTGGGCACACGCTTCGACCAGCTTTCGCGCAAGGTGAAAGCCGCGCCGAGCATGGCGTCGAGGCCCTTGCCGGTCTTGGCGCTCACCGAAAGCACCGGCAGCCCGCGCACCTGCGCCAGCCCATCGTGAAGCGCCTGCTTGATCCCGTTGAACAAGGAGGAGGCTTCCTCGGCAACGTCCCACTTGTTGATTGCGACCATCAATGCGCGGCCTTCCTCGAGCGCGAGCGATGCGATCTTGAGGTCCTGGTGCTCAAGCCCCTGTGTCGCGTCGAGCAGCAGCACGACGACTTCGGCAAAATCGACCGCGCGTCGCGCATCGGCGACGGAGAGCTTCTCGATCTTTTCGACCACATTGCGCTTCTTGCGCATGCCTGCGGTGTCGATCAGCCGAATCTCGCGAGTTTCGCCCGACTTCGGATCAGTCCATTCCCAGTCGATCGCAATCGAATCGCGCGTGATGCCAGCTTCCGGGCCGGTCAGCAGGCGATCTTCGCCAAGAAGCCGGTTGATGAGCGTCGACTTACCCGCATTGGGCCGTCCGACAATCGCGAGCTTGAGCGGGCCCAGCGGCGCGTCCTCGTCTTCGCTCTCTTCGATTTCGTCTTCGACTTCTGCGGCGTCGGCCTTTTCCCCGATGATTGGCCAAAGCCCACCGAACAGGTCTGCAATGCCTTCGCCGTGCTCAGCCGACACTGCGAGCGGCTCACCAAAGCCGAGCGAGTAGGCCTCAAGCACGCCGCTTTCGCCTGCGGAACCCTCCGCCTTGTTCGCAACCAGCACGATCGGCACGTCATGTTCGCGCAAATAGCGTGCAATCTCTTCGTCGAGCGGGGTCAGTCCAGCACGCGCGTCGACCACGAAAAGCGCCGCATCAGCGCCCTCGAGGCTCGCCTCGGTCTGCTTGCGCATGCGGCCGGGCAGGGTGAGCTCGTCCTCATCTTCCCAACCGGCGGTATCGACGATGGTGAATTTCAGCCCCGCAATCTCGGCATCGCCCATGCGGCGGTCGCGCGTCACGCCCGGCTGATCATCGACCAGCGCGAGTTTCTTGCCGACGAGCCGGTTGAACAGCGTCGATTTGCCCACGTTGGGGCGTCCGATGATGATGACCTGGGGTTTCATTTGCACACGCAAGTGGCGCTTCACTCGCCACTTGGCAAGCAAACGGGCCGATTAGCCTTCCTTCTTAGCAACCGGCGGATTGTCGCCGAGATCTTCGTACCATGCCTCGACAGGACCGGTCAGCTTGATCGTCAGCGGCTGACCCTTGCGGTCGACGGTCTTGCCCGCCTGCACCCGGACCCAGCCTTCGGAAATCGAGTATTCCTCGATGTCGGTGCGCACCCGGTCCTTGAACTTGATGCCAACGCCGCGCTGAAGCACTTCGGCGTTGAAGTGTTCGCTGCGCGGATTGACCGAGAGGTGGTCGGGCGGGAGATCGTTTTTTTGTTCTTCAGACATGGGCAGCGCCCATAGGGCCGCTTTGCCGGCGAAACAAGCGCGCACATCACTTCGCACATCTATCACTGCGCACACTTATCACTACTCTGGGCGCTTGCCCTTTTGCGCCAACGTCTCTAGAGGCCATCGGCAACGCGCGCGGGGACCTTTCGGTTTCCCGCGCGGCTTCGTTCGGGCAGGCGGGCGTGGCGGAATTGGTAGACGCGCTGGTTTTAGGTACCAGTATCGCAAGATGTGGGGGTTCGAGTCCCTTCGCCCGCACCAACTTCGCCCTGGCTCGCTGATCCCCTCGATCCATATTAGAAGGCACAAGTTCACTACTCATGGCTATCAAGCAGACCACCAACGAAGGCCTCAAGCGCGCCTATGTGATCACTCTGAGCGCGAAAGAGATCTCGGACAAGATCGACGCGGAGATCAAAAAGGTCGCCCCGCAGGTGAAGATGCCGGGCTTCCGTCCGGGCAAGGTGCCGGCAAACCTCGTCAAGAAAATGCACGGCGAGCAGCTTCACGGCCAGACGCTCAACGACATGATCCGCGATTCGGTCGATTCGCTGATCAAGGACGAGGACCTGCGCCCGGCCATGCAGCCGGCGGTTTCGCTCAACGAAGACTACGAAGAAGGCAAGGATGCCGAAATCACGGTCGAGCTCGAAGTGCTCCCGCAGGTCGACGCGCCCAGCATCGAAGGTCTCAAGCTTGAAAAGCTGACCGTTCCGGTTTCGGATGAGCAGATCGAAGAAGCGATCGCTGGCATTGCCGGTCAGAACAAGAGCTACAAGGACGCTGCCAAGACCAAGAAGGCAGCCGACGGCAACCAGCTCATCATCGACTTCGTCGGCAAGCTTGGCGACGAGGAATTCGAAGGCGGCAAGGCCGAAGATGCTGCGCTGGTTCTCGGCTCGGGTGCGTTCATCCCCGGCTTTGAAGAGCAGCTGGTCGGCGTGAAGGCAGGCGATGAGAAGACCATCACCGTGACCTTCCCCAAAGATTACCAGGCCGAACACCTCGCCGGTAAGGAAGCAACCTTCGACGTCACCGTTAAGGCGGTGAAGGTCGAAACCGAGACCAAGATCGACGACGAGTTCGCCAAGAACCTCGGCCTCGACAGCCTCGAGAAGCTTCAGGAAATCATGAAGGGTCAGCTCGAACAGCAGACCGCTGGCCTCACGCGTACGCAGATGAAGCGTTCGCTGCTCGACCAGCTGGCTGCGGGTCACGACTTCGAAGTGCCTTCGAAGATGGTCGATGCCGAGTTCGAACAGATCTGGGCCCAGCTTCAGCAGGAAGCCGCCAAGGAAGAAGATCCCGAAGCCGCTCTCAAGCAGATCGAGGACGAGAAGGACGATTACAAGGGCATCGCCGAACGCCGCGTGCGCCTCGGCCTTCTGCTTTCCGAAATCGGTCAGGCAAACGGCGTCGAAGTGACCGGCCAGGAAATGAACATGCTGATCCAGCAGGCCGCTGCTCAGTATCGCGAAGAAGATCGCGAGCGTTTCGTACAGTACATCCAGCAAGAGCCGATGGCTGCTGCCCAGCTGCGCGCACCGCTTTACGAAGACAAGGTCGTCGACTTCCTGTTCGACAAGGCCGATGTCACCGAGCGTGAAGTGACCGCCGAAGAACTGCAGGCCGCAATCGAAGCGGACGAGGAAGCCGAAGCGGAAAAGGCCAAGGCTGCGCCGAAAAAGAAGGCTCCTGCCAAGAAGCCTGCTGCGAAGAAAGCGCCGGCGAAGAAGGCTCCGGCCAAGAAGGCAGACGATGCCGAGGCAAAGCCGGCCGCCAAGAAGGCTCCCGCCAAAAAAGCACCGGCGAAGAAGCCTGCCGCTAAGAAGGCCCCGGCCAAAAAGCCGGCTGCCAAGAAAGCTCCGGCCAAGAAGAGCGCCGACAAGTAAGCTTCATCACCGCATAATCACGAAAGGGCCCGGCCAGCGCATGCTGACCGGGCCCTTTTCGTATTTGCCGGAGCGTTACTGCGCCGCCTTGGCTTCTTCGACTTCGCCCTCGCGGTAGATGTCTTCGCCCGTGTGATCGACATGGTAGCCGCCACGCTCGACAAAGCGCACCAGCGGCCCGGCAAGCAACCCATGGACCACGATCGATACAAGGATCGCGAAGCTGACCGTCGCCCACAGCACATCGAGGCCCTGAAAGTCGCCAGCATTCTGGCCGTAGGCAAGGTAGTAGATCGACCCCATCCCCCGCACTCCCAGAAACGCGATGGCGAACTTGCCATAGGTGTGCAGCCCGCAACGTGCGAGGCCCAGCATCCCGCTGATCGGGCGCAGGATGAAGATCAGAGCGAGCCCAATAAGGGCGGCAGGCCAGGTCAGCGCGTCGAGCACTCCGCTTCCCAGCATCATGCCAAAGCCGAGCAGGACGAGAATCAGCACGATGTGTTCGAGCTGGTCGATGAAGTGGTGGCTGATCCGGTGGTATTCGCTGCGGTTCTCAAGCTGGCGCGCGACGACGCCAGCGACGAAGACGGCGAGAAACCCGTATCCCTCGATAAGCTCTGCGATGGCATAAGCGCTGAGAAGAGTGCCTAGCACCACAAGCCCTTCACGCGTTTGGTAGCGGGGACCTTCTTCCTCGAACTCGTCCATCGGTGTGTCGGCTTCGAATTCGAAGACGTACCAGCCGCCGATCCGCCCGATGGCCCAGCCGATGGCCAGTCCTGCTGCTATACGCCAGACAAGGTCGAACCCGGCCCATTCAAGCGTCCAGTTGCCCAGGCTCGTCATGCCGATCGCTGCGATCGCGAGATAGGTGAATGGAAAGGCGAGGCCATCGTTGAGCCCTGCCTCGACCGTTAGGCTGAAGCGCACATCGTTGCGTTCATCCTGCATCGGTGGGCCGACCTGCACGCTGCGCGCGAGCACCGGGTCGGTGGGCGCCAGGGCCGCCCCCAGAAGGATCGCGCTCGCCGGTGTCAGGGCCAGCGCCCACCAGCCGAGAAAGGCAACGCCAGCAATGGTGAGCGGCATCGCGACTGCAAGCATCGGCCAGATTTGCCCCCAATTCGTCCAGCTGACAGGCCTGTCGATCGCGATGCCAGCCGAAGCGAGCGAAACGATCACGATGAATTCGGTCACATATTCGAGCGTCAACGCATCGAAGCTGTCGGATGCTGGATTGAGCGAGGGCAAGTCGACCGGGAGGAGCGTGATCAGAAACCCCGCCAGCACGTAGACCATAGGCAGGCTGAGCGAGAATCTGGCGAGCTTTCGCTCAAGCGCAACGGCAAGCACGAGCGCCACGCCAAACGCTGCAATCATGAAAATGCGGGGTTCGACCATGCCTTTCTCTACGCGCAGGTCGGGGTCGAGGTTCCCGAACCTACGCCTAGGGCGTCACTCGGGCGACCAGCGGCGGAAGGAAGGGCGCGGCAATTCGGCCGTGCGCGCTCTTTCATAGGCTGCGCCCACTTTCAGCACATCGTGATCGGCCCATTTCGCGCCGAAGAAGCTGATCCCGACAGGCAACCGCTCGACATGCCCCATAGGCACGGTGAGATGCGGATAGCCTGCAATCGCGGCAGGCGAGCCGAAACCGATCGAGCCGTTGAACTGGTCTCCGAGCACGAGGTCGCTCATCCATGCAGGCCCCCTGGTGGGTGAGACTAGGAACCGCACGTCGTTGTCGGCCATCAGCTTGTCGAGCGTTTCTTCGCCTGCGATCCGGATCGCGTTGGCGCGGGCTGTCTCATAAGCCTCGCGGTCGGTCGTGGCTTCGGCGGTCTGGAAAATGCCTTGGTCGAACCAGCGCATTTCCGTGTCCGCGTTGGCTTCATTGAACGCGATCAAGTCGGCAAGCGTGCGCGGCGTCTCTGCGCCTTCCATCTCCGGGATCGAGGCGAGGTATTTGCCCATTTGCTCCCGCAGCTCAAACAGCAGCACGGTGAAGCTGTCGCGGTACATTTCAGAATTAGGCTCGAACTCGATATCGACCAGCACGGCCCCTGCGTCGCTAAGATCTTTCAAGGCCGCTTCGAACACCTCTTCGACCTGTTCGTTGTTTCCAACCTGCTCGCGCATGACGCCAATGCGAACCCCTTCGAGGCTGAAATCGCCAAGGCCCGCCGTGTAGTCTGCGATGCGCGGTACGCCGATTGTCGCTGCGTCTGCCTCGTCTTCACCAGCCATGGCGGAAAGCAGAAGCGCCGCGTCATAGACCGTCCTCGTCATCGGCCCTGCGGTGTCCTGCGTGCTCGAAATCGGCACGACATGCGTGCGGCTCACTATGCCAACCGAAGGCTTGAAGCCGACGACGCCGTTGATCGAGGCCGGGCAGGTGATCGATCCATTCGTTTCGGTCCCGATTGCGCCCCATGCAAATTCCGCCGCGACCGCCGCACCGCTGCCCGAGGAGGAACCGCAGGTGTTGCGATCGATTGCATGTGGGTTGCGGGTCAGCCCTTCGACCGCGCTCCACCCGCTGGTGGAATCGTTGGAGCGAATGTTCGCCCACTCGGAAAGATTGGTCTTGCCCAGTACCACTCCGCCAGCAGCGCGCAGGTTGGCGATAAGCGGCGCATCGCGGCCCGTCCGGTTGTTCGCCAGTGCAAGGCTGCCTGCAGTGGTCGCGAATTCGCGTGTGTCGATATTGTCTTTCACCAGCACACTGCGCCCGCGCAGGATACCGGTGGAGGCGAGCCTGCGCGCTTCGACCGGTGCTTCGACATTGTAATCAATAACCGCGTTCAATTCCGGCCCGTTATCGTCGAGCGCCTGAATACGAAGGATGTAGTCAGTGACGCGCATGGTCTCGCCGAAGCTGTCATGCATGTGCGATGCGCTGTTCGCCTCATTCTCTTGAGCGCTGGCTGATGAAAGGCCAAGGGAAAGCGAGAGCGCTATGAGCGCAGCAGATGTCCTGATCATGGGGCAGGATGCTGGCACTTTTCCGCCCTTTCCCCAAGAGCAAAGTTAATCCCCTTGAACAATCGACAGTCGCGTCCGACATAGACGGTCAAACTTTTGGACGAGGAAATCCTTTCATGATCGATCTGTTCGGCAATTCCGGCGAAACCCACGGCACTCAGGGCCAGTTCGAGCGCGACCCGCTGACGGGAGCTCTGGTGCCCACCGTGGTCGAGCAGTCGAGCCGGGGTGAGCGAGCCTTCGACATTTTCAGCCGGCTGCTTCGCGAACGCATCGTTTTCGTGACCGGCCAGGTCGAGGACACGATGGCATCGCTGATCGTTGCCCAGCTGCTGTTCCTCGAGAGCGAAAATCCCTCGAAGCCGATCAGCATGTACATCAACTCGCCGGGCGGCGTGGTGACTGCCGGCATGGCGATCCACGACACGATGCAGTACATCAAGCCGCGCGTTTCGACCGTGTGCATCGGTCAGGCTGCGTCGATGGGCAGCTTCCTGCTTGCCGCAGGTGAGCCGGGCATGCGTGTCGCGCTTCCCAATGCCCGCATTATGGTCCACCAGCCTTCGGGCGGTGCGCGCGGTATGGCCTCGGACATCGAGATCCAGGCTCGCGAGATCCTGCGCATTCGTTCGCGCATGAACGACCTTTACGTGAAGTACACCGGCCAGAGCCTCGACGAGATTGAGAAGGCAATGGACCGCGACACTTTCCTCGAGGCTGAGGAAGCGATGAAGTTCGGCCTCGTCGACAAGGTCTTCGAAACCCGCCCTGAGTCAGGTGACGAAGGCGAAGAGGAAAAAGGTTCGGGCGGCGCGCCCGAGTAAGGCCTTAAATTGAACCTTGGTAAGCGCCCCAGCATGGGACGCGCTTACCGATGGTTCAGGCCAATCTTCATAAGTGGTGCACGATTACCACGTAACGTGGACCAAAAATCGACGCCGATGAGTTGATTCATCTGGCGGGAAAGATACATTTGCCGAATCCATGGGTCGGATTCTCTCAATTTGGCCCACTGGATCCGAGGACAACAGGAATGACCAAATTGAGCGGATCTGACAGCAAGAGCACCCTCTATTGCAGCTTCTGCGGCAAGTCGCAGCACGAAGTGCGCAAGCTCATCGCCGGCCCGACCGTGTTCATCTGCGATGAATGCGTGGAGCTGTGCAACGACATCATCCGCGAAGAGACGAAGGCTGGCATTGCCGGCAAGAAGGAAGGCGAGGTCCCGACCCCTTCCGAAATTTTTGCAACGCTGAACGACTACGTGATTGGCCAGAACTCGGCCAAGCGGAACCTGTCGGTCGCGGTTCACAACCACTACAAGCGCCTGAAGCACTCGGGCAAAGCCGACGGGGTTGAACTGGCCAAGTCGAACATCCTGCTGGTGGGACCCACCGGTACGGGTAAGACGCTGCTCGCACAGACGCTGGCGCGTACCTTCGACGTGCCGTTCACGATGGCCGACGCCACCACGCTGACCGAAGCGGGTTACGTGGGTGAAGACGTTGAGAACATCATTCTCAAGCTGCTGCAGTCATCGGACTACAACGTCGAGAAAGCGCAGCACGGCATCGTCTACATCGACGAGATCGACAAGATCACGCGCAAGGCGGAAAACCCCTCGATCACGCGCGACGTGTCGGGTGAGGGCGTTCAACAGGCTCTGCTCAAGCTGATGGAAGGGACCACCGCTTCCGTCCCGCCACAGGGCGGTCGCAAGCACCCGCAGCAGGAATTCCTTCAGGTCGACACGACCAACATTCTGTTCATCTGTGGCGGCGCGTTTGCCGGTCTCGACAAGATCATCGCCGACCGCCTGCAGAAGCGTTCGATCGGCTTTGGCGCGCATGTCGCCGATCCGGAAAAGCGCAAGGTTGGCGAACTGCTTGAAAAGAGCGAACCTGAAGACCTTCTCAAGTTCGGCCTCATCCCGGAATTCGTCGGTCGTCTGCCGGTGATCGCGACCCTGCACGACCTCGACGTCGATGCTCTGGTCACGATCCTGAAGGAGCCGAAGAACGCGCTGGTCAAGCAGTACCGCAAGCTGTTCGAGCTTGAGGATGTTGACCTGACCTTCACCGACGAAGCCCTCGTCGCGATTGCCGAACGCGCCATCAAGCGCAAGACCGGCGCGCGCGGCCTGCGCTCGATCGTCGAAGGCATTCTGCTCGATACGATGTTCGACCTTCCCGATATGGAAGGCGTTGCCGAAATCGTGATCGATCAGGATGTGGTCGAAGGCAAGAAAGACCCGATCCGCGTCCATGGCGGCGAGGCGAAGGAAGAAGCGGCCTGATGGTTTCAGGCGGGCCATTGCTGCTTGCAGCTGTAACCTGCCTGTTCCTCATTGCATCTGCATTCTGGGCGGAGCGTCGCTTCGCCGGATATGATCGCCTGCCCCGGCAATTCGGCTTCACTCTCAAGCCAACATCCTACGGCCCGCGCTGGCTCATCATCTGGCTCGTGCCCGCTGTCATTATCGGCGCGATAGCTCTGGCTGTGTTCACCCCGGCGCTTTTCCCGCCGGAAAGCATCAGAGGTGAACCGGGAACCGGGGTCGTGATTGCCAGCCTTGTCGGCGCTGCTGCCCAGGTCTTCATCCTGTGGCTCCTGGTGCGCTGGGCGAACGAACAAGGCTGACTTTCGCTTGAAAACGATCGGTATAATCGGCGGGATGAGCTGGGAAAGCTCGGCGCAATACTACGCCATCATCAATCGGGCAGTGCGCGACCGACTGGGCTCGCCTCACTCGGCGCGCATCCTTCTGCACAGCCTCGACTTCGCGCCGATTGCGCAGTTGCAGGCGGATGGCGAGTGGGAGGAACTGGGCGAGGCGATGGCGGACAGTGCCCGCTCTCTCGAAGCGGGCGGAGCCGATTGCCTGCTGATTGCCACTAATACGATGCACAAGCTAGCCGACGATGTTGAGGAGGCGAGCGACCTCCCGCTGCTGCATATCGCCGATAGCGCGGCGGATGCGGCCTGCGCAGAAGGGCTGACCAAAATGGCGCTTCTGGGCACAGCCTTTACCATGGAACAGGACTTCTACCGCGAGCGGCTCGAGGAGCATCACGGGCTCGACGTGATCATCCCGGAAGCCGGCGACAGGGCCGAGGTTCATCGGATCATCTACGAAGAACTGATTGCGGGCGAAGTGCTCGATGCCTCGCGAGAAACCTATCGCGAGATCATCGCAAGGCTGGTCGATCAGGGGGCGCAAGGCGTGATCCTCGGCTGCACGGAGATCATGCTTCTCATCAGCCAGAGCGACAGTCCTGTGCCAGTTTTCGACACGACTGAACTGCATGCGCTAGCCGCCGTCGACTTCGCGCTCTCGTAAAAAACCACGCCCAAAAACTAACCCCGCCCGGTCGTGGAGGTACGACCGGGCGGGGCGGTTGTCGGCGCTGACCCCGGGTTGGGAGGGGGGATCGATGGGGGCAGCGCCAGCTGTGAGAGGGTTTAAGGGTTAGGCGGGGAGGAACACCCCGTCGGTCACGTGGATGACGCCATTCGAGGTCTGGACGTCGGCCTGCGTCACGGCGGTGGCGCGGCCCTTGGCATCGGTGATGACGATCGTGTCACCCGACAGGCGAGCGGTCAGTTCTTCGCCTGCAAGCGTCTCGATCGTCGCGGTACCGTTGTGGCGCTTAATGAGGCTCACAAGATCGCTCGACGTCACCGAACCCGACACGGCGTGATAGGTGAGGACGGTGGTCAGCGTGCCCTTGTTTTCGGGACGAAGCAGCGTGGAAACGGTGCCGTCGGGGAGCTTTGCAAAGGCAGTGTCGGTCGGGGCGAACACCGTGAACGGGCCAGGGTTCGAGAGGGTGCCAGCGAGGTCTGCCGCGGTCACGGCTGCAACGAGCGTGTTGTGAACGCCGGTCGATTGCGCGGTCTGAACGATGTTCGGAGCCTGCGTGCTCGCGGTGCGGTGATGGTGGCCCGCATAGGCCGGTGCGGTGGCAACGGCAGCGATGCCGGTGGTTGCGGCGACAGCCGCGATGACGAAGTTACGGAAGGTCTTGGCAGTGGTCATGATTGATCTCTCCATTGTCGCAATCCCTCCCGGTCTTGCATGGAGAACTACGCTGGCGCTGCTGCACCGGATGCGAGCAATTCTCGATTTTGTTGCAGAATTGGCAGAAAGCAACGTTGAAACGCCTCGTGCATGCGATGAAGCGAGTAAATTGGTACGCGATGTGTACACAAGCGCGTTCGCTTGCTGCACGCAGAAATGACAACGGCGCCCGTCTAGGGGCGCCGTATCAGCTCTTTTCAGTACTGGAGAATGCTCGTCGCGAGCAAGATTAGACGGAGGTCAAAGTGCCTTCGGCCACAACTGGGCCCGCATCTTCACCTTCAGGCTTGCCGCCAATGGGCTCCCGCGTGAGGACAAGATTCACGCCGCTTCCCATGTTGCCGACGATCTCGTCTGTCAGCTCAAAGCTGCGCACCTCGCCCGGCGCGACGACGCCCAGCGATTGTAGTGCACTGCCGTCTTCGGGAACGAGCCACAATTCGTGATCGTGCACGCCGTCAGCGGTAAGGCCGATCGCGCCCACCAACAGACGGTCGCTTTCCGGAATATAGGTCACGTCGAGCCGCAGGCCGGTGTCGCCGATCGGTACCTGCGCCACCAGTGGATCTGCGCTCGCAAATTGCGGAGCCTCGGTCGCGGTCGGGACCGGAGCAGGGCCAGTGCCCTCACCGACAAATGCGACCGCGGCGAGAACCGCCGCTGCTGCGCCGGTCAGGCCGGCGGTCCACTGCCAGCGGCGCAGGCGTGCGGTGATATCGACCACGTTGCTCTCAGTCCCGTCATTGGCAGCGACCACGCCGCTTGCGGGCATGTCATCGGCTGGGCGCAATTTGATCTCGGCGGAGATACGCTCCCAAACCTGTGGGCTCGGCTCTGCGGCAGGCATTTGGTCGGTCAGCGGGGCAAACCAGTTGTCCCACCAGACCTTGCGCCAGGCAAAGCCGTCGTCATTCGCGAGCCTGCCCTTGGCGGCGAGCAATTCCTCGCCTTCAAGCAGGCCGAGCGAATACTCGGCCGCTGACAAGGCGTTGCCGCGCTTGAAATCGTCATCCATGTCCTGATCCCTCGGACTGCTCATTCGCTCGCCTCCAGGCAAGCACGCAGGCGTTGCAGCCCGCGTCTGATCCAACTCTTCATCGTGCCCAGTGGCACGTCGGCGCGCTCGGCCAGCTGCGCGTAAGTGTAGCCATCGAAAAACGCGCTGCGGATATGCATCGCGGTGCGATCGTCGAGAGTGTCGAGGCAGGTGTGAATCTGTGCGGATTTTTCCGCATCGATCAGCAAGCTGTCCGCCAGTGGAGCTTCGTCGGCAAGCGGTGCTGCTTCTTCAACAGGCACAGCTCCGCCACGCACTTTCCCGGTGCGCAGGCGATCAATCGCGCGGTTGCGCGCAAATGTCGCCAGCCACGAGATAGGGCTCGCCCGCGAGGGGTCGTAGCTACCGGCGCGCTGCCACAGGTTGATGTAGACGTCTTGCAATGCGTCCTCGGCTTCCTTTCGATCGCCCAAGATACGCAGGCAGATGCCAAACAGTTTCACGCGGGTTGCTTCATAGACCTCTTCGAGTGCGCTCTGGTCCCCTTCGGCGAGGCGAACCATCTGAGCGCGCAGGCGTTCGCGGGCCGCCTTGGCAGCGTCCGCATTGGCATCGGATGCCTTGGGTGAGCCACCATCGACCATCAGTGTTGTGTAATCTCGCTTTCTGGTGATCCGTCTTCGCAGCCATGCTCGCACGGGTCGCTTTCGACCTGGATCGTCGAGTGGCCAATCCCGAAGCGCGCTTCGAGCGAGTCTGAAACCGATTTCAGGAACGTGTCGCTCGCCGGCTTTCCGGGCATCACAAGATGCGCGGTCAATGCCGTCTCGGTCGTCGACATCGGCCAGATATGTAAGTCGTGCACGTCGTCCACCCCGTCCATGCGAGCCAAATGCGCGCGCACCTCGGCCACGTCAAGCCTTGCAGGAACTGCAAGCAAGCTCAAAAGGATAGAGTCCTTGGCAAGTCCCCATGTGCCCCAAGCGATCATTGCGACGATTGCGAAGCTGACGAGGGGGTCGATCCATGCGAGACCGGTCAGCAGGATCGCAAGCCCGGCGAGGACAACGCCGACCGAAACCAGCGCATCGGCGGCCATGTGAAGGTAAGCGCCCCTGATATTGAGATCTTCCTGTCCGCGAAGGAACAGCATAGCCGTGCCCGCATTGATGACGATCCCGATTCCAGCGACTATCATCATCACCATGCCCTGAGGCTCGGCAGGTTCGAACATGCGATGGATCGTCTCGAACAGGATCGCACCGATCGCGACCGCCAGAAGCAGGGCGTTGGCAAGCGCGGCAAGGATCGTGGAGCTCTTGTATCCATAGGTGAACCGTTCGGTCGGTGCGCGCTTGGCGGCCACGCTGGCACCCCATGCAAGGAGCAAGGCGAGAACGTCCGACAGGTTGTGTCCGGCATCTGCCACGAGCGCCATCGAGCCGTAGAGGAAGCCGAACGTCGCCTCGACGATCACGAAACCGGTGTTGAGAAGGATGGCGAGGATAAATGCGGTGCCATAATCCTTGGGCGCGTGGTGATGGCCATGGCGGTCATGCAGGCCGTGGCAATCGCTCTCACCCGAGCTGTGCGGATGAGAATGGCCGTGGTGGTGAGCGTGTGCGTGCGCCATCGGGTCTATTGATAGACGCAGTCGTCGAGCCCGTCACCTTTGACGACGTTAATCCGGGCCTCGATGGAATTACCGTGCCGCGCGAGCCAGCCAGCGGGGCTGACCACAGCGCGTTTCTTGGGCTGTGGGAGCGCTGCGGCCATACGGCTCGCCTCGTCCGGCGACATGCGGGCGGCGGAGTGGCCGAAATAGCGCTGCGACCCGGCTTCGGCGCCGTAAGTCCCGATCCCTGTTTCTGCGACGTTGAGATAGACCTCCATGATCCGGCGCTTGCCCCAGACGGCTTCGATCCAGAACGTGAACCACGCTTCCACGCCCTTGCGGAAGTAGCCGCCGCCTTGCCACAGGAAGACGTTCTTGGCGGTCTGTTGACTGATGGTCGAGCCACCGCGAATGCGTCCGCCTTCGCGGTTCTCCTCCATTGCCTGCTCGATAGCCTCGGTGTCGAAGCCGAAATGCTCGCAGAATTTGGAGTCCTCCGCCGCGATTACGGCTGCCACAAGGTTGGGGTCGATATTGTCGAGGCTCTCCCAATCTTTGGTGATGCCGTTTTCATCCATCACCATGGTCGCGGTGACGGGGATGGGGAGCCACTTGTAGGCAATCACCAGAAGCAGGCTTAGCCCGATGAACCACAGGATGATCTGCGCGATCAGTCGCGCGACGCGTGCGGGGATTGAGCGGGTTTTCGCCTGTGCCATTTTGCGCCGATTACTCGGCTGCGCGCCGCTTGGCTACTAATTGTAGCGAGCTTCGACCTTCGCGCCTTCCTTGCCTGCCTCAACAGTTTCGCATGCTTCGCGCAGATCATCGAGATACTGGTCGATCACCTCGGCATGTTTGGGCGAGAGCATGAGGTGCAGACTTGGCGGATCGATAGTGATCGAGGTGAACCAGCCCTTGCGATACATCTCGGAATAAAGCGCGAAGCTATCGTGTTCTGGGTGACGGAAAGCGATCAACCCAAGCATCGGTTTGCCAAGCACTTCAAAGCGAAGCTGCGCCAGCCCTTTTTCAGCCCGTTCGCGGGTTTCGCAGACCAGCCCCTGCTTCTCGCGATAGCCCTCGATCCCCAGCACATTCATGACCGCCCAAGCCGCAGAAATAGCGCCGCCGGGCCGTGTTCCGGCGAGGGTGGGTGTCTTCATAGGCGCCCCATTCCAGTTCTTGGTGTCGAACGGCATGTGCTCGAACAGCGCTTTGCTGCGAAACAGCACGGTCGAGGCACCTTTCGCGGCGTAGCCATATTTGTGAAGGTCCGCGCTCATCGAATGGACGCCTGTGACTTCGAAATCGAACGGCGGGACAGGCACGCCATTCATGCGCGCGAACGGGGCGAAATATCCGCCGACACAGGCATCGGTGTGGAGCCAAACGCCCTTGGCCTCGGCCACCTGTCCCAGCGCCTCGATCGGGTCGATGATGCCGTGAGGGAAATTGGGAGCAGAGCCGACCATCATGATCGTGGATTGGTCGCAGGCTTCGCCCATCGCTGCAGGGTCTGCTTCGTAGCTGCCATCGACCTTGAGCGGCACGCGCCGCACTTCGATGTCCATGAGGTGCGCGGCCTTATCGAAAGCGGGATGCGCGGATTGGGGGAGCACGATGTTCGCCGGTCCGCTAAGCCCCTTCTCCGCACGGGCGTAATCACGCGCGGCCTTCATCGCCATCGTGATGCTGTCGGTTCCTCCTGAGGTGATCGCTCCGGTTGCGCCTTCGGGGCCGTGGAGGACCGAAAGCGCCATCTCAACCACCTCGCGCTCCATCTGGGCGAGCGATGGGAAGGCGAGCGGGCCGAGCCCGTTCTCGGACATGAAAAGCGTGTAGGCTTCGTGCTGGACCTCACCGATTTCAGGGCCTGCATTGAAGACATAGACGGCGGTCTTGCCGTCACGCCATTTTGCATCGCCTGCGCCGCGAGCGATCATCTCCTCGCGCACGTCCTCCCAGCTTCTGCCGGCTTTCGGCATTGCCATTCGCTCTCTCCCTCAAAGCGTCTCTCGCCTATGTGAGTGTCACAAGCGGCAAGCGAGTTCAAACGCGAAGATCAACCTCCTCGGCCCAGGCCACCCGGCGAAGCGGGCCGGGCGTATGCGTGCCGAACGGCCAGCAGGTTGTCAGGGCGAGAATGCCATTGTCGGCGTGCGTCGGGTAGGCAAATTCGTCCCAGCGCACCGTTTCGAGATGAGTGATGCGATAGGTGACGGCGCCCCCGTCGATGCGTTCAAAGCGAACGAGATCACCCGCCTCCACATCGGCGACGAATTCGAAATGCGTATCGCGGTGAGCGGCGAGCACGGTTATCCCGCGCGCCGCATCGTCGAGTAGCGCGGTCGGCCCGAACGCCATGGCCTCACCCGACCCACCCGACAACACAATCTCGCTTGCGCCGAGGCGCGGCACGCTGACGCGGGCAACCGGCGCGGTATCGGCCCAGCTCCATGGCTTGACCGGCGCGCCGCTTGCCACGCCTCGCTCAAACGCCCGCTCCAGAAGGACCTGAGCGACCTCTGCCTTGACCGGAATGTAGAGCGCCTTCGCCACGAGCGCGGCGCCGCTCACAAGCAGCGCCGCGACGACCAAAAAGGGAAGGGCGCGCATCAAATCTCCTTTCCTCTGCGCGCGCCCTTGTTGCCGGATTGCGGGAACGGCCAGCATCAGACCGCCGCCTGCCGGAGGCTTCGCGAGGCGAGGCCGTCAGCCAGCCGCTCCCGCCACCACAGGCCGCCAAGCGAACCTGCCAGGAAGAGCAGGAGGCCAAGGGCAAGGGTGAGGAGGTACCCGGTCGAGGTGTTCGGAAGTTCGAGGCGCTGGCGTTCTTCTTCGCCCATCGCATCGGCCAACCTTTGCCAATCAGCAGCATTCGCCACGCGTCCGCCGAACAAGTGATCGAAATCCCAGCCAGCTGGCAGCAGCAGCGGCAGTTCCTCGCGGGTGAGCGATGCGCCGTCCGGGCGGCTAGGCGTGTCGTCGACCGCGACAAGGCTGGTGCGGCTGGTGACGAGGTGGAAGGCCATGCCGAGCTCCTCGATCGAAGTGTCGGCCCGTTCGTGCGAAGTCTCGCCCGACCAGCGTTCAGCCTCCACCTCGGCGATCCGTCGCGAGGCCCAGAGCTTGGCTACGACATCGCTGTCGCTCGCATCCTTGAGGTCGATGCTGCGCGTCCAGCGCACGCCTTCGATCATGCCGCTCACCGTCAGCGTTCCTTCGAGATGGCGAGTACGGCCCAGCAAAACCAGGGGCTCGCCTGCGTAAAGGTCGGGCAAATCGCGCGGCGCGAAGTCGATATTGCCACCCTCGACATTCGCGGTGAGGCCGGTCGCGACGGGAAGCGAGAGCCGATCGAGAAGGCGCTGCATCTGGTCTTCTGCCTCTTCGCCCATGCCGACATGCGTGAAGGTTCCGCGCCCGGCTTCTGCCATGCGGCGCATGAGGTAGGTGTTGGGAGCCGAGCCGATGCCGACCATGAAGACCCGGCTGTCCTTTCGATTGCGATTGATCTCCTCCATCATGTCCGCCTCGTTCGAGAGCGCGCCGTCGGTGAGAAAGATCACCTGCCGCACGCGCTCATCCGGGGCACGATCGCGCAGCGCGGCGCGCAAGGCGGGCAGCATTTCCGTGCCGCCATTGGCCATGAGATTGTGAGTGAAGGTCTTTGCCGCCGCGATGTTGCTGTCGCTTGCCTGGACTGCGCTCGCAAAGAGCTCGGTCATCGTGTCGTCGAAGCGGATGACGTTGAACCTGTCCTGTGGCCGCAGCGTTTCGAGCGCGTAGAGCAAGCTGCGGCGCGCGGCGGGCATGCTTTCACCTGCCATCGAGCCCGAATTGTCGATCACGAAGATCATCTCGCGCGGGGGAGCCTCGCCAACCCGTTCCAGCGCGGGCGGGGTGATCGTCGCCATGACATACTCGAGTTCGCCATGGCGCTGTTTGAAGAGGCCGAGCATCGGCGCGTCTCCCGATGCGCTCCAGCGGAGCTCGAAATCGCGGTTGGCGGGCACGGCTCCGTCTGCGAGCGTCACGGTGCGTGTCGAGCCGGAACCGCGCACACTCACCGCGTGATAGGGGCTGGAAATCGCCTCGGGCGCAAAGCCGGGGTCGAGATTGACCGTGATGCTCACCGGATTGAGCCCGCCTCCAGCGCGCGCGACCATATTCGGGTCGGCGGTGGGCGCGATCAGGTCAGCCGAGCCAGCAAGCAGGGAGGCGCGGCTGAGAGTGCCGTTTGCATTGGCCGAACCCGCGATGTAGCGCGGCCCCACCACCAGCGGCATGCGCAGCGAATAGTCGCCCGCGACCTGCGCGATGGGAGCCTGGAACTCGATCTGCACCAGCACTGTCTCACCGGGGCCTACATTCGCGATTGAATTACGGAACACGTTGGGGCGGTGTTGTTCAACGAGGCCAGCTTTCTGGCCGTTTGCCTTGGCTTCTTCGTAGATCTCGCGCGCTTCCTCGCGCGGCTTGATCTTGCCGTCGAAGATGCGGTCGCCGACCACCATCTTGAGCGTGTCGACCGCGCCATCGTCGGGTAGCGGGTATAGATAGGTTGCCTCCATCCACTGCTCCGACGTGTTGCGGAAGGCTTGCGTGACTGTCACGCGCGCGGTCTGGCCCGAAACATTCGCAACGATGTCGGTGCCGAGCCGCGTGGCAGGGACATCGGTGGCGACCGCTCCTGAAGAGACGGGGCGGAGGATCAGCCCTCCCTCGGAAGTTGTAGCCAGGCGCGGTGACGGGCGTTGTTCCGTAGTGCCGCCCATGCGCACGGCGTCGCCTGCTGCGTCGAGGGCTGCGCCCGCAACGGTGCCGTGTCCCGGCCGCGCCGACAGCGTCGAACTCGCGATCGCGAGCAAAGCCGTGATGCCGAGAATGAGCATGACGACAAGTGCGTCGCGGTCTAGTGACAATGTAATTCGTCGCATGTAAGCCTCCGTTCATCGCTGTTATGTATTCCACTAGCGATGAACTGAGCCGCTATGCCACGGCCAAGATTGGCCGGTTTCCGCCGCGGGGGCGGACGGGATGGAGGATAGAGGCGGTTTTGTGCGGATTTGTCCGGATATGTGCGGGTGAGCGGCAAGATGAAGGAGGAAACGATGGGGTTTGCAACGGCGATGAGCGATTTCGACAGCGGGGAAGTGGCGGTCCGTCTGCGCGAGGAGATCGCGCGTCAGCGATTGTCGCGCGCCCGGCTCGCAGAAAATGCGCGGCTATCAGTCTCGACGCTTGAGAAAGCATTGTCCGGAAGACGGCGGTTTACGCTTGCGACCGTGGTGCGACTTGAGGAGGCACTTGGGGCCAGTCTTCGCGAACAGGCCACACACCATTCCATAGAGCCCTCGCTCGCCCCGGCAGAAATGGGCAGCTACGCTCGCCCAGCCGTGCGCTGGATCGAGGGCGAATACCTCACATTGCGCGCGAGCTTCGGTGAAGACGGTGCGGTCTACGCCTACCGTACTGAAATCCGGTGGAGCTCCGCCAAAGGGCACCTCGTCTTCGCCGAGAGTGACCGGGTCGATGCAACATTTGAGCAGGCGGGTTTCGTCTCGATGCCGCACCTTTCGGGTCATACGTATCTGATGACCTCCGAGGAGGGGCAGTACCGCATGATCATGCTCGGCCGCGCCACGCGCGAGGCGCGCATGTTCGGACTGCTCACGACCCTGCAGGTGGGGCAGGGGTCGCAATTGGTGCCGGTCTCGTGCCCGGTCGCATTCGTACCGATTGGGCAGGTCGAGGAGCCTGTCTTTGGTCTGATGCGGGAGGGAGAGGAGCGCTGTTCTCATTGTCGCTCGATCCTCGACAGCGCGCTTGAGGGTGATTTTTGCCGAATGCGCCGCTAGCGCTTGCCCCATGATTATCGTCCTTGAAGGGATCAGCGCTGCTGGCAAGACCACGTTCGCCCGCCACTTCGGCGAAGCGCATCACGTGCCTGAGTTCCCGGACCAAGGTGTCGTGCCCGGCAAGAGCGATCCAGTCGAGGTGCATGCGGCCTTTTGGCTTCGGCACAACATCCGCCGGTTTCAGGCCGCACTGACCAAAGAACGCGAGCACGGCTTTGCGATTTGCGACACAGAGCCGCTCAAGATCCACTTCGATTGGTGCATGGCGCGTGCGGGCTTCAAGTCCATGGACGTCTTCAACGCGTCTATCCCGATGGTGCGCAAGGCAATCTCAGACCGCAGGATCGGTTTCGGCGACCAATATTATGTGAAGCATATCGCACCAGACATCGCCCGCGCGCAGAAGGAAGGCGATGCCACTCGGTCACGCCGCAATTTCGACATGCACCTTGCCCTGCAGCCGCACTTGATGGATTGGTTTGAAGCCCTCTCTCAAGCTTTGCCCGAGAAGGTCGAGTTCGCTTTTCCTGACCAGGACGCGCTACTGGCTGAACTGAAAAGAAAAGCGCCGGAGGATGCCCCCCGGCGCTTCGATGTTTCGGTGTTTGATGCTCTGATCGAGCGTTTGCCAACCTAGGGTTTACGCAACGCCCGGCAGCAGACGCTCGCCAGCGATCCGTTGCATGGCCTTCTGCAGCTTTTCGAATGCGCGCACTTCGATCTGGCGGATGCGTTCGCGCGATACGTCGTAGACCTGTGACAGTTCTTCGAGCGTCTGCGGCTTTTCCGTCAGGCGACGTTCGGTGAGGATGTGCTGCTCACGCTCGTTAAGGCTGTCCATCGCCTCGACCAGCATTTCGTGACGCACTTCGGCTTCTTCAGCGTCTGCGACGGTTTCGTCCTGAAGCGGACGATCGTCGGTCAGCCAATCCTGCCATTCGCCCGAGCCATCTTCGCCATTGCGCATCGGCGTGTTGAGCGAGCCGTCGCCACCCATCATCATCCGGCGGTTCATGTTGACGACTTCCTGCTCCGGCACGCCCAGATCGGTCGCGATCTTGGTCACGTCATCGGGGTGCAGGTCGGAGTCTTCGTAGGCTTCGAGCTGCTTCTTCATCCGGCGAAGGTTGAAGAACAGCTTCTTCTGCGCGGCAGTGGTCCCCATCTTCACGAGGCTCCACGAACGCAGAATATATTCCTGGATCGACGCCTTGATCCACCACATCGCGTAAGTCGCGAGGCGGAAGCCGCGATCGGGTTCGAACTTCTTGACGCCCTGCATCAGGCCCACATTCCCTTCGGAAATGAGGTCGCTGACCGGCAGGCCATACCCGCGATAACCCATCGCGATCTTCGCGACGAGACGCAGGTGGCTCGAAACCAACTGCGAAGCGGCTTCGGGGTCTTCGTGTTCGGCATAGCGCTTGGCGAGCATGTATTCCTGCTCGGCGGTAAGCACTGGGTATTTCTTGATTTCCGACAGGTAGCGGTTGAGGCTCTGCTCTCCACTGAGCGCCGGTACAGTTGCTTTGCTCACGTTTCTTCCAACCTTTCTGTGTCGGCCTCTCTCGACGGACCCCTGATGGGCATCCGTTTCATTGGGCCACGAGGTTACCTGTTTGGCAGGCCCACCATATATACGCGCTTTCTTCGCAAATGGGTGAGCTTTTCATCGATTAGAACAACCAAGTTCGTCGATTAGTTCCTGCATATCGGCGGGTAAATCCGCGCTAAAACGCAGTTCGCTCCCGAGAATCGGGTGAATGAAGCCTAATTCTGCCGCATGAAGCGCCTGACGCGCGAATTTAAGCTGTGATAGCAGAGGCTTCAGAACCTTGGGTGTTCTGCCGTAGATAGGGTCTCCTAATAGCGCATGACCGATTGATGCACAGTGAACGCGAACCTGATGTGTCCGGCCCGTTTCGAGGCGACATTCGATCAGCGCAGCAGCGCCAATCGGCTTGAGAACCTTATAATGCGTAATGGCGTGTTTTCCGCGTGAGGAATTCTTTGGCAGGACCGCCATTTTCTTTCTGTTGGCGTCAGAGCGTCCGAGGCGTTCATTGATGGTGCCCTCGGCCGGGGAAGGATGACCGCCGCACACCGCGAGATAGCGGCGATGAACGCTGTGCTCGGCAAACTGGGCCGCGAGCCCTTCGTGCGCCGCGTCGGACTTGGCGACAACCAGCAGGCCTGAGGTGTCCTTGTCGATCCGGTGGACGATGCCAGGACGTGCAACGCCTCCAATGCCGGAAAGCTGGCCTCGGCAATGGTGAAGCAGCGCATTGACGAGCGTTCCGTCCGGATTCCCGGCAGCAGGGTGGACCACCATTCCGGCAGGCTTGTTGACGACAATCAGGTCCTCGTCCTCGAATGCCACATCCAGTGCAATGTCCTGTGCCTGCGCCTCGGCCTCGACAACAGCTGGGACGGTAATACGAAATGGGGTATTTTCAGTGACCTTTACCGAGGCGCTGGTGACGGCCTTGCCGGCGATCTCCACCGCTCCTTCAGCAATGAGAGCCTGAACCCGTGCGCGCGAAAGCTCTGTCGCATCGGCGAGCGCCTTGTCCAGGCGGGCGGGGACCTGAATCGAACCCGTAATGATTTCCTCAGCGGCCATGGTATGGCCATGCGCGATGGTCGTCGAAGTGACAAGAGAGGCTCTCGAAGCCATGCGCCGTGCGGCCCGCCTCGCCCATCCGCATGAGGCATGTGGGATATTGCTCGGCCCGGCGTCGAGGGTCACGACACTGTGCGAAGCTACGAATGTCCATCCATCTCCTCAAACTCACTTCGAGATCGACCCCCAGGCTCTCATCGACGCACACCGCCAGGCGAGAGATGGCGGACCGGCTGTTCTGGGCTATTTTCACTCGCACCCGTCCGGCCCTGCCGAGCCATCGGCCACCGACGTCGAGATGGCGGCGGGTGACGGCTCGATCTGGGCGATTTGCGCCGGAGAGAGCGATGCGAGCGACATTCGGTTTTTCCGGTCTGGGAAAGGCGGTTTCACAAGGCTTTCCATGGACCTGATCGACGGCTAGAACGCCTGCCCATGACTTCTCAAACCGATTTGGCCGCGCTTCTTTGCTCGCGGCTTTGCCATGACATGCTTTCGCCCGTCGGAGCCCTTTCGAACGGGCTTGAACTCCTTGCCGACGAAACCGACGCAGAAATGCGCGAACGCTGCATCGAATTGCTCGAACAAAGCGCCAAGATCAGCACCGACAAGCTCAAGTTCTTCCGCCTCGCATTTGGCGCAGCGGGCGGGTTTGGCGAAAACGTGCCGGTCGAGGAAGCGCAGGAAGTGATTGGCGCGCTTGCAGCTGACGCAAAGCGGGTCGAGGTGAACTGGGCGCTTGCCGACAGCACTCTGCCCAAGCCCGCCGTCAAGGTGATGCTCAATCTTGCACAGATTGCGCTCGATGCGCTCGTGCGCGGCGGGACGCTCGATATCGGCGCAGAAAAGCGCGAAGGAAACATCGAGATCGTCGCGCGTGCAGCCGGTCAAAGGATCGCCTTTGACGAAACCATCGGACAGGCGCTGCAAGGCGAGCTAGCCGACAGCGATATCTCCAGCCGCACCGCCGCTGCACACATGATCGCGCTGGTCGCAGGCGAGATGGGCGGAGGCTTGCAATATGCGGTCTCTGACGATGCGCTTGTGCTCGGGGCGGTTCTCCCCGAGCCGGAGGGCATGATCGGGTGACTTCAGGCGCAGGCGAGCAGGGGGGCGCCGCGTGGCGCGATATGGAAGTGAGCGAACTCGTTCACAGAGTCGTGCCATCGCCCAATTTCGGTGAGCGTTCGCTGCCGATCAACATGCTGGTGCTTCACTACACCGAGATGAAGCCGGTTGAGACTGCGCTTGAAAAGCTTACCGATCCTGAAGCCGGGGTAAGCGCACACTATCTCATCACCGAAGAGGGCGAGGTTATCCAGCTCGTCTCGGAAGAAAAGCGCGCTTGGCACGCAGGTGCAAGCTACTGGCGCGGGATCAAGGACGTAAATTCGGCGAGCATCGGGATCGAGCTCGACCATCCCGGACATACCGAAGAGAACGGCGGCTATCGCGGCTTTTCCGAAGCGCAATTCGAGGCTCTTGTCCCGCTCGTCGCGCGGATTGTGAAACAATACGACATTCCGCGCGCGAATGTTGTCGGGCATTCCGACGTCGCGCCCATTCGCAAGATCGACCCCGGCGAACTGTTCCCGTGGGACCGCCTTGCCGAATATGGCCTCTGCCTGCCAACGCCGGCCAAGATCGAGCGCGCGGACCCGTTCCACAATGCGGGCGCCTTTATCCTGGCGTTGGAACGGTTCGGTTACGACATTACCGAGGGTCGCAAGGCCATCGAGGCGTTTGAGCGCCGTTGGCGCCCTGAGCGCATCGAGGGCAAGCCCGACGCACAGCTCGGCGCAATCCTGTGGCACCATCTGCTTGAACGTGACCGCGGCGCTGCGCGCTAAGCTTCCCTACAGCATTGCCTTGGTATATGAGGACCCGCGCATCAGGGAGCCGAGGCAACCGCGTGGTTTCGACCGCGAGGAAAGTCCGGGCTCCACGAAGCAAGGGTGGCGGGTAACGCCCGCCGGGTGAGGCTTTCGGGCTGAGCTCAGGGAAAGTGCCACAGAGAGTATACCGCCGATGGAGGTCGAACCTCACAGGCAAGGGTGAAAGGGTGCGGCAAGAGCGCACCGGGGGTCTGGCAACAGGCTCCGCATGGCAAACCCCACCCGGAGCAAGGCCAAATAGGGGCCTCGCGCCCGACCAGATACGGTCAGGGCAGGAGCGCTTCGCTCCGAGAGGCCCGGGTTGGCTGCTTGAGCCGCGTGGCAACATGCGGCCCAGATGAATGGTTGCCGCCGCGGCGCTGGTCGAAAGATACCGGTCGCGGAGACAGAACCCGGCTTATGACGCTCCCTGATGCACCTGACGAAGCTTATGTGATGTCCGATTTCGCGCGCGATGATCGGAACCTGCGAGCCGCCCGGCCATTGGTCTTCTATGAAAGAACCGACCGTGCTTCGCCCGACAACTCAGCGCCTTGCCGTGCTTGTCGCAGTCTTCGTCCAGATTGGCGCAACCTTCCTGCCGCAGCTTGGGTTAGGTGATCCGATAGGTGATCGGTCCGACAGCGTACGCACCCTGATCACGCCGTCGGGCTGGGCGTTCGCGATATGGGGGCCGCTGTTCCTTGGTTCGGCAGTTTTCGCGATCTGGCAGGCGCTTCCGCGTCAGCGCACCAACAGGCTGCTCAACCAGATTGCGTGGCCGGCAGCGATCGCCCTCGCGGCGCAAGGGGTATGGGCGATCTACACCCAGTTCGCGAACCTAACGGCGATATCGGCGGTGATCATCCTGGCGTCGCTGGCCGGGCTGCTGGCTTGCCTCCGTACGCTTAGCACTCAGGCCTGGCTGACCACCGGCGAGCGCTGGTTCTCGGCTCTTGTACTCAGCGCTCTTGCCGCTTGGCTTACGGCGGCGAGCATCGTCAATATCTCCGCCAGCCTTGTTTATCACGGCGTAGGCGGAGGCTTTGAGTACCCGCTTGCCGCCGCCGCGATGGTTGCCATGGGCGGCGTGATCGCCAGCCTTGCCGTGGTGCGTTCGCGCGGGAACCCGTGGTACGCGCTGGTCTTCTGCTGGGCGCTTCTCGCGATCTTCTTTCGCGGTGGGCAGGAAGCATCGTCGATTGCATATGCCTGTATGTTCAGCGGTGTATTGGTGACGCTTGCGATGGCGGTCGGGCTCTCTCAGGCCAACAACCGCAAACATTGGCTCGGCCTCTGACGCACAAAGCAAAAGGCCGGGCCTTGCTTCTCGCAAGACCCGGCCATTTCGCGTGACCGCTTAGGTCGGTTGAAGCCTTAGAACTTCCAGATCAGCGACACGCGGCCTTGATCGTTCGAGAGCAGGCCGCGGCCCATATCGCTCGTGAACGAGATCTGCGCGTTGAGGTTCGTGCCGACCTGCATTTCTGCACCGGCATTCACGCTCATCCACTGGGTGTCGAGCTCGTTGGCGATGCTGAACGGCGTGTCGGATGCACCGAAGAAGTGCGCCGTGACGACGTCGGCATTGTCTGCCATCTCGCTTGCATAGGCGACCGAACCGAAGGCGCGGATCGTGCTGGTCTCGCTGACAGCGATGTCGAACGAAGCCATCGCACCGGCCTTCGCGCCAAGCGAAGTGAAGGTGCGATCCGCGACCGAGAGGCCGAAGCCGCCAGCGCCGATTTCGTCAAAGCCGCCGATCGAGCTGCGAACGTAGTCGAGGCTCGCCACCGGTCCCACTTCGAGACCCTTCGCGATGTCGAAGGCGTAGCCCAGGCGCATACCGCCGAAGGTCTGACGCGCATCGGACTGGCCAACGGCATTCGCGAAATAGGTCGCAAAGTCGCCGCCGCTTGCACGCTCAGCACCGAAGCGCTGATCCGCCGTACCGGCATAGCCGTCTGCGAACAGGCCGCCATCCGAATAGGTCGCGTAGATTGCGACCGACTGGCTGCGGTCTGCTTCCGGCTGGAGCGGGTTCACGGTCTGACGGCTCGACTGGATGTTCGAGACTGCCACACCGAAGCTGAACCCTTCGGACAGAGCCATGTCGACACCAACGGTCATCTCACCGGCCTGGGTCAGAGCGGTCTGTTCGAGCGCGCTCGCACCAAGCTGCGTGCTGGCGACGCCCTGGCTGCCGAACGCACCCAGTCCGTTGCCAAGCAGGCCGCCTTGCTGGCCATTGTTGAGATAAACGCCCGATGCGCTGCCAAAGACACCCAGCTTACCCGTTTCGGCAGGCGTGGTGCCGTTGATTGCGTATGCAGCGTTGCCAGCAGCGGTGAAGCCGCCCGCTGCCATCGAACCGCCACGCAGAGCGAGCGTACGCTGTGCGATCTGGCCCGTGAAGCGCTGCGAGAAGCTATTCGCGGTGAAGGTCTGGCTGAACGCGCTGACCGGGGTCAGAGCGCCAAGCGTTGCCCCAAGCGTTTCGAAGGTGGCGTTGTCGACGATCGCGAACATGTCGGCAAACTCGTTGAAGCGCGTGGCACGGATCGTGTCGAGCGCGCCGCCGAGGTTACGAAGGCTGCGATTGTTGCTGAACAGGTCACGGATCGAGCGGGCGCCGATCGAGACGATGACATCATTGCCTTCGACACGGCTCGACGCGGTCAAGATCGGCGAGTTCGACAGGAAGATCGTTTCCGCGAAATCGCCGTCGATCTCAGCAGCCGACAGGATCGAGAATTCCGATCCGTTACGAACACGGCGACCACGTGCTTCGAGAAGCAGAACGCCATCGAGAACCGCGATGCCCGAAATGTCGTAAAAGTCATTCGAGATACGGTTGCGCGATCCGCCCTGGAAGTTGGCGTAAAGGCCAGCGCCGCTGGTCTGCACGTAATCGCCATTGATGGTCAGCGTGCTGACCCGGCGATCACCGCCTGCGCTCAGAAGGCCGGCGACGTTGATCAGGGCGTTGGTGTTGATGACACCATCACGACCCGTCAATTGCCCGCCAGCCAACGTGTAAAGCGGCGTGTTGAGCGTGCCGTTGATTTCCGACGTGCCGCTGAACTGCTCGACGCCGATCAGCGAGGTGAAGTCGAAGCCCGAGCCGAGACGGAAAGTCGCGCGCTCGTTGTCGATCACGAGCTTGTCGATTTCCACATCCATGTCGACCGTGGTGCGGCCGCGCTGGTTCAAGTGGACTTCGAAATACTGCGCCGGGTTGGCAAAAGCGATGCCTGGCGTGCCGTCGGTGTTGTTGGGCACAAAGCCGGTCGAACCCGGGCCAAGCAGGACAGAGCTTTCGGGCAAGTTGTTGCCGAAGTTCTCATCACCCGGCTGCGGACCAAACGGCGAGACGATTTCGGGGAATTCCGAAATGTCGACGCCCAGAATCGTGCCGATCGAGTTGCCGACTTCGAAGATGCCGTTCTCTTCACCTTCCGGCAGGCCGTTGACGAGAGTGCCAGTGCCGTCGTCGATAAAGAAGCCGGGATCGAGATCCTGCGTCCAGTGGTCGGGATCCGACCAGTTGCCGTTTCCGCGCTTGGCAGAGACGTACTTGTAGGCTGTGTTCTCGCTGATGAACTGGAAGAACGGATAGATCGGGTTGTAGAAGCTGATGTCGCCATATGTCTGTGGCAGGCCGAAACCGCTCAGATCGAAGAAGCTCACACCGCCGCTCAGGACGCCGATTGCCACCGGGAAATCGTAGGCGACGTCAGCGATTAGCGGCGAACCACTGTCGCCGGGTGCAGTCGTGACTTCGCGCGGAAGCGCATCGCCATCGAACCAGTCGAGCGACAGGACGTCACCGACAAACTGACATTCGGGACCGAACCCGTTGAATTGGCAGCCGGGGAAACCCGCTTCGTCACGATCGGGCCAGTCGAAATCGATGAAGTAGTATGGCTGGGTGAGGTTCCCGCTCTCAGCGGTCGGTGCGAATGCAGAGAAAACGACATCGTCGAAGTTCGCAAACGAGCCGAGCGCACCAAGCATGTTTTCGCCAACGCGGCGCAGGAAGTCGCTGCCCTGTCCGCTGCCGCCAAGAGCGGTACCGAACGAGCCATAGCCGGTCACGACAACATGGGTCAGCTCTGTAAGAGGCGTGAGAAGGATCGGCAGCGCCGGGATGTCGGTGATCGGCTCGTCGACCGCGATCAGGGCGATGTCAGCTGACGGGAATGGCAGCGCGCCGTTTTCCTGGTTTGCCGAAGGGTGGATGACCACGTCCGTGCTGGTAGCAAGGCCGCCCTCGGAATAGCTCGCTCCGGCGGAGAAATTGGCAACCCGCGGTTCGGTATCGGGCCCAGTGCCGATAAGGATAGCAAACGGCGATCCGCTTTCCGCCGTGCCGTAAATCTCTGACGGGAAGAAGTTCACGCAGTGCGCGGCCGTCAGGATCGTGCGCGGGTTGATGAGGCTGCCCGTGCAGTTTAGGAAAACCGCGCCATCCGAGTTGCGGCCAATGAACATTTGCACGACCGAGGGTTGCGTATCGGCTGCGTCAAATGATGCGTCGAGGCCAACATCGTCGCGAACGAAAATATCTTGGTTTACGTTGTCCAGTGCACCGCCCGAAACGGTGGCATCGAGCAGCACGTTCGGATCAAAGGTGAGATCGAGCGAGCTGCGCGGCGTCAGACGGAAGCCTGCAAAGCTGTCTACTGCGGTCGACGTGCTGATCGCTGGAGCGGCAGAACGCGGTGTCGCCGCGCTCGCTACGCCGAGCGGAAGGCGGTAGTCGGAAGCTTCGCCCAACTCTTCGTTCTCGAGCGAGAACTCGCCCCCATTGCCGCCTGACGCATGCGCCGGTGCAGCAGTAAGCGCTCCGGCAAGCGCTGCGAGTCCAACGCCGGAAAGAAATGCACGGTTTGTCATGATTAGCCCCTCATTCTTGGTAAGAATCTACCCCGAGAGCGAAGGCTAGCCTTTTGTTAAGTGATTCTGAAGCCCTGTTCGCAAATAAAATGAAACTAAATTACACAGCATCAATGACTTGCATGGCGTGCAATCGACCTATGCAAATAGAAAAGCGGGACTTGGCAAACCTTGCGCAAGTCCCGCTTGTGAATTGTTGAAACTGTCGGACTGGCGTTCTGCCAGCGGAGGCTCAGTCGCGGCCAATGCTCGCGTAGGTGAAACCGGCGTTGCGGACATCGTCGGGATTGTAGATATTTCGCAGGTCGACCAGCACCGGAGCCTTTGCCAGATCCTTGACCCGAGACAGGTCGAGCGCGCGAAACGCATCCCACTCTGTCACGATCACGGTCGCGTCTGCATCCTCGATCGCTGCATAGGGATCGTCACACATGTTCACGGCGGGCATTAGCGGCCTTGCCTGTTCCATACCTTCCGGATCGAATGCGGAAACCTTGACGCCCGCATCGGTGAGCGTCTGTGCGACCGCTATCGCGGGCGAGTCCCGCATGTCGTCGGTATTGGGCTTGAAGGTAAGGCCAAGCAGCGCGACCTTTTTGCCGCGCGCGTTCTCCGGCCCGCCGATCGAATCCAGCACCTTGCGGCCCATGGCGCGCTTGCGGCTGTCGTTGACCTTGACCACCGCTTCGATGATGCGGGTGGGGCTGTCATAGTCTTCCGCAGTCTTGAGCAGCGCGAGCGTGTCCTTCGGGAAGCACGAGCCGCCATAACCAGGTCCAGCGTGAAGGAACTTTGCGCCAATGCGGTTGTCCATTCCGATCCCGCGGCTCACGTCCTGTACGTTCGCGCCGACTTTCTCGCACAGATCAGCCATCTCGTTGATGAAGGTGATCTTGGTCGCGAGGAATGCGTTGGCGGCGTACTTGATCAGTTCGCTGGTGCGGCGCGAGGTGAACAGGATCGGACTTTCGTTGAGGAACAGCGGTCGGTATACCTCGCGCATTACCTCACGACCGAAATCATCTTCGGCACCGATGACGATGCGATCCGGGCGCTTGAAGTCGCCAATAGCTGCACCTTCACGAAGGAACTCAGGGTTCGAGACGACCGAAACACGATGCGGTGTGCCCGACTCTTTCAGGAGGCGCTCGACCTCGTCGCCGGTACCCACGGGGACGGTCGACTTGGTGACGACGACAGCATCGTTCGCGAGGCTCTCTCCCACCTCCTTGGCGACTGCATAAACGAAGGACAGGTCGGCATGACCATCGCCGCGGCGGCTTGGTGTGCCCACAGCAATGAAAACCGCTGCGGCATCCTTGATCCCTTCGGCAAGCGAAGTGGTGAATGAAAGACGGCCTGCCTTCACATTGCTTTCAACCAGCGCGTCGAGGCCCGGCTCGTAGATCGGCATGATCCCGTCGTGCAGCCGGTCGATCTTTCCCTGATCCTTGTCGATGCAGACCACGTCGTGCCCGAAATCGGCAAAGCAGGCGCCAGAAACGAGCCCGACATAGCCTGACCCAACCATTGCAATTTTCATTGATACTTTCCTCGTGATTTCATGCCGTCAATGCACCCGACTTCGGACTGCACCCGGCTCCGCTACTGGGGGCGTTCCCCGTGGAAAATTTCTATCGGGCCATTCTTCGCCTCGATCGCCTGGATCACTCGGCGTTGATCAGCCTCAAGCACGAGCGCGGTAAGCACACCTGAGCGGAAAGCGCCAGTGTCAATCCCGATCCGATTGCCGCAATCCATGACCCTATCAAAGATGGTGTGCCCATGGACCACGACCTTATCGAGCGCGCCCTCATGATTGAGGAAACGGTCCCTGATCCAAAGCAAGTCGCGGCGATTCTGCTCGTCCAGTGGAACAGTGGGGTCGACCCCTGCATGGACGAACAGGTAATCGCCCGCGACGATCATCTCTTCAAACCCGGCGATGTAATCGCGCTCTGACTGAGGGATAAGCTCTGGCAACAGATCGAACAGTTCCTCCAACGTCAGCGCGTTGAACTGCTTCTTCGACAGGCCATAGCTCATGACCGTCTCGCGGCCGCCGTGCTTGAGAAAATGCCGGAGCACTTCGGGCTTCTCGAAGGAATCGAGCAGCATCTCTTCATGGTTGCCGGCAAGGACGCGTACCGATCGCTTGCCCTGCCATTCGCGCGTATCCGACACCACCCCAGCGCTGTCGGGTCCGCGGTCGACCAGGTCGCCAAGCAAGATCACGTGCGAATCGCACTCTTCGCGACCGCAATCGTCTTCTTCGATGGCGTCGATCATGGCGCGATAAAGGTCTCGCCGACCGTGAATGTCGCCGATCACATAATAGCGCGTACCCTGCGGCACTGCCGGAAGGCGCGGCTGTGGCTTGGGGCCGAACATCTTGCGAAAAGCGTTGAACATCGCGGAGTCTATGAGTGTCCTATCGACGATTGGTTTAAATGTGTTTCGCTACGCAAATTGCGCGCTGTTCCAAGGGCGATTTTTGAAAGTGTGTGCCTTTAGTCGCATCGCAACTGAACGGCAACTGAGTGAGCGCAGTCACGCCTGTTGACAGGGAGCCAACACAACCAAGCGCGGCGATCTTCGTAAAGTGCCGAACCCACCGAATTGATGCAAAAACTCAACACAAGTGTGGGATTGGGGAAACGCGAGTAATTTCTCTTGTGCTATGCAGCATAACCGTGCACGATTGTTTCGCATTTGGCTGAGATTGCTCATAATAATACGCAGCCGCCAGATGTGCAGGTGGGACGAAGCAACAACACAAACAAGGAAGTTGTCATGCTCACGTCCATCCGCGGCCTTACGGCTGCAACCCTCTCTGTGGGTGCGCTGGTTACCGCCGCTCCCGCTTTCGCTGAAACTGCCGAGAACAATGGCGCTATCAGTGAAGAACTCATCGCGGCCTCGGCTGCACTCGACAATAACGGTGCGGAGGGCGCCGAAATTGTTCTTTCCACCCAAACCGCATCCTCGATCGATCGTGCGAGCGAGCCTGTTGCTGTAACGGCAAACAAGATGGCTGGCGAAAGCGGCCTGACGTTTTCTGCCAATGTTGCGCTGACCAGCGAGTATCGCTTCCGCGGGGTTGATTTGTCTGGCGGTGAACTGGCCGTACAGGGCGGTTTCGATGTCAGCCACTCTTCCGGCTTCTACGTCGGTACATGGGCATCGAACCTCGATGAAGACACTGTCGGATATGGCTCGCTTGAGCTTGACCTTTACGGTGGCTGGAGCGGCAATGTCGCCGAAGCAGTTTCGGTCGATGTAGGCTTCATCGCCTACACCTATCCCGACGCTCCTGCTGGCGATTTCGACTATTATGAGTTCTACGGATCGCTCGGATTTTCGCTCGGGCCGGCATCGGCCACAACGGGTATCGCCTATGCTCCCGGCCAGGACGGGCTTGATTTCGGGGGAGGGACGGATGACAACCTCTACCTCTACACCGATCTCAGCGTAGGCATTCCCAATACGCCGATCTCAATCGACGGCCACCTCGGCTACACCGACGGTTCACTGACCTTCACGAATGACGGCGAGGCGTTTGACTGGTCGATTGGTGCAAGCGTCGGCCTTGGCGGGAATTTCTCTGCCAGCGTCGCGTATGTCGAAGCGGAAGGTAATTTCCTTCCCGGTCAGTATGACTTCACTGATGCAACCGTCGTCGCAACGCTCAGCGCGAGCTTCTGACGCCGGACTTCGTTCAAACCACATAGCCCGCGGGTAAGCGGGAGGAACGGAGCGCGGGGCCTGACGGTCTCGCGCTCTTTCCTTTTGGCTTTCCTCTGGGGAGAGCCTCGCCCTTGCGACGCGGGCCGGACGCACTTAACTCGGCACGCGAAAGGACTGCTCTCATGGTCAAATATCTCCACTCGATGATCCGAGTCACCGATCCGCAGGCGACGGTCGATTTCTTCAAGCTGATCGGGCTTGAGGAAGTGCGCCGCTTCGATGTCGAGGCAGGACGCTTCACGCTAATTTTCCTTGCAGCGCCCGGACAAGAGGGCGTTGCCGAGGTCGAGCTGACGTACAACTGGCCGCCTGAAGATGGCAGCGAGCCTGAAGACTATGATGGCGGGCGCAATTTCGGCCACCTCGCCTACCGGGTCGAGAACATCTACGACACGTGTCAGCGGCTCGCCGATGCTGGCCACACGATCCACCGCCCGCCGCGTGATGGCCATATGGCCTTCGTCAAATCACCTGACGGTATTTCCGTCGAGTTGCTTCAGGAAGGCAATCTGGAGCCGCAGGAGCCCTGGGCCAGCATGGAAAACACCGGGAGCTGGTAGGCCCGGCATAGCGGGCCTCACGAGCTTCTGTGTTTAGCGGAGCGGATCGTTGGGGTGCGTGTCCTGCGGGATCGGACCTTGATCGTCGCACTCTTCGGCCGTGTGGCTCGTGGTCATCCGAAGCACGATATAGCCGAGGATCGCCGATACGGCCGACCCGGTGAGAATGCCAATCTTGGCCTCTTCAACCAGCAGCGGCGTATCGGGGAAGGCCAGGCCGCCGATGAATATGCTCATCGTGAACCCGATACCGCACAGGATCGAAATGCCCCAGATCTCGGCCCAACTCGCATTGTCCGGTCGCGGCGCGAAGCCTGTCTTGTCGGCCAGCCAGACGACCGAGAAAATCCCGATCTGCTTGCCGACCACCAGACCAGCGGCAATCGCAATGGGAAGCGGCGCAAGCAGCGCTTCGGGGCCCATGCCCTCAAGCGATACGCCTGCATTGGCAAAGCCAAAGACAGGAACGACGAGATAGGCGCTCCACGGCGCAATCGAGTGCTCGAGGCGTTCCAGCATCGAATTGCCGTCGCGTCGTTTGAGAGGAATGGTGAGTGCGGCCACAACGCCAGCGATGGTTGCATGAACACCTGAATTCAGAACGCAGTACCACAGCACGACCGACAACAGGATGTAGGGCCAGAAATAGTCCACCCGCATCCGATTGAGCGCCACCATCAAAGCGACGACACCGACCGAAGCGACCAGCCATTCGGTGTAGAGCCCCTGCGTGTAGAACACGGCAATGACGAGGACGGCGCCAATGTCGTCGACGATCGCGACGGTGAGCAGGAACAGGCGCAGAGAGGCGGGCACCCTGTTGCCCAAAAGACCCAGTACGCCCATCGCGAAGGCGATATCGGTTGCGGCCGGGATCGCCCAACCGTTGAAATACTCTCCACCGCCGGTGACCAGCAGATAGACTATCGCGGGGACGCCCATTCCGGCGGCAGCCGCCAGCATAGGAAGACGCCGGGCCGCGGGATCTGCTAAAGATCCAGACACAACTTCGCGTTTTACTTCTAATCCGACGACAAAAAAGAAGATCGCCATCAAACCATCATTGATCCAATAGTGAAGGTCCTTTAGCTTCTCTATCGGGGTCCAGGGCAGTTTTCCGTAAAACAGCTCGCGATATTCATCCGCCATGGGAGAATTGGCGGCAATCATCGCGGCTGCTGCTACCAGAATCAGCAGGATCCCGGCCGATGCGTCGCTGACGAACAGCGCGCGCACGGGAGCAAAGACACGACGGAGAGGGCTGGACGAAGTGTGGGCGTTATCTGACATGTTGGGTGCCCCTTTTCAGAAAACCTGACCAGAGTGCAAGGTCAAACCGGGCCTGAAGGGAGAATCGGGGCCGGTTTGCATCAAGGAGGGTCGCCTTGAGCGTTGAAAATTGGGATTTGTGGCAGTGGCTAGCAGTTGTTCAGCACGAATTGCTTTTGTTTGCGGGCGTGTTTTTTCTGATCGGGGCGCTCGATGACGTCGCGGTCGACCTGTCGTGGTTGTGGTTGAAGCTGACGGGCAGAGCCCGGACCGGCAGGGTCGATCGTGAAAAACTTCAGTGCAACGAGCTTTCCGGTCCGGCAGCCATCGTCATTCCTGCATGGAACGAAGCCGATGTGATCGCAGACACGATCCAGCACATGCTGCGCGTCTGGCCGCAGCGCGCGCTGCGCCTTTATGTCGGGATTTATCGCAACGACGCCGATACGCTCGAAGCTGCGATGAGCGCTGCTTACGGCGACAGTCGCTTGAGGCTGGTCATCCATGACCGGGCAGGGCCAAGTACCAAGGCAGACTGCCTCAACCGGCTTTATCAGGCCGTCCGCGATGACGAGGCGAGGGCAGGCGAACGCTTTGCCATGCTTGTGTTCCACGATGCCGAAGACATGGTCGACCCGGCAGGTCTCGGCTTGCTCGATTGGGCAATTGCCGATGGAGCGCATTTCGCGCAGCTTCCCGTGGAGCCATTGCCGCAGGCCGCGCGCCATTGGCTGGGCAGCCATTACTGCGAGGAATTCGCCGAAGCTCACGGTAAAGCGATGGTCGTGCGCAGCGCCGTGGGGGCGGCTCTTCCTGCAGCGGGCGTTGGCTGCGGGGTGGAGCGTTCGATGCTCGATACTCTCGCCGAACGAGGGGAAAACAACCTGCCATTCGACCCGGTATCGCTGACTGAGGATTACGAGCTTGGGCTCAACATTGCGGCACGAGGCGGCGAATGCCGTTTTGTCCGCGCGCGCGGCGAAGACGACCTCCTGGTGGCAACTCGTGCTTATTTCCCTTCGCAGCTTGCCGACGTGGTCGGCCAGAAGACCCGCTGGGTGCACGGGATAGCGCTGCAAGGTTGGGACCGTACCGGTTGGGCTGGAGGCATCGCTGAAAGCTGGATGAGAGCGCGCGACCGGCGCGGACCGCTTACCGCGATCGTACTCCTGTTCGGCTACACGCTGCTCCTCCTGACGGTGCTGCTGGCAACCGCGGCAAATGCTGGCTGGACAGAGCCGATGAAGCTGACACCAGCGCTTGTTGCGCTCCTGTCGGTCAATCTTGGCTTCTTCATTTGGCGAGCTGTGATGCGGTTTGCCTTCACCGCGCGCAATTACGGCTTGGCTGAGGGCGTCTTCGCCGTAATGCGCATTCCAGTGACGAACGTGATCTCGATCATGGCCGGGAGACGCGCTTTGTTCGCTTATGCCCGCACATTCGCGGGCCACAGCGCGACTTGGGACAAGACACCTCACAGCCATCACCCAGCGCAGTCGATCAAGGGGCTGGCAAAGCCGCCCAAGATCGCGGGAACGCGCTGATGCAGCAGGTTTCGAAGAACCAACGGCGCGGCGCACCGCTTGTGCTGCTGGTGGTCATTCTTGCGGGCTGGACCGCTGGTCGGAGCATGGTTTGGGAGAGCCCCTTCGCCCTGCCCGAATTCGAGCTCTCACCAGCCGGGATATTGCTGGTTGAACGCGAGCCATTGGCACAGGGCAGCGAGGTCGCACTGGCGCAGGGCGATCAGCGCATTGCCAGTGGCATTCCAGATGAAGCCGGCGAGGGCAACGAGGCATTGCTAGGGTTGAGTGATACCGCGCAGCATGGCGGGGGAGGCTTCATTTCGGCCTCTCATTCGTCGCAAGTCGCGGCGGGGCATCATCTCTTGATGACCGCAGCCTTCCAGCAGGATTTTTCGATCCGCGGCTTTACCAGCGGCTCCGAATTGGAAGGTTATGCTCCCGGCAGTGTGAGCGCGCAGGCTGAACGCGCTTCGGCGCTTGACGGCGGTGCGCCGCCATTCCTCGCGCAATCGCCTGTCTCGAACACCCCCATGCCTTCCGATGACCGCTGGTCGCTCGATGCCTTTGCGTTCTTCCGGTCAGGCTCTTCGTCGCTCTCTACTGCGCAAGGCCGCGTTCCAGTCTACGGTGCAAGCCAGCTGGCTGCGAACCTGCAATACCGCCTTGCGCCGTCTTCCCAGCACGATCCGCGTGCCTACACGCGCGCCTATCATGCGCTCGTCGCGGATGCAGAAACGGAGGTTGCGGCCGGTCTCTCAGCAAGGCCGATCGCGGCGATCCCGCTTCGTACCGCCGCTGAAGTTCGCGTGGTGCGCAATCGTTTTGCGACGCAGGCGCGGCCTGCTGCCTATGCCGTGACGGAGATCGCGCCGCAAAAGCTGCCGTTGGGTCTCGCGGTCGAAACCTATGCCGGGGCGGGTTACGTTGGCGGCGCTGCCGACACGTTCTTCGTCGACGGGCAGGCTGGCATCACGCGCGAGCTTGTCCGGCTCAAAGGCATGACGGATCAGCCGCTCAGGCTCAGTCTTGGCGGCGCGGCATGGGGCGGCGCGCAGAGGGACGCCGAACGGCTCGACGTCGGACCGACCATGAGGCTCGATATGACGCTCGGCAGTGTTCCTGCACGCATCTCGGTCGATTGGCGAGAGCGGGTTGCGGGCGACGCCGAGCCCACTTCAGGCATCGCCGCGACGCTTTCGACGCGCTTCTGATCGCCCGGTTTCGAGGCGTAGGCGGGGAAGGGGCGCAATGCTCGCTTCCAACGCCCGTCGCGGTGGGCTAGTCGCATCGGCATGGACGTTTACCTGCCCATTGCGAATCTCTCGGTGAATGGTCTCTTCATCGTGTTCCTTGGCGGGCTGACTGGCATCCTGTCAGGACTGTTCGGCGTGGGCGGCGGATTTCTGACGACGCCTCTGCTGATCTTCTACGGCATACCACCAACCGTCGCTGCCGCTTCGGCTGCCACTCAGGTGACAGGAGCCAGCGTCTCGGGCGTGATCGCACATGGAAAGCGTAAGGGCGTTGACTATCGCATGGGACTTGTGATGGTTGGCGGCGGGGTCGTGGGAGCACTGCTGGGCGCTGTCCTATTCAGCCTGCTTCAGGCGTGGGGCCAGATTGATGTCGTCATCGGGGTGCTCTATGTCCTGCTGCTCGGCACGATCGGGTCGCTCATGATGCGCGAATCCATCGATTCCCTGCGAGGAAAGGCGGAAGGCGCATCGGCGCAGCCCCGCAAGAGGCGCCATCATCCGCTGGTCGCCGGGCTGCCTTTCCGAGCGCGGTTTTACGCTTCGGGCCTCTACATTTCGCCGCTCGCACCTCTGATCCTCGGTGTTCTGGTAGGCATTCTCACCATGCTCATGGGAGTGGGTGGCGGGTTCATCCTCGTGCCAGCGATGCTCTATATTCTAGGGATGAGCGGCAATGTCGTGGTTGGGACATCGCTGTTCCAGATCCTGTTTGTGACCATGGTGACGACGATGACCCATGCGCTGACCACGCAGGCAGTCGACATCGTGCTCGCCGGCTTGCTTCTACTGGGCTCGGTCATGGGGGCTCAGTTCGGGACACAGATCGCGATGAAGGCTCGGCCCGAAATCTTGCGCATTGTCCTTGCTGCCATCGTTATCGCAGTGGCTTTGCGGATGCTGTACGGCCTGGGCGTACAGCCCGACGAAATTTACACGGTCAGCCCGCTGTGATCAGAGCGCCCAAATATCTTTGGGCTCCGCTCGCCCTTCTGCTCTCTGCTCCATTGCTAATGGGCCAGAGTGAGCCGGTACTGGTACCCGAAGTCAGCCAATCGCGTGTCGAAGTGCGGCAAGGGTTCACCGGCGCGAACCTGCTCCTTTACGGCGCGGTCATCGACCCGGCAGGGGCGCGTTCCAATACGCAATACGATATTGTGGTGGTGCTAAAGGGCCCGACCGAGCCAATCCGCCTGCGCGAGAAAGAGCGCATTGCGGGCATCTGGATGAATGCAGGATCGAGCGATTTTCGCTCCGCACCTTCCTTCTTCGCGGTTGCTTCCTCGCGTCCGGTCGAGGAGATAGTCGACCCTCTCACCGCCGCAATCTATGAGCTTGGCACCGAGTTCATCCAGCTCAGCCCATCGGGTCAGATCGAGCCCGAAGAACAGGCACGCTTTGCCAGCGGCCTTGTCGACATGCGAGAGCGCGCCGGTCTCTACAAGGAAGACACACAAGGCGTCCGCATCAGCGAAGGCGTGCTCTACCAGGCGCGTATCGCTCTGCCTTCCAATGTTACCACCGGCGAATACACGGCCGAAACCTTTGCCATCGCCAACGGCCGGGTGCTTGCCAGTGCCACGGCGGACATCGAGGTGGTGAAGGTAGGGCTGGAAGGGCGGGTGGTGCAGGCGGCGGAGCGCTGGTCGCTGTTCTACGGCCTTCTCGCCATTGCCCTGTCGCTGGGCATGGGTTGGCTTGCGGGCCGGCTCTTCGCACGGATGTAAACCAGCGTCCGGTTGCGGGTAGCGTTGACGCGATATTAACCCCGCTCACCCATATCAAATCACTCACAAATTGGGGTCGCTGTATCCGTCATTGGCGACCCGAAACCGGAACCCGATCCGAGAGGGACAAGGACGCTCGCATGACTGATATGGGCAACCAGAATTTCCACCAGAACGCGGCTGCGTCCGCAGGAAGCACAGACCAGTTCGAGGGCGAGGACAATGCCCGCCTTCCGATCGGAGTCGTGCTGGAGATTTCAGGGGCGGGTTCCCAGATCGCCCTCGACCTTCAACGCATCAACGAATGCATGGAGGACGACGACCCTTCGATCGCTCTCGCCGGACAGGTCGGCAGCCAGATCAAGATCCGCGTCGGTGATGCCTGGCTGCTCGCGAACGTCCGAGACCAGCGCAAGGATCGCCGGGCCGCGAACGGGATCATCGCGCACATCGATTTCCTCGGTGAAGGTTCGGAAGAGAAGCTCACCGGACGCATTCACGGCTTCAAGCGCGGTGTGACGCGCTATCCGATCCCCGGCGCGCTGGTCTATCCCGCGACGACGGAAGACCTCAAACAGATTTACGCCAGCGACGGCCGAGCCAACATCACCATTGGAACCGTGTTCCCGACCCGCGATATTCGAGCGGGCCTCTACATCGATGCTATGCTGGGCAAACACTTCGCGCTGCTGGGTTCGACTGGTACCGGTAAGTCGACCAGCGCCGCGCTGATCCTGCACCGCATCTGTCAGGCCGCGCCCGAAGGTCACATCGTGATGATCGACCCGCACGGCGAGTATTCGGCAGCGTTCCGTCAGACCGGGCAGATCCTCGACGTCTCGAACCTGCAGATGCCGTATTGGCTGATGAACTTTGAGGAGCACTGCGAAGTCCTGCTCACCAGCGATGGCAATGAACGCCAGGTCGACATGGACATTCTGGCGAAGTGCCTTTTGCATGCACGTTCAAAGAACCGGCTGGCAGAAACGATGGGCAAGATCACGGTCGATTCGCCGATCCCCTACCTGCTGTCCGACCTTTCGAGCAAGCTCCAGGATGAGATGGGCAAGCTCGACAAGGCGACCTCGTCCGCGCCCTACATGCGGATCAAGAGCAAGCTTGAAGAACTGAAGGGCGACCCGCGCTACCAGTTCATGTTCTCAGGGATGCTGGTCGGTGACACGATGACCGACTTCATCTCCAAGGTCTTCCGCATGCCGGGGGATGGCAAACCCATCTCGATCATCGACGTCTCGGGCGTTCCGTCCGACATCACCTCGACCGTGGTCGCGGTTCTCAGCCGCCTCGTTTTCGACTTTGCGATCTGGGGGCGCGAGGAGAAGACGCGCCCAATCCTGCTCGTATGCGAAGAGGCGCACCGCTACGTGCCGAATGAGAAGCACGCTGACGGATCGTCGGTAGGCCGCATCCTCAGCCGTATCGCGAAGGAAGGCCGTAAGTACGGTATCAGCCTCGGCCTAATCACACAGCGACCGTCTGACCTTGCAGAGGGCGTGCTCTCGCAGTGCGGTACGATCATCTCGATGCGTCTCAACAACGACCGAGATCAGGCATTCGTGCGCTCGGCAATGCCCGAAGGTTCGCGCGGCTTCCTCGATTCGATCCCGGCGCTTCGCAACCGCGAATGCATCGTCTGCGGCGAGGGTGTTGCTATTCCGATCCGCGTGAATTTCGACACGCTCGAAGAGCACAAACGACCCGCGTCCGAAGACCCGAGCTTCTCCGATCTGTGGCAGACCGGCGGCGGCGAAGAAGAGATTGTCGACCGGGTCGTGCTGCGCTGGCGCAGTCAGGGTTAGGCCCTATCCCGCTCAGCGGCTGGCGACGTCGGTCCTCAGCATGTCGTCGAAGCCTGGGATCACGCTCCAGCGTTCCTGCGCCGGGTCGTAGATCAGACTGCGGAGTGAGCGACCGCCGGCTTCGCCTGCATTCTGGCCGTTCTCAGCGAACTCGATCTCGCCGGTGATCCCGGTGAAGTCGCGCGACCGCAACACATCGACGAGTGCTTCTGCGGTGATCGGCGTGCCTTCCTCGATCTGAGCGACGGCTTGCTTGACCACCAGCGCGGAATCGAAGGCGACCGCTTCCTGGCGCTTGGCTGCGTTGAGTTCGCCAAAGTCCTTCTCGAAGCGTCGCGAGTCTGGAAGCCCGCGCACTTCGGCTGGGCTCGACACGACGTCGGTCATGTCGAACAGGCGCGTGTGCTGAATATCCATCTCACGCCCCAGATCGCGAACCGCCTTGCCGGTGTTCCATCCGCCAAGCAGCGCCGCGCGCTCCGGCTGGTCGGCGCGGTACATGTTGACCGCCAGTGCAATGAAGTCGCTCGACAGGCCGACGACCACAACCATCTTGCGCTCGTTGAAGTGACGCTGCTGGGCAGGGCGCTCGAGGCTGTCCATGATCTTGCCGCGCAGGTAGGAGATGTCGTGGACCTTGTCCTCGCGCATCCACTGGTTCCACTCGGGCAGGTTGTCCTTGATCCGGTCGAAGAACACCTCGCCATAGGTCTTCTCGGTCGAATTTGGGACGGATTCGTAAAGCAGCACCAGCTCGGTTCCGCTTGTCACCGTGCTGCGCGCCAGAAGCGCGAACTGCTTGGCCCGTTCATCGACGCCCGATCCGACGCGAAACAGCGGCAGCGGGCTCTCGTCCCATCCGATCGCCTGTCGCGGCGCCGCAGTCGTCAGGATGATCGCCGGTTCGCGCCCGCTTTCTTCGACCACGTTCAACACTTCCGGCGTGAGTTCGGTGATCGAAGGGCCGACGATCGCAATGACGTTGCGTTTCTCAAGGTTAGCCTTGAGCGCTTCGATCAGCTCGGGTGCATCGCGGCCCTTCATCGCATCGAGCGTTGCGGTGAGATGGATCACGTCGATATCGCTGCCGCTCAGCGCTGATGTGAGACCGAGCCGCTGGTCCTCGCCAAAGCCTTCCTCGGGATAGATGCCAAGCACGATTGGCGTCATGTCTTCGGGCGGCGGAGGAGGCGACTTGCCAAACGGGTTGAAGAACTGCGCCGCGATGACGAGCGCGGCGACGAGAGCAAGAGCCGCAGCGCCAGCAGGCACGAAGCGTTTCCACGAAGACCCGCCAGCGCTCGACGCTGCCGGAGGGGGCGTTGGTGCCGGCCGGCTGGCGGCCGCGCTGGTGAGGCCCTGCACAGCCGTGTCGCCTGCTGTTGCACCTTCGCCATTGGGCTGGCCTGCGATCTTGTGGATCGAATCGAGGAACTCGGGCCAGTTCGCGCTCTGCGTGGGGTTCTCGCTCGCGTCCTGCAACTCGGCCGCCTGGATGCGGCGGAAGCCGCGCGGTATGACCACTTCGTCGATCAGCGCGGGGACCAGCTTGTCGTCCTCTACCCCGTCTTCGGCCTCTTCCTTGACCCAGTTAGAGCGGATCGAGGTTTTCGACCAAACCACTACGATTGCAGCGGATTTCTTGATCGCCTTGTCGATGACGTCGTCGAATTCCTCGCCTGCGCGGATGTCGCGGTCCCACCAGACCGAGTAGCCTTCCGCCTGCAAAGCCTCTGCGATGAAGCCGACGCGTTCGCGGTCCTGCCGCGAGTATGAGATGAATATGTCCACCTGGTATGCCCCCTATGAGGCATCTTATGTCGCGCGCGTGTCTCCGTAAAGATGGATGTGCAACCTGTCCGACATGCGAAATCCCTGTTCGAGACACAGCGGCGCAAGCCACTCCTGACGGGCCCGCTGAGCCTCGCTCGTGGTTCCTTCGGCCATCAGGAAGATGCGCTTTGACGGGATGCGGTGACGACGCTGCAGTTCGAGCACTTCGGCGACGTCTCCCGGCTCGGCAATCACGAACTTGAAGAAGGCGCGCGGGTCTGCGGCGTAGTCGTCCAGGCGCTCGGCGATCAGCGCCAGCGAAGCATCGTTGCCCGAATGCGCGAGCTTGGGGCTGACATTGTACTGGTCCACGCGGATGTCGATATGCGCGCTCGCCCGCGTCGTGCCGTTGGTTTCAATCTCGACTTCGATGTCGGGCAGGATCGCGAGCATGTCAGCAAGCGGTCCGCATTGCATCAGCGGTTCGCCCCCGGTGATGACGAGGCGTTTCTGCCCCAATACCGCGATCTTGGCCGCTGCCTTGGCTGGTGAGAGCGCGACCTGATTGGCCTTGCGCTCATACTCGATCCCGTCGCGGTGGGGTCGATTGTCGCCTTCGAACCGCCAGGTATAAGCCGTGTCGCACCAGGTGCATGCAAGGTTGCAGCGCGACAGGCGGATGAAGGCCACCGGCGTGCCCATGCTTGGCCCTTCGCCCTGGATCGAGGCGAAGATCTCGGCCTTTCCATTGTCGTCCGTGGCGCAGATCAGATCAGCCATGTTTTCAGCACCTTATCCGAGAAGTGGACCGCATGTTACACGGTCCAGGGCGAAAACAGCCAAAGTGTCAACTTGCGCGCCAAAAGTGTAACCTTGGGCATGATCGGTAAGGGCGAGCGGCGAATTCATGCGGGGCCTTCTGGCACAGCGCGCCGCAGTAGGAAACGGCCTAGTCGTAGACCGTCACCTCCACCCGCATCCCGTCAGGGTCGCGAAAGAAGGTCGCAGTCTCGCCATCGAAGTGCTGCTTTTCAGGCACTTCGAAACCCGCCTTTGCCATCCCGTCACGCACCGCATCGAGCGCCGCCATATCGGGCGCGGTAAAGCCCAGATGGTTCAGCCCCGGCGCATACCGCGCATAGTCAGAAGTATCCGATTTCGCCTGTTTGAGGTCGATCGCAAGCCCATCGTCGCTCAGCCAGACGTGGTCGCGCGACTTGGTAAAGCCGATGAGTTCAAGCATCGCTGCATACCATGGCAAACTGCGCTCTATCGAGCGGACCAGTACCACCATGTGATCGAGCTTCATCGCGCTACCCCAACCGTGCGAGCGCCGCTTCGAGCCGTTCGACCTCTGCCGAGTGGTGTGCGAAATCCGCCTTGGCTTTCTCGACCGCTTCGGGTTTGGCGCGTTCGACGAAGTTCGCGTTCGACAGCCTGCCCTCGAGGCTCCTTGCTTCCTTTTGGCTGGCAGCGAGCGCCTTTTCGAGGCGTGATTTCTCGGCGTCGATATCGATGATCCCTTCGAGCGGGATGACGAAGACGTCGCCCAGAGCTGTCACCTGCATCGCCGGGCCATCGGGCGCGTCGCCGTGAACCACCGGGGTCAGGCGAGCAAGGCGTTCGATGGCTGCGGAAGAGCGGTCGATGGTGCTGGTCGCTAGCGCGCTCGCCTCAGGCACATAGGCCGCGAGCTTTGCGCCCGGCGGAATGCCCAGCTCGTTCTTGGCGCTGCGAACATTGGTGGTGAGGTCGATCACCCAGTCAATCGCGTCGGTTGCATCCTTGCTGACTTCCGCGCGCGGGTCGGGCCACGCAGCGGTGATGAGGTCGTATTTGCGCTCACCCCCACGGTAAGTGGCCTGCGCGTGCCACAGCTCTTCGGTGATGAAGGGCATGAAGGGGTGAAGCATCACGAGGATCTGATCGAGCGCCCATCCGGCAACTTCGCGGGTTTCCTTTGCCGGCATGGCGTCCGGATCGGAACCTTCCGCAAAGACCGGCTTGATGAGCTCAAGATACCAGTCGCAGAACTTCGACCAGGTGAACTGGTAGATCGCATTCGCCGCCGCGTCGAAGCGCAGGTCGGCCATCGCCGCCTCGATCTCTTCGCACGCGGCCTGAACCTCGCCGATGATCCACTGGTTCGCGGCAAGTCGGGCGGTCGGGGCCTTGAGCGTGGTCGATGCGCCGATGCCGTTCGACTGGCAGAAACGCGTCGCGTTCCAGAGTTTCGTCGCGAAGTTGCGGTAACCCTCGACCCGCTTTTCATCCATCTTGATGTCGCGGCCCTGGCTTTCCATCGCCGCCATGAAGAAGCGCAGCGCGTCCGCGCCGAACTGGTCGATCAGGCCGAGAGGATCGACGACATTGCCCTTCGACTTCGACATCTTCGAGCCATCGGCCGCCCGCACGAGGCCATGCAAATAAAGGCGCGGCCACGGGGCCTCGCCCATATTGTACTGCCCCATCATCATCATGCGCGCATCCCAGAAGAACAGGATGTCGAAGCCGGAGATGAGCAGCGAGTTGGGAAAGTGCTTGTCGAGCAGCGGCGCATTCTCTTCCGGCCAGCCGAGCGTCGCGAACGGCCAAAGCGCCGAGGAGAACCACGTGTCGAGGACGTCGGGGTCTTGCGTCAGTTCAACGCCTTCACCGGCCTCAGCCTGTGCCGCATCTTCGCTTTCGGCAACGAACACGTTGCCGTCGGCGTCGAACCACGCGGGGATGCGGTGCCCCCACCACAGCTGACGCGAAACACACCACGGCTGGATATTCTCCATCCAGTTGAAGAAGGTCTTCTCCCAGCTCTTGGGGACGATTTCGATGGTGCCATCGCGGACCTGCTCGATCGGCTTTTCGGCAAGCTTGGCAGCATCGACATACCATTGGTCGGTCAGCCACGGTTCGATCACCACGCCGCCGCGGTCGCCGAAGGGCGTTGCGATCTGGCGCGGTTCGGCGTCGTGTTCGACTTCCTCGCCCTTCTTGGTTTTGGCAATGTGCGGGATCAGATAGCCTTGTTCCTTGAGGCGCTGGACCACAAGTTCGCGCGCGCCATCAACGCCGTCGCGCTTGAAGCGGTGGAGGCCGATATATTCGTCCGGCACCAAACCGTCGGCGGTCTGGCAGACATTCGCATCGCCATCGAGCATGTTGAGCATCGCGCCCGCTTCGATCCCCGCGCGCTTCCCGACTTCGAAATCGTTGAAGTCGTGCCCCGGCGTGATCTTCACCGCGCCCGAGCCAAGCTCCGGGTCAGCGTGTTCGTCTTCGACGATCTTGATCCGTCGCCCGGTGATTGGAAGCACAACTTCCTTGCCCACGACGCTCTTGTAGCGTTCGTCGCTCGGGTGAACCGCGACCGCCATGTCGGCGAGCATCGTTTCGGGCCGGGTGGTCGCGACCTCGATGTAATCGCGGCCATCATCGAGCTTCACACCATCCGCGAGCGGATATTTGAAGTGCCAGAAATGGCCTGCAATCGTCTGCTGCTCGACCTCAAGATCGCTGATCGCTGTCTTGAGCTTGGGGTCCCAGTTCACCAGCCGCTTGTCACGGTAGATCAGGCCATCCTGGTAGAGGTCGACGAAGGTCTTGAGCACGGCTTTTGTAAAGTGCTCGTCCATCGTGAACTGCTCGCGCGACCAGTCCATCGAACAGCCAAGCCGACGCAGTTGGTTGGTGATGGTCCCGCCGCTTTCGTGCTTCCATTCCCAGACCTTCTCGACGAAGCCTTCGCGCGAGTAATTGGTGCGCTTGTCCTGGCGCTCCTCCATCTGGCGTTCGACCACCATTTGCGTCGCAATGCCCGCATGATCGGTGCCGACCACCCACAGCGCATCCTTGCCGCGCAGGCGCTCATACCGGATCACGATATCCTGAAGCGTGTTGTCGAGCGCGTGGCCGATGTGAAGCGAGCCCGTGACGTTGGGCGGCGGGTTCACGATGGTGAAGGGTTCCGCGTCGGGGCGCTCAGGGCGGAAACCGCCGGTTTCTTCCCAGTGGGCATACCACCGCTTCTCGATCGCAGCGGGGTCGAAAGTCGTAGAGAGTTCAGTGCTCATAGCCGATGGCCAATGCCACTGCCATTCGCGCGTGCCAACCGCCTATTTGGCGAGAATTGCATCAATCTCCGCATTGGCCTTGGCGCGCAGCTGACGCTTGCAGTCGCGAAAGGCGGGCTGGCTTGCCAGTTCGCTTGCGCGCTGGACTGCGATGTCGATCAAGGTCTCCGGCGAGACGATCTCGTCCACGAGGCCTGTAGCAGCCGCCTGCTCGGGCCCGAAGAGCTGCGAGGTAAGCGCCAGCCGGCGCCGCCATACCGGGTCCAGCCAATGGTCGATGATCGCTTGCGGGACCGCCGGAAAAGGGAGCCCGGCTTTCGCTTCGGGAAGGCCGATCTTGTAGCCGCCTTCAGCCGCAACGACCCAATCCGAACACAGCATCATGATCCCGCCAGCCCCGATCGAATGGCCGTTGACCGCGGAAACCAACGGGCAGGGCAAGCGGTGCATGTCCGCCATCATGTGATTGATTGCCTCGCGCGTTTCCTCGCGCGTTTCGTCGGTGAAGTTTTCCGCGACCTTGCGGTCCATTCCGCGGCTGTAATCGGAGCCTGCACCGGTGAGGACAACGGCTTGGACGTCGCTCGATGCCGCCATTTCGCAAAAACGGCGCGAGGCTTCGCGCATGATCTCTGCATGGACGGTGTTGAATGGAGGATTGTCGAGCGTCACCAGCGTCACATCGCCGCGTTGTTCGATGCCCAGATGGTCCATATGCCGCTCCTCCCTCAGCGCGCGTCGCAGTCTCTCGATTGCCTCAGTAGCGTCCAAATTGCCACAATGGTTGTATGATTTAACCAACACACCGCTTGAGCCGAGCGGGAAAGTTGCGCATACGCTTGAGGCAATGGACGGCGGCGCTCAATTCACGCTTCACGATGAGGAAGGCGGCGGGACGATGCTCGCGCTGTCGGGGCCGCTGCTTGTCTCGACCATTGGCAAGCTTGAGCGCGAGCTCAGCCGCTTAGGGCACGAGGTTGGCCGGGTCGATCTCTCCGATGTTGAGGAAATGGACACGGTCGGCGCGTGGGTGGTGTGCCGGTTCGCCACGCATCAATCCGCCGCCATCACCGGAACCACCCCGTCTGCCAAGCGCCTGCTCGAAGCGGTCGAGGCCGCATCGAGCGATGTCGAAATCACCCCGGACCGCACCCCTGTCTGGGAGCGTGTGCCGCTTGCCCTGGGCGAAAAGGTCTATGCCGCGCGCTCCGGCGTTTACGGGGTGGTCGGATTCTTCGGGCAGATCCTGATCGGATTTGGCAGCCTGCTGCGGCATCCTTCGACATTCCCGTTGAAGGCGACCGTGCGCCAGATGGAGATGGTCGGCGTGGCGGCCCTGCCGATCATCGGGCTGATGAGCTTTCTCATCGGTATCGTCATCGCGCAGCAGGGCGCGGTTCAGCTTGCGCAGTTCGGGGCAGAGACGCTGACCGTGAACCTCGTGGGCCGCATTACTTTGCGAGAGCTTGGCGTGCTGATGACCGCGATCATGGTCGCAGGCCGTTCAGGAAGCGCCTTTGCCGCGCAGATCGGGACGATGAAGCTGACCGAAGAAGTCGACGCGATGCGCACGATCGGCATTTCTCCGATCGAACGGCTTGTCATCCCGCGCATCCTCGCCTGCACCTTCATGATGGTGGTGCTGGGCTTTTACGCCTCGATCGTCGGCATCGTCGGCGGCGCGGTCGTTGGGCATCTGTCGCTCGGCATCCCGTTCTTCACCTTCCTTGAACGCATTCAGGAAGTGGTGCCGCTGCACGATGTCTGGGTCGGCCTCGTCAAGGCGCCGGTCTTCGGACTGATCGTCGCGCTAGCGGGTTGCTATCACGGCATGCAGGTCAAGGGGAATTCCGAGCAGGTCGGCATCCGCACGACGATGGCGGTGGTTTCCGCGATCTTCGCCGTCATCGTTCTCGACGCATTCTTCGCGGTGTTCTTCACCGAGATCGGTTGGGGCTGAGGCATGGCAGACAAGCGCGCAATGACCGTCCAGCACAATGCAGAGCTTCATCCCGAAGACCACGACCGCTTTGCCTCGCATCCGCCCATCGTTGTCGAAGGGCTGGTCAACAAGTTCGGCGATTTTGCCGTGCATGACGGGCTCGACCTCGAAGTCCGGCGTGGGGAGATCCTTGGCGTTGTCGGCGGATCGGGGACGGGTAAATCGGTGCTGATGCGCTCGATCATCGGGCTTCAGACACCCACCGCCGGGCGGATCGAGGTGCTGGGCCGCTGCATCACCGATGGCGACCCGGATGAGAATATCGGCGTGCGCTGCCGCTGGGGCGTATTGTTCCAGGGCGGGGCGCTGTTCTCGACACTGACCGTCGGCGAGAATGTCGAGGTTCCGCTCAAGCAATTTTACCCTGAGCTTTCCGACGACCTGCGCAAGGAAATCGCGCGCTACAAGGTGCTGCTCTCCGGCCTTCCGGAAGAAGCCGTCGCGAAGTACCCGTCCGAGCTTTCAGGCGGCATGAGGAAGCGCGCAGGCCTTGCCCGCGCTCTTGCGCTCGATCCCGAATTGCTTTTCCTAGATGAGCCGACCGCGGGTCTCGATCCTATCGGCGCGGCCAAGTTCGATAGCCAGACGCGCGAGTTGAAAGAGACGCTGGGCCTTACCGTTTTCCTCATTACGCACGATCTCGATACGCTTTACGAGATTTGCGACCGGGTCGCGGTGCTCGCCGACAAGAAGGTTATCGCGGTCGGTACGATCCCCGAATTGCTTGAGACTCGCCATCCGTGGATCGACGAATATTTCAACGGCCCACGCGGTCGCGGGGCGATGACCGCGCATCGCCTGAACGCCGGTCGCCGCGCAGCCGATTGGGGGGATTAATCCAGTGGCACTTGCACAACATATTGGACAGGCGCGCCTTTGCGCGTTCATAGGGTAGCGCAATGGAAACGAGAGCCAATCACCTCTGGGTCGGTGCGGTTACGCTGGCGCTGCTTGCGGCAATGGCGGCATTCATCGTCTGGATCGCACGGCTGAACCAGGGCGACGTGAACGAATACGACATCTTCTATGCGCAGTCGGTTTCGGGCCTCGCGCAGGGTAGCCAGGTCGCTTACGCCGGCGTCCCGGTCGGGCAGGTGGTCGACATCGCCCTGTCCGAAGACGACCCTGAATTCGTGCGCGTGCGTATCCGGGTGCGAGATGAGGTGCCGATCCTGATCGGAACCACGGCGACGATCCAGTCGAGCTTTACCGGTGTTTCGACCATCTTGCTCGACGGCGCGCGCGGCGGTGCTCCGGCCATCACCTGCGACACCACGGCGTGCCCGGAAGGTAGACCTGTTATCCCGCCCAAGGATGGCGGCATCAACGCGCTCCTCAACAACGCGCCGTTGCTGCTGGAGCGGCTGGCAACGCTGACCGAGAACCTGAACATCCTGCTTGGCCCTGAGAACCAGGATAACCTGCGCGGTATTCTGGCAAACTCAAACCGTCTGACCAACGAGCTCGCAGATGCAGCACCTCGTCTTGAAGGCACCTTTGCCGAGTTCGAGATTGCGCTTCGCGAAGCAGGCGAGGCGCTTGACGCTTTCGAAACGGCGACACGCTCGACCGATCAACTGATCAATCAGGAAGGCCCGCTTCTGGCCGAAGAACTGCGCGGCACCTTGCGCAGCGCGAACGAGGCGGCGGCTGCGCTCGCGGCGACGCTGGAAGACACGCGGCCCGCCGCACGCCAGCTGCGCGAGGGCACCTTGCCCGCAGCCGAGGCCACCCTGCGCGACTTGCGCAGCACCAGTCGCTCGCTTCGCGCCATTACCGAACAGATCGAAACGCAAGGGGCAGGTTCGCTGCTCGGGGGACAGGCGCTGCCTGATTATGAGCCATGAAAACTGCGAGAATGATCAAACCGGCTTTCACCCTTTCCGCGCTTGTGGGCGCAAGCCTCGCGCTGTCTGCCTGCGTGAGCCTCGGCGGGGCAGAGCCACCTGAAAGCCTGCTAAGCCTGACGCCGACCGCGATGGCGCCGGCTGGCTCGGGCGCATCGCACAATCGCGCCGGGGAATCCTCGGCAATCGCGGTGCTCACTCCCGAAGTCCCGGCCAAGCTCGACGTGCAGCGCGTGCCGGTGAACGTCTCGGACACCGAGATTGCTTATCTGCAGGAAGCCGTCTGGGTCGAAAAGCCTGCGCGCCTGTTCCGCCGCCTCTTGGGTGAGACGCTGCGTACACGCGGTTCGATGCTGGTGCTTGATGGCGAGGATTCGCCCACGGTCGCGACGCGTTACCTGCGCGGCAGCCTGATTGAGCTCGGCTACGACGCGCCGACTTCGTCGGTGGTGGTGAGCTTCAACGCGATCCTGACCAGCGACGATGGCACGGTCACTTCGCGGCGCTTCGAAGCGCGCGAAGAGGGTATTCTCGCTGAAGCGTCTGATGTGGGCCCGGCGCTCAACCGCGCGGCGAACACGCTGGCCGGCGAAGTCGCCGACTGGGCGATTGCGAACCCCTAATCGGAAGCTGCGAGCCGCACGAATTCTCGCGCGCGCAGGAAATCGGATTCTCGTTTAGCGCGGCGTTCCTCGGCTTCTTCGTCGCGGCCCCATAGTTCCGCCTGCCACTCTTCTTCAAGGCTAGCGGCCTGCCATAGAGCGAGCGCATCGGCACCCGGCTCGCTCGCTTCGAGCGCGACCATCAGCGATGCGGCAAGCGATGTCATCGCCTCCATCCCTGCAAGAGCAAACGGCGTTTGCTTGCCGAGCGCGTCACGCAACTTGGCCAGCGTCGCCTCGTTTTGCGGCCGATGCACGATGCCGCTCACCCGCACGAGTTCGATGCCGTGGCGCTCTTCGAAACGCTTCGTGATCGGTTCCCACAGCTCTTGCTGGCGCACATAGAGTGGCTCGTCCGGATCGGCGCGGTAGAGCAGCGTGTCGGTGTCGCCATAGGTGAGCACTTTATCCGCGACCGCTGCAGGATCGGGCGCGATCACATCGAGCGCGTAATCGGCCATATCGCGCAGAGGGAGCGTGGCTGGATCGATTTTCTCGCCCTGTGCATCCCATTCCGCCGCCAGCGCTCGCGCGAGCGCCTCGGTGGGCACGATCTGGCCTGCGCCTTTCTGGGTGCGAATTGCGCGCCCGTCGAGCGTGACTTGCCACCCACCCAGCGCGGGCTGGATGTCAACTTCCTTATAAAATCGCTTCACGGTTTATCCATGCCTTCGGGCAGATGCGTGTCGCGGGCCTTGAAACGCCGCGCGAGAAGGGGAGGTCCGAAGAAGAACGCGACGAGCCCGCCCACCGCGAGCGCGACGCCCAGCCAGTAAGGCGCAGGCACGACAGCGCGGGCAATCGCGATGCCGAGCAGCACAGCGCCAATCGCGGCAAAGCGGGTGAGTTGCAGGTAGACGTAGCGCTGCTGTGCGCGCTCGCGTTCTTCGTCTGTGTAAGTGCTCAAGAGGCGCGCTCCAGTTCTTCGCGCAGGGCCGCTGCATCGCTAACGACCACATCGGCGCCGCTCGCTTCGAGTTCTTCGCTTGTGTGATAGCCCCACGCGACCCCGATCCCGCGCACCCGGCCAGCGCGGGCCATCTGCATGTCGAAACTCGTGTCGCCGATCATCACCGCGTTTGCGGGCTGAGCAGCGGCTTCGAACAGAGCGGCTTCAAGCATGGCGGGATGGGGCTTGGACGGATGGCGGTCGGCGGTCTGTAGCGAGACGAACAGGTCTGTGAGGCCGTGGGTCGCAAGGCAGGCGGTGAGCCCGCGATCCGATTTGCCCGTGGCGACCGCGAGGCTCCAGCCGTCGTCGTGCAAAGCATGGAGCAGCTCGGCGATGCCGTCATAGAGCGGTTCGCTCAGCAGGCCTTCCTCGCGCCGAGCGCGGAATGATGACTTGTAGAATTCGGTGAGATCTCGCTGCTTGCGCACGTCCTCATCAGGAGCGAGTTCGCGGATCGCAACCGGCAGGCTCAGGCCCACGAGGCGGCGGACCTGTGCAGGATCGGGCTCGGGAAGTCGCGCTTTCTGGAAAGCATGCGCCATCGCCCACAGGACATCCGCCTGCCCATCGACAAGCGTGCCGTCGCAGTCGAAGACGGCGAGCCTCGTCACTTTTTGCGACCCTTCGGATTGCCCGGACCCCTGCCCTTGGCGGGGCCCTTGGCTTTCTTCTTCGCCGTTACCTTCGACGTCGCGCGCGTGCGGCGCTCGCCGCGGCGGTCCTTGCGGAATTGCTTGGCGTGTCGGCGCGCCGCCTGCTTTTTCTCCGCAGGCGTGCGCTCTGGCGCTTCGTCGCGGATCGGGGAGGCATCGCTGAGCGACAAATCGAAGCCGAGCGATTCCATGCTGGTCGCAAAATGTTCGGGCAGGTCAGCGGTCACGTCGAGCTTGCCGCCCGCGCCTTTGCTCTCAGGTGTGCCGATGATCAGGCGGCGTGCGTGCAGGTGCATTTTGCGGCTGATCGCGCCGGTGAGAAACGCATCCTGCCCGCCATATTTGCCATCGCCTACAATCGGATGGCCGATCGCTGCCAAGTGGACGCGCAGCTGGTGGGTGCGGCCGGTCAGCGGCTCAAGCTCCACCCATGCCGCGCGCGTGCCTGCCCGCTCGACCACACGGTAGCGGGTCTTGGCAATCTGGCCGCCTTCCTCGTCGACATGCATCTTCTCGCCGCCCGTGCCCGGCTGCTTGGCGAGCGGGGCGTCGATTGTGCCCTCGCGCACTTCGGGAACGCCCACGACCAGCGCCCAGTAGACCTTGCGCGCGCTTCGGCCTGAGAACTTGCGCGAATAGGTCGCCGCGCTTCCCGGTGTGCGCGCAATCAGCAGCACGCCCGAAGTATCCTTGTCGAGCCGGTGGACGAGGCGCGGCCGCGGGGCGTCCTCCTCCTGATCATCGACAAAGGCATCGAGCAGCCCGTCGACATGCTTGGTTGTCTTGCTTCCGCCCTGCGTCGCGAGACCAGGCGGCTTGTTGAGCACGATGGCGCTCGGCGTTTCGCGGATCACCATGGCGCGCGCCTCGGCGATCTCTTCCTCGGTCAGAGGGCGGCGCGGCTTGGGACCGCGTTTCTGGTCTTCACCGCCGGGCGGAACGCGCAGAACCTGCCCTGCTTCGAGCCGATCTTCCGGTTTCACACGCCCGCCATCGACGCGCACCTGACCGGTCCGTGCCCAGCGCGAGATGGTCGCAAATCCGATCTTCGGCAGGTTACGCTTGAACCAGCGGTCGAGGCGGATGCCGTCATCGTCGTCCGAGACGGTGAATTGGCGTACTTCGTTTGCATTCTTGTTCATGATGAACTTTGCCCCATGACAAGACCGATAATGAAAGCGGCCATCCCGGCGATCACCGAAACACCGACATAGGCGAGGGCCGGGAGGTATGCAGCGCGATGCATCATCGTGACCATCTCTGCGCTGAACGCGCTGAACGTCGTGAACCCGCCGAGCAGGCCAACCCCGACCAGCAGCCGCAGCGTTTCGCCCGTTTGTGCGGCCACGCTTGCCCGCGCCAGCCAGCCGAACAGAAGGCCCATCGCAAGGCTGCCAACCACGTTGACGGCAAGCGTGGGCCAGGGGAATGTTGCGCCCGAAGGCGCCATATGCGTGACCAGCCGTCCCGCCTGATAGCGGCCGACAGCACCGATCCCGCCGCCAAGGGCGACGTAGAGTGATGCAAGGGCTGGGGAGAGTGAAGCGGTGCTCATGAGCGGTCCGCATTAGCGACAAGGTGGCTGCGCCGCCACAGTGAAAGCACTCCAAGCCTTGCCATTTTCGCCGCTGAGCGTTATGTGGGCCCCAGTTTCAGCGCGACCGAGCCTTAGGAAGGTGGGTTTCGCGCCGTTTTTAGCGTCAAATTTACGCGCATTCCCGCGATTCGGTTTAGCGGGCTCGGCGCATTTGAAATGAGGTAGTAGTCGTTTATGCAAATCATGGTTCGCGATAACAATGTCGATCAGGCCCTGCGCGCTCTCAAGAAGAAGCTGCAGCGCGAAGGTGTGTATCGCGAGATGAAGCTGCGTCGTCACTACGAAAAGCCCAGCGAAAAGCGCGCCCGTGAAAAGGCAGCTGCCGTTCGCCGCGCTCGCAAGCTCGAGCGTAAGCGCATGGAGCGCGACGGCATCAAGTAAGATGCCGCGAAGGGCAGCGGCTTTGTGCCGAGGCCCTTCAGCCAAAGTGGGAACAGGTTTTGCGCCCGGAAGGGCCGAGCCGAAAACAAGCGCGAAATGCTTGAAACCCGCCACTGGATAAGCCATCAGGGCGCGGACAGTCTCCGCGCCCTTTTGCTTATGGGGCGCCTGCTTTCTTCAGGGATCATCAATGGCCGAAATTACCCGCGTTCCGCTTCAGCCCGTTGCCAAGGGCTCGCTGACCAAGATCTGGCTCGGCGTCATCGTCGCGCTGCTGGTGGGCGCAAGCCTCGCTTTCGCAGCCGTGCCCAAGGGTTTCAGCATCGACACGCTGGTCGCGGGCGAAGGGCCGAACCCTGAGCAGGGCGACATGGTCTTCGTAAAATACAAGGGCTCGCTCGCCTCGACCGGCGAAGTGTTCGACGAATCGCAGGATATCCCGCTCCCGGTCGAAGGCGTCTTCCCGGAAGGCAGCCCGTTCCCGGTCGAGCCTGATTCCACCATCGAAGGCTTCTACCAGGGCCTTCAGCAGATGCAGAAAGGCGGGAAGTACGAGCTCTATATTCCGTCCGACATGGCCTATGGTGCAGAGCCGCCTCCCGGCGCGCCGATCCCGCCGAACGCAGACCTCGTGTTCGAGATCGAAGTGGTCGATATCATGAGCCGCGAAGTCTTCGACCGGAACCTAACGATCCTGCAACGCGCCATGCAAGGCGGTCTTGGAGGCCCTCCGGAAGGTCAGGCGCAGGACGTGCCGGGCACAGTACCACCGCAATAATCTTGAACCGGGTGATTTGCACCCGCCGAGGAATACAACAATGTCGGTTGATAAACAGACCGTCGCCAAGATCGCGTCATTGGCGCGCATCAAGATGGGCGATGAAGAACTCGAACGCATGGTGCCGGAACTGAACGGCATCCTCAATTGGGTCGAACAGCTTGGCGAGGTAGACGTCGAAGGCGTTGAGCCGATGTCGGCTGTCATTCCCAACACGCTGCGCCTTCGCGACGACGTGGTCGATGCCGATCCCAAAACGGGCGGCGGCAAGCGCGACGAAGTGCTCGCCAATGCTCCGGCGGCCGAGCACGGCTTTTTCGGCGTGCCCAAAGTTATCGAATAGGTTGAGCTGAACGCACATGACTGACCTCACAAATCTTGGTGTCAAAGCCATCCGCGACGGCGTTGCCGGCGGAGACTTCACCGCGCGCGAAGTGGCTGAAAGCTTCAACGCCGCGGTCGCCAGCGCTGCTGAACTCAACGCCTTCATCGTGACCACGCCCGACCACGCACTCGCCGCTGCTGATGCGGTGGATGCGAAGCGCGCGAAGGGCGAGGATCTGGGCGCAATGGGCGGCGTGCCGATTGGCATGAAGGACCTGTTCGCTTCGCACGGCGTGCAGACCACCGCCGCAAGTCACATCCTCGAAGGCTTCAAGCCCGAATACGAAAGCACCGTCTCGCAAAACCTGTGGAATGCGGGTGCTGGCATGCTGGGCAAGCTCAACCTCGACCAGTTTGCGATGGGCTCGTCGAACGAGACGTCGTACTTCGGCAACGTCGCCTCGCCATGGCGCAAGGAAGGCAGCAACGCCGCCATGTCGCCCGGCGGTTCCTCGGGCGGTTCGTCCAGCGCGGTTGCCGCGCGCATCGCGCCTGCTGCGACCGGCACCGACACCGGCGGATCCATCCGCCAGCCTGCCGCTTTCACCGGCATTTGCGGGATCAAGCCGACCTATGGCCGCTGCTCGCGCTGGGGCGTGGTCGCGTTCGCAAGCTCGCTTGACCAGGCTGGCCCGATGGCGCGCTCGGTGGAGGATTGCGCGATCATGCTTGGCGCGATGGCGGGCTTCGATCCGAAGGACGCGACGAGCCTCAAGATGGACGTGCCCGACTGGGAAGCGGCGCTCAACGCAGACCTCAAGGGCAAGAAGGTCGGCATTCCCAAGGAATACCGCATGGACGGCACCGACGAGGCCATCCTTGCCTCGTGGGAGCAGGGCAAGGCATGGCTCAAGGATGCAGGCGCAGAGATCGTCGATGTCTCGCTGCCGCACACCAAATACGCGCTGCCCGCATACTACATCATCGCGCCAGCCGAAGCCTCGTCCAACCTCGCGCGCTATGACGGCGTGCGTTACGGCCTTCGCGACCTGCCCGAAGGCGCAGGCCTTCAGGACATGTACGCCGCCACCCGCGCCGAAGGGTTCGGCGACGAGGTCAAGCGCCGCATCCTGATCGGCACCTACGTGCTCTCCGCAGGCTTTTATGATGCCTATTACAACCAGGCGCAGAAGGTCCGCGCGCTTGTCGCCCGCGATTTCGAGCAGGCATGGGGCGAGTGCGACCTGATCCTCGCGCCGACCACGCCGACGGCAAGCTTCCCGCTGGGCAGCCTCAACGAAGACCCGCTGACGATGTATCTGAACGACGTCTTCGCTGTTCCCGCATCGCTCGCAGGCCTTCCGGCCATGAGCGTTCCCGCCGGGCTTAACCCCGACGGCCTGCCGCTCGGCCTGCAACTGGTCGGCAAGCCCTTCGACGAGCAGACCGTGCTCGACGCCGGCCTTGCGATCCAGCAGCGCAGCGGTTTCGAGCAAGCGCCGGAGAAGTGGTGGTGACCATCGACACCCCGCTGCTTCTCGCCGGGATTGGCATCATTCTCGCCGTTCCGCTGACCTTCATGGTCGCGAACTGGGTGCGCAAGAATGTCGACCACGGAGAGGCGCGGTTCGGGCCTGATGGCAAGATGATTTCTGACAAAGAGACAAACGATGAGTGACTATCGCATCCAGGGCGCAACGGGCGAGTGGGAGGTCGTGATCGGCCTTGAGGTCCATGCGCAGGTGACTTCCAACGCCAAGCTGTTTTCGGGCGCCTCCACCGCGTTCGGCGCGGAGCCGAACAGCCAGGTGAGCCTCGTCGATGCGGCGATGCCCGGAATGCTGCCCGTGCCCAATCGCGAGTGCATCCGTCAGGCTGTGCGCACCGGCATGGCGATCGAGGCCGAGATCAACCAGTGGTCGCGCTTTGACCGCAAGAATTACTTCTACGCCGATCTGCCGCAGGGCTACCAGATTAGCCAGCTTTACCACCCTCTCGTGGGTGAGGGGCAGTTGCTGATCGAAGCGGACGAGAAGACCGGCATTCCCGAAGACAAGATCATCGGGATCGAACGCATCCACGTCGAACAGGATGCAGGCAAGCTGATGCACGATCAGCATCCGACCATGTCCTATGTCGATCTGAACCGTTCGGGCGTTGCGCTGATGGAAATCGTCTCGCGCCCCGACATGCGCTCGCCTGCCGAAGCCGGCGCCTATGTGCGCAAGCTGCGCTCGATCCTGCGCTATGTTGGTTCGTGCGATGGCAACATGGAAGAAGGCTCGATGCGCGCCGACGTGAACGTTTCCGTCCGCAAGCCGGGCGAGGAACTCGGCACGCGGACCGAGACGAAGAACGTCAATTCTGTGCGCTTCGTCATGCAGGTCATCGAATATGAGGCGAACCGTCAGGTCGACGTCTTGGAAAGCGGCGGCACGGTCGATCAGGAAACGCGCCTGTTCGACGTCGCAACCGGCACGACCCGCACGATGCGTTCGAAGGAAGACGCGCACGATTATCGCTACTTCCCCGATCCTGACCTGCTGCCGCTGGTGTTGGAAGACGACTTCCTTGATGAATGTCGCGCTTCGCTCCCCGAACTGCCCGATGCCAAGCGCACGCGGTATGAGAGCGAGCTTGGTCTTACGCCTTACAACGCGCGCGAGCTGACTGCCGAGGTCGAGACCTTTGCGCGCTTCGAAACGTTGCTCACTGCGACGGCTGAGGCCACCGGCAAGGACGAGAAGACCGTCGCGACGCAGGTTGCGAACTGGGCGCTTTCGGTTGCGCCGGGCGTGATCAAGTCGCTGGGTGACGACGCCAATGTCGAGCACGCCACCGCCGAGCGTCAGGCTGCTATCCTCGCGATGCAGGACAAGGGCGAGATCAGCGGCGGTCAGGCCAAGGAAATCTTCGAGATCGTCCTGAAAGAGGGCCGCGAGCCTGCCGAAATCGCCGAGACAGAGGGCCTCAAGCAGGTCAGCGACACTGGCGCGATCGAGGCTGCCATCGACGACATCCTCGCCAAAAACGAGGACAAGGTTGAGCAGTACAAGGGCGGCAAGGACAAGCTCTTCGGCTTCTTCGTCGGCCAGACGATGAAGGCGATGAAGGGCAAGGCTAACCCGGCGGTGGTGAACCAGATCCTCAAGGACAAGCTGGGCTAGATGAACTCGGCGCGCAGCCGTCGCTTTCTCGTAATCGCGGTTGCGCTGTGCGCCGTGATCATCGGCTATGCGCTGTTTGCGAACCATCGCGAGGCGAGTGACACGCAAGTTGTCGCCGTGGCGCTCGATCCTGCCGACCCTTCGCGCACCCGCATCGGCCAGCTCGAGTATCTCGGCGGTCTCGATATCCCGCGCATGGGCGAAAATATTGGAGGGCTTTCGGGCCTTCGCTGGGATGCGCAAAGCGGGCGGCTGCTTGCCATCACCGACGATGCGCGCTGGGTCTGGATGACGCCGGTCGAAGTAGGCGGGCGGCTGACGGGAATTGCCGACCTTGAAACGGGCCCGTTGCTTGGCGTCTCCGGCGAAGTTCTGACCGGCAAGGAAGACGGTGACAGCGAAGGGATAATCTACGATCCGGAGACCGGCTGGGCCGTCTCGTTCGAGCGCAATCACCGGATATTGAGCTACGGCGATGATCTGTCCGGCACCCCTGTCCGAACCCTATTCGACCCGGAAGCGGTATTCGGCGAACTTGAAGGAAACAGCGGGATCGAAGCATTCGCGCTGGGTAACCAAAGCCAATTGATCTGTGTCCAGCGGTTGGCTGCGCCAAGCCAAGCCAATTGCCAGTTCTTCGACTACGCTGACGACACCTATTCGCCGTTTCCCGTCAATCCGCCGCAGGAGCTTGTCGAGTTTGGAGCTGTTCCAACCGATGCGGACGCGCTTCAAGACGGGACTTATACAGTCCTTTTCCGCTCGTGGTCGCCAGCCGACGATAACCGAGCAGCGATTGTCACCTACACGCCCGAAGGCGAGCGCCGCGAGTTGATGACGATTACCCCGCCGCTCACAACCGACAATTTCGAAGGTCTCGCCGTGCGCGAGGAAGCAGGTCGCACCTTCCTCTACCTCGTCAGCGACGACAACTTCTCGTCGAACCAGCGCACGCTGCTGATGAAGTTCGAGATCGTTGGCGGAGAGCTGGCGAACTAGTCTTCCTGGCGCGGGATAACTGGCACCAACAGGTGTGAATCGTATTTCCCGCCCGCATGAACCGTGTGCTGGCCACGGTTTACAGGATAGCCGTGTGCAAGTGCGGGATGGTCGAACAGATCGCGCCCCTGGATGACCAATCTCAGTGTCTCGCCGGCGCGGAACAGCGTGCTGCTTGGCAGAATTTCAATCTCGACCGGTACGATCTCGCCCGGCGTTAGCGGTGCTGCATCCTGATGAAGCAGTACGGGTTGCCACGGGGTCGAACGTGTTTCATCCAACTCGCGTTGCGAGGCTCTAAGCCAGCCCATCGCGACCGGTCCTTTGATGTAACCAGTTTTGGCGAAGAAGTGGACTTCGCGACCCTGCCTGTCGAGTTTGCGGACGCCAATGAAAAGGTCCATGTCATCTCCTTCGTCCACCGAGACCCACAGCTTAAGTTTCATGTTGCCGGTTAGTTCTGTGTCCTCATCGAAGATGAGGTCAAATGTACGGCTGCCTGTAAGTGCATCGTAACTTGCCTCTCGTGGCTGAGCGGGCAGGCTGCTCGACAGCTCGCCCAACTGCGCATTGAGATAGAGTGATTGGTAATCAGTGCCAGGAATGGGCCAGTCCTGAGCCTCATAAACCTGAAAATTTCGAAGGTCCTCGCGCACTTCGACGCGCACCGGAGCCGTTTGGTCGAACCCATTCGGGACGCCTTTCAGGAAGTGGTCGAAGAAGGCTTTCTGTGTCTCAAGTGCTTCCTCGCTGTAATAAACGTCCCACTTCGAGCGGCCATGCGTATAAAGCCATTTCTTCTCTGATGAGATGGTCTTGAACCCTTCGAAAGAGCCGCGAGTGTGCAGGCCCTGGTCCGACCATGTTCCAGCGATCAAAGCTGGCACCGTGATGCTTTGCAGGTCGATCCCAGATGTCGTTGCAGGTCTCGTCTGGACCCTGCGCATCAGCGAAGGTCGCTGATGCGCGAATTTGAAGATGATCGGATGCGGCAGCGGCGCACCATTGGCTCCCGAACGCATTTTGCGGATCCAAAAACTGGTAAAGGCGATTTCGGGAATACCACCATGGTAGAGCACTTCGCGATAGGGATCGGACTGGCCTTCCCATGGGATGATAGCCTTGAGGCTCGGGGGATTGCCGCTGGCTGCGACCCACTGCGAGATGGCGAGATAGGACACCCCGTTCAGCCCGATATTGCCGTTGCTCCACCCCTGCTCCCCGGCCCATTCGATAGCGTCGTAGAAGTAGTCGCGGTCGCGACGGGACAGGGTGCTCGGCTCTCCTTCTGACGAGGCGAAGCCAGCGGAATCGACGTAAATCACCACGTATCCTTGCGGGACCCAAAAGGCGGGGTCGGGACCTTCCCACGAAGTCCACTCGCTGACGGCGATACGCCCCAGATCGAAATCGGGCTTGAGCGAGTGCCGAAGGAGTTTGGGGTAAAGGTCCGGCCCCTTGTTCTTGTCATATGCGGTAAATGCCATGACTACCGGGTATCGACCCTCGGCACGGGGTCTGAAGATGTTTGCCGAAAGGCGCGTACCATCGCGGGTCGTGATCCAAACGTCCCTTTCGACCTCGATCTCCTCGGCAAGCCCACTAATGTCGGTTACCTCGACCGGGTAGTCGGGGTGCGTTCGCATTTGCGGGTCGTCTTCAAGAAAGGTTTGAGCCTGATCCTTGCTCGCGAGGAACATTCCACCGGCAAGGCCGACTGCCGTCAGCCCGACCAACAAGGCAATCGCTATCTTCGCTTTCCTCCCCATCGTGTCTTCTCATCATATCCGTGGCAGTCGGTCAAATTGGCTCGCCTTCAACTCCAATAATAAGGCCGCCGGAAGCGCGTGCTCCCGGCGGCCCTGATCCCATATCTGTTTACGCTTATTCTGCGCCGACGAAGATCGACTTGGCGTTGGCAAACTCCTTGACGCCGAAGCCGCCATGTTCGCGGCCATAGCCTGAGTTCTTCACCCCGCCGAAGGGCATTGATGGGTCTGCGACGCCATAGGTGTTGATGAAGATCATGCCGGTGTCGAAATGCTTCTTCGCCATCTCGATTGCGCGGTCGGTGTCGCCTGACAAGATGCCTCCGCCAAGGCCGTAGCGGCTGTCATTGGCAAGGCGCATCGCGTCTTCATCATCCTTGGCGCGGATCACGCTTGCGACGGGTCCGAAGATCTCGTCATCATAGGCAGGCTGGCCGGGGGCGACATCGGTGAGGACGGTTGCGGGGTAATACGCACCGGGGCCATCGGGGATCTTGCCGCCACAGGCGATTGTCGCGCCGTTTTCGACCGACTTGTCGACCTGTCCCTGCACGTCTTCGCGAAGGTCGGTGCGAGCCATCGGTCCCATGTCGCTGTCGTCGGAATTGGGGTCGCCGATCTTGATAGCTTCGAACTTCGCGACGAATTTGTCGACGAACTCGTCATATACGGCGTCGGTGACGATGAAGCGCTTGCCGTTGATGCAGGTCTGGCCGTTGTTGTAAAGACGCGCGCGGGCGCACACTTCGGCTGCCTTGTCGATGTCGGCGTCTTCAAGGACGAGATAGGCATCGTTCGAACCCAGCTCCAACACGAGCGGCTTCAGGACCTTGCCCGCTTCCTCTGCGACGTGCTTTCCGCCGCCGTCCGATCCGGTGAGCGTGACGCCGCGCACCTTGTCGTGTGCGATGATCGCGTCCGAAGTGTCGTGGTCGATGACAAGCACGGTGAAGAGGTCTGCCGGAAGGCCGCCCTTCTCGAAAATCTCTGCGATCTTGAGCCCACTGCCGGTGCAGTTCGATGCGTGCTTCAGCAGCACGCCGTTGCCGGTCATCAGGTTGGCGATCGCGTAGCGGATGACCTGATAGGCCGGGAAGTTCCACGGCTGGATGCCGTAGACGACGCCGATGGGCGAATAGGTGACGATCCCGCGGCCTGCATTGCTCGGGTCGCGCTGTTCGTCGGCGAGTTCGCTCGGGCCGTTCTCTGCGGTGTAGTCGCAGATCGAGGCGCACAGTTCGACTTCATCGCGGCTGTCGCCGATCAGCTTGCCGACTTCGTCGGTCATCAACTGCGCGAGTTCTTCCTTGTTGTCGCGCAGCGCCTGACCCAGGCCGCGCAGCACTTCGGCGCGCTCTTCGAGGCTTTTCAGTTTCCAGCTTTCGAACGCCTCATGGCACGCATCGACTTTCGCACAGGCCTCTTCGCGCGACATTTGCTGGTATTCTTCGAGGGTTTCGCCAGTGGCGGGGTTGGTCGTCTTGATACTGCTCATCGGGGGCCTTTCGGGGGAGTTAGGGGTTCGAAAGGGTAATGAGCGGAAGGCAGGCTTCGTTCCCAAATGCTGTTGGAATGGCTTGAAGCCGCGACAAAAAAGGCCGCCGGGGCGCAAACCCCGACGGCCTTTTGTAAGACTGTGCATCAGTCAGTAAGCGATTGGGCTTACTGCTTTTCGCCGGTCAGCGGCATCGCGCCAAATGCGCCTGCGTTGACGTTGCCAGCGATGGTGCCGCCTTCGACGGTGGCTTCGCAATCGAGCGTCATCGGCATCGGAACGGTCATGTTCATCTTCCACGACAGCTTGTTGCCGTCGACCTTGCCTTCTTCGACGTCCATCGAACCCATGCCGCCGGCCATGTTGCCCGAGAAAGTGCCGTCGCCATTATCGACAACGGTGAAGGTGCCCGACTGGTCGCCCATCGGGCTCTTGACGGTGGTGTTGTAGGTACCGGAAACTTCAGACATTGATTTGTCTCCCAATTGAAATTCGTGGCCATGAGCCCTTGCGGCAGCACGGCGTCGGTGGCCGTTTTACACGTCAGATTATCGCGTTCAACCACTATCAGGCGCATAAAATAAGGGCGCGGAGCTCCGCTTGGGAAGCCCCGCGCCCTCAATCCTTCAAAGCCGTAGCGTCGGCGCTTATTCGCTGCCTTCCAGCTCGCGCGTTTCGACCGGCAGGCCAAGCTGTTCGAGCTGCGGTGCAACCACTTCGGCATCGCCAACCACGATCCACACGAAGTTGCCGGCATTGAGCGCAGCGCGTGCAGCCGCGTTGAGGCTGTCGGTGGTCTGAGCGGTGTATTTCTCGACCAGCCCTTCGTAGTAGTCGTCCGGACGGTTGTAGAGCGCGAGGCTCTGCATCGCGCCCAGCACCGAACCCGAAGTTTCGAAGCGGCCCGGCAGTTCGCCGATCTCGCTTGCGACGTTGCGAGCAAGCTCTTCATCGGTGACGCCGTTGGTGGTCAAGAACTCTTCGGTTTCGCGGATCATCTCCGCCACCGAATCGCCCGTGCGGTCGGCCTGAACGCCGCCCGAAATCGCATAGACCACTGCGTTCTCACGCGTCTGCGGACCGCCGCGAACACCGTAGGACCAGCCCTTGGTTTCGCGCAGGTTCATGTTGAGACGCGCGAGGAAGTTGCCGCCCAGCGAGTTGTTGGCGTTGGTGAAGTCGATGTAAGCGGGATCGCTTCCATCAAGCGGCGTGATCTGCGCACCCAGAATGAAGCTCTGCGGCGAGTTCGGACGATTGATCAGCACGATCCGCCCGCCTTCGCTTGCATCGGGAAGGGAAGAGAAGTCCTTCTCACCCTTCGCTATGTCAGGCGCAGTCCAGTCGCCGAAAGCAGCGTTCAGCTGTTCGACGACTTCGTCCATCGGCAGGCTCGAAATCACGAACACTTCACCATTGTCAGGACGGATCCAGGTGTCCTTGAACATGACCAGATCATCACGCGTGATCGAGGAAACGCTCTCGATCGTGGTGACGCCGCCATAAGGCGTGTCGCTGCCGTAAAGCTCGACACCGAGCGCGCGGCGAGCGATGCCAGCTGGCGAGCGCATCTGTGCACGAATGCCGGTCACTGTCTGCGCCTTCACACGGCCCAGATCGCTTTCGTTGAAAGCAGGCTCACGGATGATGGAGCTGAACAGGTCAAGCGACGGGGCAAGGTTCGCCGACAGCGCCGAGAGCGTGAAGGTCGAACGGTCATCGCCGCCACCGGTCGAGATGTTGACGCCCAGACGCTCACGCTCTTCGGCGATCTGCTGGCTGGTCATGCTCGCAGTGCCTTCGTCGAACAGGCCAAGCGTCAGGTTTTCAAGCCCCCGCATGGTTGCCGGATCAGCCGCGCTGCCAGCGTTGAACGACAAGGTGACGTAAGTCGCCGGAACCGCGTCGCGCTGTGCGTAGGTCAGCTGCATGCCGTTGGCGAGCGTGGTGCGCATCAGGTCCGGGAAGTCGAGCGAAGGCACGCTGTCGATCGCCGGGGCCGGACGCTCGACCGAAATGGTCAGCTCTTCAGAAGCGCGGTCACGCTCCGATGCGTTGGCTTCGGCTGCGACGCTGGCCGCTTCTTCGTATTCGGCATCGCGCTCACCCGGTTCGAGGACGAGAGTGAAGGCCGGCTTGGTCATCCACTTCTGCATCGCGGCCTGCACATCGGCGGGCGTGATCGAGGCAAGGAGGCCAAGCTGTTCGACAGCGAAGCCGGGATTGTCGGCAAGCACTTCGCCGCGGGCAAGAGCAACTGCCTTGCCGCCAAAGCCGCCAACCTGTTCAAGGCCGCGGATGGTACCAGCAAGACCGCTGGTGGCGGCACGGCGCACTTCGTCTTCGCTCGGGCCTTCGACGATGAATTCGGCGACGAGCTGCTTCAGGCGAGCTTCGAGCGCGGAGAGTTCAACGCCGTCCTTAAGCGTTGCGCCGACGCTGATAAGGCCAACGCGCTGGAAGTCGAAGTTGCCGGCCGATACGCCGACGGCAAGCTGCTCATCGCGAACCAGCACTTCGTCGAGGCGGCTCGACAGGAGGCCGCCGAGTACCTGCGTCCCGACGTTCAGTGCGACGAGATCTTCGCTCATGATGCCCGGCGCGGGCCAGTACATCGTGATCGAGGTCGCAGCGACCTGGTCACGCATCACCGTGCGCACCGGCTCCGACAGGGTCGGAATGTCTGCGGCTGCAGGCGTGTTCACCGGGCCGCGAGCGATCGGGCCGAACCACTTCTCTACCAGCGGACGCGCTTCTTCGGCGTTGATGTCGCCAGCGAGCACGAGGGTCGCGTTGTTCGGGCCGTACTTGTCGCGGAACCAGTTGCGCACATCGTCCATCGATGCAGCATCAAGGTCAGCCATCGAGCCGATGACCGAGTGCTGGTACGGGTGGCCGTCCGGGAAGATCGTTTCGAGGATCTCGTAGAAGACGAGGCCTCCGGGCTGGTTGTCGCCCTGGCGCTTTTCGTTCTGGACGACGCCGCGCTGGTTATCGAGCTTGCCCTGCGTCACCGCGCCGAGCAGGTAGCCCATGCGGTCGCTTTCTAGCCACAGCGCGCGTTCGAGCGCGGGGCGGGGCACCGTCTGGAAATAGTTGGTGCGGTCGAAATTGGTGGTGCCGTTGTAATCGGTCGCGCCCATTTCCTGCAGGTACTGGAAATAGTCGTTTGGTGCGTTTTCCGATCCGTTGAACATCAGGTGTTCGAACAGGTGGGCAAAGCCGGTCTTGCCGGTCGGCTCGTCCTTCGACCCCACGTTGTACCACACGGCAACGCCAACGATCGGCGCCTTGCGGTCTTCGTGGACGATGACGGTCAGCCCGTTTTCGAGCTGGAATTCCTCGTAAGGAATTTGAACTTGCGCAACGAGTTCTTCGAGGTCGCCTGCGCTGGCTTCGCTGGCGTCCATGTGCGCTTCGGCCAAGGCCGGTGTGACAGGTGCCGCGATCGCGACACTAAGCGCCGCAAGACTTGCTGCGGCAAAACGGATTTTCATTGATGTGCTCCCCTAATCAGGTCTCTTCCAGTTGTGACACGCGCGCGGTTGTGCGCCGTGGAGGCTTTTCGATCAAGCCTTTAACACGCGTTTGAATGGTCGCGCTTCGATGAAGCGCAGATGAGCGCCGATGAGGGTGAGCGCGAGCTGGCCTTAGCGAGCGTTCGAAACCCGCCGCGTGCTGGTGGCGTGAGCGCGCACATCCTCTTCCCAGAATCGCACCGGCTTCAACTTGTGGTCGACGTAAAGTTGCATCTGGTCGGTGTAGTGCGGGCTTTCGGGCCGGGTCGTTGCAGAGCCGAAGGGCTGGATGCTCTCTGATTTCACGCGGCCACCATCGGCAGGCCACTCGACCCACTGGATGAAGCTGTCGCCGTGAACGAGGCTGAGCCGCCCGTCATCGTCGATCCGCCAGGTTGTCGACGCGCGCAGTGTGTCCGAACCGCCATCGAGCGGCAGGTCGACATCGCCCTGACGCAGCCGCAACAGATCGCTCATCGGCGGGTCGATCCGGCCGAAATGCTCCATCAGGTGGTCGACTTCGTTGCGCAGGTGCTCTTCGATGCTGGGCGAATTGCCGTTATTGTATTCCGCGCTCATGTAATCGCGGATCATCAACAGAGCGAGCGCATCGGCTGCGCCCACATTATCGGCGGTGAAATCCCATGTGAGCAGCAACTGGCGAGCCTCCTCCAGATCGCCTTCCGCTTCCAGCGCTTCAAGCTCGTCGAACATTTTGTCGACATAGCTTTCGCGCACATAGGCGGTGTCGTACTTGATCCGCTCCAGCTCGGCGCGGGTCAGCGGGCCTTCGGTCTCCGAAAGCAGCTGATAGGCGCGGCGCGAACGGTTGGTTTGCTTGAGCTCGATCCCAAGCACCGGAGAGAAATCGTCCGGGCTCAGATCGCTGCCTTCGCCAGCGGCAGTGTAGGGCTCGTTATTGGCGTTGTAGATCCAGCCGCTGGGCGGATTGATGAGCTTGGGAATGCGCTCATATTCGACCGGACCGTTCCAGATGAGGTCCGAGCGCGTCCCGTCAAGGATACCGCGCCAGTTCGCCTTCACGTCCTCTGGCCGGTTCGGGATAGCGGCGTTGTAAACATAGGCGATGTTACCCTCGCGGTCGGCGTAGATGAAGTTGGTCGACGGGATCGCCATGCGCGCGATCTGCGTCTCCCATTCCTCGAGATTGGATGCCTTGTTGATGCGGTAATAGGCGTCGAGCTGATCGATGCTGCCCATGCCGCCATATCGGATCGCGAAGTAGCCGTTGTCGTTCCTGATGACCGGCCCATGTGCGCTGCGATAGATCGTGCGGCTGACGGGCAGGGTGATCGGACCCATCTTGACCGGCAGGGTGAAGCTGATCTCCTCGAGCTCGCGCCATTCGCCGTCGAGCATGTATTGCGAGCCGTCCTCGCTCACCTCCAGCTTGTAGATGTCGGCCATGTCCGGGCGGTTGACCGTGTTGGTCCAGCCAAGGTTCTCGTTGTGGCCGAGGAAGGGGTAGGGCGATCCGGGGAAGTTTGCGCCGGTAAAGTGCCAGCCTTCGCCCGATTGCACGCCAAGCTCGTACCAGGCGACCCCGCCGCGCAGCGGTTGGTGCGAGTTGGAAATGAGCGTGGTGGGCCCGCCCGAACGCTCCGGCGTCACCGCCCATGCGTTGGAGCCAAGGTGGTCAGCTTCCTCGCCCCACGGCAGAACCAGCCCGTGCCGGCCCTGTCCGCCCGGCTCTGCCTCATCGACCGGAGCGCTGCTTTCAGGCGAATGGCCTTCGCGCGGGAAACCGGGAATGTCCGGACCGAATTCGCGGCGCAGTTCATCGCCCGAAACCAGTGGGCCGATGACATTGCCAAGACCGTAGAAGAACGGTTGGCGCAGCGCGAAGCCCGCGGCGATGTCGACGCCGTTGACCGGGAACAGATTGCCCAGCTTCACCTCGCCGGGGTTCTCTTCGGCATATTGGTTGAGGCCGACTGCATAAGCTTCAAGCAGCGCGCGTGTGTCGGCGGGAAGGCCGGGATATTCGCGCTCTGCCGTGCCGCGCGCATCAACGAGGTGGTAAGCGAAATCGAATTGCGCCCCGTCCTGGCCCGCAATTGCGCCATAGCGCCCGCGGCTCATCGCGATCACGTCCTGCAGTGTGAAGAAATCATCTTCGGAGTGAGCGATGGCGACCCCATATGCGACATCGGCATCGGTCTCGCCATAAATCATCGGCACGCCATATTCGTCGCGCACGATCTCGGCGGAATATTCGCGGTATTCGGGCGCCTCTGCGGTGAGCGCGGAGAACGGCTCCCACGTCGCCAGATAGACAAATGCCGCAAGCAGCAGGACGACCAGCGCAAGCGCGCCGCCTTTAAGCCATTTCATCGCTCAGATCACTCCACTCTCTCTTGACGCGACAATTGCGGGGGCTGATCCCTTCGTCAAGCAGTAGCGGGGCCGAGGCGAAAAAGAGGCGTCTTGCAAAGGGGCTTGCAGGACCTACCTACCCAACTAATACACCTAGGCGGGAGAATTATCGCTGAAACCACTTGTGTTGCCAAAATGCAACACTACATTTCAGGGGTAATCCGAATGAGGGAACGTCCATGAATCTCGAAAAATTCACCGATCGCGCAAAAGGTTTTCTGCAGAGCGCGCAGACCGTCGCGATCCGCATGAACCATCAGCGCATCACGCCGCTCCACTTGCTCAAGGCATTGCTTGAGGATGAGGAAGGCATGGCTGCCGGCCTGATCCAGCGCGCCGGTGGTGAGGCTGGCCTTGCGGTGAGTGCGGTCGATATCGGTCTTTCCAAGATCCCGCAGGTAACGGGCAGCGGCGCACAATCGACGCCTGGGCTGGATAACGACGCCGTTCGCGTGCTCGACAGCGCCGAACAACTCGCGGACAAGGCGGGTGATGCGTACGTCACGGTCGAACGGCTGCTGACCGCGCTTGCGCTCGCCTCTGGTTCAACCGGCGAGGCGATGAAGGCGGCGAGCGTTACTCCGCAAAGCCTGAACGCTGCGATCGAGGACCTGCGCGGCGGTCGCAAGGCCGACAGCGCGAACGCCGAAAGCAATTACGACGCGATGGAAAAATTCGCCCGCGACCTCACGCAGGCCGCGCGCGACGGCAAGCTCGATCCGGTCATCGGCCGCGACGAGGAAATCCGCCGCACGATCCAGATCCTTGCGCGCCGCACCAAGAACAACCCCGCGATCATCGGTGAGCCCGGCACGGGTAAGACCGCGATTGCCGAAGGCCTCGCGCTGCGCATCGCGAATGGCGATGTGCCCGACAGCTTGAAGGGCCGCACGTTGATGAGCCTCGACATGGGCGCTCTGATCGCTGGCGCGAAGTATCGCGGCGAGTTCGAAGAACGCCTCAAATCGATCCTGGACGAGGTGCGCCATGCCGATGGCAATATCATCCTGTTCATCGACGAGATGCACACGCTGATCGGTGCGGGCGCGAGCGAAGGCTCAATGGATGCCTCAAACCTGTTAAAGCCCGCACTGTCTCGCGGCGAGCTTCACTGCATCGGGGCGACCACGCTCGACGAATACCAGAAGTATGTCGAGAAGGACCCCGCGCTCCAGCGGCGTTTTCAGCCGGTCTATATCGAGGAGCCGACGGTCGAGGACACCGTTAGCATCCTTCGCGGCATCAAGGACAAGTACGAGCTTCACCACGGCGTGCGAATTACCGACACCGCGATTGTCGCCGCGGCAAAGCTGTCCGACCGCTACATCCAGAACCGCTTCCTCCCCGACAAGGCCATCGACCTTATGGATGAGGCCGCGAGCCGCATCCGCATGGAAGTCGAATCGAAGCCTGAAGAGATCGAAGCGCTCGACCGCCGGATCATCCAGCTCAAGATCGAGGAATCGGCGCTCGAGAAGGAAGACGACACGGCCTCGAAGGACCGGCTGGCAAATCTGCTGAAGGAGTTGGCCGAGCTTGAACAGGAATCGTCCGAGCTGACGACCCGCTGGCAGAACGAGCGCGACAAGATCGAAGCCGAAGGCAAGATCAAGGAAGAGCTCGACGCAGCCAAGCTCGAACTCGAACAGGCGCAGCGTTCGGGCGACCTCGCGAAAGCGGGCGAGCTTTCCTACGGAACGATCCCCGATCTTGAGAAAAAGCTAGCCGCTGCTGAAGACCTCACCGAGAACGCGCTGCTGCGCGAGGAAGTGACCGAAGAGGACATCGCAAGCGTCGTCTCGCGCTGGACCGGCATTCCCATCGACAAGATGATGGAAGGAGAACGCGAAAAGCTGCTGGAGATGGAAAGCATCATCGGCAAGCGCGTGATCGGGCAGTCGCAGGCAATCGAGGCGGTATCGAAGGCTGTCCGCCGAGCGCGTGCGGGGCTTCAAGACCCCAACCGACCGCTCGGCAGCTTCCTGTTCCTCGGTCCCACCGGCGTCGGCAAGACCGAGCTTACCAAGGCGCTCGCCGAATTCCTGTTCGACGATGACCAGGCGCTCGTGCGCATCGACATGAGCGAATTCATGGAGAAGCACTCTGTCGCACGCCTTATCGGCGCGCCTCCGGGCTATGTCGGCTATGATGAGGGCGGGGTGCTGACCGAAGCGGTGCGGCGTCGTCCGTACCAGGTCGTGTTGTTCGACGAGGTCGAGAAAGCGCACACCGATGTCTTCAACGTGCTGCTGCAGGTGCTCGACGACGGGCATCTGACCGACGGGCAGGGGCGCAAGGTCGACTTCTCGAACACGCTCATTATCCTGACATCGAACCTCGGCAGCCAGCACCTCTCGAACCTGGGTGACGACCAAAAGGTCGCCGATGTCGAGGACCAGGTTATGGACGTGGTTCGCGGGCATTTCCGTCCCGAGTTCCTGAACCGCCTCGACGAGATCATCCTGTTCCACCGTCTCGCGATGGAGCACATGGCGCCGATCGTGGAGATTCAGGTCAAGCGCGTTCAGAAGCTGCTCGACGATCGCAAGATCACGCTCGAGCTCACCGATGCGGCGCTGCGCTGGCTTGGCCGGGTTGGCTACGATCCGGTCTATGGCGCACGACCTCTGAAGCGCGCGGTGCAGCGTTACCTTCAAGACCCGCTCGCCGAGATGCTCATTCAGGGCAATGTGAGCGATGGCGTTACGCTCAAGGTCGACGAAGGCGATGGCGCGCTCGAAATGACCGTGGTCTGAGCGAAGGCTTATCAATCGGCATGCGCGGGGGCTCGCATCGCTCCCGCGCTGCCAATGAAACAAAACCGTCATTTCGGTTTGAATCAGCCTTGCTTGGGCGCGCAACGATATGACGACTTTGTGACAAATTCTTAGCGTGGGGTGGAAAATTGCGTCAGGCGGCTCCACTCGATTTCATTATTATGCTGCGACGCAGCATTTTTAACCGATGCGAATTCTGCCCTGTGTGATTCCCGCAACACTGGGCAAGATTCTGGCCAAAAACCGCGCTGTAATCTGAACGTCTCATTTACATGCCCCCTTCGCTATTGCACACAACCGTCACCGCAGGGGCTGAGCTGCGCCAAAAATCGGGGAATCGACCAACGTGCATGGGGTAAGATGCGCGTAGGTACAGATCATGATGGCGCTGTCTGAGCTTCGGTTGTCGCAACTGGAGTGATCATGAAGAAGTTTCACAACAATTCGCTGAAGGCGCTTGCCTTCTCCGCATCGGCTATCGCGTTTGCGGTTGCCGGTCCTGTTTATGCGCAGGACACCAACGAAGACGAGCAGGAAGAGCCCGATGGCGTAACGACCGGTCAGGGTCAGGACGTTGAAGTCTCGACCGGCTCGCAGGGTCAGACGAACGATAACCGCATTACCGTTACCGGTTCGCGTATTGTCCGTGACACCTACAGCTCGATTTCGCCGCTTCAGGTTCTCTCGACCGAGAACCAGCAGTCGGTTGGTGCATTCGACCCCGCACAGATCCTCCAGCGCTCGGAAGCAGCCGCCGGTACGCAGATCGACGCGACCTTCCAGGGCTTCGTTCTCGACAACGGCCCGGGTTCGCAGACGATCAACCTTCGCGGTATCGGCGCAGGCCGTACGCTCGTTCTCGTCAATGGCCGCCGCCTCGCACCTGCCGGTGTGGAAGGCGCTCCGACCGTCCCGTCGATCAACCTCATTCCGGCAACGCTCGTTGACCGCTACGACCTGCTGACCGACGGTGCATCGTCGGTTTACGGTTCGGACGCTGTTGCCGGCGTTGTGAACGTCATTCTCCGCAAGGACTTTGACGGTCTTGAAATCCAGGCCAACGGCGACATCAACCCGCAGGGCGCTGGTGAAGACTACTCGGTCAGCGCAGCTTGGGGCTTCAGCACCGACCGCGCCGTTTTCGGCATCGGCGCTGAGTATCAGTTCCGCGACGAAGTGCAGGCCATCGACCGTGACTTCCTTCGCGGTTGTACCAACAACCTCGAAGAAGACGCCAACGGCAACATCTTCACGCTCGGCGTTGCAGACAATGCCGTTGTCCAGGATCGTACCCCTGGCGTCTCGGTTTCCGAAAGCGAATGTATCGTTTCGGGCATCTCGGGCCGTATCTTCCAGCCGTTCGCACGTTTCGGTTCGGTCTACTTCCCGGCCAACGGCAACATCGCCAACTTCCCGCTCGACCCGCGCACGGGCCGTCCGTTCAACTTCGGTGAATCGACCGACGCATTCGGTACCGACCTCGACGTCAACGGCGACGGTATCCGTGACGTCGACTTCCAAAACGTGAACGTCAATGCGAGTGAGGCGGAACTCTTCCGTACCTTCATCTCGCAGCAGGAACTGGTGAACGTCTTCACCTATGGTGAGTACACTTTCCCGGGCGAAGCCAACATCACGCCGTTCTTCGAAGCGCAGTACACCCGCGCAGAGATCACCAACACCGGCGCAGGCAACCCACAGATTTTCCCGTCTGTGCCTGACCTCAACGGCTTCAACCCGTGTAACTTCATCAGCAATCCGGACGGCGTCGACTGCCGCGCAGTCGACAACGAACTGCTCGGCATCAATGGCACCGGTGCTGCTCTGTCGACCGGCTTCACCCTGCCGACGGTTCCGATCGCGGCAATCCGCGGCGACCGTAACAACTTCGACGTCACGCAGGAGCAGTATCGCGGCGTGCTTGGCGTTCGCGGCGACCTGCCCTTCATCGGCTCGAGCTGGACCTTCGAACTCGCAGGTGTTTACTCGCGTTCGGAAGGTGTCTCCTCGCGTCTCGGTATTCGTGAAGACCGCATGGCTCTGGCCCTTGGTCTTGACCCGACGGCCGACTATGACGGCGACGGCGTCGTCGACAATGACGGCGATGGCATTGCCGACGACTACGATCAGGGTGTCGACGTGTTCGGCATCTTCGGTGATCCGCTGTTCATCGGTGAATGTAATGCAGGTGGCCTTGCCAACCCTGACCTTGCAGCGCCGGACCTGAACGCTGCTGGCTGTGTGCCGGTCAACCTGTTCGCTCCGAGCGTTCTGACCGGCGCCATCGGCGACTTCGCAACCCAGGCCGAGCGCGACTATCTCTTCGATAGCCGTGACTTCGACACCACCTACGAGCAGGTTCTCGTCTCCGGTTACGTCACCGGCGACCTCTTCGACCTGCCCGCTGGTCCGGTCGGCGTCGTGCTTGGTGCCGAGTGGCGCGAAGACTCGATCGAATCGAACCCGGATCTCGTTGCTTCGAACGGTCTGCTCTTCGGCTTCTTCGCTGACGGCGGTGCATCGGGTTCCAAGTGGATCCGCGAACTCTTCGGTGAGGTCGACATTCCTCTGATGGCTGGTGAAACCCTGGTCGAAGAGCTCACGCTCAACGTCTCGGGCCGCCTGACCGACGAAGAATTCTACGGCACCAACGGCACCTACGCCATCAAGGGCGGCTGGCGCCCGGTTCCGTCGCTCCTCTTCAAGATGAGCTACGGCACCTCGTTCCGTGCACCGAACCTTCGTGAGAACTTCCTGCGCGGCCAGTCGGGCTTCGTCGGCATCTTCGACCCATGCGCCGTTCCTGACGACGCATTCGTCAACGGTGCGTACGATGCATCGCTCGACCAGCGTCAGGACTTCGTCCTTCAGAACTGCCTGCGCGAAGGTCGTGACCCGACCAGCGTCGGTATCGATGCTGAAGGCCTGAACACCATCCAGGTGGTCAGCGGTGAAGTCACGCAGGGCGGCTCGCTCGACATCAATCCGGAAACCTCGCGTTCGATCACCACTGGCTTCGCGTTCGAAGAGAACTGGGCAAGTGGTTTCGACTTCGCGCTCAACGTCAACTACTACGACATCAAGATTAAGGACGCGATCATTGAACCGAGCGCAGCCTTCATCGTCGGTGACTGCTACTTCCGCGAAGAAGTCAATGAGCGCAGCGAGTTCTGTGACCGTATTGAAATCGATCCGACTGACCGTGCGCTGATCAGCGGCGTTCAGGCTGGCTTCCTCAACCGTGACGAGGAAACGGTCCGCGGTCTCGATATCAATGCAACGATGGGCTACCCGCTCACGATCGGCGACGAAGTCTTCGACCTCACGCTGAACCTCGTGGCGAACCACCTGATCGAGCGTCGTAACCTCCAGACCACCGAAACCGGTGACATTCTTGAGCAGGACTTCAAGGGTGAATTCGGCTTCCCCGACTGGACCGGCCGTCTGACCGGTGCCATCGACTGGAATGACTGGCGCTTCACCTATCAGGTTCGTTACATCGACTCGGTCAACGAAGATTTCCGTGAAATCACCGTCGGCGGCACCACTTTCGAACGTCCGTTCGGTGACGCGTTCAGCCAGAACGCACCAGGCACCGATCCGTCGATCCCGGGTGCATTCTCGCCGACCTGCCTTGGTGCAGGTGGTCCGAACGGCAACGTTGCTGGCGACGGTAACTTCTGCCGCCCGATCGGTACCGCTGACGAGTACTTCGAGCACACCGCCTCGATCCGCTGGGACAACAACGACTTCCGCGTGATCCTGGGTGTTCGTAACCTGTTCGACACGGCTCCGCCGCAGGTGTCGTCGCGTTCGGGTGTTCTCGAGATTTCGAACACGCCGCTGGGTAACGGCTACGACCTCAACGGTCGCGAGTTCTTCGCCCAGGTTCTGGCTCGCTTCTAAGCGTCAGAAAAAACGACGTAATTTAGTCAAGAAGAGCGGCCTCTCGGCACTTGCCGAGGGGCCGTTTTTCTGTTTAATTTCCCCTGTGCGAGTCTGCCGATTTGGAGGTGACGCGGGCGCGCGCAAGGGGTCCCTTGGAAATCGAATGAGAGAGTTCGCACCATGAAATTTGTTAAAGCACCGCTTACGGCGGCCTTGCTCGGCGTTTCGACGCTTGGGCTAAGCGTCGCTGCTCCCAGCGAAACGCAAGCCACTTCGGCTGTCCCGATTGACGTCTGGGCATTGCGCGACGTTGTGAATGCCGTCGATCTGTCTCCGGACGGCAAGCACCTTCTGGTTCACATCAACCCGAGCCGCGAGGGCGACTACCTGCTTCAGATCTACAAGACCGATGATCTGAGCACGCCCTATCGCACGCTCAACGCCGATCCGATGGAAATCAACTCGGCGCGCTGGGTCAGCGACAACGTCATTTATGGCACTGCGTGGCAGATCAAGCGTGAGAGCGTGCGCCGTCAGGAAGACGATACGCGCAATTACGCGACTTACTTCTACGATCTGAAAGCCAACAAGTTTCAGCAGGTTCGTGGCCGCTTCTCGATCGCAAGCCTGCTTCCCGACGAGCCCGACAAGATCCTTATCGGCACCGGCGTCGCAGTCGATGGTGGCCTCGGAAACGATCCGTCGGCCGCATTCCGTCCGCAGTCCTATTATCGTTTGAACCTTGAAACGGGCAGCCGCGAATTGGTCATGCGCGGAACGCGCAAATACGCCAATTACACGTTCGATTCGCAAGGCAATGCACGGTTTGCACAGGGTGCCGATTCCGACGGGACGGTGAAGTCCTATTATCGCAAGCCTGGTGAAAGCGGATGGACCCAGTTCGGTGAGGTCTACGACCAGAATGACCGCGAAAACCTCTACCGCTTCATCGGCGGCGTTTATGGCATTGTGGGTTTCCACCATGAAGACCCGAACATAGCCTATTTCGTCGAAGCGCTGAACGGCGAAGACAAGGCTGCTCTGTGGACGTTCAACCTTGAAACGGGCCAGTTCGAAGAGAAGCTTTTCCAAGCTGAAAACGCCGATGTGATGGGCGTTGGCCGTCACTCGATCCCGGGCAACGACAAGCTTGCCTTCGCATCCTATCCGGGCGCGAAGATGGAGCGTCACTGGTTCGATGAAGAGGAAGAGGCGCTTTACAAGGCTCTGGAAGAGCAGATCCCGTATTCGCACCAACTCAGCATCCGCAGCCGTTCCTACGATGGCCGCACGATGGTCGTGTACAATCAGGGTCCGAAGGATCCTGGCTCGTTCTGGCTGGTCAAGGAAGGTCAGCTGGCCAAGCTTGGCAGCCGCAACCCGCTTCTCAACCAGGATGCGCTGGCTGACGTGAAGTTCATCCGCTACCCGTCGCGCGACGGCAAGCTGATGATCCCCGGCTACGTGACCGTGCCCAACGGCGAAGGCCCGTTCCCGCTGATCGTGCTTCCGCATGGCGGTCCGGCGGTTCCCGAAGTCGTGACCTACGACGAATGGGGCCAGCTGCTCGCATCGGCAGGCTACATGGTCCTCCAGCCCGGCTATCGCCAGACGGTTGGCTGGGGCAAGGAGCTCTTCGACCTCGCTTTCCATGAGCATGGCGGAACCATGCAGGACGACAAGGATGATGGCGCGCTCTACCTTGTGGAGCAGGGCCTCGTCGATCCGGATCGTATTGCGATGTTCGGTTGGTCTTATGGCGGTTACGCGGCGCTGGTCGCTGCTGCACGCGAGGACAACATCTATCAGTGCGCCATCGCCGGTGCTGCCGTGTCGCGTCCCGAGGTTTGGTACAACGACATCATCAACTCGAACACGCCTAAGGCGATTGATGAGTGGTTCCAGGGCCGCGGTGTCAAATACGGCACCAACCCATATGCCGAAGTCGACAAGGTCAACATTCCGCTGCTGATGGTCCACCCTGAAGATGACAGCCGCGTGCTGTATTACCACTTCGAGGACTACAAGAAGGCGTTCGAAGAAGCCGGTCACACGGGCGAGTTCATCACGCTCGAAGATGCCGACCACTTCTATACGACGCTGATGTATACCCACCAACAGCAGTTCTACACCAAGATGCTGGACTATCTGGCCAACGATTGCGGACCGGGCGGTCTGTAATCTGACAAGCTGCCGCAAGGCGGCAGTCCAACAAATGAAGGGGCCCGATCGCATCGCGACCGGGCCCCTTTGCATTTCTGTAACACGCTGAATTTGCGAACGAGTTGCCTGCCAAGTCAGCCGACGACGTACGTGCGAGTTTCGCTTACTGAACGCGCCGTCCCTTGACGCCTCGTTGGCCATTGATCCTGACGAAATAGGTGCCAAGCGCCGCATCTTTGAAGATCACAGTGTCGCCTGCACGGATTTCGCGCTGGCGGCGCGGAACGTTGTTCATCTCCCACACCGCACCTTCAGCGGTCGTGAAGCGAACCTTGCCTCGCCCGAAATAGCGAACACTTTCGATCGTGGTTTCGAACAGTTCCTCTTCTTCCTCATCGCCGCCGAAAATGCCGAGGTTGGGAAGCGAGAAACCGAACAGCGAGCGGCGCGTCTCACGCACGTCCTCGCTGTCCACCACCTGCAAATCTCCTGCTTCGGTTGCAGTGACAATCCCGCCGACCGCGCTGTCGAAGCAGGCCAGGCGGGCCGCGTCCTCGGTGATCGCCTGGCAGGCCTTGAGGCGCTCGACATAATCCCCGCCCGCCTCATCATTCGTGCCCTGTGCGCTGGCCGGAACGCCGGCAAACAAGGCAGCAACGCAGGCCAGCCCAAGCGCCCGAGACCGCATGCGCAAAGGCGCCGATATGGTGGAAAAAGCCATCGATTTTTCTCCCGAAAGACGGCTTGGCAACGAAGGTCGACATATGCCGCATGATGTCAATGTGGCTGATTTATCGACGAAACGCCCTGTAAGAAAGGCCTAACACATCCAACTGTAGCGCGAATGCCACAGGTCCCGGCGAACCGGACGCATGTGGAAGAACCACAATTGCGATTTGCGCATCGATTGGCCTACCCCTTCCAACCATGCGGGCAAATGTCCGTAGAAGAGAGTTACCTGCCATTTGGGCAGGTTAATCCAAGGGGAATACAATGAACCGCTTTAGCAAGGGCACCCTTCTGGCTGGTACGGTCTTGGCAACTGCCGTGACCGCGACGCCCGTCTATGCCCAAGACAATGACAGCGACGACAACTTCATCGTTGTCACCGGCTCGCGCATTCAGCAGCGCAACGTCGAAACCGCCGCTCCGGTGGCCGTCGTTGACGCCGAAGAATTCCAGCTCACCGGTGATGTGAACGTTGAAAACGTCATCAACGCTCTTCCGCAGGTTATTCCGGGAACCACCGGTAACTCAAACAACCCGGGTAACGGTACCGCATCGCTCGACCTTCGTGGTCTTGGCGAAACCCGTACCCTGGTTCTCGTCAACGGCCGCCGCTGGGTGTCGTTCGACACCGCACAGGTCGTCGACCTTAACACCATCCCCAACTTCCTGATCGAGTCGGTCGAAGTTGTGACCGGTGGTGCTTCGGCCGTTTACGGCTCGGACGCTATGACCGGCGTTGTGAACTTCAACCTCAAGAAGGTTGAAGGCGTCGAGATGGGCGGCCAGTACGCCATCACCGAAGAAGGCGACGGTCGTCGCTACCAGCTCTACGGTGCAATCGGCACGAGCTTCGACGATGGTCGCGGTAACGCAACCGTCTACGCTGAGTACACCAACCGTGGTGACATCTTCCAGGGCGACCGCGACTTCTCGTTCTTCGCTCTTGGTGGTGAAACCTTCGGTGTGAACCTTCTTCAGTTCGGTTCGTCGACCGTTCCGCAGGGCCGTATCAACACGCCCGGCACCACGATCATCAACGCAGCTGGCGACACCGCACCGCTGGGTGCCGGCCTCGTCATCGACGATGGTATCTTCGACACCCCGGGCAGCCCGCGTCCGCGCGCAGGCGACACCTACAACTACGCACCGGTCAACTACCTGCAGGTCCCGCAAGAGCGTTACCTGATGGGCGGTTACGCTGACTACGAATTCACTCCGGGCCACCGTTTCTACACGGAAGTCGCGTTTGTGAATAACCGCGTCGCACAGGAACTGGCCGCCACGCCGGTTACCGGTACGTTCAACGTCGACATCGCAACCGTGTCGCCGTTCCTCGATCAGGCAACGATCGACGAACTCAACATCCTCGACCAGCGTGAAGCAGACGCCAATGCTCAGCGTGTTGCAAACGGCCTTTCGCCGCTCGCAGCTCCGCAGCTCGGCGTTGTCAGCACCTTCCTCCAGCGTCGTATGCTCGAAACCGGTCCGCGTAACTCGCTCGACGAGCGTAACGCATTCCGTGTTCTCGGCGGCGTCACCGGTGATATCGCTGAAAACTGGACCTACGATGCGTACTACAGCTACGCCCGTACGCGTAACTCGAACGTTCAAGAGGGTAACATCTCACGTTCGCTGTTCCAGGCTGGCCTCGACGGCACCGGCACCACCATCAACATCTTCGGTGCAGGTACCCTGACCCCGGCGATGGTGCAGGCGGTTTCGATCCGTGCACAGAACGGCGACGTTTCGACCATGGAAGTCGCTGCGGCTTCTGTCTCCGGCTTCCTCGGTGAACTCACCGCAGGTGCTGGCGATGTCGGTGTCGCTGGTGGTTACGAGTACCGCCGCGTTGGTTCGCAGTTTATTCCTGACACTGCACTCGCATCGGGCGACGTCATCGGCTTTAACGCCGGTAGCCCGACCGAAGGTGGCTACGACGTGCACGAGCTCTTCGCTGAGCTTTACGTCCCGATCTTCGACAACGGCACTCAGCGTCTCGAGCTGACCGGTGCAGCCCGTTACTCCGACTACTCGCTTGACGCAGTAGGCGGCGTATGGACCTACGCTGGTGGCGCAGAATTCGACGTTGTTCCGAGCGTCAAGCTGCGCGGTCAGTATCAGCGTGCAGTTCGCGCCCCGAACGTGGGCGAGCTGTTCGGTGGTCAGGCCATCGGCTTCCCGGGCGCAACCGACCCGTGCGGTGACCCTGCATTCCTCAGCTCCAACGCTGGTGCTGATCAGGTCTGCATCGCGACCGGTGTTCCGGCTGCAAACGTGGGTAACGCTGGCGCTATCCAGCTGAACGCACAGATCCCGGCGCTGTTCGGTGGTAACCCGAACCTCGAGGAAGAAACTTCCGAGAGCTACAGCTTCGGTATCGTTCTTCGTCCGGACTTCGTACCGGGCCTGACGATCACGGCTGACTACTTCGACATCACCATCGAAGACGCCATCAACGTCGCTGGCGGTTCGCTCCAGGGTCTTCTGAACCTCTGCTACGGCGAAGTTCAGGATCCGAACTCGGCAGTCTGCGCTCCGTTCATCGGTCGTCGTAACGGCGACGGTGCTCTGACCGTTGACAACCCGCCGCTGGTTGCAAGCCTCAACGTTGCTGAAATCGGTACCTCGGGTGTCGACCTTGAAGTCAACTACCGGACTTCGGTTCCGTTCTCGATCTTCTCGAGCGACAATGAATCGGGTCTCGACTTCTCGTTCCTCGGAACCTGGACCGACACCTTCTTCATCCGTCCGGTCGCAGACCTTCCGACGGTGAACGAATGTGCCGGCGGCTTCGGCGGTGCCTGCTTCAACACGGGCGATCCGGCCCCGTCCTTCCGCTGGGTTTCGCGCCTGAGCTGGAACGATGGTCCGGTGACCACGTCGCTTCGCTGGCGTCACCTGAGCAGCGTGGAAGACCAGGATCCGGGTACGGACTTCACCCAGTTCAACGGCATCGAGAACATTCCTAGCTACGACCTGTTCGATCTCACGATCTCGGTCGAAGCTTCGGAAAACCTCTCGATCACCGGTGGTATCCGCAACCTGTTCGACAAGCTGCCGGGCGCTCCGGAGTTCGATGCGAACGGTTTCGTTACGAACCGTCCGAACGGCCTCCTGCTTGGTGACAACCAGGAGCAGGCTAACACCTACCCGAGCACCTACGACGTGCTTGGCCGTGACTTCTTCATCTCGGCTTCGTTCCAGTTCTAAGACTGAACAAGCTCCAGATAAGAGCCTAAGAAAAGGGGCGGCGAACTTCGGTTCGCCGCCCTTTTTCTATGTCGCAAAAGCGTTGAGAGCCGCCCCACAATGCGGGCACAACTCACCCGTCATCGGAAATGAGCTGACGTTTTGAAGCGTCAGCTGATTGTCAGGAAGTCGGCCAGGGCGCGCCCGGTCGGCTCGGTCACTTGCCCCCTGCTTTTCAACGCCAGACCGTTCGCCTCGAACGCGCGTTCGATGTTGGCTCGATCGTCGGCTCGCGCACATGCATTAGCGAGCGAAGCAATGCGTCCAATCTCGTTATTGGCCTGCTCGCGGATCTGGGCGATTGTCTCTACCGCCGCATCAATGCCTTGCCGTTGACCGATCAGACACGCGCGCCGGATCGCTTCGGGAATCTCCCATGCAGGACTGCTTTCCCCGAACTGCGCCTCTCCGAGCCTTGCAAGCACGTTTGCCACTTGGGCGCCTACCGCTGGACCAGCTCCCGGCGTATTGAGCGCCTGCGTGACAGCGTCTGCGGCTTTCTTATCTTCGAGCGCCCACTCGATCTCTGACTGCCTCTTGCGATTGTGCTCAAGGATTGGCCCATCGCCGCGGTGTACCATCAGGCCCACCCTGCCCGCGGGTGCGAGCACTCGTGCAATTTCGGCAGCGACCTTGGCTGTATCGCCGTATTCGAAGCCAAACTGGCTGACTACAGCGTCGAAACTGTCATTCTCGAAGGGCAACTCTTCCATAGCCACGCCGCCGCGTGTTTCAGTCCCTTCAGGAGCCGGTGGAAGAACAGGCGCTAGGTCAATACCGGTCAGGACCAGGTCGGGCCGATCGGCGCGCATCCATCGCAGCACCCGCCCGTCACCGGTTGCAAGGTCGAGCACCCGCGCGCCCTCAGGCAAGGGTTTGACGAATTCGCTCCACGCGGCGCTTTGTGCCTGTTCGATTGTTGCCCATCGCTCTGGCAGGCATCCTGAGGCGTCGCCGCCTGCATTGTGGGCCCAGAAATCACCCCACGCTTTTGCATCTTCGCTCATCGCTAGAACCTGTAGCCAGAAGAGGTGACCACGTCGAACGCCACAGTCATCCTTTCCGCTGATCCGAAGCTGGTGGTGCCGTGATAGAGCGTGGATGGGAACAGCGCGAGATGGCCTTGCCTTGGCTCAATCGAACGGATCGGCGGAAGATCCAGGCCGAGATCGGGGGGAGGGCGTCCCACTTCGAGCCAGCCCTGCTGCCTGTCTTGATGCGCCTCTTCGGGAACGACGAGATACAGCGCGGAAGAGACGATGCCTTGCGGGTGAATGTGAGAGGTGTGGTAATCACCGCCTCCGGTAAGCCTCACCGACCACGATCCCGCAAGCGCCCACGGTGTCTCGCGATGGCGGAGAAGCGGGTGTGTCTCATCGAGCGGCGCAAGGCCAGCCCGGTATTCCTCAAGCGTTGCCCGGATCGCCTCATGCAGCTCCGCGAGCAGAGGTTCGGTCCGGTGGAACAGGATACCGCGCGTCTGCGTCCCGCCGCGAAGGCTCTGACCAAGCGGCATGGCGGAACCTGCGTGAAGTGTGCGAAGCTCTGCAACGGCATCCTCTACCAGACCATCGCGTCCCACCAATGGGCGAAGCTGCACAAGGCCTTCCTGCTCGTGCAGCCAGGCGCCGCGTTCATCACCGGCCATGCGCCAGACAATTCCGCGCAAGGCCCAAGCCGAGATGCTCCACGGTTCCGCCGCAAGCGTCCGGTCGAGAAGCGCCTCGGCACGCTCGACATCGCCAGCACGGATGCGGTGGCGCGCCTCGTGAAGCGAACGGATCGGAGTGTCGAGCGCGAGATCGGCAAAGAGGCGTTCCGCGCGCTCCCATTCGCCTGCCGAGCCGGCATGAACCGCTTCGAGCAGAGCGAAATGCGGCTCGTTTGGGAACCGTTGGCGCGCCTCTGCCGCAACATCGGCGGCTTCGCTCGCGTGGTCGAGACCTGCCAGGGTTTCGGCGTGTGTGGCCGGGATATTCGGGTCCTGCGGCGCGCGTGCGGCTGCGGCGCGGAACGGGGATGTGAAGTCGCTTTCACCCGCCGCCAATTTAAGGCCGGAAAGAAATGACAAGGCCGCGATGAAGCCGGGGGCCTGCGCGCAAATCTGCTCCGCCACCACGCGTGAGCCGGCGATATCGCCATCGACGTCGAGCGCCTGCGCCTTGCCGAGCCAGAGGTCCGCATCGCCCGAATTCACAGCCAGCGCCGCGTCGAAACGCGCCAGTGCGTCGGCCTCGCCACGCTCTAGCGCAACCCGGGCACGGCCATGAAGCGCGCGCGGATGGCGCGGGTCGGCAGCGAGGGCGGCATCATACCACCGCGCAGCTTCGGCAGGTTCGGACAAAGTGCGATGCGAAAGCGCACGGACACTTCCGTAACGCGCGACACTTCGGCCGCTCTTCTCATGGCGTGTAAGCAATTCGATCACATCGCGATGCCGGCCCAGCCGCTGAAGCGATATGGCGTGGTTGATGGCGTAGTCCAGCATCGCTGGCGCCAGCGAACTCGCCGCCGCAAAATGCTTCTCTGCCGCCTGCGGATCGTCCGCTTTCATCGCCAGATCGCCGGCCGCGTCAGCAAGGGCTGCGTCCTCGGGATGATCGCGCCGAGCAGCCTCCGCAATGGCGCGCGCGCCAGCCACGTCGCGGCTTTGCATCGCCATGCGGATGCGCACCATCGCCTCCGCCGGGGTCAGGCCGCCCGCCGCATTCGTCATTGCGTGCGCAGCCATCCCGTGACTGCGATCCGTCCGATGGGAGCAAAGGGCGGGACGTAGCTGACGAGATGCGATTGCGGCACCTTGAACAGGTTCAATGCGTTGAAGCGCGGACGGAAGCCTTCGATCACGTCGCCATCGTCATCGAGGAACATGAGATAGCCGCCCCAGTCGGGGTGCCAGTCTGGCGGGGCAAAGTTGAGGACGTAGGCGACCTCCCATCCTTCGGCGACATGGCTGTCGATGTGGCGGCCAAGATAGTGGTTGGGCGCGAACAGCGTCGCCTGCCCATCGGCCTTGATAAGGCCGTCGATCCCGGTGATGTCGCGGGCGAGCTGGATGAAGTCGGGCGCGTTGATGTGTTCGAGCAGGATCTCGTGTGCGCTGCCCGGATCCCAATTTTCCTGGATTGCGGTGAGGATCGGGTAGTGCGCAAAGCGAAATCCGTATTCGCCGCGCGCCGTGTTCTGCTGCGCTTCCATCGCGGCGGCGTTGACGCGCTGCTGGCCCTGCGGTGTCTGCACCTCCTCCATGCGGAAGCTCTGGCGGTTCTCATCGCCTGCGCCGGTCGCCATCCCCCAGGGCGTGCCCTTGGTCAGGACGGTGAGCACTTCGCGCGCGGTTTCGGGGGTGAGCACATCGCGCACCTGCACGCGGCCCGTTTCGGCAAAACGCTTTGCCAGAGAGGCGCGGTCGAGCGCTGGATTGAGTTCGAAAAGTGTTTTCATCTCGCTTATCGCCCTAGCGAGTGGCGCACGCCCGGTGCAAGCGCACTGACGCAAATCAAACACCGATATGAGCGGTTGATTTGCAGCAAGCCCTCCCATAGGTGAGTTGCTAAGAGCAACGTTTACGTAAACGGGAAGAGAGAGCCCCTATCATGACCACTGCCTATATCGTCGACGCCGTCCGCACCGCAGGTGGACGCCGCGGCGGCCGCCTTGCCGGGGTTCACCCGGTCGACATGCTCGCAAAGTCACTCGACGCCATCGTTGATCGCTCTGGCATCGACCCTGCTGCCGTCGATGATGTCATCACCGGCTGCGTCAGCCAGGCGGGCGAGCAGGCAATGCAGGTCGGGCGCATGGGCGTCTTGTCCTCGAAGCTTCCCGACAGCGTTCCGGCGGTCACGATCGACCGCCAATGCGGCTCCTCGCAGCAGGCGATTCAGTTCGCAGCGCAGGCCGTGATGAGCGGGACGCAGGACGTCGTGATCGCGAGCGGCGTTGAAAGCATGACCCGCGTGCCGATGGGCACCAACGCAACGCTGCACATGAAAGAGGGGCTGGGCCACTACAAGTCGCCGGGCCTCGAAGAGAAGTTTCCCGGCATCCAGTTCAGCCAGTTCATGGGCGCTGAAATGATCGCCAAGAAGCACGGCTTCACCAAGGAGCAGCTCGACAGCTTTGCTCTCTCCAGCCACACCAAGGCGAAGATGGCGACCGAAACCGGCGCATTCGAGAACGAGATTGTCCCGGTCGAGATTGAGACGCCCGAAGGCACCGAGATGCACACCGTCGATGAAGGCATCCGCTTCGATGCGACGCTCGAAGGGATTTCTGGGGTCAAGCTGATCTCACCCGATGGCATGGTGACCGCCGCAAGCGCGAGCCAGATCTGCGACGGGTCGAGCGCGGTGCTGGTGGTTTCAGAAGAAGCCCTGAAGCGCTACGGCCTCACCCCGATGGCTCGCATTCACAACCTCACCGTTACGGCGGGCGACCCTGTGATCATGCTCGAAGAGCCGCTGTTTGCGACCGACAAGGCGCTCGATCGCGCTGGGCTCAAGATCGACGATATCGACCTTTACGAAGTGAACGAAGCGTTTGCGCCCGTTCCGCTCGCATGGCTCAAGCACACCGGCGCGGACCCGGAAAAGCTCAACGTCCACGGCGGCGCTATTGCGCTTGGCCACCCGCTTGGCGCATCGGGCACCAAGCTGATGGCGACGCTCGTTCACGCGCTCAAGCGCCACGATAAGAAATACGGCCTGCAGACGATGTGCGAAGGCGGCGGCGTTGCCAATGTCACCATCGTTGAAAGCGTTTAAGACACCCCAATCTCGAGAGGATTTTTGAACATGGAAGTAAGTGCAAACACTCCCGCCGTCGTCACCGGCGGTGCATCGGGCCTCGGCGCGGCGACTGCGCGCGCTCTGGCAGCCAAGGGCGCCAAGGTCGCGATCTTCGACATGAACGAAGAAAAGGGCGAGGCGATGGCTGCGGAAATCGGCGGCATCTTCTGCAAGGTCAACGTGACCAGCGACGAAGACGTCGATGCAGGCTTTGCCAAGGCCCGCGAAGCGCACGGTCAGGAGCGCATCCTCGTCAACTGCGCAGGGATCGGCAACGCGATCAAGACCGCCAGCCGCGACAAGCAGTCGGGCGAGATCAAGCATTTCCCGATCAGCGCGTTCGACTTCGTCATCCAGGTGAATCTCATCGGCACCTTCCGCTGCATCGCAAAGTCGGCCGCCGGCATGATGACGCTCGACCCGCTCAGCACAGACGGTGATCGCGGCGCGATCGTCAACACCGCTTCGGTTGCTGCCGAAGACGGCCAGATGGGCCAGGCGGCTTACTCGGCATCGAAGGGCGGCGTTGTTGGTATGACGCTCCCCATCGCACGCGACCTGATGCGCGAAGGCATCCGCGTGAACACGATCCTGCCGGGTATCTTCGAAACTCCGTTGATGAACGCCGCTCCGCCGCAGGTGAAAGAAGCGCTCGCAGCAAGCGTGCCGTTCCCCAAGCGTCTTGGCGAACCGACCGAGTATGCAAAGCTTGCTATGTGCATGATCGAAACCGGCTACTTCAACGGCGAAGACGTGCGCCTCGACGGCGCAATTCGAATGGCGCCGCGTTGATAGCTACGCGCCTTCGCGTTTCCTGATGGGAGCGCAGTCGCAACCAGAAAGGCCCTCGCATATGCGGGGGCCTTTCGTTTTGAGAGTACCGGCAGCAGGCCTCCTGCCTACAGGCAATCGCCGCGCGCGATGTAACGCTGGTCGAATAGCATGACGACAGGCCGCGACGCGCGATCCCCTTCATCGGTCTGCGCGTGAATGTGCAGGTGCGGTTCCTCGGTGTTGCCCGAATTGCCGACCACACCGATCGGCTCGCCGACTGCAAGCGTGTCGCCGATCTCGACGCTCACGCTCCCGCGTTTCAGGTGAGCGAGCATAACCAGCACTCCTTCGCACCGGATGGTTACGCGGTTGGCTCCGTCGAGCCGGCGAAACCGGTGGCCGGCGAGATTGTCGGGTCGGTCGTTCACCGTCTCAACCACCTCGCCTGAGCACGGTGCGCTGACTGGTGCGTCGAAGATGGCATAGTCGGATGGGTGCAGGGGCTTGGGATGCCAGCGGCGCGCCGGGGTGGTGCGCGTGCCGTCTGACGCGACCTTCACGAAATCGACCGAGTGCTTTTCGAAAGATGCTGCAGTCTTCTCGCCTTCGACATAGTGCAGGTTCATGACCAGATTGCTGCCTGCTGAAAGTGCGCAATATCCTCGCCCGCGTGGCAGTGGCGAGGCGAGGGCAATGCCCTGACCTTCCGGCGCCATCCTGCCCGTTATTCCGGACCACAGCAGGAAGGTGCCCAGCGCCGCCATTGCGCCTGCTGCGAGCACGCTGCCAATGGCACGGTCTGAAGTCGATCCGCGTTCGCGTCGCTGCCACTTGCGGATCGCTGCGAATGCCACAAGGAGCCCGAGGGGGATTAGCGCCCAGCGCGGCGGCCAGATCCACAAACCTGCGGCGACGAGGCCAACGCTTAGAACCAAGCTCGCCACTATCGTGAGCACGCTCACAAGAACGCTGCTGCGAGGCCCAAACGCAAGCCAGACCGCGATGCATGCGAGCAACGCGGTCTGGACAATCAGTGCAGTGAGAACCAGCGGGAGTCTCCTTTAGGAAGCCTGGTCAGGGGGTCAGGCGATCAGGGTCGGGCTTGCGGGGATGATGGCGTAAGCAAACAGGATCGCCGTGGCGCTGACCGAAATTGCGGCGGCGAAGAGGTTTTTCGAAGCGTTGGCGGCGAACATGAGTTTGGCTCCTTCAGGGGGTCGTTGGTGGATCAGGCGATCAGGTTGGGGCTGGCCGGAACGATGGCGTACGCGAAGAGGATGGCCGAGACGCCGAGCGAGATGACAGCGGCGAAAAGGTTGTTGGCGTTGTTGGCGGCGTACATGGGTGGTCTCCTTGAGAAATTGGGGTCGATCAGACGATGAGGTTGGGGCTTGCGGGGATGACGGCGTAGGCGAACAGGACCAGCGAAGTCGTGACCGAGATGGCTGCTGCGAAAAGGTTCTGAGCGGTGGTTGAAGCGAACATTTGAAGTCTCCTTGGTTGTCTCTTTGGCGTTGTGCGGTGTGTTTCCGCTTGATGCCCAGAAGACTGCAGGAGCCGTGCCAAACTTGAAAAATGGCGGAATTCTGCGGGTTTTTGAGACGTGGCCTTGTCACCCGATTGAGTGACATGCGCAGGGTTGGGAATTTTTCCCAACCATTGGGATGCGTGTTTTCGGATTGCTCAGAATGGTTGGTGGCGGACGGCCGGCGACGCGACTTTCCTACAGGCGGTGCGCTGACTTAAGGTCGCCTGCTCGCCCGTCAGCGCAACAATTTTGCGTTCACACGCACGTTTGCGGAAAGTCACACCTTGCCACTCGTTTCACCGCACCTATGCTGCGCCAAAAGCGGCACAAAGCCGGGAAAAACCGGGCCAATGCGAAAGGGGCGCGCGTTTTTTCAGAACACCCCTTTGCGCGGTCCATGTGGGATCAGAGAGGAACCTGAATGAGCTACACCCAGATCATCGTCGACAAGGCTGATGGCATCGCGACCATCACGCTCAACCGTCCGGAGAAGATGAACGCCTACACCCGCACGATGGGTGCAGAGATCATGGCGGCGATGGACGATATCGATGCCGATGACAGCGTGCGCGCCGTGATCTTCACCGGCAGCGGTGAGCGCGCCTTTTGCGCCGGCGCCGACCTCACGCCCGAAGGCGGGGGTCAGGTGTTCTCAAGCGGGGACGAGGTCGAGAGCCTTTCGGATGAGCGGGTGCGCGACGGCGGGGGTCTGCTGACGCTGCGCCTGTTCGAAAGCACGAAACCGCTGATCAGCGCCTGTAATGGCGTCGCGGTGGGTGTCGGTGCGACGATGCAGCTGGCGATGGACATGCGGCTTGCCAGTTCGACCGCGCGCTACGGCTTCGTCTTCGCACGGCGCGGAATTGTGCCGGAGGCTGCCTCAAGCTGGTTCCTGCCGCGCCTGGTTGGCGTCGCGCAGGCGCTTGAGTGGTGCTATTCGGGCAGGGTATTCGATGCCGAGGAAGCCCACAAAGGCGGCCTAGTTCGCTCGATCCACGATCCGAAGGACCTGATGCACGCCGCACAAGGCCTTGCGCGCGAGATCGCCGACAACACCAGCGCGGTTTCGGTCGCGATGACGCGGGCGATGATGTGGCGGATGCTGGGTGCGGATCACCCGATGGAAGCGCACAAGATCGACAGCCGCGCGATCTACAAGCTGAGCAGGGGCAAGGACGCGAAAGAGGGGATCGCGAGCTTCCTCGAGAAGCGCAAGCCGATGTATCCGGGCAAGGTGAGCGAGGACATGCCCGACTTCTATCCATGGTGGGAAAAGCGCGCCTACGAATAGAGCTGGCAAATTGGCCTGGGCCGAGCGGGTGACTTGCCTGTAGAGTGGTTTCATGGGAAACCACTTTGCCATGGACGACATCACTTCAGCCGCCCCGAAAGACAAGCCCGCCTCGGAGTATCAGCTCTCGGCCTTCCTGCCGTATCAGCTGTCGATCGCCTCGAACGCGGTGAGCGCGCTCATTTCCGAGCGGTACCGCAAGCGTTTCGGGCTCAAGGTGACCGAGTGGCGGGTCATGGCGGTGCTCGGCGATGCGGGGCTTCGCGGGGAGTTCCTGACCCAGCGTGACCTCACCGAGGCGACGCTGATGGACAAGGTCGCGGTCAACCGGGCGTGCAAGGTGCTCGAAGAACGCGGCCTGATTGCCAGGGCTACCAACAAGAGCGACGGTCGCTCGCACCTGCTTGAGCTGACCGAGGAGGGGCAGGGGATCCACCGCGAGGTGATGCCGCTCGCCAAGGCGACCGAACTGGAATTGCTCGAAGGCTTGTCACCGGAGGAAGAAAGCGCGCTGCGCTCGATGCTCGAACGTGTCCGCAAGCGCGCTGCCGACATCGCGAAGGACGCCTAGACCGCGCTCACATACGAACGAAAACGGGGCCGATCCGCGCCTGATGGATCGACCCCGTTCGTGTTTGCAGCTTTCCTACAAAGGGTGTGCTGCGTTATTCTCGGCTCTCGCCTGATTGCTGGTTACCCCTATTCCTTGGTCACCAGCGTATCGGTGATCGCACAGGCCGCCGGGCCAAGGATCACGATGAACAGCACCGGAAGGATGAACAGGATCAGCGGAACGGTCATGATGGCCGGAAGACGTGCAGCCTTCTCTTCGGCGCGCATCATGCGTTCGTTGCGGAATTCGGCTGACAGGACGCGCAGCGCGGAAGCAAGCGGCGTACCGTAGCGTTCGGTCTGGATCATTGTGGTCACCACGCCTTTGACCGCTTCTAGATCGACGCGGTAGGCAAGGTTGTTGAAGGCCATCTTGCGCTCGTTGAGGAACGAGAGTTCAATCGCGGTCAGCGCAAACTCGTCGCCCAGCTCGGGATAAGCGCGACCCAGTTCCTTGGCGACGCGGTTGAAAGCGGCGTCGACGGTCAGGCCTGCCTCGGCGCAGATGACCAGGAGGTCGAGCGCGTCTGGAAGTCCCTTCTGGATCTCCTTCGTACGCTTATCGGCCTTGTTCTTGAGGAAGAGTTCAGGACCCTTGTAGCCCAGGAACAGACACCCGGCCATCGCGAGGAACTTGTAGAAGTCGCTCTTGATGTCGAAAACGTTGAAGTAATAGATCGCGAAGAAGCCGACGATGCCGAACACGACTGGCAGGACGGCGCGCAGGCCGATCACGATGACCGCGAGTTCCTTGTTGCGATAGCCGGCATGGGCGAGCTTTTGCTGCACCGCCTGGAGCTGGCTTTGCTCAAGGACGTTCATTTTGCCAAGGCTGTCCTTGACCTTATCGGTCGTATCGGACTTGCGCACGAGACTGGCGCGCTTCTTGGTGCCCGAGGTGACGATGCCCGCCTTGAGCTCGTCGCGGCGCTCGTTGAGCGACTTAACGCGCTTTGCCATCGGGTCCTTGATCGTGATCGCGGCATAGATCGCCATGATCACGGCAAAGGCTGCGAGACCTGCCAAGAGCGTGCCGACAAGGACAACGTCAAAGCCAAGCAGCGTGGGTCCGGATTCTTGATTCAGCATGATACTTCTCGTCTCCGGATCAGATCTCGAAACTGACCATCTTGGCCATGATGAAGATGCCGATGCTCATCCAGACAAGTCCGCCGAGACCTGTGACCATCAGGCGTTCTTCGACGAAGAAGCCGCCGATGTAGGACGGGTTCACCGAGTAGATGAGACCGAACACGATGAAGGGCAGCGAGCCGACGATATAGGCCGAAGCTTTGGACTCCGAGCTCATCGCCTTGATCTTGAGCTTCATCTGCGTGCGCTTGCGCAGCACGTCGGCAAGGTTGGACAGCGTCTCTGCAAGATTACCACCGGTCTCGCGTTGAATGGCGAGGGTGATGGTGAAGAAGTTGAACTCAGGAATGCCCAGGCGGTCGGCGGTTTCCTGAAGCGAATCCTCCATCGTCTTACCGATCTTAATACGCTCGACGATGCCCTTGAATTCGAGGCCAACGGGGCCGGGAACTTCCTGTGCGACGACAGCGAGCGTCTCGGTCACCGGAAGGCCGGAGCGAAGGCCGCGTACGAGCAATTCGATGCCGTCTGCGAACTTGGCGTTGAAGTCGTTCGTGCGCTTCTTGATGAAGAAGCTGACTACGAGGTGCGGCAGGCCGAGGCCCACGAATGCGCCGGCGGCAAGCGACAGGAACGGTGCGCCCGTCTGAATGTAGAGCAGCACGCCCACCACCAGAATGATGCCAAGCGTTACATAGAGATATTGCGATACGGTCCAGCCCTTGCCGGTGCGGTCGAGCCGCACTTCGAGGGCTTCCGTGCGTGATCCCGAGCCGGCGACCTTGTGCGCCTTGGGCTTGCGGGCCGCGATCGCCTTCTTGAACTGCGATTCAACCTTGGCATCGGTGCTTTCGGAGTGACGATAGCGAAGCGCTTCGAGGCGGCGCTTTTGCGCCTTGCCGGCCGCTGGTCCGGTCAGGAGGATGTAGCCGGCCACCAGGGCCGAAAAGATCACCACAGTGATCAGCAGGGTCTGAATGATTTCCATGTCTCTCGTGTCCTGCCTTCTCGTGACGTCGCGTCACGTATGCATCTCTAGTCGTCACACCGCTCAATCGAACGGTCAGTCATTTGACGGTCAAACCGTGGCTGGCCGAGGCCCGCGGGGAAGTGCGAGCCTCGCCAGCTTTGAACAGACCTATTCGGCCTGCTCGGTTTCTTCCGGCTTGTCCTTCTTCGCGAGGAGCGACTTGAAGTCGAAACCGCCAAGCAGCGACTTCTTCTCTTCGGTCACAGAGGAAAGATCTTCCTCGCTTGCACCCATCACGCGTTCGGCGATGCGCTTGACCGCGCCGGTTGCCTTCGAGTTCTTGTTCGCCTCGACGAACACCTGACCCAGCTTGGCTGCGTTCGATGCGGCCTTCACGTCGTAAGGGATTACGAAGTCGATCTTGCGCTCGATCGAGGCTTCGAAATCGGCCTTGCTGATTTCGGCAACGCCGGGCTGGACCTTGTTCGCGACGATCATCGGGTGAGCGTGCGCTGCGTTGGTCTTGAGCCATGACAGGATGCGGATCGTATCGCGCGCCGAAGCCAGAGTGAGTTCGCAGGTCAGAAGGACCAGGTTCACATCGGCCAGCAGGTGCGGGAAGTTGATCAGCATGTTGCGCGGCAGATCGATGACCGTCATTTCGAACGCCTGGCGGAACTCTTCCTCCAGTTGCACGAATGCCGAGCCATCAGTCATCAGCGGCTGGCTGATCGGAGCCTCTGCCGAGAGGATCGACAGGTTGTCGCTTGCGCGGATCATGGCGCGTTCGATGAACAGGCCGTCGATACGGCTTGGATTGTCGATCGCGTCAGTGAGGCCGCGGCCCGGCTCCAGATCAAGCGCAAGTGCGCCGGTCCCGAAGTGGACGTCGAGGTCGAGCAGCGCGGTAGGAGCGCCGTGCTCTTCGCTGAACAGCCACGAAAGCGAGGTTGCGATGGTCGATGCACCGACACCGCCGCGCGTTCCGACCACTGCGGTCGAGATGTGACGCTTGACGGCTTCACCGTCGCCGCCCTTGGGCGAGGTGAACACGGCAAGAGCTGCGTTGAGGGCATCGTGGACGGCCTGAGCGCTGAGCGGCTTCAGCAGGTAATCGTGGATGCCGCTTGCAAGCAGGTCGCGGTACAGACGCACGTCGTTGACCTGGCCGATCGCGATCACGACCGTGCCCGGTTCGCAAACCTCAGCAAGAGCGTTGATGTCGTTGAGCGGGTCTCCGCTTTCGGACAGATCGACAATCAGGATCGCAGGCGAGGCGCTGACAGACAGCGACTGAATCGCGTTGCGAAGACCGCCCTTGTTGCACTTCTCAGGCGGCCAGCCCATCTCGATCACGACCGGACGCAGGACGTCAAGCGCAGCGTCGTCGCAGATATAGGCGGCGAATGGATCGCGGTTGCCGGGAAGGCCCGATTTCCAAGGAGCGTTCATTATCAGTTACCTCCGCCTTGAGCGTTTTGAAGACCCCCTGCGCCGGTTGGCGCGGCCTCACGATAAGTCCGAATGGCGCGGTTGCTGGTCGCGATGACCGTCTCGCCGGAACCCTTTTGACCTTCGAGAAGGTCTTCGGGATTGGCGATCATGGCTGCCATGTTCGAATTGATCGCACAGCCGTAACCCGGGCTGGATGCATTGTTGTAATTCATGTCCGACTTGGTCGACCAATCCGGGCAGCCCGGCACGGACGCATCGCTGCGGGTGATGACCACGCGAGCCTGTCCGGGGGCAAGCGTACCCGACGTGGTTGGAGCGACTTCGGTGACGATCAGGCCATATCGACCGGCCAGCTCGTTCACCGCTTCGGCGACAGCCGGGTTGCTCGACGGGTCCTCAATCGCGACACGGTCACCGTAGCGGAGATCCATCGTCTCGAACCAGCCATTGAGACGCTGTTGTTCGGAGATCGACAGGCCCGAGCGGTTGGTGTTCACATCCATCGCGAAGTTGGTGCGTTCCACGACCGGCTGCTTGAGACTGTAGAGCGAGGTGTTGGTGGCCATTCCGCCGCAACCCGCCACTGCGAGCCCGAGCGAGAGGGCAACAGCGCCCATCAGTTTGCTGTTCTTTGCAAGTTTCATTGATTGAACCTTTCGCATTGGGCTTAAAGATCGAAGCCGGGTGTGACGGCGTCTGCCTGGCGTTCGCGACCCCGGTTCGAACGGTCATCCGCGCGGCGCTGTTGCGGCTGCGGGGCTGACGGGACGATCGCGGCCGGATCGGCCTGGCTGATGTCTGGGTTGGGAGCATCGGGCTCGGCCGCTGTCGGGCCGGGGCGGCGCTCGCCGCTGACGCCGTCATTGTCCCTGAAGCCGATGAACTGCTCAAGCTCGTTGGCCGAGTGATAGCCATCCGTCGGCAGAGCAATGTCGCTCGCGTTGACCGGCTTCACCAGATACGGCGTTACCACGATGACAAGCTCAGTCTCACCGCGGCGGAAGTCGCGGCTGCGGAACAGATTGCCCAGGATCGGCACATCGCCAAGGCCAGGAGCCTTGTCGAGAGCGTTCTGAGCGTTGTTGCTCAGAAGACCTGCAATCATGAAGCTCTGACCCGAACCAAGCTCGACCGTCGTTTCGGTGCGGCGAATGGTAAGCGCGGGTACCTGGAAGCCGTTAAGAGTGACTGCGCCCTGCGAAGACAGCTCGGAGACTTCCGGACGGACGCGGATCGAGATCCGGCCATTGGAAAGAACGGTAGGAGTATAAGCGAGGCTCACACCGAAGTTGCGATACTCGATAGCGACGTTGCCGAGGCCCTGTGAAATCGGGATCGGAAACTCACCGCCTGCGAGGAAAGTCGCGGTCTCACCAGAAAGCGCAGTCAGGTTTGGCTGCGAAATCGTGGTGATGAGGCCGAGGCGTTCCGACAGGTCGAGTGCGCCAAGAGCATCGAGGCCGAACAGGCGGCCGAGACCCGCGATGGTCGTGCCGGCGGTTCCCGAATCGATACCGGGGCCGGTGAAAGTAAGCGGGTTGCCGTTAGCATCAAGGATCGGAAGACCGGTGGTCGGATCGATGAAAGGCCCGACAACTGGGTTTTGAACCCCTGAACCAACGCCCAGTGGGCCGTTGCGGAAGTCGAACTCACCCGCACCGAGCGTGCGACCGGTACCAACCGCGCCGCGGAAGCCGCCAGTCGATGCATCGAACGTGGTGAGGTTGCCGCTGACGGCACGCACAAGGCTGCGGCTGACTTCGGCAAACTTGACCTGCAGGTTCACCTGAAGCGGCGTTGCCGTCTTGAGGCGCGTGATCACGTTGGCCTGTTCACCAAGGAATGCGGTGACGAGGCGCTCTGCCTCGGCTGCATCCTCGGGCGCGGCTACGGTGCCGGTAAGGAGCACAGTGTTGGTGCCCATCGTGGCGACGTTCACCTGCGCTTCGGGCATGGCGAGTGCGAGCATCTGGTCGATGCTGCCGATGTTCGAGCCTACGCGGACATTCGCCGAGAAGATCACTTCGCCGCGAGCATCGCTCGCGTAGATCGTGGTCTCGCCGCCGGAACGACCGAAGACGTAAAGCTGGCGCTGCGACTTGATCTGGACGTCGGCAACGTTCTCGTTGGCAACGAAGACATCAGTCATGGTGCCGGGCACCTGGACCAGCTCACCGCGACCGATCGAAATCACGATCTCATCGCTTGGGCTGACGACCTGCTGAGCGGTGGCTGTGCCGGTCGGCGCAGCTGCCAGTGGCAGCGCGGCGATGCTTGCAAGCAGCGCTTTTGCAAAGGACTTGGCTTTCATTGTCTGGGCCCCCGTGGATTTCCCTGATTGGCTTTCGGCCTTTTCAGCCGAAGCGCTCACGTTCTTTATTGCGATGCGCATGGTCATTCCCCTCAGCGGATGATCGACGACGATGCGGTCGAGACCACCTCGCCGGCGTCACCGACACCGCGTGCGCTGGACGAACCGACAGCGCGGCTGGCTGATCCAACTGGCACTTCGCTGGTTGCTTTGCCGCGGGTAACGCGGACTGACGGGCCGGTGTAAACCGGTGCGCCGTTAACCGTGGATGCGACACCCGGAGCAGGCGGGGTGACGCGGTCGCGGCCACCATCGTTCTGCGCAGGGATGCTGCTGCGTTGGAAGCGCGAGACGTCGCCGCCGGTTGCATAGGTCGAACCCTTGTCCACGGGCTGACCCATGGCAGTACGGAGGATGCGCTCTTCTTCTTCAGGCGTTGCGTCGTCGGGGATTTCGAGATCACCCGAAGCAATCGCACGCTCGAGTTCGGCCTGGTTGTCGGCAATCGAACGCAGCACGAGAGTGAGCTGTCCGATGGTCTGTGCAACCGCGACCTTTTCAGCGATCTGCGGGGTCACTTCGAGAGTCACCGTACGGAAGGCGCGAACAACGGTCTTGCCTTCATCGTTGGTGACCTGCTCGGTCGTTTGGTCGGTTGCGAGGACACGCAGGTTGCGCAGCACGGTTTCAGCCGCGTTGAGAGGGCGGCCTTCGCCGCTCACAGTCTGCGTGAGAACAACGTCAACACGGTCGCCCGGGAAAACAAAGCCTGCAACACCGGTCTTGGCCGAAACCGGAACAGTGACAGCACGCATGCCCGGGCCGAGCGCCGCAGCGAGGAAGCCGCGGTCGCCTGGGCTGACGAGCGAACCCTGGGTCACCGGTTCACCGGCCGTAACCGGGAAGCGGACAACCGTGCCGAGCAGCTGGCTCATGTCAGATTCGCCTTCAATGAAGTAGGCGTCCTGGACCAGCTCTTCGGGCCACATCTGGTAGCCCATGGCATCTGCCGTGATAATCGTACCGGCGGGAAGCGCACGGTTGGCAACCAGCACCTTGGGACCTGTCGGTTCCGGTGCAGCTTGAGCGGTCGGCGCAGGATCGCCTGCGAACATGCTCCGAGCAAGAAATGCGCTACCGATCGCAACGACCAGTGCACCAAGCAGCAGAACCAGTTTCTTCCTATCCATGGCTAATAAGCCCCCTCGTGTCGGCCCTGAGAAATTGCGGGCAGGTATGGTTGCAACCGATAAGTCCTAATTGGTTAAGATCGGGTTCACGGCAGATCTCAGGCAAAAGCGGGAACCGAGATCAGTTTCGGGTAGAGAACCAGCAGCGCGCCTCCGGCGATCGCGACCCCATAAGGAAGCACTCCGCGGGTTTTTGGACGCAGAAACATCAGGCGCAGGACAAACAGGATGGCCATAACGCCGCCGCACAGCGCCATGTACCAAAGCATGCCGAGATAGCTCATCGGAGTGAACCAAAGCGCGAGTGCGCCCAGCAGCTTGATGTCGCCGCCGCCAAGAATGACGATGTTGAGCCGGTATCCAATATACGCGACACCAACGAGAATCGCGCAGACGACCAGCGCAAATCCAATTTGCCAGACCACATCTGGCCACAGCGACGATCCGCTGGCCCACCAGAAAACAGGCGCACCCGCCGCAATCGCGATGTTGAGCCAGTTTGATATGGTTCTCGACCGGATATCGGTGAAAGCGGCGATAAGCAGTCCAATTGCCAAGGCAATCAGCAGTCCGTAGTGAATAGTCGTCATCAGCATATGGCCCCCGAAGAAAGGCAGTTCGCGAGTGTCGGGACTTTCCCGCTCGCGGTTCCTCTTCGAGGGTGGGTGCTACAGGCGAGTGCTTACCAAATAGTAACCATGATCTTCGGCGACCCGGTTAGGGAACAGAGCGATTAGCAAGATGAGCGATGCAGCAATCAGCGATGAAAACATGAGCGCGGAAGGTGCTATCGACAGACGCTCTATCCCGCCGGCTGCCAGCGAGAGCAAATGGCAGGCGACCGATGGGCACACTTTGCGGCGTATCGACTGGCCCGGCGCACTGGCCGATGGCGCGTCGAACCCGCGCGGCTCGCTCCTGTTCATGCCCGGGCGCGGTGACACGTATGAGAAATATCTGGAAAGTCTCGAAGAATGGCACCGTGCCGGGTGGCGCGTAACCGCCGCTGACTGGCGCGGGCAAGCTGGCTCCGGCCGGCTGGGCGGCGACGCGGTTACCGGCCACATTGACGACTTCACCACATGGACACGCGATCTCAAGCATCTCTGGGACGGCTGGAAGGGCGAGGCGTCTGGTCCGCATGTGCTTGCCGGCCATTCGATGGGCGGACACCTTATCATGCGAGCGCTGGTCGATGGCGATATCGCACCCGATGCCGCAGTGCTTTCGGCTCCCATGCTGGGCATGGCCGGACCCAAGCTTCCGCTCCCGTTGCTCCACAATGTCGCAAAAGTGATGACGAAGGTCGGCGATCCGCTGAGGCCAGCCTGGAAATGGAGCGAAAAGCCGGGCGAATTGCCCAAGGACCGGGTAAACCTGCTTACTCACGATTCTGATCGGTATGAGGACGAATCGTTCTGGCGAACAGCGAGGCCTGAACTGGTCATGGGTCCGGCCAGCTGGGGTTGGGTCGAGCGCGCTTATGCTTCATGGCGCAGGCTCGAAGAACCGGGCGCGATGGAATCGGTGAAAACGCCGGTGCTGATTCTATCGACATCGAACGACAGGCTCGTCAGCCACGATGCGAATGTTCGAGCCGCCTCGCGGCTCCCCAATGCAAAGCTCGTGAGTTTCGGCACGGAAGCGCATCACGAGATCCTTCGCGAAGTTGATCCGGTGCGGGATCGGATGATGAGTGAGATTGCGGAATTCCTCAACGAGGTCGCGCCTGCCGGAAGGCACGCTGCTCAATGAGTGAGACGCTTTACGATTTTGCAGTGATAGGCGCTGGCATGGCAGGCGCCAGCATCGCTGCCGAACTGGCGCCGCATGCGCGCGTGCTCGTGCTCGAAGCCGAAGATGCGCCCGGATACCATTCGACCGGCCGATCCGCTGCTTTCTGGGAAGAGTGCTATGGCGGACCCGGCGTGGTTCCGCTGACGCTGGCCTCGGGCAGCTACCTGCGCGAGCACGGTTTCCTCTCACAGCGCGGTGCACTCTATATAGGGCGCGCCGAAGATCGCGACGAAATGGACAGCTTCGTTCGCCAGTTCGATGGCACCGGCGTTTCGATTGAGCGGCTCAGAGGTGAAGCCGTCCGAGCGCGCGTACCCCAGCTGCGCGAGGAATGGTGCGACGCCATCTACGAAGAACCGTGCGCCGATATCGACGTTGCCGGTCTGCATCAGCACTATCTCAAGGCGCTCAAGACCGCTGGCGCGACGTTAGAGTGTCGCGCTCGCATCAGCCGGTTTGAAAAGGAAGCAGGCGGTTGGCGCATCTTGAGCGAGAGTGGGGAAAGCTGGCGTGCCGCAGAGATCGTCAATGCGGCGGGCGCGTGGGCCGATGTCATCGCAGAGCGCGCCGGTGCGCGGCCAATTGGTATAGAACCCAAGCGCCGCACCGTCGCGCAGCTGCGCGTCGCGCCGGTGGCTCCTGACGACCAACCGCTGGTCCTCGATATCTCGGGCGGCTTTTACTTCAAGCCTGACAATGGGCGCCTTTGGCTTAGCCCACATGATGAGATCCCATCCGAGCCGTGCGACGCAGCGCCCGAAGAACTCGACGTTGCATGTGCGATCGATCGCTTTGAACGGGCAACAAACTGGACGATCGAGGCGGTTGAACGCCGCTGGGCAGGCCTTCGCAGCTTCGCGCCGGACAGGCTCCCGGTCTACGGCCGCGATCCTGAATGCGCCGGCTTTGCCTGGTTTGCAGGGCAGGGCGGCTTCGGCATTCAGACGTCGCCCGCAGCAGCGCGCCTCGGCGCGCAGCTCTTGCTTGGCCTCGAACCCGATGAGCTCACCAGGGGAATTGACCGCGCACGCTACTCCCCGCAGCGCTTTTCCGACATGAAAGCACGTCTCACGGGCTAGTCAGCGCGCAAGCTATCTGTAAGAAGGTAAATGAGTTTCAACACGACCTACGAGAGGGGAAACCAAACATGGCTCACAAGTTTGAAATCTACAAAGACAAGGCAGATGAGTATCGCGTGCGCTTCAGCTACAACAGCGAAGTGATGTTCTCGACGCAGGGTTATTCGAGCAAATCGTCAGCCCAGAACGCGATCGATTCGATCAAGAAGAACGGCCCTGACGCGCCGGTCGAAGACAACAGCTAAGTTTTCGGCTCTCACGAGCTTCAAGCGGGCGTGCCATCTCCACATGGCGCGCCCGTTTTGCATTCGGTTGGCTATTCGCCGCGCGCGACGCGGTCGGCCTCGTCGCTGGCAAGCTGATCGACCCGTTCGTTCTCTGTGTGCCCCGAATGGCCCTTGACCCAATGCCACGAAACTTCGTGGCGTGATGTGACGTCGATCAGATCGTGCCAAAGATCGGAGTTGCGGACCGGCTTCTTGCTCGCATTGACCCAGCCGCGCTTCTTCCAGCCGTGAACCCACTTGGTGATGCCGTCGATCACATATTTGCTGTCGGAGTAGAGGTCGACCTTGCAAGGTTCGATGAGCGCCCTCAGCCCCTCGATCGCTGCGGTGAGTTCCATGCGGTTGTTGGTTGTGTCCGCCTCACCACCGGACAACTCCTTTTCATGCTTGCCCAGCCGCAACAAAGCACCCCAGCCACCCGGCCCCGGATTCCCTTTGCAGGCGCCGTCGGTGAAAATCTCGACATGTTTCATGGGGCGGCTTTGCCCGATCATGTTGCACCTTCAAACAGCGTAGGCCCGTTTCTGTCGTAAAATTCGAGCCTTCGGACGAAATCCATCGGGTCCTTGCGTGTGACCAAAGCATCGGCAGGCGTCGAAATCCAGTCCTCTGCGCGGCTGGTCACGAACCGAATGGCCGCACCGCGTGCAAGCACTGGCAGGCATTCGCGCTCGTAGTTGCTGAGGCTGCGCACGCTTTCATAGCCCTCAATTAAGGCATCCGCGATCTCGCTGCGAAAGGTATGCCCGCCATTGTCGAAGCTCCATGCCGCATGCGTAACGGCAAGGTCGTATGCGAATGCATCGCTTGCAGAAAAATAGAAGTCGATCAGCCCACTCACGCGCTCGCCCAGCATCAGGACATTGTCCGGAAACAAGTCACAATGGACGACGCCGCCCGGCAAATCGACGGGCCACAGGGTTTCGAGCGAGGACAGGTGCTCGGCAAGGATCGAGGGAAGCGCCGGGTCAATGCCGGCCAGCGCCTTGTCGCCGCACCGTGCCGTGATCTCGTTCCATGCCGCCAACCCCATGTCGTTTGCGCGGGTTGGCTTGAAATCAGCGACGGCGAGGTGGTTCTGCGCAAGCGCCCTGCCGACTGACCTCGCCTGACCTGCCGTGGGATGATCGACCGAGACGCCGGGCAGATATTCGATCAGGGCGACAGCCTTGCCATCGAGCAAGCGGAAGTTTGCGCCGTCGGTATCGTGGATGGTTCGCGGAACCGGGCACCCCTTGGCGGCGAGGTGATCCATCAGGTCGAGGAAGAAGGGCAGGTCGGAAAGCTCGATCCGCCGCTCATACATGGTGAGGATAAAGCGTGTATTCGCGCCTGAGTTGCCTGTCGTCTCGATCAGCCAGTTGGAGTTCGAAACACCCTCGGCGATGCCTTTTGATGAAACCAGTTCACCGACGTCATAATGCGCGATGAGATCTGCAAGATCCTCTGCGCCAAGATGGGTGTAGACCGCCATGGCTAGCGAGCGCTCCCGAATATCCTATTCGGTCAGCTGACGAGGCAGCTTGAACACCATCTTCTCTTCGGTGTGCGTGATTGTTTTTTCGTGAAGCGGGCGCAGCTTGGCGAGCGCATCGACAACTTCGCGAACGAGCACTTCGGGAGCAGAAGCCCCGGCGGTGAGGCCGATAGTATCAATACCTTCAAGCCATGCCGGGTCGATCTCCTCGGCTCGCTGGATCAACTTGCCCGGCGTGCCTAGCCGCTCGGCCACTTCGACCAGCCGCAGTGAGTTCGACGAGTTGGGAGCGCCGACAACCAGGACCAGATCACAGTCATGCGCCAGTTCCTTGACCGCCGCCTGACGGTTCGAGGTTGCGTAGCAGATGTCTTCGGCCTTCGGCCCGCGAATGTTGGGATAGCGCCACTCGAGTGCGTCGATCACTTCGCGCGTATCGTCGACCGAAAGCGTGGTCTGCGTGAGGTAGGCGAGCTCTTCATCCGACTCGAATGGGAGCTTGTCGACGTCTTCGATGTTCTCGACGAGTGTCATCTGACCAGGCTCAACCTGGCCCATTGTCCCTATAACCTCCGGATGGCCCTCGTGGCCGATGAAGATGATGTGGCGACCTTTTTCCAGCTGACGCTCAGCCTGCCGGTGGACCTTCGAGACCAGCGGGCACGTTGCATCGACATAGACCATGTTGCGACGCTCTGCCTCGGCAGGGACGGACTTGGGTACGCCATGCGCGCTGAACACGACCGGTGCATCGGTTGGCACTTCGTCCAGTTCCTTGACGAAGATCGCACCCTTGGCCTTGAGCCCTTCGACCACGTATTTGTTGTGGACGATTTCATGGCGCACATAAACCGGCGCTCCATACCTCTCGAGCGCCTTCTCTACGATCTCTATCGCGCGGTCCACGCCCGCGCAAAAGCCGCGCGGGGCGGCGATCAGGAGGTTGAGCGGCTTGGCGTCGCCTGCGCCTGTCGCAGGCTTTGTATCGGGCAATGGAGCGTTCATAAGACTGCCACTAGCGCTTTGCGGCGCGGCTCGCTAGGGCAACGTGAGTTTGCTGCCTTTGGGGCAACATAAGAGGCGTGGTCCGGACGGCCGCGCGAGAGTGATAAATTTCGAGGGATCACCTGAGTATGACGTTTCGCACCCGTATCCTGCCTGCCATCGCACTCGGCGCCGCACTTGCAGGCTGCTCGAGCGAGGGCGAGCTGGTGGTCGACCAGGGCGTAGGCATTACCTCGGTGCTGACCCGTTGCCCTGCTGTTGGCATTCCCGACTACACCGGCGATGTGACAACATTCCGTGCGGCCGACCCGACGCTCGCAAATCTTGATGTGTCGGCGTCGATTACCAACCTTCGTTCGACCTGCGACGATTCGAGCGAGCGCGTTTACACCGAAGCCACCTTCGACGTCCGCGCCCGCCGCAGCGATGTGCGCGGCGCGCGAACCGTTACGCTCCCTTACTTCGTAACCGTCCTTCAGGGTGGCAGCGCAGTTGTGACAAAACGCGTGGGTGAAGTGACGTTGAGCTTTGCAGACGGTCAGGAACGCGCCCAGACGAGCGCGCGCGCTGGCTCTTTCGTGGACCGCGCGGCGGCTTCGCTTCCCGAGGACATCCGCGAACGCATCACGCGGCGACGACGGGCCGGTGACCCGGAAGCGGCGCTTGACCCGCTGGCAGCCCCCGAGGTGCGCGCGGCTATCGCCCGCACGCGTTTCGAGATGCTGATCGGCTTCCAGCTGACCGAAGACCAGCTCGCGTATAACGCCACGCGCTGATCTTTGCGTTCGCCCATACGGGCGAACTCCTCGCTAGACCTGCTTCGCTTCGCTTCGCTACGCAGCCGCTGCGGACGCCCAGTCGGGCTTGCGACGCCTCTCGCGTCGAATCCCTTGCATTGGTCCTTTGTCCCTCCTTCCCTTTGCGCTAACGGCGCATGCGAGATGACCGACATGACAACTCTTTACGCCGCTTACGCCGGCACGATCCAAACCGCGCTTCAGGCGCTCGTGGCTGACGGGACGCTGCCCGAGGGCACGTCCTTTGCCAACGTGACGCTCGAACCGCCGCGCGATCCTTCGCATGGTGACCTTGCGACAAATGCCGCGATGGTGCTGGCAAAGCCTGCCAAGACCAATCCGCGAGCATTGGCCGAAGCGATTGCGACAAAGCTCAAATCCGATCCGACCATCGTGAGCGCTGAGATCGCAGGGCCTGGCTTCCTCAATCTGCGGCTCGACCCGTCGGCGTGGTTGGGCGAGCTTGAGACCATCACCAAGCTTGGCGATGAATATGGCCGCTCCTCCATGGGCGCGGGCACGACCGTCAATGTCGAGTATGTGAGCGCGAACCCCACAGGTCCGATGCATATGGGCCACTGCCGCGGCGCGGTGGTGGGCGATGCGCTGGCGAGCCTGCTCGAACTGGCTGGGCACGAGGTGACCCGCGAGTATTACATCAACGACGCCGGCGGACAGGTCGACACGCTCGCGCGCTCGGCACACCTTCGGTATCGTGAGGCGCTCGGCGAGAATATCGGCGAGATCCCGGAAGGCTATTATCCAGGCGCCTACCTGATCCCGATCGGCGAGTATCTCGCGCAAGAAGTCGGCGAGAAATACAGGGACGCGCCTGAAGAGGAATGGCTGCCATATTTCCGCGCCGAAGCGGTCGAGAAGATGATGGATCTCATCAAATCCGATCTCGCGTTGCTGGGCATCCATCACGATGTATTCGCCTCGGAAGCCGCGCTTCATGCAGCAGGCAAGCCGGACGAAGCTGAGAAATGGCTGCGCGAACACGACCTTGTTTACGATGGCGTTCTCGAAGCGCCCAAGGGTAAGGCACCGCCGGAGGATTGGGAGCCGGTTGAACTCCCGCTGTTCCGCTCTACCAAGTTCGGAGATGACCAGGACCGCCCGATAAAAAAGTCGGACGGCAAGTGGACCTATTTCGGCGCTGACCTTGCCTACCATATGCAGAAAGCGGCCGATGCCGACGAGCTAATTGACATCTGGGGCGCGGATCACGCCGGAACGGTCAAGCGGATCAAGGCCGCCGTTGCCGCACTTTCCGAGGGGAAAGGCAAGCCAACGCCGTTCGACGTGAAGCTCGTCCAGATGGTTCAGCTGATGCGCGGCGGCGAGCCGGTGAAGATGTCCAAGCGTTCGGGCAACTTCATCACCATCGCCGATATGGTCGAGGAAGTGGGTAAGGACGTGGTGCGTTTCACCATGCTCACGCGCAAGCCCGAAGCGCAGATGGAGTTTGACTTCGCTAAGGTTGTCGAAGCCTCAAAGGACAATCCTGTCTGGTACGTCCAGTATGCTCACGCCCGGATTCAATCGACGATCCGCAAGGCGGCGGACGAGGAAGGCGTCACACCCTCTACTGATGCCTTGAACCAGCTTGGCAGCGACGAAATCGCCCTGATCCGGCGTGCGGCACAGTTCCCGCGCGAGGTGGAATCGGCAGCCAAGGCGCGCGAACCGCACCGGATCGCGTTCTACCTCTACGACCTCGCTACCGACCTCAATTCGTTCTACAGCCTCGGTAACACTGAGCCGGAAAAGCGGTTCATCCTGAAACATGATAAGGGTTTGACCGCAGCGCGCCTTTTCCTTGCCTCGGCAATCGGGCAAGTGCTGCGTAACGGTTTGCGCGTTCTTGGCGTGGAAGCCGTCGACCGAATGTAGAAGGACGCGTGTGATCAGTGATGATCGAAGCCGAATATGAAGAGATAGAGGAAGGCGACCAGCTCGACCTTTCCGACGACGACAGTCTGCCTTGGCTGGAAGCGGAGGAAGAGGACGATGCAGCCGGCGGAGTCGACACACGTCAGGTGGTCGGCTTTGCCTTGTTCATGCTTTTCCTCCTCGTCGTCATAGTCGGCAGCTTCTGGTATCTCGGAGGACGTCAAAGCGGCAGCGAACAGGTCGCCGATGGCAGCACGATCGAGGCTCCCGATACGCCTATCAAGGAACGTCCCGAAGATCCCGGTGGCAAGGAATTTGACGGCACCGGCAATGTTGCGCCTGTGGTTGGCGAAGGCGGTACACGCGAAGGCGTGATGGCGACCGACGATCCGGTCGAGAGCGGCTCTCCTGAAGAAGGCGACGAACCCGCACCTGCGACTGCGAGCGGCGTTGGTGTGCAACTTGCCGCCTATTCGTCGCGTGCACGGGCCGAGCAGGGCTGGAACGACATCACCCGGCGCACCGATGCGCTGTCCGGTTTCCGCTACCGGATCGAGGAGGGCGTGGTCGATATCGGCACTGTTTACCGGCTGCAGGCTGTCGCCTCCGACCGCGCGGCGGGCGATGCGCTTTGCGCGGCGCTCAAGGCCGATGGGATCGATTGCCAGGTCAAACCCTGATCCCAATTCCGGGTATCCGCTTCAGTCCGGCCCGATTCGGGCACTTTCTCACGAGATTTCCCCGTCAATTCACCGTTGCGGATGGTTAGTGCGCTTGCCTGATCGCACGCTCGCTGCAAGGTTTGCGCAATGATTCCGGCGATTTTCGGATGTTCTGGCCCTGAGCTAACCGAAGAGGAACGCGCGTTCTTCCGCGAGGCTGATCCTGCGGGCTACATCCTGTTTGGGCGCAATTGCGTCGACCCGGAGCAACTCCGCCGGCTGACTGACGATCTGCGCGATATTCACGGCCGTGATCGATTGCTCATTTCGATCGACCAGGAAGGTGGGCGAGTGGCTCGGTTGCGGCCTCCGCAATGGGCTGCCTATCCATCGGGTGAGGCTTTTGACAAGCTGTACAGGCTTGCCCCTGCCAGCGCGATCGAAGCGGCCAGGGCAGGCGCCAAGGCAATGGCCCTGGAACTGTCGGCGATGGGGATCACGGTAGACTACCACCCGCCGCTCGATCTTAGACAATCCGGCGCGCATGACGTCATCGGGGACCGATCGCTCGGTGCTGATCCGATGCAGGTTGCCGCAATTGGAAGGGCGATCCTCGATGGCCTCACCGCCGGCGGCGTCACGGGCTGTATCAAGCACATGCCCGGCCATGGGCGCGCAATGGTCGATTCGCACAAGGAGATGCCTCTGGTCGACGCGGGAGCAGACGCGCTCGCAGCGGACCTCGCGCCCTTCAAGAGCCTCAATAAGGCGCTGATCGGCATGACGGCGCACCTCAAGTTTCCCGTGTGGGATGCCGAAAATCCCGCCACCCTTTCCGAGGTGATTATCCGCGACATCATTCGCGATGAGATTGGCTTTGATGGGCTTCTGCTCACAGATGACATCGACATGGAGGCGCTCGAAGGGACCATCCCTGAACGCTCGGCCAGAGCGCATGCTGCAGGCTGCGATATCGTTCTGAATTGCTGGGCAAAGATGGACGACATGACGGGCATTTGCGAAGCTCTGCCTGCGATGTCCGAAGAGACAACGGCTCGCCTTGATCGCGCGCTTGAAGGCACGCATGTCGCCGATGATCTCGCTGATGAAGCAGGCGATCTTCTGGCCAAGCGCGATGCGCTTCTTGCCCTGACCGAGGAGGCGGCATGACCATTGAAACCGATGATGGCTTCATGCTCTCCGGCGATGCGGTAGGTACGGGCGAACCGACAGCCGACATGCCCGAAGGCTGGGTCGATGAAACCGGCAAGCAAGGCGCGAAACAGGGCGACGAAGCGCTCTATCTCGAGCTCGATGGATGGGAAGGGCCGCTCGATCTGCTGCTCGATCTTGCGCGGCGCCAAAAGGTGGACCTTCGCCAGATATCCATCCTCGCGCTGGTCGACCAGTACCTGACCTATATCGAGCGTGCGCAGGACCTGCGGCTTGAGCTCGCGGCGGACTATCTCGTGATGGCTGCTTGGCTGGCTTACCTGAAATCGGCGCTTCTTCTGCCCAAGGATGAGCAGGAAGACCCAAGTCCTGAAGAACTCGCACTGCGCCTGCAATTGCGGCTCCAGCGGCTTGGCGCGATGCGCGAGGCGGCGGCAAGGCTCATGGGGCGCGACAGGATCGGACGCGACATATTTGTTCGCGGCGCGCCTGAGGGGCTGCGCACCGATCGCAAGACGCTGTGGCGCTCTGATGCCTATTCGCTGATCCAGGCGTACGGACAGGTCAAGGCGCGCACGGCGCCGCGCATCTATCACGTCTCAGACCGTCCGGTCATGACGCTCGACAGCGCGCTCGACCGGGTCTCGTCCATGCTTGGCGTCACGCTCGACTGGATGGATATTCGCGACTTCCTGCCCAAACATGCCGAGCCTGCGCTGCGCAGATCGGCTTTGGCATCCAGCTTCGTTGCGGCGCTGGAACTGGCGCGACTGGGGCGCGCAGAGATTGCGCAAGAAGAGGCGTTCTCGCCGCTGCGGATCCGCAGGCTCAAGGAAGCGGCAAGCGCATGAGCGACGAGGTCGACAGCGCGCCTGACGAGATCGAACGCGGGCTAGAGGCGACCCTGTTCGCTTCCGAAGAGCCGCTGACAGTCGAACAGCTCGCAGCGCATCTGGGTGATTGCGAAAAGCCTTTGATCCGCGATCGGCTCAAGGCGCTCCAAGCGCATTACGAAATGCGAGGCGTGCGACTGGTCGAGCGTGGCAAGCGCTGGCATTTCGAAACCGCAGCCGACATGGCGCATCTTTTGCGCCGCGAGAAAGAGCAGGTTCGCCGCCTCAGCCGCGCCGCGACTGAAGTGCTAGCCATCATAGCCTACCATGAACCTGTAAGCCGGGCCGAGATCGAATCGATCCGCGGCGTTCAGACGAGCGGCGGAACACTCGACGTGCTGATGGAAGCAGGCTGGATCAAGCTCGCCGGTCGCCGCGAAGTGCCGGGTCGCCCGGTGATTTACGCGACAACTCCCGAGTTCCTTGACCATTTCGGGCTCGCGTCTCGGCGCGATTTGCCAGGGATCGACGAACTCAAGGCTGCTGGCCTCCTTGATCCGGTGGACGAGGCTTTCGAAGAAGCGATGGGGCAGACCGGTGAGGAAGCCGATAGTGAGGCGACCTCGCAAGAGGATTGCAACGCCGCACCGGAGGCCGACGAAAACGGCGAGGAATGCTCCGCTGCCGGTTGATCAAGTTTGCTGACTGGCGCAGCGCGGGCATCATCCCTATATTGGGACAGCAACATCCCCTCTAACGAGGCAATCAAGAGAGAATTCGCATGGGCGGTATCGGAATCTGGCAAATCCTCATCGTGGCGCTCGTCGTCCTTGTCCTGTTCGGACGTGGCAGAATCTCTGAAATGATGGGTGACTTTGGCAAAGGCATCTCGAGCTTCAAGAAAGGCATGAGCGAGGAGGAAAGCACAAGCTCCGCGCCAAACGCCCAGATTGAAGCGCCAGCTAAAGATGCGACCCCCGCCGACACCAAGACGAGCGAAAAGACTGACTCGGCAAGCTGAGTTCCCAACGCTCCCACGCCGCACGGAGCGGTAAAGGCTATCCATGTTCGACATCGGCGCCGCTGAACTACTGGTGATCATTATCGTCGCGGTCCTCGTGATCGGGCCGAAGGACATGCCGCATGCCATGCGCACGGCCGGTCGCTGGATCGGCAAGGTGCGCAAGGTTTCTTCACACTTCCGCACAGGCATCGATGCGATGGTCCGCGAAGCCGAGCTTGAGGACATGGAGAAGAAGTGGAAGGAGCAGAACGAGGCGATCATGAAGCGCTCCGCCGCCAGCGCTGAAGCTGCCAGTGGCGAGCCAGTGATGACCGGGCCGCCGCCAAAGCCTGAAGCTCCCAAATCTGTCTCCGCTGAAAGCGCTGCGCCAAAAGCTGCGAGCGATGCTGTCGAGGACGTCCAGCCTGAACCTGCGCCCGGCGCTACCGAGTCAAAGGACTAGAGCAGCGCGATGGCATTCGAAATCAAGGATATCGACGAAACACGCGCACCGCTGCTCGATCACCTGATCGAGCTTCGCACGCGGCTCGTCCGCTCGGTTTTCGCGCTTCTCGTCGGTTTCGGTATCTGTTTTTATTTCGCCGATCCGATCCTCGGATTTCTGGTGCAGCCATTGAAAGAGGCGTTCCCTGATGGCGAGGGACAGCTGATCTTCACGCGATTGCCGGAGATTTTCTTCGTTGAGCTCAAGGTCGGGCTGTTTGCAGGCTTTATGGTCAGCTTCCCGATCATTGCGAACCAGCTTTGGGCCTTTATCGCCCCTGGTCTTTACGCAAATGAGAAGAAGGCTTTCCTGCCCTTTCTCATTGCAACGCCTGTGTTGTTTATCGGTGGAGCGGCGCTCGCCTACTATGTGGTGATGCCCACTGCCTTCCGGTTTTTTCTTGGATTTGGAGGCGAGGCGGGCGGTCTGTCGGTCCAGGCGCTGCCCACAGCAGGCGATTATCTTAGTCTCGTCATGCAGTTCATCCTCGCCTTCGGGATCACCTTCCTGCTGCCAGTGCTGCTGATGCTGCTTCACCGCGCCGGCATTGTAACGCGGTCTCAGCTCGCTGGTGCTCGCCGTTATGTGATCGTGGGCGTGGTCGCGCTTGCCGCGATTGTTACTCCGCCTGATCCAGGTAGCCAGGTGATTCTTGCGGTGCCTTTGCTTTTGCTGTTCGAGGGTTCGCTTTTGCTCATGCGTGTGCAGGAGAGGGCGATGAAGCGGGCTGGCGGCAAGTCCGATGCTGGCGAAGCAGCGAAGGAAAAACCCGATGAAGTTGCAAGCGGCGATGATCCGAGCGTCACCGCTGACTAGGACGGTCGCAGGCCGAAAATCCCCAAATATGAACGCGCCGCCCTCTTGCGAGGGCAGCGCGCGCATTTGACCAACCAAGTGAGGAACGAGGCGGTAAAGCCCGACTAGGGGCTGACGGGATCGTCGTCATCGTCGCTCGCTGCGACGACGATGCCGACCACGGCTGCTGCACCCAGCAGACCAAGCAGCAGGGTCGGCGCACCAGCGGCAACTTCGCTTTCGCCTTCTACAGGCGCGCTGGCGCGTTCGAACGCGACCTGAGCAATGGCTGGGGATGCCGCGAGTGATGCGGCAGCGGTGGCAAGGGCCAGGGTACGAAACTTCATAAGGCGGTCTCCTTCGCGCATTGGCACCAAGCTATTGCACAGTGTGAGCAATCTCCCGTGCCGGAGCGGGTCACGATCCGATTGCAACGTGGCGGGGTATTCCAGCCTTGTTGCGGAGACGAAACCCGCACCACTTCCATTCAGGAAAGTAATGACCAGAATATGAAATAAGTGCGCGAAATCAATGCTCTACGTGTCACTACGTAGGCGTGCGGTCTGCTCCTCTCGGGAGTTTCGCCTAGTGACTAACGTGCAAAGACCCGTTCGCCCGCCAGATACACCTCGCGCACTTCGGTCTCGCGAATGTCGCTTGGCGAAGCGAGCATCGGGTCGCGATCGACGAAGATGAAGTCGGCCCGCTCGCCGACCACGAGTCGCCCGAACCGGCCATCTGCGAAACCGGCATAGGCGGCATTGGAAGTAAACCCGGCAAGAGCCTGTTCACGGCTGACCGCTTCCTGAGCGCGCCAGCCACCAAAGGGGCGGCCATTTTCGTCGGTGCGGCTGATGGCGACCGCGATGCCAGCGAAGACGTCGGCTGGTTCAACTGGCGCGTCGGACCCGAAAGCAAGCCGGCCGCCAACCTCAAGAATGCTGCGCCAAGCATAGGCTCCGCCAAGACGATCCTCTCCCAGGCGCGCCTCGGCCATGAACATGTCGCTCGTTTGGTGAAGCGGCTGCATCGAGGCGATTGTTCCGTGCTGACCGAAACGCTTAAGGTCGTCGACATCGACGATCTGAGCGTGCTCGATCCGCCAGCGTCGATCGCCCTTATAGCTTGTCGAAAGCTCCTCGATCGCAAGCAGCACGTCCTCGTTTGCGGCATCGCCAATGGCGTGAACGGCGGTCTGGAAGTTGTCCAATGCAGCGCGGCTCATGCGGTTGCGAAGTTGCGCGGGCGAGGTGATGGGAATTCCGCGTGTGTTCGGTTCGTCGGAGTATGGCTCTTTCAGCGTCGCACCGCGTGAGCCCAGCGCACCGTCGACATAGAGCTTGATACCGTTGAGGCGCAGCCTGTCCTCGTAAAGCCACGGGGTCGGGCCGGGCCCGCCAATCAGCTCCATAGCCTCGGGCGAATTGGCATAGGCCATGATGCGAATGCGCAGGTCACCACGGTCAGCCGAGCGGCGGAAGGTCATCCAGTCGACGACCGGCGTACCCATGTCGGCAACGGCGGTGATACCGTTTTGGAGCAGGCGCTGCTGTGCCATCGCGAAGGCTGCATCGCGGTCCTCGGGGCGCGGGGCAGGGACAAAGCTTCCGACAAGCGAACTTGCATTGTCGATGAAAACGCCGGTCGGATTGCCGTCTGTATCGCGGATGATGCGCCCACCTTCCGGATCTTGCGTCTCGGCGGTGATTCCCGCCTGCTCCATCGCAACGCTGTTGGCCCAGTTCGCGTGATTGTCCGCGCGCTCCAGCCAGACGGGGCGGTCGGAAACGATCGCGTCGAGTTCCGCTGCGGTGGGGAAGCGGCCAAGGCCCCACTTTTCCTGATTCCAGCCGCGCCCAAGAATCCACGGACGGCCCGGATTGGCTTCGGCAAACTCGGCCACTTTGGCGAGCGCTTCTTCGAGGCTGTTCGTGTCAGACAGGTCGAGCGTCAGCGCGGCAAAGCCGATATCCATGACGTGGACATGCGCATCGATCAGGCCCGGCAGCATCACCTGCCCTTCGCCGTCCATTGCGAACTCGATGCCATCGGGCCGATCTTCACCGCGTTCGAGCACATGGGTGATGATACCGTCATCATCGAAGACGAGGCTGGTGAAGCGCTTGACCTCCCCTTCCTCGTCGATGGTCACGCCGTCGACATTGTAGATGAGCGTGTCGGCCAGCGCGGGCGTTGCGACAAGGACAGCGCCGGCGGCGAGGAGCGTGCGGATCATGGGTATTCTCATTTCGTATCGGATGCCTTGGGATAACGCGTGACGAGAGCGCTGGTGTCGAGCCGGTTTCCACCGGCCGCCTGCACTTCGGAATAGAATTGATCGACGAGTTTTGTCACCGACATGTCGAGGCCATGCTTGCCTGCCTCTTCAAGCGCGATGGCCAGATCTTTGCGCATCCAGTCGATCGCAAAGCCGAAGTCGAACTCGCCGCTGACCATGGTGGGCCAGCGGTTCTCCATCTGCCAGCTTTGGGCCGCGCCGCCGCTGATGGCTTCGACCACTTTGTAGGTATCGACACCGGTCGCCTGCGCCAGCCGAACGCCTTCGGAAAGGCCTGCGAGAACGCCGGCGATACATACCTGGTTGATCGCCTTGGCAGTCTGGCCCGCACCCGCTTCGCCAATATGCACGATGCGCGCGGCGTAGGCCTGCATGACAGGCTGCGCCGAGGCCATCGCCTCTTCAGAACCGCCGCACATGATCGAGAGCTTTCCGTTTTCGGCCCCTGCCTGTCCGCCCGAGACGGGCGCATCGACGGCATGAAGACCCAGTCGTTCACACTCATCCGCGATGCGGCGAGCCAGACCCGGCGAAACGGACGTGTGATCGATGAAGGTGGCCCCGCGCTTCATCGCCGCGAGCACACCGTTTTCGCCGAACAGGACCGATGCCACATCATCGTCATTGCCGAGGCAGGCGAGCACCACATCCTTGCCTCTCACAGCTGTCGCCGCGTCGCTTTCGATCGGGGCAACGAGGCCCTCGTCACCCAGACGATCGCTCCATTCTTCGGCCTTTGCGAAGTTTCGATTGTAGCCGGTTGCCTCGTGCCCGGCGCGAACCAGATGGCCCCACATCGGGCCTCCCATCACACCAAGCCCGAGAAAAGCGATCCTCTTGGAAGCAGTCATGTGCGCGTGCCTAATCGCAATTCCGCGCATTGCCAATCCGTCAGCGCGGCAAAGCGCAATTGCTGTGGGAGGCAAGCAATTCTTGTCGGCAAACCTGCCAATTCGAATTGCCCTTACGGCAATGTAGGCCTACCCCTTGCGCCCATCATGAACGCGCCAGACAAAAGCATCAAAGCCACGGCCACACCGGCCGATCTCACGCTCGAAGACGTGAAAGCCGCTGCCGCACGTATCGAAGGTTCGGTGGTGAAAACGCCGATGATGCATTCGATTACGCTCTCGGAAATTACCGGCGCGGATATCTGGCTGAAGTTTGAAAACCTCCAGTTTACGGCTGCCTATAAAGAGCGCGGCGCTCTCAATGCGTTGCTGCAGCTGACCGATGAACAGCGTGAGCGCGGCGTGATCGCAGCCTCGGCGGGCAACCATTCGCAAGGGCTTTCCTATCACGGCACCCGTCTGGGTGTACCGGTCACGATTGTGATGCCCAAGACGACGCCGACGGTGAAGGTGATGCAGACCGAGAGCGTGGGCGGCAACGTCGTGCTTCACGGTGAGACTTTCGATGAAGCGAACGCCCATGCCCGCGAGCTGGAGATCGAACGAGGGCTGACATTCGTGCACCCGTTCGACGATCCGCATATTGCTGCTGGGCAGGGCACGGTCGCGCTCGAGATGCTCGAATTGAAGGACGACTTCGATTGCCTCGTCACGCCAATCGGAGGCGGCGGTCTGATCTCAGGCATGGCGACGGTCGCCAAGACGCTTAATCCCGACATTGAGATGGTCGGTGTGCAGGCGGGCCTCTTCCCAAGCATGTTCGACCGCTTCAAGGGCGAGAGCCACGATTGCGGCGGCGACACCTTGGCCGAAGGTATCGCGGTAAAGAACCCCGGCGAGTTCACCTCGCAGGTCATCAAGGAACGGGTCGACGACATCCTGCTGGTCGATGAGCCAAGCCTTGAAAAGGCAGTCTCGCTCCTGCTCCAGATCGAGAAGACGGTGGTCGAAGGTGCAGGCGCAGCAGGCTTGGCTGCCGTGCTGGAAAACCCGGAGCGTTTTGCAGGAAAGACGGTCGGCCTCGTTCTGTGCGGCGGCAATATCGATACGCGCCTGCTCGCCAACGTACTGCTGCGCGACCTTGCGCGTCAGGGCCGTCTCGCGCGTCTTCGCGTTACCTTGCAGGATCGTCCGGGCGCGCTTTTCAAGGTCATGCGCCTGTTCGACGAGCACAACGTCAATATCATTGAGATCTACCACCAGCGCATCTTCACCACCCTTCCGGCGAAGGGTCTGATCACCGATATCGAATGCGAAGCGCGCGATGCGGGGCAGGTCGAACGTCTGGTTGAGGCGCTGCGCGGCGCTAAGTACCAGGTGCAGGTGGTCGAGCTAAATTAGTCGCCGGATAGAACTGACCCAATTCGAGGCGCGCACTCGCGCACTTGTGAATCATTGCTCCGATCTTGCGCAATTCGATACTCAGTCTTGTGCAAAGTAACCCAATTTTCACTCTGATTTGTGGTTAAGGGTCTTTTACCGCGGGAACCGAAAAGGCATAAGAATGTCTTAATAAAGACATCGCTGATTCTCCATTCGTGCGGGTGATCTCCACGAGTGAACCACCGCAAGAGGACCCGCCAGACCCGTGACGGCCCCGATCCGCTTCCCCCGTTTCTTCGTGACGAGCCCAGCGCCGTGTCCCTATCTTCCGGGACGACAGGAGCGAAAGGTCTTCACTGAACTCAAGGGTGCGCATGCGGATCAGCTGAATGAGGCGCTTGGCCGGATTGGCTTTCGCCGCAGCCAGACCGTCGCTTACCGTCCCAGCTGTCTTGATTGTCAGGCATGCGTTTCGGTCCGTGTGGTCGCAAGCGAGTTCAAGGCGTCGAGCACGCAGAAACGCGATATCAAGCGCAACCGCGACCTCATCGTGACCGAGTGCCGCCCCTGGGCAACGGATGAACAGTTCGAGCTTCTGACCAAGTATCTATCGGTGCGCCATCCCGATGGCGGCATGTCGACGATGGACGAACTCGATTATGCCGATATGGTCGAGCACACGCCTGTGACCAGCACTCTGACCGAATATCGCGAACCCACAGAGAGCGGCGAACCTGGCCGCCTTGTCGGTGCCTGCCTGACCGATCGCCAGGGCGATGGCCTGTCGATGATCTATTCGTTTTACGATCCCGATCATGAGGGGCGCGCAGGGCTCGGCAATTACATCATTCTCGACCACATCCAGCGCGCTGCCCGCAGCGGCCTGCCTTATGTCTATCTCGGCTACTGGGTCGATGGCAGCCCGCGTATGCAGTACAAGGTGCGCTATCGCCCGCTTGAGCGCCTGACCCGCGAAGGGTGGCAGCGCATGAACCGCGATGAGCAAAGTCGTCTGATCGCCGCAGCCACGGCACCGCGCGACAAAAAGGCGGGAACAATCGACGGTGCTAGGGGTAAAGACGGACAACCCGTGAAATTCCCGGCGAGCTAATTTATTGCGCTTATTCCTGCTCGATCTGGCCCTCGCGGCTGGACTGACTGCATCCGGTGCTTCGGCCACCGGGCAGGAAATTGCGGCTTCGACGCAGGCAACCGGCGCGCAGACCGCGCAGGACGAACAACCCTCGCAGCCGCAAGCTGAGCCGCGTCCGCCCGCACCACCGCAGACTCCGCGAACGCTCGACGACCTCATCCCGCAAAACGCAACCACCGACGCAGAAAGCTGGGCGGCGCAAGGGTCAGGGGCGCAGCAAGGTCCGCCGCCGGTTGATGAACCGCTGGAGGACGAGGAAACACCGAGCGGTCAGATCGAAGCCGACCTTTCCTCCAGCCCTTCCGATCCGTTCAACCTTGACGCAGCTCTCGATGCGCTCGCGATCCCGGAGCCCGGGAGGCTTGAGCCGGACCCGGACCGTCCTTCCTTCGCCGAAATCGAAGCGCCCAATCTCGTCGAATTGCCTCCGCTCACCGAATACGAGATCAGCGACGAACTGACGCTCGCATTTCCCACTGACGAGGTCGATTTTCCGGAGCGCCGCGCATTCATCGATCGCTTTGTCGCGCTTTCAGCGGTCGAGGCGCTCGAATCCGATGAGGACACCGTCCCGCAACTCGCCGCGCGGGCGCGCTCTGACCAGGAATTGCTAGACCAGGTCCTGCGCACTTACGGCTATTATGATGGCGAGATCATTCGCCAGCTTTCGGGTGGCCGCCGCGGTTTCGCCGATCAGGAACGCGACGATGCGCAGCGCCCTGTCGACCTCGACCCCAGCGTGCGCTTCGATATCCTGCCGGGCCCGCGTTACTCGTTTGGCGAGATTGATCTTGGCGCGTTCGACCAGTTGGCCGACCCCGACCAGACAAAACTGCGCGACGTTTTTGCGATCCAGTCGGGCGACCCGCTTTATGCCGACCGCATTGTTGAGCGCGAGAATGCGCTGCGCGTCGCATTTGGCGAGAACGGTTATCCTTTTGCCGAGATCGACGAGCCTCGCCTGACGATCGATCACGCCCGCGATCAGGGGGATCTGGCGTTACCAGTCGAGCCGGGTGGCAAGTATGTCTTCGGCGAAATTGTCAGCGAGGACCCCGCTTTTCTCTCCTCGCGCCATCTTCAGCGCATTGCGCGCTTCGATCCGGGCGACGTCTATCAGACCAGCATGCAGTCCGACCTGCGCCGAGCGATCCTCGCAACTGGCCTGGTCTCAAGCGTTGCCATCACCCCGCGCGAGACCACCGAGCCGGAAAGCAGTGACCCGGGTGAAGTCGCCCTCGACATCGCGATGGAGCGCGCCCCCTTGCGCACGGTCTCGGGCGCGATCGGCTACGGAACCGAGGACGGCATTAAGGTTGAGGCTGGTTGGGAGCACCGCAATCTGTTCCCGCCTGAAGGTGCGCTCAGACTGCGCGGTATTCTCGGAACGCGCGAGCAGTTGGCGAGCGTCACCTATCGCCGCAACAACTTCCGCGATCGCGATCAGGTGCTCACCATCGACGCCTATGCAAGCGACATCGAGACCGAAGCGGTCGATGCGCGAACCGTCGCGCTTCGCGGGGCGTTCGAGCGGGTTTCGAACCTGCTGTTCCAGAAGCCGCTCAGCTGGCAGATCGGTGCGGAGGTGCTCTACACGGACGAACGCAACCGGATCACCAACGGCATCCAGCGCCCGCGTCAGGAATACCTGATCGGGAGCCTGTTCGGCAGCGCCACGCTTGATGCAACCGACGACCTGCTTGACCCGACAGAGGGTTTCCGTGTCACTGGATTTGCCGCTCCCGAAGTCTCGCGCACGCTCGGTGAACAGAGCTACTATGTGCGCGCCCGCGTCGACGCGAGCTACTACCAATCTGTCGGTGAACACGTCGTCGCGGCACGTTTTGCGGCCGCTTCGATCATCGGAGCAGATGCATTTGAACTCGCTCCATCGCGCAGGCTCTATTCGGGCGGCGGCGGATCGGTTCGCGGTTATGGCTTTCAGGCGATCGGCCTTCGTAACGAGTTTGGCGAACCACTAGGCGGCGGCTCGCTGCTCGAAGGCGCGGTCGAAGCACGCATCCAGACAGGTTTTCTCGATGGCGCGGTCGAGGTCGTTCCCTTCTTTGATATCGGCTCGATTTCGCGCGATGCACGCCCGAGCTTTGACGTGGTACGCGCGGGCGCAGGGATTGGGGTGCGCTACAAGACCAGCTTTGGCCCCATCCGCGTCGATGTCGGCGTGCCTTTGAACCCAACCGAGTTTGACGCGCCGGTGGTGGTCTATGTCAGTCTTGGTCAGGCCTTTTGATGGCTGACGAGGACGATCTTGTGACCGAAGCGGAGAACGAGGCACCGCAACGCAAGCGCAAGCGGCGCTGGGCCAAGCGCGCCGGCTGGGTGCTTGCGATCCTGCTCTTGCCGCTTGTCCTCATCGCGCTGTTTCTTGCAACGCCAATCGGCAAGCGCTTCGTTGCAGACCAGATTGCACAGGTTGCTCCCGCGTCCGGGCTCAGGTTTCAAGTCGGCAGGATCGAAGGCGACATCTACGGCGAATCCACCCTGCACGATGTCACGCTGCTCGACCCGCAGGGCGCTTTCCTCACGATCCCTGAAGTTGAACTGAGCTGGCGACCGCTGAGCTGGCTTTGGAGCGGCATCGACATTCGCGAGCTGACTGCGCGGCGAGGACGGCTTGAGCGTCTGCCCGAATTGCTTCCCGGCGATCCGGATGCACCTCTGCTTCCCGATTTCGATATCCGTGTCGATCAGTTCGAGATCGACAATCTAATCCTTGCTCCGGGTCTGGCGGGCGAGCGCGCGCAGCGTGTCGATTTCGAGGCGGAGATCGACATTCGTTCAGGCCGCGCGCTGGTCGATGCCGAGGGGCGCTTCGGGCCAGAGGACCGGATTGAGCTGCTGCTCGATGCCGAGCCGGATGGCGACCGGTTCGACCTCGCGCTTGATTACCGCGCCGCTGCCGATGGTCCGCTCGCCGCGCTTGCTGGATTGGACGCGGCCTACGATGCAAGGGTTGCAGGCGAGGGCACATGGACCCAGTGGCTCGGCCATGCGTTGGTGATGCGCGAAGATGGCGATGAGCGCAGCCGCGTAGCCGGGTTCCAGCTTACCAACAACGCGGGAACCTATGCCGCGCTCGGCCAGGTTTCGCCGCGCCTGCAAGGGGGCACCATTATTGCCCGCGCCCTCGGCGATGCGACCTCGCTTGCACTTTCGGGCACGCTGGAAGAGAGCGTTTTTGACGGCGAGATCGCAGCCGTCACAAGCGCGCTCGACCTGCGCGGCGACGGCGCGCTCGACCTTGCCGGGAACCGGGCAGATGAGTTCGCCGCCAATGCCCGCCTGCGCGATCCCGACTTGCTCGGCGAGACGGCCCGGTTCGAACGAGCGCGTCTCTCTGCGGTCCTCGACGGCCCATTTCGCGACCTTGTGATTGAGCATGAGCTGAGCGTCGAGACCTTGGACGTTGCAGGCACGGCAACGGTGATCGACCTCGTTCAGTCAGGGGCGGCCACATACAACGGAGAGGCATTTCTCGTGCCTCTCAATGTGGATGCACAGCGGGTCGAGACCGGTCTCGAACTGGTCGATCCGCGTCTCGTCAATGGCAACCTGACCGGGCTTCTGAGCCTTCGCGAAGGGCGGCTTGAGGCTGACAATGCCCGCCTGACATTCCCCGACCTCTTGGCGCAGCTCACACTGCGCGGCGACACCGCGCGGGGCGTCTACGCGCTCGCTGGACCGGTGACTGCGCGTGGCCTTGCCATTGATGATGTCGGGCAGGTGACCGCGCAGGCCAGGCTTGTTGCGAGGTTCGGGAGCAGTATTCCCTGGAGCGTGCGGGCTGATCTTTCCGGGCGTCTGGGCGATGTGAGAAATGCCTCGATCGCCAATCTCGCTGGCGAGGAAGTGCGCTTCGAAGGCGCGCTCGACATGGGCTCCGGCAACCCGATCGTTCTGCAAGACGTGGTGCTCGACAGCGAGCGACTCGACCTCGCGCTCGACAGCCGGATTGTGGGCGAGCGCACGTTGCTCGAAGGATCGGGTGAGCATGTCGAGTACGGCAGCTTTACCTTCGATGCCGAGATTGCGGGCGACGGGCCGCGTGCGCAGCTCGTGCTCGCCGACCCGCTCCCAGCGGCTGGGCTTACCGATGTGCGGCTCGACATCGCGCCAGAGGGTGATGGTTTTGCCATCGACGTCGCCGGCGGTTCGCTTCTCGGACCGTTCGACGGTGCGCTTGGCATCGAGCTTCCCGCCGACGCGCCAACCCGCATCGCGATCCGCAGCCTCGAGGTGTCGCGCACCAACGTAACGGGTGCGCTCGCGCTCGCGCTCGCCGATAATGGTGTCGCGGGCAATCTCGATGTCAGCGGCGGCGGGCTTGATGGCACCATCCTGCTGACGCCGAGCAACACCGGTGTGCAAGGCTTTGAGCTTGACCTCGTAGCGCGGCAAGCGCGCTTCACCGGCGATACCCCGATTGCGCTTGCCTATGCTGACATCAATGCGAGCGGGGCGTTCGATGCATCGTCCAGCCGGATTGAGGCCGATGTCGAAGGGACCGGGTTCGAGTACGGCGCGCTCAACATCGCCGCCTTCAATGCGACCGGCGAGATCGTGGACGGCAGCGGCACCATGCAGGCCTCCATCGCAGGTCGCCGCGCCGACCGTTTCGCTCTCAAGTTCGATGGCCAGTTTGCGCCCGAGCGCATCGCGGTGATCGCGCAGGGCGAGTATGGCGGGCGCCCGATCACCATGCCGCGCAGGGCCGTGCTGACCCCGCTGGAGGATGGCGGCTATCGCCTCGCGCCGACCCAGATCGGCTTTGCGCGGGGCTACACCATCCTCGAAGGCACGCTTGGCGGAGAGCGGATTTCGCTTGAAGCGAGCATGGCAAGCATGCCGCTGCGGCTCGTCGACCTTGCTGGCAGCGAGCTTGGCCTTGGCGGCAGGCTTTCGGGTGTGCTCACTTACGACCAGGTCGGCAGCGGCCCGCCGACCGGCAATGCGCGGGTGCGGATCGACGACTTCACCCGCTCGGGCCTTGTCCTGTCGTCTCGCCCAATCGACGTCTTCGCGGTCGCCAACCTTTCCCCGCGTGAGCTTGCCGTGGGCGCTCGGTTGCTCGAAGGCGAGCGGCGATTGGGAAGCCTTGAGGGCCGAGTGACCGGGCTTCGTTCCGGGGGTGACCTCGCGGATCGCATCATGCGCGGACGGCTCGACGCGGCGCTCGGCTATGAAGGGCCCGCGCAGTCGTTGTGGCGGCTTGCCGGGATCGAGACTTTCGACCTCACCGGACCCGTCACCATCGATGCGCGCGCGAAGGGCACGCTCTCCAATCCGAGCATAACCGGCGACCTCGCCAGTGACGACCTGCGCTTGCAGAGCGCGATCTCGGGCACCGATATCACCGATGTGAGCGCGCGGGGACGCTTCGCCGGGTCGCGACTGGAACTCACCCGCTTCTCCGGATCGACTAGCGGCGGCGGCTCTGTTTCGGGCAGCGGCTTTGTCGACCTTGCCGGCATGTCCGCCACCCGAGGCCCGCAGATCGACATCCGCGCTGCCGCCTCTTCTGCCCGTCTGCTCAATGGCAATGGCCTCGACGCAACGATCACTGGCCCCTTACGCATCGTCTCGGACGGCACGGGCGGCGCCATTGCGGGCCGCGTCAGCGTCGACCGAGCGAGCTGGGCGCTCGGCATCGCGGCCGAGGACATGCGGCTCCCGTCCATCGCCACGACCGAGATCAACCGCCCCGACCAAGTCGCCGCTCGCAGCACCGGGCCCACCAGCCAATGGCGCTACCTGATCGATGCCAGCACGCCGAGCCGGGTTGCGGTCGATGGCCTTGGACTCGACAGCGAATGGGGCATCGACATCGCGCTGCGCGGCACGGTCGACGACCCGCGCATGGGCGGCGAAGCGCGGCTGGTTCGGGGCGCCTATACCTTTGCCGGAACCCGCTTCGAGCTGACCGAGGGCCGGATCGAGTTCGACGCCAACGTCCCCATCGACCCGCGGCTCAATATCGAAGCGCAGGCGAGCGCCAATGGCACCGACGTCACCATCGACATCACCGGCAATGCCCAGACGCCCGAAGTCGCTTTCTCCTCCGTCCCAGCGCTGCCGGAGGAGGAGATCCTCGCCCGGCTGCTGTTTGGCGGATCGGTCACTTCGCTATCGGCCACCGATGCTATCCAGCTCGGCGCTGCGCTTGCCGCTTTGCAGGGCGGGGGCGGGGGCATCGACCCGATCGGCCAGCTACGCAATTCCATCGGTCTCGACCAGTTGCGCATCGTCTCTGCAGACCCGGCGCTTGGCCGGGGCACGGGCGTCGCGCTTGGCAAGAACCTGGGCCGCAGGGTCTATGTCGAGCTTGTCACCGACGGTCAGGGCTACAGCGCGACCCAGCTTGAGTACCGGATCACCAGCTGGCTCGCACTTCTGGGCACGGTGACGACTATCGGGCGCGACAGCGTGCTCGCCGAGATCAGCCGGGATTACTAGCCGCCCGGTTCAGCCGCTCGCGTAGAGCTTCGCCTCCTCGGCGCGTCGGCGCACCAGTCCCTTGAGCACCCGCCCGCCCGCATGCTTCCAGCGCGCGAACTCCGCGACCGCGCCAGCGTAGTCGCCTGCTTTGTGCTTCTTTGTCAGCGTCGCCTTGTGGATCGCGCCGGTGTTGTAGTGGAAGCTCACCAGCGCATCGAACTGGCCCTGCGTCGTCGGAGCGCTTCCAATCGCGTGCGCAACCTCGGCTGCGTAGCGTTCGAGATCGCGGGCGAGCCGCGCATCGCATTGATCTTGCGTCCACACGGTCGCAGGGCCGATCCGTTCTCCAAGGCCGGTCTGGTCGTCGATACCTGTCGCACCCCAGCCAATGGTCCACGGATCACCGCCCGTGCCGGGATCGGGATAGGCGCCCACGAGCCCGTCCCGGCGCAGCTGCGCGCAGCCTTCGAACTGCTTGATGAGAGCGATGCCAGCCTCGCCAATTCGGCGCGGCGACTTGCGATCGCTTCGTCGTATGTGAGGAACCGATGGACCGCATGTTACACGGTCCAGGGGAGAAAGCGCCGAAGCGTCAACGTTGCGGCCCAAAGTGTCACTTTCGCTACCAATTGTGTCACCCTGTTCACTGAGAGCGTCAGCCTGCGCGCCCGAAGTGTCACTCTTCTGGCGCTGTGCTGCATCAATCGCATCGTCGAGCGCATCGACCTCGGACTGGCGAAAACCGCGCCCACGCAAGCGACGCACGGCATCGAAGATCAGCGTGCGGTTCAGACGATAGCGCGAATAGGGTTTCTTGGCGGGCATAGGGTCGGACCTCGTGTGCTGTTGGAAAGCGAGGTCGACCTATTAGGCACAAGAGGGCCGAGTAGGAAAATGGTTTGGGCTCCGCCGCGTCGGCAAGCAGGCGAGGGTACTACTCGGAAACGAGCGCCGAAAATGCCTCGATCCGGTCGATCCGGCCCGATACTACCAACTCGTCATCGGGCATGATCAGCGTGTCTGGCGTTGCGTGGATGAAATCCTCGCCCTCGCGCTTCACGCCTACAACCGTCACATCGTGCTTCTTGCGGCATTCGCTGGTGACGAGCGGCAGGCCGATGATCGCCTGCGGCGCTTTGAGCCGGGCGATGGCGAAATGGTCGTCGAAAGCGATAAAATCGAGCAGGCGTTCGTTGACGAGATGCGCGACGCGCTCACCCATACGTTGCTCGGGGAAGACCACATGGGTTGCTCCGATCCGTTCGAGGATGCGCGCATGTTTCTGGTTGGTCGCCTTGGCCCAGATATTGGCAACGCCCAGTTCGGAAAGCGCAAGCACGGTGAGCACGCTTGCCTCGATATCGTTGCCGATCCCGACGATCGCCGCTTCGAATTCGGCAGCGCCGAGGTCCGTGAGCGTGCGCGAGTGCGAGCAATCGGCTTCGACCACCTTGGTCAGGGCCGAGGCGAAATCCTGCACGCGCGCCGGATCGGTGTCTGCGCCCATCACGTCATGGCCCATACGTTCGAGCGTTTCGGCAACGGCGCCGCCAAAGCGGCCAAGGCCAATGACGAGGACGGGGCGCTTTCCTTTAGCCGACAATCGGGTTCTCCTCTGGATAGCGGAAAGTTCGCGAACCGCTTCCCAATGCAAGCGCTGTAGCCACCGTAATGGTTCCCACGCGGCCCACAAACATCAGGACGGTGATCACGAATTGCGCACTCGGCGGCAGGTCGCCGGTGATGCCCATCGACAGGCCAACGGTCGAAAAGGCTGAGATAGTTTCGAACAGGACCCGCTCGAACGCGAGGTCGGTGATCGAGGCGATGTAGAGCGTTGCGAGGAAGATCAGCGATCCGGCCAGCACGGTAACGGCAAGCGCCTGGCGTTCGATATGCGAGCCGAAGCGGCGGTCGAAAATGCCCGAGTCGCGCTGACCGCGGATCTCGGAAACGACCACCGCGATAAGCACGACGAATGTGGTGATCTTGATGCCGCCGGCGGTGCCCGCGCTGCCGCCGCCGATGAACATGAGCAGGTAATTCACCGTGATCGTCTCATCGCGGAAACTGCCGACATCGAGGCTGTTGAAGCCCGCGGTGCGCGGCATGACCGAATGGAACGCGGCGTTGAGCGCTTTCTCGCCGAGCGCCATCGGGCCGAGCGTGTCGGGATTGCCCCATTCCATGCCGAGCATGGCAATAAACCCGGTGACGAGCAGAACCCCGGTCGCGAGCAGGGTAATCTTGGTGTGGAGCGTGTATCTCGACCATTTGAGCTTTTCGGCGCGCAAGTCCTGCATGACCGGAAAGCCGAGCGCGGTGATGATGACCGCGAGCATGATTGGCGAGAGGATGACGGGGTCGCCCTGAAAACTCATCACGCTGTCGGAAAAGCTTGAGAACCCGGCATTGTTGAACGCGCTCACCGAATGGAAAATGCCGTGCCACAGCGCCGAGCCGAGCGCGAAGTCGTGCGTGAGATGGAAGCGTGCAGTCAGGATCGCTGCGACCACTACCTCGATCACCAGCGTGATGGCGAGCACCAGCTTAATCACGGAGACCGCATCGCCGCGCTCGATCCGGTTGCGCTCGACCTGTGTTGCCATGCGCTCTCGAAGCCCAAGCCCGCGCCCGAGCATCAGCCCGAACAAGGTCGCCGCGGTCATGATCCCGAAGCCGCCGATCTGGAACAGGACGAGGATCGTGATCTGGCCGAACATTGACCAGTAGACCGGCGTGTCGACCACGATCAGCCCTGTGACCGATACGGCAGAGGTGGCGGTGAAGAAGGCTGTGAGCAGCGGCGCGGCGTTTCCATCGCTGGTCGCGACCGGTAGGGCGAGAAGCGCCGTTCCGACCAGGATCAGCGCCAGAAAAAGCAGCGGTATCAATCGGATCGGATCGCGCAGCATCGCTGACGCACTCACTCCCATTTGCTCGTCCAGTCAAGCCAATTGCGAAGATGCTTGTAAAGAGCTCTTGACTGTAAAGACCTCTTGTCAGTAAAGAGCTCTTTACAGGCCCGAATCACCAGCGGGCTCAAGGGATCTGAATTGGAAAACCGCCTGAAATATCACCGTGAGGCCGAAGGCTGGAGCCAGGGCGAACTGGCCCGGCGGCTTGGCGTCTCGCGGCAGACGATCAACGCGGTCGAAACCGATAAATACGATCCCTCGCTTCCGCTGGCGCTGCGCATGGCGAAGCTGTTCGGGGTGAGCGTGCCTGACTTGTTTATCGATCACTGGGAGCCGGACGCATGATGGGGAGCAACACAATGTCTGAAGAACGCGGGACGATGCAGAAAATCGCGAAGATGCTGGGACCGTCGGTCGGGATCGGCGTAGTTGTTGGCCTTGTGGCCGGGTTCTATGTGGGCTTCAGCGACGTCGACCTGTGGGCCTTGACCGACACCGCGCCGCGCGAACCTGCGGTCTACATCGCAGCGCTTCTGGCGGTTGCATACATCTTCGGCGGGATCGCGGCCTTTGCTGCCGTGTCCTTCCCCAAGCAACTCCACAAGCTCTTGGAAATGGAGGCCGACGATATCGCCGATCAGCCCGAGCTGTTCCGCTGGCAGGGTGCAAGCGCGATGCAGTTCGGCTTCGCAATCGGCACGCTGATACTTGCTGAACCGTTCGGATTGCTCGCGCCGGGGACCGCATTCGGCATCTTTGCGATGTTCGTCCTCCTTGGCATCGCGTCCTATCGCAAAAGCTGGGTGATGATGGACGAGCTGATGCTCGCCGCCGCGAGTGAGGCGACGGTGATCGGCTATTACATGATCCTGATCGTTGGGGGCGGCTGGGCAGTTCTGGGCCACCTCGGTATCGCGGCCGGGCCAAGCTTCCTCGACATCGTCAACATCCTGTGGGGCATGATCATCCTCGCAACCCTCTGGACCTCGACCCGCCGCGGCATTGTCGGCGGCTGATCTCACTCACCGCTAGGCGCAGGAAACGGAAAATGACAGCCATGACCAAGACCGACGAAACCAAGAAGAAGCGCTCCTACTGGTACTCCATCGCCGCGTGCGCGCTATCGGGAGCGGTGGCTGGCTACATTGGCGCGGACCTGATCACTGGGGGAGCGAATGGCGAGGTGATCGACATCAATGTCTCGCAGATTGTCGCCATCCTGATCGGCTTCATCCTGGTCATGTGCACTGTGATCGTCGGCATCGGCTTCACCTTTCCCAAGGCGGGAATGGCCATGAGGATGTTCGAGGACATCGAGGAATGGGAAGACGAGCGCCCCATGATGGGCCTCAGCGCCCTTGGCGGCGGTGCGTGGGGCGGCGCGTTGATCGTCCTCGCGCTCGCCGAGCCGCTTGGCCTCTTTGGCAGCCCGGTGCTGCTCGCCGTGATGGGCGTGCTGCTCATTGGTTTCGTCTACAGCTCGTGGCGCCTGCTGCGCGAATATGACGAGCTGTGGCAGGGCGTGAACGCTGAGACCTGCACCTACGGCATGTATCTGACGCTGCTGATCGGCGGGACGTGGTCGGTGGTCGCGCATCTCGGTTTTATCAGTGCGCTCGCACCGCTCGACTGGATCTCGCTGCTGACCGCAACCTGCCTCGTCGGAGCGATCCTCGCGACCCGCAAGCGGGGCATGCTGGAGGACTGAAAAGTCTTAAGCACCAAAAGGAAAGGCCGCTCGGTTTCCCGAACGGCCTTCCTTGCATCCAAGGGTATGGATCTTGGGTGTCTTGATAACTCCCGGCTGTTGTATCAGCTGGAGTAGTACATGTCGAATTCAACCGGGCTCGGTGTCGTTTCGAGACGCAGCTGCTCTTCCCACTTGAGTTCTGCGTAAGCTTCGATCTGGTCCATCGAGAACACATCGCCCTTGAGCAGGAACTCGTGATCTTCCTCGAGCGCTTCGAGTGCTTCGCGCAAGCTGCCGCACACGGTCGGAACTTCGGCGAGCTCTGCCGGCGGCAGGTCGTAAAGGTTCTTGTCCATGGCATCGCCCGGGTGAATCTTGTTCTCGATCCCGTCGAGGCCCGCCATCAGCAGCGCCGAGAAGGCGAGATACGGATTGCAGATCGCATCGGGGAAGCGGAACTCGACGCGCTTGGCCTTTTCGCCTGCGCCATACGGGATACGGCACGATGCCGAACGGTTGCGCGCTGAGTAAGCGAGCAGCACTGGCGCTTCGAAGCCCGGAACCAGACGCTTGTACGAGTTGGTCGTCGCGTTGGTGAAGGCATTGATCGCCTTGGCGTGCTTGATGACGCCGCCGATATAGTGGAGGCAAGTTTCCGAAAGGCCTGCATATTCGTTGCCGGCAAAGGTCGGCTTGCCGTCATTCCAGATCGACATGTGCGTGTGCATGCCCGAACCGTTATCGTCCTTGATAGGCTTGGGCATGAAGGTCGCGGTCTTGCCGTAAGCGTGGGCGACCTGCTGCACGACATATTTGTAGACCTGCACCTGGTCGGCGGTCTTGGTGAGCGTCGAGAAGGTGATGCCAAGCTCGTGCTGGGCAGCGGCCACCTCGTGGTGGTGCTTGTCCATGTTGAGACCCATTTCCATCATCGTGGAAACCATCTCGCCGCGGATGTCCATTGCGCTGTCGACCGGAGCGACGGGGAAATAGCCGCCCTTGGCGCGCGGACGGTGGCCCATATTGCCACCACCCAATTCAGTGTAATCGGTGCCGGTGTTGGTCGGCAGCTCAATATCGTCGATGCGGTAGCCTGAGCCAGCATAGCCGTCTTCGAAGCGGACATCGTCGAACATGAAGAACTCAGGCTCTGGCCCGACGTAGACCGTGTCGCCGATGCCGGTCGATGCGAGATAGGCTTCGGCGCGTTTTGCGGTCGAACGCGGGTCGCGAGCGTAAAGCTGACCGTCGGAAGGCTCGACAATGTCACAGAAGATGCTGAGCATCGGGGTTTCGGAGAAGGGATCGGGATAGACCGCATCCATGTCCGGCTTGAGGATCATGTCGCTTTCGTTGATCGCTTTCCAGCCTTCGATCGAGGAGCCGTCAAACATCAGGCCGTCGTCAAGCGCGTCTTCGTCCATGACGCTCGCTGCCATGGTCAGGTGCTGCCACTTGCCCTTCGGGTCGGTGAAGCGAAGGTCCACCCACTCGATGTCGCCATCCTTGATCTGTTTTACGACGTCTTTCGCACTAGCCATGTAGTTATCTCCAGCGTTGGTATTTTTCGTTCGAGAGGTGCGCCCAAGGTACCCCCTCCGGGCGCGGAAATTCGGGAAAGCTCTTATTGGTTAGATCGCCCCGTCAAATTGCATCGTCATCGGTCTCGCCCGTGCGGATGCGCAGGGCGCGCTCAATCGGGGAGACGAAGATCTTGCCATCGCCGATCCGTCCGGTCTGGGCCGCAGCGGCGACCGCTTCGACCACTCGGTCGGCCTGGTCATCGGGGACGACCACTTCGAGTTTTACCTTGGGGAGGAAGTCGACGACATATTCCGCGCCGCGATACAGTTCGGTGTGGCCCTTTTGACGGCCGAAGCCGCGTGCTTCGGTAACGGTGATTCCGGAAACGCCGATTTCGTGGAGCGCCTCCTTCACTTCGTCGAGCTTGAAGGGTTTGATGATCGCTTCGATCTTCTTCACTTGGAACGCTTTCCCCGTATCTGCACCTGAGCCGGTGCATGTTCTTGGCATTTATCGATCAAGAATCGTGCCAACGGCAGTTACACTTCGGTAGCCGATCCCCGCGCGGGCGCAAGGATCATTCGGAGTGCTCAGTTTCAGTGCATGATTGTGCATCGCAGCGCAACCGTGCTTAAGGGGAGGGCGATCGCTGCCTAAATTTTGGGCAGTGCGCGCGGCAATTTAGAGCCGCAGCCCGGTTGCTTCAGGCAGTCCGCACATGATGTTGAGATTCTGGATTGCGGCTCCGGACGCGCCCTTGCCGAGGTTGTCGAGCCGGGCGATGAGGCGCACATTCCAACCGCCCTCATTGCCGCACACGAACAGCTCGAGGCCATCATTGGCTGGCGCTCCATCGAGCAGCAGCAACTCGTTCGGTGCCTCGCCTTCGGCGACCTTTACGACCCGCGATCCCGAATAGAAATCGAGCAGCGCGGCGCGCAGGCTGTCGGAGTGCGGATCGGTAGACATCGCCCCAAGGTGCAGGGGCACCTCGACTATCATTCCGCGCAAAGCCGGTACCACCGAAGGGGCAAACAGGACTTCGTGCTTGAGCCCCGCGTGAAGCTTCATCTCTGGCCGGTGCTTGTGCGCGAGGTTGAGGCCATAGGTGCGGAAAGCGATGTCCGGCTCGGCTGCGAAGCGATCAATCAGCGCATTGCCGCCGCCCGAATATCCACTGACCGCGTTGACGGTGAAGGGCCAGTCGGCTGGCAGCAACCCGGCGCGGACCAGAGGCGCAACCAGCGCGAGGAAGCCGGTCGGATAGCACCCTGGATTACTCACGAAGCGCGCATTCGCGACCTCGTCATGCCCGATCAGCTCAGGGAAGCCGTATGTCCAGCCATCAGCCACGCGGTGTGCGCTCGATGCGTCGATGATCCGTGTGTCCGACCCTTCCGCCAGCTGCACCGCTTCGCGTGCCGCGTCGTCGGGAAGGCACAGGATCGCGACGTCCGCCTCGTGCAGGGCGTCCTTGCGCGCGGTAACGTCCTTGCGCTGCGCATCGTCCAGCACGAGTAACTCGAATTCGTCGCGCGCCTCAAGCCGGTCACGGATTTCGAGGCCGGTCGTCCCGGCAGCACCATCGATGAAAATGCGGGTAGCCATGGCGCCAAGCCATAGCCGGATCAGTCAGCGAGGCAATGGGCCTTCATGTAGCCGCTCGGGCCTTGCGGACCGAGGCAGCCCCAGATCCATTCACCTGCAACGTCGAGAACCTCGATCTCGGTCCCGGCTTCGAAGCGGGTGATGATTGGCGAATCGTCGCGCGTATTTTCCATCACGTCTGCGCCGCCTTCTCCGATCGTGCGGACATGCGGGATGACGTAATGCGCAGCGAGATGCTTCCCGGCGAGCGCGATGTGAGCCAAGTCGCCGCGCAGCGCGAGCGTTCCGGGCGCAGGCTTTTCGACCGGGCCTTTCAAGCCCAGTGCACCTTCAGGAACCGTGTATTCGTGATTGTCGCTGCTAGCGCCGCTCATTCAGATTATTTTCCTATTCGCCCCTTCTCGCGGCGCTTAGCGGCACTTGCTCTGATCGGCAAGTTAGCCGCATCGCTTGCTTGGAAACGTTCACCCTTCGAAGCGGTTCCGCAGCATGTGCCATGCTGCGCGCAGCCCGTAGGCGGCACCGCCCTTGCTGCGGCCGGGCTTGGGGAAGGGGCGCCATGCAAAGGTGTCGAAGTGCACCCAGTCAATCCCTTCGCCCACGAAGCGGTCTAGGAACAGGCCAGCGACGCTCGCCCCTGCATAGGGGTTGGTGTGCGCATTCGAGATGTCGGCGATATCGGAGTTGAGATATTCGCGGTAGCTGTCGGGCAGAGGCAGACGCCACGGCTCGTCATCGTTGGCCTTGCCCGCCTCGGTCATTTCCGCTGCCGTTTCGTCCTTCCTTGCCATCATCGCGGCGTAGTCGGGGCCAAGCGCCACGCGCGCTGCGCCAGTGAGGGTCGCGAAGTCGATGATGAGTTCCGGCTCCTCCTCGCTCGCCCGAGTCAGAGCGTCGCCAAGGATCAGGCGACCTTCGGCATCGGTGTTGTGTATCTCGACCGTGAGGCCCTTGCGGCTGGAGAGCACGTCGCCGGGGCGGAAGGCGTTGCCAGCAATCGCGTTCTCGACCGCAGGAACCAGCAGGTGCAGCCGCACCTTCATTCCGGCTGCCATGATAAGTTCGCCCAGCGCAATCGCGTGCGCCGCGCCGCCCATGTCCTTTTTCATCAGGCGCATGCCCGATCCAGGCTTGATATCGAGCCCGCCTGAATCGAAACAGACACCCTTGCCGACGATCGCGATCACCGGGTCTTTGTCCGAACCCCATGTGAGGTGCATGATGCGCGGCGCATGCTTGCGCTCCGCCGCGCGGCCCACCGCGTGAACCATCGGGTAGCCCTGCTCGAGCGCATCGCCGCGCGTCACTTCGAGGTCGGCCTTGAAAGCCTTGGCAAGCCGCTCGAACTCGGCCTCGAGCGCGGCTGGTCCCATGTCCTCGGCAGGCGTGTTGACGAGGTCGCGTACCAGCAGTTCGGCGCGCGCTTCGGCCGTTGCGGCTTCGATCTTGCCGGCCTCACCGGTCAGCAGAACGCGCGGGCCGGCGGCGTTCTCATCGTCCTTGTAGCGGGTGAAGCGGTACTGTGCGGTAAGCCAGCCGAACATCGCCGGACCCGCGCCCGTCTCAGCCGCTTCGCCAGCAAGCCGATAGGTGCCTTCGGGAAGCGCCTCGGAAAGCTTGGCGAGGCACCAGCTCGAAAGCTCCTTCGGATTGGCGACCCCGCCGACTGCGAAGAAACCGTCGCCATCGGGCACGATGCCGACCTGGTATCCTTTGCCCTCGAACTTCTGGCCCGAAAGGCTCGCTCGCTGGCTGGCGGAAAGCGACTTGGCAAACTCCTCAAATCCGCTTTCATTGACGAGGTGAATGTCGATCGCGTCCTGTCCGCGGTCGGGCTGGATAAGGTCTTGGATGTCGGTCATGGCCTGTCCATAATCGCGCTGGCATGCTTGTCACGCAGGAATTGGGTGAGAGGGGAAGTAACGCATGAGTCGGCTCTTGGGTTCTGTCGCACTGATCGCGGCAATTGCAGCGTGTTCCTCTCCTGAAGACATGGACGAAACGATCACGCAGCAGGTCGGCGAGAACACACTCGAAACGCTCGAACGGCGTGTGGCAGCCGATGCCGACCCCGGCGAGATCGCTATCAAGAACGACACTTACGAATTCGCCTATCGCTGGCCCCGGCAAGCCGCTGCGATCCCTGCGCTCGATGCCGCGCTCAGCGCCATGGCAGAGCGCGCGCGCACCGAATTCGAAGCGAGCGCCGCCGAGGCCGAGGCCGATGCGAAACGATACGACTACGACTATCGCCGCTACGCTTCCGAATGGACATGGGAGGTCGCTGCCGACACACCGCGTTTCCTCGCGCTGACGGGCAGCCAGTATGTCTACACCGGCGGCGCGCATGGCAATTCGACTTTCGATGCGATCCTGTGGGACCGCGAGGGCCATGAGGCAAAAGGCCCGCTCGAACCGCTCAGCGTCTTCACCGATGTGCCCGCGCTCTTCGAAGCGGCAAGCCAGCCTTACTGCATCGCCCTTGGCGAAGCGCGGATCGAACGGATCGGAGAGGCAGGGCTTGGCGAGGCAATCAACGATATCTGCCCCGAACTCAGCGAACTCACCGTCTCCTTCGGCACTTCGAACGGTCGGATGATCGACCGTTTGGTGCTGATCTCCGCGCCCTATGTCGTCGGCGCTTACGCCGAGGGCTCCTACTCCATCGAAGTGCCGATGAATGACGACATGCTGGCGTTGGTGAAGCCGCAATACCAGTCGGGCTTTGCGCTCGCGGATTAGAGGCACGCGTGGCCCCTCGCATTCCTGCAAGCCATTCGCTATATGACCGCGCATGACAGAATACCAACTCGTCGAGAACGAACAGACCGTCTATCGCGACGGCACGATCAAACTTCACACGCAAGAAGGCTTTGACGGCATGCGCGCCGCAGGCCAGCTCGCCGCGCGCATCCTCGATGAGGTTGCCGACATGGTGAAGCCCGGCGTCACGACCGAGAGCATCGACACGCAAATCCGCGAGATGATGCTGGATGCAGGCGCCGTGCCCGCAACGCTCGGCTATCGCGGCTACACTCACTCAAGCTGTATCTCGATCAACCACGTCATCTGCCACGGCATTCCGGGTCCCAAGGTGTTGAAAGATGGCGACATCCTAAACGTTGACGTTACCCCGCTGCTCGACGGCTGGCACGGCGATACGAGCCGCATGTTCTTCGCAGGCGAGCCTTCGATCAAAGCGAAGCGGCTGGTCGATGTGACCTATGAGTGCCTGATGCTCGGGATCGAGGCAGCACAGCCCGGCGCTCGTCTCGGCGACATCGGCGCAGCTATCGAAGCGCACGCCAAGCAGTTCCGTTACGGCGTCGTGCGCGAGTTCTGTGGCCACGGCCTTGGCCGCCTGTTCCACGATGCACCCGAAGTCGTACACGCGGCAAAGGCTGGCACGGGTCCGGAGCTGAAGCCCGGCATGTTCTTCACGATCGAACCGATGATCAATCTCGGTAAGCCCTGGGCAAAGGTGCTGGGCGACGGCTGGACCGCCGTGACGCGCGATAAGTCGCTTTCGGCCCAGTTCGAACACTCGATCGCGATCACCGAAGACGGGAACGAGATCTTCACGAAGAGCCCGACCGGCAAGGACCAGCCGCCTTACTGATTTGGGTAGCCCCATCCGGGGCTACGTCCTCGCTAGACCTGCAGCAAAGCTGCGCCCGCTGCGGGCGGGCGCTCTACCTATTTTGGCGCACTTGCGTTGCTTTGCACCGACAGATTCGCTTTACTCCCGGCTCGATACCGGGAGCGAACCTTCCAGCGGTACGAACGCCAGCAACGCGCCGGCCATCACCACGATTAATCCAACCGAAAACGCGAGCATCGCGAGCGTCGGCTTGGTTACGCGCCTTTGCGTCACCCACTCATAGCCAAGCGCGACCGCAATCGTGATCGGCGGCTGTATCGCGATGGCGACGGGATCGGGCAGTTCGAGCACTTGTGTTACGCGCGCATAAGCTGGCGTCATGAAGGCAAGCGTCCCGATCAGCATCGCCATGCGGTGTTCGGCGATGCGTTTGTGGCGCGCGAACCACAGGGCAGCGAAGTAGAGCGGAATGAAGGTCGCGAATGCGGCGATGTTGACGATGGTCACCTCGACCCGCCCCAACTCCTCGCCGATATTCACCGACAGGATCAGGCCCGAGACGGTCATCACCGCCACCAGTGCGATCGAGGATCGTCCCAGCGCCCGGTGAAACGCGAACCTGCCGCCAGCCGCCAGAAACGCCTGACCGGCCAGCAGCGCCAGCCATGCCAGCATCGACGCCGCGTGGATGATGACGAGCGGGGTGTAGCGCACCTGAACTTCGGGATGAGCGATGGCCTTCACGCCGAACGCCGCGATGGTAAATGCAAGCAGCGCGAGCGCTATCCGGCCAAGCAGGAAGTTCGCGCCGCTTTTACCAATTTCGGAATGCATTGTGAGCGGTCGTCTTTCCTTTGGCCGGGTCGCCAGCGCGGGGCCTACGCGAAACCGCGTATTAACCTGTTAAGCGAACCAAGCCGATACGCGTGCCTGCCATGATCGTACAACTGATACGAGGCCAGACACGGCGCGGAGGCATACCTTGTCAAAGCTATCCATCATTCTCTTGTTCGTAGCGATCGGGCTAACAATCGCTGCAACCTATTTCGACATCGCCAATTTCAGCAATGGTTCGGGCGTGCTGCTCGTCGCGGGGCTCGTCTATGCATTCTTCGTGGCGAAGCGCGAGGCGGCAGTGATCACCTACGTGCTGAGCGAGGATCAGATTATCCATGATGAGGACGAGGAAGAAGGCCCGCCCGTGCCAACCGGAATGGACGCACCCGTGCGCCGACCAGCGATGGTCAGCCTCTAGACTTCGCGCGCGGCTCTGATTGCAGCACCCGCGGCAAACGGGGCGAGAGCGACCAGCAGTAGACTGATTGCCGCCACGAAGCCGATGCTCGCGGCGTCCGAGCGGGCTAGCGCGCCTGACCCGAAAATCAGGATCGGCAGCGCGAGCGGGATGAGCAGCAGACCGGACAAGGCGGCCCCTGCGCGAAGGCTGGCGGTGAGGGCGGCGATCATCAGGCCGATGGCCGCAAGCCCGGGAGTGCCTGCGAGCAAGCCCAGGACCAGCAATTGCACCGTTGGCCCGTCGAGCGCGAGCAAAGCCGCAGCCGGGAAAGTCGCGAGGATCAGCGGCGGCCCGAAGCTTAGCCAGTGAGCGATAAGCCGCACCGCCATCATCAATTCCTCGGTCGCGCCGCGCAGCTTCAGCTGGTCGAATGTGCCAAGCTCGATGTCCTGCGCGACCAGCTTTTCCAGCGGAAGGATCGCGGCGAGCAGAGCGGCGATCCACACGACACCTCCACCCGTTCGCGCGAGCAGATTGACGTCCGGCCCGACAGCGAAAGGGTAGAGCATCGCCACTGCTACAAAGAACACCACCGGCAGCGCCGCACCTCCACCAGCAAAGGGAAAGAACTTCGACAGGTCGCGGCGAAGCATCGAACCGATCACAGCGCGTCCTCCCGCGCGGCGAAATCCTCGATTGCCAGAGCGCGCAGACCCTCGATCGCGAGCGGCTGGTGCGAGGCGATCAGCGCGGTGCCGCCGCCGCCGACATGCAGAGCAATCAGTGCGGTCACTTGCTTGATTGCCGCAACGTCCAGCCCGCTCAGCGGTTCATCGAGCAACCAGATTGGAACCCCGCGATTGAGCAGTGCGGCAAGCCCTGCGCGCTTCCTCTGGCCAGTCGAGAGATAGCGCACCGGCACATCGAGCAGCGGCTCAAGTCCCAGCACGCTCAAGGCTTTGGAAGGATCGGTGCATCCATCGACGCGCTGCCAGAAGCTCAGCGCCTTGCCGAGCGGCAGTTCCGGATCGAGCGCCGTTCTCTCATCGAGCAAGCCGATCTCGCCCTCGACCATCACCTCCCCCGCAAATGGCGAGGTCAGCCTGGCAAGCGTGCGGATCAGTGTCGTCTTTCCGGTTCCGTTCGCGCCGGTCAGGTGCAGCGCCTCACCAGAGCCGAGTTCGAACGACAAGCCTTTGAATAGCAATCGGTCACCGCGTCGGCAGGCAAGGTTCGAGGCGGACAGTTGAGCTTGCATCGCACAGTGCGTTAGGCAAAAGCGGTGCTCCCTACAACATCACGCGAGAGGTTCCTCCCCGATGGCCAATGTCCCCGAATTCGACGAAGCCGAACGCAATCAGCTGCTTGCCGATCATCCTGATTGGGAACTGGCGCGCGAAGGCAAGGCAATCACCCGCACATTCCAGTTTGGCGATTTCTCCGAAGCGTGGGGCTTTATGAGCCGCGTGGCGCTCGCCGCTGACACGCAGGATCACCATCCCGAGTGGTTCAACGTTTACGCCAAGGTCGAGATTACCCTCACCACGCACGATGCTGGCGCGAGCGGCGGGCTGTCGCTGCGCGATGCGAAGCTGGCGCGCGCGATCGACCGGCTGGTCTAGAGGTCCGTTCCCACGCCCTGCGTGCGGACTTGCTTTCGAACCATGCCAGGCAGCCAGCGCGTCAGGAACTGGAGGCGCTTGGCTGTCTTCCCGACCGTGTAATCGAGCTTGTCGCCATGCACCGCGTCCCAGACCACCGGGGGAACAGTGCTGACAGGTGAAACCTCGATCCCGGCTTCCTCGAGCCGTTCCTTGCCCGTTTGGTTCGAATCGGGCGTCACGTTGTCGATGATGGGGGTGTCGATGAAGCCGGGGCAGAGAGCGCAGACCTTGATGCCATCTTCGGCCCATTCCGCATCGAGGCTGCGCGTCATCCCGCGTACGCCCCACTTGGTTGCGCAATAGACGGCAAGGTTTGGCGCACCGATGATTCCGGCAAGGCTGGCCGTATTGATCAACACCGATCCCGGCGCCGCTTTCTTGAGATGAGGATGCGCAGCCTGCGCGCCGTAGATCACGCCCTTCAGATTGATGTCGAGCGTGGCCTCGATCTCATCGGAGGTCTGTTCGCCGATCGGGCCGCCGTGCCCGATACCGGCATTGTTGAACATGACATCGATCCGGCCACCCGCGGCGGTGGAAGCCGATTCCAGCGCGACATCCCATGCAGCCCGATCGCGCACGTCGAGCGGATGCGAATATTTGAAGCCGCCGGGGATCAGGCCGAGCGTGTCGGCCATGCCCTGAACATCGACGTCGGCCACGGTGACGAACCAGCCGCGCTCGCCAAAATAGCGCGCAACTTCGCGGCCAATGCCCGATGCTCCGCCCGTGATGAAGATGTGGCGGCGTTGTTCAGCCATGATGGTGATCCCTCTTCCCCGATTTCAATTTGAAACGGGTCTAGGGGGAGCGAGGCTAGCCGCCAAGCCCTTTCACATGGCTTTTGCCTTCCACGATTTCGGCAGTCGAAGGCTCCAGCACATCGCCCAGCGGCTCTGCCCGTCCGTGCAGCGTTTCAGCGAGGAAATTCTCGGTGATCGCGAAGAAGGCAAGGCTGTTGTCGGGCTTGGCAAAGCCGTGTCCTTCATCGGGGTAGAGGACGTAGGTGACCGGGATCCCCGCATCCTTCATCGCGCCGACGATCTGGTCGCTTTCGGCCTGCTTGACGCGCGGGTCGTTTGCGCCTTGCGCGATCAGGAGCGGCTTAATGATCTGGTCTGCCTTGTAGAGCGGGCTTGCAGCCTTCAGCAGCGCGAGGCCCTCCTCGGTTTCGGGATTGCCCATGCGCTCGTGGAAGATCTTCACCATCGGCGCCCAGTAAGGCGGGATCGTGCTGAGCAGCGTTTCTAGGTTGGACGGGCCGACCACGTCGACGCCGCAGGCGAAGACTTCGGGGGTGAAGGTGAGGCCCGCAAGCGTCGCGTAGCCGCCATAGGAACCGCCCATGATCGCGACCTTGTCACGCGCAGCGATGCCCTCTTCGATGGCCCATTCGACCGCGTCGATAAGGTCGTCATGCATCGCCAGGCCCCACTGTTTATTGCCTGCGTTGATGAAGTCCTTGCCGAAGCCGGTCGAGCCGCGAAAGTTGACCGACAGCACATGGTAGCCGCGATTGGCGAGCATCTGGTGCTGCGAGTTGAAGCCATATTCGTCGCGCGCCCAAGGACCGCCGTGGACGAGCAGAACCATGGGTCCCGGCGCGTCGGGCTTGCCATTTCCGTCAGGGTCGCTGCCCGCGGCAAGTGTAAGGAAGGAGGGCAGGGTCAGGCCATCGCGGCTCTTGATTTCGATCCCGTGCATCGGCTGCAGAGGGGCGCCTTCAAGTTCTGGCCGCGCGACGTAGAACGGATCGAGCGTGCCTGCCTTGCGGTCGTAGATATACGTCTTTGCGGGCGCGGTGAGCGGGTCGTTCCAGATGATCCAGGTATCGTCCGCCTCGGTGCGGCTGGAAATGCCGAAGTCACCTTCGAGCTTGCCATCAAGGAAATCGAACGAGGCACCGATACCCGCATCTAGCGCGGTAAATTCGCGGCGCAGATAGGTAACGGTGTAGCCGAGTACCTCGCCGGTTTTCTGATCGCGAAGCGTGCCGCTGATGTCGGCCTTGTCGTCCTCTGCGATCAAAGTGCGCTCACCGGTCGCCGTGTCCTGAGCATAGAGCGCAGCCGTATTCCGTCCGCGCCCGTCGAGCCAGTAAAGCACGCTGCCATCGACCGTGTAGCCCGCTGGCGAGGTCGTCATGGAATCTTCCATCGCGGTCGTCTCGAACGGTTCTTCCTCGACGCTGTTGCCATCGAAACGGAAGTAGTCGGTCCCGCCCGCATCGTTCTGAGCCATCGCCATGCGCAAGGTCAGCGTGTCGTCGGCCATGAAGCCGGCAAAGGCGTTGTTCTCGTAAATCAGTTCAAGCTCGCCGGTGGTGAGGTTGAGGCGGTGCACGTCGTGCCACTGCGGATCGCGGTTGTTGAGGCCGACAAGGATCGCGTTCTTGATCGTCTCGGATGAACCGACGATCTGCACGCGAGTGTCTTCGAACGGGGTCAGCGTAGTCTCTTCGCCGCTCACCACATCGACACGGTAGAGAAGGAAGTTCTCATCGCCCGCCTTGTCCTGAATGTAGAGGAGGCTGGTGCCGTCTGGCGACCACATATGCTGGCGGATCGGGCGGTCGGTTGCGCTTGTCATCGCCCTCGCGTCATCCGGATTGTCACGCGGCGCCAACCAGATGTTGAGAACGTCGTTATGGGGAGCAAGCCAGCTCAGCCACTTGCCATCCGGGCTGATCTGCCCCTGTGCGCGGGTAGGGTTGCCGAACAGGTGTTCGCGCGGGATCAGCGGGATGGTGTCGAGTGCTGGCATGGTGTCTCCCTGAGTGTTTTTCGTGATTGCGGTCACACCTAGGAACCGCACCGCGCGATGCAACGGGAAACTCCACGAGCGGCACATTTCGGACGAGCGGCGTCAGAAAAATGCGATTTTGTACCATCTGGGACATTCTGCGCCGTCACCAGCACGAATAGTTGGACGATCAGTCACGACGAAGGCCCCGACGGGCGGGGCCGACATGACAAGGATCGTAAACTGATGAAAACCATGATGATTGCCCTCGCTGGCGTTTCCCTTTCGGCCGGACTTCTGGCTCACGCCGCTCCTGCCGACGCGCAGTTCCGCAGCCTGCGCAACGCAGTCAAAAAGGTCGAAGACACCGCCAATGACGTGCGCGATGCCGCTGAAGATGTCGAAGCGGCGGCGCGCACCGTCGAAGGCGTTGCCAATTCGGATGGCCGCTCGGTCGTCGGCGCTGTCACCGGCGGTCGCGGCGCTGCCGTCAATCAGGCGATGCGCCAGCGCAGCAACTATCCGCAAACCGCCCGCGCACCCGACCATGTCGGCCGCGCCGGTCCGGCTCCTGCCAAATATGTCGATCAGATCTCCTGCGCGAACCTGAATGTCGGCAACGCATTCGTCGCAGAGGCAGGCGACTACACATTCAGCCAGGGCATCTCGACCGAGACCCGCGGCGGGCTGATCAATCGCGCAAACGTCAGCCCTACCAATGGTTGTTACTTCCCCGGTCTGGGCGTTGGCGATGTGCTTTATGTCGAGGTCGACAAGGCCGCCTATGCCAGAGGCGCTTACCGCATCCAGTGCGTCAGCTATGACGGTTCGGAGCAGCTCGATAACGTCCAAGGGCCGCGTCAGGGCAACTACACCGGCAAGGATGTGATGCTGCACACCGGCCACTCGCTCGGCTACACCCCGACGGCAAGCGGCAGCAATTCGGACCGCTCGAACGCCTATCGCGACTATCTCGACGGGCGAGGCCGCACGATGCTGACCTTCAACTTCGGCCCGCTGCACACCGACAAGTCGGGCACCGACTTCTTCTGCCAGTGGTACGACCGCGACACGAACAAGAGCGCGGTGGCCTTCACCTATCGTCGCGGACCGCAGGGCTGAGCCAGAGGCTGCGATACTCGAAAGCACCGGGCAAGGATTAGCGTGCCCCCTTCCTGGTGTGCGGCGGTCGGTTTTCTCCACAATGCGACCCAGAGGCTAGCCGGCCGCCGCAACCCTTCTTTCTTTCAAGATCAGTGAGAGACGAAACCATGTTCAAACCACTCATCGCTCTGTCCAGCGCAGCCATTGTCGCGCTCGCGCCGATGACTGCCGCGCCCGCCATGGCGCAGTCGAGCTCAAGCTCGGTTCCCAAGGACGGATCGTGCCCAACCGGCTTCAAGCAGTCGGGTTCGAACTGCACTTCGAGCAGCAAGGTGGCACTGCCCAAGATCGGCTCTTGCCCCACAGGATTTCGCGCTTCGGGCAATTACTGCGTGGGCGATGGCGACGATTATGCCGAGGTGCGCGATGGCTCGTGCCCGTCGGGCCTCAAGGCCTCGGGCCGCTACTGCGTGAAGTGATCGCACGCCCCATCTGCGATTTTCTGCGGCGCAATGGCGGGGAAGGCCGGGCTTTCGGGCTCGGCCTTTACCTGTCATGTGCAATATCGCGAATCGACTGATTATTCAGGCGTTTGGTATAGGGATCGAAATTGATGAGCGACCATCAGGGCGAACCAAATCAGGACGTGAGCGAGGCCTTGCAGGCCGTCGTGGCCAAGGCCTATGCCGCTGTGGCAGAGCCTCAAAGCTTCGTGCCGCTTCTCAACGACCTGATCGAAGCCGACGCGCAGATGGGCGGCATCGGCGAGGCTGCAGACATGCATTTCGCCAATGCCGAGGCGATCTTCGACAAGGTCTATCCGCTCGACGAGGCGGACTATTCCTCGATGCTGACGCACCTCGAAACCAGCCTCGAATGCGACCTTGCGATCGACAGCCAATTCCGGGTGATCACGGTCAACGACCGGGTCTTTGAAACCGGGGTCGAGGCTGAAAGCTTCGCGCCTGAATGGCTGTTCGACCCCGCTCGCGTGAAGGTTGAACAGGCACGCCTGCGCAAGGCGGCTGTTGGTGATGACCGCATTTTCCTGCGTCTCTTCACCGACCCCGAAGACGACGCCGGGCGCTGGTTTTCGGCCTACCGCGTCCCCTATAGCGGCGTGCATATCATCGCGCTGCAGGCCGTGCGCCTGCGTTGGGACGAAAAGAGCGCCGAAGCTTTTCAGCGCGCCTTTGCGCTGACCGAAACCGAGGTGGCGCTGACCAAGCATCTGGTTCGCGGAGGTTCCACGCGCGAATTTGCCGAGCTTCGCGGACGCAGTGTTGGCACGGCGCGCAACCAATTGAAGGCGCTTCAGCGCAAGCTAGCGATCAATTCAAAGGAACAATTGTTGCTCCTTTATGCGGGTTTCATCCACTCGCTCGACCCGCCGCACGAAGGCGACTTGGAGTTCGAGCATGAATGCAACTTCCTCTATGCCGACCCGCAAGGGCGCATGATTGCGTGGGAAGAACACGGTGATCCGCAGGGTAAGCCAGTGCTGTATTTCCACGCGCTCGAAGGGCCGTTGTTCACGCCGCAGGTGAGCGAGGCTGCGCGCGCGGCTGGGCTCAGGATCATAGCTCCGTGGCGTCCGTTCTACGGCGAGACAACGGGCGAAAAGCAGGGGCCACAATCGCCTCTTCTGTTTGCCGACCGCCTCACCGCCTTCCTCGACCATCTCGGCATCGACAAATGCGTTGCACTGGGTACGCAGGCGGGAACGCCTTTCCTCGCCGCCTTTGCGCAGAAACATCCCGAAAGACTGCATCAGGCGGTGGCAGCAGGGCCATTCCTCCCGATTGTCCAGAGCGACGACTACCGCTTCCTCACGACCCGTCAGCGAACCCATTTCAAGATCTCGCGCGTCGCGCCTGCCTTTGCCCGCGTTTACATGCGCGCGATGCTGGCGAGCATGGGGACGGGTGAGTTCTACAAGTTTGTCGAGGATTATTACGACAGCTGCTCACGCGAGAGCGCGACGGTCCAACGGCCCGAAGTCGTGCGCAATTTCCGTAAGGCGGCCAATTACGTGCTCCCGCGCGGCAAGATGGGGCCGGGCGACACGATGCTGAACTGGTCGGCGCAGTGGGGCGGCTTGCTCGAAGGGCTTGGCGACCGGCTCACCCTGCTGCTGGGAGAAGAGGACGCCAACACCCCGACCGAGTTCGCTCAGCTTTCGGCAAGGCGGTTTGGCCTTAGCGATCCGGTGGTGATCGAGGACGCGGGCAGCTTCTTGATCGAAGACCAGCCTGATGCTGTATTCAAAGTTGTGCGCGGGGCGTTTTGCTGACTTGTTTCACTGCGCATCGAGTTGCGTCACGTGGTGGTAATGCCACCCTTTTTGGGGATACTTGGAAACACGGCTATTGTAAGAATGCCTTAGAGGGCATTGGCAGACACCGTGGGGGGAGCATGATAGAACGCATAGCTTGGCTCTTGGCCGTACTCGCCCTGTTTGTGATCCCGATCGGGCTCTTGTTGCTGAAGAATTTCGCGAGCCGATGGACGATACTCGCGCTGATCTTCTTCCTCGCAAACGCACTTTACGCCGTTGCTTATCTCGCCCCATGGGAAATTTGGGGGCTATGGCTTTTGCGAGGCCTTTCCCTGATCGGCGCGGTGGCGATAGCGATCGGACTGTATCGGCTCGTCAAAAGTAGCTGGCAAAGACCCGGATGGCTTGCGCTTGCGGCATCCGTGTTTGTCGTTCTTGGTGGTGCCTATCTTGCGTATCTCAATGTTCGCAGTGTCCAGGCGCGAAACCTGCCTTCGGAACCGGTTGCCCTGCAATGGCCGCTTGAAGACGGGCGCTATTACGTCGTGCAGGGCGGGGCTGCGCCTCCGCTGCAGAGAGCACACGCTTCAACAGGCGCCAGGGCCTATGCGGTCGACCTTGTAAAAATGGGTCCGGCGCTTCACGCCTATCGTGATTTTCTGGATTATGATTTCGCAGAGTCTCAAATCTGGGATGCACCCGTTTATGCACCTTGCGACGGCGAGATCGAGTGGGCCCGGGATGGAATGCCAGACGGGTTGGATTACGATCCAGATGAGCGCAAGCCGGCAGGCAATGTAGTGTCGATCAAATGCCAAGGAGTCTCGGTTCAGATACCCCATTTCCGCCAAGACAGCATCGCGGTTGAGGTCGGCCAGCGTGTTGTGGCCGGCGACCTGCTCGGCAGAATTGGCAACTCGGGGAGTGCCAGCGGGCCCCATCTGCATATCCACGCAGAGCGAGGACCGCTCAAGGAAGACTATTCCGACAACACGCCTGTCCCGATTACCTTCAATGGCCGCTTTCTGTCGCGCGGCGATATCTACGAAGCTGGCCGCTAAAGCGCAGGGTTCGCGTAATAGTGCCAGGTGAAGATCGCCATCGCCCCGCGATGCGGTGACCAGCGTTCGCCCAGATCGCGCGTCTCTTTCTCCTTGGGCCGCTCTTCCATGTCGAGCAGGCGTTTGACGCCTTCCTGCACGGCGAGGTCCCCGGCGGGCCAAATGTCAGTGCGGCCCTCGGCAAACAACAGGTAGATTTCCGCCGACCATCGCCCGACCCCCTTGATCTGGGTGAGCTCCTCGATCGCTTCTTCGTCATCGGCTGGCAGTTTGTGAAAGTCGAGTTCGCCCGCATCGACCAGCTCGCACAAGGACCGCGCATAGCCCTGTTTCTGGCGCGACAAGCCGCAGGCGCGCAGCGTGTCGAAGTCGCGCTTCAACAGGCAGGAGGGCGTGAAATCCTCGCCCAGTTCCGCCTCCAGTTTGTTCCACATCGACGTCGCCGCCGCGACGGAGACCTGCTGGCCCACGATGGTGCGAAGCAGCGTCTTGTAGCCCCGGTCGCGCAGGCGCGGTGCGGGATAGCCGATGCGCGCAAGCTCCTCGCCCACCCGCTCATCTTTCGCGGCCAGAGCGTCCATTTCGCGCATGATGATTTCGGCAGTCAGCCCCATGGTCCAAACCTCTAGGTTGCACTTGGCAATGGAACTCCCTAGCTGACAGGCCGTATTTTCCAAGCGTGCATCCTTGCGCTCAATCTATTCGAGAAGGACATACCTTTATGCCCAAGCTGGTCGTCACCAATCGCGAAGGCGAGACGAGCGAAATCGAGGTCGAGAACGGCCTCAACGTCATGGAAGCCGTGCGCGATAACGGTTTTGACGAATTGCTGGCGCTTTGCGGCGGCTGCTGCTCGTGCGCGACCTGCCACGTCTATGTCGACGAAGCGCCGACCGCACTTCCCGAAATGAGCGAAGACGAAGACGACCTTCTCGAAAGCAGCGACCACCGCAACGAAAAGTCGCGCCTGTCGTGCCAGATTCCGCTGACCCCGGAACTCAGCGGGCTTAAGGTAACTATCGCCCCTGAAGATTGATGTTGTTTGCGGCGAAGCGGGCCAGCGCCTAAATCGCTCTCCATGAACATCACTCAACCATTCGGCGACACGCTCGCCCTGATTGGAAATACGCCGCTCGTTCGCCTTGCTGGACCCAGCGAGGCGGCGGGCTGTGACATCTGGGGCAAGTGCGAATTCGCCAACCCCGGCTCAAGCGTGAAGGATCGCGCGGCGCTCTATATGATCCGCGATGCGGAAGGCCGCGGCGAGCTGAAGCCCGGCGGAACGGTTATCGAAGGCACGGCTGGCAACACCGGGATCGGCATTGCGCTTGTTGCCAATGCGCTGGGCTATAAGACGATCATCGTCATGCCCGACAACCAGTCGAAGGAGAAGATGGACACATTGCGCGCATTGGGCGCCGAGCTGGTCCTTGTTCCTCCGACCAAATACGCTGATCCCTGCCACTTCCAGCACGTCTCGCGCCGCATGGCCGAAGAGACCGAAGGCGCGATCTGGGCAGGCCAGTTCGACAACACCGCCAACCGTCGCGCTCATATCGAAGGCACTGCGATCGAGCTGTGGGAGCAAACCGGCGGCAAGATTTCCGGCTTCACCTGCGCGGCTGGCACCGGCGGTACGATTGCGGGTGTGGGTATGGGGCTGAAGGAAAAAAACCCCGACATCCGCATTGCGCTGACCGATCCGCATGGCGCGGCGCTCTACAATTATTACGCGCATGGCGAATTGAAGGGCGAAGGCTCTTCGGTCGCCGAAGGGATCGGGCAGGGACGCATCACCGCGAACCTCGAAGGCGCGCCAATCGACACGCAATTTCGCATTTCGGACGAAGAAGGCCTAGTCTGGGTCGAGCATCTGCTGCGCAAGGAAGGGCTGTGCCTTGGTCTTTCGAGCGGGATTAACGTCGCAGGCGCGATTGAACTGGGCAAGCAACTGGTCGCGGACGGTGTCGAGAACCCGCAGGTCGCGACGATCCTGTGCGACACTGGCTTCCGCTATCTCTCGACGCTCTACAACGCCGAGTGGCTCGCTTCGAAGAACCTGCCGGTGTTCGACTGGCTCACCCAAAACCAAAGCGATTAATCGACAGGCCAGCCAAGCCGCGCTAGGTCGTTGCACATGACCGGCGGACGTTTTGGATCAAGCGCGAACGAGAGCGAGGGGCCACCTGAAGGTGCGCCGCTTGGCGGGACACGTGCAGAAGCGGCGCAGCGGCTCCAGGTGGGGCTGTTCGGGATCGTCTCGATGATCCTGCTGGTGGGCCTTGCGAGCATCATCGGTACGCAGGCCGACCGGACCGAGGAGGGCGCGGTTCCCGAAGCGGCTCCAACCACCGAGCCCACCGAAGCGCCTCCGCAGCGCGACCCGCTCGCCGATGCAGGGATTGTCCCTGACATGCCCGCAGAGCCAAGCCCAACGCCTACGGCTGCGCCGACCGGTGCAACGCAGGATCTGCCGAATGCACCAGCGCAGGGCGCGGGCCAGACCTCAACGCCTGAACAATAGGTTTTCTATGCGCTTGCTGCCGTGGCAGTTGACCTTCGTATTGGCGATCGTTGTCTGCGCAGGCGTTGCTTTCAGCTATCTCTATGAGAGCGGGAAAGAAGTGGAGCGTGTTCGTTCGGTCGTACAGAACGCTACCGCGATCAAGGACACCGTAATTGAGCGCCCGAAGGTTGGGCTCATGACCAGCTTGCCGATCTACTGGCCGCTTGAAGCGGAGTTTGCCGACTTGGCCTCGGGCAATGTCGAGGTGCCGTGGCAGCGCGAGGTGATCGAGGTGCGCTTCGAAATCGTGCCGCTCGATACGCTTTCACCGATCCCCGCGCTCGACCCTGATGCGCCGCCAATCGATCCGCTGGAAGGGTTGAAGAATCTTGCCGTGATCCAGCCCAAGGGGCTGTCGCCTGCCGACAATGTCGCGCTCGACGAATGGGTGAAGCAGGGTGGAAAGTTGCTGCTGGTGCTCGATCCGCTACTCACCGGGCACTATCACGTCCCGCTCGGCGATCCGCGCCGTCCCGCCGATGTCGCGCTCATCCCGCCAGTTGTGGCGCGATGGGGACTGTCGGTGGAGTTCGATGAAGAACAGGCCCCGCTTCGCAGCGAAACCTTTGACGAAGGCAGCAGGCTCGAACTCGCCATGGCAGGGGCCATCCGTGTCTATGACGCCGCCGCAGACTGTGAGGTCACAGCAGGCGCTGCGATGGTCCGCTGCAAAGTCGGCGAGGGGCGTGTGACCTTGCTTGCAGATGCCGCCGCTTTCGAAGGAGAGCGGACACAAGACGGCCAATCTGCTAGTATCCATGGGCTTGCACGCTATGCGTGGGAGTGACGAATGGTTTGGGAATATTGCGGGAAGCACCCCGCCAGCAGGCCAATCTGGTGAGACTCGGGTGGGAATTGTTCGCGGATTCGCTGCCAAACACCCTCACTGACACGGGAAAACACGGGAATGATGGGTTGAACAGGGATTTGACGGGCACATAGGTAGTCATAGAAAAATACAGTAAATCAGATGTTTACCGTATAATCCCTAGATATTCCTAGAAAAACCCTAGCCACCCGGCTGCTTCCCGGATATTACCGGGCTCCATCGAACATGCCGATTTGCCCTGCGCTGACCAGAAGAGGTCGGCGCACTGCCCTCGCTCGCGCGGAGGCGGTGACGGGGAAGTTGTGCCTGCGCAGGGGCAGTCACGGTTGCGGCGTGTTCGAGGAGGATTGAGGCCAGCGGTCCCGCGAGGAGGGTCCGCCAAGGGTTAGGGGATCGACGCGTGCCAGCGCCGGGAGCATATAATGGACAGGCCTATTCGCCGGTTGGCGATAAGGGTCGCTATGTCCTGCCCCCTGCATTCCGCAAGGCGGTCAAGGAAAGCTCGGACGGCTCGAAGACGCTGTGCCTTGCGGTCCACGACAAGTACGATTGCCTGGTCGGTTTCGGCCTATCGCGCATCGACGAACTTCACGCCCAGCTTGAGAAAGAGGAAGAGCGCGCCATCCGCCTGGGTGACAGCGATTTCGACCCGGACGAGCGCGCTCAGCAGCTGTTCGGGTTCGAGCAGGTGCCTTTCGACGACAGCGGCCGCTTCGTGATGCCCGAGCATCTCAAGGAACTCGGCATGGTCGAGGACGGGCTCTACTTCCACGGTGCAGGCAAGTTCTTCTTCGTGTGGAACCCCGAAGAGCTTTCGCGCATGGGCCCCGCCTTTCGCGGCGCGCAGGCCAGCTGCCGCGCGCAGATGGCGAAGGCCGAAGCCAAAGCGAAGGGAGCGAAGAAATGACCGCTCCCCACACCCCTGTTTTGCTCGACGAAGTCGTCGCCGCGATCCAGCCTTCGCCCGACATGGCGATCATCGATGCGACCTTTGGTGCAGGCGGCTACTCGCGCGCGCTGCTTGAGAAAGGTGCGCGCGTCTATGCCTTCGACCGCGATCCCAACGCGATCCGCGACGGGCAGGGCATGGTCGCCGAGTTTGATGGCCGTTTATCGCTCCATGCCGAGCGCTTCTCCTCCATGCGTGAGGAAATGACCCGCATCGGCGTGCCCCAAGTCGATGCAGTCGTGATGGATATCGGCGTTTCCTCGATGCAACTCGACCAGGGCGAGCGCGGCTTTGCCTTCAGCGCTGACGGCCCGCTCGACATGCGTATGAGCCAGGCCGGAGAAAGCGCTGCCGACTTCCTCAACACCGCCGACGAAGCCGCAATTGCCGACGTGCTCTACCAGTATGGCGAAGAGCGCCAGTCGCGCCGTGTTGCCCGCGCGATCGTCGCCGCACGTCCGCTGGAAACGACCGGCGATCTGGCCCGAGTGGTGCGCAAGGCACTTGGCCACAAGCCGCACGACAAGAAGGACCCTGCAACGCGCAGCTTTCAGGCGGTGCGTATCCATGTGAACGATGAGCTTGGCGAACTTCGTGCAGGTCTCAACGCGGCAGAGACGCTGCTGCGCGAAGGCGGCGTGCTGGCCGTGGTCAGCTTCCACAGCCTTGAAGATCGCATCGTGAAGCGTTTCCTCAAGGAAGCCTCTGGCGCAGGCCGCGCCGTGTCGCGCCACCTTCCCGGCGAAGTCCCCGGTCCGCCGCCGACATTCACGAGAGTTTCCAAGGCCATTCGCCCCAGCGGCGCAGAGATTGAGCGCAACCCCCGCTCGCGCTCTTCGATCCTGCGTCACGCCATCCGCACTTCCGCCCCCGCAAGAGAAGGAGTCCAGCCATGATCACCCCCGGTTCGCGCATTCGCCAGATGGGTTGGGTCGCAGTCTTGGCGGCGTGCGTGGCTCTTTTCGCACTGCTCAGCTTCCAGGTGCAGACCGTGCGCAGCGAAGTGCTTCTGGCCGAGCGCGAAATCATCGGGCTCGAACGCGAAGTGCAGATGCTGGAAACCGAGTTCCAGACCCGCGCCAGCCAGCGCCAGCTGGCCGAGTGGAACGCGGTAGAGCTTGGCTATCAGGCGCCGCGTGCGGACCAGTATCTCGACAACGAGCGTCAGCTTGCAAGCCTTGGCGTGCCTGTCGGCCCGAACGCACCGTCACCGATCCGCGTGGCTCGCGCCAATCTTGCTGGCCCGGATGCGGAGCCGCGCGAAATGGTCTCGCCCATTACCGGTGCGCCGGTGACGCTCGCCTCGCTTGATGCCGAGGAAGATGCGGGCGCTGTATTCACCGAGGCTTTTGGCGATTTTTTGATCGAGGCCTCGCCCATCCGTCCGGCCAGGGCGCAGGGCACGAGCGCTCCGCCTCCGGGTAACGTCGCGCTCATGTCTGCGGAAATCTCGCAATGACGGCGCTGGCCCTCGACCGAGGGCTGCGGCCATCACGCACGTCCGCGCCGCGCGAGGTGAAGGGCGTGGAGCCTCGGCAGAAGCCGGGCATTGAGCGCGATTGCGGACCGGCTATCCCGGCTGGCCGGATCCATTCGGTTCACATGCGCCAGTCGCTTCTGGTGACAGCCCGCCTGCGGCTCTTCATCATGGTCGCGCTTCTTGGCGTTGTCGCGGTCATCTCGCTGCTGCGCATCGGCTATGTCGGATTTGTTGGTGCAGCGCCGAGCCAGACGAGCCTTGCCGAAGCGCTTCTACCAAGTCGCGGTGAAATCACAGACCGCCACGGCACGCCGCTTGCCCGCACCTTCCCGGCCTATGCGCTGTGGTTCAACCCGCGCGCGATGGAGGATGAGGGTGCACCGCTGGTCGCTGATCCAGCGGACGTGACGGCAAGCCTGATGGAGATTTTCCCCGATCTCGATGAAGATCGCACCCTCGCGATCCTTCGCTCGGCGCGCGGCGGTTATATTCAGCGCCGCATCTTGCCCGAAGACGCCAACCGCGTGTTTGGCCTCGGCGAGATCGCGCTCGAGATCCCGCGCGAGTCCGATCGCCACTATCCGCAAGGCGCGCTCGCAGCGCATATCCTGGGCTACGTTCAGGAAAACGACGAACGCCGCCTCGAAGGCCAGCTTGGGATGGAGCGGGTCCTTGACGAGCAACTCGCCGACAAGGCCTTGCGCGCGGAGCCGGTGGCGCTTTCGATTGACTTGCGCGTGCAGGGTGCACTCGAAGACGAGCTCAGCAAAGGCATGCTCGCGACCAATGCGATTGGCGCTGCGGGCATTGTGCTCGACGTCGATACGGGCGAGATAATGGCGATGGCCTCGCTGCCTGCGTTCAATCCGAACCTGTCGGACGTCCATAAGTCGCCCAACATCTACAACCGTGCGACTAACGCGACCTATGAACTCGGCTCGACTTTCAAGCCGATCACGGTAGCTGCAGCCATCGACGCTGGCGTGGTGCGCAACCTGTCGGCTCAGTGGGACGCGAGCCCGGTCGAGATGTCAGGCCACACCTTTCGCGACCTTAAGCCGAAAGGCGATACGCTGACGGTGCCAGAGGCGCTCGCTTACTCCTCCAACACCGTTACCATGCGCATCGCTGACGAGCTCGGCGAGGAACGCCTTCGCCAAACGGTCATTGATCTTGGTATGAAGGAACGCCCGGTCATCGAATTGCCGGCGCGCGGAAAACCGCAATGGGCCGAAGAACGCCCGAACGGAACATGGTCGCGCCTGACGAACATGGTGGTGAGCTATGGCCATGGCCTCGCCGTGACCCCGCTTCATCTCGCAAGCGCTTATGCGGCGCTGGTCAATGGCGGCATCTGGCGTCCGGCGACCCTTCGCAAGATCGAGCCCGGTGCCGCGCCACGCGGACGCCGCGTGTTCAAGGCATCGACCTCATCGCGTATGCGTCAGCTTCTGCGCATGATCTCGATCTACGGCACCGGCCAGAGTGCAGATGCGCCAGGTTACCGTGTTGGCGGCAAGACAGGTTCGGCTGAAAAGCCGGGTGCTGGCGGCTATCGGCAGACCGCGCTGATTTCATCGTTCGCCGCGGCTTTTCCAATGGATCGTCCGCGCTACGTGGTCGTGACCATGCTTGACGAGCCCAAGGGCACAAAAGCCGCGCGCGGTCAGCGCACCGCCGCCTTCACCGCCGCGCCGATCGTCATGGAGCTGGTGCCGCGCATCGGCCCGATGCTGGGCGTTCGTCCCGACACCAATCGCGACGTCGATATCTCCGACCTGCGCTACCTGATCGAGAACCGCGAATGAAGCTCGCCGCCCTGATCGAGCGCGCTGGTTTGCCCGAGGCCGATGCAGGTGACGCGACAGTCACCGGCTTTGCCATCGACCACCGTAAGGTCGCGCCCGGCACAGTGTTCGGCGCGTTTCGGGGCGCGAACTTTAATGCCGAGGACTTCATCCCCGCTGCCATCGAAGCGGGCGCGGTTGCCATCGTTGCCCGCAGCGAGGCGAAGGTCGAAGGTGCGCTTCACATCGCGAGCGAGGAACCGCGCCGCGACTTTGCGCAGCTGGCCGCCGGGTTCTTCACTCCCGCGCCTGAAACCATCGTCGCGGTGACGGGCACCAACGGCAAGACCTCGACCGCCGAGATGACCCGCCAGATCTGGCGCATGTGCGGCGAGCGCGCGGCGAGCATCGGGACGCTCGGGGTCACCACGCCCGACGGCAGCGTTTCGACTGGCCTGACCACGCCCGACATCGTTACGTTCCTTTCAAACATGAGCGGACTTGCCCGCGAAGGCGTGACTCATGTCGCTTACGAGGCATCGAGCCACGGCCTTTCGCAATATCGCAACGAAGGGCTGCGCGTGAAAGCGGGCGCCTTCACCAACTTCAGCCGCGATCACCTCGATTATCACGAGACCATGGACGCCTATTTCGAAGCTAAGATGCGGCTGTTCGACGAGGTGGTTGAGGAAGACGGCAAGGCAATCATTTGGGACGGCGGGGAAGAATGCGAGTGGACCCGCCGCGCCATCGAGCACGCGCTGTCCCGTAAGTTGCACGTGCTCACAGTGGGCGAGCGAGGCGATTTCCTGCGCCTTGCCGCCCGCGAGGCGACGCAGTTGGGGCAAGTGCTCGACGTTGAATATGACGGTGAGAGCCGCAAGGTGAAGCTGCCGCTGATCGGCGCTTATCAGGCGGCGAATGCTCTCGTTTCGGCAGGTCTCGCGATTGCCACGGGCGCTGCACCCGCGCAGGTCTTCGACGCGATCGGACGGTTGCAGCCGGTTCGCGGTCGGCTTGAACGCGCTTGCCTTACCGCCAGCGGTGCACCCGTTTACATCGATTACGCACACACGCCCGACGCACTCGAAGCCGCGATTGCCGCGCTGCGTCCGCATGTTGACGGCGAGAAGGGCGGCAAACTCATCGTTGTATTCGGCGCAGGCGGAGACCGTGACACGGGCAAGCGCGCACCGATGGGCAAAGTCGCAGCCGATAGCGCGGATCTCGTAATTATCACCGACGACAATCCTCGCGGCGAGGATCCCGGTGAAATCCGCGCAGCCGTGCTTGAAGGTGCAGGCGGAGCGGATCATGTCCGGGCCATCGGCGGACGCCGCGAAGCCATCGCGGCTGCCATCGGCCAGGTCGGCGCACATGACATTATCCTCGTGGCTGGGAAGGGCCACGAGCAAGGACAGATAATCGGGTCGGGAGAGACAATGCGAGTTATGCCGTTCGACGATGTCGAGGTCGCGCGCGAATGCGCGGCGCTTGTCGCCAAGGAAGCATCTCAATGAGCGCCGCACACGCCTTTCTCAAAGCCTGGCCCGCGAACCCGCGCGACGCCTTGCCGCTTGCCTTGTGGGATGCGCAGAGCATCGCTTCCGCGACGGGTGGGACCGCCAGCCACGCTTTCCAGGCATCGGGCGTTGAGATGGACAGTCGTGATGTCCGGCCCGGCGATGTCTTCGTCGCATTGAAGGGCGAGGCGATGGACGGCCACAAGTTCATCGCTGCAGCTTTTGCCAAAGGTGCTGTTGCTGCCATCACCGATCGCCCGGTCGATTTTCCGCATGTGCTGGTCAAGGATACGACCAAGGCTCTGCACGACCTCGCTCATGCAGCGCGCGAGCGCGGCTTTGCCAAGCGTATCGCGGTCACAGGATCGGTCGGCAAGACAGGCGTGAAGGAAGCGATCTTCGCCTCGCTCGACCGGGCCAGCCGAGGGGCAGCGCATCGCAGTGTACGCAGCTATAACAACCATGTCGGTGTGCCGCTTAGCCTTGCTCGCATGCCTGCGCGCGCCAAGTTCGGCGTGTTCGAGATGGGCATGAACCATGCTGGCGAGATTGCGCCGCTGTCGGACCATGTGCGCCCGCATGTCGCACTGATCACCACCATCGCGCCCGCTCATATCGAGAACTTGGGCAGCATGGAGGCAATCGCCGATGAAAAGGCGCAAATCTTCACCGGTCTCGTCACAGGCGGCACGGCGATCATTCCGGCGGACAGCGAATATGCGGGTCGCATGATCGGTCACGCCAAGGCTCTCGGCGTCAATGTCGTGACCTTCGGGCGCAGCGAGCATGCTGATGTCCGTCTGCTTGATGCCATCCCGAGTGCGACCGGCGGCTCTATGGTCACGGCTGACCTTGGCGATGCGCGGCTTTGCTACACGATTGCCGAGCCTGGCGAGCACTGGATTGCAAACTCACTCGGCGTAATCGCTGCAGTTCGCGCCGCTGGCGGCGATCTTGCCAGCGCGGGCCTAGCGCTTGCCGAAATGGGCGGGCTCAAAGGGCGCGGGGCACGCTTCGATATCCCTGCAGCAGGCGGTAAGGCTCTGCTCGTCGATGAAAGCTACAACGCCAATCCTGCTTCGATGCGCGCCACCTTGCGCGCGCTTGGACAGACACCGGCGCATCGCAGAGTGGCTGTGCTCGGCTCAATGAAGGAACTGGGCGACTTCGCTCCGCGCTTCCACGCACAGATCGCAGAGCCGCTGACCGAAGCCAAAATCGACCACGTGATACTTGTCGGCGACGAGATGCGCGCTCTTGCCGGGGAATTGGGGAGAATGCCTGCCAATTCGCTTGGCTTTGCCCCCAGCTTCGCCCAATGCGATAGCCCTGCCGAAGCGATTGCGGCGCTCGAGGAATATGGGCTGACACACGGGGACGCTGTGCTGGTCAAGGGCTCCAATTCGGTTGGTCTCGGCAGATTGGTACAACACTTTACGAAGGCGCGTGGATGAAGCGCCTCATTGGGATCTAGATGCTCTACCTGCTTGCCGAATGGCTGGGGTTCGAAGGCCCGCTGAACCTGGTTCGCTACCAGACCTTCCGTTTCGGGGCGACATTGATGACGGCGCTGATTATCGGGATGATCATCGGCCCGCGTTTCATCAACATGCTGCGCGTTCGTCAGGGCAAGGGTCAGCCGATCCGCGAAGACGGCCCGCAATCGCACCTCGCCAAGCGCGGCACGCCCACAATGGGCGGGCTGATGGTGCTGGTGGCGCTGACGCTGTCGCTGCTATTGTGGATGGACCCGCGCAGCCCGTTTGTATGGGCCTGTCTCGCTGTGACCATGGGCTTCGGGATCATTGGTTTCCTCGACGACTACGACAAGGTGACCAAGGCGAGCCACGCGGGCCTCTCAGGCAAGGTGCGGCTTTTGATGGAGTTCATCGTCGCGGGCATCGCGAGCTACATCATCGTCAGCCAGATCAGCACCGATCTTTACATCCCGTTTTTCTCTGATGTGCAGATCCCGCTTGGGCCTGCCTACTACGTATTTGCCGCCGTCTTCATCGTCGGCTTCGGCAATGCGGTTAACCTCACCGATGGGCTCGATGGCCTCGCGATTATGCCGGTCATCATCGCGGCGGGTACCTTTGCGATCATCGCCTATCTCGTCGGGCGCACCGATTTCACGCAATATCTCGGTATTCCCTATGTCGAAGGGGCGGGTGAGCTTGCGATCTTCTGCGCGGCCATCATGGGAGCAGGACTTGCCTTCCTGTGGTTCAACGCGCCGCCTGCTGCGGTCTTTATGGGCGATACCGGCAGCCTGGCACTGGGCGGGGCTCTCGGTGCGATTGCGGTTGCGGCTCACCACGAGGTCGTGCTGCTCATCGTGGGCGGTCTCTTCGTGGTCGAGACCGCCAGCGTCATCATCCAGGTCTTCTGGTTCAAGCGCACCGGCAAGCGGGTCTTCCGCATGGCGCCGATCCACCACCATTTCGAGCAGCTTGGCTGGTCTGAGAGCAAGGTCGTGATCCGCTTCTGGATCATCGCCATCGTGCTGGCGCTGGTCGGTCTTTCCACTCTCAAGCTGAGGTAAGCGCGCACCCGTGATCACCTCTTCCGCCTTTGCTGACAAACGCTTTGCGATCTTGGGCCTTGCGCGCTCCGGGGCGGCGGCGGCTGAGGCGTTGCTGGCGAGCGGGGCGAAGCTGACCGTGTGGGACAGGCAGGACGTTGCGCGCGCTCCGTTCGAGGGGCGCTGCGACATCGCTGATCCGCTGGAGACTGAGCTGACGGGCTTCGACGGGGTCGTCGTTTCCCCCGGCGTTCCACTTAACACGCACCCCATCGCGGGCCACGCCGCGCAATTCAGCGTGCCGGTCATCGGCGATATCGAACTATTTGCCCGCGCCCGCGCCGACCTGCTTCCGCACAAGGTCGTCGGGATCACCGGGACCAACGGGAAATCGACCACGGTCGCGCTCGTCCACCACATTCTTCAGATGGCCGGTATCCCGTCGCTGCTGGGCGGGAATATCGGCGAACCTATCATGGCGCAGGAGCCGCTTGCCCCCGGAGAGGGCGGCGAGGGCGTTTATGTGCTGGAGCTATCGAGCTACCAGATCGACCTCACCACCAGCCTCGATTGCGAGGTGGCCGCGCTCACCAACATCACGCCCGATCACCTCGACCGCTACGACGGCTTTGCCGCCTATGCCGCAGCGAAAGAGCGACTGTTCAAAATGCAGTCGCCGCGCAATCTGGCCGTCTTCGGTTCGCTTGAGGAGCCGGTCGGCGCAATCTACCGCCGCCAGATCGAGTTCCGAGGCGAGGGCCGTGCTCAAGCAGCAGACCTCGATGCCCTGCGCGATCGGCAGGCCAATTGGCCCAGCCTGCAGGGGCCGCACAATCTTGAGAACGTAGCCGTGGCCGTCGCGATCGTCGAAGAGCTTGGCGTGACCGAGGCGCAGTGGTCACACGCTATTCCGCGATTTCGAGGCCTGCCGCACCGGATGGAAATCGTGTGCGAAGAAGAGGGCGTGCTCTTCATCAACGACAGCAAGGCCACCAACACCGACGCCAGCGCGCCCGCGCTTGCCGCTTACCCGCGCGGCGAAGCGGACAGGCCGCGTATCCACTGGATCGTGGGCGGCCTCGCCAAGGAAGATGGGCTTGGCAAGTGTGCCGAGCACTTGGGAGACATAGCCGTCGCCTATACCGTGGGCGAAGCAGGGCCACGGTTCGCAGAGCTTCTCGAAGGCGAGGTTCCCAAGGTCGAACGTTGCGAACTGGTAAGCGAAGCTGTTCGCCGCGCGAAAGACGCCGCAGTCGCCGGAGATGTCGTTCTCTTCTCACCCGCCTGCGCGAGCTTCGACCAGTTCCGAGACTACGAAAAGCGCGGCGAGCATTTCCGGCAGTTGGTTGGCGTGATCGCTGATTGCGACATCGATTGCTCTGCCGCCTCGTCTGCAAAGGACAGTGCAGCATGAACGGCGCCTTCATCCCCACCCGAAGCGATGCGAAGTTCCACGCACCCGTACCGCAGAACCGCGGCTTTGCCGATCGCGTCCGCATCTGGTGGCGCGAAATCGACAAGTGGCTGCTCGGCATGGTGCTCTTGCTTATGGCGCTCGGCACGGTCGCGGTCGCTGCGGCTTCGCCTGCAGCGGGGCGTCAATATCAGGTCTCCGAATTCGTCTTTTTCCAGAAGCACGTGATCTTCCAGCTTCTGGGCATTGGCGTCATGCTGTTCGTATCGCTCGCCAGCCGCGACAATGCCCGGCGCATGGGCATCGTGATGGCGGTGGCCATGCTGGGGCTGATGCTGCTTGTCCCCGTGATCGGGGTAGAGGTGAACGGCGCAAGGCGATGGATCAACCTTGGCATGCGCCTGCAACCGAGCGAGTTCCTGAAGCCCGGCTTTGCCGTGCTGCTCGCATGGATGCTGTCATGGCGCCTGCGCGATCCAAGCTTGCCGGTGGTGGCCTATGCCACGCTCACCATGGCGCTCGTCGCTGCGCTTCTGATGCTTCAACCCAACCTTGGCGCGACGATCCTGTTCGGCGGGGTCTGGTTCGTTCTGGTGTTGCTATCGGGCGTCTCGCTGCAACGTCTCGGCGCCCTGATCGCGGTGGGAGTGAGCGGGCTGACCGCGGCATACTTCCTCTATGACAACGCGCGCTACCGCATAGACAGCTTCTTCGGAGGCGGCGTTGCATTCGACCAAGTTGATCTGGCCCAGCGTACGATCCTCAATGGCGGCTGGACCGGCACCGGCCTTTGGCTGGGTAGGCGCAAGATGAGCCTTCCCGAAGCGCACACCGATTACATCTTCTCGGTCATCGGCGAGGAGTTCGGGCTCCTCATGTGCGCGCTCATCCTGCTTTTGTATGTCGCGATCGTCGCCCGGGTGCTGGTAAGGCTGGTGGACGAAGACAATCTGTTTGCGCTGCTCGCAGGCGCCGGGCTGGTTTCGCTCATCGGCGGGCAGGCTTTCATCAACATGGCGGTGAACCTTCAGCTGTTCCCATCCAAGGGCATGACGCTCCCACTCGTAAGCTACGGGGGATCATCTACGCTCGCCGTGTGTTTCACTCTTGGGCTATTGCTCGCCATCACCCGCCGCAACCCGTTCCTCGAACGTGAGAAGCCGGGACTGAAGAACCTGTTTGAGAAAAAGGAGGGCCGCGCATGAACAGCGAAACAGCGACAGGCGCGTCACGCCATTTCGTCCTCGCCGCAGGGGGAACGGGCGGCCACCTGATCCCCGCCTTTGCGCTTGCCGAGGAACTGCACCAGCGCGGCCACCACGTTGCTCTCATCACCGATGAGCGCGGGGCCAACATTCCGGGCAAGCCCGAATATCTGACCGCTCATGTCCTTCCTGCAGGCCGTTTCGGCAAGAACCCGCTCAAGTGGATCGGTGGTATTCGCGCCGTGCTCGAAGGGCGCAACATGGCCCTGCGCCTGTTCGAGAGTTTCGAGCCGTCCGCCGTGGTGGGCTTCGGCGGCTATCCCGCATTGCCCGCGCTGCTGGCTGCAACTTCCGCCGAGATTCCGAGCGTCGTTCACGAGCAGAACGCGGTGTTGGGCCGCGTCAATCGCCTGCTGGCTGGTCGGGTCGAGGCGATTGCGACCTCGTATCCCGAAGTCGCTCGCCTGAAGCCAAAGCATTCGGGCAAGGTGCACCTTGTCGGCAATCCGGTGCGCGAAGAGGTGCTGGCGCTGCGCGACGAAGATTTCCCGGCTTTCACCGAAGAGGGTCTTCTGCGCGTCCTCATCACCGGCGGCAGCCAGGGGGCCAGCGTACTTTCCGAAGTTGTTCCCGATGGTCTTGCGATGCTGCCCCCGGCGCTTTGCCAACGCTTGCAGGTAACGCAGCAATGTCGCCCGGAGGACGTCGATGCGGTGCGCGAACGCTATGCGAGCCACGACATCCCGGCTGAACTCGGCACTTATTTTGAAGACATGCATGAACGCCTTGCTGGAACCCACCTGTTTATCGGCCGCGCAGGCGCGTCGACCATTGCCGAGCTGACCGCAGTGGGCCGCCCGGCAATCCTCGTGCCGCTGCCTATTGCGACTGATGACCACCAGGCCGCGAACACGCGCGAAATCGTGAAGGCAGGCGGCGCGCGCATGATCCGCCAGTCGAGCTTCACGCCCAAGGAACTGGCGAAACAGATTCAGGCGCTGGCTCAGAAGCCCGACAGCCTTTCGAACGCTGCACATGGCGCGTGGAATTGCGGTCGGCCCAAGGCTGCGAGGGATCTTGCCGACCTCGTTGAAAGCTTTGGCGGCGTGGACCTGATGGACGTGATCCGCGTGGGCGAACACAACACGCGCGGCGCATCGCAGGAAGCCACCGTCGCAAAGCCCGCAACCAAGGACCGCGCAGCATGAAGGGCGTCGGCACCGACATTGGTGTTATTCACTTTGTCGGCATCGGCGGGATCGGCATGTCCGGCATTGCCGAAGTCATGCACAATCTCGGCTACACGGTGCAGGGCTCTGACATCAAAGAAGGCCCGGTGGTCGAGCGCCTGCGCGAACAGGGCATCTCGGTACGCATCGGGCACGAGAAGGAGAACGTCGAAGGCGCTGCCGTCGTTGTCACCTCAAGCGCGGTGCGCCGGACCAATCCCGAGGTTGCGCACGCCCTCGAAAACCGCACCCCGGTGGTTCGCCGCGCCGAGATGCTCGCAGAGCTCATGCGCCTCAAATCGACGGTCGCGGTCGCTGGCACGCACGGAAAGACCACGACGACCAGCATGATCGCAAGCCTGCTCGACTGCGGAGAGATCGATCCCACGGTCATCAATGGCGGCATCATCGAGCAATACGGCTCCAACGCGCGCATGGGCGATAGCGACTGGATGGTTGTCGAAGCCGATGAGAGCGACGGCAGCTTCCTGCGGCTCGACGGTACCATCGCGGTCGTCACCAATATCGATCCCGAACACCTCGACCATTACGGCGATTTTGACGGAGTGAAGAAAGCCTTCGTCGAGTTCATTCACAACGTGCCGTTCTATGGCGCTGCGATCCTTTGCGTCGATCACCCCGAAGTTCAGGCGGTTATCGGCGATGTGCGTGACCGCAAGGTCGTGACATACGGCTTCTCGCTTCAGGCTGACATTTGCGGCGTCAATGTGCGCCCGACTGAAAGCGGCAACACGTTCGACGTAATCGTCCGCCAACGCGGCGAAGAAGATCGCCGGATCGAAGGCGTGCATCTGCCCATGCCAGGCCGCCACAACGTGCAGAACGCGCTCGCCGCCATCGCGGTCGCGATCGAGATGGGCTGTTCTGACGAGACGATCTGTAACGGCTTTGGCAGCTTTAGCGGGGTCCGGCGGCGTTTTACCAAAGTTGGCACTGTCCCGTTTCCGACCGGCCACGCGACCATCATTGACGATTACGCGCATCACCCGGTCGAAATCCGCGCCGTACTTGGCGCAGCGCGCGAAGCGACCGAGGCCGCAGGCGTCGAAGGGCGCGTAATTGCGGTCATGCAGCCACACCGATACACGCGCCTCAACGACCTGATGGACGATTTCCAGAACTGCTTCAACGAGGCTGATATGGTGTTCATCACCCCGGTCTACGAGGCAGGCGAAGACCCGATCGAGGGCGTCAATTCGGAAAGCCTGGTCACCGGCCTCAAGTCGCGCGGGCATCGCTCGGCGCAAACAACCCCTGACCATGATGACCTTGCAGCAACACTCGCCGAAGAATTGCGCGAAGGCGACATGGTCGTGTGCCTCGGCGCGGGGGATATCACCCGCTGGGCAGCTACCCTTGCCGAAGCGATTGAATCACAACGGAGCGCATGAACGAAATGGTGCAACCGGGCGACTGGTACGACATGGACGATGGGTCGGCTCCGACGAGCTCGGTCGAAGGATCGGCTGATGGGCTGATCCCGACCGATGGCATTCGCGGAGAGCTGACCCAGAATGCGCCGCTCGCTAAGCATGTCTGGTTTCAGAGCGGGGGCAATGCCGACTGGCTGTTCGAGCCAGCCGACCTAGAAGACCTGCGAACATTCCTCGACCGCCTCGACGGCCGCATGCCAGTGATGGCGCTTGGTGTCGGCTCCAACATGATCATCCGGGACGGCGGTGTTCCGGGCGTAGTGATCAAGCTTGGCAAGCCCTTCATGGACATCGAGATCACGGGCGACACCACGCTCAAGGCGGGGGCAGCTGTGCCGGTGAGCATGGTTGCACGGCGCGCGGCCAAGGCCGGTATCGACGGCCTTTCCTTCTATGTTGGCATCCCTGGATCGGTCGGCGGCGTTACGCGGATGAACGGCGGCTGTTATGGTCGCGAGACCTGCCAGGTGCTGACCGATTGCGACGTGCTGATGCCAAACGGTGAGCTGGTGACGCTTTCCAATGCCGACCTGCAATATAGCTATCGCCATTCCGCGTTACCCGATGGCGCGGTCGTGGTCGAAGTGCGCTTCGAAGGGTTTCCCGGCGATCCCGACACAATCAAGGAGGAGATGGACCGCATCTCCTCGCAGCGGAAGGATTCGCAGCCGATCGGCTCGCGCACCGGCGGCTCGACCTTCAAGAACCCCGATGGCCATTCTAGCTGGAAGCTGATCGATGATGCCGGCCTTCGCGGCTTCAAGCATGGCGGCGCACAGGTGTCAGAGAAGCACTGCAACTTCCTGATCAACACCGGCGATGCGACCAGCTCCGATATCGAGGGGCTGGGCGAACTCGTGCGCGAGAAAGTTTACGCCAATTCGGGCATCCAGCTCGAATGGGAAATCAAGCGAGTTGGCAGGCCGTGAGCGACGCCGCGCCTCTCCACGTCGCCGTCCTGATGGGCGGCTGGGCGAATGAGCGTGAAGTTTCGCTCATGTCAGGTGCGGGCGTGTCCGATGCGCTCGAGATGAATGGCCACCGCGTCACGCAGATCGACATGGATCGCGACGTGGCGCAGCGGATTACCGAGGCGAAGCCGGATGTGGTCTTCAACGCGCTACACGGAGTGCCGGGCGAAGATGGCAGCGTGCAGGGCATGCTCGACCTCATGGGCGTGGCTTACACCCATTCGGGCATGGCGACCTCGGTCATTGCCATCGACAAGCAACTGACCAAGCAGGCGCTGATCCCGCATGGCGTCCCTTTTCCCGGAGGCCGGATCGTCGCAACCAAGGACATCTTCGAACGCGATCCGCTTCCGCGTCCTTATGTGCTCAAGCCCGTCAATGAAGGGTCGAGCGTCGGTGTCGCCATTGTCACCGAGGACTCCAACGTCGGCAATCCAATCAACCGGGACGCTCCGGGTCCGTGGCAGCAATTCGACCAGCTTCTTGCCGAACCGTTCATCAAAGGGCGCGAGCTTACGACTGCCGTCATCGACGGTGCGGATGGCCCCCGCGCGCTTGGCGTGACCGAGCTCATCATCGAGCACGGTTTCTACGATTACGAGCACAAATACACCGAGGGGCGCACCCAGCATGTCTGCCCGGCCGACATACCGGCCGAGATCGCTGCCCTGTGCGAAGACTACGCGATCCGCGCGCACAAGGTGCTCGGCTGTCACGGTACCAGCCGCACGGATTTCCGCTGGGACGACGAGGCAGGCGAGGATGGCCTTTTCGTCCTCGAAACCAACACGCAGCCGGGCATGACGCCGCTCAGCCTCGTCCCCGAGCAGGCCAAGCATGCCGGTATCAGCTACCCCGAACTCGTCGAACTGATCGTTCGCGAAGCCCTCAGGGTTCACGCTGCGAAGGGAGGCGCAGATGGCTAAGATCAAACGTTCGAGCGGCAAGGGCGTTCGCCGCGCCGCCAAGTCGCAGAGCCGCGCCGCAGGTGCACGCCGCGCCAAGGCCAAGACGAGCGGTTTCGTGGATAGCGCCATGGGCGTTCTACCTTTCACCGAAGAGCAATGGAGCACGATCTGGCTGACGATCATCATCGGCGGCGCGGTCGGCATTGCTTTCGTAATTGCGAACCTCGCAGGCGTTCCCGCCATGGCCCAGGCGCAAGTCTCGGCAATGGCATCCGATGCTGGCTTTGAGGTAAAGCGCGTGCGCGTCACCGGTACGAGCCATATGGACGAGCAAGCGGTCTACGCAATCGCCTTAGCCCAGCGTGATCGCCCCATGCCGGAGGTTGAGCTGGAGTCGCTGAGAGAGCAGCTCAAAACGCAGCTTCCATGGGTCAAGGATGCGCGGGTGTCGCTCCAGCTGCCTTCGACGCTCGCTATCGATATTGTCGAGCGCACGCCTCACGCGGTGCTGCAAAAACCCGATCGACTGATGCTTATCGACCTTGAGGGCGCGGAGCTTGAACCGATCGCACGCGAAGATGCCGGCGGAATGCTGCAAATCTCGGGCCCCGGCGCTTCGCAGCAGGTCGCGCCTCTCGGTCAGCTTTTGGCTGCAGCCCCCGCGCTTCAGCCGCAAGTCGAGGCCGCCGAATGGGTCGGCAACCGTCGCTGGAACCTGACTTTCAAGAGCGGTCAGGTGCTCGCACTTCCCGAGGGCGCTGAGACTTCCGCAAAGGCGCTCGTCAAGTTTGCCCGTATGGATGGCCAGAACCGCTTGATCGGTGGCGAAGTGGCGACGTTCGACATGCGCTCACCGCCGCGCATCTACATGCGTGTGCCAGGCCGCGCCGATGCGATTGAACTCGCTGCCAACTCGGCAGCGGAGACGAAGTGATGGCGTCCAAGCCCGCCCTCAAGTCTTCCGGTCGTCTCGCCAAGATATTTGGTGCGGTCAATGTGGGCTCGTTCCGCATTTCAGCGATGATCATGGGCGAAACCGAGACCGGCGATCTTGTCGTGCTGGGATCAGGCCACCGCGCCAGCGCAGGGGTCAAGCGCGGCTATGTCACGGACATGAAAGCGGCGACCTACGCAATCCGCGACGCGGTTGAGCGCGCTGAAAAGAACGCGGGCACCAGCATCCAGAGCGTGTGGATCGCCTGCGCCGGGGCAGGTCTCAAGAGCTCGGTCAGCAAGGTCGAGATCGAAATCGGCGGTCGCCGGATCGAGGAAGAGGACATTGAGCACCTGCTGATCGAAGCGCAGGGCATGATCGAGCCGGACGGACGCAGCGTGCTTCACGCGATCCCTGCCCACTACACGCTGGATGGAGCGCACGGCGTTGCCAACCCAAGGGGCCTCCATGCAGAACGTCTCGGTGTCGATATCCACGTGATGCTTGCCGACGGCGCGCCGGTTCGAAACCTGATGGAAGCGGTTCAGAACGCGCATCTCGAAGTCGAGGCCGTCGTCGCGACCCCGCTTGCCTGCGGATATGCGTGCCTGACCGAGGAAGAGCGCGAACTGGGCGTCGCGCTCGTCGAAATTGGCGCGGACGTCACCAATGTCTCGGTTTTTGCTGCCGGAATGCTGCTTGGCCTCAGGGCTATTCCCATGGGTTCGGGCGATATCACGGATGCGGTTGCGAGCGCATTCGGCATTCGCCGCTTTCAGGCTGAACGGCTCAAATGCGTATCGGGTTCGGCGATCGCCTCGCCGTCCGACCACCGCGAAATGATCCCGGTTCACGGCCCGAACGAGGGGCCCGGCGAAGCGAGCGCGCCGCAGGCTCGCGGCGCCGACGACAAGAACCGCATAGCGCGCGCTGAGCTTATCTCCGTCATCACCCAGAGCCAGTCACAGTTGACCACCGAGATTGGAAAGGCGCTGAAACAGATGGGCTTTTCAGGCCCACGCGCCGGGCAGGTTGTTATAACTGGCGGCGGCGCAGAGCTTGCAGGACTTGCCGAGTTTACACAGAGCGCACTCGCCATGCCGGTGCGTATCGGTCGTGCTCCCACATTGACGGGCCTCCCGGAAGCGCATGCGACACCGGGCTTTGCTGGGCTCGCAGGACTGTGCCTATATGCAGCGGAAGACCCGGTCGATATCCGCGCGATCGGGGCGCGCTACACCAAGACACGCGACTTTGGCGGGGCACTCGACCCGTTCATGGGTATCGCCCGTTTGTGGAGAGCTTTGCGTGAGAATTTCTGAATTGTGCGGTTTGTAGGCCTCGAATAGCGGCCAAGCGAGATTCAATACTCGGGCGAGTTGGTATAGAAACGTTATTAACCGCCTGTGGATAAGGAATTGTGCGGTATAACGAGCGCATGACTAATATGTCACAGACAGTATGACGCCGCGGAAACTGGGCAGAATAGAACCGAAAACGGGCCCCCTAACGTGATATCCGACGGGGCGTCTGGAGGAATATAAGCGATGAGCATCAATATCGGACCGGCAGCCACTGAAGATCTGCGTCCCCGCATCATGGTCGTGGGGATCGGCGGAGCAGGCGGCAACGCGATCGCAAACATGATCTCGACCGAGATCGACGGCGTCGACTTCATCGTCGCGAACACCGACGCGCAGGCGCTGAGCCAGTCGCCCGCCGAAAAGCGCATCCAGCTTGGGCCGGACATTACCGGTGGCCTAGGCGCAGGTGCGCGCCCGGAAGTGGGTAAGGCCGCTGCCGAAGAGACCGTATCCGAGATCGAAGAGGCGCTCGAAGGCGTGAACATGGTGTTCATCGCGGCCGGCATGGGCGGCGGCACCGGAACGGGTGCAGCCCCCGTCATCGCCGAAGCCGCCCGTCGCAAGGGCGTACTCACCGTTGGCGTAGTGACCAAGCCGTTCCTGTTCGAAGGCACCCGCCGCATGCGCGCTGCCGAAGCAGGCATCAACGAGCTTCAGGCCCATGTCGATACGCTGATCGTCATTCCGAACCAGAACCTGTTCCTCGTCGCGAAACCTGAAACCACCTTCAAGGAAGCGTTCCAGCTGGCCGACGAAGTGCTTCAGCAGGGCGTTCGCTCGATCACTGACCTGATCGTCAATCCTGGCCTTATCAACCTCGACTTTGCCGATATTCGTGCAGTGATGAGCGAAATGGGCAAGGCCATGATGGGAACCGGCGAAGGCGAGGGCGAGAACCGCGCTCTCAACGCAGCCGAACAGGCCATCGCTAACCCTCTGCTCGACGGTGTGTCGATGCAGGGCGCGAAGGGCGTCATCATCTCGATCATCGGCGGCGAAGACATGACGCTGATGGAACTCGACGAAGCAGCAAATTACATTCGTGACCTCGTCGACGAAGATGCCAACATCATCTGGGGCAGCGCATTCAACCCGGACCTGTCGAACAAGATCCGTATCTCGGTTGTGGCAACCGGGATCGAGGCCGGGGCTAGCGGTGAGGCGCCGATGCCGCGCCCCGCAGCGCTGATGGAATCGCGCGCTCCCAAGCGTCCCGTGCTCGAACTGTCGGAAGAAACCGACGTCGAGGATGACATTGCCGAGGAAGAAGCAGACGACGAAGCGCTGGCTATCCCCGAAGGCATGTCCGACGAAACGAACGAGACTTGCGAAGCGGAAGCTGACGAGAGCGAACCATTCGACCTCACCGGCATGCAGGCCGGAGACGACATGGGCGATGAAGGCGACGACGTCGATGAGATCGTCGATCCGCTTGCCGGGCTTCGCGGTGCCGAAGAAGACGAGCAGGATGATTTGCTCGAAAGCGCAGACAGGCTCGCTGAGGAAAACCAACCCGTCCAACCCGGCTTTGGCCGCACTGGCGAGGGTGGCGGTTTCGGCGGCGGCGCTGGAGGCGGTGGCGGCGGCCCTGCAGGTGGAAGCACTCTTTTCGAGCGTATGGCGAACCTCTCGCGCTCGTCCGGATCTGACGACGATCTCGACGACGAGGATGAAGAGGGCGAAGACATGGAAGGCGAATCCTCCGAGGGCAGCGAAGGCGATGATGACGATGCGCCTGCGCTTTCGATCCCTCGCTTCCTCGGGCGTCAGAACAACCAGTAAGCTTATCCCGGCTGAACGGCTTGCCGAACAAGGCGAGCCGTTCGCCTCGCATTCAGCGAGGGATGGCTAGCGTGCTTGTGAGAATACGCTAGCGACCCCCAAGTGACACCATTGACCAAATCTCTCAGCCTTTCGCTGATCGCTGCTGCAATTGCCCTGCCGTCGGCTTTGAGCGCACAGGATGCGACTTCGCGTGCTGTTGTCCAGCCGCTACCTTCGCCTGAAGTGCAGCGACTGAACCGTGCGCTGATGGAACTCGCCCGCCGCCCGCGAAATCTTCTCAGCCTGCTCGAGGCGGGAGAGGCCTCGCTGGAAGTTGGCGATTATGACGCGGCTGCCGGTTTCTATGGCCGCGCAGCCGATCTTGAGCCCAATGATGCGCGGGTGAAGCTTGGCCTTGGAAGGGTGTATCTGCGTTCGGGGCGCCCGCTGGAAGCGATCCAGCTTTTCAACGCCGCCAATTCGGCTGGAGCGAACGCTCGAGACTTGCTCCCAGACCAAGCGCTCGCTTTCGATATGGTGGGCGACCAACAAGCTGCACAGGCGGCATATCTGCGTTCGCTCGAACTTGCACCGCAGAACAACGAGGCACGTCGCAGGCTTGCGCTGAGCTATGCCATTTCTGGTGATGCGGACAGTTTCCAGTCGACGCTGTCACCACTGCTTGAGGAACGTGATCCAGCATCTTTCAGAGCGCGCGCTTTCGGGCTCGCTATCCTGGGTGAGCAGGAGCGCGCCGAGGGAATCGTCAACGCGACAATGCCACGCGACCTTGCCGGACGGATCAATCCCTATCTGTCCTACATGCCGCGTCTCACCGCTTCCCAGCAGGCTGCGGCGGCAAACCTCGGCATCTTCCCTCGCGCGGCTGATATTGGCCGCGAGGATCCGCGTATCGCTCGGTTTGCCGCTGAAGGCGAAGTCGGATCGCTGTTGGAGCCGACGGGCGAGCCGCTCGGCGCTCCGGTCGAGACGACCAGCAACCCGGTCACACAGCCGGTTGCTGATGTTGTCGAGGCTGACCCGTCCACTGCGACTGAGGACGTCGCGAACGCTTTTGCGGATATCGGCGAGGGTGAGCTTCCGGTTGATGTGGGTTCAGGCAATGCGGTCGATATCGCTGCTATCGCGGTGCCTCGCGAAGCTCCGCCTGCGCCGGTCGAACCCGAGCATCCTCGCCGGATTTGGGTGCAGCTGGCAACGGGCCGCGATCTTAATGCGTTGAAGTTCGACTGGCGCCGTTTTGCCCGGCGTGCACCGGAACTGCTTGGCGATTTCGAGCCGCATACGACGCCCTGGGGGCAGGCCAATCGGCTGCTCGCCGGACCGGTTGCGGATCGCGCGGCTGCTCGCGAATTGGTTAACGCGCTCTCGGCCAAGGGCCTCGACACTTTCGCTTACACCAGCCCCGAAGGCACTGAAATTCAAGAGCTTGATTGATCAAACGGAGCCATCCCCGGCTTTCTTTGCACAAGCTTTGAACAAGCCAGATTGGTTCTCCCCAGCGCTGCGCCAGGCCTGAATTGCCAAATCCCAAGGTTAACGTGCATTCGTGCCATCGATGCACATGACCACACCCTTCACGAGCGCTCAGCCATGAGACCCCGCGAACCAGAATACAGCGCCGAGGACGATGCTGCGCCGGTCGAGATGCTGGCTGCGCTTTTCGAAGCGCGAGGCTGGGACTGCGAAGTCGTCTCTGATGACGAGATGGTTGGAGAGGTCCAGGGAAGTTGGGCCAAGTATCAATTGCGCGCCATCTGGCGCAGCGCAGATAATGTCCTGCAATTCCTTTGCCTGCCCGACATCCGCGTAAGCAAGGAAAAGAAACACAGCGCCTTTGAGCTTTTGAGCCTTGTCAACGAGCAGGTCTGGCTTGGCCACTTCGATATCTGGTCTCAGGGCGATGTTCTCATCTACCGCCACGGCGTGTTGTTGGGCGACGATGGCATGCTCTCGATTGCTCAAGCACAGGCGCTGGTCGAAAACGCAATCGACGAATGCGACCGCTTTTATCCCGCATTTCAGTTCGTCCTGTGGGGCGACAAGACCCCGCAAGGCGCTCTTGAAGCCGCAATGGTTGACGCGGAGGGGGAGGCATAACCATGTGAGGCCCCAAAGGGGACTTACCAGTGTCAGAAATCAACCAACTACTCATCATCGGCTGCGGCAATATGGGCGGAGCAATGCTCGCCGGTTGGCTTGCTGCCGGTGTCGATCCCTCGCGCTTTGCGATCCTCGATCCGGGAATGGAAGCCGCGCCTGAAGGCGTGACGCTTTACCGAGATCCCGCCGAGGCCGAGGCGGCGGGCGCGCATGACGCGGTGATGCTGGGCTTCAAGCCACAGCAACTCGGCAATCTTGCACCAGGGCTGCAAAAGCTGACCGGCGAAGGAGTGACGATCTATTCGCTGCTCGCCGGACTGACGCTGGCCCAGCTGAAGAAGGCGTTTCCGGGTGCTGCGGCCCATGTGCGCGTCATGCCAAACCTCGCCTCGCGCATAAACAAGTCGCCGATCATTCTGCTCGAAGATGGTCTTGATGGAAGCGAGCGCGACGCTGCGTTTGCGCTGTTCGATCTGCTCGGGACTGCAGTGTGGCTCGAGGAAGAAGGCAAGTTCGACCTCGTTACCGCGCTTGCAGGCTCAGGGCCGGGCTTTGTCTACCGGTTCATCGACGCGCTTGCAGAAGCGGCGCGCAATCTCGGACTGGAGGACGAGCAGGCCACCAGTCTCGCGCTCGCAATGGTGGATGGGGCTTCCTCGCTTGCGGCGGGCTCGGACATTTCGCCCGGTGAGCTGGCCGACCGCGTCGCCAGTCCCGGCGGAATGACCCGCGAAGGCATGAACGTGCTCGATGCAGACAAAGCGTTGGTCAAGCTGCTTACTGACACCCTGATCGCAACGCGAGACCGTGGCGCGGAGCTTTCGGCAGGCGGATAGGCAAGTTTCCGTTAATCATACCACGCGGTAAAATGAACGACTTTCGTCGAATTGGGTCCGGTTTCGCTTGAAAAGCCACCCGAAAACACCGATATTCTTCGCCAGAGGCGCGTATTTTCGCGCCGGCTTTTGGACACAAGGGATCCATAATGGCTGATTGGAAAGACACACAGCGCACCACTCAGGGCTTCGGCTCGGTGCCGCGCGCAGGCGGCGATGTTGCCAGCCGCGCGTCTTATGACGAGGGCCTGCGTTCGTACATGCTCTCGATCTACAACTACATGGCATCGGGCGTGCTGCTGACCGGCATTGTCGCGATCCTGTTCTCGTGGGGCGGTAACGAATCCGCTGTCGCGTGGCTGTACATGAATGGCGGCCCGCTGCTGTGGATCATCAAGCTCGCACCGCTCGGCTTCATCCTCGCGATGAGTTTTGGCCTTCACAAGATGAGCCAGACCACGCTCCAGATCGTGTTCTGGGCCTTCGCGACCGTGATGGGCATGTCGATGTCGACGATCTTCCTCGTCTACACGGGTGAATCGATCGCAACGACCTTCTTCGCAACGGCTGCGGCCTTCGCGGGTCTGTCGCTGTTCGGTTACACCACGAAGAAAGACCTGTCGGGCTTCGGCAGCTTCTTGATCATGGGCGTGATCGGCCTGATCGTCGCGATGATCGTCAACTGGTTCCTGCAGTCGGAAGCGATGGCTTTCGTCATCAGCGGCCTCGGCGTGCTGATCTTCGCAGGCCTCACGGCTTACGACACGCAGCGCCTGAAGAACGACTACCAGTATCTGCGCGGTACCGAATTCATGGGCAAGGCGGTTATCATGGGGGCGACCAGCCTCTACCTCGATTTCGTCAACATGTTCATGTTCTTGCTTCAGTTCCTGGGCAGCCGCGAATAAGCGCCAAGCTCGCACTAAACTGTTGATACAAGTGGATGCCCGGAGCCTAAACGTAGGCTTCGGGCATTTGCTTTGTCATACAGCGCACCTAACGCACGGCGTGTCCGTATTCGGTACGCATGCTTCAGCGCGCAGTCAGGCGCACTTCAGCATGTTACTCGAGGCGTTGGGGGCAGATTATGAGAGGCGACATTGGTATGAGCACTGGAAATGCGACGCGCGGCAAGACACGCGCACCGCTAAAGATCACGGCGGTGGCGACGATGGTCGCATTGCTCTCCGCCTGTGCCACACCGCCGCCTCCTCCCCCGCCACCACCACCGCCACCGCCGCCTCCCCCGGTCGTAGAACGCACGCCGTATCGTCCTCTTCCGCCGGGCGGGGCAGCCTATGTGATGGAAATTCCGGTGAGGAATGCGTTAGGCTTGCGCGAAACCATCAATCGCGGGATCACCGATGATGAGAAGGTGTGGCACTTCCGCTCTGCGTGGAACGTTGCGGCGCTCAATTGTACATCGGCGCAATACGAGCCAATCCTGACGGCTTACAGCGCCTTTATCGATGATTATTCCCGGCCCTTGCGCCAGGTGAACGATCGGATTGATCGCACCTACCGCCAGGAAATGGGCGCAAGGCGAGCAGGCATTCTCGCCCGCGAAGAACAAATGACTGCGGTCTACAACTTCTTCGCCCTGCCCCCAGCACGCGCCCGCTTCTGCCGCGCGGCACTCGACATCTCGAACCGCTACAACGCTGCCCCGCCAAGCGATCCAGTGGCCTTTGCGATGGACAATTTCACCCTGCTCGAAGCGCCTTTCGACCAGTTCTTCGACGAATATGAGCAGTACCAACGAGCGTCCTACGAATGGGATGTGAAGTATGGCGACCTGTTCGGCCCTTCGCAGCCCGGCTGGGTCGCGGTACAGGCTGCCAAGGCCAATGGCGTGCCGGTTCCCGGACCGACCAGCGATCCCACGCAAGTGGTCGCCAATCCTACGGCTGCAGCGGGATCGGTCACTGACCCTGAAACGGGCGTCGCGGTGCCTGTGGTGCCTGTCGAAGAAAACGTCATATCGCAGCCGGTGGTCGAGCCGGTCGCAACAGAGCCGCCCTCTCAGGATGGCGGTCCATCCGTGTGAGATTAAGCGGCTTGCCGAGCATTCGGCACCCGGCTAAATCGACCATCACGCATCGGTAACGGGAATGCGGTGCGCCCCTTATTGGGCAATTCCGCAGCTGTCCCTGCAACTGTAAGCGGCGAGCTTTTCGCGCGCGCTTCCTCTTCTGGAAGCAACCACTGAGCGGACAACGCTTGGGAAGGTGTGCGACAAGCAGCGACCCGCAAGCCAGGAGACCGACCGGAGCGTGTCGCTTGTTGCCCCTCTCAGGGATTGGAGAGGCGCGGATAACCTTCGTTTCGAGCGACGACCTTTGAGTGCCGCGCAAGGTTCGCCTTTCGCGGTACGTTGTTGCTTATTCGGAAGGGATACCGAACGATGAAAATGCTGAAATTGATGTGCGGCGCGTCGGGCGCCGCGCTGCTCTGGTCCGTGCCCGCGGTGGCCGAGGACAAGGCGACAGATCGGGCAAACGAGCCGGTCAGCGCAAATGCCTCGAACATGTCGATCGCTGCGAGCCGCCGGGAGATTCTCGTCTCCGCGAGCCGCGACACGGACCTCCTGGAAAACGAATACACCGGCTCATTCACCGTGATCGACGAAGAGGAGCTGGAACAGCGCCAGACTCGCGACATCGCCGATGTGCTGCGCGATGTGCCGGGTGTAGCGGTAAGTTCGGTTGCCGGTCAGACGCAGGTGCGTTTGCGCGGGACCGAGGCGAACCAGGTTCTCTTGCTTGTCGATGGCATCGAGGTTTCCGATCCGGGGAGCGGAGAGTTCGATATCGGCACCTTACAGGCCGAGCTTGGCAGCCGCGTCGAAGTGCTCCGCGGTCCGCAATCGGCGCTTTACGGCAATGACGCGATCGGCGGTGTGATCGCTTACGATAGCGGCCGCTTCGACGGCTTTGGCGTGCGCCTTGAAGGCGGCGAGAACAACACGATCAACGGCGCGGCGCGCTGGGGCGTCGATGATGGGACTCTCGCAGCCTCGCTTTCAGCCACTGTGGTCAGCACCGATGGCGAACCCAATGCGCGCGCAATCGCCGGTAATGGCCTGCGCGATATCGGGCGCGACAGCTATACGTTCTCTGGCAAGCTCTCAGCAGACGTGTCCGAGAACTTCGAACTGCGCGCAACCGCCCGCTATGTCGAAACCGAAGGCGAGACCAATGACCAGGATTTCGCATTCGGCAGCCCGACATTCGGCCTTGTGATCGACAGTCCGGGCGTAGGCTTTGAAAACAAGGCGATCTACGCGCTTGTCGGCGGGCGCTTGGAGACCCTGGGTGGCGATTGGACGCATGACGTGTCTTTGCAATTGGCCGATGTTGCGCGCGAGACCTTCGCACCTTTTGGCCTGACCAGCGAAACCGAAAGCGACCGCTTCAAGGCGTCCTATGTCTCGGCTTTCCAGATCAACGATGAGGGCGGCATCACATTTGCAGTCGATTACGAGCAGGAAGGCTTCAATAACGTCGCGACATTTGATGACCGTAAGGAAACCGAGAATGTCGGCCTTGTCGGCGAATATCGGCATTCAGGCGATCGGTTCGATTTCTCGGCAGCCATTCGTCACGATTTCAACGATCGGTTTCAGGACACGACGACGTTCCGCATCGGTGCCGGCTACGAACTGACCGAGACGACCCGCGTGCGAGCTGCCGTGGGCACCGGGGTCAAGAACCCCACCTTTTTCGAGCTGTTCGGCTTTTTCGATGGCACCTTTGTCGGCAATCCCGACCTTGAGCCCGAGGAATCGACCAGTTGGGAAATAGGCCTCGACCAGACCTTCGCGAATGGCGATGCTGTCCTTTCGGTGACCTATTTCAATGCCGAGCTTGAAAGCGAGATCTTCACCACTTTCTCTCCGCCGACCTTTGTCGCGACACCGGGAAACCGGGCCACCGAAAGTGAGCAACAGGGCGTTGAAGTGGCCTTGGCTGCGCAAATTGGCCCCCAATGGACCCTCAATGCGGCCTACACCTATCTGGATGCAGACGAAGACGGAGTGATCGAGGTTCGCCGTCCTGAAAGCATCGCGAGTGCTGCGCTGACATGGACCGCACCACGCGACATGGCATCTGCAACACTAGTGTTGCGCCACAATGGCGACGCCTTCGACAACGACTTCTCAGCCGGAACATTCCCTGCGCCGCTGACCACGCTCGACGATTACACGCTCGTCAATCTCAATGCGCGGGTCGAGATTGCTGAGGGCATCGACATCTTTGCAAGGGCTGAGAACCTGTTGAACGAGGAATATGAGCAGGTGTTCTCCTTCGTCTCTCCGGGGCGAACGGTGATCGCAGGTTTCAGCGCGGCTTTCTAAACGCTCGCAATCTGATGAGGAAATGCATAGATGCGCGATCATGCATTTCCTCGATCAGGCAAAAATCTATCTCAAGTCGGGCGCCGGCGGGCCCGGAGCGGTTTCGTTCCGGCGCGAGAAGTATGTCGAATATGGCGGACCCGACGGCGGCAATGGCGGCAAGGGCGGGGATATAATCTTCGAAGCCGTCCCTGGCCTCAACACGCTCATCGATTTCCGTTATTCCCAGCATTTCAAGGCAAAGCGCGGCAATCACGGCCAAGGCAGGGACAGGACCGGAGCAGGCGCCGATGATCTCGTCATCAAGGTTCCGGTAGGCACGCAGGTTCTTTCCGAAGACAGGGAAGAGGTTCTGGCTGACTTCACCGAGGTTGGCCAGCGCGTGACTTTCCTCGAAGGCGGGCTCGGCGGACGAGGCAACGCCTCATACAAGAGCGCGACCAATCGCGCGCCTCGCCAGCATCAGCCAGGTGAACCGGGCGAAGAGATGTGGGTCTGGCTGCGGCTGAAACTGCTCGCTGACGTAGGCCTTGTCGGTCTTCCCAATGCGGGCAAATCGACTTTCATCAACGCGGTTTCCAATGCGAAGGCGAAGGTCGGTCACTACGCTTTCACCACGCTGGTCCCCAAGCTGGGTGTTGTGCGTCACAAGGGTCGCGAGTTTGTGCTCGCCGATATTCCCGGCCTCATCGAAGGCGCGGCGGACGGCGCAGGGATCGGCGATCGTTTCCTTGGCCACATCGAACGCTGCCGCGTGCTCGTCCACCTGATCGACATTGCAGGCGACGATCCGGTCGAAGCCATGCGCATCGTAAAGGAAGAGCTGGAGGCCTATGGCGCCGGTCTTGAAGACAAGCCGCAGCTCGTCGCGCTCAACAAGCTGGATCTCGCTGACGAAGAACTGGGCGTCGCCTTCGCCGAGGAGCTGATCGCAGCAGGCGCAGACAAGGTTTTCGCCGTGTCGGGTGCGAGCGGTGAAGGGATCGAGGAACTCATGGATGCGGTTCTAAGCTATCTACCCGACCGCACGGCCACTGAGACAAACGCTGCTCCGAGCGAAAGTGACGGCGAAGAGAGCGGTGACGATACCGGTGACTGGTCACCGATCTGAGAGTGCCATTGTGGGGAGCCCTTTAAATTGGTCGCTCCAATCGTTAGGTGCACTGCAGCATGACTATCGAAGCACTCCTCGATTTTCGCGATGTGTCCAAATGTCCGACGCTGGTCATAAAGATCGGCTCGGCGCTCCTCGTCCATACTGACGGGACGCCGCGTTTCGACTGGCTGCGCAGCGTAGCGCACGAAATTGCCGGTGCGCGTGAGCGGGGGCAGAAAGTGATCGTCGTGGCATCGGGCTCGGTTGCCTTGGGCGCAGCCATGCTTGAATTGCCCGGAGGCGGTCGCGATACGCTCGCACATGCGCAGGCCGCAGCCTCCGTCGGGCAGGTGTTTCTCGCCAGCACATGGGCGCAGATGTTTGCCGAACACAATCTGATGGCCGGCCAGATGCTGCTTTCGCTTGATGATCTTGAAAATCGCGGACGCTATCTCAACGCGCGAGCCACTTTGCGCGAACTGCTTGAGCGCGGTGCGATCCCGATCATCAACGAAAACGACACCACCGCGACGCAAGAGATCAAGTTCGGCGACAACGACCGGCTGGCAGCGCGCGTCGCTCAGGCGGCTGGCGCCAATGGCGTGATCCTGCTGACCGATGTCGAGGGCCTGTACACCGCGCATCCAAGCGAGCCGAATGCAGAACTGCTCGAAGAGGTTCGCGGCGTCACTCCGGAAATGCACGCCATGGCCACAGGCGGCTCTGGGTCGGGCATGGGGTCGGGCGGCATGAGCTCGAAACTGCTCGCCGCTGAAATCGCGGAACGTGCGGGGATTGCGCTTACGATCATCAAGGGCGTCGATGACTACCCCATTGGCCGCGCGCTGAGCGCTAACCTGGGAACAGTTTTCCTGCCCAAGCGCGATGACAACGCATTCAAGTCCTGGATCGGTGGAAGGATGCGTTTCAACGGCTCGCTCAGGATCGATGCTGGAGCGGTAGAAGCGCTGCGCGGAGGCAAGAGCCTGCTTGCTGCAGGTGTGACCGACGTCTTCGGAAAGTTCGAACGCGCGGACGTGATCGCTATCGAAGACCCCGATGGACGCATGATTGCCAAGGGTATGGTCGAATACGATTCGAACCAATGCGATGCGATCAAGGGTCTGCGCAGCGAACAGCTTTCCGAAAAGCTGGGCACGATCCCGCGCTCAGCGGTGATCCATCGCGATCAGATGGTTCTGTTGTAGCGCCATGCCGATTGTAGCCATCACCGGAGCGACAGGTTTCGTGGGCAAGGCGACGCTCGATGTCGCGGTCCAGAAAGGGCTGCACGTGCGGGCCCTGACCCGGCGCGATGCTCAGCCGCGCGAACGGGTGACATGGGTGCCAGGAACTCTCGACCGAGCCGAAGCCTTGGAGGAACTGGTGAGCGGATGCGATGCCGTGATCCATGTTGCAGGGCTCACCAGCACACCCAATCCCGGGCGCTTCGAAGCCGCGAACGTGACAGGCACAGCCAACATGATCGCCGCTGCCAAGTCGCAAGGCATTGAGCGTTTCGTGTTCGTCTCCTCCCTGTCGGCGCGCGAGCCGGATTTGTCGGCCTATGGCGCATCGAAAGCAAAGGCGGAAAGGCTGGTTGAAGACAGTGGCCTCGATTGGACCATCGTCCGACCGCCGGGGGTCTATGGTCCGGGTGACAAGGATTACCTCGACCTGTTCAAGGCGGCAAAGCTGGGCATCGTGCCGGTACCGCCGGAAGGCAAAAGCTCGCTCATCCATGTGGAGGATTTGGCGCGCCTCTTGGTTGCGCTTGTTCCGGTAAACCCGGTGACCCGCGGCCAGACCTACGAGCCATGGGACGACAACGCGTTTGGGTACACTCACAAGGAATTGGCCGAGATGATCGGCGAAGCGGTCGGCAATCCGAGGGCAACAGCCGTTTCGCTGCCTCCTGCAGTCATGAAACTGGGAGCGCAGGTGGACGGGCTGCTACGAGGTGGGAAGGCCAAGCTTACGCAGGACCGTGTCGGCTACATGTTGCACGACGACTGGGTCTGCGACCTTAGAAAAGCGCCGCCATTGTCGATCTGGCAAGCGGTTTGGGGAGGCGAGGCGGGCCTCGCCATGACGGCGCAGTGGTACAAGGAACAGGGCTGGCTCTAGTCGGCTTCGTCTGCTGGCGGAGTGCATTCTTCGCCGCCATAAGCTTCCTTGTAAGTCTTGCCCCAACAATACTCGAAACGATTGAGCACGTTCATATTGGGCGGCCAGCTCATTTGCACGACAGTGCCATCAGGCCGTGTGAAGCTGTTGTTCGATGGTTCCGGGATCGTGGCTAGCCGTTCCTTTGCGCGCTCCAGCCCTTCGCGGTCCTGGCGCAGGAAGGCGACAGTGCCATCGACGTAGTGGTTCCAGCCGAAATCCGCGTCAAAATCCTGAGATTTGCGGGTTAGCTCAAACAGCGCGATCGCCTCTTTCGTTTGCCCCGCATAGGCGCGCATCTGGCCTTCGTGCCAATAAAGGATCGAGTTGTGATCCCGCTTCTGGTGCCGCCAAGTGCGGATGAGCTCCGCCGCAGCTTCGTGGCAACCTTCGCGCGATAGACCGCGCCAGCCTCCATCCGGTATGTCTTGATCAAAGGCCTGACGGTCCAGTTCGAGCATGGCTTCAAGGTCATAAGAACAATCGGGCTCAGCAGATTGAGCTGGGATTTCGGGCTGTGCAGCGGCGAGCAAGATGACAGTGATCATGCCCACACGATATCGCTAGACACAAAGTGTGCAAGAGCACAGGTTCGCATGACGGAGGAAATTCATGCGCGTTATCAGATCAATGATTGGCTTGAACGGTATCGCGATGCTTGCGGCGTGCGGGGCAGAGACAGGTGTGCAGGTCGACGATGCGCCCGTTTCGAATCCCGCTGAGCTCGAGGCAAGCTTAGCGGCCGACGGCCAGCCGGCAGAGGGCTTCTACCGTGCAGTGGACGAAACCGGATTTGTACTGATTGAGGAGCTGCGCAGCGATGGCACTTACGTGTTCACCGACGCCGATGGCAAATTGATCGAAGAAGGCACATACGTCCAAAGAACCCCTCAATTGCCGTGCTTCACACCCAAGGCCGAAGGGGCCGTCGAGAAGTGTTATCTCGACGAGATTGGCGAGGATGGTGTTTGGAGGACCACAGATCCTGACACAGGCATCGTCTCGGTCATAGAGCGCATCGAGCAGCTCTGAGCCTTTATAAGAACGGTTCCTCGCCCGGCTTGTGGATGCCGCATTCGGTCTTGTCCCAGCCCTTCCAACGGCCTGAGCGCGGATCTTCGCCCGGCGCGACCTTGTGAGTGCACGGCTCGCACCCGATCGAGGGGAAGCCACGTGCGACCAGCGGGTGGCGAGGCAGGTCGTGCTCCTCGAAATAGGCGCCGATATCCTCTGCGCTGCAGTCGATCAGCGGATTGATCTTGAGACGGCCCTGCGCGTCGGACGTGTCGATTTCGAAACGCGGCAGATTGGCTCTGGTCGAGGACTGGAACGCCTTGCGCCCGGTAAAGCTTGCATCGAACTGGTCGAGCGCTTTCGCCAGCGGTTTGACCTTGCGGATCTCGCAGCAGCCATCGGGGTCGTAGGACCAGCGAAGACCGCTTTCGTCCTTTTCGGCCAGCTCCGCTTCGTCCGGAGTGAGAATCTGGAGATTGGTGAGGCCGATCTTTGCGACCACCTCGTCGCGATATTCAAGGGTCTCGGCAAAATGCTTGCCGGTGTCGAGAAAGAGGACCGGAATGTCCGGCTTCACCTGCGCAACGAGGTGCAGCAGCACCGCGCTCTCGGCACCGAAACTCGATACGATCGCTATATCGCCAGCGAGATGTCCCTGGATCACCGCCTCGAGCATCTCTTGCGTCGATGAGCCGCGGAACATGCGATTGAGGCGCACCGCATCGTGTTCGGTGAAGCGCGGCCCCGTGTCGAGCCGGTCGACTGCACGTGCGCGGGCTTCGTCGGTGGTGAATGGCGCTTCGAGACGTTCGGGGGGCTTATTCATGGCGCAGCTCCGGGATGGTGCGCCGCGCCCCTCCACGTGTGTCTACGGCGTGCTGATAAACGTTTTCCCATGTCGCGAAGGCACGCTTTGCGTCCTCTTCGTCGAGCGGGGTGTCTGGCGCAAAGGCATCAAAGCCGCAGCGCCGCATATGGCTTAGCTGGTCGATGCCGACATCGCCCACGGCGCGCAGTTCGCCAGTGTAGCCCTCTTCGCGAAGGATGCGCGCAGCCGAATAGCCGCGCCCGTCGCCAAAGGTTGGGAAGTTGACTTCGACGAGCGCGATCCGGTCGAGATGGGGCAGCAGGACGCGCGCATCGTCGCCCGGTTCGATCCGAACGGCGGTGGCGTTGGTCTGCTCGCAGCATGCATCGACGGTGACGGTGCCATGGTCGGCGACTTCGTCATCGCGGAAGCGGAACTGGACGTCGTCGGGGGAAGTGCCCAGCGGATTATCCATAAAGCGCCTCCTTGAACGGCTCCATGCCGATGCGGCGATAGGTGTCGAGGAAACGCTCCTCGCCCTGCTTGTTGGCGAGATAGACGTTGGTGACGGTATCGACCGCTTCGATCACGCCGTCTTCGGTGAAGCCGGGGCCGGTGATCTTGGCGAGGCTCACGTCCTCGGCTTCCGAGCCGCCGAGCGAGAGCTGATAGTTCTCAACGCCTTTCCGGTCGACGCCGAGGATGCCGATATGGCCTGCATGGTGGTGCCCGCAGGCGTTGATGCAGCCCGAGATCTTGAGCTTGAGTTCGCCCAGCTTGCTGGTCTTGCCCGAGGCATCGAAACGTTCCGAAATGCGCTGTGCAAGCGGGATTGAGCGGGCGTTGGCGAGACTGCAATAATCGAGCCCCGGGCACGCGATCATGTCCTCGATCGTGTCCATGTTTGGAGAGCCGAGGCCGGCGGCTTCAAGCTCGGTCCAGAGCGCGTGCAGGTCACCGATCTTGACGTGCGGCAGGACCACGTTCTGGGTGTGCATGATGCGCAGCTCGTCGAAGCTGTATTGCTTGGCGAGCCGCGCCATCAGACGCATCTGCTCACCGGTCGCATCGCCGGGAATGCCGCCCACAGGCTTGAGCGAGATGACTGCGCTGACATAGCTGTCATGCTTGTGGCGGTGCGTGTTGCGGTCGACCCAGACGGCGAAGTCGGGATCGGAACGATCGACACTCTTGGGGCCGTCCTCAAACGCCGGATCGGAAAAGTACGGCTTGATCCGTTCCAGCTCCTCGCGCGGCGGTTCGACGCCCTGCTTCAGCAAGTGAGCGAATTCTTCTTCGACCTGGCGCGTGTATTCGTCCTTGCCCAGTTCGTGGACGAGGATCTTGATACGCGCCTTGTACTTGTTGTCGCGGCGACCGTAGCGATTGTAGACGCGAAGGCACGCCTCGGCATAGGTGATGAGCTGATCGAGCGGCACGAAGTCGCGGATCATCGGCGCGACCATCGGGGTGCGACCCATGCCGCCGCCCACGAAAAAGCGCGCACCGATTTCGCTCCCACCGTCTTTGGCGTCGTTCTTCACGATCTGGATGCCGATATCGTGCAGCCGCATCGCCGCGCGGTCTTTTTCCGCCGCGATGACAGCGATCTTGAACTTGCGCGGCAGGTAGGTGAATTCCGGATGGAAGCTCGACCACTGGCGCAGCAATTCGGCGTAAGGGCGCGGGTCGACCAATTCGTCATGCGCGGCGCCTGCAAAGTGGTCGCTTGAGATGTTGCGGATGCAGTTCCCGCTGGTCTGGATCGCGTGCATCTCGACCTTGGCAAGGTCGGCTAGGATGTCGGCCGCATCCTCCAGCTTGATCCAGTTGTATTGCAGGTTCTGGCGCGTGGTGAAGTGGCCGTAACCGCGGTCATATTTGTCCGCGATATCGCCAAGTGCGATCATCTGCTCGGAATTGAGCGTGCCATAGGGGATGGCGACGCGCAGCATGTAAGCGTGCAATTGCAGGTAGAGGCCGTTCATCAGCCGCAGCGGCTTAAACTGGTCTTCAGTCAGCTTTCCTTCGAGACGGCGGCGCGCCTGGTCGCGGAATTCTTCCACGCGAGCATCGACCATCTGCTGGTCATAATTGTCGTATTTGTACATCAGATTACCCAGTCAATCGCTTCGGGGTCTTTGGGTTTGAGCGTGAGGTCGGGCCGCACCGTGGGGCCGAGCGCACGAATGCGGTCCTTGATGTGAGCAGGACGCACGCTGCCGTCCTCCTCGCGGGTCGCCTCGATCACGTAGGGGACGTTGACGCGGCGTGCGGCTTCCTCGGCGGCGAGGATTTCCTCCGCGCGTTCGCCCGCATCGACAGCCTCATCGACATGGCGCGACCACGTTTCGCCCGTCCACCAGACGACATCGCCTGTCTTGAGGTCGTTTCCGGTGAGAACTCTCATTGATGTGCCTCCACGGCGAGCTTCGCGATGTCAGCGTCTTCGCGCGCGGTGACGTCGCCGATGACGATAAGGGCAGGGCTCTTCACCGCCTCGCGAACGACAAGGTCGGGCAGGGCAGCAAGCGGACCGCGCAGGACGCGCATTTCGGGGCGTGCAGCATTCTCGATGACAGCAAGCGGCATGTCCGGGGCAAGTCCGTCCGCCATCAGCTTCTCCGCGATCTGGGGTGCAGTCTTGACGCCCATATAGATCACCAGCGTGCGGCCCTTGCCAGCAAGGCCGGTCCAGTCCTGATCGGAAAGGCCCTTGCACTGGCCAGCAACGAAGCTGACCACGCTCGACGCGTCGCGGTGGGTAAGCGCGATCTGTGTGGCTGCTGCCGCGCCGTTGGCAGCGGAGATACCGGGTACGATCTCGACCGAGACACCGGAGGCGCGCGCATCTTCGGCTTCTTCACCGCCGCGGCCGAAGATCAACGGGTCGCCGCCCTTGAGGCGAACCACATCACGGCCCGCCTTGGCCTCACGCACGAGGAGGGCGTTGATCTGGTCTTGGGGCAGGGTGTGCCTGGAGCGTTGCTTGGCGACCGAAATGAGGAGCGCATCGGGCCGTGCCATCGCGAGTATCTCGCGACTGACCAGCCCGTCATGGACGATTACTTCGGCACGCTCGATCAGCCGGGCAGCGCGCAGGGTCAGGAGGTCGGGGTCACCCGGACCTGCGCCAACAAGATAAATAGTTCCGATTTCCATGCCTTGCGAGATGGGCGAAGGCGCGTCCACTCGCCAGCGAGAATGGATTGGGGGAGCGCAAGGAAAGCTTTCGGCGGTGTTTTTCCGACCGCGCTGGTAGCTATTCGCCCACGACTTTCCCGCCGCTCATCATCTCGACGATCTGGTCGAGCTGTTTCGAGGAACGCAGGTGCAAATCGCGCTGCGGGAACGGGATCTCGACGTCGTTTTCTTTGAACAGCTGCCAGATGCGCATGTAGACGTCGGACCGGATGTTCGCGAGGCCTTCTTCGGGGTCCTGAATCCAGAAGCGGATCTCGAAATTCACTGAATTATCGCCGAATTCCATGATGTTGACGCGCGGCTTGGGGCGTTTCAGAATTCGGTTGGTTTCGGCAACCGCCTGATAGAGCAGCTCGGTCACGAGGTCGAGATCGCTGTCGTAAGACACACCGACGGGCGCCTTCACGCGAACGTCGCGGCTTGAGTAGGACCAGTTGACCACCTGGTTGACCATCAGGTTTTCGTTCGGGATCAGGTGTTCGGTCTGATCGCGGGTAATGACTGAAATCGCGCGGATGCCGATTTTGCGGATCTGTCCCACCGCCTCGTTGCCCGCCTGATCGGTGACGGAAATCACGTCGCCGGGCTTGATCGACTTGTCCAGCAACAGAAGGATGCCTGAAATCAGGTTGCCGAAGGTTTTCTGGAGGCCGAAACCGATGGCAAGACCGAATGCACCGCCGAAAAATGCAAGGGCAGTCAGGTCGATACCGACGAGGTCGACCGTGATCAGAAAGGCCAGCGTCCAGATGACGATGGTCAGCAGCTTTTCCGCCAGAACCTTCTGCGCCTCGTCGAAACGGGAGACTTTGCCAAGCACGCGGCGCGCTACGCGGGTGAGCGTCCACGCAACCGTAATGACAAGACCGATCGTGGCGATCAGGAACAGCACGTCGAAAGCAGAGACGCGAATGTCTCCGACCACCAGCGCCCAGCTATCGAGCGTATCGATCAGAGCGCCCAGTGTTTCGCTACGCGACGCAATCGCCTCCTTCGACCCTTCTGCGACGCCGACGATTTCCTGAACCTGCTCGCTTTCCTCGGCATAGCTCCAGATCTGGCCGGGTTGCAGGTCTTCAGGCGCTTGCTCGACGGGTGCCTGACCCTCCGCGCCTTCCTGGGCTTCGTTGGCCGGATCGTTGATCGTCTCAGGTGCGGTAGGCGTGGTCGCGGTCATGAGTTATCCAGTTGCGAGAGCGCGCGTTCAAGGTCCGCAATCAGGTCCCCTGACTCTTCAAGCCCTATCGATAGGCGAACGGCTGGCCGTGTGCCACCCCCGCTGATGAACGTAGGCGAGGCCATGACGTCGCGGTGCTGATGCGGGAATATAGGGAGGGCAAGGCTCTCAAAGCCGCCCCAGCTGTAGCCGATCCCGAACAGGTCGAGGGCATCCACCAATCTTCCACTCGCATCGGGGTCATCGGAGTTCAGGACGAAGCTGAACAGCCCGCAGCCGCCGGTAAAATCACGCGTCCAGAGCTCGTGGCCCTGCGATCCTTCGAGCATCGGACACATGACCTCGGCAATCTGTGGTTGCTGGGCGAGCCACTGCGCAATTTGCAGCGCGCTCGCTGTCGATTGCTTGAGCCGAACGGCCATCGTGCGCAGCCCGCGCGCGGCGAGCGCTGCATCATCGGGTGAGACCACCTGCCCCAATTGCTGAGACGTGCGGCGCAACGCCTTGTACCACCGCTCCCCGGCGCTGGCCGAACCCATCATCAGGTCAGAATGTCCGCCAACATGCTTGGACAGGCTCTGCATTGTGATGTCGCAGCCATGGTTGAGCGCGGCGAAACCGAGCGCGCTCGCCCAGGTGTTGTCGATGAGCGTCACCGCTCCCGCCTCGCGCGCAGCCGAAGCGAAAGCGGGCACGTCGCACACTTCCATCGTCAGGCTGCCGGGGCTTTCGAACCACACGGCCCGCGGCGAATGTTCGCCCAGCGCGTTTTCGAACGCGCCAAGGTCCAGCGGGTCGAAGAAAGCATGCGCGATGCCCATGCGTTTGAGTAAACCTGTCGCCATGCTGCGCGATGGATCGTAGGAATTGTCGCTCATCAGCAGCGTGTCGCCGGGCTTCAACACTGCGAGAAGCGCCCCCGCGATCGCTGCTACTCCGCTGGGATAAAGCACAGTGCCAAAAGCGCCGGGCTCAATCTCGGTCAAGGCTTCGGCCAGCGCCCACTGGGTCGGAGCGCCCCGCCGCCCGTAGAAGAATTCGCCATCACTGTTGGAGCCCGTAGCTGCCTTGCGCTGCGCTTCACTCTCGTAGAGATGCGTCGAGGCTCGCCACACTGGCGTGTTCACAACGCGCCCTGTCCATTCCTCTCGGCGACCGGCGCGCGTAACGCGCGAGCCTGGCCCCAGATGCTTGTCGTCGCCAGCGCCGCTCATGACCCGGTCACATCCGCTGGGCCTTGCGCTTTTGGAGTTGCCGGATCGGCCTCCCACTCCTGCCAACTGCCATCATAAAGTCGCACGTCCTGCTTTCCTGCCAGCCTTGCAGCAAAAAGGAGGACGCTTGCGGTGACGCCGCTTCCGCAAGTGGCAACAAGCGGGCGTTGCATATCGACGCCTGCTTGCTCGAATTCTGCGCGAAGGGCGGCGGGCGATTTGAATGTGCCGTCATCGGCGTACACCGCGCTAAACGGCAGGTTCAAAGAACCGGGAATACGGCCGTTCTGCCCACCATGGACCGGGTCGATCCCGCTACCGAAAACCCGATCGGCTGCTCTTGCGTCGAGCACTTGCTCAGCGCCGGTTTCGAGATTGGCAAGCATCTCGCCCTTTGTCGCGACGTTGTTATCATCGCGAAGAACTGCCGGAGCTGCGGCGGGAAACTCGTTGACGCCGCTTTCAAGCGGGTGCCCCTCAGTCTTCCATCTCGCCAGACCTCCATCGAGGATCGCAACATTTGCAAGCCCATGCGACGTCAACGCCAGCCAGGCGCGCGCACTCGTCTTCACCGCGCTGTCGTCGTAGAGCACAATGCGGTGTTCGTGTGTTATGCCAAGCTGCGCAATCCTCTCGGCAACTTGCCCTGCTGTGGGCAGCGCCGAGGGAACTGGCGATCCCCCATCGGTCAAGGTTTCAAGATCGAGAAAGCGTGCGCCGGGAATATGGCCAGCTTCAAACTCGGCGCGCGGGTCGCGATTAGCAGCGGGCAAATGACGCGATGCGTCAAGCACGGCGATGTCGGCGGCTTCGAGATTGCTGGCAAGCCATTGGGTCGAAACAAGGATCGGAAACGCGTCAGCCATCTTACGCAATGACTAGCGTGGCTGGTTGCGCGCGCCAAGCTTTGCCGATCAGACCGCCTCTGTATCGCCCGAGGCTGGCTGCGAGACGGGCTGCTTCAGCGGCTGCGCGCGCATTGGAGGCAGGCTTCCCGGAGGCCCGTCGAGAGGGAGAGGGTGGACCCGCGTGTCGCTTGCGGCGCTTGGCGTGCCGAGGACGAAGCTACGAGTGGTGGCGACCACGCCCTCGCCTTCGAGAGTGACATGAAGCAGCGGGATGAATAGGGGCTTTGACCCCTGACGGATTGCAGTGACTTCGGCGAGCGGAAGTTGCATCTTGCCCGTGACCCGGCGGCTTTGTTGCGGGCCGATACGCTCGATCGTGGCGATAGGCTGTCCCCCGCCCGCAGGTGCGGCGTTGCCGCCTCCCTTGCGAGCGCAGGCAAGCTTTGCGGCAACAGTGACGTCGCGCACAGCCCGGTCTGACCGGTTCGCCACTTCCAGGCTGAACTCGATCATGAACATCATCATGCTGCGCGAGGCGAGCGGGATATCGATTTCAAGGTCGATACGCGCCGGTTCGACATTGGTATTCGGCGCTGCTGATGCGACAGTCTCGGGCGGGGCCAGATCGGGTTCGGGTCGGACACTTTCTTCAGGCTCCGAACGAACGGTCTCACCATCCTTATCGTCTGCCGCTGGCGTTTCCTCTGCCCGTTCTACATCGTCGGTTGCGCCCGCACCGCCAGATGGCTGTTGCGGCTTGGGATCGCGGCCGGGAATCGCACCGAGGACGCCGGAAGCAAGGACCGTGTTGGGGATTTCCTGCCCGTTCAGCTCCTCACGCCGCCTGCGCCACCAAATGACACCCGCGAGCACGGCGAGTAGGCCAAGCAGCACCGCGAAGGCCGCAATGACCCGGTTTTGGGTGCTGTCGAGCGGGTCTGCGGGAGTGAAGCCGGTCTCAGATACTGGCGCGCTGGTGCGAGACCCCGAATTCGAACCCGATCCGATCTCTCCGTCTCGGCCAACGTCGTACCAGTCATCGGGACCAACCGGGGCAAGCTCTTCACCTTCTGGCCCCAGCGTCTCAAATCCCGGCTGGATCCGATCGCCCAATGGAACCTGGGTACCGGAAGCGGGATCATCGACGAAAGTTTCCTCGACCGGCTCGGGCGGAGGCGGCGCTACCTCTCTCGCGGGTGCGGGATCTGACGGAGGAGCGGGGCGCCGTGTCAGAGTGCGATTGAGACGCAGCGGTGCGCTCGGCGCGGGAGTCGCCGTCGCGGCTGGTCGCGGCGTCGAACGGGTTGGCTGCCGGGTAGGCGCGGTGCGGCTTGTCGGAGGTGTGCTGGACCGCTCTTGTGTCTGTTGGGCAGGCGCGCTTGCAGCCGGGGTCTGCTCAACCGGTTGTGTTGCAGTGGGTGTCGGCGTTGGTGCGGACTCTTGCGGCGCCTGAGTGGCACGCGGAGCCGGAGTTGGCGTGGGTGTCGGCGTGCGAATGACGCGCGGCCCGATTTGTACGCCAGCGCGCTCATCTACAGGGCCCTGCGGAGCACTTGTCGAGGTCGGTGTCGGCGTTGGCTGCGGCAAAGAGAAGGTCCGCTGCGCAGCCAACGGACTCGCCAGAACCAGCGATGTCGCGACCGCAATCCCACTTACAAGCGGGAGTGGGCGGCTCGTACAAAGCGAAATCAGGGGCGGCGCGCGCATCATGCGGGTTTTTCTTCGCGGTTCTTATCGTTCTTGCGGCGAGCATATGGCCAGTTGCGTGGCTATCACCGCTCGGGGTGTTTTCACCCAACGTGACATAATTCGCAAATCCTGCCCGTCCAGTTCCTCGCTTGCAAGCGAGCGCCTTTCGCGGCAACAGCGCGGCATGGAAAGCACACCTGAAAACCCCCAAAGCGCGCCCGCATTTCTGGGCAAGGATACTCCGCTGCCCGCTTCTCCTGAGGAAGCGCAGCTTGATTACGTGCCCAACCCGCGCGCCGGATCCCTTTTCCTCGTGCGGTTTGCAGCGCCCGAATTCACTTCGCTGTGCCCGGTGACGAGCCAGCCTGATTTCGCCCACCTCGTGATTGATTACGCGCCCGGTGAGACAATCGTCGAATCGAAGAGCCTTAAGCTCTTCCTCGGCAGTTTCCGCAACCACAACGGCTTTCACGAGGATGTGACAGTCGGGATCGGTCAGCGGCTGTTCGAGGAAATGAAGCCCAAATGGCTGCGCATCGGCGGCTATTGGTATCCGCGCGGCGGCATTCCGATCGATGTATTCTGGCAAAGCGGCGCTCCGCCCGAGGGGCTGTGGCTGCCCGATCAAGGTGTCGCCCCTTATCGCGGGCGTGGTTGAGGCGAGCCACTGATCATTAAAGAAGCGGCGCGGTCACCTTTGGAGTGCCGCGCCGCTTTTCGTCTGAGGATGCGTAGTTCTTAGTTGCCGATCGGCTTGGCGCCATCGCCGAGCACGATAAACGCGGCCCAATAGAAGGGGTGCGAGGTGTTCGGGTCATCCATCAGTTGGCGCTGCGCATCGCCGAGTGAGCCCGACAGGCCAGCGGACTGGTCGCCCGAGATCAGACCTTGCACAAGCCGCTGTGTCGCATCGAAGTCGTCAGGCACCGGCCAGTGGCTTGCAACCACCGCTCGCGCGCCTGCGCCAACGAAAGCGCGCACCAGGCCATCGAGCGCGTAATTGCCGCCCCCAATCACACCCGCTTCACGCGAAGCTGCGGTGGTCGCCATGCCAGCCGTATCACAAGCCGACAGGATCACGACATCGGCGTCGAGTTCGAGGTCGAAGATTTCCTTGAATGTCAGCAAACCGTCGGATGCTTCGTTCCCGAACGAGGTGACAAGGGCAGGGCGGGCAGGGCAATTCGGGCGCGGCGCAGTGACGAGACCGTGCGTTGCGAAATGCACCACCCGGTATTCCGATAGCTCTTCGTTCTTGAGAAGCGCGGTGTCGGAAAACTCCTCCTTGATCGCGACATTGCTGTTTGCTTCGCCATAGCGTTGTGCGGCGAAAAACAGCTCACCCGGATCAATCGGATCGCGCCATGTGTTGAGGCCCCAAGCACACGGATCGCTAGATGGCTCACGTCCGGTCGGGAGCGCGTTCGAGCCGAGACCAAGATACGCCTTGGTAGCTTTTGATGGAGCGATCTCGCGGATGTTCAGAAACCCGCGCGGGCTCACCGCGATAGAGACATCGCGCGATTTGCCCAGCCAGTCGATGCCGCGATAATCGAAAAGTTCCTCGTCCGTCTGCGCATCGGCGGTGCGTTCGAGATAGGCGTCAACGCCCTCTTGCGAAGCGATGAGCACCTGCGGAGGCAATTGCAGCATCGGGCCATCTGGCTCGAAGATCAGGTGCTTGATGCTTGCCATTTCGGCTTCGACCGGCCCGAACAAGGTCAGGTAAAGCTCGCGGGCACGCTCCACGTCGTACGGGTAGGTCGTGGTCTCGCCAGCTTCGTAGATGACGATTGAGTCGCGAATGAAGGCGACCGCATCGTCCAGTTCATCGAGGCCGCCTTCGATCTTGAAGCTGCGGGCGTCCTTTTGGGTGATCCACAACGTGAAGACTTCTTCGCCTAGAAGCACGACCTTGTAATAGGCCTCGCCCGGTTTGAGCGCGGCCTGCAATTCGGAGAGTTGCAGGCGCGTGGGCGACAGGGCGCGGAAGCGCGGGAAGTCAGCAAGTTTCGAAACCAGTGCAGTCTGTTCTGCGCGCAGATATTCGAGCGTCTCACGTGCCGCGACCAGTCCCTCTGCCTGAAGCGGCGTGGGGTCGGTCAATGCTGCGAGACGGTCAGCACGCGCTTGCGTACGCGCAATCTGACGGCTGCGGTTGCGCGAGAGGCGGAACAGGGCGGAAGCCTCGTCGTCGCCTTCGGACATCTGGCGAGCCAGAATAGCCTGCGTTTGAGCAACGCCGGGTCGTTGGAGCAATTGTGAGGCGGCGAAGAATTCTGATGTCGCCTCAGGAGTGCCCTGTTCGGCGAGCAGCTCGAAATATGGTTGGAGCAGGTTGCGCAAGCTTGCACCGCTATCGGTGGTGTTCTGGGCGCGGTCGACGACCTCACCGTACAGCGCACGCGCTTCATCATCGCGGCCGATGCGCAGCAGGAAGCCAGCCTTGCGGGCATAGGCGGCCAGCAGCACAGGCGATTGCGGATAATCGCGCGAAATTGCCTTTGCCGCGATGTCGTAGGCGGCGATGGCGACGTCGTTTCGGCCCAGTCCTTCCGCGACCAGCGCGCGCTCGATTGCGATTTCCGAACGCAACCAGCGCGCTGAGGCAACACGCCCTTCACGGACGTCAGCAATCCGGCTGTCTGCCTGCCGCAGGAGCCTGCGGGCGTCTTCTAGCCGGTTCTGCTGGCGTGCAATCGAACCGGCGATGGCATCTGCCTGAGCGTCGAGCAGTTCGGCACGTTCGAGCGGCGAGAGGCCGAGCTCGACGCCGCCGATCCGTTGGAGCGCGACATTCTCCCGGTTGATCTGAGCTGAGAGCGGATTGTCGATGAAGCCCTCGCGGATCGAGAGCGTCTCGGTCTGCGCCGTCACTTCGCGCATTTCTGCTGCCAGCGCATCGAGCGCGGCTTCTGGGAAGCGGCGGTTGAGGAAATTGATCGCGCGGTAATTGCGGATCAGTCTCTGTGCGACGCCGTCATTGCGGGTCAGCGAGGCATCGGCCTGGTTGAAGAGCCGCTCGGCAGCGCGGAAATTGCCAAGGTTGCTCTGTTGCAGCCCCTGGTTTGCCAGCACTTCTGCATAGGCGGAAGTGCTCTGCTGGGTGCGGCCAAGCAGGTTCTCGAAGAACTGCCCGCTTTCGGCAAACCGACCTGAATTGTTGCGAAGATAGGCTTCGGTAAGCGCATCGAATTCGCTCAAGGCACCTGCCTGGACGCGGGCGAAGGCCGCGGCGTCGCTGACTTCGGTCTGGGCAACCTGTATCGTGCCTGGAAGCGCGCGGTCATTCACCACAGAAGCAACCGCGAGGCGCAGGACCGGGTCATATCCGGCGAGCCCTTCGACGATGTAAGTGCGTCCATCGCGCTCGAACGTGTAGCTGCGATAGGAGATGCCGATGACCTGATCGGTGCAGGTCAGCTTGGTAACGTCGCCGACCATGTCGATGCTGTCGGTTTCCGGCGTCTGGCAAAGCGCTTCTTCACCCGCACCGCTTGGCTGAGCGCTCACGCCCGAAGGATCGCGCAGGACCAAGAGCGTGCCGACCGCGCCAGCCGCGTCGCGGCAGGTCAGGCGGTAAGCTCGGTCGAACATGCCTTTGAGGCGCGGTTCGGCAGGCGCGTTCTGCGCTGTGCAGCGCACGCCTGCATCGCCTACCCGGAAATTGGTGCGGATCGAGAGAGGCACGTCCTGCGAGGCCGCAGGCGTCACCATCAGCGCCCCGGTGAGGGTCATCGCCGCACCGGTCGCTGCCAAGACGATATTCCTGATCTTCATTGCTGGCCTCCTGGCTCGGATACGGGTCCGACTTCGATCTGAGGGTCAAGCAGCGCGGGGTTGCCGGCACCGCTGATAGGGTCGTTGATCGTGCCCTGCTGTTCGAGAGTGTTGGTGTTGATGATGGACGGCGGAGGACTGATCGGGCCCGTTGTCGGACCTTCGCTATCCTCTTCCTCTTCGGAGGATTCCTCTTCCGTCTCCTCTTCTTCGGACTCTTCGGATTCTTCCGATTCCTCGCTCTCGCCTTCACCCTCATCCGAAGACTCGCCTTCGTCGGAGCTGTCGCTTTCGTCAGAGGAGCCTTCGGAATCGCTTCCGCCTTCCTCGCCGCCGTCGTCGAGTTCGAAGTCCTCGTTGCCGCCGCCGCCATCGTCGACGTTGTCGGCGTTCACGTCGCCGCTGCCGTCGCTGCCGCCGGTGCCCGTGCCGGCTGCGCCTGCGCCGCTCTCACCTGAATCTTCACCGCCGTCATCGTTGCCGCCGTCGCCGTCGTCGCTGCCGTCGTCGCCGCTATCGCCGCCGTCACCGCTCGATTCGCCACCGCTGCTTCCAGACGATCCACTGCTGCCGGAACCGGTGCCGGTACCGGTGCCAGTACCGGTGCCGGTTCCAGAAGAGCCGCCGGAAGTCCCGGTGTTCACTGCGCCATTGACCGAAGCCGACACGGTCGAAGTCACTTCGCCCGTGCTTTCGGCAATGCATCCGGTGAACAGGCAGGTGTTGATCTGGCTTCCGGCTGCGAAGAAGCTGGTGCCGTCCAGAGCCTCGAAGATCGCGGTTGCTGCATCGTCACCTGAGATCGTGACGCCATCTGCGCCCTGGATCTGGCCGCTGATGATTGCCACCGCGCCTTCGTTGTCGTTCCCGCCGATTACGAGGTTGGCAGCACCACTGACGAGAAAACCTGCGGGCAGTTCTTCGGTGCCCGAGTTCTGTATCAGCAGGCGATCGCTTGCGAACAGGCTCAGTGTCGCGCCGCTCAGCACCCCGTCCGGTTGAGCAGTGGTTGCCGCCGCGTTGAACAGCTCGGCGAGTTGTTCTGCGGTTTCATCGCCGGTCAGACTGTCGAGCAATGTGCCTTCGCCGACCAGAATGTCGGACCCGGCGATAAAGACGTCGCCTCCGCTACCGATGAGGTCGATCCGGCCCGTGCTTGTGTCGAGCTCAAAGCGGGTGGTGAAGAAACTGAGGTCGACACCGTCGCCGCCTTCGACCACGCCGGTAACGCGAACAACTCCGCCGAGGCCCGAAGTTCCCAGCGAGAGCGTGTCGATCCCGCTAGTCGCACCTAGTTCGAGATCAGTGACAGTCAGGCTGCCGCCATTGTCGCCGCCGATCGCGATGATACGAACCTCGCCGCCTTGCAGACGAGCCAATTGTTCAGCATCGAAAATCTGGCCGTCAAATTCGTCTCCGCCGGTGCCCACCAGGACGCCGTTGGCGTTGGTCGAGAGGATCCGAACGGTTCCGGTTGCCCCTGCTGATACGAGGCCCTCTTCGCCAATGAAGAAGTCCGGGGTGGTTGCATTGATGCTCTCGGCTTGCCAGGTGCCGCCGATTTCGATCACGTTTCCAGCCGTGGCGTTGATCGTCTCAGCGGTGATGCTGTCGACGCCAATCGCATCGAGTGCGTCAAGCGTGACAGCGCCCTCTGCCTGAACCAGACCATCGCCGAAGATCGAACCGCCATTTGCCCTTGCGGTCAGCGAGCCCGCATTGACGGGGCCAAGCGCGATCAGGTCCGCCGAATTGAGCGTCATTGCCCCTGCGACATCGACTGTACCCATCAAGGTGATCGCGCCGTTGGCTGTCGTCGCATCGAACGCGCCCGCCGTGACATCGGCCAAGGTGATCGCTCCTAATGCGTCGAGGGCAAGCAGACCGTCGAGCATGATCGGCGCGCTCGAAGTGATGTCTCCTCCCGTCGAGGTGGCGATGATCGAGGATGCGTCTATGCCGCCAAGTGCAATCGAGGTTGCCGAATTGATCGCCACGGTTCCGTCGAGTGCTGTCAGCGTACCGGTCGATACACCCGCATCCGTCGAACCAAGCTGGATCGCTGAAGCGGTGATGCTTCCGGTATCGACTGCGCCGCTTGCTAGCAGGGTCAACGCGCCCGAAAGCGTGATGTCGCTAAGCAGCGTTGCATCGCCTGCTCGCGCAGAGCCGGTAAAAGTCTGCGCGTTTACGGCGCCCAGCGTCAGGGCTCCGGCAGCGTCGAACATCGCTCCCGTCGCGACGTCGATATCGTCCTCGCCTTCGATATCGCCTTCCGACGAACGGGCGAACAGCGAGTTGGCCGAAATCTGAGCGAGGCGTATGAGCCCGGTCGCATCGAGCGTCAGCGTCGTGTCCACGCTCACCGGACCCATCAGCGAGATATCGCCGTTCAAAGCCTCCGCGCTAAGCGATCCCGAAGCGATCTCGCCGATGGTGATGCCTGTCGCAGAGACGAGGTCCGTCGCACCTGCAATATCGAAGACGCCGTCAAGCGTGATGGCACCGTTGGCAGTTATCGCGCTGAGCGCCCCAGCGGTCACATCGGCAAGCGAAATCGCTCCGAACGCGCTGAGATCAAGCAGGCCGGTCAGCGCGATCGGCGCGCTCGAGGTGATATCTCCAGCGGTCGAGGTGGCGACAATCGAAGCTGCCTCGATGCCAGACAGGGCGATGGAGTCCGCCGAGTTGATTTCAACCGTCCCGCCAAGCGCGGTCAGGGTGCCCGTCGAAACGCCAGCGGTGGCAGAATCCAGCTGGATTGCGCCGGCGCTGATATTGCCAGTTGAGACCGCTCCGTCAGCGAGCAGGTTCAGACCACCCGTCAGCGCCATATCGCCGACAATCGTGGCAGTTCCGCCGCGAGCGACGGCGTTGAGGGTCTGCGCGGTGACCGTACCCAGCGTGAGAGATCCTGCCGCATCGAAGATCGCCGTTGTGGCAACGTCGATGTCTTCCTCGGCTTCGATATCGCCATCCGACGAGCTTGCGAGCAGGGCATTGGCCGTGATCTGTGCAAGGCGGATGAGGCCGGTTGCATCAAGGCTCAGCGAGTTGTCGACATTGACAACGCCAAGCAGATTGATGTCGCCGTTTTGCGCGACAGCATCAATCGAGCCCGCATCGATCTGACCGATCGAAACGCCGCCCGCCGAGAGCAGGTCGACGGCACCTGCGATGTCGAATGCCCCATCAAGAACAATGTTGCCTGTACCCGTCACGGCATTAAGGGACCCGGCCGTCACGTCGACTAGCTGGATCGCTCCCAAAGCATTGAGGTCGAGCAGGCCGTCAAGAGTGACGGGCGCTACCGAGCTGATATCACCGGCTTGCGCGACGGCTCTGAGCGAGCTTGCGCCAATCTGGCCGAGCGTGATGCCCTGCGCAGAAAGCAGGTCAACGGCACCGGTAAAGTCGAAAACGCCATCGAGCGTGATGTCACCGCTGCGCGAACGCGCGATGAGAGATGCGGCTACCACGTCGGTCAGGGTGATCGCGCCGGCTGCGTCGAGGTCGAGCAGACCCGTGAGCATGATCGGAGCGGTTGAGGTGATGTCACCTCCGCCCGAGCGGGCGACAATTGAATCGGCGATGATGCCAGCCAGTTCGATCGATTCCTCGGTCGTGATCGTAACCGTTCCGCCGGCCGAGTTGACCGTGCCAGTCATGATCATGCCGTTCGCCGCGTTGAGCGACAGCGATCCTGCGGTGAGATTGCCGACATCTATGCCCGCGGCTGAATCGATGATCAGCGTACCTTGCGTTGCAAGATTTGTCTCAGTCGTGACGCCTCCTGACGTCGTGATCAGCTGCAACCCTTCCGTCGCTGTCACCGTGCCCGGTACAGGCGCTGGATCGGGTGGCGGTGCATTGGGATCGACTTCAGGCAGAACGATTGCCCCTGCATTGACTGCGAAGAGGCGAGAATTGACTTGCGAGCTGTCGAGCGTGAGCTGGAGTTCACCCGTCGTTGCAATGTCGATCACATCCGAAGTCAGCGTCGCATTCTCAAGCACGACGCCATAAGGAGTGGTGACCGCCGGGGTGCCATCGTCGAACAGGAAGTCCGCGGGTGCGTCGCCGAATAGCTGGATATCGATCGAGCCGACCTGCGCATCTGCCTGGCGAACGAAGAAGCTGCCGGAGAGGGCAAAATTGTTTGCGCCAGCGACCGCACCGTCGCCGCCAATTCCGCTCGATCGTGCGAAGAAGCTGCCGAGGTTCAGGCTACCGCGACCCGGATTTTCGAAGGCCTGCGTGACTGCGGCTGCAACACTACCGCCGACGCCGTCGCCGCCATTGCCCTGTGTTTGGCCGGTCCCACCATTGCCGCCGGTCCCGTTGCTTTCGAAATTGACGCTATCTGCGGTGACGTTGGCACCGCGAACAAGAAAAGTCAGGCTACCGCCCAGACCAAGGCCGCCATCGCCGCCCGTGCCAGACGATGCGGCTCCGCCTTCGCCACCGGTGTTCTGTTGGAACGCCGTAATGGTCGTGAACGTGGCCGAGCCATTGAATACATCAGGAATAGAGGCGCCGCTTGCTGTACCGATGTTGAGGCTGCCGCCGAACGCTTCGCCGCCGACGCCACCATTCGCGCCTGCGCCACCGTTGCCGCCGAAGGCGAGCAGGTCGATCGTGGTTGCGCCATTGACTATCAGAGTGCCATCGAATGCGCGGGCGAGGATGATCCCGCCGATGCCGGTTGCGTCGCCACCAGCGCCCCCGTCAGCGCCGTTGAGGCCATTGCCGCCATCACCGCCTCGGATCGTGGCGTCGATATCAATTGAACCGACCTCGATCAGCGTAGGCAGGTCACCCGGCGTATTGAAGGCATCGACGCGGAAGTTGAAACCAGATGCATTGCCGCCCGCGCCAGGCATATCGCTTGCAAGCGCATTACCGCCGACCGCGCTAACATTCATGTCGAGGAGACCGGAGATCGAAATCGTCCCCTGCCGTCCAATCACACTGAGAGACACACCGCCCGCGTCGCCGCCGGTCTGACCATCACCGCCCTTGGCGCTGGAGGTAAAGACTGCATCGCCATCGACGAGGACACTGCCGTTGAAGGAGAAGATCTCGGCAGGCCCGGCTGTTGCGAACCCGCCAAGGCCCTGAGGGGCTGTTCCGCCGGTTGCATCGCTGAACAGGTCGACATTGCCGTTGATCGTCAACTCGCCTTCATTGCCGCCGAACAGGACGGCGTTGAAACTGGTCGCAGCTCCTCCGTCTCCGCCAGATTGGCCAGCGTTCCCGCCGCGCGCATTGCTGCTTGCAAGAATCTCTGCGTTGATCGTGGCGGTGCCGCCAAAGATGATCTCGCCCGTTAACGGATCGAATGAGGGCTCAAAGCTGATCGCCGCGCGGTTTGCCGTTGCCGCGCCGCCATTGCCGAACCCGCCGGGTGCGATGCTGCCACCGAATGCGCTTGCAAATATGTCGAGTACTTCAGCGTTGAGAACGCTTCCGTCGTTCAGCGAGATAAAGGTCTCGGATGACGTGGCCAGCCCCGCATCGCCGCCATTTGATCCACCGCCACGTGCAACTGATCCGATCGAAACCGTGCCGGGCACGTTGAGAGTACTGACTTGAAGATTGAGACCCATGGGGGCCGTAGTGGCCTCGCCGCCACCGACTGCGCTGTTTCCGACGCCGCGACCGCCGGTTGCGCTTGCCAAGACTTCAAGATCACCGCCGATATTGACCGAAGAGCCGACGAAAGACGGCGAGAAATTGCCTGCGTTCGCAAAGCCGCCAAGTTGGCCATCGCCGCCGGTTGCAGTTCCGATAAGGCGCAGCGCACCTTCGAAATCGACAGTGGAGTTGAACGTGTCGATCGCGAAAGTGGTAAAGTTGGCACCGCCGCCTAGTCCGTCATCGGTTCCGTTGCCACCGGTGGATGTGATCGTGATCGGTTCCAGAGCAATCGTGACGTCGCTATCATTTATGGAGATCCGGCTGAATTCTGTGACAGCCTCGCCGCCTCCGCTACGCTGTGCTCCTCCGACTGCGGACCCACCTTCAGCGCGGATGGTAAACGCCAGGCGGCCGAGGTCGGTGGTCGTGTTGGAGACACTGAGGAAAGTGCCGGCAGTACGGGCGACCCCGCCAAACCGGTCATTGGCTGAGGTGTCCCCTGCCAACGCGATACTGTTCACTGTGAGCGGATTGCCGACCACGTTCGGAAGATCAACAACCGCGCCATTGGTGATGTCGACGAAGATCTGGCCGGAAACGGCATCGCCGCCATTGCTCGTGACGCCTTGCCCTCCGAACGCATTGGTCGACAGGAAGTCGAGCTCGCCATTGGCTGCATTTCCGGTCACATTTGGTGACACGACCCGCAACAAGCTCCCCGGACCGTCTACCCTTAGGAAGATCGTCCCTCCGGATGCATTACCGGCAATGGTGCCATTGTCATTGCCGCCTTGCGCGTCTGCTGAAAGGGCAAGCTCATTGACAGTGAGCACACCTCCATTGCCGACGAATACGTCCGCCGTGCCCGCAGATGCATTCCCGCCAAGTCCTGCGACCGTATCAGATCCGATGCGAAGAATACCTGCGATCGAGACATCGCTGTTCCCGAATGACGAAAGCCGCGCAAAGTCACCTGCGGCGCCAAGGCCGTCCGTCGCGCCTGGGCGACGGCTACCGGCATCGAGCGTCACATCGCCTTCGAAGATAGCGATGGCGCCGTTCTGGATGTCGATCGAGGCGCTACCGGCCCGGACAACTCCATCAAAGTCCTGATCTTCGAGCCCGTTGGATACGACGAGTACGTCGCCGCGCACGGTCAGGCTCGAACCACCGAATGCGTTGAGGCTGGCGAAACCGGCGTCGCCGCCGAAATTCGGCGCGCTTGCGTCGAGAAAGACGGAGCCGTCGATGAGTAGCGAGCCGGGAATGCCGGTGTTGAAGTCCTGATTGACAGAAACTTGGGCAAAGCCGCCTGCAAGATCGACATTCCCGTTAATCGTCGCAGAGCCGCCTCTGAAGTCGAGGATGATGCCGGACGTGTTCCCGAGGCTTCCGTCGCCATCGAGCGCAAACGCGGTGGCCTCAATACCCGAGAGAATGTCGACGACGCTGTTCTCGAAGTTGAGGGCGAGCGTGTTGACATCGAGCGTCCCGTTACCGCCCAAGCCGTCTGCCGAGCCCGAGCCTGCCTGAGCAAACAGATCGATGATCCCGACGCCGAAATCGAGGTCTGCGTTAAATGTGTTGAACTGACTGAACCCGGCAAAGACGTTGCCGCCGAAGCTGCGCTCTGCCGCTCCGATCGCGGAACCGGCCGTCGTCGACTGAACGATCGAAATCGTGCCAAGGCTTGCAGTAGCGTCATTGACGCTCAGGAAGATATTGCCGGTAGTTGCATCGCCAGCAAAGCTGTCGCTTGCTCCGGTATCTCCACCTCGAACCAGATTCCGAATTCGGAACGGGTTGGTCGAAACGTTCGCAAAATTGGCAGTCGCGCCGCTCGATATGTTGAAGTCGATGAAGCCGCCGCTGGCTGACCCGCCAACGCCGACCGTTCCTTCACCGCCGATTGCTCCCGCAACCATCAGGTCGAGCCCGTTCGGATTACCGGTTAAGACATCCAGCAAGCTTCCTGGTCCGGAGATATCGATGCGGGTGTTGCCCCCGAATGCCATGCCCCCGCCAAAGCCGATATCGTCGCCGCCAAATGCGACTGCGCTGAGGCTCAGGCCGCCAGTGCTGAACGCGCTGCCGTTGAGGACGATGACTTGCGAATTCGTGGCAAAGGCACTCGCGCCGCCGCCCGCGAAAGCGTCGGTATTGAGCTGAGTGAAACCACCAACCGTAAGCGTACCGCCGTCTACAAGAAACACCTCGGCGGAACCGCCAATGGCATCGATCCCGGAACTGTCCTCGACCAGATTGATGCTGCCATCGAGCGTGAGATCGCCGCCGATGCTGATTGAGCTGCCCGCATCACGCGCGCTGATCGTTACGAAACCGCTGTTGACTAAGCTATCGTCGTTGATGTCGCCTTGGGCGTTCGAGGCCCCGAAATAGTTACCGCCGATCGTAATAGTCGAACCTTGGATCGCGGTCAGCTCAGAACTGCCCGCATCAACGCCGAAATTCCCGAACTGGGAAATGAGCGACACGTCGCCGGTGATGTCGATCGTCGAGGGCGCACCGGTGTTGAAGTCCGCCAACGCTAAGATCTGCGCAAATCCGCCGGAAAAGAAGATGTCTCCACCGACAGTGAGGTTCGAACCGTCAACCGTCAAAGTGAATTGCTGGCCGAAGTCAGCATCGCCGTTACCATCGAAGCTGGTGCCCGACATGATCAGATCGCCGCCGACTGTCAGGTCAGTGGCAAAGAGGTTTATATTGAATGCGCCGGGGTTGAAGATCGCTCCACCAAGGCCTTCGCCAAGCGAACCGGCACCGCCCGCCGCCAGATACGAAACATCAAGTCCACCTAGGTCAAAGGTGGAATTGCCAATGTTGAAGAACGTGCTGTCGATCTGCGCCGCGCCGCCGCTGGCGCCGGTGGTGGGCGCTGGGTTGCCCTGCATGTCGAAGCGGGTGTCCGCATTGCCGCCCATGGATTCCACGAGGATCGAAAGCTGACCGAGATCGCCTGAGGCGTTGTCGATCTGGATCTGGCTGAACCCGGCAAAGGCGTTTCCGCCGACGCCTTGATCGGAAGGCGCATCGCCGCCGACCGCTCGGTTGATTATCCGAAGCGGGTTTAGCGGATCGGAGGGCAGGAAAATCTGTGCCCCGTTCGAAACGTTCAGGGCGAACCCGGCAGTCGTCGCAATTCCGCCAGCGCCGCCCGGCTCCCCACCGGCTTGTCCAGACCCCGCGAACGCCTGAGCGGAAAGGAAATCAAAGCCGCCGGTCGTGTTGGGCGCCTGGACCTGAAGATTGGTGCCCGCTCCATCGAGGTTGATGGAAACAAAACCTGCGTCTGCGGCGCCTCCGGTTCCGACGAATTCACTGCCTCCCGCTGCGTTCGCGCTCAGGCTGAGCTCGCCCGTTACAAGCTGGCCACCGTTGCCGAGCGAGAGATTTGCCGGGCCTGCGGAGGCTGCGGCCCCTGGGCCGGAACTGACATTGGTGCTGATGCGGGTGAGCCCGCCGACATCAACGTCCGAGAGGTCGGCAATGCTGATGAGAGCACCCGCGGTCGAGCCGCCAATGCCGTTGAACAATGAAAAGGGGTCGATCCCACTGATGACACTGAGATCGCCGCCAACGACGACGCTGCTGTTGCTGCCCACCGAAAGATTTGCAGACCCGCCCCGCAGAACGCCATCGCCGTCCGCATCCGTCGTAGCGATCGAGGAGATGAGCGCGTCGCCACCGATATTGAGCAGCGCTCCGTTGTTGACGTTGACGTTCGCGTCGCCGACGTCGGACCCGAAGAAGGGATTTCGCGTGCGGGCTGCGAAATTGCCCCCGATGTCGATCGGACCGTCGGCGTCGATGAAAAGGTCGATGCCGCCAGCGGTCAGATCGAGGTCGCCTGCGAAATTCGCCGGGTCACCGAAAAAGCCAAGGATCCCCAACGCGGCGTTGGCAATCACGTCGGAAGTCGCCGTGATGCCTGAACCGAAACCAAAGTCGAACGTGTCGAAATTGATCGACTCTTCGCCGGTACCTGCGAGCGAGCTCGTATCGATATCGCCGACCGTAATGTTGAAGCCGGCAGAAAGGACGACCGCCTCGCCTTCCATGCTGGCCGATTGCGCGATGTCGAAGCCGAGTTCAGCGCCGCCAAGGATCGCAAGCGTGGTCGCGGTGTTCTTGCCAATCGCCACAAGGTAAGCGCGATGGTTGTCGCCCGGACCTGTGCTTGCAGGTCCGCCGATAGCGCCCCTGACCGCCAGCGCGTCTGTATTGTCTTCAGTGCCGATATCGACCTGGATATCGAACAGGCCATCAGGGCTGAAAGTGATTGTGCCAGCTTCACCGGCGACCAGTGCGGCTGAGCCGTTTACGTTGATGTCGCCATTATGCTCGATCCGCGGAGCGAACAGCGCGACGTAGCTGCCCTCAGCCAGCGCATTGATCTGTGCGCCCTGGTCGATGACAATATTCGAGAAGCTGTCGGCCTGCTGGAACTGGACCTGGTTGCTGCCATTGATGAAGCCACCACTGCCGTTGGTGAGCGGAGCAGCGGTGGTGAGGCCAAGGCTGCCTACATCGATGACCGCGTTCGACCCGATAACGATCCCGCCGGGCGTATAGAAGTATACGGTGCCCCCGATGCTGCCCTGAACCTGCGAGATGATGTTGCCGTCGAGAATGATCCGGCGCGATAAGTCCTCGGGCAGGATGCGGTTGAGAACGGCAAAGTCGGTGATCCCGGTGCCATTCTCAAACGTCGCCGTGGTTCCGGCCTGCTGGAACAGAATGTCGCCGAAACCCTGGTTGTCGTCCGGCGTCCAGTCGATGACGGCACTGTTGGATTCGACCGTGATATTGGTCGTGCCGGCCCCTTCGGTGATCGTGGCTGCCCCTTCGGCGACGACGCCTTGTCCCTCGAATGACTGCGCAAAAGCAGGCGCCGAGGCGAAGGCTATGCCCGTTGCAAGAGCCATTGCCGAACACTGCGCCATCTTAAGCTGGGTTTTGTAGGCCACGATCAATTCCTAACGCTTAGAAGCTTGCAGTGAGTGTGAAGAGCACGCGAACATCGCCTCGTTCGGGTTGAAGCCCGGCGCGCTTGAGCGGGACTGCGACCAGCGCATCGAGACCGTACCGGCCACCGAATGACAGGCGTGCGCCCGCTCCGGTCGAGTAGAGTTCGTCGTTCGGCTCCGCGCCCTCGTTCCAGATCTTGGCGAGGTCGAAGAAGGCATAGGGCTGGACAGCAAGGTCGCCCGCTCCGGCAATCGGGAGCGTCGCCGTGCGCAGTTCGGTCGTCATCGCTACGCCGCTGTCGCCGATGATCGTACCCGGATCATAGCCGCGCCCGACGGTGAAGTTGCCCGCTGCGAACTCTTCGAAGCCGAACAGACCGCCGCCAAGCGACAATTGCGCGCGCGGCCTGAAGGACAGCGCGAAGAGCTCGGAGAGCGCAAGCTCAAGATCGCCGGTAGCACGCAGGATCGAGGAGGAGGGGCTGCCATCAAGCCGACCCGGATTGATCTGGCCCGCAGGACAGGTTGGGCCGAGGCACACCGAGGTGGCGCCGAAGATATCGAGGCCCTGGCGAAACTCTAGGCTGGCCGAGGCCTGATATTGCGGCACGCGGTTTGCAAGGTCGATCGAATCGTATTCGACCCGCACCCAACCGACCCTGATCCGGTCGCGCGAGAGCGGGGCGATGAAGTCGACGTCCTGATCGATGTAGTCGAAGCCTGCGCTGGCGAAGAAATTCTCGCCCTGCGTCCTCAAAATGGGGAAGCCCGCAGAGATGCCAGCGACCAGTGTTTCGGCCTGCAGGTCCGCAGCGGGAATTCCGGCGGCCGCTGCCGTGCCGAGATCGGGCGCGGTCCATGCGTAGGTGAACTGGCCAGCGACGACCAATCCGTCACCGCCGGGGCGGAATTCGTGCCCTGCATTGATGACGTGCTGCTCGCTGAAATCGCTGCTTGCGAAATAGGACAGCGAAGTGACGTCGCCCAGACCCGTCAGACCGAAGAACTGAGCCTGCACCTGAGCGCCTAGCGGCCCCGTGGCATCGGCGCCATAATTCTGCATCGCGAAATTGAAAGCGTATTGCTCCCGCGTGACGGTGACTTCGCCGATGAGGTCGCCGGGTCCTTCGCCGCCGGGGCGGAGCGTGAGGTTGACCGTGTATCCGGGCAGATCGCGGGCAAGCAGCAGCGCGCGCTCCGCTTTGTTGCGGTCGAAAATCTCGTCTTCGGCGAGGCGGCCCAGATATTGCTGAAGCTTCGCTTCAGCACCGCGCGTTTCGCCGCGTGCCCGAACCGCGCTGATGCGACCGTAAAGCACTTCGAAATCGACCGAGCCGTCCTCGATCCTCTGCGTCGGAACTTGCGTCGCAGCGAGATAGCCTTTGTCACGCAGGATCGTGGCCGCAGCATCGCGAATTTCGCACAGGACCGCCACCGGGTGCTCCTCACCCTCGAACGGTTTCCACGCCGGCTCAAGCTCTTGGGGCGTTGCGCCTTTGAGGCCGTTGAAGTTGACCTCGCGGATGGTCAGCGAGACGTCGGCATATTGGGGATCGGCAAGAGCGCAGGGCGAGCGTTCGATCCCGCCTTCGATTTCAAGTCGCGGGGCAGGGCGCGTTTCGGTCGGCGCTATTCCTTGAAGTTCTTCGCGAGTGGGAGCGATCTGTGCGCTTGCCTCGCTTGCGGTCACTAAACCAACCGGGCCAAGCGAAATAGCCAGGCCACCTGCAATGCAGGCCTTCTTCGTGCTCATTTTTCCCCCTTGCCGTCCCCGAGCCGGCAAACCCCACGAATGTGGCGTAACTCTAGATGCCGTGGGTCTTGGGGGAAAACAGGTCAGGCTGCAAGTGACTGGAATACCTATTTTATGGGGTAACTTTATCTCATGGGATCGTTCACATCGGTTTCGCGCATATTTTGAACCCGTTAACCTGTAATACGCCAGATCAGATCCAATAAGGCGAGCCGTGCTTTGGTCTGTGCGCTAACAGGCAATCGCGCAGATCTAGGGTAAATGCCCTTGATTGATGCGCTTTATGGTTCGATGGTTGGGTGGGTGCATGGTCCGGTCAATCGCTCGCAAGAAGCGGACATCCGGTGTTTGGGGAACTTACGAAGCTAATTTTGCATGTCTGAAAAACCATCCGAAGCTTTCGGCGATCCGCTTGCGGAAAATCGCCAGTTGCAGCGTGCAATTGCGACCATGCGCGACGCGCTTGAGGACAAGGAACACGAGGCCCGGCGGCTGGTCCATGAAGCGCAAGCCGAAGCTGCTGGAGAGATCGCTCAGCTGAAGGAAACAGCCCAAAGTCTGCGTGATCAGCTGGAAGAAGAAGCTCTCGAAACCGAAGGCAAGATGCAAGCCGTGCGGGCCGAGGCCGCGGCTGAAATTCGCGAGCTTAAAGACACCGCGCAAGCGCTTCGCGAGGCCTTAGAAGATCAAAGGGCAGACGCTGCCCAGGCGCTTCAGGCCGAGCGTCAGAGCGCTCAAGCAGAGGCCGCCCAACTGCAACAGGCTCTACAGGATCAGCGCGCCGTGATCGATGAGCTGCGGGCGAGCCTTGAATCGGAAAAACAGGCGATGATCCGCGCCCATCGCGATGAAATCAGCGAGCTTGAAGCGATGGTCCAGAACCTGCGCGAACGGCTGACGGAGACACAGGCATGAACGAGCTTCCCGGCAATATCGAAAAGAAGGCGCCCGGAAAGGACGCAGCGCTGACACAGGCGCAGCGGCTCAAGCAGCTTCAGATGATCCTCGATGTCTCGCGCCAGGTGGCGTCGCTCGAAACGCTCGATGCGGTGCTCGATACGTTGGTTACGGTTGCGGTCGAAACGACGGGGGCAGAGCGCGGATCGCTCTTCCTGCACGATGCCTCTTCCGGCGAGCTTTACAGCCGGATTGCGCAAGGAATGAAGCGCCGGGAAATCCGCATTCTCGATACGATTGGCATTGCAGGGACCACGTTTCAAAGCGGCGAAGGCCTGATCATCCACGATCCGTACACCGATCCGCGCTTCAACAAGGATGTCGATGCGCAGACCGGCTTCACCACCACCTCCATCCTGGCGAGCCCGATCCGCAACGCACGCGGCGAAACCATTGGGGTCGCGCAGGTTCTGAACAAGGTCGCGGGCGAGTTCAACGAACAGGATCTCCAGGTGCTCGAAGGCATCACCTCGCAATGCGCAATCACCCTGGAATCGATGCAGCTGGTCGAGCGCATGGAAGATTCGCGCCGGCGCGAGATCGAATTTCTCAACATCGTGTCAGAGATGACCTCGGAATTGGAGCTGACCACGCTGCTGCGCCGCGTGATGACCGAAGCGACCTCCATGCTCGACGCTGAACGCTCCACTCTGTTCATCAATGACGAGAAGACGGCAGAGCTTTTCAGCCATGTGGGCGAAGGGCTGGATGCTATGGAAATCCGCCTGCCCAACCATCTTGGCATCGCAGGATCGGTGTTCACCAGCGGCGAAGCGATCAACATTCCGCACGCTTACACAGACCTGCGTTTCAACCCGGCTTTCGATAAGCAATCGGGTTTCTTCACCCGCTCGATCCTGTGCGTACCGGTAGTGAACAAATCGGGCGAGACGATCGGCGTGACGCAGGTGCTCAACAAGCGCGGCGGGCCTTTCAACGAGGAAGACGAGAGCCGCCTCAAGGCATTCACCGCGCAAATCGCCATCGGGCTCGAGAACGCGAAGCTCTTCGCCGACATCCAGTCGATGAAGAATTACAATGAGAGCATGCTTCAATCCATGTCGAACGGGGTCATCACCTTCGACGAGGAAGGCGCGAACCGCACCTGTAACCAGGCGGGCGCTCGCATTCTGCGCTGCGAGCCTGACGAGCTGATCGGGAAGTCTGCAGCTGAAGTTCTGGGTGAAGAGAACCAGTGGCTGATCGACAAGATCGCCCGCGTGTCTGAGCGGCGTACGCCAGAAAGCCTGCCAGATACCGAGCTTGTCTTTGCAGGCGAGACCGTGTCCGCCAACGTGACCGTGCTGCCGATGGAATCGGGAGAGGGCACGTCGCTCGGCACGCTTGCCATGATTGAGGACATTTCCGACGCTAAACGCGCCAAATCGACTCTGTCGCGCTACATGGACCCCGGCCTTGCATCGCAGATGCTCGCAGGCGGGGGCGAGGACGACATTCTTGGCGGCAAGGACACGACCGCGACCGTCCTGTTCTCCGACATTCGCGGCTTCACCACCATCACCGAAAAGCTCGGCGCGCAGGGGACCGTGGCGCTGCTCAACGACTATTTCGAGCTGATGGTCGACTGCATTTCAGAGCAGGGCGGGATGCTCGACAAGTTCATCGGCGATGCAATCATGGCGGCCTTCGGCATCCCGGTCGGCCACGACGATGACGAGGACCGCGGGCTTCGAGCTGGGATCAACATGATCTCCGAATTGTGGCGCTGGAACGGTGAGCGCGAGGCGCGCGGAGAGATGCCGCTCGACATGGGTCTGGGCCTCAACACCGACCGCATTGTCGCAGGCAATATCGGGTCGAAGAAGCGCATGGATTACACCATGATCGGCGACGGGGTGAACCTTGCCGCGCGGCTCGAAAGTGCGTGCAAGCAGTACTCAGCCCGCATCCTGTTGTCCGAATACACGGTTGCCAAACTGAAGGGCGTTTACCGCCTGCGCGAAGTCGACCGAGTGGTGGTGAAGGGGAAGTCTGAGCCGGTGGGCGTGTTCGAATGCCTCGACTACCACTCCGATGCGACTTTCCCGAACCTCATGGATGTGCTCGGCAATTTCAACGAGGGCGTGAAGCTCTATCGCGGCCAGGAATGGGACCGCGCGGCGGGCTACTTCAAAAAGGCGATGGAAGCGAACCCTGAGGACAAGCTCAGCCAGACCTATATCGACCGCTGTCAGCTGATGAAGGACAATCCGCCCGGCGATGAGTGGGACGGGGTCTGGATCATGAAAGAGAAATAGGCCCCGCTTACTCAGGGATCGGCGGCGTCTGCCAGAACAGCGCGACTTCCTCGTCCAGTCCGGTCACCTCGTAGCGCACCAAGGCGATCGGCAGGCGACCTGCGGCGAGGAACTGATCGTGAAATTCGCGCAAGGAGAACTCCTCTCCCAACTGGCTCGCCCGGTCGGCCAGCAGCGCATCCATCTGTAGCTTGCCAATCGTGTAGGCGACGCCGTAGCCGGGCGGGCGGCGAAGATAAATTTCAGCGTCCACGCGCGCGACATCCTCGTCCAGCCAGGGGGTCTTTTCGCGCATGTAAGCGACCGCTTCAGGCACGCTCCAGATGTTGTGCTGCATATAGACATCAGCAGGCACGCGCGCGGCGCGGAAGATGCCGAATATCTGCATGAATTCATCGGCACGCGGCGAGTGCACGGTGCCGCCTGCGAGCATGGTCGCTTCCTCGAGATAGGTTGCCCAGCCTTCGGCGCGGCCTCCATCGCTGTAACGTCCGCGGATCGGTCGTTCGTCGCGGGCGGCGAGGACTGCGTCGAAGCGGTGGCCGGGAATGACCGCGTGGACATGGTCGGGGATGGGATCGCGGAACTGGATCTGCTCCCAGAAATTGGGCCCGGTCGGGCGTTCGATAAAGGGCGTGTTGCTGCCAAGCTCGCCGACCCATGCGGGGATGGTGACGAAGTCGTCCTCGGTCAGGAAACGGCGCACAATTGCATCGGTTCTGGCGATCTTCGCGCGCTGTTCTTCGGCGCTTTGCGAGAGTTCCAGCTGCGGCAAATCGCGATTGCGGTGGCGAAGCAGGGCGAGCGCGGCTGTCATGCGCTCGTGCTCGCGCTCGGCCAGTGTCACCATTTCGCCCGAGGTGAGCGGGATCATACGGACGTGGCGAATGTACCAGTCGTACTGCTCGGCCCCGACACCGCCGGGAGCGGTCATCGTGGGGCGTTCTGCCCGAAGCCAATCGCGAAAGTCGCTCAGCGCATCGCGCGCGGCAGTGACGTCTGCGACAAGGTCAGGGCGCTGCGTGCGGCTGCGTTCAAGCAGGTCTTCGTACCATCCGATTATGCCGGGCGGTGGGACTTCGCGGTAGGGGTGGTAGTGGTTCACCCCGTCGCTGTTCTCCAGATTATGGAGCGCAAGGTCCGCGAAATCACCGGCGACCTCGGTCAGGTTCGCGCGTGCCGAAGCCAGCAGCGGTGGGACAAGGCGAAGCCGCTCGCGCAGCTTCTCGACCTCTTCGCCGTCTTCGCTCACCTCGGCAAAGGCCACGCGCATCAGCGGGTCGAGATAAAAGCCCGGATCGCGCTTCCACGGGCGAAGGACCGCGAGGTTGAAGCGGTATCCATTGAGGATCGATTTGACCGCGAGATATTCGACTTGGCTCGCGCGGGACCAGTCGACGATCGGCAGGGCGGCAAGCTTGTTCTCGAAGTACGAGAGCCCGCCGAGCTTTTCGGCCATCAGCTCATCGCCATAAACCTCCCCGATGCGCGCGCCTGAGTCGAGGACTACCCCGGCGGTGAAGCCGGGGACCATGTATTCGCGCAGTTCCTCGTGCAGTTCGACGAGCCTGTCATAACCCTCGTCACCCGCGTCCTGTGCGTGCGCTGCACCGATGAAGAACAGCGCAAGGCTCACAAATCCAACGAAAAACCGCATACCCACCTCCTGATGCGAAGGTGATGCGGGAGCGCGCCGGTTGTGTCCAGAGGCTTGGGGCAAGCGGGTCAGTAGCCGCTCGCCTGACCGTCCTTGCGCATCTCGGTCGCGCCTGCATACACGCCGGTTTCCGCATCGCGCATGATCGCCTGATAGCCGCCGAACATGATGCCGTTTGAGACAACGCGGACATTATGTCCCATGGCTCGAAGCGCCTCGACGGTGGCTTCGGGGATGCCGGGTTCGACATTCAGCGTGCCGAGCGGATCGGCTGCGGGGCCGGAGAGTGCTTCGGTAGGCTGGCGACCGCCATCGTGGTTGATGCGCGCGGCATCGCCCGCTTCCTGAATGTCCATGCCATAATCGACCATGTTGATGAGCACCTGGACATGCCCCTGCGGCTGCATCCCGCCGCCCATCAGGCCTAGGGTCATGAACGGCTCGCCATCCTTTTTCACGAAGGCGGGAATGATAGTATGGAACGGGCGTTTGCCCGGCTCGTAGGCGTTGGGGTGCGCGGGATCGAGGCTGAAGAGCTCGCCGCGGTCCTGAAACATGAAGCCCAGACCATCGGGCACCAGCCCGCCGCCCATGCCGCGATAGTTCGACTGGATGAGGCTCACCATCAAGCCGCTTTCGTCGGTGACGGTGAGGTAGGTCGTGTCGCCTTCGCCTTCGAGCTTGGGTTCGCCGGGTCCGAATTCGGGCGTTGCGCGGGCAGGGTCAATAAGCGCGAAACGTTCGCGGCCATATTCCTCGCTCAGCAGTTCCTCAGGGAAACGGGTGAAGTCGGGGTCGGCATAGAAGCGCGCGACGTCGGCATAGGCAAGGCGCTTGGCCTCTGTGATGTAGTGAATGACCTCGGGGCTGCCGCGCTCCCACTGGGAAAGATCGACGTTCTTGAGGATGTTGACCATCTGCAGCGCGGCGAAACCCTGCGTGTTGGGCGGCAGTTCGCACAGCTCGAACCCGTCGCGATATTCGGCGCAGGCCGGTTCGACCCAGTCGCTCTTGTGCGCGGCAAAGTCGTCCATTGTGTAGGCAGAACCCTGGCGCTGGAGGTAGTCAACCATGGTCTCAGCCAACTCGCCCTTATAGAACGCATCGCGCCCTTCGCGCCCGATGGTCTCAAGCGTGTTGGCAAGGTCCGGGTTCTTGAAGACATCGCCTGCCTTGGGCGCGGTGCCATCGGGGAAATAGGTCGCGCGGGCGTTGTCGAATTCGAACGGATAGCTCTCCAGCCGGCCCGCATAGGCGCGCAGGCTGCGGTCGAGATACATGGCGATGATCGGGGCAACCGGGTGCCCTTCGCGCGCATATTCGACTGTCGGGGCAAGGATCTCGCTCATCGGAAGCTTGCCGAACCGTTCGTGCATCGCGAACCAGCCATCGACCGTGCCGGGGATTGTGACCGGGAGCGGGCCAACCGGTGGAAGCGCATCCGCTCCGTCCAGTTTCTCAAGCAGTTGATCAAGCGTCTGCCCCATCGGTGAGCGGCCCGACCCGTTGAGACCGTAAAGCTTGTCGGTCGCAGGGTCGTAGATGATCGCGAAGATATCGCCGCCGATCCCGTTGCCGGTGGGCTCCATCAGGCCGAGCGCTGCGTTGGCGGCTATCGCTGCATCCACCGCGCTGCCGCCATCGCGAAGGATCTGGAGAGCGATCTGCGTCGCGAGCGGGTGAGCCGTCGCGGCCATTCCGTGCTCGGCATAGACCGGGCTGCGCGACCAGTTTGCGCCCACGGGGCGTCCGCCAGCACCGATCTGTTCCTCGATCGGTTTTGCCTCTTGCGCGAGCGCAGGGGCAGGCACAGTCACGGGGGCGAGAGCAAGGGCCGAGATTCCGGCGGCGATGGCAAAACGCATGATTGTCTCCTTTGGAGGGATTAACGCCTCAGGCGGTCCTTTTTTCCCGCTTCTTTCGCGCCTTCACCATGCGTGGCAACAGGAACAGATATCCGCCCGTTCCCCACATGATGATGAGCAAGATGCCCGTAGGCAGGAAAATATAGAGCTTCACCCAGTCGGCGAAGAACGACCCGTCATGGATCGTCTCGATCAGGTCCGAGCGGCGGTAGGCGACCTTAAGCACTTCGGCGGTCTTTGAGTCGACTTGGACCTCCCAGCCTGACTTCGCGCGCAGCTTCGCCATGCCGCGATCGACGCGCAGGTCGATGCGGTCGATGTCGGACCATTCCTCAATGCCCGCCTCGGGATGCTGACGGGCGGCGGCCAGCATCTGGTCGAAGCTCGCCTGCGGCAATTGTGCTTCGGCCACGCCGCGCGCGGTGCCCGGCTGGATCCACTCGATCTCTTTCTTGAGCATGAGAAAGCCGCCGGCGCCGAACATGATCGCGGCGGGGACGAATACGGCGAGAGAAAGCCAGTAGTGGACCTGACGAAACAGGCGTTTGGGGTTCATGGGAGTATTCCTGACGCGGGGACCTATCCAAGGCAAGCCCCCGCGCTGGGTCTTTCAGTTATTGCGGAAGCGCGCTTCCCGGCACCCACGGTGCGCCTGCTGCTGCAAGCTCAGCCTCGAAGGCCGGGATCGTGCTTTCAGTGAGCGTGCGCAGGCGGTCGCGGATCGCTCCGAATTCTGCCTGGGCGTAGCCGAACTGTTCGCGGTGCGTCTGGGTCGGACCATAAGTCGACCCGCTCACCCCGAACATCACGCGGCCAAGACGGCTGCGAACCGTGGGCTGCGTGCGCTCATAGATCGCGTTGCGCGCTTCATTCCCGTTGAGCATCTCGTCTAGCGTGCGCACTTCGGCGCGGATCGCGTCGAGCCGGTTGTCGAGCGTTGCCGGATCACCGCCCGGTGCTGCCCGTACGGCTGCGGCCATCAGGCCGACCCGGCGCTCGACATCATTGAGCGTCGACGCCACCGCCGAGACACGGCGGTCGAATGCAGCGATTTCTGCCCAGAAGTCAGAAGCGCCTACCTGTGCCGGAAGCGCACCTTCGCGAAGGCGTTCGACAGTGAAAGGCTGCGGACCGACAAGCTCGGTGGTCTGGCCGCGAACCCGCTTCGACATCGAGACGGTGTATTCGCCCGGTGCGACGAGGAAGCCTGAACGCTCCGACCCGCTGCGTGCGACTGAGGTCGAAGGATAGCGCAGGTTCCAGTTGACGCGGTGGAAACCCTTCTTGGCAGGTCCCTTGATCCGGCGAACAACGTTTCCTTCGGAATCGCGCACAGTTAGCCAGATGGCAGGGTCTTCTTCCTGAAGCTCTGCGGTCAGCGCATCGAAGCTGGGGAAGGGCGTGTCGTCGCCAGCCTTGACCAGCGGACGTTCGCGTTCCTGGCGCATGGCTTCGAGCGACTGGATGTCGTCGGCTAGATAGTAGGTGAAGTTCGCGCCGAATTCGGGGTTGGGAGCCATGTAGTATCCGTGCCCCTGCGAACCGCCGCGCGAGAAGGCGAGTTCCGGCTTCTCGATATACCACCAAGCCTTGCGACCCGGGAACAGCATCGCTTCCTGCCCAAGGCTCGCCTCGCTGAGCGTGCGAAGCGGCGAGATGTCATCGACGATGAAGAAACCACGGCCAAAGCTAGCGGCCACAAGGTCATCCTCGCGCCGCTGTATCGTGACGTCGCGGAACGAAATCGTCGGTGCATCGCCCGAAAGCTTGGTCCACTTTTCCCCGCCATCGAGGCTGAAGAACAGCGCAAACTCGGTCGCGGTGAACAGCAGGTTGGGGTTCACATGGTCCTGAACCAGGCGCCAGACGAGGTGCCGGTCGGGAATGTTCGCCGCAATGCTGCGCCAAGTGCGACCGCGGTCACTGCTCTTGAGCAGATACGGTTTGAAGTCGCCGTATTTGTGATTGTCGAGCGCGACATAAACGGTGTTCACGTCATGCAGATCGGCGCGAATATCGTTGACGAACGCGGTCGCCGGAACGCCCGGAAGCGAGCCGACTTCGACCTGGCGCCAGTTCGCGCCGCCATCTTCCGTTACCTGGATGAGGCCGTCGTCGGTGCCGACGTAAAGCAGGCTTTCGTTGAGCGGAGATTCCCCGATCGAAGTGATCGTGTTGTACTGGCTCATCGCGTAGATGTCCCACGGCGCATCCCAGCTCCACTGGCGGTCCATGACGGGCAGGCGCATGCGGTTTTCATTGCGGGTGAGATCGCCCGAGATCGCAGTCCAGCTGTCGCCGCGATTGTTCGAACGCCACAGGCGCTGCGAAGCAAAGTAGAGGCGGGTGGGCTCATGCTGGCTGACCCAGATCGGCGAATCCCAGTTCCAGCGCGGAATATCATCGCCCGGAGCAGGCTGTGGCTGAATGCGCACGACTTCGCCGGTGATCCGGTCGACGCGCGCAAGGTTCCCCTGCTGCGACTGCGCATACATGATGTTGGGATTGCCCGGCTCGGTCGCGGACTGGTGGCCATCACCGCCAAGCGTCACGAACCAGTCGTCGTTGCGGATGCCCTGACGGTTATCGGTGCGCGAAGGACCGCCTTGTGAGTTGTTGTCCTGCGTGCCGCCATAGACGTAGTAGAACGGTTCGGCATCATCGACCGCGACCTTGTAGAACTGCGTGATCGGCAGGTTGTTGATGAAGCGCCAGGTCTTAGTGTGATCCCAGCTTTCATAGAGGCCACCGTCAGACCCGAACATGATGTATTCAGGATCAGTCGGGTGGAACGCGATGGCGTGGTCATCGACGTGCTTCAGGTCGTTGTTGAGACCGTAGAAAGTCTTCCCGCCATCATTCGAAATCTGCGAGGTGTTCGAGACAAGGTAGATGCGGTCGAAGAAATGCGGGCTGGCGTAAAGCTCCTGATAGTAGTGCGGGCCGGTGCCGCCGCTGACCGTGTCGGACATCTTGGTCCAACTCGATCCGCGATTGTCCGAACGCCAAACGCCGCCATCGCGTCGGTCAAGCTCGATCGCGGCGTAGACGACGTCAGGCTGCATGGGTGAGATGGCGAGGCCGATCTTGCCCTTGTTGCCGCCGGGGATGCCGCTCTTCAGCTCGGTCCATGTGTCACCGCCATCTTCGCTGCGCCACAGACCGGTTTCCGGGCCGCCACCGATGTAGGCGGCTACCGTGCGGTGACGCTGCCAAAGCGCTGCGTAGAGCCGGTCAGGATTGCTGGGATCAATCACGAGATCGCCTGCGCCGGTATATTCGCCAGCGGACAGGACATTCTCCCAAGTTTCGCCGCCATCAGTCGTCTTGTAGACGCCGCGCTCACCGCCCGGCGACCACAGCGGGCCTTGAGCTGCGACCCAGACAGTGTTCGAATCTTCCGGGTGGACGATGATGTTGCCGATCCGCTCGGTCCCTTCGAGACCCTTCTTGGTCCAGCTCTTGCCGCCGTCTTCGGAGAGGTAGATGCCATCGCCGTAGCCAGCGTGGCGGCCCCCGTGGTTCTCACCCGTGCCGACCCAGATGCGGCTAGGATCGGATGGATCGAGGCCGAGAGAGCCGATGGAGTAGGAGCCTTGTCCGTCGAACAGGCTGGTCCAAGTCGTGCCGGCATTTTCGGTCTTCCAGACACCTCCTGAGCCCACGGCCACATACCAGGTGGCTGGATCGTCCTGAACGATGGCGATGTCGGCGATGCGTCCCGACATGAAGGCAGGGCCGATATTGCGAAGCTTGAAAGCGCTGAACGTGCTGCTCGACAGCGCTGGTTTGTCCTCCTCGGTTTCGTCCTGCGCAACAGCAACCTGACCGAGCCCCAGAATAGCGGCAGCGGCGAGAACAAGCCTCGAAAATTTCATGTGATTCAGCCCCTCGTAAAACGAGCGCGCACGGTCCTGAAGCGATGGCGCGCTCGCAAGCCCCAGCCGATGAACGGTCAACGACTATCGTTGGCCGTCACAATCGACGTCTCGGGTGAGGGTGTAGCAAAGTTGTCGCGCTTGGCCAGCGCGATGGCTAGGCAGATTAGTCGTGCTGGTGCTCGCCCGCTTCGTATTCGCCGCGCGGTGCATCGATCAGGCCGGAGAAGAAGATCGCGTTCATCAGCAGCTTCTCGGTCCCGGCATAGGTGCCGCGGAAAACCGGGTTGTCGGCCATCAGGATCACCGTCCCGCGCCGCATACGCTCCGCCACGACCGATGGCGTACCGCCGATTTCGTCGAGACGTCTGCGCGAGGCATAGCCTGAAAGCAGCGGGTCATTCTCGTACTGCACCGGAACCGCATAGGGGTTCCCCTCAGGCCGCATCAGCGTGAAAGTGACGTTGCGGTGGACTGGCAGTTCGCGGTTCGCATAGCCGAAGCCGAGCGGGTGGCTGGTGTCGATATCCGCTGCAAAGATCGAGCCGCCGATCACGTCCTGCGCATCGCGAACGGAAAGCTCGGAGAAGTTCAAACGCTCGGCCGTTTCCTCGCTGTCGCTTTCGTCCTTCTCCTCATCCTCGTCCTTTTCGCGGCCAAGGATCGCACCCTGCGCCCACAATGCCGCGCTGCGCGTTGCGATCAGCGTGCCGCCGTCCTCGATCCAGCCCTTGACCTCTTCGGTCACGCCTTCGCTCAGAGCAGCATTGCCGCCGACCAGCACGAGGTGGGTGTAATCGCTCCAGGGAAGCGAGCCGAGATCGTCTTTCTTCACCAGCGTCACCGGCATGCGGTGATTATGGTCAAGCGTCCACCAGACCTCACCATAATCGTAGCGCGACAGACCGCCATCATAGGCGAGCACTACGCGCGGATTTTCGAGCGAGCGGAACACGCCGGTCGCGCCAAGGTCGCGGCCCGTGTCGGGCGTCGAACCGGAGGACACGGCGTAGACCGGCACGCCATCTTCAGCGGCAATGGTCTGCATGACCGCGTGAATGTCTGCTGCCGAGCTTTCCTGCCGCGCGAGTGGCACGAAGATCGAACCGCGTCCGAACTGAATGTTACCCGCGGTGGTCGGGAACATCGCTTCTTCCATCGCGGCGCGGGCCATGATGTCCTTTGACAGGATGCGGTTGAGCGCGCGCGGCGCGTAGGTGTGCGACCAGTCGAAGACATAGCCATAGCGCGCCCGCTCAGGTGCAGGGGCGCTCTGGAACGCGCCATCCGCGCGTGCTCCCCCATTGCCGCTGCCAATGCGCGCATATTCGAGGTCGTAGGCGAGCGGGAGGGTCCAGCCCGAAACATCGTAGAAGATGTTCTCTTCAAACTCGGTGATGCGTTCGAAGATGCCGCGGATCATGCGGTTGTTGGTCTGCGCATCGGGCACGAAGTAGCTGGTCGAGGCGCGGAATGTGCGCCCGCCTGCGGTGACGTCCGATCCGAGGCGGGTCACGCGAATGTCGTGCATATTGAGAAGGCGCACAAAGCGCGCAGCTCGCTCAGGATCGCCCTCGGCGGTGAAGACCCAGCCGCCAGCGCCGCCGTTGCGGGCGTTCTGGGCGAAGAAGTCACGCTGGTAAGCGGTGATTTCGTTGCGCAGGTCGAGCGAGCCCTGGATTGAGGTCAGCGCCGTACGGAAATGGGTGCGGGCATTGTCTGCTGTGGTGACGAGGCCTCGCTCGGTCTGGATCGCGCCGCCGCGCGCCGCGCCCGCTTCGAACAAGATGCCAAGCGCGCCGTTGATCTGCGGGTAGGTAGAACCCTTGCCGATGTAGAAATTGTCGAAGCCTTCCTCACTCGAATAGAGCCGCGCTTCGCTGTCCATCCATGCGGCATGGCGCTGCGCGATCTGCTTGGTGAGGTCACGCGCGCGCACCGGGATGAGCGGATTGCGACGCAGCTCTTCGCCGGGGTGGAAGTAGTATGGCGAGGCAGAGCCCATCTCGTGATAGTCGACAGAGACCATCGGTTTCCACTTGTGCCATTCGCGGATCCACGCCTGGCTTTCGGGCTGCGTCAGCAGCAGCCATTGGCGGTTAAGGTCGAAGCCGTAATGGTTGGTGCGCGCATCGACCCACAAATTGTGCGCAGCATCGTTCGGGTCGGTGTTGTCGGCATAGGACCAGAACTTTTCGACATGATCGACGCGGCGCGAATGCCCGTCGGGGTTGAAGGCGACGGTGAGCACGATCACCGCATTGCTAAGCTGCGCTTCGATCTGCGGGCCTTGCGCTGCTGCAAGGTGATAAAGCGTCGGGATCGAGCCGACCATGCCGGTCGTCTCTGCCCCGTGAACGCCCCAATTGATCCACAGCACCATCGGCGCTGCATCGGCCGACGCATTGCCCTGCGCGCGGGCCAAGTGGGTCTGGCGAATGCTCTCGATATTCGCGTGGTTCTGCGGGCTGGTGACGGTGAAGGTCAGGATCGGGCGGCGTTCGTGCGAGTAGCCGATCGTCTCTACCGTGATCCTGTCCGAGCGGGCGGCTAGGTCGCGCAGATAGGCGACAAGGTCTGCGTAGCGCACCGGACGCTCGCCAATTTCGTAGCCTGCGCTGTCCTCGAAAGACGGGATGCTCTCGTCATAGGTGACGCCTGCAACCTGGAAGAATTCGACCGGCTCGGCAGCGACAGGAGCCGCTGCGAATGGAATCGAAAAAGCGGCAAGGGCGGCGAGAGCGCGGCGCAGCATGGGCAATCCTCGTAGACGTGACTGTTTGAACCAGCGCCTTGGACAAGGCGCCATTTGTGCCTCTCGCTAGCCCATGCGCCGCGCAAGTCAAATTTCGATCGAAATGGCCGCTTGATGCGAGCCGCATGCCCGCTATGGTTTTGCACAAAGGGGAGAACAATTTATGCGCTCATCGTTTATCGCAACCACCGGACTTGCTTTGGTTTTTGGCCTCGGAGCCACCGTGCCCGCTGCGGCGCAGGACGGCTACCAGACCCCGCCGCCGGAGGTGACCGATATCGTCACCCGCGCTCCTGCACCGCGCGTCTCGATCTCGCCTGATAATGACCTCATCCTGCTGATGGAGCGCGAGGCCCTGCCGCCGGTTGCCGACCTTGCGCGACCCATGGAAAAGCTCGCCGGGATCCGCCTCGATGCGAGCATCAATGACCGCTACGGCACGCGCGCCTTTGTCGGCTTGTCGCTTCAGGACATCGCCACCGGCGAGGTGCGGGCCATCGACCTGCCGGCCAATGCGGACATCTCGGACGTGGCGTGGTCCACCGATGGGTCGAAGATCGTCTTCACCAACACGCGCGCTGACGCGATGGATGTTCACGTCCTCAACACCGCCAGCGGCGCGGTTGCTACATTGATGACCGGCGGAGTGAACCCGGTGTTCCAGAGCCCCAGCTGGCTGCCCGGCGGTTCGCTTCTCACGCTCGCCATTCCGTCCGATCGCGGCGCAAAGCCGATAGAATCGCTTACGCCCCAAGGCCCGGCGATCCAGGACGCATCGGGCGGGCAGGAAGCGCAAACCCGTACTTTTCAGAACCTGCTCGAAAACCCGCATGACGAGGCGATGTTCAAATGGCTCGCCACCAGCCAGCCGGTGATCATGGACGCCGATGGCTCAAACAAGCGCATGGTCGGCGAACCGCGCATCTACACCAGCGTCAGCGCTTCGCCCGATGGGCAATACCTGCTGATGGAATGGATCAACGAGCCGTTCTCCTACCAGGTGCCGTGGTATCGTTTCCCGCGGACGAGCGCGATCTACACGATGGACGGCGACCTCGTCTCTACCATCGTCGAACAGCCGCTTGCCGATGCACTGCCGGTGCAGGGCGTCGTTACCGGAAGGCGCAACATTCAGTGGCATCCGGGCGAAGACGCGATGCTGATGTGGGTCGAGGCGCAGGACGGCGGCGACCCGCGCACCGAAAGCGACAATCGCGATAACGTGCTCGCCTTCGAGGCGCCATTCACGGGCGAGGGCCGTGTGCTCGCACGGCTCGAAGACCGCGCATCGGGCGCGATGGGGATCGAGGGCACCGACGATCTCATCGTCTATGAATATGACCGTGACACGCGCGAGCTTCGCCAGACGCTGGTCGATGTGCGCGATGGCGATGCGTCGCGTGAGCTCGGCCTCCGCAATGTGCAGGATGCCTACAACGATCCCGGCAGCCCGCTGATGACGACCAACGAATACGGCAAATATGTCGCGCGCAATGTCGACGGAAAGCTGCTGCTGACCGGATCGGGCGCAACGCCCGAGGGCCTGCGTCCCTTCCTGCGCCGCTTCGATCTGGCCTCGCTCGAGACCGAAGAGGTCTGGCGCAATTCTGGCGAGCAGCTTGAATCGGTGATCGACGTCGTGACCGAGGATGGCAGCGAGTTCATCACATTCTACGAAAGCCCGACCAATCCGGGCAATGTGAAGCTTTACTCCGATGGCGGAGAGCGCTTCCTCACGAACTTCCCCGACCCGCACCCCGAACTGACCGGTATCAAGCGTGAGCTTGTGACATACACCCGCGAGGATGGGGTGGAGCTGACCGCAACGCTCTATCTCCCGCCCGAATACAAGGAGGGCGAGAAGGTGCCGGTGGTCGTGTGGGCCTACCCTCGCGAATTCAACAACGCGGCGACCGCAGGACAGAACCGCGATTCGCCGTACCGCTTCACCCGGATCGGCGGCTATTCGCACCTGTTCTTCCTGACGCAGGGATACGCCGTGCTCGACCGCGCTTCGATGCCGGTGGTCGGGTCGGACCCGGAGACGGTCAACGACACCTTCATCGAACAGGTCGTCTCCAATGCGCAGGCAGCTGTCGATTTCACGGTTGAACGCGGCTTTGGCGACGGGGTGCGGCTGGGTGTCGGCGGGCACAGCTATGGCGCCTTCATGACCGCTCATCTCTTGGCGCGCAGCGACCTGTTCCGCGCAGGCATCGCGCGTTCGGGCGCGTACAACCGCACACTCACCCCGTTCGGTTTTCAGGCAGAACGCCGCATCTTCTGGGACACGCCCGAGACCTACTACCGCCTCAGCCCCTTCATGGCGGCGAACATGATCAACGAGCCGGTCCTGTTCATCCACGGCGACAATGACAGCAATTCAGGCACCTTCCCGCAGCAGTCGGAGCGCATGTTCGCAGCGGTGAAGGGCACGGGCGGCACCGCGCGCCTCGTCATGCTGCCGCATGAGGATCACGGTTATCGCGGCCGCGAATCCGTGCTGCACACGCTTCACGAGATGTTCGAATGGTTCGACGCCCACGTGAAGAATGCGGAGGTCCAGGAGGGCGGCTAAGGCCTGATCGAATTGGAAAAGAGCAGGAGGCTGGTGCCGGTTAGAGGATTCGAACCCCTGGCCTGATGATTACAAATCAACTGCTCTACCAACTGAGCTAAACCGGCGTGCCTGCGGTGCGTTCTCGCAAAGAGAGCGCCCGCTAGCCGCAAAGCGCCCCTTCTGTCCAGATGGCAAAGCCACTTGCGCGCAAAGAGGGGGCGCATTTCGGTTTGCCGAAGACAGTTTGCACTTTGTCGAATGGCCAGCAAATGGCCTTGCATCCCGCCTGCTTAAGATACATCTTAGTGCCACAAGAAAGGGGCGAATGGTGGACGACAATCTGCACAAACAGATGGTTTTTGAAGAGAACCGCAAGTCAACGGGGGTGGCTTACCTCCTATGGCTTTTCCTTGGCTGGTTCGGGGTTCACCGCTTCTACACGGGCAACACCAAGTCCGGTGCCATTCAGCTTGTCCTGACCCTGACAGGGATCGGTTTTCTGCTCGTCACGTTCTGGTGGTGGCTGTTCGATGCGCTGCTGGTGCCGGGCCTCGTGAACGAGCGCAATCGCAACACGATCGACATGATCAACGCCTCGATGTCCTACCGCGAAGGCGAGCACGTCGAAGAGCCGCGCCGCGTCGAGAGTGAGGCTGATCGCAGGCGCGAGGCAATGCTCGAGGACCTGCGGCAAACCGGCTACCGCAAGGAACGCCGCAGCGACTACTCGCAGTTGTATCGTTGACTTTTCGCGCCCGCATCCGCGGGCGCGTCCTCGCTAGATGCGCAGCAAAGCTGCGCCCGCTGCAGGCGGGCGGTCGCCCTTGCGGTCGCTGACGCGACCGTTTCCTGAACTCTCACAACCCTCCGAAAGTCCAGCCTTCGGTCCAGGCGATTTCCGCTGTCAGGCAGCGTGGCTCCCATCGCTCGGGCTCGCTTGCGGTCTTGCGTAGCCATGCGGCGGTTAGCAGCGCATCGGAGGAATGGTCGTCAATCTCGCCGAACTTGTCGACCGGCGGACTGTCGAGCGCGCCGATGGCAGCGTTGAGGTCGGCATAGGTCAGCAGTTTGGTGCGCGTGCCGTTCCTTCCACCCAGCGCATCGGCGGCTTCGCGTGAGGCGAGGCCGGTATAGATCTCGACCAGCATCGAGCCGCCCTGTTTGAGCCGTTTTTCCGGGACCGGGTCCATCGGCCAAACTGGCAAAGACCCACGCAGTTTGTGCAGCATGCGCATGCCGGTTAGCGAGCTTTTGCCCACCTGCGCCGCACCCACCAGATTGAAGTTTGAAACGGGGCGGCACTTCTGGCGCCATTGAGCGACTTCGGCTTCGCGCAACCGGCCCGTCTTGCTCGCCGCATCTGGTAGGTGGAAGCGGTCGCCCTCATCGCCCTTGCCGTGCCGGAAGTAGCGCCGAGCCTCAACGTGTTCGACAAAACTGTGCGCGCCAAGGTGTGGGTCGTCTTTGCAAATCTCGTCGATCAGCGCCCAGAGCTTCTTGGCGTGGCTGGGAGATCGATCCCAGCCGGGAAAGAACGCGCCGCAATCGTTGAAGGGGAGCGATATGCCGAGGTCGATCCCGACAAGTGTATTGGCGGGCAACTCGTCGCGCAGCAGGTGAAAGACATCGACCCGCGACCAACCGCCAGAGGGTGGCTCCACCAGCACCGGAGGGCCACCCGCCGCCTCGGCAATGGCGAGCGCTATGCCCTTGTGCCGCTCACCTTTGGCGCCCGACCAATCGACAGCAAGGAAGTGGTCCCAGTCCCTCATGATTGGCGCTCGCTGCGCAGCTTGTCCCAATATGCGATCCGCTCACGAACCTTGCGCTCGAACCCGCGCTCAACCGGCTCGTAGAAGGTCTGCGGCTCCATTTCCTCTGGCCAATAATTGTCGCCCGAAAAGCCTTCGTCGGTGTTGTGGTCGTAGGCGTAGCCTTCGCCGTACCCGATATCCTTCATCAGCTTGGTCGGCGCGTTGAGGATGTTGGCCGGCGGCATCAGCGAACCTGTCTCCTTCGCGGCGCGGAAGGCGGATTTTTGCGCGGCATAGGCAGCGTTCGATTTGGGCGCGGTGGCGCAATAGAGGCAGGCCTGCACAATCGCGAGTTCACCTTCGGGGCTGCCCAGGAACTGGAAGGCGTCCTTTGCCGCAAGACACTGAGTGAGCGCCTGCGGGTCGGCAAGGCCGATGTCTTCCGATGCAAAGCGCACGAGGCGCCGCAGTACGTAGAGTGGCTCTTCGCCTGCGGTCAGCATCCGCGCGAGGTAATAGAGCGACGCCTGCGGATCAGAGCCGCGCAAGGATTTGTGAAGGGCGCTGATGAGGTTGTAATGCCCGTCGCGATCCTTGTCATAGACCGCAACGCGCCGCTGCAGGAATGCGCCGAGAGCCGCCGGATCGAGCGGCGCGTCAAGTTTCGCATTGTAGAGCGTCTCGGCCTGTCCAAGCAGGAAGCGCCCGTCGCCATCGGCGCTCGCAATCAGGGCTGCGCGCGCGTCCTCGGTAAGGGGGAGGGGGCCTTCGAGTTGCTCGGCGCGCGAGAGCAGTTTTTCCAGCGCTTCATGGCTTAGCCGTTCGAGGATCAGCACCTGTGCCCGGCTCAGCAGTGCAGCGTTGAGGGCAAAGCTTGGGTTCTCGGTCGTCGCGCCGACCAGCGTGACCGTCCCGCGTTCGACAAAAGGAAGGAAACCGTCCTGTTGCGCGCGGTTGAAGCGGTGGATTTCGTCCACAAACAGCAGCGTGGTCTTGCCCGCATCGGCCATCTTGTCGGCTTCGGCAAAGGCCTTTTTCAGGTCAGCCACGCCCGAAAAGACGGCGCTGATCGAGACGAAACGCATGCCCACCGCATCTGCGAGCAAGCGCGCTATGCTGGTCTTGCCCGTGCCCGGCGGGCCCCAAAGCACCATGCTGGCAAGGCGGCCTGCCGCTACCATCCGCCCAATTGCGCCCTCCGGGCCTGTCAGGTGCTCCTGCCCGATAACCTCATCAAGCGAGCGCGGGCGCAGGCGGTCGGCGAGCGGGGCATCAGCGCGCGGTTCGTCCGCAGCGCGGGCGGGCGGGGGATCATCTGCAAACAAATCGGCCATTCGTGGATCGAGATAAGCCACTCGTCGGAAAAAGCCATATCGCGCGACCAGACCCCTTGAAGAGATAGGTCAAAGATATATCTTGAGCGTCATAAGAACTATCAGGAGAATTACGATGACCAGAAGGTATGGACGCGGCGGCTGGAACCAGTTGGGCCCGATGCTCGCCATGATGGCGGCGCAGGCCGCGAATGAGTGGGATTCCAGCAGCGAGCGTGATGAGCGCCGTTCGCGCCGCTCTCGCACCTGGCACGACGGAGCTAAAACTCGCAAGCGCCGCGGTCGTATGTTCGGCACTGGCGAACTTCGCCTCGCGCTGCTTGCCCTCATCAATAACGAGCCGCGCCACGGCTACGAACTGATCCGCGCGATCGAGGATATGACCGGCGGCAGCTATGCCCCGTCACCGGGCGCCGTCTATCCGACGCTCCAGATGCTTGAGGAAGAAGGCCTGATCAAACCGGCAAAGGTCAAGGCTGCTTCGGATGACGACGAGGCCAGCAGCAAGAAGCCGTTCAAGGTGACCAAAGCCGGCAAGTCCGAACTCGCCGACCGCGAAGACGAGGTCGACGAGCTGATGGGCCGCTTGGGCGAGCACGGTGCCCGCGCCGAGAAGGTCAAGGCCAAGTCGCCCGACCTGTGGCGTGCAATGGGCAACCTAGCGACCGTACTCAAGAATCGTGCACGCGCCGGAAAGCTCGATCAGAAGGCGATCGACGAGATCGTCGACATCATCGACGAAGTCGCCAAGCGCATCGAGCGCCTCTGAGATTTTACCAAGGCGAAACTATAAGCGTTCGCTTTAAGATCACGTCTCCGGGTGCATGAAGGACACTCGCGCGGGGCCTTTCAGGTTCAGCAGTCCTCAACGCCCGGAGACTTCATCCATGCAAGCCATTCTTTCCAGACGCGATGAAACCGGCGGAGCGATGCCGTGGCACATGCTGGCGGTGGGCATTCTTGTCCTTGTGTGGTCAATGATGGTCTTTGCCAAATACGGTGCTCTCGGCACGGCGTCGGGCGAAATTTCGGGCTGGACACAGGTTTACGTCGCGGCCTGCGTCTGGGGTAGTTTTGCAGGCGCCATACTGCTGCTTGCGCGCTCGCGCTGGGCCGTTCAGGCTTTTGTGACGGGCATCGTGGGCATTATGGCAGCGTCTTTCACGATGATTGTTCTCAACAGCCCGGCGGGCAATATCTATCACATGCCAGCGCTGTTTGGCCTCTGGGTCATCACCCAGACTGCACTGCTCTACGCTCTTCGTGTGCGTTCTCGCGGGCTGCTGCGCTAAGGCGCTTAGGCGAAACGATAAGTTCCTCGTCGATGCGGCGCTTGCAGGGCGCGGCTTGATCTGACACTCCTTGCCCTGACGGGTCGCCCTTCAGTGGTCGCGATATCGCGGGGAGAGACATAATGAACATAATCGGGCGCGCGAAAACGCCGTGGCACCTTTGGGTGGTCGGCGTACTTACTCTGCTATGGAATTCGGTTGGCGGGTTCAGCTACACCATGACCCGGCTCGGCCTGCTCGAAAGCCTCGGCATGAGCGAGACCGAGATCGCCTTTTTCGAAAGCCATCCGGTCTGGGCCAACACCTTTTGGGCGATGGGCGTTTGGGGAGCGATTGCCGGTTCGATCCTGATCCTATTGCGCTCGCGCTACGCGGTTCATGCGACCGTGATCGCGATCATTGGCCTGATCGGCACGACCATTTTTCAGTATGCGATGATCGAAGTGCCCGAGAGCCTGCAAAGCCCTGCGCTCACGATCATGATCTGGGTGACCACGCTGTTCATGCTGATCTACGCATCGCGCATGACGCAAAATGGCGTGCTTCGTTAACCAGCCTGCGTCGGCCAGCCTACTGGGCTTCGGCTGCCTGCAACGCGCGGCGGTCTTCGATGAGGCGGATATAGGTGTCGGCGACGACCTGGTTGATCGCGTCCCAACTGTATTCGAAGCTGCGTTCTTCGCCCGCGCGTCCATGCGCCATGCGAAGCGCAGGGTCGGTGCAGTAGGGCGCGATAGCCTCGGCCAGCCCTTCGCTGTCGGGGGACTTGTCGCCCTTCTTTCCCGTTAGCGGGACGAGCCTGCCGGTGACGCCATCATTGACGAGGCTTGATGCGCCGGTTGCGCCAGCTGCGACGACAGGAAGGCCGCAAGCCATGGCTTCGAGAGTGACGTTTCCGAATGTCTCGGTGACGCTGGGGTTGAAGAAGATATCCCCGCTCGCCAATGCCTGCCCCAGATCCTCGCCGGTCTTGAACCCTGCGAAGATACCACCGGGCAGCGCGTCCTTGAACCAGTCATGCGCAGGCCCGTCGCCGATGACCAGCACCTTGTGCGGGACCTGGCGCTTTCTCAACTGAACGATGGTCTCGGCAAAGACGTCGAGGCCCTTTTCCATGACCAGCCGCCCGAGAAACACGATCGCCACGTCGTCGTCCTCAAGACCCATTGAGCGACGCCATTCGAGATCGCGCTTTTGCGATGAGAAGATCGTGCGATCCACCCCGCGCGACCACAGCGCGATATCGTCATGCATGTCCATCGCCAGCAATTCGTCGATCATGCTTTGCGAAGGCGCGACCAGCGCATCGCAGCGGTTGTAGAATCGCTTGAGAATGCCGACCACCAGAGGCTCGGTAAAAGCGAGGCCGTAATAACGCGGATAGGTTTCGAACCGGGTGTGCACGCTCGCCAGCACGGGAATGTCGTGCTGCTGCGCCCAGCGAAGCGCGGCGTGCCCTGCCGGGTCGGGCGAGGAGAGGTGCACGATATTCGGCTTGAACTTTTCCAGATCGCGCTTGACCGCGCCGCCAAGGCGCAGCGGAAGGCGATACTCCCCGCGACCCTTCACCGGCATCCGCACATTGGGCACTCCGACAAGGTCGCCGGTCGGCGGAAAATCGGGTTCGGCGACCTTGGGGGAATAGACGCGCACGCTCGCGCCCTTGTCGAGAAGCGACCCCACAAGGCGGTTTAGCGCCTGGTTCGCTCCATCACGGGTGTAATTGTAATTGCCACTGAACAGGGCAATGCGAAGGTCGTCTGTCTGCATTGCCGGGCACATCTAAGGCAGTCGCGCGTTGAATGCGAGAGGCTTGCGACAAGCATTTGATCTTTGCCCAAATCACTTTCACCGATTGCGGAGGATTTCTCATTGACTCTTCGCAGCGCAACATTAGTTCGGCCAGCGGGCCACGCGGTCCCAACGCCGCGCGTGCTCTCTGTAAGGAGAGAATACAATGACTGACTACACTCGCGGGCTCATGCACGAGCCCCCGCTCAAACCTGAGCGCCCCCAATTTTCTTCCGGTCCCACGGTAAAGTTCCCGGGCTGGTCCCTCGACAAGCTGAAAACCGATTCGCTCGGGCGCTCGCACCGCTCGGCAACCGGCAAGTCGCGTCTGAAATACGCGATCGACCTGTCGAAGGAACTGCTCGGCATTCCGGAGGACTATCTGGTCGGCATCATGCCGGCATCGGACACCGGCGCGCTTGAATGCGCGATGTGGACGATGCTCGATCCCGCGCGCCCGGCCACGGTCGCAGCGTGGGAAAGCTTTGGCAATGTCTGGATCCAGGACGCGGTGAAGCAGCTGAAGCTTCCCAACCTGCAAACGCTTTCGGCCGATTACGGCGAGATTCCCGATCTCTCCACCATTCCGCAGCGCAACGACGTGGTGTTCACCTGGAACGGCACGACGAGCGGAGCGATGATCCCGAACACCGACTGGCTCGAGCCGGGCCGCGAAGGCGTCACCATCAACGATGCGACCAGCGCCATTTTCGCTCAGGAAATGGACTGGCCCAAGCTCGATGCCACGACCTACAGTTGGCAGAAGGTGATGGGTTCCGAAGCCCAGCACGGCATGCTGATCCTGTCGCCCAAGGCGGTCGAACGGATCGAAAGCTACGATCCCCCTTGGCCTCTGCCCAAGCTGTTCCGCCTGAAAAAGGGTGAAAAGCTCAATCGCGGCATCTTCGAAGGCGCGACGATCAACACGCCTTCGCTGCTTGCGACAGAGGATTACATCGCTGCGCTCGAATGGGCGAAGTCAATTGGCGGGCGTCAGGCGATGTTCGAACGCGCCGATACCAACGCCAATATCGTCAAGGACTGGATCGAGGCGAAGCCCTGGCTGCGCAACATGGTCTCCGACCCGGCGAAGCGCACCAATACCGGCGTCTGCATGATGTTCCAGGGCGACTGGTACGAAAGCCTCTCGGCTGAAGATCAGGCGGCTGTGCCGAAAAAGATCGTCAAGATGCTCGAAGAACGCAATGTCGGTCTCGACTTCAACGGCTATCGCGACGCACCACCGAGCTTACGCATCTGGTGCGGCGGCACGGTCGAGGCGGAGGATATCAAGCGCCTCCTGCCCTGGATCGAATGGGCCTACGAAAACGTCAAGAACGGCTGATTCACCGCGCGTTACCTGATTTCTGGCGTCACCCCGGACTTGGTCCGGGGTCCCGCTAGTTCCCTTTTCTCCTCCCGCAACAAGAAGCGGGGTCCCGGATCAAGTCCGGGATGACGATTGGAGTGCTTCCAATGACAAAACCCAAAGTCCTCATTTCCGACAAGATGGACCCCAATGCAGCGCGCATTTTTGAAGAGCGCGGCTGCGAGGTCGACGTCATCACCGGCGAAACGCCAGAAGAGTTGAAAGCGCGTATTGGCGAGTATCACGGCCTCGCCATCCGGTCCTCGACCAAGGTGACGGCCGAAATTCTGGATGCTGCGACGAACCTTAAGGTCATCGGCCGCGCCGGGATCGGTGTCGACAACGTCGATATCCCTTATGCGAGCGGCAAGGGCGTGGTGGTGATGAACACCCCGTTCGGCAACTCGATCACCACAGCCGAACACGCCATTGCGATGATCATGGCGCTTGCCCGGATGATCCCGGCGGCAGATGCACGCACCCAGAATGGCGAGTGGCCCAAGAAAGACTTCATGGGCATCGAAGTGACGGGCAAGACGCTTGGCCTGATCGGGGCCGGCAATATCGGCTCGATCGTCGCCAGCCGCGCTCTGGGCCTTCGCATGAAGGTCATCGCGTATGATCCGTTCCTGACCGAAGACCGTGCTGTCGAAATCGGGGTGGAGAAGGTCGATCTCGACAACCTGCTCTCGCGCGCCGATTTCGTGAGCCTGCACACACCGCTCACCGATGAAACCCGCAACATTCTCAGCCGCGAACGGCTTGAGAATGCGAAGCCCGGCATCCGCATCGTCAATTGCGCGCGCGGCGGGCTGATCGACGAGGTCGCGCTCAAGAACTGCCTCGAAAGCGGTCAGGTCGCAGGCGCCGCGCTCGATGTGTTTGCCGAGGAACCGGCGAAGGAAAATCCGCTGTTCGGCGCGCCCAACTTTATCTGCACCCCGCACCTTGGAGCATCGACGACCGAAGCGCAGGTGAACGTTGCGCTGCAGGTGGCCGAGCAGATGAGCGACTACCTCGTCAATGGAGGCGTCACGAACGCGCTCAACATGCCTTCGCTCTCCGCCGAGGAAGCGCCGAAGCTCAAGCCCTACATGTCGCTCGCCGAAAAGCTCGGCAGCCTCGTGGGACAGCTCGCCCATGGCAACCTCACCAAGATCAGCATCGAGCGTGAAGGTGCAGCGGCAGAGCTCAACGGCAAGCCGATCACCGGCGCGGTGCTGGCGGGCTTCATGCGCCGCTATTCCGACACGGTGAACATGGTCAACGCGCCGTACCTTGCGAAGGAACGCGGCCTGGATGTGAGCGAGATCCGCCACCAGCGCGAAGGTGCGTTCAACACGCTCATCCGCGTCTCGGTCGAAACCGATGCGGGCACGCGCTCGGTCGCCGGTACCTTGTTCGGCAAGGACGCACCGCGCCTCGTCGAGATTTTCGGCATCGGGATCGAAGCCGACCTCGACGGCAACATGCTTTACGTCGTCAACGACGATAAGCCGGGCTTCATTGGGCGCATCGGTACGCTGCTGGGTTCACAGGGCATCAATATCGGCACCTTCAACCTCGGTCGCCGCGATGCGGGCGGGGAAGCGGTGCTGCTTTTGAGCCTGGACGATGAGCCCAGCGCGGACGTGATGGCCGAGGCCGAGAAGGTCGAAGGCGTGAAAATGGTCAAGGCGCTCAGCTTTTAGATAGCCCGCCAATCTGCTCGAATTCGCCATCCGTGCTTTACGCATGGATGGCGATTTGAGTAGGGACCGCCGCGACATGACCAATTCAACTGATCTCCTCCCCGTCGGCCTTGAAGACCGGCTGCCTGCGTCCGCCGCGCGGATCACCGCCGCCATGCGCGCTTGCCTCGATGCGCTGGGGAGCCATGGCTATGACCGGGTGCGCCCGCCGCTGCTCGAGTTCGAAACCGCGCTCGCCGCCCGGATGGAAGGCGTAGCTACCCGCCGCACCTTCCGCATGGTCGATCCGGCCAGCCTGCGCACGCTCGCTTTGCGCAGCGACATCACCCCGCAGATCGGGCGGATCGCATCGACCTCGCTCGCCAGTGCGCCGCGCCCGCTGCGGCTCGCTTATTGCGGCGACACTGCGCTGATCCAGGCGAGCCAGCTCGACCCGGCGCGCGAGCGTTTGCAGTTGGGAGCAGAGCTGATCGGTGCTGACACGGTCGAGGCCGCTGGCGAGATCGTCAGCCTTGCGATCGAGGCGCTGGGCGCGGCTGGCCTCACTGGCATTTCGGTCGACTTCACCTTGCCCGACCTCGTCGACACGCTTGCGGCGCGCGATGGGCTGGAGGAAGGCGCGATCGACGCGATCCGGCGTGAGCTCGATACGAAGGATGCAGGAGGGCTGAAGCAGGCGGGTGGGGCCGATTATCTGCCGCTGCTTTATGCAACTGGCCCCTTCGAAGACGCGCTCGCCAAGCTGCGCGAGATCGACGCGGGCGGAGTGCTGGCAACCCGGCTCGACGGGCTTGAGGCGATCGCCGCGCGGATCGGCGACGTTCAAGGTCCCGGGGCCCGCATCACGCTCGACCCGACCGAGCGGCATGGGTTCGAATATCAAAGCTGGTTCGGCTTCACGATCTACGCCGACGGTGTTCGCGGCGCTGCCGGGCGGGGGGGGACTTACCGGATCGGCGGAAGTGAGGAGGCAGCAACCGGCTTCACGCTCTATGTCGACCGCCTGTCCGCCGCCGCTCCGCAGCCCGAGACACCGCGCACGGTCTACTTGCCGACCGGCCACGATACCGCAAAAGCCGCAGAGCTTCGCCGCGAAGGCGCGCGCACCATCGCGCAGCTGGGCGAGGGTGAAGACCCACAAGCGCTCGGCTGCACGCACGCCTTAAACGGCTCGGATCTGACCGGGCTTTGAGACGAGAACGGATTGCATGGACGACAAAGCAGAGCCAATCGCCATCGATCCCGACCCGCTCGCCCCTTACGCCATCGCGCCAGCTTGGCGGGTGGGGGATTTGCTGTTTCTCTCTGGCCAGGCTGCCATCGACGAAGAGGGCACGATTGTCGGAGAAGGCGATTTCGACGCGCAGCTCGCGCAGACCTTCGCCAATATCGAGCGGGTTCTGGCTGCGGCGGGGAGCGACCTTTCGAAGATCGTCAAGGTCACGATCTACATGACCGACATGGCGCATTTCCCGAAGATCGTAGAGGCGCGGAAGCGTTACTTCACACCGCCATACCCCGCCGACACGACCGTCGAGGTGAAGAGCCTCGCTCTGCCAGAACTGATGGTCGAGATCGACGTCACCGCGACCGTGTGATCAGCTAAACACCCGCGCCAGAAACGCATCCACCGCCTGCGTCTGAGCGGCGCCCGCCTCGGTGCCAAGCTCGCGGTTCATGCGGCCATGGTCAGTGCCAGCGATCGACACCGCCTCAGCGCTTGCCCCCTGCGCACTGAGCGCATCGACGAGCAAGCCAGCCTGCTTTTGCGCAACATCGCGCGCGGCCACGTAAAGCGCGAGCCAATTGGGCGCATCCTCTCCGCCCACATGGGTTACCGGCGACAAGGCTGCCTGCCGCGCAGGGTCGGTGCCAAAGGCGTTGTTGTAGATCTGGAAGGCTTGCGGCTGGGCCTCGGCCATGTTCGCAGCCACGTCGTATCCAGCGCCATCGAGCAGGATCACGCCCTTGACCGCATCAAACGCCTCGCCAGCATAGGTCGGATCGGTTGCAACCAGCGCCGCAAGATGCGCGCCTGCCGAGTGACCCATCAGCACGATCTGCTCACCATCAAAGCCGAACGCGCTCGCCTGTCCGCGCAGCGCGTTGATTGCAGCGCCCACATCGCGGGCCTGATCTTCCACCGGAGCGCCGGGCAGCACCCGGTATCCGGCCGAGGCAAAGTAATAGCCGGTCTTGTTAAAGTGGCCGGGCTTCGCCTGCACGTTCTCGTGGCTGCCGAAGGACCAACCTCCGCCATGGATGAAGAGCACCATCGGCAGGTCCTCGACCGCGTCATCGGGCGCATAGATGTCGATCTGCTGGCGCTGGTGTTCGCCATAGATCACCGTGTGCGAGACTTTGGCAGGGACGTAGCTGGCGGATGTGTCGGGCTGCTGACCCTCCCGGTTTCCGCGCCCTTCGCGCCCACCGCGCCGCTGTTGCACGCGCTCACGGATCTCGCTCGCGCAGCTTTCCGACAATTCCGAGAAGCGTTCCTGTAGGCACGACCGGATCTGCGAACGATCCGATCCACACAATTGACGGATTTCGCTCATGCAGGAGCGCGAGGGGCGGTCGCGCTGTTGGGCGTAACTGGTGCTGGCAAGGACAAGGCTGCCAAGGGCTGCAAGACCTGCGGCCTGAAATGCAAAAGGACGTGAGAAGCGCATACGGGGGTTCCTCTCTTCGAACTGGGTGCTTTCAATCAAGCCAATCGCGGCGCTGCGGGCAAGCGCTCGCGGGTCGCGCTTTGTAACAGCGTGCGCTCATCTCCAATGCACCCACCACATTCGCGCACGATCTGAGTAGGTTGCAGCGCCAATCGGGCAATCAAGCTGTTATTCACTTGCGAATGCTTATAGGCTTTTGCCGAATCCACCGTGTCAAACCCCGCAGTTTCGCCAAAGGGGACGTCAATGAACCGCATCCACTTGCTCTTGCGAGCTTCACTTATGGCCGGGAGCGCCATCGCAGCTCTCGCGGGGACGAGCGCACAGGCAGCGGTGGATGAGTATTCGATCGAAGGCGCGGGCCGCGTCACGATCAATCTCGAGGTGTGTTCGGCGGAATCGCAGCTCGTCGTTCGCGGAGACACCGGCACCGATCTCGATTTCGTTGTCACCGATGCAAACGGCAACAACCAGCACGAAGACACCGGCATCGACGATTATCTCTCGGTCGTTCTCGAGAAAGAGGGCGATGAGTGCGAGACATTCGCGCTGGGCGTTTCGAATCTCGGCGAAGAAGCGAACGCATTCGTGGTCGTCCTCGAACCGATAACCGAGAGCACGACCCGCGTGCAGAAATACATTGTTCAGGCCTCCGAGACGCAGACGGTGACGTTCAAGGCCTGCGGGACGAGCGCGCGGGTGAGCGCGCGCGGCGACGGGGACACCGATCTCGATTTCGTGATCCGCAATTCCGACGGCGGCGTGGTTCACGAGAACGACGATACAACCGACGAAACCAGCACCACTCTCGAAGGGTTGCTGGGCGATTGCGAAGTGTTCGAGATGGACATCGCGAATATCGGTGAGGTCTACAACGCGATGATGCTGGTGGTCGAACCCGAAGGGGCAAGCGATACGCCGTTTGCCGGTACGGCCCCCACGACAAGCCTCGCTTCCGCAACTCAGGCTGCGGGCTCAACCGCGCGCACCAGCAGCACCGCTGATACGAGCGGTGCGGGCGAGTACCGGGCCGACGCCAATGCCTCGCTAAAGGTCAACCTGCCGGTCTGCGGTGCGACCCGTGTCGAAGTGCGCGGCGATGGCGATACCGATCTCGATTTCACCATCAACGACGAAGCGGGCAATGTCGTTCACTCCGACTTCGATATGTCGGACGTGACTTTCGTGCTGCTCAGTCCTGCTCAGGAATGTGAGACCTTCGCGCTCGAGGTCGACAATCTCGGCGATGTCTACAATGTCTTCACCGTCGCGCTGATCGACCCTGCGACCCGTGCCGAATTGCAAGGGCCGGGCGAATATCGCGTCAGCGCTAATGCCGCGACCAAGGTTGCGCTGCGCGTCTGCTCGGTGACCAAGGTCAGCGCGCGCGGCGATGGCGACACCGACCTCGATTTCGACGTGACCGACAGCGCGGGAACCTCGATCCACTCCGATTACGACACGACCGACACGACGGAGTTTACTCTCGATCCGGGGAGCGAATGTGGTGATTTCCAGATGGCGGTCGAGAACCTGGGCGATGTCTACAACATGCTCACAATCGATTTCGGGGAGGACGCCGTGGTGAATGCGAAAGCGCCGGAGCGCAGAGGGACGATGGAACGCGGGACGCCTGATCGCGGTGCGCTGGGTGCGCTCAAGTCGACGCTTGCGCCTCCCGGCCAGCTTGTCGGCGTGCGCCGTCCCGGTGTCAGCCCCGATGGGCAGGACCGGCGGCTATCGATCCTCAACCAGACGGGCGAGACCGTGAGCGAGATTTACTGGAGCAATTCAGCCACGCTCGAATGGGGCTACGACCGGCTTGGTACGGGCTACACACTCTCGCGCGATCAGCAGTGGAACGTGACCGTGCAGGACGGTTCATCCGCCTGCATCTTCGACTTCAAGGCCGTGACCGAGAATGCGCGTGAGATCGAGGTTCCCGCGATCAATGTCTGCGAAGAGCAGAGCATCGTAATCGAATAGAGGGCGTTTCGCGCTTTCCTACAGATGCACGTCGCGGGCATGATACGCGCATGGCCAATCGTTTTCATCCATGCCTCGCGCGAGCGTGCTTTTCGCGGGAAAACGGAAAGTCACACCTCCTTCACGCGAACAGCCAAATTCACCATGTTTGTCAGTCACTTGCGGGAAATTCGCCTTTTTCCAAAGACGGGCTTGTGTGGTCCATCGCGAACCGCACTTGCCCTTGCCAAGCGATGCCCCTAGGCCCCGCGCGGATTTGAATGCGTGAAGGACATGCTGACTGATGGCTAACGTAACCGTGATCGGCGCCCAGTGGGGCGATGAAGGCAAGGGCAAGATCGTCGACTGGCTCGCCAGCCGCGCCGATGCCGTGGTCCGCTTTCAGGGCGGTCACAATGCCGGTCACACGCTGGTGATCGACGGGACGACCTACAAGCTCTCGTTGCTGCCATCGGGTATCGTCTCGGGCACGATGAGCATGATCGGCAATGGCGTCGTGCTCGATCCGTGGGCGCTGCGCGATGAGGTCGAGAAGCTCGAAGGGCAGGGCGTCACCATCAATGACGACAACCTCGCGGTTGCCGACAACTGCCCGCTGATCCTGCCGCTCCACCGCGACCTCGACGGCCTGCGTGAAACTGCGGCTGGCAAGGGAAAGATCGGGACCACCGGGCGCGGCATTGGCCCGGCTTACGAGGACAAGGTGGGCCGCCGCGCAATCCGCGTGTGCGACTTGGCTCACCTCGACAGCCTTGAGCCGCAGCTTGACCGCCTTTGCGCTCACCACGATGCGCTACGCGCAGGCTTCGACCAGCCGCCGGTGGACCGCGAAGACCTGCTCACTCAACTTCGCGAAATCGCGCCCTTCGTCCTGCGGTTTGCGCAGCCGGTGTGGAAGCGATTGAAGAAGGTTCGCAAGGCGGGCGCGAAGATCCTGTTCGAAGGCGCGCAGGGCGTGCTCCTCGACATCGACCACGGCACTTATCCCTTCGTCACCAGCTCCAACACGGTGAGCGGCACGGCGGCGTCAGGCAGTGGCCTCGGCCCCAACGCGACCGGCTTCGTGCTCGGCATCGTCAAGGCCTACACGACCCGCGTGGGCTCCGGCCCGTTCCCGACCGAGCTTGAGGACGAGGTAGGACAGGGCATAGGTGAACGCGGCCACGAATTCGGCACCGTCACGGGCCGCCAGCGCCGCGTCGGCTGGTTCGACGCCGTGCTCGTGCGCCAGACCTGCGCGGTCTCGGGCGTGACCGGCATTGCCCTCACCAAGATCGACGTGCTCGACGGGCTTGAGGTTGTGAAGATCTGCACCGGCTATCGCCTCCATGGTAACGTCTACGACTACCTGCCGAGCCACGCAGCCGACCAGGCCGCGGTCGAGCCGATCTACGAGGAAATGGAAGGCTGGACCGAAAGCACAGCCGGCGCGCGCAGTTTCGCCGACCTTCCGGCAAATGCGATCAAGTACATCCAGCGCGTGCAGGAACTGATCGAAACCCCGGTCGCGCTCGTCTCCACCAGCCCGGAGCGTGACGATACGATCCTGATGCGCGATCCGTTCGAGGACTGATCCTGCACCAATATTCCCGTGCTGGGACATGCGGGAAAAGCCGGAATTGCGAGGGCGAGCCGGGCAGCGTAGAACAGCGTCATGCAACGCGTGGTCGCCCTGCTGCTAACCGTCCTGCTCGCCGCATGTGCGGGCTCGAATGGCGGCGGCACGGCGCAGCAGGCGGCTGCGACTTCCAGCTTTCCTACTCAAATCGTGCCCGCTGCCACCCGCGGCAATGCCAGCCGGTCGATCCCCAGCCGCCCGCCGGTTGCGGATTACCTGCTGATCGACAAATCTGAGAGGTTGCTGGTCGCCTATCAAAACGGTCGCCCGATCAAGGCCTATCGCGGCCTGCAATTCGGCGATACGCCGATGGGCCACAAGCGGTTCGAAGGTGACGAGCGCACGCCGGAAGGGCTCTATACGATCGATACGCGCAACCCGCAGAGCCGCTTTCACCTCTCGCTGCGTATCTCCTATCCCAACCGCCAGGACCGCGCCTTTGCTGCGCAATATGGTCGATCGCCGGGCGGAGACATCTTCATCCATGGTCAACCCACCGGGCGCCCCGGCCGCATGCGCGGCGACTGGACTGATGGCTGCATCGCGCTCTCCAATACGGAGATCGAAGAGCTGTGGCAGCTCGTGCCCGACGGGACGCCGATCGAAATCCGGCCCTAGCCGCGATCCTCGGAAAGCATTGCCACCTGCACCTGCAGGCGCTTCACCTCCGACAGCACGGTCAGCATGTTCATGCGGGCAAACATCCACTCCTTCAGGAAGCCCTGCATGATCAGAAGGCCAATGGTGGTGAGCCCCCACCCAACCATCGCATCGGTGGTGTCGGCTGTGACGGCGCGAAAAAAGCAGTAGGCAAGGCCAAGCCCGATCACGATCGCAATCGCGAAACTGAACTTGGCCCATCCGCCCAGCGGCCCTTTCCAACTGTCGCCGATCTGCTTGAACATGCCGCGATCCGTGTCGAGGCTCGCCAGAAACGCGTGATCGTCATGATCGAGCGCGGCGGTGATCCGTTCGTCTTGAGTGGTCATAGGAGTTCTCCTTCATCAATCGGTGAAAGCGCAGCCTTGAGCTTGCGGCGCGCGTGGAAAAGGCGGCTCTTCGCCGTGCCTTCGGGGATGGCCTGCACCTCGGCGATCTCGGCAAGGGTGAGCCCCTCGACGAAATGGAGGTGCGCGGCGAGCCGCTGGTCGGGCGGCAGGCTCGCAAAGGCCTGGTTCAGCGCCGCGCTATCCGATTGCGACGCCTTGTGGCTTGGTTCTGTGGCTGGCGACGCATTGGTGAGCGCGCCGCGCTCCTTGACGATATGGCGCAGCTGGTCCGATCCTCGCCGGTGCAACACCGCGAAGGCGTAGCTGCGAAATCGCGAAGGATCGCGAAGTGTACGCAGCCCCTTCCAGATCGCCAGCCAGCAATCCTGAACAAGGTCGCCCGCCGCATGACCATCGCCGCAATAACGGCGTGCGGCGCGCAGGAGCCTCGGGTTCCAGCGCGCAAAAAGCCGCTCCGCCGCGCGTTTGTCGCCGCGTTGCACCTCGACGACCAGCAATTGGTCGAACAGGTCGGATGTGTCTTTGCGAGCCATCGTAAAGGTAGTCGCGCAAGAGCGGCAAAGAGTTCAACCGGAGAGCTCAGAAATCGGGCAAATGTATGAAAATCTTGACTTGAACACGTTTTGTTCTACTCTCGTTCTCGTCAAACAAGGGGACGATTCGATGAAGCAGCCGGATTTCGAAATGACTGATTTCTCTTATGGTGCGGCTGAGGATGCGTCGGGTCTGCCCGCACGGGTCGCGATTTTCGCTGACAGTGCTGCCGCGCGCGAGCAGATTGAAGAAGACCTTTCAGGCGCCGGTTTTCGTACGGTCGATGGGGGCGCAATCGCGAACCTGCTTGATGGACCGATCACGCTGCTTGGCGATGTGGTCATGGTCGATTGCCCGCTGGTCGATGCAGAAACGCTCGCCGCGCTTGCGCGGCTCGACATGCGGGTGTCACGCGCAGGGGCGAAGCTGATTGTCACCACCGCGATTGATGCTCTCGATGCGGTGTTTGCCTCGCTCGATCAATCTGACCCGCAAATCCTCGTGCAACCCACTCGCGGGGAGCGGATTGTCGCAGTGGGCCGGGTGCTTGCCGATATCGGCAATGCCCGCGTGCGCGAAATGACTGAGGAAGACCGTCTGAGCCTTCTGCATCTTTCGCGTCAGGTCGATGCAATCGCCTCGAAGCTTGAAGGGTTGACGGGTGCGAAAGGCGGCACAGGGTCGCCGCAATCCGCGCTGCGCGCGCATGCCGAGACCGCAGAGATTACGCAGGGGACATTCGCTGCATCGCAACCGCCATCCTTGCCGAACTCCCAGCGCGCTTCGATGCCCGATCCGCAATTGGTGCGCCGGATGATCTCGGCACGTCAGGCGCGTTCAAAGTTCTTTGATGGAGAGCTGTTTGCAGATCCCGCCTGGGACATGCTGCTCGATCTAACCGCTGCAAAGGCAGAGAAGCAGCAGGTTTCGGTTACCTCGCTCTGCATTGCGGCAGAAGTCCCTGCAACGACAGCGCTGCGCTGGATCAAGCAATTGGTCGATACAGGCGTCTTTCTGCGCGTTGCAGATCCCTCTGACCGGCGGCGTGCCTTCATCGCGCTGAGCGATCAATCGTCAGACGCGATGGCGCGCTATTTTGCAGAGGTCGAGACGCCTCTCTTCCAGCAGGCGGCTTAGGAGCCGTCCGGCAAGCGAAGGATCACGGTGAGCCCGCTCGCTTGATCGCTTGCGTGCGCCTTTGCGCAGACGCCGTTCCCACGGCACTGCGCGTTGTCGCAAATGAAGCGGACAGCATCAGCTCGTGCTCGTGCGAGAATGTCGGGCGCAACCTCAGGGTCGGCGCACACGATGTCGGCTTCTCCAAGTAGCCGCGCTTGCTTCAAGGTCAGGTCTTCGGGATCTTCGCTCGCAAGCCAAAGCTCCTCGGTCCTTGCTGCGGGCGGTTTATCGCCTCCGTCGAGCCAAGCCTCGACTTGATCCGCCGACCCAGCATTGAGGGCATCCAGCGCACCGCCTTCGCGAAGAGCGTCATCCAGCGCGCGGCGCCGATCCGCACCATCCGGAAAACGCTCGCGCAATTTAGGGCGCGCGCCGAACAGCTCCTTGGCCAACCGGCCAAGCGATTGAGGGAGTATACGCTCAAGGCGGAGCCGCACATGCTTGGCGAGGCCTGCCGATGCGCCTCCTGTGCCGATCGCGATCAACACCGGATTGCGGTCGAGTATGCTCGGTGTGGTGAAGTCGCAAAGGTCTGGGCGATCGACGACATTGACCAGCATCCCCGCACAGCGAAGATTGATCGCTGCGGCTTCGCAAGCCTTGCGGTCTTCATAAGCAATGAAGGCAATCCGAACGCCTTCGTCGACCGCGCGCTGTGGGTCATCGACCACGATCCCGCCAGCGCGCTCAACCAGTCGCCGCTTGGGTTCAGCCGCTTCGCCATCGCCGAGCACCAACACGCTTTGGCCGGCAATGCGATGGAACAGCGGAAGGCTGGCAAGCTCGCTCAAACTGTGCCTATTCGAGCCACTCGGGCACGCGCTCTGCATCCATGATCGCGCCTGCATCGATCCGGTCGGCGACCACTGCGAACTTGTCACCATCCACCAGCACCTCGGCGACAAAGCCGCGCGAGTTGTAGGACGAAGCCATCGTTGCGCCGTATGCGCCCGCCGTACGGAAAACCGCGAGATCGCCAGATTCCAGCTTGTCAGTCAGACGGCCCATGGCGAAGGTATCGCCGGTTTCGCAAATGGGGCCGACGATGTTTGCAGTCATGTCGCTGCCTCTGGGCTGGACCGCGACGAAATCGTGATAGGCGCCGTAGAGCGCAGGGCGCGCAAGGTCGTTCATCGCCGCATCGACGATCACGAATGGATCCTTGATCCCGCGCTTTACGCGAACGACACGGGTCAGCAGCACGCCTGCATTGCCAGCGATCACGCGGCCCGGCTCGAAGATGAGGCTCACGCCCCAGTCCTTCGTCACCCGCGCTACCATCGCGCCATATTCGGCAGGAGAGGGAAGCTCCTCGCCAGCCCTATAAGGCACGCCAAGTCCACCACCCAGATCGACATGAGTGATCGTGTGACCCGCTCCGCGCAGCGAGGTGACGAGCTCACCCAGCTTTGTGAATGCGCGCTCAAGCGGCGCAAGCTCGCCCAGCTGGCTGCCGATATGCACGGCCACGCCGCGAAGGCGCACGCCTTCCTGCCCGGCGAGCTTGCCAAAGATCTGGCCCGCCTGGCTGATCGGAACGCCAAACTTGTTGTCGGCCTTACCGGTCGAGATTTTGTCATGCGTGCCCGCATCGACATCGGGATTGATCCGAAGCGCACACTGCGCTTCGCGCCCCATTTCCGCTGCGAGTTCGGCAAGCTCCAGGCCCTCTTCCTCGCTCTCGATATTGAACTGGCCAATCCCCGCTTCCAGCGCCGCTTGAAGCTCGGCGCGGGTCTTACCTACGCCTGAAAACACGATTTTCTCAGGCGGCATTCCGGCAGCGAGCGCCCGGCGCATCTCGCCGACCGAGACGACATCGGCGCCGTATCCTTCGCGGCTCAGCACCTTGAGCACGGCGAGGTTCGGGTTCGACTTCACCGCAAAGGCGATCAGCTTGTCCGGCACCGCATCGAGTGCCTCGCGAAACACGCGGGCATGGCGTTCGAGAGTGGCTCGCGAATAGACGTAAACAGGCGTGCCGACATCGTCGGCGATCCGCGGCAACGGCACGTTCTCGGCGTGCATCACACCGTTCTGGTAAGTGAAGTGGTCCATGGTTCCGGGAGGTCAATCAGGGGGGAGATCGAAGGGGTCGTCCTCGCGCTCTTCGGAGCGGCGGCGCAACTCGACGCTGCGTTCCGGTGCGGCGAGCGCGTCGAGCTCGAGCAGTTCCTCAGGCTCGGGTCGGTCGGTCGCCCCATGCGGAGCAGGCGGCAGGCTTGCCCCTTCGAGCGGCGTCAGCGGCGCGCGCGAACCGCAAGCGGCGAGCGACAGGGCAGCAAGGGTAATCAGGAATACGCGCATTAATCCTCCGGCGAATTCTCGGCAGCGAGGCGTTCGCGCGCCTCGGCCACGCGCTGCCTTACCTGATCAGGCGCGGTCCCGCCATAGGATGCGCGCGATGCGACCGATGCTTCGATCGAGAGCGCTTTGAACACAGGTTCGTCGATCCGATCATCGATGCCCTTGAGGTCTTCAAGCGACAATTCCTCGAGGCTACATGCCTTGGTGTCGGCAAGTTTCACGGCCTCTCCCGTGATGTGATGCGCTTCGCGGAACGGGATGTCGGCCTCGCGCACCAGCCAGTCGGCAAGGTCGGTCGCGGTTGCGTGGCCTGCCTGTGCCGCGGCGCGCATGCGGTCGGGCTTGAAGGTGGTCTCGGCAATCATGCCGGTCATCGCCGCAAGGCTGAGGTCGAACAGGCTGGCGGCTTCGAAGACCGGCGGCTTGTCGTTCTGCATGTCCTTCGAATAGGCGAGTGGCAGGCCCTTCATCGTGATCATGAGCGACGTGCACGCGCCCACGATCCGCCCGGCATGACCACGCACCAGTTCGGCCGCATCGGGATTGCGCTTTTGCGGCATGATCGAGGAACCGGTCGATAGCTGGTCCGGCAGCGAGGCAAACCCGAAAGGTTGGCTTGCCCAGAGGATCAGCTCTTCGGCGAGGCGCGAAAGGTGGATGGAGCACTGGCTCGCCGCCATCAGGTAGTCGAGCGCGAAGTCGCGGTCGGAAACTGCGTCGAGCGAATTGCGAGTGGGCGCGGAAAACTCAAGCGCCGAAGCCGTTGCGCCGCGATCAATCGGAAAGCCTGTACCCGCCAAGGCAGCTGACCCGAGCGGGCATTCATCGAGACGCTCCTGCGCCGCCGCAAACCGCGCGGTGTCGCGGGTGAGCATCTCGTAATAAGCCATGAGGTGATGGCCCAGCGTCACCGGCTGCGCGGTCTGGAGGTGCGTGAAGCCGGGCATGATCGTGCCGCAATGCTCGTCTGCACGCTCCACAAGGGCCGACCGCAAGGCTCCCAGTGCCGCAATCGCGCGGGCATTGGCAGCGCGCACCCACAGCTTGAAATCGGTCGCGACCTGGTCGTTGCGGCTGCGCGCGGTGTGGAGGCGCCCTGCGACAGGACCGACAAGGTCAGTGAGCCGCGCTTCGACCGTCATGTGAATGTCTTCAAGGTCCCAGTCCTCGGGAACGCCGTCGCGCTCATACTCCGCTGCGATCTCGTGCAGACCCTTGGTGATGGTCTCGGCATCCTCGGCGCTGACGATACCTTGCGCCCCCAGCATCGCCACATGCGCCTTCGATGCGCGGATATCTTCGCGCCATAGCGCCTTGTCGAACGGGATCGAGGCATTGATTTCGCGCATGATCGCGCTAGGCCCTTCAGCGAACCGGCCGCCCCACATCGTGTTGGTGGCGGTGTCAGGCTTGGATGGAGTGTCGCTCATGATCCGTTCGATTGCATTGGTGCTGCCAGCCGCGCTGGCCCTGGCGGCCTGCGATAGTGGGGCCGGGGAGCCTGCGCAAGAAAGCGCTGCTAATGCCGGGGCAAGCGAGGCTCCTCCTCCGCCGCCACAACTTCCGGGACAGGTGGTGCGAGCGTTCGCTGGCACCGAGCTTCCGCCGCTGACTTTCAACGACCCTGAAGGCAACACGCTGAACCTCGGCGAACTCGACAGCCCCGTGCTGGTGAACTTGTGGGCGACGTGGTGCGCGCCATGCGTGATCGAGATGCCGGCGCTCGACAATCTGGCGGGCGAGCTTGAGGGCGATCTCAAAGTGCTCACGATCAGCCAGGACGTGCGCGGTGCAGAGGTCGTGCAACCGTTCTTTGCAGCGCGCGATTTCCAGTACCTGGAACAATGGCTCGACCCCGAAAACGAGCTGGCGCTCGCATTCAGCGATGGCGGGCTGCTGCCGGTGACGATCCTCTTCGATGCCGAGGGCAAGGAGATCCTGCGCGTGGCAGGCGGCTATGAGTGGGACAGCGAGGAAGCGATCGCGCGTGTGAGCGAGGCTTTGGTCGAAGCTGAGGGGGTTGGGGGAGCGTAGTCCCTCCCGCGCTTGCGCTTGGGAGATTTTCGGCCGCGAATGTCCCACGGACATGCACGAGTCTCGAAAATCTGGTGGGCGATGACAGGCTCGAACTGCCGACCCTCTCGGTGTAAACGAGATGCTCTACCAACTGAGCTAATCGCCCCAGAGACTTGGGAAGCGCGCAGATAGGCTCGAAGCCTTGCGCGGTCAAGTCACCCTTTGCGCGAAATCACGCTGCCCACGGTCCAGTGATCGCCACCGTGCGCGTGGGACCATATGCGTTAACGAAGAACCATTTGCCGTCAGGCGAGAAACACCCCCCTGCAAGCTCAGTCTGCATGTTGAGTTTGGCAAAGTCGTAAGGGCGACCATCGGGCGTGATGCCGCGAATGTGGTTGTCGACGACTTGCGTATACTGGTCCTCGCACACCATCAGGTGGCCATTGGGGCCGACGGTTAGGTTGTCGCCGTAATTGAGTTGCTCCTCGCTTTCGCTCTCGAAGAACAGCTCGAAGCGGTCCGGGCCGTTGCCGCGACCGGGCACAAGGCGGAAGATCTGACCGAGTTTCTTCGCGCCGCCACTGGTCGAGCAGATGTAGAGATCGTCAACGCCCATATGGATGCCTTCGCCGCGCGCGATCAGGGCTGCGCCGTCTGCAGCTGCGCGGGTGCGCAGGTCGTCCTGCGGGGCTTCGACATTGTCGAGATCGACCCAGCTGACGTTGAATGCACGGGCAAGCGGCATAGTGGCCGCATCCCAATTTCGCGTGTCTGCCGGGCCATCTATCACCATGGCTTGCAACCTTCCGCCCTCGATGAGCTTGCCAGGGGTGTTCGGGATGAAGCGGTAGAGCACGCCGTCGTCGCGGTCTTCCGTCAGGTACACGTATCCAGTCACCGGATCGACGCAGGCGGCTTCGTGATTGAAGCGGCCCATGGCGCGCAAGGGCACGGGGTCGACTAACCCGGTGGCATTGCCCGGAACCTCAAAGACCCAGCCGTGATTGACCGCGAGACCGTCGCCATAGCGCTGTCCGGGTCCGGTTGGCGCTTCCTCGCAGGTAAGCCAGCTACCCCACGGAGTCACACCGCCCGAGCAGTTGCGAATCGTGCCGCCAAGCGTGCGGAACTGGCGTTTCACCTCGAGCGTCTCGACATCAAGGACAATGTTTGTCGTGCCTCCCGGAACGATCTCGCCATTTCGCGTGCCGAAACCCTTCGCGATTGTTCCCCCGGCATCGTCGGTCGGAATCAGTTCGTGATTGCGGACGAGAACGATCTCGCCATTGCCAAGATCAAGACAGCCCATGCCATCGGCCTTGTCGGGTACGGTGCCGCCATCGCTCATCGCATCGCCAAGGCTCGATAGCAGGCGATAGGAGAAGCCTTCCGGAAGATCGAGCATCCCAGCAGGATCGGGCCGCAAGGGGCCGTACCCTGAAAACGTTGTCGATGCCGATGCGAGCGGCGCTCCGCGCGTCACGCATCCGCTCGCGATCAACGCGGAAAACGCGGCGGTCGTGGCACCAAGGAACTGGCGGCGATTGGGATTTGCGAACGGCATCCTGAACATCCTCGTTAATTCAACGCGGATATCTAGTGTGCCGTGATGAAAGGCAAGCGACACTCGGGCGCGCCGCTTGCCTTTTGGCCGTGTTCAGACCTTTCGGCGCACGAAGGCGATGACCGCAAGGATGAGGAAGACCACGAAAAGCACGTAAGCGATATTGGTCGCTGCACCGGCAAGACCGCCGAAGCCCAGGATAGCTGCGACGAGCGCGATGATGAGAAATGTAATAGCCCAACCAAGCATGAAGAATTCCCTTCAAATCAATGCCGTCCAATATGTTGAAGAGCCAGGTTCGGCTTAAGTTCCAACAATCATCGGTCGGCAGAGGTCAGCGCAGCCATGCTGCGATCCGGTGCTTGTCCAGAACGCACCTTGGGGGCTAGTGCGGAGGTGATGACGAACACTAGAATCCTTGTCCTCGGGACCGGAGGTACAATTGCAGGTATCGCTGGCGACGCGATGCGGCACGACTATCAGCCCGGGCAGATCGGGATTGACGAATGGCTTGAGGATGCGGGGCGCTATACTCTCGATGTCGATTTTGTCGGTCGCCAGATCGCCAATGTCGGGTCTGAGAACATGGGGCCTCAGATATGGAAGGTTCTTCACGAAGTGATCTGCGAGGCGATGGAGGATGACGCGCTCGACGGGATCATCGTCACCCACGGAACCGATACCGCTGAGGAAACCGCCTTTCTGCTCGATCTGACGCTGCCATTGACGAAGCCAGTTGTACTGGTCGGAGCGATGCGACCTGCGGATGCGGTGGGCAGCGACGGGATGCGCAATTTCGTGAATGCCGTGCGCGTGGCGAGTGCCGAGAGCTCGAAAGGACGCGGCGTGCTGCTGGTCATGGGTGATCGTGTGCTGGCGGCACGCGATGCGCGAAAGGTGCGCACCCGCGGCACCGACGATGCGTTTCGCGGCTTCCCGCGCGGATCTGTTGCGATCGTGACGCCAAGCGCGCTCGAATGGTTCGGCAATCCTTGGAGGGACGATCCTAGCCCACGTTTCGCGTTTCCAAGCGAGTTTCCTGAAGTGCCGATCCTCTACGCCGCTGGAGGGATCAGGCCGAGCATGGCAGGGCGCCTGCTTGAAGACGCGCAAGGGGTGGTCGTCGCCGGAGTGGGTGAGGGCAACATGCCCGAAGCGGTGCGCGCCATGCTGGCAAAGCGTGCCGCTAATGGTCTTCTGGTCATCCGCGCGAGCCGGGTCGACGAAGGTCTGGTCGACCGCGAGCCAGAGGACGATGCGAACCGCTTCGTCGCCTCACGCGCGCTCAACCCGCAGAAGTCGCGGATACTGGCGATGGTTCTGCTGGCAAATGGCGTCACCGATCCTGCAAAAGTTCAGGCGGTGTTCGACCGGCCTTGATGTAGGCTCGCCGGGTCCCCGCGCATGGCGAGGACCGAGCGCACCATTAGCCCCAAGGCGTGACGAGATACTTCTCGCCGGTTTTCATCTGGCGATAGTCGAGGATCGCGTCCTTGGTCAGCATCCCTTCCAGATCGACCTTTGCCTTGTAGCTCGAGGCAAAGGTGGTCGTGAGGTTTTGCTGCACGCGAGTGCGCATCTTGACCACGGTTTCCATGCCCGCCTTGGCGAGGAAGGGCGTGAGCAGCCAACCCGAAACGGTCCATTGCAGGCCATAGGACGGCGTAAGGATGGTCGGGTTCTGGAGGTCCAGACGCCCGTACATGTACATCTTCTTGTCCTGGTTCGAACCGTAGCGCGAATATTCGTCCATCTGTGAAGCCGCGACCTGCTCCATGGCTTTAAGCACATGATCGGTGTTCTGCCCGCCGCCGATCGGATCGAAGCCGAGGAACGCGCCGGTCGCTTTGATCCCTTCGCGCAGCTGCTTCATGTAATCGTCGTCCGACGAGTTCACGACATATTCCGCGCCTTGCGATTTCAGCAGGTCGACATGCTCCTGACGGCGCACGATGTTGACGAGCTTCATGCCGTCTTCCTGGCAGATCTTGTTGAGCATCTGGCCAAGGTTCGACGCCGCCGCGAGGTGGATGATTGCGTCATGGCCTTCCATCTTGGCGGTCTCGACAAAGCCGAGCGCGGTCATCGGGTTGACGAAGCTCGATGCGCCGACTTCCGACGAATGCTCGCCCAGCGGCAGGCACATCATTGCATCGGCGATGGCGTACTGGCTGAAAGCGTTCCCCGGAACGCAGGCGACGCGCTGGCCCATGAGAGCTTTCGCCATGTCGCTGTCGCCCGTTGCCACGACCGTACCGGCGCCTTCGTTACCAGCGGGAAGGCGCTGGCCGTGACGGCCACGCTGGCCCGACAGAAAGGGCTCGGGCATGTCGGCGACGACCTTGCCTTCGGAATACTCGGCGTTCTCGAAGTCGGCGGCGCTGGTGAGGATCGCTAGGTCCGACGGGTTGATCGGCGCGGCTTCCATCTTGACCAGCACCTGGTTGCCCGTGGGCTCGGGAAAGCTCTCCTCGCTCACCTCAAGGGTCAGTTTGCCGTCGGCGGTGAGTGTCGTGAAAAGCTGTTTTCCGGTGGTGGTCATGGGGATTTCCTCTCTCAATCTGGATATGTTGCTTCGACGAAGTAGAGACCTTGCGGCGGCGCGTTAAGTCCTAATTTGCTACGGTCTTTCGCGGCGAGCGCTTCTGCGACCTGTTCCTCGCGCCAAGAGCCTGCGCCAACCAGCTTGAGGCATCCGACCATCGAGCGCACTTGGTGATGCAGGAAACTGCGAGCGGCAGCGTGAATGTGTATCTCGTCGCCAACGCGTTCGACATTGAGCTGGTCGAGCGTCTTGACCGGATCCTTTGCCTGACAGTGGACCGAACGAAAGGTGGTGAAGTCATGACGCCCCACCAGCGCCTGCGCGGCGCGGTGCATGGCCTCGTGGTCAAGATCGTGCGCGACTTGCCATGCGCGGTTCTTCGCGAGTGTCAGCGGCGCGCGGCGGTTGGCGATCTTGTAGACGTAGCGCCGACCCACACACGAAAAACGCGCATGCCAGTCCTCGTCCACCACCTCGCAAGCGAGGATTGCGATTGGATCGGGGCGGAGATGTGCGTTGAGCGCCTCGGACAGGCGAAACGGGTCGATATCCTTCTCGAGATCGACATGGCTGCGCATGCCGAGCGCGTGGACGCCCGTGTCGGTGCGCCCTGCGCTGTGCAAGGTCGCGTCTTCACCCGTAATCCGGTGCAGCGCCTCTTCGATTGATTGCTGCACGCTTGGCCCATGCTTCTGGCGCTGAAGGCCCTGAAACGGAGTGCCGTCGAATTCGATGGTGAGCGCGAAGCGGGTCAAGAAAGCACCGTGCCTTGTGCGACGGGGCGCCCGCGCAAGAAATCGTCCCGGTCCATCGCCGGTTTGCCGGCGCGCTGAAGTCGGTCGGGGCGAATGGCATCCGAGCCGCAAGCCACGCCGAATTGTTCGTCAATCACCGTGCCGGGATGCGCACTGCCTGCAGTCAGGCTTGCCTGAAGCAGCTTTACCCGTTCGCCTTCAAGCTCAAACCATGCACCGGGGAAGGGGGCGAGGCCGTGAACATGGCGAACGATCTCGCTCGCTGGTCGAGACCAGTCGATGCGCGCCTCGGCCTTGTCGATCTTGGGAGCGTATGTCGCGAGGCTGTCATCCTGCGGCTGTGCTTCATAGTGAGAGAAGTTGGCCAACACCTCGACCATCGCGCCCGCACCCAGTTCCGCCAGCTCGGCGGTAAGCTCGCCGGTCGTTTTGTCATTCACCGGAGTGCGCACGATGTGCAGCATCGGCCCTGTATCGAGGCCCACTTCCATCTGCATGATAGTCACGCCCGTCTCATCGTCGCCCGCCATGATGGCACGGTGGATCGGCGCAGCGCCGCGCCAGCGCGGCAGGATCGAGGCATGGATGTTTAGGCAACCGTGCACCGGCGCATCGAGGATCGCCTGCGGCAGAATCAGACCGTAGGCAGCCACCACCGCAACGTCCGCTCCGAGCGCGGCGAACGCCTCTTTCTCCTCGGCAGGCTTGAGTGATTTGGGCGTGCGCACTTGAATGCCCAATTCGTCAGCCTTCGCGTGAACAGGCGAGGGGCGCAGCTTCTTGCCACGGCCCGAACGGCTCGGCGGCTGCGAATAAACGCAGGCGATCTCGTGCCCCGCCGCATGCAGCGAGCACAGCGCCGGTACGGCAAAGTCAGGCGTTCCCATAAAGATAATGCGCATAAGCCTCGCTCTCGCGCTTTGTGATTAACGCGCCAGCCCCTATCTCTCCCCCCATGGCATCGCAAGAGATCGAGGCGCTTTCCTCCGCGCTCGCCCGGTTGCCGGGTCTTGGCCCTCGCTCAGCGAGGCGCGCGGTGTTGTGGCTGGTCAAAAACCGCGAGCAAGCACTGCCGGCCTTGCTTGAGGCGCTCGATGCCGTCTCGGAAACGCTGGTTGAATGCCAGATTTGCGGCAATGTCGACACCAGCGATCCTTGCGGGATCTGCGCCGATCCACGCCGCGATCCCAAGAGTTTGTGCGTCGTAGAGGACGTCGCTGATGTCTGGGCTCTCGACCGAGCGCGCCTCTTTCAGGGTCGCTATCACGTTCTAGGCGGCAAACTCTCCGCACTCGACGGCATCGGTCCAGATGACCTAAATATCGCGAGCCTGATGGAACGCGCTGCAAACGGCGAAGTCGAGGAGGTCGTCCTCGCCATGAACGCAACGCTCGAAGGCCAGACCACTGCGCACTACCTCGCAGAGCGTCTAGATGAACATAAGTTACGGATAACACAGCTAGCTCATGGCTTGCCAGTCGGGGGAGAACTCGACTATCTGGACGAGGGGACACTTGCTCAAGCATTGAGGGCAAGACGGCCGGTGGGGTAGTAATGGTGCGGCGAATTCTTGCTAAATTTCTCGGCGGCGGCGCCGATTCTGAAACTGCGACATGGAGCGCGAAGTGTCCGAAATGCGGGCATGAGCAAGACCTCAGCGATAGGGGTGGTATTCGCTATGCCTCGCGCGGTCGCAAGCGAATCCTGCGAAACTGCGGCTCTTGTGGTAAACGCACGATGTTAACGGTCAGCCGATCACGCTGATCGAAGTGTTGCGCTTGCAGCATGGCGACCCCGCGACTATTTTAGCGCCATGGCTATTCGTGAAATCCTGGAAGTGCCGGACCCCCGGCTCAAAGTCGTGTCCGAACCTGTCCGTGAGGACGAGTTCAATGACGAGCTCAAGCAGCTCGCCGAGGACATGTTCGAAACGATGTATGACGCACCCGGCATTGGCCTTGCGGCGATCCAGGTCGGCGTGCCCAAGCGCCTGCTTGTCATCGACCTGCAGCCCGATGACCCCGATGCGGAGCCCGTCGAATGCGAGCATGATGGCCACAAGCACACGCACCCGGCGACCAAGAAGGAACCGCGGGTTTTCGTAAACCCGGTGATCCTCGATCCGGCGGACGAGCTTTCGACGTACAACGAAGGCTGCCTTTCGGTACCTGAGATCTACGCCGATGTGGATCGTCCGGCGACCTGCACGGTCAAATATCAGGATCTTGATGGCAACCATCACGAGGAACAGCTCGAAGGGCTGCTCGCGACCTGCCTCCAGCACGAGATGGATCACCTCGAAGGCATCCTGTTTATCGACCACCTCTCGCGCCTCAAGCGCAACATGGCGCTCAAGAAGCTGAAGAAGCTGCGTCAGGCGGCTTAGTTGTTCAACGCGCCCGCATTTGCGGGCGCGTCCTCGCTCGACGCGCAGCAAAGCGACGCCCGCTATGGGCGGGCGGTCGCAGATGCGGTCTGGTTTATGCGTGAGCTTTCATTTCTTCCAATGCGGCCTTCACGTCGCGGATGACTTCCTCGCACATGCGGCTGCAGCGCTTGCAGTGCGCATCGTCATGCATCGAGCAATGTTCGAGACACTGTTCGCACGCCACGATCGTCGCCATCGCCATGGCCTTGATCGCTGTCACGTTGCCGCCGGTGCGGCGTGATCCGATGCGATAGAACGCGGTGCAGGCGTCGGAAGCGTCCATGCAGCGGCGAATGCATTCAAGCCGCTCGCTCACGTTGGCCTCGGCCAGACATGCATCAGCGCATGAATTGATGATCGCCGCGCCATACATGGCGTGCTTCACCGCATTGCCTAGCGTATCGGTGTAGTCGTCCCCGACGTGGGGGTGTTCGCGGATCATTTCCTTGATCGACATCGTATTTTCTCCTTCGCAGAGATAGCGCACGAGAGTGGGGATAGGTTCCGAATTGCCTGCAAAAGCCGCTTGGCGGCGATTCGTGTTCCATGTATGTTCCCGCGATGGAAATTGATCCGATTCTCCTGATAGTCGCTTTGGTCGCCGTCTTCGGTGCGCTCGCGCTCGGTTGGTTGCTGGGGGCAAAATCGGGCGCACGGCCCATGGCCGATCTCGAAATTCGCCTCGCCACGCGTGAGGAAGAATTCAAGCGCGCGACCGCCGAATTAGGCGAAGCGCAGATAGCGCTGTCGGGCGCAAAGGAAGAGCTTTCAGCGGCGCGGGTGCGGGCGGGCGAAGCTGACAAGCTTTCCGCGACTTTGGAAGACATGCGCGAAGAAAACGCGCAATTCCGGGCCGAACGCGCCAGCTTTGAGGAGCAGAAACGCTTGCTCGAGGAATCGCGTGAGAAGCTGCTGAAAGAGTTTGAAAACACGGGCGCCAAGGTGCTTGAAGCTGCGCGCGAGCGATTTTCGAGCGAGGCGACGAAGCGGCTGGGCGAGGCAGAAGCCCAGAACAAGGAAGCTGTTGCCAGCCTGCTCAAACCTGTCAGCGAACGTCTGCAGAAGTATGAAGATCAGGTAGGCAAGCTCGAAAGCCAGCGCGCCGATGCGTTTTCGCGACTGCACCAGCAGATCGAGGGACTGCGCCTGTCACAGGACGAGGTGCGCAAGGAAGCGCAGCGGCTGGGCAATTCGCTCACCAATGCACCCAAGGCGCGCGGGCGCTGGGGGGAGCGCGCTTTGCAGAACGTACTGGAACAGTGCGGACTGGCCGAGCACACCGACTTCCATCTCGAACAGTCGCTTGAAACCGACGAAGGACGCCAGCGACCCGACGCGATCGTGAACGTTCCGGGACAGAAAAAGCTGGTGATCGACGCCAAGGTCTCGCTCAACGCGTATCAGGCCGCGTTCGAGGCCGACGATGAAGATGAGCGCAAGCGTCACCTCGACCTTCACGCCAAGTCGATGCGCGGCCACGTCCAGACGCTCGGCAGCAAGGGTTATCAGAGCCAGTTCGAGGACGCGCCCGATTACGTCGTGATGTTCGTTCCTGGTGAGCATTTCGTTGCCGCCGCGCTCGAACACGACCCCGAGCTTTGGGACTTTGCCTTTCACAACAAGGTGCTGCTCGCGACGCCTACCAACCTCGTTGCCATTGCGCGAACGGTCGCGCAGGTCTGGCGGCAGGACAAGATGGCTGAGGAAGCCGCCGATATCGGACGCGCCGGAGCGGAGCTTTACGACCGCCTCGCCGTTGCAGCCGAACACATGAAGCGCGTCGGAGGCGGGCTCGAAACGGCGGTCAACAATTACAACAAGTTCGTCGGCAGTTTCGAACGAAATGTCCTGTCGTCCGGACGGCGTCTGGCCGAAAAAGGCATCGAGATCGGCAAACGCGAGATCGAAGACGTGCCGCTGGTCGAATCCACCCCGCGCTACAACAACGACGATGTCGCCAAGATCGAAGATGCGAGCGACGAAAAGCGCGACGCTGCCGAATAATCAGCCGTCGAGGCTCGCCAAGACCTCGTAAGCCAGCACCGCGCCCGCGACCGCGGCATTGAGCGAGTCAGCTCGTCCTTTCATTGGCATGGTGACGCGCAGGTCGCACTCGGCTTCGTAGGCCTCGGGAAGCCCTTGTGATTCGTTGCCGACCAGGATGAAGCACGGGGCTTGATATGCAGCGCCGCGATACGGCACCGCATCGCGCAACGAGGCTGCGACAAGCTGACCTGGGCCGCCCCTCAGCCACGGCACGAATTCGTCCCATCGCGCCTGCGCCATTCCTTGCGTGAACACAGCGCCCATGCTCGCGCGCACGGCTTCTGCGCTGAAGGGATCGGCGCAATCATCGATCAGGATCAACCCGCCTGCTCCCACCGCGTCGCCTGTGCGTAGCATGGTGCCAAGGTTGCCCGGGTCGCGCAGGTCCTGCGCCACCAGCCAAATATTGGCTGAGCCCCGATCGAGCCGCGCGAGCGACGTGTCGAGCTCATCGAACACCCCCACAACACTCTGGCTGTTCGACTTGCCAGTGATCTTGGAAAGAATGTCAGGCGTGGTCGTGATGACCTCTCCGCCAGCGGCCCCGACCTCGCCTTCGAGCCGGTCGACTAGGTCGTGTCGATCGCGATTTTCGGCCATCACCAGCTGGCGCGGCACGTGGCCTGACACGCGGGCATCCTCAAGCAAGCGCAAGCCTTCGACAAGGAATTGCCCTGCGCGCTTGCGGTGCTTCTTGTCGCGCAGCGAACGCAGATACTTGACTGTCGGGTTCGAGAAACCGGTAATGTGCTTGCGCATTGTGCGCGCCTCGTTTCTGCTGGCTCAGTCTTCGCCGAAGCCGTCTTCGACCAGCGCGACGAGCTGCGCGAGGACATCTTCCGAACCGTCGCCAGCAACGATCACTTCGACCTCGTCACCCTTTGCAGCGCCGAGCATCATCAGGCCCAGGATCGACCCACCGGCGGCTTCGTTGCCGCCTTTGGCAACGCGCACCTGGCCCGGATCGGGGAGGGCAGAGACGGCCCCCACGAACTTCGCACTCGCCCGCGCATGCAGGCCGCGTTTGTTGACGATAGTGACGGTCTTGCGAACTTCGCTCATCGCAGGGCTATTTTCCTCCGCCTGCTGCCCGCTTGGGCGTATCTGCACCCAGCAGCTCGCTCGCCACGGTGATGTAGTTGCGCCCCGCTGTCTGCGCGGCCTCGACCGCCTCGACCACATCCATTGACTTGCGCGCGCCTGCGAGACGGATGAGCATCGGCAGATTGATCCCCGCGATCACCTCGATCCGCCCGGCATCGAGCAGAGAGATGGCGAGATTGGAAGGAGTTCCGCCGAACAGGTCGGTGAGGATCACCACACCTTCCCCGGCATCGACCTTTTCGATCGCCTCGGCGATGTCGGCGCGGCGTTGCTCCATGTCGTCATTGGGGCCGATGCAAACGGTTTCGACAGCCTTTTGGGGGCCAACGACATGTTCCATCGCTTCGACAAATTGGTCGGCCAGGCGGCCGTGGGTAACCAGGATCAAACCGATCATACGTATTTCAGTCCGTTAGTATCCTTGCGGTTTATCGCGATTTCGCAACATTGATCCGCTAACCCAATTACCACCATGCGAGGCAATCGTGAGTGTTCGCGTCAGCGCGGCTCACCTTCGATGGCATCTGCCGCCCGCGACTTCAGATTGCGGTGGCGGACAGTGGGCGAAAACCCCGCCTTACGCAAGCCTTCTGCCATCGCTTCTGCGGTGAAGACTGAGCGGTGTCTCCCTCCGGTACATCCGAACGCGACATGGACGTAGGCTTTGCCTTGCGCCGAATAGCGCGGGAGCAGGGTGAGGAGCAGTGCCTTGATCTGTTCAAATGCCTCGGAGAATGCCGGATCGGACTGGATATGATTGCCGACGGGCGCATCAAGACCGGTTAGTTCACGCAGACCGTCGACCCAGTGTGGATTGTCGAGAAAGCGCATGTCGAAGACGAGGTCGGCGAGCGGAGGCATGCCGCGTGCAAAACCGAAGCTTGAGATGGTCAGGCTCGGCTCGCTGGGCAGTTCATCATCGAACAATTCGCGCACGTGGCCCTGAAGATCGTTCGAGGACAATTCAGTTGTATCGACAACCACTTCTGCCCAGCGCCTAAGCGGTTCGAGCAGCTCGCGTTCGGCAGCGATAGCTTCCTTGACGGTGCGATCCTGCGCCATCGGATGGCGGCGGCGGGTCTCGTTGAAGCGGCGCTCGATCTCGTCATCGGCACAATCGAGAAAGACGAAGGTCAGCGCAATGTCGCCCCTGTCGGCCAGCGCTTTGACGAGCTCGATGATCTCGGAAGGGACGAACCCACGCGTGCGCGAATCGAAGCCGATGGCGAGAGGCGAACGGCCCGCATCGGGTGTGTCGCCGGGATCTCCGGTGAGGCGGTCGAGCATACGGATCGGAAAGTTGTCGATCGTCTCCCAACCCAGGTCCTCAAGGACATCGAGGGCAGTGGATTTCCCGGCGCCTGAAAGCCCGGTAACGAGCAAGAGGCGCTGTTGCATCGGTGCAGGAATGGCCGAGCCGGTGGTCATGAACTTCTCAATGCGTTGTCGCGCATCGGAATGGAAGGGCGAGCTGGTTTCATTTCGCTAATCCATGCGTCTTCAGGGCCCATCGCGCGCGCTGCGCAGGCGCGATGGCGCCGGGTTCAAACGGCAGGCAAGGGATGTCGTATCCCATGATCGTTCGCGTCGGAATTCTTTGCGGTAGCCGCTCACCATGAGCACCCAGCGCAAGAATCAGCGCAACCGGCGTGCCTTTCGCGACCGGCATCTCGACAAGGCCGACACCGCGCACTTCTAGCAGCCCTTCGATATTGGGAGGTGGGCTAGCGATAAGGTTTTCGCCTGCGGGGGTAAGCGTTACGCCGTCATCGCCGATCAGCTGCGCGCCCCGATCGATCAGCGCGAGGGCGAGCGATGATTTGCCGCTTCCGGGTTCGCCTTCGATCAGCAGTGCGCGCCCGTCTATCGCGACCGCGCTAGCCTGCATGACCATGCTCTCGCCCATCAGGTCGCCGCTGGCAGTCGGAGCCGAAGGCATGCGCCTGGCTTCCCGTCTGGCCGCGCCTCTGCACACAAAGATCCATCATGCGCTTCGGCTATGGTGCGCGCGATGGCGAGGCCGAGCCCGGAGTGGTTGCCGAAGGCCTCCTCGTCGGGTCGGACCGAATGGAAGCGCTGGAACACCTTCTCGCGCGATTCCTCTGGTATGCCCGGGCCTGAATCGCAAACAGTCAGGGTGACGCAGTTTCCATCGTTGTCGATTGCCACTTCGATCGGCGCGTCGGGCGGTGAGAAGGAGACGGCGTTGTCGAGCAGGTTTTCGACAACGCGTTCGAGCCTCGCGCCGACCCCTTCGACATTGGCTGCAAATCCTCTTGTATCGAGTTCGATGCGGTGGTCGTCATTCTCGGCGCGAAACTCGCGGCTGCCAATGATTGCGCGCACCAGCTGCGCAAAGTCGATGCGTTCGCGCGTGGCACGCGACATTTCAGCGTCGATCCGGCTTGCATCGGAGATCTCGGTGACGAGCCGATCAATGCGGCGCACGTCATGCGTCACGATCTGCTCAAGTTCGCGGCGCGTGTCGGCATCCGTCACCTTGGGCAGCGATTCGACCGCACTGCGCAGGCTGGCGAGCGGGTTCTTGATCTCGTGCGCGACGTCCGCCGCAAAACTGTCAACCGCGTCAATGCGCTGGCGAAGGGCCAGCGTCATGTCAGAGACCGACCGCGCAAGCTGGCCGATTTCATCGCTGCGTTCTGGCAGGCGAGGGACTTCCACATCGCGTTCGCGGCCCTGTCGCACCTTTTGCGCAGCACTCGCCAGGAGTTGAAGCGGGGAAACGATGGTGCGCGCGAGATAAAGTGAAAGGAGCGCCGATGCGCCAAGTATCACCAGCACCGCGATCATCAGCGCCGAGCGCGCCGAGCGCACGCTTTCGGTGATGTCCACCGGGTTGCGCACGGTCAGCAAGGTCGCGCCTTGCAAACCAACGGGTGCGGCTGCGGTGATGACAGGCGTTCCGTCGACCCAGTCGTAAAGGCGGATTTGGCTGAGGCCGTCCTCGCGTGCCTGAACGAGTTCCGGCCACGCATCGGCGGTTTGTGCTTCGGGCTCGACATAGTCGGTGACGGCTTCGGCGCTGACGATCGTGTCGACCGTGCGGTCGAGCCAGCGCGCGAATTGCTGTTCCCAGTTGTCGTCGGTGATGTCGTTCAATTCGAAGGCAGGTTCAGCCAGCGCAAAACTGTCTGCGGTCAGCGCGCCTTCGGCATCGAACAGGCGCATGCGCATCCCCTGCTCCCGGCCAATTTGGACCAGCAGCGCTTCCTGTCGCTCACGCGTTGCACCGGCAAGCGCCTCGGCGGTGATCTGCGCCTCGATCCGCGCGAGCTTGAAACGCTCGTTGATCAACTGCGTACGGTAGGTGTCGAGATAGAACAGCCCGCCCGAAAGCAGCGCGAGCGGGAGGATGTTCACCGCGAGTATTCGTGCCGTGAGCGAGAGGCGCCCGGCAAGGTCAGGCCGCTCGGGCGGTCGCCCTATTGCGGGCTGGACTTCCGCGTTTCCCTCTCCTGCAAGTTCACCCATGGCTCTTAGCCGTCATTGAAGCTGTAGCCTGCGCCATAAAGCGTATCGATTGCCGCGAATTCGGGGTCGACCACGCGGAATTTGCGACGCATGCGCTTGATGTGGCTGTCGACGGTGCGGTCATCAACGAAGACATCGTCGGGATAGGCTGCGTCCATCAACTGGTTGCGGCTCTTGATGACGCCGGGGCGCGCGGCAAGCGCTTCAAGGATGAGGAACTCGGTGACTGTGAGGCTCACCGGCTTGTCGTTCCAAGTTACGTGATGGCGGGCAGGGTCCATGAACAGCCGCCCGCGGTCGATGCTCGGGTGGACGGGATCGGGAGCGCTCGTTTCGTGGCCAAGCGCGCGATCGGGCTCTGCCCGGCGCAGGATCGCTCGGATGCGCGCGGTCAAAAGGCGCAAGCTGAAAGGTTTGGCGATGTAGTCATCAGCGCCCAGTTCGAGGCCTGCTTCTTCGTCGGCCTCGTCGTCCTTACTGGTGAGGAAAATTACGGGGATAGGTTGGTGCGCCCTGACGCGGCGCAAAAGCTCCATCCCGTCCATCTTGGGCATCTTGATGTCGAACACCGCGAGGTCGGGCGGGTTATCAATCAGTGCACGAAGAGCGGTTTCGCCGTCGGAATAGAGCCGAGTGACGAACCCCTCGGCCTGCAAGGCGATCGAGACCGTGGTCAGGATGTTGCGGTCGTCATCCACCAAAGCGATCTCGATAGCCTCGCGCCGCGTCTCGCCGTTCGCCGACGCGCCGCCTGCGACCTCTGAACTTTGCATGTCGCTGATTTCGCCTGCCATGATCGCTTGCGTGCCTCCTCGCGTGATGGTCAGCGGTAGCGCCTTACGGCAGCCGAAACAATCGGCTTGGATGGAAGCCACAAACGGCGCACGGCGTGCATGATATAAGTCGGCCCGACACTTTTTGATCGAAATGTCAGGCCTGCTGGACAGGGTCATTGAAAGGCATGCGCGAGGCCGATGATGCCCTGCGCAACTGCCGAGAATATTGTGCAATGCAGCGATTTTACGCCGGTTTGACGGGGGCGAAAAGCACGGATATGCCGCCCTTGGGATCGCGGACATTCCCCCGTTCGAATCGCTTCATCAGGCTTGATCGCGAGGCGCTTCGCAACGGTTGGCGGACCCACACGAAAATTCGGACACGAACACCATCGTACCAGGAGAAGATACGTTGATCCCCCTCGCCCAGCCGCTTAGCTCCCAGGGCATCGAAACCGGAGCCGAAATCCACTCAAATCTTGGCACGTCTGCGCTTGTCGAAGCGTCGATCGCTGCTGGCGAAGGCAAGCTTTCCAAGCACGGCGCGCTCGTCGTTCAGACCGGCGCAAAAACCGGCCGCAGCGCGAACGACAAGTTCATCGTTCGCGACGAAACGACCGAGGACACCGTGTGGTGGGGCAAGGTCAACAAGAGCATGACGCCGGAGCATTTCGCCAACCTCAAGGCCGACTTCATGGAAGCGGTCGGGGGCAAGGAAACGCTCTACGTCGCCGACCTGTTTGGTGGTTCGCAGCCAGAGCACCGCGTCAACGTGCGCGTCATCAATGAGCTTGCATGGCACAACCTGTTCATCCGCACGCTGCTGGTGCGCCCGACTGCCGAAGAACTCGGGGATTTCGCTCCCGAATACACGATTATCGACCTGCCGACCTTCAAGGCCGATCCAGAGCGCCACGGAACCAACAGCGAGACCGTGATCGCGGTCAACCTGACCGAAAAGCTGATCCTGATCGGCGGCACGCGTTATGCGGGCGAGATGAAGAAGAGCGTCTTTGGCATCCTCAACTACCTGCTCCCGACAAAGGGCGTGATGCCGATGCACTGCTCGGCCAATATCAGCGCCGATGGCAAGACGGCTGTGTTCTTCGGCCTGTCGGGCACGGGCAAGACAACGCTTTCCGCAGACGCCTCGCGCACCCTTATCGGCGATGACGAGCACGGCTGGTCGGACACGGCGGTCTTCAACTTCGAAGGCGGCTGCTACGCCAAGATGATCCGGCTGTCCGAAGAGGCTGAGCCCGAAATCTACGCAACGACGCGCCGTTTCGGCACTGTTCTTGAGAACGTCGTGATGGACGACGAAACGCGCGAGCTCGATTTCGACGACAACACGCTCGCCGAAAACACGCGCGGCGCTTACCCGATCGACTACATCCCGAACACGAGCAAGGATAACCTCGGCCCGGTGCCGAGCAACGTCGTGATGCTCACCGCCGATGCGTTCGGCGTGCTGCCTCCGATTGCGCGGCTCACGCCCGATCAGGCGATGTACCACTTCCTGTCCGGCTACACAGCCAAGGTTGCAGGCACGGAAATCGGCGTGACCGAGCCCGAAGCGACCTTCTCGACCTGTTTCGGCGCGCCATTCATGCCGCGCCACCCGAGCGTTTATGGCAACCTCCTGAAAGAGCGCATCGCCAAGGGCGGCGTGCAGTGCTGGCTGCTCAACACTGGCTGGACCGGTGGCAAGTACGGCGTCGGCAACCGCATGCCGATCAAGGCAACCCGTGCGCTGCTCAACGCTGCGCTCGACGGTGACCTTGATAATGTCGAATTCCGCGAAGATCCGAATTTCGGTTTCGACGTTCCGGTCCATGTGCCGGTGCTGGCCGAGGCTGGTATCGACCAGACGATCCTCGACCCGCGCAGCACCTGGGCGGACAAGGGAGATTACGACGCGACCGCGCAGAAGCTGGTTCAGTTGTTCATCGACAATTTCGCCGAGTTCGAAGCGCATGTCGACGAAGGCGTGCGCCAGGCTGCACCCGCGTCGCCCATCGCTGCCTGACACACTGACATTTCAGTTGGAGAGGAGGTCCCGCCCGGCCGATTGGCTGGAGCGGGGCTTTTTCTTTGAATTGCCCAGTCTTTGCTCCACACTCCTCCGCGACTCGAAACAATGGGGAGAATTGCAATGAGCCTGCTCGACGGAATCCTAAAGAATATCGGCGGCGCGCCTGACGATGTCGCCAACCTCGCTAGCAAGGTGGGGATCGATCCGGCGATGGCGGAAAAGGCGATCGCGGTGCTTGGCCAGACGCACCAGATGCAGGGCGATACGGTCGAACTCGCATCGGCGAAGACCGGATTGGACACCGGCGTCCTCAGTCAGATCGTCCAGCATATCGGCGGCGAAGGATCGCTGACCCAGTTCGCCCAGGCGATTCAGGACGATCCTTCTTCGCTGATGGGCCTGCTCGATCGTGACGGCGATGGCAGCGCGATGGACGATATCAGCGACATCGCTTCAGGGCTTTTTGGCCGCAAGTAAGCGCACAGCGCCTGACAGGAGAGAGACAGATGAGCCTTGCCGCAATGCTCCAGCAGACCGGAGCGATTTCTTCGATGGCGCGCGAATTGGGCGTCGATGAAACGACCGCCAAGACCGCGGCGGGGGCGCTGCTTCCTGCGATTGTCGCCGGGATGGGCCGAAGCGCGACCGGTGGCACCACCACGCCTGACCCGATGGGCGGGCTGGGCGGACTTGCAGGCGCGATCCTCGGCGGGGGAAGCGGTTCGGCTGCTGGCGGACTTGGCGGGATGCTGGGAGGCGGGCTGCTCGATGCGGTTCTCGGCTCAAGTCCCACGCCCACGGCGCCTGGCAACGACATTCTGGGCAACATCTTTGGCAGCAAGGACGTCAGCCGTTCAGTCGCGGGCGAGGTTTCGGCGATGACTGGGCTAGACGAAGGGCTTCTCAAGAAGATGCTGCCGATCCTGGCGATGGCCGTTGCTGGATACATGGCGAAACAGGCCACCGGCCAAGCGCCAAGCGGCGCCGGAGGCGGATCGAGCAATCCGCTCGGCGGTATTCTCGGCTCGATCGTCGGCGGAATGATGAAGCGCTAGGATCGAGCCGGAGGCACGTTAAGCGTCGCCGACTCGGGTCCAGAAGATCAGCCTTCTTCCGAGCCGTCCACCTCGCTTACCCGGATACGCACTACGCTGCCATCCGATGCATTAGCGAGCTCATCGAGCATTGCCTGCGCTGCGGCAGCGCGTGTCCGTCCGTGTGGGTCGGCAGCGACCGGGCGCAGGAAAATCTCGGCGATGCGCGGCTTGCCTTCATTGGCGAGCATGACCGCCACTTCCATCGACAGGTTCTTGTCAAAAGGGGCCAGCTGCGAGGCACGCTCAAGCGCAAATCGCGCGTCTTCCGGGGCAGGCAAACCGCGCGCGGCAAAGCTGCGGTAATAGTAGATCAGCGGCTGCGTGTGATCGGCCTCAATTGCGTTGAGCGACTGGAACGGGCCCATCGCCCGGTCAAAGGCTTCGGCGGAATCGTCGGCGCTCTTCGCCTTGCGGAACAGCGCGTAGCCTTGCTGGACATAGGCGTTTGGGATGCCCGGATCGGCGACGATTGCGCGATTGGCTGCCTCGATCGCTGCATCGTCGAAGCCTGCGTCATATTCCGCTTCGGCAAGAGCTGCGAGGACGTGCGCATCGCCGGGAAAACGTTCAGCCACCCGGCGCGCGTCTTCGACCAGCGCGGCGGCTTCCTCTTCGTTTACGCCGCTTTTTGAGCGCATGATGACCTGCATCATCGCGGCATGGCCCTCGGAGAGTTCCGAGGTCTTGATCGAACCAATCCGGATGCGGTTTGAGGCAAAGCGCATGCCCGCCATCGAACGCTCGCGCCCATAAGCGCGAAGCTCGCTTTCGAGTGCGTCGAGGTCGCCGAACACGGCCTGCGCCGCTTCCATGCTGTCCGCGCCCTGTGCGACGTACTGCCAGTATTGCGCGAGCTGGCCGGCACGCTCCGGATTGAAGCGCAGGTAGTGAAACAGGAGCCAGCTGCGACCGTAATAGGCGTCATAGCGATTGCCCCGATTGTCGCGGTAGAGTTCGTAATCGAGCAGTTCGGGAACCGAGACGGGCGCAGCCTGGCTGATCTCCCATGCGCGGCTGTTGTTGGGAAGGCCGATGTCGATCGAGCCATCATCGTTGAAGCGCGCGGAGGAGAAGTATTCCGCCGCCCCCTCGCTGAGCCAGCGCGGCATGGCGTGACGGGCCGACGAAATCAGGAAGTGGTGCGCATATTCGTGGAGAAGAATCCGGACCGAGCGGTTCAGCGGAGCGATGCCCCCGGCGCTGCGTTGATAGCGCGTGCCAATCCGCCCGCGACCGCTGTCGGGCTGGCGGAAACGGATATTGGGAGCAAAAGCGACCGACCCATTCGCGCGCGGAATATAGAAGCCCGCAACCGATGAGCGCCCTTTCGCGCCGTAGATGTCCTGAAGGTCGTCGATACTCCCAACGAGAAAGATGGTCAGCCGGTTCGACGGGCTGGGCACGGCCACTTGTCGCCCGCTCTCGAGCTCCATGGCGACATGATACCGCTCGAGCATCTCGGCGAAGTCTGCAAGGTCGCTTTCTTCGCTGTTGGAGTAGATGACGAAACGATCGCTTTCGGCCTTGTGCCATTTGGCCGCTGCGGGTTGGCTGGCAAAGACCATGACGATCGCTGCCAAGAGCAGCGCAAGAAAACGCGTCAGCATATCAGAATTCAGCCCCTCTTACGCGCCGTACAAATCGGCGGCGCTTGGGCAGACTATATAAAAAGTCGAGGCTCTGGCTAGGGCCGATGTCGCACAATTCACCTGCGAAGTGATTGATTATGCACGGCCCGACGAGCAAAGACGGGCCTAGTCTTGCGCGGCTGGGTTTTCTTTCTGCTGCAGGTCGTCGAGATAGGTCCAGATCCGGCTGACCACCACGGAGCCTTCGCCGACCGCACTGGCAACGCGTTTGACCGATCCCGATCGCACATCTCCCACAGCAAAGATTCCGTCCGTGCCAGTTTCGAACGGGGTCTCGCGCCCGACCTCTGCGCCGGTTCGGACAAAGCCGTTCTCGTCCGTTTCAACGAGGCCGGAGAGCCAATCAGTGTTGGGCGCTGCGCCGATCATGATGAACAGCGCGCGCGTGTCGATGGTGCGATCGCTGCCATCGCTTGTGAAGGTGACGGCCTTGAGCCAGTCTTCGCCATGAAGCGCGGTGACTTCGGTGTTGTAGTGGATTTTGATCCGGTCATCCTTTTCGAGCCTGCTCGAAAGATAGCTCGACATGGATGAGGCAAGGCTGTCGGAACGCACCACGAGATGGGTGCAACGGGCGGTGCGCGACAGGTACATCGCGGCCTGCCCCGCCGAATTGCCGCCGCCGATCACGACCGCTTCGGTGTTAGAACAAAAACGCGCTTCCATCTCGGTCGCCGAATAGAATACGCCCGCACCTTCGAGCCGTTCGAGGTTGTCGAGGGGGAGGCGTCGGTACTGGACCCCGGTGCTGACCAGAACCGCCTTGGCGCAGACTTCATCGTCATCGTCGAGCTTTGCGCAGAACGAGCCGTCCTCGCGCTTGGTCAGGCCAACCACGCGGCGCGGCATGACGAAGCGGGTGCCGAACTTCAGTGCCTGGATCTGCCCTCGATAGGTGAGATCGGTTCCGCTGATGCCGGTGGGAAAGCCCATATAGTTCTCGATCCGGCTCGACGTCCCGGCCTGACCGCCCACTGCCATATCCTCGATCACCAGCGCATCGAGCCCCTCGGACCCGGCATAGACCGCCGCTGCAACACCCGCTGGGCCGCCGCCGACGATCAGCAGGTCGAACTCGCGCTGTGAACAGATGTCGAGATCAAGATTGAGGAATTGTGCGACCTTGCGCGGGGTTGGATCCTCAAGCTTCTGGTCGGTGCCAAGGATCACGCCGGGTTCGTGACCCAGAATATCGCAGGCTTCGAGCGTCTCGCTATCGCCCGAATCCATGTCGTAGCTCGAAAAGGGAATGCGGTTGCGCGACAGAAACCGTTCGACTTCCTGCACCGCGCCATCGCGGTCGGCTCCGATCACCTTTACCGAGCCGTTGGACATCTCGAACTGCGCCCTGCGCCTTGCGGCAAAGACCGTGATGATATGGTCGGAGAGTTCCGGGATGCGCTCCATCAGCTTAAGCATATCGGTGCGTGGCGCTTCGATCACGCGGGTGTCTTTCGCCGCGCGCATCTTGAGGTAGTTGGTCCCGCGATTGAGAAAGCCGATTTCGCCCATGAACTGAGTTGGGCCAAGCGAGGCCTCTAGCAGGCGTTCATTGGTGTAGGGGTCGACGACTTCGATCTCGCCTTCCAGCACATAGACGAAGGTGTCCATCGGATCGCCGATATCGGCCACCGTTTCGCCCTCCGCATAGCTGCGCTCACCGCCGATCTTGCAGATTTCCTCGACATGAGAATCCGCCAGCGGCACGCGGCGCATCGTCTCAAGATCAGGTCCGAGCTGCTCCACCTCATCTACCTCCTGGTGCGGTCCGCATGGACCCGTTGGATGCCCTAGGCGCGGGCATCCCTGATATAGCGGTCGACGGTCTTGCCGACCACGTCGAGCGGCGCATTGCCGCCGAGAATGACTGCCGTGTTGAACGCACGGAAATCGTAGGCATCGCCAAGTTCGGCCTGAGCCCGGCTGCGCTGTCGCACGATCTCGGAGTGCCCGATCTTGTACGAGCACGCCTGACCCGGCCAGCTGCAATAGCGATCGACCTCGCTCGCGACTTCCTCTTCCTTCGATCCGTTGCGCTCGACGAAGAACTGGCGAGCTTGCTGGCGTGTCCAGCGCTTGTTGTGGAGGCCTGTATCTACGACAAGGCGGCAGGCACGGAAGGCGAGGCTTTGCAGGTATCCGAGCCGCCCGACCTTGAAGTCATCGTAAGCGCCGAGCTCGTCGGCCATCTGCTCGCCATAAAGCGCCCAACCTTCGCTGAATGCGCCGAATGCGAGGATAGAGCGGATGAGCGGCAGACGGTTCGAGTACTCGCCCTCCCACACATGGCCGGGGATCGCCTCGTGAAAGGTGAGGTCGGGCAGGTCGTATTTGCGGTGCAGGTCGGTGGTTCGAAGGTTGATCCAGAAGCGGCCCGGTATCTGCCCGTCCTTGCTGCCAGCCCCGCCATAAGCGCCCGGCGCGCCCGCTTCCTCGGCGACCGGGATGCGGCGCACTTCCATGTTGGGATCGACCAGCTGGGTGAAGGCACGCGGCATCTGCGCCTTGATCCAGGCGATGCGCTCATCGATGAATTCAAAGATCTCCTCGCGGCCCTTATCGCCTTCGGAGAATTGGTAGCGCGGGTCTTCGGAAAGGCCCTGCATCCGTTCGCCCACGGTGCCTTGCGTGTAGCCGAGCTCGCGCAGGATCGGGTCCATCCGGCCATGCAATTCGGCGAGTTCCTCAAGCCCTTGCTCATGAATCTCGTCTGGCGTCAGCGAGGTGGTGGTCGATGCGCTGGTCGACCAGCTGTACCATTCCTCGCCCTCTGGCTGAGCCCACATTCCGGCGTTAGAGCCCGCGGCGGCGCGCTGGATTTTTAGCTCGGCAAGCTGGCGCTGGAGTGCGGGAACCACCTTGTCGCGCGCAATCGCCTCGGCCTGCTGAATGGCGGCACTGGCGGGGGCGAGGTCCGATGTGCGCAGCGGTTCGACATACGCGCCGCCTGCGTCCCCCGCTGATGCGATATTGGCTTCCATCTGGGCGATGGTCTTGTCGAGCAGGAAGTCAGGCGGGACGAGGCCCATTCCGCGCGCTTCCTGAATGCGATCAAGCTCGCCATCGAGGACCGCGCTGACTTCGTTCAGTCGGCCAAGGTAATATTCGACATCCTGCGCATCGCGCAGCGGCTGGGTCGCGCCAAAGAAGCGCGGGAAGTCGATGTAGCCGCCGACATTCTGGATCACGAGGTAGGGCGCGTTGCGCCAGCTTCCGACCGCGACATCGCCATAGGGCAGGTTCATGCCCTCGATAGCCTTGGAAAAGGCGCTTTCGACAACCTCGAAGCCGACCTGCTGATCTGCAGTCAAACCTTCCTTGGGATAGCTACGCGCATCGGCAAGCAATTCGGTGAGGGTGGCCTTGTAAGCCTCGCGCCCTGCGCCTCCGCTCGCGCCAAGCGTGCCGCGCCAGTCTGCAAACTCGCCCGTATCAACGCCAAGGCCCGTCGCGCGCCCCGGCTCGTGCTGCAACATCGCATAAGCGATGCGGTCGAGCATCTCGTCGGGGCCGTATGTGGTCGGCGCGGCAGTTACAGGTTGGTATGCGGCCCCCGCACAACCAGGAAGCAGCGCAAGCGCAGAAACGCCGCCAAGCCCGGTGAGAGCTTGGCGGCGTGTGAAGTTCGTTGGAATGTCGTTCATGCGCTCATGGCTTACCGGGCGCATGTCGCGTGTCAATCAATCCTTGAGATCACCCGGCACGACGCCGCCGGCAAGCGCGATCTTGTTCATCACCGCGCGGTGAAGCGCGATGTTCTGCTCTGCCGTGCCTGAATAATCGACCATGCCGAGTTCGGTCGCGAGCTCCTTGCGGTTTTCATAGCTCGGGTCGATCTTCACAAGCTTCATGAGATCGACGATCGAGGTCTGCCAATTGAGCTTGTCTGCGCCGGGAATGTTGCCAATGCGGTTTTCCACCTCGTCAAGCGTGATTGCGGCGCGCTCTTTGGGTCCGCTTGTCGCGGTTGGTTTGGTGTCCGGCCTGTCGACCGGCTTCTTGTCTTCTTCGTCGTCGCCGAAGATCGCGTTTTTGATCGAGCTGAAAATTCCCATGTTTCTCTCCGTTCTTACCGTCCGTTCGTCACGCTAAACGCTAGTCATCGCATGTGCCAGTGCTATGACAACGCCGCATAGTTTGGGAGCGAATTAAAAAGTGACTGTGGACCTCGTTCTGTCGATCGTGATGCTGGCAGCGATCCTGTTGTTGCTGGGCGCTTATGCCATGTGGAAGCGCACCGGCGAGGCGAAGCAGCCCGCGCTGATGGTGGTGCTTGCGATCGTGGCGATTGCGAATGTGCTGATCTGGACGATCCCCAATTCGGACGGCTCATCGCCGATGGGGAGCGCGCCGGAAGCGAGCGGGGCGGCTGAAGGGCGATAGGTCCAGCCGCCCGCCCATGTTTGCGTTATTGAGGAATTTCCCACGCAACCTGGTTTGAATATCGCCCCGCAACCGGCGCTCCATTGCTGTCGCGCGCCGGATTGAACTGAGCGCGGCGTTCAAGCAGGCGGCAGGTCGCCTCATCAAGCGCGGTGTGCCCTGTCGACCGCGTGATTGAGCAATCGGTCACTTTGCCGCTTGCATCGATGCTGAGCGTGAAGCCCGCGACGCCCGAATATCCGCGATTGATCCACGGGGTCCGGTAGTCGTTGTCGGTGATCCAGCGGCCCGGATTGCCGCGCGGCGCAGCGGCCACGGGATCGAAGCGAGGGGCAGGTGTGGGGATCACGAATTCATCGCCAATCCCGCCTGTGTTGATCTCGCCAAGTCCGGGGAGGCCTGTGATGGGGCCGCTCGTTTCGACGCCAAGGTCAATCGGTCCCGATGGTGGAAGCGGACGCGGGGCGGGTGTTTCGGGGGTGCGCGGGGTAGGGGCGTCGCTGGCAGGCGGAGCGTCCGGTTCAACGACCGGGTCGACCGGTTCGTCTATCGGCTCGATCGGGACGGTGACGCCCTTGAGGCCGGGGATCTCAACCGGCGGAACGACCGTGACCGCGAGGCCGAGCATCAACACCGCGCCGACGGCGGCAGGTATTCCAAGCGCGCCTAAAGCGGCTGCAGGGTTGGGGCGGTTTGCGGAGTTTGCATAACTCATGGGGACATCTCCTCTTCTTGTCGCGACGAGCGCTGCGGGGCGTTGCCGTTAGGGGCGGTTCACCTCGCAGAAGAAGAATGTTGCAACATAACATTTGCTTGGCAAGAACTATCGAGTTGCCAATTGCGACCTGTTCGCAATCGCAACCGATTGAGAAGTGGAGAAAATTTGCGCCACGACGCAACAATCGGTCGCGCTGCGTCGTCGCCACAGGCGTCGCAAGGGCGCCAAAAACTGATGGCGTCCGCCCGCAGCGGGTGCAGCTATGCTGCGCGTCTAGCGAGGACGAAGGTGCGGATGCGCCTTCGCCCAGAATACGCTCACTTGATCGGACAATCCGGCGAGAGGCGGAAGTCGAGGTAGTTGTCGACGCTCGCCATCATCTCTTCCATTTCATTCTCGAAGAAGTGGTTGGCGCGCGGGATCTCGTCGTGGTGGATCGTGATGTGCTTTTGCGTGCGCAGCTTGTCGACGAGCTTCTGGACGGCGGTCGGCTGGACCACCGTGTCGGCAGCGCCTTGCACGAAAATCCCGCTCGCAGGGCAGGGGGCCAGGAACGAGAAGTCGTACATATTCGCAGGCGGCGCGATCGAGATGAAGCCGCGCACTTCGGGGCGGCGCATCAAGAGCTGCATGCCGATCAGCGCACCGAATGAATAGCCAGCGACCCAGGTGGTCTGCGCTTCGGGGTGGATCGACTGCACCCAGTCGAGTGCGGATGCTGCGTCGGAAAGCTCACCGATACCATTATCGAACGAACCCTGGCTGCGACCCACGCCGCGAAAATTGAAACGTAGGACTGCAAAGCCGCGGTCGGCGAAGGTCTTGTAGAGCCGCTGAACGATCCGGTCGTTCATTGTGCCGCCGCCTTCTGGGTGGGGATGAAGGATCATTGCAACCGGTGCGCGCGGGCGGGGCGGAGGAGAGAAACGACCTTCGAGGCGGCCCTCGGGACCGGGAAAGATGACTGATGGCATCTGTAGAACCTTGTGAAATGGGTTGCGCTGACAACCGGCTGGCAGCAGCGAGGCTGCGCTCTATATACGAGTCGCAACCCATTGTGCAATTTATCGAGAATCGTTCTCATTAAGACCCGTATTTACCTCGACCACGCTGCCACTTCGCCCCTGCGCTCCGAAGCGCGTGCGGCGATGGAGGAGGGCTTTGCGCTGTGGGCGAACCCGTCCTCTCCCCATGCCGAAGGGCGCAAGGCGAAGCAGGCGCTTGAAGACGCGCGCGAGCGGATCAAGCGAGCGCTGGGCTGGGATGGGGAGGTGATCTTAACGAGCGGCGCGAGCGAAGCGCTTGCCCTCGCGCTAGGTCGATCAAAGGCAAAACGGACGGTGGTGAGCGCCATCGAGCACGATGCGGTGTTCCGTGCCGCGCCCGATGCGCAGATCTTCGACGAAGAAAAGCCGCTCGACAGCGAGACAATGCTTTGCGTCCAGCACGTCAATTCGGAAACGGGCACGATCAACCCCGTTTCGCAAATGGCCGAGACGGTGAGGCCGACCGGCGCGCTGATCCTCTCCGACTGCTCGCAGAGTGCGGGAAAGCTCGGATTGCCCGACGCTGACATGCTGGTGGTCTCGGCGCACAAATTCGGCGGGCCCATCGGAATCGGCGCGCTGCTGGTGCGCGAATTCAATCTGCTCGAGCCGATGGGCGGGCACGAGCGCGGATACCGGCAGGGGACCGAGAACCTTCCGGGAGCGATCGGCATGGCGGCAGCGCTCGAAGCGGGTGAGTGGGCAACCACCGCTGAGGAGCGCGCCACGTTTGCCAGAGGCTTTGGCGCGCACCGTCTGACCATCGGCGAAGCGGTCGATTACATCGTCGCACTCACGCACCCCACCATCTCCGCGCAGGCTCTCCTGATCCGCCTTGATGCCATGGGTTTCGCTGTCTCGGCCGGAAGCGCATGCTCATCGGGCACGCTCAAGAAAAGCCGCGTGCTCGACGCGTTCGGCGTCGCGGATGACGTCGCCTCGCGGACGATCCGAGTCAGCATCGGCTGGTCGACGACCGCTCAAGAGCTGGAACAATTTGCAGAAGCTTGGAGGTCGCTCTCGTGACGCTCAGCCAGTGGAAGGTCTATTTCAAACTCGGCCAGTTCGCATGGCTGATCCCCGTGATCGAGGTTTGGGTCAATGACACCGCGTGGAGCGGCCTCGCCGTTCTGGCCGCGCTGTTCTGGCCGCTGATCTCGCTGCGCTGCATGAATTGCGGGCTTTCGGGTTTCAATCACAAGATTTCGGCCCATTTCCGGGGAGTGGAAACGCTTCAGAACTGTCCGAATTGCTCTAAACCCATGGTGCCCAGCGCATGATCTATCTCGACTACCAGGCCACCACCCCCCTCGCGCCCGAAGCGCGCGATGCGATGATGCGGTGGCTCGACGGGCCGGACGGCATGGGATTCGGCAATCCGCATTCGCCGCACAAGCTGGGCAGGCAGGCCGCCGCCGCGATCGAGGCGGCGCGCGAGAAGGTGGCGGCGCTTTTCCCTCCGGGCGGACAGGTGATCTTCACCGGCGGCGCGACCGAGGCGCTGAACCTCGCGATCAGGGGAAGCGGCACTACGGGGTCCGTTTCGGTATCCGCCATCGAACACGCGGCGGTGAGCGACACAGCCGAGGCGATTGGCGCAAAACATGTCCTCAACGTCTCGAAAGAGGGGCAATGCAACACTGCGCAGGATGTGCCCAATGACGTGCGCCTGATCGCAGTGATGCAGGTCAACAACGAGATCGGGACGATCCAGCCTACGATCGACTGGCATCGCAAGGCGAAGGAGAACAATGCGCTCTTCCTGATCGACGCGGTGCAGGCCTACGGCAAGATCGAGGTGACGCAGGCCGACATGATCGCGGTCAGCGCGCACAAGTTCCACGGACCCAAGGGCGTGGGCGCCTTGTGGGTGAGGAACGGCATCGACCTGACAGCGCACCAGACCGGCGGCGGGCAGGAAGCGGGTCTTCGCTCAGGCACGCTCAGTCCGGCTCTGATCGCAGGGTTCGGTGCGGCGGCAGCGCTCGCCCAGGAGCGCATGGCCGAGGACGAGCATCACGTCGAAGAACTCTGGAACCGCGCCCGCGAGATCTTTGATGGCTGGGAGCTCAATGGGAGCGACACGGCTCGCTACAAGGGCAATCTCAACATCCGCAAGGACGGCCTCGACGTTGCCCGCCTGATGAGCGAGTGCCGCGACGTGATGTTTTCAGCCGGAAGCGCCTGCGCCAGCGGATCGGGCCGCCCGAGCCATGTGCTCAAGGCCATCGGGCTCAGCGACAAGCAGGCAAAATCCTCGATCCGGCTGGGCTGGGGGCGCTACACCACGCTCGAAGACATCGAGAAGGCGGCAAAGCAGATCAATGCAGCGGCAAAGGAGCAGGATAAGTGGGGCTGAAAGTCACCTTCATCGACCCGCGCGGCAATGCGGTAGCCTGTGAGGCGAAGGTAGGCGACAATCTGCTCAAGGTCGGACAGGCAGCCGGACTCCCGCTCGAAGGGACGTGCGAGGGCCAGATGGCCTGCTCGACCTGTCACGTAATCGTCGCCGCCGAGTGGTTCGAGAAGCTCGCCGAAGCTTCCGAAGAGGAAGAGGACATGCTCGACTTCGCCGCCGGCGCCCGGCGCACCTCGCGCCTGTCCTGCCAGATCGACCTTACGCCGGCGCTCGATGGGCTGACGGTCAGCGTGCCTGGCGAAAGCCACGACGCGAGGCGGATGTAGGCGTGCGATGAGCCTGCCAAACCACTTTCCTGCGGAGATCGCGCGGCACTATGATCGCGATCACTGCAACCAGTCGGCGGCGGAGATGGAAAGAATCGTCGCTTTTCTCAGAGAGCTTGCATTCGATGATACAGCTCTGGAGTTCGCGGCCGGAACGGGGCGCATCTCGATCCCGCTAGCGCAGGCCGGGATCAAGGTCAGTGGAATCGAACTTTCTTCAGCCATGTGCGCACAACTTCAGAGCAAGCCCGGTGGCGATGCCATCACGCTGGTTCAGGGAGACATGGCGACCAAGAGGATCGAAGGCGAGTTTTCGCTGGTCTTTCTCGTTTTCAACACATTGTCGAATCTTACGAGCTTTGAGGCTCAATCCGCCTGTTTCACCAATGCCGCGAAGCATTTGGCGAAAGGGGGGCACTTCGTCGTCGAGAACGGCCTACCGCCCTACGCCAACATAAATACCAGAGAACGCTTGCGCGCCTTCGCTTGCACAGAAGAACACTGGGGTATCGACGAATACGATTTCGAGAATCAGCAAGGGATATCTCATCATCTGTGGCTTGATGCCAACGGTGTACGGAGGATGGCGCTTCCGTTTCGCTATATATCGCCTGAGGAATGCGACCGAATGGCCGCAGCGGCAGGAATGACGCTCACTGCGCGGTATGCCGACTGGACTCGCGCGGCTTATGACGCGGAGGCTGAAAAACACATTTCCGTCTGGCGAAAAGAGTAACTCGACATGAAAAACCCCGCCGCGCTTGGAGGGGCACGGCGGGGAGGGAGCCAGTGGTCGACCCCATGAAGGGGTGCGCCAAGGGCCGACCATAACTCCGCATTCCGAAAGGCGCGGCGTCAGGCCTTTGATTGTTTGGTCGGATCAGGCGTTTTCGAGAACGCGGTCAGCTTCGCTCGAAATCGTCGTTGCATCCATCAGCGCTTCGGTGAAGGCGGGGATGTCGTCCGGATTGCGGCTGGTGATGATGTTGCCATCGAACGCGACGCGGGTGTCGATCACTTCACCGCCTGCATTTTCGAGGTCGGTGCGGATCGAGGGCCAGCCGGTGACGGTCTTGCCGTCGACAAGGTCGGCTTCGATCAGGAGCCACGGTGCGTGGCAGATCGCTGCGATTGGCTTGCCCGCATTGTCAAATTCCTTGATCAGGTTGATCACCGACTCTTCCATGCGAAGGATGTCGGGGTTCATCTGGCCGCCCGGCAGAAGCAGTGCGTGATAGTCGCCAACGCTCACTTCATCGATGGTCAGGTCGACGGGCACACTTTCGCCCCAGTCGCCATCTTCCCAGCCCTTGATCTCGCCATCTTCGAGGCTGGCGACGATGGTTTCGGCGCCCGCTTCTTCGAGCATCTGTTTGGGCTGCATAAGTTCGGATTGTTCGAAGCCGTCGGTTGCGACGATAAGAACGCGTTTCATCTTTGTATCCCTTCGTTTGATGAGTTGCTGTACATCTGGGCTACAAAGAGGAGGCGGATAGCGTTCCAAATCCGCCGTCTGGCTGTGCGTGAGCCGGGACCAGCTGCAAATCCAAGTTTCCCTGTGGAAACGCCTCTCCACCCACCGGCAAGGCGTTGCTAAGCGGGTGGGATGGCTGAACCCACGACTACCGATGATTCTGATGAATTCGACACAATCGTCGATGCACCCTTCGATGCCGCCTTGTCCGAGCGTTACCTTGTCTATGCGCTCTCCACGATCACGGCGCGCTCGCTACCGGACCTGCGTGATGGGCTGAAGCCGGTTCACCGGCGGCTGCTGTGGACCATGCGCCAGCTGAAGCTCGATCCGTCGAGCGGGTTCAAGAAGTCCGCGCGCGTCGTTGGTGAGGTGATCGGTAAGTATCACCCGCATGGCGACACCGCCGCCTATGACGCGATGGTGCGCCTCGCTCAGATTTCTCGCTTCGCTATCCGCTGGTCGAGGGGCAGGGCAATTTCGGCAATATCGATGGCGATAACGCCGCCGCCTATCGCTACACCGAGGCGCGCTGACCAAGACCGCGATCCAGCTGATGGAAGGGCTGGATGCGGGCACGGTCGATTTCATCCCGACCTATAACGGCGAAGAGGAAGAGCCCGAGCTGATGCCCGGACTGTTCCCCAACCTGCTCGGCAACGGTGCGAGCGGGATCGCGGTGGGCATGGCGACCAACATCCCCTCGCACAACGTGGCCGAAGTGATCGACGCGACGCTTGAGCTGATCGACAATCCGCATGTCGAGCATGAGCGGCTGATGGAGTTGATGCCGGGGCCCGATTTTGCGACAGGCGGCCAACTGGTCGACAGCGCGGAAGTGCTGTCCGAGGCCTATCGCACAGGTCGCGGCAGCTTCCGCTTGCGCGGCGTCTTCCACGCACCCGAAGCCGAAAAAACGGAGGACATCGAAGCGGGTATCGAGCGGCTGGGCGGCGGCCAGTGGCAGCTCGTCATCTCCGAAATCCCGTACCAGGTTGCCAAGGGCAAGCTGATCGAACAGATCGCGCAGGCGATCGCCGACAAGAAGCTGCCGATCCTCGAAGATGTGCGCGATGAAAGCGATGAGAGCATCCGCATCGTGCTCGTCCCGCGCAGCCGCAATGTCGATCCGGATCTGCTCAAGGAATCGATCTTCAAGCTGACCGACATGGAGACCCGCTTCGGGCTCAACATGAACGTGCTCGACGCGACCCGCACGCCGATGGTCATGGGGCTGAAAGAACTGCTCCAGAATTGGACCGCCGCGCAGATTGAGATTCTCCAGCGCCGCACCCGCTACCGGCTCGGCCAGATTGAACGGCGGCTGGAGCTGGTCGACGGCTACATTGTCGCCTTCCTCAACCTCGACCGGGTGATCGAAATCATCCGATACGAGGACGAGCCCAAGGCCGTGATGATGGCCGAGTTCAGCCTCACCGACCGTCAGGCCGAGGCGATCCTCAACATGCGGCTGCGTTCTTTGCGCAAGCTTGAGGAAATGGAGCTCAAGCAGGAAAAGAGCGAACTGCTGGCTGAGCAGGAAGAGCTGAACAAGCTTCTCGAAAGCCCGGCGCGCCAGCGCACGCGGTTGAAGAAGGACCTGCGCGCGCTTCGCAAGGACTACGCCGAAGACACCGCGCTCGGCGCACGCCGCACGCGGATCGAGGAGGCCGCGCCTGCGGTCGAATTCAGCATGGACGCGATGATCGAGAAGGAGCCGGTGACGGTGATCCTCTCGCAAAAGGGCTGGATCCGCGCGGCCAAGGGTCACGTCGATCTCGCGCAGGAGTTCAAATACAAGGAAGGCGACGCGCTCGCTTTCATCCTCCACGCGCAGACCACCGACAAGCTGCTGATCGCGGGCAGCGACGGGCGTTTCTACACGCTGGGCGCGGACAAGTTGCCCGGCGCGCGCGGATTTGGCGAACCGGTTCGCACCATGATCGACCTGCCTGCCGAAACGCAGATCGCTGCGATGATGGTGCACAAGGAAGGGGGCAAGCTTCTGCTCGCTTCCAGCATCGGCAAGGGCTTTATCGCCGAGACCAAGGAACTGCTGGCCGAAACCAAGAAAGGCAAGCAGGTCGTCAACCTCAAGGGCGATGCCAAGCTGCAGGTGATCCGCGAAGTCCCCGAGAACCATGACCACGTCGCGGCAGTGGGCGAGAACCGCAAGCTGATCGTCTTCAATCTTGAGGAAATGCCTGTCATGGCACGCGGGCAGGGCGTGATGCTGCAACGCTACCGCGATGGCGGGCTGTCGGATGCGACGACCTTCGTGCTCGAGGATGGCCTCAGCTGGCAGATGGGCGGATCGGGCGAACGCACCCGAACCGAGAATGACATCTGGCAATGGAAAGTTGCGAGGGGGGCAGCCGGGCGCCTGCCGCCGCAAGGGTTCCCGAAGAACAATCGATTCGGTTGAGCTCAACCGTCATTGCGAGCGCCCGCAGGGCGCGCGGCAATCCATGGAAAGAGCATCTGAACTCGCGAGGGTTCGATAGGTTGCGCCATGGATTGCTTCGTCGCTGACGCTCCTCGCAATGACGAGTAGGAGTTGGGGGGTAATAGCCACCACCCAAACAAAAACCGCGGTCACCATCCCCGATGACCGCGGTTCTTGAGAGACCCTCTTGCGAAGGCCCTTGCAATTTCAAGTGAGCGTTACTCGCTCGCGCCTGCTGCGGCTTCGCCTTCAGCGGTCGCTGCCATTTCGGCTTCCTTGGCCGCGGCCTGTGCCGGGGTCAGGATTTCGGCGCCTTCGGGAACGGCAGTGGTGTTCGCGGTCAGCTGCTCCATCGAATACAGAGCCATCAGCTGGCCGTTCGCGTCCGCTGCGAAAGCTTCGCGGGTCAGCGTGACGATGCCGCCGTCATTCTTGACGATGACGGTGTCTTCGCTGTCGACGGTGTAGATCACGCCTGCGGGCATACCGTCTGCACTCATGACCATCGCGCCTTCGACGAGAGCGGCGTCACGCGCTGCATTCGCCTGGGCGACCTGCTGGTCCATCATGCCGTCGATCTGTGCCTTGGTGGCGTTGACGGTCCACTTGCCTTCGCGCTCGGCGAGGAGGTTTGCTGGCAGCGGAGCGGCGTGCTTGCCGGTGTTGACGGTGACGATGCCGTCGGCGTTGGCTTCGACGGTGCCGATGGGCGCGTCGTCATTGCCGTAAACGGTTGCGCCAACGTCTTGCGCATTTGCCGCGATCGGGGTCACAGCCATGGCGGTGGCCAGGACAGCCAGCTTTGCAAACTTCATAATTGATAACTCTCCAGTTACTGTATTCCTCGGATGGCCGCCGTGTGATGAGAGGGCAGCGCGCGCGTGAAGAACTTTGCGAACATTCCGCCCGGAGGCGGCGCACATGCCAATTGGCAGTCCTACAGCGATGGAAGCGCGCACAACCGAAAACGGCCGAGACGCGGTGCGGTTCCCTAATGGCACGGAGCCAAAATGACAAGTCGGTGACTTGGACTCCCGTGTAGGGAAGGCCGACTGAAGCTCACCTTAACGTAAAGGTCAGGCAGAAAATCCAGAGCGTTCAAGCTCTTCACAGAGCAGCTCTTCGACGCGGGCTTCGCTTGGGAAACCTTCGCTGACCCATCGCTTCTCGACGAGTTGAAGGATACGCGCGACGTCTGGTCCCGCCGCAACACCGCGCGCAACGATCGCGCCGCCCTTCAATGGGAAGGTCGGAGCTTGCCAGCCGGCTATCGCGGCGGCGTCCTCACCCAGCAGCAGCAGGCGGTCGATCGCAAAGGCGTTACCAAGCTCGTAGGCGAGCACCCTTGGGTTGCTGACATCGTGGCCGAGCCTTTCGGACGCGGAGACCAGCTGCGCGCGCTGGGCCTTGGAAAGACGCAGTCGAGCCGCCACACCTTCAGCCACATCGGGCGAGGGCGGCAGCAGCGTGGCGAGGCGGCGGATCGGGTCGGGGGCAAAACCTTGCTCTGCCTCGCGCTCGATCAACTCGCGCAATTGCTCGACATGGCGAAGCGCGGTTTCGGGCAGGATCACGCGCAGCACCGCGCGGTCGAACATGCGCTCTATCGTTGCGCCGGGATCGGGCAGCGAGAGCAGCTTGAGCAGTTCATCGGCCACCCGCTCGCGGCTGAGGCCCTTGAGCGTGGCCGACAGTTCGGAGCAGGCGTCTTCGGCTTCCGGGTCAAGCTCGGCCCCAAAGCGCGCCTGGAAACGGTAGTAGCGAAGAATCCGCAGGTGATCCTCGGCAATGCGCTGGCGGGCATCGCCGATGAAACGCACGCGCCGTTTGGCCAGATCGTCGAGCCCGCCAAAATAGTCCGAGACCTCGAGCGTTTCGGGATGCGCATAAAGCGCGTTGATGGTGAAATCGCGGCGCGCGGCATCCTCGCGCCATTCGGTGGCGAATGCGACGGTCGCGCGCCTCCCGTCGGTCGCGACATCGCGGCGCAGCGTGGTGACTTCGACCGGCCCGTCTTTGAGGATCGCGGTGACGGTGCCATGCTCGATGCCCGTGGGAACGGTTCGGATCCCAGCGTCGGCGCAAAGGTCGATCACCTGATCGGGCGTGTGCGTGGTCGCGCAATCGACGTCGTGCACGGCAACGCCAAGCAGCGTATCGCGCACCGCGCCGCCGACCCAGCGGATATGCTGAGCGCCCAGCGCTGTGGTCAGCGCGGTAAGGCCATCGCGGCGGGGCCAGTCGGCGTTTTGAAGCGGGTTGGTCACGGCTTTGTCCGCTAATCCAAGAAACTGGTTAAAGACAAGCGCTGCAATGCTCTCGCGATCACCGCAAGCGCGATGCGTCGATGCGTTTAGAGAGGTTCATGATGATCGCGGCGGTGACGCCCCAGATGCGAAAGCCCTCGTAATCCATCTCCAGATAGCGCCGCGTGCGCCCGCGCCAGAAGACCTCGTTCGCGGTCCAGCTGTCGGCATCGAGCAGCAGGTCGAGCGGCGCTTCGAACCACGCGGCGACTTCGCTGGGGCTGGGTTCGAGCGGCAAGTCAGGCGGCACCACGCCCACGACCGGGGTGATGTCGAACCCGGTTCCGGTCTGGTAGAGATCAGTCGTCCCGATCAGGCTTACTTCGCTGCGTGGCAGGGCGAGTTCCTCTTCCGCCTCGCGCAAGGCAGCGGTCACGGCGTCTTCGCCCGCATCGACCTTGCCGCCGGGAAAGGCGACCTGGCCGGGATGATCGCGCATGTCATTGGGGCGCTGGGTGAGAAGCACTCCGGGACGTTCACGTTCGGTAATAGCGATCAGCACTGCCGCCGGGGTCTGGCGCTCGGCCTGTGCGAAGGCGGAGTCGGTCAGGAGGCCATCGACTTTACGCGAATGGCCTTCCTCGAACAAACCTGACAGCGTGTTGAAGAGTGCGCTCAAACGCTTCAGCCCCTCAGCGAGAAAAGCGCGCCCTGGCTTGAGACGATCCAGTCGTCTCCGCCGGTCTCAAGCGCGATCTCAGCCAGCTGGGTGTAGGTCGAGCGGTTGAGCCGCGCCTCGCATCCGCGCCGGGCGTGGAGATAGATGGCGGGCGTGTCAGGATCGCCAGCGACGCGCAGCGCATGGTCGGGGCCTGCGATCACGAGGTCGTCGGTGTTGAGCCGGAAGGCGAGGTCGCCCTCGGTCCGGGTGCAATCGACCGCGATGAAGGCGGCGTCCTCGACCTCGATAGTGAGCTTTTCAAACGGGGTGACGAGCCAGTGCTGGCCGCTCTCATCGCGGGTGAGCAAGCCGGAGAAGGCGCGCACCATGGCAGGCCGGCGAATAGGGTCGCCTTCGTGGTACCATGTGCCATCGGCAGCGATGCGCATCTGGCTGTCGCCCGATTTCTGCGGCGCCCAGCCTTCGACCGGCGGCAGCTTTCGCTGCGCCACCTGCTCGGCGATTTGGGCAAGGGTGAGTTCGGCGAGATAGGGAGGGGGTTCGTAAGGCATCGCAGCGTGCGATGGCAGATCAGCACAGCGTAGTGAAGAGGTGTTTGTTACCGCACTCGCATCCGCGCTCTTTCACTTACCCCACGGCCCCAGCATCCCCTCGGCTGGCATCGCGCTCAGCGCTGCGCCGCGGGCGAGCAGGCGCTCGGCTTCGTAAGGGCCGGGGCATTTCCAGCCGCCGGTCGCCGCCGCGCTGAAACCGAAACGTCCGTAATATTCCGCATCGCCAATCAGGACCTGCGCCAGCGGCGGCGCTCCATCGGCGGCCATGCGGCGCTCGGCATCGAGCATTGCGGTCATAAGCCCGACGCCAAATCCTTCGCCCTGTCTTTCGGGAACGACAGCAACCGGCCCCACCATCACGAGCGGCACCGGGCGACCTTCGCGGTCATGCAGTGCGACCGGCCAGCACTGGATCGTCGCGACCAGCATGTCGTCGGCGTCGAGCGCGGCAAAGCTCAGCGCCTCGAGCCAGTTCATGCCTGCACGAATACGATAGGCGGTGCGCGCATGGCGATCCTCACCGAAAACACGGTCCAGCAATTGCTCGACCATAACCGGTTCGACCGCGCTCAGCGGAATCAGGGTTGCCGTGTCGTTGCTCATCGAGCGGCGCGATTACTCGCTGTGTCTGAGGCCTGCAACTGGGCGGGCTCTCACATGCTGACCTTCATCACCTTGCCCTGATCGGTTGCCAGCCAGATCGAGCCGTCGGGAGCCTCGTCGATAGAGCGCACGCGGCCGTCGATGTCGATTCGCTCTGCTTCGGTCGCGCCGCCATCGCCCGTCAGTTCGACGCGCACGATGGCGTTGCTCGACAGGCCTGCAATCAGCGCATCGCCGTTCCAGTCGGCGAACATGTCTCCGGTGTAGAAGATCATGTCGCCCGGCGCGATCACCGGCGTCCAGTGGACCGCGGGCTTGGTGAAGCCGTCGTCGGGCGAGTGGTCGGTGATCGGGTCGCCGTTATAGTGATTGCCGTAGGAACGCGTGGGCCAGCCGTAATTGGCGCCCTCTGCGACGAGGTTGAACTCATCCCCGCCAGCCGGACCGTGCTCGACATCCCAGAGGCGACCTTGTGCATCCCAGTCCATGCCAAGGATGTTGCGGTGGCCGTAGGACCAGATTTCTGCCGTGACGCCGCCCCGGTCGGCGAATGGATTGCCTTGGGCAGGCGTGCCGTCGAGGTTGAGGCGTACAATGGTGCCGAGCGTGTTGGTGAGATCCTGCGCAGGGGTCAGCTTTTGACGGTCGCCGCTTGCGACATACATATACTGCTCATCGGGCGAGAAGGAGATGCGGTGCGAATAGTGACCGCGCCCAGTGACCTTGGGCGCCTGACGCCAGATCACTTCGAGGCCTTCGATGTTGCACGCGGTGTTACCGCTGTCGCAGGCAAGGTTGCCGCGTCCCACTACCGCGCCGCGCGTATCGCCATCTTCGCCGAATTCCGCCCAACTGAGATAGATTGTGCGCGGACCAGCGGAACCGGCCTCGCTCGGCAGGAAGGCGACATCGCCGAACCCGCCTTGACCGCCAAAGGCCACTTCGGGAGCGCCGCCAACTTCGATCATCGAGCCGTTGGACGTGTCCATCAGCATCAGACCGCCTTCCTTGATCGTTATCGCCAGCATGGAAGTGCCGGGCATGAATTCGATCGCCCACGGCTGCTCGATCGTCGCCATTTCGCTGATCGACATCGCTGCGCCGCTTGCCGTGGCGGTGCTTTCCACGCTTTCCGCCTGCGCGCAGCTTGCGAGCGCGAGAGCGCTGAGCGAAAATCCGGCGGTCATCTGAGCAAAGGTCTTCATGGTTAAATCTCTCAATCAGGCGTCTGATAGCCGGTCCATCATCATAGGGGTCGACGAGGCCGGGCGTGGGCCGCTTGCAGGACCGGTGGTCGCCGCTGCGGTTGTGCTGGGGGAGGGACTACCCGCAGGGATCGGGGATTCCAAGAAATTATCCGCCAAGCGGCGCGCCGCGCTCGACGAGGAACTGCGCGCCTGCTGCAAATGGGCTGTCGCGGTGGTCGAGGCCGACGAGATCGACCGGCTCAACATCTTCCAGGCGACCATGGAGGCGATGACGCGCTGCGTGCGCGATCTGGCCGCGCAGTTGCCCGGCTCTCCCGACATTGTCCTGATCGACGGCAACCAGACGCCCGAGCGACGGTGTGCCGAATGGCGCTGGCCTGCGCGCGCTATCGTGGGCGGCGACGGGATCGAGCCCAGCATCGGCGCTGCCTCCATTATCGCGAAGGAATGGCGCGACCGGATGATGATCGCGGCCGCGCGCGCGCATCCGGCCTATGGGTGGGAGCGCAACAAGGGCTATGGAACCAAGGAACATATGGAGGCGTTACGCCTGCATGGTCCTACAAGTCTGCACCGCCAGAGCTTTGCGCCCGTTGCGCAAGCATCGCTTCTTTGATCGTGGTTGTGATCGCGAGCCGCTGGCCCTAGGCCCCGCTGCATGACTGAAGCGATCCTGTTGAGCGTCGCGGGGCTGGTCGGCCTTGCGATTGGCGGTGAACTCCTCGTGCGCGGCTCTGTAGGGATCGCGGAGAAGCTTGGCGTTTCGACCTTGTTTACAGGGCTCGTGATCGTCGGCTTCGCGACCTCGATGCCTGAAATGGTGGCGAGCGTTCAGGCGAGTCTTGCTGGCTCTCCCGAGATTGCCTGGGGCAATATCGTCGGTTCGAACCTCGCGAACACGCTGCTGATCCTTGGCGTTTCGGCGCTGGTCATGCCGATTGCGCTGATCGGAACCGGACGGCGCGATGCGGTTGTGGCGCTGGGCGTGACGCTGCTCTTGTGGGCGCTTGCGTGGTCGCAGCTTGGTGCGCGGTGGATCGGCTTTGCCCTTCTTGCCGGGATCCTCGTCTACATCGTTTGGCGCTATCGCCATCCAGGGGCAGCCTCGATCGAGGAGGAGGACTCTTCGGACAAGCCGACCGGCATCGTTGTTGCCTCAGCACTGTTCCTTGTCGGGCTCGGCATTCTGGTGGCGGGGGGCAACGCTCTGGTGACGGGCGCGATTTCGCTAGCAACGATCTTCAAGGTGCCTGAGACGGTGATCGGCCTGACCGTGGTGGCAATCGGAACATCGCTCCCGGAACTGGCGGCATCGATCGCAGCGGCGCTGCGCGGCAAGTCGGGGCTGGCGATCGGAAACGTGCTCGGCTCGAACATCTACAACATCCTGCTGATCGGCGGTGCGACAATGAGCATCGCGCCTTTCGCGCTGCCTCAGGAGCTTGTCGGGCTGCAGATGGCATTGCTGACCGCGAGTGCGGTGGGTCTGCTCGCCGTGCTTTGGTTCTTCAAGAGCATCGGGCGTGTGCTTGGCGCCGTGCTCCTCATTGCCTTTGCAGCAAATACGGCTCTGCTGTTCGGCGCGCCTGATTCGGCAGCCTCCGATGAAATCGAAATTGAGGCGGCAGCCGAGTCTTTGGGGTAACACCCCCTTGATCTGGAGTCCGCGCTCACAAGCGGGACTCAACATCTTGTGCCGGTCTCGTTTCGTTCTGCCCGTGCCTGCGAGCGTTTACCAAGCATTAACCATAAGTCCTCAGAATCTCAGCGCTTGACGCGGAGTCCGCGAGGACTCATGCCTGTGGATAAGTTTGGCGAACACTATCACTTGAAGGCAGAACAATGGGCGTGATGGAAAAACAGAAGCTGCGCGCGGCGGGCTCTCAAAGAGTCGCAGATGACGTGCGCAAGTCCTTGCCATTGGGCCAGATTCTCGATGGTGACTGCATCGAGGCAATGCGTTCGCTGCCCGACAATTCGGTCGACTGCGTGTTCGCCGATCCACCTTACAACCTGCAACTGGGCGGCGATCTCAATCGCCCCGACGGCAGCGAAGTTGATGCCGTGACCGACCATTGGGACCAGTTCGACAGCTTCCGAGCCTATGACGATTTCACCCGCGAATGGCTGACCGAAGCGCGCCGTGTGCTGAAGCCCGATGGCTCGCTGTGGGTCATCGGCAGCTATCACAACATCTTCCGCTGCGGTGCCATCCTGCAGGATCTGGGCTTCTGGATCCTCAACGACATCGTGTGGCGCAAGACCAATCCGATGCCCAATTTCAAGGGCACGCGCTTCACCAATGCGCACGAAACGCTGATCTGGGCGAGCCAGGGGGAAAAGGCGCGCTACCACTTCAATTACCGGGCGATGAAGACGCTCAATGACGAGCTTCAGATGCGTTCAGACTGGGTGCTGCCGATCTGTTCGGGCGGGGAGCGCCTGAAGGAAAACGGCAAGAAAGCCCACCCGACGCAAAAGCCCGAGGCGCTGCTTTACCGCGTGCTGCTCGCGACGACAGAGAAGGGCGACGTTGTGCTAGACCCATTCTTCGGCACCGGCACCACCGGCGCGGTTGCCAAGCGTCTGGGCCGCGAGTGGATCGGATGCGAGCGTGAGGAATTCTACCGCGGCGTTGCGATGAAGCGGATCGAGAAAGAGCTTCCTCTCGATGAAAGCGCGCTCACCACGATGCAATCCAAGAAAGCCGCCCCGCGTGTGGCCTTTGGTGCCGTGGTCGAAAACGGTCTCATCCCGCCGGGCACGCAGGTTTTCGACAAGAAGCGCCGCTGGGTAGCCACCGTGCGCGCCGACGGATCGCTCGATTGTGACGGAAAAGTCGGCTCGATCCACGGGCTCGGCAAGGAGTTGCAAGAGGCGCCCAGCTGCAATGGCTGGACCTTCTGGCACTACGAGAATGGTGGCGAGATCAAGCCGGTCGACGCTGCACGTGAACTCTACCGGCTGGCCAGCGAGGACTAACCCGCATCCGCGGCAGCCAGCACCGCCGTATCGAAGATCACATATTCCTCGACCGCCATGCCATCGCGCACGGTAAAGCGGTCGAAGCCGACATACTCGACGCGCTTTCCGTCGATCGGCACGCTCGTGCGCCAGTGGATGTAAAGCTGGTCGCCATTGCCCGCGCAGTCGAGCGGCGTGACTTCGAGGCCCTCCATCTGGTCGAGCAGTCCCTGCATCACCGCCTTGTATTCCTCACCGGTGAAGGTCCCCTGTCCTGAGAAATGGATCACTGCGTCCGGACCGATGATCTCTGCTACGCGCTCACCTGATGGATCGGCCCAGAACGACTGGAAGCGGCGGTAGAAGTCGGCGTGCTCTGCGCTGAGCCCAGCAGTCATCGTATTGGCCATGTCTCTCTCCGTGTGCAGCATGGAAATCGCTGCTTTTCGGAATTTATGTGCGCCTTGCACATAAAGCTGATCGAATGATCGACAGGACAGCCAATCTCCTCGGCGTCGTGGGTCTCGCAGTGGCCGACAGAATCGAGCAGGCGGCGCGCGAAATCCTCAACCACGCCGGCGAGACTCCGGCTGCGCTGGTGGTGATAGGATATGGCATGGGCCCTTCGAATGATGCGCTGCGCCGAACCCTCGGCCTTTCGCATTCAGGCACGGTGAGATTGACCGACCGGCTGGTCGCCGACGGGCTGGTCGAGCGGCGCAAGGGCGATGACAAGCGCGCCGTGGCCTTGTTCCTGACTGCCGAGGGTATGGCCGCACGCGAAAAATTGCTCGACGGGCGCATTGCGGCAATCACGCCTCTGCTCGAAGGGTTGGAGCGGGAGGACGTGGCGCAGCTTGATGGGCTGCTTCACCGGCTGCTCGCATCGCTCGAAACGAGCGATCTCGAACGCCGAACCCTGTGCCGCTTGTGCAAGGACAGCGTCTGCACGAACTGTCCGATCCCAGCCGATTTTCGCACCGAAACATGATCAAGTGAACCGGGCTCGGCCTGACTATCATCGACTGCCATAAACGCTTCGTCGATTGGTGCGACTGATTGTCGTTTGCACCGCACGGTTCACCGTATCGGTCGGAAACCATTCAGCTTTCTAACGCGTAAGCAGCGTGATCCCGCGCGCATCCCCCGTTCGTCGCGCTTGGGAGAAACGAAAGAGGAATGACATGAAAAACTCAATTAAATACGCAGCGCTCCCCCTTGCCGCGCTTGCCTTCGCCGCTGTCCCCGCAGCCGCTCAGTCCGAAGCTGGCCCCTATGTCGGTGTCAGTGGCGGCGTCAGCCTGCCGAGCGACAGTTCAAACGAAGGAGAGTTTGAAGCCGAAGTGCCCGCAACGGATGACTTTGGCTCGATCCCCAACGGAACCGACCTCGCCTGGGACACCGATTTCGACACCGGCTACACAATCAGTGGCCAGGTCGGTTACGCCTTCGAGAACGGTTTCCGCCTCGAAGCCGAAGCCGCCTATTCCGAATATGACGTAAGCGGCCACAGCGAATTGCTGGTTGGCGGTGCGAATATTGACGGCGTGGATTCGGCAGTTCTGACCCGCGGTGACGCGAGCGGCGCCAACCCGACCGTTGGCGAAGTGCTTGCCGACGGGCAGGGCGATGTCTCCAATTTCGGCCTGTTTGCCAACGTCTATTACGACATTCAGACCGGAAGCGGGTTCAAGCCCTATGTTGGCGCTGGCCTCGGCTATCAGTGGGTTGATGTCGACTATCGCCCCTCGGGCGTCGCAGTGGGCGAGGATGACGACAGCGGCTTTGCCTATCAGCTGATGGCAGGCGCAGGCTACGAAGTCAGCCCGGGTGTCGAGCTGTTCGGCCAGTACACGTTCCGCGACATGACCGAAGACGCTGAGATCCCGCTCACGCTGCTTCCGGCGACGCTTGAAGTCGAAAGCCAGCAGTCGCTTCTCACCGCAGGCGTCCGCGTGAAGTTCGGCGGCTAAACCAGACTGAAACGATAAGACCCGAAGGGCCGCGCAGAGATGCGTGGCCCTTTTCATATGAAGTCTGGGCAATTCGCGAAGCACACGGCTGTCCTACATCAAGCCTACGCGCTAAGGGCTTTGCCATGAGCTTCATGACGATAGCGCAGATGCCGGCAGCAGACGGCGGTGTGGCCAGGTCACACTGTGGCGATCAAGGGCCACGGTTTTGCGCCTCAAGGTCACGCATCGGGGGCTACAGTCACACTTTTTGGGGCGCAGGGTTACACTTTGCGGGTTTTGCCCCTGGACCGTGTAACATCCGGTCCACTTCTCACCTCAACACCACATTCGGAGCAGCCTTGTGAGCGCGTCTGTCTACGTCCAGCCCATCGGTCTCGTCAGCGGTCCGCAGGCCGAGGATGGCGCGGCGATCCGGCTGGCGGGCACGATGGCCTATGCCGCGCGCTTTGCGCTGATCGTGCGCGAGGGCGGGTCGGTGACGCATCGCCGGGTCTTCGGCGTTCGCGAGGCGGCGGAGGCGCTGGGCGAGCCCGGCGGTGAACTGGCATCTGAGGCCGAGCGCCAATGGGCGAACCTGCAACTGGTTCACGCACCGCTGCAGTTGGGAGAGCGCACGGTGCGCCTCGACCAGCCGCAGGTGATGGGCGTTCTCAATGTGACGCCTGACAGCTTCAGCGATGGCGGCGAGTTCCTCGAAAAGCCCGACGCAGGCCGCGCGCATGCCTTTGCAATGCTCGAAGCGGGCGCGGCGATCATCGACATTGGCGGCGAGAGCACGCGCCCTGGCGGCGCAGCGACATGGGAAGGCGACGAGATCGAGCGAGTGGTCCCGGCGGTCGAGTACTGCGCGAGCATGGGCGCCGCGATCAGCGTCGATACTAGGCGCGCCGGCGTGCTCGAAGCCGCGCTCGCAAAGGGAGCGCAGATGGCGAACGATGTCTCAGCCATGCGCTACGATCCGCGCATGACCGAGCTGGTTGCGGGCGCGGGATGCCCGGTGGTGCTGATGCACGCGCCGGGGACGGGCGACGACCTGCATGCCAAAGACACGCTGGACGGTGGTGACTATGGCGACGTCGTGAGCGAAGTGTTCGATACGCTCAAGTCAGTGCGCGCAGCCGCCATCGCGGGCGGCGTGGCGGAAGAGCGGATCATGCTCGACCCCGGCATCGGCTTCGGCAAGACCCTCGCGCACAATCTCGCGCTCTTGAACGCTTTGCCTCTGTTCCACGCGCTTGGCAGCCCGCTGCTCGTAGGCGTGAGCCGTAAGCGCATGATCGGTGCGCTCTCGAACGAGGAGCCCGCGCACAAGCGGCTCGGCGGGTCGATCGCGCTTGCCGTGAAAGCGATGGATGCAGGCGCGCACATGCTGCGCGTCCACGACGTTCCCGAAACGGTGCAGGCGCGCAATGTCTGGCGCGGAATGCGCGATGCGGCGCTCACCGACTTCACCCAATTGCCGCCGCTGTGATCGGCGCCTTGTAGCAATAGAGTCACGTTGGCGCGGCAAAGGCGCTGGCACACGAACAGGAGACACGACCCGATGCGCACCCCCATGCTTCTCACTCTCGGAACCGCCGCCGCCGCGCTTGCCACGGCGCCGCTGATGGCGGATGCGCATATGGAAGCCCACGAGCATTCAGCGCACAGCGAAATGCACGCTCACCACCACGGCGACGGGCATGTGCCGATGTATCCAGAGGATCTGCTGGCAGCCTACTACGACAAGCTCGAAAGCCGCATCGAGCTACCCGTTGCGCCCGCTGGCGTCACGCTGAGCGAGGACACGACGATCACGCGCCTCGCATTCGGAAGCTGCAACCACCAGCTGCGCCCGCAGGACATCTGGGGCGAGATCGCCGAGACCAATCCGCAGCTGTTCCTGTTCATCGGCGACAACAACTATGGCGACAACGGCTGGACCGGCGAGGCGACGCTGGAGACCTTGCGCGAGGCGTACCGGGTGCAGGCGAACACGCCAGAACTCACCGCCTTCCGCCAGCAGGTGCCCATGATGGCAACCTGGGACGACCACGATTACGGCATGAACGATGCAGGCGGCAGCTTCGCTTTCCGCGGCTGGGCCGAGACCATCTTCGAGACCTTTTGGGGATCGTCCGACGAGGTGAAGTCGCGCCCCGGCGTCTACGATTCGGCGATCTTCGGCGCGGAAGGCCAGCGAACGCAGGTAATCGTGCTCGACACGCGCTACTTCCGTTCCGACCTTGATCGCATGCCGTATTCGCTCGAACGTCCGCCGCTCGGGCCGTATGTGCCGAGCGACGATCCGGCAAAGACGATGCTGGGCGAGGAGCAGTGGAAGTGGCTTGAGCAAGAGCTCGCCAAGCCCGCCGACTTCCGCATCATCGCGTCATCCGTTCAGGTCATCACCGACGCGCATGACTATGAGAACTGGGAGAACCTGCCGCTTGAGCGCGAGAAGCTATATCGCATGCTCGCAGGTCGCGAAGAGAGCGGGATGGTGCTGCTGTCAGGCGACCGTCACGCGGGCGGCATCTACACTGATACACCCGCAGCCGCAGGCGGTGAGCAGATCTGGGAGCTGACCAGCTCCTCGCTCAACTACTCGTTCTCCTCGACCGAGCGGAACACCGCACGCGAACCCGATACGAAGCGCGTCACCGACTTCATCTCGGAAGAGAACTTCGGCCTCGTCGACATCGACTGGGAAGCGCGTACCTTCACCATGTCGATGCGCGGGAGCGAGGGCGAGGTGCGGGTGACCCGCACTGTCGGCTGGTAAGCGTCAGAGCGTGAAGCCGCCGTCGCTGACGAGGACGTGGCCGGTGATGTTCGACCCCGCATCGGACAGCATGTAGAGGATCGTCGCTGCCATCTCCTCGGAAGAGGCAAAGCGGCCCAAAGGCGTGGTCTTGGCCATGCGCGAGATGGTCTTGTCGCGGCCGATGGCTTCGACCGAGCGGTTGAAGTCCTCGCCCGTCTCCCAGATCGCGGTATCGACCCCGCCCGGAGCGATTGCGTTGACGCGGATGCCGGCCTCGGCGTTCTCCATCGCGGCAATGCGCGCCATATGCGCCACCGCGGCCTTGGCAGGACCGTAGGGGCCGATACAGGCGACGGGCTTCACGCCGGTTGAAGAGCCGGTGATGACCACGCTGCCGCCGGTGTCCTTGCCGTTGGCGCGGATGGCCCTGAGCGCAGCGCGCAGGGTCAGGAAAGCGCCATCAAGGTTGACGTCCATCACCCGCCGCCACTCGGCGAACTCGAGGTCGGCGATCTCTCCGAAGCCGCCGATGCCAGCGTTGACAACGGCATGGTCGAGGCCTTCCAGGCTGGGTGCTAGGTCCATCCAGAGCGCTTCGTCGGCAACGCTGCCGGTGATGGCTTCGACCTCGCAACCGAGGTCCAGCGAGGCCATGCCGTCCGTATCGACATCGACAAGGATCAGCTTCGCCGCCCCGCGCTGGGTCAACATTGTCGCACACGCCGCACCGATCCCCGATGAAGCGCCAGTGACGAGCGCGGTGCGCCCGGTGAAGTCTTGAAGATTAGTCATGGCCGAGCGCTAGCTGCGCCTCAGACCGCGATCAAGCAGCGCGTGCTACGCTGCGTTGTCGATGCCGAGATCGGAGAGCTTGCGGTAAAGTGTCGAGCGCCCGATGCCGAGCCTGCGCGCAACCTCGGTCATGCGGCCACGATAGTGCCCGATGGCGAGGCGAATGACGTCGGCCTCGATCTCTTCGAGCGGGCGCAGATTGCCGTCTTCGGTGTAGAGCATCACACCCACGCCTTCGTGCAAATGCGAGCTGCAGCCTGCTTCAAGCTCTCCGATAAGCTCGGATAGCTGCGGGAAGCTGTCGGCGGTCAGCGTATCGCCTTCGCAATAGACGGCGGCGCGGAAGAGCACGGACTGAAGCTGGCGCACATTACCCGGCCAGTCGAAGGCGCCCAAAAGCCCTAGCGCACTGTCCGAGACCGAAAGGTGCGTCAGCCCAGGCTGCTCGCCGATCCGCTGGAGGAAGTGGCGGGTGAGGGCGGGGATGTCGCCGGTGCGTTCGCGCAAGGGCGGTAACTTGATGCGGGTGGCGCAAAGCTGCTCTGCAAGGATCTCGTCGAAAAGGCCGCCTTCGACGATCTGCGCAAGATTGCTGTTCGCAGCCGAGAGAATGCGCACATCGACACGGAAACCATGCGCGGCGCCAACAGGGCGAACGATGCCGGTTTCCAGGGCGTCTCGGAGGCGGGTCTGCACCGCCATGCTAAGCCGGTCGACCTCGTCGAGGACCAGAGTGCCGCCATCGCAATGCTGAAGCGCGCCAATCTGGCGGTCGAAGGCACCGGGGAAGGCGTTGGGTTCGTGCCCGAACAGCACCGACTCGATCGAATTGGGCGGAACGCTGGCGACGTTGATGATCCGCAGGTTCTCCTTGGCACGCGGAGAAGCAGCGTGCATCGCGCGCATCAGCATCTCCTTGCCCGTCCCGTTCTCGCCTTCGATAAGCGCGTGTCCGTGCCCGCGCGCAGCCTTGGCCGCTTGCGCGAGCGCGGTGCGGAATGTGGGAGCGGTGCCGATCATCGCATCGAAGTCGAGGCTTGCCGACATCTTCTCGGTCAGCGGGGCAAGCTCGTCACGTGGCGCTTCTCTGGTGGTGACGGCGCGAAGGGCTTCCATCAGGCGATCAGGCGAGACCGGCTTGACGAGGTAGTCGCTTGCGCCTGCACGCATGGCTTCGACCGCCAGAAGCGGGGAAGCGGACGTCGTCAGCATCAGGATTGGTAAAGCAGGGCGGCGTTCCTTAAGCTCTGCGATAAGCGAGCAGGCATCGTCACCCGGAACCCATTGGTCGAGCAGAATTGCCGAAAGCTGCATGCCTTCGCGCGTGCCAAGCATCGCAATGGCTGTCTCTGCGTCACCGGCAACCACCGTGCGCCAGCCTTCGCGGGCGGCAATCGCGGTGATAAGACGGCTCTGCGCAGGCTCATCGTCGATCAGCATTACGATGCGCGCATCGTCCTGCACATCGGCTGCGCCTGAAACCGGTACGCTGTCAGATGGCGTATCCGCGTGAGACATAAGCGAGCCTTGATTCCTCCGGCCCCCGGCAATCGTCCCGGGGTGAAACGTCCCGATGGTGTAAGGCGTTCAGGTAAAGACTGAATTAAGGCTATTCACAGGAATTGCTTGTGTCGCATTTCGGTGCGCATCCCGATCACGGGTCGCAAAGGTGGGTTGAGCAACCCCGTTTGCTTCGATACGGGATCAGGAACCAATCATTAACTGGCGCGCTTTGTTGAATTGGGATCACAATCCGGTTCAACAGATCCGACACGGGGGCGCGCCGCACATTTTGCAAGGGGATACGCAAGAATGAGCACGCATGACATGGACAAGGCACGCTCGACCTATGACAGGTTCATGGGATCGCTGAAGTGGATCGTGCCTGTGATCGCCGTGATCACGCTCTTCGTCGTCACGCTGATCGCGCCATAAGGAAACCCAAACCTATATGAAAATCGCAGTTCTGAAGGAGCGCAGCCCGGGGGAAACCCGAGTGGCGGCGACGCCCGAAACGGTGAAGAAATTCATCGGTCTCGATACGCAAGTCGCTGTCGAGTCGGGCGCAGGGAAGCATGCGGCGATCGGTGACGATGCCTATGCCGATGCAGGCGCAGCGACCGGTGATCTGGCTTCGACGGTCAAGGATGCCGACATCGTTCTCGGCATTCAGGCTCCCGATGCAGAACTGCTGAAAGGTGCAAAGCCCGGCGCGTGGGTGGCGGCGTTGTTCAACCCGTTCCAGAACGGCGACCTGGTCGAGGCATATGCCAAGGCCGGATACGAGGCGCTGAGCATGGAATTCATGCCGCGCATCACCCGAGCGCAATCGATGGATGTGCTTTCGAGCCAGTCGAACCTTGCAGGCTACAAGGCTGTCCTTGCGGCGGCTGACACCTATGGCCGTGCCTTTCCGATGATGATGACGGCTGCTGGTACTGTTCAGGCCGCCAAGTGCTTCATCATGGGTGTGGGTGTTGCGGGGCTTCAGGCCATCGCTACCGCGCGGCGTCTGGGCGCGCAGGTTTCAGCAACGGACGTGAGATCGGCTACGAAAGAGCAGATCGAAAGCCTTGGCGCGAAAGCGATTTTCGTCACCGATGTCGAAGGGATCGAGGGCGAAGGCTCGGGCGGCTACGCCACCGAGATGAGCGATGAATACAAGGCCGCTCAGGCAAAGCTTGTAAGCGAACACATCGCCAAGCAGGACATCGTCATCACAACCGCGCTCATTCCTGGTCGAGCGGCTCCGGTGCTGATCACCGACGAACAGATCGCAACGATGAAACCGGGCAGTGTGATCTTCGACCTTGCGGTTGCGCAAGGCGGCAACGTCGAAGGCTCGAAAGCGGATGAGGTCACGGAGCGCCACGGCGTCAAGATCATCGGCTACGCCAACACCCCCGCGCACCTTGCCGCCGACGCATCCGCGCTGTTTGCTCGCAACCATTTCAACTTCCTCTCGGCCTTCTGGGACAAGGAAGCCGGCAAGCCCGAACTCGACGAAGAGATCGGCGACGCCGTGCGCCTGACCAAGGGCGGTGAAGTCGTGAATGAGAGGCTCAAGGGGTGAGAAGCCCCGCAGCGTCTCTGATTGCGGTCGCAGCGGCCGCTGGGCTTACGGCGAGCCATCCTGCTGCCGCGCGCGACATGCATGAGCGCCATATCGAGACGCTTTGGACAATCTCCGACGTCGACCTTATCGAGAGTGATTCGTCGGCTCCGGCTGACGAGGAAGGACGGCTGGTCGCGAACGACGATTTCGTGATCAAGCAGCGCCTGCTTCCCCCGACGGCAGCTCGATTGACCAGCGCGATAGTCGATGGTGATGGCGATGTGCTGGCTGAAGCGGGTGACGAATTGTTCGGGGTCGTCTCGGGCTCGGGCGATGTCTACTGCCTCGACAAACGGCCTGAATACAATCCGGTCGGTGCCCTGATGGTCGGGGCGATATTCCAGGCAAGCTGCTTCAAGGATGCTGACGGCGACGGGACTTTCGATGGCGGCTTCAAGAAGAAGTTGCAGCCCTCGGCCTTCCCACAGCTTCGGGGAAAGCACCGCCGAAACTTGCGGGAGATTTCGGGTGGATCGTTCGAGAAGATCGATCCACGTGCCCTCACAAAGGTCTACTACGTCGGCATCGAGTTCGATGGACGCGGCTTTCTCGCGATAGGCAAGTCCCGCTACTTCCGAGTGGCGTTTGGTGGCGAGTATGCAAAGGGCGAACTCAGCCGCTGGTTCTCCACCGATGGAGACGAATTGCCTAAGGAAATGGGTGCCGAAGGGCTTGGCGCCAAATGGACCGTGCTCGGCTTTGAGGACGGTGCGATTCGGGTCCGCGTCGATGAACCCCTCGAACAAAAGCCCTTTGCCGTATCAATCCGCGTAACAATCCGATGATGACTTCAGTGTCAGAAAGTGAACCGCGATAATGGACTTCATCTCAATCCTATCCATCTTCGTGCTGGCGTGTTTCGTCGGCTATTACGTGGTCTGGTCGGTCACCCCGGCGCTGCACACGCCTTTGATGGCGGTGACCAACGCGATCTCCTCGGTGATCATTGTCGGGGCGCTGATTGCTGCGGCTGAATCGACCGATCCGGTGGCCAAGTATCTGGGCCTTGCGGGCGTGGTGATGGCCAGCATCAACATCTTCGGCGGCTTTGCCGTCACCCAGCGCATGCTCGCCATGTACAAGAAGAAGGAGAAGTAAGAGATGAGCTTCTCCATCCTTGCAGGCGCCGCTGACGGCGTCGGAGCCACCCCCGCCTGGGCCATGCTTGCTTATCTGGCCTCGGGCGTATTCTTCATCCTTGCGCTGCGTGGTCTTTCGAGCCCCGCAACGAGCCGCGCGGGTAACCGCAATGGCATGATCGGTATGGCAATCGCGCTGGTGACGACGCTGGTGACGCACGACATCGCCAATATCATCGAGATCGGGATTGCGATCTTCCTCGGCGGGATCATCGGTGTCACGATTGCGCGCAAGATCGCCATGACCGCGATGCCGGAACTGGTCGCAGGCTTCCACTCGCTGGTCGGTATGGCCGCCGTAGTGGTTGGCCTCGCCGCGTGGTTGAACCCCGGTGCGTTCGGCATTCTCGATGAGGCGGGCCAGATCCTGATGGTCAGCCGGATCGAGCTGGGCCTTGGCATCGCCATCGGTGCGATCACGTTCTCCGGCTCGGTTATCGCCTTCCTCAAGCTTTCTGGCCGGATGAGCGGGTCTCCAATCCTTCTCCCGGCGCGTCACGTCATCAACCTCGGCACCATCGTCGCGATCATTGGCATCATCGGTTTCTACGCGGTCTCGCCTGACGGAGGGCCGGGCGCAGGCTGGCCGATCATTGCGATCACCGTGCTCGCATTTGCCATCGGCTTCCTGCTGATCATCCCGATCGGCGGGGCTGACATGCCGGTCGTCGTCTCGATGCTAAACAGCTATTCGGGCTGGGCTGCTGCCGCGATGGGCTTCACGCTTGGCAACACCGCGATGATTATCACTGGGGCGCTGGTGGGGTCCTCGGGTGCGATCCTGAGCTACATCATGTGCCGCGCGATGAACCGGAGTTTCATCAGCGTGATCGCAGGCGGCTTCGGTGCGGATGACAGCGCCGGGGCAGGCGGCGAGCCGCGCGAACAGCGCCCCTACAAGCAGGGCAGCGCAGACGATGCGGCCTTCATGCTCGAACAGGCCGAAAAGGTCATCATCATCCCGGGCTACGGTATGGCGGTGGCGCAGGCACAGCACGCGCTTCGCGAAATGGCAGACGTGCTTGAGGAAAAGGGCGTCGAGGTGAAGTACGCGATCCACCCGGTCGCAGGGCGCATGCCCGGCCATATGAACGTCCTCCTCGCAGAGGCCAGCGTCGACTATGACAAGGTGTTCGAGCTGGAGGACATCAACAGCGAATTCGCCACCGCCGACGTCGCCTTTATCATCGGTGCAAACGACGTTGTGAACCCGGCAGCGAAGACCGATAAATCCTCGCCGATCTACGGCATGCCCGTCTTCGACGTCGACAAGGCAAAGCAGGTCTTCTTCATCAAGCGCTCGATGGGCGGGGTTGGCTATGCCGGTGTCGACAACGATGTGTTCTACATGAACCAGACCGTGATGCTGCTGTCCGACGCCAAGAAGATGGTCGAGGAAATCGTCAAGGCGCTGGACTAGGGGGCGACCAGGATAGCCCAATGCGCTTACTCGTCATCATGCTGCTGGTGCTGGCGTTCGGCGTCGGGATCTACTTCGTCTTTCGCGGCGACGGCATGCTCGAACGCGTGACCGAGCAGCGAGTGGAGCAGGCTTTGCTCGACAATGGCGTGCCGGTGAACATGTCGGAATGCATGGCGCCGCGTCTCGTCGACAGGCTATCCATCGCGCAGCTGCGCAAACTCGAGCGGCTCGCACCGCAAGAAGGCGAGACGCGCCTTCCACTGTCCACCGGAGAAGCGATGGCACGCCTTCGCCGCGTCGACGATCGTCAGGCAGTGGAACAAGTGGTGCGCGTCGCAGGCGGCTGCGGCCTTGAAATCGGGCTTGAGATGTTCGGGCGCTGACCGCTTGCATTGATCCCCCCGCCTACGGCACAATGCAGGGCGAGTAGGGGGACATTACCATGACCAAGATTTCGACCATCGCTGCGGCGCTTCTCGCAGGTGCGGCTGCGAGCCTGAGCGTTCCGGCATCGGCTCATGAGGGCCATTCGGAAGATCAGCCCTTCGCGCCCAAGCAGGTCGGCGCACAATTCATGGTCATGGAAACCACCGCAAACGAAGCGGCGCGCGAGCCGTTCCTGCGCGGCCTCGCCCTTCTGCACAACTTCGAATACGATTACGCAGCCGAAGCCTTCCGCGCCGCACAGGCAGCCGACCCCGATTTCGTGATGGCCTATTGGGGCGAGGCGATGACCCACAATCATCCGCTGTGGGAACAGCAGGATTACGACGCCGCAACCGCAATCCTCAACCGGCTTAGCAGCACGCGGGAGGCGCGCGCGGCCAAGGCGCGCAATCCTATGGAAAGCCGGTGGCTCGCCGCGGTGGAGACGCTTTACGGAGACGGCGAGAAGGAAGCGCGGGACCTTGAATACCTCGCCGCAATGCGGGCGATGCTGGCCGACTACCCCGATGATATCGACGTACGCGCTTTCACCGGTCTTGCGGTCCTCGGCTCCTCGCATGGCGGGCGGCAGATCGCGCTTTACATGGAGGCGGCAGGCATCCTCGAACCCGGCTTCATGACCCATGAGATGCATCCCGGCATCCTGCACTACCTGATCCATTCCTATGACGATCCGGTCCACGCCCCGCTCGGCGAACGTATGGCGCAGCGTTATGCCGTGGTCGCGCCCGATGCAGGGCACGCTCAGCACATGATAAGCCACATCTTCCACGCGCTCGCCGATTGGGAGGCCTCGGAAAAGGCCAATATCCTCGCCGATGCGGTCGTTGACCGTCAGCGCACGGCAGCGGGCCGACCGCCTGCAGATTGCGGCCACTATAATGAGTGGCTGGTCTACGCGCTTCTTCAACAGGGCGAAGATGCGAGCGACCGGGTCGCGTCTTGCCGCGCTGTCGCTTTGGCCGATGGGAGAGAACAGAGGCTCTATGGTCCGGTCTGGAGCTATATCACAATGGCCGGGTGGCAGGCCGTGGACACGCAAATCTGGCCGCAGGAGCTGGACGAGAGCGCGCGGCAATTCCCGGTCGTCCGGCTGAAGGAAGCGCACATCAACGCGCTTCGCCATCATGATGATGCGGCGATGCTCGAGGGTATTCTCGCCGCGATGCAGGCCGACATTGAGCCGCTAGCCAAGGGCCTTGCGCGATGGTCGCCCGACGACCGTACGACGATGCCGTGGGCCGAGCGCTGGGTCGCGCAGGTCGCTGCTCTTGAGCTGCTTGCAAGCGGCAAGGAAACGGCCGGTCTTGAGGCCCTGCGAGCCGCGGCAGAGGCCGAAAGCGCTCTTCCGGTGGTGTTCGGGCCCCCGATAATGCCCAAGCCCAGTTGGGAGATTCTGGGCGAACGCTTGCTGGCGATGGGCCGCGAGGACGACGCGGCGGAGGCTTTCCGCCAGTCGCTCGAATTCGCACCGGGACGGCGTCTGTCACGCGAAGGGCTAGAAATGGCTCAGTCCGGCGGCTGAATGGGTCTTGTCTTGCAACCTCTTGGCCTTCATCATGCAAGGCGGAGAGGGAGACACACGTGATGATCAGGATTTCGTTCGCCGCCGCGCTGCTTGCCAGTGCCGCGCCGACCTTGGCTGAAACGCATTCGATTAGCCCGGGGGATGGCGCGCAGGAGCGCCTGCAGGAAGCGTTGATCCTGGCAGAGCCGGGTGACACCATCATGCTGGAAGCCGGGCGCTACACGCTCACGGACGGGCTCAGCCTCGACGTCGAGGGAGTCACCGTTCGCGGGGCCGGAATGGACGGGACAGTGCTCGATTTCACCTCGCAGGAAGGATCGGGCGAAGGCCTGCTCGTTACCAGCGACAACGTCACCCTGCGCGACTTCGCGCTCGAAAATCCCAAGGGCGACGGGATCAAGTCCAAGGGTGCTGACAATATCGTTTATTACCGGGTTCGCGTGACCTGGACGAACGGGCCGGACCCATCGAATGGTGCCTATGCGATCTACCCGGTCGAAAGCACCGGTGTGCTGGTGGACGGGGTGAAGGTCACGGGCGCTTCGGACGCGGGGATCTACGTTGGTCAGTCGAACCGCATCACCGTGCGCAATTCGATTGCCGAGGCAAACGTTGCCGGGATCGAGATCGAGAACAGCCGTAACGCGCTGGTGGAACACAATATCGCGACGCGCAATACAGGCGGCATTCTGGTGTTCGATCTGCCCGGCCTGCCGGTAATGGGCGGTGGCAATGTGGTGGTTGCGAACAACCTTGTGGTTGCGAACGATACCGCGAACTTCGCGCCTCCCGGAAACATCGTTGCTGGTGTTCGCAGGGGCACGGGCATCATGGTGATGGCCAATGAAGGCGTTCTCATCGAGGATAACATCATCGACGAGAACCCAACCGCACCGATCATGGTGATCGCCTACACCCAAAGCTTCGAGGACGAACGCTACAACCCGCTCGCGCGCAACATCGTGGTGGGCGAAAACCTTTATGGGCGCGGAGGCGACGATCCGCAGCTTGAAGGTGCAGAGATGCTGATGGCCGCTTTCGGAGGTGCGCTGCCTCCGGTGATGTGGGACGGACTTGGCAGCCTTTATGCTGTCGATGGCACCGCTGGCTGGACGCTTAATCTGCCCGAGCCGGGCAAGGGCGTTGCAGGGGCCTCTCCCGCGCCGCTGAGCGTGCCTGTGCCTACCGCCGAATTCGATCGCAGCGGCATCGGTGCTCCGCCTGAACTCGAAGAGCGCATCTGATGCGTTTCGCCGCCCTCATGCTTGCGGGCAGCGCGGTGGCGCTGGGCGGCGCAATGGCGGAGGCGCGGCTGGTCGCTCCCGAGGTTTCCGACAACGCGATCACGGATGATGGCTTCCCGCGCACGCTCGAGGAATTCGGTTTCTTCATCCACGCCGATGCGCAGGTGCCGTCGCCTGGCGTGATCCCCTACGAGCTCAACACGCCGCTCTATTCGGACGGCGCGGACAAGCTGCGCTTCCTCTACGTGCCCGATGGGGCAGTGATCGAGCCGAGCGGGGACGGTCTGCTGCAGTTTCCTGTCGGCTCGGCGATCATCAAGACCTTCGCTTTTGGCGAGGGCGAGGATCGCACGCTCATCGAGACGCGCGTACTGCTGAACCGCGCCGATGGCTGGGTCGCGCTGCCGTATCGCTGGAACGACGAGCAGACCGAGGCGCGCCTAGCGCTCGCTGGAGGTCGCATTCCGATCACTACACCGGGCGGCGAGGAGATCAGTTACCGCATCCCGAACAAGAACCAGTGCAAGGCCTGTCATTCGCTCGACGACGCGGTAATCCCCATCGGCCCGAAGGCACGCAATCTTGCGCCGGAATTGCTCGAGCAGCTCGCCGCGTCGGGAAAGCTGGATAGGGCGCCGACGGTCGCAAAGGCGATGCCACGCTGGAGCGATGCGAGCGTTGGCAAGGAGCCGCTGGCGAGGGCCTATCTCGATGTGAACTGCGCTCACTGCCACAGGCCGGGCGGAGGCGCGTCCAATTCAGGTCTCGACCTGCGTTGGGAGCAGGATGCGCCTTTCGCGCTCGGCGTGAACAAGCCGCCGGTCGCTGCGGGACGCGGGGCAGGGGGGCTGCTTGTCTCGATCGAGCCGGGCGATCCGGACGCCTCGATCCTTGTGCATCGTATGAATTCGAACGAGCCGGGCGTTGCGATGCCCGAACTCGGACGCTCCACGATTGATGAAGAGGCGGTAGCGCTGATGCGTGACTGGATTGCGGAGATGGGCAGTTGAAGTGGGCTCTGCGCATCATTGGCGTCATCGCCGCGCTTCTCGTCGTCCTTTTCCTGATTTTCCGAACGCCTGACACCGACGCCGACGAGATGCGCGCAAAGTATGGCGGTGCGCCCTCGCAATTCGTCGAAATCGATGGTGGCGTTACCGTCCACCTTCGTGACGAGGGCCCTCGAGATGGTTTGCCTATCATCCTGCTGCACGGATCAAACGCGGACCTGCATACCTGGGAGCCATGGGCCCAAGGGTTGCGGGACACCTACCGTGTTATTCGCTTCGATCAGGTCGGGCACGGCTTGACCGGTCCTGACCCACAGCACGACTACAGCCGCGAAAACTACGCCGAAGATATCCGCGAAGTTGCCGATAGCCTTGGACTCGACCGCTTCGTGATCGGCGGCAATTCGATGGGCGGCAAGCACACTTTGGCGTTTGCTTCGGCCTATCCTGAGCGAGTAATCGGCATGGTGCTTGTCGATGCCGGCGGTGTCCCAAGGCGCGAAGTCGAGGTGCGCGAAGATGACGATGACAGCGGCAATATCGGCTTCGCAATCGCTCGCACGCCGGGGATCAACCGGATCGCCGAGCAGATCACCCCGCGCAGCCTGATTGCGCAGAGCCTTGAGCAATCGGTCTCGGTCGAGGAGATCGTCACCGAGAACATGATCGATCGCTATTGGGAGCTGCTTCGCTATCCCGGCAACCGAGCGGCGACCATGGCGCGCTTCAGCACGGAATATCAGCCGCTCACCCGTGAAGAAATTGCCCAACTCTCGATGCCAACGCTGATCCTGTGGGGAGACGAGGACCGTCTCATCCCTGTGAGCGCCGGACGCTGGCTCGACGAAACGCTGCCGCAAAGCGAGCTCGTGATCTACGAGGGCATCGGCCATCTCCCGCAGGAAGAGACCGCCGAGCCATCGCTTCGCGACTTGCGCAGTTGGCTGGGAACACTTGAGCAAGGCTGACCGTTAAGACAGCGTTAGCCATCTAAACGGCTAATTCGCCTGAGCAATCCACGCCCTATGGACGGATAGCGCGCTTGGTGGCTACATCGTTGTGCGGCGCAGTATGGATTCGAGGAATGGCTTTGCGAAAATTGGGACTGATCGGCGGCATGAGCTGGGTGTCGACCGGGATTTATTACGACCGGATCAACCGTATCGTGCAACGCCGCGCTGCCCCCATGGCATCGGCGCCGATGCTGATAGAAAGCCTCGATTTTTGCCAGCTCTATGCGCTGCGCGAAGAAAAGGATTGGAAGCGCGCAAGCGGCATTCTGTCCGAAAGCGCCAAGCGCCTCGAAGGCGCAGGTGCAGAAGCGCTGATCATAGGCGCCAATTCCATGCACAAGCTTTATGACGACGTCTCGGCAGGCGTCGACATTCCGATCCTCCACATTGCCGATTACGTCGGAAAGGCACTGAAGCGTGCGGGGCACAAGACCGCTGCTCTGATCGGGACGCGCAACGTGATGACCGAGAGCTTCTACCGCAAGAGGCTCGTTGCGCACGGGATCGATCTGCTGCCGCCCAACATGATCAATGTCGAAACGCTTGACCGGATCATTTACGACGAGCTGATGGTTGGCAAGGTGACGCGCGATGCACAGCGCGCGATGAAGACGATCATAACGAATAAGGCTCAGGAAGGGGCGGATTCCATCGTTCTTGCCTGCACGGAACTCGACCTTGTCGTCGATGTCGATGCCAATGTCCTGCCGGTATTCGATTCAACTCGAATTCACTGCGAAGCGGCTGCAGACTGGATTCTTGAGCAGGAACTGGTGAATTAATCTGCAGCTCGACCCTTGCACGCAACGCTTGGCCGCATAGCAACAATGCACGGGGTGCAACATTCCATCGCGGCCTATAGGTGCGGCGAGGAATTTGTCATCGAAAAGTAACAGGCAGATTCCGGGTCTTCGGGTCGCTCCGAATGACCCAAGAGCTTTAGGGCTCTTGGGACCGCCTACCACCCCCCCATTGCACCCGGTGGGCGGTCCCATTTTTTCCCGAAATCGCGTCTTTCGAGCGCCGCTGAGGCGGCGTTTTGTTGCTGTCCACCGCAATCGTGGCGGGTTGCCGTTCTGTTCCCGTTGAGCGGACTGTCACGGTGACTTAAGCGGTATGCCCGTGACAACACGCGCCCCCTACTCAGCAGACCCCTTCGCCCATGGCGGACGCGAATTCGCGCGGCCCGGTGAGACGTCGCCGCCCCTGAGTGGCGGCGAAACGCGCGGCCCGCGCACCGACTTTCAGCGCGACCGCGACCGCATCATCCATTCAATGAGTTTTCGCAGGCTCAAGTCGAAAACGCAGGTCTTTATCGCACCCGATGGCGACCACTACCGCACGCGGCTGACGCACTCGATCGAAGTCGCGCAGATCGGCCGAGTGTTGGCTCGGGTGCTAGGCCTGGACGAAGACTTAACCGAGGCTTTGTGCCTCGCTCACGATCTCGGCCATCCACCGTTCGGCCATGCAGGCGAAGCGGCCTTGTCCGAGGCGATGGCCCGGCACGGCGGTTTTTGTCACAACGCGCAGGCGCTGCGCACCGTAATGCGGATCGAGAGCCCTTATCCGGAGCATGAGGGTCTCAACCTCACATGGGACTTGCTCGAAGGGTTAGCCAAGCACAATGGCCCTGTAGCAGCGCCCAACTGGGCGCTCGCTGAACTCGACGAAGCCTTCCCGCTCGATCTTGGCACTTGGCCGTCGCTGGAAGCGCAAGTGGCGGCGATTTCGGACGACATTGCTTACGACAACCACGATATTGATGATGGGCTGCGAGCAGGCTTTTTGATCCTCGATGACCTGATGGAACTGGATTTCCTCGCAGACCAGTGGCGATCGGTCGAAAAACGCTTTCCCAACGCCCCGCGCGAGCGCCTGCTGCGAGAACTCATCCGCGATCAAATCGGCCTGATGGTGAACGATGTGCTCGAACACACGCGGGCGCAGGTAAAAAACATCGGTTCGGTCGCCGAGGTTCGCGATGCAGGGCGACAGCTGGCGGGCTTTTCGCCGGAAATGGAAAAGAACGAACGGGCGCTCAAGACCTTCATGTACGACAAACTCTATTATCATCCGGAACAGGTCAGCGCCGCTGAGCGAGCAAGAGACGTGATCGCGCGGCTCTTCGCAGCCTACTCGCAAGACCAGCGGCTCATGCCGGAGGAATGGCAAGCGCGCCTGCCCGATACCGAGCCAGGTCGAAGCCGCATAATCGCCGATTTCATCGCAGGAATGAGCGACCGCTTCGCCATTCGGGCATGCGAGGCGATTTATGGCGAGCAACCGCAGGGGCTCGTGAATGTCTAAGCGCCAGATCGACGAATGGAGCGCGGCATGACCGAATACGGAGCGCACGATAAAGCACCTCTCCGCATTGGCCTGGTTGGAGCGACCGGCATGATCGGTCGGAGGCTGATCGAGATTTCGAGCGCCGGCGATCAGGCGCGCATCGTCGGCATTGCGCGGCGTGAAATGGATCTGCCCAAGGGTGCGCGGGTCGAAATGTTCATCGCCGAGACCGAGAAATGGGGCGAAGTCCTCGAGGCCGTGAAGCCCAGGGCACTGATCTGCGCTTTGGGTACAACATGGAAAAAGGCCGGGCGCGATGAAGAGGCGTTTCGCGCGGTCGATCATGACCTCGTCCTCGCAACCGCCAGAGCCGCAGTCGATGCGGGCATTCGCAACATGGTCCTGATCAGCTCTGCCGGCGCCGATCCGCGCCAGAAGAACTTCTACCTCAAGGTCAAGGGCGAAGTTGAAGCCGAAGTGTCCAAGGTCGGCTTCAAGCGGCTCGATATCTTGCGCCCTGGCCTGCTGCGGGGACAGCGAAAAGGCGACCTGCGTCCCGTGGAAGCGGCGGCGCGATTTGCTAGCCCGGTGATCGATCCGCTGCTCCCGGCAAAGTGGGAGATGTATCGTTCGATCTCGTCCGACCTCGTTTGCGAGGCGGCGCTTGGTCTGGCCATGCGTAAGGCGGCAGGGCGCTTTACGCACGACAACGAGGCCATGAAGCGGGCTGCGCGCGAATGGAGGGCAAAGGCCGAGACGCCCGCGCCTGAATAAAGGGGGGAAGGCATGGACTGGGGGCTGGTTTTCAATGGCGCCAATTTGATGGCGATGGTCGGGTGGGCAGCGCTGATCCTGTTGCCGCGCTGGCCAGCTCTGCTGTCGGCGTTGCTCTACCTGGGCGTCGGAGTGCTGTGCTTGCTCTATGCAGGCATTCTGACTGCGCTGCTGACAGGCTTTGCGACTGGAAGTGACGGTGGCAATTTCACCAGTATCGAAGGCGTGCGCACCCTGTTCGGGAGCGATGCCGGATTGACGCTTGGCTGGGTGCACTACCTCGCCTTCGACCTCTTCGTAGGCCTCTGGATCGCGCGCGACGGTGATGCAAAGGGCATCTCGCGCATCCTTCAGGCCCCGGTCTTGTTGGCGACATTTCTGTTTGGCCCGGTCGGTCTGCTGGTCTGGCTGATCGCGCGCGAACCGGCAGCACGAAAGCAAGGTCGCCCGGCCTGACCCAAACGACAACATCAAAGTGTTGGACGCGGCGCCACAATCTTGGCTAACCCTACGGCAAGCGAACAATCCGGGGTAGAGAGGGTAGCCAATGGCCAGCGACGCCAATCACGACATGTTGAGTTTTGACGAATTCCTGAGCTTCTGGGCAAAGGAACGGCCTGAGGGCATCGCGCTCGAAATGGGCGAGCGTGCGACGACTTATGGTGAGGCCGATCTCCAGACCCGGCAGCTGATCGCCTATTTCCAGAGCCACGGCGTAGGCCACGGTGACCGGATTGCCTGGCTGGGCAAGAACTCCGATCGCTATTTCATGCTGCTCTACGCAGCTGCGCGCGTGGGCGTCGTGATGGCACCCATCGGCTGGCGGCTTGCCCCGCCGGAGATCGCCTACATTCTTGGCGACACCGGCACCAAGGTCCTCTTCGTCGAAGAGCAATTCATCGACACAGCGAGCGAAGTGACCGGTTCGATGGAGAATGCGCCACGTGTGGTCGAAGCCGAGACAGCCGTTCGCCAGGCGCTCGACATGGAGCCGGCGAAATACGAACCCGCTCATGGCGACGATCCGGTGCTCCAGCTTTACACCTCGGGCACCACGGGAAATCCCAAGGGTGTCGGCCTTTCCAACACCAACCTCTTCTCGCTGCGCAAGCCGAGCCTCGAAGAGCAAGCCCCTTGGCACAAATACGAAGAAGGAGACTGCATCCTTGCGGCCATGCCTTGCGCGCATATCGGCGGTACAGGTCTTTCGGCGATTGCAGTCGCAAATGGCATTCGCGGGCACATTTTGCCCGAATTCACGCCTGACGGCGTTCTGAGTGCGATTCAGAACGGCGCAACGCACATGTTCCTGGTGCCCGCTGCGATCCAATTCGTGATCCAGCACCCGCTGGCCAAGGAAACCGATTTCTCGAACCTGCGCTATCTCATGTACGGCGCTGCACCCATGCCGCTCGAATTGCTCAAGGCGGCGGTGGGTACCATGCCCGGCACTGGCTTCCTGCAGGTCTATGGGATGACCGAGACGACGGGCACGGTGACAATGCTCCCGCCCGATGATCACTCGCTCGAAGGCAATGAGCGCATGCGTTCGGCCGGCAAGGCCGTGCCCGGGGTCGAAATCCAGATCCGCGGAGAAGACAACAAGGAGGTCCCGCTGGGCGAGATTGGCGAGATTTGCATCCTCTCGCCATCAAACACCGCTGGATATTGGAAGCTTCCCGAAGCCACAGCGAAGACGATCGACGAGGATGGCTGGCTCCACACCGGCGATGCCGGGATCATGGATGCGGACGGATATGTCTACATCCAGGACCGCATCAAGGACATGATCATCTCTGGCGGTGAGAACGTCTATCCCGCAGAGGTCGAGAATGCGATCTTCGGCCACCCGTCGATTGCAGAGGTTGCGGTGATCGGTATTCCGTCGGCACGCTGGGGCGAAGAGGTGAAAGCTTGTTGTGTGCCCAAGCCGGGCATGGAGATCGAGGAAGGCGACGTGCTCGCCTATGCGCGCGAACGCATCGCTCCTTTCAAGGTCCCCAAAAGCATCGACATCATTGCCGAGATGCCGCGCAATGCGTCCGGCAAGATCCTGCGGCGTCAATTGCGCGCGCCATATTGGGAAGGGCAGGACCGGCAAGTGTCCTGACACTACAAGTTCACCTGACGATGAAAAAGCACGCGCCTGCAACTCTGCGCAATCGGGAGGCCATTGCGGAAGTCCTTGAGAAGGAACTTCCGCCAAGCGGCCGGGTGCTCGAGGTCGCAAGCGGTTCGGGGGAACATGCCGTCTTCTTCGCAGGCCGTTTCCCGCAGCTTGAATGGCAGCCCAGCGACTTTGACCGCGAAGCCATCGCCTCAATCCTCGCCTATCGTAGTGATTACGATGGGACCAACCTGCCCATGCCTATGGTGCTCGATACGCAGACGGAGAGTGAATGGGAGATCATGGGCGTTGATGCAATTGTGTGCATCAACATGCTCCACATCGCGCCGTGGGCTGCGACGGAGGGATTGTTCAGAGGCGCTGCCCAATTGTTGAGCGGCAGGAATTTGCCGCTTATCCTTTATGGCCCATATTTTGAGCAGGACGTCGAGGCCACGCCATCAAATAAAGCGTTTGATGAAGGCCTGCGCGCTCGCAACCCCGAGTGGGGCATCCGCAATGCTGAGGATTTGGGCAAGCTGGCGAGCACGCACGGTTTCGCCCGCACTGCGCGCTACGAAATGCCAGCCAACAATCTCACGCTGGTGTTCCGCAGCGCCTGAGCGCGCTCAGGTTTCGTCGTCGACCGCATCAGCCACCGATTTCAGGTCATCGCCCATGCCGCGAACGGTGTTGCAGGCAGCAGTAGCGGTGAGCATCGCGCCAAGCGCGACGGCGGTGAGAATCTTGCGTTTCATCGGTCAGGGCTCCTTTTCGCTGACCTGATAGTCGCCGTATTCTGTATCTCGCACAACAAAAAAGGGCCCACCCCGGAGGGTGAGCCCAATTTGCTTCCAGCGGGGGTCCGCTTAGGTTTCTTCGTCAACCGCATTTGCTGCCGACTGAAGGTCTTCGCCAGCGCCGCGGACGGTGTTGCATGCGGCGGCGCCGAGGGTCATCGCACCAAGTGCGACTGCGAGAATAGTCTTGCGGATCATGGGGTTCTCCTTCGGGGGTTGATGATCACGGACACAAAACCCTTCAATTGGCGCTATGGTTCCATCGTTTCGGTACGACGCGCTCGAGCCACAGCCAGTTGTCTCTCACGCCATGCGATGAGCAGCCCTGCGGCCACGATAAGCGGCGCGCCTAGCCAGAGCGACGCTGGCGGTGTCCGCTCGAAAATGCTCCACCCGTACCAAGTCGCCCAGAGCAACGAAGTGTAATCCATCAGTAGGATCACGCCTGCAGATCCGAAGCGCAGAGATGAAGTGAGCAAGATCTGCGCAAGCGCCCCGCACAGGGCCATGGCAACGATGATCCCCCAGGTTTCGGCATCGTGCGGTCCGATCACGAAGGGCAGGGCAAGCGCCATCAGCGGCGTGGTGAAGGCGCAAAACCAGAAGACGATGCTCCAGGGCGCCTCGGTCTTGTTGAGATCCTGGATCTGGAAGCTGATTACGGCCACAAGCGCTGCGGCGATAAGCGCCACTGCCGCACCGAATAGGCTGACCGAAGATTCTGCGCCAAGGCCGAATGCGGGCTGCGTGAGAACCAGAACGCCTGCAAATCCAAGCACGACCGCACCCCAGCGATAGCGGCCAACCTTCTCCTTGAAGAGCAGCACCGACAGGACAACAGCGAAGAACGGCGCGGTGAAGCTGAGCGCTGTCGCCTCGGCAAGCGGCAGGAGCATCACCGCGCCGTAGACGAAGAACATTCCGATGATGCCGAGCACAGCTCGCCGCGCGTGAGCACCGAGGCGTTTGGTCTTGATATCGGCAAGCCGACCCATCGCGGCGAGCAGGACGGCAACACACACCAGCGTGATTGCCTGACGCCAGAAAATAAGCTCGGTCAGCTCGACCCCGCGTTCGCCTGCCACTTTGACGAGCATCGACATCGTTGCGAGAGTTCCGGCGGTGGCTAGACGCAGGCTGAGCGCCAGATACGGGCGAGGGCGAGCTACCGAGCCATCCATGCCGCCCGCTTTATAAGCATCCCGGGATTGCGCAATGGCCAGCCTTGCTTAAATCGGCGGCACCATGGAATTGCTTACACAGATTGCGCTTGCCAGCGACGCGGTTCAGCTCGCTTTAGTTGGCGCTGTTTGCTGGGCGTTGGCAATTTTCTGCCTGATCATGGACCGGCTGCGCGAGAAAAGGCGCTCGCCCGAACGGCTCGAACAAGTCGGCTTTATGCCGTGGACGAGCCTGTTCGTTGCGCTGGCTATCATTGGAGGCGGATGCCTCGCGATGAGTTTGCCGGTGGTTCTGGGCAGCCTTTAAAGGCACGCCTCCAGATACGCTTGGTCGAAGCCGAACTGACGCGCCTTTTCGAGCGTGTAGGGGCGTAGGCCTGAAGAACGGAATTCGCCCATGATCTTGCCGTCTTCGCTCTCGTCCAAGTACTCGAACTTGAACAGTTCCTGCGTGACGATCACATCGCCTTCCATCCCGATCACCTCGGTGATGTTGGTCGTGCGACGCGAACCGTCGCGCAGACGCTTCACCTGAACAATCAGGTCGACCGATTCCGCAATCTGGCGTGAGATAGCTTCCTTCGGGATCTTGATGTCGCCCATCAGGATCATGTTTTCCATACGGCCAAGGCACTCACGCGGCGAGTTGGCGTGAAGCGTACACATCGAACCGTCGTGGCCCGTGTTCATGGCGGCGAGAAGGTCGAAACATTCCGCGCCGCGAATCTCACCCAGGATGATGCGGTCAGGACGCATACGCAGGGCGTTCTTCACGAGGTCGCCGATGGTAATCGCGCCTTGCCCTTCAAGGTTCGGCGGGCGCGTTTCGAGCGGCAACCAGTGCGGCTGTTGCAGGCGAAGTTCGGCGGCGTCCTCGATGGTCAGCACGCGCTCGCCCGGGTCGATCATTTTCGACAGGGCGTTGAGCATGGTCGTTTTACCCGAACCCGTACCGCCCGAGATAACGATGTTCATCCGGCATGCGCCCGCGATTTTCAGCGCGGTACACATCTTTTCCGACATCGAACCGAATTCCTTGAGCATGTCCAAGGTGATCGGCTTCTCGGAAAACTTACGAATGGAGATAGCGGTGCCGCGCAGCGAAAGCGGTGGCACGATGACGTTAACACGCGATCCGTCCTTCAAACGGGCGTCGGCAAGCGGCGTGGTCTGGTCGACGCGGCGGCCGACCTGGTTCACGATACGCTGGGCGATCTGGAAAAGGTGCTGTTCATCGCGGAACCGGATCGGCGCAATAACGAGCTTACCCTTCTTTTCAATGTAGGTCTGATCTGGGCCGTTGACCATGATATCGGACACGTCCGGGTCGTTGAGGAGCTCCTCTAGCGGACCAAAGCCCAGCAGTTCGTCGATCAGGACCTTCTCGAGCGCAAACTGCTCGCGGCGGTTCAGCGTGACCTTGAGCTCGGCCAGCACTTCCATGATGATCGGACGGAATTCTTCGGACAGCTCTTCCTTGGTGAGCGTCGCTGCGGCTTCCGGGTCGACACGTTCAAGCAGGCGCGGGAGCACCTGTTCCTTGATCTTGTGAACGCTCGCTTCGAAACCACCGGCTTCGCTTTCAGCAGCGTTGACCGAGTTCATGCGTTCGGCGAGGCGGTCCATCGCATTGGCGGTGGCGTTGCCGCCGCCTTGCTGAGGGGGAGGAGGTGCAGCCTTGGCCTTCGCAGGCTCTGCGCTGCCTCCATCACCGGGAAGCGGGGGAAACTGTTCGCCACCGCTAGCTTCGTCAGCTTTCGGGCTACTGCCCTTCATCGGCCGGGCTACGCCGAAAGCGGGCTTGGCGCCGGGCCTCATGCCGCCTGCGCCACCCTTTTTGCCGAATGCGCTCATTCTCAAGCCCCCAGGCACTAAATCAATCCACGTGCGCAATCGCGTTTTATCGCGAAGAGCGCCTCTCGAAATTTGGTGAATAATTGGGAAAGCTTATTTTTTTCTAAAATTTCCCGCAGGTTTCAGGTGAATTGCGCCAGGCGGTTGATGCGATCCGGCGGTAAATCTCGTCACAAGCCATGGTAAACATGGGATTACCCGGCGGATCACGTAGCTAATGATTTGCAGCGAGTGCTCTTGGCGTGACAGCAATGGAATTGGCAGGGACTAAGGATCGGAATGCGAAACTCAGCTACGCATTCACCCGCGCCATTTCAGCAACAACCACGGAACACGATCCGGGGCGAATTGCTGCCTATTATGTCGATCGAAGTAGGGCGGCATGTGGTCGCCCACGATAAGGATGTCGGTAGCCGGGAAATCAGGAGCTAGGATTTCCTTGACCAGCGCCGCGTCCATCGCATCCCAAATCGCGAATTGGCGGCAGATCATTGGGTAGTCCTTCGCAAGTACCGGCGAAATCCGCTCGCAATTCTCCACGTCAAGATTGCTTTCCAATGGGACGGGCAGATGCGAGTTCACGGATAGCCAATAGACGAATTGCGGCTCTTCCGTCTCCTTGAGACGTCCGGCGATCTGGGCGGGAACATCGCGGTCGCACACACCGGGGAAAACGCCTCCGCACCTCTCGGCACCCCCTTCGGCCAGGGCTTCGCGGAAATGCGCGTGTTGGAAACCGATATTGGGATACCACAAATTGCGATCGAAGAATTTGCCATCGAACGAATGGTAGGCGGTCGTTGGCACGCCTTGCTCGGCGAATTTTGCAGGCAGACAGCCTCGATCGGCATTTTCGCGCAGGTCGTGATATTCACCCCAGCGCCCGCACAATTCGCGGATTTCGCCCGACGTGGTCGAGCTGTAATACGTGGTTGTCCCTCTCGAAACCTCGAAGCGGGACTTGACGCCTGCATTGTCAAACCGGCGAAAGAGCAGGGCATCCATTTCTTCGTTGCCAACCGGCACGCCCATGGACTCTACCATGACGACCAGCAGGTTGCGCTCTAGCGCTCCCGAGGCTGGAACGATGTTCGAATTCTCGATTGCCGACTCAAAAGGTGCTCCCGCTGCGGCTACCCGGTTGTAGTGCCCGCGCATTCCGTAACCCATATACAGATCGACCAGCGCCAGTGATAAGGTCGCACCCGCGGCAAGCAGCGTCATTCGTTGATCTTCGAACGACGTCGGACGCCGCATGATGAGGCCGGCGACCAGGATCAGCGCAGCTACGAGGATGCTTCCTGCGACGTACTCGATCGACTGGCTCACATCGAGTTCTGCAAAGAACATGATCGAGTGTGTCAGGGATGCCATGCCTAGGTTGAACAGGCCTGCGATGAAGGACAGGAGAGAGAAGGCCATCATGGCAAGGAAAGCGGCCAGCTGGACGGCGTAGGAACGCTTGCGCACCACCAGGCCGACCGCGCCGAAGACCATGATCTCGAAAAAACGCGGGGGCGATCCGACAAAATACATGAGCGCAAAGCCCGCATTTGCGAGCACCACCCAGACCAGCAACCAGTTCTTTAAGGCACGCCATTCGCCCGGCTCGACGGTCGACCGGCGCGATGACGGTGCATTTGGCAGGGCTGCCGCATCAGCCATGATTTTGGTGTTCCCCCGTCAACAGAGCGCTGAGCCTTCCGCGACGTCTCGAATGTCGCGCCAGACTTCCGGCAATTTGCGTTCTTTCAAGGGTCAGCAGTGAAGAATAAAGGTTAGGACACGGTTAAGTGAGTGGCCATGGTCAGGTATCGGGAGGCTCACGATCAAGGCCTGTTCGCTGGTGCGAGGGGTGCGGCGCACCGGTTTTCTTCCTGCGAGGATCGTGTCTAACTGGATCAGTCTATCGTTAACCAAGCTCAAATGGTTTAGCCCTAGTCCCCCCGCATGAGCGCGAGGGACCTGGCGCCCGCAATTCGATAGGATGGTGATGACCTCCGAAAATACAGACGGCATGGCCTTACCCGACCGTTTCGAAATCGGTTCGGCAAGTAAGCTGAACGCGTCCGGCGTGGCCGGGACTATCTTCTATGTTCTGTTTTCAGTGGTGCTTCTGACGGCCGTCCTGGCCTTCTATCTGCTGGTCTATTCGCCTCATCAGGATCTGGCGGGAATAACGCTATCGGCCCAACTGGCTGATGCGCTGGGCGATGCATTTGACGAATACAGCCTGTATTTCCCACCTGCTGAGCGAGGCTGGTACGGTCTGGCGGTTCCCTTGAGCGAACTCACTGGCTTGCGGCTGGACCTGTCGGCTATCTTGTTGGCTGGTCTTGCGGTCCTCTTTTCGACAACACTGGCATACCGGATCAGGCGCGAGACCGCGGGGGCAACACCGTTGTTCCTGTTGGTGCCAGCGGCCGTCCTCGTGGTGCTGCCTGTCCTCTACAAAAATGTATTCGGCCTGCGCGAACATATGGTCGTGCTAGGACTATGGCCCTACCTAGTCTTACGGTTGTCGGACCCGGACAGCTCCAAGATTGGCTGGAAAACCAGGCTTCTTGTTGGCGCCTGGCTGGGTGCGACGCTCACGCTCAAATATCTTTATGCGATTGTTGTACTGCTGGTTGAACTGGCTGATGCTGTGATCCAGCGTCGGCTCGTGTCACTATTCCGGATCGAGAATCTCGTGTCGGGCGCGATTGTCGCGCTCTACCTGTTTTTCTGGCTCGTTATTGATCCGGCCGAGCGCGAAGCAATCGGCATCATGGTCAGCGCCATCGATGCCAACATCGACAATCCCGTTCGAAATTGGGCGAAACTAGCGATCCATTCGGCGCTCGCGCTGGCACTCCTTGCGCTCGCTTACATCTACAAGCTGCCCTTGCGGATCACCGCCATCGGCTTGGCTATGGTTGCGGGGGCGGTGATTGCGGCCTGGATGCAGTCGCGTTGGTACAGCCACCATGAATTCCCGATCACGCTCGCATACATCGGCTGGCTCTGGATGGCCTGGAATAAATTGAAACGCGTGTGGGTCTTGGCAATCTCGGTCTTCTTGGTTGTTCCGATCGCTGGGGAGTTTCACAGCACCGGCTACTATCAGGACTCCGTTAGCGAACTCGAAGAAGCAATGGATAGCTCAGGGCTGTCGGTGCAAGACAAGCGGGTCGGCTTGCTCACCATGCATCCTTCGCCTTTCAACCAGTATCTCGCGTCAGAAGGCGCGATGCGATGGATTTCACTGATGAATAATGCCTACGCGGCATCAGAATTGAAGGTCCATGACGTCAAGGAGAGTAATGGCGCCTTGGCACCGGCGATCTCGATCACCTCGCCAGAGCGTCAGATGCTCCATGATGAAATGTTGCGTCTGTGGGAGGACATGCCGCCCGACGCATTGATACTTGACCACAGCACCAGTTGGCCGCTCGATCACATCAAGGTTCGATGGGACCGGGTCTTTGCCGAGGACGAACGCTTTCAGGCCATCCTGGCGCAGTATCGCCCTGCGCTCGAGCACGAGGGCGATCTGGTCAAATTCACATATCTCGTCCGTATTGAATCGGAAGGCGATTAAGCAATCAGGTCCCAATCAACCGGTGTGCCTTTTGCCACGGCCCGATTGACCCGCTTGCCTAGCAGTGTGTCGTAATACTTTGGTTCAAGCCCGTAGCCAGGACGCACTGCGCGCAGGCTTGCGGACGTAAAGGCTTCACCCTCGGCCATGTCTTGCGCGACATAGAGCGAACGGCGAAACTGTTTTGACGCGCTCTCCGCCTTGGTGCCGCCATATGTTATCTCTCCAAGCGATTGCCATGCGCGCTCGGTCTCTTCGCGGAGCAGGGCAAGTTCAGCAGGTTCGAGACTGAAGGCACTATCGACGCCGCCATCGGCGCGCGCGAGGGTGAAGTGCTTTTCCACCAAGACGGCTCCTAGGGCGGTTGCAGCAACGGCAACGCCAACCCCCATCGTGTGGTCGGACAAGCCCACCAGGCATCCGAAAGTCTCGCGCATATTTGGAATGGTGGCGATGTTCGTGTTCTCGGGCGTTGCGGGATAGGTGCTCGTGCATTTCAGAATGACGACCTGCTCATTCCCCGCCTCGCGGCACGTGCGCAGCGCTTCACCGATTTCAACCACGCTCGCCATGCCGGTCGAGATGATCATCGGCTTCCCGGTCTCGGCAACCCTTCGGATGAGCGGCAGGTCGATCATTTCGAAGCTGGCGATCTTGTAGGCCGGCATGTCCAGCTCTTCCAGAAAGTCGACCGCGGTCGCATCGAAGGGGGTGGAAAAGCAGTGCATGCCATGGCTCGCACAGCGATCCATAATCGGCTTGTGCCAGTCCCATGGCGTGTGCGCCTCGACGTAGAGTTCGTGTAACTGACGGCCGTTCCACAGCGATTTTTCGTCTTCGATCACAAAGCCCGGTCCGTCGCAATCGAGCGTCATCGTATCGGCAGTGTAAGTCTGCAATTTGAGGGCATCCGCGCCGCTGTCTGCGGCGGCGTCGACGATCTCCAATGCTCGGTCGAGCGAGTGATTATGGTTCCCGCTCATCTCCGCGATGATGTAGGGGCGTGCGTCGTGGCCAATGGTCTGGCCTGCGATCTGGATGCTTTTTGGTGTCATCGAAATTGATCCATTTTCAGGCGCAAATGCGCCCGGTTTCAAATGCTTCCGCTGCCTGAACGCCGATCGATGCTCCGCGCGACCGAGCCAGATACTCCAACGCTTCGATCGAGCGTGCATGCGGCCACTCGCGCATCTCGGGAGCATAGGCGCCAAGGGCCCGCAATTTGGTTTCCAAGTGATCGGAAATGTCGACGAAATAAGTCGGTGCGAACGGGTTGATAGAGGTAGGCGGACGCCATTCGGTGCTCGACATCGTCTCGAAGAACAACAATTCGCGCACGGCGTTTCCGGGCTGCGGGCGCGTGGCTGCGATGACAGCATCGTGAATCACGCGGTGGTCGATGTTCACGTCGGAATTCGAATGTGTCAGCACCCGGGTCGGTTTGTGCTTTGCCAGGTGTTGCTCGATCACCTTGACCACATCGAGAAGTTCAACCCCATCCATCCGGTTGTCGGGAAAACTCTCAAGTGTGACCGAGGCCGCGCCGACGATTCCGGCTGCCTTGTGCGCACAGCGGGCCAGCTCAGACAGATCTTCGTCTCGGGCCGCGACATCGCGAGCATCGTCGCGCGACGTCGCGCCTTCTGCCAGAATGAGATGATGCACCTCTTCCCCGGCAGCGGAGAGTTTCGCGACGAATCCCCCTGCGCCCAAAACCTCGTCGTCGGGATGTGCGGCTATCACCATCGTCGTCATGTGGCGGCGTCCTTTGCAATTATCCGTGCCCGCGCGACGATGGTGCCGTCGTCTTCGCGTTCGGCTTTTGTCAATTCAATCCTGAGATTCCCCGTCTCAATAAACGCGTGGGGGTACCCTTCCGCATCGAGCATGCGGATGTGATCGTACACGGCGTCGAGCGCTGCTTCGCCGTCGATCGCGCTTTGATCGGGTGTTCGCCTTTTGAAGATAACCGGCTCACCTTCCTGCGCGACAGGTTTCAGGTCCTGCTCCACCATTTCGCGGATCATCGGCAACATCAATTGTGCTGCGCGCTCGAAGATATCTTCGGCGGTCCCTGCAAGCGACAAATCGCGCTTCAGATAGATTGGCCCGGTGTCCAGCCCGGCTTCGCATTGGAGGGCAGAAAGCTTTGTTTGCTCGTGCCCCCTCGCGATGAGATTTTGAAGCGGGCTGCCTCCGCGACCATAGGGTAGGTCGGTCATGTGAAAGATGACGGCGCGAAAATTCTCATGGATTTCGGCCGGCACGATCCACGACCAATGCGCGAAGAAAACCCAGTCGCACCCGAATTGCTCCAAGGCATCGCGCGACAGATCATTCTTCTCGCGAATGCGCAGGACATCGTAGTCGTCGCTCTGGTCCAAAGCCTTGGTGAGCGCGTCGTAACGGGCATGCGGGGTTGCGATGGCGATGCGAAACGTCATTGGCGCAGCCTAGCCCGCGCGTCTGACCTCGCCAACATCACAGGTGCAACAGACTTCGTCATTGTGCAGTTTTTCGCCAATCTTGGGTGCCGGTTCGTTCGTAACCGCTGCGCTCGAACAAGGCTTGCGAAGGACGGTTCTTGGACAGTACGGTTGCGAGAAAGGTCGATGCTCCGCTCTCCTTTTCCCCGGCCGCGAGGAGCTTGGGACCGAGGCCCAGAGCATGAAACCTCGCGTCAATGTGCAGTGAGACCTCAGCTGCGCCTTGCTCGTCTAAATCGAAGCGTATCGAGCCGATATCCCGCTCGCCCACATGTCCGATAAGCAGCAAGCGCGTCTCATCCGCGAGTACGCGACTGAGCCAAGCAACGTGATCTGCCCACGCCAGCTCTTCAGGGTTGGTCATCATCGCCCGGTTTTCAGGCGCATTTCGCCAATCGAAGAGGCGTCGTGCATCCTCGTTGGTGGCCCTTCGGACCGACAGCGTATCTTTCAACATCGACAAGCCGACCCGCACGGCTCCGAGTCCATCGACGGTCTCCCGCGCCTTCGAGGCCAAACCACGGCGTTCTATCGGATTGCCGATCAGCGATGTAATGCGCCCGGCAATCCGTTGCGGCGTCGGGTCTTCGACCGTCGCGACGATACCGCGCGCCGCGAGTTCGGGTACGACGACGTTCTGATTTTCCGCGGCAATCACAAGCAGCGTTGGCACCCCGATACAGCATCGCTCCCACGTCGCGCCGCCCCCGGCACCGATCTGCAGATCGTGGCGCGCAAAGAACGCAGCCAGGTCGGGCAGGTCGAAAGAAAGCATTGCATTGGGCAAAGCCTCGACCCTTTGGCGAAGGCTTTCGAGGTGTGGGTTTGCCGATGTGGTCACGATCTCAACCGGTCCATCAAAGCGCGCTTCTACTAGAGCATCGACCACGAGTTCGCTGTAGTTCGGCGCGTCGCTCCCGCCCATGAAAACGCCAATGCTGCGTACCTGTTCAGAGAATTCGTAGGGCGGAGCGTCTGCATAGGCGGGCGCGAGAAGAGCATAGCGCGTTCCACCGAGTATGCGGGTTTTCCCCACGAGACGCTCATCGTACTTTGCGCGATGATCGGGCGCGAGATTGTGATCTAGCAGTAGGTCAGCATCAATAGCTCGGTCGGCGAGATCCTCGATCACGGCAATTCGACAATCCAACGCGCTGCTTACTCGGTCATGCCAATGCGCGTCGAAAGCGTAATGATCCACCACGAGCCAATCTGGTCTGAACTCCTCCAGCGCGCTGATGGTCTCTTCGGCGTCGCGATCCTGCGAGACATTCGCCCAGCGACTGTGAGGGATCGCAGGATCGGGCTCGAAAAGTTCGTCAATCGCGGGCAGGGTCACGGTCCGGTCGAAACCGCGATCTAGTATTGTCTTCGCGCTCGCAATGCCGAGATCGCGCGTCACGAAACGCACGTCGGTATTCAGGTCTTGCAACGCCCTAGCGAGCGACAGGCATCGCTGGAGATGGCCGATCCCCATTTCGACCGATGCATCCACCCTAATGGCTATCTTCACCCGCCTTACCCCGCCGTGCCGAGAGCGCGATAAAGGAGTTCGGCGCGCTCCCAATCTTCGGGTGTATCGATATCGACGACGCGCGATGCTGGCAGCACGATTGCGCTCCCATTCGAATGAACATCTTCGCCTGCAAGCCAAGTGTTGGCGGCGGCCCAGTAGAACTGTCCGGCATCATAGTATGCGGGCTCAAGATCCTGCGTGCGCGTAGTCACGTGCTCCGATTGAAATGGAGCCAGGCTGCCGTCTTCCGCGCGCTTCAATGCCCTCTGGATGGGCGAGGGGTACTCCGCGACCGGGAACGTATAGCCTTTGCCCCGGCTCTCATCCAACAAGGCGAGCGCGTCAGAGATGTCAGCCGTGCGGATGAAGGGGACGCCTGGATAGATGCAACATACGTGAGCGATGTCCCACCCAAGTTTCTGGCATTCGCTTATTGCATGAGCGACCACGGGGACCGTTGGGGTGAAATCGTCGGCGAGTTCTGGCGGACGTTCAAATGGCAATTCTGCTCCCAATTCGCGGGCGACCAGTGCGATCTCGGGATCGTCGGTCGAGACCACGACGCGCTCAATCTCGGTGCAGGCCATCGCCGCCTCAATCGCAAAACCTATCATCGGCTTGCCCGCGAAGGTTTTTAGATTTTTGCGCGGGATGCGCTTGCTGCCACCGCGCGCAGGGATGATCGCGATGTTCACGCCGACACCGCCTTGGCTACCTCGTCCATGACGCGGGCCTGTTGATCGGGAGTGATCGTCGGGAACATGGGAATGCTGATCGCTTCGGCGTAATAGCTCTCTGCATTGGGGCAAAGGCCGTGCTCAAAACCGAGGCGCCGATAGTATGGCTGCAGATAGACCGGGATGTAGTGAAGGTTCACGCCGATCCCGGCATCGCGCAAATGAGAGAACACCGCGCGGTGCTTTTCCGCCGCTACTCGGATCACATAGAGGTGCCAGGCAGAATGCGCGTCAGGGTGCTGCCACGGTGTCGCAACGGGCACATCCGCGAAGCCTTCATCGTAAGTCCGCGCTATTTCGCGGCGACGGGTAATGAAGTCGGTGAGCCGGTCCATCTGGCTAAGGCCCAGCGCAGCATTGATGTCGGTCATGCGGTAATTGAAGCCGAGGCGGTGCTGCTCATAGTACCATGGGCCGGGGTCATGCTCTTCCAGCATCTCGGCGTCGCGGGTTATGCCATGGCTGCGATCAAGGCGCATAAGTTCGGCAAGCTCGTCCGAGTTGGTAAGCGCCATGCCGCCTTCGCCGGTTGTGACGATCTTGACCGGGTGGAAACTGAAAACGGCGATGTCGCTGAATTCGCAGGCTCCTACCGGCTTGTCGCCAAAGCTACCGCCGATGGCGTGGGAGGCGTCCTCGATGATGCGAACGCCGTGCTTGCTGGCGGCTGCGTGGATTGCAGCCATATCGCAGGATTGGCCGGTGAGGTGCACCGGAATGACGACTTTGGGCAAGGTTCCTTCGCGTGCGGCCCGCTCGAGTTTTTCTGCAAGGCGCACCGGACACATATTGAAGGTCCGCTCATCCACATCGACGAAATCGACCTCGGCCCCGCAATAGAGCGCCGCGTTCGAGCTTGCGACAAAGGTGAGCGGGCTGGTCCAGACGCGGTCGCCCGGACCTACGCCCAGCGCCATGCAGGCAATGTGAAGCGCGCTGGTTGCGCTGTTGGCTGCGACAGCGTGAGCCGCGCCGCACATGCTGGCGACGCGGTTCTCGAACGCAGGGACCACTGGCCCCTGCGTCAGGAAATCGGACCTGAGAACATCGACGACAGCGTCTATATCAGCGTCGCTGATTGACTGGCGTCCATAGGGAATGAAGTCAGACATCACACCTGATGCGTCGGATCGACATGCTGCCTGATCAGTGCGCGTATCTGTTCGACGTTGAGAAAGTCAGGATTGGTGCCGCTGTTATACGCAAAACCCGGTTCAACCGGCTTGCCGCCGCGCTTCTTCATGTAGTCTTCGACATATTCGTCGCCGGTGCTTGGAAGGATCGCGTAGTAGGGGCCTAGGTCGACCGTGTTGAGGCTGTCGCTGGTGGTGATCATTTCCTCGTGGATCTTCTCACCCGGACGGATGCCGACGATCTTGATCTCGCATTCCGGGCCGATCGCTTCGGCAACGTCAGTGATGCGGTAGCTTGGGATCTTCGGGACGAAAATCTCGCCACCGATCGCGTTTTCGAGCGCCCACAGGACCATGTCCACGCCTTCTTCAAGGCTGATGTTGAAGCGCGTCATCGTCGGATCGGTGATCGGGAAAACTCCGCTTTCCCGCTTGTTCAGGAAGAATGGAACAACCGAGCCACGGCTCCCGATCACGTTGCCATAGCGAACCACCGACAAACGCAGATCACGCGCACCGCGGATGTTGTTGGCGGCGGTGAAGATCTTGTCCGAGCACAGCTTGGTCGCGCCATACAGATTGATCGGAGCCGCTGCCTTGTCAGTCGATAGCGCCACCACATTCGTAACGCCGGTATCGAGGCAGGATTCGATCACATTCTGCGCGCCAAGGACATTGGTCTTGATGCATTCGAACGGGTTGTATTCGGCTGCCGGCACCTGCTTGAGCGCGGCTGCGTGGACGACGATGTCGATCCCTTCGAGCGCGCGGCGCAGGCGATCCTGATCGCGGATGTCGCCGATGAAGTAACGCAGCGCAGGGTTTTCCTGCGGCGAGAATTCCTGGGCCATTTCGTATTGTTTGAGCTCGTCACGCGAATAGATCACGAGACGGCGCACGCCAGGGTACTTCTTGAGCACGGTACGGACGAAAGCGCGGCCAAACGAGCCGGTCCCTCCGGTCACCAGAATGCTTTTGTTATCCAACAAAGGACTTCGCTCCTTTTTGCAGGTTTACGTATCGAAGGATTACGAGCACCCCGCTGATAATGAATGCCACACCGAAAGACACCGCCGTGGCCAGCATAATACCCCGAATTCCTATGCTCTGCGCCCATGTCATGCTGAGCCAGATATTGAGGCCGATTGTAAGCGCGCTGAAAGCAGACATCATCTCAATACGCTTGTCGAAATGGAGGAATTTCATGTTGTGCATGAAGAAGCCCTGCAAAACGATCGCGAGCATGATGTACTTGAGCAGCGGGATTGCGGTGTGGAATGCCTCGCCCAGGATGATCGGGGCGAAGATAAGTGCAAAGAAATAGAACGCTGCAGCGGCAATCGCGGCCAACGTAAAGTATAGAACCGATACCGAGGCAACTTCCTGCATACCTTCTTGGTGGGCCACCTTGAGCTTGCGAAACAGCCACGGGGTCCAGGCCATCACGAAGCTGAAATTGACCATCCAGAAGGCTGAGGCGAACAAGGCTGCGACGCCGTACATCGCGCTAGCTTCCACGCCGAGGAAATGCGCTGCAATGACCTTGTCCGTGGTGCCAACCACCATGACGACCGCGCCAGCTGGCCAGTACAGGACGCCGAAGGACGCGATGTTTCGATAGAAGGAGCGTTGGGGAACGCGGAACAGGGTCGGAATGGTGAAACCGAGCGAGCGCAGCGAATAGATCGAGGCACAGGCCATTCCGAGCATCCGGCCAAGCACTACGCCGCGCCAATCCCAGCCTGACATCAGGAACGCCACGATGAAGACCATGCTCAGCACCGCCTGGATCAACTGCGTTGCAAGGAACTGCTTGCGGCGGTTGTGGAACTGCTGGAGCGCGAGGACCATGTAGAACACTTCGTACAGAAGCGCGGCGACGACGATGCTGACCAGCCAGGCTTGCGGAAACTTGGTGGCGGTTTCGATGAAGTCGCCGAACACCACTGTCACGAACGATACGAACAGTGCCAGCACAACCATCACGAACAGGGCGGTGTGGGTGAACTGGTCAAGCTGCTTCTGCTCGAAATCGAGGAAACGCATGCGGATTGCGTCCTGGGTCGTGAGCCCAACGATCGGACGCATGAAGGTCGCATAGGTGACAAACAGCACCCAGACACCGTAGCCCGTCGGATCGAGCATGCGCGTTAGGATCGGGGCCAGCAGAAGCGGTACGAGCGCCTCGATGCTGTTCGCAAACGCGTAGAAGAGAGACTGCAATGCCAGAAACGTCTTGGCATTCAATCTGAGTAACTTCTGAATCATCAAACGCTCTTGTGCCCTGTTCCCCGGTCGCACCCGCATTCGGCCAGTGCTTGATAACTCGTAAACCTAAATTGTTAACGATTGCCTGAGATAACGACCTTCATTCTCGGTCGGTACATCCGGCTGATCTTGGAGCAGTTACGGTTTTCGGGGTAGATCAGAGTGGCTTTCAAAGCGGTAAAACTCGACCAATCATTCGAGTGCGATACGCAAAAATCCCAAGGGACGTTTTCTGAAGGTGTGGTCGAGCGTGCATTTCCTGATGAAGCGCATTCCATTCCTGTTTCGCCACCTGCGACCGATCTGAAGGATCGCTATGATCTCGCCACCGCATTGGGCGTGGTGCGCGAGATGGAAACCACTGCAAGCCGGTCGGCCGTTTATGAAGAAATCAAGGCGAAGAACCTGATCTATCGCCTCGTCGATAAGCTCTATCGGATGGCGGGCACACAGATTTTGCAACCGCTGATCCTGTTCGCCTACATGCTCAAATGCGTGGTCTCGCTTGGCCCTTTCGATGATGAAAGCGCCGAGGCTGCGGCCATCTCCAACTTCCCGAACGAGCATAAGACAATTGCGAGGATCACCGCGCTTGTTCCTGACGTAGCTATCGAGCGGATCACTGTGGCGCGCGGTCACATTGTCTCCTTCAGCCAAATCAGAGAAGCGTTATTTATGATCGCGGCGCTCCCGCGACTTTGGTCATTCCTGAAAGTTCTGGTGCGCCGTCACAGCTTCATGCCGTCGGCAAGGATCGCGAGCGCGCTTGCCTTCTACATGCGTTTCTCGCGCCACTTTGCCGCCCGTCCGCAGCTCAAGTCGGCCATTGTCGCGAGCAATTATAGCCCCGAGGCGGTTGGCATGTCCGCAGCTGCGCATCAGCATGGACGGCGTGTAATTTATTCCAACCATGCCCCCGTTCCTGCGAACGGGGCCGTGGTGCCGCCTGTGCTGGCTGATTGCGCGATATTCTACGGTAACAAGATCACGCAGACCTACCAGAGCCGCTCGCGTTGTATCGCCGATATTGGCTTGATCGGGCAGCCGGGGACCGCAGGTGAAATGCAGTGGCGCGAAAAGGTTGAAACTGTCGGGATATTTCTGACCGCGGGTACCAAGGCTGACGCCCTTCAAAGCCTCATCGCAACGATCCGCGTCGACCTGCCGACCGCTCGTATAATCGTGCGCCAACATCCGGTAACACTGCTCAAGACGGACTTTTCGCTCATTGGGATCGACGATCCTTTGACCCAGCTCACGATTGGCAACCCGCTCGATGACGAGATTGCTGCATGCGACATGGTTATCTGCGGCAATAGCGGGGTCGCGATGAATGTCCTGAGCGGCGGGCGTCCCGTGGCGTATCTTTCGAGCCTCGATGGGTTTCAATTCGATGCCAATGGTTTCGTCGCGAGCCGCCTAGTAATCTCGGTCCCGTGGTGGACCGATGACATCTACGATCGGCTCAAGGGCTTCTATAACGCCCCCGGCTGGCGCGGCGTCATGCAGAGCTACGATGCGTCATATGGTGCTGATATTGCACAATTGCGCAAAGATGCGGTTGAAGTTCTGATGCGGCATCTCCGACCAGGGGTAGGGGACGTCGCCGAAAAAGCGCCCAAGGTCGATCAGCGCAAAGTCGCCTGACCGCCTCTCAAAACGCTTCCCAACGGCCCGGTGATTGAATACGGGCCGCGCATGAGTCCAACAGAGCGCAGCGGCGTCGCCATCGCCGTCGCAGGTTTTGCCATTCTTTCGGTTGGTGATGCCGTGGTGAAAAGCATGGCAAGTGACTGGCCCGCATTTGCGGTCGCAGCCCTGCGTTTCAGTCTGGGCGCAATGGGGCTTTCGGTGTTGCTGTGGCGCAGCGAAGGGCCGGCGGCATTTGTCCCGCAAAACTGGGGATTGCAGATCGCTCGCGGGACATGTCTCGCGCTTGCCTCGACCTGCTTTTTTTCCGCGATTTACATCATGCCATTGGCCGAGGCGATGGCAATCGGGTTTCTCGCACCGATCCTGACGCAAATCCTGGCCGGGCTGTTTCTCGGAGAGAAGGTGCGTCCCAAGGTCTATGTGATCTCTCTTATCGCGCTTGCAGGTGTGATCATAATTCTTCGACCCAATCTCGCGCTGTTGGGTTGGGCGGCGCTGCTGCCTCTGATTTCCGCCATATTCTTTGCAACAATGATGGTGCTAAACCGGGTGAGCGCAGGGCAAGGCAGCGTGCTTTCCGCGCAGGTATTTGTCGCAGGTTTTTGTGCACCGATCCTGATCGTGGGCGCAGCCGGAGCGCACCTGTCGGGCATCCCGGAGCTTCAATTCGGCTGGCCCAGTTGGGACGTGGTAGCTCGCTGTGCCATTGTCGCAGTCACTGCCAGCACCGCTCACTGGCTTGCCTATATCGGGACAACGCGCGCAGGCGCTGCACAGGTTGCGCCAGCCATCTACGTGCAGATGCTGGTGGCTGTTTCTCTTGGCTGGGCATTCTTCGGAGACGTGCCTGATGGATACACATTGATCGGTGCCTCTTTGATCATCGCTGCCGGTCTCTACCTCTGGCGCGATGGCCTCAAAACCAACGGGGCACCGTCTTCAGGTGCCCAGAAAGTTTGATCCGGGCTCTGGAACGATTTTCTTCAAGCCTTATTCAACCTTAGACAGTTAACGCGGTCGGCCATCGGGCAGGCGACCAAAAATGGGGACAGCAATTCTATGTGCGGCATCATCGGCATTGTGAGCACCAATGAGGTTTCCGACCGGCTCGTCGATGGTTTGAGGCGCATGGAATATCGCGGCTATGACAGCGCCGGGATCTGTACGCTGTTTGAAGACACGATGATCCGCCGCCGCGCGGAAGGGAAGCTCAACAACCTCGTCGAAGTTCTCAAAAATGATCCGGCACAAGGCACGACGGGTATTGCTCATACGCGTTGGGCCACGCACGGCGCACCGACTGCGGCAAACGCGCACCCGCACGCCACGGGCGAAGTGGCGATCGTCCACAACGGAATTATCGAGAACTTCAAGGAATTGCGTGCCGAAATGGCCGACGCAGGCCGGGAATTCGAGAGCGAAACCGATAGCGAGGTCGTGGCTCACCTGATCTCGCAACAGATTGAGCGCGGTCTCGACCCGCTCGACGCCGTTCGCGAAGTCCTTCCCCGCCTGCGTGGTGCATTCGCCCTTGCGATCACGTTCCGCCAGTACCCTGACTTGTTGGTCGGCGCGCGGCTCGGATCGCCGCTGGTGGTGGGGTATGGCGAGGACGAGATGTTCCTTGGCTCGGACGCACTCGCGCTCGCTCCGCTGACGCAGCAAATTTCGTATCTCAAGGAGGGCGATTGGGTCGTCGTCGGGCGCACCAGCGCGCAGGTTTTCGACCGCGAGGGCAACCCTGTCGAACGCGAAATCCAGACATCCGGCGCCTCCGCTGCCGCGACCGAGAAGGGCAATTATCGCCACTTCATGCAGAAGGAGATTTTCGAGCAGCCGACCGTGGTGGCCCAGACGCTCGGATCTTATTTGCGCCGTGAGGATGTCTCGGTTGCCCTGCCGCAGTTCGACGTCGACATTTCGGCCATCAGCCGCCTTACGATTGTCGCTTGCGGTACCTCTTATTACGCTGGACTTGTTGCGAAATACTGGTTTGAACAATTCGCTCGTGTGCCTGTCGACATCGATGTCGCGTCTGAGTTTCGCTACCGCGAGCCAGTGCTCGAGGATGGCGGTCTTGCACTGTTCATTTCGCAGAGCGGTGAAACGGCGGATACCCTCGCTGCACTAAGGCATTGCAAGGAAAACAAGCAGGTCATCGCTGTCGTCGTCAACGTGCCCACCAGCACCATGGCGCGTGAGGCCGACATTCTCCTTCCCACGCACGCCGGGCCTGAAATCGGTGTCGCCTCGACCAAAGCGTTTACCTGTCAGCTTGCGGTGCTTGCAGCACTCGCGGCGCACGTGGCGGTCAAGAAGGGACGCATCTCGCGCGAGGAAGAGCGCGAGATCGTGAAGCACTTGCTAGAAGCGCCAGCCTGCCTGAACGAAGCACTCAATCACGACGATGATATCGCCGCCATGGCGCCCCTTATCGCGCCAGCGCGCGACGTGCTGTATCTTGGGCGAGGTCAGGACTATCCATTGGCACTCGAAGGTGCGCTAAAGCTCAAGGAAATCAGCTACATCCATGCCGAAGGGTATGCGTCGGGTGAGATGAAGCACGGACCGATTGCTCTCATCGATGACGATGTTCCGGTGGTGGTTATCGCCCCTTCCGGCCCGCTTTTCGAAAAGACCGTCTCGAACATGGAAGAGGTGCGCGCGCGTGGCGGCAAGGTCGTTCTGATTTCCGATGCGAAAGGCATTACAGAAGCGGGCGAGGGGTGTCTTGCGACGATCGAAATGCCGGTCGTGCACCCGCTTATCGCGCCGCTTGTCTATGCGATCCCGGTTCAATTGCTCGCTTATCATGTAGCGGTTGTTAAGGGTACTGATGTCGACCAACCACGCAATCTGGCGAAGTCCGTGACGGTCGAATAACCTCTTTCGATCAAACATTTGCTGGACAGTCTGACGACTTTTTCGTCACCAGGCTGTGCAACCTTTACCGGGCCATAACCTTTCGGGGTTAATTCGTGTGCCTGTGAGCGACCCAAAAGCCCTTCCACAAACAGTTATCGAGCAAGATTTTTCGATTGCTGCGGTGTTCGGCCTTTCCAAAAAGGGGAAGGTAGACTGGTCGCGCCTGCGCGGCCTTCAGGAAGCAGGCATCGGAAAACTCACGTTTTATCGAGCCTGGACCAACGCTGCGCTCGGTGTCTTTGTCGCTCAGATGTACGCAACCTCAGTCGGGCCGCTCACAGTTGGCTTTTGGCTTGCAACGCTGATTGCAATTCAACTCTACGGAGCCTTCCGAGAGCGCCAGCATTCGCGCGCCGGCGACGGCGCAGTACGCTCACCATTCGGCTGGCACATGGTTTTCACGGTCGCTTGCGGCTTTTTGTGGAGCGTTCCGTTCGTCTTTTTCTCGCAGATGGGAACGCCGCAGGAGGCTTCGGCCTTGCTGGTCGTCGCCGCGTTGTTGATGGCGCTGAGTGTCTATTTCTTCGTCAGTTCGCCGCTCAACATCCTCGCCTACACGCTTCTGCTCAGCATAGGGGCTGGGCTGCCCTATGCTGTCTCCGGGGAGTGGACCGTCCTTGGTGCGATCGCTCTGTTCGAAATTGCCACGATCCTTGGCACTTTCGAGGTGGGACGCAGCTACCTTGCGACACGTCTTGCCGAGGATGCCATTGCCGAAAAGGAAGAGGTTGTCTCGCTACTGCTGCGCGAATTCGAAGAGAACGAAGCGGACTGGCTTTGGGAGGTCGACACGCGCCGCCGGCTTCGTTCGGTTAGCCCTCGCTTTGCCTTCGCTCTCAACAGCAGTGAGCGCGACGTAGAAGGCAAGCCATTGCTGGAACTGATCGCAGGCCAAACATGGGAGAGCGGCAAGTTTGCAGCGAGCCTTCATGAACTTGCCGACAAGCTGCGCAACAAGGAGAATTTCTCCAACCTCATCGTTCAGGTTTCAATCAAGGGCGAAGAACGTTGGTGGGAGCTTTCAGGCACGCCCATGCGCGACGATCGCGGCAAGTTCACAGGCTTCCGCGGCGTTGGCTCGGATGTCACGGAGCAGCGTGAATCAAGCGAGAAGATCGCTTACCTTGCTCGCTACGACACGCTTACTTCGCTGCCCAATCGCCTTATGCTCACCGAGGCTTTGAGCGATGCCCTCGACTACGCCAATCAGTGGCGGACGCGATGCGCATTGCTGATGGTCGATCTTGATCGCTTCAAGGCGGTGAACGATTCTCTGGGTCACATCACCGGTGACAAGATGCTCGCACAGGTTTCTGCGCGGCTTGAGGGGTTGATGGGCGACAAGGCCATGGTCGGTCGGCTTGGTGGCGACGAGTTTGCGGTCGTCATTCGCGACGCAAGCGACCTAGATTTCATGCGACAGCTCGCGATCCGTATCATCCAGTCGCTCTCAGAACCTTATCAGGTCGATAATCACACGCTCTATGTTGGCGCCAGCGTCGGCTCGGCTATCGGACCTCGCGACGGCAAGACGGTCGAGGAACTGATGCGAAATGCCGATCTTGCGCTTTACCGCGCCAAGGATGTCGGCGGCGGCGAGCATTGCCGGTTCGAGCCGGTTCTTCACGCATCTGCCGAAGAACGCCGCCAGCTTGAAGCGAGCCTGCGCAAGGCGCTCGGCCTCGATGAATTCGTGCTGCACTACCAGCCAGTGGTCGATGCCCGCAGCGAGAACATCGTCAGCTTCGAGGCACTGGTTCGCTGGAATTCCAGCGAGCATGGCTTTGTTAGCCCCGGCAAGTTCATCCCGCTTGCCGAAGATACCCGCCTAATCGTGCCCATCGGCAAGTGGGTGCTGCGTCAGGCCTGTTTCGAGGCTCGCAACTGGCCTGAGCACGTCAAGGTCAATGTCAACGTCTCGCCAGAGCAGTTGCTGGAGCCGGACTTTCATCAGGAAGTCGTTGATGCTCTCGCATCGAGCGGCTTGCGCCCGGAAAGGCTCGAGATCGAAGTGACCGAGAGCATATTCCTTCGCGACGCCAGCATTGCGCGTAACGCGCTGGAGCAAGCGATGGCGCTCGGCTGTTCCATCGCACTCGATGACTTTGGCACCGGCTACTCCTCGCTCGGATATCTGCGCAAGCTCAGGTTCTCGACCATCAAGGTCGACCGGACATTCGTCCAGGGCGCTGCTCAGGGGGCGAACGAAAGCCTCGCCATTATCAATGCCGTGGTGGCCATGGCGAAGAGTCTGGAGATGACCACGACCGCCGAAGGCGTAGAGGATGCTGAACAGGCCGAACTGATCCGCAACCTTGGCTGCGACAAGATTCAGGGCTTCTACTTTGGCCGACCGATGTCGCGTGAGGAAGCGCTCCGCCTGTTTGCCTCAAGCGGCAGACGCCATGATCGGTTGACGGCGTAAGCGAGCTCGACCGCCGTTGGGCAGTCGCGCGTTGAGTTACGCGTCGACGAGACTCGCGATCACATTCTCGAAGATTTTGCGCCCGTCAGCGCCGCCGAGCGACGCATGAGCGGCTGGCTCCATCGCGCGTTCGGGATGCGGCATCATGCCAAGGACACGGCCATTGGCGCTGAGGACCCCGGCAATGTCGCGGCGTGAACCGTTGGGGTTGTCGCAGTAGCGAAATGCGATCCGGTTCTCCGCTTCCAGCGCGTCGAGCGTGGCCTCATCCGCGAAGTAATTGCCGTCATGGTGTGCGACCGGGACACGCAACCGCTCGCCCGCTGCAAAGCCGGAGGTGAAGGGCGAAGTCGTGTTGGCGACCTCAAGCTCCACCGTCTTGCAGACGAAGCGCTGTCCGGCGTTGCGCATCAGTGCTCCGGGGAGCAGACCGCTTTCGGTTAGCACTTGGAAACCGTTGCATACGCCCAGCACAGGAACGCCGCGCTCGGCTGCGGCGACAACGGCGCGCAGAACCGGGCTCTTGGCTGCCATCGCGCCTGAGCGCAGATAATCGCCATAGGAGAAGCCGCCGGGAAGCGCGATCAGGTCAAGTTGGTCGGGCAGGTCAGCGTCGCCATGCCAAACCCGGATCGCAGCCTCGCCCGAGACGCTTTCAAGCGCCACCGCCATGTCGCGGTCGCAGTTCGATCCGGGAAAGGTGATGACCGCAGCGCGGAAAGCCATCAGGCCGGCTCCCCGGACGGGGTGAGCTTCTCGATGGCGAAATCTTCGATCACCATGTTGGCGAGCAATTGTTCGCACATCCTGGTGAGAGCTTCGTCGCTGGTGTCATCCGCGACTTGCATCTCGATCATCCGGCCAATGCGCACGTCCTCTACGCCGTCGAACCCGAGGCTCTCAAGCGAGTGGTGAACGGCGCGACCCTGCGGGTCGAGCACGCCGGGCTTGAGGCGAACGAGGATGCGAACTTTCATGGCGGAGTGTCCTGCAAATGGTTGGCGTTGCGCTGTGGAGCCTATAGCGCCTGCGAGCGCGGGTGCAACAAAGCGGGCGGCGACAATCACCCGGCCGATCGCCCTTTAAAAGCACCACTTGGTCAGATAGCGGTCACAAAGTGTAACCCAGTCGCAACAATAGCTACCAGAACCGAGACAAAAGCCCTGATTCTCGCAGTGTAGCGCGCAGTGCATCTCGCCCGAATCGACCAAAACTGTAAGGGCCAGCCTCGCTAATCCTCCAAAGCCACCCAAACATGAGGCCCATTCATGTCCCACCGTATCGATAAGGCGCGCGCATTCTGGGCGTGCTCAACCGCAATCTCGGCAGCAGCGATGCTCGCCGCCGCACCTGCCGCTGCGCAGGACAACGAAACCGACGAGAGCGCGTCTAGCGGCCAGCTCGGTTCGATCATCGTCACCGCGAACCGCCGCGAGGAAAACCTTCAGGACGTCGCGATCTCGGCTGATGTTCTTGGCCAGGAGCGCATCGACAACATCTTTGCCTCCGCCGCAGACACCACCGCGCTCGCAGGCACTGTGCCCGGCCTCAACGTCGAAAGTTCGAACGGCCGCGTTGCTCCGCGCTTCTACATTCGCGGCCTCGGCAACACCGACTTCGACCTCGCCGCATCGCAGCCCGTTTCGGTGATCATGGACGACATCGTCCTTGAAAACGTGACGCTCAAGAGCTTCCCGATCTTCGACGTAGAGCGGATCGAAGTCCTTCGCGGGCCGCAGGGCACGCTGTTCGGCCGCAATACCCCGGCTGGCATCGTCAAGATCGACACCGTCAAGCCGAGCACGACCGACACCAGCGTCAATATCGGCCTCTCGGGCGGTTCGTTCGGCACGATCACCGGCCAGGCAGCCGTTGGCGCACCGATCGTCGACGATACGCTCGGCTTCCGCGTGTCCACCCAGCTTCAGCGTCGCAGCGACTGGATCGACAACGGCTTCACCGGTGAAGAGAATGTCCTTGGCGGCTACACCGATTTCGCGATCCGTGGTCAGCTTCTCCTCACCCCGGACGAAGCGAACCGGTTCTCGATGCTGGCATCAGTCCAGTTCCGTGACTTGAACGGCAGCTCGACCTTCTTCCGCGCGAACGCGATCGACGTGGGCGACAACGATCTGCGCGACGATTTCGACCGTCAGACCGTCTTCTACGACGGCGGTGGCGGCAACCAGGCGAACTACCAGCAGTTCGGCACCTCGCTGAAGATGGATTACGAGTTCGACGGCGCGACGCTGACTTCGATCACCGGCTATTATGAGAGCGAAGGCTCGAGCCGCGGCGACGTCGATGGCGGCAACCTTGTGACCGGCCCGGGCTTTATCCCGTTCCCGTCGGACACGCAGGACTCGATCGACCTCCAGCAGTTCACCCAGGAAATCCGTCTCGCCTCGAACGGCGATGGCCCGCTTAGCTGGCAGGTCGGCGGCTTCTTCTTCGACAGCGACTTCGACGTGACCACGGTCGGTTTCACCTTCCCGCCGCCCGTCACCGTCAACCACACCAACGAAGCATGGGCAGTCTTCGGCCAGCTTTCATATCAGCTGACCGAGATGCTGCGCGTCACCGGCGGCCTTCGCTACACCGACGACGAGAAGGACTTCTTCGTCGTCTCGGGCGCGGCGCCGCAGCCGGTCTCGGTTCAGGATGACAACGTGGACTGGGACATCAGCCTCTTCGCTGATGTCTCGGACGACACGAGCATCTATGGCCGTGTCGCCAACGCCTTCCGCGCTCCGACCATCCAGGGCCGCGACGTTGCCTTCTTCGCACCGCCGAGCACCGCAGGCAGCGAAGACATCACCAGCTTCGAAGTGGGCTTCAAGAGCGAGTTTGCCGACCGCACGATCCGCATCAACGGCGCTGTATTCTACTACACCGTCAACGATCCTCAGTTCACCGCGGTCGGCGGCGGTGGCAACCTTGTCCAGCTGATCAACGCCAACGAAGGCGAGGCCTACGGCTTCGAACTCGACACTGCGTTCCAGATCACGCCGGACTTCGTCGTCACTCTCGGCGTTGCCTACAACGACACCGAGATTCAGGACCCGAACCTCGAAGTCGGCACCTGCGCACAGTGCACCGTCACCGACCCGACGCGCACGGCGCCTGGCGCATTCGGTCCGGTGACCTTTGCGAACGTGGACGGCAACCCGTTCCCGAACGCGCCTGAGTGGAGCGGCGACTTCACCGCTGAATACACGCTGCCTGTCGGAGCGAACGACGAGTTCTTCGTCTTCACCGACTGGACCTATCTCGGCGACACCAACTTCCTTCTCTACGAAAGCCTCGAGTTCAACGCCGACAGCCGCATCGAAGGCGGCCTTCGCATCGGCTATCGCGGCAATGGCGGCGAGTACGAAGTGTCGGCCTTCGCGCGCAACATCACCAACGAGGTGAACGTGCTGGGCGTGGTCGACTTCAACAACAACACCGCGTTCGTGAACGAACCGCGCGTGTTTGGGGTTGCAGTCAACTTCAACTACTAAGTATCAGCTTGATCTGGGTCCGGTTGCTCACTTCGGGAGGCAACCGGAACTGAAACAAGGAGAACCGGCAGGAGGCGACCTGCCGGTTCTTTTTGTTTGTGGGGGGTTCAGCGCTGGATCACGCGGGCGGGCGGAGCTTGCCGCATCGTGTCGAGATCGACAGGCGGGCGCGTGATGCCAGTCATTTCCGGCAGCACCAGGAACTCCACTGCATCCTCAGGCGCAAGATAGCGCGAAGCGGCGGCTTGCAAGTCCTCAGCCGTGACGGCCTTCAGCACTTCAGGCCCCTCGAACCAGCGGTCGAGCCGGTCGGCCTGGCTCTGCGCGCGGTCCGCCAGGTTCATCCATCCGCCAAGATTCTTGAGCGCGTTCTCATAAGCCTCAAGCATCGGCTGACGCGCGCGATCGATCAGGTCAGGATCGATCGTGCCTTCGCGAAATTCGGCGAGAAGTTCACGGAAGACACCGCGTACGGTCTCCACCTCGCTCGCCCCGACGGGCGCGAATAGAGTGAAAGTGCCGTATCCGGGATAGACGCTGCTCGCGAAGCTGCTCGCCTGCGTCGAATAGGCCTGCCCCAGATCCTCGCGGAGCCTGTCGGTAAGCGCGATCCGCATTGCCCGTGCAAGCAACTGGAGCTCGATTGTTTCGGCAAGGTCGCTGTCATCGCGCGTGGGCCAGATCATGCGCACCCATGCCTGATCCTCTTCGCCGCTATGGCGTACGACCTTCTCGCCGCGGTCCTCGGTGAAGGTTCGGGTCCGCGCAGCCTCGCGCGGTTGGAAGTCGATTTCGCGAGGGGGCAGGGCGCCAAGCGTCGATGCGACGCTCGCAATGGCGGCATCTTCGCTGATATCGCCGACCAGCGCGACTTCGATTGCGCCGTTCTCAAACCGGTCTGCGATCACGTTTGCCAGCTGGTCATAGTCCTTGGCGAAAAAAGCCTCGCGGCTTTGCAGACTGAAGCGCGGGTCGCCATCCGATAGGATTTTTCCGCTGACCTCTCCATATGCGCTTGCCGGGGTCGATCCCATTGCATCGAAGAAGTTGTCGATGTTCCGCCTGAACTGGTCAATGCCTTCCGGGCGGTAGCCGGGGTCAGTGATGCCGGCGGCGACCAGCTGCAACTGCAATTCAAGGTCGCGCGGCGTCGTCCCGCCTGCAAAGCTGAAAGTATCCGAGCCTGCCGCGACGTTGAGCCTGACGCTGCGCCCGGCAAGGATGGTCTGCAATTCATCGCGGCTGTGCTGCCCAAGGCCGCCAAGAGGGAGCGAGGTGACCAGATAGGTCGCAAGCGGGTCTTCACGCGTGTTCAAGAGGCTCCCCCCGTCGAGCAGCACGCGAAAGCTGACGCGGTCTTCGCGGATATCTGTCTGCTTGATCGTCAGCCGCACGCCATTGGCAAAGGTGATGTAGCGGAAGCCGAAGCGGTCATCTCGTGTGTCGGAGACGACCGTGCCGGGCTCGCCAAAGTTGGTGTAGGCGAATTCGGCCCGGCCAGCGTCGGTTGGGGCCTCGATCGGCAATGCCATCGCCTCTTCGAACGCCGCTCTCAGCGCCGCTTCGCCGCCCTCTGGCGCGGTGCGTCCTTGGAAGCGGATCAGCGGATCGTCGATTGGCAGGACGTCAGCCTTTAGAACCGCGAAGACGTCTTCGGGCGTGATGTCTTGGACGGTCTCGTTGAACCGGGCGAGCGCGTCTTCGGGCGTTGTCGGCACCACGTCATCGGCGACCAGTCTGAGCGCAGAGCCGATGAAGAAGCCATTGGCCCGCGTCCCGGCGCCCGCCACGCGGTTTTCCAGCGCGGTGCGGCCATTGGCCACCTGTTCGTCCACCTCGGCCTGTGTGAAGCCATAAGTGAGCGCCTGATTGACCTCGCGAACAGCGGCAAGCATGCCTTCGCGCCATTCGCCGTTCTCGGTTGAGATCGTGATCGAGTTGGTGCGTGCATCTTCAAAGACCTCGCCCATGCTGAAACGGGCGCGCGAGAATGGAGCGTCCTCTTGCCGCGTGAGGCGCGAGATACGCCGCGCGATGATATTCATGCCGATGGAGCGCAGCAAATTGTCGCGGCGCGCGGCGAGCGTGTCGGGCCGGTCGATCCATGGGCCTAGCGCGGTGATCGTCACCGATTCCGAAAGCGCGGGGTCGATGTAGATGTCGGTCTCGCCGCGGCGGGTGATGTCGACCGGCCCTGTTTCCGGTTCGACCGGGGCCGGTGCGGGAGCCCAGCTGGAAAAACGCTCCCGGATGGCGGCTTCCATCACCTCGACCGGGAAGTCCCCGACAATCACCAGCACCGTGTTGCTGGGTGTGTAGGTGCGCTCGTACAGGCTCCTCAACTGTGCTGCGGTCGCGTTTTCGAGCGCTTCCAGCGTGCCGATCGGCAGGCGATCGACGAAGCGTGCGCCGGGAGCCACGAATTCAAGGCCGTCCTCGCGCGCTTTCTGAGCATAGTTCCGCCTGTCGCGCCGCTCCGAAAGCACAACACCGCGTTCACGCTCGACAGCATCTTCGGCGATGGTGAGCTCGCTAGCAGTCTCGCGCATCAGCATCAGAGCGGTGCCAAGCAAATCCTCGTCATTGCGCGGCAGGTTGAGCATGTAAGTGATCGCGCCATAACCGGTCGAAGCGTTCGTATCCGCGCCAAACGCAAGCCCCTCGCGTTCGAGCAGCGCGATCATCTCGCCTTCCGGGATGCCCTTCGATCCGTTGAAGGCCATGTGTTCGAGATAATGCGAAAGCCCGCGCTCTGCTTCGTTCTCGGCAAGCGAGCCCGAATCAATCCGCATGCGCACCATCGCTGTGCCTTCGGGCGTCGCATTCTCGCGCAGGATGTAGCGCATGCCGTTGTCGAGCACCCCGAAGGTGTAGCCGGGATCGACCGGAATATCGCTTTGCTCGAAGTACCAGGTCGGCTCCTCGGCGGCTTCAGCGGACGCCGCGCTATCCTGCGCGGAAAGGGCGCTTGTGAGTGCGATGTTGGGAAGGGCAAGCAGGAGGCCGGCAGCAAGTGCGCGCGTCGGAAATTTCATAAGTGGGAAAGTGTCCTAAGGTCTCATGGATAAATTGGGTGTGAATGCTTTCATCCCGGCGTCCGGCGGGCGAGCGCGTCGGGATCGTCCAGCGCCTCGCGGATCAGGACGAATTCGATAGGGAATGGGAAGGTCGCAACGCGCACATCGAGATTGCCATCGTCGCGAAGGGTCATGACCGTGTCGCCGTTCAGCAGGATGTCGCGGCTTAGAAATTCGCCGTTCTCGCCTTCGCGCATGTTGATTGCCACCACCTGCTCCGGCTGCACCCGGAACAGCAGCGCATGGTTCCAGCCATCGACCGCAAAGGCGCGCCCGCGCTCTATCCGGATGCGCTTGTTGTTGGTGGAGATGCGCCAGATGCCATCGATCGCGAGCGGCGTACTAAGATCCACGGCGTAGCGATCGGGCAGGGCCGCGCCAAGTGAGATGATCCACGGCTTCTCGCTCTCGATCTCGCCTCCGGTGGCGGTCGGGTCGAGCAATTGCGCGATGTTCGCCTCGGCAAAGCGTGCATAGGCGCCATCGGGAAACTCTGCGGCGTAGGCGCGGTAGGATTGCACCGTGTCGGTGCGTGCGGCGGCGAGCCAGGCCTGTTCGTCGAGCGCGGCGGTGTCCGTGCTTTCGATACCGCGGGTCGAGGACAGCGCGTCGGTCGCATCGGCGAAATCCACGAGCGGCGCTGCGTCGCCCGCTGCGGGCGCATCTTCGGCATAAAGACCGGTCAGCCACGCCATCTGCGTGTCGGGCCCTTCAACCAGAAATAGCGGTCTGCCGGTCATGGAAGCGGAGATGAACGGGCGCTGCTCGCCATCGGTGGCGGCCAGCACATCATCGCGCACCATCCCACCGAGCAGTTGCACCGGCAATCCCGGCTGCACGATCCTGCGGGCGAGAGCGAGCGCGAAGGGCGAATTGCCGCCCGCTCCATCGAAGGCGAAATTGCCCGGAGCAGCGGCGTAGATCACCAGCATGTCGTCAACCTCAAACGGCGCGAGGCCGCGCGAGACGCTGCGATTGTCGTCGGTCCAGCGCACTGCAAACGGATTGTTGCGGCATGCATCGAGCACTGCAATTCTCAACTGCGCGCCCTCAATCGTGTCCAGAATACGTCCGAACTCAACCGCTTCGAACGGCAGGTCCTTCTCTGCATTGAGCGCGGCATCGACCGGCAGCAGCCAGTTGGTGCCTTTGCTCTCGACCCCGTGCCCTGCGTAGTAAACGAGCGCGGCGTCCGCCCCTTCAGCCTTCTCGCGAAAGGCGCGCAGCTGATTCATGAATTGAGGCCGCGCGACGTTGGATGCGAGTTCCACCGTGTCGAAGCCCGCCTCACGCAGAGCGCCCGCGATCAGTCCGGCATCACGCCCCGGATTGGCAAGCTGCGAGGTGTGTTCGTAATCCGAATTGGCAATGACCAGCGCGACTTTCTGCGCGCTGGCGGGTGCAGGCGAAGCGAGCAGCAACGCTGCCAGCGCCGCCCAGGCAGCCGCCCATGCCAATGCAATCCGCTCCATCCTCTTCCCCTTGGGGAGCGAGAATAGAGCGCCTGTTCAATTCGTCCAGTTTCAAACGCGGGCGGCTGCCTTCGCGTCCACTGCTACTTCTTGACGGGAGGCGTTCCGCGCAGGCGTGAACGGTGGCTGGAGAGGTCGAGAACCTCGCCTGGCCCGTTGTCCTCCTGCTGCAGCAGGCCAAGACGGCGCGCGACTTCTCGATAGGCCTCTTCCTCACCGCCCAGGTCACGGCGGAAGCGGTCCTTATCGAGCTTTTCGCCGCTCGCCATGTCCCACAGGCGGCAGCCGTCGGGGCTGATCTCGTCAGCGAGGATCACGCGGCTGTAATCGCCATCGTAAAGCCGTCCGAACTCAAGCTTGAAGTCGACAAGGCGGATGTCGATCGCTGCAAACATCCCGCACAGGAAGTCGTTGATGCGGATCGCCATCGAAGAGATGTCGTGCATCTCCTCGTTCGAGGCCCAGTTGAAGCACGCAATATGCTCTTCCGCGACCAGCGGATCGCCGAGCGAATCGTCCTTGTAGTAATACTCGATCAGCGTGTGAGGCAGCGGCTCGCCTTCCTCGATGCCGAGGCGCTTGGAGATGGAGCCTGCCGCGACATTGCGCAGAACCACTTCGATCGGGATGATCTCGACTTGGCGCACCAATTGCTCGCGCATGTTGAGGCGGCGAATGAAGTGGGTCGGGATGCCGATATGCGAGAGGCGGGTGAAGACGTGCTCGCTGATGCGATTGTTGATCACGCCCTTGCCGTTGATCGTGCCCTTTTTCTCGGCGTTGAAGGCGGTCGCATCATCCTTGAAATACTGGATGAGCGTGCCGGGTTCGGGACCCTCATAGAGGATCTTGGCCTTGCCTTCGTAGATTTTGGAGCGGCGGGACATCGACAGAAAATTCCCCTCTTGCTGCGAATGGTGCCCGGGGGCGGAATCGAACCACCGACACGCGGATTTTCAATCCGCTGCTCTACCCCTGAGCTACCCGGGCATTCGCTGCGGCGACGGGGACGTTAGCGCATTTACGCTGCCCCGGCGAGCCAATGAGAGCGGCGCTATGGCGAAGCTGGCGGGCCTTGGCAAGAGGGAAAAGGGAGCAAATCGCGCCTTTTTCCTATTCCTGTGTATCCCAGTCACGTGCGGCAATGGTTTCGGGGTCGACCGGCTCGCCCGCAACCGTATATCCATCGCCGAACCACTGCGCGAGATCGCGGTCCTTGCACCGCTGCGAACAGAAGGGTGTGAATTCTTCAGCGCGCGGTTTCTTGCAGATGGGGCAGGGTTTGGAAGGTCTCGTCATGCGCTGACGACTTGGGCACTGGGCGCTTCGAGCGCAAGCCCTGGTTGGGTCTCTATCCGCAAGGGGCGGCCTGTCCGGCGCTCGACGTCCGTGATCCAGTCGGGCTTGATCTTGGCCGCGAGGGCAGGGTGGACCCGTAAGAGTGTGACGCCTGCCCCTGAGGCGCGCTCGGCGACGCGTATGGCATAGCGCGCGCACAGAGCCGTGCGGGAGGTGGCAAAGCGGTGGAGGAGTGAGGGGCCCTCGAGCCGCGCGACCAGTTGCACGAAGCCAAAACCGTTCATCGACGTGCGCTCATGCGACCAGTCGGCGAGAGCGTCTTCAAGCGCTTCGTCGACGGCTCGGCGGTCTGCTTTGGCTTCTAAAGTGGGAAAGTCGATGCCGATATTGCCGCCGATATCGAACCAGCGCAGCGCCTTTGCGATCGCAGGGACGGCGGCAAGCGCGAGATCGCGTGGAGGCAGATCGCCGTCGATATCGATCACCGTCATGGCCGGGGTCACACTGCAAAGCACTTCGCCACCTGCGAACGCGATGGTGCCCGAAGAGGCCGAGTGCCAGACCTCCTCCCAGTCGCCCATTTCGAACTGGCTGACGCTATCGCCAAGAACAAACAGGTCCTTCGTCCGTGTTTCGCCCGCTGTTTTTTCAGGATCGTCCAATGGCCGGCTGCCAACCATGAAACAGCGGCCCTGAGCGCGTTTAAGGCGTCCGCGTTCGGCGATGGGAGCGCGGGTGATGCGTACTCCGATCTGGGCGCCTTCAGTGGCCTCGGGTGGTAATTGATCGACGAGCACTTCCTGCCCGCTTTCAAGCGTTGCGGTGCCGCGTCTTTTGCCGGCAGTCCTGGAAGTGAGCTTGGCAAAAAGCCTATTGCCCGCGCTGATTTCGCCCGGCCACCTCAGCTTGGAAGCCACGATCTCGCCGTTTTCGATAAGCAGCGCCCGGGTTTCCCCAATCCCGTGCTCTACAAGCCACTCAGCCAATTGCGAAACCCGCCGACTTGAGCAGCGCCCGTGTCTCGTAGAGCGGCAGGCCCATTACGCCTGAGTGGCTGCCTTTCATCCACTGAATCAAGGCTTCGGCCTGTCCCTGAATCGCATAGCCTCCCGCCTTGCCGCGCCATTCGCCGCCATCGAGGTAGCTCGCGATTTCTTCGTCCGAGAGGTTCTTGAAGCGCACGACATTCTCGTTGAGCCGCTCGCGCAGTGACCCGTCAGGCGCGCGCAGGACGACGCTGGAAAGCACGACGTGTCGCCTGCCCGAAAGCAGTTTCAGGCAATCGCGTGCTTCTTTCTCGTCTTCGGTCTTAGGGAGGATGCGCCGCCCTGCCGCGACGACGGTATCGCCCGCCAGCACGAAGCCGGGAGCCTCGACGGCAAGCGCCTTCTCGCGGCCCATGCGAAGCGCGTAGTCGCGCGGCCGCTCATCTTTAAGCGGTGTCTCGTCAATATCGGCAGGTGTCACAGCATCGGGCGTCACGCCGAGACGCGCCAAAAGGTCGCGCCTGCGCGGTGAGGCCGATGCCAATGTCAGGTGAAGCGCGCTCATCAGCGCGTGCGCTTACTGAGGACCGGGACCGCCGCGGCCCGGCATAAAGCGGTAGGTGATGCGCGCCTTGGTGAGGTCGTACGGCGTCAGTTCGCAAAGCACTTCGTCACCCACCAGCACGCGGATGCGGTTCTTGCGCATCTTGCCTGCCGTGTGACCCAGCACTTCATGGCCGTTTTCAAGCTCTACCCGGAACATCGCATTGGGCAGCAGCTCGACGACGCGCCCGCGCATTTCGAGAAGTTCTTCCTTGGCCATGTAATTCCTTGCGTTTCTGGTTGTCGACGAATTGACATTCGCCGTGCAGTTGGTCGTTCTGCGCGGGCCATTTAGCGATGGAAGCACGAAAAGGGAAGAGCGCGCCGTTACCGAGCGGCCACTTGCGATGTGGTTTGCAGGGCGGTTTGTTGCATCCGAACGGATCGTTCTTGCGTTTCTTGCGTTGCATTTTGATACAATTCAGCCGCTTGCCCCTCCTAAGAATTCGCTCAAAAGGGCCTCAATGATCCTCTCCCCCATTTCGCGCACCGCCCTGCTGGCGGGGGCAAGCTATGCCGCCTTTGCCGGAGCGCCTCTTTCCGCAAGCGATGTCGATGCAGAGAATGACGCGCCCACTACCGCGCAGCAATCGGGTGACCAGTCTGGTTCTCAACCGCAAGGCGAGCGCGAGTTGGGCGAGGATTTCGGCTCGGGCTCCGGCGAGATCGTGGTTTCGGGTCAGCGTCTTCGCGGCCAGCTCGACGTGGAGCAGGCGCCGCTTCTTGAACTCGATACCGACGCGATCGCAGCAGAAGGCGTCACCTCGATCGCCGATCTCATCACCCAGATCACCAACCAGACCGGCTCCGCGCGCGGACGGGGAGGAGGCGGGCGGCCCGTCATTCTCATCAACGGCATCCGCGTCGGCTCCTTCCGCGAATTTGCGAATTACCCGCCAGAAGCACTCGAACGCGTCGAGGTCTTCCCCGAAGAAACCGCGCAGCGTTTCGGCTTTCCGCCCGACCGCCGCGTTATCAACCTGATCCTCAAGGAGAACTACCGCAACGCCGAGGTTGAGTTTGAATTCGAGGGCCCGTCGCGGGGTGGCTATTACCAGCGCGAGCAGGAACTGGGCTTCCTCCAGATTGCTGACGGTGCGCGGATCAACTTCACCTTCGAGGCATCGGACAACTCGATCCTGACGGAGGATGAACGTGACATCATCCAGACGCCCGGTTCGATATCTGACGTGGCGGGCGATCCCGATCAGGCCGAATTTCGCAGCCTCGTTGCAGATGCTCGCGGGCTTGAAGCGAATGTGAGCTACGCAAAGGCGCTGATCGACAGTGGAATCTCATTGTCGGCCAACGCGAATTACAATCGCAGCGACCGGCGCTCTTTGAGGGGCCTCAATACGGTGAGGCTGACCGATGCGGACGGGAACAGTGCTCTCAGGACTTTCGGCGAGGAGACGCCGCTTGAGCAGGTGACGGCGGAGGACTTCTTCAACGCTTCGGGATCGCTGACGAAACCGATCAATGCGTTTCGACTGACCACCACGTTCAATGCGGGATATTCCGAAAACACTCAGGAGATCGACCGGCGCTTCGATACCAGCGAACTGCAGGCCCGCGCACTCGATGGAGGTCTGGCTATCGATGGCGCCCTGCCGGAGGCGGTCGACGCAGGGTTCGACATTGCGCGCCGCAGAGGCGTAAGCGCTGAAACCCTCACGACTGTGAGGGGACCGCTCGCTCAGTTGCCCGGTGGGGAGCTTCTTGCGACATTCGATGTCGCATACGACTGGTCGAATTTGCAGAGCTCCGATACGCGCGGCAGCCTCCCTGCCGACCTGACGCGGGGCGATCTCTCGACCGGAATGAACCTCGTCATTCCGATCACCAGTCGCCGCAACGGTTTTGCAGATGCCTTGGGTAGCTTTACTCTCAACGGCCAGATCGGGGTCGACCGGCTTAGCGATTTCGGAACCTTGGGCGACTACACGCTTGGCCTGACCTGGGCGCCGTTCGACAATCTGGACCTGTCCGCAACTTACATCGTGCGCGAAGTTGCACCTGGTCTGAGCGCTCTTGGCGCGCCCCAGGTCGAAAACCTCAATTCTCCAGTCTTTGACTTTACGAACGGCGAGACCGTGCTCGCGACCGTCATCACCGGTGGCAATCCCGACCTGCTTGCCGAGACACAGCGCGACTGGAAATTTGCGGCCAACTGGGAGCTTCCGTTCTGGTCCGGCACGCGCTTCACGGTCGAGTATATCCGCAACCGCTCGGATGATGTGACCGCAGGCTTCCCGCAGATCACGCCCGAAATCGAAGCTGCGTTTCCGGGCCGAGTCGTGCGCGATGATGCTGGCCAGATCCTTTCGGTCGACCGACGCGCGGTGACCTTTGCCGAGACGCGGGCTGATCGTCTTCAGTTCAGCCTCTTCTTCCGCGGCAGCATCGGCGCTGGCCAAGAGCGCGGTGGGCCTCCCGGTGGCGGAGGCGGACCGCCTCGTGGGCGACCGCAGCAGGCATCGGGTTCGGGCGCTGGCGGACCTCCCGAAGGCGCTCGCGGTCCTGGTGGACGCGGCGGGCCCCCGAGTGCCGAGCAGCGTGAAGCCTTTATGCAGTTCCGGACACGCATTTGCGCCGATGACGGCCTCGAAGTGCTCACACGGCTGGCCGAGGCTGTGGCGAACGGCGAAGACCTTTCGACCATCGTCCCCGGTTTCGATGCGCAGCGATTTGCGCGTCTGCTCGACCGAGTACGCGGCGAGGATGGTGAGATCGACCCCGAACGCCTCGCCCGGGCGCGCGAGCGCATTTGCAGCTTCGATCCGGCGTCGATGGGACCGGGAGCGAGCGGCGGCGGCGGCGAGGGCGGTCCTCCCGGTGCTCCGGGTAGCGGACGCCGCGAAGGCTTTGCCGCGTTCCGAGCGATAGCCTGTGCCGAGGACGGAGCCGAACGGATCAAGGCGCTGATCGCGCGCATCGATGCGGGCGAGGATGTCTCGGATGAACTTCCCGGCTTCGATCCGGCAATGGCCGGGCGCATGCTCGACCGTCTTCGTGACGAAGACGGCAACATCTCCGATGAACGCATAGCCGAACTGCGCGGACGTTTCTGCCAGGGCGGCGGCGCGCAGGGTGACAGCGGTCAGGGCGGCGGTGGTCCCGGTGCGCGCGGTGGAGGCGGTGGTCCTCCGGGCGGCTTCAACCCTCTTGCGCGGCGCAGCTTCCCCGGTTTCCGCTACTTCGTGTCGCTCAACCACACGATCGAGCTTGAGAACGAGATCCTGATCGCACCCGGCCTTGCGCCGCTCGATCAGCTTGACGGTCAGGGCACGGGCGCATTCGGCCTGCCGCGCCATTCCTCGCGGCTTGAGGCGGGCATCTTTGGCGGCGGTCTCGGTATGCGGCTTTCGGGACGTTACACGGGCTCGACACGCCTCGATGGCACGGGACAGCCAGGATCGGCGGACCTGTTCTTTGGCGACCTCGCAACCTTTGACCTGCGCGTGTTTGCCAACCTCGACGAGGTCTTCAAAAGCGAAAGCCCGGTGCTTAAGAACCTGCGCATTTCCCTGCGCGCCGACAACGTCTTCGACGCGCAGCGGCAGGTGATCGACAGCAACGGCGAGACGCCGATCAACTTCCAGCCGTTCCTGATCGACCCCGTGGGCCGATTTGTCGGCATCGACATCCGGAAGTTGTTCTAGTCCAGCAACGCAGCGAGCCTTACGTTTAGTTCACGCTTAGCTTCGGAAACATCCAGCGTTGGATAAGTGAGGGAGCAAAGGGCTTCCATCCGCCTTCATCCTGCGAAAGCCGGTCAGCCAGCGCGAGCATGACCGAGGGGTTCACGCCAAGGCCAAGATGGCTTGCGTGGACCACGATGTTCTCGCTTGGGTGATCGCCTTCTTCCTGCACGCTCGCGCGCCAGTGGACGACGCCATCGGTCTTGGTGAGGATCGAAGTCGTTGGAACGGGCGGAGCGATGTGCAATTCGTCGAACTTGCCCTTCTGAATGACCTTCGGCTCGTTGCCATTGAGCAGTTCGAACAGGCGCTTGGCTGACGAATGGCCGCGATCGTTCGAAAGCGGGCTGCCCAGGCTTGCGACAAGGCGCACCTTTTCGGGATGCAGCTTCGCCAGTTCACGCGCCAGCACGCCGCCAAGGCTCCAGCCGATCAGCGAAACCTTACGGCCCGATGACTTGAAAAGCCGGGTCAGCTGGTTCTCCATCTTCATGACGGTCGCTTCGTTGACGCGCACATTGCGGCCCGATTCCCAGCCATGTGCGTCGTAATTGAGCTCGGTGAAGAGCCGGCGCATCGGGACGGTCGAGCGGTTCGAGGCCATGAAGCCGGGCAGGAACATCACCGAATGCCCATCGCCGCGTGGCAGCATCCGCATGGCGGGAAGCGCGGCGTAGAAAGCGGCGAATTCGCCCATCGCGCGGCCTTCGGTCAGGGTCCAGAGCCGGTTGGGCGGCTGGGCTACCCGTGCCTGAGGACCTCCGGAAAAACCGGATTGGCTGGGGGCGATGCTCGCCATATGTTCTCTCCTGCTTGTGCGCCCTTGTGCTTTTATGCGGTACGCACTCGTTATTGTTATGATCCCGCGAAAACTTGATATTCCTATTTGGCCGGTTTGCTCTCGATCTTTTTGGTCGTGGCCTTTGGCTTGCGTTTGGCAGGCTTCGCCGCCGACGAGGTCGTAGTTGCCTTCTTGGCTGGTGCCTTCTTCGCTGGCGCCTTTTTTGCCGGTGCTGCGCGCGTGGTCTTGCGTGCCGCCGGTTTCGCAGCCGTCTTGCGTGCGGGGGCCTTTGCCTTCGGAGCCGCGTCCAGCGCCTTTGCCGCTGCCAGCATGTCGTCAAAGCTGTCCTGAATGCACTGCGAGTAGAATTCCGGGTCGGGCAGGATGTCACGGCAGGCGGTGAAGCTGATGTAGGCCTCGTCGACATAGGACTGCACGACATGCGCGAGTCCGAGGCCGTCGGTGAGGCAGATGAGCGAGAGCGCCATGCTCTCCATCCGCGCACCGCTCGAATAGATGTGGACCGGCGGGCCGGGAACATTCGTGACGACCGTGTTGAACGGCATCGCCACCTTGTGAGCGAGGCTCACGCGGCTGAACAATTGCGCGCCCAGTGCCATGTAGAGTAGCGGATTGACCTTGCTCACCTCGGTCATGGTGCGCGCTCCCAGCGCGTTGGTCATCGCCTTGGAATTGCTGGTCTGCTTGAAGACGTATTGGAGCCGTTCCTTGGGATCGGCAATATGCGATCCAAGCGGCGCGATCATCGCTGCGACCTGATTGCCCATATCGCCCTTCTCGTCGGTCGAGCGGACCGAGATCGGCGCCATCGCCGTCATCGTCGATTTGGGCAGGTCGTTCTTGGCGGTGAGGTATTTGTTAAGCGCCCCGCCCACGACCGCGAGCGCAACGTCGTTGACCTTGGCGTCTGGCAGAAGCGCGCGGATCGACTTGAACTCGGCGAGATCGAAAGTGCGCCCTTCGACCACGCGGTGCGGTGAAATGGTCTTGTTGAAGCGCGTGCGCGGGGGGACAAAATCGCTGGTGAGCTGGAAATCGCGCGTCACCAGACCCTTGATTGCGCTCGCGACGCCCGGGACGGCTTGTGCAGCGACCTGCGCCTGCTTCAATGGGTTGAGCAGCGCGTTGAAATAGCTCTTGCCAAGCAGTTCGACCGGGCCGGGGATTTTCTCTGGCTTCCAGTCGTCGGGCTTGTTCGGGGGCGTTGTCGTGGGCGTCGTGGTGTGCGTTGCCTCCATCAGGTCGATCCCGCTCATCCCGTCGATCGCGGCATGATGGACCTTTGTGACGAAAGCGAAGCAACCCTTGGGATAGCCGCGAACGTTGTCGAGCCCTTCGACCACGGTGAATTCCCAAGGCGGGCGGCTGAGATCGAGCGGGCGGGCGTGGATGCGCGCGGCCTGAATGCACAACTGTCGCCAGTCGCCGGGCTTGGGCAGGGCGACGTGACGGACGTGGTACTCAAGGTCGAAATTGGGATCCTCGACCCAGTATGGATAGTCGAGGTCGAACGGCACGCGGACCAACCGTTGACGCATGGTGGTCGACAGCTGCAGCCGGTTCTCGATGAAGCTCAATATGTCTTTGAAGCGGACGAAGCCGCCGGGCGCGGTTTCTGGATTGTAGATGAGCACGCTGCCGATATGCATCGGCGAATTTGGTGATTCCATCGCGACGAACGATGAATCCATACCCTGCAATTGACGCAAGCTGCCTCTCCGTTTCCTCGCACCCAAAGCGCGCGAGGGCTGTCCCATCCGGCTCTTTATCGAGCTCTTAGTCGATTGGTAGGCACGTTTCATCTGCGTGACAACCTTACGCGCCCGTGAAGTGGCGCAGTTGTCACAATCTGTGTAACTTTATTGCGTCGCAATGCTTTCGCCTGCGGCCACTCCGCTCGCCCAGGCCCACTGGAAGTTGTAGCCGCCCAGCCACCCCGTCACATCGACCGCTTCGCCGATGGCGTAGAGGCCGGGGACTTTCTTCGCTTCCATCGTCTTGCTCGACAATTCGGACGTCGAGATGCCGCCGATGGTCACTTCTGCCTTGGCAAAACCCTCGGTGCCGGTGGGGGAAAAGCGCCAGTCGCCAAGCTGAGTGCCTGCCTTGCGCAGTTCCTTGTCCGAGACATTGCCAAGCTCGCGCTCGATGCCGAGGCGGTCTGCCAATGCGTCAGCAAGCCTGTCCGGGAGATGCTCCCGCAGCACGCTTTTGAGGCTTGCACGCGGGCGGTCGCGCTTGAGTTCGATCAGCCACTCGGCATCGGCTTGCGGAAGAAACTTGATGCCGACTTCCTCGCCGTGACGCCAATAGGACGAAACTTGCAGGATCGCCGGGCCTGACAGCCCCTTGTGCGTGAAAAGCGCGGCTTCATCGAAGGCGGTCTTGCCCGCGCGTGCCTGAACCGGCGCAGAAACGCCCGACAATTCTCGAAACAGCACGTCGTCTCCCCCCAGTGTCAGCGGGACGAGAGCAGGGCGCGGCTCAACCACCTTGAGACCGAACTGGCGCGCGAGGTCGTAGGCAAAGCCGGTAGCGCCCATCTTGGGGATCGAGGGGCCACCAGTTGCGATAACGAGGGCAGGAGCGGCGTAGCTTTCGCCCGATGCTGATACAGCGAAATCTTCACCGTCCTTCACAACCGCGCTCACGTCTGCGTTGCAGATAACGTCGACGCTCTCGGGACATTCATCGAGAAGCATCTGCACGATCTGATTGGCCGATCCGTCGCAGAACAGCTGACCCAGCGTCTTTTCGTGCCATGCGATCCCGTGAGCATCGACGAGGTCGATGAAGTCCTGCGGCGTGTATCGTGCCAACGCAGACTTGGCGAAATGCGGGTTGGCTGAGAGATAGTTCGCAGGGCCTGCGTCGACATTGGTGAAGTTGCAGCGCCCGCCGCCAGAGATCAGGATTTTCTTACCGGGCCGGTCCGCCTTCTCAAGCACCGCGACACGCTTGCCATGCTGCCCGGCTCTTGCCGCGCACATCAGGCCGGCTGCGCCTGCGCCTAGGATTATGACGTCATAATGCTTCACCGCCACGCCCGTAGGCGCGCCAGCCGCGCTTGCCAATTGTCGTTATTGCACGAGCTTGCGGTATGAGGGGAAGCCGACGCACCGGGGTTTGGCGCCGACCTCCCCTCTCCCGGGACAATGGTCAGACCGCAGGCAGTGCGGGCTGAGCAACTGTGACAAGCTTGCCGAGCGTGTTCCATTCCTCGCGCGGGGACCAGTTGCGGTTCGCGCCAAGATAAGAGTGCTCATCAAGCTCGAGCAGGCCGATGATGACTTCGGCAACGATTGTCGCGCCCACGGGGCCGAGCGCTTCGCCTTCCTTGTCGCTGCCATTCACCTCTGCCCGGCCGATCACTTCGGCTTCGGCGAGGAGGTAGAGCCACAGCGGGATACCATCGGCGCCAAGGTCGCCGTTCACCTTCTCGACTTTCTTGATCACCTTCTTGATCGTCGCCTCGTCGCATCCGATCGCATCGGCAATCTTCTCACCTCCGGGAAGGAGGAAGGTGTTGCCGCGAAGCAGATTGCGCGTTGCGAGCGAGTTCTCGGCAGGGGGCGCGATGAAGGGCAGGGCAAGTAGGTCGCCTGCAAGCTTCGTGTCGAGCTTCTGCGCGCGTTCGACCTGGCGGTTCTCCGGCGTGAAGAGCAGCTCGTGCCAGTCGACCACCGCCCTTGGATCGCCAACCGCGTCGAAGCCCTGACCGAGCAGCGAACCGAACAGTTCAAGCGCGCTCTCGCCCTTGCGGGTCTGGACCTTCATTGGGATCATCGAGTGGCCGAAGCGATAAGCGGCGACCGAAAACTCGACCGGGATGAAGGGTACCGGGCCGCAATAATGCTTGCGCCCGCAGCCGAGGATCTTCTCGACTACCGGAATGCCGCACATCGCGGTCAGGAAGTCATTCACCAGCGCCCACTGGTAATGCCAGGTCGTCTCCTCGCGAGAGGCTTCGTAGAGCTCGTGACCCTCAAGGCCCGTTTCGCCATGGATCGTATCGGCGACGTGGTTATGGAAGCGGATGATCGCCAGCTGGATCTGGCTGATGATCCGGTTCTCGTCATTGCGCGGGTCGCCGATGATCGCCCGGCCATTTGGGGCGCGAAGGAGATCGTGTTCGGCAAGGCCCGCCTGACCCGGATTATCGGCTCCGGTCAGCAGCTTTACGCCGCCAAACGGTCCGCCTTGTTCGAACAGGTAAGGCTGCGCCTCGGGGCCGAGGCCGTAGATGCAGTCGAGGTCGAGCGTCGGGGTCCGCACATTGGCAATTTCGCCCGGATTGTCGACGACGCTGTCGAACGTGGTGCTCGCATCCAGAGTGATATCGTGATCAACAAACTGGCCGAAGAAGATCATGCCGACCGGCACGGTGTCGGTGCGGTCGTTCTTTGCGCCGCCATCCATCGGGCCGCCCTTTGCGCCGATAGCGGAAAGAATGTTCGGGTTTGTGTAGGCCGGGCTGAGCTTGGGGAACATCCGACCGAACCGGTCGTCCCGCTGCTCTCCTTCGTTTTCGTGGCCGTATTTCTTTACGTTGCAATAGGGGCTGAGGCCCTCGAGGGGCTTCATCCCGTGGTGTTCTTGACCAGCCATTTATTTGCCTCCTGTTAGTTAAACAAAGGCAACCCGTCAGATTTATTTTGTCATGGGAATATGAATAGCCCCGAATTGTTCTATTGGACTCATCCGACATTCGGTGAAAACTGCGTTTTACTGTGCACTACGTGCGACGAAACTATCAAAGTGGATCGTGCATGAGCGTTTCGCAGTGGCTTTCATCGTCGAGGGAAGCACACTATCTAGCTGGGCATGTCCCGAACGAAGGCAGGTTCTCCCCAAGATCCCCGAGGCGCGCAGCGTTTCGATGAGAGTCGCGCAGCCTCCACGGTTGCCCGCGCTCAGCCTAACCTCGAGGCGGGCGTAGAGGCGATCCGTGAGACGGTGAAGACGCTGAAGCCGGTGCCGGGCGTATACCGCATGCTCGATGCGCGCGGCGACGTGCTCTATGTCGGCAAGGCGCGTAGCCTGAAGGCGCGGGTGGCGAATTACACGCAGGTCAATCAGCTCACGACGCGGCTGATGCGGATGGTCTCGCAATGTCGCAGCATGGAAATCGTCACCACCAATTCGGAAGCCGAGGCGCTGCTGCTCGAAGCGCAGCTGATCAAGCGCTTTCGCCCGCCGTTCAATGTGCTGCTGCGCGACGACAAGAGCTTTCCCTTCATCCTGCTGCGCGCCGACCATGAGTTTCCGCGCATCCACAAGCATCGCGGCGCAAGGCGCGCGAAGGGGAACTACTATGGCCCGTTTGCGAGTGCGGGGAGCGTCAACACGACGCTGAATGCATTGCAAAAGCTGTTCCTGCTGCGCTCATGCACCGACAGCTTCTTCAACAACCGCGACCGGCCTTGCCTCCTCTACCAAATCAAGCGCTGCTCGGCCCCTTGCGTCGATCGAATTTCGGTCGAGGATTATGACGCGCTGGTGAGCCAGGCGAAGGACTTCCTCGCTGGCAAGTCTAGCCAGGTCCAAGCCGATCTCGAAAAGCAGATGGCGAAGGCCGCCGAAGAGCTCGACTTCGAAACCGCCGCGATCCTGCGCGACCGGCTGCGTGCGGCGACGTTCATTCAAGGCAGCCAAGCGATCAATGCAAAGGCAGTGGGCGATGCCGATGTCTTCGCGCTCGCCGCCAAGGGCGGGCAGATATGCGTGCAGGCCTTCTTCATTCGCGGCGGGCAGAATTGGGGGCACCGCGCCTTCTTTCCGAGCCACACCAAGGATGTCGGCGAAGCGCAGGTGCTCGCCGATGTCATGCTGCAATTCTACGAGGAAGTGCCTCCGCCGCCGATGGTCTTGGTCGACCGCGACTTGCCCGAAGGCGAGTTGATGGAAGCAGCGCTCACCGAAATTGCCGACAAGAAGGTGCAGATCTCGATCCCGCAGCGCGGCGACCGGCGCAAGCTGATGGCGCAGGCGAGCCGCAATGCCGTCGACGCGCTTGACCGGCGGCTTGCAGAGACAGGGACCAAGGCCAAGGTCAATCGCGAGCTAGCCGAATTCCTAGAGCTGGGCGAACCGCCCGAGCGGATCGAGGTCTACGACAACAGTCACATTCAGGGCGCAAAGGCGGTGGGCGCGATGGTGGTCGCCAGCCCAGAAGGCTTTGAAAAGTCGCAATATCGCAAGTTCAACATCCGCGAAGCGCAGACCAACGATGACTTCGGGATGATGCGCGAGGTCATGCGCCGCCGCTTCCGCAATCTTGCCGAGAACCCGGATGGCGAGAGTGGCAAAAAGAACAGCCACGAGACGATCTGGCCCGACCTCGTCCTGATCGACGGGGGCAAGGGTCAGGTCTCCTCGGTGATGGAGGTGCTGGAGGAACTTGGTATCGCGGATGAGGTGCCGGTCGTCGGCATCGCCAAGGGCCCGCATCACGGGCGCGAAGGGCGGGAGGTGTTTCACTTCCCCGATGGGCGCGAAAAGACCCTGCCGACCAATTCGCCGGTCCTGTTTTACGCCCAGCGGCTCCGCGATGAGGTCCATCGCTATGTCATCGGCGCGCACCGGGCGAAGAGGTCAAAAGCGATCACCGCGTCACCACTGGACGAAATCCCCGGTATCGGCCCTGCGAGAAAGCGGGCGCTGCTCCTCCACTTCGGTACCGCATCGAAAGTCCGCGCAGCCGCGCTCGAAGACCTGCAACGCGCGCCCGGCGTAAGCGACGCGGTTGCGCGCAAGATATACGATTTCTACCACGCGGGCGGATAGGGGCGGACCGCCGAAAAGGCGAAGGGACCGCGTGTCGCTCCGCGGCCCCTTCTAACCGTTAGGCTAGGTGCTTCAGCGCAAGATGCGGATGCACTGGCCCTGATTGCGGGCTCCGACCACGTCGAGCAGGTCGAGGTCCTTGAGAGCCTTGCAAACAGCGTGGGCATCGCCGTCGGCGAACAGCGCGATGCATGTGCCGACATTGACGCCAATCGCTTCGGCAAGGCCACTGTTGCAAGCTCTTGCAGCCGCAGACTTGCCGCCCGGAGCAGCGAGCGCGGTTGCCGGTGCAACAGCCATTCCCGACAGCCCCAGAGCAACTGGCGCTGCAAATGCAATCATCCTTTTCATGGCAGTTTCCCCCAAACCGACGAAGCGGGACGTCCGCCCCATCCATCGCAACCCCTGAGCGAATTGTGCTCCACGGTTGACGTAGCGTAAACGGTAAATTCGGCCGCTTTTAGCAAGTGCCTGAAACGAGGGAAATCTTGGCGCATCGGTCCTTCAAACAGGGTGAAAGATTCATAGGGCTCTCGCTTGCATGATTGCGCGACTCGCGGGATCGACCGAGGCATCAGCCGTCACGAAAGCATGATTTCTCACGCCAATGTCGCTAGGGGGTGAGCCATGCAATTGCCCGAAGCCAAGGTCAGCGTCGAAACGATCGGCGAAGAGCGCGAACCGCTTGTCATCATCGACAATTTCACCGATCAGCCCGAGCGGCTGCGCGATCTCGGCTATCGCTCGCAATATTATCCTGCCGGAGTCGATTATCCGGGACGCCGCGCGCCTGCGGACCCGTCCTATCTCGATATCAGGCGCGACCTGATGATGCAGGTGATGGCACGAGTTTTCGGCCTCTCGCGGTCAATCCAGTGCGAGGTCGCAGCCTTCTCGATCGTCAGCCTCGCGCCGGGCGAATTGAACGCGCGCCAGAGCATCCCGCATCACGATCATTCCGATCCGGGACGCGTTGCCCTGATGCACTACCTCGATGGACCAGAGAGTGGCGGCACGGCCTTCTATCGCCACCGCCGCACCGGCTTTGAAAAGATCACGCCCGAGCGCGAAGCCGCCTACGCCGCCGCGCTTGCAGAGGACGACCGCGAATTCGGTCCTGTCGAGCCGGGCTATCCCTCAGGAGACAGCGAGCGTTTCGAGCAGATCGGTTCGGTCGAGGCGCGGGTGGACCGCGTGGCGCTGTATCGCGGGCGGTCCTTGCATTCCGGTATCATCCCGAACGCGCACGCGCTGAGCGACAATCCGCGAGAAGGGCGGCTGACGGTCAACATGTTCCTCTACGGAACCTGACCGCCGCCGCCTCTCGCTCATCGGCCGAGCAGGATCGGCATGGGCGGGTCGCTCAGCATCCGGCGGGTGACACCGCCCAGCAGCATCTCGGCAAGGCGCGAGTGGCCATAGGCTCCCATCACGATCAGCCCGCAATCGCGCATCTGGGCTGCCGAAAACAGCGTATCGGAAATTTTCGCTTTATCCTTGGGAATGGAAATTACCTCGCCCTCGATCCCGTGGCGGCTGAGATACATCGCGGCTTCGGTGGGCGGGAAATCGTAGAAGCTCTTCTCGTCCTCTTCGGACACGCAGGCGATGAAGACCTTGCTCGCCTTAGCCAGCAGCGGCAGCGCCATGCGAAGTGCGGTCGCCGCTTCGGGTGAGCCATTCCACGCGATCAGAGCCGGGGCGTTGACCTCGAATTTCTTGGTATCGCCCGGCACCACCAGCACCGGCACCGGGGCCTTGATCGCGAGCTCGCCCACCATAGACGAAGGACCGCGCGAGCCTTCCTCGCCCACGTCGTGCGGGCCGACGATAATGACGTCATGCAGCGCCGATTGTTCGAGCAGCCGTTGTTCGGGCATGCCGTAGAGAAAGCGCCACTCCCAAGCGACGTCTTCGTTGGCGAGGTCGGTCTCGATCTCCTTGCGCAGTTCCTCGGCGGCTTCCTTGATGCGCGGCATCGCTGCTGCCATCGCCGATCCGTAGAAGTCACCAGGTGCGAACACCTCGTAGCTGACCGCCTGAAGGCAGGTGATGTGTCCGCCAGATGCTCGCGCAAGGTCCAGTGCGACCTGCATGCGCGCTTCCATGCAGTGGTCGGCGTCGATGTGAAGAAGTATGGATTTCATAGCTCGTCTCCCAGTGTTGAATTGCATTGTGGACCAGCCCGCACAAGCCAGCATTGATCCAGATCAATTTTCGCGAGATTGGTTTTGCGCAGGTTCTGGATCGCGCTAGGGTGGAAGCGAAGAGGGAGACGCCCGTGACGATCACACGCCATCCGCCGGTCAAGACCAGCCTTGAGCCGTCGAACCACCCCTATCTGTCAGGGCCGTGGACGCCGTGCCACGAAGAGGTCGACGTCGATGAGCTTGAAGTGATTGAGGGCGCGATCCCCGACGATATCGACGGCATCTACCTGCGCAATACAGAGAACCCGGTTCACCAGCCGCTTGGCCGCCACCATCCCTTCGATGGCGATGCGATGGTTCACCAGGTCAGCATTTCGGGCGGCAAGGCCAGCTACCGCAACCGCTTCATCCGCACCCATTGCTTCACCGAAGAGCAGATCGCTGGAAAGTCACTTTGGGGCGGTCTGATGGACCCTCATGGCACGAGTGCGCGGCCCGGTTATGGCGCGCATGAGGGACTGAAGGACACAGGCTCCACCGACATCATCGTTCACGCTGGGACCGCTTACGCGACCTTCTACCAATGCGGGGAGGCGTGGATGCTCGACCCCGTGACGCTCGCCAACAAGGGCAAGGCGCCGTGGGGGCCAGTCGATGGGGTGTCGGCGCACCCGAAGGTCGATGAAGCGACCGGTGAGATGATGTTCTTCAATTATTCCAAGTACGCGCCCTACATGCATTATGGCGTGGTCGACCGTGAGGGGAACCTTGCGCATTACGTGCCGATCCCGCTCCCCGGTCCGCGCCTGCCGCATGACATGGCGATCACGAAGAACTGGTCGATCCTCAACGACATGCCGCTGTTCTGGGACGCGAACCTGCTGGAGCGGAACATTCACGCGGCGCGCATCCACGAGGGCGTACCGACGCGTTTCGCGCTTATCCCGCGCCACGGGGCACCGGAGGACATCCGCTGGTTCGAAGCCTCTCCCACCTACGTTCTCCACTGGACCAACGCGTATGAAGTTTCTGGGTCAGATGGCGACGAGGTCGTTCTCGAAGGTTACTATCAGGACAAGCCCATGCCCGACCCGATCGAGGAAGCGGGCGAATACAGCCACATGATGGCGTACGTGGACGAACACAGCTTCCAGAGCCGCCTCCACCGCTGGCGCTTCAACCTCAAGACCGGCGAAACTACCGAGGAGCGCCTGTCGGATCGCATCGTCGAATTCGGGATGATCAATCCCGACTACCTCATGCAGAAGAGCCGCTACATCTGGTCGACCACCACGCGCCCCGGCTGGTTCCTGTTCAACGGATATGTTCGCCACGATACCGAGACCGGCGGGGAGCAAGTCTATCAGCTTCCCGAAGGCGTCTATGCGAGCGAAAGCCCGATGGTGCCGAGGAAAGGCGCTTCATCCGAGGACGATGGTTACCTCGTGACCTTCCTGATCGACGAGAACACCGGAACCTCGCAGCTTGCGATCCTCGATGCCTCCGACATCGCCAAGGGACCGATCTGCCGCGCCGCCTTGCCGCACAAGATTTCGAGCGGCGTGCACACCTGTTGGGTCGAGCACAGCCAGCTTGCTGCTGACGCTGAATTCAAGCGCAAGGCGCAGGCTGCCTAGGGAAACTCGCCCCTTTTAATCTGTCTCGAAACCACTAGGTGTTTCGCGAGTTTACAATACGAACCCTAAAAACGAACTCAAGCACACTCGAACCAAAGAGGGACCCTACTCATGGCATTCAAACTGATCGACCTCCCCTACGCTGACACCGCGCTTGATCCGGCGGTTTCGGCCGAGACCCTCTCCTATCACCACGGCAAGCACCACAACGCTTACGTGAGCAAGATGAACGACGCGATTGAAGGCACGCCGCATGACGACGCCGCGCTCGAAGATGTGATTTCGGCTGCTCGCGGTTCGAACCAGGGCCTGTTCAACAACTCGGCACAGACCTGGAACCACGGTTTCTACTGGCACTCGATGGCCGGCAGCGAGACCGCTCCGTCCGACGAACTCAAGGCCAAGATCGAAGAAGCTTTTGGTTCGGTCGACGAGCTGAAGAGCCAGCTCAAATCACGCGGCGCAGGCCACTTTGCCAGCGGCTGGGTTTGGCTTGCGGAAAAGGACGGCAAGCTTTCGATCGAGGAAACGCATGATGGCGACACGCTCGCTGACAGCGACTTCAACCCGCTGCTGACGATCGACGTGTGGGAGCACGCCTACTACCTCGACCATCAGAATGCCCGCCCGGCCTATCTCGACGCCGTGGTTGACAACAAGATCAACTGGGCCTTCGCCAGCGAGAACCTCGCGCGCGGTACGACCTGGACTTACCCGAAGTAAGCACTTCGAAAAGCCAACACTTGAGAAACCCGGTCTGCGCTATGCTGCAGGCCGGGTTTTTCTTCGTCGCGAATGATCAGGATCGCAGCCGCCGACCGGCCGCGCCGACAAGCCTCGAAAACGCGCGCCGGATCTCGTCCCTGTGCGGAGCGGGATCGTCGCTCGCCCAGCTGTCGAACATTTCAGGCCTCACGATTGCAGCCGCGCAGAGCAAGAGAGTCCTTGCAGCCCTTCGCAATTGCCCGATGAACCCTTGGCCGGTTTCAGAAAGGCGGTCGATTTCGCCGTCGAGATTGATCTGGCGCGCGCCGCGCAAAGGTGACGGTGTGGGGCCCTTGAACGGTTCCCCGGTGTGCATCGCCCATACGGCCAGGGGAAAGTCGTATCCGGCAGCCACCGCCAATGGAAGCGAGCCCCAGAAGCGCGGGTTCACCTCGACCAGGATGTAGTTGCCGGTACGCTCATCCATGCGAAATTCGAACATGGCGACGCCGTTCAGCCCGGTTGCCCCCGCCATCCGGGTTGCGTCTTCGAGCAAGGCAGGCGAGGGAGGCTCTCCCAATCGCACGGAAGATCGACCCGTTTCGTGGGTCGATGCAAGGCGGCGATGTTGCCACACGAGTTCGATTGAACCGTGCCGGGCAAGGACGGAAACGCCGATCCCGGTGCCGGGAAGATAGTCTTCGACGATGACAGCGCGCTCGCCCAATATCTCAGCGCAGCGGTCAAGCTCAGCCTCGTCTCGGACGATCGACACGGGAGCTTTCGCCGAGCCGCTGCCATGGGCGTAGGACGCAGCCGGTTTCACGACGAGCGGAAACCTGGCCTGATGTTCGCGTTTCCAAGTCGTCAGGCTGTCTGCGCTCTCGCCATGGGCAATCGGGATGCCAAGCGAGGTGGCAAGGCTGCGGGTGGCGCGCTTGTCGGTGAAGATGCGAAGCGCCTCATCACCCGGAAGCGCGAGCAAATCGCGGGCCACGTGATCGACTGCGCGCGAGAGCACGTCGAGGCTGGCGTCGCTCGTCGGGATGATCAGTGAGTAACCCTCGTTCTCGACCAACCGGGCAAGCGCGCTGAGCCACCCGTCAAGGTCGCTGAGGTAGGACGGCATCCGGTGAACCTGCGCTACGAAGCGCGAAGATAGACCCGCATAGCCAAGCTCTGAAGTGGCGACGTCAACCGCAATCCCGGCGCGCCCAAGCGAACGCGCTATCGCCAGGAACACGCCGATATTGTCTGCCAGCACCAACGCCTTGCGAGCGCGTTGCTTGCGTCGAGCGGGCGCGCAGACTCTTGCTCCTTTGCTCAGGTTCTCAGGCTTGAATGGCGAATTCACCGATCCGCCTTCGCGGTTCGCGGGGCTGGCATTGCCCAGGTGCGTTCACCCGTCACGATCCATCGCAGGAACTGCCCCAGTGTCTTTTCATCCGGGTCCAGACCGATCTGGAAGCGGGCGAAGAACCATGCGGAGAAGAAGAACATCGCTGTCGCCCAGGCCTTGGTCAGATCCTCGAGCGAAAGCCGCATCTCCATGTCGTGAGGCATGAGCGCATCGAACACCATCATCACCGCGAACAGCACGACTCCTGCGATGAAATAGCCGGCGGATCGCACCGGAATGCTCGCGGGGCGTGCCAGCAACGCAAGGATCGCCACTTGTACGATGGCCCAGCCCATCATGATGAAATGGTCAGCTATCCCGATCTTGTAAGCGAGCGCCTCGTGAAGCTGGAATCGGTCGTCAAAGGCGAGGAATGCAAACATGCCCGACTGACACCAGGCAAAAAGGTGTGCGCCCTTGGCGCTTTCCTTGCGACCCGAAAGCGCGCCGAAAACCAGGAGCAGGGCCGAGCTAAGCAGCAGGAATGTGCTCAGCGTCGTGTTGACCGCGAAAAATGGTCTGCCGTCTTCTATGTCGCTGAAATAATGACGAACATAATCCTGCGACGTGCTCCACTCGACCGCCAGCAGCACTGCCGAATAGGCAGCGAGCGCGAGAAGGAACAATCGCAAGGCAAGTTTCATGGTCTGGTTCACCCGGGTTTGAAGCGAACCTGCCTAACCTGTTTTCCCTAACAGCCCGTTAGGCTTACCAAATCTTTGCTTATTGCCTCTAACCCATGCGCGCACTGCGCACCTTTGCGCGCGGGCGAAAGCGAGCATTTTGGAGCAGCACGACACATCCGATCCGGCCCCAGCGCCAACGCGCGTTGTTCGCAGTGCTGCGACCGCGATCGTGATCGCGTGGTCGATGCGATTTATCGGCTTGTTTTCGGTCCTGGTCCTCGCGCGTCTATTGACCCCCGCTGATTTCGGGATTGTCGCGCTTGCGGCGGCATTCCTGTCGCTTGCGGAGATCTTTACGTCCCTCGGCCTCAGGCAATCGCTCCTTCGCGTCACAGAGCCGGAGCGCAGCCATTACGATACCGTCTGGACGCTGCAATTGCTGGTGCTGAGCGCCATGGCATTGGTCGTGGCTGCGCTCGCGCCGGTGGTCGCGTGGTTTTACGAAGAGCCTGCGCTTGTCGCTGTGACAATCGTTCTGGCGGCGCGGTTCGTCATCATCGGCTTTGCCAATATCGGCATCACCGATTTCGATCGCAATCTTGAGTTCGGGCGCGATCTGAAGATGCGGCTTTCGGTGCGGCTGACCAGTTTTGCGATCACGGTCGCGGCGGCAGTGCTTCTGCAAAGCTATTGGGCGCTAGTGATCGGATCGGTCGCTTTCGCAATCTGCCACTGCGCCGCGTCCTATATCGCTCATCCCTATCGCCCACGTTTCTCCTTTGCCCGGCGCAAGGAGATGCTGGGAATGTCGCTCTGGATGTTCCTCGCCAATGCAGCGCAGACCATCCACACCGAGATGGAGCGCTTCTTTGTGGGGCGCCTCGGCACGATGAGCGTGACCGGGCTCTATTCGGTTTCGAAGGACCTCTCCTCGATCTTCACACAGGAAGTTGCGACCGCGCTGAACCGGGTGACATTCGTGACAACCGCAAAGACCGGTGAACGGCTCGGAGCCGATCCCTTGCGCGTTGAGACCATGCTCGGGGCCTATGCTCTGATTGCAGCGCCGCTTGGCCTTGGGCTGGCTGCGACAGCGCCCAATGCCGTTGCCGTCCTGCTTGGCGATCAGTGGAGCGCAGCGCCGCCCTTCCTCCAGTTGATCGCGCCAGCCGCCGCCATTTTCGCGGTTCACAAGCTCATCATCTCTAGCCTTCAGGCATCGGGCGGAGCAAGGCTTGCAGCATTCCTCGCAATTGGCGGGGTTGGCCTTGTCGCGACCGCGATCTCGGTGATTGTCGTAATGGGCGGTGGGCCGCTCGACATGGCAAAGGCGGTTCTTGGCGCCTGTGCGGTCATGCTGGCGGCCGGGATCGGCGTGCTTGGCATCGTAGAGCGGATCAACTGGGCAGGACCAACACTGGCAATCCTGCGCCCGTTCGCAGCCGCCTGCCTGATGGGCTGGGCGGTGGCGTCTGTGCCAGATGGCGGGATGGGCGCGCTGCCTGCGCTGATTGTTGAGGTCGCAATCGGAGCCGTGGTATATGGCGCAGCGATCGTGTCGATCTGGGCAATCTCTGGCCGGCGACACGGTGCAGAGGCGCAGGCGCTCACGATGCTGGAGCAATTCTGGCAGGCGCGGCGCACGCAGGGTGAGGGCGCGAAGTAAGCCCCTGACCCCCGGTCATTTTCCTACTCGGATGAGCCGCGCTAGATTGCTGCGGATATCGCGTTGTTGCGGTGAGAAAAGCCGAGTTGGATGCAAAACGAGCGGAAAGTCACACATCCTACACCCCAGTTCCTGAAAAATCAGTTCAGGAACAAGGCTTTGCCGAGAATCCGCAATTTTTCAAACCACCCCTTTGCGTGGTCCAGCTCACCGCTTCCGGCGCCGGATCATCCCTTCTTGCGCGACGCTTGCGACAAGGTCGCCGGAGCGGTTGAAGATGCGTCCTCGGTTGAAGCCGCGACCGCCGCCCGACCATGGACTGTCGGTTGCATAGAGCAGCCACTCATCGGCGCGTGCCTCACGGTGGAACCAGATCGTGTGATCGAGGCTCGCGCCCACCAGCTCGCCGCGCATCCAAGAAAGGCCGTGCGGCAGCGCGCTCGTGCCAAGCAGCGTGTAGTCGCTCGCATAGGCAATCACCGCGCGGTGAAGCGCGGGGTCGTCGGGCAGCGCAGCCGCCGTCTTGAACCAGCTATGCGCCTGCGGGGCCTTGGGTTCGGAGTTCATCCAGTGCAGCTTGTCGGTCGTGCGCATCTCGATCGGGCGAGGGCGGAGCATGAGGGTGCGCTGGGTTTCGGACAGCTTGTCGCCCAGCCGGTCAGCCATTGCGCGGCGCATCTCCATGTCGGACTTGAGGTCCTCGGGATCTGCGACGTCTGGCATCGGCGAGTTCTCGTGAGCGAGGCCTTCCTCGGGCACCTGAAAGCTTGCTGTGAGGTTGAGGATCGGGCTCGGCGCGCCGTCCTCGTTCTCCTGACTGGCGACCACTCGGCGGTTGGCGAAGGAGCGGCCTTCGAAGTCGCGTTCGATCCGGTACTCGATGGGAATGCCTTCGCGCCCGCCGCGCAGGAAGTAGGCATGAAGCGAATGAGCAACCTTGCCGTCAGCTACGCTCGCTTGCGCAGCCTGAAGCGCCTGCGCGACCACCTGACCTCCGAAGACACGGCCAACGCCGCCCTTCTGCGGAGAGCCGAGGTAGATGTCGGAGGAGCGCTTCTCGACGGTGAGGAGGTCGACGAGGCCAGCGACAAGGCGGGCGGGATCGGGGCTATCGGTCATGGCATTCGCATTGCGCAGCGCTTACGCAAACGTCAAGCAGGGTTAGCCCCGCATGTGTCGTCAGGTGAGGCCGAGCTTGCGAAGCGCACGAAAGGTGTAGGCTTTGGCCATGTTGCTCGCCGGCCAGCGACCCGGAGGCGCAGGCGAAAAGCCGCGCTGGCGCAGCAGGTGGTTGAGCCCGCGAGCATCGCTTTCGGCATAGCTCCATTCGCTGCGCCATGTGATCGACAGCGAAATCGAGCTTTGCGGTCCGTTCTTCACGAAATGCGGCGCCATGACCGGCACGTAGACCGCCTGCCCCGGACCAATGGCAAATTGGGTTGCGCCCTTCATCAGGTCGTCGCTCCAGGTCAGCTCGCGGGGCCCGCCCGAATGGTAGCTCTCGTGCGTCTCGTCAGGAGCGAAACGCGGGTCGCCAGCTGGGAACTGGGTCATCACCTTGGAACCGCGGATCTGGAGCAGGATGTTGTGCTCAGGGTCGAAGTGATAGGGCGTGACCGCATTCGGGCTGGAGATGAAGATGAAGCCTTGAGGCGTCAGCATCGCGCCGGTCTTGGCCTCGATCTCCGGGCGGATCTCGTCGAGCAGATCGATGAGGAGGTCGTTGTATGCATCGTGCTGTTCGATGTTCTTGAGCACCGCCCAGCTGTTCGACTTCGCGATCTCGATGATGGTCTCGGCGATCGAAAGCCCATTCGAGCCCGGCTTGCCATCTACGCCGATGGGCAGGTCGCCGCGGTTGTACTCGACGCTGCTCTCGGGCAGCGCCTCTGCCAGTTCGGCAAGCGCTTCGAGATCGAGCAGCGGATGATCGCCGAAGCCGTGCTTCAGCACATGCGGCGTCTCGGGATAGCTCGATGCGAAGGTGTGGCGAGCGAGCGCGTCGAAGGTCTCGAGCGATGCGGTGCGCACCTTGTGCCACTTGTCGTGCGGAGCGTTCATGCCTTGTCCTTTCCGCGGGTCTCGTATGCCATCATCGCCCGGAACAGAGCGCGGCGAAGCGGGCCGCCTATTGCGATGTTGCGGCTGGTGATGCGGCGCTTCTCGCGCCAGATGCGTTCTATCATGGAGTGGCCGGGAGCAGCGCAGCTATCGGCCCACGCGATGTCGCTGCGGTCGAGGAGGTCCAGGTTCTCGATCTGGAGCAGGAGGCCCGGCGAGAAGCGCGCATACGCTTCGTCAAACGCGGTCTTGAAGCTGAAGACGCCTGGCGGCGTGACGAAGTTCGCCAGCATCGCAATCGGCTTGCCGTCGAGCCGCAAGGCGAGGCGTTCGAGCCTGCCTGCGCTCGCAGCACCTGCCAGCGCATCGGCAAACAGGGCGCGGGTTCGCTGCGCATTGGCGAGGGCGGAACCGCGTTCACCCTTCCAGCCGGCGGCCTCCAGGCCGAGGAACTCTGCGATCCAATCCTGAAGCCCCTCGGCGGCCGCATGACGTTCGACGGTGAGCGAGCCTTCTTCGGAGAGACGCTTGCGCTGGCGGCGCAACTCCTTGCGCTTCTTCGCGCTCATCGCTTGCGACAGATAGGCCTCGGCATCGAGGTCAGAGGAAAGCATGGCGCGAGAGCCTTCATCGACCGTGACACTGTAACGGTCGGTCTCGGCAAGGACGGCATCGAGCGCCCTTGCCGTGCGGCCATCGGCGGGAAGCTCTGGCAAATGGAGAAAGAGCGAGCGCCCCGGAGCGCTGTCGAGGCGGTCCAGCAAGCCGCGCCAGAAGGCATGCTCATAACCGCGCGCGATCAGCGGACCCGAGCAGAAAGCGTTGTCGTGCAGCCAAGCGGCACAGTGCGGGACGAGGTAGCCGTAATAGCGCGGCGGTCGGCTGAGCGGCATAAGGCCGACGAGCCGGTCGCCGTCAAATTGCGCGGCGATGGTGGAGGCCTTGTGAGCTTCGAAGTGAGCCAGCGAGGGCAGGGTGAACCACGGCTCGAAAAAGGGGTTGGGTTCGGCTGCATCGTTGCACAGCGCGTCCCACTGAGTGCGGAAATCGGGAGTGGCGGCATCGGCCGCGGAGATAAGGCGCACGGAGGGCTCGCCGCGACGGGTGCGGCTATCGGTAGGCCGAATATCGGCCATGCTGGGCGTACCTGCCAAGTCCATTGCGTTAACCTAACCGTGCGCATCCACCTGCGCATCACGGGCTTGCATACGGGATTAGCCTTAAGAAAGCCTTGGGTTTTGCGAAGGATGTGAGCCACCGACCCGAAACGGCACACCGCGCCGGCAAAGTGCAAACGGCCAAAGCAAAACCCCGCCCGGATCGCTCCGAACGGGGTTCTGAATGTGTTGGCTCAGGGAAGTCGTCGGTTGCGTCAGCAACCGTTAGGGCGACTACCCGCCCGCACCGAAGCAAGGACGTGGCGGCCCAGATGGGCCGCCACTCCCCAAATCAATGCGCTCCGCCTGCCAGTGCCGCGAGCAGAAGCAGCGCGACGATGTTGGTGATCTTGATCATCGGGTTCACGGCCGGACCCGCGGTATCCTTGTAGGGATCGCCAACGGTATCGCCGGTCACCGCAGCCTTGTGAGCTTCGGAGCCCTTGCCGCCGTGATTGCCATCCTCGATGTACTTCTTCGCGTTGTCCCACGCGCCGCCACCGGCGGTCATGGAAAGCGCGACGAACAGGCCGCCTACGATCACGCCCAGCAACAGCGCACCGAGCGCAGCGAAGGCATTGTCCTGACCTGCAAGGCCGAGGATCACGAAGTAGACCACGATCGGTGCAAGCACCGGAAGCAGCGACGGGATGATCATCTCCTTGATCGCGGCCTTGGTCACAAGGTCGACCGTGCGGGCATAGTTGGGTCGGCTTGTGCCTTCCATGATACCCGGATCGGCAGCGAACTGCTCGCGCACGTCCTTCACCACGTCGCCAGCTGCCCGGCCCACAGCGGTCATGCCCATCGCACCGAACAGGTACGGCAGCAGCGCGCCGAGCAGCAGCCCGACGATGACGTATGGGTTTTCGAGGCCGAAATCGACGTTGGCTTCCGGGAAGAACTCCCGAAGGTCAGCGGTGTAGGCGGCAAACAGCACGAGCGCTGCAAGACCTGCCGAACCGATGGCGTAGCCCTTGGTCACGGCCTTGGTGGTGTTGCCGACCGCGTCGAGAAGGTCAGTCTTCTCACGAACGCTTTCATCGAGGCCCGCCATTTCGGCGATGCCGCCTGCGTTGTCGGTGACCGGACCGTAAGCGTCGAGCGCGACGACCATACCGGCAAGTGCCAGCATCGCGGTTGCGCCATAGGCAAGGCCGATCAGGCCAGCGAGTTGGTAGGCTCCGATAATCGCCGCGATAATGACGATTGTCGGCAGAGCGGTCGATTCAAGGCTGATGGCAAGACCCTGGATCACGTTGGTGCCGTGGCCCGTTTCCGAAGCCTTGGCGATCGAGCGGACCGGACGGAAGTTCGTGCCGGTGTAATACTCGGTGATCCAGATGATGATGCCGGTCAGCGCAAGGCCGATCAGCGAGCAATAGAACAGGTCCATGCCGTTGAAATCGACGCCGCCCGGACCTGTGCCGAGCACGGTGGTCATATCGCTACCGAAGGTCGACAGCGCATATTGCGTGACCAGATAGATCAGCGGAATTGCAAGGACAGCGGTGACGATGAAGCCCTTGTACATCGCGCCCATGACGTTCGTGCCATTGCCGAGACGAACGAAGTACGTGCCGATGATCGAGGTCACGATGCACGCACCGCCGATAAGAAGCGGAAGCGTCATCAGCGTCAGAAGGTTCTCGCCAAGCTGGCTTGCGAACAGCAGTGCGGTCAGAACCATGGTTGCACCGACCGTCACGACGTAAGTCTCGAACAGGTCGGCGGCCATGCCTGCGCAGTCGCCCACATTGTCGCCGACGTTATCAGCGATGGTGGCCGGGTTGCGCGGATCATCCTCCGGGATCGAGGCTTCGACCTTGCCGACAAGGTCAGCGCCCACGTCAGCGGCCTTGGTAAAGATACCGCCGCCCAGACGCGCGAAGATCGAGATCAGCGATGCGCCGAACGCAAGGCCGACGAGTCCGTCGATAACGACGCGACTATTTGCATCGAGCCCCATCGGGCCAACGAGCACGGCAAAGAACACCGCGATGGCGAGCAGCGCGAGGCCTGCCACCAGCATACCGGTGATGGCGCCTGCGCGAAACGCGATGGTCAGACCTTCCTGAAGGCCGGTCTCTGCCGCCGCTGCGGTGCGAACATTCGAACGCACCGAGATGTTCATCCCGATATAGCCCGCCACACCGGAAAGGACTGCGCCAACGACGAACCCGACCGCCGGAACGATGCCGAGGAAGAAACCGACGAGCGCGGCGGCAACAATGCCGACAATGCCGATGGTGGTGTATTGGCGGTTGAGATATGCCTGCGCGCCTTCCTGGATAGCGCCCGCAATCTCTTGCATCTTTGCATTACCGGCGCTGGCTCCCAGCACCTGGCGGCTTGTGACGATGCCATAGACGATGGCAAGCAAACCCAACCCTATTGATATGTATATTAGGTCCACGAAGTATCCCCTCTCAAAGCGTGGAAAGCGCGCCTGGGTGTTTCCCATTGACGCGAGGCCGGTGAGTGTAGGGGCAAGAGTCAAGCGCGCAAGGCGCAATGATGGGGTTTGGCCCGCGTTTCGTCGCTTTTATGGGGGCAAGTGCGCGTTTCGAGCGCTTCAGCCGTGCTGATAGCCGAGCCCCTGCGCATTCAGCAGCGGGTCTCCGTCAAGAACCAGCGGTGCGAAGCCGCGCGGGGCGACGGTGCCGATCCGGGTCGCGGGGACGGGCAGCTTTGCGTCCGCAGGCGCTGTGAAGAGCAGCTCGTAATCGTCGCCCCAACGCATGCAATCTGCGCACCGCGCATTGTCCGCGACAGGCACCTCGGAGCTCTCGATGCCGATTGTGACCTGGCTCGCTTCGGCAATGCGGAATGCGTCGAGTAACAGGCCATCGGAGACATCCATCATCGCGGTGACATGAGGGGCCAATGCCCTGCCTTCGGTAAGCCGCGGGGCGGGGCGATTGAAGGCGTCTTCGTGGTCGACTTCCCCTTCGAAACCCAGCATCGCGCGGCCCAGCGTCCCGGTGACGAATAGGCCATCACCGATTGCAGCGCCCTTTCGCCATGGCACAGGTTTGTGGGTGGCGCGCCCGATGGCCGTCATTGAGAATGTGCTGGCCCCGGTCACGGCCACTGTGTCGCCGCCCAGTATCGGTACGTCGAAGGCTGCGAGCCCGGCGCGAAGCCCTTCCAGAAAGCGACGATCATTCCCGCCGAGCGAATGACCCAGCAGGACGCCGATTGGCTCTGCACCCTTGGACGCAAGGTCAGAAAGGTTGATGGCAAGCAGCTTCCACGCCACGTCGGCAAGGTCCGCTTCGGGACGGAAGTGGGTCCCCTCGGCCATCAGGTCATGGTTTATGATCAGCGTTTCGCTGCCGAATTCGATCACCGCGCAATCGTCGGTGAGTCCGCGCGCGCCCGGGTGAAGGGGCAAGGTGCGCAGCGCGCTGAGAAATTCGGCTTCAGACATGACCCCTAGCTAGGCGCTTGCACTGGCAATGTCGAAGCGGCGCGCGCGATAAGGGGGGATTAGTCGCGCGCTTCCTTGGCTACCGCGTCAAGGATGCCGTTCACGAACTTCGCCTCGCGGTCGTCGAAGAAGGCCTTGGCGACGTCGACATATTCGGTGATCGCGCTCGCCCGCGGCACATCGGCACGTGCGATCAATTCGTAAGCGCCTGCACGCAGGATCTGCAGCATCGTCTTGTCGAGACGCATCAGGGTCCACCCCTGCGCCAGCCGCGCGGTCAGGATCTCGTCGATCTCATCACGGCGCGCATCGACGCCGCGCACGATGTCGTCGAAAAACTCGACCTCGGCGTCGGCATAGACCTCGCCTTCGTGGTCCTCGTCATCGACTTCGCGACCAAGGCGGTGCTGGTGAAACTCGTCGAGCAGCTTGTTGAGCGCGGTGCCCTCCATCTGCTGCTGGTAGAGCGCCTGTACGGCGGCGAGGCGCGCGGTCGAGCGGGCCTGGGATCGGGCGGGAGTGTTCATTTGAGGCGGAGTTCCACGGATTTGGCGTGCGCGGGCAGACCTTCTGCATGGGCAAGGGCTGCTGCTGCGGGACCGATGCTCGCCAGTGCGGCATCGTCGAGAGAGATAAAGCTGGTGCGCTTCATGAAATCGAGCACCGATAGCCCGCTTGAAAAGCGGGCGCGGCGACCGGTCGGAAGCACGTGATTGGGGCCGGCGACATAATCGCCGACAGCCTCGGGCGTGAACCTGCCCAAAAACACGCTGCCGGCGTGGCGCGTCTTGGTCATGATCGCTTCGGGATCGTCGACGGCAAGCTGCAAGTGTTCAGAGGCAAGCGCGTTGATGAGTGCGGGCGCTTCCTCGGGGATGTCGTTGACGACGATAATCACGCCGTGATCGTCCCAGCTGGTGCGCGCGGTCTTGCCAGTTGCGAGCTGGCTGATCTGAAGGTCGATGCAGTCCTCGACCATGGCGGCAAAGCCAGCATCGTCGGTGATGAGGATCGATTGCGAGGTCGGATCATGCTCGGCTTGGCTGAGCAGGTCGGCGGCGGTGATGTCTGGATCGTTCTTGCCATCGGCGACCACGAGTATCTCGCTTGGCCCTGCGACCATGTCGATGCCGACCACGCCGTAAAGTTGGCGCTTGGCTTCCGCGACATAGGCGTTGCCGGGACCGGTGATCACATCGACTGGCTTGATCCGGTCAGTGCCGTAAGCGAGTGCAGCAACAGCTTGAGCCCCGCCAACGCGCCACATCTCGTCGATACCAGCAACGTGAGCGGCGGCGAGGACGAGGGGATTCGACTGGCCCTTGGGCGTTGGTGTCACGACTGCAACACGCTCAACCCCGGCGACCCGCGCAGGGATTGCATTCATCAGCAGGGAAGAAGGATAGGCCGCGCGACCGCCGGGCACGTAAAGCCCAGCTGCATCGACCGCCCGCCACGTCGCGCCAAGGCGCACGCCAGTGTCATCGGTGTAGTCGCGGTTCTCCGGAACCTGCGCCTCGTGATACGCGCGAATGCGCTTTGCCGCGAGGTCGAGTGCTTCTCGGAGCTCAGGCTCGAGCGCGTCATACGCTTCGGCAAAACGCTCTTTGGTCACCATCCAGTCAGCGTCGTCGACAAGCGAATAGCCATCGAAGCGCTGGGTGTAGTCAACCAGCGCCTTGTCGCCAGATCCCTTCACCGTGCGAAGGATGTCCTGAACAACGCCGCTGACATCGCTGTCGGCTTCGCGGCGAGCGTGGACGACGCGCTTGAACTTGACCGCGAAATCCGGGTCCATGGTCGAAAGCATCTGCATCACGCGGCGTCCTTAGTAGCGCGCGCTTCGGCATCGGCGCGGAAGGCCGCGACTAGCTCGCCAACGCGCGGATCGGTCTTTAGCGCAGCACGGTTGACGATCAGGCGCGCGGTGATCTCGATGATGCGGCTCGTTTCGACGAGGCCGTTCATCTTGAGCGTCGTGCCGGTCGATACGAGGTCGACGATCTGGCGCGCGAGACCGAGCGAGGGCGCGAGCTCCATCGCACCGTTCAGCTTGACGCATTCAGCCTGAATGCCCTGCCGCTCGAAGTGGCGGCGGGTCAGGTTGGGATACTTGGTCGCGACGCGTAAATGGCTCGCACCAGCGTGGTCATTCTCGTCACCAGCAAGCCGCGCGACGGACAAGCGGCAGTGCCCGATATCGAGGTCGACCGGGGCGTAAAGATCGTCGTAGTCGAACTCCTCGACCACGTCAGAGCCAACGATGCCTACCTGTGCGGCACCGTGCGCAACGAATGTCGCCACGTCGAACGCCCGCACGCGGATCAGCCGCATATCTTCGCGGTTCGTGCCGAACGAAAGCGAGCGGTTGGCCTTGTCGTGAAAGCCATCCTCGGGCACCACGCCAGCGCGCGCCATGACGGGCAGCGCTTCGTCGAGGATGCGGCCCTTGGGAACGGCGAAGGTGAGTTGGTCGCCAGCGGGGGATGAGAGGTCGGTTGTCATTTCGCGGCGGGACTTAGGCACTGGGCACCCAAAGGGCAATACAAACCAAGGTGGAGATTAAAGCGGCATGACTGACAGCGGAAAGGTCGGAAGTGACTACGGAGCGGTCATGGCGATCGAAGATCTCAGTTCCGCAATCGAATGGCAGGCCGAACACGCCGAGATCAACGATGCACCGTGTACCGCACGCGTGATCCGCTCCCTGACCAAGGTCGCTGCCGGCGAGACCGCGACAGGGCGCCGAATTGCTGGCTGGCACGGACTCACGCTCAAGGATGCAATGCCCTTGAGGATTGCTGGCGGATTGCATCATCTCGTGCTTTCCGGTGAGGATGACCGGCTGGCGCGCGTTTACAGCGGCCAGATTACCGATCAGGGACAGGTCGACCGACTGGTGTGCGAGTTGGTCGAGACCTATGATCACCGCTTGCTTCCATGGCTCGACGGGCCGCCTCAGACCAACGAGGCAGGCCGCTCAGCGAGCATCATGGCTGGGCTATTGTGGCTCGCGCAGCGTGTGGCTCCGCGCTTCGAATTGCTCGAATTGGGCGCAAGCGCTGGGGTGAACACCATGCTTAATCGCTACCGATTCCGGCTGGGTGACACCGAGGTTGGACCCGCAGATTCGCCCATGCGGATCGAACCAGAATGGCGCGGTGGGGCCGGCTCGCCTCCCAATGCACCTGACGAATTCAAGATCGTGTCGGTTCGTGGATGCGACGTCGCGCCGATCAACCTCGCGGACGAGGCAAGCGCGCTGCGCCTCAAGAGCTATGTCTGGCCTGACGCTCCTGCTCGCATGGCCCGTATTGACGCCGCGATTGAACTTGCAAGCCAAGACCCGCCGCAAATCGTTCGGAAAGATGCAGGCGAATTCGTCGGCGATATGCTTAGCGAGCCTCAAGCCGAGGGCACAACGCGGGCGATGTTCCACTCGATCATGTGGCAATACATGCCCGCCGAAACGCAAGAAGCGATCACGCAAATGGTCGAGCGCGAAGGGACAAAAGCTTCAGCCGAAAAGCCTCTCGCTTGGATCAGCCTCGAAACCGATCCCGCGACGTTCCGGCATGAATTGAAGGTGAGATACTGGAACGGCGGCGAGAGCGACGGAGAGACCACGCTTCTCAGCCATGCGCACCCTCACGGAGCATGGGTTGAATGGGCTGGCAGCGCATAAGGTTGCAAATTGCAACTAACATTGGTGTGCATTGGGCATGAGAGAGAAGCTTCCCAATTCCGATCTAACCCTTGCGGAGGCGCTCGTCGCTTTCCGCCAGCATCATGGTCTCCATCAGAAGTACGCCGACATGCGGGAAGGCGCGAAGGCGCACTTTGAGAGGCACGACATGGTGCATGTCCTCTTTGGCCTCGACACCAGCATTCGCCAAGAAGCGCAAGCCGATGGCTGGACACTGTTCGGGACAGATATCTCGCTGCGAGACGTTCGCGACTTTATGGATCTCCCCGAAGAGAAGGAACTGATCAAAGAGGTGGGTTGGGCCACGATCGCAAAAGGTTGCCTGCGTGCGATCACCGATTATCCGGTCATCGCTTGGAAATCGCGCAAGCTTCGCCGGAAGTGGCGATGGTCCGACAACGCCGACTATCGCAGCTGGACGGTCGCGCGCATCCGCCGTGAATTTTGGATCGAGCGCGCTCTTTCGGCCTGATCCGCCTCAGTCCTCGTCGCTCCAGCGGAACTGGAACTCGAGTTCGTGGTCGCTGCCGCTTTGTTCGTGCTCGATTGAGAATTCGGTTTCGGCCGGAATGTAGAGCCGCTCGCCCGCTACCTGAATCTCGAACGCCTTGTTCTCTTTCAAGGCTTTGACCAGGCGCTCGAGCTTTTGGATGTTCTGTTCGGTCGTGTAGGTTTTGGTGACGTCGCGGCCTTCTTCGGTGCTCATTAAAAACGGTCCTTTGGTTTGATGATGTGCGTGACTTAGGCGCTCAAGATTGCAGGAAGGTTTCCATCGCCTCGATCATCGCCTCGGGCGCCTCCCACGTCACGAAATGGCCGCAGCCATGCACCGGCACGATGGTGAGCGGGTCGATGATCTCCTCCAGCCCTTCGAGGTTTTCGGCCGGCAAGGCGAGGTCGTCCATTGCCCAGACGACCAGAGTCGGGATCGTGAGTTTGGGCAGTGTGGGAGGCGAATAGTCGGCGGGCAATTCGAACGGCTCGTCCATCGTCGGCACCTGCATGGCGCTCGCGCGGTAATAGTTGATCATGCCGAAGCACGCATCGCGGTCTTCCCATTCGCGCAGCATGCGCTGGCGCTCTTCGACCGGCATTTCGCCGGGGCGGTCCCAGTTCACTTCCTGCTTGAGTATCCCGGTGATCCCGTGCTCGCGAATAAGTTCGTCATTTGCCGGATCGCGAAAGCCGCGAATGTATTGGCTGGATTCGCGCTGGCCGGGATGGGTGTAGAGCAGCTTCTGGAAGATCGCCGGATGAGGGGCATTGGCGATGATTGCGCGGGTGACCCGCGTGTTCTGTCCGGCAAGCGCCACGCCCCAGGCAACCGCTCCGCCCCAGTCGTGCCCGACGATAGTGAATGTCTCGACCCCCAGCGCATCCGCCAGCAGAAAGACATCGCCGATGAGCTTGTCGGGCGAGTAATTCTCGACGCCCTGCGGTTTGGAAGAGCCCGCATAGCCGCGCTGGTCGGGTGCGATGCAGCGATACTGCTTTGAGAAATGCGCGATCTGGTGGCGCCACGTGCGGTGGTTTTCGGGAAAGCCATGGAGGAAGACGAGGACAGGCGCATCGCGCGGTCCTTCGTCGACCACGTCGAGCTCGATCCCGTTGGCGAGCGTGACGCGCGTCTGTTCCATGCCGCTCACTCGGTTTCCTCCATCCGCTCCATGTAACCGCCTGCGACCATGCCGGCGATCTGGTCGAACAGCGCATCGGGCGTGCGCCGCATCTCGCCCATCTGTTGTTCCATGCCTTCGGCGACGATAATCTCGCGTTCGCCCGCGGCGATCCCATCGAGCATCGTCTTAGCGGCGTCTGGCGCAGGGATGCCCTCATCGATCACCTTGTCCGAAACGCCTCGCTTGCTGCCATCGCCCTTGAGGGCATTGCGCGAAACATTGGTCGCGACCGAGCCGGGATAGATCACGTGGACGCTAACTCCGGTTTGCGACAGCTCTCCGCGAAGTGCATCGCCATAGCCGGCAAGCCCGAACTTCACCGCGCTGTAGGCGGTGCGCATCGGCACGCCGACCTTGCCTGCGATCGAGGAGATGAAAGCGAGCGCGCCAGAGCCGCGCTCGACCATGTGCCCGATCAGTCCTTGCGCGAAGGCGATCTGTGCGGTGAGGTCGATGTCGATGATGTCGCGATAGACCTGCATGTCGGTCTTGAGAGCGCGGCTGCGCTGGGAAACGCCGGCATTGGCAATCGCGATATCGACGCCGCCTTTCCATGCGATGGCTTTAGCGGTTGCCTCTGCAAGGGCCGCGTCATCGCGCACGTCAAACGGGAGGATGAGGGTATCGCCGCACTCCTTCGCGACGTCTCCTAATCTTGCCTCGTCGCGGCCCGAAAGCACCAGGTGTGCGCCACGCGATGACAAATCGCTCGCGAGCGCCGCGCCGATGCCCGATGACGCGCCCGTGACCCAGGCGACTTTACCGGTGTAGTCCATCAATTCCCCTCCCGATGTCTCTCTTTATGGATAGCTGACGGTCTTGGGCACGTCGGGCAAGGGGATAAACTCCCCTTCGTCGCCCGGTACCTTGCCGAAGCGTCCTTCGCGCCAATCGTCCTTGGCCTGATTGATCCGCTCGCGATCGGAACTGACGAAGTTCCACCAGACGTGGCGGCGCGTGGTGAATGCCTCGCCGCCCAGCAGCATAACCCGGCCACCGCTTTCGCTCGAAAGCGTCATCGTTTCGCCGGGCTTCAATACGGCCAACTCATAAGGCGTGAGCGTACAGTTCCCGATAGTTGCCTCGCCGCCGACCAGCATGACCGCGCGTTCGTCGGCTTTCGAATCGATCGGGATCGAGCCGTTCGGGCCAAGCAATATCTCGGAGTAAATCGTGTCCGCATGGGTCGTGGTCGCCGCACGCTTGCCCCACAACTCGCCCATAATGACGCAGGCCTTCACACCGTTGTCCTCGATCCACGGCAGGTCGCTTACCGCCTCGAACGCGGGGTCGATTTCCTCCTGTCCGTCGGGCAGGGCCAGCCAGGTTTGCATCCCGTAGAGCATCGGGCCCTTCTTGCGCTCGTCCTCGGGCGAGCGCTCCGAATGAGCGATGCCTCGCCCTGCGGTCATCAGGTTCACAGTGCCCGGGCGAATGGTCGAAAATGTACCAAGCGTATCGCGGTGGTCGATCGCGCCCTGGAACAGCCATGTGACGGTCGCGAGATTGATATGCGGATGAGGACGCACGTCCATGCCGGTGCCAATGTCGAGCTGGCCCGGACCGAATTCATCTACAAAGATGAAAGGCCCCACCATTTGCCGAGCTTTGGAAGGCAGCACCCGGCGCACTTCGAACTGGCCGAGGTCGTGTGTCGTCGGCGTGACGGTCTGGGTGATGAGCTCGGTCATGAATTGCCTCTATCCTGCGTGATGATCTGGGCGAGTGTCTCAGGGAAGACAGCTTCCGGCCAATCGCCAAGTTCTGCAAGCTCGAACCAGCGGTGCTGGGTCATCACTCGCTGCTCAAGCGCAGTATGGCCGTCGGTTGAGATTTGCGTGCTTGATACGCGAACCACGAAATAGCGCTCGTCCGCCTGCACGGGTTCGCCTTCAACCGTGATGAACTCAGGCGTCGTGCGCGCGATCTGGTAGCCAGGATCGGCTTCGATGCCGGTTTCTTCGAGCAGTTCGCGCCGCGCCGCCTCTTCGAAGCTTTCATGCGGTTCGCACTCGCCTCCTGCGGTGACCCAGAATGGCGGTCTGTCCGAGAGGGTGAAACGGAACAGGAGCACACGCTGCGCATCGTCGAGCACGATGATCCGCGCCGCGCGTCGAATGCGCTTGGTGTTTCCGAACTCGTTCATGCTTCGGACTAGCCCGTCGGGGCGCTGGCCTTGATCGCGACGGCGTGGACGCGTTCGCCCACGATGTCGCCCAGCGCCGCAATGACCGAACGCTGGCGGGCGAGCCGAGTCATGCCGCCAAAGGCAGGCGCTTCGATCACGACAGTGAAGTGGGACTCGCCCGAGCCATCATCGCCTGCGTGGCCCGAATGCATCGCGCTGTCGTTGATGATCTCGAGCCGCGTCGGCTCAAATGTCTTCGTCAGCAAATCGCGCATCTCTTCAGCCACCGTCCCGCTCATCTCACCACTTTCCTTCTTTGCAACATTGCGATGCTTGGAATTTGGCATCTCAATCGCCATTCTCAAGGGTTCATGTCTCAGACGCGATTCCATGGACGGTTCGAAACCGAAGAGCGGGTGTGCGAGCATCCGACCTGCCGCGAGCCGGGTGAATTTCGTGCACCCGGTTACCGCCCAAATGGCTTTGATGGCCCGGGCGACTGGCGCTGGTTCTGTCTTGACCACGTGCGCGAATTCAATGCCGGTTACGATTGGTTCGAAGGCATGAGCGCAGAGGAGATCCTCGCCGCGCAATCTCCTGCAAGTGGCTGGCGCACCGAAAGCCCGAGCTTCAGCGCGCGCGCTGCGGTAGACGGTATGCCGCGCTGGGCCGATTTCGACGACCCGCTCGACGCCATCTCAGCCCGCGCAAACGGCATTCGCAGCCGGGCGCAACGCGAAGCGGCAATGGCGATGGACGGACGCTTTTCGAAGGAAGAGGCCGAAGCGCTCGAGACCATGGGCCTTGGCTCCAACACCGACCGCCGCCGCTTGCGTCGCCGCTATTCGGAGCTGGTTCGTCGCTATCACCCCGACCGCAATGGCGGGGACCGCAGTCACGAAGCTCGGCTCGGCAAGGTGGTCGACGCGTACCAATTGCTCAGGAATAGCGCCGCGATCGCCTGACCTCTATTGCTCGCACAAGGCGGCAAGCTGCGCTGCGCAGACGTTCCAGCCTTCAACGAAACCCATTTCCTCGTGCTGCTTGAGCGCCTCTGCCGTCCAGTGCCGGGCGGTCGCGGTGTAGCTGGTGCCGTTGATGCCATCCTCCTGCGCAGGTTCGATTTCCCACGTGCCGATCATGAAGGCGGGGGCGGGATGGAATTCGCCGTCCACGATCTGAACTGCATCCGTCCCGACGAACCGGCGACCCTCCTCCCAGTGGAGCACGATGCCGTCATTGGGCATCTCCTCGCCGTCGGGCCCAAACATCGTTGCAAACCATCGGCCTCCCGACTTGCGTTCAAGGACGCTCGTCTCGCAGCGCCATGGCGAAGGGCACCACCATTCGTCCATCCGGTCGGTCATCACCTGCCAAACCTTTTCGGGCGGCGCAGCGATGAAGCGGGAGACGCTGGCCTCGTTCATTCCTGCGATGCCTCCTCGATTAGTTTTGCGTCGATTGCCTTGGCTTCCCCATAGGCGGGTCTCTGTCTGATACGCTCGACATAGGCCTTGAAGGCAGGCGTTTCGCCGATCGTGCTAAATTGCAGGCCCCAATCGATCTGGCTGCCGACATAGGTGTCCGCCATCGTGAAGCGCGATCCGGCGGCGAAGTCGTTCTTCTTCAGCCAGTCGTCGATTGCCGAAACTGCAAGGTCGAAACTGCCAAAGCCTGCCATTCCCGAACGCTCTTCGGGTACTTCCCAGCCCATCGCTTTCGCCAGAACGGCCTGTTCCAATGGCCCGGCCGCGAAGAATAGCCAACGGAAATAGGCTGCCATTTCGTGCGCATCGGGCAACAAGCCTTTGTCGGGATGCGTCTCCGCCAAGTAGTGATTGATCGCCGCTGCCTCTGTGACGACGTGATCGTGATCGCCGTGATGGTGCACCAGTGCGGGCACCTTGTTCATTGGATTGATGGCCTTGTAGCTCTCTGGCCGCGATCCCCAATCGAGCAACCGGTGCTCATAATCAGCGCCCGCTTCATGCAGCGCCCAGCGCGAGATTTGCCCACGGCTCATCGGTACCGTGTAGAATGTGAATTCGGTCATGGCTCAGCGCCCCTTTGTGATGAGCGGCTCGAACTCGCCAAAGATCAGGCGAGAGCCATCGAAGGGAGGATCGCCCTCTGGGTATCCCTCAAATCCCTCACCCTTGCCCATCGCGACTTTGGCATTTTCGAGGGTCTCCTTGTCGGGCCAGATAACCCAACCTGTGACGATTTTCTCGCCCTCAGGCGCGGCAACTGCTTTGCGAAGGTCGGTGTTTTTCCCCTCGGGGACGAAGGCTTCCCATGCCTCCATCACTTCAAGCGCGCCATGCTTCATGGACCAGTCCGCCATGAATTCAGCGGCCTTTATGTAGGCATCCTTGTTTTCTTCGGACACGGAAAGCGCAGCGATTGCCACATACATAATGCTTCTCCCACCAATCGATCCGGGTGAAGAATGCAGGAGGATCGCGGCGATATCCAGTCAGTTCTGACGGAAGGCCCATCGCAGTGTCCGGCCCATGCCCCAAGTGGCCGCGCGTGCAGGCAATGCGGTCAGCACTGGGCGTTGCAGGTTCAGCATCGAGCGCGCGAATGGCGGCAGCATCGTCACCGCTTCGGCTCCCAGCATGGTCTGCAGCGCAGGGGGCGTGTTTTTCGGTCGCTGGTTGAGCACAAGCTGCGCAATCTCGCGGGCTTGCGGCGAGGGGCGAAGATCGGTGCGAAGTTCACGAAACAACGCTTCGGCCTCGCGACGCGTTTCCGGGACAGGATCGACGCCGAGAGCACGTGCGATCACCGCGATCTGGCGGTAATACTCGTCCTGCTCTGCGCTCGGCATGTCCGGGCGGACGTGGCGAAGATAGCCTGCAAGAAAGCTCTGCGCTTCTGTCACGTGGACCCAGGCGAGCGTGCGCGGATTGGTCGCTTCGTAACGGCTGCCATCGGGCAGGGTGCCCCCGACCTTGGCGTGAATGCGGTTTACGCGGTCGATCGCTTTCATCGCCTCGTCACGGTGGCCGAATGTCGTCACGGCGATAAAGCGCGCCGTGCGCTGCAGGCGCCCGTGCATGTCCTCGCGAAAGTTCGAGTGATCGAGCACTCCCTGTAGCGCATGCGGGTGGAGCATTTGCAGCAGCAGCGCACGAATGCCGCCGGTCATCATCCCGACGATATCGGCGTGCACCATGCGGATCGGCGTGTCCTTCTCGAACAGCGCGTCGTCGGATGGTGGGACCGGCTTTTGCTTGCTCGCATTGTCGTTGAACGTGTTGCGAACCTGTTCGACCAATTTGAGGCGAAAGCGTTCAATCGGTGTGTCGAGCGGCGAGGGCATAAAGCTAATCTAATCACACTGATCGGATATTTCGAGAAGCGCGTACCTGTTAGTGCCACATTCTGCGCCCATCTTCACGTCCATGCAAATCAACGCCAACTTCGAAGAGCCGGCGACAGTGCACACCGCGTCGCTTGATTGGATTCCCTCTCCGATGGCCGGAGTCGATCGCCGCATGCTCGATCGCATCGGCGGCGAGGTAGCGCGCGCGACTTCGATCGTACGCTATGCCGAGGGCAGCTCGTTTGCCGAACACACCCATTCAGGCGGTGAGGAATTCATCGTGCTCGAAGGCGTCTTTCAAGATGAGCACGGCGATTATCCCGCTGGCACATACGTTCGCAATCCGGTCGGCACGCATCACATCCCTCGCTCCGAAACGGGCTGCACGATCTTCGTTAAGCTCTGGCAGTTCGACGCCGACGATCAGGAACAGATCTCTGTCGATCTTGGCAGTGCACCGTTATCTCCCGATCCTGCGCGGCCCGGAGTTGAGATGAGCGTGCTGGCGAAGCGCGATTACGAGAATGTCTCGCTCGAACAGTGGGCACCGTCCACCGAAGCGACACTGGTCGATGATGGCGGTTTCGAGGTTCTCGTCCTCGACGGATCGATCTCGCTCGAAGGCGAGAACTACGGCGTGTACGACTGGATCCGTTGGCCTGCAGGAAGAAGCGCCACCATCACTGCCGGACACGACGGCGCACGCATTTGGATCAAGCGGGGTCACCTGAGCGAGATTCGCGTGCCCGAGCAGGCCTAGGTGAAAATGTCAGGTCTAGATTTGAAACCGATACTTGCCCGCGCGGCGCTAGGCCTTTAACGGTCCGGTCGAAATGAACTCACACTCCTCTGAAGAATTCGCCGGCAAGAGCGCCATTCCCTCCGAGCCCGATGCAATGGTCGACGTGCGCGATACGTTCGGCATCGACGTCGATTGGCAGGTCCCCGCCTTCAGTGCGAATGACGAGCATGTGCCCGAGCTCGACAGAGACTACGTCTTCGATCCGGACACCACGCTCGCGATCCTCGCTGGTTTTGCGCACAACCGCCGCGTGATGGTTCAGGGCTATCACGGCACGGGTAAATCGACCCACATCGAACAGGTCGCGGCGCGCCTCAACTGGCCGAGCATCCGCGTAAACCTCGATGCACATATCAGCCGTATCGACCTTGTTGGGCGCGATGCGATTGTCCTGAAGGACGGTCTGCAGGTCACCGAATTCAAAGAAGGCATCCTCCCCTGGGCGCTTCAGCACCCGGTTGCACTGACCTTCGATGAATATGACGCAGGCCGCCCTGACGTCATGTTCGTGATCCAGCGCGTGCTCGAGTTTGACGGTCGCCTGACCCTGCTCGACCAGAACCGTGTGATTACGCCAAATCCCTATTTCCGCCTGTTCGCGACTACCAACACGGTCGGCCTTGGCGACACAAGCGGCCTTTACCACGGCACGCAGGCGATCAATCAGGCGCAGATGGACCGCTGGAATATTGTCGTGGCGCTCAATTACCTGCCCGCTGAAACCGAGCAGAAGATCGTCAAATCCAAGACGCCCGAGGCCGACGACGCGATGATCGCAGACATGGTCAAGGTTGCCGAACTGACCCGTCAGGGTTTCATGAGCGGCGACATCTCCACCGTGATGAGCCCGCGTACCGTCATTACCTGGGCGCAGAACGCCGCGATCTTCAACTCGGTCGGCTTTGCTTTCCGGCTTTCGTTCCTGAACAAGTGCGACGAGGCCGAGCGCACGCTGGTGAGCGAGTATTACCAGCGCGTGTTCAACGAAGATCTCCCGGAAGGGGCAGCAAAGGGCAGTTAAGGCCCACTTGCGCAAGGCTGTATTAGGCTGCTAACACAGTGTTCCATGGCGCTGTTTGAAAGATTCTGGAAACGCTCAGGCAATCGAGATCCGCAGCGCGGGGATGCGGGCTATTACGCGCTTTATGAGTCCCAGCGCCCTCTCGACATTGAAGACGAAGCGCCACGATTTCGCGCCGCAGGTTCTCCCGACTTCGCGTCCTGGGACAATCGTCTTTCGAGCCTAGATGGCCATGTTGCTCGCGAAGAGCGCAAGCGCCTGCCATTTTGGAGGAAGGACTTTTGGCGCGGGCGCCGCAAGCGCTGGTGGGGCGTTCGCATCGTTGCGGCAATGTTCGCCGTGCTCATCGTTCTGTTCGCCTGGCTTGCGATCACAGCACCTCTGTCGAAAAGCCTCGAACCCATTGCTGCGCCTCAGGTAACGTTGCTCGCCAGCGACGGCACTCCGATCGCGCGCAGCGGCGCAATGGTGGCAGAACCGGTTGAGGTGGCAGACCTGCCTCCGCATGTCGTTCAGGCCTTCCTCGCGATTGAGGACAGGCGGTTCTATTCGCACTGGGGCATCGACCCGCGCGGGATCGCCCGCGCTGCGTGGACCGGGCGCGGCGGCGGGAGCACGATCACGCAGCAGCTCGCAAAGTTCACTTTCCTGACGCCCGAACAGAGCCTTTCGCGAAAGGCGCGTGAGGCGCTGATTGCGCTGTGGCTCGAAGGATGGCTGACCAAGGACGAGATCCTTTCGCGCTATCTCTCGAACGCTTATTTTGGAGACAACCAGTACGGTCTGCGCGCAGCTTCCCTCCATTACTTCTATCGTCAACCAGAAAACCTGCTTCCACAGCAAGCGGCGATGCTCGCTGGTCTGCTTCAGGCACCGTCACGCTATGCACCCTCGCACCACTACGACCGAGCGAAGGCGCGCATGGATCTGGTGGTGGGCGCGATGGTTGAGGAGGGTTACCTGACCGAGGCCGAAGCCGCCACGTTGCCAGACCCCAAGCTCGACGTGCGCACAGTGAATGATCTTCCAACCGGCACCTACTTTGCGGACTGGGCTTTGCCGCTGGCGCGAGAAGGGATGGAGGCAGGGTACGAGCGGCAGGTCATCGAAACGACGCTCGATGCCCAATTGCAGGCCCTCGCAGGCAGAGTAGTGGGCCGGGCCGGGCTCGGCGATGCGCAGGTGGCGCTCGTCGCCATGCGTCCGTCTGGCGAGGTTGTCGCTATGGTTGGCGGCAAGGACTATGCTCAAAGCCCTTTCAATCGCGCGACGCAGGCTCGGCGGCAGCCGGGCTCGACCTTCAAGCTGTTCGTCTATCTCGCTGCGCTTGAAGCGGGCTGGTCGCCCGACGATCGCATCGCCAACACGGCGATCGAGGCCGGGTCCTACCGCCCCAAGAACGCGCGCGAGCAATATTCGGACACAATCACGCTGGAGGATGCTTTCGCCTCATCCAGCAACGTCGCTGCAGTCCGCTTGTTCAACGAGGTCGGCAGCGAACGCGTGATCCGCACTGCGCGCTCGCTTGGCATTACTTCGGACATGCCGGAAGGCGATCCAAGCCTTGCGCTGGGCACCTCAACGATGTCGCTGCTGGAGTTGACTACCGCCTATGCCGGGGTCGCCGCCAACCGATTCCCGGTGAAGGCTCATGCGTTCGAAGAAGAGGAGCAGGGTTGGTGGGAATGGCTGACCACTCCCATCGACAGCGCTTCGGACCGCACCCACGCAGACATGGAGCGAATGCTGCGCGCCGCGATCAATCGCGGTACGGGTGAGGCGGCTGAGCTACCGATCGCAAACTTCGGCAAGACCGGCACGACCCAGAATTATCGCGATGCCCTGTTCGTGGGATATGCAGGCGATCTCGTTGTCGGCGTGTGGGTCGGCAACGATGACAACTCTCCGCTCAATCAGGTGACAGGCGGCGGACTGCCCGCCCGCATCTGGAAGGACTTCATGCGAGGCGCGCTCGACCTGCCGGCCCCGCGCCCGAGCGCTTCGCCCGATCCCGAAGGTCCGGTTCAACCCTTCGACATCGAGGAAGGCGAGGAAATTCCGCTTGGCGAAGACGGCACGGTCCTTCGCTTCGAGGAAGACGGTGTCATCCTGTCTCAGGAAGGCGTGCCTGTCGAAATCCGCATCGATGAAGACGGGTTCAACATCGACCCGATCGATTAGCGCTAGGCCACTTCTGCCATCAGTATATTCATCACCGCACTCGCAATTGGACGGTCGCGGTTGTCCTGCCATGCTTCGACCGTCAGGTTGGCGTTTCGCCGTCCAATCCGGGTGATGCGTCCTTTTGCAAAGCTCGCATGCGATTTTCCGGCTGACAGATATTGAACGGTGATATTGACCGGCTTCAGCTGAGCGTCACGGCCATCGGCCTCGAGGCGCGCGCGAAGAGCGGCATAGCCGGCATTCTCAAGCAGGCCTGCCGTCGCGCCGCCGTGATAGTGGGCAGGGCGCCCTTCGACAGACGGTCCAAAGTCGACTGTGAGCACGGGCACGCCATCCTCCATCTCGTGAAGCCTGATCCCGAGCGCGTTGGCGTAAGCGGGCAGTTGAATGTCACTCATCACCGGTCCCCGCTTCGCTCGCCTCGCCCTGTCCCGTCACCATCTTGCGTGAACGCGGGTCTTTGCTCAGCGTCATGAAAACCCCGGCCATCGTCGCAAGCTGATCATCCGCATCGCCATCATGCGCAAATCCGCGAACGAAAGCGGCAGAGCGGGTAATGCGATGGCATTCGACCCGGCCCCAGATCGCGCTGCGTTCTCGCGAGGCGCGCTGATAATCGACCCTGAGATCAAGTGTAGCGATAGGCATGAAAGCGCCCTTGGTGGTCCAGATCGCCATCCCGCTTGCCATATCCATCAGGCTGATAACGGGACCAGATGCAAGCACGGCGCGATCAGGTTCGCCGATGAGGTCTTCTCGCCAAGGCAGCTTGAGTTCGACCCAATTGTCGCCATGGGCGCTGTATTCGAGACCCAGCCACCCCGAATGACCATGCTGAAAGAACATCTTTCCCGCCGCCTCGACATCGAAGCCCGGCGCCATGCGCGTTCTATCCGCGCTCATTTCCGCAAGTTTCGCAGATTTTCTCTAATCATTACAATCCTTTAATTTCACAGACTGGGAGAATTCTTGCAGCCATGTCCGTGCATCGGCGTTTCTTGCCCGGTGCGGGATCAGTAGCAAGGAGAAGTAAAATGCCAAAGATCGAGCTCGCCAGTATTCCTGGCCTCGAGACAGCACAAGCGCTGTTCGGAGCAGTGAGTGAAAAGGTCGCGACCTACGACGATTCGATCGTCTCGCTGATGGTGTACGTCTACGACACAGCACCCCCGCCGCCGCCGCCGCCCGGCATCTTTTGATCAAGTCGGGTTGGCGGAAAGATGATTGTTCATCCTGCCATAGCAAGGCTGCGGAGCGATCACGCTTTGCAGCTTTGCGCCCGTGCCGAGATGAAGTCTGCGCATGATGCCTGGCTTCAGCGCGAGGATGTGCGCGGCGTTGCTCGCGACATCCACGAATATGCCGAAGGGCGTCCTTTGGCTGAATTGCCGGTGCTGGGCGGAGTAATCGGCGACATCGCCAAGGGAAAGGCGTTCGCGCAAGGATTGATCGGCGAGTTCACTTCCTCATTGCGCAGGCAATCTCTGGGAGAAGTACCACTGCGCCATACGGCGACACTCGGCTTTGCGCGGCTCCAACTGATGCAAGAGGGCGGGGTGGTTTTGTCGTTGTGCGTCTATGAGCCTGCGAAAGTGAACCGCAAGGCCAACTGGGCTCAATTTGCGGACAGTGAGCTTCACGAATTGGTGCTCGCCGGTTCGGCCATTGGCCGGATGCACCGGCTCGAACGAAACGCGGCTGGGCAACGCGAAGTGCATTCAACCGATCTGATGCTAGGCGAGGGCAGCATGCTGTCTCCCATGGCTCGGTTCGAAGCGCGCCAATTTGAAAACGTGCGTAAGTCACTGCTCGTGCTTCAGCTGACCCGCATTCGTTCTAATCCGCAGCCTACGCTCGAAATTCGATTGAGCGGCGGCGCGCTGGTGCGAGAGGTGAGTGCGGATCGGCGTGCAAGCGAGAAAGTCATGGCCCTGGGGGTCCTGGGAGCGCTCGGTCAGGCTCGGACAATTCCTACGATCAGTTCATTCGCACGCGACACCGATCAGGATGAAAACGCGCGCTGGGAAGCAGTGCGCCAGTTGCTGGCGCTTGATGCCGAAGCGGGATGGTCGCTTCTCAATGAAATCGCCAGCCGGGCTGGGGACCCCATCGCGCAGCCAGCTAAGTCGTTGATCTCTCAATTGCGCGATCAGCAGCGGATCCTGGAGAACCAGTGATGCCACAACTGTTCGATCTTGCAGAAGATGCCTCATGCTCCCTTCCCGAAGCGATTGAGGCGCTTGCCGCGCTTGATTTCGACCCGCGCGATGCGGGGGCGACGCTCGAAGCTGCTCGCTGGCTCAAACGGTTGGGCAACAATCACGAATTCCTCGCCGATATCCTTCTCGACCGGCTTGCCGGGCGCACGGCGGGCGAAATTGAAAGCGGCTACGGCCCGCAGGCCATTGTCCTTTCGCCATTGCGCGGCAGCATGTTCCTGCGCGCTAACATCTGGCCCGCCGAACACGACCTGAGCTTTCGCAATTCGGGCGCTAAGACGTTTGTTTATGGCGTACCGCACGATCACAACTTCGCATTCCTGACGACCGGCTATCTCGGACCTGGCTATCGCAGCGACTATTTCGAATACGATTATGGCGAGGTCTGCGGTTTACCCGCCGAGGAAGCTGGGCTTCGTTTTATCGAGCGCAGCGCGCTGTATGAAGGCAAGACGATGCTATACCGCGCGCACCGCGATGTGCATTCGCAGTTGCCGCCAGAAAGCCTCTCGGTCTCCCTCAACGTGATGCATGTCGATCCGGCGCAGTGCTGGTATGATCAGTATGGGTTCGATCTCGAAGGCGGCACCATCACCCGCATTCTAAGTCCCAATGCAACAGAAGTCTTTCTGCGCGCAGCCGTGGCGAGCGGGTCGGATGACGCGCTGGCCTTTGCCGAGTGGGTGGGGCGCACGCACGCAAGCGACAGGATGCGGCTCGCAAGCTTTGAAGCGCGGAGCGGTGTTTCTTGTGATCGCGATGCGCTTTGGCGAGAGGGTGAACATTCCGGCAGCTTGATGGTTTCGACTATCGCAAAGGAGCGACGCGAAGCACTCGAAGCCTAGAGAACGCCCCCGGCGAGGCGATCAATCGCCCCCTGCAGGATCACAGCGGCCGCATGGCTGTCGATTGATTCTGCACGTTTCTTGCGGCTCATATCCTGCCCGATCATCGCCGCCTCGGCGCTTTGGGTAGACCAGCGCTCGTCCCAAAGCAGAAGCGGCAGCGCAAAGGCCTCTTCGGCATTGCGGGCAAAGGCGCGGCTGGCCTGAGCGCGGGGGCCCTCGCTTCCATCCATGTTGCGCGGAAGGCCAAGCACGAGGCCCTTGACGCCGCGCTCGGCGATCAGGGCGGCGATGCGTTCGCGGTCCTTGCCCCATTTGCCGCGGCCAAGCGTCTTGCCATTGGTGGCAAATCGCCATCCGGCATCGCAAAAGGCAGTGCCTATCGTCTTGGTGCCGAGATCAAGGCCAAGCAGGACCCCGCCATCGGGCAGCGCCTCGCCGAACTCAGCTGCGTTCTCGGTAATCAGTTTGCGTCACCCGACGCGGCCGCAAAAGCGCTGACGCGCCGCGCGACATCAGCCTTGGTGTTCGCCCAGAATAGCGGGATGTCATATACGTGATAGTTGTTACCCGGCAGCACGTAGGAACCCATCTTGGGCGGATCGCCGATCAAAAGAAGTCCGCGATCGTCGCAACGCGCGGGGACGGCTCCGGCCACAAGTTCTCCGGTTGAGATCGAATCATCGGGAACGAGCGTGCCAAGATTGGCGCTCGCCTGCGCGCTGCCTCCGAAAGTGCCTGTGATCGGGTTGGTGCAGAGGATCTGGCTGTCACCACGCGGCTGACCGTCGAACCCAGTCGAATTGGCATATGTTTCCATGACGGCGGACGGGTCAGCGGGCTCGGCAAAGCTCGACCATGACAGGATGCAACCCGTCTGCGCAGGCGTGGCGCACGCAGCAAAACCAAGCGAAGGCACGTCGCGCTCGACTGAGATCGGCCAACCGATTGCGTAAGCCGCCACGAGCCGTTGCGCGACATCAGAACCGTTCACCTCTTCCCGCAGCAAGCGCAGCAGGTGGAGCGCGCCCTGACTGTGTCCTGCCAATACGACCGGTGTGTCGTCGTCGATGGAGGAGAGGAAATAGCGGTAGGCTTCCAGCACGTCGGCGTAGGCCGCTTCAATCGCCTGTTCGCCTTCGGGCGCGTCAGTCAGGAATGCGCCCATGGTGGCCTGGCGATAGCGCGGTGCCCAGATTTCATCGGCTGCGTTGAAGGGGCTCGCCATGCCGCGCACGTAGATGCGTGCCACGCGTTCGGCTTCTTCGTCACCGATCGGTGCGTTCCAGTTGTCGCGGCTGAGATAGCTCGTGGGATGGATAAAGAAGACAGCGAATTCGGGCACGTCGCCGCTGGTGCCGAGCTCGGCTGCCTCGGGATCGACAGGCCGCGATCCAGCGGCCTGGCGCGCTGTGAGTTCCTCGGGCCGCGACGTCGCCTCGGCCAGCGCTGGCTGCCAGCGTGCCGGGTCGTTCACGCCGATGCCGGGGCGCGAGTACCACAGGGCCGGATCCTGATAAGCGTTGGCTTCCAATGGCTCGGTCGGAGTGAATTCTGCGCTGGGGACGAGCGCGAATTCTGCCAGTTCGTCCTGGAACATCTCGTACCCGATGCGCAGAACGAGGAAGAGGACGATCACGATCGCGACGAAGTAGAGGAATTTCCTTGCCATTGGCGCGCTTGCCCTTTGGTTTACTCGGCTGTCTCGCTGGCCCGCTCACCGCTTTCGGCGATCGCGGGGCGCAACGTCGTCCACGCACGGTCGCCGCGCATGGCGGAGAACCAGGTCAACGGGTTCCACGTCGCCGAACCGTCGAGCGAGAAGGTGATGAATTCGGCGCGGCCGCCAATGTTCTCAAGCGGAATGCCGCCGCCCAGACCGCGTGCCTGTGCCGGAGCGCGGCTATCCGCGCTTTCATCGCGGTTGTCGCCCATTACGAAGACATGACCTTCGGGTACCGTATAGGGTCCGAAATTATCGAGATCGTTAGCACCCGAGCGCGTTCGGCTCTGGTCGACGTGGTCGATGATGAGATAGGTCGCGCCGTTGGGCAGCGTCTCGCGATAGGTTGGCGGCTCGAAATATTCTGCGCCGCTTTCATCGCGAACGCGGTAGTTCTCGAAGGCGGTAAGGCACGGGCCATTTTCGCACATCAGTTCCGGCTCGAACGGAATGCGCACCGGGGGAACGACCTCACGCTTTACCGGCGTACCATTAAGGATAACGCGTCCGTCGCGCACTTCGATCGTATCGCCCGGCAGCGCGATGACGCGCTTGATGTAATCCTCATCACGCGTGGGATGCACCGGGATGACGATATCACCATATTCGGGCGTCGATCCGAAGATGCGCCAATCTCCGCGAGGGAGTAGGTGGAAGCTCGCCGATGCCCAGGACCAGCCATAGGGGTACTTGCTCACCACCAAGCGGTCACCGACATGCAGGCTCGGCATCATCGAGGTCGACGGAATGTAGAAGGGCTTGGCGACGAGGCTGTGAAACGCAAGCACTGCGAACAACATCAGCGCAAGTCCGCGCAATTCGGCGAACCAGTCGACCTTGTCGTTCTCTTCCTCTTTCTTCTGCGCGAGCTGTTGCTTCAGCTCGACATGAGGATGCACGTCTGCCTTCTGGTCCGTGTCGGAAGCGGGCGTATTGGTCTGGCTCAAAGTAGGTTTTCGTTTCTGTTCGGGTCAGCTCTTGGGCAAGGCTTCGATGATGACAAAGCACTGCGCCCATGGATGATCGTCCGTGAGGGTGAGATGAATGTGCGCCTCATGGCCCGCTGGCGTCAATTCTTCAAGCCGCTTCGCAGCGCCTCCGGTGAGCGCAAGCGTGGGCGCGCCGGATGGAGCGTTCACGACGCCGATGTCCTTCATGAAGACACCGCGGCGAAAACCTGTGCCGACCGCCTTGCTGAAAGCTTCTTTGGCGGCAAAGCGTTTCGCGTAGGTTCCGGCGATCGTGTAAGGGCGTTTGCGAGCCTTGGCGCGCTCTACTTCCGTAAAGACGCGGTTCTCGAAGCGCTCGCCATAACGGGCGAGCGAATTGCCGATGCGCTCGATGTTGCAAAGGTCGGAGCCGAGGCCGATGATCATGGTCTAGAGCGCCCTTGAAAAGCTTAGAACGAGCAACGCAAGACCAATAATGTGGATCATCACCTGCGCCTTGAAGAGCGGATGGGCGAAATCGCCGTTTGCGAATTTGAGTGCTCCAACAAAGCCGAAGATCTGCAAGCCGACCCATCCAACAGCGAATAGGCGCAAGACGCCGGTATTCAGCGCGAAGCCAAGAAAGCCGATTGCGATCAGGAACAGGAGCGCGGCAAGACTCGCCCAGAGTTTCTGAGCCGGTGCAAGGGTGGGGAGTTCAGGCTCGCTCACCCGCGCGCCTCATCCATCAAGTCGCGCATGCGGCGGATTGCAGGTTCAAGCCCTGCGAAGATCGCCTCGCCAATCAGGTAATGGCCAATATTGAGCTCGGCGATCTGCGGGATGGCGGCGATCGGCTGGACATTGTCAAATGTCAGACCGTGGCCTGCATGTGGCTCGATCCCGTTCTTTGCGGCGAGCGCGGCAATGTCGGTGATGCGGCGCAATTCCTTTGCGGTGCGTTCGCTGTCGCCGTCGAGAATCGCGTGCGCGTATTCTCCGGTGTGAAATTCGACGACCGGCACGCCCAGTTTCAGCGCGGCATCAAGCTGGCGCTCATCCGCCTCGATAAAGAGCGAGACTCGGATGCCGTGATCCTTCAACCGATACACAATCGGTGTCAGCGTGTTGTGAAGCCCCGCAGCATCAAGCCCGCCCTCGGTTGTGCGTTCCTCTCGCTTCTCCGGGACGATGCAGGCTGCATGCGGTTTGTGCCTCAGCGCGATCTCGAGCATTTCCTCGGTCGCGGCCATTTCGAGGTTGAGCGGAAGGTCGGTCGCATCCTGAATCCGCGCAAGGTCTTCGTCGCGAATATGACGGCGATCTTCGCGAAGGTGAGCGGTAATCCCGTCGCCTCCGACGGCAGCCACGATTTCCGCGGCGCGCACAGGATCAGGATGATCGCCGCCGCGCGCATTACGGATGGTCGCGACGTGGTCGATATTGACGCCGAGGCGGAGAGGCTTGGTCATTGGCGCTGTTTATTCCTTGCGGCTTCCCGGTTTGGTGACAGCTACGCGGGCAAGCTCCTCTGGGATTTCGTCTTCTGCGTAAGTGGGAAAGTCGAATGCCGCGAGAGGGTAGAAGGGCACGCCCAGATCGACCGATCCCATCGACCGGTCGATGAGCGAGCATTCCGCAATCACTTCGCCGCCTTCCTTGCCCACTGCCGCGATTGCCTCGCGGCTGGAAAGTCCGGTGGTCACGACATCTTCGACCATCAAGACTTTGGCGCCCGGTTCCAGCGCGAATCCTCGGCGCAGATGAAAGACACCGTTTGGCCGCTCGAGGAAAAGAGCGTCCTTACCGAGCACCCGCGCGACTTCATGACCTATGATGATCCCGCCCATTGCCGGCGAAACCACGACGTCGATTTTTGCGATGACGTCTTCCGGTATGGCGTTGACGACCGCCTGAGCCAGCCGGCCGGCGCGGTGCGGGTCCATCAGCACGCGTGCGCACTGAAGGTAGTGACCGCTATGACGGCCTGACGAAAGTTTGAAGTGCCCTTCGAGAAGCGCGCCTGAGTTACGAAACTCGGCAAGTACATCGTCCAGGGTCGAAGGAATGGTCTCGTTTAAAGTCATGGCAGGTGCGGTTTCGAAGCTCTTGTCAACGGGGAACGAAGGGATGTTGCGGAGGCTGATTGCGCCAACAACATGTGGGAGTGCATAATTTTCTCCCTAGAAGCGCTTGAGGCACTGGGCAAGCGCGGCTAAGGGGAACCCGAAGATGGCTGGAATGCCATCGACGCGCGGTGCACTCGGTGCTTTAATAAAGACACGAGACAGCCCGCACATGGGATAAATTTTTGAACCGATTAGGCATGATTATGGGTCAGGCACTCGACCGCATGAAGTTTGGAATTGTCGCTTTGATGGCAGCGGCGATGGCATTCGGCCTCGCTTTCGCTGCACCGCAAGCGATGGCGCAGGACGCATCGGGCACCGATGTTGGTGGCGGCGCTGCTGGCGCGGCTGCCGATGCTGACGCGGCTGCTGCCGCTGCAGACGCTTTCGACGGCGGCATCGATGCACCGGCGGGCGAAGTGAACGCCGCTTCGGCTGGTGGTTATGCGCCGATGGCTCCGACCGAAGGCAAGGGCATGCCGACGTCCTACCAGGAGGATGCGCTCAAGAGCATGACCTTCCAGGATCAGTACACGGCCGATGGTGCCTATGCGCTTGGCATGCACGACTACATCCTGATGCCGGTCATCACCGTGATCAGCCTGTTCGTGCTCTTCCTGCTTCTTTACGTGGTCGTGAAGTTTCGTCGCGGTGCCAACCCGGTTGCCTCGAAGACGACTCACAACACCATGATCGAAGTTGTCTGGACGATCGTTCCCGTCATCATCCTTGTGGTTATTGCCGTCCCGTCGATCACTCTGCTGGCGCGCCAGTATGAGACCCCGCCGGAAGAGGCGATCACCGTGAAGGCTGTCGGCTATCAATGGTATTGGGGTTACGAATATCCCGACCATGACGTTGAAGTGATTTCGAACATGCTCGAAGCCGACGAAGCGCTCAGCCGCGGCGAGCCTTACCAGCTCGCAGTCGACAACCGAATGGTTGTTCCCGCTGGCGTTCCGCTTCGCATCCAGACCACTGCCGCAGACGTAATTCATGCATTCGCAGTGCCTTCGCTCTGGTTCAAACAGGACGCTGTTCCCGGTCGCCTCAACGAGCGCATGCTCGTGATCGAAGAGCCGGGCGTCTATTACGGCCAGTGCTCTGAGCTTTGCGGCTCGCGCCACGGCTACATGCCGATCACCGTCGAAGCGCTTCCAATGGAGCAATTCGAGGCTTGGGTTGTAGAACAAGGTGGCAGCATTCCGGGTTCAGCTGAACTCGAAGACAACAATGATCCGATCGACACCGGCGACGAATCGCCGGCCGCAGCGGATCCGGAAGCAGCTGCCGACGCGTAATCCGCGCCGGACAGCCGAATAGAAACGACGATTAAAGTACGAACGCGAGAGACCAAACAGATGGCCACAACCGCAGACGATTTCGCACCAGGCGCCGGCGCTCACGCAGGTCACGGTGGAGACCATGACCACGATCATGCGGACCACAAGCCGGGCTTCTTTGCCCGCTGGTTCATGTCGACCAACCACAAGGATATTGGTTCGCTCTACCTGATGTTCGCGATCGTCGCGGGTATCATCGGTGGTGCGATCTCGGGCATTATGCGTGTCGAGCTCGCTGAGCCCGGCATTCAATACCTGCAGTGGTGGGCCCAGTTCATGGGCGGCGCGAACGACATCAACACCGCGCTGCACATGTGGAACGTGTTCATTACGGCCCACGGCCTGATCATGGTTTTCTTCATGGTCATGCCGGCCATGATCGGTGGATTCGGTAACTGGTTTGTCCCGCTCATGATCGGTGCGCCTGACATGGCGTTCCCGCGCATGAACAACGTGTCGTTCTGGCTGACCGTTGCCGGTTTCTTCAGCCTTCTCTTCTCGCTTTTCGTTCCCGGCGGCTCGGGTCCGGGTGCGGGTGTTGGCTGGACCGTTTACGCACCGCTTTCGACCACTGGTTCGCCGGGTCCTGCGGTCGACTTCGCAATCTTCTCGCTGCACCTAGCAGGCGCTGGCTCAATCCTTGGTGCTACCAACTTCATCACCACCATCTTCAACATGCGCGCGCCGGGTATGACCCTGCACAAGATGCCGCTGTTCGTGTGGTCGGTGCTGGTCACTGCATTCCTGCTGCTGCTCGCGCTTCCGGTGCTTGCTGCCGCGATCACCATGCTGCTGACCGATCGTAACTTCGGCACGACTTTCTTCGATCCTGCCGGTGGCGGTGACCCTGTTCTTTACCAGCACCTGTTCTGGTTCTTCGGTCACCCCGAGGTTTATATCATGATCCTGCCGGGCTTCGGCATGATCTCGCAGATCGTTGCGACCTTCAGCCGCAAGCCGGTCTTCGGCTACCTCGGCATGGCCTACGCCATGGTTGCTATCGGCGTCGTCGGCTTCATCGTGTGGGCGCACCACATGTACACCGTCGGCCTCGACGTGAATACGAAGATGTACTTCACCGCTGCGACGATGGTGATCGCCGTTCCGACGGGTGTGAAGATCTTCAGCTGGATCGCGACGATGTGGGGCGGCAGCCTCGAGTTCAAGTCGCCGATGGTCTGGTCGCTGGGCTTCATCTTCCTGTTCACCGTTGGCGGTGTGACGGGCGTCGTACTCGCCAATGGCGGCATCGACGATAACCTGCACGACACGTACTATGTGGTTGCTCACTTCCACTACGTGCTGTCGATGGGTGCGGTGTTCTCGATGTTCGCAGGCTTCTACTACTGGTTCCCGAAGATGAGCGGCCGGATGCACTCCGAACTGCTCAGCCACATCCACTTCTGGACCTTCTTCGTCGGCGTGAACGTGATCTTCTTCCCGCAGCACTTCCTCGGAATGCAGGGTATGCCGCGTCGCTATCCCGACTACGCAGAAGCCTACACGTTCTGGCACGAGATCAGCACTTACGGCTATTACATCATGGCCGGTTCGATGATCTTCTTCTTCGTCAACATCGCTTACGCGCTGCTGGCCGGTAAGAAGGCCGAAGGTAACCCGTGGGGCGAAGGTGCGACCACGCTTGAGTGGACCCTGCCGAGCCCGCCGCCGTACCACCAGTTCGAAACCCTTCCGGTGATCGAGGATCACCACGATTACCACGACCACCGTCCGGCAACGGCCTGAGGTTGAGGGTTGCCTGCTCAGGTGGGCCAACAGACCAGACAATGAGAGGGCGCGCCGCGAGGTGCGCTCTCTCTCACAGATACAACAATGAACCAGACCGCTGACATCATCCCTGGCGAAAACGCGACGCGCGCGGTTGCTGCAAAGCTGCCGACCGAGTGGCGTGACTTCTTCACGCTGACCAAGCCGCGAGTCATGACGCTGGTGATTTTCACCGCGATCTGCGGCCTTCTCGCAGCGCCCGGTTCGATCCATCCGGTGCTTGGCTTCACGGCCGTGCTCGCGATTGCTATGGGTGCGGGCGGATCGGCTGCTCTCAACCACTGGTGGGAAGCCGATCTCGATGCTGGCATGAAGCGTACCGCTAATCGCCCGCTGCCCGGTGGCCGCATGCGCCGCGAGGATGCGCGCGACTTCGGTATCTTCCTTTCGGCAGTGTCCGTCTTCGTGATGGGTGTCGCGATTGGATGGCTCGCCGCTGGGCTGCTGTTCGCGGCCATCATCTACTACGCGGTCATCTACACGATGTGGCTCAAGCCGCGCACGCCGCAGAACATTGTGATTGGTGGCGGTTCGGGCGCATTCCCTCCGCTGATCGGATGGGTTGCAGTCACCGGCGAACTCACCGCAATGCCGATCCTGCTTTTCGCGATCATCTTCATGTGGACGCCGCCGCACTTCTGGGCGCTCGCTCTCTTCGTGAAGACCGACTACGCCAATGTCGGCATTCCGATGATGCCGGTGGTGAAGGGCGAACGTCACACCCGCCACCAGATCCTGGCTTACACGGTGCTGCTTGCACCTGTGGCAATCGCACCTTGGCTGATCGGCGGGACGAGCTGGGTTTACGGCTCTTTCGCCGTCGCGCTCTCGATTCTGTTCTTCGCGCTCGCATGGCCGGTGGGCCTGCGCAATCGCCAGGAAGGTGAGGACATGAAGCCGGAAATCCGGTTGTTCAAGTTCTCAATCTATTACCTGTTCATCCTGTTCGCAGCGCTGGTTGCTGACCGCGTGCTTGAGAACAACGGGATCATCGGTGCAGGGGTGCTAGCATGACGCCTGACGAAGAAACCGAATTCAAGCGCCGCCAGAAGGCACGTAACTACGTGGTCGGCGGAACCCTGTTGTTCTTCGCCGTGCTGTTCTACGCCATCACCATGGTCCGGATCGGAGACTGATCGATGGCGAGCGCTCCCCTTCACGACGATACCGCGCGCAAGAACCTGCGCACCGGCATCCTGGCGATGCTAGGCGCTTTGGCCATGCTTGGCATGGGTTATGCGGCGGTGCCGCTGTATGACCTCTTCTGCCGTGTGACTGGATTTGGCGGGACCACTCAGGTTGCGAGCGAGGCCGACGCCAATCGTGCAGCCTCTATTGGCCTTGGCCGCGAAATTTCGATCCGCTTCGATGCCTCGATGGCGCGCGATGTGCCGTGGGAGTTCGCACCGACTCAGTCGACCGACACCGTTCGCATTGGTCAGCGCGATATGGCGACTTACACCGCGCGCAACCTGTCGGACGAACCGATCACCGGCACCGCGACCTTCAATGTCGAACCCGCACAGGCGGGCGCATATTTCAACAAGATCCAGTGCTTCTGCTTTACCGAGCAGACGCTCGCACCGGGGCAGGAAGTCACCATGCCGGTGCTGTATTACGTCGATCCGGCGATCCTCGAAGATGACGTGATCGCCGATGTCGAACAGATTACCTTGAGTTACACTTTTCACCGCGCGAAAGAGCCCGTATCGAGTGCTCTTGACCGCTCGCAATAAGTCACACGCATCCTAGGGACGGGAACGACCATCATGGCTGGCAACGTAAACCACGACTATCACATTCTTGAGCCCGATATCTGGCCGCTGGTCGGCTCGATCTCGGCACTCAGCTTCACCAGCGGCATGGTGCTCAATTTCTATCCGGACCTGTTCGGTTCGACCGGATCGATCGTGATGTATCTCGGCCTTGCCGGTCTGATCGCGACCTTCTTCATGTGGTTCAAGAACATTGTGGTCGAAGCCGAGCGCGGCGATCACACCCCGGTTGTGCAGCTGCACATGCGCTATGGCATGATCCTGTTCATCGCATCGGAAGTGATGTTCTTCGTGGGTTGGTTCTGGAGCTTCTTCGACTTCGCGCTTTTCCCGACCGCGCTCGAATACGATCCATCCGCCGACACCACGACGAGCCTCTTCGGCGAAGAAGGCTCGATCGCGCAGTTCATCCCGGCCAACATGGAAGTGCTCGATCCGTTCAGCCTTCCGCTGCTCAACACGTTGATCCTGCTTTGCTCGGGCACCACGGTTACCTGGGCGCACCACGCGCTGATCCATGGTGATCGCGAAGGTCTCAAGCAGGGTCTTTGGGCGACTGTTGCGCTCGGCATCCTGTTCAGCTTCATCCAGGCCTACGAGTACAGCGTTGCTCCGTTCGGCTTTGGTGGGAACACCTACTCCTCAGCCTTTTACATGGCGACCGGCTTCCACGGCTTCCACGTTCTGATCGGAACGATCTTCCTCGCCGTGTGCCTGTTCCGGGCATACAAGGGCCACTTCACCCCGCGCCAGCACTTCGGTTTCGAAGCGGCTGCGTGGTACTGGCACTTCGTTGACGTGGTGTGGCTGTTCCTCTTCATCGTCGTCTACATCTGGGGCGGCTGGGGCGCTGAATACCACTGATGAGTTCGGGCCGCGGCCCTGACCAAACCAAAGGGCAGTCCGGTATCTTCCGGGCTGCCCTTTTGGGTTTATGCCCCCAGTGCGGAGAACGAACTCTGTTCGAAGCACCCGCGCGCGTGGCGCTCAAATGCACGCATTGCGGTATCGATCTGGGCGAGCTTGAACGCGGAGGACGATTTGCAGGCGTGCTTACAGCGCTGGTTGCGATTATCCTCATCATGATCGCATATGGCATCGAAGAGACAGTGCGACCGCCACTCTGGCTTCAGGCGGTTGTCTGGGCGCCGCTGACGGTCGGCATCGTGATCTTCGCGCTGCGCCTGTTCAAGACTACGCTGCTTCATGCTTCATACGAAAACCGCGAGGACCAAGGCGAATGACTTCGCGAATTCCGATTATCCCGACAATCCTAGTCGTGGCAGCGGCGGCGACCATGGTCGCACTCGGAATCTGGCAGTTGGGCCGGGCCGATGAGAAGGCCGCGCTCATCGCCAACTACGCCGCCGCCACTGGGGTGCAGGACGAGGTGAATTTCCCTGAGGAAGGCGATGCTGAATCTGTGCTCTTTCGCCGAAGCACGGTCGATTGCACGCAGGTGCTAGGCAGTGACCCAGTTGCAGGCACAGCTTTCAATGGCGCGAAGGGTTGGGCGATGCGCGTGAGATGCGCGGGCGAGAGCCCTGACAGCCCGATCACCATCGATCTTGGCTTCACGCGCGATCTGGAAATGCCGGAGTGGAGCGGCGGCGAGGTCACCGGCATCATTGCACCGGGTCCGCGACTGGTGGCCGACCCGCCGGTCGCCGAGCTCGCACCCTTGGCCAAGCCCGATCCGGGTGACCTTCCCAACAATCATTTGGCTTATGCTGGGCAGTGGTTCTTCTTCGCGCTGACAGCGCTCGTCATCTACTTCCTTGCTCTCAAATCGCGAAAGGCAAAGCGGGACTGAAAGCCTCGGTGGGGGACTTGCAACATTGCGTTTCTTGCCCCGGAACGGGCTCGCAGCTATTCGCAGGCGCACAATGGAATACATCTCCACCAGAGGCTCCGCGCCGACACTCGACTTTGAGGGAGCCACTCTTGCCGGGCTCGCTTCGGATGGCGGTCTGTACCTGCCGCGCGAATGGCCGCGCCTGAGCCACGAAGAGATCCGTGAGCTGCGCGGACTGTCCTACGCGCAGCTTGCCGCACGCATCATGCTACCCTTTGTCGAGGGCGCGCTGACCGAGGACGAACTCGAAGAGCTGTGCGAGACGGTATACGGCGATTTCGGTCATGCGTCCGTGACCCCGTTGGTGCAGATGGATGAGACGCATTGGCTGCTTGAGCTGTTCCACGGCCCGACGCTCGCATTCAAGGACGTCGCGCTGCAGATGCTCGGGCACCTGTTCGAGATCTTCCTTGCCCGCAGTGACGAGCGTCTGACCATCGTTGGCGCGACTAGCGGTGATACCGGTTCGGCTGCGATCAATGCGGTGGCGGGGCGCGAACGGGTCGAGATCTTCATGCTCCACCCCTCGGGCCGAGTATCGGAAGTCCAGCGGCGCCAGATGACGACGGTGCGCGCGCCCAACGTCCATAATCTCGCGATCGAAGGCAGCTTCGACGACGCCCAGCGCCACGTGAAGCGGATGTTCGCCGATGAGAGCGTGACCGGCACGCTGAACCTCGGCGCAGTCAACTCGATCAACTGGGCGCGGTTGATGGCGCAAGTGGTCTACTACTTCTACTCCGCACTCCAGCTTGGCGGGCCTGATCGCAAGATTGCCTACAGCGTACCAACAGGCAATTTTGGCGACGTGTTCGCAGGCTACGTCGCCGCGCAGATGGGTTTGCCGATCGAGCGGCTGATCGTGGCGACCAACGTGAACGACATCCTCCACCGCGCGCTAACCAAAGGCGATTATTCGGCGGGTGAAACCACCGCTACAATTACGCCTTCGATGGACATCCAGGTCAGCTCCAATTTCGAGCGGCTACTGTTCGATGTTGGCGGGCGAGATGGACCTGCGATGGCTCATCAGATGTCTGGCTTCGATGCATCGAAAGCCATGCAACTCACCAATGCGCAGCGCGAGGGCGCCTCGGCTTTGTTTTCGAGCGCACGCGCCGATCAGGACGAAACCGCCCGCGCCCTGCAATGGGCGTATCGCAATGCCGGACAGGTGATCGACCCGCATACCGGTGTCGGACTTCACGCGGCGCAGGTTGCCGAGGGTATTGCGCCTGGTACGCCTATCGTGACGTTGGCAACCGCGCACCCAGCGAAATTCCGCGATGCGGTCGAGCGCGCCGTGGGCGTGCGTCCTTCCTTGCCTGCGCGGGTCGGCGATCTGTTTGGTCGCGAAGAGATGTTCACCGAGCTTGGCGGAGACTACGAGGCGTCGCGCGATTTCGTGCTTCAGACGGCGACCCCGTCGGCGATCTGATGGCCAAACTTGTTCAACAACCGGTCGTCATGGAGTGCGAGGGCTGGGACGCCTACCGCCTGCTCGATAGTGGAGCGGGGCGCAAATACGAATCCTTCGGCCCGCATGCGTTCATCCGTCCCGAGCCGCAGGCAATGTGGCAACCGCGCCTTGCCGACTGGCCCGCAGCGGGTGAATTCGTGTCCGGCTCGGACGAAGACGGCGGCGGTCGCTGGAACCTCACGCCAGATGTTCCAGATGGGTGGGAGCTGGGTTGGAACGACGTTCGCTTCACAGCGCAGCCGACTCCTTTCCGCCATCTCCAATTCTTTCCCGATATGGCGCCCGTATGGGACTGGATGCGAGCGCAACTCGCTGGGCGCACTGATGCCGAGACGCTGAACATGTTCGGCTACACGGGGGTCGGGTCGCTCGCGTTGAGCGACCATGGCCGTGTCACCCATGTCGATGCTTCCAAGAAGTCGGTGGCGCAGGCTCGCGACAACGCTGCACTCTCAGGAATGGAGGATCGCCCGATCCGCTGGCTGGTCGACGACGCGGCCAAATTTACCGCGCGCGAGGTTCGGCGGGAGCGTCGCTATGACGGCATCATCCTCGACCCGCCCAAGTTCGGGCGCGGTCCAAAGAATGAGACCTGGCGATTGGAAGAGGGATTGCCCTCCCTCGTCGGCGATTGTGCAAAGCTGCTCGACGACAGGAGCGCATTCCTTTTTCTCACCGTCTATGCCGTGCGGATGAGCAGCCTCGCTATCGCCGGTCTGCTCGAAGAAGCGCTGCGCGACCTCCCCGGCCAGATCGAGCACGGCGATTTAGCCGTGCGCGAAGAGGGCGAGGGCGGACGCTTGCTCCCTACCGCAATCTTCGCGCGCTGGAGCAATCCCGGCTAAGGGGCGAGACGATGAACAACACCGATTCGCTCATTCTCGAAGTCGCCGATCTCGAAGTCGATGTCCTGACCGGCATCTATTCAGAGGAAACCGGCAAGCCGCAGCCGCTGCGTATCACGATCCAGGCGCGGTACGATGTCGCCGATCGCTACGAGCCGGATACGCCGCTAGATGCGAGCAAGAACTACATGGACCTGAAATTCGCAGCTGGAGAGGGCCTCCCGAAAGGGGTTCACTTCAAGCTGATCGAAGCGGTGGCCGACCACATATGCGAGACCCTCTTCGTGCAGGACAGGCGCGTGCAAGCGGTCACGGTGAAGATCGTGAAACTTGCGATTGCCGAGGCGAACGAGAAAATCGGCATTACCCTCCACCGCGAACGTCCTGCCGATTGATGGGCGAAGCGCGGCACGTCGATTGGGAATGCCAGCGCGACCTGCCGCAAGGCGCGCTCAATGCGCACACATTCTTCGTCTCGCAAATGCTCCCGATCGTGCGCGAGGCGATCGAGGATGCTGCCTGCCTGTCGCTCACCGTTGCCCTGCCGCCTGCAGGATCGGACCATGATGGCTGGCGCAAGTCTCTCGCAGGCGATCTGGCGCGCACCTACGCGCCCAAGCGGGTGAACATTGCAGGCGGTGAGCCGGGCGCGGCGCTCGATCGCGTCCTTGATTATTTGAAAGATGCGCCCGGCGTCACGGGGCACTATGTTCAGGCGCATGACTGAGCTTGGCTCCTCACGAACACGCGACACGCTGGATATGAGCGGGGAGCCGCGCGCGCCTTTGGTCGACAGCTTTCGTCGGCGCATCTCCTATTTGCGACTGTCGGTCACCGACCGCTGCGACCTGCGCTGCACCTATTGCATGCCAGAGCGCATGACCTTCCTGCCCAAGCGCGAAGTGCTGACGCTCGAAGAGCTCTACGACCTCGCAAGCGGCTTCATCGACCGCGGGGTGACGAAGATACGCATCACCGGCGGAGAGCCGCTGGTGCGCCGCGATATCGTCGATCTCATCCGCGCGCTTGGCCGCAAGCTGGGTGAGGGGCTCGAGGAGCTGACCCTGACCACCAATGCGACCCAGCTTGCCGATCATGCCGATGCCTTGGTCAGGGCGGGGTTGCGGCGGGTCAACGTGTCGCTCGATACGCTCGACCGGGAACTATTCGCGAAGCTGACGCGGCGCGACGCTTTGCCACGAGTGCTTGATGGGATTGCGGCGGCAAAAGCCTCGGGGCTCAAGGTCAAGCTCAACGCCGTCGCCTTGAAGGGTGCCAACGAGGAGGAACTGCCCGACTTGATCGGATGGGCGCACGGGCAGGGCCACGAGGTGACGCTGATCGAAGTGATGCCGCTGGGTGATGTCGAGGAAGAGCGCCTCGACCAGTACCTTCCACTCGATACGGTGCGCACGCGGCTGGAAGAGCGCTGGACGCTTACCGACAACGCGGCATCGACCGGAGGTCCCGCGCGTTATGTCGATGTGGAGGAAACCGGCGGCAGGCTCGGCTTCATCACTCCACACACGCACAATTTCTGTGACTGGTGCAATCGCATCCGCGTGACCGCGACCGGGCAGCTCTATCCGTGCCTTGGAGGCGGCGAGCGGGTCGACTTGCGCGCGGCGCTGCGTTCGGACGATCCGCAAGAGCAACTTGCCCGCGCTTTCGATCAGGCGATGCTGATCAAGCCAGAGCGTCACCATTTCCGCATGGATGAGCGAGGCGCCGACCCCGCGCTCGTCCGCCATATGTCTATGACTGGAGGGTAATCGGACATGGCCGTGACGATCCTGTTCCTTGGCCCCCTGCGCGACTTGGCTGGCGCAGAGACGCTCGAAGTTGAAGCGCCTCTCGACTGGTCGGGGCTTCTTGGCTCTGTGGGCGAAGAGGTTGCCGATCAGCTTCAGCAGGAACGCGTCAACGTCGCATGCGCGGGTCGCGTACTCGCTGACAAGACTGCATTGAAGGCAAAGGATGGCGACGAGGTCGCGCTGCTTCCGCCGGTGAGCGGCGGGTAGTCCTTTGCGCGACATTCGCCTGCTCGAAACACCAATGGATCCTGGCGCGGAGCTTGAAGCCCTGACAGCGGCCACGCCCGATGCTGGAGGGATCGCGAGTTTCGTGGGAAAGGTCCGCGCGAGCGGCGGGGTGGAAGCGCTGGAGCTGTCGCATTACGAGCCGCTCACTTTGCCCGGGATGCAAGAGCTCGCCGCGCAGGCGGAGCAGAGGTTCGCCCTAATGGGCCTCACCATGATCCACCGGATCGGAACAATGGGCCCCGGTGATCCCATCGTCCTTGTTGGCGCTGCCGCAAGGCACAGGCGCGATGCCATCCTCGCGGTCGATTTCTGCATGGACCATCTCAAGAGCGCGGCATGGTTCTGGAAGCGCGAGAAGCGTGGCGGCGAATGGCACTGGATCGAACCTCGCATTGAAGATCACGCCGACCTTGCGCGCTGGAGCTAGAAAACCGCATTTGTTTGATTTGGATCAAGGTGGTGTCTGAGCACCTGACCTAATTCTCCTTTCAACGAAGGAGAACATCCATGAGCAAGCAAATTCATGAACAACTCGCCCGCGGCAATGCGCGTCTTGTCGAAGCGCCCGTCGCACCGCGCCATCAGGTCGAAGCCGACCGCAACTTCGAACTTCCGACCTTCTTCTATGGTGCGACCGTTGCTTGCTATTTCGGTTTTCTTGGCCTGATGACCGCAGCATTCGGCAATGCCGAACTGGCCATCCCGATGGTGATCTTTGGTCTGTTCATCGTCGCAGGGTTCGGTGTCCCGTCGATCTGGACCCGCCTCAAGGAAAATGGCTCGCGCCCAATGACGCTTGGCAAGTTCGGGCAAGGCGGCATCATGACCGCTACCGGTCGCCTCGCACCGCGCGATGCAGCGATCCAGACGCTCATCCTTCCGGTATTGATCGTCGCCTGGGGCATCGCGATCGTAACCATCGCGGCGTTCGTAGCCTGACAGGTTTTGCGGGGGACGGGAGTGGAAACCCGCCGGGGCGCTGAAGGGATCCTAGCGCCCCGATAAATCCTGAAGAAGCGCGGGGTCGAGCACATCGATCCCGCGTTTTCCTTTGCGCGCGATTGCGCCCATCTCTTCGAGCTCGCCCAGCTTGCGGCTCACCGTCTCGATCGTAAGGCCAAGCATGTTGGCGATCTCGCCGCGGGTTAGCGGCAATTCGAATGACGAAGCGAGATGGCACGACGAATCGCTCGCAGCAGCCGCAAAATCGTGCAGCAGCGCCGCTAGCCGCGCCTCGGCGCTGGCGTGGGCTGTCAGTTCGAGCAGGTTGCGGGTCGCCAGCAGGTCTTCCTGACTGCGACGCAGCAGGGCACGGGCGAGAGCGGGGTAGTCGTCAATCGCCCGCTCGATATCGACGCGGGCAAAGGTGCAAAGGCGGCTCTCTGTAAGGGCGACGACGTCATGATGGGCAAATGGCGTAAACAGCTCGCCGATGAAGCCCGAGGGATGGACGAGGCTGAGGATCTGCTCGTTTCCGTCCTGATCGTATGCGCTCACTTTCAGCGCGCCGCTGACGAGTGTCGCACAAGCGGCCTCGTCATCGCCCGCAGCAAACAGCATTTCTCCGCGTTTCAAGGTCCGCGTGCGGCCGGCGGTGGCGAGTGCGTCGCGTTCTTCAGGCGTGAGGACCGCGCAGGCCGCGCTGTCCTTTACCGGGCAGGTTGCGCAGGCAAGGTTCATCAGCGCATCACCTCACTCAGAGTTTCGAGCATTTCATCCTGTTCCATTGCAAGCCGCGCGACATAGCTTTGCGCGGTTCGAATGTCCTCGATAGCGGCGAAACTGGTTGCTGCTTCGACTTCCATCCGGTCGAGATCAGCAAGCGCAATCGCGGTCTGTCCTCTTAGAGATGACAGGCTCGCAACCGCCACGAGAGCGCGTGATCGCACGTCGCTGTCATTCCCCCTGCCGCTGGCGGAGCGGGCCAAGCTGAGAGCGGCGGGCTGCTGTGCCATGAACTGTTCATGGGTACTGCGAGCCTGCTCGAGCGCCGCACCGATGCTGGCACGATCGGCAGGTGTGATCGCGGCCGGAGCCGGCGTCTGAACAGGCGTAAACTGACCCGACGCCCGCTCCGCATCGCGTATCGCAAGCGAGGGATAGCGATCAGAATCGCCAGCGCACGCAGCCAACGTCAGCACGGCGGTACCTGTCAGTACAAATTTGCAAGAATAGCTTTTCATCGTCCCTTTCCCGACTATCACGGGATCGTAGGCGCGCAAATACGCCAATTGGTGTGAACTCACCGCGAATTTGTCGGTCGTGAGGCGTTGACTTGTCGCACCCTTTCCCTTAACGGCACCACTCTTTCCGGCGCTGCAACCACGCGGCGCCGTAATGTCGTTCGGTTGTCGCGCCTCAAAGTCGCTCTCCGGACACACACGCAAGATTGAGAGTTACAAGCCATGTTCGCGATAGTGCGCACAGGCGGCAAGCAATATCGGGTTGCCGCCGGAGACAAGATTGCCGTTGAAAAGCTCGCTGGTGAAGCGGGCGACACCGTCACCCTGGGCGACGTTCTGCTCGCCGGCGAAGGCGATTCGATCGCTGACGCATCGAAGGTGACCGTCTCGGCTGAGATTATCGCTCAGGCGAAGAGCGAGAAGGTCGTCGTTTTCAAGAAGCGTCGCCGTCACAACTACCGCCGCAAGGCCGGTCACCGTCAGCAGATGACGCTCCTGCGCATTACCGACGTAGGCGAAGGCAAGAAGGCTCCGGCCAAGAAGGCAGCTGCTCCCAAGAAGGAAGAAGCAGAAGCCAAGGCCGCACCTGCCAAGAAGGCTCCGGCCAAGAAGGCAGCACCGAAGACCGCAGCGGCTAAGAAGCCCGCTGGAAAGAAAGCACCGGCCAAGAAGGCTCCTGCCAAGAAGGCAGCGCCCAAGGCTGAAGACAAGTAAGGACGTAGAGACCAATGGCACATAAAAAAGCAGGCGGTTCATCGCGTAACGGTCGCGACTCAGCCGGTCGTCGTCTTGGTGTGAAGAAGTTCGGCAGCGAGCAGGTCCTCGCTGGCAACATTATCGTGCGTCAGCGCGGCACCAAGTTCTACCCGGGCACCAATGTCGGCATGGGCAAGGACCACACCCTCTTCGCACTCGAAGCGGGCGTCGTGCGATTCCACAAGGGCAAGCAAGACCGCAAATACGTGTCGGTAGACATGCTTGCGGAAGCAGCCGAATAACCGGACGGTTCAAGAAAAGGATCGTCCACCGGGACGGTCCTAGCCGATCATAGCAATCGGCAACGAAGAGGGAGATGGGGCCGACCCGTCTCCCTCTTGTCGTTTCTCCCTCTCAGCTCGGCGAAATTATCTTTCGCTGCCACGCAATTGTCACGCATCGTGCCTAAGCGCACTCGCGGGGCGAGATGGAGAGTTCTCGTGTTTCATCGCAGTCAAAGATTGCTGCTCAGACCGATCTGGCCGGAAGACTGGGAAGGCGTGCTCAAGGGCATCGCCGATGAAGGCGTCGTGCGAAACCTGGCGCGCGCTCCATGGCCTTATTCGGCGAAAGACGCGCGCGAGTTTACCTCGCTGCCTTGCGAGCCGCTGTTCCCGCGCTTCCTCATCACCCGCGCCAGCGATGCGCAGGTGATCGGTTGCGTCGGGATCGACCGGATGGACGAGAGCGACACGATCGAGCTCGGTTACTGGATCGCGCGTGAGCATTGGGGGCAGGGTTATGCCACCGAAGCGGGTGAAGCGACGTTGAAGATCGCGCGCACGCTTGGGCACACGCAAGTTCACGCGGGCCACTTCCTCGACAATCCCGCCTCTGGCCGGGTGCTCGAGAAGCTGGGGTTCCAGCCGACAGGGCGGATCGTCGAGCGGCATTCGTGCGGGCGCGGCGAATCGGCTCCGACGGCTGAATTCGTGCTCGATCTCGCGGCGCAGGGCGAGGCCAGCGAGAAGCGGGCCGCGTAAAACCTTCGGGTAAGGCCAACCGGCAGCGCTTGAGAGGCGCTGCCGATTGGCCTAAACTCGCAATCAATATGACAAGTCGCAAAAGACTAAGCCCGGAAGAATCGCGCAAATCGGCGCTTGAAGCTGCTCGCGCGCTGTTGATCGAAACAGGCCCGCAATCGGTAACGCTCAAGGCGGTGGCTGCGCGCATAGGGCGCACGCACGCAAACTTGCTGCACCATTTCGGCTCGGCATCCGGGCTGCAAAAGGCGCTGGCAGAGCACTTGGCGAAGACCGTGTGCGAAACGATCATCGAAGCCGTGCGCGCAAGCCGTGCTGGGCTTGGCTCGGCTCGCGAAGTCGTAGATCTCGCCTTCGATGCTTTCGACCGCGAAGGGGCAGGCGCGCTCACCAGCTGGATGCTGCTGACCGGCAACGAGGACGCGCTCAATCCGATCATCACGACTATCCACGAACTGGTCGACGAGGTCGCTCCGGAAGAGGCGGAAACGCACAACGATCCGCTGCATGTGCACAAGGATACTCTGAGCCTTGTGCTGCTGGCGCTCGGCGATGCTTTGATCGGCGCGGCGCTTGCGAAATCGCTGGGCCTGCCGCGCGACACCGCGCGCGAACGGGCTGCCGCCAACCTCGAAGCCTCGATGGCCGAGCACTACGAGGCGTAACTCAGTCCGAAATGCCGGCTGCCTGCCACTCGGGCAGGGTAGAGGGATCGAGGTCCGTCACCCGCAGGTGATCGACGGCGAGCGCAAGCTCGGGATAGCTCGCCTTGCGTCGCTTCTCTTCGGACTGATCCAGCGGAACCACTACCAGCCTGCGATTGACCTTCTGACGCCAGTTCATGCGGGCCGTGTTTTCCTGCCCGACATAACAGCCCTTCTCGAAACTCACGCCGTGAAGCTCCACCGCGTTTGTCTCAAGCCAAAGGATATCGGCAATCTCCGCGCGGCCCTCGGGCACGCCTTGGCTGAGGCGGTAGGCTAGGTATTCGGCATCGGCTGATTCAGTTTCGCTGCGCTCTGCAACAGCACGGTACCCCAGGTCGGACAGGCGCGGGTCGGGCTTTGCTCCGTCAAATTTTTCCCGCGACCAGAAAACGGCTTGTGTCTCGTCGCGCGCGATGTCGATCTTGCGGCGCAGGCGGTAGAGCGAAAGCCTTCTTGCAAGATCGTCCGCTGCCTCCGCTTCGCAATCGAGCAGGATCTCGCCATCTTCGCCTTCCCAAATGAAAAAGTCGAACATTGCTTTGCCCTGCGCCGACAGCAGTGCTGCGTAAACAGGCAGTTCACCGGATACGTCGTTGGTAACGAGGCCTTGGAGAAACCCACGCACATCTTCGCCATCTTCGGTGGCTGCAAGGCGGATGATCGCCCTGTCGTTCAACAGTTTGCCGCTCATAGCTTCAATCTCTTTTCAACAGCTCTGGCAAGACGCTCGCCCAGCTGCGGTCCTTGTTCGGGGTAGAGATAGGGTTCGATAAGCTCGGCTTCCATGACCATCAGCGTTTCATCGTCCGCGCGCAGCATGTCGATGCGCGCGTAGAGCGGCGCATTGAAGGGCAGGGCATCGATGATGGCCCGTGCAGCCTGTGCTTCGCCGGGCGAGGGGGTATGCACGCTTTCGGTCCCGCCATAGAGCGACTGGATGCGATAATCGCCGTCTGCCGCCTTCTTGCGCAGCGCGTGGCTTAGCTCGCCGTCGATAAAGATGAAGCTGAGCTCGCCTTCGCGGGTGATCGCCTCGAGGAAAGGTTGCACCATCGCCGGATGCTCGAATTGCCATTCATCGCCAACCTCTCCGCGCGTCAGCAGTTCCTGCCCCTCCGCGCCAGCTCCCACCTGACGTTTGACCACGATCCTGTCAGTGTCGAACTCGTCCATCGCGGCACGGGCATCGTCGGCGTTCAGACCGTCCAGCCATAACGTAGGGATCGTCGCAGCGCCGCGCTCGGCCAAATCGCGCAGATAGGTCTTGGTGATGTTCCAGCGCACCACCTGCGCTGAATTGCAGACCTGAACTCCGCGAGCTTCGAGAGCTTCGAGTTTCGCGAGGAAAGCCTCTGACTTGTCTTGGTAATTCCAAGCCGTGCCGAGCATCGCGAGATCGACGCCGTCGAAGGTCTCAAGCGGTGCTTCCCAATCGATCACGGCGAATTCCAGGCCTGCACTACGCATCGCCGGTTCGAGTGATGCAACCATCAGATCATGCTCGAAAGCGTCGCTGCGGCGCTGACCCGCGCCGGGCAGAGTGGTTTCGCAGGCGAGGAATGCAATCTTGCTCATTGGTTTGCGGCCTTAGGGCTGATGAAAGGGGCTGGAAACCCCCGTTGCGCGAGGGGAAGCCGCCGCCTAAGGCTCGCGATCGATGACCGACACACTCACCATCCGCCGCCCCGATGACTGGCACCTGCATTTCCGCGATGGAGATATCATGCGCGGGGTCGTGCCTTACACCGCTCGCCAGTTCGCGCGTGCGATCGTCATGCCAAACCTTACGCCTCCGATCACGACGGCGGCGATGGCGGCAGATTACCGCGAGTGTATTCTCGCAGCCGTACCTGCAGGCGTGGAATTCTCGCCGCTGATGACCTGCTATCTCACCGACACGACCGACGCCAATGACCTCGCGCGCGGAGCGGCTGACGGGGTGTTCACTGCGGCGAAGCTCTATCCAGCCAATGCGACAACCAATTCCGCGCATGGCGTCAGCGATGTTGCAAAGATCTACCCGGTGTTCGAGCGGATGGAGGCAGAGGGCATCGTCCTTTGCGTCCACGGCGAAGTCACCAGCGCGGACATCGACGTCTTCGATCGTGAGGCCGAATTTATCGAGCGCCACCTGCGCGATATCGTTGCAAGCTTTCCGAAGCTGAAGGTCGTGTTCGAGCATATCACCACGAGCGATGCGGTGGACTTCGTGCTGCAGAGCGGCCCCAATGTCGCCGCAACCATCACCCCGCAGCATCTCCACATCAATCGCAACGCCTTGCTTGTCGGCGGTATCCAGCCGCACAATTACTGCCTCCCGGTTGCCAAACGTGAGAGTCACCGTCTTGCACTGCGCAAGGCCGCGGTGAGCGGAAATGCGCAGTTCTTCCTCGGCACCGACAGCGCGCCGCATCTGCGCGGCGACAAGGAAAGCGCCTGCGGGTGTGCGGGCATCTTTGGTGCGCCTTTTGCGCTGGAAAGCTATCTCACAGTGTTCGATGAAGAGGACGCCATCGACAAGTTCGAAGGCTTTGCTTCGCTCCACGGTCCTGCCTTTTATGGGCTGCCGGTAAACGAGGACACGGTGACGCTGGAGCGGGCCGAGGTGTCAGTGCCTGATAGCCTGCCGCTGGTCGGCTCGGAAATCGTCCCTTGGCATGGCGGGCAGACTATCGGCTGGCGGTTCGTAGGCTAAGCGGCGGCGGCCGCTTTTGCCCGGCGACTGCGTAGCCAGAGGTCTGCAACGAAGATCGCAACGGCGGTCCAGATCAGGACGAAGCTACCCAACTGTACTGGCCGAAGCTGCGCACCGAACACGGTAAGGCCGAGGAAGAAGACGATGGTCGGTGCCAGATACTGGATGAAGCCGAGCGTCGAATAATCCATCCGCCGCGCCGCAATAGCAAAGAGCAACAGCGGCACTGCGGTGACGACGCCCGAAAAGATGATCGCGAGGCTGAGGAATAAGTCGTTACCGAAAGAAGGGCCGGCCGGGCTCGCCGCGTACCAGGCGACGATGCCAATAGCTGGCACGAGGAGGATCATGCTTTCAATCGTGAGGCCGGGTAGCGATCCAACATCAATCTGTTTGCGAACAATGCCATAAAGGCCAAAGCTGAGGCCAAGTGTGAGGCTGATCCACAAGGTCGTGAGCGCACCGGCGGCCAAGAGCGCCACCCCGCTTGCTGCGATGGCGACTGCCAGCCACTGCCACCGGCTCAGCCGCTCACCGAGCAACAGCGTGCCGAGCAGCACGTTGAGCAACGGGTTCAGGTAATAGCCAAGACTGGCCGCGTAGACTTGGTTCTGCATGATCGCCCAGATGTAGACGAACCAGTTGATCGCAATCAGGATCGCACTGGCGAACAGTGCGAGCATTGTTCGCTTGTTACTGAGAGCGCGGCGCAGTTCCGCAAACTGGCTGCGGAAGGCCACGATCAGCAGGCATAGCGGCAGTGTCCAGATGATGCGCCAGCCCACGAACTCGAACGGCGGCACCGCCGTCACGAGCAACAGGTACAGCGGCAGGAAGCCCCAGATGATGTAGGCGCCGAGCGCGGCTGGAAGGCCTGAAGGGCTGGGCGAAGCGGAAGGGTCGTTTGGCTGGGACATCTGGCACCGGCAAGTAGGCGGCGGCGACCCCATGCGCAAGCACGCCGATTGCGGCCAAATCGCTCCCAAGCGACCCGCAAACCTGAACGAAAACCAACATCCGCTTTCGCGCTTCGTTCAGTTTCAACCCTCTATAGATGAACGCACACTGAGAGACACCGCTCTCCCCTCTCCACCCCTTCTCCTGTGAGCGGGTCTCTCAATTGACCTTGGGTCGCTATCCACCAAGCGGTCCGGGCGCGGCTCCCACCAGTCGCGGAAGGCGCTCCCATGACCCCAAAAAGGGGCGTGGGGGCGCTTTCAACTTTTCGCGCAAGAAGCGCTTCATCTCAGCGAAAATTAACCAAAGTCGGGCATCAAAGGCCAATGACGACCCGTGCCACTCATTTTGCCTTTCTCGCGCTCACGCTCGCGTTCGTTTCTGGCTGCGGCGAACAGGTCGATGAAGCACCAGCGCAGGTCCTTGCACAGGACCCGCAACTGGCGCGCGCGCTTAACGACCCGCTGATGGTCGATCCTGATCTTTCATGGCGTAGCGAAGCCAATGCCGTGATCGCCTATCGCGATGGCCACCCGCTTCCTTTGATCGAAGCAAGAGAAGACGCTGCGGCGAGAGCTCGCGAGGAGGCCCGCCTCGAACTTCTCGAGAACGGCCAGATCCCCGTAACTCCCAGTGCCAGTTCACAGGCAAGCGAGACCACCTTTGCCGACTTGAAAACAGCAGACCAGATGGTCGAGGCAGCAGGGGCGCGGACGGATTGCATCGCTCGCATGGATAGCGATCTGGTATGGTCCACCCGCATGCCTCCGACCTCTTCCATCATGCCGCATGGCATGGTCCAACAGGCTGCAGGGGTGGATGAGTGGACCTGTGTCGTGCGGGTCGTGCGATATATGACGCCTGTCTCGATCGACGATGCGCTGGAATACCACTGGACCAAGATTGAGCGGGCACGCTTTGATATCACTCGGTATGCCCAACCCACTGCGCAGCTTCATGGCGAACGGCGCGACCAGAAGGTCATCTTCGAGTTTCGCGAAGGACCGGGCGGGATGACCGCCGTGGATGTGGTTCATTGGCGCAAGTAAGGCGGTGACACCCTAGTCGCCGATTCCAATCTCGATGTTTGCGCGCGGTTGTTCCATCTCGTTGCTTGCCACGGGGTAAGCGCAATAGTCGGCGGCATAATACGCTGCCGGACGGTGATTGCCCGAAAGGCCAATTCCGCCAAACGGGGCTGACGAAGACGCTCCATTCGTGGGGCGGTTCCAATTGATGATCCCAGCGCGTGTGTTCGCCCAGAAGCGCCCATAATCATCAGGCGATCCTCCGATGAGAGAGGCCGAAAGCCCAAACCGGGTGTTGTTGGCCTCAGCAATGGCCGCATCAAGGTCTGGGACACGGATTACTTGCAGAAGAGGGCCGAACAGCTCGATGTCCGGGCGATCCTCAATCTCGGTCGTGTCGATGATACCGGGAGTTAGGAAGGGACGATCGAGATTGGGCCTGCGCATATGCAACAGCGCCTTGCCCCCAGAGGTCAGAAGCGCAAGAAACGAGTCGCTGAGCCCATCGGCGGTTTCATTGTCGATCACCGGGCCCATGAAGGGCTGCGGATTGTCGAAAGGATCGCCGACGATCAACCGTTTAGCCATCGGCAGCAATTCAGCCATGAGCGGCTCATACATCGAGGATTTGACTATCAATCGCCTGGCCGCGGTGCAACGCTGGCCTGCAGACGTGAACGCGCTTTGGATTATGAGCGCGCATGCATCGGAGATCTTCGGCGTATCGATAACTACCAGGGGATTGTTGCCGCCCATTTCGAGCGCGACGATCTTGCCAGGATTGGCCGCGAGCTTGCGATTGATCGCGATGCCGGCCTGAGCGCTTCCGGTAAACAGAACACCGTCAATTCCCGGATGCGCGACCAGCTCTTTGCCTTGATCAGGACCGCCGACAAGGCCTTGAACCACGCCATCGGGGATCCCCGACCGGCTCCAGCATTCCAGCAGGGCCATTCCAACCGCTGGTGCTTTTTCAGATGGCTTGAAGATGACGGTGTTCCCGGCGATCAACGCCGGGACCATATGGCCGTTAGGCAAGTGCGCCGGGAAGTTATGCGGGCCCAAGACAGCCATGACGCCGTGCGGTTTGTGCCGAAGAGCGGCCGTTCCCTGAAGGGCGCTGTCGCGCTTTTTCTTTCCGGTCCGCTCTGCATAGGCCTGAACCGAGATGTCCACCTTTGCGACGACCGCGTCGACTTCGGTGCGCGCTTCCCAAAGCGGCTTGCCTGTCTCGCGCGCGATCAGTTCTGCCAGTTTGTCTGCGTCGGATCGCACTTCGTTGGCGAAGCGGCGAGCAACCTCGACCCGGTGGCTCAACGCCTGTGCCGCCCATGCAGGCCAGGCTTTGCGCGCGCGGCTTACTATGGCGTCTACGTCGCCCACAGGCCCGCGCCAGACTTCCTCGCCGGTTGAAGGTGAGAAGGATGTAAGAGTGTCGTGCGCTGTTTGGTCTGTCACTGTCACGTTCGCTTGGTTTTCAAGGTTTGCGTTGCAAGACGACCGATCCGTGGGCGTTAACCCCTTGCGCTTCAGGCGGTCTGGTAGCGACCACAAAGTCCCATGCATAGCCCCAACATTAGGTTAACAACTGAGCCCAAAAGGGTTTCCCTTCTACGTAACTATGCGTATGGAAGTCAGGCACGTGTTAGGGGGGAGCTGCCGTGATGGTAGTGCGTGACATCAAGATCATACCCCCTAGCCGGGTCGCGGAGTTGCAATCCGTCAAGCGTCTCTCGGGCGCTTTGGTAAGGGGAAGATCCAAATGAAATACTCGAATTTGAGCCTATCCGCTCTGGGCCTTTCGGCGTCCAGCGCGGTGATCGCTGCAGTCGTCGGGCTGGGGGCGACAGCCACGCCTGCCGCTGCACAGGACGTCTGTCTGCTTGATCCAGGCGTAACCGGCGGTGCGACCGCTACCGGCGTCGACGCGCTGGCTTGCGGTGATAACGCAGAAGCCAGCGGCGATGAGGCCACAGCAATCGGCACCGATTCGGAAGCGTCGGGCGAAAGCGCAACAGCTATCGGCAATTCTGCAGTCGCAAGCGACCTGAATGCGAGCGCGCTTGGTCAAAACGCCCGTGCAACTGACACCGGTGCGACCGCGATTGGCGCAAATACCCTTGCCAATCAAGTTTCTGCCACGGCGATCGGTTCGACCGCACAGGCGCTTGCCAATGAAGCGACCGCACTTGGTCACAACACCCTTGCCAGCGCAAACCGCGCAACCGCAATTGGTACAGGCGCTACGGCCAACGGCATTTCGTCGATCGCGCTCGGCCGCGAGGCGATTGCTAACGGTTTCGGTTCGTTCGCAGCCGGTGAATTTGCCGAAACGGCAGGCGACGGCGCGATTGCCATTGGTAATGCGACCGTGGCTTCGGGTGTCGACGCACTTGCAATCGGCGGCGATGATGCTGGCGGCGGCGCCGCAGCTCTCGGCAATTCAACCACCGCAGTAGGCGGCGAAGCCTTCGCACAGGGCCCGGGCGCAACTGCAATCGGTTGGCGTTCGGTCGCTGACGCTGAACGCGCACAGGCCTTCGGTCACCTCGCCAACGCGCTGGGCATCCGTTCGCTTGCAGTGGGTGAAGCCGCTCTCGCAAACAGCGACAGCTCGATTGCAGTGGGTAACCTCTCGATTGCATCCGGCACCGGATCGATCGCGGTTGGCGATCTCTCCGAAACGGCTGGCGATGGCGCGATTGCCATTGGTAACTCGACCGTAGCGTCGGGCATCGATGCTCTTGCCATCGGTGGTGACGATGCAGGCGCCGGTGCTTCGGCACTCGGAAATTCGACTACCTCTGTTGGTGGTGAAGCCTTCGCACAAGGCCCGGGCGCAACCGCCATCGGTTGGCGTTCGGTTGCCGATGCAGAGCGCGCGCAGGCCTTCGGTCACCTTGCAAGCGCAACGGGCGTTCGCTCACTGGCAGTCGGCGAAGCGGCCAACGCTTCGGCTGACTTCGCAATCGCGCAGGGTGACAACGCCGCTGCAAGCGATCTTTCCTCGATCGCCATCGGTAACTCCTCGGTAGCGGACGGTATCGACGCCGTTGCTCTGGGTGGTGACGATGCAGGCACAGGTGCACAGGCGCTTGGCAACTCGACCACCGCTCTGGGTGGCGAAGCCTTCGCGCAAGGGCCGGGTGCAACCGCAGTCGGTTGGCGCTCAGTCGCTGACGCAGAACGCGCTCAAGCTTTCGGTCACCTCGCCAACGCGCTGGGCATCCGTTCGCTCGCAGTGGGTGAAGCCGCTCTTGCGAACAGCGACAGCTCAATTGCATTGGGTAACCTCTCGATCGCAACCGGCACCGGATCGATCGCGGTTGGTGATCTTTCCGAAACGGCTGGCGATGGCGCTATTGCCATCGGTAACTCGACCGTAGCTTCGGGCATTGATGCTCTCGCCATCGGTGGTGACGATGCAGGCGCTGGTGCTTCGGCACTCGGCAACTCCACCACCTCGGTTGGTGGTGAAGCCTTCGCACAAGGCCCGGGCGCAACCGCCATCGGTTGGCGCTCGGTCGCTGACGCAGAGCGTGCTCACGCCTTCGGTCACCTCGCAAGCGCAACGGGCGTTCGCTCGCTCGCGATCGGTGAGGCAGCCAACGCATCGGCCGATCAGGCAATCGCAGCGGGTAACCTCGCTTCGGCAGCCGGTCTCGAATCGATCGCAATCGGCGGTGACAATGACGGCAACGGCACTGGCGCTTCGGCTGGTGCTGACGGCGGCATCGCTATCGGTACCGACGCAGACGCAAGCGGCTTCGTCGGCACGGCTGTCGGCGCTCTTGCCAGCGCATCGGGCGACTTCACCTCGGCATTCGGTGTCGGCGCCAGCGCCGCCGGCGAAGGCGGTGTAGCCATCGGTTCGGGTTCGTCGGCAGGCGACGACTTCACGACCGCGCTTGGTGCCCTTGCTGATGCGAGCGGCTTCATCTCGACCGCACTCGGCAACAGCGCCGTGGCGAGCGGCGAGGGCGGTGTCGCAGTTGGTGTCATCGCTCAGGCGACCGACTTCAACACCACTGCCGTGGGTACCAATTCCTCGGCAACCGCTGAGGACGGTTCGGCCTTCGGTGCAGACTCGCAAGCTACCGGCATCGACTCGACGGCAGTTGGTGCAGCTTCGCTCGCATCCGCCGATGAAGCGACCGCGGTCGGTGATGGCTCGGAAGCTTCGGGTCTGAGCTCGACGGCAGTCGGTTTTGCATCTCAGGCTACCGAACAGAACGCTTCGGCGTTTGGCCGCAATGCCCGCGCAACCGGAACCGGTTCGCTAGCACTTGGCCCGAACGCTCAGGCAACCGAACTGTCCAGCACGGCGATCGGTTCCGGGGCGGACGCTTTCGGCGTTGACTCCACGGCCGTGGGTACCGCGTCGGCGGCGACTGGCCAGAACTCGTTCGCTGGCGGCGCCAACTCGACTGCCAACGGTCGCGCTTCGGTTGCTCTGGGTCGTCTCGCGGTTGCGGACGGTGACGGCACGGTCGCGATCGGTGAACTCGCTGCAACCGATGGTCAGTCGGCCATCGCAATCGGTGACGGCTCGTTCGCCACTGGCACCGACGCAGTTGCCCTTGGTGGCGACAACAACGGCACCGGTGCACAGGCCCTTGGCAACTCGACCACTGCAATCGGTGGCGAAGCCTTCGCTTCGGGTCCGGGCGCTTCGGCCTTCGGCTGGCGTTCGAGTGCGAGCGCAGAACGCGCTCAGGCCATCGGTCACCTCGCAAGCGCATCGGGCATCCGTTCGCTGGCAGTGGGTGAAGCAGCCGATGCCTCGGGTGACGGTTCGGTCGCCATCGGTAACCAGAGCGATGCGGACGGCACTGACGCTGTTGCCCTTGGCAACGGTTCGTCGGCTCTGTTCGACAACTCGGTCGCCATTGGCGCTCTTGCAGCCACCACGCGGGCCAACCAGGTCGTGCTTGGCGGTGCCGGTACGTCTGTGACGGTCGGTGACATCGCAGCAAGCACCGCGGCTCAGACAGGCACGCCGTTCGTGGCAACTGTCGATGCCTCGGGTACGCTGGGTCAGGCGATTGCAGTCGATGATCTTGCAACCGATGCAGAGCTGGCAGCTGAAACCGCTGCACGAATGGCTGCCGATGCGACCCTTCAGGGCAACATCGACACCAACTCGGCAGCGATTGCAGTCAATGCGGCCGATATCGGTACGAACGCGGCGAATATCGCCACGAACACCACCGACATCGCGACCAATGCGACCAATATCGCGACCAACACGACCGATATTGCGACCAATGCGACCAACATCGCGACCAATGCGACGAACATCGCCACCAACACGGCGGACATCGCAACGAACGCGACCAACATCGCAACCAACACCACTGACATCGCGACGAATGCGACCAACATCGCATCGAACACGACTGCCATTGGTGCCAACGCAACGGCGATTGCCGGTCTCGACACGCGGGTAACCGCAAACGAGGGCGCGATTGCCACGAACACCACTGGTATCGCGACCAACGCAACCAACATCGCAGCAAACACCACTTCGATTGGTGCCAATGCGACGGCGATTGCCGGTCTCGATACGCGCGTGACGACGAACGAAAGCGGCATCGCAACCAATGCGATGGCGATTGCGGACAACAACGCGCTGGTGGTTGGTCTTGATACTCGCGTCACCACCAACGAGGGCGCGATTGCAACCAACACGACGTCGATCGCCACTAACGCGGCCGGCATCAGCACCAATTCGGCGGGCATCGCTTCCAACACGGCAGCGATCAACACCAACGCTTCGGGTATTGCGGCCAACGGTACGGCAATTGCAGGTCTTCAGAGCCTGACCGCCAACAACCAGGCTCAGATCAACACCCTGTTCGGCCAGACGGCTGCGAACCGGGATGCGATCGATCGCGCGAACGAAGGTGTCGCGATGGCGCTCGCCATGGAAAGCCCGGCGCTTCCGGCTGGCACGAGCTTCGCTCTGTCGGGCGGCATCGGCTACTTCGAAGATCGCGGCGCAGGCTCGATGGCCCTTTCGGCCCGCGTGTCTGAGAACGCTTCGATCTCGGCCGGTATCGGTGTCGGTTTCGACAGCGGTGAAGTCGGTGCACGCGGCGGCTTCCAAGTTGCTTGGTAAGCCGTTAGACATCAGGTCATGACTGTAATGACCTCGAAAAATACGATGCCGGGGCCCAGTGCCCCGGCATTTCGTTTTGCCACCCTTGCAGCCGTATGTGCAGGGCTGTGGTTTACTCCGGCAAGCGCTCAGGCGCAGCAGCAGCAGCAGCAAGCCCAGCCGAGCTTTCAGCCGCCGCCGTCGGTTCGTCCGACGCCGAGCCAGCTTGAGCTATCGAAGTTGCTCTGGTCGACTGTTGCCGCAGTCGATCATGCGAACCAGTCGGGCAATTATTCCGTGCTGCGGGACATCTCGGCGCAGAACTTCCAGATCAATTTTAATCCGGCCCGCCTGACCGAGATCTTTTCCGGCCTTCGCAATCTCAACATGGATCTGTCGAACGCTCTGCTGGTCCCGCCGACCTATTACGAAGCGCCGCAGATGATCAGCAATGACGTCTTCCGCGTGCGCGGCGTGTTTCAGCTGCGCCCGATCTCGATCGGCTTTGATGTCTATTACCAGTGGGAACAGGGGCGCTGGAAACTGTTCGGCATCGACCTTCAGCCGCAGCAGATGGTCGAAGCGCAACCGGTTCGATAGGCTGACGCGCTAAGCGTGTCCGGCGGGCGTGGGAGCAGGGCCATGGGCCTCTCCCATCCGCCGCAGCGCCGATACCTTGTCCATGAGCGGGCTCCAGTCGTCGCGCTCATCGATCGCGGACCAAATTTCCTCGACCTCGGCGATCACCATGCTTTGTGGGGCATCGTCCGACCAGTAATCGTGCGCGTCTTCGACTGCTTCGTACTCGCGCAACGCTTCGCCTAATTCGCCCTCCGCGCCGCGCCCGCCACGATGAGCGAAGAAGAACGCATCGGGCTGCGCCTCGCTCTCACGCATAGCCTTCTCGCAAGCGGCGACGAGCTGCGCATCGAACTCTGCGCCTCGCGGTTTGACGCCTAGCCGCCACGTCCAGCGCCGCGCGACCGCTTCCATGTAGAGCGGCCCGAAGCGCTCCATTGCGGCCACCAGCGGCTCGGTGTCGGCAAGCAATCTCAAAGCCACCGCGAACTGGCCGCAATTCCAGTGCAGCGCCTCTGGCTGCCGGCCGAAAGCGTAGAGCCCGGCGTGGTCGAAATAGGCAGCGGTGAAGCCCGGCTCCCACTTCGGAAGCCACCGCCACGGTCCGTAATCGAAGCTTTCACCGGTGATGTTCATGTTGTCCGTGTTCAGCACGCCGTGGACGAAGCCTGCGACCATGTAGCTGGCTGCGAGGTCTGCCATGCGCTCGACCACATTGTGCATCAGGCGCACAGCAGGTTCATCGCGGCCCGGCGCATCGTCTGGCGGAGGCGGGCCGGGGAAATGCTCGAGGCAATAATCGACCAGCGCGTCCATATCCTCCTTCTCTTCATGCGCGAGAAGGCGCTGGAAGGTGCCGATGCGGATATGCGAATGCGAGAGCCGCACCATCACGGCAGAGCGCGTGGGCGAGGGCTCGTCATCGCGCATCAATTGCTCGCCCGTTTCGATGACCGAGAAGGTCTTCGAGGTGTTCACACCTAGCGCTTCGAGCATCTCTGTCGCCAGTATCTCGCGCACCGCGCCTTTCAGGGTCAAACGACCGTCACCAGCGCGCGAATAGGGTGTCGTTCCCGATCCTTTGGTGCCGAGGTCCATCAGCCGTCCATTGCCATCGCGCATCTGCGCGAAAAGGAAGCCGCGTCCATCGCCGATTTCAGGATTGTACACGCGGAACTGGTGGCCGTGATATTTGAGCGCGAGCGGCTGCGGCAGGTTGCCTTCCAGCGGCTCGAGGCGTCCGAAATGCTGCGCCCACTGATCGTCGCTCAGGGCCGCGAGGCCGACACTTTGGGCCGCACGATCATTGCGGAACCGAACCTGCGTTTGCGGGAAATCAGCAGCCTCGACCGGCGAGGCGAGCCAGTCGGACAGGGATTGAATTGCAGGGTCGGGGCTGTAGATGGCTGCTTGCGGTTCATCGCTCATGTAGCGATAGTGGGGACAAGCGAGCGAGGGCGCAAGCGCTCTGACGCTCACATAGATTCACCGGAGATTCTCGCCACACCATGGCCAATCCATACGAAGACAAGAGCTGGACGAGTTCGGACGGCCTGTCGCTCCATTATCGCGATTATGCGGGGCCAGATGGCTATGACGGCCTGCCGGTCGTCTGCCTCCACGGCCTCACTCGCAATGCGCGCGATTTTGCCCGGCTTGCCGAGCATATTAGCGAAACGCGCCGCGTCATTGTGCCGGAAATGCGCGGGCGCGGTCAGAGCGACTATGCTCCCGATTCCTCGACTTATCACGGCGGCCAGTATGCGCAGGATGTGAAGGTGTTGCTCGACGAACTTGGCATCGACAAATTCATCTCGGTCGGAACGTCGATGGGCGGGCTCATCACCATGATCTTCGCCGCCGCCAATCCGGGGCGACTTGCTGCTGTGGTGATGAACGACATCGGCCCTGAGATAAATCCTGCCGGGATCGAGCGGATCAACGGCTATGTCGGGCAGGGGCGCAGCTATCCCACCTGGGTCCACGCCGCGCGCTCGATGTGCGAGGTGCATGGCGAGGCGTTCCCCGATTTCGGGCTCGACCAGTGGCTCGAAATGGCCAAGCGCACTCTGGTGGTCAGCCAGAACGGGCGGATCAGCTACGACTATGACATGGCGATCGCGGAGCCTTTCAAGAAGGCAGACAACGCAACGCCGCCCAATTTGTGGCTCGCATTCGAGGCCTTGCGCGGCGTTCCGATGCTGCTCGTGCGCGGCGAGCTTTCCGACCTGCTGACGCCCGAAACGGTCAGGCAGATGGCAGCGCGCAATCCGGCAATGACCAGCGTGACCGTGCCGCGTGTGGGCCATGCACCCACACTCGACGAACCCGAGGCGCGTGAGGCGATCGACGCGCTGTTGGCGAAGGTCTGATCCGACAATGCCAAACAAGAAAAGCGCGCCGCGCATCCTGCATTGCCATTCGACGTTTGCTGCCGGCGGCAAGGAGCTGCGCGCGGTCAAGTTGATGAACGCGTTCGGCAAGTCGCTCGATCACACAATCATATCGGGAGAGCCGGATGAGAAGGGCGCAAGAGCGCTCATCAATCGCACCGTCCCGGCGCATTTTCCGACACGCTTCCCCTCGCTCAAGGGCTGGCCGACGCCGGGAAGGCTGGTCGCGATTGCCAAGGCGATAAGCGACTATGACCTTGTGCTCACCTACAATTTCGGTGCGATGGACGTGGTGATGGCGCACACCGTCTTTGGTGAGGCGCTCAGTCTGCCGCCGCTCATCCATCATGAGGATGGCTTCAACGAGGACGAAGCAAGCGAGCTCAAAACGCGCCGCAACTGGTATCGCCGGATTGCCACGGGGCGCACACATGCGATGGTTGTGCCCAGCCGCACGCTCGAGAAAATCGCGGTCGAGACGTGGAAGCAACCGCCTGCGCGGGTGCAGCGCATTCCCAACGGCATCGACACCAAGGCCTTCGGCAAGCGCCCCAAGCCCGGCGGCTTTCGCGTAGTGAAGCGCGAGGGAGAGCGCTGGATCGGGACGCTTGCGGGGCTTCGTCCGGTGAAGCAGCTCGACCAGCTTGTGAAAGCCTGCGCCGATCTGCCGGAAAACTGGCATCTCGTGATCTTGGGTGATGGACCAGAGAAAGACGCGATCCGCGCCGCTGCCGATGCGCATGAGATCAGCCACCGCGTTCACCTGCCCGGCGATGTTGAAGACCCGGCCAAGCTGATCGGGATGTTCGATATCTTCGCCCTGTCTTCCAAGAGTGAGCAATTCCCGATCTCGGTTGTCGAGGCGATGGCGGCAGGGCTGCCGGTGGCCGCTCCCGATGTGGGCGATGTAAAGTCCATCGTCGCCGAGGCGAACCGGCCTTTCATCGCCGCTCCGGACAGCACCGATGCGCTGGCCGCGATGCTTAGCGAACTCGTCGCAAACGAGGCTCTGCGCGCTGATATTGGCGCTGCCAACAAGGCCAAGGCGCGCGAGCAATATGACGAAGCGCAGATGATTGAGGCCTATCGCTCGCTCTATTGGGGGGCTTTAGGCCGCGATGCCTAAGTAGCGGGGCGACCTGCCAACCGGTGAGAGGCAGGTTTGAGCCATTGCGCAAGCCCCTCGCGCTCCCTAAAAGCCCGCCCAAAGATTGAAAACGACTAACAAGGATCATCGCCAAGTGGCGCGCACTCCGACTGACAAGAACAAAAACCAGCCAGGCAGCCCATCGCGCGAGGACGAAATCCTCATGCGCGAGATCGACGAGGCGGTGCGGCAGGACGACACCAAGGAATTCTTCCAGAAATACGGCGTGCCCCTCGGCCTCGCGATCTCGCTGCTGCTGGCTGGCATGTTCGGATTCTACTTCTGGGATGGCCGCAATGAGGCTGCGCTTGAACGCCAGTCCGAGCAGATCATCAGCGCGCTCGATTCTGTCGACGTGAATGACTTCGAAGGCGCATCGGAGAAGGTCGATGGGCTGGTCGATGAGGGGTCTATTGGCGCCCGCACCTCGGCCAAGTTCCTCCAGGCGGCAGCCGCCCTGGAAGAGGGCAATCCGGCAAAGGCCGTCGAGCTTTACGCCAGCATTGCGGCCGACCCCGAAACCCCTGGCCCGCTGCGCAACCTGGCTGTGATCCGCGAAGTTTCGACCAATTTTGACGAGCGCGATCCAGCTGACGTGATCGCCAAGCTCAGCGACCTCGCTGTGCCCGGCAACCCGTATTTCGGCAGCGCAGGCGAACTTACCGCGATCGCCCACCTTGAGGCGGGTAACCGCGACGAAGCAGGCGCCCTGTTTGCCGAGATGGCGAATGACGAGGCGTTGCCAGAGACGCTTCGTTCACGTGCGCGCCAGATGGCTGGGCTATTAGGGGTCGATGCAATTGAAGATGTCGAGCAATTGCTCGAAGATGAAGGCGTTACTCCGGCTGAAGGGCCCGCTGAATAAGCGAGGAGCCGGCAGGTGCCCGGAACCTAAGAATACAAGTTTGGACGGACGGTGCGAATGATGAAGTATAACAAGCGTTTAAGCGGCGCTATCGTGGCTGGCGCGCTGGCTATGCTGCTGACCGGCTGCGGAGGCGACAACAAGACCACGCCGACGATTGGTGAGCGTATGCCAATCCTGTCGCGGATCGAAACTGGCGCGACTGTCGATCCTGCGCTTGCCAGCGTGACCGTCGTTCTGCCGCCCGCACAGGTTAATTCCGAATGGGCACAGGTCGGTGGTTCGGCAAGCAAGTCGTACGGCCATCTGGCACTGCCTGAAAACCCGACCAAGGCCTGGACCGCTCGCATCGCGGGTTCGAGCGACAAAGAGCGCCTTGCGGCCGCTCCGGTGATCGGCAGCAATATGTTGTTTGCAGTGGGTTCTGACGGCGTCATCCACGCCTTCGACAAGAAGTCGGGTTCGCGCATGTGGGAATTCGACGACGAAGAGATGGACGATGACATGCGCCCATCCGCCTTTGGCGGCGGCGTCAGCTATGACAGCGGCCGGGTCTACGCAACTAACGGCGCGGGCGATGCCAAGGCTCTGGATGCCCAGTCCGGTTCGATGATCTGGAAGACGACGCCTTCCGGCCCGCTGCGCGGTTCACCGACCATCGCCTTTGGGCAGGTTTACGTGATGACGCAGGACAACCAGATCATCGCGCTCAACACCGAGAATGGCGAGCTGCTCTGGAACGAGTCGGGTTCATCGGCACAGTCCGGTGTCTTCGGCGTCGCTGCTCCGGCAGCGGGACAGGGCACCGTGATCGCGGGGTATTCCTCGGGCGAACTATCGGCCTACCGCTACGAGAACGGTCGCACGCTGTGGGCCGACGCTCTGGCGCGCACGAACATCTCGACCGTGGTGAGCTCGCTCACCGACATCGATGCTGACCCGATCATCGATTCGGGCCGTGTTTACGCGCTGGGGCAGGGCGGTCGTATGGCCGCTTACGAGCTCGTCACCGGGCAGCGTATCTGGGAGCTTAACCTTGCTGGCATTTCCACCCCGGCGATCGCGGGTGAGTGGATCTTCACTCTGACCGACGATGCGCGGCTTCTGGCGATTGCTCGTTCGACGGGCCGCGTGCGCTGGATCACTCAGCTTGCCCCGTTCCGCAACGTCGAGAAAAAGAAGGACCCGATCTTCTGGACGGGTCCGGTTCTCGCGGGCGGCAACCTATGGGTTGCAAGCTCCGAAGGCGAGGTTTGGAAGGTGAGCGCGGGCGAAGGCTCGGCGCAGCTTTTTGCCGACGTCAAGGAAGCGGTCAGCCTGCCGCCAGTTGTTGCCGACAACATGCTCTATATCCTCGACGATTCGGGTACCATCCACGCTTGGCGCTGACGGCTTTGCCGCCAGGCCTTTCGCAGCCCCAAGACAGCCGTTAACCTTTGTGCCGGTGTCGTCTCCATGCGGCACGCGGGCGTCTTGGTGGGCGGAGAATTAACCCTTTGGCGCTAAACGCCTGAGGGTAATGAGCGCAGAATCTCATCCCGCATCGGCGTCAACGCCGCTGAACCTGCCCAAGAGCGATGTCTCTTCGGGTGTGGGGCTTGCGGGTCTGCTGGGCCTGATGCTGTGGATCCTGTTCTGCCGCACCTTTCCCGTAATTGTCGAAACACTGGGCCTGGGAAGCGGCTATGGCGTTCTTTCAGGACCATATGCGGCGCTGACAGCGATGGCGTTCACTGCGGGACCGATGGCGATCTGGTCGCTGCTGGTCGACAAGGTGCATCTGCGCGCGTCAACCGGTCTCGACTGGAGCATCCGGCGCAGTGTTGAGGATGTGCTGCCTGTCTCGACCGTCAAGATCGTTGGCCTTTGGGCCACTTGGGCGATCATCGCTGCCCTGTATTGCCTGTGCCGCTGGTACTGGGACGGAAGCTACCTCTTCGCGATGGAGGTGCTCGGTTTCCTGATCGTGCCGATGGTGGTGCTCTCGGTGCCCTACATCATCTGGCTTGATCGGTTCATGACTGACCAGCGCGACAGCACCTGGCACTTCGGCGCAGCCTTGTTGGGCCGTGAGGGTGTCGATCTTGATCAAGTTAAAAAGCATTGGCGAGCGTGGATCATCAAGGCGTTTTTCGGCGCGTTCATGATCTCGATCCTGCCGCCGGGCTTCGCTTTCATTGTCGAAGCCGATCCGGCAGCGATTATCGCCAATCCATTCGAGTTCGGGATGCTGCTGATCACGCTGCTATTTGTGGTGGATGTGCAGATCGGGACGGTCGGGTATCTCTTCACGTTGCGGCCGCTCGATGCTCATATTCGCTCGGGCAATCCGTTCGTGGCTGGGTGGCTTGCGGCGCTTCTCTGCTATCCGCCGTTCGTGTGGGGGATCATCGGCAATAACGGCCAGATCCTGAGTTATGAGGGCGCGACTGCGGGCTGGGGACACTGGATGGCAGGGCAACCAGCTTTGCTGTGGGTGTGGGCAGCGTGGCTCGTCTTCCTGACAGCGATTTATGCGTGGGCGACGGTTGTATTCGGCATCCGCTTTTCGAACCTCACCTATCGCGGCGTGCTTACCAACGGGCCGTATCGCTTCACCCGCCATCCGGCTTACTTGTCGAAGAACCTGTTCTGGTGGTGCTCGGTCATGCCGTTCCTTGTCACGAACGGGTCGGCTGTCGATGCAATCCGCAACACCTTCTTCTTGGCTGTGGTGAACGCGATCTATTATTGGCGCGCCCGGACCGAGGAAGCGCACTTGTTGGCCGAGGACCCCAAGTACCGCGAATATTACGACTGGATGGAAGTGAACGGCCTTGTTACCGCGCCGCTCGCCCGGTTGAAGCTCAAGCTGATCGGTCGGATCAGTGGCGGTAAGCGTGCCTCTGGCAAGCCCGAAGCGGGTCTTCAGGAGCCAGCCGAGTAGTCGGGATCAGAGGTAGAAACCCTCGTCCGTTTCGTGTGCAACAAGGTCACGCTCCGACACTGCAAGCGCGGAAACCTGTGCGCGCCATTCGGCAATGTGGGCCGTGCGAAAATGCGCTTCGAGAGCGGCGCGGTCGCGCCATTTTTCGCACACCCGCACCAGCCCCTCGTCGATCACGTCGAGCGCATAAGCGTATTCGATACACCCTTCCTCGCGGCGGCTGGCGGTGATCATTTCCCCCATCACGGGGCGCACGACCTCGACCATGCTGGGCGGGATGCGGAAGGAGCCGATTACAACAATCATAACAGAAGCTTATGCGAGCGATACACGCTCACATCAAGGGCGATCCGTCATCGGCCTGGTACTTGGCGAGTTCGGTTATCTCGATGTCGAGGCCTTGGAGGGCTTGCTGGAACTTGGCCATGTGCGGTGTCTGGAAGTGGAATGCCAGCGCGGCATCGTCGACCCACTTTTCGACGATGACGAATTTCGAAGCGTCCAGAATGTCGACGGCATAGGAATAACCAAGGCACCCTTCCTCAGCGCGCGACGCCTCGACCATGGCGGGGAACGCGTCGCGGCCTGCATCCAGTGCGCCTTCGCCAAGGTTCGCCTCGGCCAGAACTATCAGCATGTTCTCTCTCCCTTTCCGCCCTCAAAGGGGGAACCGCTGCTCAGAACGAGTATTTGTAGACGCGCGAGACGTCCTCGTTCCATTCGCCATGATAGGCGTCGAGCAGCCGTTGTGCAGGCACTTTACCTGTCGAGACGATTTCGTCGAGGGTTTCGAGATATCCGGTCTCGTTGTCGCCGCTCGCATTGAGTTTGCCGCGTGCGGCGAGGCCCTTATGCGCGATCTTCAGAGCTTCGCGGCCAAGGTCCTGCATCGTCCCGCCTCCGGGGATCGGAGCCTGCAGCCCGAGTTTCGGTGCGTCGGTGCGCAGCTTCTCGCGCTCTTCCATCGTCCAGTCCTTGACCAGGTCCCATGCAGCATCGAGCGCGCCCTGATCGTAGAGAAGGCCAACCCACAAGGCAGGCAGCGCGCAGATCCGGCTCCACGGCCCGCCATCGGCTCCGCGCATTTCGAGGAAGCTTTTGAGACGCACCTCGGGGAAGGCGGTCGAAAGATGATCCCACCAGTCGCTCGCCGTGGGACGCTCACCGGGAAGGACGGAGAGCTTGCCGTCCATGAAGTCGCGGAAAGAGAGGCCGGCTGCGTCGATATACTTCCCGTCGCGGAAGACGAAGTACATCGGCACGTCGAGCATATACTCGGCCCAGCGTTCGTATCCGAAGCCATCCTCGAACACGAAAGGCAGCATCCCGGTGCGGTGCGGGTCGGTGTCCGACCAGATGTGGCTGCGGTAGGAGAGGTATCCGTTGGGCTTGCCCTCGGTGAAGGGCGAGTTCGCGAACAAAGCGGTCGCAAGCGGTTGCAGCGCGAGGCCGACGCGGAACTTCTTCACCATGTCGGCTTCGGAAGAATAGTCGAGATTGACCTGGATCGTGCAGGTCCGCAGCATCATGTCGAGACCCAGATTGCCCACTTTGGGCATGTGGTTCATCATGATCTTGTAGCGGCCCTTAGGCATCACGGGCAGTTCTTCGCGCGTCTTGTCGGGCCACATGCCAAGGCCAAGATAGCCAACCCCGCACCGCTCACCGATTTCCTTCACCTGCGCCAGATGCCGCCCGGTTTCGTTGCAAGTTTCGTGCAGGGTTTCGAGCGGTGCGCCTGACAGTTCAAGCTGGCCCGCAGGTTCAAGGCTGACCGTGCCGTCCGCGCCTTTCATGGCGATGACGTGCCCGTTCTCCTCAATCGGCTCCCACCCGAATTCGCGAAGGCTCATCAGGATGTCGCGGATGCCCGCGTCCTCGTCATAGGACGGAGCGTGCTTGTCACCTGTATGATAGACGAACTTCTCGTGCTCGGTCCCGATGCGCCAGTCCGCCTTCGGCTTTTCACCGGCCCGCATCGGGGCGGTAAGGTCGTCCATCCCTTCGAGGATAGGCTCGTCGGCAGAGGATGCTTCGCGTGTGCTCATTCAGGCTCTCTTTCGAAGGTTGCCCTATAAAACGGAATTGACGGTGGGAAGTGTAATCTGCGTTTGAGCGGACAAAGCCAATCTATGGTTCGCCCACATCTGGCCAGTCGCCCGCTTCGGCCATCCATACAGAAAGCGCAGCAATCGCAGCGGTTTCGCCGCGCAAGATACGCGGACCAAGCGAAATGGCGCGCGCCTGCGGGTGAGCGCGGATCGCGGCGCGCTCGGCATCGTCGAAGCCGCCTTCCGGCCCAATCAGGATGGCGGCTGGGCCTTCGTGAAAGCAGAATGCATCGGCAGCGTGTTCGCCGCCTTCCTCGTCAGCAAAGAAGATCGCGCGCTCGCTAGGCCAGTCGGCGAGGAGCGCGTCGAGCTTCACCGGTTCGGCGATGTCCGGCAGCGCGGTGCGCGCGCATTGCTCGGCGGCTTCGGTCGCGATGATGCGCGCGCGCTCCATGTTGAGTTTGTCCGCGACACAGCGGCGGGTGATCATCGGTTGGATGCGCGCTGAGCCCAACTCGGTCGCCTTTTCGAGAACGAAGTCGAACCGGTCCTTCTTAAGCAGGGCAGGGCACAGCCACAGGTCTGGCACTTCTCCGCGCGGGCGCAGATGGTCGGTGACGGTCAGGTCGACACGGCGCTTTTCCACCTGCCCGACACGCGCCGCCCATTCGCCGGTGATGTTGTCGCAAAGGATCACCGTATCGCCCGGCGATACGCGCATGACCTTGCCGAGATAATGCGCCTGATTGCCTTCGAGTGCGAAAATGCGTCCGTCGCCAAGCTCGTCCTCGACGAATAGGCGCGGTGCGGACTTCGGTGGCCAGGCGGGAGTAGCGGGCATGGCTTTGCCCCTAGGCGCGGTCGTGGCTAGGGTGCAAGCCATGACCGCGCGGATCTGCCAATTTCTCATTGCCATCGTGTTTCTGGGACTGGGCGGCTGGGCCCTTTTTGCCCCGTCGAGTGTGATCGAGCTCGCCCTGACCGAACCCTACCGCGAAAACACCTTCGTAACCCGCTTCATGATGGCGTGTTTCGGAGCGCAGGCGGTGATGTTCGGGGTTATGGCGCTGGTGGTCAAATGGGGCTCGCGCGCGTTCGCGACCTTCGCCGTGGTGCTGCTGCCATTCTTCGTCTTCAACTGGTACTTCCATTACGAAGTGCCGGTGTTGACCTCGATCGGGATGCTCGATTTCGCAGGCAACTTGACCATGTTCGTCGCCTGCGTCATCGGCTGGCGCGCAGCGAAGCTCGATGAGCAAGACAGCCAGGGAATAAGAAGCCTGTGACAGCCGACATCGTTCCAGACACAGAGCATCGCAGGCTGATCGAGCGCCTGCCGCAATTGCCGCGTGATCTTGCGCAGCTTGCGCGGTTCGACCGACCGATTGGCTGGTGGCTGCTGCTCTGGCCATGCGTCTTCGGAGTGTGGCTTGCCGGGGCAGGGCCGCAATTTGCGCTCATCGGCTGGTTCCTGCTCGGCGCCATCGCGATGCGCGGGGCAGGGTGCGTCTACAACGATATTGTCGATGCAAAGCTCGATGCGAGCGTCGCGCGCACGGCTGCGCGCCCGGTGGCAAGCGGGCGGGTGAGCAAGAAGGTCGCCTGGGGCTGGCTTATCTTCCTGTGTCTCATCGGCCTCGTCGTGCTGCTGCAATTGCGGCTGGAGGCGCAGATTGTTGCTCTCGCAAGTCTCGCATTGGTCGCGGCCTATCCCTTCATGAAGCGCATCACATGGTGGCCGCAGGCTTGGCTCGGCATGGTGTTCAATTGGGGGCTGCTGGTCGGGTGGACGCAGTTGCGCTTCGATAATTGGGACGCGCTCGCCGCGATCTATGCGGGCTGCATCTGCTGGGTGATTGGATACGATACAATCTACGCTCTGCAGGACCGCGAGGACGATGCGCTGGTCGGCATCAAGTCGAGCGCGCTTCGAATGGGCGAGAGTTTTCGTGCAGGGATCGCCGCATTCTACACCGCGACCGTCGGGCTGTGGGGGCTGGGGGTATGGCTTTACCGCCCGGATATCTTTGCGCTGCTCGCACTTCTGCCGGTGGCGTTTCACCTCATGTGGCAGGTTGCGACGCTCGATCCTGACGACCCTGCCAACCCGCTAGCGCGTTTTCGCTCGAACCGGTGGGCGGGCGCGTTGATGGCGATTGCGTGCTTCATTATCGGCAATGCAGGAGCGACCTGATGTGCAACCTCTATCGCATGACCAAAAACGTGGACGAGGTCGCCAAGTGGTTTGACGCCATCGCCGCGCAGGGCGGGGCTAATTTCGGTGAAGAGGTTTATCCGGGCTACCCCGGCCTCGTGGTTGCAGGCGGTGAAGTTTCCAAAATGAGCTGGGGGTTCCCGCTGGTGATGAAGGGCAAGAGCGGTCAGCCGCTAAAGCCCAAACCGGTCAACAATGCCCGCACCGACAAGCTCGACAGTTTCTTCTGGCGTTATTCCTTCGAAGAGCGCCGCTGCCTTATCCCGGTGAGCGCATGGGCGGAAGCGCAGGGGGCGAAGGGCGCCAAGACGCGTACATGGATGTCGCTGCCCGATGACGACCTGTTTGCCGTTGCAGGCGTGTGGCGCGACAGCGACGAGTTTGGGCTGTGCTATTCGATGGTGATGACCGACAGCGCCGGTTCGGCCAGCGAAGAGGTGCATAGCCGAATGCCGGTGCTGCTTTCGCCGGAAAACTACGAGGGCTGGGTGTCGGGATCACCCGATGAAGCAAAAGCTCTCTGCACAGCTTGGACGGGCGACCTCAAGATTGACCGGACAGACCAGGCCTGGACGCGGGGAGCGGCCAGCCAGAAGTCCTTGCTCTGATCGGGCTTGGAAGGGGCTTTGAACATCGGTTCGCGCAGGATCGGTTCGTTCATGACGCATCTCCTGCATAGCTGACGACTTCAAATTCGATGCCGTCCCAGTCGAAGAAGTAGAACCTTTTGCCCGGGTCGTAATCGTCATGCCCGAACGGTTCGAGGCCGGCGGCGATCACCACTTTCTCCGCCGCGTCGAGGTCGTCGACCAGCAGCCCGACATGGTTCAGAGGCTGGCCCTTGGAATAGCGGCGCTCCTCATCAGCGCGCACATCGTCATTGGTGTAGAGCGCCATGTAGGCCGCGCCGTTGCCGGGCTGGCCGACATGGATCGTGTCGCCGCCCATCTGCGAATGGCCGCTCCAGCGTTCCTCCCAGCCAAGCATCTGCTTGAAAAGCTCGGCGCTGCGGGCAGGGTTGGTGACGGTCAGGTTGGCGTGTTCGATTGTTCCTGTCGGCATAACAAGGCTCCTTTCGTGCGGTTCGGTCGATCCGGGCGCCTCGGAGGGACGCAGCGAATCATCGTCGCCATTCATTCTGCAACCTCAACCTAACTTGAGATCAAGCTATTTCTGCGCTATCAGGCGGGTCATGGCGAAAACCCTCTCCTCCAAGGACCTCATTCCCATCGGCGAAATGGCGCGGCGAACCGGGTTGTCGGTCTCCGCGATCCGCTTTTACGAGGACAAGGGATTGGTCGAGCCCGTGCGCACCAGTGGCAACCAACGCCGCTTCCTGCGTTCCGATATCCGCCGGTTGAGCTTCATCCTCATCGCGCAGCAACTCGGCCTGAGCCTTGGCGAGATCGATGAGGTGATGCGCGGCCTTCCCTATGGCCGCACGCCCAATGCGCGCGACTGGAAGGCGATCAGCGCAAAGATCCGCGACCGGATCGAGGTGCGCATCAAGGAACTTGAACGCACCCGCGACAGCCTCGACGGCTGCATTGGCTGCGGGTGTCTCAGTCTTGAGAAATGCGCGATCTACAATCCGGGCGACAAGCTCGGCGAAGATGGACCGGGGCCGCGACAGGTCCTGGCGGATTAGGCGCCGGGGCCTAAATCCGGATCAAGATCGCGAGGCCGCGCAAAGTGAATGAGCTTGGCGCAGCGCGGCTTCAGCTTGGCCCAGCTTTCGATATCGCATTCAAGCACGGCAAAGGTCGCGGTCGGAAACTTCACCACGGCTTCGCGAAAGAGGTCGTTCTCATGACTTGGCGACACGAGGTCGAGCACCACTTCCTGCATTCCGGGATTGTGACCCGACAGCAGGATCGAATGCGCTTCGTCATCGCCTTCGCCCGCATGCGCCTGAGCGACTTCGAGGATGGTGTCGGAGCTCGCCAGATAGAGCCGCTCGTCATAGATCGCGGGCATTTCCGGGACTGCGCCCTTGAGCGTGTCGACCACGCGCACCGCAGGGCTTCCGATCAGGCGGTCCCACTCGACCCCGTGCGCGCGGATATGGTCGCCCATCACGGCTGCGCCCTTGATGCCGCGCTCGTTCAGGCCGCGGTCGAAGTCGCGCTGCGCTCCGTCGCCCCAATCGCTTTTGGCATGCCGGAAAAGGCCAAGAAGTTTCGCCAAGTGCCTAGAATCCCCACCATAGGTGCAGCCCTTCGCTGCGCCGCCGCTTTGCACGTTCTACACCATGCCATGCAATCCCCCATGTGAAAATGCGGCAGCCTTTCGCGGGCGCCAGTCTGGGGAGAGCGCCGCGGAAGACTGCCGCATCGGCGGGCCCCGCGAGGAGAGCGGTTGCCCGTATCTGTGAAAAGATCAGGTGGTGGGAGCCGCCGGTCGCTCGCTTTCGCGCTCGCCCCACATGATCACCGGCTTAGCATTCCGGCGGAAATGCTCGGCGTAATCGGGGTGCTCCGTCCCCATCCAGCGATCCCACCAGGTGAAGTAGAAGCCGTAATTGTAGCGGCCTTCGGAGTGGTGGAGGTCGTGGTGAGTGGTGGTGCTGATCCAGCTGGTCAGCTTGTTGTCGACCCAGCCTGCCGGGAACAGCTCGCTGCCCGCATGCGCCATCACGTTGCGGATGATCATGTGCCACATGAACAGGAACACAGCGAAGCCCGCATATGCGATGCCGAACTGGCTGGTCATGAAAAGGAACAGCGGCATGTAGGCGGCTTCGAACGCGGCTTCCCAGGTCGAAAAGCTGTAAGCGGCCCACGGCGTCGGCGTTCGCGACTTGTGGTGGTGCAGGTGGGTCGCGCGGAACAGGCGCTTGGAATGCATCGCGCGGTGGATCCAGTAGAAATAGGCATCGTGAACCACCACGATCAGCGCGAATTGCCACGCAACGACGAGCAGGCTCGCTCCATTGAGCTTGAGAGCAATCCACCCCATCTCGCGCCCGACAAGCGTTGCCAAAGTCATGAAGGCAAAGACCAGCACCGTTCGCATCGAGGAGAAGAACTCGCGCCGGTAATCGCGCCCGCTTGCCCGCCGGTTCTGGATGCGGCGATTGTCGGCCCATACTTTGACGACGATCAGAAAAGCGCTCAGTACCCCGGCCGCGATCAGGTAGCGGCTGAAATCGAAATAGAGCACATCGGCAAAATGGTTCGCGACCTTGGCGAGCGCATATTCGAAAGAGCCCTTTTCAGCCGTTTCGGGGACCGGAATGATCATGCGTCAGATGTCCTTCATGCAAGTGATGCGGACTGTCTTGCCAAACCCGGCTTTCGCAGGCTCGTCTGTATCAGAAAATGCCGGTCTTTTTCGAAATCGACCAGCTTTTTTCAGTTCTGAACGCTCTGTGTAACGCCCGCCTCGTCCGCGCCATTGGCCATCGACAAACGTCTGAATTCACTCGGTGTGGTGCCGGTTTGCTCGCGAAACGCGCGGTTGAATGGGGTCAGCGAATTGTAGCCCAGGTCCATCGCGATCGTGAGAACGGGCAGATCGACTGTTTCCTTGTCCGCGAGCCGCTCTTTCGCCTCTGCAATGCGATGGCGGTTGAGGAAGGCGGAGAAATTGCGATGGCCGAGCCGCTGGTTTATGAGCGCTCGCAAGCGATGCTCGGGCGTATCAAGCTGTGCGGCGAGGGCAGCGATCGTGAGGCCCGGTTCGCGATAGGCGCCCTCTGCCATGGCGCGCACCAAGTTTTCGTGCAGCACCTTCTCGGTTGGCGACAGGTCGAGCGGTTCGGGCTCGTCCCCGGGCAGATCTTCCTCGCTTTCGATCAGCAGCGCCTCGTTAGGATCGAGCAGCGCCACGCCAGCAAAAAGGGTGAGGATCACGATGAGCACCGAGTTTGCGAGCTGGATCGGCGGATACTCGCCCGATGCACCGACGATCGTTTCGAACAGCAGGATGCCTCCTGCCTGCGCTGCGACCAGCAGGGGTAGCCATAAGCGCACCATGCGGCGCTCTTCGACGAGGTCGTCGTTGCGTTCGGCAAGCCCAACCCGCACGAGGTCCGCGATCAGGGCGAGCGCGACGATGTGAAGCATGTAGAAACCGAGCCTGCCGGTGCCGGGTATGAAATTCCCGATGATCCAGCCGACAAGCAGGAGCGCCATGGCTCCCAAAGCGACGCGCCGCTCGGGCTCTGCCTCGAACAGGCGGCGCGCGAAAAGCCAGATCCAGTAGGGCGAAGAGATCGCGAAGAGGTCGACCCACGGATCGAGCGGGCCTTCGGCCGTCATCAGCGGCGACGCGTTGAGGAGATAGGCGACAACGCCCACCACCATCGCCACCAGCGGGAACTTGATGTGGTCGCGTACCTCGCTTGCGACCATCTGCGCGATCAGCATCAGCGCGGCGCCAATGGCGATGAGGCGGACGAGATAGTCGAGTTGCTCGATCATGCGAAACTATCTGGGATATTGTCGTCCAGCGCGCCAGTGTTTTGGGCGACCTCGCTCGGGTCTTCGCCGATTTGGCCGTCGCGCACACGCACCAGAGCCTCGTCGAGCGTGACGCGCCGAACAGCTGTGCCTTCCGGAAACGCCGACAGCAGACGCGAAGGGAACGCGGAGGAGAGGACCACGAAATGCCCGGCATCGTCCTTGTTGCGGATCAGCCGCCCGAACGCCTGGGCGAGCCGCGCGCGGATGATGCGGTCGTCATACTGGCTGCCGGTCCCGTCATCCTGCGCGGCGGCAGCGCGGCGGGCCTTGTGGAGGATATCGGGGCGCGGCCACGGCACGGCTTCCATCACGACGCAGCGCAAGCTTCGGCCTGGCACATCCACTCCGTCGCGCAGGGCATCGGTGCCAAGCAAGCTTGCGCGCGGATCGTCGCGGAAGATGTCGACCAAAGTGCCGGTGTCGATCGGATCGACATGTTGCGCATAAAGCGGCAGGCCCTCGCGTGCGAGGCGGTCGGCGATGCGGCCGTGCACGGCGCGCATTCGGCGGATCGCGGTGAACAGGCCGAGCACCCCACCGTCCGATGCCTCGATGAGCCTCGCGTAGGCGCCCGCAAGGCCGGGAAGGTCGCCCTTGCGCACGTCGGTGACGATCAGCACCTCGGCGCGGCTCGCATAATCGAAGGGACTGTCGGCAGCGGACAGCATCGGAGCGCTCTCGATATGGTTTGCGCCCGAGCGGCGGATGGCGCTCTCCCATGGATCGCCCTCGGTCCCAATGCGGTCGGTCAGGGTCGCGCTGGTCAGCATCACGCCGTGAGAAGGCTCCAACACAACGCGCGCAAACGGTTTCATCGGGTCGAGCCACCGGCGATGGATCGCGACATCGAACTCGCGCGCATCGGAACGGTCGACCGCAAGCCAGTCGACGAATTCGGGGTCCGCAGGCCCGCCAAGCCGGTCCAGCAGCGATTCCCACGCAGCCAGCAGATCGACGCGCCATTGCAGCGAGAAGCGCGCCCCCTCGATCCGCGCGCGGCCTGCTCCGTCGAGCCAGTCGGGCGGATCGGCAAGGATCGCCTCTAACCTGCCGCCCAGCCGGATGAGCGGGGTCCGGATCGCAGCCAGCGCCTCGCCAGCTGCGCTCGCCGCTTCGATCACTTCGCCCGGAAGCCCGCTTGCCTCGGTCTCGATCCCGTAGCCTGCCTCCTGCCCGCTCTCATCGCGCGCATAGGTCGCCGTTCGCACCGCACCGAGCAGCGTTTCAATAGGGCCCGAGGGTTCGTTCTCGATCAGGCGTTGCAGCCATCCTTCGCCGGGGAAGGCCTGTGCCGCTTCGCACGCCGCCTCGATCGCTTCGCCGCCTTCGTCGTCGTAACTGGCCACATCCGCGAGCCTTGCGGAAAGCCCGCGGCGACGGCCCCGATTTTTGCGCTCTGGGCCGATGATCCAGCGCCGCAGCTCAATCGCCTCTTGCCCTGAAAGCGTCGCGGCAAAGGTGCTGTCGGCGGCTTCGAAGACGTGGTGGCCCTCGTCAAAGATGATGCGGGTGGGACGCTGTGCATGGTCTCTCCCACGCGCGGCATTGACCATGACAAGCGCGTGGTTGGCGATGACAAGGTCGGCCTGCGCGCTGTCGCGTCCCGCACGCTCGATGAAGCATTTGCGGTAATGCGGGCACCCGGCATAGACGCATTCGCCGCGCTGGTCGGTCAGTGCCGCGATCCCGCGTTTCCGGAAAAGCGTGCCGAGCCAGCCGGGCAAATCCCCGCCGATCATGTCGCCATCGCGGGTAAAGCTCGCCCAGCGTGCGACAAGCTGCGCAAGGATCGCCGGGCGACCCGCAAACCCGCCTTGCAGCGCGTCTTCAAGGTTGAGCAGGCAAAGGTAATTCTCGCGCCCCTTGCGCACCACGACAGGCGGCGTGCCGTCGGGGCGTTTCAGCGGCCAAGCGCGCCTGCTTTCAGAGCGCAGCTGGCGTTGCAGGTTCTTGGTAAAGGTCGACACCCAGACCGTCCCGCCCGATTGCTTGGCCCACAGCGAGGAGGGCGCGAGATAGCCGAGCGTCTTGCCGATCCCTGTCCCCGCTTGTGCGAGCGCCACATGCGGAAGTTCGCGCCGGTCGCGCGGGGCGAAAATGCGCGAGACCTCGGTCGAATATTGGCGCTGACCCTCGCGTTTCTCGGACCCTTCACCGGTGAGCGCGTCGAGCTCGCCCAGCACGTCCGCATCGGGCAATTCCACCTGCCGCGGGGGAGCGCGCTCGCCCGTCTCCTCCCATTCCGGCAGTGCGGCAAACAGCCACTTTTCCGCTTTCTCGGGACGCTTGATATGGGGCTTCAACACCTGCGCCCACGGCCAGCGCAGCCGTTCGAGCGAATGAAGCGAGCTCCACGCGCCGGCGCGTTCGAACCATTCGGGATCTTCGCAGGCTGCAACCAGCGCCCCTGCCGCTTGCAACAGGAAGCCGGGGACATGCTGGTCGCTTTCCGGCTCCTCCAGCCCCAGCGCCTGCGCAAGCCCGCGAGGCGTCGGCACGCAAAAGCGCGCCGGGTGAACGAACGCGAACAGCTCCAGCACGTCCAGCCCCGACAGGTCGGGATAGCCCAGCCGGTTCGCGACCAATGGCGCGTTCAATAGCAGCACCGGCGTATCGGCCGCGGCCATGATTGCATCGCCCTTCGACACCGCCTCGGTCACGCCGTTTGCGGGGCGCAGCCAATTGCCGCCATGACTGGCGTGAAGTGCAGGCAAGGGGAGGGGGACAGGCGAAGTCACTGATCCGCCAAGATGGCAACGGCTAAACCAGTTGTAAACGAATGGTCTCAATAGTTCTGTGACTAGCTATCGAAGGGAACCGTCCATGCGCAAAGCTCTCGCCCCGCTCGCCCTGTTTGCAGCGATTGCACCGGCCATCGCGCTGGCACAAGAACCTGTGCAGAAGGCATCTGAAACGGCCAGTGCTGAAGCGCAGCAAGCTGCCAAAATCGCCGCGATCCAGCGCCATGTCGACGCCTATCGTTCAGGCGATCTCGACGCGTTCGTCGCAACATTCGCTCCCGATGCGATTGTGCGCGCTGATGGTTTTGTCGCCATGGGCCGCGACCAGATCCGCGCCCTGTATGAACTGAACTTCATCCCCGGCGCACCGCAGCTGAAGGTGCTCGACAGCGGCGTGAATGGCGAGAACATCTATCTTTCGGTGAGCTATGTCTTCGAAGGCGGACAGGAAATGTGCTGTTCGTATTCGGAATACGAAGTCAGAGCGGACGGCAAGATTGCGTTTCTCCAGTCGGGCAGCGGCTAAAGCAAAAGCCGGTCAGGCGACACAGTATCGGTAGGGCCGACCTGTCCTACAGGCGTGGGATTTGGTAATGATGGAGCGGGCTTTTTAAGGCCCGCCATTACCACCCATTGTCCTGGCCGGAATCTGAAAAGTCACACATCCAACACGCCCTTTTCGCTTCAAGCCCTCAGGAAACCGGGCTTTGCGCGGGGGTTTCGGTTTTTCCAAACGGGGCCTTGCGTGGTCCATGTTCCCGCAAGCTTCGGGAACCAAACGCCCGCCTTCGCGCTTGCAACATGGTCGCGCTTGCTTAAAGGCCGCAGCACTATGACAGACGAAACGCTCATCGAAACCGCACGCAATTCCAAGGCATGGCCGTTCCAGGAGGCTCAGCGCCTCGCAAAGAGGCTGCGTGGCGGGAAGAAAGACGGTGAGCCTGTGCTGTTCGAAACGGGCTATGGCCCGTCGGGTCTGCCGCATATCGGCACCTTTCAGGAAGTGTTGCGCACCTCGCTCGTTCGCCGCGCCTATGAGGCGTTGACGGGTGAGAGGACGCGTCTTGTCGCGTTCAGCGATGACATGGACGGTCTTCGCAAGGTGCCCGAAAACGTGCCGAACAAGGAACTGCTGGCTGCCAATCTCGGCAAGCCGCTCTCACGCATCCCGAACCCGTTCGGGACAAGCCACGAGAGCTTTGCCGCGCACAACAACGCCAAGTTGCGCGAGTTCCTCGACCAGTTCGGCTTCGACTACGAGTTCGTAAGCTCGTCCGACCGCTACAACTCGGGCGCGTTCGACGATGCCTTGCGCGGGGTGCTGCGCAACTTCGATGCGATCATGGACATCATGCTGCCAACGCTGGGCGCAGAGCGCCAGCAGACCTACTCGCCCGTCATGCCAGTCAGCCCGACCACCGGCGCGGTGCTGCAGGTGCCGATCGAGGTGGTCGATGCCGAGGCCGGCACGATCCGCTTCACCGATGAAGACGGCAGCATGGTCGAACAAAGCGCGCTTGGCGGCATGGCCAAGTGCCAGTGGAAGGTCGACTGGGCGATGCGCTGGGTTGCGCTTGGCGTCGACTATGAGATGTACGGCAAGGACCTCACCGACAGCGGCGTGCAGTCGGGCAAGATCGCGCGCGTGCTGGGCGGCAACAAGCCCGAAGGCCTGATCTACGAGCTGTTCCTCGATGCCAAGGGCGAGAAGATCAGCAAGTCGAAGGGCAATGGCCTTACGATTGACGAGTGGCTGCAATATGGCAGCGAGGAGAGCCTCGGCTTCTACATCTTCGCCAATCCCAAGAGCGCAAAGCAACTGCACGCTGGCGTCATCCCCAAGGCGATCGACGATTACTGGCAGTTCCGCGAGCGCCTTGCCGAGCAACCGCTCGACAAGCAGCTGGGCAATCCGGTGTGGCATTTGCAACGCGCGAATGAGCGGTTCGAAGGCCCCGATGCACCGGGTGCCGGCGATGCGCTGAGTGTGCCTTACAGCCTGCTGCTCAACCTCGTGAGTGTGCTTGGCCTCGAAGCGACGCCGGAGAACCTCGCCGAATACGTCGCGGCCTATACCGGCAAGCCGGTCGAGGACCCTGCGCTGCTCGGTTTGATCGATGCGGCGGTGAACTACAACCGCGACTTCGTGGCGCCGACATTGAAGAAGCGCGCTCCGGCAGGGGGCGAAGTGCTGGCTCTGACCGAGCTCGATACGCAGCTTGCCGCGGCACCTGGGGATGCAGATGCAGAGGTGCTGCAGACGATGGTCTACGAGATCGGCAAGCGCGAGGAGTTCGGTTTCGAGAACCTGCGCGACTGGTTCCGTGCGCTCTATGAAACGCTGCTTGGTTCAGAGCAGGGCCCGCGCATGGGCAGCTTCATCAAGCTCTACGGCATTGCGCCAACGAGGAAGCTGATCGCGGAGGCTTTGGAACGGGCGTAGTCGAGCGCAAAGGTTAGGTCGCACCAAACGGCGCAAAGCGCCGCAAGGGCGACCGCCCGTCCGCAGCGGATGCGGCTTCGCAACGTAAACCACTTTCCTACTTCCACTTACGCGTGCGATACCACTTGGTGATGATGTACTTCGCGCCTTTCAGCACGGGGGTGCCTGCGTGCATCGTGTCCTCGTTGGGAGTGCCGTCGGGAAGCGCGTTGTTCCAGATCAGCAGGACGCCCGGCTTTGGTTCGATCTTGATCCCGATGTGCGTGAAGTGGGTTTCGCCCCCTGCTTCGACGTCATTGAGAAAGGCCATCGTCGTCCAGCTGCGCTGACCTCCGCGTTCGCGTTCGCCCTTCCAGTAGTTTTCGGTCGTGTAGAACCAGTCATTGTGCGGCTTGAACTGCTGCCCCGGAAGATAGCGCTGGCCCTGGATCGCCTCTCCGATCTCTGACGGCAGGCCAAGCAGATCGTCGATGCGCCGCCCGATCCCTTTTACGAAGCTGTCAAAGGGGTCGAGGTCGCCGGAATAGGAGGTGCGAAAACCGCTGTCATAACCAATTTCGTGCAGTGAAGAGGGCCGCGCGGTTTGATCAACCATCAGGCAAAGCCGCTCGCATTCGGCCATGCTCAGAAAGTCGCCGACCGCGTAAAGCTCGGCCATGGGCGTATCGATCTTGTAGACGCCGGGATCGTTGTCGAGGCGCTCGCGAACCTGCTTGCCGACGCGTCGCAGCGCGTCCTGGTCGGGGATGGTCTCGGTCTTGGACATGGCGACCTGCTACGCAAAGGATGGGCAAAAGCAAACCCCCGCCGCTGCAAAGCGACGGGGGCTCAAGCTTGGTTGAATTGCCGGGGCTTACCAGAAGAAGTCGTAGATCACGTCGACCACTTCTCCGGTGTAGATATCGACCAGCACGACGTCATCGTAATAGCGAACCCAGCGATAGGGTCCGTAGACGTCCGGCAGGCGATAGCGCCACGGATCGTTGATGTAATAGCGCGAGCCGAAGAACCCGGCATCGAGGAAGAACCCGATGTTGAGCCTGTTGTAGAAGTGGCCGCGATACGGAGCGTAGTACCGACCGAGGCGATAAAGGCCGCGGTTGGAGAAGCGGTGCTGGCGCCAGCGGAAACGGCGGTCGTTACGCCAGGAATTGCGGTTCCAGCGGCGGAAGTCGCGGCGACGCTCTGCACGCCGTTCGAAACGCCGGCCGTCCCTCACGCCATTGCGATATCCATCGCGGCGGATCCTACGGGCATCACGCCGGTCAAAGCGACGGTCGAAACGGTCGCCCCTACGGTCACGCCGGTCGAACCGGTCGCCCCGACGGTCGCGCCTGTCGACGCGATCCCCACGGCGGTCGCGCCGGTCGAAACGGTCACCCCGGCGGTCAGCGCGCCGGTCGGCACGCCTATCAGCACGCCGGTCTGCGCGGCCATCGAACTGGCCACCGCGGCCGTTGCGGATGCGGTCTCCGCGACGATCGCTGCGCCTATCGATCCGGTCAGCGCGGCGGTCCCCGCGACGCTCGATCCGGTCGGCACGGCGATCACCGCGCCGCTCAATCTGGTCCGCCCGGCGATCACCGCGACGGTCGATCCGGTCGGCGCGCCTTTCGCTACGGCGGTCTACGCGGTTCGCTGCCCGCTCGTTGCCGCGACGCTGGAAGCGCCGAGCTTCGCGGTCGCCACGCCGTTCGACGCGGTCTGCACGCCTCTCGGAACGACGATCGACGCTGCCAGCGCGCCGCTCAGAGCGGCGGTCGACGCGGTCTGCGCGACGTTCGGAGCGGCGGTCGACCTGCTGCGCACGGCGATCACCGCGGCGCTCGGCACGCTGCGCACGCTGTCGTGCGACGGGCCGCGCATCGGGTTCAGCCGAGCGCGCGCCACGGCGTTCAAAACCGCGGTCTTGACGCTGGCCACGCCGTTCGCCGCGTGCCTGACGTCGTTCGCTACGTCGCTCTGCGCGCCTGTCCTGACGCGATTGCTCAGCCGAGGACGATGCCTCCGCCGAACCGGTTGCCGCCTGAGCGGTCTCGGGGGGTGCGACCAATGCCAACGCCAAGGCGAGGGCCGAAAGCGCACTACCCTTAAGGAACAGGGTAATATCCATGAAATGCCTCCAGTGTTGCCGCCCACCACCTACGGCGCTTGATACCCTTCGTAATGAAGTGATGTGAGCGGTCTAGGCCTTGGTCGCTGACTTCAACCTTAACCGGGTGTTTAGGGCCCTGTTCATGTTTCGCGATCATTTCCTGAATGACTTGACCATACACGCCGATGCTCCGATGGCACGGCGCATGTTCGATGATCTCGACGAAGTGCGAAGCGATCTTGCAAGGCGCCTGACCCGCGCTGCCAAGGACCGTCGCTCGCCGATGCACGTTCCTGCGGTTGTCACCAGCGACGTCGATGCGCGCACCATGGTTTTGCGCGCTTTCGACCCCAAAGCCTGGACTCTGCGTTTCCACACCGACACCCGCGCGCCCAAAGTCGATGCGGTCAAGGCCGACCCGCGCATGGCGGTGCTGTTCTACGACAAGAGCGCCAAGATACAGATCCGCGTTCGAGGCACGGGCGAGGTGCTGGAGCAGGACGCTCTGACCGACACCGCATGGTCGAACAGCACCAACTTCGCGCGCCGCTGTTACCTTGGCGATGGACCGGGAGCGGTCAGCGATGCGCCCACGTCGGGCCTTCCCGAGCGGTTCGAAGGAGTCGAGCCGACAGATGACGAGGTCGCGCCGGGCCGACCCAATTTCGCGGTGCTGCGCATCACGCTGGAAGAGCTCGACTGGTTCTATCTCGCCCACACCGGACATGTGCGCGCGCAGTTCGAGCGCAGCGGCGATCAATGGGAAGGGCGCTGGGTCTCGCCCTGAGACCGCGCTCAAGCGGCCTTGCTGTCTTTCGCAGGTGAAGGTTCGGGCGCGGGGAGCAGCTTGATCTCCTCCCATTCGCCAGCGGTCATGACACTGTCCTCGCCTGCCGCCTGAGCCGCTGCGAGGGCGACTTCGGCCCGTTGGCGCGCTTCCTCTTCGCTTTCGCCCGGCTGGCGCGCTGCGACACCGAAACTCGCACTGACCCGCATACCCGGCGCCATGCCAGGCATCGGCATCTGTGCCAGCGTGTCGAGCAGCCTGCGGGCAATTGCGCCTGCTTCGACCTCGCTCACATCTCCGGTGTGGATCTCGAGCGTGTCGGGATCGTCGCTGACCGTTTTCACCGCGTCTTCGCTGCGAACACCGGCGCGCATCACCTGCGCAACCTGAGCGATCGCAGCCGAGCGGGTCTCTAAGCCCCAAAGTTGGCCGACCTGTGGCAGATGGTCGACCCGAGCGCGCAGCACTGCTCCTGAGCGACCGGCAAAGCTGCGCCGATCGGCCGCCTTGTCCATTTCCTCGCCAAGGCTTTCTTTGGTGAAGAGCCCCTGTAGCGCGTTGGTCGAGGGGCGCGTGCGGGCACGAAGCCACTGGGACACCAGCACAAGCAAGGCCCCCGCGACAACCCCCGTTGCCAGCGTGAGCGCCGGATTGGCCGATAATGCGAGCGCGACCTCTTGCATCGATGCTGCCCCTGTTTGCCTCGATTACACAGGAATGTGCCCGATCCGTAGTTAAGGCGGAGTAAAGCAGGCTGGACGGGCGGGTTTTGCGGGCGGGTGTGACACGCAAGGGGGCGTTTGGGAAATACGCGTTTTCGGCGAAAATGGCGCAATCAGAGGGGTTTGCGGGAGAAATGGCTGTAGGAAGTGTGACTTTTCGGTTTCTGCGGGCGACATGCGCTTTCGTGCGGCGTTGTACGGCGCTCAGCGAGGCCATAGCGAAACTTGTTGGGCGAGAGTTCACGGAGATCAGCACAAGGCCGCGACGCTATCACCCGCATTCGAAGTAGGAAAATGCGGGCGCTAGACGTCTTCGCCCGGAGTGATCTTGGACATCACGCGCTGCAGCGTGCGGTAGATCATCACCACGGTAGCTGCGATCAGCGCGACCATCAGGACGCTGCCTGCAAACAGCACGTCATAGAGAATAGTGTACCACCTGTTGGGAAGCTCTTCGAATTCGCCGATCGGCAGTACGAAGGCGAGCAGCACGACAAGGCTCATCATCAGGGCAGAGGTGGCGAGCTTTGCCACGAGATCGACATTGTGAAACGCCTCCCTGTCGAATTCCTTCTCCATTCGGTTGATCATGCCGATCAGCGTCAGCATCAGTGCCAGCACCGTTGCCGATGCGGTCGCGATGGCCGAGCCCAGATAAAGCCCCGCTCGGCTCAGCGCTTCGAGCAACTGCCGCGCCTCCGCCGCCGAATAGACATCGCCAATGGCGATCCGCGCGCCGTATCCGACGAGGCAGATGAAGACAAACGCGGCCAGCGGCCAGATGCGGTTCTTGTTGAGCATCGATTCCCTCTCATTCGTTGGTTGCAACAAACGAAAGGGTCGGGGCGTTCCGGATTGGGGGGCGCTTGAAATTGCGCAATTCCTGTGAATCTACCTCACTAACATCGATCCGCGTCGGCGCAGCGCGGGGAGGGCAGCAACACCACGGCGATCATGTGCTTGATGGCTTGGGAATTGCCCTCCAAATGCGCCTCGACCGTGCCATGGGCGAGGTTGCGCACCTATCCTGCAAGGTCGAGGGAACGCGCGGTCTCGACCGTCCAGTCGCGGTAGAACACGCCCTGGACCTTGCCGTGGATTATGAGGTGGGTGGCGGTCATTTGGCGGAATGAGCTGCCTGAAACGAGTTTGATCTCACAGAAGCTTTTTCGGAAGCGATTGGCAGACTGCTTTGTTAACAATCTGTGGCGATGCGAGGTGTATTTGCGACTTTCACTTTGAAGTCTTCAGGTGGCCCACTGCCTGAGATTTGAAAATAGACCTGCTGATCTTCACCTTCAGTGTCTTTGTAAGAAATGACGAGGCGGCCTGTCTCAAAATAATCGTTGTTCAAGTAAATAGTCCAAGGGAGCTCTGCTTCTTTCGGAAAATGGTCCTTCGGTTCAATCGCTTGAGCCTCTGTCAAACCATCTAGGACGATAGTCCCGTGGACGTCGCGACATTCGTGCCCAATGTTCGCCAATGCAAATTTGAAAGTGTATTGAAGGCCCGATTTCATGTGTCCTTTGCCGCGAACACGCAACAAAGGTTGCGATTTAGCCCGTCGCTCTTTTTCTACTCGCGTCACAGAGTCTTGTTCAAATCGCAGACGCTCGCGATCGAGAGAAACCATCTCCCGATATTGTTCGACCGATTTAGCAAGCTCTTCGCCTTGCAGGCGAAGGGCGTTGACGCTGTTCCGCAATTCTCTCGCTTGCAAGAAATATCCGATCACAAGCCATAAAAACGCTAACGGTGCGAAGAGCCCGGCGAGAAAGTCTCCGAACTCATTTGGAGCAAGCTGTGCAAGTTTCTCGTGGACAATGATCCCGTAGACAGTGAAAGCAAATATGTAAGCACAAGTTAGTGCTAGCCCTACAACAGTGAGCTTTGATTCTGCTTTCACACTGATACCCCGAATCTACCGCGTCAGCTTCTTATAAGCCAATCGCGTAGGCCGATCCGCAGCATCGCCCAGACGGCGGCGCTTGTCTTCCTCGTAAGCCTCGAAGTTGCCCTCAAACCACTCAACGTGTGAGTTGCCCTCGAACGCCAGGATGTGCGTTGCCAGGCGGTCGAGGAAGAAGCGGTCGTGCGAGATGACCACGGCGCAGCCGGCGAAGTTCTCGATGGCTTCTTCGAGCGCGCCGAGCGTTTCCACGTCGAGGTCGTTGGTCGGCTCGTCGAGCAGGAGGACGTTGCCGCCCTGCTTTAGCATCTTGGCCATGTGGACGCGGTTGCGTTCGCCGCCCGAGAGCTTGCCGACATTCTTCTGCTGGTCTGCGCCCTTGAAGTTGAACGCGCCTACGTAAGCGCGGGTCGAGGTGTCGTGGCCGTTGACCTGCATGTAGTCGAGCCCGTCGGAAATCTCTTCCCAGACATTGTTCTTCGGATTGAGATCGTCGCGCGACTGGTCGACATATCCGAGGTGTACGGTGTCGCCGATCTCGATCGTGCCGCTGTCGGGCGTTTCCTGGCCGGTGATCATGCGGAACAGCGTCGATTTACCCGCGCCGTTAGGACCGATCACGCCGACAATGCCGCCCGGAGGCAGCATGAAGGACAGGTTTTCGAAGAGCAGCTTGTCGCCATAGGCTTTCGAGATGTTCTTGGCCTCGATCACCTTGCCGCCAAGACGCTCGGGCACCTGAATGACGATCTGCGCCTTGCCGGGCTTGCGGTCGCCCTGCGCGTCCTGGAGCTGTTCGAACTTGCGGATACGCGCCTTCGACTTGGTCTGGCGCGCAGCTGGCGTCTGCCTGATCCATTCAAGCTCGCGGTTGAGCGACTTCTGACGCCCGCTTTCCTCGCGCGCTTCCTGTTCGAGGCGCTTGGCTTTCTTTTCGAGATAGGTCGAATAGTTGCCTTCGTACGGGAAGTAGGAGCCGCGATCGAGTTCGAGGATCCATTCCACCACGTTGTCGAGGAAGTAGCGATCGTGGGTGATCATCAGCACCGCGCCCGCATATTCCTTGAGGTGATTTTCAAGCCACTCGACGCTTTCTGCATCGAGGTGGTTGGTCGGCTCGTCCAGCAGCAGGATTGAGGGCTTCTGGATCAGCAGACGCGTAAGCGCGACGCGGCGCTTTTCCCCGCCCGAGAGGTTTTCGACCGAAGCGTCCGAAGGCGGGCAGCGAAGCGCTTCCATCGCGATTTCGAGCTGGTTGTCGAGCGTCCACCCGTCAACAGCGTCGATCTTGGTCTGAAGTTCGGCCATTTCGTCGCCCAGCGCGTCGAAATCGGCGTCGGGTTCGGCCATCTGCGCGGATACGGCGTTGAAACGCTCGACCAGTTCAGCGGTCTCGCGCGCGCCGTCACGCACGTTTTCGAGGACGGTCTTGGTCGGATCAAGCTCCGGCTCCTGTGGGAGATAGCCGACGGTGATGTTCTCACCGGCCCATGCTTCGCCCGAGAAATCGGTGTCGATCCCGGCCATGATCTTCATCAGCGTCGACTTGCCCGCGCCATTGGGTCCGACAATGCCGATCTTCGCGCCCTGATAGAACTGAAGATTGATGTTCGAGAGAACCGGCTTGTTGGCACCGGGGAAGCTCTTGGTCATGCCTTTCATGACAAAGGCGTATTGCGCGGCCATGGGGGTCGTCCTTCGTAAAACGTGTCTGGGTGTGCTGGATTTGACTGCGCAGATAGGCGCGCAAGAGCGGCGGGGCAAGCGCGCGATACGAAGGCGGCGCTTCACCGCCTGTTTACCCAGCTTGCTTAGGCGGCAGCAATCGAAGGAGTTGCAACCCCCTTGCAATATATCGCGATCGTCATTCCGGTCCTTGCAGGACTATTTGCGCTGGCTTTCGGCGCCCTGTGGCTGCGTGGCGGGCGCAAGCCGAGCGTGATCGCCTTCTTCGTCGGCTATCTCTCGCTGTCGCTTTGCTACGCGCTGAATTTGCTTCCCTTTTCGATGAGTTCTCTCGTCATCGGTCCGCTTGTCCATGTGATTGCGTGTGTGGGAGTGATCGCGCTCGCGATGGGTGCGGGGATGCGGCTGGGAATACGCATGCCGATCGGCGTCATGGCCAGCATCGCGGTGCTGTCGACCGGGCTGTTGGCAGAAGCGATCCTGCTGGCCGATGCCAACGCAATCGTGATTGTGCAGAATGGCGGCTCTGCGCTGCTTTTCACGATGGCAGCGACGGTGCTGTGGACCGCGCAGCCGGCGAAATGGCTCGACAAGGCGGTTATCTGGACGATGGCAATGATGACGGCGGTTGGCTTTCTGCGACCGGTCATCGCGCTGATGGCGGAAGGCGATCTCACCGGGCTGATTTCGCGAACCTCGGAATTCCACGCGGTGCAGGTGATTGCGATGACAGTCCTGCCGGTGGTGCTCGGCATGATCCTGCTCGCCCTTGTCGTGACCGATGAGTGGGAGGACCAGATTGCGAGCGGCAGGATCGATGCGCTGACCGGGTTGCCGAACCGCGCGGCGTTCGAGGAACAGGTCGATGAGCTTCTGGCCCGTGCGCGAGAGGAGCGTATTCCGGTAAGCCTGCTGGTCGGCGACATCGACCATTTCAAACAGGTCAATGACACGTGGGGGCACAGCGTAGGCGACAAGGTCATCTCGGCATTCGGCGACATCATGGCTCGCAAGATCAGGCCCGGCGACGTGGCAGGCCGGATCGGCGGCGAGGAGTTCTGTGTGCTTGTCTGGAACTGCCATGAACAAGGCGCTGTCTCGCTTGCCGAGCGTCTTCGTTTGAGCTTCGCGAGCGAGGCGATCGAAGGCTTGCCGACTAGCGAGAGTTTCACCGCCAGCTTCGGGATCGCTGAATGGCAGCGCGGCGAGGATTATGCGCAATGCTTCAGGCGGGCCGACGGGGCGCTTTATTCAGCAAAGCGCTCCGGCCGAAACCGGGTAGAAAGCGCCGCGGGCGGTCCCAGCGTCACCGAGGCAAGCGCCGAAGAAAATACAGACCCCTCCACAAGGCAATCGCGCGTCGTGCCCTTGCGCAAGTTCAAGTAAACCCCGTTGGCCGAAATTGCCCTGAGCCCCCTAACTCCTGCGCTAAACATGCCTCGTGGAAAGGTTTTTCACCGGTTCAGGGCACTCACCTAAAGGGCCTCTTAACCTTATTGGCCTACTCGGTCTTGACGGGAAACGGACGGGTCGATGCAAACTCAAATCCTAGGACTATTAACACCGATGATGGCGCTGCTTTTTGCAGTGACATTCGCGGTGTTCTGGAAAGCGGGGCGCATGAAGCGTCACGTCCTTGGTTTTGCGATCGGATATCTGTTTTTCGCCGCCGGTTTCCTTGCAACCCATTTGCTCCCGGCTAACGCGTTCTACACGTTCCACCTGACCCAGTTCTTCTATTCGATCGGCTGCGGCATCTTCGTGGTGTCGACCTGCGAACGAGTGGGGCAGCGTCCGTATCTTCCCTTGTTGCTGGGTATCTACATCGCCAATGCGTTGGTTCTGGCGCTCGCGGTCAACTTCACCAACGATGTCGGCCCGCGGCTGATCCTCATCAATATCGGCTATGGCTCGATGTTCCTCGTCAACCTCGTCGCACTGCTTTCGGCACAGCGCAGCGACTGGGTGGACAAGGCGATCATCGCCGTCACCGCGATCCAGGTCGCGGATTTCTTCATTCGTCCTACGCTCACCATGATGTTCGAACAGACGATCCCGGCAGAGGAGTATCGCGGATCGATCTATTATTCGCTGATCGGGCTTGTTCTTGGCGTGAAGTCGATTGCAGGTGCCATGGTCCTGATGGGAGCAACCATCGTTGAATGGACCAATTCACTGCGCGAAAGCAGCGACAAGGACCCCCTGACCGGCCTCAACAATCGCGCCGCGTTCGAAGAAGCGATGGGCCGGATCATCCCGCGCGCTCACACCGAGGACAAGCCTTTCAGCCTTGTCGTTGCCGATATCGACCACTTCAAGCAGGTGAACGACATCTGGGGTCACCAGGCAGGCGACAGCGCGATTTCGGGCTTTGGCAAGTTGATTCAGGAAACGATCCGCGGCTGCGATACGGCAGGCAGGATCGGCGGCGAAGAGTTCTGCGTAGCCGTCTGGAATTGCCCCAACGAACCCGCTGAGCGCCTCGCAGACCGGATCAGGACTGCGTTTGCGCGGCTTGAGCATGACGGGCTGAACGACGACATTCGACTAACGGCAAGTTTCGGCGTTGCGACGGTACGAGAAGGCGAGTCCTACGAACGCCTCTTCGCCCGTGCTGATGCTGCGCTCTACCGCGCCAAATCGAACGGTCGGAACAGGGTCGAGAACGACGATAACAAAGGTCAATCCGTGGTTCAGGGCTCTCAACGCGAGCCCACCAATGAGCGAGGGTCGGAGCAGCAGGCGCCAAGCCGCGAGCCTGAGCTTGTCGAGCTCAAGAGTGCAGGCGGCAAGGGATAGCCTTCTGGACAGTGGGGCGCTGCGCGACTAGCGCTAGCCTCCATGAAAACGACGCTCCTTTCGGCCACCGCCGCTGCCGCCATCCTTCTGACCCCGAACGCTTTTGCGCCCGCTTTTGCCGAGGCTCACCAAGACGCGAGGCAGGCGCCTTCGCTTGAAGAGGTCGCCGATATGGCGCTCGAAAGCGACACCTATGCGTGGGACTTTGTCGAGGGGATCACTACCGAAGTCGGGCCGCGACAGGCGGGAACCGAAGCCGAAGCACGCGGTCGCAAATGGGCGATGGACTGGATGACGAAGCACGGCTTTACCAACGTTGCCGATGAGCCGTTCGAGATGGAAACCTGGGTTCAGGGCGACATTCACCGCGCCGAGATCACCAGTCCATTCCCTCAACCGCTTGTGATCCAGCCTTTGGGCGGAAGCGCTTCGACCGGGCCTGATGGTATCACCGCCGAAGTCGTGATGTTCGAGAACACAGCCGCGCTCGCCGCCGCTCCGATGGGCAGCCTTGAGGGCAAGATCGCCTATATCAGCCACGCGATGACACCGACGCAGGACGGTTCGCAATATGGCTTTGCGGGCCCCGCTCGCTGGGTCGGCGCGCAGCTTGCCAAGGAACGCGGCGCGGTCGCAACCGTGATCAAGTCGGTCGGCACCGACTATCACCGCAACCCGCATACGGGCGGCACGACGTTCCGCACCGCTGAAGGCGGATCGGATGTGGGCCGTCCTGTGCCGACCCCGGCTGGCGCACTCACACTCCCAGACGCAGCGAACCTTGAGCGCATGTTCGAGCGCGCCGATGGCCGCCCGATCATGATGAAACTGACGCTGACGCCTGAAAACCTTGGCACGACGCTGAGCGGCAATGTCGTTGGCGAGATCGTGGGCCGCAATCCCTCACTCCCACCGGTGCTGGTGGCATGCCACATCGACAGCTGGTGGAATGCTCCCGGAGCTTTCGACGATGGCGCAGGCTGTGGGATCGTCGCTGCCGCCGCGCTCAACGTCGCCAAGAGCGGCCAGCCGCTGCGCACCATTCGCGTGCTGATGGCGGGCGCAGAGGAAGTCGGCCTGTTCGGATCGAGCGCGTACTCCGAGGCTCACATCGACGAGAAGATCGGCGTTGGGCTCGAAAGCGATTTCGGTGCGGACCGGATCTGGCGGTTTGAAAGCAATTTCCGCGAGACCAACGAAGGCCTGCACAACCGGCTGGCTGCTTCGGTCGCGCGGTTCGGGGTTGCGAATTCGACCATCGTTGCGCGCGGCGGGGCGGACATCAACATCTCGCGCGATCAGGGCGGGGCGATCATCGACCTGCAGCAGGATGGAACGCGCTATTTCGACCTGCACCACACGCCCGACGACACACTCGACAAGATCGACCCGGTGCAGCTGCGCCAGAATGTCGCGGTGTGGACACAGGTCGTGGGCATCCTCGCGAACGAGGCGCGGTCGATCCAGACCGGCGGCGTCATGCCGAGCGCGCCTGCGATCATGGACGCCGAGTAAGCGTTAGACGCCGATCAGCCCGCTGGACGGGCTCGCGCTTCTGCCCGGGAAAAGCTGCGCCATCGCGCGCGCCGGGTCGAGCCGCATATGCTCGGCAAGAGCGCCTGCGAGCACGCTTTCGAGCGCAGTGGTGGGCCTCAAGTCGCGGCCTTCGTGAAGCTGGCTGGGCGCAAGTCCCGGCCAGTCGGCAAGCACGCGCCCACCCTTGACCGCGCCGCCCATAAGTAGCGCCGCACCTCCTGTGCCGTGGTCGGTGCCGCCTGTACCGTTGAGGCTGGCGGTGCGCCCGAACTCGGTCGCGACGACGACCAGGGTGTCATTCCAGTCGCCCCCGACGCCCTTGCGGTAGGCGCCTAGCAGCGTGTCGAGCTGGCGCGCTGCGCGTGCAAAAGCGCCGCGCTGGTTGGCGTGGGTGTCCCATCCGCCAAGCTCGATCATCGCGATCTGCGCCGCCCCTTCGCCGTTCATCAGCGAAGCGGCAAGCTCGCCTGCGGCCTCTGCATCGCGCAGGTTTCGCATGTCGCTGTCGCCCGCCATCGCCTGCGTTTCCAAGGCCCGCTCCCACAGGGCGCCTAGCTGCGGGTCGCCCTCGTAGAGCAGGCCCACACGTTCCATAAACGCATCGCTCGCTTGCGGCAGCGCGCTTGGTGCGTAGCTTGAGGCAGGGGCATCACCGCGCAGCGCGAGCGGCATGGTGGGCGCGATGGCGAGGGCGCGCGGTGGCTCGGTGCCGCTGTCCGCCGCGATCATTCCGACGAGGCGGTTGAGCCACCCATCGCGAGCGGCGTAGGGCGAGGCTCCGCCGGTTTCGAGCATGTTCTGCCCGTCAAAATGCGATCGCTCGCGATAGGCTGTCGCGGTGGCGTGCACGAACAGAGCATCGCCCGAAGCGTATGCCTCGCCGACGCGCTCGAAGGCCGGATGGATCGCGAACATGGTGTCGGCGCGCACGGCGCTCTCATAGTCGCCAAGGTTCGCCTCGCGCAGAGCCGCAAAGCCGGGATCGCCTATCGGCGCGGCCATCGCCATTCCGTCCGCTGCGCCGCGGAGCAGCACGAACAGCAGCTTTTTGGAGCCGGTCCCTTGCGCAAACGCCATCTTCGGCAGCGTCAGTCCGGCAGAAAGCGCCAGCGATCCGGCGAGCATCGTGCGGCGGTTCAGGTTCATCGTCATGGCTCTTTTACCTCCGCATCATTTCAGGTGAGACCAGCAACAGGCCGAGCGCCTGATGCCCGCTTTCCGCGCGCGCCAGCCAGGTGCGGGTGTGGTCTGAAAGCGCACCGGGGAAGGCGCGCTCGGCATGCTCAAGTACTGTGTCGGTGCGCACGTTGCGCGCGAGGCGCTCAGCCAGTTCGACGCGGCGGAACAGCGCATCGGGCCCGGCCCAGCTGCCTTCGAGATCGTCGTAGCCAGCAGGCGAGGGCGCCCGCCACGGCAATTGTCCCAATTGGTCGAGCGCGCCCGAGATGCGCCGGAAATCGAGGTCATCGACGCCGCAAAGGCGAAGGCTCGCGACAAGCCATTCGAACGGCTGTCGGTACTTGACCGGGCCAGCCACCCAGCTTTCGGGAGCTTCGACAAGGGTGCGGGTCAGGCTGGCAAGGTCGCCTCCGGTAGCGAGAAAGTCCTTCTCCAGCTTTGCGACAAGGCTTGCAGGTGGTTCATCGCCTGCGAAGTGCCGCGCGAGCTTCGCCGCGATGAACCGCGCGGTCGATGGGTGGCGCGCAAGGTCGGCGATCACGTCGAGCGCCTGATCCGATCCGCTGTCACGATAGGTCCGCCCCATGATCTGCCGCGCCCCCGGCTCATGCGCGGGAGCCACAAAGGCAGCGCCGTTGGGTTTGTCCTCTGCAAACCGATCGATCCTGCCGATCCCGGATACCGTCCAACCTGTTAGCGCCTTGGCGAACTCAGTCACGTCGCCCTGCGAATACCCGCCATCGACGCCCAGAGTGTGCAGCTCGAATATCTCGCGCGCGAGGTTCTCGTTGAGCCCCTGCGGCCCGCCACCAATGCCCTGCTGCCTGCGCCTGCGAAACTGCATGAAGCGTGAGCTCGGCCCGACCGACTGGAACTGGTCGAGGTAGAGCAGCATCGCGGGGTGCAGCACCGCCGCCCTCAGCATGTCGGAAAAGCGCCCGAAGACATGCGGGCGGATCGCGTCGAATTCGTGTGCGCCGACCTGATAATGCGTGCCGGGCTTCTGCGCGCTGACGCTGAAATGGTTGGCCCAGAAATGCACCATCCGCTCGGCAAAGGGCGTGTCGCTTCCAATCGCGACATTGGTGCGCAGCGCGATATCGGTGCGCAGGAAACGGCCTGCGCTCATATAGGATTGGCGCACTTCGGATGGGATCGCCTCGTCCCCCATCGACATGTCCATCATCGCCGTATCGCCGCCGCTGCGCTGGCGTTCACGCCGCAGCCGTCGCAGCATTTCGAGGATTTCACCCGGCTTCGCAGACACATCCTCGCGCGCGGCGATTGCTGCGGGCTTGGGGTCGAACCGCTCCATCTGGCGCAGCAGATAGCGCCGCGCATCGTCAGGCGGTCGGTCGCCCGAGCGGATGCCGTAGCCGAAGCGGTTGAGGGCAATGTGCGCGGAAATGTCGGTGCTCATCTCTTCCCTTTCCTCGAAAAGAGAAGGTGCCTGAGAGCCGCGCTCAAGTCACGTCGCTGCTCGTCGCAAATTGTCGCGGGGGCGCCACGAGCCTAGTTGGCAGGCAATTCGCCGCTGTCGAGCATTGCGGGAACATCGCTCGCGCGCACGATCTCGGAATATTTCGCGCCCAGATCGCGCAGGTTCGAGCCGTGCAATTCGTCGTCGCGGTCCGCACAGGCATCGGAGATCGTGATCGGCACAAAGCCATATTGCAGCGCATCCAAGGCGCTCGCCCTGACGCAGCCGGAGGTCGAGAAACCGCCGATATAGAGCGTGTCGACGCCGTGATCGTGCAACCAATCGTCCAGCGCAGTACCGAAGAATGCGGACGGGTACTGCTTGAAGAACACCGGTTCTTCGCCGTGCGGGGTCAGCTGTTCGGGGAACGAGCCTGCGGTGGTGTCGCCGACGAAAATCTCGAGCGCGGGCACCTTGCGAAAGAAGTGCCCGCCATCGCCGCCGCCCTCGGAATAGCGAACCCCGGTCCAGATAACGGGGAGGCGGCGCTTGCGAAACTCGTCAGCCAGCTGCGCCATATGCGACACCGCCGCACTGCCGCTTTCGAGAAAGAGGGGGAAAGCGGGCTCGACATAGGCGCGCACCGGATCGACCAGCAGGAGCGCCGGGGACTTGCCTGGGGTGAGCTTTCCCGCAAAGGCGCCGTCCCAGTCGGTCATCTCAGATTGCCGCGCTTTGAGTGAGCTGCGCCATCTCGTCCGCGCCCATGCCGAGCAGTTCTGCAAACACTTCCGCATTGTGCTGGCCAGGCGTCGATGGGGCGGGGCGGCGTACGCCCGATGGGGTGGCGGAGAGCTTGGGAAAGGCGTTCTGCATCTTGAGGGAGCCGTGCTTTTCGGTTTCGACCTCGATGATGGCCTCGCGCGCCTGAAAATGCGGGTCGGCGATCATGTCGGGCGCGCGGTAGACGCGGCCTGCGGGGATCGAATGCTCAATCATCGCGGCCTCGACCTCGTCCACGGTCAAGGTGTTGGTCCACATGTTGACCAGCGTGTCGAGGTCGGTCTGGTTCCTGCCGCGCGCGATGTGGGTTGCGTAGCGTTCGTCGGTGGCAAGCTCGGGCTGTCCCATCGCCTGCGCCAGCCGCGCAAAGATCTCGTCCTTGTTCGCGCCGATCATAAAGTGCCCGTCCTTGCACTGATAGACATTGGATGGCGCAATGCCCGGCAGGATCGAGCCGGAACGCTCACGAATAAATCCGTTGTGATCGTATTCGGGAACGAGACCCTCCATCACCTGCAGGACCGCTTCGTACAAGGCGGTGTCGACCACCTGACCCTGACCCGTTTTCTCGCGGTGATGCAAGGCGGCAAGCACGCCCATCGTGCCGTAGGTCGCACAAAGCGTGTCGCCAATGGAGATGCCCATGCGCGCAGGCGGACGGTCCGGATCGCCCACGATATAGCGCCAGCCGCCCATCGCTTCTCCAATGCCGCCGAAGCCGGCGCGGTTCGAATAGGGGCCGTCCTGACCGTATCCCGACATGCGCGCGATGATGAGGCCGGGGTTCTCTTCGAGCAGGCTCTCGGGTGAGAGGCCCCATTTCTCGAGCGTTCCGGGCTTGAAGTTCTCGACCAGCACGTCCGCCTTGGCGATCAGTTTGCGGGCGAGTGCCTGGCCTTCGGGAATGCGCAGATTGCAGGTGACCGATCGCTTGTTGCGCGCGATGACTTCCCATTGCACCTTTTCTTCGCCCTGACCCCACAGGCGCATCGGGTCGCCCTTTCCTGGAGGCTCGAGCTTGATGACGTCAGCGCCCATGTCGCCGAGCAATTGACCGCAGAAGGGGCCGGCGAGAAGCTGCCCCATCTCGATCACGCGAATGTCGCCTAGCGCGCCCATTACTCCGCTGCCTCGCGCATTTCGGAGGCGTGCCATTCGGGCTGCTTGGGCGGCTCAAGGCCGGTCTCTTCGAGGCAATTTTCACGCAGGGTGTCGATGCCGGGGCCGTAATCGAACAGCGGCAAGTCGCCGCGTGTCGACTTGAGTTCCTCGCGCAGCGCCTCGGTTGCGCCGGTGTCGATCACGCCCGCTTCGTTAGCGACAACACCGTAATGCTTCGCGCCCTCTGGCGTCACGAGACCCTGCCGGATTTCGAGACCGACAATTTCCGGATCGCGCTCGAGCGGGTCGCCCCAGCCGCCGCCGCCCCAGGTGATGAAGTGGAGCAGATCGCCTTCCTTCACCTCGACATCTTCGATCTTGTTGCCGACAATCTCTTTAGTGCCGTCAGCGCGTTCGAGCACTTTCCTCGCGCGCATTCCCGGATGCCCGCCATTCACGCCCCACGGGGGCACGAACCAGCGATCATCGTGGATCGCAATCGCGCCATCGGCGAGGAAGCGATAGGTCATGTGGATACCGTTCCCGCCGCGGTGAAGCCCTGCACCGCCGCTGTCCGGCTCGGTCGAGTAGCGCTCGATCCGCAGCGGGAAATAGCGTTCCAGAAACTCGTTGGGCACGTTGGTAAAGCCCGGCCAGAGCGAGTGGCCGTCCGGGCCATCGCCAAGCGGGCGACCGGGAATGCCGCCAAAGCCGATCTGGAACAATTGGTACCATTCGCGCTCTTTTCCGCCCCTTTCGTCCCAGCCTGAATAGAACAGGTGGGGAGAGGAGCTGAAACCCGCCGCATTGAGGAATTCGGGCGTCTTCTGGCCCAATAGTCCTCCAAGAATATCGAAGATGCGGCCTAGCGCGTGGGTGCGACCCGACAGGGCTGCCGGGAACTTGGGTTTGAGGAGCGAGCCTTCGGGGATGCGCACTTCGATGAGGTCGTAGAACCCATCGTTGAACATGATCTGAGGGTCGAAGACCATGATCATGTAGATTCCGAAGAACATCTTGAACATGTTCTCGTTGAGGTAGAAATTGATCGATGCGGCAGACTGCGGGTCGGTTCCGTCGAAGTCGAGGATGACCTTGTCGCCCTCGCGCCGCATCGTGCATTTGATCTTGTAGGGCCCGAAGCCCTTGCCATCGTCGCAGATGTAATCCTCGAAGCTCACCGGTTCCTCGGCGACCGCCATGCCGATCAGCGCTTTCATCGCGCGGTGATTGCGGTCGAGCAATTCCTGCGTTGCCGAATAATAGACATCGTCGCCAAAGCGGCCTGCCATTTCGATCACGCGGTTGGCGGCAACGCGGCAACTGGCGATGAGCGCGTTTAGGTCGGCCTGGCACCAGTCGGGCTTGCGGGTTTGGTGCATGACGAGCTTCATCAGGTCGTCGTTATATTCGCCTTTTCGCCAGATCTTGACCGGCGGGATGCGCACGCCCTCTTCGAAGATGGAGGACGCCCCGATCGGCATGGAGCCGGGGACCATCCCCCCGATATCCGACTGGTGGCCGAACATCGCGGTGTAGGCGATGAGGCGTCCATCCTTGAACACGGGCAGCAGGATGAGCCAGTCGTTGGAGTGGCTGATCGCGCCTTCGCAGGAATAGGGATCGGAGAGGAAGATCATGTCGCCATCTTCCAGTGTCCCGTCGAACCCGCGCAGGAAGCCGTCGATGAAACTGCCGAACTGGCCAACGATCATCTTGCCCGAAGGGTCGGCGATCAGTGGGAAACTGTCGCCCTGTTCGCGGATGCCGGGGCTCATCGCGGTGCGCACCAGAGTTGCATCCATCTCGATCCGCGCGTTTCGAAGCGCGTTTTCGATGATGTCGAGCGTGACCGGGTCGATTTCGACGCGCTCGAACGGCTTGTCGTTGGTCTCGATAATAGTCGCGGGCATGGCTCAGCCCTCCTGATCGGGGTTGATGAGGATGTTGCCGACCGCGTCGATCGTCGCTTTGCAGCCGCTTTCGACGAGGGTGGTCGAATCCATCTCGGTTATGATGGCAGGGCCGGGGATGCGGTCTCCTTGCCTCAGCTTAGCGCGGTCGTAGATGACGGCTGGCTGCTGGCGTCCGTCCATCCAGACCGTGTGGTCGCGGATTTTTGCGGCGCTCGGATCGCCATCGCCTTTGTCGAGTTCGTTGGCTGGAAGGGCGGGGGCCTCTCCCAATGCAACGGCGCGAAGGTTCACGATCTCGTGCGGGGTATCCATGTTGAAGGTGAAGAGCCGCAAGTGCTCCTCATCAAAGCGCGCAAGGATACCCTCGATCCCGTCAGCATCGAGCACCATTTTGTCGATGGTCAGCGGCACTTCAAAGGCTTGCCCTGCATAGCGCACATCGACCTCGAACTGGGTGGTGATCTGTTCTTCGGGCACGCCATCGGCGAGCAATTCACCGCGCGTCTGCTCGGCCATCTCGTCCAGAACGGCGACCAGGTCGGCGACAGACGTTTCGCGCGCGAGTTTTGAGAAACTGCGCGCCGTTTCGGTCCGCATCTGGGTCGTCGCATCACCCAGAGCGCAGAGCACGCCGGGGGAGACGGGAGAGACCGCAGGCCAGCTTCCCATCAGCTTTGCCACGGCGTTCACATGCAGCGGGCCAGCCCCGCCAAAGCCCATCAGCGCAAATTCGCGCGGATCGTAGCCCTGCTGAACGCTGATCATGCGCAGCGCGCCGAACATGTTCTCGTTCACAATGTCGATGATCCCGCGCGCCGCTTCCATCAAGCTCACGCCCAGCGCATCGGCAATCGTCTGCACCGCCGCCTTTGCGCCCTCACGGTCGAGCTTGAAACTGCCGCCGAGCAGGTCTTCGGGAAGATAGCCGAGCACGACATTGGCGTCGGTCACGGTCGGAAGCTCTCCGCCCTTGTTGTAGGCAACCGGACCGGGGACCGCGCCCGCGCTTTCCGGGCCAACGCGCAGCGCTCCGGTGAGTTCAGGCACGTGAGCGATAGAACCGCCCCCTGCGCCCACGGTCTTCACATCGAGCGCCGATGCACGCACCGACAAGTGCCCGACGTCGGTCGTGCGCACGCGGCGGGCCTCCAGCCCTTCGATCAGCGCAACATCGGTCGAAGTGCCGCCGACATCGAGGGTCAGGATGTTCTCGAGCCCCGCATTCTGCGCGACCCACTTCGCGCCCGTCACCCCGCCAGCAGGGCCGGACATGAGGATGTTCACCGGATGCTCTTCAGCCTTGTGGCTCGACATGAGCCCGCCATCCGAGCGCAGCAGCGACAACCGCCCCTCGACGCCTTCATCCTCCAGCTTGGTCCGCAGGTTCGAGACATATTTGCTCACCACCGGACGCACCGCCGCGTTGGCTACGGTGGAGAGTGTGCGCTCATATTCCTGCATTTCGGGCAGCACTTCGTGGCTGAGCGAGACGGGAATATCGGGCAGTTCTTCGGCTGCGATTTCGCCGATGCGCTTTTCATGCGCGCCGTTCACATAGGCGTTGATGAGGCTGACGGTGAGCGCCTCGATCCCCTGATCCTTGAGCTTGCGCAGCGCGGCGCGAACCGCGTCTTCGTCGAGCGGGCGAACTTCATCGCCGTCCGCTCCCATGCGCCCTGGAACTTCGACCGTGTCTTCGAGATGTGCAAGCGGCTGGGGCTTGGGCCACACGATCCACGCCGCCAGCCCGCCGGGAACAAAGCTTCGCGCGATCTGCATGATGTCGCGGTAGCCTTCGGTGGTGACGAGCCCGACCTTCGCGCCCTTTCCTTCGAGCACCGCGTTGGTCGCCACGGTCGTGCCGTGAAGGAAATAGCTGATTTCGCTCGCGGCGACGCCCGCTTCTTCGGTGATGGCCTTCACCCCGTTGAGGATTCCTTCGGAGCTGTCATGCGGGGTCGAAGGGGTCTTGTGCCGCCAGAAACGGCCATTGGCCTCATCAAACAGCAGGAGGTCGGTGAACGTGCCGCCGACATCAACGCCCAATCTGTAAGTCATATATTCTCCGGGTGGGATCTGATGGAGAGGGTGTGAGTGGTGCTTGCCCTCGTCTCAGGCAGCCTTTGCAACGAGCGAGGGGAGAGAGCGGCCAAGGACCGCGCTGAAACTGCGATTAGCGGCGATGGCGGCATCGAGGTCGATGCCCGTGGCAACGCCCGACTGCTGCATCAGGTAGATGAGGTCCTCGGTCGCGATGTTACCCGTGGCGTTGGGCGCGAAGGGACAGCCGCCAAGCCCGCCTAGCGATGCATCGAATGTGCGTACGCCAGCTTCGTAAGCCGCCCAGGCATTGGCGATGCCGGTCCCGCGCGTGTTGTGGAAATGACAGCGCATCGGGATCTTGCCGCCGAGAAGTTCTCCAAGCTGTCCGAACAGGTCTGTGACCTGCGATGGAACGCCGACACCAATCGTATCGGCAAGCGCGATCTCCTCCGGGCCTTCCCTTGCCAGTTCCTCGGCGATCCGGAGCACGGTTTCGGATTTGACTTCGCCTTCGAACGGGCATCCGAAAGCGGCGCTGATCGTTACCTGTGCGCGCAGGCCCTCGGCCTTGGCGAAGCGGATCATGTCGCGGTTTTCTGCGATCCCTTCGTCGATGGTCTGGCCCTGGTTCTTTATGCCAAACGTATCGCTCGCCACGATTACGCAGCCCGCCTGATCTATCCCACGCCTTCCGCCCTCGCGCGTTGCAAGGCCGCGCATGATACCGCGCTTGTTGAGCGTGAGACCGATGAAAGTGACGTCGCCGCGGTCGGGCAGAGCTTCGATCACGGCCTCGGCATCGGCCATTTGCGGGACCCGATTGGGGTGAACGAAGCTAGCGACCTCCAACCGCCGCGCGCCGTAGTTGATCATGGCATTGATCAGGTCAAGCTTGGTGGCTGTTGGTACCGTTTCGGGCTCGTTCTGCAACCCGTCTCGCGGGCCTACCTCGACCAATTCGATTGCGGGTGCGGAATGATCGGACGTTTCTGTATACATTTGTGTCACGCTGCACTTTCAACGCTGGCGAGGCCGCGATGCGCATCGGCGTATACGTGGAAGGCGCGGCGGATATGCCCGGCCATGATCGCCTCGGCCCAGGGGCCATCCTTGCGCGCAAATGCAGAGAGCAGGTCGTCATGCTCGTTATGCGACCGGTTGAACGCCTCTGCGCCATAATGCTGCGCCGTGCGCCAGACGACCGGTTGTTCGATCAAGGCGCTAAGCAAAGTGGTGAGCCTGCGCGAATCGGCTGCTTTGAGGATGAGCTCGTGGAATTGCTTGTTGTATTCGAGGAAGCCCGCGATATCCGGATCGGGCCGCTTCTGAATCGCGGCGCAAAGCCTTGTATTTATTTGCCTTAGATCGTCCAGAACCTGCGGCGTCATGCGTTCGGCAGCGCGCCTCGCAGCGTGTCCTTCCATCATCGCGCGAAGCTCGAATGCATCGGCGACATCATCCACTGACCAGTCCGCGACGAAGCTGCGCTGAGACTCATTCTTGCGAACAAGCAGCTCAGCTTCGAGTCGCCGCAAGGCGTCACGGACCGGTGTTCGGGACACTCCGCAACGCTCCGCCAAGGTCTCCTCGCTCAGCTGCTCTCCGGGGGAAAGTTCCCCCGAAAGCACCATCGCTCGAATGGTCTCGTATGCAAGATCGGATGCCTTCGCCACAATTGCCCCAGCTATTGACTCGGACAAATTGTATACAATAAGAAGCGAACAACGCAACCGGTTCGAGGTGAGGGGTCAATCGACGGATTGGACGCGGGTGAGAATTTGCGCGGTTTGGGGAAAGGGCGATCCTGACCTCCAGCCGCGTGCCTTCCATTCACGGCTCTGGGGAACTGATAATGCGCAATTTTAAGACCATCCTTGCAGGCAGTGTCGCCATCGGCGCGGTGCTTCCGCTCACTCCAGCGATGGCCCAGCAGACAGCCACGCAAACGGCTACCGCCGCCGCGAGCGATGACGACAACGCGATCATCGTGACCGCTCGGCGCCAGTCTGAAACGCTGGCCGAGGTGCCCTCCGCTGTCACAGTCTTCACCGCAGACGCGATCCAGGCCGCAGGTATCGAGAACGCTGATGACTTTGCGCAGCTTACTCCCGGCGTCACGATCGTCACCGGCACCGCGGAAGCGGGCGACACGCAGATCAACATTCGCGGCATCAACGGTGCGCGCGATGCGGAAAGCTCGGTTGCTCTGGTCGTCGACGGCATCCTCAAGACCAACACCGCGCAGCTTAATCAGGACCAGGGCACGCTGCGTCAGATCGAAATCTTGAAAGGTCCGCAAGGCGCGCTCTACGGGCGCAATGCAGCGGCTGGCGCAATTGTCATCCAGACACTGAAGCCATCAGACCGGCTCGAAGCAGGCGGGCTTGTCTCCTTTGCCGAGGACAACACTTACCGCGCCAACGGCTATATCGCGGCGCCGGTTGGCGAAGGCGCAGGCATCGTTCTTTCAGGCAGCTATTTCCACACCGACGGGTTCTTCTTCAATCGCTTCCTCAACGACGACGTTGTCGACAACCAGGAAACCTTCACAATCGATGGCCGCTTCGTCGCGGATATCGGTCCTGACACCGAGCTCGACGTCAAGGCGCGCTACGCCGATGTTCAGGGGGCCTCGATCAACTTCAACGCCTCGTTCCACCTCCCAAATTTCGCGGCGGTCGACCCGACCTTCTTCGAGGATGTGAACGAGCACCCGTTCGATTTCTTCGGCAACATCCGCCCGGTGAACGAGCAGGAGACCTTCGAGGTTTCGGCCAAGGTCGAGCACGATTTTGGCGGCCTCGTCCTTACCGCATGGGCGCTCTACAGCGATGTTGACCAGCTGCTGATCGCGGACGGCACCTCGGCTGACTTTGCGCGCTTCACCTTCCCAGGAGCGACGCCGGACTCGGTTGCGGCCTCCAACGCCTGTTTCGCGAGCACCGCGCAGCTCACCGGCTTCCCCATCAACCCGCCGACCTTCATTGGCGCAACGCCCGTGCCGTTCATCTTCGATCCGGTGAATGGTTCGACTTTCGGCGCATACAGCCCCACGACCTGTGACGGCACGCAGCTGCAAATCCGCAATCAGAGCGATTTCAGCGCCGAAGTCCGCTTGGCTTCCGACAATGGCGGTCCGGTTGAGTGGCAGGTGGGAGCGTATTTCCTCACCATCGACCGCGAGGTTGGCGTCGCCATCGCAGCCGATCTGGGGCAGGGCGTATCGCGCGAATTGTTCAATCCGGCAGGCTCGTTCAACCCGACCTCGCAATTGTTGAACGATGACTTCTCGACCAATGTCTACGCCGCGTTCGCGTCGGTCGAGTGGGAAGTCAGCGACCGCTTCGATATCAGTATCGCGGGCCGCTATGACATCGAGGACCGTTCAACCAGCAGTCTTGTCCCCGCCGTGCTCGACCCGTTTACAGGCGGTCCCATCAATCCTGGTCAGCAGGTCGTAAACGGTGTCGTACAGCCGATCCCGGACCAGTCCGAGACTTTCAGGCAGTTCCAGCCGAAGATTTCGCTGCGTTACGAAGTGACGCCCGATCTCAACCTCTACGCCAACTGGGGCATCGGCTTTAAGTCGGGCGGCTTCAACAACCAGGGGTCGGCCGCGATCGTCGACCAGACCTTCAACCAGTTCATCGGCACGAATGTCCTGATCGAGGACCAATTTCGCAAGGAAACTTCCTCGGCCTTCGAAGCGGGTATCAAGGGCGGGCTTCTCGATGGGGCAGTGACGTTCGATCTTGCGGGCTACTACACCGACATCGACGATCTGCAGTTCTTTGAATTCTTCGTCGGACCGTTCGGTCTCTTGCGCGTTGTGTCGAACATCGACGAGGTCGAGATATACGGCGCGGAAATCAATCTGAACGCCGAACTGCTCGATGGCTGGAGCATTTATGGCTCGGCCAACGTGACCGAGAGCGAGATCAAGGCAAACGCCTCGCGCCCCGTCACGGTCGGCAATCAATCGCCCTATACCGCCGACTATACGATCAATATCGGCACGCAGGTCGATCTGCCGGTTACGAACACCGTGAACTTCGTCGGTCGCGCCGATTATCGCATCACCGGCCCCACGTGGTTTCATACCGTCCAGGATGATACATCACCGACCTTGTTCAGCGGTCTGCTTCCGGGATCTGCGCTCGCACTGCCAGCCTTCGTAGGCGACGCTGACTATTCGATCACCGAGCGTGACAGCTTCGGCGTGCTCGATGTGCGCGTCGGGGTGGAGATCGACAACATCTCGATCATCGCCTTTGCTGAAAACCTCACCGACGAGCGCTATCTCAACGAAGTGATCCCGGCGATCGAGTTCGGCGGGTCATTCCTTTCGCCGGGCGGCCTGCGCCGCTTCGGCGTGGAGCTTGGCTTCGAATTCTAAGCCAGCGTCCAGCGCAACAGTCACTATCCTGACCCGCTCGGTTACGATCCCACTCCGAGCGGGTCACGATAAACCGGCCCGGGCCGCCCAACGTGGTGGTCCGGGCTTATTCGTTTGTGAGTGCAAAAAGACCGATCCGGTCCAGGATTGAAATGGTCGGGGAGACTGGATTCGAACCAGCGACCCCCTGTACCCAAAACAGGTGCGCTACCAGGCTGCGCCACTCCCCGACATTTCAATCGTTCAAGCAAGGGGTAGTCCCCGATGCTCAACACTTCCTCACCGCCCTTCGAGGTTGGTGGACCCGCTAAAAAACCAATTGGTCAGCGCCTAATGTCTATAAAAACAAAAGCTTAGACCGGTTATCCGCGGTGATTGCGCCACAATGGTGTGCCACAGTCCGGCGGCATCTACGTTTGCGGCGTTCGCAGGTCAAGCTGATGATTGGATAAGCTTGGCCGCGAAGGCTGCACAATTGCATTTGATGTGGTGCAGCTATTCGATCGAGCGCTTGCTACCGTTCGGAAAACGTAACAGAAACATAATCTGTGCAATCGCAAGGTTCGCAAGGCGGAAGGAGGAGTGCTGCGCCCATATGAAAAGTCTGAGCGCCCGCGCTTTTTCTGTGCTGCTGCCGGTTGCGCTCGGTTTCTTCGGCATTTCCACATGGATCGCCTATGATGGGGCGCGCACAAGCGAGGTCGCGTCTTCGCGGCAGGCGCTCGCGCAGGACCGGATACTGGCGCAGCAATCGCTTCAATTGCGTTTCGACGCGATCGAACGCGCGCACAAAAGCGCTCGCCAACGGACACTTAGCTTGCTCGAAAGCGAAGCCGCTCCGTCCGTGGCTTTCGATCAATACTTCCCGGCTGCCGGTGACGGGACGCGTCGCAGCGCTGACAGCCTGTGGGACGGTCAGCGTCTCGCTATCGGTAGTGTGCGTGGCTTCGGAGCGTTCATCTCCGACGAAACACTGGAGCCAGAGCGCCGCCGTGTGCTTTCCGCAGCTTTTGCTTCCCTTGCAAACTTTGTCGATGGGCTGCCGGTCAACGTCAGCAATATCTACTTTTTCTCGCCCGATAATGACCTGATCATGTTCGCGCCGACGCGCTCGGATCAATTGGCGTTCTATCGGCGCGATGCTCCGGCTGATCTGGATTTTCAGGAAGAAGAGTTCTCGCAGATCGTGCGGCCTCAGCTCAATCCCGAGGGCGAGATGCAATGCACCAGCCTTCGCCCTATTCTCTACGACGAAACGGAGCAGACCTGGACAACCGGTTGCATGACGCCTGTCAGAACCGGATCGGGGCAGATTGGTGCGTTCGGATCAAGCCTGTTGCTCGACGAGATCTTCGCCGAAGACGAGATGGTCGCAAATGGCGGGATCAAGCGGGCAATCGTCACGCGGCAGGGTAAGCTTATCCGTCACCCAGATTTCACCGTCCAATCCTCGGCTCTTACCGGTCAGTTTCTCGACCTCACACAGACGGACGATCCGCAATTGCGCGCCCTGTGGGAAGCGCTGAGTGACAACCGGGCCCTTGGTTTCAGCGGCTATCTGGAAGGTGCGGACCTTTTCATCGACGCCGCTTCGCTTGAGCAACCCGAATGGTTCGTAATTTCCTTCATCCCCGGCGAGACTATCCGGTCAAACGCATTTGCGGCCTCGCGTCCGATCCTGATCACGGGATTGCTTGGCACGGCACTGTTCGCGATCTTTATCATCATCTTCATCCGCCGCATCCTCACAAACCCAGTCGAAAGACTTGCTGCCCGCGCCGACGGTATCGCAGCGATGCAGCAGGATGATGGGTCGCTCTCCGCACATGAGGGCGACGAATTAGCTCGCCTTAACACAGCGTTTGACGCGCTCGAGAAACGTGTCGCTCAAGAGCGATTGCGGCTTACCCGCTCGTTCGATCAGTTGGTCGATGCGATCGAGGAATATGCCATTCTCCTCCTCGATCCGGTTGGGAACGTGGTGCGCGCAAACAGCGCGGCAAAGGACGGGTTCGATTGGGCGGAACGTGCGCCGCTCGCTCAGATCATGGGCGGGGACGAGGCCGCGGCTCATGATCTGTTGGAGCGTGTGAGCGACACTGGCCGTGTTTCTCAGGCAGTGCAGCGCGCGCGCGGCGATGGGAGCACTTTCTGGGCGTTCGAGGCATTGGAGCCCATGATGGATCAGGACGATGTGCTTGTGGGCTTTGCTTATGTCGCACGGGACATGACCGGCCAGAAGGAAGCAGAAGCGGCCATCATCGCTGCAAGAGATGAGGCGAGCGCCGAACTGGCTGCAAGGACAAATATCCTTGCGGTCATGTCGCATGAGATCAGGACGCCGCTCGGCGGCCTTGTCGGCATTATCGAGCAACTCAAGAATGAGCGTTCGGAGACTGAACGCACGCGGGCCCTCAGCCTGATCGAGGATTCCTGTGAGGCGTTGCTCGACACGCTTGATGCGATCCTTCAGCAGGCGCGCTTGTCGCAAGGAGCCGAGCAGCGCGAGGCCAAGAAGTTCCGCCCAAGCGCGGTCGCGCAGAGAGTGGCCGAACTGTTCCGGCCGCTCGCGCGCAGGAAGGCGATAAGGATCGAGCTCATATCCTCGGACGAAAGCGAAGCGGTCGGCGATCCGGGAAGAGTGCAGCAGGTACTGGCCAATCTTGTTTCGAATTCGGTCAAGTTCACCCAATCCGGGTCCGTGAACATCGAAGTGCAGCCTCCTGCAACCTCTCAAACGGACTGGGTGTTCATAGTGTCGGATACCGGTGTCGGGATCGATGAGAAGCGCATCGAGAAGGTATTCGATCCCTTTGACACCAGCGGCGAAGACTCTCTTGGCAAGTCACAAGGAACGGGTCTTGGTTTGTCGATCACCCGAGACATTATTGAAGCGATGAATGGCGAGATATCGGTTGAGAGCGAGGCCGGGCGCGGTGCGAAGTTCACGATCCGGCTTCCGCTAGGTGCTGTTGAGGAGGCTATTGAGGAGCCCGTCGATGGCAAAGGCAGAGGCACGCTTTATGTCGCGTTCGAGAAGGCGACCGAGCAAATTCAGGCCGAGGCCACCGCAAGCGGCAAGGGCTGGATGATTGCGCAAACCGGGAGTGAGGCTCAATCACCAATTGGCGATGTCGGCAAAATCCTGATCCTGACTGACCCGCAAAGCCTCTCTGCAATCCCGGACGAGTGGCTTTCGGTTTGCCACAAGATCATAGTCGCTGGCGACAGCGAAGTGACGGCGACAGCACTTTCGCAATACGATGCAAAGCTCGTCCGTTCCTCGGCAGGCAATCTTGCCAAGGATCTGCCGGACCTGCTCGAAAGGGCGCTCGATGAACAGGCTTGAGGACCTCCCATTCGAAGAACAGGCTCGCATCCTGAAAATCCGGCTTGAGCGCGCCGAACGCGCGCAGCAGGATGCGGAGATCGCGCTTGAAGGAAGGATGCGCGAGCTCGACCGTGCAAACGCCGACCTCAGCCGGCGCGAAAGCGAACTTGCCAAGAAACTCGATATCGAGAGCCGCAAATTGCTGGCCGCACAGACCACTGCGCAGATGGCGACCATTTATGGCGAGAAAGGCAAATCCTTTACCGCATCCGAAGGCAGCGGTGTGCTGCTTGGCCTGCCGGAAAACGAGGAAGGGTCTGTAGACAAGCTTATTGCCGCCATCCACCCACTCGATCGTGACCGGATCATGCGCGAGGCCGTCTCATTCTTTACCAAAATGAAGCCGGGTATCGAACACAGGTTTGAGCATCGCATCATCCGCTACGATACGGGTGCGACCCATTGGTTCAGTTGGGCAATCCGGCGTGATCCAGGGGATGAGGATCGGCCCTCGGTGGTCTATGGGACCGTGCGCGACATAACCTTGAGCCGCGCCAATGAACGCGCGGTGCGCGCCCTCCAGCTGCGAGCGGAACGGCGCGTCAAGGAACTGAACGCGCTCAGCCAGCAGCTTTCCGAGGAACAGGAAAGAACCGCGCAGGCGCTCGCCGCGCGCACGCGCTTTCTGTCAGAGATGGCGCACGCCATCCGCACGCCTCTTAATACGCTGAACGGCGGGCTGGAGCTTTTGGCTGACAGCGCGACGGGGCAGTCGAAAGACTTCGCGATCGTTCGGGAGGCCGCAGACCAGCTGGTCGAGATCGCGGCCAAGATGATCGACCAAAGCGACACGGCAGAACCTTTGGAAACGCCGCAGCGAGAACCGGCCAAAGTCGGGGAGCCAGCAGGCTTGGACGGCACGCAGTCTGCGCCTCGCGTCCTCTTGGCCGAAGATACCGAGAGCAATCGCTACGTCATCGAACGGTTGCTCGGTTCGATCGGATGCGAGACCGCCGTGGTGACCAATGGTGTCGAGGCGATCGAAGCGATGCGCAACGCGACATTCGACCTCGTGCTAATGGATGTGATGATGCCGATCATGGATGGCGAGCAGGCCACGCAGGCCATTCGCAACATGCCCGGCGCTCCATCCCGAACACCGATTATCGGCGTCACTGCACACAGTCTTCAGGCCGAACGCGAACGGCTTCTCTCAGCCGGCATGACCGCCTGCCTTTCGAAACCGGTCAGGCGCGAGGAACTTGAAACGGCCATCCGTACCGCGATGCTGGGCCGCGAAGCGGTGCAACCTCTCAACGCGCGTTTCGATCATGAACTTTTCCAACGGGCGTTCCTCGATTTGCCCGCAGCTTACCGGGACCGCATGCGCGAGGCGGCGAAAAAGGACATCAGCGAATATGGCGAACAGGTCCTTACCGCGGCCAAGTCAGACAACGCTGAGGAATTGTCGCGCGCTGCGCACTCGTTGAAGGGCGTGTCGCTCAATGTCGGCGCAATCGGGATCGTCGAGGAGCTGAGCCGCTATCGTGAAAAGCTGGCGCAGGACGAAGACTATTCGAGCGCCAACCTGCGCAAGGAGATCGCCGCGAGCCTTCTGGCTTTCGACGATCTCTACAGCGCGCTAGTGAGCGAGATTTAATACGCTCCACGACCGCCAAGGACTGCTCTCGGAGTGCAAAGCAGCAGCCTGATGTCGACCCAAAGATTGGTGCGCTTGAGATAGGCGCGATCCATGATGGCCTGACGCTTGAACGGGATCTCGGCGCGGCCGCGAACCTGCCAGGTGCAGGTGATACCGGGCTTGCCAGCAAGGCGTTGCCAATGGTTGCCGCGATAGGTCGTGACTTCGCTTGGAAGGGCAGGGCGCGGCCCGACCAGGGACATGCTGCCGCCCAGCACGTTGAACAGTTGCGGCAGCTCATCGATCGAGAAACGGCGGATGAAGCGGCCCGTGTGAGTGATGCGCGGATCGTTGCGCATCTTGAAGCAGGTTCCGTCGCGCTCGGACTGCGAGAGCAGGGCTTTGCGGCGCTCCTCGGCATCGGTGTACATCGATCGGAACTTGATCATGCTGAAAGGAGTGCCGTCCGCGCCGATGCGGGTCTGGCGAAACAGCACAGGCCCTTCGTCCTCCAGACGGATCGAAAGCGCAGTGGCAATGAAGATTGGCAGCAGGGCGAGGATCGCAATGCTGGCTCCGACGACGTCCAAAGCGCGCTTGCCGATTGTGTTGAACTGGTCGAACACGCCGCGCGATGCAGCGCCTTCCATGGCTGCGCGGGCAAGGAACACTGCGTTGCCGACAATGTATCGCCCCGCCATCCGGCGCGGCTCCATGGCTAGGCGCCACATCCACTCGCTTTTGCAGGCTCGCACAAGCTGGGGCGCCCTGGGGATGCGCCCCGAATAGTAATCAAACAGGCCGCCCACGCCCATGACTACCGGAGCGTTGAGGCGGTGGCGGTTGCGGGCGATCCACTTCTCCTGAAGCGGAACTCCAAAGCCGACGAGAACAATGCCCGCGTGCGAACGGTTGATGCGCTCAATGAGGGCGTCTTCGTCGCGAGGATCGAAATACCCGGATTGGGTTCCTGCGATGCGCAAGGCGGGGAAATTATGGGTGGCCCAGTCTGCTGCACGGTCGGCAACGCCCGCCAGGCCGCCCAGGAGGAATAGGCCGGTGCCCTCTTCCTCGGCCTCTCGGCATAGCTCAGGAAAGAGATCCGTTCCGTTGAGATTCTGCCCGAGCTTTGTCCCGCTCATCTTGGCAGCGATCTCCATACCGACGCCGTCGGGCAAGAGCAGGTCACTGGTGTTCAGCGCCTCGCGATAAGCGGTATCTTCATGCGCGAGGTTCACGCAATGCGCGTTGACGAAGTTAATCGTCGAGCTCTTGCGTGCGCCGACGCGGGCAAGGATGTGCTGTGCCATTTCGCTGCGGCCTGCCTGTGCAAGCTGCAGACCGAAGAGGTGGCTGACTGGCCATTCTCGGCCCGCCTCGATCCGGTCTGAAAGCTCTGCGCCGGGGATGAAGCGAAACTCGCTGGTAGGGGTGTATTTCATCGGACAAGCTCCTTGAATTGATCTCGTCCGGTAATTGGCAAGGGCTGTGCCAAACTCAGAAAGCACTGATTTTGCGAGCAAAATAATAATTGGCCGAACTGGCGGCACGGTCTCAACTGCCGAATTTCGCATTTTGGATCACTTGAACTTCGCAAATTGCGAGAATCGATGCGCCATCTGCGAAACAGCGCGGTCACCAGGCTGAAAAAGCCCGGAAATCCGCCATTTCCGCAATTGGCATGGTTGTTGAATTCATTTCCCCGAACCCAACGCGAGGAAAGAATGCAGCACGCTATTCGGACATTGATGAAGCCAGACGCGTGGCCCGCATTTGCCCGCGGGATGATGGCCTATGGCTCGGCCGAAGCGATCACGCGGATCGTGCGGCTCGGTGCAATCCTCGTCGTTGCTCGTCAGGTTTCACCGGAGATGCTCGGAACTGCGGCGCTTGCGCTGAGCCTTTTCGAGCTTGTGCGAGTGCTGGCCAATGTCGGGATCGGTCAGCGCATCATAACCGCGCGCGAGGATGAACTCGATGCGATCTGCAACGCCGCTCATCGCCTGTTCTGGATGGTTTGCCTCGGTGTCTCATCACTCCAGCTCGTTCTCGCGGCCACGCTTGGCCTCGGGTTTGGCCTTGGCGAAGCGGCGGCGATGCTTGCCGTCCTGTCGGGCGTCTATCTCTTCATGCCAGCCGGCCTCGTCCAGATATTCCTGGCCATGCGTGCACAGCGCATGGGAGCGACGGCACGCGTCGCCGCAACCCAGAACATTGCCGACAGCGCAGTCACGGTCCTACTCGTTCTGGCGTGGCCTAGCGCTTGGGCGATAGTGCTGCCCAAGCTGCTGACCGCGCCGATCTGGCTTATGCTTGCTCGCCGCACTTTCCAGTGGACGCCAAATCGTGATGTCGCTGCTGCGCCAGCCAGCGAGTTTGCAGCTTTCGGTCCTGCAATCCTGGGTTCTGAGATGCTCACTGCAGCGCGTCTGCATTGCGACAAGCTGCTTGTCGGCGCGCTTCTCGGGACGGAGGCGTTGGGGCTTTACTTCTTCGCCTTCAACGCAGGCTTGGGCATCACGCAATCGCTGGTGACGGCCTGCAACCTCGTCCTGTTTCCGCATCTCGCAAAGCTAAGTGGCGCCAAGTTCGAAGACGAATTCAAGCGCGCCTTTGCCATGGGCCTATCGGTAGTCATTCCGCTGGTCGCAGCTCAGGCCTTGCTCGCTCCATTCTATGTGCCTGTCGTGTTCGGCGAGAACTGGATCGCGGCAACGCCATACCTTTCGCTTCTCGCTTGCGCGGCGATCCCACTCTTCATCGCATCGCTGATCGGTGCTCGTCTGCGGGCGATGGGCAAGCCGATGGCCGAAACCGGCCTGATGGCGATTGCGACCCTTTTCGCACTGAGCGGACTGTGCCTGGGAGCTCAGGCGGGCCTGACTGCTGCATGCGTCGGTTTTGTCGCAGGCCTCGCTTTCGTCCTCCTGCCCGCCGCTTTCTTTCAATTCGCCGGCCTTCGCCTCAACAAACTCATCCCTCTCAATGGAGACCAATGATGTCTGCTCCCAAGTTTTCTGTTGTTATTCCCGCATACAACGCCGGAGCGACCTTGCGCTCGACGGTCGTCAGCGTCCTTGCCCAGACCGATCAGGATTTCGAGATTGTGGTTGTCGACGATGGGTCGAGCGATGGCACGCTCAACGCGATGCTTGATCTTGCGGTCAAGGATGAGCGTATCCGGATCGTGTCGCAACCCAACTCGGGCGTCTCGGCCACTCGCAATTACGGCGCTTCGCTGGCCAAGGGTGAACTCATTGCCTTCCTTGATGCCGATGATCAGTGGGACCGCGAAAAGCTCGCCCGTCACCGCGAAATGCACCGCTGCGATCCGCTGCTTGATGCGAGCTTCGCGCAGGTTGAGTTCGCGCCTGAGCGCAAGGGCAAGCTGAAGCGGGGCAGGGTGCGCTCGAGCATCCCAGCCGATTATCTCGATCTGGGCGATGTGCTTGTCGAGAATGCGGTCTGCACGACCTCGAACCTCGTCATCAAGCGCGACGCTTTTGCCGACCTTGGCGGCTTCGACCAGACGATGCGCTATGCAGAGGATCAGGAATTTCTCGCACGCCTTCTCGCGCATGGTTGCCTTATCCGGGGCATCCCTGAGCCGCTCGTCCGATACCGGATGAGCGAGGACGGACTTTCCTGCGATTTCGAAGCGATGCTCTCGAACTGGCGGCGGTTCGCCTCATGCTGGATCGAAGGATCGGAACTAGCGCAGGCCGAAGCAATCTACTGTCGTTACCTCACGCGCCGGGCGCTCCGGGCCGGGGCGTCAATGCGAATTACTCGCTCGCTCGCCCGGCGCGGGATAAGCGCGGATCGCGGCACATTCATGGCGGGCGGCGCTCGCAGTCTTCTTACCCTTGGCGGCGTTCTCGCCGGCGGCACCTTGCCCGCCCCGCTGCGCCGCGCGGTTTTCGCCTGAATTCGTTTTCCAAGGAGACCTTACAATGACCCTTCCCAAAATCTCCGTCGTCATGCCGATCTACCATGTCGAGAAATTCGTCGGCGAGGCGGTGCGGTCCGTCCTCGACCAAACCTTTGCCGATTTCGAGCTTATCTGCGTTGATGATGGCGGAACCGACGCCTCGATGGACATCGTGCGCGGTTTCTCAGATCCACGCATCCGCATCGTGTGCCAGGCCAATCGCGGCCTTGCTGGCGCGCGCAACACCGGCATTGCGAATGCGCGCGGCGAGTTTGTCGCGCTCCTCGACAGCGACGATGTCTGGCATCCCGAGAAACTGGCGCTCCACTACATCCACCTGATGGCCAATCGCGAAGTTGGAGTGAGCTATGCCGGTTCGCGAATGATCGACCAGAACGGCAATGTCCTGCGCGTTGCCATGCGCCCGAAGACCGGGCGAGTTACGGCCAAGGACATCATTTGCCGGAACCCAGTCGGCAATGGCAGTGCGCCTGTTCTGCGCCGGTCTGCTCTCGATCTTGCGGTATTTCCCCATCCCGAAGAACCGAGCCGTACCTGCTGGTTTGACGAGAGTTTTCGTCAATCCGAGGACATCGAAATGTGGATCCGCCTTGCGGTGAAGCACGAGGTGGTTTTCGCAGGGATCGACGGATTGCTGACCGATTATCGCATCATCCCAGGCGCGCTTTCGGCCAACGTGGTGAAGCAATATCTGAGCTGGACCAAGATGCTGCGCAAGCTGCGCGGCTATGCGCCCGAATTCGTAGAACAGCATGGCGACACAGCGCGCGCCTATCAGCTGCGTTACCTCGCTCGTCGTTCGGTTCAGCTGGGCAACTTCGAACTTGCCCGCGATCTCATGAGCAAAGCGGTGGGCCTCCAGCCGCGCATCCTTGCCGAAGAACCGCGCAAGACCGTCATCACGGCGGGCGCTATCGCTGCCGGCACAATCCTTGGCGCTGACCGCTTCACCGGGATCATGCGGCCGTTCCTGAGGAATGCGGCATGATCTCGATCGCTCATCTCCTCGACGATTTCGGCATGGGCGGCGTGACCCGCGCCCTGACTTTGTTCGATCAGCCGACACTCAAGCGGCTTGCGCAATCAAACGTCGTGCCTATGAAGCCGAGCGCCAAAGTCGCACCGAAGCTCGATGCCGATCTGATCGTGGATCACATGTCCTTTTCCTGGGCGCGCCTGCCGTTCCTCGTAAGCCTTCGCGCCCGCAATCCGGGCGCAAGGATCGTGCATGTGGAGCACAGTTACACGCGAGGGTTCGAAGCCAACACGGTGACTTCGAAAGGTCGTTTCAGAACGATGATCCAGCTTTGTGCGCTTTTTTTCGATGATGTCATCTGCGTGTCGGAGGCCCAGCGCGACTGGATGGCTGGAGAGGTCGGTGTCTCGCCAACAAAGCTCCGCGTTATCTATCCCTGGACCGACAGGGAGAGCCTTTTCGTCATTCCTCCCGCACGGCAGGCTGACGCCCAACCGGTTCAGCTGCTTGCCTATGGTCGCTTCGCAGAGGTCAAGAACTTCGCCTCCTTGATCAGCGCCATGCGCTACTTCTCGCCCGGCGAAGTTTGCTTGACCCTTTTTGGCGATGGCCCGCAGCGCGGCCTGCTTCAGGCTCTTGCGGCTGACCTGCCGAATGTTGATGTGTTCGGGCCGGTGGATGATCCGGCGAGCTTTCTCGAATTATGTGACGCGGTGATTGTGCCTTCTCACTACGAGGCTTTTGGCCTTGTCGCGACAGAGGCACGCATGGCTGCGCGCGCCTTGATCGTGGCTGATGTCGACGGCCTGCCCGAACAGGCTCAGATCGGCGGGCGTATCGCACCTATGCGCACGGCAGAGGACATCGCCAACTCGATCCGTTGGGCTATCGGTGCCGACCTTCCAAAGCTCGGGGTGGCTGGGCGCCGCAATGTTCAGGGCCAGCACGAACAGATCCTTCGCCAATGGACCCACCTCATCTGCAGCACCCGTTGGGCGACGCAGACAACCACTTCCCAAGGTCCTCAACGGGCTTTGGGCAGAGCGATGGTCTGACCGGCGCGACGCGCCACGAAGAGCATCGTGAGGGGCTGCCGAACCGCATATGCGACCCGGCGGATCGGTAGCCCCGTCACTTAAGAAGAACGACAACAGTTCCGACTACACAGTCACCTTGGCCGCTGATCCACACCCCCCAACCCCCGTGGATCAGCGGCTCTTTTTGTGCATGTGTTTGAGGTGATCAGGTTTTCGCCGACTGGCTCATCGATCGCAGCGCGATCCCGATTACCACCAGTGCCGGCCAATAGAGATAGGCCAGGATCTCGAGGTTCTCTCCGAAGGAGTAGAGCACCAGCGCCAGCGTCAGGCCGAGGCCGATCCGCGCGTTTGGCTGAGCCTGGGCCTTGACCAGCAGCACGCCGAAGCTTGCCGCCAGCGGAATGGCGAGCGCGATTGCTCCAAGGAGGCCCTTGACGAATAGCAGGCCATACCAGCTGTGATGACTGCCGATGGGCATGTACTCGACGAGGTGCGGACCGTTTTCAACGATGCCATGCCCGAACCAGTATGCCTCGGTTTCCCACCGGTGTATCGCAATGCGGCCCAAGGCCGCGCGCACCCGGCTTGAATCTGCACGGGCGGCTGAAAACTCGCTGATGGCGCTGTCGATCAGCTCAAAGAGTGCAGGGCCAAAGACGCCGAGTGCCAGGACCGCAGGCGCGGCCAAAAGCCATAGATACCCCTTGCCAAGCCGGCTCGCGCCCCAGACAAACGGGACGATCACGAGCAGCGCGACCAAGGCGAGGCGCGATTGAGAGAAGAGAGCGAGAAGCAGGCCGCCGATGATCCCGACCGTCTTCCAGCCCGAGTGTTTTTCCTGCATCGCCAGAAGCACGTAGATCACGCCCATCATTCCCGCCGCAGGAGACCACGGGGCGAAGAACTGCCAACGAGGTGTCCCGGCGCCCGGTTCAATCGTATAAAGTTGGGCTGCGAAGTATTCAGGACCTGATCCGCCAATGACTTTCAGAGGCGAGATCCAAAGCAATTCCGGCAGCCCGACATAAGGGGCTGCAAGAAAGATCGGCAGCAGGAAAATGGTCTGCAGCCCGAGCTTGCAGATTGCCCGATAGATGACTTCGGCGCGCACATTGAGCAAAGCCCCGGCGAGCGGGAAAAGCGCCATGAGCGCCCAGCCTTTGGCCCAGCCAATGCTCGACTTGATCGTCTTGCCTGGCCCCAGCTCAAAATTGGCATGGCCGACCCACAAGATGACCAGCATCGCCGCCATCCCGGCAAGCCATATCCAGATCGAGCCCGGGATAGAGGACGCCTTGGCCTGATCAAGGTAGATTGCCAGCGCTGCCATGCCTGCGAGGACCCAGCCGAGGGCTGGACCGGCGATGTAAAGTCCGCCGACCAGCCACAGCGCCCAAGTCCACTCGATCGTTTTGGCGATCAGGCGTTCGGCAGCAGTTTGCGGATGATTGGCTGTCTCAGCCATAGCAGCAGGAATCCGATAAGGATGAAAATGGTGGCGCCCAACGCTCCTGCGATCACGAGCAGCGGAGTCGGCGCCGACTTCGAACGCGGCAGCGACGGCGCTTCCAGCGTCTGGACGAGCGGATAGGAAGCAAACGGGTCCGACTTGTTTGTATCGAGCCGGGCAAGCGCCGAGCTGAAAACCGCTTCGGCAACGCGCAAGTCGCGCAGCAGATCTGCAAGCCTGGCAGCCTGTTCGACCTGTTCCTCGGCATCTGCCGATTGCGATGCGATCTGGCGGCGAAGCTCAGCGAGCGCCGCCCCGTGGCCGGTTCGGTCACTATCGCGCTCCGACAGGCTGGCGAACAGGTTCTCACGGGTGTTGGACACCGCAAGGTCGGCAAGCGCGATGACCTTGGTGCCATCGAGCCCGGTCAGCGCACCCCCACGGCGAGCGAGGTCTGCGCGCAGTGATGCTTTCTCGGCGGCCAACTTTTCGATCGTTTCATGAGCATCGCCCAATGTGCCGGAGCGTTCTGCGTGTTCGCCGTTGGTCTTGGCATAGCGGCCGAGCAGCTCCTGGAACTCCGGGTCGGCCTTCAATTGCATCGCACGGCGCGCCTGCGGCAGACTGATGTCGAGCGTGCTCGCAAGCCGCGATGCGGCAGCGCCGGTCTCGGCAACGCGCACACGGCGGTCGCGTTCATTTGCCTTGAGTTGGTCGAGAGCAGTGATGCGCCCGGCAAACTGGTCGAGCGAAACAAGGCCCGTCCTGCCTTGAAAGTCGAGCAGTGACTGCTGTGCTTCGTCGACCTTGCGTTCAAGCTCGCTGATGCGTTTTGAATCGGCTTGCTCACGCGCCCGCGCTTCGTCCTCGCGCAGCGTGTCGAGAGCGGTGTTGAAGGCCTGCTGGAGCGCCTGCATGCGGATTTGCGCCTGTTCTGGCGATCGTGCGGGCATTTTCAGCTCTATCAGGTTCGTCTGGTCGATCAGCTTGATGCCGGGCTGCGGGAAAGCCCCTTCGTCCTCACCAGCGATGTTCGCCGCATCGCGCAACACCAGGTCTGACTGGAGCAGACGCTTGTAATTCTCGGTCGGGCTAAGCGAGGGGGAGGAGAAAGCCGAGGAGGTGTTCGTGGTCGCTTGCCCGATGGATTCTAGGTTCATGCTCGCGCCCACGCCGGTTCCCGGCAGGATCAGGGTCATGCGGCTGTCGTAGCGGTCGGGGGCCAGTGCGATGTAGGCGAGCGCGAGCCCCCAGACGAGCACAAGTGGACCCGCCAAAGCTGCAAAGTAGCGGCGATATCGGCCGACCGAGGGAAGGCCGTCGCGAACCACAACCCACGCGCGCAGCAGGAAACGCGGCGGTGCGCCTGCTTCCAGGTTGGGAGCGAAGGTCTTCACAGCGCGTTGTCCAGCAGGATTGCCGGAGTAACCGTGTTCACAGCATCCGCGACGAGGCCAACCGCTTCGCGGAAATTGGTCCAGCGGCTGTCATAGCAGGCGATGGCATCGCCCGGCATGAGGTAGGGGTTGAGCGCATCGCGATTGGCGCCGCGAACGAGCTTTTCGATATCCCGCTCAATGACGATGCTCTGACCGTTGATTGGATTGCGCGAGATGAGAACCGCGCGGCGGTCCGACTGCATGTAGCTTCCCCCGACGCAGTTGGCAGCGACGAGCCCTTGCAGCAGGCGAGTGCCGTACGGAAGCGAAGTCGTCTGGTGGCCGATGGCCGCGCCCGCGTTGTTCCCGGCGCTGCGCGTCAGGTTGGACATGTAGACCCGGATGCCCGGAGCGGTGAGAGGGGTGGGCCGCACGAGGTCGGCGTCGAAGCAGGTGCGGCTGGGCACGATGATCCGGTCACCGCTCGCGATCGCGACATCGCGGCTGGACCATCCGTGGACAAGACCTGAGAGATCGAATTCTGCGTAGGTTTCCCCGCGCAGCACGTAGATGCGCTGCACATCGGCGTCGGGGCGGACACCTCCGGCTGCGCGGATTGCGCCTGCGATGGTGCGGCTGACATTGTCGTCGCCGCTGACTGCGCCTTCCTTCAGGCCGATGCGGCTTTCAGGATCACGCTCGCCCGCGCGCACGGCACCCGGTTGAAACACAGCGCCGCCAACCGAAACGGAGGCTCCCGCATTCTCGATCAGGGAAACCCTCACGGCGTTCTGAAGCGGTCGTACGAGATTTTCGCTCACCAATTGGCTGCGCAGCGCTCGGGTCAATTGGGCGATTGAAAGCCCGCTTGCTTCGACCGGGCTTTGCCCCCGAAGGGCAACGGTGCCGTCACCGGCAATCACATAGGTGCCGGTCAGGCGGTCCGTGTCGCCCAGCACGGTGATCTCGAGCCGATCGCCCGCGCCAAGCGGCGGCGTCCGGTCAAGCAAGCTCGCAGGCGCGACGCGGCGGTAGGTGTCGAGTTCACGCGGAGCCTGCCAGCTGCAAGTCGGAGCGCCGCGTGCGACCGGCGCCTCGGTGATCCAGTCGCCTTGCGGCTGATCCGAACCGTCCCACGCCACTTGACCCGGTGCATAGACCGAGCTTGCGAGATTGGCAGGAGCCGGCCCCGCAACACATGCGGAGAGAAGGCTTCCAATGGCGGCACAGGCCAGCAGGCGAGTGTTGAGCGAGAATGGCATTTCGAACTCCATGAGAACTGGTTGCCCCATTCCATCTCAAGGATCGTGCCAATCGCGGTCAGCGGCGGAAAACCGGGCTTTGCGCAGATTGCGAACCGTCCAATTCGCAAAATGCATCGCGCAAGTTTGCGTTTTGCAAAGTATTTCGCGTTATGCGACACTCGAACGGCGATTATGGGCCTTTTCGGGGGCATTTTCCGGCACGCGCTTTGCATAATGGGAGACGGACCCAATCACTGGAGATGTCTTGAATGAAGGGAATTATCTATTCGGAGCTGGTCGGCTTCCTCGATGAGAAGGGCGGACCGAGCTTTACCGAAGAGGTGCTTGCAGGTGCGGATTTGCCGCATGGCGGCGCGTTCTCGCGTGTGTCTCGTTACCCATGGGAACAGGCTGTGCAGGTCGTTGCCTCTGCCTCGAGGATCAGCGGGGCCGATGCAGGCGATCTGTGCGAGGAGTTTGGGCGGTTTCTCTTTGATCGATTCACGGTGCTCTACACCGATATCGTCGAGCGCTACCCGACCGCCGAAGGCATGCTCGCACATGTCGAGGACCATATCCACGAGGAGGTCCGTGTCCTCTATCCCGATGCCGAGCCGCCTCATGTCGCATCGAGAAAAGAAGGCGACGGTTTCGTTGTCGAATACTCCTCGCATCGCCCTTTTGCTCACATTGCATATGGCCTTGTGCAGGGGTGCATGAAGCATTTCGACGATCCTCGATCAATAAACTGGCTTGATCGCGATCCATCGGGCCAGACCGCCTTTTTCAGGATACAATGATGCCAACAGCCAAGGTCCTTATCGTCGAAGACAGCGCCTCGCTCGCGCTGGGCTATGCTGCCCAGTTGGAAGATGCAGGCCATGAAGTCAGTCTTTGCGAGACTTTGGCAGAAGCGCGCCGTTCGCTTTCTGGCGAGGCTTTCGACGTGGTGCTGCTCGACCTGCAATTGCCCGACGGCGATGGCCTGACTCTGTTTGATGCGCTTACTGGGAGCAAAGGCAATCCGGCTGTAATCGTCGTGACAGCCGACGGTTCGCTTAATCGCGCTATCGCCGCCATGCGGCTTGGCGCCTATGATTTTCTGGTCAAACCAGTGTCTGGCGTACGATTGCTGAGCACGGTCGGGAACGCTGCCGAACAGAGCAACAGCGCTGAGCGTTCATCCGGGCCTCGTGAAGTCTCTGCGCCGTCGCAAGAGGATACGTTTCACGGCTTTATCGGCCATTCTCCCGCCATGAAAACTGTGTTTCGCACGATCGAGAGCGTCGCGGATTCCAAAGCGACGGTCTTCGTGACGGGAGAGAGCGGCACAGGAAAAGAAGTGACGGCGGAGGCCATCCATTCAGCCAGCAAGCGCCGCAGCGGGCCGTTCGTAGCGATCAACTGCGGTGCGATCCCTGAAAACCTGCTCGAATCCGAACTCTTCGGCCATGTCAAAGGCGCCTTCACCGGGGCTGTCGAGAACCGGATCGGGGCGGCTAAGGCCGCCGATGGCGGGACGCTGTTCCTCGATGAGATTTGCGAGATGGATCTCAAGCTGCAGGTCAAGCTGCTGCGTTTCCTGCAGACCGGCATGATCCAGCGTGTCGGCAGTTCCGCTGCCGAACCGGTCAACGTTCGCATCGTGTGCGCAACCAACCGAAATCCCGAGCGCGAAGTCGCAGAGGGGCGCTTTCGCGAAGACCTTTACTATCGCCTCAATGTGATCCCCATCGCGCTTCCGGCTCTGCGCGAGCGCGGCGACGACATCTCCTTGATTGCACGAAAGCTGGCCGAGAGGATTGCCGCCGAGGAAGGCCGCGCAATCACCGGCTTCACCCCTGCAAGCGAGGTTTATCTTGCTCAGCACAGTTGGCCCGGCAATGTCCGAGAATTGCAGAACACGCTGCGGCGCGCGATCATCACCGGCTCTGGCGACAAACTCGATCTGGCGGGAATTGGCGCGCTCACACGGCGCCCGGTTGCACCAAGCGCACCGCCGCAATTCTCGACCGGCGAAGCGGCCACTCCCACCTTTCCAATTGCCGACGCGCAAAGTGCGATGACCGCAGACTTTTCCGGCATGACACTCGACCAGATCGAACGCCTCGCGATCGAGCAGGCAATCGCGCGCCATTCCGGCAACATCGTCAAAGCTGCGCGGGGACTGGGGGTCAGCCCGTCCACAATCTACAGAAAGCTTGAACGGTGGGGCGGATAAACGACCAGTGGAGAATGCTGGTGCCCATCTGGCATCGCGGAGGTCTACGTGCCGCGCTTTCGTCTCAGCTATCCAGGTGGGGGTATGGTGGGCCCGGCAGGATTCGAACCCGCGACCTAGCCGTTATGAGCGGCCAGCTCTAACCGCTGAGCTACAGGCCCCCCGGAACCATCAGCGCGTGCTGTGGCGTTAAGCAGCACGGGCACTACAGCCACATTTCGGCCAGTACAAGCGGATGGTTCACCTTTGTGTGGCGTTGATGATGTCGGCGACATTCGCAGTGCGCACGCCGCGCTTGCCGAGATAGGCGTAGACGTCGCTCAGCCACTCATACAGCCGCTCAACATCGCGCGTGCTGGCTGCATAAGGAGTATAGCCCGGCGCAAGTGTCGGGCTGTGAAATGACAGGACCAGGAGCGGCAAACCTTCATCCAGGGCCACATCGATGCCGCGCATCGCCTCTGCGCTGGTGACGCCTTCCGGAGTTAGAGCGATCCGTTCGAGAAGCTTCAACCGCGAGAAACCTGAAAAGAAGGTCGGGATATGGCGTTGCAATCGGTGGATGTGCTTACCCAGCATGCGCAGCGGGCCCCAATAGACACTCGTCACAGGCAGTTCGAGCAGTTCGCGCGCTTCATCCACCCAGTAGGGGGCCAGCGGGTGATTGGAGTAATCTGGGCCGTATTGGGCAGCGTAATCGAACAGTGAGCGCACCGATGTGTCGATGCGGATGCCATTGTCCTTGAGGATCTGCGCTGAATGCTGGCCAAGGCCATACCGACCGGCACGATAGATCAGGGGCGGCGTGCCGAATGCTTCCTCGATCCGGTCGCGCAGCGCCTTGAACTTGGCGGCTTCCAGCTCGGGCGGGAGGCTTCCGGCGTAAGAGTTTCGTGCACACACTTCCTCGTCGAAAGGCGGATTGACCCAAGGGTGAAGCTGCACGCCGACGTCAGCGACCCCTCGGTTTACTGCGTCGCCAATGATTTCAACAGCGCGCGGATCTGTCGCGATTGGCCAGTCGACCAGATAAACCGGATGAGCACCGATATCCTCGCAGAACGTCTGAAAGCGCGGAATGGCCTCGACATGACGCAGGCCGTGCTGGTCGCGGGTGAAGGGGCCTTCCCAATCAAACTCCTCTTCGGTGTCGACCGTTAGCAGTACCCGCTGACCGAAATCAGGCGCAAAGGAAGCCTTCGCCGATGCGAGCGGTGGCTCGATCATCGAAACGCCATGCGCTCCGGTATTAACGGGCGCTTGTGGTTGGGCTGCTGCCTGCATGGCCCATCGCTATAGCGACAATGTGTAAGCGGAGCCTTACCGGGAGCCTCGCTGGATACCGTTTCAATCTTGCGCGATGGGCAAGGTGAGAACGATGATTTCGTCCTCGCACACCAGATCGCCGCCGCCCGAGCGAGCTTCGGCCCTCGCGAGGCGCAGGGCAAACCCGGCGCCGAACAGCCCCGCATTGATTGCAGATCCAAGGGGCCGGGCGTCAGCTGCGAAGATATTCTCCTCGCTCAGAAGTTGCGCAGGCACTTCGCTGGTAAGCTTGGCAAAATCGCCGTCACGCTCAACCGATGCAGTGAGCATCTCTCCAGCTGCGCATCCACCTCCCAGCGTTGCCAGAAGGCGCCAGAGAAGCGCTTCTGCCTGCTCCGGATCGACGGCGGCCATCACGGCTTCACCGGTGCCATCGGGATCAATGGCGGCCAGCTCGATGCCCGACATGCGCGGCCCAAGAACCTGGGCGAGCTGACCCACGGTGCGCTGCGTGAGCGCGGTGAGATTGGCTACTCCGCTTTCAACTTCGATCACGCCGGTTTCCAACCGCGCAAGGCGGTCCAGTTCTTCAAATCCTGCAAGGATCCGGGCTGCGTCCGCCGCGATGGCGGCTGCGAGCGCGCGATATTCGTGCGGGGCGTTGCCAAACAATTGCTGCTGGATGACCTCGGCATAGCCCTGAACCGCGGTCACTGGTGTACGCAACTCGTGAAGAAGCTGGCGAATGCGGTCAGCCTCTCGCTGCGCTGCGGTTTGGGTAGGTTGTCCTGAACTAGCTGGACGACGGAAGCGCCCGACATAGCCTGCAAAGTTGCCACCTTCGGTAAAGCGCGGCTGCGCGTCGACCACCCATTCGCCGGCAATCCCCTCGGCCCCATCGAGGCTTAGGCTTGCGCCGCTGATCGGCTGCCTGCGGGCAACAGCACGCTCAAGCGGGGTCTGAACCGCCGCGCTTCCAAGACGGGCAGGGGCCACCAAACGTGAGCCAATCACCATGGGCGCGATTTCACCGTCTGCCCATTCGATCCGGCCCGCCGCGTCGCCTGCGAAGCCGAATGCGGCGATTTTGCGCGTCGAACCGCCAGCTTGTTCCCCCAGCGGGAGGCGCGGCATGAGCTGATCGTCGTCACCGCGCGGTTTGCCGCCGCGGTTGCGCTTGAAGGCGGCAATCCGCTCCACCAGGGCGGAGATTTCGCTGCGACCCTCGCTTTGAGGATCGCTTTCCAGTTCGTCTTCGCCCTCAGGCTCGAATTGCGGCGCCTTCTCCGGCTCTTCTATGAATTCATCTTCAAGTTCGAGCGGCTCAGGTTGAGGGGGCTCTGAAGGGACGATCAGGTCGCGCTCAACCTCGGCAAGAACACCGGTTTCGGGCGAGGGCAGGCCGCGGTCATAGACGCCCAGTTTCTCAAGCAGTTTCTCGGTCTTGGCTGGCAAGTCATTGCGCAGGCGCAGGAAACCGCGCGCGCGAACCGGGAGGCGCGGGATCAGCGCTGCCCAGTCATCATCGGACAACTGCGCCCGCGACAAAGCGGCCGACGCCACGTCGGGCTCCGCGTCCGCAAGATGTGCGGCCAGTTCCGGATTGCGAAAGCGCCAGCCCGGTTCGCGCACCATGCGCGCGCGGTCAGCTGACGGGATTGCCTCTGCCAGTGCATCCATCCTCAGCCACGCGGCGGCGGCAAGGCTTGGATCTCGCGAGACATTGGCTGCACCCATCCGCTCAGCGCCGAGTATATCGAGCAATTGCCGGTATTGCGTGCGCTTCGACCCATCGCTCTGCGCGCGCTGGCGTAGCACCGTCGCAAGGCGATCATCGAAAAACATCCAGGCTCCAAATCCATCAGCTGCACCGCTTGGCGGCAAGGAGCCGTTTGCGAATCCAAGCCAGTCACTTGGACGCAATTCGGCAATTAACTCCTAACATCATGAGCGATTTGTCGCAGGACCATCGCACACTGCGTTGCAAAGCGGGACAATTGCTGGCACACATAATAAAATTAGCTTTACCCAAGCAAAACCGTTCAAGTTCTTGCAAAAGGTTGTTGTAGGGTAAGGCAATCTGCTGCCCGTGAGCAACGGGATCTTTCTATTGTGCAGGCCTTCAGGGGGTTCTTGGTTTCGATGGCAAATCTGGATGAGATCGATAAGCGTCTGCTCAGCGAGCTTCAGGCTGAAGGGCGCGTGACCAATGTGGAGCTGGCGCAGCGCGTCGGTCTCACCGCGCCGCCTTGTCTTCGCCGTGTTCGCGGGCTTGAGGAAGACGGCGTCATCCGCGGCTATCACGCTGATCTCGACCCTTCGAAACTTGGCTTTGCGATCACCGTTTTCGCGATGGTGAGCCTGAAGAGCCAGGCCGAAAGCGCTCTGCGCGAATTTGAAGAGCACATGGCCGACCTTCCCGAAGTTCGCGAGTGTCACATGCTCAATGGCGAGATCGACTTCATTCTCAAGATCGTGAGCCAGGACCTTCAAAGCTTTCAGGAATTTCTGACCAGCAAGCTGACGCCTGCGCCCAACGTCGCGAGCGTGAAGACCTCGTTGACGATTCGCACCTCCAAGCACGAACCCGGCGTCCCGCTGTGAGCGATGCGGAGCGCCTCGCCGAGCCGCTCCAAGGTCACTGCCTTTGCGGCAGCGTCAAAATCACCCTGAATGCTGCCCACGCGGAAGTGGACGTATGTCACTGCGGCATGTGCCAGCGCTGGGGAGGCAGCATGTATGCCGGGATTGAGGCGGACGATTTCTCGCTCTCCGGTGAGGAGCACATCAGCACCTATCAATCGAGCGACTGGGCAGAGCGCGCCTTCTGCAAGAAATGCGGCAGCAATCTGTGGTACAAGTTCCTGCCCACGGGCAATCGCACGTTCCTTGCCGGATTGTTCAAACTGCCTTCGGGCCTGCCGATCAAGCACCAGATTTTCATCGAAGAGAAACCCGACTGGTTCGACATCGCGCAGGAGAGCCCGAAGAAAACGGGTGCAGAAATCATCGCTGAAGCCGAGGCTGCTGGTTTCAGTTTCGAATAGCTGCTTACCGCAGGGGTGACCCGGTCTGAGACGCGAGCATAGGAGGTTCGAGAATGCTGGATGAGCCTCCCGTGCCGGTGGTCATCGAACTGCCTTCACCTGCGAACACGGATGAGGGCCTGCCCACAACCACGCGCGAGGACGGCTCGCTGGTGATCGACCTTACTCCGCTTGCTCCGCCTCCGACCGAATGCCTCGACGAGATAGAGCCCGATCCGTTCAATCCGGAAATCATCGTGTGCCGTGAGACGGTGCTCTCGCCCCGAATTGGTCCGACTTACGGCCCGACCGCCGCCGAATTGACCGAAGGCAGCGCGATCCCACGCGCTCGCGTCCGGCTAAGCGAGGATGCGGAGGCCGAGGCCAATGTCATCAAGAAGGGCGTTGGCGGCTTTGATGCCGATGGCGCCGAAGTGCGCCTCAAGATCGACTTTTAGTGAAGTTTGAGCTTGGGCCGCACGATGCGGTTTACGCGGCCAATCACGATCAGCCCCATGCCCTTGAGCCAGCCGTGGATCGCGATGAGGTGCATCCGGTAGAGCGAGGTATAGATGAAGCGCGCTATACGCCCTTCAACCGCCATTGCTCCGCCAACGAGGTTGCCCATCAGGCTTCCCACGGTTGAAAAGCGGCTGAGCGAGATGAGCGATCCGTTGTCCTGATAGACGAAGCGCTTGAGCGGTCGCCCCTGTTCACGAAGCCGCAGGTTTTTGAATACGGTGTCCGCCATCTGGTGCGCAGCTTGCGCACGCGGAGGGATGGGCGGCGCGTCGCTGTCAGGCGAGTAGGAGGCGCAGTCGCCGATCGCGAAAATATCGGGATCGGTCACGGTCTGAAGCGTTTCAGTGACGACGATCTGGTTTCGCATCGTCGTGTCCAGCCCCAGCGTGCTCAGGAATTCTGCGCCTTTGACGCCCGCAGCCCAGACCATCAGGTCGGCCTCGATCGTTTCGCCGGTCTTGGTAATGAGCTGGCGGCGTTTGGCTTCGACCACTTGCACCCCCTCGCGCACCTCGACGCCGAGCGCTTTCAATTCCTTGCGTGCAGAGGTCGAAAGACGCTCGGGCAGGGCGGGAAGGATGCGAGGGCCGGCCTCCAGAATGGTGACGTCGAGGCGGCTTTCATCGAACACTTCGAGGCCATAGTGCTTGAGCGCGCCAGCCGCGTTGTAGAGCTCTGCGGCGAGTTCCACTCCCGTTGCGCCTGCTCCGACGATCGCAACCTTCACCCGCGAATCTGCACCCGGATTCTCGATCATCGCACGGCTCACGCGAAGGCAGTGGTTGAGCAGAAGCGTACGGAATCGATCCGCCTGCCGGCGGCTGTCGAGGTAAAGGCAATGCTCCGCTACCCCCGGTACGCCAAAGTCGTTCGAAACCGAACCGATGGCGAGCACCAGCATGTCATAGCGGATCGTATGCGCGCCGATGATCTCTTCATCATCGTCATCCATCACGGGCGCGAGACGGATGGTCTTGGCCTTGCGATCAATGCTTTCAAGGCGTCCCTGAAAGAAACGATAGCCCCAGCGCGCGCAATGTCCGCGATAGCCAACCTCGTCGAGATTGGCATCGAGAGATCCGGCGGCGACTTCGTGCAAAAGCGGTTTCCAGATGTGGGACAGGTTCTGGTCGACCAGAATGATGTCGTGGCGCTTGCGGCCATATTTCGCGCCAAGCTTGCGCACGAGTTCTAGCCCGCCTGCGCCGCCGCCGACGATGACAATCTGAGTTTTGCGCTTTGCTTCCGGAATGGCGATGGGATGCCGCTCGGAATCGCTGCGGGATATGACGTCTTGCTTCAAGAGAGGCCCTTCGACAGTGCGTGGCCCCCGATCCCGCTGGGGCGATTTCGTCATCTTATAGCACCAATTGTGGCCGGTTTACCAAGCCCCCAGAGGCAGAAAGCCGCCTATTTCCTGAAAACACCGCCAGATCGGACCGAGCCTAGGTGGTTCCACGGAGGCAAGTAGCGCCCACTTCGGGCTAGAAGGGCCCCTGGCGATGGGTGCGTCGCACTGCGAAAGCGAGGGTGAGGCGTGTTCGAATACGATCAATATATGCCCCATGGCATGTGCCTTTTGTGGGAGCCTTGGCTGGTCATCCTGTGGGCCGGCAGCGATCTCATGATCTTCGTCGCCTACATGGCGATACCGCTTGCGCTGGTCATGGTCATGCGCCGAAGAGACGACCTTCGGCACCGAGCGCTGGTGGCGCTTTTTGCTGCCTTCATCCTACTTTGCGGCATCACTCATTTCATGGGGATCGTGACGCTTTGGTACCCGATCTATCCCTTCACCGGCGCGGTGAAGCTCGCAACGGGCATAGTCTCGCTCGCCACCGCATTCGTGCTGTTCAGGCTCATCCCGGTGTTCCTGCGAATACCCACCCCGGATACGCACGAAGAGGTCATCGGAAAGCTGGAAGTGACGCTTGCCGACCTGTCACGCTCGCGCGATGAGCTTGAGAGCCGAGTCAGGCAGCGGACGGAAGAACTCAACGATGCGAACACCCGGTTGGCTCTGACCGCGCGCGATGCGGTCCAGCGGAGCCGCAACCTTATTCAGGTGGTCTCATCGCTTACGCGGCCGGGCGTCGAAATCAGCCAGTATCCGGAACGATTCCTGCGCGAATTGCGAGGCCGCATCAATGCGCTCGCCATAGCGACTTCGACCGTGATGGAGCAGGACGATACCGCACGCGCAAGCCTTGAAAGAGTGATCCGGAGACAGATCGAACCGCTCTTCAATTCGCCTGCGCAACAGTTGAGCACAGACGGGCCGGTTGTCGAAGTCGGTGCGCAGGGCGCTCAGCAATTGAGCCTTATCGCTTGGGAGCTTGCCTCGCGCTTTGTCCAGATCGGACGGGCGGATCAAGCTCGCGGGCACATCGCGGTCAGTTGGACGGTTGATGGGTCAGATGCGGATGACGAGGAGGCCAGCCTGATTCTGGAATGGCGAGAGAGCTTCGGATCAACCTCCGAAGAAAGCGACTTCGACAGCGTTTCAGATGAGCCGCCTGCGGGCACACCACTGCCGCTCGACGAGTTCAGCGAGACGCTTTTGACGCGCATTGTGCCGCGTCTGCTCGGCGGCAAGGGCCGGTTTGAAATCGCGCCTGCGGCCTTTCTCTATCGCCTGACTTGTCCGATCAGCGCGATAACTGCGCGCAATGGAGCGGTCGAGACAGTGATCGAAGCGTCAGACGACGAAACGAATGGCCATGCGAGTGAGGTCACTTGACCTCGTCCCAGTGGCGCAAAGCGATCAATCGTTCGCTTCAAGCCGTCCGAAAAAGCCAATGACTTTCACGATCTTTCCCGCATCGTTGACCTCGGTCATATCGAAGCCGTCCATCAGCCGCTTGTCGCCCATCTCGATCTTCCAGTGATAGCGGCAGAAATTGTTCTGCATCTCGATCTCGCTGTTGTGCGAATATGCCGCTCCCGGGATCTGTTTCTGCGTCTGATGAACCATCTCGATAAACGCCTTGCGCCCGACGATGTTGTGGTTCGGGTCGGCAAAATGGACATTGTATTCAAGCGCTTCTTCGGTCAGCCGCTCGATTTCTGCCGCATCGGTGGTGTTCCAGATCGCCATCATCTTGTGAAGGCTGTCCATATAGTCGCTCATAGAATTGTCCCTTATGCGTAGGATGCGTCGAGGCCTGGTGCGTGCTCTGCGATCCAGCCCAGCGCGTTTTTCACATCTGCCTCGGCCAGATCGTACCAGTCGTTCATCGCCGTGATCTGATCGCCTGAAAACTGCCACAGGCTGTGCGCGGAGAAATGCAGCAGCGGTTTGTCGCCCAGCCTATAAATACCCATCGCACGCGCCGTGATCGTGCCGGGTTCGAAGTGGCGCAGCCCCACTGGGAACCACTGACGCTCGTCAAAGTGGTGATCGAAGTTCGCGATCGACTTTCGGAAACCCGATATCACGGCATCGCGGCCTTCGAGGCGGCAGGCGAAGGGAACACCTGTCACTGTATAGGTGACCTGCGGCGCGAGGAACGGCTCCAGCTTATCCCAGTTGTCGGTTTCGACCGCTTCATCGAAGGCGTCGATCCATGCCTGCCAACGCTCCATCATCGTCTCTTCTCCCGTTGCTGACGGCAGAAATGCATTCAAGAGATAATGGACTCAATTACCTTTGGGTTATAATCGGTGGGGTATGGAGTTTGGGAACATCCTCGCCCGTTTGCGCCGTGACCGGGGTTGGTCGCAGGAAGAGCTTGCGATGCGGGCCGACCTTTCACAGCGTCACATCTCCTTTCTGGAGACCGGCCGGTCAAAGCCGGGTCAGTCCGCCTTGGCAAAGCTGGCGAAGGCGATGGCGCTACGGGCATGGGAGCAAAGGGCGCTGTTCAGGCCGCTTGCCGGCGGCAGGACCGAGCTAAGTGCGCCTGAACATACGGCGTCGCTTCCCCAGGGTTTTTTTGAGCGCCTGTCGCCATGGCCCGCCTGCACTTTCGAGCCGGACGGCACTCTGGTGCAGAGCAATGCGGCGCTTGATACGCTGCTTACCTATGCTGGCGGGGGAGAGGATCTGTGGCAAGCGACCGCAGCGGACGGAAAGGCCAACATGTACGATCTGGTCTTCCACCCTGACGGACTGATCCGCTGGATGGAAAACCCTGAAGAGGTCATCCCCGAAACGCTCAGACGATTGCGGATAGAGGCATCGCATTTCCCCTCGCTCAGCGCCACGATTGCCCGGTTTGAAAGCTATCCGGCGGTTGCCAAGTGGACGGCGCGACTGAGCGATCCGCCAAGCGTCCTTGAGGAGCGCTACACGTTACGAGGCGAGACCCTGCGCGTTATCTCGGTGCTGTCCTCGATCGCGTCGCCGGGCGAATTTGGCCTCGCGGCCTTGCGGATCGAGGCTTTCGTGCCAGCCGACGATCAGAGCGCAGCCCTGATCAGCTCGATCGCTCCGCCAGCCACTCTTCCAGCCACTTGATCGAATAATCGCCATTGAGGACATCGTCCTGCCGCAGCAATTCCTGATGAAGCGGGATGTTGGTTTTCACCCCCTCGACCACCATTTCCTCAAGCGCGCGGCGAAGGCGCATGATGCACCCTTCGCGATTGCGCCCATAGACGATCAGCTTGGCTATCATGGAATCGTAGTAGGGCGGGATCGAATAACCTGCGTACAGGCCTGAATCGACGCGCACATGCATGCCGCCTGCCGGGTGGTAGTAAGTGACCTTGCCGGGCGAGGGCGCGAAGGTGAACGGGTCCTCGGCATTAATGCGGCATTCGATTGCGTGGCCGGTGAAACGCAGGTCTTCCTGCGCCACCGAAAGCGGCTTGCCAGCCGCGATGCGGATCTGTTCGCGCACCAGGTCGACCCCGGTGATCGCTTCGGTGACGGGGTGTTCGACCTGCAGACGGGTGTTCATTTCGATGAAGTAGAACTCGCCGTTCTCCCACAGGAATTCGATCGTCCCTGCACCGCGATAGCCCATGTCGCGCATCGCCTTGGAGCAGACCTCGCCCATCGCCGCGCGTTCATCGTCGCTGATGACGGGGGAGGGCGCTTCTTCGAGCACTTTCTGGTGGCGACGCTGGAGCGAGCAATCGCGCTCGCCCAGATGGATCGCATTTCCGTTGCCGTCGCCGAAGACCTGGAATTCGATGTGGCGCGGGTTGCCGAGATACTTCTCGATATAGACCGTCGCATCGCCGAACGCGGCCTTTGCCTCGCTGCCGGCCTGCTTCATCAGCGTCTCGAGCTTGTCCTCGCTCTCGCACACCTTCATGCCGCGGCCACCGCCACCGGAGGCGGCCTTGATGATCACGGGATAGCCGATTTCGGCTGCAATTTTCTTGGCTTCCTCGGGATCGGAGACCGCTCCGTCGGAGCCTGGGACCAGCGGAAGGCCAAGTTCGCCAGCGGTCTTCTTCGCCTGCACCTTGTCGCCCATCGTGCGGATGTGCTCAGGCTTGGGCCCGATCCACGCGATGTCGTGCGCTTCGACGATCTCGGCGAACTTGGCGTTCTCCGAGAGGAAGCCGTAGCCCGGATGGATCGCGTCGCAGCCTGCGACTTCCGCAGCCGAGATGATGTTGGCGTGGTTAAGATAGCTTTCCGACGCTGCGGGCGGGCCGATGCAGACTGCATGGTCTGCCAGCCGCACATGCATCGCGTCTGAATCGGCGGTCGAGTGCACCGCGACTGTCTCGATCCCCATTTCGTGCGCCGCGCGGTGGATGCGCAGCGCAATTTCGCCGCGATTGGCGATCAGTATGCGAGTAATGGCCACGTCTGCTTACCCGATTACAACAAGCGGCTGGTCAAATTCGACCGGCTGGGCGTTGGCGACAAGGATCGCCTTGATCGTGCCCGACTTGTCGGCGGTGATGGGGTTCATGACCTTCATCGCCTCGACGATGAGCAGCGTGTCGCCTTCCTTCACGCTGTCGCCGACGTTGACGAAATCAGCGGCTCCCGGCTCGGGAGCGAGATAGACAGTGCCTACCATCGGTGACTTGAGCGCATCGGCATGTGCGTCAGCGGCGGGCGCTTCAGGTGCCGGTGCGGCTGCAGGAGCCGCCGCCGGAGCGGGAGCAGGGGCTGCTGGCGCGCCGCCGACGAGGTTGCCAAAGGCTGCGATTTGCGCCGGCGTGAGGTTCGCACCGCCGCCTCCACCGCCAGGAAAGTTGCGTGCGACGCGGATCTTACGATCATCATCTTCGACTTCAATTTCGGTAAGGCCGGTCTCGTTGAGCATTTCTGCAAGCTCGCGAACGAGAGCGGTGTCGACATTCATGCCGGATTTCTTCTCAGCCATGCGTTCCCCTAATATGGCCCCATGTTTCCATGGCGTGGTTGGTTGCGGGTGTGACTATTGACGCGAATTGCGGCTGGCAAGTGGCAAAGCACGCAAAATTCGCAAGTGCGCCTGCGAGATCAGACTTCGCCCGACGCTACGGCTTCCAATGCGATGCGGTAGGAATCGGGGCCGTGCCCTTCTACCGTTTTGGCCGCTGCCATGCCGATATAGGAGACATGGCGAAACTCTTCTCGCGTTTTTGGATCACTTAGATGCACTTCGATAACCGGAGTGGTTATCGCTTTGGCGGCGTCGAGCAGGGCGATCGAGGTGTGCGTGTAAGCGCCCGCGTTGATCAGAACCGCGCGTGCGCCCTGCGCCTGCGCCTCGTGGAGCCAGTCGACCAGCATGCCTTCGTGATTGGTCTGCCGCATGTCGATGGTGAGCCCGAGCTCGAGCGCGCGATCCTCTAGCATTCCTGCAATCTCATCGAGCGTGGTGGAGCCGTAGATTTCAGGCTCTCGCAGGCCGAGCAGGTTGAGGTTCGGCCCGTTGAGGACGAAGACTGTGTTCGAGGTTTCGCTCATGTGATCGGGTTAGCCGGGTTGGCGGCGCTAAGAAAGCAAGAAGGGCCACGATGCGCACATCGCGGCCCTTCGAATTGGTGTGGTATCAAAACTCAGATCAGGGGAAATTCTGCGAAACGGTCGCGACGTTTCCGGTCCCGATCTGCGAGGTCGAGGAGAAATCGCCCGTGCCGCCCTGATTGGTGGTCGCCATGTTGGACGTCCCGTTCTGGGTGATCACGCTGATATTGAACGTGCCGTCCTGGTTGAGGATCGACATGTTGCTCGTGCCCGACTGCGTCATGGTCGACGTGCCGTTGTCGCCATCTTGGTTGACGTCGGCGGTGTTAAGGTCGCCGCCCAGGTTCTGCGTGACCGTCGAGGTGTTCATGAAGCCGATCTGGTCGACAAACACGTCGCTGTTGTTGCTCGACGCGGTAACGGTTGATGTGTTCATCGCACCGGCCTGACGGATGGTGACGTCGATATTGGTCGGCACAGGATTTGCACCGACCGTGTCATCGCCAATCAGTGTCGTGCTTCGGTTGAAATCACCCAATTCCTGTACCAGCGTGTGCCTCGTATCGCTCGAGAGCTGATCAGCCACTGCCGTGTTGTCGTTGCTCGACTGGGTGATCATGCTGGTGTTGAAGTCGTCGTTCGGGCCAGACGCGTCGGTTCCCTGCTGAACTTCTGCGGTGTTCCGGCTGCCCGATTGAACGATGGTGCTGAACTGATCGTCGGAAACATCACCCTGAACAACCGTGGCCTCGTTATTGTTGCCCGACTGGGTGATGGTGCTTTCGCTGTCTTCCGAACCCTGATCGGTGTCGGCGACGTTATCGTTCCCGCTCTGAGTGTGGGTGATGATCGAATCGTCGTCGTCTTGAAAGGCTTCTGACTCGTTCTCGTTCCCGCTTTGGGTAATCAGGATGCGGCCGCGGTCGGTGTTGTCGTCCTGATCGACAAAGCTTTCATTGCCCATGCCGGTCTGATCGACATCGACGTCGCCTTCCTCACCATCCTGAATGATTTCCGAACTGTTACCAGCCATCGTCTGCTGCACATCGGCATCGTTCAGGCGTTGCGACTGGAAGATGTCGGAGAAGTTGTCATCGCCGGTCTGCCGGACAGTCGCGGTCTGCGTGTTCTGTTCCTGCTCGATGAAGGACTGAACATTTACGCCCGCAGTCTGCGTTACCTCAGCAGTCTGGTTCTGGTCGCGCTGGATGACGAGGCTGACCGCATCGGTCGTGCCGATATCTTGGATGACGTCAATGTCGCCGTTCGTGCCGCTCTGGTTGATGAAATTGCCGGTCCCCGAACCAAAGCCCTGACCAAGGCCGCGCTGTGTCACGTCAGCCTGGTTGCTGGTTCCACCGCCTGCATTGGTCTGGAATACTTCGGAATTCATGCCGTCGCTGTCGCCGGTCTGGGTGACATTGAGAATGTTGTCGCCGGTCTGCGTCCCTTCGGAATAACCGTTCGAGCCTTCCTGCAGAATGGTCGCTTCATTCGCGATGCCATCGACGCCGGTAGGCGTGCCGTCCTGCGTCAGAACCGATTCGTTGGTGTCGCCGGTCTGGGTCACATCGGCATCGCTGCCGGTGCCTGACTGGGTGACGGTGCTGATGTTGTCCTGTGCCAGCGCTATGCCTGGCATTGAAAGTGCGATCGCCGAGACTCCGGCAAATACCGTTCTTTTCATGTCGACTCCCCGTTTTTTATCTTTTGCCGCTTTGGTTCCAGTCTCGTTCTACGAGCGAACCGTGCGACATGAGGCGCACAGTTTATAAACCTTTAATGCGCTGAAGCAAAGGGGGGGGTGGGCTGCACGGCCAGTTGAAGGAATGCCGACGCCACGGGATCAGGGCGCGCGACCACTACCGATCCACACCCTTCACTTTCCCCCATTGGCGCGCGGCGGTGTAGCCGAGGTAGCCGGTACCGAAGAGCGCGTAGAGCGGTTCGGGTAGTCCCGCGAGGTAAGCGTTCATCCCGCCCGCAATATCACGCGCCGCACCCGGATTGAAGGCGCTCAGCAGCCCCATCGGAAGGGCGGTCAGGATCAGGACGTACATCACATAGAGAAAGCTTGGGCGCGCGCGGCTGGTCCAAGGGTCTTTCGATTGCGCCTCTGCGACGATCGCTGCGAGGCGCGCCTCGATCATGGCGAGATCCTGCGTGCCTTCGAGCCGGATCAATTCAAGCTGGGCTTTCGCCCGGGCTTCCTTGTCGGGAATGATCTTGTCGAGCAGGGAAGTGATCGGACCGATGAGGGTTTCGAGAATGGCCATTGCAGCGCTCCTGTTGGGAATCGAGCGAGCGTACTAACCAAATGGGTTCATGTAGGAGAGTTAAAAATTTTAATTGGTTCGATAATCGAGTCTATTCGCCCGCTTCGGCAAGCAGCCTTTCCGCCAGGGCGAGGTGCGGACGGTCGATCATCGCACCGTCGAGTTGCAGCGCGCCCGCTCCGGGATTGTCAGCGAAGGCCTGTACCACGGCACGGGCGTGCGCGATCTCATCCGCGCTCGGCGTGAAGGCCGCGTTGATCGGCGCGACCTGTGCCGGATGGATGGCGAGCATTCCGCGAAAGCCTTGCGCACGAACCCGGCGGGCGCGGGTTTCCAGCTTTTCGAGATCGCGAAACTCCGGCTGTACGGTCTCGATCGGAGCGACGCCTGCCTTGACCGCGCCGAGTAGGCAAAGGCTACGCGCCATCTCGTAAACGTGAGCGTATTCGCCGTCAGGCCCGCGTTGCTCGCTGGCGCCGAGTTCGCTCGACAGGTCCTCAGCGCCCCAGCTCATTGCAGCGAGGCGCGGGGTGTTGTCATAGGTCCCGGTGGTGAACATCGCAGCGGCTGTCTCGGTAACGAGCGCTGCGACCCTGATGGAGCCGGGGGCAAGCCCTGCCGAAACCTCGCGCGGTGTGATGAGCGCGTCGAGCGCCTCGACATGATGACCGCCTTCGGCCTTGGGCAGAAACAATCCTCCGGGGCCTGCTGCCACTACCGCATCGAGATCATCCTCGGTCCATCCGCCCGAGAGCGGATTGACCCGAACCCAAACGCGCGATGTGTCGGGCGCATTTGCAATCGCGTCTGCAACCATCTTGCGCGCCTCGGCCTTGCGGTCCGGGACTACCGAATCCTCAAGGTCAATGAGCGCAATGTCGGCGTCGCTCGCGATGGCTTTTGCCATCTTCTTCTCGCTGTCGCCGGGAGCAAACAGCCAGCTGCGCACCTTGGGCAGGGGTGGGGTCGTCATCTGTAGCGTCCTCTCTATGTGGAGGTGCGCGTAGGACGGTTAGAACGAACCTTCAATCTCGAGTGTGAAAATCGTCCCGAACTCGCGGTCTCGGTCTTCGATGAAGTCGATGACGCCCGCCCGGCGATCAACGAAGACGGTCCGGTCGAAGCGATTGTCGCGGTCAGCGATGTTGGCGACGTTGGCGCGAATGGTGAGGCCGGCGACGTCCTTGTTCTCGATAAAGGCGCTCACGAAACCGGGAAAGCTTTCGGTTCGCAGCGCGATTTCGTCGAGGCGCACGTTGCGTGCGTTGTCCTCGTAGCTGGCCGACGTGCCTATCGCCCAGGATGTGCCCTGGAAATCGTGGCGCAGGTCCATGCCGACATCGAGAATGTCGTTGCCCGACAGTCGCCGCGTCGTGCCAAGCAGCGGGTCGACGATCGAACTGTCGCGCACCGAAGCGCGGAAGTCGAGCCGAGTGCCGCGCCAGCCGAACCCTTCGGAAAGAAGCGTGAGGTCGCCTGCAATGCCGTAGGACTCAGCAGAAGGCAGGTTGCCCGGTGCCTGACCGCCGCCTTCGATCGGGATCTGGTCGACGATGTCCGAGATGTCCTCGTAAAATGGCCGCAGGTTCAGAGTGCCGATCGCGCCGAGATTGATCGCTGCCTCAATCTCGAAGACCCAGCTTTGCTGTGGCACGAGGTCGGCATTGGTCACATCGGCGCGTTCCTGATTGAGGTCGACCGAGGCGATGAAATCGAAGAAGTTGAGCTGGCCTACAACCCGTTCAACGCGGCCTGCGATGTTGATGTTGGGGCTGGCCTTCCAGTCGAGCGCAACAAAGCCCTTGGGCCGATAAAACGTGCGCGTCTGGCCAAGCGGGCCGCTCTGGCTGATCTTGGAATATTCGGCGCCCAGTGAAGACTGGAATTGCAGCGTCGAGGCGAGCGTCCGGCTGTAAATGAGGCTCGCTTCTGCACGGTCCTCTTCCACGCGCGCGGTGGCGCCCGGCAGCGCGACGGGCTGGAAATCGCCGCCCGCATCGATCACTTCGAGCGCGGAGGTGATGTCGAGGAAGTTCTTCACTCCTTCGGCCGCAACAAGCAGGTCTCCGCCTAATGCACCAAAGCTGTATTCGGAGCGCAGGATCGTCTCGCCTTCATCGGCATCGCGGGTGAAGCGGCTTCCGACGACCGGCGAGCCATCCTCGAAACTGGTGATCGCCTGGCTGACCGTGGGGCTGTCCTCGTAGCGGTGGTAGGCGATAAGCTTGAGCCGCCCGCCGCCAAGGTCGAACTGGTAGTCCGCGCCGATTTCAAAGTTGTATTCGTCTTCCTGTGACCGGAAGTCGCGAGCGCTGTCGGGCAGGCCGACGATTCCATCCTGAAGCGAGATTTCGCTCTCACGGAAGATGAAGCCGTTCACTTCGCCGGTCAGGTTCAGGACATTCTCATTGTCCGCCACGCGTGTGTAGGAGCCGGAAAGCCCGATCCGGTCCGAATTGAAGTTCGAGGCCTCATCCCGCAGCGCGATAAGCGTGCGCGCGCCGTCGAACACGCGCTCGATCCCCTCGTCACCTCGCCTGCCAGAGTTGTTTTCCAACTCAAGCGTCCACTCGTCCTTCTGACCACCGCCAGCAATCGCGACGCGGCCTTCATAAAGGCGCGCGGGCGTGCCGAACGAGCGGAACTGGGGTGCGTAGCGGAACTGGCCTGAAATGCCGCCGCCGCTCGCGGTGATGACGTTGAGCACCTGACCGGTGAGGCCGCCAATATCGAGGCTCGCGCCGTCGACCAGCACCAGTTGGACAACCTCTTCGGTCGGGATGCGTTGTAGGGCGGCGACGGGGCCGTTCGACTTGCCCGAAATGCGCCTGCCATTGATGATGACGTTGGTGTCCGCTTGACCGAGGCCGCGATCCCCGCCGCCTTCGCGGATGGAGAAGCCCGGGATCTGGCGCGCCATGTCGAGAGCGCTTCGCGGGGCAAAGCGGGCAAAATCTTCCGGCACGAAAGTGCGGCGAGTGTTTGCCTCGGTGGATGCCGCGCCGGTCTCGTCCAGTGCCTCGCCTTCGCTTGTCTCAGCCGAAAGCGGTGCCGGGCACAGGGCAAGGGCTGCGCAAGTCGCGAGGAGGAGTTTGGAATGGGTCAGGGGATTCATCGAGGCACAGAAACGCTGAGGGAGCATGAAAGTTCCTTGCGCATCGCTAAAATGAATGAACAGGCTCAAGGGACGAACGGTCATCTGCGTTCGACAAAAAACGTTCGAAATTTGGGCCGATTGCGGACCATCGATTCCACGGCTCTGCTGGCCGCAGGCGCGTCAATCCGCGTGCGCCATTACCGGCTGCGTCATCTGGTCTGGCTGTTGAGTGAAATTCTCCACTGGTCGGGAAGACAGGATTCGAACCTGCGACCCCCACACCCCCAGTGTGATGCGCTACCAGGCTGCGCTACTTCCCGTATCCAGTGGAGGAGGCGGCCTATAAGGGTGGCGTTTGGCGCTGGCAAGACGAAAGCTGATCCATCCCACCGGCTATCGAGGCGATACACACAGCTGTGGCCTGTTTGCCACCATGCGCGCTAGCCGAATTGCCCGTTGCTTGTATTGCTGCTAACCGCGCCCACTTACCTGAATAAGGGTAGAGCGGACGTGCCAATTGCCACGCAGCGGGCGCCCGCTTTCGGGATTATTAAACAGCAAAACGAACGGGCTTTTGACACATGCTTGACCTTCTTGCCGCTGCCGGAGCTGCTGATGCGCCTCCGGGCTGGATCAACTGGTTGCCGATCATCGGCATGGTCGTGATCTTCTGGTTTCTGATCATCCGTCCGCAGATGAAACGCCAGAAAGAGCACCAGGCAAAGGTCGCTGGCCTCAAGAAAGGCGATCAGGTTGTCACGCAGGGCGGCCTGGTAGGCAAGGTCATGAAGGTCGACGACACCTATGCCGAGATTGAGCTCGCCAAGGATGTTCGAGTGAAAGCGGTCAAGCACACCATTGCTGACCTGATTGAGCCGGGTGGCAAGCCCGCCAACGACTAAGACCAGCATGCCGGGCCTTGGCGCAGCACCATGCGAAGTCAGCCCGGACATCGACGGTAAATATCATAAGGTTCAAGACTGAACGGCAATGCTTGATACACCACTCTGGAAGAAGATTTCGCTCTGGGTATTCACCCTTGCGCTCGCAGCGGCCGCGATCCCTTCGCTCATATCCAGCTTCACCTCCTCGGACGAACCCGCGCCGGCTCCCGCCGACGATGTAACCGCAGAGGCTCCGGCTTTCCCCGAAGTGGACGGGGAAGACGAGGAGGAAAGCTCGCTTCCGCAGATCAATCTGGGGCTCGACCTTGCGGGTGGCTCGCACCTCCTGCTTGAGGCAAACCCGGCTGATGTCGCGAGCCAACGGCTCGAGAACATGGAAGAAGCGGTCGAATCCGCGCTTCGCCAGGCGGTGCCAGCAATCGAGTTCGGAGACACTTCGCGCTCGGACGGACAGCTTTCCTTCATCCTCGACAGCGTGGCCGACATCGACCGTGCACGCGCGGTGCTTGAACCGATCATGATGGGCGACGGCCTGCGCCGTGAATGGGATCTATCGGTTGTCGACGGACAGCGTATCGTGCTGAGCCCGACCGATGCCGGACAGGCAACCGCATTGAACAGCGCCATGGAAGGCGCGGTCGAAGTCGTGCGCCGCCGTATCGACCTTCTCGGCACGCGCGAGCCGACGATCATCCGCCAGGGTGAAAATCGCATCGTGGTGCAGGTGCCGGGCCTTCAGGACCCGGTTGCTCTCAAGCGTCTCCTTGGTGAGACCGCAGAGCTTGAATTCAAGCTGGTTGATCAGCAGGCCCTGCCGACCAACACCGCTGCCGGTGTCGCCAATCCGGGAAGCCAGATCTACCCATACGCGCCTGAAACCGATTTCGCCGGCCAGTTCGAAGCGGTCAAACGCCTCGGCGGCATTCGCGGCGACAGCCTTATCAATGCGCGCGCGGGCGTCGATCCGCAGACCAACGAGAACGTCGTCAACATCCAGTTCGACCAGCAGGGCGGCCAGAAGTTCGCTCAGCTTTCGACCGAGAATGTGGGTGAGCGCTTTGCGATCATCCTCGACGGCGAAGTGATCTCGGCGCCGTTCTTCAACGAGCCGATCCTTGGCGGTAGCGCACAGATTTCCGGCGCTTTCACGCCTGACACGGCGAACGAGCTTGCGATCTCGCTGCAATCGGGGGCGCTGCCGGTGCCGCTGACCGTGGTGGAAGAACGCACCGTCGGACCTGACCTTGGCGCAGAATCGATCCGCAGCGGGCTTATCGCGATGCTGATTGGTTCGATTGCCGTCATCGCGCTGATGGTGGCGACCTATGGCCGGTTCGGCGTGTATGCGACGGCGGCGCTGGTGTTCAACGTGCTGATCCTGCTGGGCCTGATGGCTATCGGAAACTTCACGCTGACCTTGCCGGGTATTGCTGGCTTCGTGCTGACTGTCGGTGCGGCGGTGGACGCCAACGTGCTCATTAACGAGCGTATCCGCGAAGAGCGCAAGCGTGGCCGCAAGGTCATCACCGCGGTCGAGAACGGCTACAAGGAAGCGAGCCGTGCGATTTACGATGCGAACGTCACCAACTTCATCGCAGGCGTGCTGCTGTTCTGGTTCGGATCGGGCCCGATCCGTGGCTTTGCGGTCGTGCTGGTGATCGGCCTTGCAACCTCGGTCTTCACCGCGCTGACCCTGACCAAGATGTGGGTGTCCGGCTATCTCGCCGCCAAGCGCCCCAAAGACATCACGATTTAAGGAGGACGAGACATGAAACTGCTCAAGCTCGTGCCCCAGGACACCAACATCAAGTTCCTGAAACTGCGCGTTCCCTTCTTCATTCTCAGCATCGTGCTGATCGTGGGAAGCTGGGCCGCTGTGCTTGCGCTGGGCCTCAATTACGGCGTCGATTTCGCCGGAGGCCAGGAAATCCGCGCGACCTTCACCGAGACGGCAGAAGCGCCGGTGGTGGAACTGCGCGAAGTGATCGGTGATCTTGAAAACATCGAGGACCCGATCGTTCAGCGATTTGGCGAACCCAACGAGGTTTCGATCCGGGTCAAGCTGCCGCCCGAAGCGGAAGGCAACCCTGAATTCGCGAACGAGATGACCAACGCGATCGTGACCGAGATCCAGCAAAGCTATCCCGATATCCGCATCGATGGCGTGGACAGCGTCTCGGGCAAGGTCTCGGGCGAATTCAGAAACGATGCAGCCCTCGCGCTGATCGCGGCGATGGTGATGGTGGCGCTCTACATCTGGATCCGCTTCGAATGGCAATTCGGCGTGGGCGCGCTGTTCGCGCTGTTCCACGATGTGTCGGTGACGCTGGGTCTGTTTGCGCTGACCCAGATGGAGTTCAGCCTTCAGATCATCGCGGCGATCCTCGCGATCATCGGTTACTCGCTGAACGATACGATCGTCGTCTACGACCGCATCCGTGAGAACCTGAAGAAGTACCGCAAGATGCCGCTTCCAGAGCTGCTCGACCTGTCTGTGAATGAAACCCTGGCGCGCACGGTGATGACCTCGCTTACACTGCTCGTCGCGCTTTTGCCCCTGCTGTTCTTCGGCCCGGCGAGCCTTTTCGGCCTCGTCGCGGCAATTACGGCGGGCCTCTTCATCGGTACCTATTCGAGCGTCTATCTCGCAGCGCCGCTGTTGGTCTGGATGGGCGTCACTTCGGACAGCTTCGTGCCGAAGGAGACCGAGGCGGACCTTCAGGAAAAGAAGGTGCTGGGGCAGGCGTAGTCGCTGGGTGTGCCCCCATTCGGGAGCACTTCCTCGGCACTATTCCCTTCGCTTCGCTTTGAGGCGCCTGCGGGCGGACGCCCATGGTTTCTCGGCGCCCTTGCGGCCCTGTGGGCCGATTGCAGATAGGCGTTAGCGTCCGATCAAATCATCGTAATGGGCCGCCAGCTCGAGCGCATTAGTCTCCCAGCTGAAACGCTCGGCCATCGCGGCGACGGCGCTGCGCATGGGCGGGTTGTTGAGCACCTCGTTCACGCCCGCCGCCACGGCTTCGGGGTTGCGTTCGACCAGCCGTCCCGCCGTGTGGTTGGTGATGATCTCGCGAGCGCCGCCCACGTCGCAAGTCACCACCGGAGTCCCGCAGGCAAGCGCTTCCACCCAGACGTTGGCGAGCCCTTCATTCGCGGTAGGCAGCACCATCACGTCGGCAGCCGACAGCACCAGCGGCATCCGGTTGTGGTCGAGCGACCCTGCGAAATGCACCCGCTTATCAAGGTCCATTGTCCTGGCGAGATCGCGCAAGTGTGCCTCGTCCTCACCCTTGCCGACCAGCACCAGCCGCGCGCCCGGAATGGCTTTCAGCGCGGCAATCGCAATGTCCTGACCTTTGCGTTTGATGAGAGCGCCGACGCAGACAAGCAGCGGCACGTTGTCGGGCATTGTGAAGCTCAGTTCCTTGGTCAACTGCGCGCGCAGCTGCGTGTGCTCAAGCGGGCGGAAACGGTCGCGGTCGAGGCCGGTGTAATGGACGCGCATCTTGCGGCGATCCATGCCGATATCTTCCATTTGGCGTGCAAGGCTCTCGCTCACGGCTAGCAGGCGGTCGGCGCGCTCAGCGGCTTCGAGCATTTGCGCTCGCGCAAAGTCGATGCCGCCCCAATAGGTGATGTCGCTGCCCCGCGCCTTGATCGAAAGCTTCGTTCCAATTGCGTCAGCAATCTCGGCAGCGGCAGGGCCGTCGGGGAAGAAGAACTGCGCATCGAGCACATCAATCGGGCTTTCGGCATGAATGCGGCGGATCACGGGCAAGGCAGCCTTGGCGATGGCGGAGGCGTTGCGGCGCGCGCCCACCGCCGGGATCAGGCGAAAGCGCGGGCGGTGAACAGTAATGCCGCCTTCCTCAGCGACTTCATCGAGGCCAGCAAGCGCGCGGTAGCGACCCACGGCCACAGGGGGCAGGCCAATAGGATTGACCACCGTTACACGCCAGTCCCCGCGCCGCGCCAGCGCTTCGAGCGAGCGTGCGACGAAGGTCCCGAAGCGCGGATTGGTCGTGTTGGGATAGAGCGTGCTGAGCGACAGGACGTGCTTCATCACGAACCTTCCTGCCGATTACTGCGCACGATACTCTCCTCTCTCCGATTCAGGATGTTAGCGGGTTTGCGGTTAAAACCGACTGACAAACAAGATTAACGTCACAGCGGCCTCACCAGCATCGTGGCGACCGCGATCCAGGGCGGATTATCGATAACAAGCTGCTTGTTGCCCGCCTGAGCAGGCAGGAGGCCGACCAGCGTGCCCTTGCGGTCGATCAGCCGACCGAATGCGAAACGACCGCCGGGGCGGGGGATCAGGCAGTCGCGGTTCATTGCGCTTGCCGCTTCGTCCGGATCGATCTGGCGTAGCCACACCATGTCGCCGGGGCGATACTCGCCGACCGATGCAGCAACTTCGAGCACCAGCATGGTTGCATCCCCGCCGCTGGCCGCGATTTCGGTGGGAAGGATCGCCTCACGCGGAGTCTTGAGCGCCTCGGGCTCGGAGAGGCCGAGTTCGGCGACAACCTGCGCGCGCTTCTGCTCTTCCGAACGCACCAGCACTTCGGGGTCAACCTCGAGAGCCGCTCCGATCCGGTCCATCCACTTGATCGAGAGGTTGCGCATCCCCGTTTCGAGCCGCCCGATCGTCTGCGCGGTGGTAGGCGGTTCGCAGGCCTCTGCAAGATCGGCGAGGGTCAAGCCCTTGGCCTTTCGGATTTCGCGGATGCGATTGATCATGTTTCGAACCTCTCGAAGAACCCTTTTGGCGAATTTGGACTTTCCTACAGTGCCGGATGCAATGCAAGCCTCAAATCACCCATTTGGTGATAAAGGAGAGTTGGACATGCGCAAACTGGTCGAGAGGGAGCTTACATCCGAAGGCCCAAGGCGCGAGGGGGCGGCGCGTGCAAAAGGCCGAAGCGTCACCGTCAACGCGGCGGAATCGCCAATTGCATGGCTCCATTCGCGCGGGCACCTCTCCGCCAAGCTGTTTGATGCGGGTGAGGCGCTGCGCGCCGATTACGAGCGCGCGCAATTGTCACCCAATGTCACGATGCGCTGGGACCCTGTGCGTATCAAGACAACCGGAGAGCAGGGGCTGAGCGCAAGCGAACGCCAGATCGCGGCAAAACAGCGTTTCGACGGCGCGCTCAAGGCAGCAGGCAAGGGGCTTGAAGACATCCTCTGGCGTGTCGTGTGCGCGGGCGAGGGATTGCCGCAGGCGGAGAAGACCCTCGGCTGGCCTGCCAGGAGCGGCAAACTGGTGCTCAAACTCGCGCTCGAGAGGGTGGCCGACTTCTACCGGATCAGGTGATCTAGATCATCGCGGCGCGATCTGGCACGGAGCGGACATGGGGAAGGGCATCATCCGATATGGTTTGCTGTATGGCGGCGCGCTCGCGCTGGTCGCGGTGGTGCTGCAATGGGCGCAGTATCGCTATCTCCTGATGAGCATGCCGGGCGAGATCTACATCGGCGTGGTGGCAGCGATTTTCGTCGTCATTGGCATCTGGCTCGGCATGAAACTGACACCCGGTGGCAAGCCAACGGCGTTCGAGCGCAACGAAAAGGCCATCTCCTCGCTCGGTCTCACTAGGCGCGAGTGCGAAATCCTCGACCACCTAGCAAAAGGCGCGAGCAACAAGGAAATCGCCCGCTCGCTCGGCGTCTCTCCCAACACGGTGAAGACCCATATCGCCAATCTTTACATGAAGTTGGAAGTGACGGGCAGAGGCAAGGCAGTCGAGGCAGCGCGCTCGCTGGCGCTCATCCCGTAAGGGCCGTCCATCAGGGTGAAATGGTCGAATTCACCCATCCGGGTGATAGGATTTGAGGTTCGAATAAGGAACGGGTCAGGCGTCCAATTACAAAAAAGGAGACGCACAATGTTTCGTTACGCACTCACTTACGGTTCGATCATCGGTGTCGTGATCATCGCTTTCATGATCGCGGTGATGCTGGTGGTCGGGACCGATGATCTGATGACCTCCGAGATTGCCGGTTACGCGGTCATGCTCGCGGTGCTCAGCCTCGTCTTCATCGGCATCAAGAGATATCGCGACGTCGAGCATGGCGGCGTGATCAAGTTCGGCCAGGCAGCTGCGGTCGGCATCGGGATCGCGGTAGTTGCTGCCGTATTCTACGTCATCACCTGGGAAGTGTTCCTTTACGCGACAGACTTTGCCTTCATGCAGGCCTACGGCGATTCCATGCGCGCATCGATCGAAGCGCAGAGCCTGAGCGATGCCGAGCGCGCAGCCCAGATTGCCGAGTTGGAAGAGGGCATGGTGATGTACGCGAACCCGCTCTTCCGCATGCCGATCACCTTCATCGAGATCTTCCCGGTCGGGCTGATCGTTGCGCTGATTTCGGCTGCGATCCTGCGCAACGCAAAGGTGCTGCCTGCGCGCGCTGCGGCATAGGCGATGAGGAGCAAGGTCGGTCGAGGAACGTCAGGCGTAATCGCCCGCGCCGTAGAAAAAGCGCTCCTCGACGATCTTGCCGTCCTTGACGGTGTAAACGCCCACTTCCGCCATCTGGCTGCGTTCACCGTCCATCGTGACGTCCATGGTGTACCGCACCGCGAATTGGTCGCCGAAGACGTACGGACCCTGCATGGAGGAGGAGTGCATCTCGGCATTGTCTTCCCACCATTGGTGCTTCTGGATCAGCGCCTCGCGACCCTCGACCCGCGCCATCGGGTCGTCGGTCGGCTCGAGACTGACAATGTCGTCAGACCAGTATGCCTGATACCCTTCGGCATCCTCTTCGATCATCAGCTTCATGAAGTCGGTGGCGAGTTGCTCAATGGACATGGCTGGCTCCTGCGATTTGGCAAAGGCGGCGGCTGCGCGCCGAGGGTTACGCTTTTACACGCAAAGAGTGACACTTTCGCGCCCGATGTCCACGCTTTGCGCCCTAAGGTGACGCTTTTGCGGCCTATGGTGACACAGTGCCGGGTTTTGCCTCTGGACCGTGTAACATGCGGTCCACTTCTCGCATCTGTCAGGCGATCCGAGCGGCAATCTCGCGGCGAAGGGCGGGCAGGGTTTCTGCCTCGAACCAGGGGTTCTTCGCCATCCACATTCGCACGCGCCAAGCGGGGTGGGGTAGCGGGAAGAAGGGCGCGAAGTCGGCCCCCCGCTTCACCCGATCGGTCATCGAAAGCTTGCGCGTTGCGGGCAGGTAGGCGGCCTGCGCATAGGCCCCCACCAGCAAGGTCAGCCGGTCTTCGGGGAGCAGCGCGAGGATGCGGTCATGCCATGCGGGGGCGCACTCCTTGCGCGGCGGAGCATCGCCGCCCTTGGCCTTGCCGGGGTAACAGAACCCCATCGGCATCAGCGCGACCTTGGCAGGGTCGTAGAAGGCGTCCTTGTCGAGCCCCAGCCAGCCGCGCAAACGGTCGCCGCTGTCATCATCCCACGGGATGCCACTCGCATGGACGCGGGTGCCCGGAGCCTGACCGACGATGAGGATGCGGCTGTTTGGCGAGAACTGGACGACGGGGCGGGGACCAAGCGGCAGGTGCTTGGCGCAAAGGGTGCAGGCCGCGATCTCCCGATGGAGAGCCTCGGCCCGCTGCGTGCTCACCCCTCGACCTTCTCGGCGATGTCGAGCCAGCGTTCTTCGGCCTCGTCCTTCTGGCGGCGCGCGTTCTCCAGCCCCTTTGAGATGGTCGCGAAGCGCTGCGGGTCGGAGGCGAAGAGGTCGGGATCGGCGAGGATGCCCTCGGCCTTGGCGATGGCGGCTTCGAGCTCCTCAATCCGCGCAGGGAGCTGCTCGTAATCGCGCTGGTCCTTGTAGGAGAGCTTGTCCGACTTGGGCGGAGGCGGTGCTGGGGTGGGAGCGGCAGACGGCGCGCAAGACTTCGCCTTGCCAGCGACAGGCTTGCGCCGCTTGGCTTCCCAATCGGCATAGCCGCCCGCGACCACGTCCACGCGGCCCGTACCATCGAGGCCGAGCGTGATCGTGACCGTCTTGTCGAGGAAGTCGCGGTCGTGGCTGACGATCAGAACGGTGCCTTCGAAGTCGGCGATGACCTCCTGCAACAGGTCGAGCGTTTCAAGGTCGAGGTCGTTGGTCGGCTCGTCCAGCACGAGCAGGTTCGCGGTGCGCGCAAACTCGCGGGCGAGCAAAAGGCGCGAACGCTCGCCGCCCGAAAGGATACCGACCTTGGTGTCGACCAGCTTGGGATCGAACAGGAAGTCCTTGAGGTACGCCTGCACATGCTTGCGCGTTCCCCGCACGTCGATCCAGTCGCCGCCCTCGGCAAGGATCTGTCGCACAGTCACATCGGGTTCGAGGAGCTTCCTCTGTTGATCGATCATCACACCAGAAAGCGTGCGGGCATGCGTGATCGTGCCGGTGTCGGGCTCAAGCTCCTTGGTCAGCATCTTGAGCAAGGTCGTCTTGCCGGCACCATTTGCGCCGACGATACCGATGCGGTCGCCGTTCTGGATGCGAAGGGTGAAGGGCTTGATGACCGCGCGGCCATCGTAGGACTTGGAGATGCCTTCGGCGACAATCACCGACTTGGACTTGAACTCCTCGTCATTGCCAAGCTTGAGCTTGGCTGCCCCGCTGTCAGAGATCATCGCGGCGCGGGCTGCGCGCATCTGGTAGAGCTTCTCAAGCCTGCCCTGGTTGCGCTTGCGCCGCGCAGTGACGCCGCGTTCAAGCCAGTGCGCCTCAAGCTTGAGCTTGGCGTCGAGCTTCTCGGCGGCGCGTGCCTCCTCGGCATAGACCTGCTCTTCCCAGGCCTCGTAACCGCCAAAGCCGACCTCCTTGCGACGCAGGGTGCCTCGGTCGAGCCAGAGTGTCGCGCGGGTCAGGCGCTTCAGGAAAGTGCGATCGTGGCTGATCGTAATGAATGCGCCTTTGTACCGGGTGAGCCAGTCCTCAAGCCAGTCGATCGCGCTCAGATCGAGGTGGTTGGTCGGCTCATCAAGCAAGAGCAGGTCCGGGTCCTGTGCCAGCGCGCGGGCGATAGCCGCACGGCGACGTTCGCCGCCGCTAGCTGTCGCCGCATCGGTACTCATGTCGATGCCGAGCTGGCCTGCAATCGCTTCGACCTCATGCGTTGCTGGCGCGTGATCGCCATGGAGCGCAAAGTCCATCAGCGTATCGAACGCAGAGAAGTCGGGCTCCTGCTCAAGAAACACGATCCGCGTGCCCGGCTTAACCCGCCGCTGGCCGCGATCGGCCTCGATCCGGTCGTCGATCAACTTGAGCAGTGTCGTCTTGCCCGCCCCATTGCGCCCGATCAGCGCCAACCGGTCTCCGGGCAGGATATGCAGGTCGATAGGTTCTGCGCCTTCACCCGGCTGGGGGCCGCCAAAAAGCCAGCGCCCGCCTTGCTGAAGACCAAGCCCTTCCCAAGAGAGGATCGGAGGTTGTGCCATAGAGCGCGCCAAGTAGGGCCTTGCATACCGGCTGCCAAGTCGGTTCAGTGCGCGGAAAGCCGCAATCCCCCATCTGCGCGGCAAAGGAGGACGCATTTCATGACCCGTATTCCGCTTACTCTCGCTGCCGCCGGTGCGCTTGCACTGCCTGCAACTCTTGCCGCTCAACAGGTTGAAATCGAAGCAGATGGTCCTGTGATCGAACTGTCGGTCTATGAAAGCATCACTGCCGAACCCGACCTCGTGACGATCGGTGCGGGCGTCTCAACTGAGGCGCGCACGGCGGTCGAGGCAATGCGCATGAACGCAGAACAGATGAACCGCGTGATCGAGCGGATTATCGAGCTCGGCGTTCCCGAAGAGGACATCCAGACGACCGGCGTGAACCTCAATCCGCGCTATGACTACAATCGCGAGACGCAAACGAACGTGTTCCGTGGCTACCAAGTCTCGAACCGGGTCAGCGTCAAGCTGCGCGAGGTCGATGAGACGGGCGCGGTGCTAGATGCTCTCGTCGTTGCGGGCGCGACCGACTTGTCAGGACCGGACTTTAGCATCGAGGATGACGAAGCCGCCAAGGATGCTGCCCGCGCCAGCGCCGTAAAGCGCGCGCAAAGCCGGGCGGAATCCTACGCCTCAATGCTCGGCTTTGACGGGGTCGAGGTGCTTTCCATCAGCGAAGCGATCCAGGGCCGCGCGCCCATGCCGCAAATGGCCATGCGCGAAGTTGCTTCGGACTCGATCCAAGTGACGGGATCGCGCATTCAGCCGGGCATGGTGAACACCGGTGTCAACATCACGATCAAGTACCAAATGGTCGACGACGATGCTGAAACGGCCGAGGCGGAGCAGTGACACGGGTGCCATGCCTGCCTGAACAAGTGGACTTCGCCGTATTCACAGCTTGTTCAACGCGCTGGGCCTAGGCATGACAGCACGATGACCAACAACCGCTTCCTCCTTGCCGCAGCTGCCGCCGCCATGATGGCGGTCGGTCTTGGTGCGGGCTCCACGACGTCGCTTGTCGCTGCCACGACGGCTGCGCAGGAGCAGTCGCGCTCGGATCAGGGCGAGGCGCGGCGGGAGATGCGCGCCGGAAACCAGCTGTCCCTGCGCGAGATCGAGCGGCGCATCCTGCCGCGCATGCGCGGCAGCGAATATCTCGGCCCGTCTTACGACAGCACAGCACGCGCATACCGGCTCAAGTTCATTCGCGAGGGCCGCGTGACCTATGTCGACGTCGATGCCCGCACTGGCCGGATCATCAACCGGTCGAATTGAGAGCGGATCCGCAATACTCATGACCATTCGCCGGGGGACGAAGCACAATATGCGACACGTCGCTCGCTTGACGTGCGTCGCACAAACGCGCAGGCATCCTCCCGAAAACTCAAAGGATAATGGTGGACCATGCGCATTCTGATCGTTGAAGATGAGCCCACTCTTGGCCAGCAACTGAAATCCACGCTGGAGCAGACCGGTTATGCGGTCGATCTGTCGACCGATGGCGAAGACGGCCATTTCCTCGGCAGCACAGAGGATTACGACGCCTGCATTCTCGATCTTGGCCTGCCTGAGATAGATGGGCTCAGCGTACTCGGCATGTGGCGCAAGGAAGGTCGCGACTTCCCGGTGCTGGTCCTGACAGCGCGCGACAGCTGGTCGGACAAGGTAGCCGGGCTGGACGCAGGCGCTGACGATTATCTTGCCAAGCCGTTCCAGACCGAAGAGCTGATTGCCCGCCTTCGCGCGCTTATCCGCCGTGCATCGGGCAACACATCGTCCGAACTTACCGCAGGCGGTGTCCGGCTGGACACGCGCTCGGGCCGCGTGACGCTTGACGGGGAGCCGGTGAAGCTCACCGCGCAGGAATACAAGCTGCTCAGCTACCTGATGCACCACAAGGGCAAGGTTGTCAGTCGGACTGAGTTAATCGAACACATCTACGATCAGGACTTCGACCGCGATTCGAACACGATCGAAGTGTTCGTCACCCGCATCCGCAAGAAACTCGGCGCAGAGGTAATCACTACGATCCGTGGCCTCGGTTACAGCCTCGACGACCCCGCAGACGCTCCACGAGCATGACACTGCGCGCAGGCCTGGCGCCTCGGCTTCACCGCCGGGTGCGCAGGAGCCTGCGCCCGCGGACGATGCAGCGGGCCTTGCACAAGCACCGACCGACCAACCGCGCGCCAGCCTCGCGCGGCGCATGGGCTTCATCGCGGCGGGCTGGATCATCGTCCTGCTGCTGGGCGGCGGGATCGCGCTCGAACGCACGCTGACGCGCCAGGTCGAATCGAATTTCGACGAGCAGCTCGAATACCAGCTCACCGCGATGCTCGCCTCGGCGGAGATCGACAGCTTCGGAGAGGTGTGGTTCTACCGCCCGCTGGGTGACCAGCGGTTCCTCGAACCCGGCAGCGGCCTTTATTGGCAGATCAGCGGCGAGGGCTATGAACCGTACCCATCGCGAAGCCTGTGGGACACGCCGCTTGAATTGCGCGGACCGCAGGAGGGCGGGGACTTCAACAGCGCGCCGCAATTCTACAACTCGGCGCAAATTCCCGGCGAACCCATCCGTATCGTCGAGCGGACAGTGATCCTGCCGGGAAGCGAGACGCGCTGGACCTTCGCCGTCGCCAGCGCAACCGAGGAGATGGACGCGCAAATCCAGCAGGTCCGCACGATCTTGATCTGGAGCTTCGCCGCGCTCGGCCTCGGCCTCATTGTCATGGCGCTGCTCCAGATCCGCTACGGGCTCTCGCCGCTGCGGCGGGTGAGGGCGGCGATCCAGAAGCTGCGTACCACCGGCGACAATCGTATCACCGAGCCGCTTCCCGCAGAGGTGCAGCCGCTGGTGGAGGAAGTAAACGCGCTGCTCGAACACACCGAGCGGCAGGCGGAAGAAGCGCGCATGCATGCGGGCAACCTCGCGCACGCGCTCAAGACGCCGCTCACCGTGCTCACCAATGCCGCCACTGCGCGCGATCCGGACCTCAGCACCGCCGTGTTCCGCGAAACGCGCACGATGCAGCGCCATGTCGACCACCACCTTGCCCGCGCACGCGCAGTTGGCCGGCGCGCGGTGGGACAGGCGCGCACCAATGTCCGTCAGAGCGCCGAGGCTGTGCGCCGCGCTGTCGAAAGGCTCTACCCCGAAGGACGGTTGGACATTGCGGGCAGCAAAGATTCCCTCGTCGCGATCGAGCGTCAGGACCTCGACGAGATCCTCGGCAATCTGATTGAGAACGCCGCGAAATATGGCGGCGGCAGCGTATTCGTTACCGTCGATCATGAGCCCGGCAGCCCGCTTTGCCGCATTTGGATCGAAGACGACGGCGCCGGCATCCCCGAGGAAGAACGCAACCGCATCTTCGACCGCGGCGCTCGCCTCGACACCGGCAAACCGGGCACTGGCCTTGGCCTAGCCATCGTTCGGGACGTGGCGGAGATTTACGGCGGCTCGGTCACGCTTGGCGAAAGCGAGGACTTGGGCGGCTTGCTCGTGGACCTTCGCCTGCCGCGAGCGGGTTGAATTCAGCGTTCGTTCAAGCGTTTGCTCGCCTGCTGCGCAAAGTCGCAAGGGGAGCGCTCAGCATGGTTCGCAATTTCGTACTCCTGACCGCCGCCAGTCTCGTTCTGGGCGCGTGTGCGACCTCGTCCGACACACCGAACAATTTCGCCGCCGAGCGCGGTATCTTCACCAGCCCTTATGCCGCGCCCGAAATCGACCGGCGCGCTGTCGGGCCAGGCGTGCTTGACGAGCATGGCCGGTGGAGGCGTTGGGACGATGACCTGCTTTATCCCGGCGGCGGCGAATTCGCGTATGACCGCGAAGGCAACCGCGTCCGACTGTCCCGCCGCGAGCTACGCGAATTGTGCGAAGTCTATTTCGCCAATCAGGCGCAAGCGGTGCAGGACGAACGCATCGCCGAATTCAACGCTCAGCAGGCAAGCGCGTCTCCCGCGCCGCCTCCGCCGCAGCCGAGCGCACCGCCCGTGACAAACACAGGCGACGGTGAGACACCTCGTTGAGCGATAACTAGCTCCCGCGCGCCTTTTCGTGGTGGCGGATCACTTCTTCGATGATGAAGCGCAGGAACTTCTCGCTGAATTCAGGGTCGAGATCGGCTTCTTCCGACAGCTTTCTCAGCCGCTCGATCTGGCGCTGCTCGCGAGCCGGATCGGCTGGAGGTAGTGTCACTTTCGCCTTGTACTCACCCACCGCCTGGGTGATGCGGAACCGCTCTGCCAGCATGTGAATGATTGCGGCATCGATGTTGTCGATGCTCTTGCGATAGGCCGCGAGGACCGGATCGTCTCCGGCTGCGGCGGTGGTGGAAGGTTGCGTCTCGTGCGCCATATACCGCGAAACTAGCAGCAATTCAGCGCTTGCCAAGCGTGCTGCGCGCACCCTAAAGGCGCAAGCAATGACCGCAGACGTCGTACCCCTGCCGCGCAAGAAACCGACGCTCGAGCCGATGCTTTCGCTGACTGCGAACGGCATGAATTCGGTCAACTCCGTTATTCTCGAACGCATGCAGAGCGAGATTCCGCTCATTCCGCGCCTTGCGGGGCACCTGATTTCGGGTGGTGGAAAGCGTCTACGCCCGATGCTGACACTCGCCGGTGCTGCGCTGGTCGGATATGAGGGCACGCGCCATCACAAGCTCGCCGCAGCGGTTGAATTCATCCACACCGCGACGCTGCTGCACGACGATGTCGTGGACGGCAGCGAACTGCGCCGTGGCAAGGCGGCGGCCAACATCGTGTTTGGCAACCCGGCAACGGTTCTGGTCGGCGACTTCCTGTTCAGCCGCGCATTCGAGCTGATGACCGAGGATGGGTCTTTGCGCGTTCTCAAAATCCTCAGCCACGCCAGCGCCGTGATCGCAGAGGGCGAAGTCTCTCAGCTCACCGCGCAGCGCCAGATCGAGACGAGCGAGGAACGCTATCTCCACATCATCGGCGCGAAGACGGCGGCGCTTTTTGCTGCCGCCAGCCAGATCAGCGCAGTCGTCGCCGAATGCAGCGACGAGGAAGAGCGCGCGCTGGAAGACTACGGTCGTAACCTCGGTGTCGCGTTCCAGCTGGTCGACGATGCAATCGACTACGATTCCGATGCAGCGCAAATGGGCAAGGACCAGGGCGACGATTTCCGCGAAGGCAAGATGACGCTTCCCGTCATTCTCGCTCACGCACGCGGAGACGAGGCTGAGCGCAAGTTCTGGAAGGACGCGATCCTGGGCCACCGGTCTTCGGATGAAGATTTCGCCGAAGCGATCCGCTTGATCGAAAAGCACAACGCTCTCGAAGATACGCGCGAGAAAGCACGCCACTTCGCACAGCGCGCCATCGACGCGATCTCGATCTTCGCGGATAGCAAGGCGCGCGCCGCAATGGCTGAAGCTGCGCAGTTCGCGGTCGCTCGCGGCTACTGAACCCGGCGACCGGGCGAAGAAAATCCCGGCCCCGCTGATAGCGAAGCCGGGATAATCCGTTCAGCGATACACGCTTACTGTCGGGTAGCCGTCCAGCTCACCTTGCTGTCATCGCGTGGATCGGTTGCGACGACAGTCAGGGTGTCACCGTCGACAGTCCAGTCATTCACGCCCGTTGTCTCCCCATCGCGCGTGAAAGTTTCGCGATAAGTGTTGTCGCCCGTCTTCTCGATCGCGACCATCGTGCCCGAATTGTCGCCGTCGATAGTCACGGCATCACCGCCCAGTGTCGCGGTGTAGCCACCACCGAAGCTTGCAAAAGTGATCGTGTCGCCATCTTCGGTGATGGTCACGCTGCGCGCTTCGTCGGACATTTCGGAAACGCCTGCTGGTGCCCATTCGCCCGACGCTGCATGCGAGCCGTCCGGTCCGGCTTCGACACGGGTCATCATCGAGGTCCCGGTGGTTTCGCCAGCGTCCTCGTAGTTGGTCCAGTTAATGGTCATCGTCTGGCCATCTTCGCCCACGGTCCAGACCGACTTGCCCTGATCCTCCCCCTCAAAACGCGAGGCAAGCTCGACCGTGTTGTCATCGACGACCGTGATCATGACCTGATCGAGGCCAGGCCGATCGACCGATTGCCAGTTACCGTCAGCGGCAACCGAGTAAGGTGGCAGGCATGAGTTGCAGGTATATTCGCCATCAGCGATCGCATAGTTGCTATTCGCGTTTTCCCATTCGGCCGAGTCCAGGTTCACTGTCCACGTGCCGACAATACCAGTCGCGGCGGTGGCTTCTGCCGTGTCGCTCTCAGCACCTCCGCTGCATGCTGCTGTCCCCAGCACAAGCGTGATTGCGGCCAAGGCCGTCATAGTCGTTTTCATCGATTTCCCCCATCAGTTACGCTCGGCTCTCGGCGCTCAAGTGCGCATATTTGAGAGCCTCGCATCGAACTGCGTCCCTGCATCCGAGTATAGGGAATGGCGGCAATTCGCCAAATCTTCAGCTGAGCGGGACGAAATCCCCAAACAATTGAGAGCGTTTTGGGGGAGGGGCTGCGAGACCGATCCATTTGTGCAATGGCAAAAACGTGTCTGAAACACTGCCCATCCATTCGGTTCTGCCCGAACTTCAAGCCGCGTTGCGCGAGTCGGGAGCTGCTGTCCTGATCGCGCCGCCGGGTGCAGGCAAGACGACTGCGGTCGCGCCAGTCCTGTTGAGTGACGAATGGTGCGACGGCCAGATCATCCTGACCAGCCCGCGCAGGGTCGCAGCTCGCGCGGCAGCAGATCGTATGGCACAGCTGCTGGGCGAAAAGCCCGGCGAAACGGTCGGATACATGACGCGGCTCGACAGCAAGGTTTCGACAAAGACCCGCATCCTCGTTGTGACCGAGGCGATCCTCGTGAATCGACTGGTCGCCGATCCCGAGTTGCCGGGCGTGTCGGCGGTCCTGTTCGATGAGGCGCACGAACGGCATCTCGACAGCGATCTGGGTCTCGCGCTGGCGCTGGAGACGCGCGATGTGCTGCGCGACGATTTGCGTGTGCTGGTCATGTCGGCAACGATCGACGGCGCAAGGTTTGCTGCGCTGCTTGGCGATAATGCTCCGGTCGTGGAAAGCGAAGGACGAAGCTACCCGCTCGAGATCAAGTGGCTCGGCGCCAATCCTTCGCAGCGGGTCGAAGATCAGGTTGCGGGCGCCGTGATGACGGCTTGGCGAGAGCAGGAAGGTGACATCCTAGCTTTTCTCCCCGGTGTCGGTGAGATCGAACGCACCCGCGAACGACTTGAGGCGAAGTTGCCAGATACGCCTGTCCTGCCTTTGCACGGACAGGTCGAACCAGCAGCCCAGCGCGCTGCCATCCGCCGCGATCCGGACGGCCGCAGACGTATTGTGCTTGCAAGCGCCATTGCCGAGACATCGCTGACGCTCGATGGCGTGTCGGTCGTAGTGGATAGCGGCCTTGCGCGCCTCGCTGAGTATGACCGCGCCGCCGGGACCACGCATCTCGTCACCCGCCGCGCCAGTCAGGCGGCTGCGGCGCAGAGGGCAGGGCGCGCGGCTCGCCAGGGGCCGGGCGTTGCATATCGGCTATGGGAAGAAGGCGGGCATCTTGGGCGTCCCGAATTTGCGCCGCCTGAGATCGAGACCGCTGACCTTACCGGGCTAATCCTCGACCTTGCGACATGGGGATCGAGCGATCCGCAATCTTTGCGCTGGCTCGACATGCCGCCTGCCGCGTCGGTCGCTAGCGCGCGCGCTTCGCTGGAGGCTTTGGGAGCGCTCGACGAGGAGGGGCGGATTACCGACTGGGGCAAGGCCATCGCGGCCATGCCCATGGCTCCCGATCACGCGGCGGCGGTGCTGCACGGAGCGCGCAACGGGTGCGGGGAAACGGTCGCGCGGCTGGTCATGCTGCTCCAGGAACGCGGGCTCGGCGGGCGGAGCGAGGATTTATTGCAGCGACTTTCGCGCTGGCGGAACGAGAATTCGGGACGATCCAAGAGCGCGGGGCGTATCGCGCAAGGCTGGGCGCGCCAGGCTGCAAAGTTGGTGAGTGACGAGGACAAACGGGAGCTAGAGCCCGCCGAATGTCTTGCGCTTGCAAGGCCCGACTTCGTCGCTCGTCGCCGTGACGCAAATGGCGAAAGCTGGCTGAGCGCAGGCGGGCGCGGCTTCCATCTCGACCCGGCATCGCCGCTCGCCCGCACCGAGTGGATGGTGATCTGCGACGCGCAAGGGCAGGCCAAGGGCGCGCGGATCACTTCTGGCATCGAGCTTGAAGCCTCGCAGGTGGAACAGTTGTTCGCCGACGAATTGAAGGAACGCTCGATCGCGCGGTGGAATGGCGACAAGGGCAGGGCAGAAGCACGGCGAGAGCGCAGGCTCGGCGCAATCGTGCTCGCCAGCGGTTCCGATCCGAAGCCAGACCCCGCGGTTTTCAGAGACATTCTGGAGGAGCGCGCACTCGCTAATCTCGGTGATTTGTTCCCGGCGGGCTTTCTTGCACGTGCCGATTTCGCAGGCGTCGAGCAGCTATCGACCGACAATCTGTGTGACCAGTCCGACCTGTGGCTTATCCCCTTGCTAGAAGGGCGGCGCGATCTTGATCTTGCGCCCATCCGTTTCGCCGAAGCTGCGCTTGGCATGCTCGACTGGGAAGCGCGGCAGAGCCTGGACGCGGCGGCGCCCACACATTTCACATCGCCAGCAGAAACAAGGCACGCCATCGATTATGCAGGCGACGATGCTCCCACTGTCGAAGTGCGCGTGCAGGCGCTGTTCGGGCTTGATCAGCACCCGATGATCGGACGCGAACCGCTCCTCCTCAAGCTTACCAGTCCGGCGGGTCGCCCGATCCAGTCGACGCGGGACTTGTCGGGATTCTGGCGCGGTTCGTGGGCAGATGTCGCGAAGGATATGAAGGGCCGCTACCCCAAGCATCGCTGGCCCGATCAGCCGTGGCTAGAAAAGCCGAGCCTAAAGACCAAAAACGCCTTCAATCGAAGCTAGGTTTGGATTATTGGGCGGCGCATAAAGGGATTCACAATGACCGCTATCATCTATCAGCAGCCCAAGAGCGCAATGCAATCGGGCAAGGCCAAGACCGACACGTGGGTGCTCGAATACGAGCAGAGCGAGGCGCGCAAGCCCGATCCGCTCATGGGCTGGACCGGCAGCGGCGATACGCAGGCGCAGGTAAAGCTCAAATTCCCGACCAAGGACGCGGCCAAAGCCTACGCCGAAAAATACGGAATCACCGCGCGCGTTCACAAGACACCGCCCAAGAGCCTCAAGATCCAGGCTTACGCGGATAATTTCAGGTAATCTTTTCGCGGCACAAGGTGCGGCGTACAGCCGCGCTTTCGGTCCTGCGGATCGACCAAGCCCCGCGTTTTCCGTATTGAAATCTTCATTCGTCCCCGCCATATGGCGCTCTGGGAGTCGGGTGGACGTTTGCGTTCGCTCACCGGGTCAGGTCCGGAAGGAAGCAGCCCAGGTGAATTGCGGCGGGTCGCTCGGCTCCTTTTCCAACATTTCGGTCGATCATCGCCATGACAAACCGCGATCAAGCGCCTAGCTTGAATGCGTGACTGATTCCGATCCAGACCTGCCCGACACCGAAGAGGAAACCGCGCCGAGCGCTGCCGAGCTTGAGGCTGCGGGTCAGGATTCGATGTTTGGTGGGGATGATGTGGGGGCAACTGGGCCTGCCACACCTGATTCGGCAGAGACGAAGGCCGAGCCTGCACCAAGAGACGAAGGCGCGCAGCCTTACCGCGTGCTGGCGCGCAAGTACCGTCCGCAGACCTTCTCTGAACTCGTCGGTCAGGAACCGATGGTGCGCACGCTCGCCAATGCGATTGAGCGCGATCGGCTGGCGCATGCCTTCCTGATGACCGGGGTGAGGGGGGTCGGAAAGACCTCGACCGCGCGCCTTATCGCAAAGGCGCTCAACTGCGTTGGGCCTGACGGTAATGGCGGACCCACAATCGACCCTTGCGGGGTGTGCGAGTTTTGCACCGCGATCGCCGAAGGACGCCATATCGACGTGATCGAGATGGACGCGGCATCGCATACCGGTGTCGACGACGTTCGCGAGATTATCGAGCAGGTGCGCTACGCCGCGGTCTCGGCCCGGTACAAGATCTACATCATCGACGAGGTCCACATGCTCTCGCGCAACGCTTTCAACGCGTTGCTCAAGACACTCGAGGAACCGCCCGCGCATGTGAAGTTCCTCTTCGCGACCACCGAGGTCGAGAAGCTTCCCGTCACCGTGCTTAGCCGGACGCAGCGTTTCGACTTGCGGCGCATTCCGGCTAGCCTGCTGGCCGAGCATTTCGGCAATGTGTGCAAGGCAGAGGGCGTGGAAGCCGAGGAAGAGGCATTGCGCATCATCGCCGCCGCCGCAGAAGGTTCGGCGCGTGACGGTCTCTCGATCCTCGATCAGGCGATTGCGCATGCCGACATGGACACCGAAGGCAAGGTGACCGCGGAACGCGTGCGCTCGATGCTGGGGCTTGCCGACAAGAGCGCGCAGCGGCGCTTGCTTGGCACCGTGCTAGAGGGCGATGCAAAGGGGCTGCTCGCCGGAGTTGACGAACAATACGCGCTTGGCGTCGAGCCGCTTGCCCTGATGCGCGCGCTGATGGACCTCGTCCACAGGGTGACGGTCGCGCAGGTTTCGGGCGGGGAGCCAGACGCGCCGAGCGAGGAGGAGCGCACCGCACTTGCCGAATTTGCAAGCAAGCTCGGCGCGCCCGAACTCCACCGCCTGTGGCAATTGCTGCTCAAGGGTCACGAGGAAGTTCGCACGAGCCCCGATCCGCTAGTCGCCCTTCAAATGGCACTCTTGCGGGTGCTCCATGCTGCGCAAATGCCCGATCCGGGCAAGCTTGCGGCTCGCATTGAGGAGATGGCGAAGAACGGCGTATCCGCCGCGCCCGCCGAGACAGGCGGTGAGAGCGCGCCTGCTCCGACCGCTTCGTCATCAGTCTATGCATCCTTCGAATGGGGAGCACTGGTCGATCAGATTGACAATGCAGGCCAGCTTCGCGTTGCCCAGATGATGCGCGATCGTATTCGGGTGATCGAACTCGCGCCCGAGAAGCTGATCTTCGAGCAGGCCGACAACTATTCGGACGATCCCGCGCCCGATATCCGCGATGCGCTTTTCAAGCTGACCGGCAAACGCTGGCTGGTCGAACGCGGCAGCGGCGATGCTCAACCTTCCTTGCGAGAAGCGGCCGACGCCGAAGCGCAAGCGACGCAGGATCGCATTCGCGCGAACCCTCTGGTAAAAGCAGCCTTCGAGGCGTTCCCCGACGCCGAACTCGTTGACCCCGAACAAACGCTCGCCCGCGCTTCTGGCTCGGGCCGCAAATGGAATTGAGACAAAGGAGCCCCGAACCATGAAGAGCATGGAAGAGATGATGCAGGCAGCCCAGCAGGCTGCCGAGACAATCCAGAACCAAATGAACGACATGCAGGTCAAACTCGACAATATCGAGGTCGAAGGCACCGCTGGCGGTGGCCTGGTGACGGTCCGCGCGACCGCCAAGGGCCGCATCCTGGGCGTCAACATCGACGACAGCCTGATGGTCAAGGAAGAGAAGAACATCGTCGAAGACCTCGTCACCGCCGCTTTCAACGACGCGCGTGACAAGGCCGACCGTGTTTCCGCCGAGAAGATGAAGGAAATGCAGGGCGGAATGGGCCTGCCACCGGGCTTCAACCTGCCCGGCATGGGATAAGGTTTCCACCACATCCACAGCTTCGTTGAAGAGGGCATTGCGAGGCTAGGGCAGGCTACCCATATTCGACCCCAAAGGCGCTGCCCAAATGGCAGCCACGGACAAGAATATGACACAGCATTTTCCTCTTCTTCCCCTTCGCGACATCGTCGTCTTTCCCGGCATGGTCGTTCCGCTCTTCGTTGGGCGTGACAAGTCGGTTGCCGCGCTTGAAGCGGCGATGGAAGCGTCGAAAGATATCTTCCTCCTCGCCCAGCTTGATCCGTCCTGCGACGATCCGGAAGGCGATGACCTCTATGACGTCGGCGTCATTGCGCAGGTGCTTCAGCTTTTGAAGCTGCCTGACGGCACAGTTCGCGTGCTTGTTGAAGGCACAGCGCGCGCTGCATTGTCGAGCCTGCGCGAAGAAGACGACTACTTCCTCGCAGAAGTCGACATTCAGGAACCCGAAACCGTCGCGGGCAGCGAAGTCACCGCGCTGATGCGCCAAGTGGTCGAGCAGTTCGGCGAATACGCCAAGCTCAACAAGAAGATGGGCGAAGAGACCAATGTCGACTTGACCGATGTCGATGATGCCGGCCAGCTTGCTGACACAATCGCCGCTGCGGTGAACGCCAAGGTTTCCGACAAGCAATCCCTGCTCACCGAAGCCAATCCGCTGAAGCGCCTCGAACTCGTGATGGCCTTCATGGAGGGCGAGCTTTCGGTGCTCCAGGTCGAGCGCAAGATCCGCGGGCGCGTGAAGCGCCAGATGGAGAAAACGCAGCGCGAATATTATCTCAACGAACAGTTGAAGGCGATCCAGAGCGAGCTTGGCGGTTCGGACGATGGCGAAGGCGATGAGATCGCCGAGCTGACCGAGAAGATCGAGAAGACCAAGCTTTCCAAGGAAGCGAAGACCAAGGCCAAGGCAGAGCTGAAAAAGCTGCGCGGCATGCAGCCTATGAGCGCAGAGGCGACTGTCGTGCGCAATTATCTCGATGTGCTGCTGGGCCTGCCGTGGGGCAAGAAGAGCCGTGTCAAAAAGGACATCGGCAAGGCGCAGGAAATCCTCGACGCCGATCACTACGGGCTTGAAAAGGTCAAGGACCGGATCATTGAGTACCTTGCCGTGCAGGCGCGCACTAACAAGCTGAAGGGTCCGATCCTTTGCCTTGTCGGCCCTCCGGGCGTCGGCAAGACCTCGCTCGGCAAGAGCATCGCCAAAGCGACGGGCCGCGAATTCGTGCGCCAGTCGCTGGGCGGAGTGCGCGACGAGGCCGAAATCCGCGGCCACCGCCGCACCTATATCGGCTCGATGCCGGGCAAGATCGTGTCGAACCTCAAGAAGGCTGGAACATCGAACCCGCTGTTCCTGCTCGATGAAATCGACAAGCTCGGACAGGACTTCCGCGGCGATCCGGCATCGGCGCTGCTCGAGGTGCTCGACCCGGAGCAAAACAACAAATTCCAGGACCACTATCTCGAGCTCGACCTCGACCTGTCGAACATCATGTTTGTGACCACCGCGAACAGTCTCGACCTGCCTCAACCCCTGCTCGACCGGATGGAGATCATCCGCCTCGAAGGCTATACCGAAGACGAGAAGGTCGAGATTGCGAAGCGCCACCTGATCCGCAAGCAGGTGGAAGCGCATGGTCTCAAGGACGGCGAATTCGAGCTGACCGAAGAGGGCTTGCGCGACCTTATCCGCTACTACACCCGCGAGGCTGGCGTGCGTACGCTGGAGCGCGAGATCGCGCGGCTGGCGAGAAAGACGCTGCGCAAGATCCTGGAGAAAGAAACCAAGGGCGTTGTCATTACGCCTGAAAACCTCGGCGATTTTGCAGGTGTCCGCAAATTCAAGCACGGCATGAGCGAAGACGAAGCGCAGGTCGGTGCGGTTACGGGACTTGCGTGGACCAGTGTTGGCGGTGAGCTTCTCACCATCGAAAGCGTCACCACACCGGGCAAGGGCGAGATCAAGACCACCGGTAAGCTTGGCGACGTGATGAACGAAAGCGTCGCGGCGGCTTTCTCTTTCGTGAAGGCGCGCGCGCCCAGCTACGGGATCAAGCCGAGCCTGTTTCAGCGCAAGAACATCCACATCCACCTTCCCGAAGGTGCGGTGCCAAAGGACGGGCCGAGCGCAGGTGTCGGCATGGTGACTTCGATCGTCTCGACCCTGACCGGCGCTGCCGTGCGTCCCGACATCGCGATGACCGGCGAAGTGACGCTTCGTGGCCGCGTGCTGGCAATCGGTGGGCTCAAGGAAAAGCTCCTCGCAGCGCTTCGCGGAGGCATTACCACGGTCCTCATTCCCGACGAAAACGTGAAGGATCTCGCAGAGATTCCCGACAACGTGAAAGAGGGGCTGGAGATCATTCCTGTGAGCCATGTCGACCAGGTGCTCGAACATGCGATCATCGATATGCCGTCGCCGATCGAATGGACCGAAGCCGATGATCTTGCATCGCAACCGGGTGGTCATGTCAGCAGCGGTTCTGACGTGCCAACCGCTCACTGATCCGCTAGATGGAACGCTCTTGTCGCGATTCGCGGCAGGGTCGTAAATCAGTCCGGAATTCTGTTTTGAGATGAGCTGGAACACTGGCCACGTGCATCGCCATGCGCGCGTCAGGACACAGTTGGTCGCAAAATGACAGTCGAGGCGCCACAATGGCGCTTTTCCGGGCGAATTGCCTTTGACAGCCTCCCTAAAGAGCGTTCAACTTGCGCGCTTTCGGGGAGGCGATTCACTTAACCCGAATTCGAACGAAAACGAGGGGACGAGAATAATGAACAAGAACGATCTGATCAGCGCGGTTGCCGAAAACAGCGGCCTTACGAAGAGCGATGCAGCAAACGCCGTAGAGGGCGTTTTCGACGCTATTCAGAAGGCTCTCGCTGACGGCGACGAAGTGCGACTGGTCGGGTTTGGCACCTTCGCAGTGGCGAAACGCAAGGCCTCGATGGGCCGCAACCCGCGTACGGGTGAGCCGATGCCGATCAAGGCTTCGAACCAGCCGAAGTTCAAGGCTGGCAAGGGTCTGAAGGACGCGGTCAACTAAGACCGCTCCAGACTACTAGCAGGCTAACTCGGCGCTCCGCCTCGCGCCAAACAGACAGCAAAAAGTATTAGGCCCCGCAGACCAGAACGGTCGGCGGGGCCTTCTCTTTGCTTTTCGCTATTTGTGCGTGATTAGCGCGATGTGTCGATCAGCGCGGTGGGGGCTTGCTGCGTGCGCGGAGAGATAGCCCATTCGAGCGCTTCACCACCAGCAATCGCACTCGGCCCCTCATCGGTGTTGTTGGCGAGGATGCGCCCGCTGGTGACGATCCGGAACGTGCCTTCCATGGTCGGGATGTTCGGCATTTCGGCGTTCTCCCCCCCCCCTTCAGAGGACTGACCCATCGAGGCCATGCCAGCAAGTCCGGCCATACCACCCATTGCACCGCCCATCGCCGCCATCGGGTTGGCGTCATTGTTGGCAGAGAAACCGGGAGCGTTGATGCGAACTACGCCTTCATCGCGCAGCACCATCTGCACAAAGGGGTTGGTCATCGGAACGTCTTCGATCACCGGGAACATGAAGTCATGGCTGAGCTCGCCTTCGACGCGGTAGAGCACGTCGAACACTCCTTCGCCCTTGTCCTCGACCCGCTCCCAGCCTTTCTGGCGCATCAGCAGCCTGGCGAGTTCGGCAGAGGCTTCAGGGTCGTTCGGGTCGATCCCGCCCATCATTGCCGACATCTGTTCGGCTTGCTGCGCGGCCTCGGCAGCGCGCATTTCCGCGCCCGCATCCCACTCAGCCCGTTGCTCGGCGAGTTCGGCCTCGGTGCATTCGCGCTCATCAAAGGTGTCGTCGTCGTAGCATGTGCTCGGCTCGAACTCTTCCGCACCAGCGCCCATGGCGGCGAGGTTGGACAGGCCGATGAAGAAGATCTCGCCCTCATAGGTGAAGCTAAAGCGGTTCTCCTCCATCAGCACCAGCTCGCTGGTAAACTTGCCCGGCGTGATGAAGCAGCCCGTTAAAAGCAGCGAGAGGCTCGCCAGCAATGCGGTCGCAATGGCTTTCGGATTTTGCATGATAGTCATGACGTCCCCTGTTCCCCTGTTCAGATCGCCTCAGTCCCGCTCGCGGGTTGCTGCGGCATATAGCGCGATTGCTGCTGCATTCGAAACGTTAAGGCTTTCTATCGCCGATGTGATCGGCAGCTTGGCAAGTGTGTCGCAATGCTGCGCGATATTGTGCCGCATGCCTTCGCCTTCGGCGCCCAGCACCAGAGCAAGCGCCCCGGTTGTCAGGCTTCCGGACAGGGTGGCTTCCGCTTCGCCTGCAAGTCCGATGCGCCAGTAGCCAAGGTCCGCAAGTTCATCGAGAGCGCGCGCAAGATTGACTACGCGCACCCAAGGCACAGTCTCCAACGCGCCCGATGCCGACTTGGCCAGCACACCGCCTTCGGGCGGGGCATGGCGGTCCTGCGTCACGATGCAGGCAGCGCCGAATGCTGCGGCAGATCGCAGGATCGCGCCGACATTGTGCGGGTCGGTCACCTGATCGAGCACCACCACAGGCCGGGCAGGGTCACCGTTTGCCACATCGTCGAGAAACACATCTTCGAGCGGTTCGCATTCAAGCACGAGCCCCTGATGCGGCGCGTCCTTTGCGACGAGGCGCGCAAGGTCGGTCACTTCGGCATATTCGACCGCGAAATCGGGCGGCAGCTCGCCGTCGAGCGAATCGATACCCTCGCGTGTCGCCCACAACTTGCGGTGCTGGCGCGCCGGGTTCTTGAGCGCCGCTTCGACCGGGTGCCGACCCCACAGACGCACATGGCCCGCGGTTCCCTTGCCCGAGCCGCGTCCGCCCTTCATTCGCCCTGCACGACCACGCAGCGCCTTCTTGCGCTCACCTTTTGCCATTGGAAATCCTGTTTTTCTGCAATTGCGAAGTTCCCTGCCAGTAGCCCCATTGACAGGCAAGCGCAGCTTCGCCAAAGGGGCGCCTCTCGGCAGCGAAGCGCGACGTCGCTTCGCCCAATGAACAGCGCCGCTCGGCGGCGTTTTGTCAGGGCCCATGTGTGGACAGGTGGCCGAGTGGTTAAAGGCAGCAGACTGTAAATCTGCCCGCGCAAGCGTACGCTGGTTCGAATCCAGCCCTGTCCACCACCGGCTCTCTTCAATCAATGCATGTCCAGCGCACTGATCGGTTCGCGTATATCGAAACCGGGGCGCAGTTTCGTGCGCCCCGGCTCAATCCTTATCGGACGATGTCCATTTCCTCGATCAGCGCATCGGCGCCGTCGACCTTTTCCATCACCCACAGCATGTAGCGCGAATCGACGTGGATCGAACGGGTGGTGCGTGGGTCGAAGTCCCAGTCGGAATTGACGCTTTCGAAGGTGCCGTCGAACAGCAAGCCGACGAGTTCGCCCTTTGCGTTGAGCGTTGCCGAGCCGCTGTTGCCGCCAGTCACGTCGAGGTCGGAGAGGAAGTTCACCGGAACCGAGTCGATCGACTCAAGCTCGTACTCGCCGTAATCCTTGGCCTCGATCAGATCGAGCTGGCTTTGCGGCGAATTGAACGGGTCTTCGCCGGTGTCCTTTTGGGCAATGCCTTCGAGAGTGGTGAAGGGCAGGTAGGCCATCCCGTCGAAGGGCGATCCGCCCATGACGTTGCCGAAGGTGATGCGCAGCGTCGAGTTCGCATCGGGGTAGGGCAGTCCGCCATTCTCACGCTGCCACTGCGTGATCGCTTCCATGTATGCAGGGCGCAGCGCGAGCGAACGTCCCGAACGCTCCTCTGACTCGTTCTCGAGGCCGCGCTCGTAATCGTAAAGCGCGACGGCGAGCTGGACGAACGGATCTTCGCTCGCTTCGAAAGTCGCGGCATCGGCCTCGATCAGGCCAAGGCGCGTCTCGGTGTCACCAAGCGTCGTGTTGGCGTAGTAGCGATCGAGCAGACCGGGCAGGTCTGCAGCGGTCGTTTCGGCGGTAAGGCCGAGCGCTTCGTCGAACACGGCGACACGCTCTTCGACCGGCTGCTGGAGGTAGCCGCTGAGGAACAGCACCCACTCCGCCTTGTCGACAGCTGCATCATAGCGGCGGTCAAGCGCCTGAAGTCCTTGACGGAAGAAGGTCATGTCGCGGTCCTGATAGCCGGGCTCGCGCTCGGCATTGGGAAGCTCGCGTTCTTTCGACAGGCGATAAAGGCGCTGTGCCGCAGACAGGAGCGCAGGGCGCGTTGCGTTGTTGTACCAGAAGTTCGTGCGCGAGGCGGTGGCGCTTTCCTGCGACAGCGCGGCGAGAGCGGTGATCGCTTCGCCATAGCCAACGCGTGCGGGATCGGTGGCGATCCATTCGGCCAGTGCAGCTTCGCGCGCGGCGCGACGCTCAACCAGTCCGACGCGGCGGGCGCCTTCGATCTGGCCGCGCAGGTTCTTTTCGAAGTTGTTGAGGCCGGCAAGGCGGCTTTCGTACTTCACGCGCGCGTCCGATCCTTCAGGTGCGGCGTTTTCAATGGTCGCGATCCAGCTGGTTAGCAGGCCCTGAAAGGTCGGATAGGTCCAGTTGAAGGTGTTCTCTACCTCGGCAAGCAGCGTGTAGCGGCTGGTCGAGCCGGGATAGCCCGCGACCATGACGAAATCGCCATCGTCGAGCCCTGCAGCGCTCACCTTCAGGTGATGCTCGGGCTGGTAGGGGACGTTGGCTTCGTCGAAGTCAGCCGCCGATCCGTCCGGCGCGACATAGGCGCGGTAAAACGCGAAGTCGCCCGTGTGGCGCGGCCACATCCAGTTGTCGATGTCTCCGCCATACTTACCGATGGAATCTGCCGGAGCGTAAACAAGCCGCACGTCGCGCACTTCAAGACGTTTGATGAGCGTGTATTCGGCGCCGCCATAATAGCTGGCGACGAGGCAGCGATAGCCGGGCTCAGCCTCACACTCGGCGGTGATGTCCTTGCGGCGCTGCTCGATCGCGGCGTAGCGGTCGATCGGTGTCATGTCCGCTGTGCCCTCGCGAACGCGCTGCGTCACGTCGGTCAGCTCGGTGGTCACGTAAACGCGTGAGCCGGGCGCTGCGGGGAGTTCGGCGTCCTTGGTTCCGGCAAGGAAGCCGTTGGCGAGATAGTTGTTCTCGGCGGTCGAGTTGTACTGGACCGATCCGCGCGCGCAGTGGTGGTTTGTCACCACCAGTCCTTCGGGCGAAACGAAGCTTGCCGAGCATCCGCCCAGCGATACGACCGCGCCCATCGGGAAACCGGTGAGGTCGGTCAGCGTTTCGGGATCGAGTTCAAGGCCTGCTTCCTGCAAAGCCTCGCTGATGTCGGGCAGCTGTTCGGGCGTGAACATGCCCTCTTTCGCTGTGGCGGGGACGGCAATCACGGTTCCGGCCAGAAGGCCAAGGACGAGCGACTTGATAGGCTTCATTGTTGCGAATTCTCCGAACGCATGCGTGAGATGCAGGAGAAATCACCCGTTGAGATCAATCGCCCGTCACCTCGGCCCTGCCTCTCCCGGGCAGTGACCTTGTCGGTGCGAGGCAATGCAAACAGAAGCAGCGGGTGTCAATGATATGGACCATGCAAGGGCCCGCGAGCCGCCCGGTCAGAAGTTCATGAAGATGTTGACGTTGGCAACATGGTCTGCACGGTTCTCCCCGTCGCGAAAGACGGTCTGGTTGAGATATCCCGGCACGACTTCAACGCCCTGCGCCACCGGGATTGAGAAACCCACGAAGTTACGCCAGATCTGCAACCCATCATCCTGAAGCGGCGTTTCGTTGAGCGCGATAAACGGCTCGGTGTAGGCGATCAGCTTGTTGTTATCGGTGATCGGCACACGCAGCTGCAGGAACGGGCGGAAACGCAGCGCGACCTCGCCATCTTCCTCGAAGGTGCGTTGTTCGAACCGGTTGCGCGAATCCAGCGTGATGCCGCCCGGGGTTTCGATCAGGCGGATGTTGAGTTCCTGGTAAAAGCGATGCTCATTCGTTTCGATCGGGCCGATCGGGTCGGTGAGGATATAGGCATAGCCCGCACCGATGCTCACGCGGTCGCTGATCCGATAGCCGACGAGCGAGCGAAGCAGCAGCTGGCCCAGCCGGTAGGCGTCATTGGTGAAACGTTCCTGCGCTTCGCCGCGCACGAACCAGTCGCCTTCCTCGTCAAGGTCGAGGACGATGAACTGGCCGGTCCAGATGTTGAAGTCTTCTTCTGCTGCTGCGGGCGATGCTGTGAATGCGGTCAGGCCGGCGGCGAGAATGGCAGCGCGCACGGCCGTGGGTTTCAGGATGGACGTCATTCGATCCTCGAGCTTTTCTTGTGTTTTCAGGCAGTTTGAAACGCCGTAGGGGAGGAAGCGTTTCCAAAAAGAAGAGCGACTGTCAGCACTTATGGGCGCCGCAGCCGCTCAAGTTTTTTCGTAGGGTACGAATTTTCCCGGGTCCGGGAACTGGGGTGATGGGCGCGAGAGCGGTTGGGGTTGATAGGGGCATGAGAGCCGCCCCCGCGCTCCATCGGGGTAATCGATCAGCCGCCGTTCTGGGCAACCTGCGTCGGCGCAGGCTGGAACGGCATCGAGCTGTGGTGGGTGTTGATCTTCAGGTTGCCGTCTTCGTCACGGACATAACCGAAAGTGTACTCAACCTTGGTCACGCTGCCGTCCGGGCCGGTGAAGAAGTAGTTGCCCATGGCCATCGCGTTGTCGTCATCGGTCACGATGCCTTCGTTCTCGAAGCGGACATCGGTCCAGCCCTTGATGGCAAAGCCGCTGTCTTCGGCTCGCATGCCCTTCACGAAGTAGCTGAGCGCTTCGTCATAGGTCCCGCGGAACTGGTCTTCGGCAGCCAGGGTCGGCTTGAAAAGCACCATGCCGTCGTCATAGTTGTAGAGCGTGTCGAGGTGGTTGCGAGCAACCGCCTTGTAATCATCGCCATTGGCGTGAGCGGTCGAAATCTTGACGATGCCCTCGCCCCACGCCTGCTGCGCTGCTTCGACTTCTTCAGTCGTGATCGGCGTCGAGCTTTGGGCCAAGGCGGGCGCGCTGAATGCTGCCAGAGCGGCTGCGCTGCCGAGAAGGGCGGTGGTAAGCGAACGGTTGGCTGAGATCTTCATTTGTACTTCCTCTTCTGAAGTGGCGCCGGGGAACGCGGCTGCCGGAATTAGTTGATTGCGATGTCGTCTTTTCGACTTGCAACGATGAGATAGGGGTCAGGAGAGGCCGGCAAATCAGCCACTTGGCATGCGTTCCGGCGTAGGCCGAATGGCCTATGCGTTTTCCGGAAGAGGCTTTAGATATGTCTGCATGAAAGCGGTCATGTCCTCCCTGCCATCCGATGGCGAAACGATTGCCGAACTGCGCGAATTGTACCGTGCAGCAGAGGCGCGCGCTGCGCGTTTGCGCTTGCTGTCGACGTCGGGACGTGAACTCGCCGAAGCTGATCCCTCGACATTGGACGCCATTCTGTCGCGCTGTGCCGAGCGGCTGGCGTTCTTCGTGGGCAAGCGCTCGGCCGTAATCGTAATCGATCCGGGGGCTGAAGGGATTGCGATCCACGCTCCGGGCCCTAACGGCAAAGAGCTCGCCGCGATCGTGATTGATGGGCTCGACGCGCTTGACGACATTCCCGATGAGGAAGACCGCGAGGCCGTGCGCATGGAGCTTGAGCTCATGGGCGCAACGATCGACCGCATCGAAAAAGAAAGCGAGCGGGGCGAACTGGTCGCCGCACTGAAGGAGCGCGAAAAGCGCCTTGAGATGCTGCTTGAGAGGATTTTCACCGCGCAGGAAGAAGAACGCCGCCGGGTCAGCCATGAATTGCACGATGGCGTCGCGCAGACTGCGACGGCGCTGGTTCGCATTCTGGAGGGTGCGGAAACGGCTGCGAAAAAGTCGGGTGCAAGCAGCGATGGGGTTTCGCCCACCGATGTTGCGCGCAGTCTCGTCTCCGAGCTGCGCCGGGTCATTGGTGGCTTGAGGCCCACTTTGCTTGACGATCTGGGCCTGCCCGCGGCGCTTCAGTCGCTGTGCGACGGGCTGGAGGCGGAAGGCTTCACTGTCTCGCAGCGGATTACTCCGCGCGCGCAGCGCCATTGTCCGCTCATTGAAACAGCCCTGTTCCGTGTGGCTCAGGAAGCCATTGCCAACATCCACAAGCACGCGGGCGGGCCATGCGAAGTCTCGGTCGAGGCGGATCTTCACAGCGACCCAGTCGTCCTTCGCATCTCGGACCATGGAAATGGCCCGTCCGAAGAAACACGGCTTAGGGGCGATGGGCCCGGGCATAATGTCGGGATCGAGGTAATGAAAGAACGCATGACAGCGATCGGCGGGACCCTCGAATGGCGTGCCGTCGATGGCGGCGGCGTCACCGTCGTAGCGCGACTTCCGGCAGGACACTCGGCATGACGGCTCCCCGCATCCTCATTGTCGATGATCACCAGCTCGCAAGAGAAGGTCTGCGCGCTGTTCTTGCTGGCGATGGAATGGAGGTCGTCGGCCTCGCCAGCACCGGCGAAGAAGCGGTTGAACTGGCCGGCTCGCTCGTTCCCGATGTGATCTTGATGGACGTGCGGCTCGGCGATGGGATCGATGGACTTGAAGCCACCCGGCAGGTTGTTGCGCTTGGTTTGCCGATCAAGGTGGTGATGCTGACGCTTCACGAGATGCCGGGCTATGTGCGCGAGGCTCTTGCTGCAGGTGCCGCAGGATATGTCTTGAAAGACACCGAAATCGGCGATCTTCGCGCTGCTATCAATCAGGTCATGGCCGGTCAATCGGCTTTGCCGCTCGACCTTGTCTCTGCCGCGATGCGCGCGGAAAACCGGCCAGAACCCAAAGGCGACCTTTCGCAGATTCTCACTTCGCGCGAGCAGGAAGTGGTCGAGCTCGTCGCGGAAGGTCTGACCAACAAGGAAATCGCCAGAAAACTCGATATCAGCCCTGCGACTGTGAAGGTGCATGTCGAACGGCTGATCGGAAAGCTTGGCGTTGCCGATCGCACGCAGGCGGCCGTGATGGCGGTCAAGCTGAAGTCGGGGCAGGCCAGCCCACTGTGAGCACCTTGCCCAACTCGCGAACAACCCGCTTTTGGGCTGACCGCCCGCTTGCGTACAAAGGCGTGGTGGTGATCGCTTTGCCGCTTGCCATCCTGATTGGGGCGCTCGCATCACTGTATCTTGCAAGCAATGCGGAGGCCGAAGCCGAGGATGACGTGCGCCGTGCCTTTGCGATCCAGCGCGACATCTATCAGGTTCGCGCCATGCTGGCAGAGGCAGCGGCGGGCGTTGGAGACTATGCACTGACGCGCGAGGATCGCTTCCTTGAACCTTATGAGCGCATGGAGAACCAGCTTTCTCCGACATTGCAAAGGCTCGACGTGGCTATCGAGGATGACCGCGTGCAAGCGGGCTTCCAAGACCTGCTGAGAGTCGTTGAACAGAAGCGCGAAGGGCTTCGTGAAACGATCGCACTCGCGCAATCGCCGCAGCCATCGACGCAAACCGAGATCGAGGAATCACTGCTCGCCAGCAAGATGACGCTTGATGCGGTGCGAGAGGAGATCGACAACATCCAGCGCCTCGAAGCGATCGTTCTCGATGAGCGCCGTGCGCTGGTGGACGATGTGCGCTCACGCTTTTTCGCACTGACGGCAGTCAGCGGGATCGTCGGCCTGCTTGGTAGCCTTATGGCGGTCTACCTGTTTTCGACCGGCATCGTGCGACGGGTCAGCAAGCTTGAGCAGAACGCCGAGATGCTTGCGCGCGGAGAGCGGCTGACCGAGCTTCCCGAGGAGGCAGACGAAATTGGTCGCCTTTCGCAAAGGCTGGTCGGGGCAAGCGCGCTCTTGCGCAAGCGTGAAGACGATCTGCGAGCTAGCGAAGAACGCTTCCGCCTCGTGATCGAACGAGTGCGCGACTACGGAATTTTCACGCTCGATACAGGCGGGATCGTCACGAGCTGGAACCTTGGGGCCGAACGCATCAAGGGCTGGCAGGCCGAAGAAATCCTCGGCCAGCATTTCAGCCAGTTCTATCCTGACGACACGCGCGATTATCTGCCGGACCAGATGCTCGAAAGAGCGCGCGCCGAGGGTGCTGCCGAGGACGAGGGCTGGCGCGTGCGCAAGGATGGATCGGTGTTCTGGGCAAACGTCGTCATCACCGCGCTTCGCAACGAAGCAGGCGAATTGCAGGGCTTTGCCAAGGTCACGCGCGACATGACGGAGCGTCGGCGGAGCGAAGACGCGCTGAGGCTGGCGCGCGAAGATGCGGTCGCGGCGAGCCTTGCAAAGAGCGAGTTCCTCTCGCGCACCAGCCACGAATTGCGCACGCCGCTGAACGCCATTCTTGGCTTTGGGCAATTGCTCGAGATCGACCTTGAGGACTTCAGCCAACCGCATCAGGAAGCAGTTGAGCGGATCACGAGGGCTGGCCGTCACTTGTTGTCGCTGATCAACGATCTGCTCGACATTTCCAGCATCGAAGCGGGCGGAGCAGAGCTTGAATATGAAGAAGTCGACGTCGCCGCGATGCTCGAAGAGGTCCACGATCTTGCCGAACCCATCGTGTCGAGCGCGGGCCTGTCGTTCGAAATGGCGTTGCCTGAAGCAGGAGCGAAAGTCGTCGCAGATCGGCGCCGCATGACGCAGGTCATCCTCAACCTCGTCGGCAATGCGGCGAAGTACAACGTCGAGGGCAGCTTTGTGCGGCTGGGCGCGAGCCTGGACGGCGATGGCGCGGCGACCTTCTTCGTCGAGGACGACGGCCCCGGCATCGATCCCGCCAATGCATCTCGCCTGTTCACCGCGTTCGATCGTTTGGGACAGCACAAGCGCGACAAGACCGAAGGCACTGGCCTCGGCCTCGCACTTTCTAAAGGGCTGGTGGAATCGATGGGCGGTCAGATCGGCTACAGCCCGCGCAAACCCGGCAGCCGCTTCTGGTTCACCTTGTCGAGCCAGCCGACCGAGAATAGCCGCCCCAAGGCCGATCAGGAGTCCTGACCCCATGTCCCAGCAACTGATTGCGACAGAGGAAATCCTCTCGCGCCGTATCCTCGCGATTGATGACGAGGAAGCGAATGTCGCGCTCCTGCGCAATCTCTTGCAGCGCGAGGGGTACGAAGACGTCCACTGCCTGACCGACTCGACCAAGGCGCTTGAGGCCTACATCGATCTTGAACCCGATCTCGTCCTCCTCGACTTGATGATGCCCGAGGTGGACGGGTTTCAGCTGCTTGAAGCGTTTTCTCGCCACGATGCTGCGGATGAGTTTCGTCCCGTCCTCGTTCTGACTGCGGACACGACTATTCAGGCGCGGCGCAAGGCTCTTGCGCTCGGGGCGAAGGATTTCGTTGCCAAGCCATTCGATGTCATCGAAGTGGGCCTTCGCATCTCCAACCTGCTTGAAACGCGGCTGCTTTACGAACGCCTGCGCGCAGCCCCCGGCGTCTAGACCGTCATCGACGTGCCGCGATAGATCTTCGAGCGGTAGCGCGAGTCCTGCGCATCGGGCAGCGGTGCGCCGACCAACAGAACAGCGCGGGTGAAGCGCCTAAGCTCCTCGGCATGTTCGTCAGCATCGCGCGGCTCCTCGCTCGAGACACGGCGGGTGAGGTTGATCTGGTTGACCGGCACATCGTGGACCAACCTCTCATTCTCCACCGCAACCGTCGCGGTGAAAGCGTGCAGGCTCGTCTTCACGAAATTGGCGAGCGCCACTCCGGGGCCATCGGAGCCGTACGGCACGTCCGGCGACACCAACACGACTTGGCATCCGTCATAAAGCGACGCCTTGCGCGTCACGCGATAGTGGCGGGTGATGTTCGCCTCGACCATATGCGCGAAATCCTTGGTCGAAAGCGGGTTGCCGCCTTCGAACAGGTGATCGGGCAAGGGTTCACCCGGCATGGACAGGACCGTGGTGGGCTTGCCCCAATGGCCAAGCGCCTCGTCCATCGCTTCCTCAAGCCCATCACCCGCGATCAGCACTTCGAGCGCGTCTTTCGAAAGGTCGTTGGGCAACTGGTCGCGCACCGCCTTTTCGCCGGACTTGTCCTTGGCGATCAGCACGACCTTGGCGACGCCGCAGCCTGAAACGAGCTCTTCGATAGTCGCAGCGACATAATCGGACAGGTGCTCGCCGATGATCCAGACGGTTTTCCCCTTCATCTTGTCGATGCGCTCTTGCTTGGGGCTGCCGAACATCTCGCGCTCGGTGTTGGAGCGTTCGACCCGGAGGCCGCCTGACGGCATGAAGGTTTCCCCGCTCACAGCGCGGTCGGCGAGGAAGAAGACGGTCGCTTGCGCCACCTCCGCCTCGGTCGGCATCGCACCAAGGTGAAGCTGCGAGATCACGCCCTTGCCGACGCCGTTTGCGACCTTGTCGACCTGCGCAGCGGGGAGGAAGGGCTTGTCATCGGGAGGCGAGAGTTTGAGCCACGTCTGCTCGCTGCTCGACAGGCTCGCCCATTCGTTCGAGCCGAGCAGGAAGCCGCCAAGCTGAAGACGGACGAGCAAACGCTGCGCCATCGCGTCGGTCAGGAGATACTGATCCCACGTGCACAGCCCATCACCCTGCGATGCGAAGTCGAGTGCGAGCTTGCGCAGTTCCTCGGGTGCTTCTGCGTCATGGCTGAGGGTCGAGGTCGAATTGCGCGACAATCGCGTCAGGATTTTCGCCGCATCGCCGCCCTCGCGGATCGCGTGGATGACTGCGGAATAGACCGCATTCAGTCGCTTGTTCTCAAGGATCAGCTTGGCGCGGCGCTGGAACAGGCCGGGTTTTCCGCCGGTGCCGGACAAACGGTCGCCATCGACAGGGCCCGGCGCAATGGCGTTGCACTGTACCTCTGGCCCGAGGAACGGCGAGAACGCCTCGACCATCGCACGCTGGCCCGCTTTCGACAGTCCATAATCGGCGCGGTTGGGGTAGGCGACCGCGAGGAACTTTTCACCGCCGAAATAGGACGAGACATTGAGGACGTAGCCCGAGCCCTGTTCCTTCATCAGCGGCACGACGCGCTGCATCAGATGGTAATTGGAGATAAGGTTCGCATCGAGCGTGAAGCGCCATGCCTCGGGCTCCATGTCGATCACCATGTCCTCGGCGCCCGCAACGCCTGCGTTATTGATGAGGTAATCAATCCGCCCGAACTCCTCGAGCGTCGCGTCAACCGCCTTGTCGAGCGAGGCGAAGTCGCTGACGTCGATGTCGGCCATGTATTTGACCCGGCGTTCAACGCCCGCGAAGCCGATATCCTGAAGCTCACCCACGATCCGGTCACGGGCGGCGACAAGCTCGCTTTCGCGCCTTGCGACCATCATCACCTTTGCGCCTGCGAGCGCGAGCAAGCGCGCCACCTGGCCGCCGATCCCGGCAGAGCCGCCGGTGATGAAAGCAACCTTGCCAAGGTGTAGCCCGGTGATGTTCTCGGCAAAGCCGACCATGGCCTTGCGCGATCCGGTTTCCTCGCTGATATTCGCGGGCAGCTTGAGGTCGATCTCGGCGATGTGCTGTTCGCGGAAGAGAACGCGGGTGGCATGGCCCGAGGCAAAGCGGGTGTTCTCGTCTTCGGTGTTGGTGTGGCGCACGATCTGGTTCGACCACACGGCGTGCTCGGTCGAGCCATTGCCCGCCTGCACGCGTTCCTCATCGCGCCAGATGCGGATCAGCTGGGTGATGCCGGCGGAGAGGACCGAGGCGAAGGAATTGCCCAAGGGATCGCCCGGATTGGTCATGAACACGCAGCGGGGAGGGGACTGGAGATCCTCTCGCCCATGCCAATACCGCGCAAGGCTTCGCGAGACTGCAATCGCGCCCACAAGCTCGGTGTCCATGAACTTCGTAACGGTATCATCGTCGGCGGCGAGCAGCGATCCGGTGAAGTGGCCCGATGGCTTGACCGGCAGGATGATCGCGCCGGTGATCGCCCCGTCGACATCGCCCGAAAACGCGGCGAGCGCGTCTTCCATCGCATCGGGCTCTGCGCGGTTGAAGCGGGTGACGGTCAGCTCCTCGCCAATCCCTTGCGCTTTCAGCCGCGCATTGGCCTGCGCAACGTCGGCATTGCGAGCGAGGCCAAGGCGCACCTTTGCGCCTGATCCGATCAGCGTGTGAGCGGCGACCAGCGCATCGTCCCAGTTCTCTCCCGAGACGATGAAGATATTGAGACCCGCCCCGTCGAGCGAGCGCATTGATGGCCGGGTCATATAGGTCGATGCCGAGGTGCGGTTGGCGGATAGACCGTGGGTCACGTCCACTTCCTCGCCCGCAATTCCTGCGGCTTCCTCACTGGCAAGGAACAGGCACGTCCCCGCGATATCCTTTGGGTTGGGCAGAGGCTTGCCGTCTACCTTTCCGTTGACGCTGCGGGTGAGCGCCATGCGACCGGTGAAGTAGTTTGCGGTCGTGTCCTTGGGCTGGCTCTGCACCTCGTCCATCGCGGCAAAAACGGTGCGGATGCGGTCGCTTTCAATCGGGCCGGGGAAGACAGTGTTCACGCGGATGCCGCGCGGTCCGAGCTCGCTGGCAAGCTGGTTCGATAGCGCGTTCAGCGCAGCCTTGGGCACGACATAAGCCGTGCGTCCGTAATAGCGCGTGTGGCTGAAAATCGTCGAGATATTCACCATAGCGCCGCCCACCGGCATCATGGGCGCAACGATGCGCGCCATGTTCCAGGTCACGCCAAGGATATTGAGCATCGCATCGCGGACGGTCTCGGTATCGCCGCACGCTTCCATCTCCTGAGGGCTGAGCGGTACGTTGTGGAGCGGCTGCTTGGGGCCAGCAGAACCTGCATTGTTGATGAGGATATCGATCCGGCCATATTCTTTGCGAAGCTTTGCCATCGCTGCGCGGATCGAATCTGGATTGCCGCCATCGAGGACGGCGGTGTCGATTCGCTCAGGCGCGACGCCGGTGTCCGCGATGAGCTGTTCGCGCGCCGCAGAAATACGCTCTTCGGTGCGCCCCGTCATCACCACAAAGGCGCCTTCGCGGGCAAAGGCACGCGATATCTCGTTGCCGAGATTGCCTGCCGCCCCCGTGATCAGCGCGACCTTACCTTCGAGACGACCCTTGGCGGCGTTTCCTTCTTTGCTCAACTCGTCTCTCCGGTGTCAGATTGCGCGGCGACCCAATATTCGAGCAGCTCGTCTTTTGTTGTGAGGCCCATCGCGGGCAGGGCATGATTGACCACGTAGGTCGCGCCCGAATGGCGGTTGTCCCACATCGCCTGGTGCGCTTCGGGAAGACCCTCCCAGGGGACCATGGTTGGTTCGGTGACGTCGAGCAGGCCGGCTGCGACCATTTCGTTCATCATCGTCACTTCGTAAGCGTTGCACAGGTGCGTGCCGAAGATCTCGGCGCTCGGCATGTAGATACGGCGCTGCCGGGTCCAGACCTGCGGGGCGTAGAAAGTGTAACGGCGCCCGGCCATCTCCTCGGCATAGATTACGCGCCCGCCGAACGGTTTGACGAGCGAGGTCGAGACACCGAGCGTGTCCTGTCCCGCGCGTTCGATCACGAGGTCAGGCACACCGCGCGGGTTGCCGGGAGATCGCAGCAGCTTGCCCACTGCCGTCCCGAACGGCTTCATCGTGTTCTGCTGATAGGCGCGCACGCCGATCTTGAAGTTCTCAATATCGGTTCGCGCATCGGGCAAGCGCGGGAGCGTGTCTGGCCAGTGGAAGTCCGAAAGGCGGCGCTTGAGGCCTTCGATGCTGACAATGCCTTCGACAGCGTCTTCGAGGCCCAGTGATTGCAGGAATTCGCGCTGTCCGTCGCTGGTGGTGACGATCACCATGCGCGCTTTCATCAGGCGCGCGGCTTCGACCATTTCGAGGCCCTTTTCGTCCGCCAATTCGTGCGAGCCGGGGCCATAATAGAGCAGTACGCTCTCCCCACCGCGCAGGTTCGCGCGTGCCAGCATCTCGTCGGGCCGCGCTTCGCCGCCTTTGCCCATGAAGGAGAAGTGATAGCCCGATGACGCGCCATAAAAGGCGAGCCGCCCACCTTCCGCGAGAAGCTGGAATGAGCGCGGGAAAGCACGTTCGCCAGCATGGCTGACCACGTAATCGGCGAGCTTGCCGCCATTCGTCTCGCGGTAGGCGTCGAGCAGTTTCTCGCCATCCGCTTCCCATTGGCGTGCTTCGTCAGGGTCGTCGGGGACGGGCGTGAAGCAGTCGGCAATCTCGGGGTCCTTGCGATTGATCGCGCCAACAGAGCCGTGCGACTTCACGAACTCAGCGCGGTCTTCGCTCGAGACGAGGCCTGTCACGGCGAGGCCGGTGCGAACCGAAGACTTGAGCGCATCGAGACCCGTGCCCGTTGCTGACCCTTCGACAAAGGCGGTTTTGCCTGCCTGTATTTCCAGCGTCGTGAACAGGCAGCGCGCGACGGTGCCAAGGTTGAGCGTGTAGGCGCCTGCCTGCTCAAGCGTCAGGTCGGCTGGCGGGCGGTGCAATTGCGGGCCCTGAACCGTCAGGAACTGCGCATGGCTGCCGGTTTTGGTCTCGTAGCCCTGGATCGCGAAGCCCGCATACATCGGATCATCGCCTGCGAGCGGCGAGAGCAATTCGCTCGTACCTGAATAGACCGAGACGAGGTCGCCGACCTGCAAGCGGCCCTCTTCCTTCAACTCGCTGCCGAGCGCGGCGACGAGCGCGAGTCCGCCCGATCCGGTGATCTGCACGTCTTCGTCATGCGCATCAAAAGGCGAGACCGGGATGCCGGTGAGCGCCCAGATGTCGTTGAAGTTCACTTCCGATGAGAGGAGGTAGATGAGAGCCTCGTTGGCCCCCGGCTTGGGCGTATTCACCACAAGTTCGCGCTCGTGCGTTTCCGGCGGGCCAAAGCGCGGTGCCCCTGTATCGGGATCGCGGGCGATGCCGAAGGCGAGTTGTTTTGGCGGGATGGCGGTGACGCCGGGGTAGAACGGCGCGCCCAGCGGCAAGAGGTCGCCCGCCTCGATCAACGCGGTCTTGGTCGCCTCGTGCTGATCATCCTCCCACACGCCATCGCGGCGCACGGGTAGGGGCGGGGACTGCTTGTCCATGAATTGCTGGATGCCGGTCTTGCCGCCTTCGGGATCGATGATGGCCTCGGCAAAGCGCTGCGCCTCGCATTCGAGCCCCGCTGTCATGCCCTGCGTCCAGCCGGTCCGCACCGCGTCCAGCGCGCGCTCCCCCGCCTTGTCGCGGCCTGCCCATTCGAGCTGATTGAGGATGCGTTGAAGGAATTCGTCCTCGAGCACGGCGTCGAGGTCGATGCTTGCGGGTTCGTGCCAGCTTTGCGTTTGGGTTTTGCGAGCGGCGAAGGCTTTGCCGAGTGCACTGTCGTCACCCGACCGCACGAATTCGCGGACCATCGCGTGGGCGTGGCTGAGTGCATTGTCCGATCCATCCGCGAGCGCATCGACCGCCCCGACCGCAAGCGCAGCGTCGGCATCAATCGCCCGCCCTCCAAGAATCAAATCAAGCGCATCGCGAAGCCCCGTCTCTCCGCCACCGTCCGCGAGCAGGCGCGGGAGGCGCTGCGTGCCGCCATAACCGGGAAGCAGCCGCAGATTGATCTCTGGCTGCCCGAAACGCGCCTTGGGTTCGGCGACGCGGTAGTGGCAGGCGAGCGCGAACTCCATCCCGCCGCCCAGCGCCACACCCTGAATCGCAGCGATGCAGGGTTTGTCCATTTCCTCGATCGTGCGGAAGGCGAGCTGCGCGTTGTCGGGGAGCGCCTTGGCTTCCTCGACGCTGTTCACTTCCTCCAGCATCTGGCGGATGTCTGCGCCTGCAACGAAGCTCGCCGTGCCGCTGCCGGTGAAGACCACGGCTGCGACATCGTCCTTGCGCGCAAGGTGCTCTGCAATGATGACGAGTTCGTCGAGCGCGCGTTCGTTGAGCGCGTTGACCGGAGGGTTCTTGACCGTGACGGTCGCGACCCGCTTGCCGGGGGCTACCAGATTGTACTGGATCGTGAAGAAGCGATACCGCTCAAACAAGGCCTGCGTGTCAGACAGCGACTGCCGCCGCTTCCAGCCATCGACCGCGCGCGCGAGTTCATCGAGGCTCTCGGGATTGCGAAGGGTGGAGGCATCGCCGACTTCCCCGCCCTCGACCACGGCGCGCACCATTCGGCGCATGTATTTGCCCGAGCGCGTCTCTGGGAATTCGGACAGCTCGATGAAGTCCTGAGGCACAGCCACCGCGCCCTTTTCGGTGCGCACGAGGTCGGTGAGGCGGCGCTTGTCGTCTTGCGTGAGGCGTCGACCTTCGACCGGGGTGACGAAGGCGATCGGGGTCACGCCTTTCTGCGAATGAGGCGCGCCGATCACGATCACATTGCCAACCGGCGAGTTCGGATCGAGCGCCTTGTCGCGCAGGATCGCGCCTTCGATTTCCTCGGTCCCGATGCGGTGGCCCGAGACATTGATCACATCGTCGGAGCGTCCGTGGAGAGAGAAAGAGCCGTCCGGATGGCGCATGGCAAAGTCGCCTTGCGTGTAGGCCCATGCGCCCTTCCATCGCCGCCAGTAGGTGTCGGCGTAGCGGACCTCATCGCCACGCCAACCACCTGCTACGCGGGCCAGATTGCCCACGTGCTCGACCGTGAAATTCTCGACATCGCCCCAGATCGTGCGGGTGAGGTAGGGGTAGGGGAGCGCGATGACGATCTCGCCCTTCTCTCCATCCTCGGCCACCCGCCACGGCGCGCCGCCCGTGCCGGTGTCGCGCTCATATTCGACCGGGCCATTGCTGGAACCGTCCGCGTCCTCGACCCACACGTCGCCCATGATCCAAGGCAGCGGATAAGTGTGCGCGTCGGCCTCAAGCGGGAAGCCGTCCGCATCGGCGAAGTGCGTCCACACCATCCCGCCATGCTCGGTCGCCCAGTAGGAATTGATGTAGCGGTGAGTGATGTGCTCCATCGCAAAGGCCTGAACTGCGGGAGAGACGGGCTCTGCGCAAAAGGTTGCGACCTTGAGGCTGGAGAGGTCGTAGCGCTGGATGTCCTTCAGGTTCTCCGGGTTCTGCATCACCGACTTGAGGAAGGTGACGCCCGCCTTGAACACGTTGACGCCATATCGCTCGATGATCGAGGCAAAGCGGCCCGCGTGAGGGAAAACGGGCGAACCTTCGGTGATGACCGTCGTCACCCGCGAGAGGAGCGAGGCGGCGATCTGGTAGCTTTGGCCGGTGATCCAGCCCGGATCGGCGACGACATACATCACATCGCCCGGCTCGGCTCCGAAGGCGGCGGGCATGGTCGCGGCGACACCACTCGCATAGCCGCCATGGACGTGAACAACGCCTTTGGGCTTTCCGGTGGAGCCCGAGGTGTAGATGATGAAGTTGGGATATTCGGCATCGACTGCGAGTACCGGCGCACCGGCCCAGATGGCGCGCACGAATTCGGTGTCGGAGAGCGCGAGCAGCGCCTCTTCATCGGCGACGTCGAAACCGGCATCGCGAGCAGCCTTAAGCAGTTCCTCGCCGGCCGCAGCGGTGAGGTCGTGGCTCCAGTGGTCGCGCGCTTCGTTCCAGGGCAGGTCCGGCTGCGCGGTGTGCTTGACAACAACCACCGCGTCGACGCGGGGAGGGGAGTCCACAAGCGCGCTGGCGATGGCGATGCGCAATTGCGCCGCCTGTCGCGGGGTCATCGCGCCGCCCGCCGCTTCGCCTGATGCGATCGCGGTCAGCGCCTTGCCGACCCCGCGCATCACGTCGGATCGTTCGACCGTAACCTCGCCATCGAGCAGGCCGGCGACCTCGCTGCGGATGAGGCCTGCATGTTCGGGCGCCACCACAAGCTCGCCGTCTTCGAGCGCTTGCCCGAGCAGTTCCATCGCCACCGGGACCGCGATGAAGTTGTCGAGCGCGGGGTCGGTGTAGCTCGGCTTGAACGGCACCATCTGCGCGTTTCGGTATGAGCCATCGGCGGTGACGACCACGCGCGCGCCTGCATCGGCAATCCGGTCGGATAGGGTCTTGTCGCTGAAGCCGCCGAAGACAGGCGTGTAGACGATACCCATCCGCTTCGCGCCCTCGGTCCAGTAAATCTGTTCCGGAATGCTCGGCATGTTGAGCGCGATGCGGTCGCCCGCCTCGAGGCCCAATGCCTTCAGCGCGAGCGCGCATTTTGCGCTTTCGAGGAGCAGCTTGCGGCGCGAGATCACTTCGCTGTCGACGGGGCCACCGCGCCCGCCTTCGCTGGCCATGTTCCAACGGTCGCCTTCGAAGATCATCGCGGCTTCATCGCCGTGGCCGGACAAGACGTGGCGGTCGACTTCGTTGAATGCGGTGCTGGTCAGCCCGCCTTCGAACCAGCGCCAGTTGGGCGGGTCGTCATCGTTGAAGGCACGTTCCCACGGCTCAAAGCTTTCGGGCAGGTCGAGCGTTATCGGGGCGGCGCTTGATGCGTCCCACCCTGTCCATGTCTCAGCGGCATCGTCGTAGAAGGCCCATGCCGGATTGCCTCCGGGCCCTTCGATCAGCCAGCAAATTTCTCGTTTGGCCAGTCGCCCATGAAATTCGCCCGGATCGCTCCGGCATTCTTCCCTGAGTCGCTGGAAGTGATCACGGTCCGATATTCTCAGGCCGTGAGACTGTTTTTCCAAATTATTGGACGAACCGATGTCATCGCCCTCCCCAATCATTGTGATGATCCCACAAGACGGTTACGGGGCGCTTACGCAAAATGTGTCGCAAGCGAAACCCCTTGCGCTCTTTTTGTGCCTTTCGACACCGATCCGGCGCAATTTTCAGTCAAGAAACGGCAGCGAGACGAAACGGTTCCTCACTTGCCGAAATGCACCTGTCCACACGGGTCTTGCGGCGGGTTTCGGGCATACGTATTGACGCAGGCCATGCAACAGACTGTCTCTGAAAAAGCGCCGAACGCACGCCCCCTGACGGGCCGTCCCGTCATCTCTGCGACCGGCCTCTTCACCCCCGAAGAATCGATCTCCAACGAAGAGCTGGTTGCCAGCTTCAACGAGTATGCGGATCGCTTCAATGCCACCAATGCGGACGCAATCGATGCAGGCGATATCGAGCCGATGCCGCACTCCTCGGTCGAGTTCATCGAGAAGGCGAGCGGCATCAAATCGCGCCACGTGATGAGCAAGGCTCCGATACTCGATCCGGAAATCATGACCCCGCGCATCGAAGACCGCAGCAATGACGAAATGTCGCTGATGGCGGAGATAGGCGTGATCGCGGCCAAGCAGGCGCTCGAGCGGGCAGGGCGCGATGCGAAGGACGTGGACGCGGTTCTGTGCGCTGCCTCCAACATGCAGCGTCCCTATCCGGCGATGGCGATCGAGATTCAGCAGGCGCTTGGTATCGAGGGGTTCGGCTTCGACATGAATGTCGCGTGCTCATCGGCCACCTTCGGCATTCAGACCGCCGCCGATTATGTGCGCGCAGGCAACGCGAAGAGCGTGCTGGTCGTCAGTCCCGAGATCACGTCGGGCCACCTCAACTGGCGCGACCGCGACAGCCACTTCATCTTCGGCGATGTCGCAACCGCTGTGCTGGTCGAGGATGCGGCCATCGCTCCTGAACAGCACTGGGAAATCCTCAGCACCAAGCTCAAGACCGTATTCTCAAACAACATCCGCAACAATTTCGGCTTCCTCAACCGCGCGCACCCGGAAAGCATCGGCGAGCCCGACAAGCTGTTCGTTCAGGAAGGCCGCAAGGTGTTCAAGGAAGTCGTCCCGATGGTCGCGGAAATGATCATCGAAGAGGCCGAGAAGCTCCAGATGGACCCGGCAACCCTTCGCCGCCTCTGGCTGCATCAGGCTAATGCCGGCATGAACCGCCTGATCGCGCAGCGTGTGCTTGGCCACGAAGCCAATTCGGATGAAAGCCCGACCGTGCTCGACACCTATGGCAACACGTCAAGCGCAGGTTCGATCATTGCGTTTCACCAGCACAGCGATGACCTGAAGGCCGGCGATAAGGGCCTGATCTGTTCGTTCGGTGCGGGTTATTCCGCCGGTACGGTGTTCGTGCGCAAGTCCGCCTGAGCACGCGCTTCAAGGAAACGGTCCCACGCAGCGATGATGCGCTGCGACGCCCACCAGATCGCCGCCACGGCGAGTAGTGAAACCAGCCCGTCGACCGCATAGTGGTAGGCGAGGTGGACGCTGCTTATCCACGTGATGAAGAAGAACACGCCGAAGAATGCGCCCCACTTGCTCGACACGCGGCGCACCGCAATCCAGTAGAGGAACGCGATGGCGCAGTGCATGCTGGGCATGGCGGTGATGCCGCTGCCAAGGCCGCTATCTGCATTGGCATAGCGTTCGAGCAACATCTCCTGAACTGACAGGACCATGATCGGGACCTCTTCGTTCGCGGCATAGAGGTACGCCATCTGCGCATCGAAGGTCGAATTGCCGAGCATGGGACCGACGAAACACGGGCCGACCGATGCAAGCAGCGTTGCCATGAGGCCGCCGATCAGGAGCCAGCTCAGCACATAGGTCAGGAAGAACTGGCGACGCACCCGGCTGTCGATCCGCGCAAACACGAAGAACAGGACGCCGGGGTACAGAAGCAGGAACCACAGGTGGTAGAGAAGGGCGAGAAACGCGGTTACGATCGGGAAGCCCAGCACCGGTTGCAAGACTTGCCACGGGTCATTGCCAAAGAAGAGTGCACGATCCCAGTCGATGAAGGCCTGATCCCAGACATAGTCCTGAAACAGGGGGATCGCCGATTTCATCTTCGAGAAGAACGGCAACACCAGAATGGCGATGGCGATCAGTGGCAAGCCAGCCGCAATCTCTCGCCACAAGGGCTTTGCAAAATAGCGTTCGCGCAGGAAGCTGATCGGACTCTTCGGGCGGTGCCGGACGATCTGGACCGTGCTGTCGTAGCAAAGCAGGATCAGCACGAACATCAGGAACAACTGGCTGTTCACCAGCGCGCCGCCAAGGCTTGGCGATATCCCATATGTCATCAGCAGCCCGATGCAGAAAGACATCAGCGTCAGCGAGATGACGTAGATCGGGATTTCGCCAAGGTAGCGCCGGGTGAGGGCGCCGACATCACGATATGAGACGCCCGTGTCGCTTGAGGGCGCGCGCGGCGATGCTTTTGAAATGGTGCTCATCACGACATCGCGAATTATGGTAAACAACTTAAGAAACGGTTGATCTTCGGGCGTTCGCGGGCGCTCGCTTGCGGCAATTGCGAGGCTCAATCCGTGTGCTGCGCGCGCAAACGTCTTGCTTGCATGCGGGCCGGTTCTTAGATGCAGCATCTATGGCAGGCGAAATACTCGATAATCAGGGTCGCGGCGATGCAAGCTGGGGTTGGCCCGCAATTCACCCAGAAGGGCGCAAATATGGCGTGATCGCGATTGCGATTGCGCTGGTTCCGTTGATCATTCTCGATTGGGAAATCATCGGCTGGCCGTTGCTGCTTTTGTCAGCAGGCGTCTTTGCATTCTTCCGCGACCCGGAACGGGTGATCCCGCAAAGCGACAATGCGATCGTTGCCCCGGCCGATGGCCTGGTGACGCTTATCCAGCAGGTTGAACCACCTTCCGAGCTTCAGATGGACGATGGCTCCGGGAGTCAGGGCCTGGCTAGCGGACCGGTGACGCGCATCTCGATCTTCATGAGCGTTTTCGACGTGCACATCAATCGTGCGCCGATCGCGGGTACGATCCGGCGCGTGGTCTATGTGCCGGGCAAGTTCGTGAATGCCGACCTCGACAAGGCGAGCGAAGAGAACGAGCGCCAGCACATCCTGATTGAGCGCACCGACGGCCTCAAGATCGGCTTCACGCAGATCGCCGGGTTGGTCGCTCGCCGAATCGTGCCGTTTGTGAAGCCGGGCGATCTTGTTGCGAAGGGCCAGCGGGTGGGTCTCATCCGTTTCGGTAGCCGCGTCGACGTATATTTGCCCGCAGGAACCGACCCCAAGGTGTTGATGGGGCAGCGGATTATTGCCGGCGAGACGATCCTTGCCGAAGTCGGCGGTCAGGCATTGCTTGAAGGGATCGCGCAATAACGCGCGCAGGGAACCAAGAGCGCGCGATGCGAGTAGGCTCTGCATGAGCAACCGCAACTCTCGCAAAAAGACCGGTACCTCGCCCGCGCGCGTCGGGCCCAAGGGTTATGAAGGCGAAGAAGGCGAACCGGGGAGCGATGATACATCCGGCGGAGGCCTGACGCTTCGCGCGATGCTTCCCAATGCGATCACGGCTGCGGCGCTGTGCGCGGGACTTACCGCAGTGCGTTTCGCGATCGAGGAGCAGTGGGCCTACGCGATCCTGATGATTGCGCTCGCTGGTGTGCTCGATGGCATGGACGGGCGCATCGCGCGGTTGCTCAATGCCCAGTCGCGCTTCGGGGCCGAGCTCGACAGTCTGGCCGATTGCTTGTCCTTTGGCATGGCGCCCGCGCTCATTCTCTACATGTGGGCGCTCCAGGATCTGAGCCGTTTCGGATGGTTTGCCGCGCTCGCTTTTGCGATCTGCTGTGCGCTCAGGCTCGCCCGCTTCAATGCCAGGATCGATGTGGAGGACCAACCGCACAAATCCGCTGGCTTTCTGACCGGCGTCCCCGCTCCCGTCGGGGCAGGGCTTGCCTTCACGCCGTGCTACCTGTGGCTCGAAACAGGTGAGCCGATTTTCCGCGACCCGCTGATCCTTGCAATCTGGGTCAGCATTATTGCGGTCTTGCTGATTTCGAACATGGCGACGCTTAGCTGGACTGCGATCCGGCCACGCAGGGGCATTCGTTTGTGGGTGATTGCGCTCGTCGCGCTCGCCTTTGCGGCTCTGCTGCTGGAGCCTTGGTGGACACTGACCGCAATCAGCCTGACCTACCTCGCGCTGATGCCGTACGCCCTGTTCAAATATGGCAAGGTCAAGCGTCGCCGCGCTTTAAGGGCGGCTAACCGGCAAGCTGAAGGCTAGCGAGAGCGCGCTTGCGACCGTGCGAGCGCATGGCCGATGCGACCGTGCGGCGCGGCTGGGAAGAGGCGGGACGACGAAGGCGCGTATCGCGTGCCTCAACCGCCGGAACGAAGCCCGCATCGAGCAATGCCTGCTCGCGGCGCAGCACGCCATAAGCGCTACTACCGCGTATCCAGCTGTCGATGAGGCTCAGCCCGGTGGCGATCGCTGTCACGGTGAACAACGCTGTGAGGATCATTGCGAGCATCATGTGAGCGGTCCTTTCCTTCCCTTTCGAAACCCCCGCCGATCATTAAAGTTCAGCGTTTGTTCCGCAGCCCTTGTTCACTAAGTGTTCCACAGGGTCAAGCAGTTTGTTCCATTTGTGTTCCAATAGTTTCACTTGGCACTAGATTTTGTGGGTCGATGCCCCTATGTGCGCGGCCTCACTTGTCTGCGAAGGCGAATCACCGCCTGCAACGCCAAGTGAAATTCACATGGAAGGCCACACATACCGGTGCTTGCCGAGCGGGATCTCCGCCAGTTCAAGTTTCCACGGCCTTTCAGAGGAACAACCGGAAAGGAAATACCTATGGCGGCCACTACCGTCACCATGCAGCAATTGATTGAGGCCGGCGCACACTTCGGCCACCAGACCCACCGCTGGAACCCGCGGATGAAGCCGTACATCTTCGGCAACCGCAACGGTGTTCACATCATCGACCTGTCGCAGACCGTTCCGCTTTTCGCGCGCGCTCTCGACTTCGTTGAGCAGACCGTTCGCGCAGGCGGCAAGGTTCTGTTTGTCGGCACCAAGCGTCAGGCTCAGGAGCCGATCGCTGAAGCCGCACGCCAGTCGGGCCAGCACTTCGTGAACCACCGTTGGCTGGGCGGGATGCTCACCAACTGGAAGACCATCAGCGGTTCGATCAAGCGGCTCAAGACCCTTGAAGAGCAGCTTTCGGGCGACACCAGCGGCTTCACCAAGAAGGAAGTCCTCCAGCTTACGCGTGAGCGCGACAAGCTCGAGCTTTCGCTCGGCGGTATCCGCGACATGGGCGGCATTCCTGACGTGATGTTCGTCATCGACGCCAACAAGGAAGACCTCGCCATCAAGGAAGCAGCCGTGCTCGGCATTCCGGTGATCGCAGTGCTCGACACGAACGTCGACCCAACCGGCATCGCATTCCCGGTTCCGGGCAACGACGATGCAAGCCGCGCCGTGCGTCTTTACTGCCAGGCTATCAGCGACGCGGCGAATGCCGGTCGTGGCCAGGCTGTCGAGCAGTCGGGCGAAGATTTCGGTGCATCCGAAACTCCGCCTGCCGAACCGACCGCTGAAGAAGCTCCGGCAGAAGCCTGATCCGACAGGGCGGGTGCGCAACCCGCTCGTCACAATTCAAGACTAGCGCGCCGGGCACGCCTTTGAACGGGTGCTTCCCGGCGCCCCCCAACTTACAAGAGGAAATCACCATGGCTGCATTCTCCGCCGCTGATGTGAAGAAACTGCGCGAAATGACCGGCGCTGGCATGATGGACGCCAAGAAGGCTCTCGAAGAAGCCGCTGGCGATCTTGAGGCAGCACAGGACGCTCTGCGCGCAAAGGGTCTGGCCGCTGTCCAGAAGAAATCGTCGCGCACCGCGGCTGAAGGCCTCGTCGGCGTTGCCGTTGAAGGCACCAAGGGCGTTGCCGTCGAAGTCAACTCGGAAACTGACTTCGTTGCGAAGAACGACCAGTTCCAGGACTTCGTGCGCAAGACCACGCAAGTTGCTCTCACGCTCGACAGCGACGATGTCGAAGCGCTGAAGGCTGCCGACTATCCCGATGGCGGCACCGTCACCGACAAGCTGACCAGCAACGTCGCAACCATCGGCGAAAACCAGCAGGTCCGCCGAATGCAGACCGTTTCGGTTCCGCAAGGGTCGGTCGTGTCCTACGTCCACAACGCGGCTGCTGAAGGACTCGGCAAGATCGGCGTTCTCGTCGCTCTTGAAAGCGATCTTGGCGCAGACGTGCTCGAGCCGTTCGGCAAGCAGCTTGCCATGCATATCGCCTCGATGTTCCCGCAGGCTCTCAACGCCGAAGGCCTCGACGCCGAAGTGATCGAGCGTGAGCGCAAGATCGCACAGGAAAAGGCAGCCGAAAGCGGCAAGCCTGAAAACGTGCAGGAAAAGATGGTCGAAGGCGCGATCAAGAAGTACGCGAAGGAAAACGCGCTTCTGTCGCAGATGTTCGTCATGGACAACAAGACCAGCGTCGAAGACACCGTCGCCAAGTTCGGCAAGGACAATGGCGGCAGCGTCAAGCTGACCGACTATGTCCGCTACCAGCTCGGCGAAGGCATCGAGAAGGAAGAAAGCGACTTCGCAGCAGAAGTCGCAGCTGCCGTCGGCGGCTAAGCTTCTTTTTCGAAGCTACTGGCTAATTCGAAAGGGCCGTCGCAGCGTTTTGCTGCGGCGGCCTTTTCATTCGGCGGGTCCGAGCCTCGGAATGCGAGGAGAAAGTCGGGAATTGTTTTTCCATCGCCAACTGATAGCTTCGCGTCATGGAAAGCATCCGCGAAGCAATCGAATTCATCGGGGGGCCGGGCACTCTCTGGATCCTTGCAGGGGTCTATTTCGGCAGCGTCATCCTTGAGCGCCTCTGGGCGATCAGAGGCAATCCGGATTACGACAACGCCGACGCCCTTTGTTCAATCGGCCTCAACCTCATCTCAAGCGTGCTCAACCTCATAATCGCGCTGGTAATTCCCCTGGCGCTGTACGTGCTTGTTTTTGACAATTTGAGGCTGGTGGACGAGATGGCGCTTTGGCTTGCCGTCCCGCTGGCTTTCCTCATCCACGAGCTTGCCTATTACTGGGACCACCGGCTCGGTCACCGGATCGGCATTCTGTGGGCGTTCCACGCGATCCACCATTCCTCGAATGAGTTCAATCATTCGACGGCGGCTCGTGGGTTCTTTCTCGATGGGCAGTTGAAAGGTATTTTCGCGCTTCCGGCTGCGTTCATCGGCGTCGATCCGGTCGTCTACATCGCCGTGAGCGTTCTCACGAACTCGTTCGGAATCTGGAACCACGCGAGTTACGTGCCGCGCCTCGGCTGGGTCGACCGGGTGCTGATGACGCCCAAAATGCACAAGGTGCATCACGCCAACCAACCGCAATATATCGACCGGAATTATAGCCAGGTCACACTTTTGTTTGACCGGATCTTCGGCAGTGTCGCGCATATCGACGAGGAACCCGACCCCGGCCTCGTGAAGCGCGTTTATGACAACAATCCTCTGACCGCGCAGTTCGCGGGGCTTCTGCAGTTGAGGGATCGCATGGAAATGGCCGATCGCTGGCAGGACAAGCTTGCTTATCTCTGGCGGCCGCCGGAATGGTCGCACGACGGAATTTGTCGTTCGGACTGCCCGAAATATGCGGGAATGAAACCAGCCTAGCCCGCGCCGAGAAATTCAGGCCCTCTTTTGCGTGAGAAGGCGGCAGGTATCGTGCTGTTGCGATGCGCGGCGCCGGGTCCGCGTTGCCTTTGCCCTTATTAGTCATTCGTTTGCAGGCGCGGCTTACGGCTTTCTGGCATGAACCGCTTTGCCGTTCCCTTTGTCCTGACGGGACTTTTCGCGCTTGCAGGCGCCATTGGTCATGAGGAGCCGATTTCAGGCCGCAGGGCGCGCGGGGTCCATCTGCTTGGCCAGTTCCTCGACTGGCTGCTGGTCGAGCCGCTGACGCTTCCGGGTGCGCATGCTTTCGTGTTTGTCGTCAGCCTATTCTTCACGCTCGTTTTTACCAGCGGAGGGAAGTCGGCCGAGGCGTCCTGACTGCGGCGGAGCGCAAGGCAAACGGGCGTTGCCCTCGCGCCGTTTTCCTACATCGGATCAGTCAGGTATCACCGGCGGCGTTCTTTGACATTGTCGGGCATCGCCGAGCCTGGGGCAGGCAAAGTGTCACCCTTGCCGATCTGGAAAGTCACATCTCCAACACTGATATGGGGTTTTACCCTTTGATAAACCTTGCGAAATCGGGAATGAGCGTTGTTCCAAAGCACCCCCTTGCGTGTTCCACCCGAAGCTAAAGCAGGCGGTCGCGTTCGATCACCTCGCCTTGCGGATCGAGCGAGAAGACCATGCCGTCTTCGCCGACCGTGATCTTGCCGTCGAACGCATCTTCGGCATCGCCGAGGAAGGCGGGGTAGAAGAAGGCGTTGGGGATCGGCGGGACGAGGTGCGAGAGGATCAGGTGACGCACGCCGGCGGCTTGTGCGGTTTCGGCGGCTTCCTCTGGCGTGGCGTGATAGTCGAGGATGTCGCGCGTAATGGTCGCAACCGCCTCGTTGCCAGCTTCGTCGAGAGCGTCGGTGATATGGCCGACCAGGCGCGGCTGAAGCGCGTCGTGAACGAGGATGTCCGCCCCGCGCGCTGCCTTAGCGATGCTGTCCGACTTGGCCGCATCGCCGCTGATCACGATCGAGCGGCCCTTGTAGTCGAAACGGTATCCGACCGAAGGGCGCACCGGGTCATGGTCGACGCGGAAAGCGGTGATGCGCAGACCGCCGCGTTCGATCACGGTGACAGGCTGCTCGCCGATCTCGAACGGGATCGCAGTAAGCCCCCCGCCGGTTTCGGGCACGATCTCGGAGGTGTGGTGTTCCACGCGGTAGGTCCGGTCGAGCTCGTAGGCGCGGTTGAATCCCTCGACCAGCACGTTCAGCCCCTGCGGGCCATGAACGGGAAGCGGCGCAGTCTTGGTGCCTTGCGTCCAGTAGAGCAGCGACAGCGGGCCGATCCCGTCGACATGGTCAGAATGGTAATGGGTGAGAAGCAGGGCGGTGGTTGAAGGGATGAAGTAGCCCATCAGGTTGAGGTTGCGCGCGCCTCCTTCGCCGATGTCGACGACATAGGCCTGATCGCCGGCAACGACGAGATTGCATGGGCCTGCGCGGTCCGGATTGGGAAGGGGCGAACCTGTCCCGCACAAGACGAGGTGCAGCCCATCGTCGAAGCGCAGGTTGTTGGAGACTATCCGCTGTGCGGCAACGCTGGCGAAGACCTGCTCACCGATCTGGCGCTGCATGGTCCACACGAGCACGCCTGCCGCGACCAACACGGCGAGCGTCCCGTACCCGATCACCCTTTTCACCAGCCAGTCTCCCCGCTTTCAAACTTCCCCTTTGCGCGACCTTGCGACCATGTCTAAGGGGAGCGGCACAACAACTCCAACCGGAAATCACCTGTCCATGACCCAATCTGCCGCGATGCCTCCGATCAAGCGCGTCCTCCTCAAGCTATCGGGCGAGGTGCTGATGGGAGAGCAGGATTACGGGATCGACCCGGCGTATGTGGCGCGGCTTGCCGAAGAAGTGAAGCTGGCGCAGGAGGCGGGTCTGGAGGTCTGCCTCGTGATTGGCGGGGGCAACATCTTCCGCGGTGTCGCAGGTGCGGCGCGCGGCCTTGATCGCACCACCGGCGACTACATGGGCATGCTCGCCACCGTCATGAACGCGCTCGCGATGCAGAACGCGCTGGAGCAGGCAGGTGTGCAGACCCGAGTGCAGAGCGCGATCCCGATGTCCTCCGTGTGCGAACCCTACATCCGCCGCCGCGCCGAACGGCACCTCGAAAAGGGCCGCATCGTCATCTTCGCGGCTGGCACCGGCAACCCGTTCTTCACCACCGACACCGGCGCTGCCCTTCGCGCAGCGGAGATGAACTGCGATGCGCTGCTCAAGGGCACCAGCGTCGACGGTGTCTATGACAGCGATCCCAAGCACAACCCGGATGCTACGCGCTTCGAAACGATCAGCTATGACCGCGTGCTTGCCGACAACCTCAAGGTGATGGACGCAACCGCGGTTGCGCTTTGCCGCGAGAACGACATTCCGATAGTGGTGTTCTCGATCCGCGAAAAAGGCAACGTTGCCCGCGTCCTGTCGGGCGAGGGCACACAAACGATAGTACAGAAGGACTAACCGATGCCTCAGTATGACAAGGCAGACACCGAGCGCCGGATGAACGGCGCGGTTGAATCGCTCAAGGGTGACCTTTCGGGCCTGCGCACGGGCCGTGCAAACACCTCGCTGCTCGATCCGGTCGTGGTCGAGGTTTACGGTTCGATGATGCCGCTTGCCTCGGTTGCCACGGTCAACACGCCAGAGCCGCGCATGATCAGCGTGCAGGTGTGGGACAAGAGCAATGTGAGCGCGGTCGAAAAGGGTATCACCAAGGCGAACCTTGGCCTCAACCCGATGACTGACGGTCAAACGATCCGCCTGCCGATGCCCGACCTCACCGAAGAGCGTCGCAAGGAATTGGCAAAGCTTGCAGGCCAGTATGCCGAGAAGGCCAAGATCGCGATCCGCAATGTCCGCCGCGACGCGATGGAAAGCCTCAAGACCGACGAGAAGAAGAAGGAAATCTCGGAGGACGATCGCAAGCGGATGGAAGACGAAGTCCAGAAGCTGACCGACAAATACGTCGCTGACACCGACGAAGCGGCGGCGAAGAAGGAACAGGAAATCCTGACCCAGTAAGCGCTCCTGAGAGGGGCCAGGGGATCGAGGAGAGGAACGCTTGGGCGAAGGTCGCGCCAAACATGTCGCCATCATCATGGATGGCAATGGTCGCTGGGCCAAGAAGCGGGGGCTGCCGCGTGCGGTTGGCCATCAGCGCGGTGTCGAAGCGGTGCGCAGGCTTGTGCGCGGGCTCGACCCGATGGCGCTTGATTGCCTGACACTCTATGCCTTCAGTTCCGAGAACTGGAAGCGTTCAGAAGACGAGGTCGACGACCTCATGAACCTGATGCGCAAGTTCATCAAATCCGACCTTGAAGAGTTCGTTGCCAACGACGTGAAGCTCAAGATCATAGGCAACTGGAAAGCGCTCGCTCCAGACATCGTGGCGATGTTGGAAGATGCGCTGGAGCGCACCTCGGGCGGGTCGAAGCTGCTGGCGGTCGCGCTCAATTACGGGGCTCAGGATGAGATCGCCCGCGCTGCTGCACAAGCGGCCGAAGCTGGCGAAATCACTGCGGAGACAATCGAGGCTCAGCTCGACACGGCTGACCTTCCGCCGCTCGATTTGCTGATCCGCACCAGCGGTGAGATACGCCTCTCTAACTTCCTGCTGTGGCAGGCGGCTTATGCAGAGATGCTGTTCGTCGACACGCTTTGGCCGGACTTCAAACCAGAACATCTCTCGCAAGCGCTGGACGACTTTGCGCGAAGGGAGCGCAGATATGGCGGGCGCTGATAGCAAAGGCAGCAAGGGCGGCTCGGCTATGAGCGACCTGCTCGTGCGCTTCGTCTCAGCGGTCGCCATGCTTGGCGTCGCCTTCATCGCTTTGTGGCTGGGTGGATGGTTCTGGGTTGGCTTCGTGGCCCTTCTTGCAGGGCTGGTCCTGTGGGAATGGAACCTGCTGGTCAAAGGCTTCAACATCTCGCCAGTGGCAGAGGTCGCGTGGCAGTTCGTCGGGGCGCTCTATGTCGGGGCGGCGGCGCTTGCGATGGTGCAGGTCCGGATCAACTACGACATATGGACCGTAGCGCTGGCCTTTCTGGCGCCGGTGATTGCGGTCGATGTGGGGGCCTACTTCGCAGGCCGCCTGATCGGAGGGCCAAAGATCGCGCCGAGCATCAGTCCGTCGAAGACCTGGGCAGGGCTATTGGGCGGCGCTCTGGCGGCGGGCATCTTCACCGTCGGGATTGAGATCAGCGACCTCGTCGCCACCACGGCGCCCGGATACACGATCGGTGCAATCGGGTTCGCTGCGCTATCCGCTCTACTCATCGCAGTGATCGCGCAGGCGGGAGACTTCTTCGAGAGCTGGATGAAGCGGCGCGCGGGTGCGAAGGACTCCTCCAGTCTCATTCCTGGTCATGGCGGTATCTTTGACCGTCTCGACGGCTTCATCGCGGTGTACTTCGTCCTGTTTCTGGTCGCCGTCGTACCTTCCTATATCGGATTGCAGTGACATGACCCGCTCGATCACACTTCTGGGAGCAACAGGCTCAATCGGCGCCTCGACGCTCGACCTCGTGCGGCGCAACCCGGATGACTGGCAGGTCGAGGCACTGAGCGCGAATTGCTCTGCAAAGGAGCTGGGCGCGCTGGCCCGCGAATTCGGGGCGAAGGTCGCGGTGGTCGGCGACGAAAGCTGCCTCGGCGATCTGAAAGACGCGCTCGCGGGCTCAGGTGTCGAAGCCGCTGGCGGGTGCGATGCCCTTTGCGAAGCCGCAGCGCGCCCGGTCGACATGACGGTCGCGGCCATCGTTGGCTGCGCAGGGCTTGCTCCGACCATGGCGGCGGTCAGGCGCGGCGGAACTGTGGCGCTAGCCAACAAGGAAGCGCTGGTTTCCGCAGGCGATGTGATGATGTCGGCTGTTGCTGAAAACGGCGCGACGCTGCTGCCCACCGATAGCGAGCACAACGCGATCTTCCAGTGTCTTGCCGGCGGCAAGATCGAGGATGTGGCGCGCATCACGCTGACCGCGAGCGGCGGACCGCTTCGCACTTGGTCGCGCGAGGCAATCGAGGCTGCGACACCGGAGCAGGCGGTCGCGCATCCCAACTGGTCGATGGGCGCGAAGATCAGCGTCGACAGCGCGACTATGATGAACAAGGGGCTCGAATATATCGAAGCCTTTCACCTATTCCCTGTCGGGCTCGATCGCCTACGGATCGTGGTGCATCCCCAAAGCGTGATCCATTCAATGGTCGAATATCGCGATCGCTCGACGCTCGCGCAGCTGGGGCCGTCCGACATGCGCGTGCCGATTGCATCGTGCCTCGCATGGCCAGAGCGGATGGAGACGCCGCTAGAACCGCTTGACCTAACGAGCATTGGTGAACTGACCTTCCACGCGCCCGACGAGGAGCGCTTCCCCGCGACCCGCATCGCGCGCGAAGCCATCGAGGCTGGCGGAGGAGCCCCTGCAGTGCTCAACGCCGCGAACGAAATCGCGGTCGAGGCATTCCTCGCTGGTCAGATTGGGTTCAGCCGCATTACGGCAGTGGCGGAAGCGACGCTGGCAGGCTATAGCGCCGCCGCGCCGGCCAGCCTGGAAGATGTGCTGGCGATTGACGCAGAGGCGCGCAACCGCGCCCGCGCCGCCACGGAGAACCTCGCCCTTGTTTGAATCGCCCCCTTTCTGGATGTACTTTGTCGGCTTCCTGCTTCTGCTCGGGCCATTGGTGACAGTGCACGAGCTTGGCCACTATCTGGTCGGCCGCTGGTTCGGAGTGAAAGCAGAGGCGTTCTCGGTCGGCTTCGGTAAGGAGATCGCAGGCCGCACCGACAAGCACGGCACGCGCTGGAAACTCTCTGCTCTGCCGCTGGGCGGCTATGTCCAGTTCAAGGGCGACATGAACCCGGCAAGCGTCCCCGATCCCGATGCCCCTGCCGAAACAGGCAGCTTCCAGAGCGCATCCTTGTGGAAGCGCGCGCTCATCGTTGCCGCTGGCCCGGTGACAAACCTTGTGGTGGCCATCGCGATCCTCGCCGCCTTGTTCTCGATCTACGGGCAGCGCGTTGTCGCCAATCCGGAAAGCTCGACAGAGATTGGCGGCTTCTCCGAAACATCCGTCGCGCAGGCTTCAGGCATGGAGGTGGGCGACCGCATCATCGCGATTGACGGGCAGAAGGTCGAAACCTTCGACGACATCGTGCGCGAGATTGCCCTCTATCCGGGCCGCGAGATGACCATCGTGGCCGAACGCAGCGGGGACGAGATGGCGTTCGACGTGACCGCTGCACGCGTCACCGAGGAAGACGGCTTCGGAAACAGCCACACGGTTGGCCGTATCGGGGTCGCTCCGGCCGCGCTCGAATACGATTTCCAGCCCGTCTCCATCCTCAAGGCCATCCCGCTCGCTACCTGGCAATGCTGGGACATGACCAAGATGATGGTCACTGGAATCAAGCAGATCCTGTTTGGCGATCGCTCGATCAAGGAGCTGGGCGGGCCAATCAAGATCGCCAAGTTCTCTGGCGAACGCCTTAGTTTGGGTCTCACCGAGTTCGTCTTCTTTGCAGCGCTGATCTCGCTTAACTTGGCGTTCATCAACTTCTTGCCAATCCCCGCACTCGATGGCGGGCATCTCGCCTTCTACGCTGCTGAGGCAATCCGGCGCAAACCGGTCGGGCCTCAGGCAACGGAGTGGGCGTATCGCACCGGCATCGCGATCGTGCTGGCGTTCATGGTTGTGGTAACCGTGAACGACGTGGTCTCGCTGCCGATCTTCGGCAGTTAGAACTGAGCAGCTAATCTGGCTTGTCCTGTCGCTTCGATGCGGCAGTTTGCCGGGGAAAGCGGGCACTCCATCCGGCATTGTGCGTATAGCCTGCTTGATTGCAGGTGACGCATCGGGCACAGGCGGATGACGTTTTGGGACAGGCAGGGCTGACAGGCTCTGCCGCGCGCTTTAAGGGGGCCCTCACACGGGCGGGGCGCGTTTACGAATACGGGTTGGACGGGAACATACTTTCCATGAATCGATGCGAGAATGCAGGCGCTCAGTCTGTGAAATCCACTTCTGCCAAGTCCAAGGGCGCCAGCGGCCGCTTGGCGTTTGCGCTTACGGGCGCAACCATGCTCGCCGGGGTGCCTTTCTCCGCGCTCGCACAGGACGAAGCCGAAGCGCAGGCGCAGACCGCGCCCGAAGCCACTCAGCCAACATCTGAACCAACGCCTGCCCCCGCTCCCGTTTCGAACACGATCCGCTCAATCAGCGTGACCGGCGCAGAGCGTCTCGAGCCGAGCACGATCCTGTCATACATTCGCCTTCGCGTGGGCCAGGATTACTCGGCCGCAGCAGCCGACCAGGCGCTGTCCGACCTTTACGCGACCGAGCTGTTTGCAAACGCCTCCATCCGAAACCAGGATGGCAACGTGGTCATCACCGTGGTCGAGAACCCGGTGATCAACCGCATCGTGCTAGAAGGCAATGATCGCCTCGACGCCGACAAGATCCTTCCCGAGATCCGGCTCGCCCCGCGTCAGATCTTCACCCGTTCCAAGGTTCGCGCCGACGTTGCTCGTATTGTCGAGCTCTACAAGCGTCAGGGCCGCTTCGCCGCGACCGTCGAACCGCAGATGGTTCAGCTGCCGCAGAATCGCGTCGACGTTGTCTTCGAGATCACCGAAGGGCCCAAGTCCAAGGTTCGCCAGATCAACATCATCGGCAACGAAGAGTTCTCCGATGGTGAGCTTCGCTCGGAAATGGTCACCAAGCAGGCGCGCTTCTTCCGCTTCTTCAGCTCGAACACGTCCTATGACCCGGATCGCCTTGCGTTCGACCAACAGAAGCTGCGCCAGTTCTACCTCACCGAAGGCTATGCCGACTTCCGCGTTGTCTCGGCCGTCGCAGAGCTGACGCCTGATCAGCGCGACTTCATCATCACTTACGTCGTTGAAGAGGGCGAGCGCTATTCCTTCGGCGACGTCGAGGTTGAGAGTCAGCTGCGCGACTTTGACAGCGATGCCCTGCAGGCCGGTCTCGCGATGAAGTCCGGCGATTTCTACAACGCAGCGACCGTCGAGGACACGGTTGAACAGCTGACCGAGCTTGCTGGCCGCTTCGGTTATGCATTCGCCGACGTGCAACCGCGCTTCAATCGTAATCCTGAAGACCTGACGATGGATATTACCTTCATCCTGCGTCAGGCGCCGCGCGTTTACATCGAGCGCGTCGACGTGAACGGCAACACGCTCACGCAGGACAAGGTTGTTCGCCGTGAGTTCCGCCTGTCGGAAGGCGATGCGTTCAACTCGCTGGGCGTGGCCCGTACGACTGCGCGTATCAATTCGCTGGGTTACTTCCAGGAGAACTTCGAAGTTAACCAGGTCGAGGGTTCTGCGCCTGACCGTATCGTCCTTGAAGCCAACGTCGAAGAGCAGCCCACCGGTGAGCTTCAGTTCTCCGCCGGCTTCTCGTCGATCGAGCGCTTCATCCTTGCAGGTTCCATCCGCCAGCGTAACTTCCGTGGTCGCGGACAGACGATTGGCCTCAGCCTCAACTACTCGCAATTCTCGCGTTCGGCGCAGGTCAGCTTCACCGAGCCCTATCTCTTCGACCGTAACATCTCGGCTGGCGCGGATATCTATCGCCGCGACTTCAACAGCTTCAACTTCAACCGCAACGACCGCCAGACTACGTTCGAGCAGTCGACGACTGGTGGTTCGATCCGCGTCGGCGTTCCGCTGACCGAGTTCATGTCGCTCATCGGCAGTTACACTCTCAACTACGATGAAGTCAGCCTCGACGAGAACCTGTTCTTCTCGGACATCGACGGCGATGGCGATATCGAGTGTGATCCGCTGCGCGCCGGTCGCTTCCTGTGTGACGCGCTGGGCAATCGCCTGTCGTCGATTGCTGGACTGAGCCTTCAGTATAACTCGCTGAACTCGCTGCTTCGTCCGACGCGCGGTCGCCGCGTTACGCTCAGCACCGAATTCGCCGGGCTGGGCGGCGATGTGCAATACCTTCGACTTCGCGGCCGCGGCCAGCAGTTCTGGAACGTCTTCAACTCGGGCTTCATCTTCTCGCTCTCGCTTGAAGGCGGTACGATCATCCCGCTCGAAGATCGCGGTGGAGGCGGAGTTGATGACATTCTACTCACCGACCGTTTCTTCCTCGGCGAGCCGCAGTTCCGCGGCTTCGACATTCGCGGCGTCGGCCCGCGTATTCTGACGCAGCCATACGTTCTCGACGCGTTCAACAACAACCAGCTCGACGACGATGGCAACCCCATTCTCATCACCGAGCGCAACCGCATTCGTGACGACTCAATCGGCGGCCGCAACTACTACCTTGGCCGTGCAGAGATCGAGATTCCGCTTGGCACCGGCGCGCGCGAGCTTGGCCTTCGCCCGTCGATCTTCCTCGATGTCGGCGCTCTTTGGGGCGTCGAGCAGCCGATCCTGCAGGATAACCCGACCGGCCTCCCGCAGACTGACACCAATGGAAATCCGCTGTTCATCAGCACGGAGACGGGCGAACTCACGACCGATCCGCTTGCCAGTGACGGCGTAACCCCTAACACCCGCCTGATCCGCACCAACAGTGCGATCCGCGAAGTCTTCTTGGGCGATTCGCCCAGCCCTCGCATCACGGCTGGTATCGGGGTCAACTGGAACTCGCCCTTCGGCCCGTTCCGTATCGATTTCGCCCAGACGATCCGCAAGGTCGAGGGCGATGACGACAAGACCTTCACGTTCAACGTAGGAACACAATTCTAATGAAGCTTACCTCGAAACTCCTCGCCACCGGTGCGCTCGCACTTGGCGCGCTCGCTGCAACTGCTCCGGCACAGGCACAGGTCGATGGCCGCGTTGCTACCGCTGACATCAGCCGCGCCATCATCGGCACCACCGCGCTGCAGACCGCGTACAATCAGATCGGCACCACCTATCAGGCGCAGATCGAACAACGTCAGACGAAGCAGCAGGAACTCACCACGCTGCTTCAGCCGTTCGACACCAACGGCAACGGCCAGCTCGACGAAGCTGAACTGCCTGCTGTCCAGAGCGCTTCGAACTTCGCTCAGATCCAGACGCTCGAGCAGGAAGTCGCCGGGCTCACCAGCCAGGTGAACGCGGCCCGCATCTACGCGGTCGAGCAGATCCTCGCTCAGTATCCGGCAGCTATCACCGAAGTGACCACTCAGCAGCAGGTCGTTATGGTTCTGCAGCCCGACGTGATCCAGTTCGCCGCACAGGGCGCCGACATCACGCAGCTGATCACTACCTCGCTCAACGCCAAGGTGCCTTCGGTCCAGATCGTTCCGCCCGCCGACTGGCGTCCTCAGCGCCAGACCGCACAGATCTTCCAGGACATTCAGCAGACGCTCCTGACCGCGCAGATCATCCAGCAGCAGCAACAGCAGCAGCAGGGCCAGGCGCAACAACCGCAGGCGCCCGCGGGCCGATAAGGCCGCGTTGCGCGAAGCAGGAAGGGGCAGGGCATGAGCGAGACCGAGAGCCATGATGGCGGGGGCCAGAACGGCGGGGGAGCGTCGCAGCCGATCACCGACTACGACATCCACAAGGTCTTGAAGGCCCTGCCTCACCGCTACCCGCTTCTGCTGGTTGACCGGGTGAAGGAGCTCCACCTCAACGAGCGCATTCACGCGGTCAAAGCGGTGACCATGAACGAGGAGTTCTTCCAGGGTCACTTCCCCGGCGCGCCGATCATGCCCGGCGTCCTGCAGATCGAGGCGCTGGCTCAGGCCGCCGCGATCCTTGGCATCGAAACGCTCGAACTCGCCGGGACCGGCAAGCTCGTCATCTTCATGGGTATCGAGAGCGCCAAGTTCCGCAAGCCTGTGACGCCCGGCTGCCTGCTGGATCTCGAGGTCGAGTTCCTCCAGCAACGCCGCACGATCTACAAGTTCAAGGGCCGTGCGAGCGTCGAGGGCAAGGTCACTTGCGAGACCGAGTTCACGGCGATGATCGCGGACCCGCCGGAAGGCTGAAGCCTTCCTGTTGGTGGCATTGAGCTCGCCCATCCGGGCGAGCATCCTCGGCGACATTCCCTTCGCTTTGCTTCGGGGCACCTGCGGGCTGGCGGTCGCCCTTGCGAAGTCTTCGGCGCCGATGGGCGCTTTTGAGGGCTATCCTGCCTGTCTCGTGGACCTCGCATAGGGGTGGTTTAGAAAAGTGGCTTCTCCCGGCAAAAGTCTGATTTTCAGCGGCTTTTCTAGAAATTCGCTGTTGGATGTGTGACTTTCCAAGATGAGGCTCGCCAATGGGTCTGCGTTCACCGGCAAAAGGCACGGCGCGTGCAGGTCTAGCTTGCCCGATCCAAGTAGGAAAACGCTGGCTCACAAAGCTTGCTTTCGCAGCAGAACCACACTAAGTGGCGCGCTTTCCCGCAAACAGCTCACCCGGTCGGAACCGGGCACCCGCTAGCAAGGACAGTTACGATGAAAGCCGAAGGGCATCCCGAATATCACATGATCACGGTCAAGATGACCGATGGCACCGAGTTTCAGACGCGCTCTACCTGGGGCAGCGAAGGCGACACCCTGTCGCTCGACATCGACCCGACCAGCCACCCTGCATGGACCGGCGGCAAGCAGCAGCTTCAGGAAGGTGGCCGTGTGGCTGCGTTCAACAAGCGCTTTGGCGGGCTCAGCCTCAAGAAGTAATCGCGCACACAAGCGATTTAGAAGAGGGCGGTCCTGCGGGGCCACCCTTTTTCGTTGCGCGCGCTAGACGCGTTTGAGCGGGATGAATGGACCTTCGGGCTTCTCGATGCGGATCGTGTCGCCAGCGCGAACTTCCCCGCCATTCAGCGCAACCGCCATGATCCCTGCCTTGCGGATGATTCCCGAACTGGTCTTGATCGCAAGCTCCTTCAGCAGACCGGGCGAGAACGCCTCGATCTGACCACACGGATTGCGCAGCCCGGTCACGCTTAGCACGGCGCTTGCGCCGATGCGCAAAAGCGTATCCCGACCAAGACCCAGCAGGTCGACCCCGCGCGTCGTCACGTTCTCGCCCAGGTCGCCGGGATTCACGACGAAGCCCTTGGCTTCAAGCTCGTCGAACAGCTCACCGTGCATGAGATGCACCTGTCTCAGATTAGGCTGGCTCGGATCGGCGCGCACACGGCTGAGGTGCTGGACAGTCTTGCCTGCATGGGCGTCGCCTTCGACGCCTAGCCCTGCAAGAATTCGAATTGCGGAGCTACGCTGCTTGGAAAAGCGATGCTTACCATCGCGGTGTACGGCTGCCACAATTCCCGGCTGCGTCACCACGGCCATTCCCGCTCACGATACCACTTGGTGATGACGTATTTCACGCCCTTTCGCACCTTCATCCCGTGATGAAGCGTGGCCGGATTCACGCTGCCATCGGGCCGCGCATTGTTCCAGCAAACGAGCTTGCCGGTTTCGGGCTGAAACGACTTCTTGATCACCTTGAAGCGCGTCGCGCCGCCCGCTTCGACTTCGTTCAGGTAGATCATGAAGGTCCAGGTGCGCTGGCCGCTTTCCGCGCAGAACTTCTCGAAATCCGCGCCGCCGGGGGTGAAATAGTCGGTGTGTGCCTTGAATTCCTGCCCCACGTCATAGCGCTGCCCCTGAACCGGCTCGCCGTACTTGGGGTCGATCCCGTTGAGCGAAAAGAACCTCGCTTCCAGCTCTTTGACCGCAGTTTCGTTCGCGTCGAGGTCGCAGGTTTCGCTGGTGCGGAAGTAGTCATCACCATTGGCATCGGCGATCGTGCTGGGGCGCCTTCCCAAGTCGATCAGCCGGATCAGCTCTGCGCAAAGTTCTGGGCTGATGAAGCCTTTGACCTGAAACTGCTCGATCCTGGGATGCGGCACGCGCTGCGCGGTGTCGAAGCGTGAGAGCCTTTGGGAAACAGAATCGGTCATCGCATCCATGGGTTTTGACCTTAAAAGCCGCGCCGTGTCAGGCAAGCTTCTAACCGGGCGCGAAATAATCTTGCGCTCATGGCTTTTAAACACAGTTTTCGCTTCCCTTGGCCGATGGATTGTGCAACAGGCTCGCGCCCATCCACAGCGGCCTTGACGCGCCAAGCGCCGTCATTAATTGCGGCGCTCTTGCGCGGCACTTGGCAAATGGTCTTGAGAAAGATCGACGCTGGGGAAGGGCATGTGGCGATCGTAGCTCAGTTGGTTAGAGCGCCGGTTTGTGGTACCGGAGGTCGGGGGTTCGAGACCCCTCGATCGCCCCATCTTCTCCCACGCTTTCAGGCTGTGAGCCTTACGCTGCGCCTTCTTTGGGGGCTTTGCTCATGACCGCTTTCTGGACCGAACCCGACTTTGACGACCACGAGATGGTGCATGTCGTGCGCGATCGCGCATCGGGACTGATGGCGATTATCGCGGTCCATTCCTCGCACCTTGGCCCCGGTGCTGGCGGAACGCGCTTCTGGCATTATCCCGACCCCAAGGATGGCCTTCGCGATGCACTGCGCCTGTCGCGCGGGATGAGCTACAAGAACGCAATGGCCGGCCTTGCGCTGGGCGGCGGCAAGGCCGTAATCCTCGCCGACGAAGCGCGCACCAAGACGCCTGAACTGCTCGCCGCATTCGGTGACGCGGTCGAAGGGCTGGGCGGACGCTATGTCACGGCAGAAGACGTGGGCATTTCCGAGGCAGACATGGTCGCCGTGTCCAAGCGCACTCAGCATGTGAGCGGCCTTCCTGTAACGGGCGAGGGCAGCGCAGGCGGCGATCCGGGCCCGTTCACCGCCTTTGGCATCTATCTCGGCATCAAGGCCGCGGTCGCGCACAAACTGGGCACCGACAGCATGGACGGCGTGCACGTTGCTGTGCAGGGCACCGGCAGCGTCGGCGGCGGCGTAGCGCGCCTGCTTGCGAAGGACGGCGCTCGTTTGACGCTGGCTGACATTGACGCGGACGGAGTGAAGGCGCTGGCTGACGAACTGGGAGCAGACGTGGTCGCTCCCGATGCGATCATGACGACGCCCTGCGATGTGTTCAGCCCCAATGCTCTGGGCGCGATCCTCGATGACGAAAGCATCGAAAAGCTCGACACCAAGATCGTCGCAGGCGGCGCGAACAACCAGCTTGCCCGCGCACGCCACGGTCAGGCCGTTTTCGAACGCGGTATCCTCTACGCGCCCGATTATGTCATCAATGCTGGCGGCATCATCTCGGTCGGCACCGAATACGCCGCACGGCGCGACGGACGCCAAGCGAGCCGCGATGAAGTGAATGCGCTCATCGAAAAGATCCCGGCGCGCCTCGCTCAGGTCTGGCAAAAGAGCGATGCGGACAATACATCGCCCGACGTGGTTGCCGACCGCATGGCGCAGGAACTGATCGGGCGCGCCTGATCAACGGGGTGCAACCTTGTGTTGCAGTCTTTGCGCTCTTGCCCGGTGAGCCATTGGCTCTAATAGTAGGCGCAAGGGAATAATCGGTGCATATCTACGCCAATCCAAAGCGCTTTTTGTCGCTCGCCAAATGGCTCACCCCGCTTCTGTTCTGGAGCGGGCTTGTGCTGTCGCTTGGCGCGGTGGCGTGGGGCCTGTTCATGGTTCCGCCTGATCGCCTCATGGGCGAAAGCGTGCGCATCCTGTTCATCCACGTGCCCGCTGCATGGCTAGGCATGGGCGGCTGGGCCGGACTTGCGATTTCGAGCGGCGCGCTGCTGATCTGGAAACATCCGCTTGCGGGCATCGCCGCTCGGGCGATTGCAGTGCCGGGCATGGTGTTCTGCATAATCTGCCTTGCAACCGGCTCTATCTGGGGACGTCCCACATGGGGCACCTGGTGGGAGTGGGACGGGCGACTGACCAGTATGCTGGTGCTGCTGTTCCTCTATGGCGGTTACATCGCCTTGGCACAGGCTGCATCGCGCGAGGGTGGCTCTTACAAAATCCCTGCGATCTTCGGCCTCGTCGGCGCGATCAACGTTCCGATCATCAACCGATCCGTGGTATGGTGGAACTCGCTTCACCAACCGCCTTCGATCACCGTGGGCAAAAGCGCGATCGACCCGACTTTCCTGTGGCCGCTGCTGGTTGCGGTGCTGGGCTTCTCGCTGTTGTTCGGAGGCGTGGTGCTGATGCGCATGCGCGCTCTTATCGCAGAGCAACAGGTCGAGGCGCGCCTTCGCCGCCGTGCATTGGATGACGATGCGCCTGCCGCCGTTTCGCCCGCAGCGGAGCCGGCAGAATGAGAGAAGCGCTCGACCACTGGCCCTTCGTCATTGGGGCATACGCAGTTGGCGCAGTTGCGCTGGGAATGCTGATCGCATGGAGCTACACCACCATGCGCCGTGCAGAAAAACGCCGTGAGGACATGAGGCGCAAATGAAAGCCAAACATCAACGCATGACTCTCGTCGTGCTCGCGCTCGTGGCGATCATTGGCGCTGGCCTGATCGCGACATGGGCGCTGCGCAGCCAGGCGAACTATTTCTACCTGCCCGAACAGATGGCCGCCGAGCCGCCCGCAGTGGGTCAGGCCGTGCGCCTCGGCGGGATGGTGCAGGAAGGCTCGATCGAGACGCAGGCCGACGGCATCACGGTCAACTTCGTCGTGACCGGCAATGGGGACAGCACGATCCCCGTGACCTATTCGGGCATCCTGCCGGACCTTTTCGTCGAAAATTCCGGGGTCGTTGCAGAAGGCAGCCTTCAGGCAGACGGCACCTTCCTTGCGACCAACCTTCTGGCGAAGCACGATGAAAACTACGTCCCGCGCGAGCTTGAAGGGCTCGAGGGGCACCAGGCGGAAGATTACGCGGAAACCGTCGCGCAAAGCACGCGGGGCATCGAGTAAGCGCTCATGATCGCAGAACTCGGACTTGTCGCCCTGTGGCTTTCGGCCGCGCTCGCCGTCTTGCAGATGGCCTCTGGCGCGATGGGCCTTGCGGGCGGGGACAACGCCCGGTTTGCAATCTATGCGCGCCCGGCTGCCGTGGTGCAGGCTTTCCTCGCGACGCTCGCTTTCTTCCTGCTGCTTTGGGCCTTTGCGATCACCGACCTGTCGATCAAGCTGGTCGCAACCAATTCGCATTCGGCCAAGCCGTTCATTTACAAGCTGACCGGCACTTGGGGAAACCACGAAGGCTCGATGCTGCTGTGGGTCGCGGTGCTTGCGCTCTCGGGCGGCTTGCTTGCTGGGCTTGAACGGCGGCTGCCCGAAAAGACGATGAGCGCAACGCTGGGCGTGCAGGGCTTCGTTGCGCTCGGCTTTTACGCATTTCTGCTCTTGTCCTCGAACCCATTCGAGCGGCTTCCGGTCCCCGCGCTTGAGGGGTCTGGGCTCAACCCGCTCCTTCAGGATATCGGCCTCGCGATCCATCCGCCCACGCTCTACGTCGGCTATGTCGGCCTTTCGGTTGCCTTCAGCCTTTGCATGGGCGCGCTAATCACCAAGCAGGTGACACCCGATTTCGCCAAGGTCATGCGGCCTTGGGTGCTGGGCGCCTGGGTGTTCCTCACCTTCGGCATCACGGCCGGTTCCTACTGGGCCTATTACGAGCTTGGCTGGGGCGGCTGGTGGTTCTGGGACCCGGTCGAGAACGCCTCGCTCATGCCGTGGCTCGCCGCGACAGCGCTGCTTCACTCGGTGAGCGTGCTCGCCGCACGCGACGCGCTTCGCACCTGGACGATCATGCTGGGCGTGCTCGCCTTCTCGATGTCGATGCTGGGCACGTTCCTTGTGCGCTCTGGCGTCCTCACCAGTGTCCATGCCTTTGCAGTCGATCCTGAGCGCGGGACGTTCATCCTCATCTTGCTTGGCCTCTATATCGGCGGCGCTCTTGGCGTATTTGCTCTGCGCGCCGGCAGCATCGCGGAAGGCAAGCGCTTCACCGCTACAAGCCGCGAGGGCGCGCTTGTGTTCAACAACGTGATGCTCTCGGCGATCCTTGCGATCGTGCTTCTGGGCACGCTCTATCCGCTGCTGACCGAGGCGTTCGACGTGCGCGTCAGCGTTGGCCCGCCATATTTCAACCCGGCAGGCGCGATCTTCGCGATCCCGATGTTCCTCGTGATGGCGGTTGGGCCGTTGCTGCGCTGGAAGGACGACAAACCGGCGCGCATCCAGTTTGAACTCGCAATGCTCGCTGCCGTGGTCATTGCGGTCTGCGCGCTCGTCGCGATCCTTGGCGATTACAGCATTCTCTCCGTTCTCGGTCTTGCGCTAGCCATCGGGCTTGGCATCGCCGCTTTCCTGCCGCTGCGCGGACGCAATCTGCGCCGTGTGCCCACCGCAACCTGGGGCATGGTGATGGCCCATTTCGGCGTCGCGGTGGCGCTGTTCGGTATGGCATGTGAAACAGCGTTCACCAGCGAGAAGCTTGCGGCCGTTGCGCCTGGCGGCGTTGAAGAGGTTGCAGGCTGGACCATCGAACTGGAAAGCGTCGACCCCGTCGCAGGCCCCAACTGGACTGCTGTCGAGGCCCGTATCTTCGCATCGCGCGACGGCGGAGAGCGGATCGAACTCAACCCGCAGGCGCGCAATTTCTGGTCGCCCTCGCAGGCCACCAGCGAAAGCGCGCTCGTCACCCGCTGGGATGGACAGCTTTACGCCGTAATCGGCGATCAGGCAGGCGTGGACGCCAATGGTAATACGCGCTGGCAGCTGCGCGTATGGTGGAAGCCGTTTGTGACCTTCATCTGGTATGGCGGTCTGCTGATCGCCTTCGGAGGCGTGTTGTCGATTGTCGGCCGCATCCGCGTCGACCTCAAGCGCCGCAATGCCAAGGCGCTCGGCGATGCGCGGCGTGAAGATATGGACGCGCTCAAAGGTGACAGCGTAAGCGGGGGCGGCCCCGTGCCGGAGCCTGCCGAATGAACCGCGCGCTCTACCTCATCCCGCTCGGCCTGTTCCTGTTTTTCGCTGGGCTGGCAGGCTACATGCTGACCCAGCCCAAGGCGGACCAGATCCCCTCGCAGATGATTGAGCAGCCGCTGCCAGAATTCACGCTCGAGCCTGCGCTCGGCGGGATGCCGGGCGTCAGCCGCGCAGATTTCGTCGGTGGCGAGCCGCGCCTTCTCAACATTTGGGCGAGCTGGTGCTTACCATGTATTGCCGAGGCTCCGCACCTTGAACGCTTGCGCGAAGAGGGCGTCGAGATCATCGGCGTCGCCGTGCGCGACCGGCCCGAAGCCGTCGCGAACTTCCTTGGCCGCTATGGCAATCCCTACACCCGGATCGGCGCAGACGAGATCAGCGAACTCATGATCCAGATCGGCGCATCGGGCGTGCCGGAAACCTACGTCATCGATGCAGAGGGCAACATTCGCTACCAGCATATCGGCGATGTGCGCGAAGAAACGGTGCCGCTTCTGCTTGAAAAGCTGGAGGAAGCGCGCTCGTGATCGACTTCTTGCGCCTCCTTTGTGCCGCCCTGGCGTTGATCGCGGCTCCGCTCGCGGCGCAGCAGTCGATGCCCGCAGCGCCCTATGCTTACACCCAGCTCGAAGACCCGGTGCTCGAAGCCGAGGCGACCGAGCTGATGGAAACGCTGCGCTGTCTCAAGTGCCAATCGCAGAGCATCAATGACAGCGATGCGCCGATGGCGGGCGACATGCGCCACCAGGTCCGCTCGCGGCTGTTGGCTGGGGAGAGCCCCGACGAGATTCGCAGCTTTTTGACTCAGCGCTATGGCGATTATGTGAGTTATCAGCCGCAGGTCAGCTCGACCACGTGGCCGCTTTTTGCGATCCCGCTGGTGTTGCTGGCGCTTGTCGGGCTGATCCTGCTGCGGCGGCTCGGCAAGAAGCGCTCTGACGGTGAGCCGACCCAATGATCGGCGCATGGTTGGGCATTCTCGCGCTGGCGCTGGTCAGCTTCGCAATCGCTGCCTTCACGCTGCGCCTGCCCAAAGAGGGCTATGCGGTGTTCGGCGCGACGCTGCTGTTCGGCCTCGCCGCATATGGGATGCAAGGCTCTCCCGGACAGCCGGGTAGTCCCAAACAGCCCGAAACGACCGAGCAGCGTTCGGGCGAGGAAATGGTCGAAGCGCGCCGCCAGCTTTTCGACTCGATGGCGCCCAAGCCCGATTATCTGATGCTGTCGGATGGCTTTGCCCGTCGCGGCAAGTTTGCGGAGGCCGCGCAGCTGCTCAGGCGCGGGTTGAATGACAATCCAGAGCATTTTGAGGGCTGGCTGGCGCTTGGTATGGCGCTGACGGGCCATGCAGACGGAGTTGTTACGCCGGCGGCTTTCTATGCCTATGGAAAGGCGCGCGCGATCGACCCGGCCAATCCGGGCGCGGATTACTTCCTCGCGGTGTCTTTCCTGAGGTCGGGCGAGATCATCGCCGCGCGAGACACCTTTGCGCGCCTTCTTGAGAACACGCCCGAAGATGCACCGTGGCGCGCGGATACCGAGGCGCAGGTCGCCCGGCTCGACCAGATGATCGCCAATGCGCCGATGCTCCAATAAGGGTCACGGGGCAGGGCGCGATGTTGCAGGTGCAAACCCGCGGTGCTAAGGGCCGCGACCTTGGCCGAGACGCGGCGTAATCCGCCATCTCGCGCGCAGCAGGATAGCCGCCACTTATGAGCGATAACGCAGCCTCCACTTCAACGAGCAATGGTCACGGGCATAAAGGCTCGAAGGCTGCGCTTGCGGTGGGCGCGATCGGCATCGTTTTCGGCGATATCGGCACCAGCCCGCTTTACGCGTTTCGTGAGACCTTCGCAGGCACTGCAAGCGTCGCGATTGACCGCATGCATGTGCTTGGCGTCGTCAGCCTGATCTTCTGGTCGATGCTACTCGTCGTGGCGATCCAGTACGTCACAATCCTCATGCGCGCCGACAACAAGGGGCAGGGCGGTTCGCTCGCGCTGGTCGCGCTGTTGTCGCGCCATATGGGTAAGTCGAAATATGGCTGGCTCGTGGTGCTGCTGGGCGTGTTCGCGACATCGCTATTCTACGGCGATTCTATGATTACGCCCGCGATTTCCGTGCTCTCGGCGGTCGAGGGCCTGACTGTGGTCGATGCTGGTCTTCAGCAATATGTGATTCCCATTGCGCTGGGCCTGCTCGTATTCCTGTTTATGCTTCAAGCGCGCGGGACGGCGAAGGTGGGCGCCCTGTTTGCGCCTGTGATGATCGTATGGTTTCTCGTGCTCGCGCTGCTGGGCGGGTGGCAGATCATCAACAATCCCGACATCCTGTGGGCGCTCAACCCGTATTACGCGGTGATGTTCTTCGTCACCGATGGCTTTGTCGCCTTCCTGGCGCTGGGCGCGGTGGTCTTGGCTGTGACGGGCTCCGAAGCGCTCTATTCGGACATGGGGCATTTCGGGCGGGGGCCGATGCGGCTTTCGTGGTTCGGTTTTGTCATGCCGTGCCTGCTGCTCAACTATTTCGGGCAGGGCGCGATGATCGCTGGCCTCCCGGCAGAAGAAGCGGCTGTCGTCGTACAGAACCCGTTCTTCCTGCTCGCCAGCGAAGAATGGCGCCTGCCGCTCGTCTTCCTCGCCACCGTCGCCACCTTCATCGCCAGCCAGGCCGTGATTTCGGGCGCGTTCTCGATCACGCATCAGGCGGTGCAAATGGGCTTCATGCCGCGCCTCTCGATCCTCCACACGTCCGAAACCGAGGGTGGCCAAATCTACATCCCGGTCGTGAACTGGGCGCTGATGGTTGCGGTCATCATCCTCGTGCTGACCTTCCAGAACTCGTCGAACCTCGCCAGCGCCTACGGCATCGCGGTCACGGGCGCCGTCACGATCGACACGCTTCTGATGGGCCTTCTCTTCGTCAGCGTGTGGAAGTGGAAGTGGTGGTACGCCGCGCCGGTCGTTCTTCTGTTCCTGATCGTCGATGGAGCATACTTTGCAGCCAACCTCACCAAGGTGCCCGACGGCGGCTGGTTCCCGCTCATGGTTGGCTTCATCGCATTCACGCTGCTGACCACCTGGTCGCGCGGGCGCAAGCTCATGCGTGAGCGGATGAGCGAGGTCGCGCTGCCGATGGAGATCTTTGCCAAGTCTGCCAAGAACTCGGCCCTGCGCGTTCCCGGCACCGCGATCTTCATGGCGTCGAGCACGGCAGGCGTCCCCTCAGCGCTGCTCCACAATATCAAGCACAACAAGGTGCTGCACGAACGCGTCGTCATACTGACCGTCGATATTCAGGATGTGCCCTATATCGACCCGTCCGAGCGATGCGAATACACCGACATGGGCGACGGCTTCTATCGTGCGGTGCTGCGATACGGCTTCATGGAGGAGACCGACGTGCCTCAGGGCCTCAAGGGCATGGGCATCTATTGCGGCGGCGACTTCGACATGATGCAGACCAGCTTCTTCCTGTCGCGCCAAACATTGCTTGCCTCGGACAAGCCAGGAATGCCGATCTGGCGCGAGAAGATATTTGCGTGGATGCTGAGAAACTCGGCCAGCGCGATGGACTTCTTCAAGCTACCGACCAACCGTGTGGTTGAGCTGGGCAGCCAGGTCGAGATCTAGCAGCATTCACGCCGTGGGCGGTTCGTCCTTGATCGCTTCTTCCTCACCCTCAAGGCTCAGCCCGTGCTTCATGAGCATCGGCAACTGGGTGAAGGTGAAAAGGAAGCTCAGCGGCATGAACACCCAGAATTTTGCCCAAAGCCAGCCTTCAAAGCTCATCTGGGCGCGCAGGACTTCGTTGAGGACCGCGAGCACGAGGAAAAACACCCCCCAGTTGCGCGACAGCTTGAGCCAGCCTTTGTCGGATAGCCCCTCGAACGCGGCTTCGAGCAGGATCTTGAGCAACGCGCGGCCCATGTAGAACCCTGCGAGCAGCGCGACGCCGAAGACCGCGTAGATGATCGTGGGCTTGAGCTGCACGAACACCGGATCGCCGAAGAAGATCGTCAGCGCGCCGAAGCCGACGATCAGCGCGGTCGAGAACCACAGCATCGGTGAAACCTTGCCGAGCCGCCACTTGGAGATGAGCAGCGCGGCAATCGCTGCGACCATGAAGGCACCGGTGCCGTACATGATCGCGAGCAGTTCACCCGCTGGATTGGGATCGGCAGGCGCGTTCCAGCGATAGACGCCGAGAAACACCAGCAACGGCCCGTAATCGACCGCGACGTTGAGCCAGCTTGATCCGGCTTTCTTGGCTTCTTCGCTCGCCATTAGGCCACTCCTGCAATCACGCGCGCGACCAGATCGGGGTCGAAGGGTCGCAGGTCTTCCATTTTCTCGCCAACGCCGATGGCATGGATCGGCAGGCCATATTGCTCGGCCGCTGCGACCAGAACGCCGCCGCGCGCCGTGCCGTCCAGCTTGGTCATGATGAGGCCGGTGACGCCCGCGACTTCCTGAAACACGTCAATTTGCGAAAGCGCATTCTGACCATTGGTCGCATCAAGGACCAGCACCACGTCGTGCGGGGCTTCCTCATTGAGACGGCCAAGGACGCGGCGGATCTTCGCCAGCTCTTCCATCAGCTCTTTCTTGTTCTGGAGGCGTCCGGCGGTGTCCACCACCAGCGCATCGATCCCGGTGTCGGTCGCTTGCTTCACCGCGTCGAATACGATCGAAGCGGGATCGCCGCCCTCGGGCCCGCGCACGAGGTCTACACCGGCGCGCTCTGCCCATGTGGCGAGCTGGCCGATCGCGGCAGCGCGAAACGTGTCGCCCGCTGCCAGGAGCACGCCGTAATCGTCCTCGGTAAAGAGGTGGGCGAGCTTGGCGATGGTGGTGGTCTTGCCCGAACCGTTGACCCCTATGACAAGGATCACTTGAGGGCGCGGGAAGGCGGTGATTTCGAGCGGTTTTGCCACAGGGCGAAGGATTTCGGCGATCTCTTCGGCGACCGCTTCCTTGAGCTCGCGCTGGGTGATCTCCAGTCCGAAGCTCTTTTCTTTCAGCTTCGCGCGGATGCGCGCCGCCGCTGCCGGGCCGAGGTCAGAGATGATCAGCGCGTCTTCGACATCGTCGAGCGTCGCCTCATCAAGCCGCGTCGCGACCCCAGTGAGGTTTGCGCCAAGACGTTCGGAGGTTTTGCGAAACCCGCCGAGCAGCCGGTCGCTCCAGCTGGTACTCATCTAAGCAGGCCTCCTTCAATGGCGTGCGGTGTGATTGATACGATGCGTCCGGCAGGAGTGCCCTCGGGCAGGTCCACCCGCGCATAGGAGGGCGCATAGCCCGTGCCGTCGCGTTCGGCGAGGACTTCGAGGTTTTCGCCCACAAGCGTGGTGAGCCACGCGGCGCGGCGCTCAGCGACCCGTTCGCGCAGTTCCGCGGCGCGCGCCTTCACGATGCGGCGGTCGACCTGCGGCATGCGTGCGGCCGGCGTGCCGGGGCGGGGCGAATAGGGGAAGATGTGGCCGTGAACGATGTCGAGTTCGTCGATGATCGACAGGTTTGCGGCGTGATGCTCGTCGCTCTCGGTCGGGAAGCCGGCGATCAGATCTGCGCCGATGGCGATCTCGGGGCGGCGCTGCTTTATTCGCGCCACGAGGTCCACCGCGTCAGCGCGCGAATGGCGGCGCTTCATGCGCTTGAGGATCAGGTCGTGCCCATGCTGGAGCGAGAGATGCAGGTGTGGCATCAACCGCTTCTCGCTGGCGAATAGTTCGAACAGCGCCTCATCTATCTCGATCCCGTCGAGCGACGACATACGCAGGCGGGGCAGGTTGGGAAATTCGTTCAGCACAGCGCCAACAAGGGCGCCAAGCGGTGGGGTGTCGGGCAGGTCATGGCCCCAACTGGTCACGTCAACACCGGTCAGCACCGCTTCCTTCGCGCCAAGGTCAAGGTGATGCTCAACCTCGCGCAGGACCTCGGCAATGGTCATCGAACGGCTTTTACCGCGACCCTGCGGGATGACGCAGAATGTGCAAGCGTGGTCGCAGCCATTCTGGACCGCGATGAAAGCGCGCGTGCGAGTGGGCGGGGGAGGCGCCTCGGGCAACGGCACGTTCCAACTACGCGGGTCGAGTTTTGATGCGTTGGCGATCAGCCCGTCGACTTCGGGCATGGCCGCAAGCTGGTCGCGCTCGATATCGGCAGCGCATCCGGTGACGATCAGCCGCGCATCGGGGCGTGCCGCGCGCGCTTTACGGATCGCCTGCCTCGTTTGGCGAACGGCCTCGCTGGTCACGGCGCAGGAATTGACGACGACAACGTCGCCAGCGTCGGCGAGCATGCCCTTCATCCGCTCGCTCTCGGCAATGTTGAGGCGGCATCCAAGGCTGATGACTTCCGGAGCACTCACGCGAAATCATTCCATTCGAAGCTGCCGCGGAAGCTCTCGGTCGCAGGGCCGGTCATGACGATGCTTTCGCCGCGCTCCCACGCGATTTCAAGGTCACCGCCGGGGAGGGAGACGGTCACCGGGCTCTTCATGTGCAGACGCGAGATTGCTGCCACTGCCGTTGCACATGCACCGGTGCCGCAGGCGCGCGTGAGACCGGCACCGCGCTCCCAAACGCGCAGTTTCAGGTGATTATCACTCAAACGGCTCGCGACATTCACATTGATGCGTTCAGGAAAAAGGGCGTCGGTCTCGATTTGCGGGCCAAGCTCGGCAAGATCGACCGCATCGGCGTCCTGCACGAAGAAGATCACATGCGGGTTGCCAACATTGACCGCGATCCCCGCCTCAAGCTCGCCCCAGCCAACCGGCATGTTGGCGGTGTCCATCGCGTAGGCGAGTGGGATCGCATCCCATTCGAAGCGCGGCTCGCCCATATCGACGCTCGCGCCGCCTTGAGCAGGTTCGAGCCTGATCGCTCCGCCTGCTGTTTCGACGGTTGCCGGCGAGCCATGCAGCATCGCGACAGCGCGGCTCGCATTGCCGCAGGCTTCGACCTCGCCGCCGTCAGAATTGTAGATTCGCATACGGAAATCGTGATCGTCGCTCGGCTCGAGCACGATCAGCTGATCGCAACCGACCCCGGTGTTGCGGTCGGCAAGCGCGCTGGCCGTGGCGTTCGAAATGGCAGGCAGGGGCGTCTCGCGCGCATCAAGCACGACGAAATCATTGCCGAGGCCGTGCATCTTGGTGAAGTCTACGCGCATAGCCCCGCGCATTTATGCATCGCGCGGCCCGGCGTAAAGGTTAGTGAGGGCAAAGGAAGCGCAACCGCGCGCCAACTATTCGTTGACGATGCGTTTGCCAGAGGGCTGCGGCAACTCGTGGTGCTCTTCTTCTTCCTCGACGCTTTCCCGCGCGATGGGAAGTTCTGGCGCTTGATCGCGGGCAAGGCGGCCAGCGCTTTTCAGGCGCCGTGCGACTTCTTCGGCATTTTCGGGCTGGCCATAGTAATAGCCCTGGCCCTTGAGCTTGCCCATTTTCTTGAGCGCGTCGAGGATCTCTTCGTCCTCGATGCCTTCTGCAGTGATGGGCAGTTCGAGACCTCGGCCCAGCGAAACAATCGCATCGACGATCCTTGATTTCGTCGAAGGATTGCGCAGTTCACCCACAAAGCTGCGGTCGATCTTGAGCCGGTCAAAGGGCAGCGTGCGCAGCTGTTCGAGACTTGAATAACCAGTCCCGAAATCATCAAGGCTAACGCGCACACCCTGGTTGCGAAGGCTCGTAATGATCGAACGGACCATGCCAATGTTTTCGTGCAGGCAGCTTTCAGTGATCTCGATCTCGAGACGATGCGGCGGAAAATTGTGCTCGGTCAGTGCCTTGAGGATCTTTTGCGCGAACCACGGGTCGCGCAGTTGCACCGGCGAGATGTTGATCGAAAGCGTGAGTTCTTCGTGCCATTCGCGAGCATCGATGAAGGCCTGCGACATCAATTGGTCAGACAGTTCGGTGATGACCCCGATATCTTCGGCGACAGGAATGAAGATCTCCGGGCTGACCTTGCCCATCGTCGGCGAATGCCAGCGGGCAAGCATTTCGAAGCCAACAAGCTCACCGCTTTCGATATCCACTTGCTGCTCGTAGTACGGAACGAATTCCGAATTCACGAGGCCGCGGCGAATTCCCGACTCCAGTTCGTGGCGGAAACGCAGCTCGTCTTCCATGCTCGGTTCGAACCAGAAGTAGCGGTTTTTGCCTTCCTTCTTGGACTGATACATCGCCATGTCAGCGCGCTGCATCAGGGCATCGGAAGTGGCGACGTCCGGATCAATGCAATTGTCTTCGTAATCCGACGTTACCCCGATCGAGATTGTCGCATCGATGCTGATCCCATTGTGTTCGAACGGGACGGCCATGCTTTCGAACAGACGCACCACCAGATCGTCAACACGCTCGCGGCTCACTGGGTCGTAGGGCGTGACAAAGGCGAATTCATCGCCGCCAAGGCGAGCAAGGCGGGCTTCCTTTGGCAATTGATTGCGAATGCGCGATGCCATCTGGACAAGCACGGCGTCGCCAATCGAATGACCATGCATGTCGTTGATCTGCTTGAAGTTATCAAGGTCGATCATAATGTATGCAATTGCCAGACCGCGTGTCTTCGCGAACTCCTGCAATGCGCTGGTTGCCCCTGCCATGCTGCGGCGGTTCAGGCATCCGGTGAGCGGGTCGATCTCGGCCAGTTCCCGTGCCCGTTCCTCGGCGCGGCGACGTTCCTCGATCTCGCTTTGCAGATCGCGATAGCGACGCCAGCAAAAGATGATCAGGACGATGTTGAGAAGCAGGGCGCTGACCAGAAGATTGTCCGGCGAGCTTCCGTTACCCAAAAGGGAATTGATCGCGGCCGGAACCACTGAAGACCCCGTCGCCACGAACAGGATGATCGCGGCAATTGCTAGCCCCAGAGCAACAAGGTCGCGCTCTGCGCTTCCGATCGCATTGTCAGTCTTAGTCTTGGCCAATGTTATGTTCTGCCAATGCCGCTTTGGGCACGCCCCTTATGAAAGACCTCTGCGTGTAATTGCTCAGACATGTTGAAATTTCCGTTAACCCTTGGGGAAGGCTGACTTCGAGGGGTGGAAGAGCGGGCGTCGGCGCACTAGGTCGGAGCGGCGCAAGCACGCTATGCAGACCTGCAAACAAGGAGAGCAAGTACATGCCCAATTACTGGCTGATGAAGTCCGAACCCTTCAAATACAGCTGGGACGACCTCGTTGCCGAGGAAGAGGGCACATGGGACGGCGTGCGCAACCATTCGGCGAAGCTGAATCTAAGAGCGATGGAAGTGGGCGACGAAGCCTTCTTCTACCATTCGCGCGAGGGGCTTGAGATTGTCGGCGTTGTCGAAGTGACGGTCGCGGGGATCGGGGATCCGACCGATGAAACCGGCAAGTGGGCAGCGGTGAAGATCAAGCCAAAGCGTAAATTCGACAATCCGGTGACGCTCAAGCAGATCAAGGCCGAACCCAAGCTTGCCGATTGCGAACTGGTTCGCCTTTCGCGTCTCTCGGTTGCCAAGATCAAGCCGGACGAGTGGAAGCTGATCTGCAAGATGTCCGAAGGGTAGGACTGTCTGTTCGACTGGATTGGAACGATAATCCTTGCGCTCCGTAAGTTGAGGGAAACACCCCCTAAACACGGAGACAGACATGAACAGGTTCGAAGGCAAGCGCGTACTCATCACCGGCGGCACAAGCGGCATGGGGCTGGCAGGCGCGAAGATGATCGTTGCCGAAGGCGGCGAAGTCGCCGTGACCGGCACCAGTCAGGATCACTTGGACGAAGCGGGCGAGGCGCTGCCTTCAGGCTCGCTGGTGCTTCGCAATGACGCTTCCGACCCCGAAGCGGCAAAGGAGCTTGGAGCCAAGGTCAAGGAACAGATGGGCGGCATTGACGGGCTGTGGCTCAATGCAGGTTTCGGCAAGTTCGGCCCGAACAAGCAGGTCGACAAGGACATGTTCCGCGGCATGACCGACGTGAACGTGATGGGACCGTTTCTCCAAATGGCCGAGTTGATCCCGGCAATCAACGAAGGCGGTTCGGTTGTCGTGACCGCTTCGGTCTCGCCTTATCTCGGCCAGCCCATGGGCGCGGTCTATGCCTCGACCAAGGGCGCGATCCGAGCCGCCTCGCGAAGCTGGGCTTCGGACCTTGCCGATCGCAACATTCGCGTGAATTCGATCGCACCGGGCCCGATTGAGACCAACTTCTTCGACGGCATGGGCCTTGATGAAGAACAGGTCGAAGAGATGAGCGAGCAGATCAAGAATCAGGTTCCGCTCGGCCGCTTTGGTAATTCGGAAGAGGCTGCGCAGGTCGCCCTGTTCCTGCTGTCCGATCAGGCATCCTACGTTACCGGTTCGGAATATATGGTCGATGGCGGAATGACGCTCAGATAAGCCTGTTCGCCGCAAAATTTGGAACGAAACGCCCCCGTTCGCTGTCTGGTGATCGGGGGCGATTTTGTAGCAACATCAAGGAGCTAGACCATGGGTGAACTGACCGACAAGATCAAAGGCAACTTCAAGGAAGCCAAGGGTGAGCTGAAGCAGCAGTCCAATGACCCGGAAACCCGTGCCGAAGGCAAGGCCGAGGAAATGGAAGGCAAGGCCGATCAGGCCAAAGGCGAAGTGAAGGGCGCTCTTGGCGACGATATCTAAGCCGCCAGTTCAAGAACAATCGAAGGCCGCTCCCAGCGAATGGGGGCGGCCTTTCTGTTCCCATGTCAGGCCTTGGCTCTGAGCCCGCTTACCGTCGCGCCGCTGGCTGCGAGTTGCTCGACGTCGATCTTCATGTGGATGAGGCGAAGGCCAATCCGTTCCTTGGCTTCGGTTAGCGCGGCGGTGAATTCCTGTGTCGTGGTGGCGGTAGCGCTCCACGCGCCAAAGGATGCGCCGAGCATCGCAAAATCGGGGTTTGAAAGTTCCGTACCCGAAACCCGCGCCGGATATTCGCGCTCCTGATGCATGCGGATCGTGCCGTATGCGCCGTTGTCGACCACCAGAACGATCAGGTTTGCGTTGTATTGCGCTGCGGTCGCCAGCTCCTGTCCGTTCATCAGGAAATCGCCATCGCCCGCGACGGCGACGATTGTCCGGTCCGGAAAACGCAGCGCGGCTGCAACCGATGCGGGCACGCCATATCCCATCGCGCCTGCGGTAGGGGCAAGCTGGCTCGGATAACCGGCATAGCGCCAGTACCGGTGCCACCACCCGGCAAAATTTCCCGCTCCGTTACAAATGATCGTATCGGCAGGCAGCGTCTCGCGCATGGCTGTGACGCAGGCCCCCATATCGAGGGCAGGGGGATTGTCCGAAACCTTGTGAGAGGCCCACGCTTCCCATTCCGCGTGAGCTTCCTTTCCGGCGTCGAAGGGAATGATCGAATGGTCCTCCCACAGCGCGGCAGCCTCGGCAAATTCGTCCACCGCGCAGGCGAGCCCCAACTCGGTCAAATAAACCCGGCCAAGTTCGTTTGGATCGGGATGGACGTGAACAAGCAACTGGTCAGGATGATCGGTCGCCGGGAAGCTGTAGCCATCGGTCGTCGCTTCACCCAGCCGCGCTCCCACTGCGAGGACGAAATCGGCCTCCTTCACGCGCTTCACGAGCGCAGGGTTGGGGCCATATCCGAGGTTGCCAGCGTAGACTGGCGAGTCTGGCGAGATCGCGTCCTGCCTGCGAAACGCCGTCGCAACCGGCAAGCCGACGCTTTCGGCAAAGGCCTGGAAATGTTCGCGTGCCTTGGAGTTCCAGCCTGCGCCACCGATGATGGCGATGGGACTGGCCGCATCGGCAAGCAGCGCGAACATCGCCTGCATAGCGTCGGGACACACGGCCTGAGCCGGGCGGACGGTTGCCGGACGCGGCTTGATGTCGGCGCTGACGGGATCGCACAGCATGTCTTCCGGGAGCGCGAGCACCACGGGGCCCGGCCTCCCGCTCACCGCAACGGAATAGGCGCGCGCTACGTATTCGGGCACTCGGGCGGGGTCATCGATACGCGCAGCCCATTTGGCGATCGGGCCAAAGAACGCTTTGAAATTGACTTCCTGAAAGCCTTCACGATCGCGCATCGGGCGCGCGACATCGCCGACGAAGAGGATCATCGGCTGGGAGTCCTGATGGGCGACGTGCACGCCGATCGACGCGTTGGTTGCGCCCGGTCCGCGAGTGACAAAAGCGATACCGGGGCGAAGGCAATCGCCCGCAGCACTCATCGCGCCATCAGCGCACGCCATGAAGGCTGCTCCGCCCTCTTGCCTACACACCAAGGTTTCGATGTCCGAACGTTCGTGAAGCGCGTCGAGAACTGCGAGAAAGCTCTCGCCCGGCACGGTGAAAATCCGGTCAGTGCCTTGTTCTTTCAGGCAATCGACCAGCAATTCGGCGGCGGTCTGAGTCGCTTGGCTCACATGTGCTCTCCTCTTGTCCGCGCGCTTAGCCGGGGCACGGCAAACTGGCAAACACGCGCTTCTTGGCGTTCCACCGATTAACCACGAAATCGGCTAACTGTCTCCATTTTGGGCAGGGGAAATCGCGGCCTCGTAAACTCTTAAGAAAGTGTTAACGCTTGGCCCTATGAAACAAAGCAAAGTCGCAATCGATACAATCCTCAACGCACCGGCTGGCCCCGAAATTGAGCGCAGGCGCCTGCTTGGGCGAAAGCGTCGTTCTCTCGTCCTGACACAGGAAGGCGCTGGCCACCCGTTTCGTCAAAGCCTGCCTCCGCATGTCACTGCTGATTTGATCGAAGAGCCGGCTGAGAGCCTGTGGCGCTTTACCGCTGACGATATGCGCGGTTTTGCGAGCGTCTATTTCGCTGCGTTTGCAGCGATGCTCGTCTTTATCATGTGAGACTTATTCGGCTGGAGCAGCGTCTGCGAGGCTCTTGGCCGCCGCTGCATCCTTCTCGGCGCGGAACAAGAGCATGCCCAGCCATGCGGAAATGACCGTCATCGCGCCTGCGAAGAGCAATTGCTCAACCACCGGGATGCCGAGGCCAGTTAGCCCGATTGCGATCAGCGAGCCCACCACCATGGCGAGCGAATTGACGATGTTGTTCGCGGCAATGGTTCGGCTTGCCGCGTCATGCGCACACCGGGTGGTGAGAAACGCGTAAAGCGGCACAACGAAGAAACCCCCCGCAGTCGCGATACCGAGCAGCATGAGTGAAAGAGGGATCGCAAGCGGCTCAAGAATCCAAAGCTGGATTGGCAGCAATTCGCCAGAGGCATTTGGCGTCCAAGCCTTCGAGACGAGGTAAAAGCCGATCACGAAGATGCCCATGATGATCACGGAAGCGGGCGAGTAACGCGCCGATACGTCGCCTTTCAAAAGCGCGTTGATGCCGATCGAACCGATAGCGATGCCGATCGAGAAGATGACGAGGAACAGGCTCGCCACTTCCTTGGAGGCAAGCAACTGGTTCTTGGCAAGCGGCGGGAACTGGATGAACAGCACGGCGCCAATCGTCCAGAAGAAACTGATCGCGATGATCGCCAGGAAAATCTCGCGATTATGAGCGGTGTCTCGCACCAGCTTGTAGCTCATCATCGCCTGGTCGGCGATCGCGACAAAGGGATAGCCGAGCCAGCGCATGAGTTTGCTGCCCACCTTCTCGCGGTAAGGCTCGAGCAGCGGGTAATGCATCTCGTAATCGCTCTGCGGCGGCGCATCGGGCACGTAGCGGCTCACCCAGTAGCCGATGAAAGCGGTTATCACGATCAGGACCATTGCGATCTCGACCGCGATGAATCCGGCCAGAATCGTACCGGTCAGAATGGCGATATACGTCCCCGCCTCGATCAACCCGGTTCCGGAGAGAACCTCTTCCTTCTTGAGGTGCTGTGGAAGAATTGCGTACTTGATGGGCCCGAGGAAAGTCGACTGCGTGGCGGCAAGGAATACGACAAAGAGCAGGAGCGGGATGGCAACCGTGTGCACCATGATCCCCTGCCACGCCATGAAAAGGCCAATCGCGCCGAGTGATGCCCACCCGATCTCGCATATCTTGACGATGCGGATGATCCGCGCCTTGTCGCGCGTGTCGGCAAGTTGCCCGGCAAGCGCCGAAAAGACCACGAATGGGACGATGAAAATGACCGATGCTAGGCCGCTGAACAGCGCTTCTTGCTGCTCGTCATTGTAGACCGTGTAGACCACGAACAGGACGAGTGCGGTCTTGTACAGATTATCGTTGAAGGCATTGAAGAACTGCGTGACCATAAGCGGCAGAAAGCGCTTACGGCGCATGAGGTGCGTCGATGTGGTCATGCGTTAAAGCAGTTGTAGCCCGTTCTCTCTTCTGTTCCCCACATAGCGACGATGCGGAGGGGAGCAAGGGCGAGGAAGTATAGCTGTTAGCAGAACGTTGAGGATCATTTGCTTGGAGCATCGCCCGCGCTAAGGGGGAAACGAAGATGCTGACGCTGCCCAACATCCTGACCCTTTCGCGAATTTTCGCAGTGCCGCTGCTCGGTTTCCTGTTGTGGTGGCCGGACTGGCAGCTCGGCTACCTGATCGGTTTTGCGCTTTATTGCGTGATTGCGATCACCGACTTTTTCGACGGCTATCTGGCGCGAGCACAGGGGACCGTGTCGAAACTCGGCATCTTCCTTGATCCGATTGCGGACAAGATCATGGTCGCCGCCGTGATCCTGATTCTGACCGCGCAAGGTTTCCTGAGAGGTCCGTATGTCGGCGATATGCACGTCATCGCGGGGCTTGTGATTCTTATCCGCGAGATCACGGTGAGCGGTTTGCGCGAGTTTTTGGGCGGCATCCAGGTGTCAGTCCCGGTTACGAAACTCGCAAAGTGGAAGACGACGTTTCAACTGGTCGCTCTTGGCGCGCTGATCCTGGGCGGAGCTGTTCACGGGCAGCCATGCCAGTCGCCCGGGGCCGCCTGCGCTAGCGTTGAAGAAACATGGATCCATGTCGTCGGCCTCGCCAGCCTCTGGGCTGCCGCCGTGCTGACCTGCATCACAGGTTGGGACTATCTGCGGGTCGGCCTCAAGCACATGGAATGAAGCGGCGAAAGCACTAGCTAGATCATGGACCGCAGCATGGCGTGGCTCGAGACAACCGTGTCAGCCCCGTTCGCCATCAGCCGCTGCTCCAATCCAGCGTCGCAATGACCGCCTCCGGTGAAGCCTATTGCTGTCATCCCGGCTGCTTTCGCGGCGCGAACTCCATTTACGCTGTCCTCGATGACCACGCATTTCGCGGGCGCTGTGCTGGTTTGCTTCGCTGCGTGCAGGAACAGGTCCGGCGCGGGTTTCCCGTTCTCCACATGATCGGCTGAATAGATGTGCGGCGCGAGAAGATCGAAGAGCCCTGCAATCTTCAGCTTCTTGGTAAGCCGATCAAAGGGGGCAGACGAGCCAACGGCCACCTTACCGCCAAATGCTTCGATCAACGAGGGCACACCGCTGATCGGCAGCAATTCGACCTGCACACGCTCCCAGATCTTTTCCTGAAGTTTGTCGCCGAAGTCAGATGGCAAATCGCCGCCTACTCGGCTGGCATGGTCGCTGCGCAGCTCTGCGTAAAAGTCGGGATTGGACAATCCGACGAACCGGGTCAGATATTCCGTCAGATCGTATTCAAGCCCCATCTTGGCGAGCAACTCACGCTCTACCGTGATGTGGATGATCTCAGAATCGACCAGTACTCCGTCGCTGTCAAAGATGATCGCATCGAATTCGCGCAGCTTCATGCCGGTGTCAGCCAGCCCGAAGCTCATCCGCCAGCAACCTGAAATCCGCCTCGCGCGGTGAATTCTTGCGCCAAGCCAGAACAATCTCGCGCTTGGCGTTGTCGCTTTCCACAGGCCTTGCGACAACTTCGGTGCCGTTCAGGATGCCAGCGTCAATCGCCATTTCTGGCAGCATGGTGAGGCCGAGGTCGTTATCGACCATCTGGACCAGCGTGTGCAGGCTCGTGCCGATCATGCTGGCGCTGGCGCGCAGTTCTGAGCGGTTGCAGGCGGCGAGCGCGTGATCGCGCAGGCAGTGGCCGTCCTCAAGCAAGAGCAGGCGCCCCTGGTCGATCATGTCGGGCGGAATTGTCGCTGGTGGATCGCGCGGGTCGTCCTTGGGAAAGGCAACGAACAGCGGGTCATCCGCGATGTGAACCCAGTCCGCCTCGCCCGTGTCGAACGGTAGCGCAAGCAGCACGCAATCAGCCCTGCCATGCTGGAGAGATTCAAGTGCGTCGTGCGATGTCTCTTCGCGCAGCATCAATTGCAGGTCTGGGCGCTCCTTTTTGAGGCGCGGCAAGAGACGCGGGATCATGAAGGGAGCGATGGTCGGGATCACGCTCATGCGCAGCTGACCCGAGAGCGGCTTACCGGCCGCTTGCACCAAGTCGGACAATTCCTCCGCCTCGCGCAGCAACTTGTTAGCCTTCGCCACGACTTGCTCCCCCAGAGCGGTGAAGCGCACGACGCGGCGCGAACGCTCGACCAAGGTCACGCCCAGGAGCGATTCAAGCTCGCGAATGCCGGCCGACAAAGTCGACTGCGACACGAAGCTCGCATCGGCAGCGCGGCCGAAATGGCCGTGCTCATGCAGCGCGACGAGATATTGCAGTTGCTTGATCGTGGGGAGGTAAGTGCTCAAGGCCGATTCACTCCGCCGCCAGCGCTTCTTCCATGCTCGCCTGCATGTCGTCGATGTGGGTCATGGTAAGCTTGCCGTCCTTGACCGCAAAAGCGAGCTTGCCCTCGACCAGTTCGAGCGCATCCTTGCCGAACACGTCATAGCGCCAGCCCTGCAGCACCTTGAGATCGCGAACACCGGCTGCGAGCGCTTCCATCTCGTCTGCGCGGGTGAGCAGGCGGGCGGCCACGTCGATTTCGCGGGCGCGGATTTTGAGGAGCAGTTTGAGCAGGTCGGCGACCAGAGCGCCTTCCTTGCCGAGCGGCGCGCCGCGTTTCATCTTTTCGGGCATTTCCGACTTGGGCAGCGGCTCGGCATCGCCAACCACCTTCATCAGGCGCTTGCCAATGTCGTTGTCCTTCCACGACGCTGAAAGTCCGCGCACCTTCGCGAGATCGCCCTGTTTCTTGGGTGGGTGCGAGGCAATGTCGGCGAGCGTTTCGTCGCGCATAATGCGACCGCGCGGAATGTTCTTGTGCTGCGCTTCGCCCTCGCGCCATGCGGCAAGGGCTTTAAGGCGGCCAAGCACCTGCGGATTGCGGCCCGGCTGGCGGATACGCTTCCATGAAGTGTCGGGATCTACGATGTAGTTCGACGGGTCGGCGAGCTTTTCCATCTCAGCATCGAGCCAGGCGCCGCGTTCGGTCTTCATCAGTTTCTTGAGAATCTTCGGGAAGATCTTCGACAGGTGCGTCACGTCACCGATTGCATATTCAATCTGGCGGTCGGTTAGCGGACGGCGGCTCCAGTCGGTAAAACGCGCGCCCTTGTCGACCGTGATGTTCAGCCAGTGGTCGACGAGATTGGCATAGCCGATCTGTTCGGACTGGCTGATCGCCATCATCGAGATTTGCGTGTCGAAAATGGGGAAGGGCGTCTTGCCCGTCATGTTGACGATGATCTCGACGTCCTGACCGCCAGCGTGGAAGACCTTCAGAACCTCATCGTTCTCGGTCAGCAGTTCGAGCAGGGGCGACAGGTCGATCCCGTCAGCCAACGGATCAATCGCCGCGGCTTCTTCAGTGTTGGCGATCTGAACCAGGCACAGTTCAGGCCAATAGGTGTTTTCGCGCATGAATTCGGTGTCGACGGCAACGAATTCGGATTGGGAGAGGCGCTCGCACAGGTCTGCCAGAGCGTCGGAAGTTGTAATGAGGTCGTGTATTTTCATGTCTATCGTTTCTAGTGTTTTGAGCGGAGTGCCGCTCTCGGGCCTTTATCGACCCAGCAATTCGAGAGGTGCGCGACTTGACAAAGCGCAGGTCATGCCCTGTTAGCGCGCGCATATCCACGTGGGACAATTTGTCCTACGAGACGCTGGCGCGCCCTTAGCGCCATACACCCAAACAGGACAAGAATTTAGATGCACGCCTATCGTTCCCACACTTGCGCACAGCTTTCGGCTGAAAATGTCGGCGAAACCGTCCGTCTTTCGGGCTGGATGCACCGGAAACGCGACCATGGCGGCGTGCTGTTCGTCGACCTACGCGATCATTACGGCATTACGCAGGTCGTGGCGGACGAGGATTCGCCCGCGCTCCCCGTGCTTGAAAAGCTGCGCGCCGAATCGGTTGTGACCATCGACGGCGAAGTGAAGGCCCGCACGCCCGAAACGGTGAACAAGGATCTGCCGACCGGCGAAATCGAGATTTTCGCACGCTCGATCACGGTTCAGAGCGCCGCCGACGAGCTGCCGATGCCGGTCGCGAGCGGAGAAGAGTATCCGGAGAACATCCGCCTCAAGTACCGCTTCCTCGATCTTCGCCGCGAGGTCATGCACCGCAACATCATGCTTCGCAGCCAGGTCATCACCTCCCTGCGCCAGCGCATGATCGGGCAGGGCTTTACCGAGTTCCAGACCCCGATCCTCACCGCATCGAGCCCCGAAGGCGCACGCGACTTCCTCGTGCCGAGCCGCATGCACCCGAACAGCTTCTACGCGCTCCCGCAGGCGCCGCAGATGTTCAAGCAGATGCTCATGGTGTCGGGCTTTGATCGCTATTTCCAGATCGCGCCGTGCTTCCGCGACGAAGACCTGCGGGCCGATCGCAGCCTCGAGTTCTACCAGCTCGACTTCGAAATGAGCTTCGTCACGCAGGAAGACGTGTTCCAGGCATTGGAGCCGGTGCTTGCTGGCGTGTTCGAGGAATTTTCGGGCGGCAAGACCGTCACGAAATCGGGCGAGTTCCCGCGCATTCCATACGCCGAGGCGATGCTCAAGTATGGCACCGACAAGCCCGACCTGCGTAACCCGCTGATTATCAGCGACGTCACCAGCCACTTCGAAAAGAGCGGTTTTGGCCTGTTTGAAAAGATCGTCGGCGGCGGCGGTGTGGTTCGCGTCATCCCGGCTCCCGAGACCAACGAGAAGAGCCGCAAGTTCTTCGACGACATGAACAACTGGGCGCGCTCCGAAGGTTTTGCTGGTCTCGGCTACGTCACTCGCAAGGGCGGCGAGTTTGGCGGTCCGATTGCCAAGAACCACGGCCCTGATCGCATGGAAGAGCTCTACAATGAGCTTGGCCTTGGCCCGGATGACGGCCTGTTTTTTGCCGCCGGCAAGGAAAAGGACGCAGCCAAGCTTGCGGGCGCGGCCCGCACGCAGATCGCCGAACAGCTCGAACTGATCGAACAGGATTGCTTCAAGTTCTGCTGGATCGTCGACTTCCCGATGTACGAATACGACGAGGAAGCGAAGAAGGTCGATTTCAGCCACAACCCCTTCTCGATGCCGCAAGGCGAGATGGAAGCGCTGGAAAGCATGGACCCGCTCGAAATCAAGGCGTGGCAGTACGACATCGTCTGCAACGGCTACGAGCTCAGCTCGGGCGCTATCCGGAACCACAAGCCGGAGATCATGTACAAGGCTTTCGAGATCGCGGGATACGACAACGCGACCGTCGACAAGGAATTTGGCGGCATGATCGAAGCCTTCAAGCTAGGCGCGCCGCCGCATGGTGGTTCGGCTCCGGGTATCGACCGCATCGTGATGCTGCTCGCTGGCGAGGAAGCGATCCGCGAAGTCATCGCTTTCCCGATGAACCAGAAGGGCGAGGACCTCATGATGAGCGCGCCTTCCAAGGCAACGCCAGCGCAGCTGCGCGAACTTCATCTGCGCCTCGTCGAACCAGCGCAAAAGGCACAGCCAAAGGCCGATATCGTCTCGGATGAAAGCTGACAGAAAAATGGGGCGCCCTTCCGGTGTGGATGGGCGCCCTAGTTTTTTTGGGACAATTATATTCTTAAAGTGGTGAGCGGAGCGCAGCCCAAGGCTGGCGATGCGTAGGCGCCGCTCAGGCGCGCTCGACGCTCATACGCAGGTCCCCACCTGCGATTGGTGTCATTCGGTTACGCGTACTGCTTTTCCAGCATGTCGCTGAACCGTTCGCCTTCCGAAATTTCCTGATACGTCTGCTGGATCAGGCTGCGGAAAGAGGCATCGAGATTGTCGTCTTCGAGTGCATCGCGGAACTTACCGGCGATGTAGTCTTCGCCTTCTTCCACGCGCTCGACTGCGGCTTCGTTTCCGTTCTCAAACGAGTCGGCAATGCTCATGAAAGTCTGATGTGCCGATGCGGTCATGCTCGACGACGTAATTCGTTCTTCGCCATTGCTCTCAAGCGCCGAATTCAGCTTCGAAAGCGTCTGTTCGCGCGAGTTCAGGCGGCGGTTAAGCGCATCCTTCAGTGCGGGGCTGTCTGCCTTGTCGACGGCCTTGCGATAGCCTTCGACGGAATCGTAGGTAGTCTGGGTAAGCGATTTAAGAGTGTTGATATTACTCATGGGTCTCCTTGATGGGGTTCGTGGAGTTAGCATTGCGCCGTCCGCGCCTTGCTTTCACCTCTCTTATGAACTGAGAGGGGTGATCGTTCCATGAGCTCGCTGGACCGTTCATGAGCTGCGATAGCTCGTTATTTCAATGATTTAACTCTCGATTCCGGCGAGAAATGCGGCGACATTGTGCCCGAGCGCGTCAATCCGGTAGCCGCCTTCCATGACTATGACCGCCGGGAGATCGGCCTGCGCAATACGCGCGCCGATCCGCTCCATGTCGGGTGTCGTAAGGCTGAAGTGTGAGATTGGGTCCTGCTCAAACGTGTCGGCGCCGTAGCTGACAACAAGGAACCTCGCCCCGAACTTAGCGATGGCCTCAAGTGCTCGATCCAGCGCTGCTTCGTAGGTCTCCCATGTGGTCCCGCGCGGCAGCGGCTGGTTGAAAGTCGTACCTTCGCCCGCGCCTTCTCCCGTTTCGTCACCATGGCCCCAGAAGTAGGGGTAATCGCTCGCCGGGTCGGCGTGGATCGAGGCGAAGAACACGTCTGCGTCCTTGTAAAAGATGTCCTGCGTCCCGTTGCCGTGGTGGTAATCGACATCGAGGATCGCAACCGGACCGAGACCGCGATCGACTGCGGCGCGCGCGACGATGGCCGCATTGTTGAGATAACAATAGCCGCCATAATAATCGCGGCCCGAATGGTGACCGGGAGGGCGGCAAAGCGCGAAGGCGTGGCGCGCGCGACCTGTTGCAACCGGTTCGAGTGCGCTCATCGCACTTTGTGCACCCCAATATGCCGCTTGCCATGTGCCGGAGGAAATTGGGGATGCGGCATCGAACCCGAAGGCGCCAAGCTTTGCGTCGATCCGGTCGAGCGACAGCCGCCTGCGACCGCACACCGGGAAGGCATAGCCGATCGCGTCACCCTCGCGCCCCGCTGCGAGCCATTCGTCGTGTGCTGCTTTCAAGAAGGAGAGGTATTCGCTGTCATGCACTGCCTCGATCGGAGCCATGCCGTGGTCGCGCGGCGCTTCGCCCGTTCCGATGGAAGCGTGGATCGATGCGAGCCTTGCCGGGCTTTCGGCAAAGTCCATCCACTCGCCATTATTGAGCTCGCGCAAGGGAGCATGGGCGGACTGGTGGTCGGAATAAAAAGTGAGCATGGATGCCTTTTGAGTGGTCGCTGGTGCGCGTAGGATGCGTTTGTCAGTAACCTTGCACGCATTGTCTGCGAAGGGGTCTTGCGAAGGAACACACATGATCTCAACGCGCCGCACCTTTCTTGCAGGTAGCCTTGCCACCTTGGCTGCCGCTCATCCCTTGATGGGGTGCGGACCGTTGCCATCGAGCACCAAGGTCCACGTGATGGGTGTGATCCATGGGCGGCATCGGCGCAGCGAGAGCTATTCGCTCGCGGTGTTGGAAGAGGCGATCCGCATTGCCGCGCCTGATGTGATCTTTACCGAGATACCGCCTGATCGCATCGATCAGGCGCGTTGCTCATTCGCCTCCACCGGCGAAGTCGATGAACCGCGCACTGAAGTTTTCCCCGAATACACAGACGTCGTTTTTCCGCTGAGCCGGGAGATGCCTTTTCGGCTATTCGGTTGCGCTGGCTGGACAAGGCAAATCGCAGATGACCGAGCCCAGGCGCTTGAGCGAATCCAGAACGATCCGGCGCGCGCGGAGCAATGGGCCGAGCACCGCGCGGCTCAGAGCGATTTTGCACAGGCCGTCGCCGGCCGTAGCGACGATCCGCGGTTCATTCACACCGAACATTTCGATCAACTTGTTGAAAAATCGCGCGAACCTTATCAGCGCTATTTCGATCAAGACCTCGGACCGGGTGGCTGGAGTCAGATCAACAGAGCGCACACCGACCTTATCAATGCTGCCCTCGACGAAATTTCCGGGGAAGGGCTCACAACGCTCATCATGTTTGGATCGGCGCATAAATATATGATCCGCCGCAGCATTTCCCAACGCGGTGACATTGCCTTGCTCGACACCGCCGATCTGTTTGCGTGACATACTCGCGGAAAACCATGGCGATCTTGACTTGCGCTTAATCGAACCGACCTTTAGGGCCATTCACGAGTTTAATACCCAGTCTCAAGAGGGATACACATGAGCGATACTGCCGACCGCGTGCAGAAAATTGTCGTCGAACATCTCGGCGTCGAAGGTGACAAGGTCACTCAGGATGCAAGCTTCATCGATGATCTTGGCGCAGACAGCCTCGACATCGTCGAGCTTGTGATGGCTTTCGAAGAAGAATTCGGCGTCGAAATTCCCGACGATGCAGCCGAGAAGATCTCGACCGTTGGCGATGCCACGAAATTCATCGAGGAAAACAAGGGCTAATCGCCCCGCAATATGCGCGTCGCATCACACATGAGGCGCGCAATTGACCAACAGGCCCGAGCCCTTTGTGAAGGGCCTTCGGGCCTGTAGTGTTTTGGACGTAAATTCGAATTTTGCCCTTGTGGGCTGTGGAGATACCTGATGCGCCGCGTTGTCGTAACCGGTCTTGGCCTTGTCACACCGCTTGGCGGTGATGTTGAAACCTCGTGGAAGAACTTGATCGCTGGCGAAAGCGGCGCGGGTCCGATCACGCGCTTCGACACCGAAGGCCAGAAATGCACGATTGCCTGCGAAGTCAAAGGCAAGGACCACCCGTGGGGCTTTGACGCAGACAAGCGCGTCGACAGCAAGGTTCAGCGGCAGGTGGACCCGTTCATCGTCTATGGCATCGATGCTGCCGGACAGGCGCTCGAAGATGCGGGCCTTACTGACCTTTCCGACGAGGAAAAGGAGCGCGTGGGCTGCTCGATCGGCGCAGGCATCGGCGGGCTTCCAGGTATCGAATATGAAAGCGTCAACCTGCACGAGCGCGGCCCTGGCCGGGTCAGCCCGCACTTTGTGCATGGCCGCCTGATCAATCTCGTCACCGGACAGGTGCAGATCAAATATGGTTTCATGGGCCCGAACCACGCGGTCGTGACCGCCTGTTCGACCGGCGCACACTCGATTGGTGATGCCGCGCGTATGATCGCGATGGATGATGCGGACGTGATGCTGGCCGGAGGTGCGGAGAGCACTATCAACCCGCTGGGCATCGCCGGATTTGCACAGGCCCGCGCACTTAACACCAATTTCAATGACCGCCCCAAGGAAGCAAGTCGCCCTTACGACAAGGACCGCGAAGGCTTCGTGATGGGCGAGGGTGCAGGCGTCGTAGTGCTTGAAGAATATGAGCGCGCCAAGGCACGCGGCGCAAAGATCTACGCCGAAGTCACCGGCTACGGCCTCTCAGGTGATGCTTACCACGTCACCGCACCGCACCCCGAAGGAAAGGGCGCAGAGCTCGCCATGAAGATGGCGCTGCGCAAGGCTGGCCTTGGTCCGGGCGACATCGACTACGTGAACGCGCATGGCACTAGCACGATGGCCGATACGATCGAACTCGCCGCAGTTAAGCGCGTGTTGGGCGATGACCTGAGCGGTGCTTCGATGAGCTCGACCAAGAGCGCTATTGGCCACCTTCTGGGCGGCGCTGGCGCGGTTGAGGCTGTGTTCTGCATTCTCGCGATGCGCGACGGGATCGTCCCGCCGACGCTCAACCTCGACAATCCGGACGAGGGGACCGAAGGCATCGACCTCGTACCGCACACGGCGAAGAAGCGCGAAGTGCGCGCGGTGCTCAACAACAGCTTCGGTTTCGGCGGCACCAACGCCTCGCTGATCATGCAGAAGGTCGACTGAGCCGGTGCGCAGGTTAGGGCTGCTCATCATCAGCCTGATCATGCTGGCAGGCGTCGGGCTGCTGCTCGCGCCGCAATTGCTTGGGCAAGCGCAGATCGAGGAGGAGACGCCTTTCATGATCCCGGCGGGCTCATCGCTCAGCGCCGTGGCCCAGGATCTGGAAGAGAAGCAACTTATCAGCTCGGCTGACGGGTTCCTGCTGTCGGCCCGGCTGTTCGGCTCGTCCGATCCCATCCAGGCGGGGGAGTTCGCTCTGACGCCCGGTATGAGCCAGCAGGACATTCTGACCGCGTTCCAGTCGGGCGACGTGATCCGGCGTTTTGTCACCATCCCAGAGGGCATGCCCTCGGTGCTGGTTTGGGAGCGCCTGATGGCCGAAGAATTGCTGACCGGCGAAATCGACGTGCCTGCCGAAGGCTCGATCCTGCCTGACACCTACGCCTTTGAGCGAGGACAGCCGCGCTCTGAATTGCTCGAGCAGATGCAGTCGGCGATGGACCTGTACCTTGCCGAGGCCTGGGCCGAGCGGGGCGAGAATATCGCCGTCGACACGATCCGCGAGGCGCTGATCCTGGCTTCAGTGGTTGAGAAGGAGACAGGCACTCCAGAAGAGCGCCGCACGGTGGCTGGCCTGTATTCCAACCGGATCGAAGTGGGCATGATGCTTCAGGCCGACCCAACGATTATCTACCCCATCACCAAGGGGAAGCCACTGGGCCGCCGCATCCGCCAGTCAGAGATTGCCGCCATCAACGGCTACAACACCTACACCCGCGTCGGCCTGCCCGAGGGTCCGATCACCAATCCGGGCCGTGAGAGCATTGCCGCAGTGCTTAACCCTGAGGACCACAATTACCTTTTCATGGTTGCCGACGGCACCGGCGGTCATGAGTTCAACGAAACGTTGGACGGTCACAACGAAGCGGTCGGACGCTGGTTCGAAATCCGCAGGCAGCGCGGCGAGATGAACTAGTCTTGGGCTCGCAGCCTTTCATCCTGACCGCTTCGATCCCTGAACCGGTTCGTGGCTGGGCAGAAGGACTAAGGCGCGCGCATTTTCCGCCAGAGCGAAACCATCTGCACGCACATGTGACGCTGTTCCACGCATTTGCGCCTTCCTTGCGCGAGGAATTGCTCGGCTTTCTGCCGCAGGTCACGGGAGAATTCGAGCCTCCCGAGGGGCGCATCACCGGTTTGCTCGATTTCGGCAAGGGCACGGCGATCAGGCTTGAAGCTCCGGGCCTCATCGCCGTTCGCAGGATCATCGCAGAGCATTTTCACGGCATGCTGACCGAGCAGGATCTGCACGAACCGCGGCCTCACATAACGATCCAGAACAAGGTGTCCAAAGAGGAGGCTAGGGCGCTGCAGGCTCGGTTGATCCCCCAGCTTGACCCCTGGATCGATCGTGGGTGGTTCACCTTTCCCGCGCTCGAATTGCACCTGTATGAGGGCGGCCCTTGGAAAGAGGTGAAGCGAATGCCATTTCGTGGACGCGAGCGCTTGTAGTATAGGCACTTAGTCCGCGTGATTGACTGCGCGAATCCGGACGCAGTGCGCCGGCGCATTTGGGGGGAAATTGATGGAAGAGGCGAGCACCTTAGCAGGCTGGGCCGCGGGCGCGGCGCTGGTCGCGGCGATGTTGCCGGGACAGGTGCGCACGATACGCATCATCGCGCTCGTCGCGGGTATTCTCGGCGTTGCACATTTCGCTCTCAAGGGAGAATTCAGCGTTGCGCTGCTGATCGCGGCGGCGTTTCTGCTGGTCAATGCGTTCCGGCTTTTCGCACTCTATCGGCGCGCTCGCAGCGGCGTGATGACCAGTGAAGAGCGCGAGCTGTTCGACCACGTCATGCAGATCGAAGATCCCGCTCGTCAAAACCGCCTCCGCGATCTCATGGTGTGGAGCGACATGGAAGTGGGTGAAGACCTGATCGTCCAGGGCCAACTCGACCCGCCGCTTATCTACATCGCCAGCGGCCGCGCTTCGATCGTACGCGATGGCGAGGCCGTGAATGAATGCGGAGCAGGGGAGTTTCTTGGCGAAATGAGCCACATCTCCGGCCATACCGCGAGCGCGACAGTCAAGGTGACGAAACCCATGCGCTGCGCCCGCATCGACCGCGATGCCCTCGCGCAATTGTCGAAGAGCTTGCCCGAGATCGGGCGCGCGGTCGACAACGCCTTCAACCGTTCGCTGGCAGTCAAGGTCATGCGCATGAACAGGGCCAACGCACCTGCAAATCAGGATGACGCCGAGCAATCGCAAACTTGAGGTTGACCGGGGCATGGGAGCGCCCTAAATGCGCCGCTCGCTTGAGGCATTAAGCCTCGCGAATCCCGGTTGCCAACCGACAATCGGGAGCCCCCAGGGCAAACTGGTGTGGCGGAGTAGCTCAGGTGGTTAGAGCAGCGGAATCATAATCCGCGTGTCGGGGGTTCGAGTCCCTCCTCCGCTACCATTCTCGAATCCGCATGGGTTCGCATTCTTCCGTATAAATCCGAAAAAAACAATGAAATCAAAACCATGTCGCTGATTCGCGTCCGCTTGCGTTCGCTTGCATGCGCTTGAAGCCGGATTTGGAGTGGGGGTATTTTGGGGGTACTTTCGGGGGGTACCGAAAAGGAGCGATACCCCCAATGGCTTTGAGTGAGATTCAGATCAAGAATGCGAAGGCGGCAGAACGACCCTACAAGCTTGCCGACGGTGAAGGGCTATTCCTCCTCGTAAAAGCGAACGGTTCGAAGCTCTGGCGCATGAAATACCGCTATCGCGGAAAGGAGAAGCTGCTTTCCTTTGGTGCTTATCCTGACGTCGGAATAGCGGCTGCGCGTGAGTTGAAGACGCTTGCAAGGGCTGCCTTGGCCGAAGGCAAGGATCCGATGGTCCACAAGCCTGGTCGAGATTTCGAGCCAGAGAAAACCTTCAAGGCTGTTGCTGAGATGTGGCACAAGAATCGAAAGAGCAGCCTTGATCCAGCTCATGCGAAGCGTGTCTGGTCTCGGATGGAACGGGACGTGTTTCCGGTATTGGGCGAAAGGATGATGCACGAGATCACCCCCCCTGAAGTTTTAGGCGTGATCCGCAATATTGAAGAACGGGGGGCTCTGGATATCAGTCGGCGTGCGAAGCAGAGCATTGGCCAAGTTTTCCAGTTCGCCATCGCGAGTGGGCTTTGCGATGCGGACCCCACGGCTCATCTTCGCGGCGCTCTGAAGCCGCGACCTCGCGTAAAGCATATGGCCAAACTGCCGCTCGCTCTGTTGCCAGAGCTCATAAACAAGCTGGATCAATACAATGAAGAAGGGGAGCGACGCTCCGAGATTACTCGCGCAGCGCTCACCTTCGCGCTTCTGACATGGGTCAGAACGAAGGAACTTCGTTTTGCCAAGAAGCACGAGTTCGAGGATCTAGAAGGAAACTCTCCGCTTTGGCGCATCGGGCCTGATCGAATGAAGATGCACCGTGAGCATATCGTACCATTGTCAATGCAAGCCGCTTCGCTCGCCAAGGACATGATCGCATGTTCTCAAAGTGACTATGTCTTTCCCGGCCAGAAGCGTGGAGTGCCGCTATCCGAAAACACCATGATCTATGGTTTGTATCGTCTGGGCTATCACGGTCGGCAGACTGTTCATGGCTTCAGAGGTCTTGCGAGCACATGGGCCAATGAACAGCTTGTCGAAGTCGGCCAACCGCCAATGTGGATCCGAAAGTACCATGAAGACTGGGTCGAGCTTCAACTGGCTCATAGCGAGGAGAACGAAGTTCGCGGGGCCTATAATGCCGCAGAGTATCTGGCGCCCCGTCGCGCGATGCTTCAAGATTGGGCGAACTTCCTCGATGCGATGCGCGGAAAAACAGGCAATGTTGCGATCTTGAGAGCTGCGTGATTTAGCGTGCTATGCCGGGACTTGGCCCAGCCACTCAACTCGAAGGCGGTCAAAGCCCACAACGACACCCTCGGCGGTGACCTCGAAACCGAAGTCATCGTTCGATGGTTCGTAGCCTTCCAGAACCCAGTGGTCGCCTGCATCTGTCACGATAGCTGCCCCACGCGGGAGATGCTCGAGCCGTCCGCTGATCCTTTTCCGATTCGTGTTCATAGTGCTCCGTATGCCATCCATCTTTGGATAACGCTCCTCACATATCCCGGCGTTTCCCGATTTCTTGGAATTCCACCAGCACGGGATACCGCGCCGGGTCCCGCATTGTAGGCCGCCAATGCGAGATGGATCGCACCAAACCGGTCGAGCATCTGCCTTAGATATCGCGCGCCACCGTCGATATTCTGAGCTGGGTCGTGCCGATTGGTTACTCCGAGTTCTCGTGCGGTTGCAGGCATAAGTTGCGCAAGTCCGGCAGCACCAGCCGGACTGATCGCCATTGGATTAAACCGAGATTCTTGCCAGACCAATGCTTGGAGCAAGCGAGGCGGCAATCGATACCTTGCTTCAGCTTGGCGGATGAGGGGTTCGTAGAGCGTCTCCTTGAAACTTCGGTTGGCGGCCGATGGGTACCCTCCTTCGGTCCCAATGACCGCCAGAGAAGGATCGTACATAACTTCATTGTCTACCGGCTTTTCGACCCTGCTCAGTCGATGATCAAAGACCCGGAACTCCTGCGCCTGAGCGATGGCGGGGATCGCAATTGCGAGCCCGCAACACACGCCAGTTACCCATTTTCGTCTCATTGCGTTCTCTCTTGTCTTGCCTGGACAGGTGGCAGAACATAAATGGAACATAAGGGTGTAGGAAAGCGCCATACGCGTCCGGTAAGAGGAAAGGGGGCAGTCTGCAGGGGCAATTGTGCGGCGATGGAGCCAGTATGTCCGTTTCGAACTCAACCCTATCCCGCCCCTCGCTAGAGGACACCGCTCGCAAGCTCTGCGAGAGCCGCGGCGGCAAGTGGTCAGGCACCAAGGGCATGGCCCGTTGTCCCGCGCATGGTGACCGCAACCCTTCGCTCGGCGTTACGCTTGGCCGGAGGGCTATCCTACTGCATTGTTTCGCCGGATGCGATCAGGCGAGCGTGCTCGCTGCCCTCGCTCGAGAAGGGATCGAGACCTCTGCGCTATTCTCAGGCTCCTCCGACGAGTTTCCGATCCAGCCGCGCTATTCCAGCCAGCCATCGGCTGCAGCACTCCGCATCTGGCGCGATGCTCGACCGTTGCACCGAAGTCCTGCCAAGGCCTACCTCGAAGGGCGCGGCATCCTCGCCACGTCCCATGCGCTGAAATTTCATCCGCGCACGCCGCTTGGACCGAAGGGTCGCGCACGCTTCCTGCCAGCGATGATCGCTGCGGTCAGCCTCGACGAGGGGCCGATTGCCGTTCACCGGACTTTCCTGTCGCAATGCGGCAATACGCAGGCATTGTTTGCGAAGCCGAAACGCGCACTGGGGTCTCTCGGCGAGGCGGCGGTACGTCTGTTCGAACCTGCCGAGGGAAGGCTCGGTCTCGCCGAAGGCATTGAAAGCGCGATGTCGGCCTATGCGCTCACTGGTATCCCGACGTGGGCAACGCTGGGCAATGGACGCTTCGGGCTGGTTGCCATTCCGGAGAGCGTGAGCGACCTTCATCTCTTCGTGGATCACGATTCTGGCGGCGACCTTGCAGCCGAGCGAGGGCGCGATGCCTATCTCCGTGAAGGGCGAAACATCCAAGTCCGACAGCCCAAATCGCGCGGGACCGACTGGAACGATGAACTCCAGTCATGGCTGCGCCGAAAGGCGTGTCGCTAAGAGGAGAGAGAGCTTCTCGAATTCCTGACCCGGCAGAGGGCGCATGTCCCGATGCCTCAACCAGGAGGACGACAAGCCATGTTTCAGTCAGACTTTTTTCCAGACCGCGAGACATCGAGCACAATTCCGCTCGCTTTCGCAATCGGCGAACAAATTTCCCGACGACTTGCGGATGGATGCCACCTCACCCGACCTGACATTGTCGAGTTCTTCGCCGCTCAAACCGGCGTACAGGACTGGGGCAGTGCGTGGACCATCGACGACTATAACAACGCGGTCGAGATTGGAGCCTTGCTCTGGCTTCGCGAGTTCTCACGGATCGACCTCGATACTGGTTTCCACGAGGCCGCAGCGCGGTTCGATTGGCTCGAGGCAGCCTTGCCGCCCCGCCACGTGCGCAGCGAGAGCCAGGTCGAGCTGCAGCAATTCTCGACGCCGCCGATCCTTGGATGGCTGATGGCCAAGGCCGCGTCCCTTGGCACGCGCGATCACATTCTCGAACCGTCAGCCGGGAATGGCGCGCTTGCTCTTTGGGGTGACGTCCGAGATTGCTCGTTGACGCTGAACGAGATTGATCGCGTGCGCCGCGATGCGCTCGCGCATCTCTTCCCTCGTGCCCGTCTATTCGGACATGATGGCGAGCTGATCGCCGAACTCACCAATGGTCCAAGCCCCAGCGTTATCCTGATGAACCCTCCCTTCGCCCGAAGCAGCGAGCGGGGCGTGGATGGCCGCACGGCGACGCGTCACTTGCGCAGTGCGCTGCGTATTTGCGCTGTGGGAGGTCGCCTCCTCGCCATTCTCCCGGACGGCTTTGATGCCGTGGCCTTTGTCGAAGACCAGGAACAGGCCTCGCTGCTGATCAACGTCCGGCTATCGGGCGCATTCTCACGAAGCGGAACCGGGATCGCTGTCAGAATGGTCGTGATCGAGAAAGCGAATCTTCAGGGTAATTCCACGATGTCGGGAGAGTTCGCCGATCTCACCGAACTGAATTCCTGCCTGGCGCATTTGCCCGATCGCGCGCCTTTGCAGGCCAACGTTCATCGCCTTCTGGTACGTTCGGTTGCGACCTCGGTAAGCGGCGCTGCTTCGCGCAAGCCGGTTGCTCCTTTCCTGGCTGCAGCCGCCCAGAAAAGCGCGGCAGTCGCGCTCAACTATGAAGCCCTGGCAGAGCCTGCACCCGTTCCCGAGCAGGCGGGCATCTATCTGCCTTACCGACCGAGCCGCGTCATCATGGAGGATGCACCTGTTCACCCGACGCCGCTCGTAGAATCGATCGCGATGGGCTCGGTCGCGGCACCAGTAGCGAAAGCACGCCCTTTGCTTCCCATGAACTGGCAGGAGGGCAAACTGCTCTCGGCCGCACAGTGCGAAACACTGGTCTACGCTTGCGAGGCATTCACCCGCGACCTTCCCGGGCAATTCCGTCCAAGCCAAAAAGGAACGACGGTCGAACTCGCGGAGGACGGTCACTCCTACCGGCAAGGCTTTTTCCTCGGTGATGGTACGGGCGCAGGCAAGGGTCGCCAAATCGCGGGCGTCATGATGGATCGCTGGCTCTCGGGCCAACGCCGTCACATCTGGATCACCAAGAACGAGGCACTGCTCGAAGACGCGCGCCGCGACTGGGAGGCGCTTGGCGGGCTCCCGCTCGACATCCAGCCGCTCTCCCGATGGAATCTCGGAAGTCCTGTGACAATGGCGGAGGGTATCCTGTTTGTAACCTATCCAACGCTTCGCTCGGGACGCGCCGAGGACACAAGGCTCGATCAGATCCTCGACTGGGCCGCCGAGCAATTCGAGGGCGTGATTGCCTTCGACGAAGCGCATTCCATGGCTAATGCGCTCGGCTCTTCCTCGACCCGCGGCAATGTCAAAGGATCGGAGCAAGGGATGGCAGGTCTCAGGCTTCAGAACCATCTGCCGCGAGCACGTGTTCTGTACGCTTCCGCTACCGGCGCGTCTGACATTGCCAACCTCGGCTACACAGCCCGCCTTGGACTGTGGGGGCCAGAAACCGCGTTCCCAACGCATCAGGCATTCATGACCGAGATCCGCGCCGGCGGCGTCGCGGCGATGGAACTCGTCGCCCGCGATCTCAAGGCACAGGGGCTCTACCTTGCCCGTGCGTTGTCCTTTGCCGGGGTCGAATACGAGATCCTCGAACATCAGCTCACGCAGGCGCAGGTGCGGATCTACGATGCCTACGCCGATGCCTGGGCGATCATCCACCGCAATCTCGACCAAGCACTCGAAGCCACAAGGGTGGTCGATGAGGACAGCGGCGATACGCTCAATCGCAACGCCAAGGCAGCGGCGCTCTCGATATTCGAAGGCACCAAGCAGCGCTTCTTTGGGCAGCTTCTGCTCTCGATGAAACTGCCGAGCCTGATCCCGGCAATGGAAGAGGCGCTCGGCGATGATCATTCGGTGGTGGTGCAGCTGGTCTCGACCGCTGAGGCCATGCTTGACCGACGCCTGGCCGATCTCTCGGACGAGGAGCGAGAAGCGCTCGATATCGATCTCTCTCCGCGCGAATATGTCATCGACTATCTCGCGAAGAGCTTCCCGGTGCGCCTGATGCAGGTCTTCACTGACGAGGAAGGCAATTTGCGATCCGAAGCGATGAGCGACGATCACGGCAATCCCGTTCTCTGCTCGCGTGCCATCGCTGCGCGCGACGCGCTGATCGAACAGCTTTGCGCCCTTCCGCCAATCGCCACTGCACTCGATGCCATCATCGAGCACTTCGGGACCGAGGCTGTGGCCGAGGTCACAGGCCGCACGCGCAGGTTGGTCTTGGGACGCGACGGTCAGCAGCGGCTTGAACGTCGAAGCGCAAGCGCCAACGTCGCTGAAGCACAGTGCTTCATGGACGGGACGAAGCGTATTCTGATTTTCTCGGACGCGGGGGGTACGGGCCGATCCTATCACGCCGATCTCGATGCGCAGAACCAGCAGCGCCGCGTCCATTTTCTCCTCGAACCGGGCTGGCGCGCGGACAATGCAATCCAGGGTCTTGGCCGGACAAACCGTACTAACCAGGCTTCTGCGCCGCTGTTCCGCCCGGTCACGACCGATGTGAAGGGCGAACGCCGCTTCATCTCGACAATCGCGCGAAGGCTCGACGCATTGGGCGCTCTCACACGCGGCCAGCGTCAGACAGGGGGACAGAACCTGTTCGACCCTGCCGACAATCTCGAAAGCGATTATGCGAAGGACGCGCTCTCGCGCTGGTTCCACCTGCTTTACGATGGAAAACTCGAGGCGGTTGGTTTCGGGGACTTCGTCGAGCTAACAGGCCTCAAGCTCGAGAACCCCGATGGCGGCCTGAGCGATAACCTTCCCACGATCCAACGCTGGCTCAATCGCATACTTGCGCTCCCGATCGCACTGCAGAACGCCATCTTCGAGGAATATCTCGGACTTGTGGAAGCGCGCATCGAGGCCGCACGCGAGGCTGGCACGCTCGATCTGGGTTTGGAGACGGTCCGCGCCGACAGCTTTACGGTGCTGTCTGATGAAGTTCTCCGCACAGATCCTGTTTCGGGCGCCGAAACCCGCCTGGTTTCGCTCGAAGTGAAACGCCAATTGCGCCCGCTGCGCTTCAAACGTCTCGTCAGGATGCACGAGATCGGATCCCCCCAGGCCATTCCCCTGCGCAATGCGCGCTCGGGCAAGGTGGCCCTGTCAGTTCCGGCGCGGCGCCTCATTGCCGATGACGGCGCGGTGATCGAACGCCGTCGCCTTCTCCGACCGCTTAAATCCGCCAACTGGACGCTCGACGCGCTCGGTGAAAGCTTGTGGGAAGAGGTCGGCGTAACCGAGTTCTCCAAGCTCTGGACACAAGAAGAAAGCGCCGCAGCGGCCTCGCCGGTGACCGAACGAGCGCATCTGGCGACGGGGCTATTACTCCCGGTCTGGAAGCGGCTGCCTGGCGAGCATGTCCGGGTGACGCGACTTGTCGCCGAGGATGGCAGATCGATCATCGGGCGCGAAGTCCTCGATATCGACTTGGCCAAGATTGCCGAGACGTTCGGCTTGAAGGGTGTGTCCGGCCCGGCTCCAGCCGAACTCGGGAAACTTGTCCTCTCGAGCGGAACGCCCCAGCCGCTTGCCAGTCATGATGCACTGACCGTTAAGCGCTCTTTGGTCGGCGGCGAGCAACGACTTGAGCTCACTGGGTATGCGCCTGAGCGCCTCGACTGGTATAAGACCAAGGGCTGTTTCACCGAGATCATCCGCTACCGCACGCGCCTTTTCGTCCCCGTGTCGAAGGCATCCTCTGTTCTCCCAGCCATTGCGGCCTGAAGGGCAAATCCATGACCAAGCGTGAGAGAGGGGAGGGAGCCGGTGGCTTGTCGGGCCATGCACCGTCGCGTGGCTTTTCAATCCATCAGGAGACAATCCATGATCCAGTCTATTCCTTTGAAAAAGCTCGTCCCAAGCCCGCGGAATGTTCGCAAGTCGAGCGACGTACTTGCCGACCTGCAGCTGCGGGCGGACATTGCCGCCCGCGGACTCTTGCAGAACCTCGTCGTGCGAAAAGCAAAGCGCGGCAAGTTCGAAGTCGAGGCCGGTGGTCGCCGTCTGGCTCAGCTCCAGGCGCTGGCCGAGGAGGGCTCTCTTCCCAAGAATCACGAAGTCACTTGTCTCGTCATCGAAGGCGAGGAAAGCGAAGTACGCGAAGCAAGCCTCGCCGAGAACTTCCAGCGCCTCGCAATGAACCCGGCCGACGAGGCACAGGCTTTTGCTGCGATCATCGAGGCGGGAGCCAGTACCGAAGACGTTGCCCGCCGGTTCGGTCTCACGGCCCGCTTTGTCGAGGGTCGTCTGCGTCTGGCAGGCCTCGCACCTTGTGTCTTTGAAGCGCTCGCCGAAGGCGCAATCACGCTCGACATGGCCAAGGCCTATGGGGCAATCTCAGACATCGATCGTCAGGCGCACGTCTTTGCCGAACTGAAGGATGCCTGGTACCAGGTCACGCCAGACACAATCCGGCGCATGGTGCTTGATGCCACTGTTCGTGGCTCCGATCCGCGCGCGGTTCTGGTCGGGCGCGATGCCTACCTTGCTGCAGGCGGCCGGATCGAACGCGAACTGTTCGACGACGAAGCCAGCGAGAGCTGGATCGATGTCGCGCTTCTCGAAGACCTTGCCCAGAAAGCGATGGATGATGCTGCGAAGAAGGTCGCGGAAGAACACGGTCTTGCCTGGGTGCGACCCACGCTTGGCAACTATGTCAGCCACGATCTCATCGAGGGCCTCAATCGGCTCCCATGCGAACCGGCTCCGCTAACCGAAGACGAGGCTCGTGAGCTCAGCGACCTTGAAGCCGACTACGATCGGACGGCCGCCATCCTTGAGGATGAGGACAGCGACGAAAGCGAGATCGCCAAGGCGGAAGAGGAACTGGTCTCGATCGACCGCGCGATGCGCGATCTCAACGATCGTCCGCCGGTGCTTGCCGACGAGCTGAAGTCGGAGGCTGGAGCGTTCCTCGTGCTCTCTCGCAATGGCGAACCGGCATTGGTGCCGCAATTCTACACCGAAGTTGAAGTCGTCAACGCTGACGACGGAGCAGTCGAACCGGTGGATGCTGGCGCTGATACCAAGCGCAAGAGCGGTGCGCTTTCGCAGCGACTGCTCGACGAGCTCGCGATGCAGCGCCGCGATATCCTGGCGATCCACTTGGCCAATGATCCTGCGCTTGCGCTCGACTTCATGGTCTTCACGCTCGCCGATGCCGATGGGCATGACTGGCGCGCGAAGAAGGCATCGACGCTGGTCGGCTCGGTAGCATCGGGACCGGTGGTCGGCTTCGAGGCGAAGGACGCCCCAGCAAGCGCTGCGCTCGCCGAATTTGTCGCTTCGCTCGACGAAAGCTGGCGCGCCGGCGAGACCGATGTCGAACGGTTCGAACGCTTCCGCGCATTGAGCGATGAAGCACGTTCGGCCTGGCTCGGTCATGTCGTATCCCGCACGCTGGTCGCGAGCCTTGCGTGTGAAGGCGATCGCTCGGCGCCGCTGCATGAAATCCTCGGGTCGCTGCTCGAGATCGAGACCGCGCACTGGTGGCGGCCGACGGCGGCGAACTTATTCGATCGTGTGGCCAAGGCGCGTACACTCGAAGCGCTCGATGCAGCAGGCGGCCCCGAACTCGTCAGTCGCTATGCAGGTTCGAAGAAAGCAGAGTTGGCGAGCGCAGCCGAGCGCATCTTCTCCGGCAATTTCATCGGCGAGGCGGATGTGAAAACGCGAGCGGGAGCGTGGGTGCCCGAGATCATGCGCTTCGGTCCGCCTGAGGAGCCGGTCGAGGATGAAACAGTGGACCCGGCCGAGGACGAGACCGCGAACGAAATTGCCGAGCCGGCTGCCTGACCCCTCCTGACAGGTCCAGGTTACTCGGCGGGCGGTCCGTCCCTCTCGGGACGGGCCGCCTTTTTCATGTCCAGGTCTGGGCCGGTTGCTGACAGTCCGCTCCCAGGCGACTGCGCAGCAGAAGCAGACGGCAGTCTGCTTGATCGAGACCACCCGCTCGTGTTCGCTTTGAAAAGGTTCTTGGTGGAGAGGGTCTCGTTTCTATTTCGCTGTGAACAGAAACCTGAGCTTACGCCGGTCTTCGCCAATACTTCCCTGCTATGCGTTCGGCGATAAAGCTGCCAGCAACTACCCCAAACGTGACCCAGATGATGACGCTTGGACCGTGTTTCCCGAAATCAGCCAAGCCGAATGCCACCATGGCAAGAAGCGCAGCACCAATCAAAAATGCTGGCCCTGCGATCATGCAGTGAAGCCGACGGCAACGCAAAGCGTTTAACGAGCACGCCGCCCCCATCCATAGGAACAGCACCGCCGCGATTTCCACCCTCTCGTTCGGTTGCAGAAGTTCTGCGGTAAAGTTTAGGCCGATTAGCGCCGCAAACGGCACGCCCCAGATTAGGATGCGGTGCAGACGGTTGGCGGCCAAGTCACGCTTGTTGGTGGCTTCCGCGTTGCTCATCCCAACATATACCCTGCATCGGAGGCCGCCGTCGGATAAGCGAACATGGTAGATTTGATGTCGTCCGCGTTTAGCCCATGGCGCATGGCCAAGCCGAAGATATTGACGAGCTCGTCGGCGTCAGGGCCGACCAAGTGGGCTCCAAGGATGCGTCCCGTTCCGTTCTCGACCAGCAGCTTGTGGCCGTAGATCTCTTCGTTCAGCCGCCTCGCCGAGAACCAACCAGGGTGCGAGCCAGCATGCACCGTGAAATCCAGCCCTGCCTCACGCGCCTCGCTTTCCAGCATTCCGACCCTGGCCGCCGGCGGCTCCGTGAAAAGTGCACTTGGCACCCCTCGATAGTTCGGAGTTCGACCGGTATCATCGAGTATGTTTTCTACCACGACCTTGGCATCGTTACTGGAGACTGGAGTCAGTGGCGGGCCATTTGCAGCAGCGTCACCTGCCGCGAAGACCTTGGGGTTACTTTGGCTCCGTAGCTGGGCGGTAAGTGCCAAGCGACCCGCGTCACAGGCGACGTCTCCCGCCTCCAGATCGAGCGAGCCGATCGCAGGGATTCTTCCGGCAGCGTGCACCACCAGGCTCCCTTCGATCCTGCGGTCGCCAGCATGGACGGTCAGCACGTTGCCTTTCTTCGTTACGCGGTCCACTTCAGCGTCCACAATTTCGATGCCGAGATCATCGAAACTTGGCATGAGCCAATCGACCGTGTCAGGGTCGAAGGCTTTCAGAATGCGGCCTCGTTGGAAGATTGTGACCTTTGCACCGGCGCGCGCGGCGAGGTGGGCAAATTCTGCGGCAATGTATCCGCCGCCGACGAATACGATCCGATCTGGAAGGGTTTTGTGTTCTAGGAATGCATCGCTGTGAATCAGCAATTCCTCACCTTCGATCCCAAGCGGCCGAGGCTCTGCTCCCGTTGCGATAAGAGCGTGCGAGAAACTCAGTTCCCGGTCGCCTATCACGATCCTGTCGGGGCCAGCAAAGCGTGCCGCGCCGTGAAAAGTCGCGACGCCCTTACGCTCGTAGCGAGCTTCCTGCTTTTCAGGGACGGGGTCGGTAAAGCTGCGCTTGAATGCCTGGAGGTCGGCCCAATCAATTGAAACCGAGCCCTTGATGCCCTTCCCCTTCATTCGCCTGTATGCCGCGAGCGCTTCCTCTCCGCTCACCATCATCTTTTTCGGGTCGCACCCTCGAAGCGCACATGTGCCACCGTAAGGCCGATAATCGATAACCGCGCAGCGCTTCCCGGCGTTGGCCATCTGGTGGACCGCGACCTGCGCAGCAGTTCCCGATCCGATGGCGACGAAATCGAAAGCCTCAGCCATGGCAGCAATCCCCTTCCTGTATTGGGGGGCAGGGAACGGTGCCGTACGAGCAGAACACGCAGCAATCGCCTTGGAGCGGCTGAAGGCGAACGCCGCAACCCGCGCAGTTATGGAAGAACAGGCAAGCGTTGGTCGGCATTTCCATGTCCTCCTCATGACCGCATTCGGGACAGCGCAAGCGCGAGATCAGGATCGGATCAGCCATAGAGGAAGGCACCTGTCAGCAGCGCCGCACCGATGGCAATTCCTATGGCGGTCAGCGCTCGATAAGTCGATGATCCGCATGCACTGTCCGCCGGGCATGTTCGTGCCTGCCGAAACTGCCAGAGCAAACGGAGGGTCGCAGCGAGAAGAAGAGCCGACGCCAGGGTCAGCAACGGGACGCGATAGGGGGCCAGGACCGGCGAGATGCTGCCAAGCCACGCCGAGCCCACACCCACCGACGCGAGCATCAAGGGCAGTGCACAGCATGCAGCTGCCCCGAAGGCTGCAAAGATACCCCCGCCCGTCGCCAATCCGTTCCACCATGTGCTGATGCCGCGCATCGATCGTCCTTTTGCAAACCTCGATTCGCATACCTATTTACAGTCTGTAGCAACTACAGACTCAAGAGGTTGGCTTTGAAAATTGGCGAAGTGGCGAAGCGGACCGGGTGTAACATCGAGACAATCCGGTATTACGAACGGATAGGCGTTATCGATGCTCCGCCGAGAAGGGGCGCCTACCGCGACTATGGTCCTCACGACACGGAGCGCCTCCGCTTCATTCGGCGCGCGCGCGAACTCGGATTTTCCCTCGAAGAGGTGCGGGCATTGCTTGACTTAACGCCAGGTCAGGAAGTGCGTTGCGATGAGGTGCAATCGATCGCCGAACAGCACCTCGCAAACATCCGTGCGAAGCGGGCCGACCTTGAGCGTATGGAGAACGCTCTCGCTAAACTGATCGAGCAATGTGGCACCACGAGCAATGATCGGTGCCCGGTATTGGAAAGCCTCGCGGGCGAAGGCTAGCCCAGCGAATTCAAGCTACAGACCAACGGGTTTCCACCCAGCACTCAAAATTGGCGCAGCCTGCCGGATCAGAAAAGCAATCGGTCCGCTTTCGGGCACCTTGCAATGTGCGGCCTACGACCAGAATTGGGGCGCAAAGCCGACATCGAAGCTAAGAGGAGAGTGAGCTTCCTGATTCCTGAACCCGGACACGTCCGTTCCGGTGATCAGGAGACGATCGATGACCAAGTCCCGCCGCACCGCTTCAGTTTCTCCAGCCGGACGCATCACTGCCGCCATCATTGAAAAGCTCGAAGAGGGCACCAAGCCCTGGGTCAAGCCGTGGCGTGGCTTGCCGGTTTCGCGCCCCTTGCGTTGCTGCGGGACGCCCTATCGCGGCATGAACACCTTTTGGTTGTGTATGGTGGCCGATGCCTGCGGATACACCTCTCCCTACTGGATGACATACCGCCAGAGTCAGAAGCTCGGTGGTCAGGTCCGCAAAGGCGAGAAGTCGACCATCGCGATCTTCTACAAGAGCTACACAAAGGAAGTTGAAACCGCTGACGGCGGGCAGGACACGGAGAACCGTCGCGTGCTGAAGGCCTATTCGGTATTCAACGCCGACCAGTGCGATGGCCTTTCCGAATTCTACCATCCCAAGCCTCTGGTTGCCGCGCTTGAGCCCGAAGGCCGCGAAGAGCGGCTCGATGCCTTCTTCGCCCGGATCGAGGCAAACCTGCGGCATCACGGCGCGCAAGCATACTACGAGCCGCTGCGCGACCGCGTCACCATGCCGCCTGTTGAACTCTTCGAAGCCTATGACCACTACTATGCGACACTCGCGCATGAGCTGTCGCACTGGACGGGGCATTCCTCGCGGCTCGATCGCGATCTCAAGAACCGCTTCGGCAGCGAAGCCTATGCTGCCGAAGAACTGATCGCCGAGTTATCGTCAGCCATTCTGGGTGCCGAACTAGGGCTACCGGTCACCCACCTCGACCATCACGCCAGCTACATCGCGTCCTGGCTCAAAATCCTCAAATCGGACGAGCGCGCGATCCTGACCGCCGCAGCAAAGGCGGAGGAGGCAGCCACCTTGCTGCTCGAGCTGGGTGGACTCCAGACTTGTGAAGGCGAGACCGATATCGATCTTGCTAGTGCAGCCTGAGGAGCTGGAAGATGGGACGTTCCGTCAGCTATCCGACCGGCTCCGTGGTCGCCTTTCGCCTGCTCGAGGACGGCGAAGACGACGATGCGGACTGGGTCTATAAGTGCCTCGTCGACGAAATCATCGATACCACAAAAGCATCCTTTCCTTCCTTTGAGGCCTTCGATGGATGGCGCGGCCGCGAGGACCGTATCCTCCTGCGCAACGCCTTTGCCGATTGCGGGATATCGACCTATTCCGGTCTTGCTGCAATCTGGATCGCCCCGCGCGATGACGCTCTCTTCTGGGAAGCGGACTCGTCTCGCCCGCGGGCGGCGCGGGCACGTCACTGGATCGCACAAGTAGGGCCGCATCTCGAACGACTGTTCGGCGAGCTCAAGATGGTCGGGCGTTTTTCAAACGGAGAGGCGATCTTCGAACGCTCATCACCTTGCATTTGACGGGATAATCGGTATATCTTGCAATTGAAAGGACGGCTTATGGCGACGAAGCCACTCGAATTACAGCCCGACGATGGCAAGGTCCTCACCTCTGCTATCGCGCGTATTGCGGAGTTCTGGGGCCTCACCAACCCCAAGCTTGGTGCAATCCTGGGGGTGTCGGAATCGACCGCCTCGCGCCTGCGCTCGGGCAAGGCACAGCTCGACCCTGCATCGAAGTCCTTCGAAGCTGCTCAGTTCCTCCTGCGGCTATTCCGCTCGCTTGACGCCCTGCTCGGGAGCGATGACATGTCTGCGCGCGCGTGGCTGACGACCGCCAATCTCGATCTCGATGCGCGCCCGATCGATCTCGTCGACAGTTTCAAGGGTCTCATCACAGTTTGCGACTATGTGGACGCCCACCGCGCTCGCGTCTGAGTTCCGCCGCTACCGCCGAACGGTATGGCGGGTAGTCGAAGCACAGCATCGTATCTCGACAAACCGACTGACCTCAGATCTTGGCGAGCAACAGCGGCTTGAGGAACTGGCAGATAGCGCAAAGCCCGACCTTCCGAAGTCCGCGCACGGGTTGCACTATCTCCTCGCTTCACCCTTTCGCTATGGCCACACGGTTGCCAGCCGCTTTCGCCGGGCAAACGAGCGACCCGGGATATTCTACGCAAGCGAAGCCGAAAGCACTGCGATTACCGAGACCGCCTACTGGCGGCTCAAGTTCTACAGCCGCTCGCCGGGCTTCGTTCCAGGCAATCGGACCAGCGAGCACCTGAGCTTTTCCGTGCCCACATCGGTCACGCGGCTGACTGATACGACCAGAGCGCCGCTTGAGGCCGATGCCAACCGATGGCTTGACCCGGACAACTACTCGCACTGCCAGGACCTTGCCACCTCGGTACGCCAAGCAGGCCGTCAGGCCATTCGGGCATGCTCCGCGCGTGACCCGGACGGCATCAACCTGGCATTGCTCGATCCGGCCGGCTTTGCGAAATCGGAACCAGATCACGGTCGGGGGTGGCACTTGCGTCACGAGGGAGACCGACTAACCGCGATCGCGGCTTTCCCGCACGCGGAAGTGCTCGCCTTCACGCCGGGGCAGTTTGGCCTCCAAGAGCGCTCCTGAGTCGATCCGGGACTCCTCCGAGACAACTGCAGCACCACCCCGGCACTATCCAGCACGAACCTGTTCGCTGGTCCTCGTGCCCTGGACCGGTCAGGTCCCACCGCAACCCGCGCAAGGCTGCGGCCCGTGTGGCCCGCGCCAGCCTTGCCTTGCGGGGTTTCCCGCTGCCGCGGTGCGGCGTTTCCTTGTCCCGGTCCTTGTCAGGCACGGCGAACAGGCCCGCGCGGAAATTCCTCTGCCGGCATTCGCCGGTCTCAGGAGGACTACCGATATGTATGACAGTTTCGCCAGCCAGCTTGCGGGCCTCGATCTATCCGGCTTCTCGATCACGCCCGCCCCTTTCAACGAATGCGACTTTCCATGTGAGGATGCCATGGCTCACACGCTGGGAGCGGTATGGTCCGATCTCTTTGCGCTGTTCGCCGACACCGCGCTCGAAGCCGACTCCGAGGATCTCGCTTGGAGCTTCGTCAACCTCTTCCACCGCGCTGCCAGCCGCAAGTCGGCGCAGGTGGATCGTGCCTCGGATGAAATCCGCGCCCTGTTGGCATCCGCCGACGGCTCCGAGGTGCATTCGTCGAACCTCGAGGAGCAGACCCTGCGCGCGCAGTCGGCTGAAGCCAGCATGCAGGCCTTCGAGCAGATGCGCGAGGTTGCAGCAGGTCTCTACCGCGACGAAACCGGGTCTTCGTGGAAGCCCGTTTCGGGATCGCGTGCGATCCATTCGAAGACCATGACTTCGGCTGTGATCGATGCCCGCGATTTCTTGCGCGTGCGCAAGGAACGCCGTCAGGCTGCACATTCACCCGAGGGTACTCCGGTGGTTTTCGCCGGTGGCCGCAACAGCTTCGAAAGCGAGGCCGAGGCGAAGACCTACGTGGCCAACATCTGGGCTACACTCGACAGGGTGCGTGAGGTCGTTCCTGACCTGTTTCTCGTACACGGAGGCGACGGCAAAGGAGCCGACAGACTGGCCGCATCCTGGGCCGAGCGTCATGAAGTTCAGCAATTGACGTTCGGGCTTGAGCGCCGTCTCGGTGCCCGCGCCGGATTTAAGCGCAACGAGCAAATGCTCGGCCTTAACCCTCGCTACGTGGTGGTATTTCCTGGCAATGGCGTGACCGAGCGCTTGGTGATCGAGGCCAAGAAGCAGCGCATCACCGTAGTCGATCGCCGCGGACCGCTTGGTACCAGCCCCAACTTCCCTGCGTAGGGTTCAATTCACTCCCGGCCGGATCAATCTCCGCCGCCGAAAAAAGGGCGGCCCCTCTCGAGGCCGCCCATAAGGAGAGAACTCATCGCATTGCTGCTCCGAGCCCTTCGGGTCGCATTGGCTACATAGCACCGAACCCGATCAAGTCGATTGTAGGGTTACGACAGGCCCGAATAGATACGCTTTTGAATGCGCCTCTTGTCTGCACCTGCTGCGCCTAATGAACTGACCGGCGTTTACTCTGCGACATACATTCTCGGGTTCTTTCGCCAGGTCATCACTGGGCGTTCTCGGATCATTCATTCCGCGCTACAGGGTATTTCATGCAACTCGATGATCTGCTGCAGCGCTACTTTGCCTCGACCGACCTTTCCTCGGTTGCTCCTGACACACTTGCAGCCGGTATCGAGCATTGCCGCGTCGATTTCGGCCTTGAGAAGGACCGGGGCAAGCGCTTTGCACTGTGGTCGTTCCTGCACATGTTCGGGTCTGCCCCCGACCTCGATGTGGCGTTCGAGAACGAGGAAGACCGGGAGGCGGCGCGCAACTTCATGGATCTCCTGGCGGCATCGGAGGGCGATGGGGTAAGCTGATTGCAGTAGGGTCTTGGCACCTTCAGACCCGCACCCGATACCCATCCGGCTTTCTTCGCGAACAGTCCTGAACCAGGTCAGCTGAGGACGGCAACCCGTTCTTTTCCGGCCGTGTTGTCGCGCTTCGCGCGCCTGCCCGCACCACCCGTCATGAACAGGTTTCCCTTCGGCCCCCAGACGATGTCTGCTGGCCTGCGGTGCAGTCCTCCCATGCCCTGCTTCTTCTGGATGTTCGCAAGCCGGAGATGGTCTCCGGTTTGAGGAACTGAAGGAATATCACCATGACCAATATCGCAATCCTCACCGGCCGCATCGCTCGCGATCCGGAAACACGCGAGACCAAGGGGGGCACCAATGTCACCGGGATTACCGTCGTCACCGATCGCCCCGCGCGCGATAAGGACGGCAAGACCTACAAGGACGAGAACGGCTACACTGCCAAGGAAAGCGAGTTCCACCGGGTGACCTGCTTCAACGGCCTTGCCAAGACCGTCGGTCTGTACTGCACCAAGGGCCAGCTGGTCAGCGTCCAGGGCCGCATCCACTACACCCAGTGGGAGGACAAGGACGGGGTCACGCGCTACGGCACCGAGATCCTCGCCGACAAGGTCGACTTCCTCTCCCGCGGCAACGGTGCTAATGAAGACGAGGGTAACAAGGATGCCCCCGAGATCGACTGAACTGTCCCGTCGATCCTCCCCGAAGGGGTCCTGTCCATGTCGGACAGGGCCCCTTCTTTGTGCCTACTTTGCTGCTGGTGCACCGGTCTGAGGAGAGGAAGCAGGCGTCATAGCCAGCCGCTTCAAGGCCTCTTCTTCACCCAGCTTTGCAAGCTCTGCCGCCAGTCTTGCAAGACACTTCTTGGAGAAGCTTTCGAGGCCCGTTCCAAGGATCACCCGTCCCAATTCAAGGGCAGCTTCTTCCTCGAGTTCCTTTTGACGTATATCGAGCGCTGCCCGATCGGCCTCCAGCTTCTTGAGAGCAGCCACAGCGCTTCGTTTGGATGGCATTTTGGATACTTCCTTCGCCCCCTCGAATGTTCCTCCCTGGTGTCTAATTGAACCAGCAAGGGCTCTGTAGGAAAGCGCGTTCTGGAATCGTCTCCGGGATAACCTCCAACCAAAGAGAGAGGGCCTGGCTCACGGACCTTTCAAGGATGATGGGCGCGCAGCCAGCGCGTCAAGGACGGCAGGGCCCCACCATTTTCCCTCCCCTTCGCTTGCGCTTCGGTCCGGCAAAATCGTTTCCCCCGCCGCCGCTTCGCGGTCACCCGACCGGGTGATCCCTGACCCACCGGCCGCACACCCATCCGCCTTTCTCCTGTCGTCTCACCGACAGACATCAGGAGGAAATCATGACTTTATTCGGCAATCTTCAATCGAACTCAAACAGCTACTTTCAAGCGCTTGCCACTGCTGAACGGCGGGCGCTGCACAGCTTCTTCGACCAACACGTCATAGAGGACGATGACCTGGGTTACTTCGCGCTGGACGAAGGCGACTACAACGCCCTCCCGGTGCATCTGGCGAGCCGTGTTGTTCATACGGTCCACGGTGCGATGCTGGATGAATTCTGAGATATCCCATCGGGCAGGAGCCGGTTCCGGTTCCTGCCCTTTTTTCCTGTTCGCCTTGCGAGGGTCGCGATAGATACTGCGCGGGGCGGACGACGCGCTCGGTCCCGCACCACCTGCGGCGGTGCTCCTGCGGGCGCGGGGTTTCTGTTTCGGGCCCCGCACGCACTCCCGACGGGCATCGGGTCGGAGCGGCGCAATGCTGGCGGGACCGACAGACCCCGGTCCCTGGCACCGCACGCGCTCCTTTGCCTATGCCCTTCCGGGGGTGCGGTTTCCTGTTTCGACCGGCCGAGAAAGATCCGATTTTCCCTGATCTAGGCCGCCTCTGGCTGGTTGCTCGCGCGCCATAAATTGGGATGGGAAACTACCCGCTATCTGAAAACCGCCATCGTAGCTGGAGCGACCTGCGCAGTTGGGAAATTGGGCACACCGTACGCATCGCTGATGCAGAAAGATATTGTTTACCAATATCTTGCTCGAATTTGATCCTCAAAAACGAGGAGCAGATCGATGGACCGAAATGGCCATGTGTTACCGCAAGAATCAAGTCCGAATCATGCGCTTTCCGCAGTGCCGCGTGAGCGCAAAGATGAGGGTGGGCAGAGCATCCAGCATGTAAGACTTAACGGCAATATCGTCCGGCGCAGGCCTGGTAAACGGATGATCGAATATTGGGATAGCGAGCTACCCGGCTTCGGTCTGCGCGTGCATCCCTCGGGGTGCAGAACCTGGTTCGTGATGTTCCGTCAGCGCGGCAAACAGCGCCGTGTTTCGCTTGGGACGACCAGACAGAATACCGCGACAGAGGCGCGTCGAATTGCGCGCGAGAAGCTGGCGGAAGTGGCGCTCGATGGACTGCCTTCGCGCAAGACCACGAAGTCCCGCGCAAAGGAAGCTCCGTTGATGCGCGAATACGCTGAGCGTTTCTGGGCTGACTATGCGCACCACTGGAAACCGAGCACGCGCCAGCGGAACCGAACAGGGATCGATCGGGACATTCTCCCAACCTTCGGTGACCGCCGTGTCGACGAAATCACCAAGGCCGATATTTCATTCTGGCGTGATGGCTTCGCCGAGCGCACAGGTGCCTTCAATCGCACCATCCCGATCCTTTCGGTGATGATGGGTTATGCCGAACAAATCGGATACCGCAGTCGTGGTTCGAACCCTTGCAGGGGGACGCCACGCTACAAGCGCAAGCGGATGGAACGCTTCCTCTCTGCCCGCGAATACGGTCAGCTCGCGACCGCGTTGGACTACTTTGAAGCCGAACACTCGGCTGTTGTCGCTGCGATACGTCTGTTGATCTACACGGGCGCGCGCTGCGGAGAGATCGAGAACCTGAGCTGGGAATGGGTGCAGGAGCCGCGTATCATGCTGCCTGACAGTAAAACTGGCGCGAAGATCGTCTACCTCAATCGACAAGCTGCTGAAGTGATCACATCGATCCCGGATCGCAAGCCGACGGGGCTGGTTTTCCCGTCGGTTCGCGACCCAGAGAGGCCGATGAAGCTGGGCATGCATTGGCCAGAAATCCGCAACCGTGCAGCGCTGCCTGACGTTCGCCTACATGACCTTCGGCACAGCTTCGCTTCGACCGCGATCCGCGACAACATCTCGCTAATGGTGATCGGCAAGCTGCTCGGCCACGCATTGGCCGAGACGACTTCGCGATACGCGCATTTGTCCGACGAGGTCATCGCCGATGCTGCCGAGCGCGTGTCGGGATCGATCGCAAGCCTGATTGGAGTGAGTCAATGAACGCGCTGACCCTCCAGACCATCGTCACTGAAGAACTTGGCACGGCGCGTATCGGAGTGGTCGGCAAGACCAAAGGCGATAGCAAACTACGCCGAATAGTCTGGTCAAGACGATTGCCGGGATTCGGGACGCGCTTCTACGCGAGTGGACGCACCATCTACATTGTCCAGGCGGCGATGCAGGGACGGACGCGAACCGTAACGATTGGCAACGCCAAGATCCTGAGCGAAGCACAGGCGATGGATGTTGCGCGGCGCGTACTTTTGCGCGCGCAAGTCGGCCATAACCCCGCAGAGAGGCGCAAGAAGCGCCGCAAGGTCCCGCTCTATGCGGACTTTCTCGACACCTACTGGCGCAAAGTCTCGCCAAGCTGGAAAACATCAACGCTGCACACGCATGGACTGTATCGGCAGAATTATCTCCAATCGGCGTTTGCAGGGATGTTTCTTGATGAGATTGAGCAGTCGCATGTGCAGGAGTGGTTCAACCGTGTGACAGAAATTGGAGGGCCGGGTGCAGCAAACCGGTCATGCGAAATCCTGCGAGCACTGATGAACAAGGCCGAAGAGTGGGGCATCAAGCCAGAATGCTCGAACCCATGCTCCTCGATCCGAATGAACAAGCGACGCAAGTGCGAGCGGTTCCTCTCCGATCAGGAGTTTCGGCGCCTTGGCGCGGCGATAGACAAACACCGCAAATCGAGACCGGTTCATTGCGCGGCATTGCAGCTCTTGATCCTGACCGGATGTCGACGATCTGAGATCACCGGCTTGACCTGGAGCGAGGTCAAAGGCCGCCGATTGCTCTTAACAGACAGCAAAACCGGCCCGCGTACCGTCTGGCTAGGCGAAGCTGCGTGGACCATCATCAAATGCCTTCCACGTCACAAGCGCCGCCCGGAAGTGTTCTTCAATCCGAAGACTGGCGGGAGCGTTGATCTGACATGCCTTTGGCGAGACGTTCGCGAAAAGGCGGGTATGAATGGTGTGCGCCTTCACGATCTGCGCCATAGCTTCGCCAGCCACGCGGCCGCGCGCTCGGAAACACTCCCGATGATCGGCAAGCTGTTGGGACACAGGCATGTGACCACCACGGCCCGCTACGCTCATCTGGATGATGGCCCAGTGATCGAAGCCGGGCAGCGCATCGGCGACCTGATCGAAGAAATGATGGGTTCGAACCGTTCATTGAACCATAATACTATGTGTGATAAATCGGCACTGCTGTATTACTAGGAACCGGCGCACCCGCATTTTTGCGAACCGCTGGTTCGCCAAGTTCGCAGCAAAGGAAAAGATCAGCGATGCAACGCTTGCTGATGCCGTGCATCGGGCCGAGAGCGGCCTGATCGATGCCGACCTTGGCAGCGGTCTCATCAAGCAACGCCTCGCGCGCGAAGGCGGAGGAAAATCGGGTGGCTATCGCACGATCCTGATCTTCCGCTCGGGCGGGCGGGCCATATTCGTGTTTGCCTTCGCCAAGAGCGCCAAGGCAAACCTGAGTGCGGCCGAACTGAAGGTCTATCGCAAGGCCGCCAGGATCATGCTGGAGCTTGGTGATGGCGAGATCGAAACGGAAGTTGAAGCAGGCCGATTGGTCGAGGTGAAAGACGATGAGCAAGGCTAAGGCAAAGACCTACAAAAGTGAGGCGCTGGCGGCTGTCCATGAGATGATAGAAGGCCTCCACGACGCGGGCAGCATCGACAAGCGCACCATGCGCGAGTTCGATGAGGCCTGCCTTGCGCCTGCTCCGGTCCTTGCACCGGAAGAGATCAGAGCGATCCGCGAGGCAGAGCATGTCTCGCAGCCGGTGTTCGCGCGCTATCTCAACGTGTCGAAGAACCTTGTGTCCGACTGGGAACGTGGCGCAAAGAAGCCAGGGGGACCGGCGCTACGGTTGCTGTCGATTATTCAACGCAACGGGTTGGACGCGGTGGCTTGAAGCTGGCAGGTCGGAAGCGCAGAGCCGTTCGATGACGACTGCCGCGTTGATGGTGGTCTAAATCTACGATTCGCAAGGCCGATTGGTATGAATGACTACAACCAGCGGCGGACTCGCGCTCTGTAGCGTTCATAATCAGAGCCGAAGAGCTTAGTGAGGCGCGCTTCTTCGGGTGCGATCTGAAACGCGGTAATATATCCGACAAAAGCAATCAGAATTGCGCCATTGACGGGCGATCCCAGCCAGATTGCGATGCCACTAAGTATAAGCAAAAGCCCCAGATACATCGGGTTTCTTGTGTGGCGGTAGACGCCGGTAACGACGAGGCTTGTAGCTTTCTCGGGGGCGAGAGGTGTAACGGTGGTCTTGGCCTTTCGAAAGGCACCTATAGAGATCAAGTCGATGGCAAGGCCCACCACAATGAACGCGCCGGCAAGAGCCGATTGAAAGGGAAACGCGAACCGCGTCTGGGAGAATGTTTCCGCTATTCCCCACATGGCCAAGCTGCAAAGCAAGGCGATGATCGGAGGGGGTATCAGCAGTTTCATCTCGTATCTTGACCTATCTATCCATTTAACTCGGACGACGAGCAATCAGGTCGATCAGCGCTGACATGCCTGGATGTCCCTTTCCCTCGCTGATCTCAGCATCATAGCCTTCGAGCAATTCGATTTCGAGCGCTCCAAAGGCCTCGCGCAGCATCGCTTCGGTGTACATGTTCTCAGCCGAGGGCGGACCACCGGTTCCGAAAGCCAGCTGTTCGGGGCGATATCCCTCGAGCAGCAAGAGACCGCCCGGCTTCAGTGTTTTGGAAATATCCTCGAAGATGCGTTCGCGCACTTGCGGTGCTGAAAACTGAATGAATATCGCCACGACCGCATCGAAGGCGTTTTCTGGCCAAGCCCAAGAAGCCAAGTCTGTCTGGACAAACTGAATTTCGACGCCACTTTTCGCTGCAAGCCGATCGGCCTTTTCCAGCGCGCGTTCCGAAATATCGGTCGCGACAACCTTGTGACCATGCTTGGCGAGGAAGACGCTGTTTCGTCCCTCACCATCTGCAACAGCGAGCACGCGCGACCCTGGCTCAAGACGATGGGCCTCGCGAACGAGAAAGGCATTCGGCTGAGTCCCAAAAACATAGTCTTCGGTTGCGAACCTTTCGTCCCAGAACTCTTGGCCGTCGATCGCGTCAGCCATTGGCTGCCTTCCATGCGCCCATTGATCCAAGATAGATATCGAGGTTGCTGAACCCGCGGCTTGCGAGCCAGCCTGCCGCAACCGTTGCTCGCATACCGCTTGCGCACATGAGCGTGTAGGATCGGTCCTTATCGAGCTGTGACCACCGCTCGTTGAGCTCGCCAACGTAGATATGCTCGGAGCCATCGATCGCGCTTGTTTCTCGCTCGTCGGCGTCGCGAACGTCGAGCAATGTCCAATCTCCCTCAACCTTATCTAGCCGGGATTTCACCGTGTCCGTATCGACCATCGGCATCGAGTTCATACTGACTCCGTTTGCAGCAGCCGGAACGACGCCATTGTAGCCGCCGATCACGTTATCGAGCCCGATCCGGGTGAGGTGTGATAGGGCACTGGATAGTTGGTCTTCGTCTGATCCAACCAGCACGATCATTTCGCCCTCTCGGATAAACCATCCGGCGAAAGCGGAGATCATTCCAACAGGCAGGCACATCGAGCCCGGGAAATGACCGGATGCGAAAGCGAGCGGTTCACGCACATCGATCACATGGTCCGCAGTCGTGTTTCGCATCTCTGGCAGAGTGAGCCGCTTAGGACGGATGACGCGGGGGGCGGGTTGAGCGCCTTCGAGATTCAACCGCTCCATCAGCCGGAAGTAAGGCGGCTGATAATGGTTCTCCGCAACCTTCGCCTCGATAAAGGCATCCCGACCTCCCAACTGGAGGCGCGGATTGTTGCGACGCTCATGCCCTATCGTCGAGAATTCGCGCTCAGCCATACCCGAGCCGCAGACAGACCCCGCTCCGTGCGCGGGATAGATGATCGCCTGGTCGCCGAGCGAGAGTAGCTTTTGAAGCGAGTCATAGAGGAGGCCGGCAACTTCGCGCTTGCGATCAGGATAGAAATCGGTGCGTCCGACGTCGCCAACAAACAGCGAGTCTCCGGTAAACACGCCGACTGGTCCATCGCGATATTCGCGATCGTAGATCACGAAGGCGAGGTGATCGTCCGTGTGCCCGGGCGTCTCAAGCACTTCGATTGTAAGCTGTCCGATCTCGAATGTGTCGCCCTTCTTCGCGGTCTTGGCGAAAGTGACTTCGCCTGCCGGATTAGGGCCATGCAGGACAGTCGCCCCGGTCATCTGCGCAAGGATCGGCGAGCCGGTGATGAGATCTTCGTTGCGATGCGTTTCGAAGATATGCGTGATCTCAAGCCCTTGAGCGCGTGCCTTTTCGACATAGATTTCGCAGTCGCGGCGGGGGTCGATCACAGCCGCTTTCCCGCCGGAACCGATGAGGTAAGAAAGATGCGAAAGCCCGGGTGTTTTGATCTTTTCGAGTATCATGCTGGTTCCTTTTGGCAGCTTTTCTAACGCTTCGATCCCGCCCTGTTTCCGAAGCGACTACGCCTTCAGCCAGAACCGGATGATCATGGCTACGATGCCGAGGAAAGTGACGCTCGCCAGCCATATCCCGACCATCCATGCGAGCCGTTTCCATAGCGGTTGCTGGGGTTCAGGTGGTGCGAGCATCAGTGATATCCCTCGTCGGCGACCTTACCTCTGAACACCCAATAGGCCCAAGCGGTGTAGCCGATGATGAGCGGCATGGTGAGCGCAACACCAACCAGCATGAATATCTGGCTCTTTTCGGGCGCAGCGGCATCCCAGATTGTTACTCCTGGCGGCACCACATAGGGCCACATCGTGACACCGAGGCCCGCCATACCGAAGAAGAAGAGCGCAATCGAAAGCCAAAACGGCTTGCTGTTCCTGTCTTTCCTGATGGCGTGGATCATCGACAGCGCGATGATCGCCGTGAGGATCGGAACGAGGGCCGCGAAGTAAATCTCCGGGGCAGTTAGCCAGCGTTCGGCATATTCTGCGTTGAGGAAAATGTTGTAGAGACTAACTGCTCCCATCAGGACAATCGTCGCGATTGCCGCCCTTAACGCTAGGTATCGCGCATGTTTCTGTGCGCCGCCCTCGAGCTTCCAGATCAACCATGTGCTGCCAAGAAGGGCGTAGCCTGCGACAACGCCCAGTCCGCAAAGCAGAGTGTAGGGCGTGAGCCAGTCGAACCAGCTCCCCGCATAACTGCGGTCAACAACCTCGATGCCCTGCAGGAGCGCGCCCAGCGTCATTCCTTGAGCCATGGCCGCCACGAGCGAACCGCCGAAGAACGCTGCATCCCAGAATGCGCGGTGATTGGGATCACGCCACCGATACTCGAATGCGACTCCCCGGAACACCAAGCCCAGCAGCATGGCGATGATCAGGGGATAGGTGGCGGGAAGGATGACCGCGTAGGCCAGCGGGAAGGCGGCAAACAATCCACCGCCGCCGAGGACGAGCCATGTCTCGTTCCCATCCCAAACCGGAGCGATCGAATTCATCGCCCGGTCGCGGCCCTGACCGACGCGAATTGTCGGAAACAGAATGCCGATGCCGAGATCGAAGCCGTCCATCACGACATAGGCAAAGACGGCGAAGGCGATGATGAATGCCCAGATGACAGTAAGGTCCATCACACGTCCTCCTTCTCGGCTGGAAGGGGTTCATCGTGGCCAGGGTTTTGCGTCGGTCCCGGTGTAATGCCGGCGGTGCGGATTGGCCCTGTGTCTCCGCGCTTGACCCCGACTTCACCGGTATGAGGCGTCTTGCCCATCAGGCGCAGGATGTACCAGACGCCGATCCCGAAGACAGTGAAGTAGACGATGATGAAGGCAAGTAGCGACGCTGCAACGGCTGGCGCATCGAGCGGACTGGCCGCATCGGCTGTGCGCAACAGACCATAGATCACATAGGGCTGTCGGCCGACCTCGGTCGTAATCCAACCCGCGAGTACGGCTACAAATCCGCTCGGTGCCATAAGGATCGCTGCGCGGTGCAGCCAAGGAGCGTCGTAGAGGCGTTTGCGGGCCCGAGCATAGAGGCTCCAAAGACCGATACCAAGCATCGCAAATCCAATCCCGACCATGATGCGGAAGGACCAGAAGACCATGCCCACCGGCGGCTCTTCATGATCCGGGATGGTGTCGAGGCCGTCCATCGGCGCATTCAGATCGTGCTTGAGGATTAGCGATGATAGCTTCGGAATCTCGATTGCATAGCGCACCGTTTTGCTTTCGCTGTCCGGGATGCCGAACAGGATCAAGGGCGCGCCATCGGGATGGCTTTCGAAGTGCCCTTCCATCGCCATTACTTTTGCGGGTTGATGCTCGAGAGTGTTGAGGCCGTGCATGTCACCAGCGAAGATTTGCAGCGGCGTGACGAGCGCAGCCATCCACATCGCCATCGAGAACATCTTGCGCGCATGCGGATTGGCGCGGTCCTTCAACAGGTGCCAGGCACCCACGCCGCCGACAACGAAGGCCGTGGTGAGATAGGCTGCCATCACCGTGTGCACGAGGCGGTAGGGGAAGCTAGGATTAAAGACGATGTCCCACCAGCTGTCGCCTGGCAGGAACTGACCGTTCTCGCCCATCACATGCCCGACCGGTGTCTGCATCCAACTATTCACCGAGAGGATCCAGAAGGCCGAAACAAACGTCCCGATCGCAACCATAAGCGTGGCGGTGAAATGCAGCTTCTTCCCAACCTTGTTCATGCCGAACAGCATGACACCGAGGAATCCGGCCTCGAGGAAAAACGCGGTCAGGACTTCGTAGGCCATGAGCGGCCCGATGACCGGACCGGCTACATCGGAAAACACTGACCAGTTGGTGCCGAATTGGTAGCTCATCACGATGCCCGAGACGACGCCCATCGCAAACGCGATCGCGAAGATCTTGAGCCAGTATTTGAACAAATCGAGATAGACCTGCTTCCCGGTCTTCAGCCACAGGCCTTCGAGAACAGCGAGGTAGCTCGCAAGCCCGATCGAGAAGGCAGGGAAGAAGAAGTGGAAGCTCACCGTGAAGGCGAACTGGATACGCGCCAGCAGAAGGGCATCGAGCTGATCAAACATGTCGGAAACCGTGATCCCTCAGTTGTGAAATTCTTGCAGCAAGAGATTGAGGGCGCGTCCGCTTTGCAGCGAACGCTCCCCGCGACCCTCAGGCGACTTTGGTCGTCCGTAGGTATGGTTTGATGGTGGTGAAGCCCTGGGGGAACATTGCCTTCGCCTCGTCGTCGTTGATCGAAGGCGGGATGATCACATCATCGCCGGGCCGCCAGTCGGCAGGCGTGGCGATAGTGCAGCGGTCCGAGAGCTGGAGACTATCGATCACCCGCAGGATCTCGTCAAAATTGCGGCCAACGCTCATCGGATAGGTCATCACCAGTCGGATCTTGTTCGCCGGATCAATGATGAAGACCGAGCGGACCGCCGCGGTTTCACTCTGGTCGGGGTGGATCATGTCGTAGAGCTTCGCGATCTTGAGGTCGGGATCGGCGACGATGGGAAAGTCGAGAGCGACGCCCTGCGTTTCGTCGACATCCTTTACCCATTCCAGGTGCTCTTCGACTGTGTCGGTCGAGAGTCCGAGCGGCTTGACATTGCGCGCCTCGAACTCGGCGGCGAGCTTTGCTGTCATGCCCATTTCGGTGGTGCAGACGGGGGTGAAGTCCGCCGGATGGCTGAAGAAAAAGACCCAGCTGTCACCCGACCATTCATGAAGATCGATCTCACCCTTGGTCGTAGCAACAGTGAAGTTGGGGGCGGTCTCGCCGATGTGAAGAGACATAGGGATTTCCTTTCTTGAGAGTGTGATAATTGGGATCAGTTGCGACCGTGGCGGCCGCCGCCGCGTCCCTGTCCCATCTGACCACCGCGCGAAACGCAGCGCTGGAACGCGGGTAGATGACGTTCGCGCGAAGCCCATTGCAGTCGACCAAGGGTTTCGCGGACGTCGTCGTCTTGAATGGTCGGGAGAAGGCGGTCGTAGAGTGCGATGTTCTCGATTTCTGCGGTGACGCCTTGCTCACACGCTGCCAGCAAGGTCGCTGGCGCTTCTATCTTGCCGAGATACGGGTTGGATGCCTCATAGCTAAGGCCAAGACGATCCATTTCGGTTTTCGCCCGGCTCGCGTGGCGACGCTCCGCTTCGATGATATTGATGAAAGGCCGAGCCCCGCCAAACTTCTCTATGACGGCGGCGTAGGTGGCCTCGGCACGATATTCATCGTCAAGGGCCTGCAACAAGGCCGCACCATCAATGCCTGGCGGGTCTGCCGCGATCGCGTTTGTGCATCCACCGCCAAGCATGAGCGCACCCAGTGCGAGAAGAGATTTCCAACAGGCCATTGCGACCTCCTTTCTTGAAGGAAGGTCTAACAGCAGCGGCTAGGGACTGCAATTACAATTTATCACTTAATGTAATCGATATCCTAGATTCTGCATGAAATTGGGAGAGATATGCATATTCCGCCAGATATCGCGGCAGTAACAACCCTTCATTATTAAAAAAGATGTAATCGTATAAAGCTGGGTGGCGCGCCAAGGTGCGTGCAAGTCTCGAACAGACAAGCCTTGCACGAGCCTTCCGGGCGTCTTTCAACCCTGCCGCGATCTAGTTCGCGGTGGCGCGAAGCATCCACGCGGTCTTTTCGTGGAGGGTGAGCCTTGGCGCGACCACGTCGGATGTTGCCTCATCGCCGATCTCCTCGGCTACCCTGAGCACCTCACGTGCAGTTTTCGCCACCTGTTCGTGACCTTTGGCAAGATTGGTCACCATCTCCTGCCAATCCGGACTGCCGGCCTCCTCCTTGATCGATGAGAGACCGCTCATCTCGGAGTATGATGAGGGCGCATAATGCCCAAGCGCACGGATGCGTTCTGCCAATTCGTCAACGGCCGTCCACATCTCAGTGTATTGCTCCATGAATTGAAGGTGCAATTGTTGAAAATGCGGCCCTTCCACGTTCCAGTGATACCCATGGGTCTTGAGATAAAGCGTGTACGTATCCGCGAGCAACTTCTTCAGCGCGTTCGATGACTTCTCGCGTCCTGCGTCATCGATCCCGATGTCGATATCCATAGATAGGTCCTTTCCTTCTTCACTGTCTCGCTATGGGCACGCGCTCGCGCACCAGATCAATCGAATAAGCTCCGCCGCCTTTGGCCATCAGCAAAATGAGCGCGCCCATAATGGCGATGTTCTTGAACAGTGGCCCGGTCCCACCAGGGGCGACATGGGTGAAGAATGTGATCGGTATTAGCGTGACCAGAATTACTAAAGCAGATAGTCGCGTCATTAAGCCCAGCGCCAGCGCGATGCCAAACACAACAAATGCCGCTCCGCTCAGCCACAGGAGCACAGAGGGATCACCAATCGAGTTTACCGTATCACGCCAAGGAGAACCGGCCATGCGGTCAAGCATCATTTGATGACGGCCGAAATGCCCGAGGCCGCCGATGATGAAGATCAGACTGGTGAATGCACGGAAGATCAGTTCGGCGATGCGCGACCATCGCTGCGAAGGCGTGAGCAAAGCGTCAATCGATCTAAGCATTTCGATCCTCCCCGAACGATTGTGCTTTCCGCCAACGATAAAAGGTCTTCTCCGAGATGCCAATTTCGCGGCAACTCTCGCAAACTCCCCTGCCGCTCTCGATCAACGCTTCGATGCGACGGCATTTCTGGTCCTTGTGGGCGATGGCAGGCATCAGATCAGACCTCGGGCGAGATAGTGATCGTGTGGCTCTGGAGGGGCTCCGTCATCGACGACCAGCTTCTCGAAGGCCTTTGACTGCGAAAGGAACACCTCTCCGTTAAGCTCTTCGATGAAATGGGAGCGTTTCAGGCGATCCATGACCGGTCCCTTGACCTCTGACAGATGCAGCCCGATTTTGCCGTCCCCGAGCCGGTGATTGATTGCTTCGAGGCTTTCGAGGCCCGAAGCATCGATCTCGTTCACCGCGCTGCACATAAGGATTACGTGGCGCACGGCGGGACGATCAGCGACTTCTTCCAGCACATATTCTTCGAGCCAGCGGGCGTTGAGATAGGTCAGGGCCTCGTCGATGCGGATCGACAGGATGTGCGGAACCGTGATGACCTTGTGCCGCTCGACATTGCGAAAGTGTTCCGTCTCCGGGACACGGCCTACGATGGCAGCGTGGGGCCGGCTTGCTCGCCAAAGGTAAAGGAGCAGCCCCACCGCGACGCCTGCGATCACGCCCATCTCGACGCCTGCGAGCAGAGTGATCCCGATGGTAGCGATGTGCGCCGCGAAGTCAGCCTTTGAGTAGCGCCAAAGCCGCCCGGGAGTCTTCAGATCCACGAGGCTGAGGACCGCGACGATGATCGTCGCGGCGAGTGTGGCGATGGGCAGGCTGAAAAGGAGTGGGGTCAGGAACAGCGTCGCAAGCGCGATACCGACAGCGGTGTAGGCTCCGGCCGCAGGAGTTTGTGCTCCCGCATCGAAATTCACCGCCGAACGGGCGAAGCCGCCTGTGACCGGATATCCGCCCGAAAACGCGCTGGCGACATTGGCTGCACCAAGCCCGATCAGCTCCTGATCCGGCGAAATGCGCTGGCGCCGCTTGGCTGCGAGCGTCTGCGCGACCGATACGCTCTCCACAAAGCCGATGATTGAGATGAGGAGCGCTGGCACCCAGAGCTTTTCGATCAGAGAGAGATCGGTGCTCGGCAGCGCAAACGGAGGCAGGCCCTGCGGTACTGCGCCGACCAGATTGACGCCTTTGTCGCCGAGATCGAGCGCAAGAACCGCCAGTATTGTGAGTGCAACCGCGACCACTGGTCCTGCTTTCGCAGACATGTCTGCTGCACGCTCTGGAATTCCGATGCGCTGCAACGCAGGCTTTGCGCCTTTCCGCACCCAGAACAGGAACAGCGTCGCCGGGATACCGATGGCGAGCGTCCACACATTGGTCTCGTCGATCGCGCTGCTGAGGGAACCGAGCATCTCCGGCCAGTTGGCGCCGCCCGCCTGAATGCCGAGGATGTGTTTCAACTGGCTGGTGGCAATGAGGATGCCCGATGCCGTGATGAAGCCGCTGATGACAGGGTGCGAGAGCAGATTGGCGAGGAAACCGGCGCGCAGGAAACCCAGGATCGCGAGCATCACGCCTGAAAGCATCGCCAGTGTTATTGCGGCTTCGAGATATTCCGCCGTGCCTTGCGCCGCGACTGCTCCTGCAGCCGACGCCGTCATCAGCGAGATCACCGCGACCGGCCCCACGGCGAGCGTCCGGCTTGTTCCGAAGATCGCATAGAGAACGAGCGGCAGGATCGACGCATATAGCCCGACAACCGGCGGGAGCCCGGCGAGCAGCGCATAAGCGAGGCTCTGCGGGATCAGCATGATGGTGACGATCACCGCCGCCATCAGATCGTCCGTCAGGACGTTGCGGTTGTAGGTCCGACCCCATTCAAGGATCGGAAGGTAGCGCGAGAGCATGCCTGAAGGCCCCTTATCCGTCGCCCTACTGGGCGATCAGTCCGCCAGGACCGGCCAGCCATTCGCGACCCTTGAGCATCCCGTTCCAGTAGATCCACGGTAGCGCGTCAGCCTTTAGCATCCAGGACAAACGCTGCGGCTTGGTCCCGTCGATCAACCAAGTCGGGAAACTCGGTGCGAGCTTGCCGCCATAGGCAAACTCGGCGAGCACGATCTTGCCGCGCTCAACCGTCAGAGGGCACGAACCGTAGCCATCATAACCTGCCTTCGGGCCATGACCGTCGAGCTGCTGCAGCACGTTTACTGCCACCACGGGCGCTTGTTTGCGCGCCGCCGCTGCAGTTTTCGCATTGGGCATTGAGCCAGCATCGCCCAGCCCAAACACGTTATCGTATCGGTTGTGGCGCAAGGTATGCTGGTCGACGTCTGTGAAACCACTTTCGGCAGCCAGCGGACTGTCGGCCAGGGATTGCGGCGCGACTTGCGGCGGTACGACGTGCAACATGTCGAATTCGCGGGTGACCTCTCCGTCTTCGGTCTTGAAAACGGCTTTCTGCGCGGGACCATCGACTGACACGAGCGTGTGTCCGAGATCGAGCTGAACGCCATACTTCTCGATATAGCTCATCAGCGCAGGCACGTAATCGGCCACGCCGAATAACACGCCTCCGGCATTGCAGAATTCGACGTCGATATCGTCAAGCACGCCAGCGCGCATCCAATGGTCGCAGGAGAGATACATCGCCTTTTGAGGCGCGCCTGCGCATTTGATCGGCATGGGAGGCTGCGTGAAAATGGCGCGGCCGCTCTTGAGTTTCTGAACCAGCTCCCAGGTGTAAGGAGCAAGGTCGTAGCGATAGTTGGACGTGACACCATTCTTGCCGAGCGCGTCTTCCAGACCATCGATCTTATCCCAGGCAAGGCGGATGCCGGGAGCGACGACGAGCGCCTCATAACGGACGGTCGAGCCATCCTCGAGCGTCACTTCGTTGTTGTCGGGCTGAAAGGACTTCGCCGCCTGCTTGATCCAGGTGACCGCCTTCGGCATCACGCTCGCCATGGTCCGGCGCGTGACTTCGGGCTCGAATATGCCGCCGCCAACCATCGTCCAGCCCGGTTGATAGGCATGCGTATGGGCGGGATCGATGATCGCAATGTCGAGGCCCGAGCGACGCTTGAGAAGCGAAGAAGCAGTAGCGATCCCGGCAGCACCGCCGCCGACAATCACCACCGTGTGTGAATTAGACATGTTCTTTCTCCCGGAATTCTCAGATGAGCTTGTTGCTCAGATTGGTTAGATCGTAGCCCGCATTGGCAGCGCGCATGAGGCGTTCGGACGGGTCAATGGCATCCGGGTTTGCGAGCGTATCGAGCGTGATTGAGCGCGTACCCGTGCGGCAATAGGCCAGCAGCGGACCCTCGGTACCGCGACGGATGGCTCGGAAGGCAGCCACCGCTCCTTCGGGGAATTGACTGCCTGCTACAGGGATATGATGGAACGCGAGGCCATTGGTTTCAGCTGCTTCGCGCATTGCGGCAACGCCGGGCTGGCCCGCCTCTTCGCCATCCGGCCTGTTGCAGACGACTGCTACGAAACCTCGCTCGGCCAATTCTGCCGCGTCCGAAGGCTGAATCTGCGGCGCGACCGCAAAGCTCGGGGTTACATCGCGGATTTCCATCAGGCATTCCCTTCGAAGAGGCGGACGAGGAACATGCCTGCCAGCATGGCGACCACAAAGATCGCGGCCGACACCGGCTCGATCACAAGTGCGGCAATGCCCGGACCCGGACACAGGCCTGCAATGCCCCATCCAATTCCAAACAGCGCCGACCCGCCAATCAGGCGCGGCGTCAGGTCCTGAGTTCCAGGCAGGTTGAAGCCGCCACCAAACATGGGTTGAGTAAGCCTTGGCTGGATTTGCCAGGCGACGACCATCACAAGAACAGCCCCGCCCATGACGAATGCCAGGGTAGGATCCCAGTCTCCAAAGATGTCGAGAAAACCCCGAACGCGTGCAGGGTCGGTCATTCCGCCAAGCGCGAGGCCCGCTCCGAATATCGAACCGGAGAGAGCTGGAATAACGATGCGCCCGCTCATGGGAGCACCTCCAATCCCATCGCATTCATCACCGCGACCGTTGCGAACCCGGTGACCATGAAGGTTAGCGTTGCAACGATCGAGCGCTGCGAAAAGCGGCTCATTCCGCAGACACCATGCCCGCTGGTGCAGCCGCTCCCCAACCGCGTTCCGATGCCTACGATGAGGCCGGCTATCGCGAGATAGACTGGCGATGCGAAGTTCGCTGGCAGCCCACCGTTCGCGAGCAACACGACCAGGGCACCCACAGGGAGCCCGATGACAAATGCCCAAGCCGAGATGCGCGGCAAGCTGCTATCGGCAATACCGGTTGCGCGTGCAGCTATTCCAGAAACGCCAGCAATCCGACCGATCCCAAGCAGCATCAAAGCGGCCGCCAATCCGATGAGAACGCCTCCTGCAAGGCCCGCCAGTGGCGCGGCGTCCGGAAATCCGGGGAGCGTCATACCGCGTTCACCGGAATCTTGATGTAGCTGACGCCGTTATCCTCGGGATCAGGCAAGCGCCCACCGCGGATGTTTACCTGCACCGAGGGCATGATGAGGTTAGGCATGGCCAGCGTCTTGTCGCGCGATGTGCGCATCTCGACGAACTCGTCTTCGGTCACTCCGTCCTTGACGTGCACATTGCCCGTCCGTTGCTGCTCAACGGTGGTTTCCCAAGCGTATTCATCCCGGCCCGGGGCCTTGTAGTCGTGGCACAGGAACAACCTGGTTTCGTCGGGAAGCGAAAGCAGACGGCGGATCGACTGGAACAGCTGACGCGCATCGCCGCCGGGGAAGTCCGCGCGGGCCGTCCCGAAGTCCGGCATAAAGATCGTGTCGCCAACAAACGCCGCGTCACCGATAATGAAGGCCATGTCTGCCGGAGTGTGACCGGGAACATGAAGGGCAATCCCTTCGATCTCTCCAAGCCTGAACGTCTCACCATCGACAAAGAGGTGATCGAACTGAGAGCCGTCCCGCTCGAAATCGGTGCCAGCGTTGAAAAGCTTCCCGAAAACTTCCTGGACGCGGATTATCTCTTTTCCGATGGCGAGTTTACCTCCGAGCTTCTCTTGAAGGTAAGGGGCCGCGGAGATGTGATCGGCATGTGCGTGAGTCTCGATATGCCAAGTCACTTTCAGATTATGCGAATTCACGTATTCGATAATCAGGTCTGCAGAGCTATTCGAGGTTCGACCGGAAGCCGCCTCGTAATCGAGCACCGAATCAATAATCGCCGCCTCGGATGTGGCAGGATCATGGACCACATAGCTGACTGTGTTGGTAGCTTCGTCGAAGAACCCCGCAATAGAAGGGCGCAGCGCCTTGTCCCCTTGCGCCCGCACAATCTGTTCGGCGGCAGCCTGCAAGGCCTGATCATCGCGACTCATGGTATAACTCCAAATCATTTACATAAATCGTGTATATGTATTGCTTTCCCGGAGTCAAGCGCTATAAGTGGCGGATGGACACAGAACAGCATCACTCGGCCGCACCCTGTGCAGGCCTGCGTATTGGGGACGCGCCGCCCGACTTCGAGGCGCGGAGCACTATCGGGCCCGTCAAGCTATCCACCTATCGGGGACGATGGCTGATCCTTTTTTCACACCCCGCCGACTTCACGCCGGTTTGCACGACCGAGTTCGTCGAACTGGCGAAAGAGGCCAAGGCCTTCGAAAAGCGCAAGTGTCAGCTCATGGCTTTGTCGGTCGATAGCCTTTTCTCCCACTTTGCCTGGTTGCGCATGATCAAGGAGCGTTTCGACATCGAAGTGCGCTTCCCGATCGTTGAGGACCCGACATTGGTCATCGGCCGCGCATTCGGGATGGTCGCGCCGAGCGACAATGACAGCGCGACGGTTCGCACGACCTTCTTCATTGATCCTGAGGGGATCATTCGAGCGATGACGTGCTACCCGGCCAACGTCGGGCGTTCGATCCCCGAGATGTTGCGCACGCTTGATGCACTTCAGGCCATCGACGCACAGGACGGCCTCGCACCCGCGAACTGGCAAGCAGGCGATGCGCTTCTCCAATCGCCGACGCAGGACCTCGATGAAGTCTACCGGGCCACGGAAGAGACGACGTGGTTTCTTCGCGAGATGCCAAAAGGAAAGAGCAAATGAGCGACAGTTCGATCGAAGAACTCAAGGCGCTTGCACACCCCCTGCGGTTCCGCATTCTCGAGGTGTTGCGGGAAGGTGAGCGGAATGTCGGCGAGATCGAGGATGCAGCCAAGATTGGCCAGCCCGCTCTTTCCCAACAACTGGGTGTTCTGCGAAAAGCGGGACTTGTCGAGACCCGCAAGGAAGCCAAGCTTGTCTACTATCGTCTCGGAGAGGAAAAACTCGCTGACTTGGCGGAAGTTGTAGGCGGTCTGGTACAGCGAAGCGGAATGACCGCCCCAGCGCGTACACCGTCACCTGGAGTAGCCAACTTCGCTCGGCTTTCTTAAAGCAAAGGTTAGCCGTTTCGCGAATTGGGCCGTTAGTTGACGGTCGGCTTTCGGCGCTGGTTTCGCAAAAAGCGGACCTTCCGCCTCCGACCCAATTGCGGATATAGATGGGTAATTGGAATTACCGCCATTCTTCGGCGTTGGCGTCGACTACAGCTAGTAAAGTTACCTTCTCTCGCGGCGACCGCTGGGCCCTTTAGGCATCGCCCAAACTGCGCTGCATTGCGGCCAAAGTAGACTTGAATGCCTCCAAGTCCTCGTCCTTTATTCCTGTGAGCAGGCGCGCATAGACCTGATCCGCTTCGACTCGCATTTTCGGAAGCAAGTCGATTGCAGCGGATCGCAGGTGCACCTGCCACACACGGCGGTCGTTTTTGGCGCTGCGCCGTTCGACCAAGCCCAATTCTTCTAGCCGGTCGATCGCTTGCCCGATGCTTGCCCGCTCCAGCTCCAATTGACCGGCCAATTCGGTCTGGGTCATGCCGGGTGTCCGGTAGAGATAGGCTAACGCACGCCACTGGGTGCGGGTGAGTCCAAACTGCTCGAGTGAGGAATCGAAGGTACGGCGCAATCGTCGCGTAAGCTCTTCCAACAGAAAAACCAACCGGTCTTGATCGGTCAGGAATGGCGCCGCTTTTTCATCGGGATCGTGGTCGAGCTTTGTTGCCATGCAAGGCACCTTAACACAGCATCGACTTAGATAAAGTCATTTACTGTAAATCAATTTACAATATAGTGGCTTGCGATATGGAGATTTTGACCACCAAAATTCATGGAGCGGGAGGACTCTCCCTTGCCGCAGAAGTGATTGGTGGCGACAACGCCATGCCCGTCCTGCTCGCACATGGCGGCGGGCAGACGCGCCGTGCGTGGAAGCGCGTAACAGGTGATTTGGCCGAAGCTGGCTACCGCACAATTGCGATTGATATGCGCGGTCATGGCGAGAGCGATTGGGCTGCGAGCGGAGCATACGATATTCGCGACTTCGCTTCCGATCTTGTAGCGATTGCATCAGGCATGGAATGCAAACCAGCACTCGTTGGTGCTTCGCTGGGGGGACTGGCCGGGATCATCGCCGAGGGTTATCTCGCGCCAGACACTTTCGCTTCCCTGACCCTTGTAGACATTGCCCCGCGCATGGAGCCGGGCGGCGTGATGCGTGTGGTCGGTTTCATGGAACAGCATGTCGATACCGGCTTTTCTTCACCTGAAGAAGCGGCGGGAATCATCGCGAGGTACATGCCGCATCGCCGCAAGCGCGGGGCTGGAGAGGGACTGCGGCGCTACCTGCGCAAAAAGGATGATGGCCGCTACTACTGGCACTGGGACCCGGCCTTTATCCGTAACATCATGACCACGAAGCGAAGCGATCCGGCTCATCAGGATCGGCAATTCGATGCGCTGAGCGATGCGGCCAGTCGGCTTTCGTTACCAGTGCATCTCATTCGCGGCGGATCGAGCGATCTGGTTTCCGAAGAGGCGGTGGCGCATTTGCGCGACCTGGTCCCGAACACCGAATATTCCGACATCGCAGATGCCACGCATATGGTGGTGGGAGACGCCAACGACGCCTTTTCGGAAGCGATCCTCGATTTTCTGACCCGCCATCACTCTCCCCAAGGAACTACAGCATGAGCAAGGAGCACGGTCCAATCGATTGCGAACGTCTTGATGAGCTGTTGCGGATTGCTCCGTTTCATCAATGGCTCGGTCTGACGGTAAAATCGTATTCTAGCGAGCAGATTGAGCTCGAAATGCCGTGGCGCGAAGAGATTATCTCGAACCCGATGATCGGTTCAGCTCATGGCGGCGTGCTGGCATCGCTGATTGACCTCACAGGGCTCTACACATTGCTGTCGCAAGGTGTGACAGCGAAGGTGACAGCCGACCTGCGCGTTGATTATCATCGCCCGGCGACTTCTGGGCCCCTCATTGTGACGGGTCAGGTGGTCAAGGTCGGAAGGCAAATCTCGGTTGCCGAAAGCCGGATAGTTGGACCGGACGGCAAACTGATCGCCAGCGGCAGGAGTGCCTACATATGTTAGCGCGCGCCACCCTAACGGCTTTCTGTTTGGCTCTTGCTGCATGCTCAGGTGGCGTGGACGGAAGCGAGGCGGGGCAAGACGCGCAGTCAGGTCCGCGCAAAGTTCAGACAATGGTCGTCGAACTCGAATTGCTCGCAGAACCAGTAAAAGCATTCGGCACCATTGCAGCCAAGCAAAGCAGTTCGATCGGAGCGCTCGCAGAGGGGCCGGTTGAGCGCATTTTCGTAAAGGTCGGCGACAGGGTATCGCGGGGCCAACCACTCTTTCGTATCCGTCAGGCTGATTACCAGCGGCGCGTCGCCGAAGCGCAGGCCGCCGTCGATCTAGCTAGCGCCCGAGCGATCGAGGCAGAACGGCGCTACGAGCGCGTTATTGCGCTTGCACCTAAGGGTTTTGTATCAAACGCGCAGGTCGATGCGGTCGAAACGGAACTTGCCGTTGCACGAGCGCAAAAAACGCAGGCTCAGGCAGTGTTCGGCACCGCGCAGCAAGCGTTATCTGATACCATCACGCGAGCGCCTTACGATGGCGTTGTTACCGCTCGGTTGGTCGATGAAGGGGTCTACCTCAACAACCGCTTTTCGATGGGCGGTCAATCAGCAGCGCTCCAATTGCAGGAGCTCGGAACGGTCGCCGCCATCGTGAACGCGCCACAGGAATATGTTGACGCCTTTCGGCGAAATATGCCCGCTCGCGTCTACATCGAAGGGTTCGACGAGCCGATTGATAGCATAGTCTATATTATCAACGACCGGGTCGACCCTGAGAGCCGGATGGTCGAATTGCGGCTGCCGATTGCCAATCCAAATTATCGCATCAGCTCAGGTTTGGGGGCTCGCGCTGAAATCAACGTCCCACCCGTTTCGGCGATAATCCTCCCTCGAACCGCAATCCGTGGCGATAGTGCTGCCGCGCACGTTTTCATTGTTGAAAACGGGAAGGCACATGGGCGCGAAGTTACTTTCGAGAGCATCGATCTTGATCGGGTGCGCATTCTTTCAGGCTTGGCCGCAGGGGATGAATTGATCCTCGATCCGCCTTCGACTTTGCGTGACGGTGAACCAGTAGAGTCCCGCCAAATGAGCGATGCAGACTGATATGTGGCTCGCTGACGTATCGATCCGGCGCCCCGTCTTCGCTACGATGCTGATCGCCTCGCTCGTGGTGCTGGGACTTGTTTCGTTCAATCGGCTCGGCGTCGACCTTTTCCCAAAGGTGGAGTTTCCATACGTTTCAGTAACGACGGCGCTTCCTGGCGCCTCGCCCGGAACCGTGGAGACCGAAGTTACCGACATTGTCGAGGAACAGCTCAATACCATTGCGGGATTGCGTCAGATGCGGTCGACCAGTGCGGAGGGTGTGAGCATCGTCAATCTCGAATTCGAACTCGAGGAAGATGCCGATGTGAAAGCGCAGGAGGTGCGCGACAAAATGTCGCGGCTTGGAGCCGATCTGCCTGCCGATTCCGAATCACCGGTCATCGAAAAGGTCGATCCCGATGCCGCGCCTATTCTCTCGGTTCTCATGTCGGGGGACATGCCCGCTCGTGACTTGACCGCTTTCGCAGACGAGGAGGTCAAGGAGCGTTTACAGCGCGTCCCCGGCGTCGGTTCAGTCGAGCTGGTCGGCGGACGCAAGCGGGAAATGCGTATCTGGCTCGATGCAGCCGCGATGCGCGCTCGCGGAGTGACTGCGGACGACGTACTCGGCGCAATTCAGCGCGAGAACTCCGAACTGCCGGGTGGTCGGTTGGTCACCGAGGGGCGCGCGCGCCAATTCGGTGTCCGCATACTCGCCGAAGCGGAGAGCGCGGCAGAATTCGCGGCCATACCCATCGCCTATCGACCCAATGGCCAAACCGTTCGGATCGGCGACGTCGGGCGGGTAGAAGACTCGATTGAAGACGAGGCCAGTTATGCTCAGCTCGACGGTGAACCAGGCGTTGTTCTTGAAGTCCGCAAGCAAAGCGGTGAGAACACAGTCGCCGTCGCCGAACACATCCGCGCCGACATTGAGGAGCTGCGAGCTTCGGCACCAGAAAGCGTCACCTTCGTCATCGCGCGCGACACTTCTCGCTTCATCGAACAGGCCATCGGAGACGTGCTGTTCGATCTGTTAATTGCCGTGGTTCTGGTGGTCGCGGTGACATTCCTTTTCCTTCTCAGTTGGCGCGCTACGATCATAGTATTGCTGGCGATCCCCACTTCGATAGTCGCAAGCTTCATTGCCTTTGCGGCGTTCGATTTCACGATCAACATGGTCACTTTGTTAGCGCTGACGGTCGCTATCGGCCTGCTGGTCGATGACGCGATCGTCGTCGTCGAAGCAGTTCAAAATGATGTCGATGAAGGTGCTGACGCAACTGGAGCGGCTCACGCAGCCACTAAGCGGGTTGCGTTGGCTGTTCTGGCTGGAACTTTTGCGACTTTGGCAGTGTTCGTGCCAATCGCGTTTATGGAAGGAATAGTTGGCCGCTTTTTCTTTCAATACGGTCTTGCAATCGTCTTCTCCGTCAGCGTCTCGATGCTGGTTGCCTTCACGCTCACACCCGCGCTTTCGGCCCGGTTGCTGCGTCCCGAAGAAAAGGAGAGCGGCTGGTTCGCACGCATAGAGCGATTCCATGTCGGGATGCGACAACGCTACGAAAGGCTCGTATCTTGGGCGATCCGCCGCCGCTACGTCGTACTAGGCGGCGCCCTTGCCAGCGTATTCGTGGGGGGGGGTTTTGCGGCGCTCGTGCCCAGCACATTCATGTCCACTACGGACCGCTCGGAATTTCTCGTCACGATCAAGCTACCGCTCGGCACAGGGATAGCCGGGGCAAAGGATGCAGCGCAGCAGGTGGATGCCGCTCTGCGCGAAAATCCCGAAGTCGAACTCGTTTTTGTCAGTGCGGGCAGCGGGACCAATCCAAAGATCAACGAGCTCGATATCTATGTCGGCCTTTCGCACAAACGGTCACGCGACGTGACGCAAGACGATATAATGACCTTCGCACGCCAGGCAGCACTCGACGGAGTCCCGAAGGCACGCCAAGTCGCGGTGGAGGAAGTCCCGTGGGTTTCCGGTGCCGGGGTCGGACAGACCGCGATAGAGCTGATCATCACAGGGCCGGATACCGCCACAATCAATCGCTACGCGCAATGGCTCGAAAGCGAGCTGTCGGCGCGATCTGATTTCGTAGACGTGCGCTCCACATACGAGGGTGGCAGACCTGAGTTGCAGATCGCGCTCGACCGTGATCGGGCGGCGGATCTCGGTATTTCTGCGCGCGACCTTGCGGCAGCTTCGCGGACACTCGTAGGCGGGAGCGATGCCGGGACGTTCGAGACGGGTGGACGCCGCTACGACGTTCGGGTCCGGTTGGAGGAAAGCGAGCGACAGCGATTGAGCGACATAGAGGCGCTGCCCCTCAGGACAGCGCAGGGCAGTCTGGTCGATTTGGCAGCAATTGCCGACATTGATGTCACGCTGAACGCCGCAGAAATCGAACGCATTGATCGATCGCGCCAGATTTCGGTGCTCGCCAATACCGCGCCGGGTGTTCCGTTGAGCGTGGCCGTCTCGGATTTAGAGGGCTTGCTTGCCGCCAACCCACCGCCAGCTGGACTGTCTACCCAAATGGAAGGCACAGCGCGCCGCCTCGCTGAAACGAGCGAGGCCATTATCTTTGCCTTCATCTTAGCGATTGTCGCACTCTACATTGTCCTCGCAAGCCAGTTTAACAGCTTCGGGCAACCGATCATCATCATGCTCACCGCGCCGCTGTCCTTCTCGGGCGCGTATTTTCTCATGTGGGCAGCAGGTCAGGAAATGAGCTTGTTTGCGCAAATCGGCATGATTGCGCTTATGGGTATCGTGATGAAAAACGGCATCCTGCTTGTCGATCGCGCCAACCAGTTCCGCGATGCTGGCAAAGATGCTGCTGCGGCTATGCGCGATGCCGCGCCGGAACGGCTGCGACCAGTCCTCATGACCGCGCTGGCTGCCGTTTTCGGAATGATGCCCGTCGCATTGGCACAGTCAGACGCTGCGGAATGGAGAAACCCCATGGGATTCATCATTATCGGCGGTCTCACGACATCTACCTTCCTGACATTGTTGGTGATACCCGCAGCTTATGCGGCAGCCTCGGATTTGCGGAAGCTCGTGAGCAACTTTCGATCCTCGCTCTTGCATGGACCGTCCTAGGTCGAAGCGTTGGCTCAACCGTTACCGGTTTTGTGATCGGCGCAGGGTAGAACAAGCATTGTCCGCATTCACCTCCAGAAGCGGACGCTGGGCCATTTGAGATCAGCGCCCAACTCCAGTCAGATCTCAGTTTTCTCAGCGAGAGTAAGAGCATCTTCAATGTCGACACCAAGATACCGCACGGTGTTCTCGATCTTGGAATGACCGAGCAGTATCTGGATTGCACGTATGTTGCCTGTGGCTTTGTATATGATTGAAGCTTTGGTCCGGCGCAGTGAGTGGGTGCCGTATTCCTCAGGACGCAAGCCAATAGCCGTCACCCACTCATCAACAAGCCGCGCGTACTGTCGCGTGCTCAAGTGGCGTGTTTGATCAACTCTGCTCGGGAAGACGAAGTCCTCCACGTCACCACATCTGAGCTCGAGTCACGCAAACAGGCTTGCACGCGCATCTGATGCGATCTCAAACTGAACAGGTCGACCTGTTTTGCGCTGCGTGATTGTTGCTCGCGTCCGGATTTCCGGGCCGCTGACTAGGTCGCCGATTTTGAGCTCGACGAGATCACAGCCTCGCAGTTTGCTATCGATCGCCAAGTCAAACAGAGCGCGGTCTCTTATGCGCTCCTCGCGATCAAGAAAGAAACGGATCGCCCAAATCTGCTTTTGATTGAATGGACGCTTGGGACCGATCTTAGCACCGAAGTTCCAAGGCACTCGGTTTTGAGAAGCAGGATCAAATTGTGAATAGGTCATTGTCATTCTCCTTGGCCGGAATGGCCGCAGAGAATGTCCGCTTTCGGGAGCTAAGATCTCGGATGGCTACGTCCGACATTGGGGCGCTAAGCTGACGCTTGCGGGCCTCGAGCAGGACCGGGGCAAGCGCTTTGCACTGTGGTCGTTCCTGCACATGTTCGGGTCCGCCCCCGATCTCGATGTGGCGTTCAAGAGCGAGGAAGACCGGGAAGCAGCTCGCAATTTCATGGATCTCCTGGCGGCAGCGGAAGGCGACGGGGTAGGCTGATTGCAGCGGGATCACGTCAACCTTCAGACCCACACCCGATACCCATCCGGCTTTCTTCGCGAACAGTCCTGAACCAGGTCAGCTGAGGAGCTGCAACCCGTTCCTTTGCCGGCCGTGTTGGCAGCTGCGCTGCCTGCCCGCACCACCCGTCATGAACCGGTTTCCCTTGGAGCTTCGCTCCTGCGGTGCAGTCCTCCCATGCCCTGCTTCTTTCAGATGTTCGCAAGCCGGAGATGGTCTCCGGTTTCAGGAACTGAAGGAATACAACCATGACCAATATCGCAATCCTCACTGGCCGCATCGCCCGCGATCCGGAAACCCGCGAGACCAAGGGCGGCACCAATGTCACCGGGATCACCGTCGTCACCGATCGTCCCGCACGAGACAAGGATGGCAAGACCTACAAGGACGAGAACGGCTACACCGCCAAGGAAAGCGAGTTCCACCGGGTGACCTGCTTCAACGGCCTCGCCAAGACCGTCGGCCAGTACTGCACCAAGGGCCAGCTGGTTTCCGTCCAGGGCCGCATCCACTACACCCAGTGGGAAAACAAGGACGGGGTCACGCGCTACGGCACCGAGATCCTTGCCGACAAGGTCGACTTCCTCTCTCGCGGTAGTGGTTCAAGCGACGACAACGACAACACCGACGCTCCCGAGATCGACTGACATCCACCATAATCGATCCTCATCAGAGTGGCGCTGTCCAGACCGGACAGCGCCCCTTCTTGCGTTGTTCAAATTCTCTGGCGGGGGAGGGGGCCTGGCTCACGGTTGTCCCATTCTGATGGGTATGCAATCGGCGCGTCAAGGACGGCAGGGTCCCCCCATTTTGTCTCCCATTCGCTACGCTACGGTCCGACAAAATCGTTACCCCTACCGCCGCTTCGCGGTCGCCCTTTTTGGGCGATCCCTGACCCGCCGACCGCACACCCATCCGTCCTGCTCCTGCCGTCAACGGCAGACTTCAGGAGGATACAATGGCTACGCAATTTGAATGCACTTCGACTTCGGAACGCTACTTTAATGCACTAGCTGTGGCAGAGCGCCGGGCGCTACACAGCTTCTTCGATCAGCATATTGTTGAGGACCGGAAACTTGGATATTTTGCCCTGGACGAGGGCGACTACAATGCACTTCCGGCGAACCTTGCAGCGCGCGTCGTACATACGATCCACGGAGCAATGTCAGACGAATACTGACCGCACTTGCGAGGCAGGGACCGGTTGCGGTTCCTGCCTTTTTTCTTGTTCGCAAAGTCAAGATCGATGCCCGACTAGGTCGGCAGAACAGTACTCTGTTTTGGGAGGTATTGGATGACGGCAGTCGTGCGCAGTTTGGCTTTAGGAAATGGCTATTTGTTACCAAAGTGGTCCCCAGGGAGAACAAACTCGCGTTCTCGCATCTTCCCCTCAAGCCCGGTTTGGGCTAGGAAATCCGCGTGAAACCAGTGCCTTTGCCGTAACTAAACAGTCTAGGTAGTGTTGGATCAGACCATGCACATATGGGGAACAACTTCGTGCACACCGTACGCAGCGGTAGCTGCATGGGATGGCAAAAAAGCGCGAAGAAACAGAAGCATCCCTTGTCCTAAAGGCCGAGCAATCAGGTGGTAGCCAAGGCACAGGAGTATCCCGTCGCCGGACTTCCCACCGCCTCAAATTGACCGGCTTTGTTGCACGGCGAAAGTCGCTTCTACTCGGCATTACTTGGGATACAGAGCTTCCCGGCTTCGGGCTTCGCAAGCGCAAGTCCGGACACCTCACCTGGATTGTGAAGCACAGGCCAAGAGGCGTGCAGCGGATGGTGACGCTTGGAATCGCGGGAGTGGCGGCAGGAGCGCTGGGCGCACCCGCCGCGCGCGCTGCCGCGCGCAGATTGCTCATCAAGGCAACGCTTGCCGATCTTCCCACCGCTCCAGAGAGGCTTAAGGCTCCACTATTTGCAGAATACGCTGAGGAATTCTGGCTCGACTATTCGCCGCACTGGAAACCTTCAACGCGCGCTGCATCGCGGGCTTACATCGACAAGCGGTTGATCCCACGGTTTGGGACGCTTTGTGTTGATGCGATTGAACGCGCTGACATCAATCGTTGGCGAGACAGCATGGCTGACGTGGGAGGTGCATTCAATCGCAGCATCCCGGTCATGTCGGTTATGATGCAATATGCCGAAAAGCTCGGCTATCGCGAGAAGAACACCAACCCGTGTCGCGGCGTTTCTCGCTTCAAGCGGGACCTGCCGGAACGCTATCTCTCAGCCGATGAATATCGAAGGCTCGGTAAGGTGCTGGCAGAGCACGACGGTGCCAATGAGTTCGTCGTCCCAGCTCTCCGGATGCTGATCTATACAGGCGCGCGAGTTTCAGAGATTGCGACGTTGCGCTGGCGCTACGTCCAGCCTTCGCGCCTCGCATTGCCTGACAGCAAGACGGGGCCGAAGACAATCTACCTCAACCCGCAGGCAATCGCTGTGCTCGATGCGCTGCAACGGCGCGGAGACGATCAGCTCGTGTTCCCGGCAATGTATCGTGAGGTACCGATCAACCTGGGCCAGCACTGGGAGAAGATCAGGCGCAAGGCAGCTTTGCCCGATGTGCGCCTGCACGACTTGCGGCACAGCTTCGCCTCGGTGGCTATCGCGAAAGGCATTCCGCTTGCGACCATTGGCAAGCTGCTCGGCCATGCGCTTCCTGAAACGACAGCCCGATATGCCCACCTAGCCGATGAGGTGATTTCGGAAAGCGCTGACCGCATCTGTTCCAGCCTCGCAAACTCAATGCGGATGACCGCATGACCAGCTATGACCTCCAGCGCATCCTTGCCGAGGAGCTGGCGCGGATCGTTCCGGGCGATGCTGGAAAGCGTCGTACGAAATTTGACTACGTCCTTCCTGGTTTTGGCGAGCGTATCCATCCGTCCGGCAAGAAGAGTTTCGTCCTGCAGCGAACGATGGGCGGCAAGCAACGACTCATTACAATCGGCGATGCTGCCATTTTGACCGAGCGGATCGCCAAGGATGTTGCACGCCGCCTCATCTTGAGGATCGAACTGGGACAGAATCCTGCGGAAGAGAAGCAACGCGGGAAGAAGACGCCGACATATGTGTCGTTTCTTCGGCATTATTGGGAGGTGGCGGCTCCAACCTGGAAGCCATCCACGCTTGAGATTCACGACATCTACCGGCGAACGCACTTGGAACATGCGTTCGCCGGAAAGTTTATCGACGAGATTGGCCATGCTGATGCTGTGCGCTGGCATGCGTCGCTAACGCGCTCGGCAGGGCCGGGCGCTGCAAACCGCGCTATGGAAATCCTGAAAGCCATGTTCGGCAAGGCGGAGGCATGGGGCTATCTCCCAGAGCACTCCAATCCCTTTCGTGGCGTGAAGCGCAACAGAGGGCGCAAGATCGAACGCTTCCTGAGCGAAAACGAAATGGCCCGTCTCGGATACGCGCTTGCGCGCCATCGCGCTGCCAAACCGAACGAGGTTGCGGTCATTTCGCTTCTCGCTTTGACCGGATGTCGGCGCGGCGAAATTCTCAATCTCACTTGGGGCGAGGTTCAGGGGCGTAAGCTCAAGCTGACCGATTCCAAAACTGGACCACGTGTCGTATGGCTTGGCAAAGAGGCGAGGGCAGTCATTGATCGCTTGCCGCGCAAAAGGCCCCATGAGTGCGTCTTCCAGTTCGATGTGCTGCCCGTCTCTGCAATCGAATGGTTCTGGCGCATGTTGAGGGTCGAAGCGGGCATCGAGGACGTTAGATTGCACGATCTGCGGCACAACTTTGCGAGCCTCGCTGCTCGTTCATCCGAGACACTGCCCATGATTGGGCGCTTGCTGGGCCACAACAACTCTTCAACAACCGCACGTTACGCTCATTTGGATGACGGGCATCTACTTTTGATGTCAGACCTGATCGGAAGTGAGATTGGCCGAAAGATTGCTTTCCAACCTCAATCTCGACAATGACAACTTCTCAAGAGCAACCGTGCAAGCAGCGACCGTGTGGATAAACTCGAATGCAAGGAATCTGGCTGCTGAGTCGAATCACGGAATATGCTTTAGTCGCCAAGGAGATGCTGGCGCATCTATTGCTGAATTAGAAAGACTAGAAATAGCAGATGAATGCGGTCGAGATTGAAGAAGCGATATCGGAGCTAGCGGAACAGCCTTTTGACAAGACTGAATTCCCCTTCCAATTCCTTGCTGCATTCGGAAATAAAGCCACTACCGTTAAGCGCCTTCGCTCAGGCGCGTCGAATAGTTCCGACCTTGAGGGCGGGGTGCTACAGCGCAACAATATTCACATTGCGACATGTGAACTTGGCGAGGTAGACGCGACACTTCAGGCGTTACGGCAAAGCCCCCAGACGGCGAGTGCTCGTGCCAAGTTCATTCTCGCAACGGACGGCGAGACGCTCCAAGCCGAAGAGGTAGGAAGCGACGAAGCGCCTATCGCTTGCGAATACGCAGACTTCCCCAACCATTTCGGTTTCCTACTCCCGCTCGCTGGCATCACAACGGTCAAGCAAATCCGCGAGAGTTCATTCGACATCAAGGCCACTGGACGGCTCAACCGTCTCTACGTGGAGCTGCTGAAAGACAATCCCGATTGGGACACAGACGAGCGCCGCCCTGACATGAATCATTTCATGGCACGTCTTATCTTTTGCTTTTTCGCCGAGGACACCGACATTTTCGAGGGCGAACACCTTTTTACCCGCACCATCGAGCAAATGAGTGAGCGAGACTCTTCCAACACCCATGAGGTGATCGGCGGAATTTTCCGCGCGATGGACTGCGAGCGTGCTGAGCGAGAGGCCAACGAAATACCGCGCTACGCAAACCAATTTCCGTATGTGAACGGTGAGCTGTTTTCAGGAAGCACGGAAGTCCCGATTTTCAGCAAGATTGCACGTTCCTACCTAATCAATATCGGCAATCTTGATTGGAAAAAGATTAACCCCGATATTTTCGGGAGCATGATCCAGGCCGTCGCGGACGATGAAGAACGCGGCGCATTGGGGATGCACTACACGAGCGTCCCGAACATTTTGAAGGTACTCAATCCCCTTTTTCTCGATGACCTTCGTGAAAAGTTAGAAGACGCGGGCAACAGCCCAATCAAATTGCTCAACCTTAGAAAGCGCATGTCGAAAATTAGGGTCTTCGATCCAGCATGCGGATCAGGCAATTTTCTAGTGATTGCCTATAAAGAAATGCGCGCGATTGAGGCCGAGATTAACAAACTACGAGATGAAATTGATCTGCGCACAGAGATCCCGCTCACAAATTTTCGCGGGATAGAGTTGCGCGATTTTCCTGCCGAGATTGCACGATTGGCGCTCATAATTGCCGAGTACCAGTGCGACGTTCTTTACCGTGGGCAAAAAGAGGCTCTCGCTGAGTTTCTTCCTCTGGATGCTCAGAACTGGATCACTTGTGGAAACGCTCTACGCCTTGACTGGCTGAGCATTTGCCCTCCAACCGGCACTGGCGTGAAGCATACCTCAGATGACCTTTTTCATACCCCTCTAGATCAGGCTCAAATCGATTTCGAGAATGAGGGCGGTGAAACCTATATCTGTGGGAACCCACCGTATCGCGGGAGTAAATGGCAGGATGAGGAGCAAAAGAACGACCTTGCTAAAGCTTGGTCTGATCACCCGAAGTTAGCAAAGACGACCGACTTCGTATCCGGATGGTTGGGAGCCTATCTCAGATATGCGAAAAGCGTACCTGACGTGATGGCCGCATTCGTCACGACCAACAGTATCTGCCAAGGCCAGCAGGCGTCTGAGATTTGGCCCGTCATGAGCAAAGGTGGTCAAGAAATCGCTTTCGCGCACACACCGTTTACATGGAAAAACCTTGCTAGCCACAACGCTGGGGTGACTGTGATAATTATCGGCTTGTCTGCGAAATCAAACAGAAAAAAGCACCTTTTCAGCCCCGGCGATTTGGTCCGCGAATGCGATGCCATCGGGCCCTATCTGGTCCCGAACATGTCTGACACTATCTCGAAGGTAGCTACGCCCCTAGGGCCGCAGTCTCCAATGCTGTTTGGCAACATGCCTCGAGATGGAGGTCATTTATTCCTTACGACCGCCGAGGCAGAGCAGCTTCGCGCTGATCCGAATGCAAAACGCTTCGTGCGCAAATTCCTTGGTTCCGCCGAGCTGATAAACGGGAAAATTAGGCACTGCATCTGGATCAATGGCGACGAGGTTGATTTAGCCAGACAAAGCGACTTCATTGCGCAGCGACTTGAGCTGGTCGCGGAAAATAGACGTCAGTCGCCAGCGAAGTCGACACAGCTTTTTGCGGAATCGCCTCACCGCTTTGTGCAGATTGCAGGTGTGGCACGACATTCTGCAATTGTTGTGCCTCGCGTTTCGTCTGAGAATCGCGACTACTTACCGGTCGATCTCGTTACGGCCGATTACATCATTGGGGACAGGAACTTTGCGCTCTACGATGCTCCCCTTTGGAATTTGGCTTTAATTGCGTCCAGACTTCATTGGGTTTGGATTGGAACGGTTTGCGTGCGCATGCGCAGCGATTTCTCATACTCAAATACTCTCGGGTGGAATACTTTTCCAGTCCCTGTGCTTACAGATAAAAACCGTGATGATCTGATAAGAACTGCAAAAGAAATCCTCGCTTCTCGCGAGCGACACTTTCCAAGCACGATTGCTGATCTATATGAGCAAGGGAAGATGCCTGAGAACTTGCTTTTGGCCCATCAGGCTAATGACGAGGCTGTAGAACGGATATTTTTCGGTCGCAGAATGCGTAATGACACAGACCGACTTGAGAACTTGTTTTCTCTATATCGTAAGGTTGTGTAGTTATGAATGGATTTGCACATGACCACACCGGTGGAATTACGACACTGTCAGAAATACTGAGACTGAGAGAGGAACTTTCTCCTGACAGAGTCTTCGGTTGCTACGCGTATGCAACACAGTCTGGTTTCCGAACCTTTGAACTAGGTGTGGGAGAAGATTTCTGGGACTCCACTACATCACGTTGGCTCTTCGGAATTGACTATGGAAGGTCCGATCCTCGTGCTCTCGAAGCAATAGCCGACAGAGCAAACGCAGAGATTAGGATTTTTGACGGCCAGTATGTGGTTGATAGCGAAGGCTTTGCGCCACGCCGAGACTATCATGCCAAGTCAATGATATTGGAGAATTCAACTCAGCATTCCCATGGCTTGGTGCTTGGGTCTGGGAACTTCTCATACAATGGCCTTTGGCGGAGTGTGGAGGCAGGAGCATCATTCATCGCTCTAAATCAAGCGCAGATGAACGCTTATGTTCAGCCCGTAGCCTCAGTATTTGAAGACCATTGGAACGGCGCTACCCCTTTGGATACCATATTGCCTTCCTACCAAAGCCGAAGGGCAGAGCTGGTTTCCAACAAAGATGAGAACCGACCGGACGAGACCCACGCCCCATCTAAGGGTTTTTGGATCGAGGCTGGCTACGTCACTAAGAATCGAGGTGACCACAGACCTGGCAACCAGATTTTCGCTCCAAACGGATTTCGTGACTTTTTCGGTTTCGGCGCTGCCATCGGCAATTCGACGCTCATTGGTCAGATCAATTTTTTGACTGAAATCGGTCCCAAGGTGGTGAAGAACTACCGGGAGAATGACAACACGATGGAGAAGCTAACGCTGCCCATGCCCGAAGACCACGGCTTTGGGGTCTATGACGGTAAGGTGCTGATATTCGAACCACAGGGCAGCGAGTTCCTTTTAAGGGCGGTTGAGGCTGAAGAGTTCGATTTAGTTTATGGGCACCGGCTCGCAAATGTTCAGACGATGGGTGGCGGCAGGCGTTTCGGGGAGTTGGTCTAGTTATGGTGGGAGGCCTAACGATCTCGAAAAACCATGGTCAGCTCGACGCTTCGCCAAAGTCGATAGAGCTGTTCATGCGTGAGATGCGGTCCCGTTTCGACCTTAGTCTCCCCAAGCTTCTCCTGACTATTGGCGAGAAGGAAGCTGCATGAGCCATCCGATTGAACCGCTGGCCCTGCGCAAAATTGACTATGGTAAGCTCAATTCGCGCCAGAAAGAGACTTACAACTTTCACAGGATTGCAGCCCGACTCGCAGAGTACGGCTATAACAGCATCCTGCTCTCAGACGATTGGCTCGGTGCAGATTTTATCGCCTACCACAACGATGGCGAGCGCTTTTACCGAATCCAACTGAAGGGGCGTATGACCATTGACCGGAAGTATGTTGGGCGCGACCTCTACATCGCATTCATCCACGCCGATCGAGTATACGTCTATCCACACGACGAAATGGCTGATCGTATTGATGCTGTTGGGCGTATCAATGAGTCGGAGTCGTGGAGTAAACACCGATCCTATTCTTGGCCATCGCCACCCGCTTGGCTGCGCGAGCAACTCACCGAATTTGAGGTAGCATGACTAAACAATCCGTCCCCTCGGTATCAGTAACCTATGCCCAGACAGGCGCTTCGACCGAGTCGAACGAGCTAGGCATGAGGGCGATGCAAGAGAGGGCATACGAGAAGCGCGGCGAGCAATATCTCCTCATTAAATCACCGCCCGCGTCGGGCAAAAGCCGAGCGCTCATGTTCATCGCGCTCGACAAGCTGCACAATCAGGACTTGAAGCAGGCAATCATCACCGTCCCTGAAAAATCCATCGGGTCGAGCTTTGCTGACGAACCCCTCAGCAAATTTGGCTTCTGGGCAGATTGGGAGGTCGAACCGCAATGGAATCTTTGCAACGCTCCTGGCACGGAAGGCAGCAAGGCAGATTCAGTCGGGGCGTTCTTGAATAGCGATGCGCGCGCCCTTGTCTGTCCGCACGCGACCTTCCGCAACGCAGTCGAGAAGTTCGGTGTCGAAGCATTCGACAATCGCCTGATCGCGGTAGACGAGTTTCACCACGTTTCAGCAAACCCAGATAACAAGCTTGGCGCACAGCTCGCCGAGCTGATCGAGCGCGACAAAGTTCACATTGTTGCGATGACAGGCTCCTACTTCCGTGGCGATGCCGAGGCGGTGCTTGCTCCGCAGGATGAAGCCAAGTTCGATAGCGTCACCTACACCTACTATGAGCAGCTCAACGGCTACAAATGGCTGAAAACACTCGGTATCGGCTATTTCTTCTACTCAGGCTCCTACGCCGAGTACATCCTGAAGGTTCTCGATCCTGACGAGAAGACCATCATTCACATCCCGAGCGTCAACTCTCGCGAGAGCACCAAGGACAAACACCGCGAAGTCGAGCACATCATCGACGCGCTTGGCAATTGGAAAGGAACCGACCCCAAGACAGGCTTCCAGCTCGTCCATACCTCAGACGGCAAGGTTCTAAAGATTGCTGACCTTGTCGATGACAGCGACCAAGGCCAGCGGTCCAAAGTGCTCGCGGCGCTCAAAGACCCCGCGCAGAAAAACAATCGCGATAACGTCGATGTCATCATCGCTCTCGGCATGGCGAAGGAAGGCTTCGACTGGATTTGGTGCGAGCATGCTTTGACGGTTGGATATCGCGCCAGTCTGACCGAGATTGTTCAAATCATCGGGCGAGCAACCCGCGATGCTGAAGGGAAAACCCGCGCTCGTTTCACCAATCTGATTGCTGAGCCCGACGCTTCGGAAGAGGCAGTGACGGAAGCCGTCAACGATACGCTGAAAGCTATCGCTGCCAGCCTTTTGATGGAGCAGGTTCTAGCCCCACGATTCGAGTTCAAGCCGAAGAAGCCCACCAACGTCGCGACCGAAGGCTTCGACTATGGGGAGGGCGGCTACGATCCCGATGACTGCAATGTCGGATTCAACGAAGAGCGCGGACTATTCCAAATCGAGATAAAAGGCCTCGCCGAGCCAAAATCCGAAGAGGCCGAACGCATTTGCCGAGAAGACCTCAACGAGGTCATCACGGCTTTCGTCCAGGACAAATCCTCGATTGAACGCGGACTCTTTGATGAGGAGCTTGTGCCCGAAGAGCTCACTCAGGTTCGCATGGGCAAGATTATCAAGGCCAAGTTTCCCGAACTTGATGACGAGGATCAGGAGGCCGTTCGCCAGCACGCCATCGCAGCTCTTAATCTCACTCAGAAGGCCAAGGAAATCGCCGTGGGCGGTGACAACGAGGAGAAAGGCAATACGGCTCTCATTGATGGCGTCCGCAAATACGCGATGGACGTGCGAGAACTCGACATCGACCTCATCGACCGCATCAATCCTTTCGGAGAAGCATACGCTATTCTTGCTAAGACGATGAGCGAGGAGAGCCTGAAGCAGGTTGCCTCAATCATCTCTGGCAAGCGGGTCAATTTGACTCCTGAGGAGGCTCGCGACCTTGCCAAACGCGCACTGAAGTTCAAACAGGAACGCGGACGCTTGCCCTCGATCACCTCAGCGGATGCTTGGGAAAAGAGAATGGCAGAAGGCGTTGCCTTCCTTGCGCGCATGAAAGCCGAGGCTGCCAATGGCTAATTTCACGCAGGAAGACGATGACCTCCTCGAAGAGCTAGGCGTTGAGGTAGAAGCCAAAAAGGTTGCCACTCGCACTCCGCTCGAAGAACGCATCATCGCAGGCTTTGAGGAAATTCAGCGCTTCGTTGAAGAGCATGGCAAGCGCCCACAGCACGGCGAAGACAATGACATTTTCGAACGTCTGTATGCCGTCAGGTTAGAGCGCATCCGAGACCAAGAAGAGTGCCGCAGTCTTGTCGAGCCGATGGACCATCAAGGGTTGCTCGACACCACCAACGTCGAGCAACCAGTCGAGGTTGACGAACTCGACGATGATGCACTTCTCGCTGAGCTAGGTGTGGAAGCCGAAACGGCAGACATCACCGAGCTTCGTCATGTCCGTTCTAGCGCTGAAAAACGTGCAGCCGAAGAAATTGCCAATCGCGACAAATGCGAGGACTTTGAGAAATTCCAGCCCCTCTTCGAGAAGGTCCAAAGGGAAATCAAAGACGGCATTCGCCAGACTCGCCCGTTCGTGAAAGATGCGGGCTTCCTGAAGGCTGACATCAAACAAGGTGAACTTTTCATCCTGGGTGGACAGACCGTTTACGTCGCCGAGGTGGGAGAAACTATCAAAGCGCCTAACGGTGAAACAGATGCTCGACTTCGTGTCATCTACTCCAACGGCACCGAGAGCAATCTCTTGCTTCGCTCCCTTCAGAGAGCGCTCTACAAAGACGAGGCAGGCAGGCGGATAACTGAACCTGTTGCCGGCCCACTCTTTACCGACAACGAAGACGACGATGACCAGGCGAGCGGCACGATCTATGTGCTGCGCAGCAAGTCTGATCATCCGACCGTTGCGGCACATCGCGAAGTGCTTCACAAAATCGGGGTAACGAGCGGAAAGGTTGAGCGCCGCATTGCGAATGCCAAGATCGACCCGACCTTTCTCATGGCCGATGTCGAGATCGTCGCGACTTACGAGCTATTCAATATCAATCGGACCAAGCTTGAAAGCGTCATCCATCGAGTATTTGGCGCCGCAAAGCTCGACATCGAGATCAAGGACCGTTTCGGTAAACCTGTTGTGCCAAAGGAGTGGTTCCTAGTCCCTCGGTTCGTAATTGATGAAGCCGTGGCGCGCATCAAAGATGGGACGATCACTGAGTTCGTTTACGACCCCACTTCAGCCAGCCTGAAGGAAAAAACGGGTCGGACATGAGCAACATCAACATTAAGCGATTGGTCGAGAACATCCGCTCCGGCACGAATGTTTACACGCCCCTTGTGGAATTGGTGGTCAATGCGATCCAGGCTATTGATGAACGCAAGAATGGCGAGGGCTTGGTCGAGATTCAGATAAAGCGTGACGGTCAAGAGGATCTGATCGAGGGCGTTCGTGGCGTTGATGGCTTTATCGTTTCTGACAACGGGATCGGCTTCACTCAAAACAATCGCGACGCGTTTGATACCGTCTACACGGAAAAAAAGATTGCCGATGGTGGCAAGGGGTTCGGGCGCTTCACTTGTCTCAAGTACTTTGACAAGATGGCAGTTCGAAGCATTTTTCTCGACGGCGAGACCCCGAAGCAGCGCTCGTTTCTTATGGGCCTTGATACCGACATCATAGTTCAGGAAGAAGTGGAAACGGTAGAGGCCGGAGACACTGGTTCGACGGTTGAGATATCCGGGATCAAATCAGTCAAGTTCCCCGACAAACGCATCGATACGATCAGCAAAGCTATCGTGGAGCGGTTGCTTCCCTACTTCGTTGACGCAGAGAAACCCTGTCCGCGTGTCGTAATTCGTGATGAAGGCGCAGCTGTCCCACCTGTCTCGCTCAACGACTATCTCGGAAAAGAGAACAGCCAAATTGTCGAGATGCCCATCGAGGATAACAGCTTCACTTTGTCATCAAACGGCGAAGACAAGGAGTTTCACGTTCGTGTTTTCAAATTCTACTCACCGCGAGCGGCGCGAAGCAAGATAAGTCTGGTAGCGCACCGTCGCGAAGTCACGGAAGTGATGTTGCAATCTCACGTCCCAGAATTCGCGGACGAGTTTTTCGAACCTTCCCCAGGAGAAGAGGAGGGGAAGGGGCGCAACTTCGTTATCAAAGCGTACGTTTTCGGTGACTACCTCAACGAGAATGTCTCATTGGAACGGGGGGAGTTTCGTTTTCAATCTGAAGCCGATCTCTTGAGCACTATCTCGCAAGGAGACATCGAGAAGAGAGCCGCAGAGATTGCGCAATCGGCCGTTGGTGATGAGATTGCCGAGAGGAAGAGACGGAAGCAGGCTCGCATTGCTGAATACGTCGCCAAGCAAGCCCCTTGGCATCGAACCCTAAGTACGGAAGCGGACTTTAGCGACCTTCCTATGCGGCCTTCGAATGAGGAAATTGAGCTGCATTTCCAGCGCAAGAAATTTGCGAAAGAGTTGGCGACGAGGGCGCAGGTTTCGGCCATCCTACAAGCTGGTGATGGGGTAGCGCTAGATGACAAGATTTCGGAGGTCATCGATAGCATCTCGGAAACGAGCAAGAACGATCTCATTCACTATGTTTCCATGCGGAAGTGTGTGCTCGATATATTCGCCAAATCACTAGAAGCTGATGATGAAGGGAAGCATAAGTCAGAAGGCGAAGTGCATGATATCATCATGCAGCGCCGAAAGGATTCCGACGAAATCGACTTTCAGGCGCACAACCTTTGGATACTTGATGAGAGGCTAAATTTCTCGGCATATATCTCGTCGGAAAAGCCTATCAACGAGCCTAGGGGTGACCGGACCGACATCACGATCTTCAACAATCGAGTTGCATTTCGTGGTGACAACGAAGCAAGCAACCCCATCACAATTTTCGAGTTCAAGAAGCCGCAGCGCGACGATTTTGCGAACCCGTCTTCGAAAGATGACCCAGTTCAGCAGATAGTCCGATACGTGAATCAAATACGCGATGGGAAGTTCAAGACGCCCCAGAATCGCGACATTTTGGTCAACACAAATACTCCCTTCTACGGATACGTGGTCTGCGATCTCACGAAGAAAGTTTCAGACTGGCTGGAGCGAGAAAAGGACTTCACGCCTATGCCTGATGGCTTGGGTTGGTTCCGCTGGTTCGGAAACATCAATCTCTATGTTGAAGTTCTAAGTTGGACTAAGCTGCTGCGCGATGCGGAGATGCGGAACAAGATATTCTTCGACAAGCTTGGCATCGAGTAGCTTCGCAGGTTTCCTGACAAGACTGTTCGAATTGCAGGCCTGCTCGCGCCCGGTAGGCCTTTCCCGAAGAGCGTCCGAAATCAGTTCAGCTGTCCCTGAAAGTTGGCCAGATTGGTGAGGAACTGGTGGCAGAAGGGCACGCTTACAAAGCAGCAGCAGGAGCAAAACTGCCAAGCACTTAGGCGACTCTAATTGACCTGAAATCGGTCAAATCAGCACCATCCAATCTCGGACGACTAAGGCTATTTGGTAGCCCGAAGGCAATCCGGGAGGAATCTCGGATCGTCTCAAGAATTCCCACCTGCTCCCGCTCCAAAAATAAGATATAAAATTCAGTGCATTGAACGGTTGTCCTAAGTTGCCGGAAACGCCCGCGCACTTTGGAACTTGACAGCACACCGGACGCAGCGGGTGCTGCAATGGAAGGCATGGAAAAGCTTCGCGAATTCACGAAATCTCACCGATGTCATCTTCTGTGCCGGATGCGGCCCAGTTGCTCGCTCGTCCGTGCCGAGTCGGCACAGATCCGTTTAATTTTCTGAAAAGCTATGTGAATTTTCCGTTTTCCTACACCCCGTGCTGCGGCCTAGAGTGGCACCTGCCTTTCGAAGGGTGAGCCAGGTTCTTTGAACACAAGGAACTTGGAAAAATGCAAAGACACCACCGGTTCGTGACCTATGTCACGCCCCTGATCGCCGAATGGATCAGGAAACAAGCAGACGAGCGCAGGGTCAGCGCGAGTATCGTTGTTTGCGATTGCATCTTCGATGCCTGGCACCGCGCGACCGAAGCTGATCTGAGGACTCCAGCGACCGATCCGGTCCGCCAGAACATCTTCATCACGGTCGCATTGGATGCGCTGCTTACACATCATCCTGACAGCACTTTGCGCGACAGAACGGTCGCTGCCTACCAGCGCCGGCTGGAGCGCCTTGGCATCGTTGCACCCCGACCCATGGGAGGCGACGATGAAGCATAATCTCGTCAACTTCACCCGCGGCAGCCAGCTCCTCGGGCATTTCGGCTTCATGTTTGCTGCTGGCCTCAAGGGGCCCCTGATCGTGACACTCCTGGTCGTTCTCGGGCTGGTCTATTGGGACGTAAGCAGCGCGCTAGATGACTATCAGGTCTACCTCCTGTGGATGCATGCCTATGCCTCTGGTTATGCCTTCATGGAGTTCGATCCGAACAAGCTTGTGAACCTCAAGCTTGCCGATGGGAGCCTCGTTGCTTTTCCAATTTCCGTGGTCACCGATTACCCGCCGATGCGCGAAGCGGTCGCGCTTTTCCGGAGTGCGGTGATCAGCGCTTTGTGGCTTGCCGGGTTCATTCTTGCGCCGCTCTTCGCGCTTTTCTGGTGGGTTGCCGAACGCTTCGGCGAGAAGTCCAAACAGAAGAAGCATGTGCGCGGGGCGGAGCTTGCTACCTTGCGTGAACTTGACCGGGAGATCGCCGCGCACAACCGCAATGCCCGTGCCCGCGAGTATGGCGATGCGTTGGGCTGGCGCTGGCGTCTGGCCGGGTCGGCTTCGCTGCGGGATGCGGGCTTCTATTCTCCCGCGCATCTGGCAGGGGTCAGCTGGCCTTGGCGCCTGGAGCAGAGCCACGCGATGCTTGTTGGCACAACCGGGACAGGCAAGACCGTCGTCCTAACCGAGCTTACCAGGGAGATCCGTGAACGGGGCGAACGTGCGGTCATTTTCGATCTTACCGGAGCCTTTGTCGAAAGCTTCTACGATCCCAAACGCGACATCATTCTCAACCCGCTCGACGCGCGCTGTCCCGCATGGAGCGTGTTCAACGATTGCTCGACACGTGCCGAATTCCATGCTGCGGCGGAGTCCCTCGTCCCGCATGATGGGGGCGGCACCGAACAGTTCTGGGTACTCGCCGCGCGCACGCTGTTCGTCGAGACCTGTCTCAAGCTCGCCGAAGCGGGGCGGGGCACCAACGCCGCGCTCGCTCATGAACTGATGAACGCCGATCTCTCCGATCTGCACCGTCTCGTCGAAGACACGATGGCTGGTCCCATCAGCACGCCGAGCGCGGCACGCATGGCGGAATCGGTGCGCGCAGTATTCAATGTCAATGCCAAGGCGCTGCAGATGCTGCCCGAAGACGGGACGCCCTTTTCGGTCCGTGAGTGGATCAACGGAGCAGGTGAACCGGGCTCGATCCTGTTCCTGTCCGCGCGCTACATCGACATGAGCGTGCTCTCGCAGCTGCTCACCCTGTGGCTCGACACCGCGATCAATACGCTGATGGCGAGCCAGCGCTCGCGGGACATCAGGCTCTGGTTCCTGATCGACGAACTGGGCGCGCTGCATCGTCTCCCTTCGCTTGAGAAGGGCCTCCAGACCGCGCGCAATTTCGGGGGCGCGATCGTCACCGGGATCCATGCCTTTGCCAAGCTCAAGGATGTCTACGGCGAGAACATGGCGATGACCCTGTCCTCGCTTGCCCGCACAAAGCTGATCCTTGGCACAGCAGATCGCGAGACCGCCACCTGGTGTTCCGATATCATTGGCCACCGCGAGGTTCGCGAGATGGAGGAAGGATACAGCTATGGCTACAACAATGCACGCGATGCGGTCAGCCTCACGCCCCGGCGCCAGGTCGTCCCGCTGCTGCTTCCCGACGAGCTGATGAAGCTCAAGAACCTTCATGGCTTCATCAAGTTTCCCGAAGGATTTCCGGCGGCACCCGTGGTCCTCGAACCGCGCAACTGGCCTCGGGTGGCCGAAGGCTTCATTCCCCGGGATATGCCTAAGCTACCACCACAGGCCCGCCACGGTGATGACAAAGAAGGAGCAGGTGGCCGTGCCGGAGCAGCCTCTGAAACAGGCGACAATGATGGTGATCCTCGACGGTTGAGGGTCGCGCACGATCGCTCCGACAGCGCTGAAAAGAAAGCCGACAAGGAAGACAAAAAGGAACTGCGCCGGACCCGTCGCAGCAACAAGGGCGATCAGGCTCGACCGGACCAGACAAGGAAGCGTCGCGATCCGAATGCGCAAGAGGAAAGGGGGACATCAGACCCTCAGCGGCCGGCTCAATCCGAGCTTCCGCTGTCTTCCAGAGCTGAGGAGCAACGCGGCAAGGAGCAACCGGATGCACCTTCCGCGAGGTCTGACATTCCCGATCCCGCAGCGCATCAGCGGGCGCAGGATGCGCGCAGCAAGGTCGAACAGAGGCTCCAGGAAGAGCAGCAGAAGTCGCTGCTTGGCGGTGCTGCAAAGCAGGGTCGCGATGCCGATCTGGGGCAGGACCATGGTCACGATTACGGGGACTTCGACCCGGATATGTGACGCTGGACCGGGGAGGGGACGAGGGCCAAGAGAAAGTGATCCCAGCCCATGCTTTCCGTCGCCAACGTCCGCTCGCCTTCGGCGGCCGCGAGCTATTTCGCTTCGGACAATTACTACGCCAGCGCCGATGCCGATCGTTCGGGCCAATGGATCGGTGATGGCGCGAAACGCCTCGGTCTTGAGGGCAAGGTCGAGGCCCAAGCGTTCGACGCGTTGCTGCGCGGCGAGCTGCCCGACGGCAGCAGCGTCGGCAATCCCGGACAGACGCACCGCCCGGGTACAGACCTCACCTTCTCCGTCCCCAAGAGCTGGTCGCTGCTGGCGCTCGTCGGGAAGGATGAGCGGATCATTGCCGCCTACCGCGAAGCCGTCCTCGAAGCGCTGCACTGGGCTGAGAAGAATGCGGCCGAGACCCGGATGGTCGAGAAAGGCAAGACCGTCACGCAGACCACGGGAAACCTTGCGATCGGCCTGTTCCAGCACGACACCAACCGCAACCAGGAGCCGAACCTACATTTCCATGCGGTCATCGCCAATGTCACGCGAGGCAAGGACGGGAAGTGGCGTACGCTCAAGAACGACCGGCTCTGGCAGCTGAATACGACGCTCAACTCGATCGCGATGGCGCGCTTCCGTGTCGCCGTCGAAAAGCTTGGCTATGAGCCGGGACCGACCCTCAAGCACGGCAACTTCGAGGCGCGCGGTATCACGCGCGAACAGGTCATGGCGTTCTCGAGCCGCCGCCAGGAAGTGCTCGATGCCCGGCGCGGTCCTGGTCTTGAAGCGGGCCGCATCGCTGCGCTCGATACGCGCGCGAGCAAGGACGGGATCGAGGACCGCGAGGCCCTCGGCATGCAATGGAGCGACACCGCAAAATCCATCGGGTTGGACCTCGCGCCCTTGGTCGAGCGGGCCCGGACCCGCACACTGAGACAGTCGATCGAAACTGGCAGGTTCGGCTCGCTTGTCGAGCGCGGGCGCGCATGGCTGGGACGCTTCGCCGCGCATGTCAGGGGCGATCCGGCTGATCCGCTTGTGCCCAAGTCGGTCCTCAGACAGGACCGTGAGACGATCGCAGCGGCACAGGCCGTCGCTTCGGCGGTGCGTCATCTTTCGCAGCGCGAAGCGGCGTTCGAGCGCACCGCGCTCTACAAGGCCGCGCTCGATTTCGGGCTCCCCACAACGATCGCTGATATCGAGAAGCGGACACGCGCCTTGGTGCGCTCCGGCGACCTGATAGCGGGCAAGGGAGACCACAGGGGCTGGCTCGCCTCGCGAGACGCGGTGCTGACCGAGCAGCAGATCGTGTCCGAGGTTGCCGCCGGCAGGGGCGCGAGTTCGCCTGCAATCGAGCGTGGAAGCGCGACTGATCGTGTCCAGACCGCTGCAATGGCAGGGCAGGGGTTCCGCCTCAACGAGGGCCAGCTTGGAGCGGCGAAGCTGATCCTGACGTCAGAGGATCGAACGATCGCGGTCCAGGGAATTGCCGGTGCCGGCAAGAGCAGCGTTCTGAAGCCCGTCACCGAGGTGCTGCGCGACGAGGGCCGCCCGGTCATCGGGCTCGCGATCCAGAACACGCTCGTCCAGATGCTCGAACGCGACACCGGCATCGGCTCGCAGACGCTGGCCCGCTTTCTTGGTGGCTGGAAAAAATTGCTCGACGATCCAGGCAACGCGGCGCTGCGTTTGGAGGCAAAGGCGGCGCTGAAGGACCATGTGCTCGTGCTCGACGAGGCTTCGATGGTCTCGAACGAGGACAAGGAAAAGCTCGTCCGTCTCGCCAATCTGGCTGGCGTTCACCGCCTGGTCCTGATGGGGGACCGAAAGCAGCTCGGCGCAGTCGATGCGGGCAAACCTTTCGCGCTCCTGCAGCGGACGGGTACGGCAAGCGCTGAAATGGCGACCAACCTGCGCGCCCGCGACCCTGTCGTTCGCGAGGCGCAGGCGGCAGCGCAGGCGGGCGAAGTGCGCAAGGCGCTGCGGCACCTGCAGCCTCACACGGTCGAGGCCAAGGGTGATGGCGCGCTGGTCGCTGCTGATACCTGGTTGGCGCTCGACAAGGACGACCGCGCGCGGACATCGATCTACGCCTCGGGCCGCGCAATCCGCTCTGCGGTCAATGCTGCCATCCAGCAGGGACTTCTCGCCAATGGCGAGATTGGCCCGGGCAAGGCCGAGCTCGGAGTGCTCGACCGCGTCAACACGACCCGCGAAGAGCTGCGACATCTCTCGGCCTATCAGCCTGGCCGGGTGCTCGAGGTCTCGAGAAAGCAACAGGCCCTGGGACTGTCAGCGGGCGAGTATCGTGTCCTGGGACAGGACCGGAAGGGCAGGCAGGTCGAAGTTGCGGATAAGCGCGGCAAGCGGTTCCGGTTCGACCCGGCACGGATCAGGGCAGGGAAGGGCGACCAGAATCTGACCTTGCATGAGCCGAGGAAGCTCGAGATCCATGAAGGCGACCGGATCCGATGGACCCGCAACGATCATCGCCGCGGCCTGTTCAATGCCGACCAGGCCAGGGTGGTTGCCGTTGTCGGCGGGAAGGTCACTTTCGAAACTTCCAAGGGAGACCAGGTCGAGCTCAAAAAGGACGATCCGATGCTGAAGCGGATCGATCTTGCCTATGCGCTCAACGCCCACATGGCGCAGGGTCTGACATCCGATCGCGGCATTGCAGTCATGGACAGCCGCGAGCGCAACCTTTCGAACCAGAAAACGTTCCTCGTGACGATCACGAGGCTTCGCGATCACCTGACACTGGTGGTCGACAGTTCGGACAGGCTCGGAGCAGCCGTGGCACGCAACAAAGGCGAGAAGGCCTCGGCCCTCGAGGTCACCGCACAGTTGACGCCGACAGAAAAGAAAAACGGCGAACTTGATCAGCTGAAACCGGAAGAGGCCAACAAGGCCGAAAAGGAACTCGCCCGAAGCAAGAGCAAGACACTGGATTTCGGGATTTGAAGGGCCGCCTTGCGACCCAATCTTCAGACGTGTTGGTCCGGCAGTTGGTCCAGGTGGTGCTTACGCGCGAATGGCCGAATTTCGTAACTGCTCTCAGATCGCAAGAGTTTTGCGATGCCTCTCGATCGCGCTTCGCACATCGTCGGGGAAGGGCAGGTGTCCGCTTTCGCTGCTCCAGGCGTCGTCGAACTGTGCAACGACATCCTTCGCTGTCGCGGTGATCAGCTTGGCAGGCAGCCTTGCCTTGTCGGCGATCGCTTCGAGTTCATCATAGGTGTAGGACGCCCACTCGCGCGAGCTATGAAACTTGAGTGCAGCATCGTCGCCTGGGATATAGGCGAGCGTCGAAAGCAGGTCATAGGCAGGTGCCAGCAGCGCGTTACGCCTATCCGGGTAGATCAACGACCAGTTCTTGAGGTGCATGTCGCCATTCCCGATCAGCACCGAGTAGGTGAGCCGGCGGACGAATTCGACCACGCTTTGTTCGTCGGTCTCGATCGCCAGCACACTAAGGATCTGGCGGTAGCTCGCATTCTCGTATTTATCGTCTGCAAAGACACCGAACACCTGGGCGAAGTCTTCGGTGTGCACTGGTCCCTTTTCCCCCCGGTCGAAGCGCCGGATGGCAAAAGCGGATTTACCGTAGCGTGTGATACCTTCGGGTATGCCATCGATCTGATCGAGCGGAACAAGGTCGATTTCAGGTACGTCGATCCCGATCTTTGCCGCAAGTTTCATCGCTGCAAATTCCGCCTCGGGCACGTCCGGATGTCTCGCAGAGGGCAGCTTGACGATCCAGTCGCCGCCGCTGCCTGTGACCGGGATCGTCAGCCCGCCATTCTTGCCCTGAGCTTTGATTGCCGAGAATTTGAGTTGCACGCCGGCAAGTGAGAAGCGCAGCGCGAGCTCTGCCTGCTTCCCCGCCGCTTTTTCATTGGGCTCGTCGGCCTCCCTTTCCTCGGCATCGACGGCGATGGCGCGCACTGCGCCTGGAAGATCGCGCCCGAGCTGTGCGAGAAGGTGGTACTCGCGTACGGCTTTCACGCCCGCGCGGCGGGCCAGGTAGTCGCGAAGCGTGCCTTCGGGAAGGAGGTTGGAGAAGAACGGCTCGATCTTCGTTCGATAGCTGCGTGTCTCGGCAATGATTTCGCCATTCGCGTCCTTGTAGGCGAGCGACAGCGTTGGCCGATCCAGGTCGGCAAGGTAGACCTCGTCGAATGTGAAGATGCTCGCATCTCCATCGAGGCGTGCGATGGTTCCAACGCGCGTCTCACCCAGAAAGATATCGAGAGCCGCTGCGTCGATCATGTGGCGTCGTCCTCAAGCCGGTAAGCAGGCCGTCTCGGGGCACTATCTTGATCGATCGCGTGGACCTGCAGGTTTCTGACGTGTTGGAGGGCACGTGTGGATGCTGCGATCTGTTGGGCGAGTTTCTTGGTTCCCTCTTGCTGCTCAAGCGCCCAGCCGAGGTCCTGAAGATGCTTTTTCAGGTGAGCGACGGGCTGCAAGGCCTGCTGGATGGCTTTGAGCGTTTCGGGACTGAAATTGACGGTCTGGATTTCTTTAAGTGCGCTTTGAAACTCATTCACCTCGGTGACACTCGGATAGCTCTCCCGTACTCGCTCAGCGAACCGGTTGGTTTCGGCAATCGTTGCGAGCGCCCGACTGGCCTCGCTTCTTTCGCGCTGTGAGCGCACAACGCCTTCGATTGCCGGTAGAGTCTTGCGAGGTACGAGCTTCAATTCGAGACCCAGCGCACGCGCTATCTCAACAAGGCTGGAGAGTTGTAGGTCCACGCAGCCGTTCTCGATCTTCGAGATGTGGCTTTGGGGCAGGCCGACGCGTCCACCTAGCTGTTTCTGGGTGAAGCCTTTCGCTGTGCGAGCCTCTTTGACGCTTGCGGCGATGTCTTCGATTGCCTTGTTCATATATATATGTTTCTGCATATGCTGGGCGATCTCTATATGTTTTAGCATATATGATCATCCTTGGGAAAAGCAAGAAGAATATGCAGAAACATATGTGCGGTATCTCTCATATGTCATTGCATATCATGGAGGGAGTGCCGCGCGTAGGGCAGAAGCGGTCGCTACTTCACAGAACCTTTTCCGCTCCTTCGGTGGCAGAGCTTTCGCCCAGTGATTTGCCGATCAGTCAGGCAAGCCGACCGCGGCAATGCGCCCTCATATCGGACGATTGGCGTTGGCTCTTCCGTTCTGCAAAGCTGACGAATACCTGCTTACCTAAGAGCGCCTGAAACAGGATCAGATGGGAAGGTCACTGATCCCACGTCCCGTGCCAGTCGACGAGTTCTAGAACCGCTAACTCGACTTGTTAAAGTAACAGAGTAGCTTCGTTTCTGTCATCTCGACAATGGTGGAATAGACAGAACCGAGGAGATTTTTCTGATCCAAGCTCAGGCTGGGTCCAACGACCCCTGGCTGAGCAATCGCAAATTCAAACTCAACCTCCGAGTATTTTAGAGCTTTCGCGACTTCCTCAATGTCACGGTTGTCCCCTTGATAGAACCGTTTTCCTTTTAAAACCCCAGCACCATTTCGTCGTTGCATGTGCCGGAGAAGCTCCTCAGGTTTCCATTTATACCTTAGCGAAACGATAGCTTGGCCACAGACCTCGTACAAATCCGACAAGCGATTGCCGACATCGGCCTTAGAATACTTACAGTGAACCAGTTCGAATCGGATCGTTTCTCCTACAACGAACACTGCCACAACGTCGGCTGACTCTCCGCTATTATCATCATTAAATACAATGCGCGCGCCGCGACCCACGAGGTACTTCATCATATATTCTTGTATGGAGTTGGGTCGTGCGATTCCCCCTTTGAACATGGACTCAATTGGGAGGTCGACGCCATCCCAGTCAAGCACCTTAATCCGATCGCCCGGGATCTGAACTTCGAACATTTCTCCATAGTCGGTGTGAATGCAGCCGGCGATTGTACAGCTATTGAGAAGGAAAAGTGTGGGAGGGTTTTCCGCGAAGAACTGAGTGAGGTCCAACGGCTTCGATTTCAAGCCGTCAATCTTTGCATTAGTATTCTCTAGGCCCTGTACACTATGCCCCTGTTCGCCGCCGAGCTTGATGCTAAACGAATAAGTGTCCTCCATCACGATGAGACTAAACTTGGCCGTATCTCCGCTTGAGCCGAGATAGACTATCGAACACTCGGAGAGCATGAATGAGTTTCGTCCCGGCCTCTCAAGCGTGAGCTTGTGCATCTTGTCATAGAGCTGCTCTGACCAGTCGGTAGCAAGGACAATCAGGCCCGGTGGGTATTCGACAATCTCAGTCTTCTCCGCAGAATCCTCGAGCAACTGGTCGGAATCGATCGACTTGTCGGTAAGCATTTGCCCGATCTCAAGGCACCAACGCTTCCATTCTTGTAGGTCACCCGATCTCGCTGGACTCCAGACCTTTCCTTTTACAGAGGCTCCTATGCTGACTGGAAAGCCGTCGCGAAACCCGACCCCGACGAAGTCTGATTTCTTGCATCGCTTCCCTTCCTTCCAGCGACTTAGCTCGGTTGTAACATCTGCGCCGCTTAGCCGGGAGTAGCGATGTAAGTGATTTGCGGGCTTGAAGATCCCTGCATGTACAATGCTCAATCGCTTGATGTCATCGAATGTCCGGAAGACATCATCCCCATTAATTATACGAGCCGCACTGCCAGTGATCGTTTCAACTAGGTCTGCGACACCCAACTTCTTATCTGAAAACCCGACATAAAGGAGTTTGTTGCCTGCATCGAAATGCATGACGACGAGGTCCCACCTTTGATCCGCCATCTTGCGCGAACGTGCCCATTTCACGCGTTCCCGCTTCTGCGTAGCGAAGTAGAAAACGTTCTCCATCTTATTGAAATACGGATGGGAAATTGCATATTTCTTCAGATCAAAAGCATCCGCGAAGTTGCTCCAATCAGCCTTGTCGGCTTTAAAACAAATGCAGCTGAGCGCGGGATAAACGAGCTTGGGATGTAGTTCGATGTCTGGAGCATCGAAGCCAGAGTATGGTTCGCAGCCCTGCAAAAACGCCAAGAGCGATTCCGCATCGGCTTTTTTGGCATCAGCAATCTCGCTGATTATCTTCTCCCAACCGTTACCCTCCTGGAACAGCTCCTCGAGATCGGTCGACACTCGCTCGTCTGCAAAATTGACTACAAACGATGCATCTCCCAAGCCATCCTGCGTCCGGGCGAACCGCCCAATAAACTGTAAGAGTACTGAGAGGGATTTGTGCACGCTGTGGACGGCAGCGATCTTCAAATCTGGGAAGTCGAAGCCCTCCTTGAGCATATCGACACAGACAATGATGTCATACATGCCTGCCTTGATGTCGGAGATGATCGACTTACGATTTGTGGTACCGGAATGTACCAGCACAATTCGCTCGTTCGGAAACCACTCCGAATATAGCTTGAACAGTTCTTCTGCTTCGTTCTTTCCGCTAGCTCGCACCATCATGCGGTGACGATCCCAGCCTTTCTGGCGATCTTCAGCCAAGCGCCGCATAGCCGCGTCCGCGATTGCGCGATCCTTCTTTTTTGGATGTCGCTCGTTGACTGAAACAAGCGAAATCCTTGAGAAACATTCGTCAGCGAGCGCTTGGGAAAGAGGATAATTGTAAACCACTTTCCCTTGGATGGGTTGGCGGTCGGTCCTGTAGGGTGTGGCAGTGAACTGAACGATCTTTGCTGATTTGAAGAGCTCCTTGAGGAAGCTCCATTCTTTCGCGGCTACATGGTGGGCTTCGTCGAAAAATACGTGAGTGAACTTGTCTGACGCGGCGTCAAGCAGATCATGGTTGGCACGGGCCAACAGTCCTGGCGTCGTGATTACCACGTCGGAATCTTCGATTGTTTGGAGGTCTTCTTCGCTTCCGATTGTCCTATTCATTACAAAGACGGCCGGATTGGAGGCGCTCTTAGCGATCACACCCAATTTTCGGAGGATACCCCAATGCGCAAATGACTCACTAATCTGATCTTTGAGCTCGATGCTCGGAACGACAACCAGTGTTCTTTTTGCTTGATCAGCAATAGAAGCAGCGAGCATCGTTTCGGTCTTGCCAGTTCCAGTTGGCAAGATAACCGTCGCCACCTCTCGCGAAAGTGACCAGTGCGACAAGAGTGCATATAGCGCGCCAATTTGCGCTGGTCGCAGACTTTTCCCGTCGTTGCTTTTACCGTCTATTCTAAAGGATTTGTACGGAACGCTGAGCTCAAGGTCCAAACGCTTAACATTACCTTCTATCTTGAATTTGTGTTTGTTTTTCCCGCCAAGCTTCCGTGCAGAAACGGAGAATTTTGCGCCTGACGAATGATTGAGTTCATATTCGCCACTCGAGACTTCGATCGCATCGAAGACTCGATCCGCAGGGCCAAGTGCAAGCATTGAAAGGACACCAGTCGCAGATCTGGAATGTCTGTAGGCAAGGGGGTCAGCTATCTCGAATCGTATTGTCTCAACTGGCGCTTCCATTCCCGGAAAGCTTGCTTGTTTGGCGTCACTTCGCATGAAAAAACATTACTGGATTTGAGCCTCCCCGCAATACCGCTCGAAACTCGCTGGCCTAATCCATTTCGGTTTGACTTGTCCGCGTAATAGATCGACTCGTCGTCGAGGAGATTTTTTCGGTGCGCAAAGCGGCGTCGTTTACGATGGTCAGGCCGAAGACCGAAAGGTTCGGCAATCGGTCATGTTATCGTCCTCTTCACGGTTGAATTTCGTGGGCGCCTGAGATAGGTCGAACAGATCGGGAACAGGGTATCATGAGCAAAAACATTTGCATCTTCTCAGACGGCACAGGGCAGGCGGGCGGCGTCAAACCCGATCAGCGTCTCAGCAACGTCTACAAAATCTATCGAGCAGCGCGCGTCGATCCTTTCAATCTAATAGATCCGGCTGAGCAGGTCTGCTTCTATGATCCCGGATTGGGCACAGATGACGACGTACGGAGCGGCATCACTGGCCTTCGTCGTTCGCTCAACAAGCTCATCTCCTCGGCGACTGGTCGTGGCATTACCCACAACATCGTCGATTGCTATGAGGCGATCCTGAACCTCTACGAGCCGGGGGATCGGATTTATCTGTTTGGGTTCAGCAGGGGTGCTTACACTGCCCGCTGCGTCGCTAACCTAATCAGTCTTTGTGGTGTTCCTTCTTCTGATGGCAATGGAAATCCCTTCCCGAAGCACACCAGCAAGGCGCGGGCGATAGCGCACGAGGCGGTGGTGAAGGTCTATGAGTACGGTGCGGGCCGCGACATCAAGTCGCATTTCGCGGCGCGACAGGAACTTGGTCGAAGGTTTCGGGCAAAATATCAGTCAGGTGATGACGACGCAGCAAACGTATATCCATACTTCGTCGGTGTATTCGACACCGTGGCGTCCCTTGGTTCCAAAGGTGTGGTGCGTTGGCTGATTTCAGGCTTTCTGCTCGCGTTGACGTTAGCCGGGATCGCTGTGGTGTCAGCTGTCCTTAGTTGGGCCTTGCCGGTGGGGTTTGGGATATCTTTCGCCTCGCTGGGCACGCTGGGCGTCCTCTACACCGGCTGGAAGACCTTCAGATCGTCGTTCAAGCGGATCACCGATTTTCCCTCAAATGGCGAGTCGCGGTGGCACTTCGCGAAGTGGCGGATGAAGAACTATGATCGCGGTCTCAGTACGCGCGTTGGCTTCGTCCGGCACGCGCTTGCTATCGACGAGACACGTGCCGACTTCCCTCGCGTTAAGTGGGGCTACAAGCAACTGGATTACTCACGCGACGGCGATGTCGAGCCGTTCGTCCAGCTTTGGTTTGCCGGCAATCACTCCGACATCGGCGGAAGTTACCCGGAAACTGAATCGCGGCTCTCCGATATCGCGCTAAAGTGGATGGTGGACGAAGCTCAATCACTACCTGAGCCGCTTCGGATCGACGACTCCAAATTGAACATCTATCCTTCCGCGGACGGCATGCAGCACTGCGAGGTCGAGAGTTTGCGAGATTCCTATCCGTCATGGTGGCCTACGAAGCTTCGCAAGAGCTGGAGCGAGGCGACTAGGGCAGCGGTGCTTGGGGCACCTGTTCACTCGAGCGTCCACGAGCGCTTTGCCCTCCCCGCCATTCAGAAGTGCGGGAAGGTTCTACAATATCGTCCGGAGGCGCTGCGCGAGGACGAACGGTTCAACCACTACTACTCATAGCAATTGCAGCCGATTATTGCGATTCGTGCTCGATCCCAACGCGCTCGCAGGTGCATCGGCTTTGGTCCGCGCCTGGGTTCGTGTGCCGAGCGGTAACTTTCGGGTCTCCGGCTGCCCACAGCAGACGGTCGGCAATCGGCCCAAGCCCTGCCGCTACAAGGCGCGGCCAAACCAGATGACGCGGCCAACCACATGTACTTCAGACCGGTCCATGTCGTACCAAGTTGGGTAGGCCGGATTGTCGCTGGCAATTGTGATCTGCCGACCACCTGGTTTGATCGCGATACGCTTCACGACGAGGGCATCATCAGAGCGAAGGACATAAATCCCATCACGCAATCGCGATCCATGATCTGATGCATCGACCAGGACCTCGTCACCATCGCTGAGAGTGGGCTCCATCGAGTCACCCTTTACCCCAACGATCGACAGGCTGGCGCTCTTGGCCGAAGTCAGGTGCCGCAGCCACCGCTCATCGAACCCAAACCGGGTGTGTGCAGTCTCACTAGCAGCTACCGCGCCAAAGCCGGCGGATGCCTCCACATCGAGTACGGGGATCTCGACCATGCCATCGGTGACCGGATTAGCCGGACCACCGAGCACTTGCTCGTCGACACCGAAGAAGCAGGCGAGCGTCTTTCGGTCTTCGTCATCGAGCTTTCTCGGAGACCCGCGCTTGATGAATTGCTGCACATAGGCAGGGTTGCGGCCAAGCAGCCGCGATATCGACGCGTAGCCATATCCGCCCTTGAGGATCAGCCGGTCGAGCTCCTCCCTCACATGTTCCATTCGCCTGTCCTTCGAATCTCAATCGTAGGAATTTTCCTAGACTCGCGGATACGATCCTACTAAGAACATAACAAGAACACAAGGGATTTGCGAGTCGGAGCGAAAGGGTCATGACCTTGCTGGAACGGATCGAAAAGCATCTGAAAGATAATCATATTTCGGCGACACGCTTCGGTAGGCGCGCAGTCGGTGATCCTCGATTCGTGCTCGACCTCCGGCAAGGGCGAAGGCCGCGTCGACGAACGCTGGAGCGACTGGAAGCCTATCTTCAGTCAGTTGAGGCTGGAGATCCCAACGGTTCCATCAGGAATGGGACTTGCGCTCAACAAGTTGCTCATAGCGACGGACAACATCCTGCCAAAGTCTTGCCCCGTCCGGCTCGCCGACCTGGCTTAGCTGATCGATCTTCGACGCAATGAATTCACCTCCGGCGTCGCCATGGTGCTTCTCCACCCACAGCGCCATGCCCTAAAGCTCATGGTCACGGGTGAGCATCAGAAGAGTGACCCGACTCCTGCGATGAGCATGAGGACAATTGGAATACCCAGCAGCCACGCTTCAAGCTTCAATTTCCATTCCCGCTCGTTGCCCGGCAAGGAAACGTCTTTGTCCGGCCAGTCGCGCATCAGCACCATGGCTCCCTGCGTCCGGACCAGGTCCGGGCTACTCCTTCTGCGACCAACTGGTCGCCGATCGAGCGGCCATCGCGCATCAAGACCCGCAGCTTCCGACCATATTGGTCTTCGTCTCGATTACCGATTGGAAGCGCGGAGAACTCTCCCTGATTAAGCAGGACCACCAACCTGTCGCGTGCCTTTATGCCGAGATCGTATTCGTAATCGCATCTTGGCTGCGAGATTTCCGGTGTGTCGATATCGGCAATCCTGATTTTCACGCCTTCAAGCCAGATAGTGTCGCCATCGACGACGCAGGTGCGTCTGACCATGCCGCAAACGGCAAAGCTGTGCGTGGTTCGTGCCTCAGCGATCGCCGAACCAAACGGCCAGTAGATGCCGAGAAGGCCGCCCAGAATGCCAACGAGTAAGCCTCCGGCAACAAGCAGCGCAAGGCCGCGCCGTTTGCCTTGCTTCTGCCGGAGAACTCCTGCGCGAAAATCGAAGACATTATTCTGAGGTGATCTTCCTACCATGCCACCTTCTTTCATTTTCGGGCCTGCAGGCCAAGATACCGTGCTCGCTTTCCCGATGATTTTCAGCTATTTTCGCGGCAACGCGAAGGGGCTGTCTAGAGGGGAGGGTGCAGACTGGCTCCCGAAGGAGAATGAGCGATGAGCGATCCAGACAACACTCCCACCGGCGGCAAGCAGGACTGGGAAGGCTTTCGTGAAGTCGACCGGGCCATCGCTGAGAACCGACTTACTGCCTACACTTGGAAGAAGACTTGGGCAGACCCGTGGGGACGGCTAAAGTTGATTGCGATTTCTGCTGCATTGGCGGCTTTTGTCGTGTTTGTGATTGTGTACGACGTCATTCTCTGAGGTCCTACCATTCCTTCACGTCGTCGGCCGCTTCGGCCGAGGCTCCCTTGGCATCGCGGGTCTTGCCGTCGAGGTATCCTTTTACGGTCCCGACCCGCCGTTCGCCTTGCTGCTGGACTCGATCGACATCGCGGGCGATGTCCTCGCGCTCGCTTGAGGCGGCACCGAGACTCCCTGGTACCCCGCCGAGCCGTACCGATCCACGCACGCCATCTGCGTTGCTCACGGGAGGTCGAGCAACAGGCGCAAAGGGCGGCAGAACGAGGTCGTCCGCGATCTCGGCATTTAGCCGGTCCGCATAGCTTTCGACGAACCGCGTCTGGAGTTGCTGGCCCCTCGCACTCATCTGGAAGTCGATATCGTCGAAGCGCACCGGCCCATAATAGTCCCGATTGGCATCGATCTCCGCCATGCCCCATTCGCGATAGACCTGGCTGAGGTTGAGAGTGCCTGCGGCATTGGCGCTTTCGTACCAGCTTGCCTGGTTCTCGAGCCGGCTGGCGATCTCTTCGGCGCGGCGTGCTTCACGGGTATAGCTCTGCGCTTCGGTGATCGACGTGGTGATGCCGGCCGAGCTGCTTGACACCAGCGCTTCAGAACTTGAGCTTGTCTCGCGCAGGAAACCCTCACGGGTGCTCGACCAACTGCGACTATCCGAGATCTGGCGCAGCGCGCCCATGATGCGCGAGCGGTCCTCGGAGGCGATCCCGATATCGCTATCGGTCCAGCTCTGATTGCGTCCGCCCTTTACGCCGATGCTCGCCGATCCAGCGCCCTTTTCCCCCTTGAGTCCTAGCGCGCCATCCCCGTTCAAGAACCAGGACACAGTAATGTCGTCGGCGGCACGGCGCGACAGCCCGAATTGCTGCTGGAGTGTCTTCGAGGCGTTGTCGACCTCGCTGAAGGCGCTGCCGATGCTGTCGCTCGTTGACGTGCCACTGACGCTCTCGTTCGAGCGCGAGCGGGTGTAGGCATCGCGTAGCTCGCTGAACCGGGTGACCGCCGAGCTCGTCGATTGCTGGGCAAGGTTCGAGAATGTCTCGCTCTGGCCGCGGCTCTGGCTCGCCATGGTCGCAAGCCGGCTCGAGAAGTCCTGCCCGAGTGTCGGGGTGAACGGATAGCTCGAGGTTGGCACAGTCGCGAACTCGGCCTGTGGGAAACGGGTGGTCTGGGTGCCGTTTTCGCCCGTGGCTCGCGTCTGCGCGGCGCCGTAGCTAATGTTGGGAGCAAGACTGGCTTGCGCAAACTGGCGCGAAAACACGTTCGAGTTCTCAAGGCTGGTATTGCCGAGCGAAACATTGCCGGTGCTCGCTTCGCGCGCCGCCTCTTCTGCCGCGTTCTGGCTCGGATTGAGGTAGCTCGTGGCCTGGCCCGATATTGCGAGCGCGCCTCTGGCGACGCCGCCGGCAAGGAACGGAATCGATGCGACGAGGTAGCCGGCCAGTATCCCGATGTCGTTGTTGACGTCGGTCATGCCGGAGAAGGTTGCGAGGCTGAGACCACTTGCGCCGCCCGCGGCCGCCACATCGCTCGCGCCCTTGAGCATCAGGATCATGTGCAGGATGACGAACAGCGGCCCCCAGGCTGCCAGATAGAAGAAGCCCGTGACGTATCCTCTGAGCGCGATCGGTCCGGTCTTGGGCATCAGGAACAGCGGAAAGAGCACCGGAAAGAGCGCGTAGAATACGACCGTCAGGACGACATTGAGGATCGGGACCCACTTCATCGCGTTGTGCGCGATCGAGGAATAGGTCCGTTCGGTTTGGATGTCGGCGCGGGTCTGCGCGAACACATCGACGCTCGATGCACCGCTAGCTCCGGCAAATCCATGCATCGCCTGGTTCATGGCGTTGATGGTCAGAACCTGGCGGAAGATGCTGCTTGCATCCTTCGAGACGCCGGTGAGGTATTGATAGGCAATCGGCAGGTCGGCGATGAGCTTGGCCTTCGCGAGCGCTTCGGTCTGCCGGGGGTAGAGCTGGCGCCCGGCGACCTGTGTCATCTCATCGATAAGCCCGGCCCACTGGTTGGAGAGCGCAGTGTATGCTTCGCGGCAGGTGATGATCGTGGCCGTGACGCTATCGTCCGCCTGCCGGGTGAGGAAGCGCTGCGCACGCGCGGCACTGCCGGGCGCAATGGTCGCCCAGATATCGTTGCTCTCCGACAATTCCTTCATCGAATAGCGGCCGAGGAGCAGGTCGTAGAAAACGCATTGGCGGATATGCTCATCGAAATTGGCGGCAAACTCGGGATCGGCAATGCGCAGCGAGCGTGTCGCTTCGAGCAGGCGCGCGCCGTAAATCATGCCGTTCTTCGAATAGTTGAGATCGTCGGGAAGGCCAAAGACGAGCTCTGCGGAACGGGTAAGGTAGTCGCCCGCCTGGCTGGTAAAGCTTGCCATGAGCGCTAGGCCCAGCGGGACATTGGCCACTGCTGCCGGTGCAAGGCTCGGATTGACGCGGTCGGTGACCTGCACATCCATGCGCGGCACCATCAGGCACATGTAGATGAGCGTCGCGCCAAGGAACCAGTTGAGCCAGGCGCGCCAGTCCTGATTGAACGCGACGACAATGACCGCAAGCGCCATGCCCATGACCAGCGCCACCTGGATCAGGCTCTTGTAGCCACCGGCCCCGGTCCACGCGGCGACGGCGTTCAAGACATTGACGATGTACTCGCCGCCGCCGGTAGTGAAGATCTCGACCATGGTATTCGCCTCAGGGGATGATCGAGCGCGACTGGAGGCCGCGTGACCAGTCGAGCGCTGCGGACATCGAGGGCGACATCGAAGCGGCGAGAGCGTTTTCGATCATCGCCGTTTTCTCGATGATCTGCATTAACGCCGAGACCTTGGCCTGACCCGTTGCTTGCCGCTGCACAATGCCCGAGCGAACTTCGGCGACCTGGCCGCGCCAGATCGCAAGCTTGGCTTCATCGGCGGCGATGAAGCTTGCCATCGAACGCCCGGCTTCGGACACGATCCGGTCGAGGATGGCATAGAGCAGGTCGATGCTGGCGATCTCGGCGAGCGTTTCGCGATCGTCGGTCGGCATGCCGCGTCCATAGGCGGCCTGGACGGTAAGGATCTTGTATAAGGGGACAGAGGCGACCTGCAGCAGTTCCTTCTCGGCATTGCCGATTGCGGTATCGGCGCGGATCGCATCGACCATATTGCCGATGAGGAGCGCGACGCGCGGGCGGATGGCCTTCGCATTCGAAAGGCTCATCTGCTCGAAGGTGGGATTGAGGCAAAGATCGGTCTCGTCGCAGCGAAACACGCGCACGGTCTGGCCCTGCGTCCCGTCTAGGAGCGCGCTTACGAGCGTCGAGGACGCGTCGCCCGCGAAGGGCACGAACTTGCCGGGTTCATCATCCTTGGGCGGCACGTAGATGACCGTGCCAATCAGCGTCATCGCGTATTCGGCGAGTTCGCGGTCGAAAGTACCGCCGGGGTTGAAGAAGGCGCTCTTCTTGAGGACGTGCCAGGTGTAGTTGCGCGGCACGCCGGGATTGACGTCGGCGTAGTCGGTGCCGCCGCCTTCGTTGGTTGACGCGCGCTGGCCGCGCGTGCCGCAGCCGTGCTTGGCGGCCGCATAGTCGGTGAAGATACCTTCGGAATTCCCGATGGCTTCGCAGATCGCCTTGTCGGCGAGATCGCCCTTGGGCCACAGGCCGCCGACCAGCCCCTGCGCCATTTCGCAGGAGTTGATCGAGAGATTGTTCATGAGCTGAGCCTTCTGGCTAAATTCCTGCATGATCTTGTTGCACTCGGGACAGACGGTGTCGATCGCGAGGCTGAAAGCAAAGCCGACCGCGTTGTTGGCGACGGCTTTCAGGAGCGCGACCATCTCGCTCGCATTGATGAAGGAAAAAGACCCGGCAAAGATATCGATGCCCCCGCAGCCCGCCCTTGCGCGCGGCAGCTGGAGATTGGCGATGTTGGTCGTCTTCTGAGGGAAGCGCGTCCAGACATTGCCGAGGCTGTAATAGCCTGCCGACTGGCCTTCGAAGGCGGTCGGGCCGGTGACATTCGCCGCCGCGCCCATGTCATCCATGAAGCGGTCCATGCTGTCGCCAACATTCGCGGCGACCGGTGAGGCAACCATGCTGGCGGCGGCGAGGGTCAATGCCGCATTGCGGATGCTAGTAATCATGTCCGGCTTCCTTGGAGGTGAGAAGGTAGATGCGGTCCTGCAGCTCGTCGGCCGAGAGCACGCCGTAGCCGATCGGAATCGGGCGTTTGGTCACGCTGTCCCACAGCACCAGAGCGGGGGTGGCTTTGCCTTCGAGACCAAGCTTGCCGCGCTGGTTCGTCTCGACCCGATAGTCGGGAAAATGCCGGGATGAACCGCCATCGGTGGAGATCGCGCGCACGGTGATCCGCCAGCGGTCGGCGACGCCTTTGACGATCGGGCCCATCACTTCGCACGGGCCGCAGGTCGAACTGAAGAAATAGAAAAGGCCGTAGCGCTGGGAGAGCGTTGCCATGACGTAATCGCGCTCCGCGCTGCGGGCATCCTGCCACTGCTTCTTGGCGACCGCTCCGACGGGGCGTTCAAGCGTGTAGTCGAGGTCCGGGTCCTGCCAGATCGCCCGCTGCCAGACATCGGAGAACAGCGAGGCGCGGTCGAGCTGCGCGCGCTGGAAGCGGATATAGGCCGCTACATTGGCCTCGGTCGGATAGAGGATCGCGCGCGCCTTGAGTTCGCGAAGCTCGGAGGTGATCGCGTCGAGTTCTTGGCTGGCCGCGACCTGCTCGGCTTCAGGCTGTTGTGGCTCTTCAATGGGAGCGGGCTTCACGCAGTAGAACCAGTAGCCGAGCCTGCGCTCTTCGCAGTAGAGCGCGTCTGCCGAGGTGGTCGATCTTGTGTCCCGCCGCTCCTGCGCCTGGGCCAGAGTGGCGGGCAGGGCAGCTATGCCGAGCGCGAGCGCCGTGAGGTGATGCAGATGGGTCATTGGCCGCCCCTTGCGTAATAATCTTCGATCCTCTGCTGGATGAGGATGCTGGTCTCGAGTTCGTCGGGAAGTCGGGCCGCGTCGGTGAACTCGGCATAGACTTCGCTGAAATCCATCCGGCTGAGGTCGAGCCGGGCAAACTCGTCGAGAGTGAACCCCTCACATTGTTCTTCTTTGGGCTTGTCCCATGGCTTGGGGAGTTGCTTGCGGCCCTGTTCCTGCAGGATCCGCGAGAGCTTGCTCTCGAAACAGCAATAGACCTTCTTCTTCGTCAGGCAGACGCCAAGGAACTTGTCCGAACAATAAGTTCCGACATAAGCGCACAGCCCCTGCGCGTCGCGTTCGTGGAGCAGCACTTCCTCGCGGTTGCAGCCGAGCGCGACCAGCAGGCTGATTCCGGGGATGAGCGGGAAGCCCTTGCCCTTGCAGCAGTTGAGGACGCCGAAGACCTTGGACGAGCAGGTGTTGCGCGTGCCGCGGAACAGCGTCAGCGTGTTCGGATCGAACTGGCCGCGCGCCTCGTCCATGGCGTGCAATGCGACCGCCGCATCCTTGAACTCGTCATTGGCGGTGCGCTCGATCGTCTCGCAGCTGCCATCAATGCAATAGACATCGCCGTCGCAGACATACTGGGTGGAGATGTCCGTACCGGGCAGGGGACATTCGTAGATGCGCTCCCAGGTCTCGCAGGGCATCTCGTCGGTGAGGCATTCCTCGCCGATGAACCGGCAGGTGCCCTGGCTTTCGATGTCGGAACAGTCGGTCGCCGCTTCGCGCGAAGTGCAGGTGTAGCTGCGCTGCCATTCCCAGCACGGCCGTGTCACCGAGACGCCGTCGATCACGCGGGTCTGCGGATCGGCATCGGTGCAGATCTCATTGTCGAGTGTGCAATCGCCATTATCGGCAAATCCGATGCACTGGCTCTCGTCGGAAAAGGTATCGATCGTGCTGTCCGTGGTCACCGCATAGGGCGTGTAGCGCGCATCTGGATTGTCGCATGTGATTTCAGCGATGGGATCGCCAGGTTCGGTGCAGTATCTATAGAACTGGTCCTCCCGCCACTGGAGGCAGGGTCCGGGCTGATACCCGGTGATCCGGCACGACCCCCCATCGAATGCCGAGCACCAGGGATATCCATAGACTGTGCTCGTCTCATTGCAGAGATAGTGCCATTGCTGGCGCCGGGTCACGCTGGCAACGAGCGGCACCGCGCACTGACCCACCGACTGGTCGATCCGCGTGCCAGTGTTGCAGGTAGCGGTGTAGGTCCCTGCCGATCCGGACCCGGTCGGCAGCGGCACGCAATTACCCTGGCCACCCGAGATTGCCATGCCGCTGGTGTAGTCGAGCGGGGTCTCGTTGATGGCGAGGCTGCGCGCAATGACGTCCTCGATCTCACTTGGATCGAAGCGCGCGCGATTGGCCACGCTGTCGCGCATAGCCCGATAGCCCTGGTGTCCGGTAGCAGCGGCGGCCGCATTGCTCTCGATCCGCTCGGGAGCGTCGGCGAGCGTTTCCAGGTTTCGCACGGCGTTGCGGTCGTAGTTGGGCAGGTTTGCTGCATTGGGCTGCGATCTGGCAGCTTCTTGCGCTTCGCCGCGCAGGCTTTCGCCAAAGGCCTTGCCATCGGCCCGCGCGTCCTGCTGCTGCGCGGAAAGGGGCGCGGCGACGGCGAGAAGACCGAGCAGTCCTATGCGAAGCGATTGTATGAGCCTCATGGCCGTTCTCCTTCGAGCCTGCGGGAATGGAGGCGCGCGAGCTGCGCTCCCGGACCGCCTCCCGAAGCGAAGGTGTCGAGCACTTCGGCCACGCTGATATTGCCGGCAATGCGGTCGTGCGGCGGCAAGACGTCTTTGCAGTCGAACCCGTCGCAGGGGCTGAAATCGCTCGCGATCATCACGAAGCTCGGGGTAACCTTGATATCGAAGGCGCGGAACAGGCGCGGGTCGATCCCGAGCGCGCCGGCCTCATCGCCATCGCTCCAGATTGCGGCGATGCGCTTCTTGAAGCGCGCGCTGTCGCCTTGCGGGAAACCGCGCAGCACGGTGACGCCGCCGGCCCTCGAGACATCGCGAACCAGCGCCTTCAATGAGGGCTCGGGCATTGCCAATGAGGCAAAAGCGATGAACCGGGGCGTGTCGCCCATCGCTGCCACTTCCGCGTCGGCCTGGGCGCGGATCATGCCATCGAGATCGAGCGGCCCGGCATTCGCGGTCGCCTGCGCAGTCTCGGCATAGCCTGCGCGATTGTCGAAAGCCGTCTGCTGCGCGGCGCGCGTGTCTTCTGCGAGGGTATCCGCTTTTGTCCTGACCGACGTGGCGAGCGCCTCGGCGTCGACGGCATGTTCGGCCGCTCGCGCGCGGATCTCAGCGAGGTCAAGGTCGGGTCCGGCATCCTGCGCAGAAGCGGCGGCAAATCCGGCAGCGATCACGAGGCTCAGGCCAACGAGTATGGGGAAAGCGTTTCTCATAGCGCGCAGCAATTCCTCTTGCGCCAGACGAGGTATCCCATGTCTTCGCCGATCGCGGGGATGACCTGTCCGGGGGACTGGAAGGTGGTGGATGCACCGATGGGCGGGCAGGCGTAGCGGCCCTTGGTCGCCGGGTTGGGGCTGGTGGCCTGGAAGCGGTATTGCTGCTTCCTCATCACCGGCATCAGGTACTTGCCGCACAGGCCCTTCGACCCCATCGTCCCCCATGAGACGAGCTCGCGGTGGAGCTTGTAGGCGAAGCGCGAGAGCACGAGCCGCGAGGCCTGGACGTGTCCGATCGAGGCCGAGACGTTGCCGTTCATCGGGTACATCGACCCTTGGCAGCCCGCGCACCAGAACATCTCGTCGAGCGGCAGGTTCGCGGTCGCTGCAGCACAATCCGCCGCGCACGCGGCAAGCGCCAGCGGGTTGGCAAACAGCACGGCCTCGGGATTGATGATCGCGGTGAGCTCGCTGTCCTGCCACAGCGGATCGATCTCGGAGATGTAGAGGATGTCGATCGAACCCGGCTCGAGGCACAGAAAATCGGCGACGATCTCCATCCAGTAGATCAGCGGATAGGCATACCAGTGGACGTGCCAGCTCGAATAATACTGGCTGGCGCCGCCCACGGCCGAAGGACCCGAGATCGAGCGGAAGCCGATATCAAAGCCGGGATCGAGCTTCATGCCGCCGAGGTTCACGAAGCACCAAGGCTTCATGCTGACATCGGCGAGCCGGACCGGCTCCCAGAACCCCATCGCGATGCCGGGCCGAAGACCGCACAGGCACAGCGGGAAATCGGGGTTGTCCGGATCGGGACGATTGCTCGGCCAGATTTCGAGCCCGCCGATCGAGATCGGGAACAGGCACGACCAGCAGATGTCGGTGATCGGATTGACGAATTGCCCGGTGCACTTGCCCGGACCGGCATCGGCCGAAGCGGGTGATGCGAAGACCAGCGACAGCATCGCCGTGAAAAGCACGAGGAAGGCGCGGATTCCGGTCATGGCTGTGCCTTCCGGCGCGGCAGCGCAATCTCGCTGACTTCGAGGAAGCGCCCGTTCTGGCGCACCCGCGCGGGAACAGCCTTGATACCGAATTTTTGCGTCAGCTTGCCGCCCTGGTCGAAATAGAAGCGGCGTTGACGGGCCTTCATCAGCTCGAGCGGTGCGCCTTTCACGAGGATCAGCTTGGCATTGGCGTCCTGCCTCAGCGCCCAGGCGATCTGCGCAGGGTCGTCGCCGTCGAGAAACAGGAGGTCGGAGCGCAGCTTGACGCTGTCGAGCGGATTGACCCGGGTTCCGGCGGCATGGATCAGCGCGCCTTTTGCGCCCCGGATATCGGCAGCAAGCGCGATTGTCGGATCGAACGCCCAGCTGCGGCTTGCGCTTGCGCGAATGAGGCCGGCAACCGGATCGGGCCGGTTGACGCGTGCGATCGTGCGACGCTTGAGTTCCTCGTTGAGCCGCGCGGTCTCGCCCGACTTTTCCATCTGCGCGAGGCGCGTATGAATCTGTTCGAGCAGGTCGCGCTCGATCACAGGGAAGACCGCGCCGCGCTGGCCGTAGTCTCGTGCCTGCAGGCTGGCAGGGAGCATGGCGAGGAGAAGCGCGCCAATCGGAAGGAAAGAGCGCATCACAGGATTGCCCTCCCGCTGCCGAGGATCTGCCCGCGGCAGACGAAGCCGATTTCCCCGTAGCGGCTGTCTAGCCCGCGTGGATGGTCGGTTCCGGTGTAGTAGCAACCTTCCGGTATTGCGCCTTCGGGACCGCGCGTGAGCGGCACGCCAAGGCGGGTGACCTCGAGCAGGCTCGCGACCTGCTTTCCGTCGATGAAGACCGCATCGCCCTCGTGGCGCACGACATCGCCCGGCATGCCAAGCACGTGCTTGCCAAACATCTGCGGTTCCTTTCCGAAATGCCTTTCGACGAGTTCGCTTTGCGGCGGCTCAAAGAAGATCAGGCTGCCGCGTTCGATCGGCGCGCGCTTGTCGAGCCAGAACGCCCAGTTTGGCAGGCTCGGGCTCGCATTGATGAGGAAAGCGTGGTCCTTGCTGAAGGCATCGAGCGGCGCCCAGGCGAGCGGCAGCAGGACCAGCCCCGAGAGCAGCAGCGAACGGCGGATCGAGCGGGGCAGGCTCATGGCTGGATCTCCCCTGCGAGCTTGTCCGCGATGCGCTGCTCGAGTTCGGAGGTTGCGTCTTCGGCAGCGCCCGCGAGCACGGCCTCGGCAACCAGCACCACGCGGCCGTCATGGCCCATGTCGGCAACGGCGCTTTCGGCGGCCTTGAGGTAGGCAAGGCTAGCCGCTTGGACGACCGCCGGATCGGCATCGGCGCGCGCGGCTTCCTCGACGAATGTCCCGATGGTCTCGGCGAGCCGGACCGTGACGATCCGCTGCTCCGGGGAGCTGGTGACCTGCTGCGTGATCCACGCACCCCACAGGAGCGCGGCAACGAGCACCGCTACGGCGAGGAGTTTCGGGCCCAGCTGGCTAAGCGGGAGGTGCAGTCTATCCATGGCGGGGAGATCCTTCGGCGAGGCGGCGATCGAGGCGGCGCAGGAAAGCCGGCAGCCGCAGCAGGGTGAGGCCGCCAGCTGCGATGAGGAATGCGATCTGGAGGTCCTGCGCAAAGAAGCGGCGCGCGACCGGTTCAGCGGTGCGGTAATGGTCGGCAAGATTGCCGAGCTGCGCGAACAGCGCCGTGAGATCCCAGCCTGCTACAGCCAGGAACACGAACAGCGGCAGGCCGAGGACCAGCAGCAGCGTGCTCGCCGCGAAGCTTGCCGTTTCGATCAGCACCAGGCAGGTGCCCTGGAACAGCGCCAGCCAGTCGATCACACGGTGCTTGTCGCGGGCTTGTCTGACTGACGGAAGCGGCACGCGATTTACGAGCGTGGTGGTCTCGAGCACCATCACATGCCTCCTTCTACGCCTGCGACCAGCGCGACTGCGCGCTCCAGCGGCATGCCGTTTTCGACATGGCGGTGGATCGCGGCATAGGTGTCGGGATCGGAGGAGAAGATGGTTGCCGAGAGTGTGTCGAGCACCAGGCGTCCAACGGCTTCCATCTCGGGACCTTTGAGGTAGATCTCGCTGTACTCGGTGCCCGAGCGCTTGAGGCTGCGGATCAGCGTCTCGGTCCGGTCGTCCATGTCGAGCCGGGCCTCCTTGCGGAAATCGGCGATGGTCTCGGGCTTCTGTTGGAGCACCAGCATCCAGTCGCTGTTTTCGAGCGCGGCGCGCGCACCATCGGACTTGTAGTAGTCGTTCAAGGACTGGGTCGCGGTCGCAAGCGCGCCGCCATATTTGCGCGCGGTGCGGGCATAGGTCTCGACGAACTCGCCCATCGAACCGCCCTTGAGCATCGCCCAGGCCTCGTCGATCAGCAGCAGCTTCTTGGTCGAGCGCGACGAGCGCGTCATCGCCTGACCGGTCATGAACATGATTGCCGAGAGGACAACGCTTCGAAGCTCCTCGCGGGACGCGAGGTCGCTCATCTCGAAGACGGTGAAATCGTCTTCGAGCGCGAAACTCGCTTTCCCCGAGAAGAACCCGGCATAGCTGCCACCGCGGCAGAAGGGCGCGATCGCTGTGGCGAGATCCTTGCCCGCCTCGTTCTCGCTCTGATGGAGCGCATGCGCGACGTCGTCGATCGCCCCGCCGCTGCCGAGCGCTTCCCACACCTGCGTCACCGCGCGGTCGATCAGCCCGCGCTCGGTGTCCGAAGGCGCGGCGCTTGGCCGCGCCATCTGGCCAACGATGGCCTTGATCATGGCGAAGCAGTCGAGCCGGTAATCCTCGTCTTCATGCGCGCGGGCATCGTCGACCATCGAGAAGGGGTTGAGTGAGAATCCCGAGGCGAGCGTGAACTCGACGAAGCGGCCGCCCTGTAACTTGACCGAATGCTCAAAACTGCGTCCGTCGTCGATCACCACGACCTTGGCGCCCGCGCCGCGCAGCGCGGCGCACAGCTCCTGCAGCAGCACCGACTTGCCCGAGCCCGACTTTCCGCAGATCGCGATGTTGTGGTTGCCCGCCGCGTTCTCGAAGGGCGACCAGAAGAAGGGCTGGCCGCGCCGTCCGAGGAGCAGCAGGTGCGGGATCGTCCCGCCGAGATACTCGCCCTGCAGGGGGGCGATATTGGCCGCGGTGGTCGAGAGCATGGTCCGGAAGCGTTTGAGCCGCGCAAGGTCGTGGACCAGACCATCGGCGAGGCTCAACGGGAATGCCGCGACCAGGCCTTGCAGCTGGAGGAACCGCTCGTCGGCAAGGTCCCAGCCGGCGGCCTTGTAGATCGCCTTGACCGTGCGCTCATGCGCATCGCCTTCCCCCAGCGGCGAGATAGTGGTGAGGCCGTAAAAGAGCTTCACCAGCTTTTTGCCCGCCTGGAGCTCGGCCTGGACGTGCTTCCATTCGGCCGATTGCTCGCCAAGCCTAGGGAGGAAGCGCGCGCTCTTCGTTTCCGAAAGGCTGGTGGTGCGCATGAACTTGTAGCCGGCGCGCGCCGAGGCGGCCTCCTGGTCGGGATAGTGCAGGCACAGCATTGTCGCGGCGGGACAGGGAAAGCGCAGCTTGTCAGTAAACATGTCGCCGATGAGCCGCGCGCATTCCCACGGTGCCCAGCGCTCAGGGGTAGAGCGCACGCCGTAATGGCGCACATCGAAGCGGTCGGGATAGCATTCACCTACCTGAGGCACGCCATCTCGCGAGCGCCCGGTCTCGCGGAAGCGCTCGGTGCGCAAGATAAGCCGGTCGTCCTCGACCTCGAGTTCGATATCGCGGCGGATGGCCTGCGCGTCGAGCGTGTCCTCGCGGTTCCAGTGGGTGAGATCGGGTTCGCGCGCTGTCGTCGGCGAGGTGAGTTCGTCGACCAGTGCGAGCAGGCCTGCGGGCTCGAGCCTGTTCGATGCAAGGCCGAGCGAGTTCAGCATCCCCGCCATCCCGTCGCGGCATTCGGTGAGTTCTGCATCGGTCACGTTTCCGGGCACCGGAACGCCCAGCGACAGCACGAGACGCACATGGCGCGCATGAAACGGCGCGTGTGCCGAGCCCGACTTCCAGACGAGATCGTAGAGCCGGTTGGTGCGGGCCTTCGCGATCGCTTCGTAGATCCCGCCCTGCTCGTAGCGCGGCGCGAACCAGGGGCCGACGATGGCGCCGATGCGCGGAGACGCGAAGTTCAGCACCTGCAAACAGGCGCCTTGCGGCAGGCTCTCGGAGAAGAACTGCCCGAGGATTTCACCGGTGCGCTCATCGGCGCCGATGAGCGGGGTGACTTCGAGAATGAAGCCCTTCGAGTGCGCGTTGCGGTAGAGCCCCGGGCCCTCGTCATAGATGCGGTACGGAAGCCAGTCCGACAGCATGTCGAGCGCGAAACGCGGCTGCGCATGGTCGGCTTTCTTCGCATCGCCGAACAGGCCAGCGAGGAGCGCGTCGCGCGCAGAGGATAGCGAGAGGTTCACTTGGGCTCTCCTTCGGGCAGAACAGGGTGGGGCACCTGGCCGGGGGAGGGGGAACGACCAGGTGCCCCGGGGTCCGGCGCTTTGGCACCGGGCAGCTCCGTCAGATCCTGTGCGGGGATGACCAGGACATCGGGAGGCTGCTGGGGGGAGGGATTGGAATGCTGGAATGGACGTGCTTCTGCGGCGGCGGGCGGCGGGCCTTCCGCTTCAGCCGGGCGCGCCAGTGCGCGCAGAACGTCGCCGGTCGAACGCGGCGCGCGCCAGCGCTCGGCAGCGCGATCGGGCAGCACGACATGAACGACCCGGGCCTCGTGGATGCGGCCCGCCTCGTCGCGGTAGCCCGCAACGACGATCCGCAATTCGCGATCACCGGCCCCGTGCGCTCGCGCAGAGGCATGACCGGACCGTTCTGCCTGTGAAGCGCGGGTGGCGGCATCGTCGATCATCGAGGTTGGCGCGCAGCTTCCCTCCGGCGCGCGGCAGGAAAAGTCGCCCTTGACGTTGCCGCCAAGTGTAGCGCAGCCGGCGATCATCAAGGAGAGGGTTGCCGTCGCTCCGACACGGGTCACACGGCCGCTCATTGCTTCGATCCGGTCTTGGCATTGGCAAATGCGCGCAGTGTCTTTGCATCGCGGTAGCCGTGCAGCACCGCACCGTCGCGCGCTCTGACGATCACCGGGGTTCCGGCAAAGCCGTTGGCCTGTGCAAAGGCTTCGTTGGCATCGAGCGCAGCTGCTTTCTTGCAGGCAGCGCGCGGTTCGAGGTGCTTGCCGGTGTAGGCGGCATGGAGCGCCCCGACCGGATCGGCGGCGCACAGCACCGCCTCGGACATGCGGCGGCTCGATGCGCCGAAGATCGAGATCGGCCGCTCCTCGACAAGGACGCCTGCCTTCTCGAGTTCGCCGGTGAGCCGCTTGCAGTAGCCGCACTGGAAATCCGAGAAGACTACCAGCTTCGGCCCCTTGGGATTGCCCCACAGGATCGCGCCTACTGCGGGCAAGACTTTGAGATCGACATGCGTCGCGGCCCGCCTGTCGCGGGGTTCTGCAACGTCGTGCCGACCGGCAGTGTCCTCGCCGGCAGCGCGGGCTGCGCCGGCGGCGAGCAGGTCGGGATTGAGTTCAAGCAGGCGCGCGGCGGTTACGTCGCGCCGCTCCTCCATGTCGTAGAGCCGCCCGACGAAGAGGTAGCGTGCCGCTTCGTCGATGTAGAACAGCGTCTCTCCCGAGACGACCTCGCACCACGGCGCGAATGTCTTGCAATCGAGCGCGTCGATCGGTGTCTTGGGCAGACGAAGCTTGAGCGCTTCAACCACATTCTGCGTGATCGCGGCCTGCGCCGGCATGGCGGTCACTACCGCGACACCGCTTGTAAGGAGGGCTGCTGCGCTGGCGGCGGCGAGCGATATGTGCGCGGCGCGCGCCTTGAGGCCGGGCCGCTGGTTCGAGTAGTTCATTGGGGTGTGCTCCTGACATGGACGCCGTCGAGAAAGACGATCTCGACTGCGATGCCGGTCGGCATCTCGACGACGGGTTGGTACTGTTCTGCGCGTTCGATGAGGTATTTGCTGACCGTGTCGGCGGCTTCGCCCGCGCCCTGGCCGAGGCCGCCTGCGAGAATGTCGGTCGGCGAGAGCGCGTCGCGCCTGCCGTCGCTGCCGACAGGCTGCGCAAAGATGCCGTTGGCATTGGCCGAGAAGCCGCGTCCGAACCCGCCGACGATCCCGGCGAGCAGCGCCTGGCTGACGAGGCTGCCTTCGCGGCTGACGACATTGCCGCGAACGCCCGACTTGCCGGCAAAGGCGATGAACCCCTTGACCTCGCTCACCGCAAAGCGTCCGCCCGGTTGCGCACAGGTCATGCGCACAAGCTTGACGTAAACCTTCTCGGCCGAGAGATCGCCGCGCGCCGCGCCGTTGACGAGGCAGCCGGTGAGATCGGTGGTGAGAAGCTTGTTGCCCTGCAGCACCGAGCGCGCCGGACCGGTGATACGCAGCACCACGGGCAGCGGATCGCTCTGGCTGGTAACGCCCGTCGAGGCGTCGACCCCGACGATCACGGTGGCAGGTGCATAGCTGTTGGGCGGCAGGTAATCGCGGCTTGCCTCGAGCAGCAGCGTCGGCGCGCTTTCGATTGCCTTGGTCTTGGCGGCGCCCGGCTTGTCGGATGAGAAACTCAGCAGGCTTGCCTTGGGTTCGCTGGGTGGCTCGAGCGCTCCGGGAGGGAAGCCCGGAGCCCGCGGATCGGCTGAGGGAACCGGCGTAACTGGGGGATTGGCGCGCACCGTCTCGAGTTCCGAGCGCAAGGCGGCGTTCTCGGCCGAGATCGCATCGATCGCCGCCTGACCGTCGCTGATCATCCCCGCGTTTTCGCCGCGCAATGTCTCGAGCTCCTGCTCGATCGAGGCCTTGGGAAGCTGGCTTTCCTGCAGGTCCTTGATCGCGCGGCCCTGCGCATCAAGACGGTTGCCGTAAGTGGCGACGAATTCGCGCTGCGAGAGATTGCGATTGACCAGCGCGCCGGTCTCGATCGTGGTCGCGCCCGCGCCGCCGGCGCCGGCTTCATCCTCGCCGCCGAAGATGAACATCGAACCGGAGATGAGTGCCACCCCGCCGATGCCGGCGAGCAGCAGCTTCTGGCGCTGCGCGACCGTGCGGTTGAGATTGCGCCGGGCTTCGCCGCGCGTCTCGTCCTTGGGCGCTGCGGCGGGCGTATCGTGTCTGTCGGTATCGGCCATTATTCGAGCCCTCCCTTCGCAAAGACGAGGAAGGCCTGCGTGCTCGCGCCGGGCTGGAGACTGTCGCGGCCATAGGCAAAGGCCAGCGCCCCGGCGGGCGCCTCGCGTTCACCGGCAAGGTCGACGGGCATCGGACCGAGATTGCGCAGGGTGAAGGCCTGACCGATCAGCTCGGCACCTTCATATTCGGCGACCTGCTGCACTTCGAGGCTGTCGGTGCGGCGTGGTCGCGAGAGTTCGGCGCGCGCCCGGAAGCCCGGCAGAACACCGTCGCTCGCCATCGCCTCGATCAGGCGGATCGCGGCTTCGTCGCGCGTCGCTGCATAGCCTTCCCATTCGCTCGCCTGGGATTTGGCGAGCGCGGGATTGGTGACGAAGAGCTGGCTCGCTTCCTCGCCATCGACGCGGCAGGCGAACTTATAGACATAGCCCGCGCTGCTGGTCGCGAAGAAGCTGACTCTGGCGCTCGCGTATTGCAGCGGCACCGAGACATAGATGTCGCCGCGCACCGGTTCGTGGGTCACCTCGAAATCGTTGTAGGGATAGCCGCTCGCCATCTTCGAGACATTGGCGAAACCATCCTTGATGAGGGCGATACGGGTCAGCGCGCCGCGCGCGAGCACGCAATCGATCGCGGCGCCATCAGCGGCCTCGACGAACTGGTCGGCATGTGCCGGTGAAGCGTAGGCGGCCGTGGCGATTGCCAGCGCAACGCTGGTCAGCGCGGCGGGGAAGGGGCGGGATAGGAGTGTCATGGGTTCTCCTCCTCGGTTTCGGTTGGGAGCTGGCGGAAGCCGGTGAGGCCGAGGCTGAGGCCGCGGCGGTTCCAGCTGAAGGCGAAGCTGCGCTGCTGGCTGGCGATCACCTGCGCTCCAACAAAGGTCTTGAGCGTGCCGGTGACGACAGCGGTGAGCGCCTGCGGATCGACCTCCATCCGCGAGATGACGAAGGCCTGGCTGATGTCCGAACCGCGCTGCTCGTCGACGATCTTGACGAGCTCGGCCTTGAGGCTTCCGTGCGCTGTTGGATCTGCCACCTTCAGGACCTGTTCCATCCAGTAGTCGAGGCTCTCGGGTGCGCGATTGAGCAGCATGAGCGCGGTGTCGCGGGTGACAAGCTCAAGGTAGTGCGCATCGGTTGCGCTGCTCGTGAGCGTTATCCGCTCAGGCGTAACCGGGACCAGGATTACACTTTCCTCGCGCGTCGCCGCCGCGCCGACCGCCAGCACGCTTGTGAGGCCCAGCACGGCTGCCAGCGCGGCGAAGCGATTGCGCTGCTTGAGATGACGCTGGGCTTCCTCGTACGCGAATTCGTGTTTCACTTGGGTCCTCCCTCAGCCTGCGAGCAGGCGGCAGTGGGAGGGCGGCGTGGCTTTCAGCCCGAGGAAGCTCCCCGGCAGATACCAGTAGGCAGCATGGACCAGTTTCGACCCTGCGCCTGATGCCTTCGCCTTTCGAAGGGCGAACCAGGTCATGACCGATAGGCCGGTGCCGGTGATGATGTGCTGCGCAAGGATGCCCCAGGCGAACGGGACGAGCAGTCCCGCAAACTCGTCGATGGTCCAGAAACCGATGAGCTCCGGATCGTCGAGCCGCCGTGGAACGAGGTATCTGTCGGCCATGCCGCCCTCCCGTCGTTAGACCGCGATCAGATGGTCGCGGTCACGACCGAGGTGACAATCGGCACACCGGTGCCGACGCCGATACCGACACCGACCGGGACCGCGACCTGCCCGAGGGCGAAGCGGCCCGAGGCGAGCGCGATAAGCCCGCCGGCAAGGCTGAGGACGGTGATGATCTTGCCGCCCGAACCTTCGAGGAAATCGGTAAACTTCTGCAGCGCGGGATCGAAGGTCGTGTCGGCACCGGCATAGGCCGCACTGGCGCAGGCGAGCGCAATGGCGGCCGGAAGAATATAGTCGCGGGCACGAATGCCTTTGGTGGATTGGCGCTGAAGAGTGATTGCTTTGGTCATCGAGGAACTCCGTATCGAACATGGACCAGCGATGTGTTCGCTGTATGTTCTTTCCTCGGTTGGAAGGCAGGGTGTAGGAAAACGGAAACTGCCGCACGCGGTATTCCGACCAAGAGAAATCGTCGATTCTGGGCAATCTGACCGGGTTTTGCGCGACCGGTGCAGACATTGCGGCCAAGAATACCGATCATTGCGCCACCCACACCGAAATCTGAGATCGAGGGGCCGGAATCTGCGCGAATCAAATCGTGTGAACGATGAGCCAGTTTCCTACGAGTTCCTTATTTGTTCTTTTTCCTTTCCTACAGTTTGACGCGTCGCCTAGCCTGTTGGTGATTCGCTAAAGATCACCGGAAGCAGGAAAAATGGCGCGAAACACAAACGACAAATGGGGAGAACTATCGCGAGGAGTCGCCGCTTTCCTCGACCATGCCGTGGACGAAAGTGGCAAGTCCCGGCGGACGATTGCCGCACAGACGAATATCAACAAGGATGCGCTCCGACGCATCCTCGCCGGGACAAGGTCAGCCACACTGCCAGAGGCGCTGGCCATCCTTGACGCGAGCGGACACGCGCCGCGCACCTCCCTGATGCTGGCACTCGCGGGGTACTCGCAGCGTAGCGAGGATTGGCAGAATAGCGGCGTGCTGGAATTTCTTGAAACCTTCATAAGCGAGTTGCCGTCTGCTTTGGATCAGGCGCTGGGCGAGAGGCTGCTCGATGTGAGACCGCGCTGGGCAAAGGGGACCGCGCACCGCACCGCCGGTCTCCTGTCGGATCACCTCGCGCAACTGGAGCGGCAGGATGAACAAAGCTTCGCTCTCTGAAATGACGACCGGTCTCGAAACGGACGCGGAAGCCGTTCCTGTCGAGCCAACGCCAGACCGGCTCATTCGTCTTCCCGAGGTCATGGCGCGCGTGGGCCTGCGCCGAACGGCAATCTATCAGCGGATGCGCGAAGGCCGTTTTCCAAAGTCGCGTTCGCTCGGTCCCCGTTGCACGGTTTGGGTCGAAGCCGAGATCGATGACTGGATCGGTTCTGTTGTCGAACGCACCGACGAGATATGTCAGAACACGCCCCGAATTTCGAGATGATCATGTCTTGCGTCCCGTCACTGCTCCCATAAACGCCCTCTGTCCGGCTAGCCGGAAAGCACTTCGATTATCCGGCATTCGCCAACCGCTCCGTGCTGGCAGTCGTCGACCATATGGCGCAGTTCGGTTCGCAGTTTTCGCAAGTCACCAAGCTTCCGATCCACCTCGCGCAGGTGGAGGCTGGCAATAGAGTCCACGGCTTCGCACGATTGCGATGGATCATCCGCCAAAGAAAGCAATTGGCGCACCTCCGCCATGGTGAAGCCGAGGTCGCGTGCGCGGCGGATAAACCGCAATCTGGCCAATTCGGTCGGGCCATAGTCCCGGTAGTTGCCGGCGGTGCGTGGTGGTTCCTCCAGCAATCCGGTCCGTTCGTAGTAGCGGATGGTTTCGGCGGTCGTGCCGGTCTTCCGCGCCAGGGCACCAATCTTCATGGGTTTCTCGCAATGCTTGACCTTGTAGCCACTACAAGGTGCATAAGACGATTCGAAGATGCAAGCAGAACGGTGAAATCCTGTGGCAAAGAAGGACATTATTGAACTTATCGAAGCTGAGCGGCGCGTTTTCCGTACCGCCAGGCAGTCTGGTGACCGGGCTTTGGCTTGGACCGCGCTCGAGCGAGAACATATTCTGGGCCAGGGCTTCTTCGGGCCGCACCTTCGTTCACATATGACGATGCTGGGCTATGCGGTTGAAACCCGCGATGGCCGGGAAGTTCTGGGGCAGGTCATACGTCTTTCGCTCGCTCCCCTTGGCAATCTCACCGGACGGCTTCCTAGGGGGAATACCGGACGCGCAAACGTGAGCGCGTTCGCGCCAATGCCATACCCGGACGACCTCTCAGAGGTTCTTACGATCTCTTCGGGCGAAGCTCGCTAGCTCGCGCCATGGCAATTCTATCCAACGAACAGGTTGAACGCCTCTACGACAAGAACGCGGGAATCTATGACCGATTGGTGTCGGGGTTTCGGTGGGCCGGTCTTGGTCGCTGGCGACGCGATCTGGTTAACCGGCTTGAACTCAACGCCGGCGACCATGTGGTCGATCTGTGTGCTGGCACCGGCGCAAACCTCGCGTTTCTGCTTGAGAGAGTAGGACCAAGCGGCAAGGTGACGCTGGTCGACCTTTCGCAAGGCATGCTCGACCAAGCCCGTCGACGAGCGAAGCGCCTGCGAGCAAGTAATGTCGAATTTGTGCAGTCAGACGTAGCCGCCTTCCGCTTTCCGAGCGAGACCAGCGCAGTCATCAGCACCTTTGGACTGGAAATGCCACCTGACTACGCCGCGATCATCGAGCGCGCCTCAGCTGCTCTCCCGACGGGTGGCCGGATGGCCTTGCTTGGCTTGAAGCACCCCGAGCGCTGGCCGCGATGGCTGATTGAAATCGGAATATTCGCCACGAAACCGTTCGGAGTCTCGCGCGAGTATGAGGAGTTCCGCCCTTGGTTACCAGCACGCAAAGTTTTGCGCGAAGTCCACTTCCGCGAGTTTCTGGCCGGTTGTGCGTATGAATTCGTCGGTGCCAGATCGTGATCATGAAAAGACAAGCGCTCAGACAGCCGTGGTTGCGCAAGCTTTGCAAGGCTCCTAAAGGGTTGAGTAACGTGCCGCGTTTTGTGTTGCCCTTCCTTGCGATCATCGCCATTCTTTTCGGTAGTGTTCTATCGTTACCTGACGCCCATGCTTCAGAAGGCGAAAGCTTCGTTCATGCGGCCGATCACGTTTATGCGCATGGGGCGGACCACTTCGATAGCAATGATCCCGAGCCGGACCACGATGGTCAGGACCATTCGGCAACGCATCATCACAATTGCAGCTTCAGCCTCGCCGATAGTGGAGTGTTCCTGGGGTCGCCCTTTGCGCGCACGAATAGCCTGAAGGGTCCGCTTGCGACTTCGATGCTCACCTCGCGCGCGCCGCCGGTTCTGATCCAACCTCCCAAAGCCTGACAGCAAATCATGTGCGAGTGCGCCTGCGCGCGCTCGATTGGTTTCAGTCAGGAGATACAATAATGCGGTGCTTTGCACTGGCCGCGGCCTTGATTGCCGTGTCCACGGGTTCGCCAGTATTGGCACAGGAAACAGTTACACTCGAGGAAGCGCTCGCTCGAGCGGGCGTCGGCATTGAAGGGGAAGATGACCCTTCCAGCAATCCACGGGTTTACGGCCCTCTGGCGGAGGCCGAAGCCGCGCGTGCGGCTATCGACCAAGCACGCCTCCGACCCAATCCCGAGCTATCGCTCGAGGCCGAGAACATCGCGGGCTCCGGCGCTTTCTCCGGGCTGCGATCGACCGAATATACCCTAGCGATCGGTCAGCCGCTCGAACTCGGCGGCAAGCGAAGCGCACGCATCGCGAGCGCACGCGCATCGTCCGATTTCGCCGGCTTGCAGAGCGAATTTGCCTTGTCGCAACTCGCTTTGGGGGTGCGCGAGCGTTATGTGCAGGCCGTCGCCGCAGGCCAGCGCCTCGTTCTCGCGCGGGAAATCGTCGAGCGAAACCGTGAACTGACGCGGATCGCCAACGTGCTTGTAGAGGTCGGGCGGGAGCCGCCTCTTCGAGCTATGCGTGCACAAGCTACGCTTGCCGAGGCGGAGGCCGAATTGCAGGCTGCACAAGCAGACGATTTAGCAGCACGTCAGGCGCTCGCGGCTCTCTGGGTATCCGGACAGCCCAATCCCGCAGTATCGAACGTCTTTCCTGACTTATCGCCGCCCCTTGCGCCGCCGGTTTCCGAAGATCCGTTGCAACTGCGCATTGCGGGCGCTCGAACCACCTTTGCTGAAGCCGAAATTGCGCGTGAGCGCTCGCTTGGCGTTCCCGACCCAACGCTGTCGGCAGGTGTGCGCCGTTTTGAGGAAAGCAACGATCAAGCGTTCATCGTCGGGATTTCCATTCCGCTTCCCTTTCGCAACCGCAACCAGGGCAACATCGCAGCCGCCGAGGCGCAATACCGCGCGGCAAGCGCGAGCGAGGCGATAGCCGAGGCGGACTACCGCGTGGAGTTCGAGCGGACGCGAACGCTTTATCTGGCCGCCGAAACGCGTGTGGAGACCCTCTCCAGCGCATCCCTGCCGCAGGCTGAGGAAGCGCTCAGGCTCGTCGAAATCGGCTACCGCAATGGCAGATTTCCGCTGATCGAAGTTCTGGCGGCTGCCGAAGCGCGCGACGCCATTCGTGAAAATCTGATTCAGGCAGAAGAGACCCGCGGCCTGCTCGCGGCGCGGCTCATCTGGCTCACCACACAGTGAGGCCCATTTCCATGAAACGTAGCCATTTGATCGCCGTAATCGGTGTCCTGATCTTGCTGGCCGCCTTGGCCTGGGTCTTCTGGCCCGCTGACTCAAACGGGCCCGACCAGCAAGCGGAACAAGGTGAAAAGAGCGAAGTCCCCGAAGGCGTTCTGCTGATCGACGCGAAGCAGATCGCAGCTTCGTCGATAGAAATCGAAGCTGTCCAATTCGGCGCAGCAACGGAGCTTGTATTCCCAGCGACCGTCGCCGCGGCGCCGAATGCCAGCGCACGGATCGATGCGCGTGCATCCGGTGTGGTGAGGAGCGTGAACAAGATGCTGGGCGATTATGTCAGGCAGGGGGAGGCGATCGCGCGGATCGAGAGCGCTGATGCTGCCGGACTGGCTGCGCAGGTCGCTACCGCGCGTGCGCGGGTCAATGAACTGTCTGCGCTCTACGACCGCGAAAAGCGGCTGTTCGAGGCCAATGTGACGGCCCGGCAGGATCTCGAAGCGGCGCAGGCCAATCTGCAAGTGGCAAGATCGGAGCTGTCACGCGCACAAGCTGCATCCGCCGCTGCTGGTGTCAGCGGGGATGGACGTTCGCTGGCCGTGACGAGTCCGATTTCAGGGCAGATCACCAGCGCGCCGATCGTGCTTGGCTCCTACGTCTCCGCCGGTGAAGAGATGTTCCAGATCGTGAACGCGAGCGGCTTGCAAGTGCAGGTTGCTCTGCCCGCCAGTGATGCTGCGAGAATTAGGCCCGGCGACGAGGCAACGCTGGAATTCGGAGAGGAGCGGGAGATCGGCGGACGTGTGCGCTCGATAACCCCCGCGCTCGATCCGGAAAGCCGCAGCGCAACCGCAGTTATTTCGCTCGCTGGAGCGGTCCCCGGATTGCAGCCAGGCGCATTCTTGCAGGCGCGCATCCGGCCCTCAGGTGAAACCGATGCGACCTTGATCTCGGTGCCTGAATCCGCAGTTCAGATGGTCGAAGGCCGTGAAGTGGTGTTCGTTCGCACGCGTACCGGCTTTCGGGCGATGCCTGTCGTGACGGGATCGCGCTCGGGAGGGCGCATCGTGATCGAGTCCGGATTGCAGAATGGCCAGCGGATCGCGACCGAAAACGCCTTCCTGCTCAAAGCCGAACTCGGAAAAGAGGAGGCCGAACATGGACATTGATCGGTCTGAAAGCGGCTTCGAGGAGGAGCGCAGCAGCCATGATGGCGTGATTGGCAGCGTCCTAGACTGGTCTGTTCGAAACCGCTGGGCGGTCGTGGTTCTGGCCCTCAGCGTAGCGATTTGGGGGGCTTTCAATCTCGCCCGATTGCCCATCGATGCGGTGCCGGACATCACCAATGTTCAGGTGCAGATCAACACCGAGGCACCGGCGCTCTCGCCCTCGCAGATCGAAACGCAGGTAACCTTCCCTGTCGAAACCGGCATGGCCGGAATCGAGGGACTGGAGATGACCCGCTCGATCTCGCGCAATGGCTTTAGCCAGGTCACGGCGATCTTCGAGGAAGGCACGGATATCTATTTCGCGCGATCGCAGGTGGAGGAACGGCTCGCCACGCTCGCCTCTTCGCTTCCTGCAGGCGCGGAGCCGTCGATGGGTCCGATTGCGACCGGTCTCGGCGAGGTGTTGATGTATACCATCGAGTTTGAGCATCCGGGCGGAACCGATGCGCCCAAGGGTGGTGCTGTTGGCTGGCAGAATGACGGCAGCTTTGTCACGGACCGGGGCGAGCGATTGGACACGGCGGTGGCGAGAGCCGCCTATCTGCGTACGGTACAGGATTGGGTCGTCGCGCCGCTGATGCGTTCGGCCAACGGCGTGGCGGGCGTAGACTCGATCGGTGGCTTTGAGAAGCAGTACTTGGTGCAGCCAGACCCCGACCGCCTCAACGGCTACGGCGTTTCGCTCGACCAGCTGATTACCGCGCTGGAAGCGGCGAACCAGGCCGAAGGCGCCAACTTTGTCGAACGGGCTGGCGAAGCTCTTCTTGCACGGGTCGATTCCCGGCTGAATTCCGTAGAAGACATTGCGCAGGCAGTGGTGGCAACGCGCGAAGGTGTGCCGATCCGCGTCGGCGACGTGGCAACGGTCGAAATTGGCGGCGATCTCCGCACAGGTGCAGCCTCGCTGAATGGCGAGGAAGCCGTCGTCGGTACTGTGCTGATGCGCGCAGGCGAAAACAGCCGCACCGTAGCTGCGGGTGCTGCCGACAGGCTCGACGAGGTACGGTCGTCGCTTCCAGCAGGAGTTGAGGCGGAGATCGTCTACAACCGTTCGACACTCGTCGATGCGACCATCGTGACGGTACGCAACAACCTTGTCGAGGGCGCGCTGCTCGTCATTGTCGTTTTGTTCCTGCTGCTTGGAAACATCCGCGCCGCCATCATTGCAGCTCTGGTCATCCCTTTGTCGATGCTGATGGCAGCTATTGGCATGAACCGGCTTGGCGTATCTGGCAACCTGATGAGTCTTGGTGCGCTTGATTTCGGCCTGATTGTCGATGGCGCTGTCATCATCGTCGAAAACAGCATCGCGCGCCTCGCCGCAAGGCAGGAGCACGAGGGACGTTTGCTCACACTGCGCGAACGCCTTGCCGAGACGCGGGCAGCGGCGCATGAGATGATCAAGCCAACGGTGTATGGCCAGGCGATCATCTTTCTGGTTTTTGCGCCGCTCCTCACCTTCACCGGGGTTGAGGGCAAGACATTTTCGCCCATGGCCATCACGGTGATGCTGGCACTTGCCTCGGCATTCATACTCTCGCTTACTTTCGTCCCAGCGATGATCGCTCTCTTGCTGAACAAGAAAATCAACGAGCAGGAAGCAAAGCCCATCCGATTGGCGAAAGAGCGCTATGGTCCGCTGCTGCGCAGAGCGCTTGCCCGTCCATGGCCTGTCATCGGTACCGGAGTCGGCGTGTTCGCGCTCGCGGCGCTTGTCTTCAGCTTCATCGGCAGCGAATTTACACCGCAGCTCGACGAGCGTGATCTGGCTGTCCAGTCATTGCGTATTCCTTCCACCCCACTGGAGCAGTCGCTTACAATGCAGCGCCAGGTCGAAGCGCGATTGAAGCAATTCCCGCAGGTTGAGCTGGTATTCTCGCGCACCGGCACGGCAGAGGTCGCGACCGACCCTATGCCGCCGAACATCTCGGATGCCTATGTTATCCTCAAACCGCGCGAAGAATGGCCGGACCCCTCGCTGTCTAAGGATCAGCTTGTAAGCGAGATGGAAGAGGCGCTCGGTAATCTCGTTGGCAATCTCTACGAATTCAGCCAGCCCATCGAGCTGCGCTTCAACGAGCTCATCGCAGGCGTTCGCGGCGATGTCGCGGTCAAACTCTACGGGGATGATCTTACGGCTATGACTGCGGCTGCAAACCAGGTCGCGGTCGTGCTCCGCGGTGTCGAGGGCGCGGCCGATGTGAAGGTCCAGCAGGTTTCGGGTTTTCCGACGCTCGATATAGCCTTCGATAGGCCAACGATTGCGCGCTACGGCCTCACGGTCGAAGACGTGGCGCAGTCCGTTGCCATAGCGCTTGGAGGTCGAAACGCAGGGCTGGTGTTCGAAGGCGATCGACGTTTCGATGTCGTGGTCAGGCTATCGGATGCAAATCGCAATGACTTCGACCAGCTCGGATCATTGCCGATCGTGCTTCCCAATGGAGGAACCGTGCCGTTGCGCGCAGTGGCAAAGTTTCAGGTGATTGATGGCTTGGCCGAGGTCCGGCGCGAGCAGGGTCGCCGGCTGGTGATCGTATCCGCCAACGTGCGCGAGCGCGATCTTGGGTCATTCGTCGAACAGGCGCAATCCGAGGTCGCTGCAGGCGTTGATTTGCCTTCCGCATCGTTCATCGAATGGGGCGGTCAGTACCAGAACCTGCAACAGGCTCAGCAGCGTCTGCTGATCGTGGTTCCGCTCGCCTTCGGCGTCATCTTGTTGCTCCTGTATTTGGCGGTCGGCGGTTGGGTCCCTGCGCTGGCGGTGTTCAGCGCAATCCCCATGGCACTGGCTGGCGGGGTCTTTTTCCTGGCTATGCGCGGCATGCCTTTTTCCATCTCGGCAGCGGTGGGGTTCATTGCTCTCTCCGGAGTTGCGACGCTGAACGGCCTCGTCATGATCACAGCGATCAAGCAGCGTCTCGAACAAGGCTTGGAACTGGGCGACGCGATCATCGAGGGCGCGATCGCACGGCTGCGGCCAGTGTTGATGACAGCGCTTGTCGCATCGCTCGGCTTTGTTCCGATGGCGCTTGCGACGGGAACCGGGGCCGAAGTGCAACGTCCATTGGCTACGGTTGTCATTGGCGGGTTGATCACCGCCACCGCGCTCACCCTGTTCGTATTGCCAGCCATTGTAAGCCTGATCTTCGCGAGAAAACCGCGCGCGACCCAGGTTGAGACATCAGCAGCAGCGAGGAGCGACAGCTAGTGACACGGAATATCGAACTCGAACTATCGTCGCTTCTCCCGGACATTCCGAGCGACACCGACAGATGTATCGCTCGGCTGCAGTCGTTGCTCAGTTCGCGGGCCGGGGTGCATGCGGTCGAGGTCCTTGCAGGATCGAACAGTACACCTGCCCAGCTTGCAATATCTTACGATCCCGATCGTCTCACGATCGCGCGGATCAGAGAACTTGCGCACGTAGCAGGAGCGGAAATTTCCGGGCGCTACGGGCATGTTGTGTGGCAAACCGAGGGCATTAATTCGGTGCGCCGGGCGCAGACGGTCGCAGATCTGGTAGCCCGCGAATCCGGCGTACTTGAAGCAAATGCCGATGCGAGCGGAAAGCTGGTCGCCGAGTTCGACCGCCGGCGTACCGATGAGACCGCGATTGCCAATGCGCTGCAAGAACTGGGGGTTTCAATCAAGGCCGACAAAATCGCCGCAAATGCCAGGGATGCTGAAGAACACCGCCATGACGATAAAGATCATTCCGGGCACAGTCACGGCGGCATCTTCGGCGCTAATACTGAACTCTTTTTCTCGCTCGCTTCGGGCGCATTTCTCGCCATCGGCTTCGGGATCGAGAAACTGTGGGACGGGCATCCGGTCTGGCTGCCGTTCGCTTGCTATATAGCGGCATATTTCTTCGGAGGCTTCTTCACTCTCCGAGAGGCGTGGGACAATTTGCGCCTCCGCCGGTTCGAAATCGACAGCCTCATGCTTGTCGCCGCTGCGGGCGCCGCCTTTCTCGGGGAATGGGCCGAAGGCGCGCTACTGCTGTTCCTGTTCAGTTTCGGCCACGCGCTCGAACACTACGCGATGGGGCGCGCGAAGAAAGCTATCGAAGCGCTCGCCGAGCTTGCCCCGGACACCGCACGGGTAAAGCGCGGACCTGACGTAGTTGAGATCCCGGTCGAGGAGCTTGCGCTAGGCGACGTGGTAATCGTGCGTCCGAACGAACGCCTTCCGGCTGACGGCTTCATCTTGGACGGCGTCAGTGCCATCAATCAGGCTCCGGTGACCGGCGAAAGCGTGCCGGTCGACAAGAGCGCGGTTTCGGATGTCGCTTCTGCGCGCGCCAATCCTGACAATCTTGCGGATGACAATCGCGTCTTCGCGGGGACGATCAACGGATCGGGCGCGCTCGAAGTGGAAGTGACCCGGCGATCGAGCGATACGACCCTAGCCAAGGTCGTCCAAATGGTGAGCGAAGCCGAGGCTCAGCAATCTCCTACCCAGCGCTTCACGCAGCGCTTCGAGCGAATTTTCGTGCCTGCCGTGCTCGCTCTGGCCGGCCTGCTCCTTTTCGCATGGGTTATCATCGACGAGCCGTTCCGCGACAGTTTCTACCGGGCGATGGCGGTGCTTGTGGCTGCGAGCCCGTGCGCTTTGGCGATCGCGACCCCGAGCGCGGTCTTGTCCGGAGTGGCGAGAGCTGCACGCAGCGGCATTCTGGTGAAGGGCGGCGCGCCGCTCGAGGATCTCGGTGCGCTCAAGGCCATCGCGTTCGACAAGACCGGTACTCTTACCGAAGGCGAACCCCGCATTACCGATGTCGAACCCGAGCAGGGTGTATCTGAAAACGAACTGCTTGCGATTGCTTCGGCGGCTGAAAATCTGAGCGATCATCCCCTGGCACAGGCGATTGTCAGGGACGGCAAGCAGCGGCTTGGCGATGAGACTCTGCCCGAAGCTACCAATCTCGAAAGCTTCACAGGCAAGGGCATCACCGCGCTTGTCGGCGGTGAGCGGGTGTGGATCGGAAAGCTCGAAATGTTCGGGCAAGACGGGGTCCCTCCGCTCAGTGCCGAACTGTCGGATGCTATCGAGGGCATGCGCGAGCGCGGGCGAACGACAATGGGCGTTCGCTCGGAAACGCGCGATCTCGGAGCGATCGGTTTGCTCGACACGCCGCGAGCGGCGGCAAAGGCGACGCTCGAAGCGTTGCGCGGCCTCGGGATCACCCGAATGATCATGATCTCGGGCGACGACCAAAGAGTGGCCGATGCGGTTGGAACGGAAGTCGGCCTCGACGAGGCCTGGGGCAATCTCATGCCCGACGACAAGGTCAAGGCCATCCGCAAGCTTGCCGGCCAGGACAAGGTTGCGATGGTCGGAGACGGGGTCAATGACGCTCCGGCCATGGCGAATGCCACAGTCGGGATAGCAATGGGGGCTGCCGGATCGGACGTTGCATTGGAGACAGCCGATGTCGCGCTGATGGCCGATGATCTCGCCCGACTGCCTTTCGCCGTCGATCTGAGCCGACAGACCCGGTCGATCATCCGGCAGAATATGATCGTCAGTCTTGGAATTGTTGTCGTGCTCATCCCGGCAACCATTTTCGGTCTCGGGATAGGCCCCGCTGTCGCGGTTCACGAGGGATCAACGCTGATCGTGGTCGCCAATGCGCTTCGCCTTCTGGCGTATAAAGAGAAGGGCAGCACAAAAGACATAGTGGAGAAGCCAGTATGAGCTGCAACGATGACTTCGATCTGGATTCGGCGGACAAACGACGCACATTGTGGATCGTATTGTGGCTCAACGTCGCAATCGCGGTTGGTTTCTTTGTCGTTGCCTATTTTGCGGACTCGAACGCGCTCTTGGCCAACGGGCTCGACAATTCTTCCGATGCATTTGTCTACGCGCTCAGTCTTCTGGCTCTCACCCGTTCGCAATCCTGGAAACGAGGGGCCGCGCGTTTCTCAGGCATCATGCTCCTGATCTTCGCCGGAGGTGTTATCGCCGATGCCGTCAGGCGTTTCATCGAAGGCTCGGAGCCGGGCGGCCTGATGATGATCGCCATGGCGGCCATCGCGGCGGTGGTGAACCTCATCTGCCTGCGCATGCTCCAGAAGCTTCAGCAAAAGGATGTTAATCTGCGCGCAGCGACCACCTTTAGCTTCAACGATTTCATATCGAACGGCGGCATCATCGTCGCCGGGATCATCGTTATGCTTACAGGCGCAAATTGGCCGGATCTCGTGGTTGGGATCGCGGTTGCTGGCATTGCCCTGTATGGCGGGATCGATATCCTTCGCGATGCGCACAGGGATAAGCATGAGGAAGCGGGCACCGAACATATCAAAGGCGACGAATTCGGAAGATGATGCTCGAAATTCGCATTTTGGTCGCTGGATTGCCTCGGCTCCGTATTCAGACTATCGCAGGTTCGTGAAGTTTGTTCGCGCCTTGACCCTGATTTGCTTCAGTTTCGGACTGTTTGTGCAGGTTGCTGCGCAAGCGGCCGTTCCGCAGAGCGATATGGCTGGGTCGGCTGATTGTGCTGAAATGGCGCAAAGCATGGCCGAGCACGGCATGTCTGAACACGCGATGCCCGAACAGATGGTTTCCGAAACGGACTCCACCGAACAGCATGGCTCATGCTGCGAGATGAGCCTCGATTGTCTCGTAGCCATGAATTGCCTCCCGCCGCTAGCGCTTGCGGGTCCGGGACTGGCGCATGCAGGACCGTTTCCTGTTGCGCCTACGTATCTGGCCGCTAGCGCCAGCAGGCTCGACGGCCAGCCTCGACCGCCGGAATCTCCCCCTCCACAAACTGAACTCACCATCTAGCATTTCCCGGGCGGTGCTCTGCGCCGTTTGCGAGCTTGACGGATTACTTGACTTGCGCCGTGTCGATTGACGCGTACGCCGCAGTCGTTCCCGGCCAGTTCGCTTTGAAAGAGTGAGAATTATGGATTGGCGAATTGGCTTGTTGCCGTTTTCGGCCCTGCTCAGCGCACAAGCTGCGCAAGCGCAGTCTGTCGGATACGAAGAAGCCCTTGCATCGGTAAGAGTCGAGCAACCCGCTCTAGAAGCTGGCGCGCTGCGTGTGCAATCACGGCGCGAGGCTGCGGAAGCGGCAGACGAGCTTCCTGACCCGCGTGTACGCGCAGGGGTTATGAATCTTCCGGTCAGCGGTCCCGCGGCGTTCGAGCTTGACCGGCAACTTCCTACGCAAGTCGCCATCGGTATCGAGCAGGAGATACCCAACCTCGCCCGCCGACGGGCGAAATTTGGCGTTGCCAGTTCGGAAGTGAGGCTAGCCGAAGCGCGCCTGGGTGTGACCGACCGTGATCTCCTCGCCGATGCGGGAACGGCTTGGGTGAGGCTCTATTATGCGCAGGCGCGGATTGAGCTTGCCCACGCCGCGCTGGACGAATTGAGGGCATTCGTACCCGCAGCGAACAGCGCCGTCGCCTCCGGGTCGGCCCGCCCGGCAGAGAGTCTGGCGATCCGGCGCGAACTGCTTGGGATCGAGGATGCAGCGACGTCGATCGAGGCCGAGCGCGAGACGGCGCAAGCGCAGCTTTCCCGATACATACCGTTCCCTGACCCGGTTGCCTTGGGTGAGGCTCCCACGGCGGCTCTGGATGAAAACCAGCTTCGCTTCGAACTGGAAGAGAATCCCGAACTCATTCTGGCCGATGCGGAACAAGATCGGGCCGAAGCCGGTGTGGCGCTCGCTCGCGCTGAAAAGCGGCCGGATTTTGGGGTGAGCGTCACCTATGGTCGTCGCGACCAGGCGTTTGGCGATGCGGTGTCGGTCATGGGGTCGATTACTCTTCCGATCTTCACCGACCGGCGGCAGAATCCGCGCATCGCCGCCGCCGAAGCCGATGCCGCTGCCGCTTTGGCCGACCGCGAGGATCGCAGGCGCGCGCTGGTTGCGGATTTCGAAGCCCAACTCGCCACTTGGCGCAGCACTACGCGCCAATGGCGCCGCGCGCGTGATGAACTTCTTCCGCTCGCGCGTGACCGCGTTGAGCTCGAGACAGCCAGCTTTGCGGCCGGGCGTGCCGATCTCGTCGATGTGATTGCGGCGAAATCCGCACTTGCCCTGCTCGAGCTGGAAATTCTCGAACGCGAACAGGCGGCGGTGCAGGCGGCGGTCAAACTACAACTCACATACGGGGAGGGCAGGCCATGAACTCCGTGCTCGAACGATTTACGCAGCGCCAACGCTTGTTTGCGGCTGGGCTAGGTATTGCCCTTGTCAGCCTGGCTGCTGGCTACGGTCTTCACATGCTCGGCGGCGAGAGCAGCGGGGCTGGGTCGGCGACGGATACTGACTGTGAGGACGTGCTCTATTGGTACGATCCGATGGTGCCCGGACAACGCTTTGACGAGCCCGGTAAGTCGCCCTTCATGGACATGATGCTGGTTCCCAAGTGCGCGGGAGAAGCTGCGGAAGCGGGCGTCCGGATCGATCCGGGCCTTGTCCAGAATTTCGGCATTCGCACTGCAGCGGCCGAGTTCGGAGTTCTCGAGCCGGAAATCACCGTGACGGGCGTCCTCGCGTACAACAGCCGGGATGTTGCCATCGTCCAGCCAAGAGCGGGCGGATATGTCCAACGGACCTATGGTCTTGCACAGGACGATGTCGTGCGTCGCGGCGCTCCGATAGTCGACATTCTTGTCCCTGACTGGGGCGGCGCGCAGCGTGAATACATTGCTGTGCTCGATACCGGCGATCAGGCACTTGCAGACGCGATGCGGCAGCGCATGCGCTTGCTCGGCATGACCGACGCAATGATCGCGTCGGTTGAACGCACACGCAGAGCTCAAAACACGATCACCGTCACGGCTCCCGTGGGCGGTGCCGTAACAATGCTTGGGGTGCGCTCGGGCATGACTGTAATGGAAGGTCAGACTTTGGCCGAGATTACGGGCTTTACGCCGATATGGCTTGAAGCTTCGGTTCCTGAAGTCCAGGCCGCAAATGTCCGGCAGGGCCAGCCCATCAGTGCGACCTTGGCAGCGTATCCGGATCAGCGATTTGCGGGACGGATTGTTGCCATCCTTCCAAGCGCCGATGCCGCGAGCCGAACCATCACCGTTCGGGCTGAGCTACCCAATCCGCGCGGCAGGTTGAAACCGGGGATGTTCGCGCAGGTGTCGCTTTCACCCGACACACGGCGAGCCTTGCTGGTACCGTCGGAGGCGGTCATTCGAACCGGACGCCGAAATCTCGTGATGCTCAAGCAGGATGAAGGCGCGTTCCTGCCTGCTGAGGTCGAAATCGGGCGCGAAGCGAATGGCAGGACAGAGATACTCGCAGGCCTTGCGGAGGGCGAGCAGGTCGTCACTTCAGGTCAGTTCCTGATCGACTCCGAAGCAAGTCTTAGCGGGATCGACGTCAGGTCGATCGATGGGACCATGAGCATGGCGTCGGAAGGCTCGCCAAACATGAGGACGTACACCGCTACGGGAAGAGTGACGAAAATCGCTGGTGCTTCGATCACTCTCAATCACGCGCCGGTTCCCGCTCTCGAATGGCCGAGCATGGTCATGCCCTTCGCACTCGAAGACGCCGCTCTAGTTGACGGTATTGAACCGGGCGACAAGGTCGAGTTTACGTTCTCGCAGCACGACACCGGTCCGCGTATCGAATCCATTCGGAAGACCGACCGATGATCGCGCGCATAATCGATGCATCGATCGCCAATCGGTTTTTCATCGTTCTGGCGGCTATCGCGGTCACGCTGGCTGGCTTCTGGGCGGTGCGCGCAACGCCTGTCGATGCGATCCCCGATCTGTCTGATGTGCAGGTCGTGGTGCGGTCTAATTATCCGGGCCAAGCTCCGCGCATCGTTGAGGATCAGGTCACATACCCGCTCGCAACGACGATGCTCTCGGTGCCGGGCGCGGAAACGGTGCGCGGCTATTCGATGTTCGGCGACAGCTTCGTCTATGTGATCTTCGAGGACGGTACGGACCTCTACTGGGCGCGCTCGCGCGTGCTGGAATATCTCAACCAAGTGCAAAACGAATTGCCCGAAGGTGTGACAAGCTCGCTGGGGCCGGACGCGACGGGGGTGGGCTGGATTTACGAATATGCTCTCGTCGACCGAACGGGGAACAGCGATCTTGCTGGGCTCAGAAGTCTTCAGGACTGGTTCCTGCGCTATGAGCTCCAGACCATCCCCGGCATTGCAGAGGTTGCAAGCGTTGGCGGCATGGTCAAGCAGTACCAGGTCGTGCTGGAACCCTACCGGATGGCTTCGCTTGGCGTCACCTACAGCGATGTCGTGCGTGCCATCCAGGCCTCAAATCAGGAGGCCGGCGGATCGGTGGTTGAAATGGGCGAGGCCGAATTCATGGTCCGCGCTTCGGGCTATCTCACATCTCTCAACGACTTCAGACAGATTCCGCTGAAATCGGTGGGTAACGGTATCCCCGTCACCTTGTCCGATGTCGCCACGATCCAGCTTGGCCCCGAAATGCGGCGAGGAATCGCCGAACTCAATGGCGAAGGCGAGGTCGCAGGCGGTATTGTCGTGCTCAGACAGGGTGAGGATGCGCGGGCAACCATCGCGGCTGTCGAAGAGAAGCTCGACGTGCTCCAGGCCAGTCTTCCCGAAGGGGTCGAGATTGTCACGACCTATGATCGTTCGAAGCTGATCGATGCCTCGATCGAAAACCTGACCGGAAAGCTCATCGCCGAGTTTATTATCGTCGCGATCGTTTGCGCGCTATTCTTATGGCATGTGCGGTCAGCATTGGTGGCGATCGTCACGCTTCCATTGGGGGTGCTGGCGGCCTTTATCGTGATGCGTTTTCAAGGGGTCGATGCGAACATCATGTCCTTGGGCGGCATAGCCATCGCAATCGGCGCGATGGTCGACGCTGCCATCGTCATGATCGAGAACGCGCACAAGCATATCGAGCATTGGGAAGAGGACCATCCCGACGAGCAGATGTCCAACGATGAACGCTGGAAACTGATTGCGGACGCATCGAAAGAGGTGGGGCCAGCGCTGTTTTTCAGCCTCCTGATCATAACCCTATCGTTCCTGCCGGTGTTTACTCTGCAGGCGCAGGAAGGCCGCCTTTTTTCCCCACTGGCCTTTACCAAGACCTATGCCATGGCGGCGGCCGCCATTCTGTCGGTGACACTGGTTCCCGTACTCATGGGCTGGCTGATCCGCGGCAAGATACCCAAGGAGGACACCAACCTCCTCAATCGCTTGCTGACCAACGCCTACCGGCCCGGTCTTGATTGGGTAATGCGCCGACCGAAAACCACATTGGTTGTGGCAGGCCTCGTATTCCTTACAGCGCTGGTCCCGTTCACCCGCCTTGGAGGAGAATTCCTGCCGCCGCTCGACGAAGGCGACTTGCTTTATATGCCAAGCGCGTTGCCTGGTCTGTCTCCTGGTGAAGCGTCGGCATTGCTTCAGCGGACTGATCGACTGATCAAATCCGTACCCGAAGTCGACACCGTGTTCGGCAAGGCAGGACGCGCGGATACCGCAACAGACCCGGCGCCGCTCACGATGTTCGAGACGACCATCCGGTTCAAACCTCGAGAAGAGTGGCGACCCGGAATGACGCCGGAGAAGCTCGTCGAAGAGCTTGATCGTGCGGTGCAGGTGCCGGGGCTCGCCAATGTCTGGGTGCCCCCGATCCGCAATCGCATCGACATGCTCGCGACCGGTATCAAGAGCCCGATAGGCGTGAAAGTGTCTGGCGAGAACCTTGGCGAGATCGAGCGCGTGGCGTTGCAGGTCGAGAATGTCGCAAAACAGGTTCCCGGCGTCAGCTCCGCTTTGGCAGAGCGTCTTTCGGGAGGCCGCTATGTCGATGTGGACATCGACCGGGTCGCTGCGGCGCGTTTCGGGCTGAATATCGCCGATGTTCAGCAGATTGTGTCAGGCGCGATCGGCGGCGCGAATATCGGCAGAACGGTCGAAGGATTGGCGCGATATCCCATCAATGTGCGCTATCCGCGCGAGATCCGCGACAGCCTCGCAGAACTGCACGCGCTGCCTTTGCTAACCCCCTCTGGCCAGCAAATTACGCTCGGCACCGTAGCGCAGGTGAGCGTCAGCGATGGCCCCCCGATGCTCAAGAATGAGCAAGGCCGTCTCATCAGCGTGGTCTATGTCGATACGCGCGGGCGCGATTTGACCTCGGTCGTAAGCGATCTTCAGGCGGCAGTTTCAGAGGGCGTCGATCTGCCTGCCGGTGTAAGCATTTCCTACGCGGGCCAGTTTGAATATCTCACCCGCGCCAATGAGCGGTTGCAGGTCGTCGTTCCCGCGACGCTCGGCATCATTTTCGTTTTGCTGTACCTGATCTTCCGCCGCTTCGACGAAGCGCTACTTGTTATGGGCACGCTGCCCTTTGCCCTCACCGGCGGCTTCTGGCTGCTCTATCTGATGGGCTACAACCAGTCTGTTGCGACATCGGTGGGTTTTATTGCGCTTGCCGGTGTGTCTGCCGAGTTCGGCGTCATCATGCTGATCTACCTCAAGTCTGCGCTGGCCCGGCGCAGCGGTGCCCTCGATGCGGACGGCGTGGGCGAAGCCATCAGGGAGGGTGCTCTTCTGCGCGTGCGTCCCAAGGCGATGACCGTGGCCGTCATTCTTGCCGGTCTCTTCCCTGTCCTCATTGGAACCGGCGCAGGTTCGGAGGTCATGAGCCGCATCGCCGCGCCGATGGTGGGCGGCATGATCACCGCGCCGCTGCTTTCGATGTTCGTTATCCCCGCCGCATATTTGTTGATGCGGCGCCCCCGGCCCGAACGGCCAACCCAACCGCAAGGAGAAGAAGAATGCGTACCACAACCCTCATGAGCCTACTGGCCTTTCCGCTGGCGCTGGCGGCCTGCGATTCTGGCCAGGACACTGCCGACATGAACGACATGCCGATGGCAGAAAATGAAATGATGATGGACGGCGAGGATATGCCAATGATGGAACCTGGCAGCGAAATGCAAACCGTCAGCGCAGAAGGCACGGTCACTGCAATCGATGCCGAAGCGGGCACGATAACCGTCGACCACGGTCCGGTCCCAGCGATCGAATGGCCTGCGATGACCATGGCTTTTGAAGCCGATGAGCAACTGCGCAGCGAAGTAAGCGTCGGTGAGGGAATTGCCTTTGAATTTCGTACTGGTTCTGAAGGCAGTGTGATCACGTCGATCACGAAGGAGTAAATCGGTTGGGTGGTGCCAGGCAAATCTGGTGCCGCCCATCGCGAAACAGGAGGAGCATGATCCGGATACCGCGCATCACCCAGGCATTCCCCGTGGACCGCCGCACACTGATCAAAAGCGCTGGTTTTGCTGCTGCAGGCTTTGCCGCGTTCCCGCTTGCGGGATGCAAGGCGCAAGACGCATCGATGCTGGACAGCACTGACGGGTCCAATCCACTCGCTATACCGCCCTTGCAGCGTGGCGAGATTGAGCAGGGCGCACGGGTTTTCCGCCTGTCTTTGACACCGGGCCAGAAGGAATTCGTCCCCGGTGTTGCTTCGCCCACCATCGGCATCGACGCACCCTATCTGGGACCGACGCTTGAAATGCGCCGGGGCGAGTGGGTGCAGTTTCATATCGACAACAAGCTGGCCGAAGGCGCTACGGTCCATTGGCATGGTTTCGAACTTCCTGCCGCAGCCGATGGCGGACCGCATCAGTTGATCCGTCCCGGCGAACGCTGGAGCCCCTCTTTCGAAGTTCGCCAGCGGGCTTCGCTCTACTGGTGTCATTCGCATTTGGAACGCGAAGCCGGGCCGCAGGTCTATGCCGGGCTTGCCGCGCCGATTTTTGTTCGCGATGACGAGGAAGAGCGCCTCGACTTGCCGAGCGACTATGGCGTCGACGACATTCCGCTGATCGTGCAGGACCGCGTCATCGATGGATCCGGCCGCTTGGTGTACCCGCTGAGCATGCACACGCGGATGATGGGCGTGCGCGGGAGCCGGATATTCGTCAACGGCACTGAAAACGCTGTGTTCGACGCACAGACAGGCCAATTGCGGCTGCGCATCCTCAATGGATCGAACGCCCGCCTTTACGATCTTTCGCTCGAAGGTGATCGTTCGATGCAACTGATCGCGAGCGATGGCGGCTTGCTCGATCGTCCGCACATCGTCCGCTCGGTCAGGCTCGCCCCGGGGGAGCGCGCGCAGGTAATTATCGATCTCTCGGAAGGACGCCCGCTTCGCCTTCTTGCCAGCAGTCCCGAAAACGCCATGGACATGATGGGCGGACGCGGAATGATGGGCGGCGGGATGACGGGGCGCGGCGATAGCGGCGATGCTTCCGCAGACGTGTTTCAAATCCTCGATATCAGGCCGGCAAGTTCGGCCCAGCGCATCAGGGTGCCGACACAACTGGCATCGCTTGCTCCACCCGACCTGTCGTCAGCCGTCCGAACCCGGCGTTTCGTTCTCGACATGGGCATGATGGGCGGCGGAATGTCCATTAACGGTGCTGCGATGGACATGAATGTGATCAACGAACGTGTGCCGGTCGGCCAATGGGAAATCTGGGAGATCGCCAACGCTTCGATGATGGCCCACCCGTTTCATATCCATAACGTCCAGTTTCGTGTGATCGACCGCGATGGCCGAGCGCCCCCACCATTGGAAACCAGTTTGAAGGATACCGTGATCGTCAACCCGCGCGAGCAGGTACGCCTTCTCCTGCGTTTTGAAGAACACACCGACCCAGACCTGCCCTACATGTATCACTGCCACATTCTCGAACACGAGGATGCAGGCATGATGGGGCAGTTCGTAGTCGTGAAGAGCTAGGAAGGACAGGCGATGAGCAAGAACGAGAGCGTAATCGAGGGTACTGCGATCGACCCGGTTTGCGGCATGAGCGTTGCAATCGACGGGGCTCAGCATATCGCGACGCATGATGGCGCGAAACACTATTTCTGTTCGCCGCGCTGTCACGACAAGTTCGTCACCGATCCCGAGCTCTATCTCTCGGGCGCGCATCTCGACGCGGTCGAGGATGTGCCCGAAGGCACGATCTACACCTGCCCGATGCACCCTGAAATCCGCCAGCCCGGGCCAGGTTCATGCCCGATTTGCGGCATGGCGCTCGAACCGGAAACGGTTTCGCTGGGCGATGGCCCCGACCCCGAACTGGTCGACATGCGGCGTAGGTTCTGGTGGAGCGCACTGCTTACGCTGCCTCTGTTCGTCTACGCGATGAGCGACATGGCACCGGGGCTCAGTTTCGACGGGCTGATCGAACCTGCCTGGGCGCAATGGGCGCAGTTTGCCCTTGCCACACCGGTTGTTCTTTGGGGAGCCTGGCCGTTCTTCGTTCGGGCCATCCAGTCGCTCAAGACGCGCAATCTCAACATGTTCACGCTGATCGGGTTTGGCGTTGCCATCGCCTATCTGTTCAGCGTGGTGGCGACGGTCGCGCCCGATCTGTTCCCTGCAGCGTTCCGCGACCATTCGGGACGGGTCGGGGTCTATTTCGAGGCGGCAGCGGTCATAACCACGCTTGTCCTGCTCGGACAGGTCCTCGAGCTCAAGGCCAGGGGCTCGACCTCGAGCGCCTTGCGCGCATTGCTCGAGCTGGCACCGCCCAGCGCGGTCAAGATCTTCGGCTCCGGCGATGAGCGCGAGGTGCCGCTCGACCAGCTGGCCACAGGCGATCGTCTGCGCGTCCGCCCCGGCGATAAGGTTCCGGTCGATGGAGAAATCGAGGAGGGATCGAGCGCCATCGACGAATCCATGATCAGCGGCGAACCGCTTCCGGTCGCCAAACAGGCTGGCGACACAGTCATCGGCGGCACAGTCAACCAGACTGGTGGGTTCATTATGCGCGCAACCGGCGTGGGCAAGGACACGATGCTGTCCAAGATCGTCCAGATGGTGGCCGAGGCGCAGCGCAGCCGCGCACCGATCCAGCGACTGGCGGATCAGGTGGCGGGCTGGTTTGTGCCTGCGGTGGTGGTGATAGCCATCGCCACCTTCGTGGTCTGGGGAATCTGGGGTCCCGCACCTGCGCTTGCCTACGCATTGGTCAATGCCATTGCGGTCCTGATCATCGCTTGTCCCTGCGCGCTTGGTCTCGCTACGCCGATGTCGATCATGACCGGCACGGGCAAGGGTGCCCAGCATGGCATCCTGATCCGCAATGCCGAGGCGCTGGAGACACTCGAGAAGATCGATACGCTAGTGGTCGACAAGACCGGCACGTTGACGATGGGCAAGCCCGATCTGGTGGCGGTGACGCCAGCAGAAGGAATCGACGAAGCCGATTTCCTGGCTGCGGTTGCAGGCGTCGAAATGGGGAGCGAACATCCGCTGGCCCACGCCATCGTCGAAGGTGCGCGGACGCGCGGGGTCTCGCCCGCCAATGCCACGGATCTCGCTTCGACGACCGGGGAAGGTGTTGAAGCCAATGTCCAGGGCCGCCGGGTTGCGATCGGCAATGAGAAGATGATGCGGCGCGTCGGGATCGATGACGAGGCCTGGCTCGGCACGGCCGAAAGTGGCCGCAGGCAGGGTCAAACAGTGATGTTCGTGGCATTCGATGGCCGTCCGGCAGGGCTCATCGCGGTGGCCGATCCGATCAAGCCTACCAGTGCAGCGGTCATTGCGGCACTGCACAAGCGCGATATCCGGGTCGTTATGCTCACGGGCGACAGCCGCGGCACTGCCGAAGCGGTCGCCCGTGAAATGGGAATCGACGAAGTGCATGCGAATGTCTCGCCCGAAGACAAGCACCGCAAGATCGAAGAGCTGAAAGCGCAAGGTCGCCGGGTCGGCATGGCCGGGGACGGGATCAACGATGCTCCTGCGCTGGCTGCCGCCGATGTTGGTATTGCGATGGGCACCGGCACCGATGTCGCAATCGAAAGCGCAGGCGTGACGCTGGTTCGCGGCGACCTGACAGGAGTGGTGCAGGCCATCGTGCTGTCGCGTGGGACGATGCGCAACATCCGGCAGAACCTGTTTTTCGCCTTCGCTTACAACACACTCGGCATTCCGGTCGCGGCAGGCGTGCTGTATCCCTTCTTCGGAGTGCTGCTCAGCCCGATGATTGCGGCCGCAGCCATGAGCCTCTCTTCCGTATCGGTGATAGGCAATGCGCTGCGGCTGCGGGGTCTGCGCCTCGAAGTCTGACAGGCCAAACTTCAGCCATGCGCGTTTTTCCAAGCGCCCATGGAACCGAGATAGATGTCGAGGCGCTTGAAGCCCTGGCTTGCGAGCCAGCCTGCCGCAACGCTCGCCCGCATGCCGCTCGCGCACATCAGCGTGTAGTGGCGGTCGCGGTCGAGCTCTTTCCATCGCGTGTTGAGCTCGCCAACATAGATATGCTCTGACCCGTCGATGCTTGCATCTTGTCGTTCGTCCGCGTCGCGCACGTCGAGCAAAGTCCATTCGCAGCTGTCTTGATCGAGCCTGCGCGCGACTTCCTCGGTGCCAATCATGGGAATGCTGCGCATCGCTTTGCCCTGAGCAGCGGCTGGAACCACGCCGACATAGCCGCCGACAACATTATCGAGACCGATGCGCACCAGATGGGCCATGGCGTGGGCTAGCTGGTCTTCCTCGGAAGCGACGAGGGCAATCCTGTCGCCTTCACCGAGGAACCATCCGGCAAAGGCCGGTATCATTCCCACCGGAAGGCACATGGCACCCGGCATATGACCGGCGGCATAGGCGAGCGGCTCGCGCACATCGACCAGGTGATCGGCGCCGCTCTCGCGAAGGTCGTCCAGCCCCAGACGCCTTGGCCGCATAATCCGCGGCGCGGCATCGGCCCCTTCGAGGTTAAGCCGTTCCATCAGCCGGAAATAGGGAGGTTGGTAGTGGTGTTCTGCTACCTTCGCCTTGATGAACTCATCGCGGTCGGAGATGCGCAGGCGCGGGTTGTTGCGCCGCTCGTGGCCGATTGTCGAGAATTCCCGGTCCGCCATTCCCGACCCGCAGACCGAGCCCGCACCATGCGCCGGGTAGATGATCGCCTGGTCGCCGAGGCGGCAAAGTTTCTGCAGGGAGTCGAAAAGAAGGCCCGCGACTTCTTCCTTGCGCTCGGGATAGAAATCGGTGCGTCCGACATCGCCGACGAACAAGGCATCGCCGGTAAAGACGCCGACCGGTCCCTCGGAATATTCGCTGTCATGGATGACGAAAGCGAGATGATCGTCGGTGTGTCCAGGTGTTTCAAGCACTTCGATCTTCAATTGACCCAGCTCGAAACAATCGCCTTCGCGCGTAGTGTTGGCGAAGGCCACGTTTCCGGCCGGATTGGGACCGTGGTGAACCGTCGCACCAGTCAAGTCCGCAAGGATCGGCGAGCCGCTGAGCAGATCCTCATTGCGATGGGTTTCGAAGATATGCGTTATCTCCAGCCCTTCAGCCCGGGCCCTTTCGACATAGACCTCGAAGTCCCGGCGCGGATCGATGACCGCTGCCTGTCCGCCCGAACCGATGATGTAGGAAAGGTGCGAGAGGCCAGGGGTTTTGATCTTCTCCAGAAACATACAATTTTCCTTGTCTGTTGCTCAAAACTTGTAACGTTCGGGCTTGTTACAGAACGATAAATGATACGACGCTCAATCGATACCGAGTTCGGCCTTGATGGCACCAGGACTTTCGAAACGTTCGGCTTCGGGCCTGCCGATGGCAGGCTTTGCGTTGATCCAGGTGTCTTCGCACACGAATTCAAGCAGGCTCGCCGCGAGATCAGCATGACGGCACCGGAAACAGCCTTCCGCCAGCCGCTCGTCCGTAATCACGGCGTCGCCAGTGTAAGGCTCATCCAGCAGCCAGCCCGGCCGTGCGGCCGTCCATTTAATACCTTGGGCGTCGCTGAGCATCACTTCCATGGAGCGCATCTGCTCGAGTATATTGAACAATGCAGGCTTGGCAGTGAGTTCCAACCAGGCCGGGACGCTCGACTGATGTTCGACGAAGGCAGCGGAGATTACGGCAATGCGGTCGATCTTCGCTTGTGCCATCGCCTCGAGCAGGTTGCGCGTGCCATCGGTATAGAGCGGCGGTGGATCGATCGCATTGCCCGGACCGAAAGCGACACCGAGGGTCGAGATAACCGCGCGGCAGCCATCGAGATCGCCCGCGAAATTATCCGACAGCACATCGCATTCGATATATTCGAAGTCGCCCACCCGCTCGCCTGGCCCAGGCACGGTGTGTTCAAAGGCGCGGATCGGTATGTCTCGGGCAATGGCACGCCTCAAGAGCTCGGTGCCGGTCTTCCCGCCTGCGCCGAAGACAGCGATGGGCCTCGTATCGGTCATCTGCTTGTTCCTGTAAAAATGGTGAGGGCGACGAAGGGCGGAGGCGCGGGCGCATGGGTTAGCCGACGGCCCGCCCATGCGCCCTGCCAGTATCAGGCTCCGTCGGCCGGACAGGTGGTATAACCCCAAAAGCCGAACTCATCCTTGGCTCTTGGTGCTGCCACGATCATCTCCTGCATTTGCAGGCCCGCATCGCCTTCATCATCCAGCATGCGGGTTTTGATCCGAAGCTCGCCGTTCGCATAGCTGCCAGGGCCATCGGCGGTCACGGGGATCAATTTGCCATTGATCTTGATCGCTCCGCCCCCGTCACCGTCATAGACAAACGAGGGAAAGGCCACTTCGGTCAGGCGGAACTGGCAGGCCTGTCCTGCGCCCAGAGCAGCAAGGTCCGCGTCATTCATGGTCCCGGGAAGCATGAGGCCCGGGTCAACATTTGCCAGTGCACTGGCCGCGTCCTCGATCGGCGCGGCAGTGGCAGGCGGGTCGAGCTGGGCTTCGCGGTCGTTGCCCGGAGCGGTGTTCGAATTGCAGGCGGCAAGCGGCAGCGCGATGAGCGCCGTGAAAGCTATCTTGTTCATGGCTGCATCTCCTCGGGCAGGCGTTCTTCGGTTCGAGGACCGTTCTGCTCGATATCGTCTATGAGGTATTTCATCTCGGCGATTTCGCGGCGCTGTGCGACAATGATGGCCTGCGCGAGTTCGCGCACGCGAGGATCTTTCAGGCTCGCGCGTTCGCTGGTCATGATCGCGATTGAGTGGTGCGGGATCATTGCTGCCATATATTCGGTATCGTCAACGGTGGTCTGGCTGCGCACCAGCCATAGTGCGAGCGCGAACACAAAGGCCCCGACGCCCAGGATGATCAAGTTCTTGGTCCGGTCCTTGTACATGCCCCACATGAAGAGCAGCATGACAACCATCATCATCGCGCCCATGACGAACATCATCCAGAAGCGCGTTTCGCTCCAGAAAAGATCATCGACGGTAAAGGTGTTGGCATACATCAGGAAGAACATGATCACGGTCGAGGTCGACACCATGGCCATGAATCGCCAGTAGCTGCCGCCCCCTCCCTTGTCCGAGTGGGAGGTCTTTTCGGTCATGCTTTTTCTCCTTTTTGCATCATGGTCCAGAATAGCTGCGCCGAGCAGCTGATGAGAGCGAAGCCGGTAAGGGCCTCGACGCCGGCGAGAACTCTCAGGTGCTCGGTCGGATAAATGTCGCCCAGGCCCAGTGTGGTCACGTTGATGAGCGAGAAATAGAAGTAGTCCATCCAGTCCATGGAAGGCGCCTTGTCGAACCCTCCCAGGCCCCATTGCGCGCCCAGCCAGAAACCTGCGGCAAAAAGGATCGCGACCAGGAAATGCGACGCGAGCACGAGTAGCGAGACTGCAAGCTTTCCCAGCGTATCGCGGCGGCGATCGAGAAGCCGGTGGCCGACACCCAGAATGGCAAGGTGGGAAGCGACGGCTGCAAGGAACAGAAAGACGGCGAGAAGGAGCGCGGTGATCATGCGAGAAGCTTCGCGCCCATCCACAGACCCATTCCGATCATGAACAGATTTTCGGTCAGCGAGACGAAGCCGAGCGGCACATTGCTGCCCCCACCGACGCAAGCGCATTTGAGCTCACGCTTGTCGATGTAGACAGCCTTGAAGACGCTGACAGCGCCGACGGTGCCAATGAACAATGCCAGCGGGGCCGAGAGCCAGGTCAGCGCGCCTGCGGTCATCAGAATGCCGGCAGCGGCTTCGCCGAACGGGTAGACGAAGCCATAGGGCACCCAGCGCCGTGCGAGCAGATCGTAGTTGAGGAACATTGTCGAGAAACTGCGCACGTCCTGAAGCTTCTGGACGGCGAGCAGGGTCATCGACAGGCTGACGAACCATTCCGCGGCCCGGACGGTGAACAGGTCGTCAAAAAACGCCCAGCTCAGCCCTAGCGCGAGCAGCAGCGCGACCGCGAAAATCGCAATGACCGGCTGATAGCTGGTCTCGCCTTCCTCTGGCTGCGAACGGCTCTTGCCGAAGAACTCGCGGACATCGTCATAGCCGCCAATGCGCTTGTCTTCGATAAAGGTCTGCGGGGTGGTCTCGACGTTGTGCTTGTCCTTGAATGCGTCGGTTTCCTCCCTGCTGGTCAGGTGATGATCCTCGACCTCGAAGCCTTGCCGTTTGAGGAGATCGACCGTCTTGATGCCATAGGGACAGACATGGTCCTCCATGACCATACGGTAGACCGCCGCTGTTCGGGTCGTCATGAATCGCTCCATCTGTTTTGCCTGACGTTTCTCGTGCTCAACGCCGGTTTTCGGTGAACGGTTTCGAAAAAGCCCGGCGTAAAAGCGGCAAAGCTGGTTGAAGAAGGTGCCATCACCTTTTCTCTCCTGACCCATCATCTTCAGGAGATGCGGGCGCTTCGGAATTGCGCGAGAGGTAGATCCATTCTCCCACGAAGACTGCGACGATGCCGATCGCCGCGTAGGCGACAACGGCAGGATCGCTGCGCAATTTGGCCGCGGTAAAGGCTGCGAGGACCACGCCATCTGCCGCGAGCGCTGTCAGAAGTATTGTTGCGCGCGCGCCGACTTCCTTGCGCAGGTGGCGCAGGACGCCCCAGTGAACCAGCATATCCATGACGAGGTAGAAGAAGGCGCCCAGCGAGGCGATCCTTGACAGATCGAACAGGACGGCAAGCGTCCCGGCAATGACCACCGTATAGACCAGCATGTGGCTGCGAATCCCGCCGCTCATGCCGAAATGGCTGTGCGGGATCATCTTCATATCGGTCAGCATCGCAAGCATGCGCGACACGGCAAATACGCTCGCTATCACGCCCGAAGTGGTGGCGGCGATCGCGATCGCCACGGTGAAATAGAAGCCCAGTTCTCCCAGCGCCGGACGCGCCGCAGCCGCGAGCGAATAATCGCGCGCCTCGACGATCTCGGATATGCTCAGGCTCGAACCCACCGCCACTGCGACAAGCAGATAGATCACGATGCAGACGGCTATCGAGATCATGATGGTTCGGCCGACATTCTTGTGCGGGTCAACGATTTCGCCGCCGCTATTGGTAATCGTGGTGAAGCCTTTGAAGGCGAGGATCGAGAAAGCAACCGAGGCGAGCAGGGCTTCTGCATTGGTCAGCGAAACGGACTGCGAAAATGCGCCTGATGAAAATCCGCTGGCCCAGATCGCCGCGACTGCGAACAGCGCGATACCGCCGATCTTGATGGCGGACATGATGAGCGAGAAGCCGCTTACCGACTTGTTGCCCGCTGCATTGACGAGATAGGCGAAGATGATGAGTGCAAGCGCTGCCAGCGAAACGAGCCACCCGCTGCTTTCGAGGCCAAACGGGCGCAGCGCGTAAGTCGCAAAGGTGCGGGCCACGAGGCTTTCATTGATGACCATCGACAGAGCCATCAGGAGCGATGCCGACGCGGCAATGACGCCGGGTCCGTAGGCCTTCTGCAAGATCATCGCGATGCCGCCCGAAGACGGCCATTTGTTCGACATCTTGATATAGCTGTAGGCCGCCAGCGAAGTTACCAGCGCGCCGGCGATGAAAGACAGGGGGAAGAGCGGACCGGCGAGCTCGGCGATCTGCCCGGTCAGCGCGAATATGCCGGCACCGATCATGACGCCGGTACCCATCGCAACGCCGCCCAGCAGGGTTATCGAGCCAGCCGTTTCGCTTTGATTCTCGTGCTCATGGTCTTGCAAGACTTTCCCCTGTCGATGGTCTCCCGTGAAAGAAAGATTATGTCGACCAGTACGTTCGCCCTTGCCGCGTCCCTCAAAAAACTTTCAGGACAAAGCCGGAGAGTTGCGTTTTGCTCGGGGCGCTCGAGCAAATTGCGGCCTAAAGCGGACTGCCTGCGCGACCGAAAAACGCTCCGCGAGTTTCAAGGCAAGCGGCCATCGCCGCCGATCTGCTACGTCCTGAATCGGTTCCGGAAAAATCGCAGCATTGGCACCCCAATGATCGCGATGTACCAACCGTACAAAAAGCTGCCGAGAGCGCCTGCCAGAAAGCCCGAGATGGTCAGCCATTCGAACCCGGGAAGCAGCGGCGCCCACGCTTCGTGCATGTGCGCCTGTTCGGGCGCGAGCAGGCCGAAACCGATGCAGATCAGGTAGCTGAAAAGCAGGAAGAGGCTGAGTGTCCAGCCCCATATCAGTATTGAGGTTTTGACCGAATAGTCTGACATGATGGTCCTCCGTTAGAGTTGGCGCTGAGATGGCTTGTCCATGGTCACGGGTAGGATGCGAAAACGCGCTGCCCGCCTGAGCCGAAGGCGATGACATCATACGGCTGCACCCGGTCCCCGGCTTCCATTCCGGGCGAGCCAAGCGGCATTCCGGGCACAGCCAGGCCTGCCACGCCTTCGGGGCTTTCGCGTAATAGTTTCGCGATGGCATCGGCGGGCACGTGGCCTTCGATGATATAGCCATCGACTTCCATCGTGTGGCACGACCACAGATCCTGCGACACACCTCTGGCTGTCTTGAGCGCAGCCATGTCGTCGGTGTCGACCGAGGCGACCTCTGCTTCGAGTCCGTGTTCTACGTGACCGGCCCAATTGAGACAGCAGCCGCACCCTGCGTCGCGGAACATGGTGTAGGTCGCGGCCTGGGCCGCATTCGAGCAGGCTGCAATGGCGAGGAGGAGCGAGGCCGCCAGCGAACGGCGTAGCGGTCTCGAATCTTTCATGAGGTTCATTGAGCATTGCCTTTCTTGATGCCGCGCCAGAGAGAAATGGTTCCGGTCGCGGTATGGATACGATCGAGCAATTCGGCGTCTGCGAAAATCTCGGCGAGCAATTTCTCGACGGCTCCGTCGGCGCTCGGCTGGGTGTCCTTCACGCCGTCGAGAAGCTGAACGCTCGAACGGAACAGCGCGCGCATGAGTGGAGCATCCTGCCGCATATAGTCGGCAATCAGCGCCATGCCCCCGGGGGCCAGCAGGTTCTCGATCTGCTCGAGGATCGCGCGCTTTTGCGATACGGGCACCTGGTGAAGGACGAGGCTGCTGACGATCTTATCTGGTTGCCAGCCGCCGGAAAGCTCGAGACTGTCGAGAAAGCCGTTGTGCCACCGGACCATATCGACTCCGGCACCGAATTTGCGTTGCGCGATCGCCAGCGCGGCGGGGTCTGGCTCAACGCCGATGAAGCCGGCTTCGGGACAGCTGGCCATCAGCGCTCTGAGCAAGGTTCCGGTGCCGCACCCGACATCGATGACCTTGTCGCCCGGCACCAATACGGCCTCTTCGACGATCGCGCGGCGCCACCGGCTCTCGCGCGTAAAGATTGCGATCGCGCGGTCATAGAACGGCGTGAGCCAGCTTTTGCCCAGCGGCGGAGTGAACTCGCGTTCTTTTGGCGGAACTGCCGCGCTTTTCATGCCATGGCTCCTATTCGACGCTGGTACTTGCCGCTGTTGCTTGACTTACTCCTCTTACGCGTCGCCGACCCGCACCCCTCAAAAAAGAAACTTGAGGGTTTGCGCGAAGCATCGCGTATAGGAACCGTGCAACCGACAGGAGCAAGGGATGCGTGACAATCAGACACTCGATGCGATGCTCGGCACCATGGCCTCGCAGAAGGCTGGCGACGTGCCGCCCGACTTCATGAACGGCGTCTGGCAGCGCGCAGGGCAGCTGGGGGAAATTGCCGATCAGCGGCGCAGAATGGCCTTGTTCGCCGGTCTGTTTGTCGTCGGCCTAACGGCAGGCGCAGGGACCAGCGGATGGCCGTCCGAAAACGGCGCTCCTACAGAAATTGTTGGCGAGAGCCTCGTTGGCGGAGAATCCCTGTCACCCGCTGCATTGCTTCATGTGGGGTCATAGACGTTGAAGAAGTTTCACCTTGTCCTTGCGGTCCTGCTGGCGGCGCTCGCCGGATGCCTAGGAGCGCTTGCCGCCGATCGCTGGGCCAACAACGATGCCGAGGGCGGCCTGCACCAGTTCGTGCACGATGAGCTGTCGCTCACGGCTGACCAGGAGGAGCGGCTCGATGCGCTCGAAGCGCGTTTCGCGGTAGAACAGGCAAGGCTCGAAGCCTCTGCGCGCGCAGCCAACGCACAGCTCGCCCAGGCAATGGAAACCGAGCACGAATACGGGCCCGAAGTCAGTGCCGCGATCGACGAGGTGCATGCGCGCATGGGCGAATTGCAGAAAGCGACCGTGCGGCACGTCTTCGATATGCGGGAAATTCTCGATCCCGATCAGCAGCTCCAGTTCGACCGGAAAGTGTCCGCGGCCCTCACGCGCGATCCGCGTGACTGATCAGCCTTGGCAGCGGTGGATGACACTTCGAACGAAGCGCTGATCGGGCGGGCAATAGCCGGTGACAAGCGGGCGTTCACAGCTCTCGTCGAGAGCGAGATCGCCCGGTTGATCGCGCTTGCCACGCGTATGCTGGGTTCACCATCGCAGGCCGAAGATGTCGTCCAGGACGGTCTCGCTTCGGTCTGGCTGACACGTCATCGCCTCGATCCGAGCAAGCCCATCGGTCCCTATTTGACGACAATCGTTCTCAACCGGTGCCGCGACAAGCTCCGCCGCAGGAAAGTTATTGGCTTCCTTGGTTTGCCGGATGGGCGGGAAGCCGACGCCGTTGCCGACGATGCCCCTAATCCCGAAAATGTTGCCGGAGCCCGCGAACAGCTGCGGCTGGTCCAGGCCGAAATCGGGCGCTTGCCGGTGCGCCTGCAAGAGGCGCTCGTGCTGGTCACTGTCGAGGGGTACAGCCAGGCCGAGGCTGCCGAGCTGCTCGGCACCACCGAGAAAGCCGTCGAGACGCGCATCTATCGTGCGCGCAACCGGCTGAAGGAGCGGTTCGAAAAGTTTGAGGGGTAGGGCAGCTGACCGCGTATGTGACGGTATACGCATTTTCAGGAGCCCCCTATGCCTGCCCTCAATCGCCGAAGATTCCTTGGAACAAGTGCTAGCGGGCTGGGCCTGCTTGGTCTCTCCGGTGCCATGCCGGCCTGGGCGCGCGGCGCGGACATCCTTGCAGGAAACGCCCGCAAAGGGCTGGATGAAGTATCCGGGCCGAATATCGACCTCACTGTCGCGCGGTCTGCCTTTGCAACCGGCAACAGACGCGGCGGCGCCATCGCCGTCAACGGCACGATCCCCGGCCCGTTGTTGCGTTTGAAGGAAGGCACGACCGTCCGATTGAACGTCCATAACCAGCTCGAGGAAGACACCTCAATTCACTGGCACGGTCTGCTCGTGCCGTTCCAACTCGACGGTGTACCCGGCGTGAGCTTTCCCGGCGTCAAGCCAGGCGAGACCTTCACAGCGGAGTTTCCCGTGCGGCAGGCAGGAACCTATTGGTGGCACTCGCATAGCGGGTTGCAGGAACAGGCCGGGCACTACGGCGCTATCGTGGTCGATCCCGCCGGACCCGATCCGGTGCGGGCCGACCGCGAATATATCGTGGTGCTGAGCGAATTCAGCGAAATGTCGCCCCACACGATCTTCGACAAGCTCAAGAAGGGGGAAGGCTACTTCAACTACAAACAGAACACCTGGACCGACGACTATCCGCTTTCGGGCGAGGATCGCCGTATGTGGGCCAGGATGCGCATGATGCCTACCGACATCCTCGATGTGTCGAGCGCTGCCTACACTTACCTTCTTAACGGTCACGGACCGCTCGACAATCTGGAATATCTCTTCCGTCCGGGCGAGCGCGTGCGGCTGCGCTTCATCAATGCCGGAGCCATGACCTTTTTCAATATCCGTATTCCCGGTCTGCCGATGACTGTCGTGCAGGCGGACGGGAAGGATGTCGAACCGGTCGAGGTCGACGAGTTCCAGATCGGCGTCGCCGAAACCTACGATGTCGTCGTGACGCCGGGCGAGCAACAGGCCTACACGCTGGTGGCCGAGTCGATGGACCGCTCGGGCATGGGCATTGCGACGCTGGCGAGCACGCCCGGCGCGCGCGCCGCCATCCCGCCGCTGCGCGATCCCCCGCTGCTGACCATGGCCGATATGGGCATGAGCGGCATGGACCACGGAGCCGGCGAGAGCGATGCTGGTATGGCCGGCATGGACCATGGCGCCAGCGGGATGGCCGGAATGGATCACGGATCGAGCGGAGCGGCTGGCGCGGATGGGATGTCCGGTATGGATGGCGGTTCGGCGGAGATGGCCGGAATGGCTGGCATGGCGGGAGGTATGCAGATGCGCGATACATCGCTCCTGCCTCCCGACGTGCAGGTCGGGCCCGGCCTCGACATGGTCTCGATGAACCCGGTCGACCGTATGGGCGACCCCGGCATCGGTCTCGCCGATGTCCCCCACCGCACGCTTGATTATCGCAAGCTACGCTCGCTGACACCTCATCAGGAGGGCCGGACTCCCTCGCGGCGGATGGAAATCCATCTCACCGGGAACATGGAACGCTACATGTGGTCGTTCGACGGCAAGAAGTTCTCCGCCGTCTCCGACGAGCCGATCCGCTTTGCCTATAACGAACGCGTGCGTGTCAAATTGATAAACAACACGATGATGGCGCACCCGATCCACTTGCATGGGCACTTCTTCGAACTGGTTAACGGCGCACCTGCCGATCGTCAGCCGCTCAAGCACACGGTTAACGTGCAGCCGGGCGGCAGCGCGCAGTTCGACCTGACGGCGGACGAGCCGGGCGACTGGGCCTTCCACTGCCACCTTCTCTACCACATGCATGCCGGGATGTTTCAGATCGTCACTGTCGCCAATCCCGATGGGAGCGAAGCATGAAGATTCGTATTACCAGCCTGCTCGCATCGATCGCAGTCGGCTCAGTTCTCGCCTCCCCCGCTGCGGCGCAGCATGCCGGTCATTCGCCCGCGGAGCCGCAGCAGAGCGCCGAGGCGCAGGCTGACGCCAAGACAAAGTGCGAAGAAGAAGCCCAGCGCCATCGCGCGATGGGGCACCCGGTAGCCGAAGGAGCTTGCGAACCAGTGGCCCAGCCTGAAGTTGCCATGGATCATTCGACGATGGACCATTCGACGATGTCTCATGGTTCGACGACCGCTCAGGATGGTCATTCGGGCATGGCAATGCCGATGGACGCTGCCCGTCCGGAGACTACACCCGGGAGTCATGAAGGAATGGATCATGGCTCGATGCCGCATGGCACGCCTGCCGAAGGCGCGATGGATCATTCGCAGATGAACCAAGGCGACATGGGTCAGGCGGAAGCCAGCAACTCGTCGATGGACCATGGGCAGATGGATCACAGCCAGATGAACCATGGGCAGACGGGATCGCAGGACATGCAGGGCATGGACCATTCGGCGATGCAGATGGGCTCGAACGACGATATCCCGCTGCTGCCGCCTCCTCCCGAAGCCGGGAGCGGTCCCGCGCGCGCGGCGGTCGCGATCTGGGGCGAGGAAGCCATGAACGAAGCGCGGCGCGAACTTGTCCGCGAGACCGACGGCGGGATGCGCTTCTGGTTTCAGGGCGACCGGCTCGAATACCGCGCCCGCGAGGGAGTGGATGGATATCTTTGGGACATCCAGGGCTATTATGGTGGTGATATCGACAAGTTCTGGTTCAAATCCGAGGGCGAAGGCAGCTTCGGTGAGCCTGTCGAGGGAGCCGAAGTCCAGGCACTCTGGAGCCGGGCGATCGCTCCCTTTTTCGACCTACAGACAGGTGTGCGCCAGGATTTAACAGGACCCGAGCGCACCCATGCTGTCATTGGCATACAGGGCATTGCTCCCTACCAGTTCGAGGTCGACGTTGCAGCGTTCGTATCGAACAAGGGTGATGTAACCGCGCGCTTCGAGGGCGAGCTTGATCAGCGCATCACGCAGCGGCTGATCCTCCAGCCGCGAGCCGAAATCGCTCTTTCGGCTCAGGATATTCCCGAACTCGGCATTGGCGCTGGCCTCGACCGGATCGAGGCAGGTCTGCGTCTTCGCTACGAGTTCGCACGCGAATTCGCGCCCTATGTCGGCGTCTCCCAGGAGTGGCGGATCGGTCAGAGTGCCGATTTTGCACGCGCCGCAGGGGAAGACCCTAGCGTGACGAATTACGTCGTGGGCATGCGATTCTGGTTTTAAGAGAAGGAAATATACAATGAGGACAAGACTATCCCTAAGCGCGGTCGCCCTGGCCTTGGCTGCAGGGGGCACTCCCGCCCTGGCACAATCCATGGACCATTCGGCGCATTCGGAACATTCGGTATCAACGCCGATGGACCATACGGAGCAGGGCATGAACCATGCCGAGCATATGGCTGCGATGAACGACGACGTCGCTGGGGCAGAAGCGGTTCTGACATCATATCGCGATGCCCTGACGTCGCGCGATGCAGAGGCCATGGCCGCGCTGTTTGCCGAGGAATCCTTCGTTTACGAAAACGGCAAGGCGGAAGGCAGCTTCACGCACTACATGGAGCATCACCTGGGACCGGAACTCGATGCAATAACCAGCTTCACCTTCGGCGAACCGACGCTCGCAGTCACCCGGATGGGACATATGGCTTATGGCCGCGAAACTTACACCTATCGGATCGAACTGGCCGACGGCCGCGTAATCGACCGCGAAGGGGTTGCGACCTCGGTCCTCGCTCATGATGCAGATGGCTGGAAGATCGTTCAGTACCATTCGTCGTCACGCGCACCGCGTAACAACTGATTTGATCGGGGGAACACCGATTGGCGTTACGCTCTTTCAAGCTGCGTCTTCATGTGCTGGGCAGCAAGCTTCACAAATGGCTGGCGATCTTTGTCGGCGTCCAGGTGCTCCTGTGGATGATCACCGGGGCGCTGATGTCGTTTCTCGACATCGAAGAGGTTCGGTCCGAACATGTCGTTTCGCGCGCGCCGGAGGTCCTGCCCGCTGATGCTGTCATGCCCCAATGGCTCGATAGCAGCGAGGGGGTGGTTTCCCTTGCGACGCGCGCGGTCGGCGGCAGGGCAGTAACCGAGGTCCGCCGGGACGATGGAAGCGTCACGCTCCGCGACCCGGATAGCGGGATGCTCCTCTCGCCCCTTCCCGCCGCGAGTGCACGGGCCATCGCCCGACGTGCCTGGACCGGGCCATCGACCACCATAGCGACCACACGCCTCATCGAAGACGCTGTCGGGACCGAATTCCGGGGTCCGTTTCCGGCGTGGCAGATCACCTACGGCGATGAGGACAATACCCGCGTCTACATCGATGCATCGAGTGGCTCGGTGCTCGCTGCCCGCAGCGACACCTGGCGCCTGTTCGATTTTATCTGGGGGCTGCATATCATGGACTGGACGCAGCGCGACCGCATCAACAGCTGGTGGCTGCTACTGTTCGGGATCGGCGGGACGATTATCGCGGTTTCGGGCTTTGTCCTGCTTGCGAACCGGTTTCCCAGGATCAGGCGGCGGGCGAAACATGTGCCGAATGCACCCTGAAGCCGCTCCCAGTTTAATCAGGTTCGGCTCGGGCAAAGCAGACCAGAAGGATCGTTAGCGCCGGCACGATCGTCCACATCGCGATCGGGATCAGCGCTAGTCCCGTCACTGGCTCGTGCGGCATCAACTCGCTGTAGCGCCAGCTCAGGAAACTGTTTGCCGGAAGCGATGTGGCGATCATTTCGACGGCGATTGCGACGACAAGCCCGAAGCCGAAATAGACCGCATAGGGCATTTTGGCGGCTTGCCAGAGCCATGCGTGCCCGCCACGTAATGCTGCAAGGCTATAAGCTGTCAGCAGGATCACGCCATCGCCCAGGCTTGCAATGCCGCAGCGAATGGTCCGCTCGAAGGGTTCGAGATCACCCGGTTCGAAGAATGGCATCTGGAAAATCTCCCAGACGAACGCGACCAGGCTCCCGCAAATAAGGATCAGCCAATGGGTTCTGGTCATGCTGCAGGTACGCCGGAATAATCTGCGCCAGCAAATAGCAAGCGGCCGGATTTCCACTTCCTGCATAGCGCCTTCGCTGCCCCAAAGCCCGGATCAGTCATGATTTTCGCGGCCCTCCGACTCGGCCATGCGAGCAGCGCGTTTGAGAAATTTCCGCATGTCACCTGCTGCCAGTTCGGTAAGCGGGTGCCGGCTCGCATCGGGGCGCGGTTCGATCATGTCCGCACGTTTCCTAATCTGTTCGATCTGTTCATCGCTCGCCCCGGACAAAAGGCCAAGAACTATGTTCTCGAGAGTAATGAGGCGAATGCGCATTTGCACCAGATCGGCATGATCGGGCTCCGGGATATCCCAGCTGCCGTTCTCATTGACCGTGCTCACGACTGCTTCTCCGACGGCTCTGCTGGCACCATGATACTCCCCATTCGTCGTTATCGGCTTCTCTCAAAAAGGTGGCCGAAAAACAGCACCGCTGCAACCGGCCGTGCTTCGGCCCACCAGCCCCACCGCTGCTGCGGATTGTTTGAGGGGAAGAGATGGCGGCTGCGTAAAGAGGATGACTGCACACAGCATCCACCGCAAGACCGACGAAAGGAAATCGACCATGAAACTGACAGTTCTAGCTTTCGCGCTCGCCACCGGCCTGGCAACCACCCCGGCAATGGCCCGGCAACAGCATGACCACGGGGATCAAGCGGCGGCGCAGCAGCAGTCACACGCTGGCCATATGATGCAGGATTCGGCGGCCATGACGGCCCACCGCGAGAAGATGGCTGAAATGCGCGCGCTGATGCAGCAGGCCCACGCGGCGAGCGATCCTGCCGAACGCCAAAGGCTTATGGCCGAACATCGTGCAAAAATGCAGGAACACATGGCGGGCATGATGCAGGGGGACAACGCCGATATGATGGCGGCCTGTCACCAGCACATGATGATGATGCATGACATGATCGAGCAGATGGCGGCTCACGAGAACATGGCGCAAGACGATTAGGAGGCGGTGGCCGGGCTCTCGCTTTGTGCCTGAGCCTGGCCACACTCTTACCAGGGCGCGGTGCAAGGCAGGAGGCCCGACCATCTCGTGAGTAAAATTTGAACCCTCACGCGTCGACGATCGCCGCGCTCTATCACCGCAAGAGATGAAGGTTCGCAGAGCATTACAGACACAATAGGTTGCACGACCATCGCCAAGACCGGAGCCCGTAGAGAATGAAACGAATACAATTCATGGCTATTGTGGCCGCCAGTCTGCTCTGGATAAGTCCGGCCCAGGCCCATGGCGACGAGGAACATGGCGAAGCGGCCAGTGCTGTCGTCTCCGATGCGGCGTCAAAAGATATCCAGGCTGCGCAGGGGCACGGCGACACGGCTGCTGATCATGACGGGGCGAAGGGACAAGATGCAGACGAAGGCGACAAGGGCGTGGTCGGTGTGCTCAAGTCGCTGCATCCCGCCACCGTACACTTTCCGATCGCCTTGTTCTTTATGGCCGCTCTCACCGAGCTATTCGTCATCGCACGGAAGGGCACAGGCCTAGAGTCGGCAGTGCGCGTACTTGTTTATGGCGGTGCCGCCGGGGCGGTCGTGGCGGCCATATTCGGTTGGATCCATACCGGTCTCTGGTTCGGCGGAGATACTGCGATGCAGGTTCATCGCTGGAACGGAATGCTGATCGCGGTCCTCGGTCTGGCGATGGCCTATCTGGCGAGCCGTGCTTCCGCGAGCCGGACCGCGTTTCGCGCCGCAATCTTTGCCATGGCCGCTCTAGTGCTGGTGCAGGGATTTCTGGGCGGCGAGCTTGCGCACGGTGCCAATCATCTTGGTATCTCCTGGCTTTGAAGGATAGAATGATGCGCAGATCAAATCGGAACGCGTTTGTTGCCCCCCTTGCTGCGGCGGCATTGGGGCTAGGGCTCGCTGCCTGTGATCAGACGCAGGACACTTCATCAGAAGCTGAAGCCTTGCCACTGTATACGGCCCCGCCGACCGAGAGCACAGGTGCTGGCGAAGGCGAAAGAGACAACGCTGCCTCTCCCGCTGGAGAGGCCAACACGAACCGGTCGGGTGAAGCTGCGACTGCCGGTAGGCAACCAGACCGACCGGCGAGCACTCCGGTAGTAGCGTCGTCCCCTGCGGCCACTCCCCCGCCGGTGAATGCCCAGCCTAGCAACACACCCGATCCTCATGCGGGCCACTATATGCCATCCATGCCCGACCATGACATGCCCTCGATGTCCGATCAGGCGGATGGATCGTGACCTGGCGTTTCGCCTTCTGATCGGCCCAAAAACGGCCGACGCTCGTTTTACCAATCACTACGAATAACAAGTCGTCGTTTGCCAAAGGCGCTTTATCTCATCTGTCCGATTTTGGGGGTATTGATGGGGGTATTTGCAAGACGACTCAAAAAGTTTATTAGGTAAATCAGCACGTTATATGCTCTCTATATTTCCCTCCTCCGCTACCAACTTTTTAAACGGATTGAGTGATGTGTGCCTGCCACGCTAGGCTTAGTTGGGGGCTCAGTTGGGAAGCTCTTCTTGTTTCCCAGGCCGAAATTATCGTTATTTTCGAGTGTGTTTCACGGAAGGGTCGAAGGTGAGCTGTAACTATGTTCGATCAATTTCGACCAAACTGCAGCTATCAAATTTTCGAGCTTCGAAGAATCGGAATTCGCCGCGTCCGGTGCTGAAGAGTCTTACTCTTAATCAGAGAATTCGCTTATCGATGCCTTCCCACTAACTTCTGAGTTCAGCGAAACAGTCATTACGCTTTCAAACACTTCGACCACTTTAGCAGGTGTCTCGTCAGACCTATGCTCGAAGAGCAATGCGTCGTGCATTGGAAGAGCCACTCTCAAATCTTCAAGAGAGGCAACGCTGATTAATGCTCGCTTGAAAATCAGCGATGCAGTACCCTGAACCACCTGGCTTACTGCCGAGCGCTGCTCTTTGCCGGTGAGCTGTCCTTGACCTTCTCTGCGGAAGTGATTGCCTAATATGGATGAGACCCTGCCGGCTTTCTGGAACTCAGTCCACACGGTCCTTTTCCAATCTTCATAGCCTCGGAATTGTCGGAAAGCTTTCTTCGCTTTTTGCCTTTCTACACCTAGAGAGACGGCAGCGTCGACTAGGGCCTTTCGGCTCATGCCATATGCGTAAGAAAGAAACAGCTGCTTAGCGGCCTTCCGATTGTCGACAAGTCCTAGCTGTGTAGTGGCAAACAATTCGTACATGTCGCCCGCAGCGTATAGCTCCTTTAGCATCTCGTCGCCGGAAAGAGCCGCCATAATCCCGACCTCAAATTGGTCGAAGTCGACGTAGCAAAGTTGTGCGTCATCACGAGAGTTAATGATCGAACGATACTTTTTGGGAATGTTTTGCAAATTCGGACTCCGAATTTGTACACGCGATGTGCGCGAGCCGAACACGTCAACCAATGGTCTTGTTGTATTGGTCGACAGTGTTAACGAGCCAAGCACTTTGCGGGCTGCGTCCAGTGCTAGGAGCGTCAAGGTGTCATCGCCAAAGTCACGATCGTGCGGAACGAACTCAAGAATGTAGTCGACTGATACACCATCCAATTCGAAGCCTTCTTGAAGGAGTTTTGCCTTAATCCTCCTCCTGCTCGGAGTCTCGATCGGCATGTCGTGATTGGCTGAATAATCCTTCAAGAATACGAAATAGTCATGCTCCGCTTGACCTCGTTTCTCCGATAGTCCGGACGTATCGATCGATATGCCAGCCGACATAGAAAGCTGGAGTAGTCGATAGGCGGGTACCTCGACGTTGAAGAAGCGTTCGAACTCGCTTTCTGCGTAAGCTTTAGCGCAAAGATCTAAGTACATCGCCGCAATCGCCGTTGCGGCTTTGACGGCAATCCCCTCGTCAAACGGGATGCTCTTGTTAAACATCTTCTGGTAGAGATCGCGATCTTCCCGCTCGATGCCGTATTTTTCAAGATGGCTGGTTATGTCGCGCTTCTCGCGCGCAATTCGATCTTCGGGGCACCCACTGACAGATATGCGTAGCTCATCTAAGTCGACGATCAACGCGGGTAGCGTCCCAGTGCTGTCGTAGAGTGCATCGCGGATCAACCAGAAATCATGGCATACTACGATGCCCTGAAATTCGGCTACGCTAGCTGCGTCGGTCTCTTCTAGATTGCCATCCTGAAACCAATAGAACGAATCATGCTTCCTCCCAGTGAAGTCTTTGATGAAGATCAGAAGTCGGGAAACCAAATCAATCATATCCGCTGATTTCGTCGATAAGGTTCAGAAGATCAGTGTTCTCCCGCGGGGCAAATGGCAAACCATCTTCATTGCAATGGCGTTGGGTCCTGTGACCGGTGCCTCGAAGGCCCGTAGGGACGTGGCCGTACAATGGGCGCAAGACTTCTTCCTCGAGCACTGAAGCGGAAATGAGGAGGTAGCGTGCATTCTGAAAAGGCAGGTTCGCGAACTCTTCCAAGCATCTCGCGATCAGTGCTTTCTCGTCGACGCAGCGCAACCAGATCAGGATCGCTGCTGCCTCACCCGATTTCATGTCCGCTTGAAGCTTACGTTCCGCTAGGGCCACCAGATCGTCAGACCGGTGTTGCCTCACCGCTAGCAACATCCAGATATTGTAATTCTGCCAATCATGAATCGCACCGTCCTCTGCAAGCAGAAACGCTTCCAATGATGGTAGGCAGCGCCCGCCATGGTCTAATGTCGCTATCAATCGACAATACTGATCCGTCGATACCGCGTGCTCCGACAAAGATTGTGAAAGTGTATCGAGAAGCTCGACCGATAACGCATCGCCAACGTCGAAAAGACCGGAATCCACGAGCTTCGCCACGCGGTTCACCGCGAAGCGAAAGGTCCTAGACTGAGTGTCCCATTCTGCGATGCATTTGCTCAATATTTCGAAAATGTATGTCACCGACCTGGTCACAACGCGGCGACTGCGGGACTGCCACATCTGATTGATCGCGATGGTAGAGCTGTTTTGCGATGGGAAGTACTTTGCGACTTTCTCGTCCGAAACGTCCGGTGCCAAGATCTCAGTTTTCTTTGCATTAATGTTGAGGCCAACAGTCCTCAGCTCACGGATGAGGTCCTGAAGACCTCGCCGCGCGTGCGTCTCAGAATCTGTAATGATGCGGATGTCGTCGACATACCGATAGTAGTCGTAGCCCTTTTCGGCCATCTTCCTGTCAACATTAGAAAGCAGGATATTGGACAGGAACGCTGATGCATCGCGGTTCTGCGGCAAACCGTGGTCGCCGCTGTATGTCCATTGGCCTAACAATCGGTCGAGGGTGGCGATAGCATTTCGAACATGCAACTTCTGCGGTCCAGTCGCTAAAAGATTGGGAACTGCCTGCTCAAGTGCTTTAATAATTTGCTCTCGCGACACGTTTTCGAAGAAGTTGCTAAGGTCAGTAATTAGCAGATATAGCCCCGATTTTCGGAACGTCAGCGTGACACCTTCGAAAGTGAACCATCGGTCAATCTTGTTTTTGAATAGATATTTTGCCTTGATAGGCGTTGGTTCGTACCTGTAGCTCAGGACCCGATGGCCCAACAGCGGATCGTAGAACGGGATCAGGAAGCTGCAGATTGCCTGATAGACAAAACGATCAAAGAAATCGGTCTCTAGACCGTAGCGTTCTCCATACCCTTGCTTTGGGATGTTGCGTACAACGCTGCGCGTACCGCGGTACTCGCCATTCCACTCCTGAAGAAGCGAGATGATAATGCGCTTGGCTTCGCTTGGGTCCTTGAACAAGTCATCGTACTGAAGGCAGTCGTAATACCAATCGTCGCGCATATCCTGGCGAAGATGCTTGAGTACTAATTCGAAATTCACTGGGAAACCCAGAGCCTGGCCATTTAACCAGAAAGCAGGATCAACAATATAGTCGACTTCATCATTGCTTTGCATTCAGATTTGACCCTCAGATCGGTTAAACTATGTCGTCGGATTAGCGACCTGTCTGCAAAATTTTACCCATCCTGAAATGCCTGCTTCGCTTTCTTGAGGATCTCTTCTTGTCGTTTGGGGCCGTTGTATAGTTTTTCCAAGAGCAGGTTTACGATTCCAATTCCGGCAACCATTTCATTCCGATTCATCGCGATCCGTTCATGGGCACCTGCATTGCCTTTTTCCCTGATTTTGTGGAGCAAGCCCAATTGATTTTCATCAACGTGGCCTCTGCTATGCAGATTGTCTATCTTCTGCATCAGATTTCTTCCGGAGCATTTGGTGTCATTAACGATGAATTCTACTACCATCCTTAGAGCAACAGTAGCCAATTTTAGCTTGCTGCCTGACAAAGCATACAGCATTTCATCAATCAGCTCGTTAAGGTCATGGGGTGTGAAATCTGTGTCAAACGCGAAGTCGGCAGAGGACGGAGGCGGATACTGAGACTCCGTCCGAGGTAAGTAGGGATTGCCTTCGTCATCGTGGTCGTAATCCTCACTGCACCACGATGAAGTTTCAAAGCAGACGTCATCGCATGCTCCGCAGCGAAAAAGCGAAAACTCGGTTCCACCGTCGGCACTGTGCCCACGGCCAAAATCCTCTTGCCACTTGCCGATGCATTGAGCCTCAAGTGTATGGATTGTCTGTCTTTTGCATGAATTGCACTGCAGTCTCTTCCGCTCATCCAAATCTTCCAAGCGCTTGAAGCTTTTGAACACAAAATTCTCCCATCGATAGTCCCTGCGGACCCAGCTGAGCGTCAGAATTTCGACGAAGGTACTTTGTGCGCTGTAGATTTGGAGGAGTGCAAATGAAGTTAATGGATAGGAACGTCGCGCCGCTCGCGATGGACAGAATAGTTGTCCATTATGGTGAGCGGATAATCGGTAGCCGATATCAATATTTGTAGCGTTGAATTAGTGATTGAGAGTTGGCTAACTGCCACGCGAGCTTATTTCGCAAGATAGATTTTGCACTCAATGGATCAATTGACCAATCGTGCAGGTTCAGCAATCAGCCTTAAGAGCTCCAATAATCACATCTCTAGGCCCCGTCTAAATCCTCCAGCTTTCGAATTGCTGACTCTCCCAGAGCGCTGTTTCGATCCAGATAGTGGCTGTCGAGGATGGTCCCGACGTCCTTAAGCGAGTGACCTGTGATAGTTGCAATTTCGGGAATTGTGCATCCCGCAATGGCCAAACGGGTGACCGCTGTACCTCTTAAGTCATGAAATGTGAGGTCCTCGATTCCGGCTTGCTTGCATGCCTTTCGCCATGATGCCCGGAAGCCTGCCGCGGTCCACGGCGAGTGTCGCGTATTGAGTAGGATGTGCGAGTTCGCAGCCAGCTCGTTAGCGGGCTTCGTTCTAGCTTCTCTCAGTGCATCCAACTCTGCTTTCAGAGGTTTTCCGGCGGGGATTTGAACTCGCACCTTGGTTTTTTGTTGGGTGAGACGAAGGTACTGTCCATCGTAAGCGCTCCAACGCAGCGCGAGGAGGTCGCCTTGTCGCTGTCCAGTCCATAAGGCCATCAAGAGCGGTAGGTGCAAATGACGAGGAGCGTGCTTGTAGAACCTCTGCTCATCTTCCGCGGTCCAAACTTTCGTTGATCTGGTCGAGCGATACAGTCTGCCTGGGCGTTCGCAGGGATTAAGCGGGGCGAATCCTCGGTTGCTCGCCCACGAGAGGACACGCGCCAGCACTGCATAAGCGTAGTCTGCTTGTCTGCGCGAGTTTTTGGCCAGGCGCTCGCGCCAGGCAAGGAATTCGCCGCGCGTACGGCGGTCGGCCAGCGCTTCAATAGGAAAGTCACCATACTCAGCCTCGATGGTTCTCAGGTGCTTTTTGTAGTCCTGACGAGTTCTATCGGCGAGGTCAGTGAAGCTGTGTGAGGCCTGATATTGCTTTAAGATGCTTCGGAGCTGATCTGGCGGGGTGGTGAAGCGGGTTGCGAGAGCCGCATTGTAGCTCTCGATGAACTTTGGCGATCCTGGTTCGCCTTCAAGCCGGGGCCCGCCCTTCCAAGCGTAGTAGTAGGTAACCGTCTTCCCGCTGGCCAACCGCTTTTTGACGCGATTGAGCCCCTTGAGCTTAATTCGCATGCCGTTGCTTCCACTCGTCAAAGGGTGAGAGGCTACTGTTGTTCTGAGCTGGACCGCAGATCAGGCGGATTGTGCCGTCTGGCTTGATCTCAGTGATTGCGATCTCAAAGCCGGCATCCTTCGCTGCCATGAGAGCGCGAGTTACGTCTGTTTTCTTGAAGGATGGTTGGCGGCGTGTCGGCATAGACAAGTATACAACCGTCTGAAATTATTATCCAATAGGTCGATCTCGCCGAGGAAACTGCTGGTCTATTTTGGACTTACCAGTGGCCGATGGTTGGAGCTTGTGCTTACTCAAAGAGAAAGGAGCGACTTCAATTTGAAGCCACTCCCTTCTCTGCAGTTATAGCCTGTCACGCTTATCGAGAGTTTCCTGTTTTCCCTTGGGGATCTCTTGTGCATTGGGGTTTAAGGTCTACTTTCAAGGTTGCCTTAGATTATTTAATTTGAAGAATAATTCTTATGTTTTTCACGTAAATGTTGCTTGAAGCTGGAGTGTTTTTGTGGGCCGGACTCTCTCTGAGTACTGGGGTACGGGCGCCTGTCCGGACAAGACGGTGACGTACCTCCAGGCCCCCTACGGGGCGACGAAGCACGCAGCTGACGTTTCATTCGCATGCTTACGTTTCGTGCCATCCATGCCATTTCAACGAGGAAGGTCATAATTCCACTTCCTCAATCTCTGGCTGTGGTGGATTGATGTACCTTACCGCGGCGGGGTGAATCTCATCCCATTGCGTTTTGGATTCTCGCAGGATCGCGAGTGACTCAATCGATCCTCGGACAATGTCGCTCATCGAGAAGTTGAGTGGCATAGGCATCTGAGAATTCAGAATTTGCGAAATTCTACTCTGAAATTGCAACGGCTCAGACTTGCCTCTTGCAGAGAAGACATAGCCCTCTCTCCCGCCCGCAACTTGAAGCAGGTAGGCATGTGCAAAACATGTCGTTTCGCTGAGTTCTCTCTCTTTCTGCGCTTGCGTCAGGTAGCCTCTAGTTTGAAGAACCTCACTGATTGGTTTTGCCTGTGCAATCGTGAGCCTGATCGCCTCACACCACTTGCCTGGAAGGTTAGCACTAGCATCCCAAATCCAGTGAAGCTCTTGCTCTCCAAGGTCGACTGGTTGGCGCAATCGTCGGGGCCGGGGAGGGGCGGGTCTTCCCTTCAGCGGATTTGATGGAATTCGACCCGTCTTCACGCACCATGAAAGGAATGCAGATAGCATTTCTCTTTGTTGGCGTTTCTGATGGTCCGTTTTGCAACCTGCGAGCGCTCTTTCGAGATCCTCGAATTTGATTGCGGGGAGGCGAAGCTTCCCAATTCTCGGCAGAAGGTGCTTCTCAAACGTGGCGAGTGTTCGGGCTTCCCACTCTTCCGTGAAGTCTTGATTGCCGATGTAGATCCTGAAGGCATCCTGCACGGTTTGCCCTGAGCGCGAATTGATGAACTGTGAGAGTGACCCACCTCTGTCGAGGAGTCGTGAGATTTCCCGCACCCTTGCTCGAGCCTCATGCGTCAGGAGTTTACCGAAGATGCCAATGCGAACCTTGCGTTTGTCACCTTCACCAAGTCGCCGATAGTAGAAAGTCTTTGAGCCGCTTGGGCGTACTATCAGGAGCAGACGATCTACATCACTGTCCATAGCAAGATCGTAGACTGGGTAGTCCCTATCCTCAGGGATAAGGTTCTCAATGTACTCATCGGAAAAGGACGCACTTCGACGCGCCTTCCGGCCGGAATTCTTGCGCTCCCAGCCCCAGGCATCTCTTCTTTTCCTTCGTTTTTCCCAGCTTGCCATGAAGGGCTGTTCCTTTCCCTTCACTAACATTGGCGCGGCGAAATCGACCAAATGGTTGACTCGGTACGGACTCCGCCGCGCCTTAACCGTCAGCTCTTATCCGGCTTCGACAACTTGCGCTGCGAACAGTCGCGAAAGCGCTTTAGTCGTGAGACTGGTGTAGATGCTGGGTCCTGCGGCTGTGTAGACCACGGCACCCTCATTGGGTCCGTTGGGCCTTGCACCCACCACCTGGTTTCGCCTGATGAGCACACCGTCTCCGGTCGTGCTCGGCAGGAAGATGAAGTTTTCGTCTGCGGTTTCATCCATGTCTTTTCCTCTTCTGGTTTTCGGGAGAAAGACTGGGGGAATTCCCCGACTACGCACCTTCTCCCTCCAACCTAAAACCAGATCCCCTGAGGGTGGCAAGTTAAGCGATCGTTCCGCAGACTCCGTTGGTCGATCCAATGAGGAAAAATTCCACATGAAAAGCGCCTTTATGGCGCTCGGTTACTCCAATAGGTGAAGCTGTCGTAATTGATCCGGGAGGCCTTTGAGATCGTTCAGGTCAACGCTGAAGGTATGAAGTCGATGTTCGCTTACCCGGATATGGTGAGATGAGTTCGCTCCGGCAGACCCAAAAAGTCTTGAGTTGTGTGGATAGAGGAGGGTGAGGCAAGGGAATCCATACATCTGGCCGCTGCATTGCAGATCTTTTATGGAGCGCGCTCTTATGTTAGACAGACTATACTTTTATTCATAGTCTTCTTGTCGGCGGTTTCGAGATTTTTTGGCGGGGGGTAACAAGTGATGCGCATTTCAATGATTGCTATTGGTTCAATTGTGCTGGTCTCTGGGTGCAGCGAGCAGCAAGAGTCGGCGACGGATGAGAGTCTGGTGAACGTATCGTCGGTCGCGGAGCGTGAAGCATCCCGCGAGGCTTCCCTTTCAGCGGTGGTCGAGGGTTTCGAGGAATTTCGGGCGTCAACATATCGCGAACCATTCGATGGTGGCGGTTACATTGTGAGCGGAGACATTCACCTTGCAACAGACGCGGACCTTAGAGAATTTTACGAAAAGTGGCTTGTTCAGAGTGCAGCAAACGATTTGACGAACGACATTCCCGAAACGGAGGAAGAATTTGCCGTCGATTCGGCCGCGTTCACAATTGGGACTGTCCATGGATACAACGATGTGTGGCCAGATGATCAGAAGGTGAGATTGACGTACTGTGTATCTTCGACCTTTGAAGATGATTATGGGCGAGTTCTGGATGCGATGGCCGCTGCGGCCAGTCGTTGGGAGCAGTTTGCCGAAGTCGACTTCATTCACACTGTGGAAGAGGATCAAGATTGCGACCGCTTGAATTCTTCAGTCGTTTTCGATGTGCGGCCGGTCGACGTAGCAGGTGAGTATCTGGCAAGAGCCTTCTTTCCGAGTTATGCGCGTGGAAGTAGGAACGTCTTGATTGACGCTTCGGCCATGGTGCATCCGAATGAAGGGAACGGATTGACGCTAACTGGAATTCTAAGACATGAGCTAGGACATGTACTTGGCGCACGGCACGAGCATGTGAGGCCGCAGGCTGGTGCTTGCTTTGAGGATAGTGATTGGCGGCCAGTCACCGATTATGATCCCTACTCCGTAATGCACTACCCTCAGTGCAATGGTTTAGGGGATTGGACACTTACTCTTACAGAGCTCGATCAGAACGGTGTAGCCTGTGTCTACGGTGCCGCACCAAATTTCTCGCATAATCCGGGACTTTGTCAATCTATACTGCCGCAGCGCGGGGGATAGGACGGTAGTTCAGATTTGGGCGATGTTGGCGTTTATCGACCATCTTTGGGCAAACGCGCAATCGGGTATTCCGGGTCAAACGCCATCCAGGCTGGTAGCGACAAGTCCAGATCCTCACGTCCTCCAAATTGCACCGTAATGTGTCCGCGGTTGTCGTCATCTTCGGGATAATCGGAAAAGATGCAGGCGAGACCATTTAGTTCATCAATGGGGACTCTTATCCTGTTTCTGAGGGGAGGGGCGTCTGGCAGGCGCGATTGAGCGCGAGACCAGCCCATCACCGTTTCCTCTTCCGCTTCAGGACTCTCGCGATAGATATCATAGTGATAGGCATTCCAAAGTTCTTCATACGCCCAATGATGCAGATTGCGGCAACCAATGTACATCTGTCGTGGAGTTAATTCTGAAACCTCCTGCGGTGTCCCAATTAGTTCGATCTCCCATCGACCTGCGTCATCTACAGTGGTCACCTCGCGCAAGCGATCCGGCGGCGTCAATAGCATCTCACCCACCAGGCTTGACGGCCAGCGTGTACTAGACGGATATGGGCCCGCCAGCATCTGGCCAATTTGTCTGAGTCCCGAGTTGTAAGCGTTAGCAACGCCTCCATACGTCCCCTTATAAGGAGATCGCTTCTTACTCGGACTGTATGCGAGAAATGGCGCGTGAAATCCCAATCGCCCGTTTATATGAAGTAGTCTATTTACGCCTCCGGGGCCCTCACCTCCGCCGTCCATGCGCCCAGCCATGAAAATAAAAGCGCAAGCCGAATAACAGACTGAACCGCTTTCAATAATAGTAGTTAGGTGGTTCTGAGAGACAAACTCTGCAATCATCGCCGCCTGATTTGCGCTTCCACCCATCGAATTAAGCGAAACTATGGGAACTTGGTAGCGCTCTTGGGCTTGTTCGTAGACGGCCTTGAACTCTTCGAATGCACTGGGGCCAATCTCCCCAAGCACGACGATTTGGTCGTCGGGTGGTACCCCAAAATGATAACTAAGGTCGTCAATTGTCACGTCGTCGAGATTCGTTTCCCTCAGAAAGATTTTCGACTGCGCACCGTCCAGCTCGGCGTCCAGCTGAGCCCTTTGTTCAGCGTACAACTCACTTTCTAGAGGATCAAAGTCAGAAGCAAGTGTATCGTCAATGATGGTCTCAGCGTCCTGCTCGCACGCAGAACTTGCTAGGACTGCGAGCATTGCAATAGCCATACGGCCAAATGTCGAAAACATATGAATTCTATTCACAGTTGGCAGGATCAGCCAAACATTGAACCAACCGCTGTTGCTGAACAATTAAGTCCGCTTCCGCCTTTGTTTCCGCTAGAATTGTAGCAGTCGAGTCCTGTGACGAAGATGCGGCCTCTATCGCTTCATTTACGACACCAAGAGCCGATGAGCTGCCTTCGTTCGTAGCATAGTTGATCTCTTCAAGCGCGCCACTCTCAGCGAAAGTCACCGAGAAGACTTGTTTCCCAAATGCAGGAGATCTTGGGATTGGCATCGTATAACCTACACCGAACTGGGCAACGGGGACTTGCCCAGCCCAAAGAGGTTCCTGGTCGAGATCGCAAAGGTGGCCAGCGTCCCCCACAACTCGAACCGATGCTGACCCCGGTTGTCTCGCGTGAAGGAGAAGATTTGCATTGGTTTCACTATGCGAGATTGGAATTACAGGTGCGGTGGTTTCGCAGTACCCTGCGTAAAAATCTCCGATAGCACTCCGAAGCTCATTGAAATAGAACGAGCTCTCGGGTGCTGGCTGTAGAACCTGGGGAACTGTTTTTTTGGCATGGGAAAGATCAAGTTCGGTATGGAACTTGAGAGAGATGGGCTTTCCGCCGCCATACGCAACAATTTTTTCGCATTCTTCCTGAAATCCTTGGCCTATCCCCGCAACTTTCGAAACGAGCGAAATTGTAGTCTTGAGGATTTCCCCTCCTCGTCCTTCGCTCGTGGAGTTCAAACTGGAAATGCGACCATCCTCCCTGAATCCAACCTTGATGTCAGTGTTTGAAAACCCCCCCTGGATGGCCGTCAGATCAATTGTTTTGTGGCCATCTGGAGCTAGGTCGGCGTGGTGGGTGGCTGTTGGCGTGACGGCAACAGAGACGATAGGATTCTGCCCTGACGCGTCGCATGCGGCTGTTGCGATAACACTCACAGAGACACTAGTCTTCGGTAAATAATAAGATACAGATACAGGTGGTGCTTTTACACACCCAACAAGCAACAGGGTTATAAGTAATAAGGTTACTTGGTGGCGCAACATAAGAAATACCCCTGCCAATAAAACTCGACGCGATGATTTGATGGTTAAGTTCTGGCTGTATTAAATGCAATGAAAAATTCAAGGCGAGCGGGATTGGGTTGTCTTGGCACGAGCAAACTTGCGCTGGAAAGCTTCGCCCAACTTCAAGGATTGACAAAGTGGCCAGTGTTTCGGTCGTGATTGGTTATAGCAATCTCGAATGGCTCACACAGTCATGACGGTAGGGAATTCGTGTCTAAGATCTTGAAAAGATTTAGTCCTCAATTTTGACAATTGGGAAAATTCTCTACTGTTTTCAAAGGCAGACAACGGTATCATAATCCGCGTGTCGGGGGTTCGAGTCCCTCCTCCGCTACCAATATCATGCTCTTAAGCGTGGCCAGTCATTCTCGCACCACGATTGCGAACCCCATTGCCGCAATCCATTCAGGCATCGCGTTCAGATGGAATGATATACAAGCGCTGAAAAGCCGATCCAGACCGTGAACATAATCGAATAGGTCCATCGACGCGGCCAAAACCATATGACGACCAGTGTGGCCGCTCCTGTACCGGTTAGCGCGATCAGCGCACTGCGAGCAGCGACCATTGCCTCGCCCGTCAGCGAAGACTGGATTGCGATGCTGGTCCATTGAGCCGGCAAAAGGGCGAGGAGCCAATTCGGAAGCAATCCCGGCTCCGCGACGGCGGTCAGCACAATGGCAGCCTCACCCGCGACAATTGCGAGAGCAACCAGCCAGCCCTTGTTCGACGCTGACCTGGCGAACAAGGCGCCGCGCGCTGCGAAACTGAAGCTGGCAGCAGAGATGGCCAAGGCAGTAGCAAGGGTGCTCGCTGCGGGCGCCATGCCTACTACCGTTCCAACGACGAGCAGGCTCACCCCTGCCAGCAAGGCGAGCAGCACCCCGACCCAGAGCCGAGTTGCGGTAGCAGCACCAATCATACCAGAGCCCATAAGGCCAACGGCAAGAATTGGCGCGGTTGCCAAGGTCAATGTCGCTTGCCCGCCGATCTCATGGACCGAAATCATCGCTGCCAAGGGCACCACAATGCCAACCAGAGCGGTACAAGCCCAAGCTAGCGACGGAAGCACCGGGGGATGTGCATGAGAACTGGCATTCATTGCGCGGACACTGGTTCACTGGGACTCGATTGTCGAGCGGCAACTATTGCTGCTCTTAGCGCGCGTATCACTGGTGTGGACCATGCCCGGCGATCAAATCAATCCTCGCGCCATGTAGTGGTCAACCGGGGCAGGGGGCTCGCCGGTATCGAGGGACACCTCGGCAAAAGCCTTATCCTGTGTGAGAAAGACTTTCCCGTTCAGCTCTTCGATAAAATGCGTGCGCTTGAGCCGATCCATCACGGGGCCTTTGACCTCGGATAGGTGGAGGCCGATCCCTCCGTCGCCGAGCCTGTGGTTGATCGCCTCCAGACTTTCGAGACCGGAAGCATCGACCTCGTTGACCGCGCTGCACATCAAGATGACATGCCGAACCGAAGGCCGGTCAGCCACCTCCTCCAGCACATATTCTTCGAGCCAACGCGCGTTGAGATAGGTCAGTGCCTCGTCGATGCGGATCGAGAGGACGTGCGGCACCGTGAACACCTTGTGGCGAGCGATATTGCGGAAATGCTCGGTCTCCGGAACGCGGCCGACAATCGCTGCGTGGGGCCGACTGGCGCGCCACAGGAAAAGAACCAATCCAACCCCGACTCCCGCAATTACGCCCATCTCGACCCCCGCGATAAGGGTTATTGCGATGGTCACGGCATGCGCTGTGAAATCGGTTTTGGAATAGCGCCACAACTGACCGGGCGTCTTGAGGTCGACGAGACTGAGGACCGCTACGATTATGGTCGCTGCCAAGGTGGCAATGGGCAGGTTGAACAGAAGCGGTGTTAGAAAGAGCGTCGCGAACGCGATTCCGACAGCGGTTAAAGCTCCTGCCGCTGGCGTCTGCGCGCCTGCGTCGAAGTTCACTGCCGAACGGGCGAACCCGCCGGTCACCGGATATCCGCCTGACAGGGCACTTGCGATATTCGCCGATCCCAAGCCGATGAGCTCCTGATCGGGAGAGATACGCTGCCGACGCTTGGCCGCGAGGGTCTGTGCGACCGATACGCTTTCGACAAAGCCGATGACCGAAATGAGCAGGGCTGGGACCCAGAGCTGCTCAATGAGCGAGATATTGGCGCCGGGGAGGGCGAATGGCGGCAAGCCTTGCGGTATCGCCCCGACCAGGCGGACATCTTTCTCTCCCAGGTCGAGCGCGATCACAGCGATTATCGAAAGGGCAACAGCGAGGATCGGACTGGCTTTGGAGACGAGGTCAGCAGGCCTTTTACGTAAGCCGATTGCCTGCAAGGCTGACGATCCGCCTTTGCGCACCCAAAACAAGAAAAGGGTTGCCGGGATGCCTATTACGAGCGTCCAGACATTCGTATCGCCAACAGCCACCGCCAATGAGCCGAGCATTGCGGGCCAGGTATCGCCGCCCGCATCTACGCCGAGAATATGCTTTATCTGGCTCGTGGCGATAAGGATGCCCGAGGCGGTGATAAATCCGCTGATGACCGGGTGGGACAGCAGATTGGCAAGAAATCCGGCGCGCAGGAGGCCAAGAATTGCCAGCATTGCTCCCGATAGCATTGCCAGAGTGATCGCGGCTTCCAAGTACTCGGCAGTGCCTTGAGCAGCAACTGATCCGGCAGCGCTGGCGGTCATGAGGGAAATGACCGCGACGGGTCCAACAGCCAGAGTCCGGCTTGTGCCAAAGATCGCATACAGCATGAGAGGCAGGATCGAAGCGTACAGCCCAACCACCGGAGGGAGCCCCGCAAGCAAGGCATAGGCAAGGCTCTGCGGGATCAGCATGATCGTCACGATCACCGCGGCCATCAGGTCATCGGCGAGGATTGATCGATTGTATTCGCGGCCCCACTCGAGGATCGGGAGATAGCGCGATAATTTTGATCGCACGGCGCTTGGCTCTCGGAGGGTTGTCACGGCCGCTTAGAGCTTTGCCGCTCGATGGATCGCCATTCCCGCGATCATGCTGACGACGAAAATACCGGCAGAGACAGGTTCGACGACTAGTGCGCCGATTGCAGGACCAGGGCACAGGCCAGCAAGTCCCCATCCGACGCCGAACATAGCTGCTCCCATGACCAGATTGCGGTCAATTTTTCGGGTCTGTGGAAGATTGAACTGACCCGCCATCGCTGGCCTAATCATGCGTCCCTGGATCAACCACGCAAGGGCCATAACCAGGATAGCGCCGCCCATAACGAAGGCGAGCGTTGGGTCCCAATTTCCAAGAATATCCAGAAAGCCTCGAACCCTGCTTGGGTCCATCATTCCCGAAATCGCCAATCCTGCGCCAAACAGGGATCCTGAGGCGAGCGAGATCAATCCTTCGCGCATCACCAGCTCCATCCTGCAGCGTTTGCGAGCGCCACTGTTATCATGCCGCTGACGATGAATGTGCAAGTCGCGACTAGTGAACGGGGCGACAGCCGCGACATTCCGCACACGCCATGCCCGCTGGTGCAGCCGCTTCCCAAGCGCGTGCCGAACCCAACGATGATCCCGCCAATCACCAACAGAGCCACGGATGAGGGAAAGTCAGATTGGATTGGCGCTACAAACGCATTCACAAACAGAGCGCCGATCAAGAGCCCTCCCAAGAACAGCCAGGCAGCGAGAAGGGGCAGGCTTGACTTGTTGAGGTCCAAGGCGCGTGCGGCGATACCACTGATGCCCGCGATCCTTCCAGAACCAAGCAGCAATAGTGCAGCAGCCAGTCCGATCAGCAGACCGCCGATGAAGCCTTCCAAGGGCATAGCGTTCGGAAATCCGGGCAGGGTCATAGCGTGTCCACCGGTACCTTGATGTAGCGGATCCCATTGCTTTCCGGCGCGGGAAAGCTTCCGGCGCGCATGTTCACCTGTACGGACGGGATCATCAGCTTGGGGGTTGCCAGAGTTGCGTCCCGTTTCGTTCTCATGGCGACGAAGTCCTCCTCGCTAATCCCTTCGCGCACATGGATGTTGCCAAGCCGCTGCTCGCCAACACTTGATATCCATCGCAATTCGTCTCGGCCTTCGGGAAGGTAATCGTGATTGAGAAACATCCGCGTGTCGTCGGGTAGCTCGAAAATGCGGTGAATAGAGCGGTAGAGCGTGCGCGCGTCACCGCCGGGAAAGTCGCATCGCGCGGTCCCGTAGTCGGGCATGAACAGGGTATCGCCGACAAAGGCAGCATCACCGATGAGGTGAGTCATGCAAGCCGGGGTGTGACCGGGCGTGTGAATGGCTCGCGCGCCGATGGTTCCGACCTTGTAGGTTTCGCCATCCCGGAAGAGATGGTCGAATTGCGAACCGTCGAGCCGGAAATCTTCGTCCGCATTGAAGAGCTTTCCAAATACCTTTTGAACTTCGGAAATATGCTCACCAATGGCGAGCTTTCCGCCCAATTCGGACCTCAGATAATGGCCCGCCGAAAGGTGGTCGGCATGGATGTGCGTATCGATGATCCATTCGACCGTCAGCCCATGTGCCCTCACATGCTCGGCGATCTTGTCAGCGGATTTGGTCGAACTTCGTCCTGAAGCCTGATCGTAGTCAAGCAGCGGATCGATGATCGCGCAGCGACCTGTGTCGGGATCAGCCGCGATATGGCTGATGTTGTTGGTTTCAGTGTCGAGGAAAGATGTGACGTCTGGGGTGTTCATGACCCGGCTCCCTCTTCGGCCAGACTAGCGACAAGCGGGCCTTGTGCTTCGTCGCCGCAGAAACGGTGATAGAGAAATTCCATGATGGCGACCGCATCTTCATCAACGATGCGATAGAAGATCGACTGTCCATCGCGGCGCGCCTCGATGATGCCCTCTCGGCGTAGGACCGCCAGTTGCTGAGACATTGCCGGTGCCTTTCGATCCAGCGCCTCAGCAAGATCGCCAGCGGCCATCTCACCTTGAGCCAGATGGCAAAGCACCATCAGCCGATCGCGATGAGAAAGCAGCTTGAGCAACGCGCTCACTTTTGACGCAGTCTTTTCCATTTCCTGTAATTGCATAATTCATAAAATATGCAATTACAGGCTAATCGTCAAGGGTCTGCGAGTTCAACAAGGCCGGGAGATTTGCGCTTAATCCTCTGAAACCCAGGTACCGCCGAGGGCAAGATTGAGGGCGACCCACTGGTCGATGCGGGCTCGCCTTATCGACACCAGATTGCGCTCGGCGGCGAACAGGCGCTGTTGAATGTTGAGGACGTCAATCAGCGCGATCTCGCCTTCCTGGTACTGCAATTGAGCGAGTATGTAGGCGGTGCTCGATTCCTCTGCGGCGGTTTCGAGTATCAATTCTCGCCTTCCGAGGACTTGCACCTGGTCGAGATTGTTTTCGACATCCTGAAACGCGGACAGGGCTGTTGATGCGTACAGCTCTATTGCGGCACGACGGTTGGCGTCCGCATCGTCCTCCTGGGCTCCGCGTAATCCTCCATCGAAGATCGGCTGAAGCACGCTGCCGACCACCGACCATAGAAGGCTGGGGCCGTCGAGTATGTTGGTGAGGTCGGTAGAGGTTCCACCCCCGCTGGCGGTTAGCGACACGAGCGGAAGCTGAGCCGCGCGCGCCTGATCAAGATTTGCAAAGGCCGCTGCGACCTGGCGCTCTGCCGCGATTATATCAGGCCGCCTTTCCAAAAGCTGCGACGGAACACCGGCAGGAGGAGGCGGCGGCGTTTCGGGAAGTTCCACCGACACGATGGCGCGGTCGGCCGGATAGCGACCGAGCAACACCTCAAGAGCGCGCTTGGCAATTCGTGCGCTGACTTGTGCTTGTTCAAGGCTGTCGCGCGCTGTTTCGAGATCGGTCCCGGCCGTTGCTGTATCCTGCCGAGAGGCAAAACCTTCGCGGTATCGCACGCGAACGATCCGGTCGATCTCCGCCAATGCGTCGACCGTGCGCTGAGCAACGCCGACCTGCTGTTCCGCCTCGATCGTCGCGAAATACGCGCTCGCGACACCTTGAGCGAGCGCATACTGCGCAAATCTGAGATCCGCTTCGACGGCCTGCGCGCTGGCATAGGCAGCGTTTCGCCCGGCGCGCACACGGCCCCAGAGATCAACTTCCCACTGCGCTTGTGCAGTGAGCGTGTAAACCGGGTCCTGGATCGCAAAAGGTTGCGGACTGTCAGTGCGATCGACGCTGAAGTTTCCGTTCAACTGCGGGAAGAGCGGCGCACGGGCTTGTCGAACCAGCGCGCGGGCCGCGTCGAGGTTGGCTGCAGCTACGCGAATGTCGCGGTTGTTGGCCTGCGCTTCGAAAACAAGTTCGGTCAACACCGGATCGCCAATGGCTTCAATCCAGCCGACACGAATTTCTCCGGGAACGCTACCGTCGACCACCCATTGGTCCGGTAGCGTGGGCAGACTTTCGCTCACGGCCTCCGCAACGTCGCTGTCTGTGCTCAGCGTCGCGCACCCTCCAAGCATCACGCTGAAGGCCAAGAGCGGGGCGAGGGTGCTTCGGTTCACGTTGGTTGCTCCTCACCGGTCTCATCATCGGAGATGCCAAAAACGACCGCATAAACCACGGGAACAATGACCAGAGTAAGCGCGGTCGCGAAGCTGAGACCAAAGACCAGCACAACAGCCATCGACTTGAAGAATGCATCGAAAAAGAGCGGGAGAACGCCGAGAACGGTTGTGCCTGACCCAAGGAGCACCGGACGAACGCGGCTGGCCGCGCTATCGACCAGTGCCGTAAAGCGCGGCTTGCCTTCCGAGATTTCGAGGTCGATCTGATCCACCAGGACAATGGCATTCTTGATCAGCAGGCCTGCGAGCGACAGCACGCCAAGGATCGCCATAAATTCAAACGGCACACCCATCAGCACCAACCCGAGCACCACGCCGACGAGCGACAGCGGAACCACCGACCAGATCACCAATGGTTGCCGCAAAGCATTGAATAGGAGGATCACGACAAGGATCATCGCTCCGAAGCCAAATGGTATGGCGGTCATCAGGTTGCCGTTCGCTTCTTCGGAATTACCAGACTCGCCATCCCATTTCAGAGCGTATCCTGGCGGAAGCTCGATTGCCTCGACGGGGCCCTGAATTCTCGCCTGAAGGTCGCCAGCGAGTACGCCGGGAGCGGGGTCGGCTTGCGCCTTGATCGACCAGAGATTGTCGGTTCGGCGAAGGCGGCTGTCTCGATAGATGGTGGCGATGCCATCGGTGACCTGCTCAATTGGAACTGCGGCGCCAGTTGGAGAGATCACCTGGATCGTGCCCATGTCCGACACGTCCTGGCGCTCGTTCTCAGGCGCGCGCGACATGATCGGGATGAGGTCGTCGTTCTCACGATATACTCCGACCTGCTGGCCCGAGTAATTGCGGGCAAGGGCAGCGCCCACATCCGATCGGCTCACGCCTGCGCGACGGCCTTTCACTTCCGAATAGACAGGTTCGATCGCGGGGACAGGCTGGCGCCAATTGTCCTTGATCGCGATGGCGCCCCCATCCTCGCGATAGATATCTTGCGCTTCCCGCGCGAGCCTGCGCAGGACTTCGGGGTCTGGCCCGCTGAAGGTTGCCTCGATCTTTGATCCCCCTCCAGGGCCGAGGATAAATCGCCAGACCTTGCCTTGCGCTTGCGGGAAGTTCGCATCGAGATGGGCCTGGACCTTGGGGATCATGTCATCGAGACGTGTATAGTCATCGACCTTGACCAGTATCTGCCCGTAAGCCGAGTTCGAGCTCTCGAACTGATAGACAAGCATATACCGCAGCGTTCCTCGCCCGACGAGCGAATGGACATGCTCGACCCCGTCAAGGCCAGCAAGATACGTCTCCAGCTCCTTTATGTCGGCATCTGTCTGCTTGATATCCGTCCCTTCCGGAAGCCAGTAATCGACCACCAGTTGCGGCGTGGTCGAAGCTGGGAAGAAGCCCGGCGTGACGAGAGAGAACCCGGCAAGCGATGCGACGAACAGCGCTGCCGCCGCGCCCAGGGTCACGAACCGCCGATGAATGGCAGCGGTCACGACTCGTCTGAACGCGGCCATCGCCTTTCCGTCGCCCTTTTCTTCCATGGGAGTGCCGCCCGATCCTTCGTGGCACTGATCCTCGACCGACTTGAAAAGGATTGAGCAAAGAAACGGCGTGAGGGTGATCGCAAAGATCCAGCTGAACATCAGCGAGATCAAGATCACCCGGAACAAGTCACCTGTGAATTCGGCGGTATCGCCTGGCGCCAGCCCAATTGGCGCGAAAGCGAGAATTCCGACAATTGTGCCGCCGAGCAGGGGCCAGATTGAGCGCTTCACCACAACACTTGCAATGTCGATCAACCGCCGTCCGCGCTGGCAACCGGTCAAGATTCCGTCTGCGACGACGATGGCGTTATCGACCAACATACCGAGCGCGATTATGAGCGCGCCGAGCGAAATGCGGTGCATGGGAATATCGGCCAGATACATCGTGCCCAGCGTCGCCGATATCGTGAGAAGCAGGCCAATTCCGATCACGAGGCCTGATTTCCACCCCATGAAGATGAACAGCGTGCCGATCACAATGGCGAGGGCGATGAGGACATTGATGACGAAGTTCGACACCGACGCATCGACAATCTCGCCCTGGTTGTAAAACTCCTGCAGCACGATGCCCGCAGGCCGCTCACCTTCAATTTCAGCGAGCCTTTGCGACAGCCGTTCTTCCACCGCGACAATGTTCGATCCTGCGACAGCCGCTACGCCAAGTACGATCGCTGGCTTGCCGTCGAAATAGGCGAGAAACTCGGGCGGGTCCTGATATCCGCGTGATACCTCTGCGATATCGCTGAGCTGTACGGTCCGCCCATCGCCGGGGGAAACGAGCAGGTTCGAAATCGCCTCTACGGAATCGATGTCGCCGGTGGGAGTGATCGTCAGACGCCGCCCGTCGACCTCCGCACTGCCTCCGGCGACCACTGTGTTTTGTGTCGACAGTTGTTGAAAGATCGCGTCCACCGTCGTGCCCAGCGCCGCTGCATTCTGACGGGTGATTTCGACATAGATGACCTCCTGCTGGTCGGCGGCGATATTGACTTTGCCGACACCGTCAACGGCCAGAAGGTCCTGCCGCAATCGCTTGGCGTAGTTGCGCAGCTCAGCCATCGAGAAGCCGTCACCCGTCAGCACATAATAGATGCCGAAAACGTCGCCGAACTCGTCGAAGACCATGCTTGATCCACTGCCGGGCGGCAGGTCGCTGGCCGCGTCACGAACCTTATTGCGCAGCTTGGTCCAGATGATCTGGAGATCTTCCTTGCTCGGCGAGGCGGAAAATTTGATGTCGACGGAAATCTCGGAGAAACCCGCCGACGACACCGAGCGGATCTCGTCCACTTCGGCCATATCCTGCAGTGCTTCTTCGAGAGGGGCAGAGACTTCGCGTGCGACTTCTTCCGGGGTTCCGCCGGGGTAGGGGGTGAAAACCTGCGCGGTGCGGATGGTGAACTCTGGGTCCTCGAACCGCGGCATATTGCCATAGGCGAACCAGCCCGCGAACAAAGACAGTATAATGACCAGCCACATGATGAGCCGGTTCTTGATGCTATACGCGGCGATATCCATCGAGCGGGCCGGCGCCTTACTGCGCCCAGGGGCGAACTTTGTCGCCTTCATTCAAATAGGCACCGCCCGCTGCGACGATTGTCTCCCCGGTCTGTAGTCCGTCCGTAACCGTGAGGTACTCGCCCACTTCCTGGGCAATCGTCACGTCGCGCCGTTCCAGAGCGCGATCAGGCCCGTTCACGACCCAAACGTATCGCTGTTCCCCTTCGGCCATGACGGCAGCCAGCGGGACGGCAACGCCAAGCATCTCTTCAGGAACGTCGATGATTTCGGTGTCGAAGAACATTGTTGCCGTCATGCCTGTCAGGACGACGAGGTCTGCCGGCGGTTCAAAGCGAAAGTGTCCCTCAAAAGTCTGCGTTGAACTGTCGGCTTGTCCAGTCGCTTCGCGGAATGTGGCTGGAAACTGGCGATCGGGGGCTGCATCGAGCTCAACGAAGACATTGAAGTATCTGACCCGGTTGGAGTTGAGCACGAAACTCGCAGGGACATTGACCACGGCTTCAACCGCGCGGCTCTGAAGGACGAGGACGGCCTGTTGGGGAGCGACGTTTTGAAATTGCTCGACATAGGTGACGCCAACAAAACCGCTGAACGGAGCGCGAAGGACGGTGTCCGACAGGTTCTTTTTCGCGGTGTCGAGATTTGCCTTGGCAACCTGTCGCTGCGCCTCGCGGCTCTCCACCACGCTGCGAGAAATCGCATCCTCTTCGATCAGGCGAAGTGCACGTCGATACTCGCTGTCCGCGTTCGAATACTGCGCCTCCGCTTGTGCGACTGCGGCCTGAAAGCTTCGCGCGTCAAGCCGGGCGATCACATCGCCGCGCTGGAATTCTTCCCCGTCGATGGCATTCCATTCGACGATCTGGCCGCCAACCTGAAAGGCTAGATCGGTCGTACGCACCGAGCGCACGACGGCTGGAAGGCTGTTCGCGCGTTGGTTCGAAGCCTGTTCCAATGTCAGCAATTTTGCCGGGACTGCCGGTTCTTCGACTACGATCTCTACATCGTCAGCACATGAAGCCATGCCGAGTGAGAGGATCGCGGCCAGTATCCAGCGTTTAATCTGCATAGGTTCCACCACCTTAATGCAAGAGCCAGGCGGGAGCAGCTTTCAAGCGGAGAGGGACTTGCGCTGGCTTGGCTCTCCCTTCGCTCTACACATCCTTTGGGCTTGGTCAAAGCCGACAATAGTCGCGTATCTGATCGTGTTGATGGGAGGCTGCCGGCGCCAATGGCTCAGTGTGTCATGTCGATGACCTTTTCCAAGCCAAGAGCTCGACGAAAGGCAAGGTCGTGCGAAACGCACAGAATAGCGCCGTCATAATCGATCAGCGCCTGTTCGAGCAGTTCGATCGCATAGATGTCGAGATGGTTGGTCGGCTCGTCGAGTATCAACAATTTGGGCGGTTCCGGCGCGCTAAAGAGGCAGGCGAATGCAAGCCGCACTCGTTCTCCCCCTGATAAGGTCTGAACATCGCGCTGGCCCCACTCAGATCGGAAGCCGTATTGAGCAAGGGCTGCGTGGGCCGACTGCCTGTCGAGAGCCGGATTGTGCCTTCTGATTGCCTCCAGTGCGGACTCGGTTTGCTTCAGAAGCGAGAGATGCTGATCGAGGACTGCTATAGCGTTCCGATCGCAACCCAACGAGCCCGCGCTCGGCGGAATCTCGCCCGAAATGATCCGCAACAGGGACGTCTTGCCGCTGCCATTTGGGCCGTTGAAAGCGATACGCTCCGGGCCGGTGATGCGCAGATCAAGTGGGCCAAAAACATGCATTCCGGAAAACTCGCAGCAGATGGCCGACGCATCCAGCAGCACGTGGCCATTCAAAAGCCGTGAACGCGGCAGCTCTATGCGAACTGGAACCACGCGCTCTACCAACGCCGCTGCATTTGATACGGCATCTATCGTATCCTCGACTTGCTCCTTGCCGATTGCGAGGTTGCGCGCCGATGTCTTCTCGGCGCGGCCCTTCTGAACATTGATTTCGAGCTTTGAATCATCGCGGCGGGCGGCTCCTTGCCTCCCCTGCCTGCTGCGCTGAGCCTGTCGTTCGGTGCGGGCTTGCTGGGCCGCGCGAGCCTGGCTTGCATCGCGCTCGGCCTGGTCCAGCGCGTCTTTCGCTTGCTCTCTGATCGCATCACGCTGAGCCTTGAAAGTCGACCAGCCTCCGCCAACGCTCAAGGCACCGGCAGGAGACAGTTCGATAATGCGATCCATGCTTTCGAGCAATTCGCGATCATGGCTGGCAACGAGCACCGGACCATCCCAATCCTCCAAAAGCTTGGCGACCATCGCACGCCCCTCCTCGTCGAGGTCATTGGTGGGCTCATCGAGCAACAGGATGTCAGGCCGTGCGATCTGCAAGCCTGCGATCTTCACACGGCATTGCTGGCCTCCACTCAGACTATGTGCAGGACGTTCGAGCGAGATATCAGGCAATCCCACCTGCGAGAGCGCATGTTCAAGGCGTGAAGGAAGGTCCCAATCGGCATCTTCAAGGTCGGTGCCTTGCGCCTCTCCTCGTTCGATCCGGGCAAGGATTGATAGCTGGCACTCAACGCCCAAAGCCTCAGCAACGCTGACGCCCTTTTCGAACGCCCCTTGCTTCATGATGCCAATCGTACCGTCAGCCGTGACGGAGCCAGAAACCAAGCCGCTACCCGCGGCTATGGCAGTCAGCAGAGTGCTTTTCCCGCATCCATTGCGGCCGAACAGTCCAACGACCTCGTGCGAGATCGTCTCGGAAAGCGGGGGGAAGAGTGGATTGAGAAGGTCGGCGCCAACGCATACGCCGTTGAGATGAATATGAGACATGAGAACATCCGAGCAAAAGTTGTCTGTACGACGAACGATCAGCTTAGTTGTTCATGCGAATTCACTCCGTTTGCGTTGCGCGTCAACTAGCTGCGTCCTTGGCCGAATTCAAGTTAGCGCGAACGCGTGGCTCGGGCCGTCTCCCGAAAACAGGCCGCTGCAAAGAAATTCAATTCGTATGGCACTTTATCGCAATCATGTCCGAGATTGCATTACCCTTGTTCCCCCCAACGCAGCGAAAAGTCAGGAACAGCAAAGGGTTGTCGCCGTTGTGTATGAGAGCGCCATCCCCCTCGGCCTCGCAACTCAAGGGATACTCATGTCAGTCCAAGCCAGCGGGCAAATCGCAATGCCAAATAATCCGCCAGTGAACATTCCAATACGCAGCCACGGCACTTTGCCGAACGCCCATGGCTCGGCTAGCGAAAAGCCACGCAACCCATGGCCGGAAGCGAAATCGAAGCGCAAGAAATCGGTTTCTTCGCGCTCCTTCAAGAAGCAGATGGTGGAAGCTCAGGTGCCGCTCAAGCGCTTTGCTGTGCGTCTCTGCAAGAGGGAAGATCTGGCAGAGGATTTGATGCAGGAAACGCTTATGAAAGCGTGGGCGGCGCGCAATCAGTTCAAACCAGGCAGCAACTTCCTGAGCTGGGCATTCACAATCCTTCGCAATACCTGGTTGAACCAGATCCGGCGCAACAAAAAGTTCGTGGGTGAATACGATGAGCGGGCAGCTGAGAACATTCTTTCGATGCCCGCATCGCAAAATGCGTCAATGGCATTGGCCGACCTGCAACGCGCAATGTCCGAATTGCCTACCGATCAGCTCGAAGCCGTGATGCTGGTCGGGCCGGGCGACCACACCTATGAGGAAGCTGCCGAGATCCTCGGTTGCGCTCCGGGTACAGTAAAGAGCCGCGTATCGCGTGCACGGTCGGTTCTCGGTGACATCATCGAGGATGGTAAACTCAAAATGCCGATCGAAAACACCGAGGATGCGACCGAAATCGCCGAGGTCTTCGTCGAGGCCATCGAGACAATCGAGCAGGGCGGAAACATCGAGGATGTCATCAACCTCAAGCGGTGAGGCTAACTCTCATTGAACGAATAGAAATTAAAGCGCCGCGCTCCAATTGATGGGGCGCGGCGCTTCTTTTTTTTTGGAGCGAGTCCTTCGTGTCAGGCGGTCTGCAGACCACTGCGTGGACCGAATACCAGCCACAGGATCACGCCGATCACAGGCAGCGCGAAGATGGCAATGGTCCACACCAGCTTCGCGGCGATAGAAGCGCCCGAGCTCCAAACGCTGAAGAGCGCCCAGATGTTGAGTACGAGGACAAGAAGGCCAATGAGTCCATATTCCATGGTGAATTCTCTGTTCTTTGGTTAGGGGGAAGCGCGCAGCATTGCTGCGGCAGCGCTATGTCTCGGCTCAGTCGATGCCCAACAAGCGTTCGACGAAGTTCGGCTCGTGAAGCGGCTGAATCCGACCGTATTTCCTGAACCGTGTACTCGCGTCGCGATGGGGACGAGGATGGCTCCAACGGTCTGGTTTGCTGGAGTAGATTGGGGCCGAAGTCATGTGCGTTTCCTTCCTAGTTTCGACTAGGCCAAACACTTGGGATCGCGCTCGCACGGGCTCCGTTTCAAAGAGCCAAGGAGGGCAAGTGAGTGACCCTGTGGGTTCTGTCTGGAATAGGATCGGGGACGTTCTTCGTTCCATTTTTTCAGAGACGTGATCGACTTTCTGATTGAAGCACGAAAGCTTGGGCGACGCCGTTCCAGTCACCGTCAAACCCGAAAGCCGCGACATCTTTCATGGGTTGAGCCAGCGTGGATTTGACCGGTTGATCTGGCCTCTGCAAAAGAACGTAGTTCTGGCTGCCCATTCCAAAGGGGATTCCCACTCGCATGACCGCTTGGCGCTTCGCGATAGATCGTGGCGGCACTTTCACTGACGTCGTCGCGTTGACGCCTGACGGTCGGTTGGTGACCTACAAACTGCTGTCGGAGAACCCCGATCACTATCCTGACGCGGCCAGTGAGGCGGTCCGCAGGTTGATGGTCGAGCACGGCGCTGGGCCTATCGCCGAGCTTCGGATCGGGACAACGGTTGCGACAAATGCACTGTTGGAACGCAAGGGCGAACGGCTGGCATTGGCGATCACCAAGGGTTTCGCAGACGCGCTTCGGATTGGGACACAAGCGCGGCCTGAGATTTTCGCTCGTCACATCGTGCTGCCAGAGCAATTGCCACAGGCCGTGATTGAGATTGACGAGCGCGTTGCTGTTGACGGCGAAGTTCTGAGTGCACTCGACGAAGAAAATGCGCGAACCCAATTCGCCAAGCTGCGCGAGGAAGGTTTCGACGCGATTGCAATCGTCCTGCTTCACGGATGGAAGTATCGCGATCACGAGATACGACTTTCCGAGATCGCTCGCGAACTGGGGTTCTCACAGATTTCAACCAGCCACCTAGTCGCTCCGCTAATCAAGCTCGTCCCGCGAGGCGATACTACAGTCGTCGACGCTTACCTTTCGCCGGTCCTGAGGCGCTACACTGACACGCTGCAGGCAGAACTGCCTGGCGCAGACAGGCTTCGTTTCATGCAATCGAACGGAGGGCTGGCAGAGGTCGGTGCTTTTCGGGGCAAGGATGCAATTCTTTCCGGGCCCGCTGGCGGAGTTGTCGGCATGGTGGCTGCGTCACAGCCGCTCGGTCACAACAAGCTGATCGGTTTTGACATGGGCGGGACCAGCACTGACGTCGCCCACTATGCCGGTGAGTATGAGCTGACCGGCGACAGTGTGGTCGCAGGGGTTCGAGTTGCCGCGCCGATGATGCAGATCCACACAGTCGCTGCGGGTGGTGGTTCAATCTGCAGCTTCGATGGTGCGCGTTTTCGCGTTGGTCCCGAGAGCGCCGGGGCCGATCCGGGCCCCGCGTGCTATCGCAAGGGCGGTCCACTGACCGTCACAGACTGCAACCTTGCCCTGGGCAGGATCGACCCTGCTTTCTTCCCAAGCGTTTTCGGTCCCGGCGGCAACGAACCGCTCGACCCGGTGGCAGCCAGAACAGCTCTCGAAGACATCGCGGCTTCAATGCCTGAGCCCCATTCGATCGAGGATATCGCAGAAGGCTTTCTCGCCATCGCGGTCGACAACATGGCCAACGCAATTCGCAAGATTTCGGTCGCTCGCGGGCATGATGTGACGAGGTATGCCTTGGCCTGCTTCGGAGGGGCGGGAGGACAGCATGCCTGCAAGGTCGCAGATGAACTCGGCATGGAAACGGTGCTCGTCCATCCGCTTGCCGGAATCCTGTCTGCATTCGGGATTGGCATTGCGCCCGTGAAGGCAATTCGTGAGGTCAGCCTTGTGAAACCGCTTGGCGAGGATTTTACTGAGCAATTGGCTGAACTCGAAACTGAGGCACGCGATGCGTTGCTTTCTCATGATATCGAAGAGCCTGCGATCACTCTGGAACAGAGAGCGCGCCTGCGTTTCGAAGGCAGCGATTCCATGCTCACTGTTTCTTGTGAGGATGTGTCAGCGATGGATGCGGGCTTTCGCAAGCTTCATCGTCAGCGCTTTGGCTATTCCGACGACACCGCTCAGATCATCGTCGAAGCGTTGAGCGTCGAGGCAAGCGGCGTGTCAGGGGGGCTTGGAGCGGCTGTCGCTGAACCGGTCGCTGCCAGCGGCACAGCTTCGGGGACGTGGCGGACAGTTGAGCGTGCTGCGCTAGGCGTTGACGATACGGTTGATGGGCCGGCGCTGATCATCGATCCGGGTTCGACAACGGTTGTTGAGGAGGGATGGCAGGCGCGTCTCTCCGAGGATGGAAGCCTTGTCCTTTCGCGCGTGTCACCACTTGAGCGCGAGCACGCAGCCGGGACTGCGAAAGACGCCGCGGTCGATCCGGTTCGGCTCGAAATCTTCAACAATCTCTTCATGGCGATCGCCGAAGAGATGGGTGTGGTCCTGCAATCCACTGCGACCTCGGTCAACATCAAGGAGCGCCTCGATTTCTCTTGTGCGCTGTTCGATGCCGAAGGTGCCTTGATCGCCAATGCGCCGCATATTCCGGTCCATCTGGGAAGCATGGGTGACAGCATCGCGCGCGTGATCGAGGCACGCGGGCAATCGCGCGACGGACGCGGTTTCAAGCGCGGCGATGCTTATGTCCTCAACGACCCCTATCGCGGAGGCACGCACCTGCCCGACATCACGGTCGTTGTGCCGGTGTTCTACGGTTCGGGTGACGAGCCCGATGCCTTCGTGGCCGCACGTGGGCACCATTCCGACATTGGCGGGATCGCGCCCGGATCTATGCCTCCGGAGAGCCGAACGATCGAGGAAGAAGGCGTCATGATCGACAACCTCCTCATGGTCGACGAAGGCACATTCCGCGAAGAAGAGGTGCGCTTGGTGCTCGCAAGCGCGAAGTATCCCGCGCGCAATCCCGATCGCAACTTATCGGATCTCCGCGCGCAGCTGGCTGCGTGCACGCGCGGGTCGGAACTGTTGTCCGCAGCCGCCAATGATCAAGGTGCGCAGGTCGTTGCAGCTTACATGGGTCACGTGATCGCCAATGCAGAGGAAAGCGTGAGGCGATTACTCGATAGGCTTGAGGATGGACACTTCCGCTATCCGATGGACAATGGCGCCGTGATCGAGGTGGCGATCCGGATCGACCGCGAGGCTCGCTCCGCTGTCTTCGACTTCACCGGGACATCCGATCAGCTACCCGATAACTTCAACGCGCCTCGCTCAATCACTCGTGCGGCAGCGCTTTATGTACTGCGCACCCTTATCGACGACACAATTCCGATGAATGACGGTTGTTTGAGACCGGTCGACCTGGTCGTCCCCGAGGGCTCGATGCTGAATCCAAAGCCGGGGGCAGCCGTGGTTGCAGGCAATGTCGAGACGAGCCAGGCTGTCACCGATGCCCTGTTCGCGGCCACGGGCAAGCTTGCTCCGAGCCAGGGCACGATGAACAACTTCACATTCGGGAATGCGCAGCACCAATATTACGAGACGATTTGCGGGGGCTCTGGCGCGGGGCCGGACCATGACGGCACAAGCGCTGTACAGACACACATGACCAACAGCCGTCTGACCGATCCGGAAATTCTCGAAAGCCGATTGCCAGTGCGGCTAGACCGCTTCTCCATTCGAAAGGGTTCGGGAGGGATGGGCAAGCATTGCGGCGGTGACGGTGTTGAGCGGCGCGTCACTTTCCTAGAAGCCATGCGCGCCAACATGCTCGCCAATCGGCGGGCGGTGCCGCCGCGCGGCATTTGCGGGGGAGGGGATGCGCAGCCCGGGCGTAACTGGGTTGAAAGGGCCGACGGGACCAGCGAAGAGTTGTCGGCAACCGGTTCGGCGCAGATGGAGCGAGGTGATGCCTTTGTGATCCAGACGCCCGGCGGGGGCGGCTTCGGGGAGGTTGTCGAGTGAACTATTGGCCCTTGCTGGGCATCGCGCTGGTCGTGATCGGCTTCGCGTTACGCTTTAATCCGCTTCTCGTGGTCGTAGGGGCCGCGGTGACAACTGGGCTGCTCGCTGGCCTCGATATTGTCGCTGTAATCGAAGCGCTGGGGAAGGCGTTCAACGACAATCGCTATATCTCGGTCACATGGATCATTCTCCCCGTAATCGGATTGTTGGAGCGACATGGCTTGCAGCAGCGCGCACGGGCCGTAATCGAAAGTGTGCGCGGGGCAACGATGGGCAAGTTGCTCACGATCTATCTCGGCTTTCGCCAGATCACCGCGGCGCTGGGAATGAAAGATATCGGCGGACACCCACAGGCCGTACGTCCGCTGGTGGCCCCCATGGCAGAAGCAGCCGCTGAAAAGTCGCATGGCGATTTGAGCGAGGATGATCGCCAGAAAGTCCTCGCGATGTCGGCTGCAACAGACAATGTCGGCTTGTTCTTCGGCGAAGATATCTTCTTCGCAATCGCCTCTATCCTACTGATCCAAGGGGTCTTTGAAAGCTATGGATACCCGCTGACACCGCTCGAGCTGTCAGTCTGGGCGATACCGACTGCGATTTGCGCGTTCTTCATTCACTCATGGCGGATCAGGGCGCTTGACCGGCGGCTCGGGAGGGTGCGTACATGATTACCTACGAATGGCTCTACTGGCTTGCAGGTACGTTCTTTGCCGTGTGGGCGCTCCTAAGCCTGAAAGATGGTCGATATGGCAACGCAGCGTTCTGGGGCCTTCTTTCGGTGAGCTTCTTCGCCGGAAGCCACCTGAGCGATTTTGCCAACGGGGTTTTGGTGCTTGCCCTTGTCGCGATTGCAGGGACGGGGCGATTATCACGCAGTGCGCCCGAGACCACTTCTCAGACTGAACGTGAGGAATATTCAGTAAGGCTCGGAAACAGATTGTTTATTCCGGCACTGATCGTTCCCGTTACAGCTGTCGCAGGGACTCTGCTCTACAATTACACACCTCTGTCGGCGACAGGCCTGTTCGAAGCTCGGCGCGAGACCTTGATCCTCTTCGGCATTGGCGTGGTCATCGCACTCATCGCCGCAATGATCTGGCTCAGAGCCCCCCTTGCAGCCCCGGCAGAGGAGGGGCGCAGATTGCTCGATTCCATCGGATGGGCTGCGATCCTTCCTCAGATGCTCGCAGCTTTGGGGGCTGTGTTTGCGCTTGCAGGAGTGGGCGAGATCATCGGCAGATTCGCAGGCGGCGCGATCCCGGAGGGCAGCATCTTTTTGACAGTGGTCGTGTTCGCGCTTGGGATGGCGCTCTTCACGATGATCATGGGCAACGCCTTTGCGGCCTTTCCGGTCATGGCCGCAGCGATCGGAATCCCGCTCCTCGTCGAAGGCTATGGGGGCGATCCTGCGGTTATCGGTGCGGTTGGAATGCTCGCGGGGTTCTGCGGAACCTTGCTCACCCCGATGGCGGCGAACTTCAATATCGTTCCAGCGGCTCTGCTTGAACTGAAAGACCAGAACGCGGTCATTCGTCAGCAGATCGGCACCGCGATACCGTTATGGGTCTGCAACGTCATAATCATCTACGTGGGAGCCTTCCTGCTGTGGAACTGACCGAAGCGATAGCCCGCCAATTTGCCCGCATCGCCCTTGGCCACGTGGGGCAGGAATATCCCAACAAGCTCGATCATGTGATGGATGGGGACGGCGATGTTCGCACGCCGCGCGATCTCCACCCTGTATTCTTCGGCAGTTTCGATTGGCATTCCTGCGTCCATTCATGGTGGACGCTACTCACCTTGAGGCGGCTTTTGCCCGATATGCCGGAGGCGCGGGAAATCGAGGCTCTGGCCGACGCAACCTTTACCAAAGAAAAGCTCTCCGTTGAGCTCGCTTATCTCGAGCGACCCAGCTCGCGCGGGTTTGAGCGGCCATATGGCTGGGGCTGGCTTCTATGCCTTCATCTCGAAGCGGAGCGACACACAGATCGCCCCTGGGGTGGCAGGATGTCAGGACTGGCAAATGCGTTCGCAGCGCGCTTAAGCGATTACCTGCCCCTGCTGACCTACCCGATAACTGTTGGGACGCACGCCAACACGGCCTTTGCCTTGCTGCTCGCTAGGGAATGGGCAAGCGACCGCGAGCAGGAATTGCTCTCACTGATTGATAAGTGGTCGGTTCATACATTTGAAAAACGGACAGATTATAGCGGATGGGAGCCTGGCGGAGATGAATTCCTTTCGCCGGTCCTGACCGCTGCACTTCTGATGAGCCGCGTAATGCCTTCCAGTGAATTTGCCGGTTGGCTGGATCGGCTTGTGCTAGAAAACGGATGGATTGAGCGCGAATGCCATCCAGTCACGGTTTCCGATCGAAGCGACGGAAAAATCGCCCATCTCGATGGGCTCAATCTGAGCCGGGCATGGTGCCTTCTCGGTCTGGCCAAAGCGCTGGGCGAGGGGGCGCCGCCTATTTTGCGCGAACGGGCGCGCGAGCATATGGACGCGGCGATGCCGCATGTGTCGGGCGACTATATGGGCGAACACTGGCTTTCGAGTTTCGCGCTCCTCGCTCTGCTTGAGGCCCGCTAGCCCGAAGGGATCAGGGTTATCTCTGTCTGCCGCCCATCGAGGAAGCGGACGCTCTCGCCGTCAAAATAGGCATCTTCCTCGGTCCTGAAATCAACCCTTTGTCCGCCCCATTCAGGAACTTGTGCGTAGGAAGTGAGCTCGATCGACCACGCAGTGTTTGGATGGATGGTGTAATCTCCGCGCGGGTCGCCGTTCTGGTTGTCCCAGAAGCCAATCGCGGTCCCTGCGCCGTGCCCGTGATATCCGATCGGATGCGTGTAAATCGATGGGTCGAGCCCCTCGTCGATCGCCTCAGCGCGAGCCCTCGCAAGAACCTCGTTGCCCGAAAGGCCCATCTTGAAATGCGAGCGCAAAATGTCCTGCACTCGGTTGCTGTTAGCTAGGCCCTCGCGAAGACCCGCGGGCGCCTGTGTCTCGCCGGGCTTCAGGACGTAAGCCAGGTGCTGCGTGTCGGTATTGAGGCGCAGATAGGTGATGCCAAAATCGGTCCAGAGCAAATCGCCAGGCTCGATGACAACCTCGCCGCGCAGCATGCCTTCTTCGCCCTCGCGCTGGATCGCAACCGATGGGTGGAACCATGGTGTAAGGCCAAGCTCAAGCAAGCGATCGCGGTACCACCATCGAACGTCGTCGGCGGTCGTGACGCCGGGTGTAATGACCTCGCGCGAAAAAGCCTGTGCGATCAATGCGTGCGCTGTGCGAACAATGCCGGGATAGATTTCCATCTCCGACGCAACGCGGGTCTCCAGCCAGCGCACCGCTAACGTTTCTCCGGACTTCACACGGTCATGAAGTTTGTTCGGTAACGCATTCATAAATAGACGATATTGGCTAAGTGTCATGCCATCGCCGAAAGCACTCAAGTCCGAGTAATTGAGCGCGATCGTGCGTGGATCGCGCTCCTCGATGATGTCGGCAACCGCTTGCCATTGGTCTGGTTGTTCTTCTGGTATCCACGAAGGATTGAATAATCCACCAAGCCCGTAACGGCTCACCGTCAGGCGCTCGATGGGTTGGCCGTCGCCCGGATCGTGGAAGATCAGGATTGTACGGCGCCGCGCTGCCATGCTCTGAGCATCGAGCATGGTGGCGATGACGGGCTCCTCGAAGTACTCGCGCGCCATCAGTAACCAGAGATCCACGCCTTGCTCCCGCATGATTTGCGGAATTACCGTGTCTAGGCGTTCGGCAAGAATGCGATCTATGACTTCGGAGCGTTCACGAGCGGAGAGAAGTTCGGGCAACTGCGGGGCTGCCTGCTCGGCCTCGCTCATCTCGACTGCGTCGCTGGCCTTCGCCGGGACTGAAGCGAAAGCAGCCAGGGCGACTGCGCAAACGAGCGACTTCCCCGATGTGATGAGCCTATTCTGCATGTTGCCTAAAAAATCCCTCTCACTCATTTCGCAAGAAGCTATGCGGACATCGCGGAGACACTGTCAAATCCGCAATGGCGGGTAACCCATTGGGCGTGGCCAAAAGGCTAATGAAGCGGCGCGTGGTTAATCATGAGGTTCGCCGTCCCTTACCAATTGGTCAGCATGCCGTAGCGTAAGCAATTAACCGCGTTACAAAAAACCTCGGCAATCTGGCGGAAATCTGCGATTCTTGAGCGGTTTGCTAACGGCTTAATAACCATTTCTTCGTATTTGCCCTAGGCATGAATACGCAGACAATCATCAAACCGCTCTTGGCCTCAAGCATCGTGGCCGCGTTTACCATTTCGTCTCCTGCGCTCGCTGAAGGTGTCAGCGCGGGTACGCTGATCGAGAACACCGCAAGCGCGACCTACGAGGACGGCGAGGGCACCAAGACGGTGGACTCGAACACCGTGCAGGTGCGCGTGGACGAGTTGCTCGACGTGACCGTCACCTCTCTCGACAGCGGCGCCGTGGGCGCTTCGCCCGGCGAAGCCGTGCTCACGTTCGAGGTCACCAACCAGGGCAACGGACCCGAAGCCTTCGTGCTGACGGCAAACCCGGTGGTGACGGGCAACGACTTCGAGACCGTGGTCGAAAGCATTGCTGTCGATACGAACGGCAACGGCACCTACGATCCTGGCGTCGACGAAATCCTGACGGCTCCCGAAACCACGGCAGAGCTGGCCGCAGACGAGGCAATCACGGTTTTCGTGATCGTGACGGTTCCTGATGGCGTCGCCGACACCGAAGAGAGCAATGTCGAACTGACCGCAGAGGCCGTCACCGGCACGGGCGCTCCCGGCACAAGCTTCGATGGGCAGGGAGTCAATGGCGGCGACGCGATTGTCGGTGCAACCGGAGCGGACGACACCGCAACTGGTTCGCTGATTGCGGGGATCACCACGGTCGACCTCGACAAGGCCGTGAGCCTTGTTGACCCGTTCGGCGGTGACAGCGCGGTGCCAGGCACTGTCGCGACCTTCACGATCACTGCCGTTGTCTCTGGAAGCGGATCGGTCGACGCGCTGGTCGTCACCGACATCATTCCTGACGGCACGACTTACGCAGACGGAACGCTCGCGCTCGACGGAGACGCTCTCACTGACGCAGCCGGCGATGACGCGGGCGAGGCCTCGGACGCGGATGGGATCACTGTCGATCTCGGCACCGTCGCTGGTGGCGCAATTCACCAGATCACGTTCGACGTAACGATCGACTGATTCAACTTTGGGTTGAGGAAACAGAGCAATGAAAAACATCACCAAAATGGTCGCCGCTCTCCTGGCTTTTGCCGCAGTACCTGCGGCGGGATCTGCGGTTGCGCAGAGCCAGAGCCCGATCACGCTTAGCGGCGATGTGAAAGCTGTCGAAACTTCGGTTGACGCAGCTGGCAACACCGTCACTCGCCTGGTCGAGCCGGACGTCATCGTCCCTGGCGACCGTCTAGTCTTCACCACCGACTACGCCAACAATGGCGCTGAAGCGGTTGATAACTTCGTCGTGACCAACGCTGTCCCGGATGCCGTTCGTCTCGCTGGCGATGCCGACCCTGCACTTACCGTGTCGGTCGATGGCGGTGAGACGTGGGGAGCACTCAGTTCCCTCACGGTCGCAGGCGAAGACGGGACTATGCGCGCTGCCGCTCACGCAGACGTGACTCACGTGCGCTGGACGCTTGAAAGCGTTGCTCCGGGTGACAACGGCCGGGTCGAATACCCCGCCATCATCCGCTGACGCGCGACACTCAGTTTCTTTCGTCGGGAAACGGAAGATAGCCGCCACGTCCCGCGGGCGGAGTGAATGTCGCGGGGCCACACGCAAAGGACCACAACCATGAAAAGAAGCACCCAGCTGCTGGGGGCTGTAAGCGCATCGGCGCTTATTGCCATGTCCAGCACACCGGCCCTGGCGGTCGGAACCAATGCTGGCAACAGCATTACCAACAACGTCACGGTGACGTTCGAAGTCGGCGACGAGCCGCAAACCGAAGTCACCGCCAGCGACACCTTCACGGTCGACCGCCGGATTGACGTTAATGTCAACTTCAACGGCGTTTCGCCGACCTCGGTTTCACCGGGTGAGGATGATGTCGTTCTTGCGTTCGATGTGACCAACCTGTCGAACGCTACGGTCGACCTCGACCTCTCCGCCATTCTGACCGGCGGCACAGGCGATGCTGGCGACATCTCGGCATTCGAGATTTACATCGACGCCGATGGCGACGGTCAGCTCGACGCAGACGAGATCACTGCTGGCACCGTAACCTTCCTTGATGAGGTTGCCGCAGACGATGGCAGCGGTACCGAGACCATCTCGGTTCTCGTCGTAACTGACATCTCGCTTGATGCGATCAACACGAACACCTTTGATGTTGCTCTCGTTGCCGACGCTCACGAAGCTGGCACTGCCGGCGCGCTTGGCGCAAACATCGATAACGATGATGGCGCTAACACCGATGGCGTCGACACTGTCCTTGCCGATGGCAATGGTGGAACGGGCGAAGAGATCGACGGCGATGGCGCATTCTCTGACGAGGCACAGATCCTGGTCGCAGGGGCGAACATCACTGTCGTCAAGTCGAGCTCGATCATCAGCGATCCGGTCAACAACACGACCAATCCCAAGGCAATTCCCGGTGCCGTGATCCAGTATTGCATCGCGGTTTCCAACGCATCGGGCGCTGCGACTGCTTCGGCAGTCAACGTAGCCGATGACCTGCCTGCCGATGTGACCTTTACCGAGAACGATTTCGGCATCTTCGTGAACGCGACTGCAACGGTCGACGATCAGGGCACCGCGAGCACGGCTGATGACGTTGCGACCTGCACAGTTCCGAGCGGCACCGACGGCGAAGCAAGCGGTGATGCGACCTTCACTGCGACCGGCGGAACGGGTGGTCTCGACCTGATCTCGGGCGACCTGCTCGATATCGCAGCTGGCGAAACGCGTGCCGTCTATTTCCGTGTGACGATCAACTAAGATCGACCCGGAAATCTGACTTTGCGTGTAGCCCCCTCTCTCATGAGGCGTCTGGCAGCAGCACTCCTATTGGTGCTGCTGCCTTTCGGCGTGTCTGGAGAGGGGGCATTCGCACAGGAAACCGAGACCGAAGCCGAGATCATCGGCACGGTCACCAATATCGCAGAGGCCAGCTGGCTTTTGCGCGGGAGGTCAGCCCAGACCTCCTCGAACGAGGTGACATTCGACGTCACCCTTCCGCCCCCGGAAATTCGCGCATTTCGCCCGGCGCCTCAGGGCAGCGTCGAGCTCAATTTCCGGGCACCTTTGTGCAGTGCGATCGGCCAATCGGCCCAAGGCGGCGCTGGTAACAACACTTCGAATGTCCCGCTTGCTCCGCGTGAAGGGTTGGTCGAGGTAACGGACACCCTTCGGGCAGGGCAAACATTGCTGTTCGAGGTGACCGCACTGGCTGCAAACCGCGATCCGAACGAAGTCGATCAGCTTTCCGTCACAATCACGACTTCGACCGGCGATCGCGAGGTTGAGACCATCTTCGAAACCGGTCTCAACACGGGCGTGTTTGTGGGTCAGATCGACACCGTGCGCATGCCGCCTGCTCCGACTGAAGGCGATTGCAGGCTCAGCATTGCCGATGGGGCGTCGATCTCCGTGGCCGCAAGCCTTCCGGGCCAGGACGAGGTCATCATCGAAACCGCCGTCGAGGTGCTGGCCGATCCGTTCGGAACGGTATTCGACAGCGAGACGGGCGAGCCGGTCAACGGTGCGCGTGTAACCCTCGTCGATGCGCTTACGGGTCAACCTGCGACCGTTTTTGCAGAGGACGGCGTAACCGGATGGCCTTCCAGCGTCATTTCGGGCGACCCGATTATCGACGGGGCTGGCCGGATTACCGATATGGGGCCGGGCGAATTCTGGTTCCCGCTCACCTTCCTTGGCACATACCGGCTCCAGATCGAACCGCCGGAGCCCTACACCGCGCCATCTGTCGTGAGCACTGCTGATCTCAGCCAGCTCACTGCTCCTGATGGGGGCAACTACATCATCGTTGATGCTTCGTTCGGTGGCAGTTTCGTCTTGGACGACCCAACGCCCGTTCAGGTTGACATCCCCGTCGACCGTCCGAGCCTCGAAATTGGTCTCGACAAGGTCGCCTCGCGCGATCGCGTGCAGCCCGGCGATGTTGTTTTCTACGCGATCACCGCGAGCAACGCTGACCCATCGCGCCCCAAGCGCAATGTCGTGCTGAACGACACCCCGTCGCGCTTTCTGCGTCTCCGCCCAGACACGATCCGCATCGACGGAGCAGAGGCTCCTGAGCAGGTCGAGATTGCCCCCGACGGACGCTCTTTGCGAATTGCACTCGGCGACCTTGAGGGTGGGGCTTCGCGCCGCGTGACCTATGCCATGTCTGTGCTGCCCGATGCGCCTCCGGGCCGCGCAGTGAACGATGCCGTTACTACGGACTCGCTCGGTCGCACCGCGCGAGCAAGCGCGGTCGTCGATATCGAGCGCGACAGCATTGCTGACCGCATGACGGTTATTGGTCGCATCACCGCCGGACCTTGCTCTGTTCGCGACACGCGTGACAATCCGCGACGCGGCATTCCTGGCGTCCGCGTCGTCATGGAAGACGGCAGCTACGCCATCACCGACGCGGATGGCCGCTATCACTTCGAAGGTGTGGTGCCGGGCACGCATGTCGTCGCGGTTTCGCGCATGACGTTGCCGGAGGGTGCTGAGCTTATCGATTGCCACCGCTCGACCCGCAACGCTGGCAGCGCGATGTCGCGTTTTGTCATCGGGCAGGGCGGTAGCCTCGTCGTCGCGGACTTCCATGCGATCGTCCCGGAAGGCGGTATCGAGGAGAACGCGCAGTTCGCCGAGACACGTCGTGGCGCGGCGACCGCCCGCGCAATCAACTCCATTGCGGGCGGCCTTAGTGACAATGAACCTGCGCTCGATGCGGGCATTCTGGTCGAAGCCGGTCTGCCAGAAAGCACCGCAGAGGCGGCCGAAAGCGTGCCGGCTGACTATGATCCAAACACCGACTGGGTCGCTCTCGGTGATGGCGAAGATGGGTTCCTGACGCCGGGTCTGACGGCAAACCCACGCGCGCCTGCCATCCGCGTCGCGATCCGCCACCGCCGCGGCCAAACGGTTGTGCTGAAGGTCGATGGCAAGGAAGTCAGCTCGCTTGCTTTCGACGGCACGCTGACGCCAGACACAGGCCGGTTCGCGGTCAGCACCTGGCGCGGGATCGTGCTCGAAGACGAGCGCACAGTCCTCGATGCCGACATCATCAATTCCTTCGGCGAGATCTCGAAGACATTCACGCGCGAAGTGTTCTTTACCACGACGCCGACGCGCGTTGAACTGGTGCCTGAGCAATCCAACCTGATTGCCGATGGCCGAACCCGGCCCGTGGTCGCTATTCGCGTCCTCGACCGCAACAACCGCCCCCTTCGCGAAGGCGTGTCGGGCAATTTCCAGTTGAACGCGCCCTATGAAAGCGCAGAGGCGCTCGACCGCCAGCAGCTGAACCAGCTTACCGGGTTTGCGCCTACGGCAGCGCGCTGGGTAGTCGAGGGCACTGACGGCATCGCGAAGATCGAGCTTGCCCCGACGATGGTCAGCGGTTCGCTGCGCCTCGATTTCGAATTCAACGACGGCGAGCTTGTTCGCGCACAGCAGGTCGATGCATGGATCGAGCCGGGCGATATCGACTGGACCATCGTCGGTCTTGCTGAAGGCACGGCCGGTGCCCGCAGCGTTGCGGACAATATGCAGCGCACAGGTCGCTTCGACAGCGACCTCGGCGACGATGCACGCGTTGCTCTTTACGCCAAGGGCCGCGTGCTCGGTAAGTTCCTGATGACGCTCGCCTATGACAGTGCCAAGCAGCGCGAGGACCAGCGCGTTCTCGGGACAATCGACCCGCAGGCATACTACACCGTTTTCGCAGACGCGTCCTCGCGCCGCTTCGATGCTGCGAGCCGCGAAAAGCTCTACGTGCGCATCGAAACGGCGACCTTCTATGCGCTTTACGGCGACTTCGAAACGGCTTTCGACCAGACCCGCCTTGCTCGCTACAACCGCACGGCAACCGGCGTGCGCGGCGAAGCGCGTTTCGGACAGGTCAAGGCCAACGCCTTCGCCGCCGAAATCTCGACCCGCCTCCAGCGAGATGAAATCCAGGGGCAGGGCATCACAGGGCCTTATCAGCTCGGTAGTCGCCGCATCCTCGCCAACAGCGAACGCGTGACGCTCGAAGTGCGCGACCGTTTCCGGTCCGAGTTGATCATCTCGAGCACGCGCCTCACGCGCTTTATCGATTACGATATCGACCTGCTTTCGGGCACCATCACGTTCTCGCGTCCCGTTCTGAGCCGCGATGACAACCTCAATCCCCAGTTCATCGTTGTCGAATACGAAACTGACGGATTGGGCGAGGCTGAACTCAATGCTGGCGTGCGCGCCGATTGGACCAGCAATGACGGCGCGATCCGCGTCGGCGCCAATGCAATCACCGACAAGGGCGAAGGTGCGCGCACCGATATTGGGACGCTGGACCTGCGCGCTCGCATTGGCGCTGGTACAGAGGTTCGCGGCGAAGTCGCCATGAGCCGCCGTGAAGGCGAAAGCGCAACCGGCTGGCTCGCCGAGGTACAGCACCAAACCGCCAAGCTCGACATTCTCGCCTACGCTCACCAGCTCGACGCCAACTATGGCATCGGTCAGCAGAACGGCGCTGAGCTTGGTCGCCGCAAGATCGGTGTCGACGGACGCTTGCTCCTCAACGACAATCTTAGCCTGCTCGGCAGTGCTTGGCAGGATGACAGCCTTACCGATACGTCGCGCCGCCGCGCTGCTCAGGGGCAGGTCAATCTGACACGTCAGCGCACCGATCTTCGTCTTGGGCTGAGCCATTTCAACGACCGCCTTGCGGACGGCAGCACCAACACTTCGACCGTGGTCGAGGCGGGCGTCACGCAGCGTCTGATCAACAATACGCTCGAACTTTCGGCAGCCACCGCGCTCGCGCTCGACGACGCGGAGAGCGCTGACCTGCCCGCGCGCCATCGTTTGAGTGCCCGTTATGCCGTGACCCGCAATGTCCGCCTCGTCGGGACATACGAGATTTCCGATGGCGCGGAATTCAACGCGCGCCAGCTTCGCGGCGGTCTTGAAGTCACGCCGTGGCAGGGTGGGCAGATTGTGACCTCGGTCGGCCAGGAAAGCATCAACGAACTCGGCAACCGCACCTTCGCGGCATTCGGCCTCGCCCAGACATGGCAGGTGAGCCCGGAATTCACGTTGGACGCGACAATTGACGGCAACCGCACCCTCAATGGCGCACCTCCCACAAGCGACCTCGTCAATCCGCAACAGCCGCTTGCGACCGGGGGACAGATCACCGGCAACCTCAATTTCGAGGACTTCACCGCTGTCACTTTCGGCGGCGCATGGCGCAAGGATCGCTGGAGCGTCACCGGGCGCGGCGAATATCGCGACGGCGAACTGGCCGAGCGCATGGGCGCTACCGTCGGCGCTATCCGCCAACTGGGCGAGGGCAGCATCGTTGGGTCGGGCGCGACCTGGACGCGTGCAGAAGACGAGTTTGGAGCGACGACGCAGATCGTCGACGCAGCCATCGCATTTGCCCATCGCCCCGACGCCTCGGAATTCGCCATGCTCGGCAAGCTCGAATTTCGCAGCGACGAGATTACCGGAGGCATCGCAGGACAGGCCAGCGGCCTTGGCGGAGCGGGTGCAGGCCGCACAGCTCTGATCGTCGACGGCGATGCCACTTCGCGCCGCCTAGTCGCCAGCTGGAGTACCAACTGGAGCCCGCGCGGCTTTGACCTCAACGAATTCGGCATCGAAGAAGAAACCCGCCGCGACGAATACACGCTCTTTATCGGAGGCCGCTACAACTTCGACGAGTTCGAAGGCACGGAATTCTCCGGCACGACCGTGCTTGTCGGTGCGGATGCGCGCATCGGTATCGGCGAGCGTTTCGAAATCGGGGCCAGCGCTACCGTGCGGACCAATCTCGATGATGACGTGACCAGCTTTGCCTATGGCCCGACTATCGGTTTCGTACCGGTCGAGGGAATGCTGCTAACAGTCGGCTACAACGTCGAAGGATTCCGCGACGGCGACTTCGCGGCGGCCCGCAACACCGACAAAGGCGTTTTCGCCGCCGTTCGCTTCAAGTTCGACACCGATACGTTCGACTTCCTGGGGCTTGGCCGATGAGTATGAGCATCATCTCTCATCGCCCCATGGTAAACGCCGTATTTACCATCTCTAGGTATGTCTTGCGCATGCTTGGAGACGTGCTTGCCGCAAACCGCAAAATTGCATTGCTCGCGCTCGCCATGTTGGCGGCTAGCCTTGCAATTGCGGCTCCTGCTCACGCTCAGAATGCCGATATCGATTGGGCCGACGCCGGGATAGCGAGCCAAGGCTCGCTGCCGAGCGGGACGAGCGCGACGGGATCTGATGGCAATGTTGCAACAATCACATGGTCGAGCCAGTCGGTCGCACCGAGCACGTTCGATCCGGCTTTCTCGCCAACATTCGTGAGCTATTTCAATGGCACGATTGGCGGTGCAGCATCGCCGCTGTTGGTAAGCTTCGACAACTCGCAGTATGATCCCAATGACCGAATTGTCATCACCATCTCTCTGACCGAGGCGGTGAGCAACCTGACATTTTCGCTCGGCGATATCGACTTGGGCAGCTTCGCCGATGCGGTCGAGGTTTATTACGATGACGATGGAAGCGGCACGTTCACGAACGCCGCCACCAACAACGCCTTCTGGTCTCTCGGTGCCTCTGTCAGTCGCACCAATGATGCGACCGTAAACGGCTGGCGCGGCACGGGCGGGTCTGCGACCGCTGCGACCGATGGCAATATCAATTTCGATTTCGGATCGCAGGCCGTTCAGCGCATCCAGATCGTCTATTTCAGCTACACCGGATCGGGCGACCCGGTTGGCCAGTTCATGGGCATTTCGGACTGGCAGTATTCGGCGCCGGACGCCGATCTTTCACTCACAAAAGCTCTGATTGGCTCACCGCCGGTGCAGGGCGGCACTGCCGTCTGGCGTCTGATCGCAACCAACAATTCCGCATCTGTTCTCACGGCGGACAATGTGGTGGTTCAGGAGACCTTTCCGTCTGGGTTCACTTTCTCCAGCGCATCGGGCGATGGTTCCTTCGATACAGGAAGCAATCAGTGGAACGTGGGTACGCTTGCTCCGGGTGAAAGCGCGACGCTGACAGTTACGGGGACAGTATCGGCGGCGGCAGGATCGACGCTGACCAATGTAGCTGAAATCATCTCTTCCAGCGCGAACGACCTTGATTCCACTCCTAACAACGGGGTGACGTCCGAGGACGATTACGCCAGCGCGAGCTTTACCGTCCAAAGCGGCCGCTCACCCGGCATCCCTCCGGTCCTCTCGTGCCCGGCGGGGCAGTCGATTTTTGACTGGGACGGTATTTCCGGTTGGGCTGCTGGTTCGACCGACAACACATACGCATTTGCAAGCTACGGAGACATCCGCTTCCAGCTCAGCAACGACGGCGCTTACGTCAACAATGGGACTTTCGGTGGTCAGTCGCCGACCGTGACGGACACGTTCGAGGGCGGTCTCGTTCCGGCGGAAGATAGCCTTACAATCCTCGCGAACCAGGCGAACAGAACCGGAGAAGTCGAGGTCGTCATCACCTTGCCCCTTGCGTTCACCGGATTACAGTTCACTGTGTTCGATGTCGACTTCGGCACCAACCAGTTCGCGGACCGGCTCGAAGTCGTAGGCTCGAACGGCGGAGCGACTGTCACCGCAGAGCTGACAAACGGGAACGCCAACTTCATCAGCGGCAACGTAGCAATCGGCGATCTTGCTTCCGGCTCTGCCGAAGCACTCGGCAACGTCGTTGTGACCTTCACCGGTACTGTCGACACCGTGATCCTGCGCTACGGCAACCATTCAACGGCCCCTGCCGATCCAGGCCAGCAGGGCATTGGCATTCACGATATCAGCGTGTGCGATCCGTTCACGACACTCAGCGTGAGCAAGGTTAGCTCTGTCATCGCCGACCCCATCAACGGAACAACCAACCCCAAGGCCATTCCCGGCGCTACGATCGAGTATCTCATCACCGTCGCCAACACCGGCGGAAGCGCAACTGATGCGGACACTGTGACCGTCTGGGACGATGGTCCTGCAGATGCGAAATTGTGCCTGATCGACCGGGCGGGTGGGCCGGTGATCTTCAGCGATCCAGGCAGCAATTCCAATCTCACGTATTCATTCTCAAGCCTCGCCGCGACGACCGACAATCTTGAGTTCTCGAACGATGACGGAGCGAGCTTTACCTATACTCCTGTCGATGATGGCTTCGGTTGTGATGGCGCGGTCACCGACTTCCGTGTGCGACCCGGAGGCGCTTTTGCAGCGGGCGGAGATTTCACGCTTACTGTGAGGTTTGAGGTCAGATAGCCTGCATTGGTTTGCTGCAGTGCAGCAGGCATGTTGACCGCGCGGTCTGAGCCACTACACAAGCTGGCATGCAGTCAGCCCTTGCTCCAGGAGCGCCGCCGTCGCTTGCGACCCTGCTCGAAGGGCAAGACATTGCGCTTTTTCTGGATTTCGATGGGACGCTGGTAGAATTGGCCGAGGGACCGGACGCCATCGCGCCAGTGCCCGATCTGGCCGATCGGCTCGCCAATCTCGCGCATCGTCTCGGGGGGCGCTGCGCTATCGTGAGCGGGCGGGGCATCGACGATATCGAGCGACACACGGGACCGCTATCTCTGGCGATGGCTGGCTCGCATGGATCCGATATTCGAGGCGCCGATGGCGCGGCTCTCGGTAGCGGGCCTGCAGAAATCCCCGCCTCGATCGAACAGCGCCTCCGGGAATTCGCCGCGAGCGAGGGACTGGACTACGAACACAAGCCCCACGGTGGCGCACTTCACTACAGACGGAACCCTCACAAAGGGCCGAGCGCTCATCAATTCGCCGAAGCACTCGCGGCGGAGCATGGCTGGGCTGCGCAGGGCGGTAAATGCGTGGTGGAGCTGGTGGCAGGCGATGCGAATAAGGGGGCTGCCGTCTGCGCCTTGATGCAGACGGAAGCATTCTCAGGCGCACGCCCTTTCTTCATAGGCGACGACCTCACCGACGAAGCAGGCTTTCGGGCCTGCGATGGGATGGGCGGAGCAGGCATCCTTGTCGGCGAGCGCGAGGAAACGCGCGCGAAGTATCGCCTAAATACGGTTTCGATGGTTCATTCATGGCTGGAGCTTTGACGTTTGGCGCACACACCCTCTCTTGAACTCTGGCCTATCGGCAATTGCCAGGTTTCCGGCCTGATCGACGAGACCGGGGCGCTGGTCTGGGGCTGCGTCCCACGCGTAGATGGCGACCCGGTGTTCTCCGCGCTTCTCAATGGAGAGCAGCGTGATGCAGGTGTCTGGCGCTTCGAGCTCGAAGGGCAGTGTTCGGCGAGCCAACGCTACATTCGCAACACGCCTCACCTTCTGACCACGCTTGAGGCGACGGATGGCAGCGCGGTGGAAATACTCGACTTCTGCCCGCGGTTTGAACGCTCGGGCAGAATGTATCGTCCAGTCGCCTATGTCCGTATCGTGCGACCGATAAGCGGAACTCCGCGCATCAAAGTCGTCCTGAACCCGACCAAGAATTACGGCGCGGGCGTTGCCGACACCACTCACGGCACGAATCACATCCGCTATCTTACAGGAGCGACTGGCCTACGCCTCTCGACCGATGCACCGGTTGGTTACATCCAGGAAGGCCGCACCTTCCGGATCGAGGATGACACGCACTTTTTCCTGGGCCCGGATGAACCATTTGTCGGAAACCTGCGCGAACAGATCCGCTCAATGGAGCAATCGACGCGCAAATACTGGCAGAACTGGGTGCGCATGCTTGCCATTCCGCTTGAGTGGCAGGAAGAGGTGATCCGCTGCGCAATCACTCTCAAGCTGTGCCAGCATGAAGAGACCGGCGCGATCGTTGCGGCGCTCACCACGTCGATCCCGGAGGCCGCGCATTCGGAGCGCAACTGGGACTATCGCTACTGCTGGATCCGCGATTCCTATTACACGATCCAGGCACTCAACCGCCTTGGTGCGCTGGACGTGATGGAGAAGTATCTCGCCTATCTGCGCAATATCGTGGACGGCGCGAAGGGCGGGCAGATCCAGCCGCTGTACTCTGTGATGGGCGAAAGCGAGCTCGATGAGACGACCGCGTCCTATCTCGCCGGATATCGCGGCATGGGGCCTGTGCGGCGCGGCAATGCCGCGTACAAGCAGGTTCAGTACGACTGCTACGGCCAGATCGTGCTGCCGAGCGTTCAGGGCTTCTTCGACCAGCGACTACTGCGCCCCGCGACCGAGCACGATTTCGAAAACCTCGAACAGGTCGGGAAGATGGCCTGGGCGATGCACGATCAGCCTGATGCCGGGCTCTGGGAATTCCGCACCCGGCAGGAGGTGCACACCTATTCCGCGGTGATGTGCTGGGCCGCGTGCGACAGGCTCGCCAATGTCGCGCGCCATATCGGTAAAGAAGACCGCGCGAAGGTCTGGAGCGACCGCGCCGAGGCCATCCGTGCAAAGATCGAAGACAAGGCGTGGAAAGAAAACGGAGAAGGGGGCCACTACGGCGCCAGCTTCGAATCCGACTATCTCGATGCGAGCCTGCTCCAGATGGTCGAGCTGCGTTTCCTCTCTCCTGACAATGAGCGTTTCCAGCAAACCTTTGCCGCAGTGGAAGAGCATTTGCGGCGCGGTGACCACATGCTGCGATATGCCGCCGAAGACGACTTCGGCGCTCCCGAAACCGCGTTTAACGTCTGCACGTTCTGGTTGATTGAGGCGTTGCATCTCGCGGGCCGCGACGAAGAAGCGTGCAGCTTGTTCCGAACCATGCTCAGCCACACGACCAAATCGGGGCTCCTGAGCGAAGACCTCGATTACGAAACCGGCGAGCTTTGGGGGAACTTTCCGCAGACCTATTCGCTGGTTGGAGTAATCAATTGCGCTGGGCTATTGTCCAAACCATGGAGTGAAGTCCGATAGCGAATGCTCAATCCCGACTGGTGGTGATTTCCAATCGCGTCGCCGTTCCAAAGGCGCGCGGGGTGGCGGGTGCTCAGGGAGGGCTCGCAGGCGCGCTTAACGCAGCGCTCAAGGACCGGGGCGGGGTATGGTTCGGGTGGTCCGGGCAGGAGAGCGAAGACCGCACCGGCAACATGGACCTGCAACGCAATGACGGTGTGACGACGGCAACAATCGACCTCTCAACCCGCGACGTGGGTGAGTACTACAACGGTTATGCCAATTCGACGCTGTGGCCACTGTTTCATTACCGCATTGATCTTGCCCGGTTCGAGAACCGCACCGGCGAGGGCTATGAAAGGGTCAACGACCGTTTTGCCGAGAGCGCGCTCCCGCTGATCGAAGAAGACGACCTCGTCTGGGTGCACGATTATCACCTGATCCCGCTTGGCGAACGGCTTCGTTCGCGCGGGATCAAAAACCGCATCGGTTTCTTCCTGCACACGCCGTGGCCGCCGACGCGGCTGCTGACCTCGTTGCCGTTTCATGAGCGGCTGGTGCGCACGATGCTTTCCTACGATCTGATCGGCTTTCAGACGAAGGAGTGGCTCTCAAGCTTCGTCCACTATTGCGAGACCGAGCTAGGCGCGAAGGTCGATCACGATACCGGGCGCATCACGCATGAAGGCCGGACGACCACCGCGCGCGCTTATCCCATCGGGATCGATTGGAAACACTTTCAGGCGCAGGGCGACACAGGCGAAGCGCGCAATGCTAGCCAGCGCCTCCTCGCATCGACCCGGCACAGGACCGCGATGATTGGGGTCGACCGGCTCGACTATTCCAAGGGACTGCCTGAACGGATCGACGGCATCGGGCGCTTCTTCGACGAGCATCCTGAGCGAACACGCGACCTGGTTTTCATCCAGATCGCTCCGCCGAGCCGCGAAGACGTGGAAAGCTACCAGCAGATCCGCGGGTTGCTTGAGCAGAAGACCGGACAGATCAACGGCGCGCGCAGCGAGGTTGATATCGTTCCGATCCGCTATGTGAACCGAGGCTACACTCACGCCCAGCTATTCGGGTTTTTCCGCGCAGCCAAGATCGGGCTCGTCACCCCTCTGCGTGACGGGATGAACCTGGTCGCCAAGGAATATGTTGCCGCTCAAGACCCGGAAGATCCGGGCGTACTGGTCCTCTCGGAATTCGCGGGCGCAGCGCATCAGCTAGGATGCGATGGCAAGGGCGCCGTGCTGGTCAATCCCCACAGCCCCGACGCGCTGGCGGGCGCGATCCGCAAGGCGCTCGACATGCCGCTTGAAGAGCGCAAGTCGCGCTACGAGGCGATGATTGCGACGGTGCGCGACGATGATGTTCGCGACTGGACCCAGAATTTCTGCACTGATCTCGCGGCTGACTGATTTCAGATAGCGCGGCGCGCGGGACGCCGTTCTTCCTCCACCTGTCCAGAGCTTTGTGCAAGGTACGTCTTGAGATCGGTGTGCTGTGGCTGGTCGCCGCGTTTTGACAGGATACGCTGAATACGGCTGGTGAGGCTTCGTGGGTCGAAGGGCTTGCGGATATAGTCCTGCGCGCCCGCATAGATCGCCTGGTTCTCGTCATCTGCTCCGCTCATCGCGGTGAACATGATAACCGGCAGGTCGTAGAAGTTCTCGGATTGTCGCAGCTTGCGCAGCAGGCTCACGCCCGAAATGCCCGGCATGTTCTGGTCGAGCAGGAGAATGTCGGGCCGTCGTCGTTGCAGGAGCGTCCAGCATTCCTCACCGCTCGTCACCCAGCCGCAGGCGTGTCCGGCATCGATCAGGACCTGCGAGGCGAGTTCGGCAATCAGTTCGTCGTCATCTGCGATAAGTATGAACGCCATTATCAAGGGGCCATTGTTGCTTCGGGTCGCTATGCGACCGCGCTGAAAGGGTCGGTTTGCAATAGGTACGGTGACACAAATTCGCCTTTGGCGTCGCCTCCGTTCCACTACCTACAATCGGCGCGTGCGCGCTGTTGCCCGATGGCGGGCGCGCTGTCAGACGGGACGCATCATGATTCGCGAGACCAAGCTCGATCCCTTCCTGCCAACCGATGGCATACACAATCTGCGCGATTACGGCGGCTACGCGGCTGCTGATGGTGGCCACGTCAGGGGCGGACTGCTGTTTCGCTCAGGCCAGCACATGGAAGCCTCCGACGAGGATCTCGACACGATCCAGAGCCTCGATATCCGTACAATCGTCGACCTTCGCGGCCTGAGCGAGCGGACGAGCTTTCCCTGTCGGCGGCACGATGAGTTCGGTGCCGATGTCATCGCGTTCGACGGCGAGACCACAAGCTCACCGCCACACGAAGGCGGATGGGACAAGGAGGACATGACTGCCGAAAGGGCGCGTCAGCGCATGCTCTCAGTCTACACCCGCATGCCCGTAAATCCCGCGATGATCGAGATGTTCTCCCGATATTTCAAGGCGCTGGAAACGCGCGAGGGCGGTAGCCTTGTCCATTGCTTTGCGGGCAAGGACCGCACTGGGATCGCAGCAAGCCTGCTTCTTCATGTGCTCGGTGCTCACAAGGACGACGTTGTCGCCGAATTCATGCGCACCAACGATGCACCGACCCAGCATATTCTCGAGCGCCAGTCGCTACCGCGCATGGAGGCGCATTATGGCGAGATAGAGCCCGAGGCGATCCGCAACCTTATGGGAGTGCGCGAGGAGTATATCGAGCGCTACTGGTCCGAGGTCACCCGCGACCACGGCAGCGTCGATGCATACCTTGAGAATAGCTTAGGTGTGGATGACACAAGGAAAGCTCGCCTCAGGGAGCGGTTCCTGACGTGACAAGGCTGCGCCCGGACCCCATATCGCACGGTAACAACTGACCAGATTTGAAGAGACGACCCATGGCTACTCATCACACCAAGATGCTCATCATCGGCTCCGGCCCTGCTGGCTATTCCGCAGCGATCTACGCCGCGCGCGCCATGCTTGAGCCGATCGTGGTTCAGGGCCTGCAACCCGGCGGCCAGCTGACCATCACCACCGATGTCGAGAACTATCCCGGCTTTCGCGACGTGGTGCAGGGGCCTTGGCTCATGGAAGAGATGAAGGCGCAGGCCGAGCATGTCGGCACGCGCATGATGTACGACATCATCACCAGCGTTGATCTCGAAGGCGGCTCGCCTTTCCGCGCAGTGGGCGACAGCGGCGATGAGTACATCGCCGACACGATCGTGATTGCGACGGGCGCTCAGGCCAAGTGGCTTGGCGTTCCCGGTGAGCAGGAGCTCGGCGGCAAGGGCGTTTCGGCCTGTGCAACCTGCGACGGCTTCTTCTATCGCGGTAAGAAGGTCGCGGTGATCGGCGGCGGGAACACCGCAGTGGAAGAGGCGCTCTACCTCACCAACCACTCCGACGACGTGACCCTGATCCACCGCCGCGACGAATTGCGCTCGGAGAAGATCCTGCAGGATCGACTGTTCAAGAGCCCCAAGATTTCGACGCTCTGGAACAAGACCGTCGAAAGCTTCGAGGCAGGGGAAAACGGCACGCTTTCGCACCTCGTGCTCAAGGACACGCAAACTGGCGAGACTTCGACGCTCGAAGTGGACGGTGCTTTCGTCGCGATCGGTCACGCCCCCGCGACCGAGTTGTTCAAGGGCAAGCTGCCAATGGATGAGAGCGGCTATCTCGACACCGAGCCTGGCACGCCCAAGACTGTCATCCCTGGCGTGTTTGCAGCCGGTGATGTGACGGATCACGTCTATCGCCAGGCTGTGACGGCAGCAGGCATGGGCTGCATGGCCGCACTCGACGGCGAGCGTTTCCTTGCGACCATGGAAGACGCCGAGGAAGAGGCCGAAGCGGCGGAGTAGAACCTACTCCGCCATCCGGTGTCAGGCGAAGGCGACGAAGGCCGCTTTCGCGATCAGCGTGATCAGCACGACGCTCGACAAGGCGAACAGGACAAACCGCACCATCACCTTGTTCGCGGTGACTTGAACGAGGCTATGCACCACGCGCAGCCCGACATAGATCCACGCCAGAAACGCGTTCGCTCCGCCCCCTTGGTCGAGAAGCGCCAAGACGATTGCAACCGCGTAGAACACCGTCGGCTGTTCATGCAGGTGGTTGTAGTTGTGCGCTTTCCATTGAACCTCGCGAGGAAGCTTCTGGTCGAGCAGCCCCACGATCTGCGCATCGTCGGGCGCGATTTCGGCCTTCGCCATGGCAGGGATGCGCGACGCATACATCCAAGCCCAAATGATCATCGTCCAGATCATCAATGCGATAACGGGCTGCAGGATTTCTATTCCGATCATGTCGTGTCTTCCGATCAGGTCTTATTGAGGCGCGAGGCTTGGGTCGGCGAATGCTGTCGCCATCACTGCGCGAACGGCGAGGATGATCAGGACGAATGTGCTTGTGAAGAACAGCACGATCCGCACCGGGATCTTGTTGACGAGGATCTGCCACAGCGAATGCACCACGCGGATACCGACATAGATCCATGCCAGCATCACATCGAACGCGCCTGCACCTACCACCGCGAGGATTAGGCTCACCGCGTAGAACAACGTCGGTTGCTCATGAAGGTGCGTATGGTTGTGCGCCGGCCAGTTGGCCTTGTCAGGGATGACGCCCTCCAGGTCCGCGCCGCGCACACCTTCCTTGCGGGGCAGTTTCGACTTGTCTTCGACTTTCGCTATTGCGCCGAAGCGGTACGGGATGATCCAGAACAGTACGATCAGCGTCCACACCACCAGCACGGCGGCAGGCGCGAGCATTTGAGCTTGCATTGCGAGCGATCCCCTTCCTCTCTTGGTTGACGCCTAACTGCGAGAGGCGGGTTCGATTGTCAAATGCAACTGGTCAGGAGCCTGTGCGCGGTGCCTTCAGGACGTGAAGCTGGAAGTAGCCGAGCTTGCCGCGCGTTGAAGTGAGCTCAATGCCATGGGCTTTCGCAATCCGGCGCGCCGCTTCGGGCAGGTCGCTGCGGGTCTGGACATGGAACTTCGCGAGCCATTTGTGGAGCAGTCCCTCAAGCGGTCCGGGCAGACCGCCGAGATCACCGAAATCGACAATATGCAACTCGCCGCCGGGGGCTAGCTGGTCAGCTGTGTGAGCGAGGGCACTCTCCCAATCCGGGACCATCGAGAGCGAATAGGACAGCACGATCCGGTCGAAGCCTTTCTCGCGCAGACCCGGCTCACCGAACGTCTCGTCAGCATGGAAGGCGCAGGCATCGCCAAGGCCGAGCTTTGCGTTTTTCCCAACGGCCTTGCGCGCATTCTTCAGCATCTCTGACGAGATATCGAGCCCGTAAAGCTGCACCCCCGGCCACGCTTTGCCGATCTTGGCGAGGTTTCGTCCGGTCCCACAGGCTACCTCCAGCACCCGCATTCCCGGCCTTGAATCAAGCCCCTCGATCAGCGTGTCGCGTCCGAAGAGGTAGTACTTGCGCGTCAGGTCGTAGATGTGGCGCTGCCCCTTGTAGACGCTGTCCATCAGCGCCCCATGAGAGGTGTTCGCGGTCTGCGCGTCCATCAGGCGAGCTCGTAGACGTGCACGCCGCCGTAGATTGACGAGCGGTCATGTGCGGTGAGGTCAGCCGACTGCTCATCAAGATAGCGCCATTTCGACAGGATCGCATCGTCGAGACGGCCCGGCAGCATGGTCGGTTCAGCGGCTGTGCGGAACAGAACGCGGGCACCGGGACGCGAGGCGCGGGTGATGCGGCCCCACAGATCGTCGAGCTGCGCATTGTTCATCCAGTCCTGCGCATCGAGCAGCACGAAGCGATCCATCGAAGCTTCCTCGCGGTCGCCAATCCATTGCACCATGTTTGCGCGCACGACATCGAGCCGGTCGATCCGCTCGCGCATGGCCTCCCAGTTTTTGCGCTGGAGATACGGCGGTAGCGGCGCGTCCTCGGCTCGGTCATAGCCGCGACCAAAGGCCTGCCACGCGAAGTAGTTGTCCTTGATCTCGAAGTCGCAGGCGAGCTTCTCCAACCGGCGGCGCAGAACCTCTGCCATGCGTTCATCGCCTGCAAGCTCGTCGAACTGTGCAGGGGGGATGCCAAGGCCGAACAGCGAGGCGGGCTGGTCGGTCAGCCAGCGGATGAAGCGCTTGTCGAAGACCGGTGCGAGCTCGGTCTCAAACACCGCGCGCTGCTCTTCCATCGTCTCGGCCTTGAGCAGCTTGGTAAGGTCGATCTTGTAGAGCTTGGCGAACAGGTGAGCGAGGCCGATGAAGTTGCCGAGCAGGCCGCGGCGATACAGGCCCTTGGTGAAGTAGCTGATCCGCCGACGCCCACGGATGTCGCGTTTCTCCCAGTATTTGCGGCTTTCCTCGTCGAGATGCGGCGCGATCATCTCCTTGTAGACCGCCTTGTTCTCCTTGTGGTCGGCATGCGCGAAGAAGCGGTGGAAGCGCTCGTAATTGGGCAGGTGCTTGATCGCGGTGATCTTGAGCTGACCCAGCGCGACGTGAGCGCGGTTAAGGTCGACAGCGGTGACGCTCGCCGGGTTCGCGGTGAGGTAGGAGAGCGCGTTGCAGCTGCCGCTCGCGATGCTCATCACGCGGCTGTCAGGCTCGATCGCGAGGCCTTCCATGTCGCACACCGGGTCTTCCCAGATCTGCGCGTAGACAAGGCCATTGAAGGCGAGCGCGAAGGCTTTGTCGAGCAGCTTGTCCTTCGTGCTTGCGTCCTTTCGCACCACCGCGTCTTCGATGATCCGTTTGGGTTGAGCGTTCATGGGAATTGGCCTCGTGAGGGATGGTGAGGGGTGTTTATGATCGGCGCATGTCGCTTGTGTGACGGTTTCCACAGATCGCTTTGCCGCTACGGCATCCTATACTCCCGCTGCGATGGTCTGCGCAAATCGCGCAGGGTCCGCATTGCCGCCGGTGAGCATGATCACTGTGTCTTCGTCGACCGAAACCTTGCCAGCGAGCGCAGCGGCGAGGGCAGCTGCGCCTCCCGGCTCGATCACCATGCGCAAGTTGGCAAAGGCCCAGCGCTGCGCCTCGCGAACCTCGTCGTCGGTGACGGTGACGCCGGGCTCGGCGCGTTCTTTCAGGACGTCGAGATTGAGCTGCTTCGTGGCCGTGGGTTGCAGCGCATCGCAGATCGTGCGCGGCGCATCCTCGGCTGCGCTCACGATTGAGCCGGTTGCGAGAGCCTGTCCCACCATGTCCCAACCTGCCGGTTCGACGACGTGGATCGCAGTGTCCGGGCAGGCGAGGGCAAGGCCTGCGGCAAGCCCGCCACCGCCGCAGCACACAATGAAGCGCGAAGGCTGGCGGCCAAGCTGGGCCTGCGCCTCTACCCCTGCGCTTCCTTGCCCTTCGATAACCCACGGATCGCCGAAAGCATGGACGAGCGTGCCACCTTGGTCTGCGATCAGCCGTGCTGCCACTTCGTCGCGATCTTCGCCGGGGCGGTTGTAGAGCACGACCTCGGCCCCGAGTGCGCGGGTGTTCGCGAGCTTCACCTCGGGCGCATCGCGCGGCATGACTATGGTGGCCTTGATTCCCAATCGCTTCGCCGCCCAAGCGACGCCTTGAGCGTGGTTGCCCGAAGACACCGCGACCACGCCGCCAGCGCGCTCTTCCTCCGAAAGCGAGGAGAGCCGCCACCAGCCGCCCCTGATCTTGAAGGCGCCGATGGGTTGCAGGTTCTCCGCTTTCACGAAAGCGCGCGTGCCCGCGATCTCGACCGGGAGCAGCGGGGTCGGCGGGAGGATCGCCCCGATGCTCTTCGCCGCTTCTAGCCCCCCTTCGCGAGTCGGTTTGCGGCCAGCGTTCATCGGCTCGACACCCCCATGATACACCCTAACATGGACCGCATGTTACACGGTCCAGAGGCTAATAAAACTCCCGGAATTCCGGGCGATTGCAGCTGTGCGGTTTTCGAGATTGTTGGGAACTGTAACGCCATGCCAGCGCTATGCCTGATAGCGGTCCTGTAGGAAATGGGTGCCTTCGTTGAGGGCGCGCCCGCATTGCCCTAAGGAGCCATCCAAGAATCAATTCCAAGAGGCGAAATTCTCATGTCCAAAGTCCTGGTAATCGGCGCTGGCGGCGTCAGCAGCGTGTGCGTTCACAAGATGGCGATGAACGCGGATATATTCCCTGAGATCCACCTTGCCAGCCGCACAAAGTCCAAATGCGACACCATCGCCGCCAGCGTGAAAGACCGCACCGGGGTCGACATCACAACCTACGAGATCGACGCCGAAGAAGTCCCGGCAATGATCAACCTCATCAAGAAGGTCGAAGCGAGTCTCGTCGTGAACCTCGCTCTTCCGTATCAGGACCTGCCGATCATGGATGCCTGCCTTGCCGCAGGCGTCGATTATCTCGACACCGCCAATTACGAGCCCAAGGACGAGGCGAAGTTCGAATATAAGTGGCAGTGGGCCTATCACGACCGCTTCCAGGAAGCGGGGCTGATGGCGCTGCTCGGTTCGGGCTTCGATCCGGGCGTCACCAGCGTTTTCACGATGTGGCTCAAGAAGCACAAGCTCAAGACCATCCGCCAGCTCGACATTCTCGATTGCAATGGCGGCGATCACGGTCAGGCATTTGCGACCAACTTCAACCCGGAAATCAACATCCGCGAAGTCACCGCGCCCGCGCGCCACTGGGAAAACGGCGAATTCGTCGAGACCCCCGCGATGGGCAAGAAGATCACTTTCGACTTTGAGCAGGTGGGCGAGAAGAACGCCTACATGATGTATCATGAGGAGCTCGAAAGCCTCACCAAGTTCAATCCCGAGATTGAGCGTGCGCGTTTCTGGATGACCTTTGGTGATGAGTACATCAAGCACCTCACCGTGCTTCAGAATGTCGGCATGACCCGGATCGATCCGGTCAAGTATCAGGGCAAGGAAATCATCCCGCTGCAGTTCCTCGCCGCCGTCCTGCCCAAGCCAGAGACGCTGGGCGAAACGACCAAGGGCAACACCAATATCGGCGTCATCGCCACCGGCGAAGCGCTCGACGGGTCGGGCGAGAAGACGTTCTACATCAACAACATCTGCAGCCACGAAGCCGCTTACGAAGAAACCGGCAACCAGGCGGTGAGCTACACTACCGGTGTGCCCGCCATGATCGGCGCTGCGATGATGGTGACCGGCAAGTGGGAAGGTCACGGCGTCTTCAACATGGAAGAAATGGACCCCGACCCTTTCATGGACATGCTGAACGAACACGGTCTGCCGTGGCAGGTGAAGGAAATGGACGGGCCGGTCGACTTCTGATCGCAGGCCGCATTACGTGTTCACACTCCTGCGACATCGTCTCGGCGAACTCGATGGCCCGAAATGGGCCGCGATCTTCGTATTCGAATTCATCGTCGTGCTGCTGGGCGTTCTCGCGGCGCAAATGCTGCAAGAGCGCTTTCAGGCGCAGCAGGCGCGCGCGAATTTCGAGGCGAGCCGGACAGCGCTGAACCGACAGCTCGACAATGTCGGAACCAGCCTCATCCAGCGCGGTCTGCAAGCGGAGTGTATAACCGCCAATCTTCGCGAGATTATCGTTTCGGTTGAGGCAGGTCAGCCGCTTCGCGAGGGTGTCTTCACCAGCCATCCACCCAAGGGCGCGGGCGAATTGACCGCGTGGGACGGGGCGCTGGCGGCGCAAACGCGCAAATACCTGCCCGCGCAGCTTGCGGAATCCTACGAGTTTCTCGGCCTTGTCGCAGGCGACCTGCGCAATGCGGCGCAACGCGAGGAGACCGATTGGGCGACGCTTGCCCTTGCGCGTAGCGATGCGTCGCGCCTCGGCGACGCTGGGCGCACGCAGGTCTTGCTTGCCGCGAACAACCTGCTCCACGCCTATGAGGGCTGGGAACGCGCACCAGCGACAACGCTCAGGCTGATGAGCCAAATCGGGGCCGAGCCCCAGCCGAACCGCATCCGCACAGTCCATCGCGGCGATACACCCTGCAGCCGGGACGTGCTTTCGGGCCTCGAGGCGTTGGAAATGGGAGCCGTGCAGGGCAACGATTAGTCAATCCTGGGCTGCCTATTACACGTTGGACCGCAGCACTTGTTTGCGTTAGGCGGTAAGGCTGGCAGCAAGGGGTGGGCGATGCCGCAAATAGGGTCGACAGTGATTGAAGTGGTGGTGGGAGACATCACCAAGATGGCCTGCGATGCCATCGTCAACGCTGCGAATTCCTCATTACTGGGCGGTGGAGGCGTCGACGGCGCGATCCACCGTGCTGCAGGGCGCGATCTGGTGCATGAATGCCGCTTGCTGGGCGGCTGCAAGACCGGTCAGGCCAAAACGACCAAGGGCTACAATCTACCGGCAAAGCACATCATTCACACAGTTGGACCTGTCTGGAATGGCGGCGAGAAAGGCGAGCCACAATTGCTCGCGAGCTGCTATCGAGAATCGCTGAATCAGGCGAGCAAGCTTGGCGCTCGCGACGTGGCAATCCCCGCAATCTCGACCGGCATTTTTGGCTATCCCGTCAGCATGGCAGCCGAAATCGCAGTGGCGACCGTGATCGAGGAAGTGCGCAACCGCCCCGGCGATTTCGACCGCATCGCGCTTGTCTGCTTTGGAGAGGGCGTGGAGGCTGCGTTCGAGCAAGCCACATCGCTCGCGCTAACCGACTAGCGCGAGAGGCTGCGCGCGCCTATCTGGGCGGCCATGGAAACTAAAGCCGGCAATCCGGGCGCGTTCGCCCATTTCGATCTCTCCCGCGTCGATAGTCCGTCCTTCGTCGTCGACGCTGCCAAGATCCGCGAAAACTGCCAAATCCTCGCCGACATTCGCGACGCGGCGGCGAGCGATGGCGCTTCGATCAAGGTGTTTGCGGCTTTGAAGGCATTTTCGATGTGGTCGGTCGCACCGATCATGGGCGAGTATCTTGACGGCGTATCGACCAGCGGGCTGTGGGAAGCGCGGCTGGCGAGCGAATTCTACGACGGCGATATCGCGACCTACTCAGCAGCGTTCAAGCCTGAAGACCTCGAAGAAATCTGCCGATTGTCCGAGCATGTCATCTTCAACTCGCCCGCCCAGATGCAGCGCGCCGCGCTTATCCTTGACCAGGCGCAAGTGACCGGCGGCGACGTGTCGGTGGGCCTCAGGCTCAACCCGATGGTCGCGACCGGAGAGGTGCCCAAATACGATCCTTCTGCACCCGGATCGCGGCTGGGCTTCCCGATCGACCAGCTCACCGAAGAGCATATGGAAGGCGTCGAGGGCATTCACTTCCACAATCTATGCGAGCAGACTTTCGAGCCACTGCGCCAAACATGGGACCGCGTCTTCGACGTGATTGAGCCGTGGTTCGGACAACTCAAGTGGATCAACATGGGCGGGGGCCACCACATCACCCGCGCCGACTACGAGCGCGACAAGCTGGTAGAATTCCTGCGTGACGCAGCCGAGGACACGGGCGCCGAAATCATTATCGAGCCGGGCGAAGCGGTGGCGCTCGATGCGGGCATCCTCGTCGGCACTCTGCTCGATACTGGCTTCAACGACGTGCCAATCGGCATCACCGATATCAGCGCGACGTGCCACATGCCCGACGTTCTCGAAGCGCCATATCGACCGGCAATGCTGGGAGAACTTACCGACGAGGACAAGATCCCGATCCGTCTGGGCGGGCCATCCTGCCTCGCGGGTGACGTGATCGGCGATTATCGCTTACCGGTTCCAGCCGATCCGGGCGCGCGTTTCGCTTTCCTCGACCAGGCGCATTATTCGATGGTGAAGACCAACACTTTCAACGGCGTCCCGCTGCCGAGCATCTGGCTTTGGGACAGCGAAACCGATGCGCTCGATTGCGTGAAGCGCTTCGAATACGAGGATTTCCGCGACCGCCTGAGCTGACGGCTTACAGGCCCTTGCGCCCGAAACCGCCTGCGCGGGGCTGGATCGTTTCGCGAGCGTGATCGGTGATGCGGGGTTTATCTGCTATCGGCTCTGACCCGAGCGCTCGCCCGCGTTCGTTCTGGTTGATCGCAAGCGCAAGGCGCGCCATCGCGCCAAATTGTTCGGCAGCCTGCGCGACCTTGGCGTGATCATCGCGCGCGTTCATCGTGCCGCTTTCGAACAGATTGCCGCTTTCGACCACGATCACCACTTCGCCCGCGCTGAACACCGCTCGTACCGCATCGCCGCCGAATACGCGCTCGAGTTCGAGGAGATGTTCGATATAGGACGGGTGGATGAGGACGCGCGCTTCGACCTGATCGTCGCTGTAGACTTCGAACACGTCTTCAAAATCGGGATGGACCTGGTCGACGAAATCGAGCCGGTGGCCGTCGAAAGTCACATGGTCCGCCCGGCCTCCAAAGCCCCACCATTTCTTGTGCTTGCCCTTGCGCTGGAGGAGGGTGGTCGAATGGAAATCGCGCCCGAACCCCATGTCGATAATCGCGCCGCGAAACACCGTGACCCAGCGTCGGTTCTTGCCCGATCCGCGCCGCTCTTCGAGATGCGCTTCGTAAAGGTTGAAGCGGTGGCCGGAGAGTTCGCCATACCAGCGGTCCTCGAAATTCCTTCGGTCGCTTGACGACAGAAGCGAGAATTTGCGGGCGGTGTCGTACTCCCATCCTGGGGAGACTTCGTCATTGTATTGAATGCCAAGATCCGCCGCGATCGCGGAATTGATCCCGACCTTCACGTTTTTCTTGGCCTCCGCGATGACAGCATAGCCCCAGGCATAGGCGGCGCCGCCAGCGGCAAAGGCGATGAACAGTTTGAAGTTCCACGCAATCGCGGGGAGGAACCACATGAAGCCGAATAGCGGCAGGCAGATCAGGGCGCCGTAAAACCAGCGCTCCCTGGCTTTTGCCTTGGCCGCAGCGCGCACTTCTTCCTGCTCCGCCAGCCATCGACCGAGCTCGCCATCAAGAAGCCGCTGGATATCCGCCTGCATAACCCCCTCAAACGGCAGAAATCTGCCCTTTTCTTTAACCTTCCCTCGCTACTATAGTCCTGCCCGGTAAAGGAGGGGTGGACAATGGGAATGTTTGGTTGGGTTGTTTTAGGCGTATTGGCGCTGATCGCGGTGCTGGTCGTCGGGATTTACAACAATCTCGTGGGCCTGAGGCAGAATGTGCGTCAGGGTACCGCCGATATCGACGCCCAGTTGCGCCAGCGACACGATCTCATTCCAAACCTCGTTGAGACGGTAAAAGGCTATGCCGGCCACGAGAGCGAGACGCTCGAAGCGGTGATCAGCGCGCGCAATGTCGCAGCCAAAGGCAATCCCGACAGCGGTAGCGAACAGGGCCTGCGCGTCGCGCTCGACAATCTCCTTGCGCTGGGTGAGGCCTATCCTGACCTGAAGGCTTCAACCAACTTTCAGGAGCTGCAGCGCGAGCTGGCTGACATAGAAGACAAACTTGCCGCCGCCCGGCGCGCGCTCAACGCGGCTGTTTCGCGCTTTAACACGGCGCGCGAAAGCTTTCCGGCGGTGCTGTTCGCGGGCGCCCTTGGTTTTCAGGAAGCCGACTTCAACAAGCTCGACGATTCCGAGCGCGGGACCGTCGATCAGGTGCCTAACGTCGCATTTTGAGGCCGCGGGGAACCTTCGCCCGTCTCACACATTTTGTTTGCGAATCTGCGCATCGTGACTATATGCGCGCTTCCGCTGCCCCAAGGGACGTACCGCAAGGCAGCCTCGAACCGTTTGGTTGAACACTGAACCTTAGGGGGTCCCTTGAGTTGCGCACATTTCCTGACGCCAAGGCTGTAGCACGGGCGCTTGAGCCCGAAGAACCAGTCATCCTTAACCGCCCGCACGCTGCGCGGCGCGCTGCGAAGTACTTTGTCGAAAAGTTTCCCGGCAAGGTTCTCTATGCGGTCAAAGCGAACCCCGCTCCTGATCTGATCGAAGTCCTGTGGGATGCAGGCGTGACGCATTACGATGTCGCGTCGATTGCCGAGGTGCGCCTTGTGCGCGGGCTGCTGCCTGATGCGAATTTGTGCTTCATGCACCCGATCAAGCGCCGCCGCGCCATTGCCGAGGCGTATCATGAGCATGGGGTAAAGACCTTCAGCCTCGATACTCTCGAAGAGCTTGAGAAGATCGTGGAAGCCTGCTCCGACCCCGAGACGGGCGAACCTGCAACCGACCTGCGCCTGTGTGTGCGTTTGCGCGTTTCGTCGGAATATTCGGAGCTTTCGCTTGCGAGCAAGTTCGGCTGCGACCTGCTCGAAGCTCCGCAGCTTCTTCAGGCCTGTCGCCAGCATTGCGACTGGCTGGGCGTCTGCTTCCATGTGGGCAGCCAGGCGATGACGCCGTTTGCTTTCGTGCAAGCGCTCGACCGGACCCGCGCTGCCATCGCAGAGGCGTCGGTCGTGATCGACATGATCGACGTCGGCGGCGGTTTCCCGAGCATTTATCCGGGCATGGAGCCTCCGCCGCTCGAAGACTATTTCGCGATCATTCACCAGCACTTCTATGCGCTTCCCATCGCCTACAACGCAGAGTTGTGGTGCGAGCCGGGCCGGGCGTTGTGCGCGGAATATTCGAGCATGATCGTGCGCGTCGAAAAGCGCCGCGGGAATGAGCTCTACATCAACGATGGCGCATACGGTGCGCTCTATGACGCAGCGCATGTTTCGTGGCGCTTCCCCGTGAACGCGCTCGAAGACGACCTGCGCGATGCGGTCGAGGACTTCGCATTCTACGGTCCGACCTGCGACGATGCCGACTACATGGCCGGTCCGTTCCCGCTGCCCGGAGACATTCAGGCAGGCGACTTCATCGAAATCGGCGTGCTCGGCGCATACGGCGCTGCCATGAAAACCGGCTTCAACGGCTTTGGCGATGCAGAAATCGTGATTGTCGAAGACGAACCGATGATGAGCCTGTTCGACGGCAGCCGCCAGCGCGAAGCGAGCGATAATGTGGTGAACTTACGCTGATTGCGAAGGCTCAGGCGTGCTGCCTGAGCCGCCAGATATGCGCTGAAGCCATCAGCAAACCACCTGCGAGCGTGGGTATGGTTTCGTCGACGCCGAACGGCTCTGCAAAGAGCGCTGCCCCAATCAAGCCCATGCCCGAAAGAACAGGTATCAGAAATATGAGAGTGCGAGCGGACGGGGCTTTCCCGATGACCGTCGCCGATGCCGCGATGGCCAATCCTGTCAGTAGCCAATGCACCCATTCGGTCTCGGCAAAACCAGCCAGGAACGGCAAAGTGATCGCGACGATCGGAAGCGCGACGCAATGCACGATGCAAGCGAGACTGAGAGCCGCAGCCGCGCGATCATAAGAGGCAGTGGCAGACACTTCAGTCTTCCTATGAACGCCTCTGCGCAGGGCAACTGCTCGCGCCTCCAGGCAGCGAGATTGCAGCCACTCTCGCGGATATCGTCGCGGATGTTCGCCTCGTCAGAGAAACGGGCGCTGCGTTCGAGGAGTTGGGGCATAAAAAGCGGATGCTCATGAGACGTTGCACTATCTCATAGACGAGGCGGCCTAGACTTGGCGTTCAAGAGCTTGAATAATCGAACTCCGCTAAAGTCCCGGTCCTCACGAGGCGTGTTCCAGGATACCCTCTACGAGATCAGAAGGAGTATGAAATGAAACCCAGCTATCTTCTCGCCGCAGCATCGCTCGCAATTGCCGCCCCGCTTTCGGCCCAGATGCCCGACGAAGGCGCCATGATCGCCGAACAGCGGGAAGCGATGGAAGCGCTGTCATGGATGGATGGGACATGGGAAGGCACCGTCACCACCCAGACGCCCGAGGGTCCGGTCACCTACAGGCAGACAGAAAATATCAGCCCGATCGCTGGCGGCACTGTCCGCGTGATCGAGGGGCGCGGCTTTGATGAAGCGGGCGAGCTCAAATTCAACGCAGCCGCCATGATCGTCTACGATGCCGAGAATGACGAGTACGGCATGATCGCCAGCGCCCGAGGTCGCGCAACGCAGCCCTGGTTCAAGAAGACCGACAACGGCTTTGAATGGGGCTTCGAAACCGGTCCGGTGAAGATTTCATACATCGCTGTCTATGACGACGGCGTCTGGTCCGAAGAAGGCTTCATGGCCTTCGGAGAAGCACCGCCGGCGAAATTCCTCGAAATGCGGCTCGAGCGCACAGGTGGCAGCGAATAGCTTTTATTCGAAGCCCACGAACCGTGCCGCTTCGTCCACGCTGCGCCGCGTGATTTTGACCGGGTTTGCCGGGAAATCCTCATCTGGCCAGCCCATCGCGACAGCTTTCATGATCACCTGATCGTCAGGTATATTTGCGTGTTCGCGCACGACCGGCGACTGCATGATGCCCTGCGAGTTGATCACGCAGCCAAGCCCGCGCGACCATGCCGCGTTGACGAGCGCGGTGGTGACCGCTCCGCAATCAAACACGGTGTCGTCGGCGTCGGAGAGCTCCTTGTCATAGGTGATGATCACGCACACTGGCGCATCGAACTGGCGAAAGCCGCGCAGAACCCAGTCCTGGCGCTTTTCCTTGTCATCGCGGCCAATGCCCATCGCTTCGAAAAGCTGGATCGCACAGCCGACCTGGCGGTCGCGGTGGACGCCCTGAAAGGGGTGGCCCTTGCGAAACTCGCGGCTGTCGGGCTCGCCTGCCAGAATGCGCTCGGTGTTGCCCTTGCGGATTCGGTCGAGCGGTTCGCCGCTGATGACGTGGAAGTGATAGGGCTGGGTGTTCATCGACGAGGGCGAGCGCATCGCCATCGTCAGCAGTTCCTCGATCAGTTCGCGCGGAACGGGCTTGTCGAGATAACCGCGGATCGAGCGCCGCCCGAGCACGACTTCTTCATATGTCTGATCGACGTTACCGCCCACTTCTCTCTCCCGAATCTGTCTGCGAGAGAGCTAGCGCAGCCGGCGTCTGGCGCAAAGTCCGCTACGTCAGCGCGCTCTCAGGGCGTGAAGAAGGGCTTGTCGCCAGCAATCGTCACCCGCTCCATCACGCGGCGCGCGGGGAAATAGTCCGAGACTGCGAGGTGCTGGCACACGCGGTTGTCCCAGAATGCCACTGAGCCAGCCTGCCAGCGAAAGCGGCACTGGATCTCCACGTCCTTGGCGGTCGCGTAAAGATGGTCGAGCAGCCACGCGCTTTCCTTGGCCGACAGCCCCTCGATATGGCTGGTGAAGGCGGTGTTGACGTAGATGACTCGCTCGCCCGTTTCAGGGTGGGTGCGGATCACCGGATGGCGCATGGGCGGATACTTTTCGTGCAGGTCCTCTGGTGCCTTTCCAAGCCGTTTGGCGAAGACGCGGCTGATATCGTGAACGGCGGTGAGGCTTTCGCAAAAGCGCTGCATCTGTTCGCTGAGACGCTCGTAAGCGAGGTGCATGTTCGCAAACAGCGTATCGCCGCCGCATTCAGGGACTTCGCGAGCCAGCAGGATCGAGCCGAGCGAGGGTTCCTCACGCCAGGTGACGTCGGAATGCCAGTTGTTCTCCTGCCCACGGCTTTTGGGCCCGTGAGCGATGCGCAGAACTTCGGGGTTGGCCTGGTCCTTGGGTGTCGCCGGATGGATCTCGAGTTCGCCGAAATGGCGCGCAAAGGCGATGTGCGCTTCTTGCGTCAGGTCCTGATCACGGAAGAAAATGACGCCATATTTGAGCAAAGCCGCGCGCACCTCTGCAATGCGTTCAGCAACATTGGGAGCGCCTAGGTCGATGCCATGAATCTCTGCACCAATCGCCGGGGTGAGCGGTCGGATGTCGAGCGTGCCTGTGTCAAGTTTCGTCCGATCGAATGTGGTGGCCATGTCTCTCTCCCTCGATTGAGAGTGTGCAGCCAAATCGCGAGAGAGGCAATGATCGCTCGGTCGCGCGGCTACTCACACGTATTCGTGACGCTCACCGCATCGAAGTCATATTTGGCGAGGGCTGGGTCGTAGTCGAGCAGCCCAAAGCGGCCATTTTGCAGATCGAAGATCATGCGCCCGCGATTGACTGCGCCGAGCACCCCGTTGGATTCGAAGAACTCATCCTTGCCAAAACCGCGCGCTGTTACCCACAGATCGAACGTCTCTCCGCCGAATGCCACCGGCACCTGTTGCTCGCTGAATGAGCCCCAGCTTCGCTCGAACGTGCGAACCGGTCCGCAGGAAATGCCTTCAAGCCATTCTGGCGGCAGGTTGTTGTTTCCCGATCCTGTGTCGATGATCACGTTGCGCCCGATGCCCAGAATGTCGGCCCGCACCAGCGGATAGCGCGACGTACCCATCAGGAACCGGCCCGGAAGGTCAGCTGGCGGTGTATCGCGGTAGAGGCGCAGCTTGCCTTCCACTTGGTCAATCTCGACCGCGGCGAAGAACCTAGCAAACAGGTCTAGACCGAAGATCATGTCGCTTGCCAGCCCAGCCGCCTCGAGCTTTGCCTTGTCCTCGGCGGTGTTTCGGCTGGTAGTGGCGGGAATGTTGCGCAGCACTGCATCACCGATCGTCAGCTCGCGGATGATGGTCGCGTCCTGCTTCGCGCGAATGTCGAATGCAGGGATGTAGGAATAGCCTCCGCCTTCCGTCTCGATCGCAAAGCCTTCGCGCGTGGCGATGTCGTAGTCGACCGAAACTCCGGGCGCTCCTGTGTCAAAAACGATCGTAATCGGCTGGCCGTTGATTGACGCGCTGAACTTGCGGTTCGCAAAATCGACCTCGATCACATCGGAGCCGATCTCGGCGCTGGGTGGTTCGGCCTCGGCGAAAAAGCGGATCTGCGGACCGATTTCTTCGCCAAGCGTCTGAGCGGCGTCGACGTAACCGGGAAAATCGAGCCTGTGGCGAAACTGGTTTAGTGCAAGCGCCTTGTATGCGTCGCGGGCTTCGTCACTCGCACTGTCGGGGATTGCGGATGCAAGGAAAGAGCCGCCTTGGGGCTCTCGTTCGATGATCGCGGTCAAAGCCGAAGTCAGCGCGTCGTCCGTTTCTCTTTCGGTGAAGAAGGCGAAGTCGAGCCGTTTCAGCGCGGCGGCTTGCGGGCTCAGTTCTTGCGTAGCTGCTGCCTCGCTTTCCTGTGCGCTTGCAGGCCCGATAACGGGACTTGCAAGCAAGGCAGCGGCGGCGGCGAGAAGGACGGGGTTTCGCGTCGAGCGGCGGCAAATCATCGAGATGGGCAATGCTCCAGTTGGTTTCGGTTCGCGTACAGCTACGCTGCCGAAACGTTCCAAGACGCGTTGGCGAGCTAGCCGAGCACGTTCAAAAACAGGGCTTTGAAGCGCGTGACGCCGGATTTCACTAAGGCGGGAGACCCCTTACGCCGCTTCGCGCAGGTCCATTTCGAGGCGGTCCCAGATTTCCACCAGCGCATCGGTCAGTTCGCTCATCATCTCTTCGGTGTGATGAGGGCCGGGCGTGAAGCGCAGGCGTTCCGTGCCGCGTGGCACGGTCGGGAAATTGATCGGCTGAACGTAGACACCGTATTCGGCGAGCAGGATGTCGCTGATCTTCTTGGCGCGCACCGGATCGCCGACCATCAGCGGGACGATGTGAGTGACGCTGTCCATGACAGGTAGGCCTGCCTCGGCGAACTTCAGCTTGAGCGTTGCTGCTGCCTGCTGCTGAGCATTGCGTTCGACGTTCGAGTTCTTGAGATGCTTCACCGATGCGAGCACGCCTGCGACAAGAACCGGCGAAAGCGAGGTCGTGAAGATGAAGCCTGGCGCATAGGAGCGGATGCAATCGATCACACGGGTGTCGGCTGCGATATAGCCGCCCATCACACCGAACGCCTTGCCCAGCGTGCCTTCGATGATGTCGATCCGGTCTGCCGCGTTGTCGCGTTCCGAAATGCCACCACCGTGGTCGCCATACATGCCGACCGCGTGAACTTCGTCGATATAGGTGAGGGCGTTGTACTTCTCGGCCAGGTCGCAGATCGCGTGGATCGGTGCGACGTCGCCGTCCATCGAATAGACGCTTTCGAAAGCGATGACCTTGGGCGTATCGGCGTCTTCGGCGGCCAGCAGCTCTTCAAGGTGCCGCAGATCGTTGTGACGGAACACGCGCTTTTCGCAGCCGGAATTGCGGATGCCTGCGATCATGCTGGCGTGGTTCAACTCATCGGAGAAGATGACGCAACCGGGGAGCAGCTTCGCCAGCGTCGAGAGCGTCGCATCGTTCGAAACGTAGCCGCTGGTGAACAGCAGTGCGGCATCCTTGCCGTGAAGCTCGGCGAGTTCCTTTTCCAGCTCGACATGCAGGTGCGTGTTACCGCCGATATTGCGCGTGCCGCCGGAACCGGCGCCGACATCGTGCAGTGCATCTTCCATCGCACCGATCACGACATCGTGCTGGCCCATGCACAGATAGTCGTTCGAACACCACACGGTGATGGGCTTGGGCCCATTGTGACCGTGGAAGCACCGCGCATTGGGGTAGGCGCCCTTGTTGCGCATGATGTCGATGAAGACGCGGTAGCGGCCTTCCTCGTGAAGGCGGTCGATCGCGGAATCGAAGATCTGGTCGTAGTTCACTGTCGCTCTGCTCTTTGAAGGGACTGGTGAACAGCCCCCAGAATTTCAGGACGACCCGTTGGACCGGGCTCTTGACGTCCAAAACCCAAACACCTGCAGGCCATACAACCCCCCAATGGCGCAAATGTTTCTGAGAGGCCTATGTAGCAAGCCTTGCTCACAAGAAAACCGCGATCTTTGCGAGCGATTTGCAGTTTTAAGTAACGCTAAAACGCTCGCAGATCGTCGAATCCATAGTTGTGAAGCGTTTGAGAGAGCCTCTCGAATTGCGCCAGATCGCCGGTGCTGACCGCGAAACTTGGTGCTGCCGGATCGAAAGCCTGGCCTTTCGTGAGGTGGGCAATGCGCCGCGCGATCCCGTCTGCGCCGTCAACGAAACTGACGCCGTCACCGAATTCTGCGCCAAGTTCTTCGGTCAGCAGAGGGAAGTGAGTGCAGGCGAGCACAACCGTGTCGATCTGATCTCCGCCATCCATCGCGCGCAAAGTTGCTACCGCCGACTGGATTACGCTGCGGTCGACCTCCTCGCCGCGAAGCTTGGCCTCTGCTGCGCGGACAAGGCCACTCGCCCCGTGGCGCAGCAGGCGCTTGTCAGCGGCGAACTCGGCTTCGAGATTGTCGACATAGGCCTGGCGCACGGTCGCCTGTGTGCCCAGCAGGCCAATCGTACCGGTCTTGGTGATCGCGGAGGCTGGCTTGATCGCTGGGACCGTCCCGACAATCGGCACTTCGAGCACGTCGCGCACCATGCCGAGCGCGATTGTGGAGGCCGTGTTGCAGGCGATGCAGACGAGACGAGGTTGGTAACGCTCGCTCATCCGACCGAGCAATCCGGCAACCCGCGCCGCGATCTCGGCTTCCGATTTCGTGCCATAGGGCAGGCCCGCAAGATCGGCCGCGTAGATAATCGGCGCATCAGGCAACAGCTTGCGCACAGCGGCATGCACCGTCAGCCCGCCGACGCCGCTGTCGAACAGCAGGATAGGGGAGGATGGGTTCAAAATGACGTTTTCCGTTCGCCCATTAGCGTCGCAATGCTTGCCCACGCGACCTACTTACTTTTAGAGCAAGGTCAAACGACATAGATCATGCGGGCGCTGGGATCGCGGCGCCGGGAGAAGAACGTGGAACCGCTTTTTGCCGCCTTGCTCGGTTACTTATCGGGCTCGATTCCCTTCGGCCTTTTGCTGACGCGCGCGGCTGGGCTTGGCGATGTGCGCAACATCGGCAGCGGCAATATCGGCGCGACCAACGTCCTGCGCACCGGCAACAAGGGGCTTGCCGCAGGCACACTGCTGCTCGACCTGCTCAAGGGCTTTGCGCCAGTGTTTGCTGCCGGGATGATCTGGGCGGGCGAAACGGGAGACGTGGCCAAGGCCTTCGCCGCAGGGGGCGCGGTTCTCGGTCACTGTTTCCCGATCTGGCTTAAGTTCAAGGGCGGTAAGGGTGTGGCCACCAATGCAGGCGTGAGTTTCGGCCTCGCTTGGGCGATAGGCGGAGCTTACGCGCTGATCTGGCTATCGATGCTGGCCATCTTCCGCATCTCCTCGCTCGCCGGGATGAGCGCTGTGGTCGCTGCGGCTGCCGCTGCGCCTTTGTTCGGATATCCGGAGTTTTTCCCTGTCCTGGCCGCGATTGCGGGTCTCATCATCTATCTCCACCGAGAAAACATCGGGCGGCTGATGAAGGGCGAAGAGCCCAAGATCGGTGGCAAGAAATGAAGGCGCGGATCATCTGATGGAAAAAACGGGGTCGCAGCCGCAACAGTCCAAGCCGAGGCTCAGCCAAACAGAAGCCTTCGCTCGCATCCGCCTGCTTCGTTCGCCCAATGTCGGGCCGGTCACCTATCGCCAGGTCCTCGCGCGCTTCGGGTCGGCTGAAGCGGCGCTAGAACAGCTGCCAAACGTGCAGCTTCGCGGCAACAAAACCTTCCGCCCCGCTGCTGCCGAACGGATCGACCGAGAAATCGAAAGTGTGCGAAAGGCGGGCGCGCAATACCTCTTCCATGACCAGCCCGACTACCCCGAGCTACTCGGCGAACTGGAAAGCGCGCCGCCGATACTGACCTGCAGGGGCCGGCTCGAACTGGCCTCGCAGCCCTGCGTCGCAATCGTCGGCGCGCGCAACGCGTCCGCTGCGGCGACACGCCTAGCGCGTGACTTCAGCCAGGCACTCGCGGACGCAGGGTTCACCGTTGTCAGTGGCCTCGCACGCGGCATCGACGGAGCGGCACATGATGGTGCTTTCCCGCGCACCATCGGCGTGATCGCAAGCGGGATCGACATCGCATATCCGCCGCAACACACCGACCTGCAGGAGCGGATCGCCGCTGACTGCCTGCTCATCGCCGAACAGCCGCCCGGTACCGAGCCGCGCGGTCGCCACTTCCCAAGCCGCAACCGCATCATCGCGGGCCTCGCTTCGGGAACCTTGGTGGTTGAGGCCGCGCCCAAATCCGGCACGCTCATCACCGCGCGGTTAGCGGGCGAAGCGGGCAGGGAGGTGATGGCGATCCCGGGCTCCCCGCTTGATACACGCTCGCACGGTTGCAACCAGCTGATCCGCGACGGGGCAGTGCTGGTGTCGTCTCCGGAAGAGGTCGCCGAGTTGTTGCAAACTTTCACCGGCGCGCCGCGCTCGACCTACCGCGTTGCAGAGGACATGACCCGTTTTGACTATGCCGAGCTCAGCAAGCTGCAATGGGGCGAGGGGCTGGCAGCGGGCGACGAGGGTGAGGCGATCACCCGTTTGCTCACAACCGCGCCCATTGGCGTCGACGAATTGATCCGTCAGTCAGGCGCAGACCCGGCGGCGGTGCACATGACGCTGCTTGAACTGGAGCTTGGCGGCGAGGTCGAGCGCGGCGATGGCGGAATGGTCCGCCTCACATGAAGTGTGACAACCGCCGGGCAAGGCTTGCCGTGCTTTGCATCCAAACCTACTTGACGCGGCCCAAATGCCGACCCCACTCTCGCGCGTACGTACACGTGTAAGGAAATTCGACCTCTCTCATGCAACTCGTCATTGTTGAATCGCCCGCCAAGGCGAAGACCATCGAGAAATATCTGGGCTCCGACTTCAAGGTGCTCGCAAGCTACGGTCACGTCCGCGACCTGCCGCCCAAGGATGGCAGCGTGCGTCCGGACGAAGACTTCGCCATGGATTGGGAGCTGTACCGCGACAAGCAGAGCCGCTTCAAAGAGATTGCCGATGCCGCCAAGGGCGCATCGCGTCTCGTGCTCGCGACCGACCCTGACCGCGAAGGCGAAGCAATCAGCTGGCACGTCCAGGAGCTTTTGAAGAAGCGCAAGGCGCTGCCGACCAAGGTGGACCGCGTCACCTTCAACTCGATCACCAAGTCAGCCGTCACAGAGGCGATGAAGTCTCCGCGCGAACTCGATCAGCCGCTGATCGATGCCTATCTAGGCCGCCGCGCGCTCGACTACCTATTCGGTTTCACGCTCTCCCCTGTCCTGTGGCGCAAGCTGCCCGGAGCAAAGTCGGCTGGCCGCGTGCAATCCGTGGCACTGCGCCTAATCGTCGACCGCGAGCGCGAGATCGAGGCATTCAAGCCCGACGAATACTGGTCAGTCCTCGCTCATCTTGAGCATGACGGGACGGCATTCGATGCGCGCCTTGTGCGCTACAAGGGAGAGAAGCTGGAGAAGCTCTCGCTTGGCGCCGAAGGCATCGCGATGGAAGCGAAAGCCGCCGTCGAAGGCGGGCGCTTCACGGTCGAGGACGTCGAGAAAAAGCCGCTCAAGCGCAATCCCGCGCCTCCGTTCACCACGTCGACCATGCAGCAGGAAGCCGCACGCAAGCTCGGCTTTTCCGCCAGCCACACCATGCGGCTTGCCCAGTCGCTCTACGAAGCGGGCGCGATCACCTATATGCGTACCGACGGGGTGCAGATGGACCCCGGCGCCATAAACGCCTGCCGCGAGGCAATCGGCGAGAAGTTCGACGCCGCCTACCTTCCCGAAAAGCCGCGCTTTTACAGCACGAAGGCCAAGAACGCTCAGGAAGCGCACGAGGCGATCCGCCCGACTAATTTCAGCCGCGACCGCGCAGGCGGCGGCGATGAGGCCAAGCTCTATTCGCTGATCTGGAAGCGCGCGATGGCGAGCCAGATGTCCACCGCACAGCTTGAGCGCACGACCGTCACTCTGCGCGACGCCACCGGCCAGCACGAATTGCGCGCCACCGGCCAGGTCGTCGTCTTCCCAGGCTATTTCGCGATCTATCAGGAAGGCCTCGACGATCAGGACGACGACGAGGACGGCATTCTGCCCGCTCTCAAGAATGGCGATGTGCCTGCCAAGACCGGTGTCGAGGCAACGCAGCACTTCACCCAGCCGCCGCCGCGCTTCTCCGAAGCATCGCTGGTCAAGCGCCTCGAAGAACTCGGCATTGGCCGCCCGTCGACCTATGCATCGACCATCCAGACCCTGCGCGACCGCAATTATGTGCGCATGGAAAAAAACCGCTTCTTCGCCGAGGAATCGGGTCGTCTGCTGACCGCCTTCCTCGAACGTTTCTTCCCGACCTATGTCGCCTACGACTTCACGGCGGGCATGGAGGACGAACTCGACACGGTTTCCGACGGGCGCGAAGATTACAAGGAACTGCTCGCCAAGTTCTGGCAGGACTTCAAGCCCAAGGCCGACGAGGTCATGGAGAAGATGCCTTCGGAAGTGACCGAAGTGCTCGACGAATACCTTTCCGACTATCTCTTCCCGCCGCGCGAGGACGGTAAGGATGCGCGCTATTGCCCGCTTTGTGATGCCGAGGGGCGCTCGGGCGGCAGGCTCGCGCTTCGCGGTGGCCGCAATGGCGCCTTTATCGCCTGCGCAAACTATCCCGAATGCAAGTTCACCCGCAGTTTCGGCCCTCCACGCGAGGACGGTGACGAGGCGGTGCAGGACGGCGTCATGGGTCAGCACCCGGAAACCGGGGCGGATATCCACCGCAAGTCGGGCCGCTTTGGTCCCTATGTCGAGATGGAAGTCGACGAGAAGAAGAAGCGCGCTTCGATCCCCAAGGATGTCGACGACTTTGACCTCGAATGGGCGATCAAGCTGCTTGAGCTGCCGCGCATCATCGGCGCTCACCCCGAGACCGGCAAGGAGATCGAGGCCGCAATCGGGCGCTATGGTCCCTATCTGCGCCACGATGGCAAGTACGCCAATCTCAAGACCACGCAGGACGTCTTCGACACCGGCATGAACGCCGCCGTCACGCTGCTCGCCGAAGCGGCCGAGCGCAAAGGGCGAGGGCGGGCCAAGGCCGAGCCGATCAAGACGCTGGGCGAACACCCCACCAGCGGCGGAGAGATCAAGGTCATGCCGGGCCGCTATGGCCCCTACGTGACCGACGGCACGACGAACGCCACGATCCCAAAGGACATCAAGCCCGAGGATATCGAGGCGGCCAAGGCCATCGAGCTGATCGATGCCCGCGCAGCCAAGGGGCCCGCCAAGAAGAAGGGCCGCAAGAAAGCCGCGCCGAAGAAGAAGGCAGCGCCGAAGAAAACGGCTGCGAAAAAGGCTCCAGCCAAGAAAAAGGCGGCAGCGAAAAGCGACAGCTGAATTCAAGGATTTGAACCGACGCGGGCAATGAAAGCATAATCGAAGCCCGCGTTGGTAAATCCTTTAACATTGCTGCCTATCACGGGTCCCTAGACCAGGGACCAATGCTGTGATCGAAATCGAAGTCCAGAACGAGACTCACCAGACTCAGGAACGCCTCCGCTTTGCTGCGGTGCCGCGGATCGGCGAAGGGCTGCGCCTGCGCGAACCCGACGGAATGTGGGCGAGCTACGATGTACTCGACGTATGGTATCAGAAGGCCGAATACGGCGACATCTGGATGCCATACCTGCATGTCTGCATGACTCCCGGCGAAGCCGTAGGCGGCGATGATGCCGACAACACTCAGGGGGCGTTCGACGAAGACGCTTCCCACGACCTGCAAGGCGAAGACGCATTCGCTTCGCTCGCACGGGAGGCAGAACCATTCAAAATCTGATCAAACGCACGACCGGCCCGCACAAGCAGCAGGCACGCGAAGAAGCCAAGGCGAAAGCCGAGGAAGCGCGCGGCACCAATGTTCCCGATGGCGAACCCATCGAGACGCCTGAAGACGTGAAGGAATTGGTCGATCCGCTGGGCGGCGCCCGTGAGGATAAAGAAAATCCGAACGACATTGATGCGGTCGTCCGCGCGGCCAAGGCGATGCGCGACGGCTCGGCTCCCCAACAGGCCCAGCGCGCTGCGCAAAAGGTCTGCCTGATCGTCGATGACAGCCGTGTCATTCGCAAGGTTTCAAGCAAGATCGCCAAGAGCCTCGGCTACGTCCCTGTCGAAGCGCAGGATGGTCTTGAAGCACTCGCTCGCTGCAAGAAATCGATGCCGCATGTGGTGCTGACCGATTGGGACATGCCCGAAATGGACGGACTGGAGTTCGTGAAGAACCTGCGCGCCATCCCAACACCCAAGGCTCCGGTGGTGATCTTCTGCACCTCGAAGAACAAGGCAGCCGACGTACACGCCGGCATCAAGGCTGGGGCGGACGACTACATCGTGAAGCCGTTCGACGAGGCAGGGCTCAAGGCGAAGCTGGAGAAACTGGAGCGGGGCTGATCCTAGGCGAATCACGCTTCATTCTCGATTTCTACTGCGCTAAGCGCTCCGCATGAGTTTTAGCCTCCTTGCCGCGGTCGGCGCGATTGCGCTTCCGCAAATCAACCCTGTCGACGTTTTGCGAGCGGCGGACGAACTGCCGATTGCGCGTCGCGATTCAGGCTTTTCGACCGAGGTGTTGCTGTTCGTCGACGACGAAGGCGGCGTGATTGAATGCACGCCTCAGCGCACCGAGGGATCGGCAATACTCGCACGCCAGCTGTGTCGCCTGCTGGAACGTGTCGAAGTGCTGCCAGCGACCGCAAAAGACGGCGCGCCTGTCCATGGCGTCACGTCGACAAAGGTCAATCTAGACCCCGGTAAAGATCAAGCCGGAGTAATTCGGGAAACGCCTGACATCGCGTTCGCCCTCCCGAGCACGGAGTTCTCGGGAATGGTCAATGCGCTTGTGGAGGTCGACGAGACAGGACGCGTCACCGGATGCGTAGGCGCCGCATCATTCGACAATCCGACACAACAGGACACCGCTCTGGTTTGCGATTTTCTAAGCTCGGTCCCGCTGGGCACAATGAACGGATCGGATCAGACCGCTGTACCTTATGTACGGATGATCAAGGTGCTTCTGAACCGCTAGAACGGGTTTGCGGTCATCGCACCCAGTCCAGCCCCATTTCCTCGAACACTTCCTTGTCCTCGGACCAATTCTCCAGCACCTTTACGTGCAGGAACAGATGGACTTTTACGCCGAGGATTTCCGCGAGTTCCTTGCGCGCCGCTTCGCCGATAGCCTTGATCTTCTGCCCGCCCTTGCCGAGCACAATGCCGCGCTGGGTTTCGCGGGCGACAATGATTTGCTGGTGGATTTCGAGGCTGCCATCGGGGCGCGTCTTGTACTGCTCGGGGCGGACCGCGCTGTCATAGGGCAGTTCTTCGTGAAGCTGCTGATAAAGCTGTTCGCGCGTGATTTCTGCGGCCAGCAGACGTTCCGAAGCGTCGGAAACCTGGTCTTCCGGATACATCCATACGCCTTCGGGCATCTGCTCTGCCAGAGCCTCTTTCATCTCGGCAACGCCGTCTCCGCTGAGTGCCGACACGAAGAAAATCTCTTCGAAGTCGATGCGCTGCGACATTTCCTGCGCGAGTTCGAGGAGCGGCTCTTTCTTCGCCTTATCGACCTTGTTGAGGACAAGGATCTTGCGTTCGGAACGTTGTTCGAGCGCCTCGAGCAGAGGCTCAAGCTCGTGCCGGCGTTGCTTGATCGGGTCGACGATCAGCAGAACAGCGTCCGCGCTCTCCGCGCCTTCCCAAGCCGCGCTGACCATCGCCCGGTCGAGGCGGCGCTTGGGCGCGAATATACCCGGCGTGTCGACGAGGATCATCTGCACCGAACCGTGTAAAGCGATCCCGAGCATCCGTGCGCGCGTCGTCTGCGCCTTGGCGCTGGTGATCGCGACCTTCTGGCCGACCAGTTGGTTCACCAATGTGGACTTGCCCGCGTTGGGCGCGCCGATAACGGCGACGACGCCGCAGCGGGTAGGGGTCTGCGTGTCGCTCACCCGTATTTCTCCAGGAATTCTGCGGCGGCGAGTTTTTCCGCCTCGTGTTTGCTAGTGGCGACGCCTTCAGCTTCGCCAACCTTGTGAATGCTGACGCGGACGGTGAAGCGCGCGGCGTGATCTGGGCCTGAGCGGTCGATCACATCATATTGAGGCATGGCACGGCGATTGCCGGCGGCCCATTCTTGCAATGCGCTCTTGGGATGCTTGGCCTTGCCGGCATCGCCCGCAAGCTCCGGCTCCCATAGCTCTAGGATAATCGCGCGCGTCGTATCGAAACCGTTGTCGAGAAAACTCGCGCCGATAATCGCTTCCATCACGTCGCCAAGGATGTTGTCGCTGTCCGAACCGCCATCCTCGCGCGCCTGTTTGCCGAGCCGGATGTGATCGGATAGTCCGATTGTCCGGGCGATGCGCGCACAGGTCGCTCCACTCACGAGCGCATTAAGGCGCTGCGAAAGCTGGCCTTCCTTGCTCCGATCGCTCGATCGAAAAAGCCAGCTTGCGACAGAGAGCCCGAGCACGCGATCGCCGAGAAATTCGAGGCGCTGATAATCGGCCTCCGGCTGACCGGTCGCGGTATGTGTGGAATTGAAGCTGCCATGGGTGAGCGCCTCGAGCCACATCGAGCCGTCCTTCACCTCAAAGCCAATCGTGCCGAGCCAGTCGCGGGTCTCGGGGGGAAGCGCGCTCACAGGGTACCGCCGATCCGGCTCCAGCGTGCGGAAGTAAACCACGTCCACGGTTTGATCCATTCGGCACTTCCATCGGTCGACCACATGATGATGCTCGCTTCTCCGACGAGGTTCTCTTGAGGGACGATGCCAACAGCGTCACCGGCGCGCGCTTCGAAACGGCTGTCACGTGAATTGTCACGGTTATCGCCGAGGACGAACATGTGCCCTTCGGGAATGATCTTGGGCGCGAAATCGTCAGCCGGTGTGGTTCCGAAATCGAGCACTTCGTAGCTGCGACCCCCAGGGAGCGTTTCGCGGAATCGGGTGTATCGGCACACGCTCTCGCCTTCGGCATTGGTGGCCTCTTCACCGCCCCAGGCGCAGCCAGTGTTGGGGGACAGGGGTATTTCGAAATCCGCCATTGGCTCGCGCAAGACCAGCTCGCCATTGAGCATGATCTGCCCATCGACCATCGCGACGGAATCGCCGGGCAGGGCTATGACTCGCTTGATGTAATCGGTTCGGTCGACCGGGTGCTTGAAAATCGCGACATCGCCGCGCTCGGGCTCGCTTGCGAAAACACGGCCAGGTATCAACTGCGCATTGAACGGCAGCGAGTTGCTGGAAAAGCCGTAAGGCCATTTTGCCGCGAGCAAATAGTCGCCGTTCATCAGCCGCGGAAGCATGCTTTCGGACGGGATCGAGAAAGGTGAGAAGATGAAGCTGCGGAAAATCAGCACCGCAAGCAGAAGCTTCAAAAGGAACAGGGCAAAACTCGCCGGTGTCTCCTTGCGTTCTTCTTGAGAAGAGCTGCTTTGAGATTGCATTGCGGCGCTGCCGTCAGATTGGGTCTTAACATCCATTACGGACCCCCTTACTCGCGAGGTTCTGTCCCGCCTAGGGGGTGTGTGCGAAGAAACGCAACCTAGAGTGCAAACGACTAGCGAAGGAATTCCTCTCGATGACTGATCAATCGCGTATCGCAGACGCTTGGGAGAGGCTATCGGCCTTGCCGACCGAAACGCTCGCGGGTTTATTCGATGCAGATGAGGACCGCGTTGCAAGGCTCAGCCAGCGGCTCGAATTCGACCTAGGGGAGTTGGGCGAGGTCGGCATACTGCTCGATTGGTCGAAGACCCATTTGAACGATGCGGCGCTCGACGCATTCGAGGAGCTTGCCAAGGCATCCCAATTCGGCGCGGCGCGCGATGCGCTGTTCGATGGCGGGATCGTCAACCCGACCGAAGGACGGCCCGCTACACACGGAGCCATGCGCGGCAGCGGTCGAGAAAGCGATGTAGAGGAAGCCGAGGCGCTGCTCGCGCGCATGGGCATGTTGGTCGAAGCGATCCATCAGGGCACGCTGGGTGAGATCAAGCACCTGATCCATATCGGCATCGGCGGATCCGCACTTGGCCCGGATCTGGCGGTCGACGCGTTGACCCGCGACCTCAAGCTTGTCGACGTCCATGTCGTCTCGAATATCGACGGTCTCGCGCTTGAACAGGCCTTCGCTGCATGCGACCCGGCGACGACCTTGATTGCAGTGGCATCGAAGACTTTCACCACAACCGAAACGATGACCAATGCCTCAAGCGCGCTCAAATGGCTTGCGGACAATGGTGTGAGCGATCCCAGCGGCCGTGTGGTCGCGCTGACCGCGAACCCGGAAAAGGCGGTGCAATGGGGTGTTGATGAAACGCGCATCCTGCCTTTCCCCGAAAGCGTGGGCGGGCGCTATTCGCTGTGGTCGAGCATCGGCTTCCCTGTCGCGCTTGCCGTGGGGATGGACGATTTCAGTGCCATGCTGGCCGGTGCGCAGGCCATGGACGCGCACTTTCGTGAGAGCGAGGGCAGGGCCAATGGCCCTCTTCTCGCAGCTTTTGGAGACCTGTATTATACGCGCGTTCGCGGATGTCAGACGCGTGCAGTCTTTGCCTATGACGAGAGGCTGGCTCTGTTCCCGGACTATCTACAGCAGCTGGAGATGGAATCGAACGGAAAGAGCGTCACTGCCGATGGCAAGCCTGTGAACGGTCCAACCGCACCGATCACATGGGGCGGTGTGGGGACCGATGCGCAGCACGCGGTTTTCCAGCTTCTGCATCAGGGCACGCACCTTGTACCCGTCGATTTCATCGCTTCAATTGCTCCGGGCGATGAGCTCGACCCGGCGCATCACTCGAGCCTGCTGATGAACTGCCTCGCGCAAGGGGCAGCGCTGATGGCTGGCAAGACCTCGGACGATCCCGCGCGCAACTATCCCGGCGACCGGCCGAGTGCGATGTTCCTTGTGGATGATCTCGATGCAGCGACTCTGGGCGCGCTCATCGCGTTTCACGAACACCGAACCTTTGCGAATGCGGTGCTGATGGGCATCAATCCGTTCGACCAGTTCGGGGTTGAACTCGGCAAGGCGATGGCGAAAGCAATCGACAGCGGCGAGGGCGAATTCGATGCGAGCACCAAGGCGCTCATGCAGGCTGCAGGGCTCGGCGGATAGCGTTTCGTCGGCGCGGATCGGGCTTCAAGCCTTGTTCAGGTTGGAGCTTCTATTGCTGAACATACCGAGAGGCGGAGCGCCGAGTGTGGCTCCGCTACATCACGCCTGTCACCCGCGCGTCACAAATGACCAAGGCCTTGGCATGATTAAGCCGATTCACGACGCTATAAATCAAGCGATGGATCGAAAATTTGCAAGTATGCCTGCGCGCAGCACACTTATTACGCTGCAGCGCAGCATCCGAGTCATATTTGCACTTTCATAAATTCTGCGTATTTTCGCAGCCGCGTCGCAACCCCTTTCCCCTTAACCAAAGGTCCACTTCATGAACCGTCTCCTCGCGCTGTCCGCAGCAACCGCTGCCCTTACACTCACACCTGCAGCGCTCGCGAAGACCGACGGCGATGAAACCGGTGCGCAGGTCGCTGCAACAGCGACCGGTGAAGCAACTCCCGTACGTTTGAAAGAATGGACGGGCGATTGGGAACTGATGAAGACGTCGCGCCGGATGCGCGTGTGGCGCTCGCACCTCGCATATAAGCTGACCGTCGATGCGGCCGGCGAAGTGACGGGATGCGAGATCACCGAACAGTTTCGTATGCGCCGGGTTAGCGACAGGCTTTGCGATGTTCTGAGCGCGCATCACATGTTCGAACCGGCTCATGATGCCTCGGGCACCCCGGTCGAGGGCAGCTACGTTTCGCGTATTTCGTACATGGACGTGCGCGACCGTCTCGAAGCTGACTGAGCGTTCCGAAAACACTATTCTTTTGACATTTGACCGGTGCGCCCCCATCTGGCGCGCCAAGACGAGGCGCGATTGTGCCAGCGTGAAGCGGCGGCTCTGAAACTACCCGCCCCGGCAGCGCCTCGAACAAACTTCTTACAGCTTCCCAATTCACGCGGGTGGTTATCAACCCCGCGCTCCCGCATGCCCGTTTGGCGTGCGCGTCGCATATTATTGCGAGTCACAATGACCCAGTTTTCCGATCTCGGGCTTTCGCAGCCCGTTCTCCAGGCTCTTGACCTCAAGGGCTATTCCACTCCCACTCCCATTCAGGAGCAGGCCATTCCGCCTGTTCTCGAAGGGCGCGACCTGCTCGGCATCGCGCAGACCGGCACCGGCAAGACGGCCGCTTTCATGCTTCCGAGCATTGATCGCCTGCGCGAAGCCGATAACCGCATCCCGTTCAAGTCGTGCCGCATGCTGGTGCTTGCGCCCACACGCGAGCTCGTCTCGCAGATCGCCGCAAGCGCCAAGGATTATGGCGCGCTTGCCGGTCTCAAGGTTCAGTCGATTGTCGGCGGGACCAGCGTCAACAAGGATCGCAACAAGCTGCATCGCGGGACCGATATCCTGATCGCGACGCCGGGTCGTTTGCTCGATCTGATCGACCAGAAGGCGTTTAACCTCGGCTCAGTCGAGGTGCTCGTTCTCGACGAGGCTGACCAGATGCTTGATCTGGGCTTCGTCCATGCGCTGCGCCGCATCAGCCAGCTGGTGCCCAAAGAACGGCAGACGCTGTTCTTCAGCGCGACCATGCCAAAGGCGATCAAGGAACTCGTCAGCGGCTATTGCAACAACCCGGTGCAGGTCTCCGTCACGCCCGAAAGCACGACCGCTGAGCGGATCGACCAGTACCTTTTCATGGTACAACAGGACGAGAAGCAATCGCTGCTCGAATTGATTTTGTCAGGCCGTCATAAGGTGCCTGGCGAGTTTGAGCGTATTCTGATCTTCACCCGTACCAAGCACGGCGCCGACCGCGTCGTGAAGAAGCTGAGCCGCGCCGGTATCCCGGCCAACGCGATTCACGGCAACAAGTCGCAGCCTCAGCGCCAACGCGCTCTGGACGAGTTTCGCCGGGGCAAGACGATGATCCTCGTCGCGACCGATGTTGCGGCGCGCGGGATCGACATTCCCGGCGTCAGTCACGTTCTCAATTACGAGCTGCCCAACGTGCCGGAACAATATGTGCACCGCATCGGCCGCACCGCGCGTGCAGGTAAGGACGGGGTCGCGATCGCGTTCTGCGCCGAAGACGAGCGCGCGTATCTCAAGGATATTCGCAAGACGACTGGCGCAGAACTCGACCGGCTCAACCTGCCGGAAAACTTCCGCGCCGTGGTCGAGGGGGTCGGCCCGACCAAGCCTGCTCCTCGCGGCGCGACACGTGTTTCAGCAAAGAAGATCAAGCCGAAGCCCGCTGGCGCATCGGCAGGAAAGCCTGCGGGTGACGGTTCTTCCAAGCCCAAGAAGCCAGGCGGCAAGCACCCATCGCGCAAAGGTCGGCCCTCGGGTCGCCCGGGCGGAGGCAATCCCAACGGCAATTCGCGTCGCAGCGGTGGCCCGGGTCGTCGTGGTCGTCGCGGTAAGGGCGGTTCACCGGGCGGTGGCGGCGGACATGCGCGTTCTGCAAATGGCTAAGCCTGTCGATTGTCGCGAAAAATCGACAATCACGCCTGCTAACCTAAGCGAAAATTAAGCATGCGGCTCCTAACTGGCGGCTCACCGCTAGATAGGAAGCCGCGCGCGCAATGATCCGTACCGATACCACCTTGATCATCGGCGCCGGAGCGAATCGCGAGATCGAGATGCCCGATGGGCCCGACCTCCTCGCGAAGATCGCTGCGGGTTACGAGTTTGAGCGGCTCGAATCGGAGGTGAAGTCCCGCGACCTCATCAGTCTCGCCAACCTTTTCGAACAGGTCTCGGACGAGATCGGACTGAGTTATGACGAGCTGGTCGCAGGCGCGACCGCAATTCGCGAAGCGACGCTTGTCTCGACATCGATTGATGCGATCCTGGAGCAATATGGCCATGACCCTGCGGTTCTGGCCGCGGGAAAGCTCGCAATCGTCTATTACACCTTGCAGGCGGAATCGAAGTCGACGCTTGCCGCTGCACCGCGCGCTGCCGACGAACTGCCGCTTCGAGGAACCGAGAACTGGCTGTTCCAGCTTGGGCAGTTAATCGTGAAGGGCGTCCCTCGCGCGAAAGCGGAGGAGTGCTTTGAGAAGCTGTCGATCGTCTGCTTCAATTACGACCGAGCGATCGAACATTACCTGCCATGGGTGGTGCAGCGCGCCTTCGGAATGACTTACGAGGAGGCCTGCGAGCTTGTCGCAGGCCGGCTCCGCATCGTTCACCCTTACGGCGTCGCAGGGCGGCTGCCTTGGCAAGGCGATGAGGACAAGAGCGTGGGATGGGGCATTGAGCGGCCCGAGAACATCGTCGGCCTTTCGAAGCGGATCTTCACTGCAAGCCAACGAGGGTCTTCGCGCCAGTTCCAGTCATACCTGCGCGCCGAAATGTCGCGTGGCAAGCGGCTTGGTTTCCTGGGCTTCGGCTTCGATCCGATGAATGTCGCAATGCTGTTCGACGAGCTTGAGCACGACAATCCCGACATGCTGATCAGTCTCGTCGACGTATCAGAAACGCAGCAAAAGGCGATCCTGAGGCTCATTTATCGCCTGACCGGTATCGCCGATGAAAGCCGGATCACTCTTGAGAACATGAAGGCTTTCGAGCTCCTGCGCGACTACGGTCGCTTTCTCGAAAGCTGAGCTTTTTCGCTACAAAGCAGAACGCGTCCATTCGCGAGTAACGCGGTTGCAGCCTTGATCGAACGCAGCCATAGGCACCCGTTATGCGATAGGAGCGAGCATGGCTGACCAGGATTACGACTTCGACCTTTTCACAATCGGCATCGGTTCAGGCGGCACCCGTGCCAGCCGTGTTGCTGCAGCTCATGGCGCCCGCGTAGCGGCTGCAGAAGAGCACCGCGTCGGCGGCACCTGCGTCATTCGCGGCTGCGTGCCCAAGAAGATGCTGGTTTACGGCGCACAGTTCGCCGAGGACCTCGAGGACGCGACTCATTTCGGCTGGACCATCGAGGGCAAGAGCTTCGACTGGATCAAGCTACGCGACCACGTGATGAAGGACGTATCGCGCATTGAAAGCGTCTACACAGATACGCTCGACAAGCACGATGTCACCATCTTTCATGAGCGTGCGGAGATTACCGGCGATCACGAAATCACGCTCGCAAGTGGCAAGGTCGTTACCGCCAAATACATCCTTATCGCGACTGGCGCGTGGCCGCATGTTCCCGAGTTTGAGGGCAGCGAGCATTGCATCACCTCGAACGAGGCGTTTCATCTCGACGAAATCCCAAAGCGCGTGCTGATCGCGGGCGGCGGTTACATAGCCAACGAATTCGCCGGTATCTTCAACGAGTTTGGATGCAAGGTGGTCGTTGCGAACCGATCCGATGTTATCCTTCGCCAATATGACTTCGCCCTTCGCGACCGGCTTATGCAAATCTCGATGACGAAGGGGATCGAGTTCTGCTTCCACGCGGAATTCGAATACGTGAAGAAAAACGAGGACGGCACCTTTGCGGTGAAGATGACCAATCACGAAGAGCGCGAGTTTGATCTCGTCATGGTTGCGACGGGCCGCGTGCCGAACACCAGTGGTCTCGGTCTTGAGAATGTCGGCGTCGAGCTGGGCGACAAGGGTGAAATCAAGGTCGATGAGTATTCTAAGACCAATGTCGACTACATCTACGCCGTGGGTGACGTAACCGACCGCGTGCAGCTGACCCCTGTGGCAATCCGCGAGGGTCAGGCCTTCGCCGACAGCGTGTTCGGCCCGGGCGAGCCATACAGCGTCGATCATTCCTGCATTCCGAGCGCGGTCTTCAGCCATCCGCCGATCTGCTCGGTCGGTCTGAACGAACGCGAGGCCAAGGATCAATACGGCAAGGTCGCGGTTTACACCTCCGACTTCCGCCCAATGAAAAACGTGGTCGCCAACCGTAATGAGCGTAGTCTCGTCAAGATGATCTGCGACGATGCAAATGGGAAGATCCTGGGCATCCACATGATTGGCCCGGACTCGCCCGAGATCATGCAGGCGGCTGCGGTTGCAGTGAAAGCCGGGATGACCAAGGCGGATTTCGACGCCACGACGGCGATCCACCCGACCGTTGCGGAAGAGCTCGTTCTCCTGAGGTAATGTCAGGCGCTGAGCCGGGCAGGGGAGAACAGCGCAGGGGTAAGCCCTTGCGCTGCCAGCTCCCCAGGCCACTCCTCGCCACGCACCAGAACCTCGCCGATGCGTGAAAGCGCGGGCGAGGTCTGGAAGCCTGCGCCCCCTTGGCCAGCGCACCAGAAAAAGCCGGGCGCGTCTTTTGCAAAGCCCACCACGGGCAATTCGTCGCGGGCGAAGCTGCGCAGGCCAGCCCAAGAATGAGTGATCCGGGCCACCTTCAAGCGGGTCGCCTCCTCGATGCGATGGGCGATGGTCGCGATGTCGAACTCCTCAGGAGCGGCATCGCATGGTTCGCTCGCGCCTTCGTCCATAGGGGAGGCCAGCAATTGCCCTGCGCCTTCGGGCAGCATGTAGAAACCGGCACCTACGGTCTTAACGAACGGCCAGTGCGAAACGTTCGAGCCCTCAGGACCTGAGAAAGATATGACCGTTCGCCTGCGTGGTTCGATGCCGATGGGTCGGGCCCCTATCATCCCGGCGACGGCGTCTGCCCATGCACCAGCTGCGTTAATCAGGATTGGTGCGCTGAAGCTGTCGCTCTCAGTATCTATCACCCAGTCTTCGCCCGCGCGCGCGATCTTACGCACGGCGCTGGAAAATTCGAGGCGACCACCATGCGCCCTGATATCTCGAACATGGCCCTGCAGCATCGCGTCGGCGTCCAGTTTTAGCGAGCCATGATCGAGGATGGCCGAGTGGCAGTGTTCCGGCCCGATCTTCAATGCGGGCGCGATTTCGGCGGCTTCTTCACCTGAAAGCCGCTCGAAGTCGCAGCCAAAGTCCCGGTGCACTTTCTCCAAGGCGTCGAGCGCGGACAGTTCAGCTCTGCTGGCTATGTGCAGAGCGCTGTGCACCTCGGCCGGGCGCGCTCGGTCATCGCTCGGATCCGCTGCCAATTCTTCGAGGCTGAGCGCTGTCAAAGTGCGCACCACGCGCTCACCAAGGCCGAAATGGGCAAAGGCCACACTGCGGCCGGATGCGTGATAGCCGGGCGCGCTTTCTGCTTCGACCACGAGGACGCTGGCATGTTCTGCAAGCCTTGCAGCAAGCGACAGCCCGGCAATTCCGGCGCCGATCACGCAGATGTCGTATCGTGTCATTTCGGCTCACAAAGTTGCAGGTCGAAACGCAAGTGACTAGCCTTCGATACAACACAACAAAGGGAGAGCATTCGCCATGAGCAAGACCGTACTCGTAACCGGCGCAACCGGCTACATCGCAGGCGAATTGATCCGCCAGTTGCTGGCGCGCGACTGGACCGTTCACACCACCGTCCGCAACAAGGCAAAGAGCGAGGCGCTGCTGCGCGATCGCCTCGGCAATCCGGGCGAGGACAAGGTCAAGGTTTTCGAGGCAGAGCTTATGTCCGACGATGGCTGGGCAGAGGCGGTTGCCGGGTGCACGCATGTCGCGCACGTCGCGTCTCCCATCGCAGCATCGACCCCGAAGGACGAGAACGAGATGATTGTCCCCGCCCGCGAAGGTACGCTGCGCGCGCTGCGATTTGCCAAGGATGCGGGGGTCACGCGCTTTGTCCAGACCAGCTCAATGGCAGCGGTCGCATATGGTCGCAGCGACAAGGTCTACACGGTCGATGAGAGCGACTGGACCGACATCACTCACCCGGATGTTTATCCGTACATCAAGTCCAAGACCATTGCAGAGCGCACCGCGCGCGATTGGGTGGCCGAGCACGGTGGCGACATGGAATTCGTCTCGGTCAATCCCTCCATGGTGCTTGGCCCTGTCGACGATCCCGATTTCTCGCCATCGGTGGAGGCTGTGCGCCAATTGCTCGCAGGCGATGTGCCGATGGCACCCGACCTTGGCTTTGCAATCGTCGACACGCGCGACACCGCCGAACTGCATGTCAAATGCCTCGAAGAGCCAGGACTTGCGGGAGAGCGTTTTCTCGCAGCCGGCGACTTTTACAAGTTCATCGATGTGGCGAAGATGCTCAAGGATGGCCTGCCACCGGAGCACACGAAGAAGGTGCCGACCAAGGTCATGCCCAACTTCCTCGTGCACATTCTCAGTCTGTTCAACGAAGGCATCCGCTCGATCAAGAGTGAGCTTGGGAAGAGCCGCCATTGCGATACCAGCCACGCGAAGGAGCGGCTCGGATGGGAAACGCGCCCTGCAAAAGAAAGCGTGATCGATTGCGCCAAGAGCCTGATCGAACACGGTGTCGTGAAGGTCTGAACGACTTTTTGCTCAAATTCGCCAAAACGCAAGGCGACATATAATTTACGTAAAACATAAAATATATATTGCGAATCGTTTCCCTCGCTGCCATTAGGCTGTTAAACACAGTTTTGGAGGGAAGACGATGAGTGCAGTCTGGACACGCCGCCTGGTCGATATGTTGATCGTGCTGGTCGCGCTTGCGGCGCTGGGGGCGATCCTGAAAGCGGGCGGCGCGATTGCCGAGGGCAAGTTTCACATGGTGAGCTATCCGGCCTCGAGCGAGAACATCCGTATGGAATATCTCGACGAAGAGGGGACCGCCTTCTGGCAATTGAAGGAAGGTACTATCCGCATCGACGATCATGCATGGCTGCGCGCTCTGCGGCTCGCGCTTCAGTTCACCTTCCTCGGCCTGTTCGCTGCGAGCCTCGTTTACCTGCGCGGGCTTCTCTCGCGGATCGGTGCGGGCGAGGTGTTCACCGATCGCAACGTCACAAGCCTCAAGCGGATCGGCCAGATCCTGCTGTTCGGGGCGGCGCTTTCGGTGGTGGCAACAATCATTGTCCAGAGCGTCATTATCAACGCGCTGCCCGCGATTGAGGGGCGGGCGATCCATCCCTCGATCAGCTGGGACAAGGATGGGGTCGAGAACATCTGGCTCGAATACAGCCCGCCGATCTCCAGCCTGCTGCTCTCTCTCCTTGCATTCCTCGCGGCAGGAGCTTTCCGATCCGGCCAGCAATTCCGCGAAGACAGCGAAAGCGTGGTCTGATGCCTATCATCACCAACCTCGATGTGATGATGGCCAAGCGCAAGGTCAGTTTGAAGGAACTGGCCGAGCGCATTGGCATTTCGAACACCAATCTGTCGCTCTTGAAGACAGGCAAAGTTCAAGGCGTCCGCTACAAGACGCTCGAGGCAATTTGTCGCGAGCTTGACTGCCAACCCGGCGATATCCTCGAATACCGTGCGCAAGATCAAAGCGACGGCACCGAGGCGAGCGAGTGACGATTGACGTTGGCGTGGTCTGATCGCTAGGCGCTATGCGACTTGTGATCAGGGGCTTTTTTGAATGTCAGCCAATATCGCCGAAATGGAACGCCGCCGTGAAGCCGCTCGCATGGGCGGCGGGCAAAAGCGGATCGACGCGCAGCACGCCAAGGGCAAGCTGACCGCGCGCGAACGGCTCGACGTCCTGCTGGACGAAGGCAGCTTCGAAGAAATCGACACATATGTCGAACACGATTGCGTCGATTTCGGCATGGAGAAGCAGAAGATTCCCGGCGACGGCGTCGTTACCGGAAGCGGCACAATCAACGGCCGCCTCGTCTATGTTTTCAGTCAGGATTTCACCGTCTTCGGCGGATCGCTGTCGAAGCGTCATGCGGAGAAAATCTGCAAGGTCATGGACACCGCGATGAAGGTCGGCGCACCGGTGATCGGTCTCAACGATTCCGGCGGTGCGCGCATTCAGGAAGGCGTCGCGTCGCTGGGCGGCTATGCCGAGGTCTTCCAGCGCAACGTGCTGGCGAGCGGCGTCATCCCTCAGATCAGCCTCATCATGGGGCCTTGCGCGGGCGGGGCGGTCTATTCGCCTGCGATGACCGACTTCATCTTCATGGTGAAGGACAGCTCCTACATGTTCGTCACCGGGCCGGACGTGGTGAAGACCGTCACGAACGAAGTCGTGACGCAGGAGGAATTGGGCGGCGCAATCACGCACACGACCAAGACCAGCGTTGCCGATGTAGCTTACGAAAACGACGTCGAGACTCTGCTCGCGACGCGCGATTTCTTCAATTACCTGCCGCTGTCGAACCGCGAAGAAGTGCCCGAACTTCCCACGAACGACCCGTGGGACCGCGAGGAGCCGAGCCTCGACACGATCATCCCCGACAACGCCAACCAGCCCTATGACATGCACGAGGTGATCCGAAAGACGCTCGACGAGGGTGACTTCTTCGAGATCCAGCCTGCGCATGCCGCCAACATCATCTGCGGTTTTGGCAGGGTCGAGGGGCGAACGGTAGGCGTGGTCGCGAACCAGCCGATGGTGCTCGCGGGCGTACTCGATATCGCGAGCTCCAAGAAAGCCGCGCGCTTCGTGCGGTTCTGCGATGCGTTCGAGATCCCGATCGTGACCTTCGTCGACGTCCCCGGCTTCCTTCCCGGCACCGCGCAGGAACTCGGCGGCATCATCAAGCACGGCGCAAAGCTGCTCTTCGCCTATGCTGAGGCGACCGTGCCCAAGATCACCGTCATCACCCGCAAGGCCTATGGCGGCGCCTACGACGTGATGGCGTCAAAGCACCTTCGCGGCGATTTGAACTACGCTTGGCCCACGGCAGAGATCGCCGTGATGGGCGCAAAGGGCGCGGTGGAGATCATCTTCCGCCAGGACCGCGACGATCCGGAGAAGATCGCCGAGAAAACGGCGGAATATGAGGAGCGGTTTGCTAACCCGTTCGTGGCAGCGAGCCGTGGCTATATCGACGAGGTGATCCACCCGCATGCGACGCGGCGGAGGGTTGCGCTGGGGCTAAGGAAGCTGCGCACGAAGCAGCTGGAGAACCCTTGGAAGAAGCATGATAACATCCCGCTTTGATGCGGACAGCGTGAATGCTGGAGTCACTTCGCAGTTTTCTATCAAGTGATGGCTTGGTTGCCTTGGCTGCGATTGCTGCGTTGGTTTGTGCCGTGGTTGCTTGGCGATTGTGGCGCAGTCCGAATTCGTGGCATATCGATGATGTTACGAAGAGGCTGACCTTCCATGCGTGGCCACAGCTGGCGATGACCGCTGTGTTTGGCGTGGCATTTGCCGTCCTCACATTTCTGACACTCTGAAGCAGGGAAGAGACCCATGAAACTAGGCCGCATGAACCACGTCGGATACGCGGTGCCCTCGATGGAGGAAGCCATCGCGCACTACCGCGACGCAATGGGAGCGACCTCGATCACCGAGCCTTTCGATATTGAGGAGCAGGGCGTGAAGGTCTGCTTCGTCGACACGCCGACCCATTCAGGCATGGACGGGACGCAGGTCGAACTGATCGAGCCGCTGGACGAGAATTCGCCCATTAACGGCTTCCTCGCCAAGAACCCTCTCGGCGGGCAGCATCATGTCTGTTTCGAAGTGCCCGATATCGAGGAAGCGCGCTCAGAGTTCGAGGCGATGGGCAAGCGCATCCTCGGCCCCACGCGCATCGGCGCGCACGGAACACCGATCTTCTTCCTTCACCCAAAGGACATGCAGGGCATGCTTACCGAGATCATGGAGACGCCCAAGGACGGCGCTCACTGATCACGCTTTACGTGCCGCGTCGTAGCGGACTTGTCTCACGCGCCGCGTTTGGGCAAAGCGTTGCCAAACGAAACGCAAACCATTTCGCTTGGGAGAGAGACAAGTGACCTACGAAACCATCCGCGTCGAAGCTGACGGCCCGCTGACCACGATCACACTCAACCGTCCCGATCGCCTCAACGCCATGCCCCCGCAGATGGCGGACGAAATCACGCAGGTGTTCTATGACCTGGGTGACGCGCGCTGCGTGCTGATCACGGGCGAGGGTAAGGGCTTTTGCTCGGGCGCGGATCTTTCGGCCCGCTCGATGGATTCCAAGGGCGGAAGCCACGAGGCGCTGCTTCATCATTACAACCCTGCGATCAACCAGCTGCTGCGTGCCGATGTTCCCGTAATCTGCGCGGTCAACGGGCCGGCAGCTGGCGTCGGGTGCTCGCTCGCACTCGCGGCGGACTTCACCATTGCGGGGAAGAGTGCGTATTTCCTTCAGGCTTTCGTCAATATCGGCCTCGTGCCCGATGGCGGCTCTACCTGGATGCTGGCGCGCGCTATCGGCCGCGCGCGGGCGACCCGCATGATGATGCTGGGTGAAAAGATCGGCGCAGCGCAGGCAGAGGAATGGGGCCTCGTCTACAAATGCGTCGACGACGAACTGCTCATGGACGAAGCACGCGCGATGGCTGACAAGCTCGCGAATGGTCCGACCGTTTCGTATCGCAATATCAAACGCAACATCATGACCGCGCTAGATGGCGGGGTGAACGATGTGCTGCTGGCAGAAGCCGAAGCTCAGCGTATCGCAGGTGCGTCGGACGATGCAAAGGAAGGCGGCACGGCTTTCCTCGAGAAGCGCAAGGCTGCTTTTACAGGCAAGTAGGCGACTTCGATTTCTGGGGCTCATGTAGGGCCCCGAGACAATCATATTCGCAATCTGGTGCACCCTCGCGCGTTGGCGGGGGTCGCGATTGGTGTATAGGCATCCCTCATGACCGACACGAACGACTCCCGGCCGACCCCCGCCGACTGGAAGGCTCTTGCTGACAAGGAAAGCAAGGGCCGCGATCTCACTTGGCAGACGCCAGAAGGTTTCGAGATCAAGCCGCTCTACACGGCAGAAGACCACGCGGAATTCGATCCCGGCCTTCCGGGCTTCGCTCCGTTCACACGCGGCGTGAAGGCAAGCATGTATGCCGGGCGCCCGTGGACGATCCGGCAGTACGCGGGCTTTTCGACCGCTGAGGAATCGAACGCCTTCTATCGCCGCAATCTTGCGATGGGACAAAAGGGTCTGAGCGTCGCTTTCGACCTCGCCACCCACCGCGGATACGATTCCGATCACGCGCGCGTGGTGGGCGATGTCGGCAAGGCGGGCGTCGCCATCGACACGGTGGCGGACATGGAAATTCTGTTCGACCAAATCCCGCTCGACACGATGAGCGTGTCGATGACCATGAACGGCGCGGTGATCCCGGTGCTCGCTTTCTACATCGTCGCGGCTGAACGGTCGGGCGTTTCGCAGGACAAGCTCTCGGGGACGATTCAGAACGACATCCTCAAGGAGTTCATGGTCCGCAACACCTACATCTATCCGCCTGAGCCGAGCATGCGGATTGTGTCCGATATCATCGCATATACCTCGGCCAACATGCCGAAATTCAACAGCATTTCGATCAGCGGTTATCACATGCACGAAGCTGGGGCGACGGCGGTGCAGGAGCTGGCTTTCACCATCGCTGACGGCAAAGAATATGCCGTGCGCGCGATGGAGACAGGGCTCGATATCGATGCGTTTGCGGGGCGCCTGTCGTTCTTCTTTGGCATCGGCATGAACTTCTTCATGGAGATCGCCAAGCTGCGCGCCGCTCGTACTCTCTGGTATCGCGTGATGGACGGGCTGGGTGCGAAGAGCGAGCGTTCGAAGATGCTGCGCACGCATTGCCAGACGAGTGGTGTGAGCTTGCAGGAACAGGACCCCTACAACAACGTCATCCGCACCACCATTGAAGCGATGGCTGCGACGCTGGGTGGAACCCAGAGTCTTCATACCAACGCGCTCGATGAAGCCATCGCGCTCCCCACCGATTTCTCCGCCCGCATCGCGCGCAATACGCAGCTGGTGCTGCAGGAAGAAAGCGGCATCACCAATGTCGTCGATCCTCTCGGCGGCTCGCATTACATCGAAGCGTTGACCGCGACGCTCGTTGCAGAGGCTGAAAAGCTCATCGCCGAGGTCGACGAAGCTGGCGGCATGACCGCCTATGTTGCGACCGGCGCTCCCAAGGCGGCGATCGAGCGGGCTGCTGCGGAGAAGCAGACCATGGTCGATCAGGGCGAGACCGTGATCGTTGGCGTCAACAAGTACCGCAAGGACGAAGAAGACCCGATCGACACGCTCGACATCGACAATGCGAAGGTCCGAAAGAGCCAGATCGCGCGGATCGAGAAGGTGCGCGCGGGCCGCGATGAGGCTGCATGCCAGTCGGCGCTCAAGGCGCTGACCGAAGCTGCTCAGGCCGATCCGACGACACACCGTGCAGCAATCCTGACAGGCCGCGACGAGAACGACATCCCGCTTCCGCCCTCAAAGATTGCAGAACTTGAAAAGCAAGCCGATGTGAACTTGCTGGGCAGGGCGGTCGAGGCGGCACGCCACGATGCGACCTTGGGCGAAATATCTGCAGCCATGGAAGCTGCCTTCGGGCGCCACGATGCGACGCCTGAGCCCGTAAGCGGTGTGTACAAAAGCGCCTACGAATTCGACCGCCGCTGGGCACAAGTAACCGAAGGCGTCGACGCGGTTGAGCGCCGTCTTGGTCGCAAGCCACGAATCATGGTCGCCAAAATGGGCCAAGACGGGCACGATCGCGGTGCGAATGTCATCGCCAGCGCATTTTCGGACATGGGCTTTGAGGTTGTCTCCGGCCCGCTGTTCCAGACGCCCGAAGAAACCTGCCAGATGGCGCTCGACAAGCAGGTTGACATCGTAGGGGCTTCCAGCTTGGCGGCAGGCCACAAAACCTTGATCCCCGAGCTGATCAGACTGCTCAAAGAGGCAGGGCGCGCAGATATCAAGGTCACCGCAGGCGGCGTCATCCCGCCGCAGGATTACGACTTCCTTCGCGAGGCCGGCGTTCAAGGGATCTACGGGCCCGGTTCGAACGTGGTCGAGTGCGCTGCGGACATCCTTACGCTTCTCGGCCATAACATGCCGCCACTCGGCGAAGGGCTGGACGAGGCTGCGGAGTGAGACTTGGCTGCGTTGCGGCACTCGCCGCGCTATTGATCGCAAGCCCGGCCTACGCTGAGGAGCCAGCGCCCATTTCGTTGGGCGAGTCGTATGCGGTGACCACTCACGAAGCCGACCGGCGGATTAATGTCCTGCTTCCGCTCGATTACGATGAAGGCGACAGGGAATACTCGCTTATTGTCGTTCTGGACGGTGGCGAGCGACAGGACCTTTATCTGGCGCACGGCATCCACAGCTGGAACCAACTTTGGCGGCGTAGCCAGCCTGCGATTATTGTCGGTATCGAGACAGTCGACCGCCAACGCGAGTTGCTGCCTCCCACAAAATCGATTGAAGAACGCGAGCGCTATCCGACCGCAGGCGAGGCTCAAAGCTTTCGTCGATGGCTGGTTGAAGATGTCATGCCCATGATCCGGGCGCGTTATCGGGACAATGGCACCGCGATCCTCGTTGGCGAAAGTGCCGCAGGGCATTTCGTGGCCGAAACATGGATCACGGCGCCCAGTGCGTTTGATGGATACGCGGCGCTCTCGCCGAGCTTGCAATGGGACAACCAAAGCCTTTCGTACAGGCTATCCGGTGAACGTCCTGTCGAACGGCCTCCGATTTTCCTGTCGCTAGCCGATGAAGGCGGCGCGACTGAAGAAGGGGCGCTGCGTTTCGTTGGCGAAGCTGGAGACAGACTCTGTTTTGCGGATCGGCGCGATAGTCACGTACGCCACGCGAACGCGATGCATCAGCTTCTTGCCGAGGCGCTCCAGTTCTTGTTGCCTACGAAGGCCGACTGGCTCGAAGAATATGGCTTCGTTGTCGAATGCAGCGAAGTGGGAGAAGATGAATGACGACTTTGCGCACCGACTGGACCCGCGAAGAGATTGCGGACCTGTTCGACCTGCCTTTCACCGAACTGCTTTTTCGTGCGGCCAGCGTTCACCGTGAAAATCATCCGCCAGAGCAGATCCAGCTTTGCACGCTGCTGAGCATCAAAACTGGCGGTTGTCCTGAGGACTGCGGTTACTGCTCGCAAAGCGTAAAGGCTGACAGCGGTGTCGAAGCGACCAAACTGATGGACGTGCAGGCGGTGCTTCAACGCGCCGCGCAGGCGAAGGATGCAGGCTCTCAGCGCTTCTGCATGGGCGCAGCCTGGCGCAATCCGAAGGACCGCGACATGCCCAAGATCGTCGAGATCGTGAAAGGCGTGCGCGACATGGGACTTGAGACGTGCATGACGCTTGGCATGCTCGAGCCGCATCAGGCCGACATGCTCGCCGAAGCGGGTCTCGATTATTACAACCACAACATCGACAGCAGCCCGGAGTATTACGAGCGGGTGATCTCGACGCGCGATTTTCAGTGCCGCCTTGATACGCTCGATCATGTGCGCACAGCTGGCATCAATGTTTGCAGCGGAGGAATTGTGGGGATGGGTGAAACGCGCGAGGATCGCGTGGGGTTCGTCCACACGCTCGCGACGCTGCCCGAGCATCCCGAAAGCGTGCCGGTGAATGCGCTCGTGCCGGTGAAGGGCACGGTGCTGGGCGATATGCTCGCAGATACGCCGATGGCGAAGATCGACGACATTGAGTTTGTCCGCACGGTGGCGGTGGCTCGCATCACGATGCCGATGAGCATGGTGCGCCTATCAGCTGGACGAGAAAGCATGAGCGAGGCGACGCAGGCGCTGTGTTTCTTTGCGGGCGCGAACTCGATTTTCACAGGCGACAAGCTGCTGACCGCTCCCAATGCTGGCGATGACAGCGGCGGCGCACTCTTCGCCAAGCTTGGCCTCACATCCCTTCAGGGCGACGAGCCAGCGCGCGCCTGCAAGGTTAGCGAACCGGCATAGGCCCATGTCGCTCGGTTTCTCCGTCAATTCGCTTCTTCCGCGAGCGCGCGGGGGAGGGCAGCTACGGATGGGTCTGGTTCGCCTCGCTGAGGAAGAGTGGCTTCAGCCCGATCCGGACCTTGAAGCGAGGCGTAAAGCTTTCGCCGATTGGCCCGAAGGCATGCAACTGACACCTCAGGTCGACGAGCCAGGGCGCGAACTTGCTGCTCTAGTTGGTCTCAACGGAAGTCTTCCTGAAGCCGCAATGGGGTCACATGAAGACATGTGCCTCCTGACCAAGCGCGAGGGCGAAGATCAGTATCGCTTGATCGGCGCTGCGGTTGCTTGGCCCTCAGACTGGCACCCCAAAGACAAGATCGGCCTTCCTTTGCGTGCGCTTCACGCGCCGATCGCCGGGTATGAGGAGCAACTCGCGACTGGGGTCGATCGTTTCATGGAGACGCTCAAACCCGGCGCAATCTATGGCCGCTGCAACTGGTTCATTGCGGCAACCGGCGACAAGCAATGGATTGAGGCGCGCCCTGCGGCTGAGGCGTTTGCGCATGTCACGCCAGAAAATGCAGGCGAAACCCTGTTCGTGCGTTCTGAGCGACAAACACTGCGAAGGCTCCCCCGAACAGGCGCAATTCTGTTCACGATCGGCATCTATGTTGAACCGCTGGCAGCGCTTTCGACTGAGAACCTCGAGCGGCTGGCTGAGGCGACGCAAAGCCTCGTTGCGGGCGAGGGCGACAGGCGCGGCGCTCCCGCCTACGCTGATGCCTTGATTCAATGCGCCGCCCGGATCGCGCAAAGCTGATCACTGCGCCGCTTAGAACCGCTCGTTTGAGAGCGTTCAGCAGCCTCTAAAGATTGACGCTTTCCTACAAGTTCATGCCTTTTGTTGGCCTTTTTTCGGGATTAGCCTCGTCAGCCGGGTCGCATGGATTGGGATCGATTGGGGGAAAACAATCATGCGTATTTTACTGGCGGCTGCTGCCGCTCTTGCCGTTCCGTTTGCAGCCACGCCTGCGATGGCCGAGGCACACATGGATGCGGCTGAACCGGAACTTGCGAAGAAGGACTGGTACAGCGTCGTCTTCTTCAAGTTTCATCCCGGCAAGATGCAGGAAGCGATGAAGCTGATCGAGGCTTTCGTGAAAGTCGATGAAGCGCTTGGCCGCGATGGTCCGATGGCGCTGCACATGGACACAGGCGAATGGGACATGGTCGTCGCCTTCAAGATGGAAGACGGCATCGCTTCGATGGGATGGGAAAACAATCCACGCAACGAGGAATGGAACGCCGAGCTCGCGCGTCAGTTGGGCGGCGAGGAAGCGGTTGCCGCCCACTGGGCCAAGTACATGGCCACGGTCGACCGCTCGCAGAACCATATCGGTCACATCGACCTCGACTGACGCAGCGACACCGACCTTACCCACACAAGGCAGGTTGATACGGGCCTTCGGGAGCGGCATAGGCGTTGCAACGCTTTACCGCCCACGGAGGCCCGTTTGTTTTCGAAGATTCTGATTGCCAATCGCGGCGAGATCGCCTGCCGCGTCATTCAGACCGCTCGCAAGATGGGGATCGCAACCGTCGCGGTGTACTCCGATGCGGACCGCAACGCGCCGTTTGTGCGCATGGCGGATGAGGCGGTGCATATCGGACCTTCTCCAGCGGCCGAGAGCTATCTGATCCCTGAAAAGATTATCGCGGCGTGCAAAGAAACGGGCGCTGAGGCGGTCCATCCCGGCTATGGCTTCCTCTCCGAACGCGCGAGCTTCGTGGAGGCACTGGAGGCGGAGAACATCGCCTTCATCGGTCCGCCCGTAGGCGCCATCGCCGCGATGGGCGACAAGATCGAGAGCAAGCGCCTCGCCAAGGAAGCTGGCGTCAACACGGTCCCGGGTTCAGAAGACGCGATCCAGTCGACCGAAGAAGCGCTCAAGGTGAGCCAGGACATCGGCTACCCGGTCATGATCAAGGCTTCGGCTGGCGGCGGGGGCAAGGGCATGCGCCTCGCGTGGAACGACAAGGATGTCGAAGAAGGCTTTCCAGCAACCCAGCGCGAAGGTCTTAATTCCTTCGGCGACGACCGTGTCTTCATCGAGAAGTTCATTGAGAACCCGCGCCACATCGAAATCCAGATCCTCGGCGATAAGCACGGCACCATCCTTTATCTGAACGAGCGTGAATGCTCGATCCAGCGACGCCACCAGAAGGTCGTCGAAGAGGCTCCGTCCCCCTTCGTGACCGAGAAGATGCGCAAGGCCATGGGTGAGCAATGCGTCGCTCTGGCGCGCGCTGTGGATTATCACTCCGCCGGTACGGTCGAGTTGATCGTCAGCGGTGCGGACAAGACCGGAGAGAGCTTTTACTTCCTCGAAATGAACACGCGCCTGCAGGTCGAGCATCCGGTGACCGAGGCGATCACCGGGGTCGATCTGGTCGAACAGATGATCCGCGTCGCAGCCGGCGAAAAGCTTGAGCTTACTCAGGATGATATCGGGATCGACGGCTGGTCGATCGAGAACCGCGTTTATGCCGAAGATCCCTATCGCGGGTTCCTGCCATCGACCGGACGCCTGATCGAATATTCGCCCAGCGTCCGCGGCTGGGAGGACGATGGCGAAGTCGCAGGAAAACCGCGCCGGGGTGTGACAAGAGGCGTAGGCAGCGTGCGCGTCGATGACGGCGTGTTCGAAGGCGGTGAGGTGTCGATGTTCTACGACCCCATGATCGCCAAGCTGATCACATGGGCTCCGACACGCGAGCAGGCTGCCGACTTGCAGATCGAAGCGCTCGATCGTTTCCGGATCAAGGGGCTGGGCCACAATGTCGACTTCCTGTCGGCGATCATGCAGCACCCGCGCTTCCGATCCGGCGAACTGACGACCGGCTTCATCGCGGAGGAGTATCCCGAAGGCTTCGAAGGCGCTCCAGCAAGTGAAGAATGGCTGCGCCAGCTGGCCGGGCTTTTCGCAGGAGCAGAATTCACGCAGCAGGTGCGCGCAAGGCGGATCTCGGGTCAGTTGAATGGCACCGACAACCCGCCATCGCACTGGATGGTGAAGATCGGCGGCCAGACCTTTGACGTCATGCTCGAAGAGGGCGGGGCAACCGTCGATGGCCAGCGTTTAAACGGAACCTGGGATTGGGAGGTCGGTGAGGCCTTCGCACACGTCACTGGCGACAACGAGATGGTCTTGCAGATCGAGCGCGTCGGCGTTCGCTGGAGGATAACGACGCGCGGCGCTTCTCACGAGGCGCTCGTACTCCCCGCAAGGCTTGCTGAACACGAAAGCCGCATGATCGAGAAAGAGCCGCCAGATCTTTCCAAGATGCTTATTTGCCCGATGCCCGGAATGCTGGTGAAGCTGCATGTCGGGGAAGGTGAGGAAGTCCAGCCCGGCCAACCGCTTGCGACTGTCGAGGCGATGAAGATGGAGAACATCCTGCGCGCCGAGAAGGAAGGCAAAATTGCCAAGATCAATGCATCGGAAGGCGAAAGCCTCGCAGTTGACGCAGTGATTCTCGAACTCGAATAAAGTGATGCGGGTCGATGGCTGGCTCACAATCTAAGAGCTTCGAGTAACTTTCTTCTTGCAAGGCATTCTATTCGTTCGAAGTTTTTGTACCGATCCGACGAATTTGGCTTTTTGAGAGATTATTAAGCTTAACAAGCTGGCGCATCGCAGCCTCTTCAGGGACGATATTGTTTGTCGGGTCGGGCTCTCCGATTCGACAGTGATCCGCAATTTCGCATCTTGAGGGGAATTGTTGTGGCGAAAAAAGGCACTGGCTACTTCGATCGTAGGGGCCATTTCTTTAAATCGGCGCGCGAAGCGACCGAAAGCGATCTTGCAGCAATGCTCGGTCAGATTGGCGATGGCGAGAGTCTGGCCCCAGGCATTGCACACACGATCCTAGAAAACCGGGCGGAAATCGAGCGCCTGTTTGCCGAGCATGACGTGATGATCGAAAGCGACGGCTCGAACGTAATAGAGGTCGCTCCGAAAGTGACTAAGCTGCCGGAACGCACGGCCAGCTAGGTCAGGTCGCGATCCGGCTCAGAAGTTGCGCGGCTAACTCGCGCGCAGAACCTGAGCTCGTGTCTATTACTTCATCGTAGTCGATGCCGTCGTGCAGATGGGTTGATTGTTCTTGTCCCAGCCCGATCAGGCGATTGCCGCGGGCCTTCTCACGCGCCGCGACGACGTCCAACGGTGCATGGACCTTCACGACAGTGAGATCGTGATTGACCAAGCCATCGCGATAATCGCGCACCTCTCTCGCGTGGCAAACTTCGTCGACGATCATGTCGAGCCGCCTGTCTGCGGCATTGAAGACGAATTGGCGCATGACGCTCAGCAATGCTTCGCCGCGCGGGCCATTGATGATGCGCGGGAGAGGCGAGCGCTCGCCTGGAATTTTCTGCACCTCAAACCATTCCGGCCTGAATTCATGACCATTCGGCAGAAACGAAATGAACGCGTCCATTTCTATGTGGAGGAAAGTTCGATCCGCTTTTCCCTGAATTGCGCGCGCCAGTGACGACTTGCCGGCGCTGCTAACCCCGTTGAGGATGATGATGCGGGCCATCAGTCCTCGATTATGGCGACCGCGCGAATCCAGCCAGCGCTAGCCCGCTCGATCTTCACTGGAAAGCAGCTGAACGTGAAGCCATGTGCTGGAAGGTTTTCCAGATTGGTGAGCTTTTCGATCTGATAGTAGGGACGGATGCGGCCCGCCTTGTGTCCTTCCCAAATGATCGAAGGATCGCGGTTCTCCGCCCATCGGCGAGCCGTGTGGCTGAAGGGTGCGTCCCAGCTCCATGCGTCGGTTCCAACTACCTCGACCCCGCGCTCGGTCAGCCAAAGCGTCGCCTCTGCGCCTAGCCCGACGCCCTGATCGGTGAAGTTGTCCGTGCCATAGACTGCGCCCGACTGAACGAGGACGATGTCCAGGGGTTGCACCTCGTATCCGATCTTGACGAAGGCTTCCTCGACTTCGGCCGCGCTCACGACATGGCCGTGAGGCAGGTGCGAAAAATCAAGTTTCACGCCCGGACGCAGGAATCGGTCCAGCGGTGCTTCGTCGATACTGGGCGCGGGTTTTGCGCCCGCATTGGTTGTCGAGTGGTAGTGCCACGGCGCGTCCATGTGCGTGCCGTTATGCGTCGACAGCTCCAGCATCTCGACCGCCCAGCCTTCGCCATCGGGCAGATCGTCTTGCTCAAGGCCCGGGAAGAACATCGCGATCTGTTCCCACGTATGTTCGTGGGTCATGTACGTGACCTTGGGCCGCATCACCTCTGGATCGGAAATCACGTCATTGGTGATCGGGATCGAGAGATCGATGAAGCGGGTCATGCGGGCACTTTCAGCTGTTCATCCAGAAACGCGGCGACATCGCCCAGATCGACGTCTCTGGCCATGTAAGCTTCGCCTAAACCCTTGAGTAGAAGAAAGGGCAGCGTTCCTGCGGCTTCCATTTTCTTGTCGTGGCGCATGTGATCGACGAGACGTTTGCCGTCGCATTTCATGTCGAGGTTCGCGATCTCGGAGGGCAGTCCCGATTCCGCAATCGCTTGCGCAGCACGCTCAGCGTCCGCAGCCGCTAGCTCACCCCGCCGCGCCGAATAGCGCGCGGCGAGCACCATTCCGAGTGCAACCGCTTCCCCATGGAGCAGCCTGTCCGAAAAACCCGTCTCAGCCTCAAGCGCATGGCCGAAGGTGTGGCCAAGATTGAGAAGGGCGCGTCTGCCCGACGTCTCGCGTTCATCCTCCGCAACGATCCGCGCCTTGGCTTCGATACTGGTCGCAACGGCGTGGGTGAGCGCTTCGCGATTTCGGGCGAGCACATCCGGACCGTTGGATTCGAGCCATGCGAAGAATGCCTCGTCGCCGAGCAGTCCGTATTTGAGCACTTCGGCGTAGCCCGCGCGCATTTCGCGATCAGGCAACGTGTCGAGCGTCTGCGTGTCGGCCAGAACCAGTGACGGTTGATGGAATGCGCCGATCAAATTCTTGCCGGACCGGGTGTTGATTGCAGTCTTTCCGCCAACCGAACTGTCGACTTGCGACAATAGTGTGGTCGGCAATTGCACAAATCCGCAACCGCGCTTGAGGATGGCGCAGGCAAAGCCGACCAGATCGCCGACGACGCCGCCGCCAAGCGCGAATACATGGTCAGAGCGCGTAATGCCGAGGTCGAGAAGCCAGTCGGTCAATCGCTCCAGGCTCTCCCAGCTTTTCGAGCCTTCACCCGGCGCGACATCGTACCATGCGATTTCGTACCCGTCGCTTGCGAGCGAGCGGGCGAGGCGCTTTCCATGATGTTCGCGTGCATTTACGTCCGCGACGATTGGCACCTTGCGACCGGCATAGGGTCCGAGAAATGGCCGAGCCTGTACTACGATGTCGTCGAGCAGCCCGCGTCCCACCAGCACGTCATAGGAACGACCGCCAAGCTCCACACGGATAGCGGTCGAGTTTGTCAGAGCCATGCGTCTATTGCCTCGATAATTGCGCGAGCGGTGTCCTTGTGCGGGCCATCTTCGCTGAGCACGCGAACCTGCGCTTGTTTGTAGAATGGCTCACGCTTGGAAAACAGGTCGCTCAGGATTTGTTTTGGGTCGCCTTGGCGCAACAGAGGACGCGTGTTTCGGCGGGATGTACGCTCAACGAGTGTGTCGATATCGCAGTCGATCCAGACCGCAATGGCCTGCTTGAGAATGAGGGCCCGCGTTTCAGGATCGACAAATGCGCCGCCGCCGGTTGCGATGACGCCGTGCTTCTCCTCTATCAGCCGCGCAATAACGCGCCGCTCACCGTCGCGGAAATAGGCTTCGCCGAACTCGTCGAAGATTTCCGGGATGGACCTCTGCGCGGCTTCCTCAATCGCGTCGTCGGCATCGACAAAGTCGCGCCTGAGCAGACTAGACAAACGCCTTCCTACCGTTGATTTGCCAGCGCCCATCAAACCAACCAGCACAATCGGCTTATCGATTGTCCGAGCGATCCGGGCAATTTCGCTGTTGGTGAGGGCGGTATCAGCAGTCATTGCGAGCAGGCCTATACTTGGGGTAGAGCGCACGCAATATGTCTGAATATTCGAGCAAAGCGATGGGCAGCGCCAATCAGCCGGTCCAATCGGCGCATTTCAAGTCTACAGATCGACCTTCTGGTTTGTCGCGTCGCGCGCCTTTTTACGCGGTGGCGGTGGTCCTACTTCTACTCGGTATCGCTTACGTCGACGGCGGAGAGGAACCGCTTCATCCTATTAGCCAGCCGATCACCTCGCCATTGAGCGACGCCAGGGATGGCGGACAGTGAGAATGGCAAAGCGTATCGGAACAGGCAGCTGGATTGCCGCGCTTGCACTCACCGGGGCTGCCGGAGGCGTGATGGCAGTCACTATGGCCGGAGCACAGGAAGCGCCTGAATCGCTGCTGCCTCCTGGTTTCGACGATCCGGCACCGACGCCTACGCCAAGTGCGCGGCCAAGCGCTTTGCCGACCGCAGCGCCAGCGCCAGCTGTTCCGGCGGCACCAGTGACCGCACCGCCACCTGGCGTCGCGCCGCCCCAGGTTCCCGGCGACTTGCCGTTCGTGCCGCAGCTTTCGAATGACGAGTTGGCGGGCATTCCAACGCTCGAGGAACTCGAAGAACTCTCGACCGATCAGCTCGACGATTTGCTCGGTCTTAAACCGCAATACGATATTCCGCCTGCCGCGCGCCGCGCTCTAAGCCAAGTGGGCGTGCTTTCCCCAGAGGAAGGCGGCTTTCAGGTCGCGTCATTCGCGCGCCAGCCTGAAAGCCTTGTGAGGGCGGTGCTTGCCGGGACCAAAGGCCCATTGGTTTCGCGCTGGGGTCATATCCTGATGCGGCGCGCTCTTGCCAGCCGGCTTGCAGCCCCGGAAGGCATGGACCCAGTCGAATTCGCAGCATTGCGAGCAGGAGTTCTCAATCGCATGGGTGAGTTTGCTGTCGCACGCGCGATTGCGCAGGACGTCGATACCGGGAACTGGAATACCGCGATGACCTCGCAGGCTCTCACGGCCTATATCGCGACTAGCGATGTCGTGGGTGCTTGCCCAGCAGTCCGTTTGCAAGGGTCAGTACGTGAAGACCCGCAATGGGTCATGCTCCAGGCGATCTGCAACGCTTATGCAGGGGAGGGGGCTCTTGCCGCATCGCAGCTGAACAGTGCGCAATCGCGCGAGATAGCGCCCGAAATCGACCTGCTGTTGGCTCAACGCTACGCGGGTGCTGCCGGACGGGGACGCGGCGGCACAACGGTTTCATGGGACGGCGTCGAAGAGCTGACGCCGTGGCGCTTTTCCCTCGCGATCGCAGTGGGCGAGGATATTCCTCAGGGCATCATCGACGATGCCTTCGCGGGAGAGCGGGCAAACTACTATCAGCTGGCATCTGCCTCAGCGCCTATGCTGCCGCTGGCAGAAAGAGCGCGATACGCGGAACAAGCCGCCAGCAAAGGTGTTCTTTCATCAAGCGCGATGGTCGATCTTTACGCGCAGATCTACTCGAACGAGGCAATCGGCGGCGATGCAGCGGGCCGAGCAGCGAGGCTGCGTGATGCCTATGTGGCGACCGACCCAGCCAACCGGATCAACGCGATGCGCGGTCTTTGGGGAGAAGGCGATCTCGGCTTTGCTGGCATGATCACGACTGCTTATGCAGCCGCGCGTATTACGCCGGCCCGGCAGAGCGCTTACGCCGCGGATGACCTGATAGCCTCGATGCTGACTGCCGGTCTCGACCGGGACGCTGCCGCATGGAGCGGGCTGGTTGAGGAAGGCTCCTTGGCATGGGCTTTGGTCTCGCTTGCTGATCCTCAGAGCGGCGCAGCCACAACGCAGGGTATCGAGAGCTTTCTTGCAGCTGACGAGAGCGAAGATGCTCGCAAATCCGCGTTCCTGATCGCCGGCCTTGGCGGGCTTGGCCGCCTCCCAGGAAACAATTTGGCGAGCCTTGGGCGCCAGGTAGATATCGACTTTTCTCGCGAGAACCGCTGGAGCCGCGTGATCTCTCGCGCAGCGGAGGTCGAAAATGCAGCTCTTGTCGCGTTTCTGGTTGGGCTAGGAATGCAGGGCGAAAGTTGGGCACAGATGACGCCCTTACACCTCTATCACATCACCTCCGCGCTTACTCGCGTTGGGCTTGAAGCAGAAGCCAGGATGATCGCCGCAGAGGCGGTCGCCCGCGGCTGAGGCGAGAAGCGGTGTCGGCTGCGACGCGGGCGTTTCTCGACATGCTTGCTGCCGAGCGAGGCGCGGCGGCGAATACGCTGGCTGCCTACCGACGTGATCTTGATGGCGCGGAAGAAGCTCTCGGAGATCTCGACAAGGCATCGCGCGCAGCGGTGGCGAAGCTGTCTGCTCAGTGGGCGTCACTCGCTCCGTCGACTGTCGCGCGCAAAGCGTCGGCCCTTCGACAGTTCTTCGGATTTGCCGTGGATGAAGGCTGGCGCGAGGATGATCCTTCGGGTGCACTGCCGAAACCACGAACGCGCCGCCCCTTGCCAAAAATACTTAGCCATGAGGCGGTGGAAACACTGCTCCAGCGTGCGGAACTCGAAGCGAATTCTGGCCAGCCGACTGCCTTGCGACAGCTTGCACTCCTTGAAATGCTCTACGGATCGGGCCTGCGTGCGACCGAACTTGTAAGCCTACCTCTTGTTTCGGTCCCACGCGATGCGCCGCTTATCACGGTCAAGGGGAAGGGCGGGCAGGCACGAATGGTCCCAGTCAGTGAGCGCGCAAAAGAGGCGCTTGCCGAGTGGGTCAAGGTCCGCCCGAGTGACCCGCCGACCGGCCATCTATTTCCATCGCGCGGTGGAAAACATCTCTCACGGGTTCGCCTGTTTCAGATCCTGAAAGAGCTTGCTGTGCGTGCTGACTTGGACCCGGCGGGTATCAGCCCGCATGTTTTGCGTCACGCTTTTGCGACCCATTTGCTGGAGGGAGGCGCTGATTTGCGCGTACTTCAAACGTTACTTGGGCATGCGGATATCGCGACAACGCAGATCTACACTCACGTTGATGCAGCCCGGCTTGTCGAACTTGTAAATTCGCGGCACCCTCTTGCCCGCCCGACGACTAGGGACTAGCGCCCACAGCAATGGCAAACAGTAAGATTTCCTATCTCGAGTTTGAAAAACCTGTCGCAAGCCTCGAGCAGCGCATCAGTGAGATGCGCAATCTCGATGTAAATCATGAGGTTGATGTCGCTTCAGAGATTGAGCGTCTCGAAGAGAAGGCCAGCGATCTACTGGCAAGCACCTATGCGTCGCTCAGCCCATGGCAAAAGACTCAGGTCGCGCGGCATCCGCAGCGGCCGCATTTCCGCGACTATGTCGAGCATGCCTTTTCCGATTTCATGCCGCTTGGCGGGGATCGCTACTACGCCGACGATGAAGCAATCATGGGCGGTTTTGCGACATTGAAGGGTCGCCGGGTGATGTTGATCGGGCACGAAAAAGGGCATGATACGCAAAGCCGTATTCGTCACAATTTCGGGATGGGTAAGCCTGAAGGCTATCGCAAGGCGATCCGGTTGATGGAACTCGCCGGGCGATTTGGACTGCCGGTCGTCACGCTGGTCGATACGTCGGGAGCCTTTCCCGGGATCGAAGCAGAAGAACGCGGTCAGGCTGAAGCGATCGCGCGTTCCACTGAAGCTTGCCTCGCATTGCCGGTGCCAATGGTCTCTGTCGTCGTTGGTGAAGGCGGATCGGGCGGTGCTGTTGCGCTTGCCAGTGCTGAGCGCGTCTTGATGCTGGAGCACGCCGTCTACTCTGTGATTTCGCCCGAAGGGTGTGCCTCGATTCTTTGGCGCACCGCCGAAAAGGCATCGGAAGCAGCGCAAGCGATGAAGATTACCGCGCAGCACCTCAAACGCCTTGGCGTTATTGATCGGATCGTGAAGGAGCCGGTCGGCGGTGCGCACCGCGATCCTGTCGGGACGGCCGAGGTGCTTGGCAAAGCAATCAGCGAGGAGCTCGACGCGCTTTCGAAAAAAGACAGTGCCGCACTTATTCAGATGCGCGAGGAACGGTTCCTGCAACTCGGCGGATAGTCTCGACCTTCTCGGAACCAACCCGCCTTCGGACGTATTGTAGTGGCATACGTTTGTAAATTTGAGCGATTGGTCGCGAAGGAGCCAGAGCTATGAAAACCGCCAACTTTCTCGCACGCGCCGCAGTGACATCTGCGCTCGCGCTCGCATTGACGGGTTGCATGGGAGGAGGCTCGATCCCATCAGCCTCAACACCGATCACGACCAGCGAAGCGCAGCAGGGCGCACAATACCATCCGCAATTGCTCGCTCAGTTCGGGGGCGCGATGGGAGGCCCGCAAGCTGCTTATGTCGAGCAAGTGGGCAAAAATATCGCGGTGCAGTCCGGTCTTGGAAACGCACGCGAGAGCTTCACGGTCAGCCTCCTCAATTCCTCCGTTAACAACGCATTCGCGGTTCCTGGCGGATACATTTACACCACTCGTCAGCTCGTCACTCTGATGAACAATGAAGCAGAATTGGCAGGCGTACTCGGCCACGAAGTCGGGCACGTAGCCGCTCGCCATTCGCAGCGCCGGCAACAGGCTGCTCAACGCAATTCACTGTTGGGTGGCCTTGGAGCAATTCTGTCCGGCGTACTTTTGGGAGACAGCGCGATCGGCGACACGCTGTCCCGGACATTCCTGCAAGGTTCGCAATTGCTCACTCTGAGCTTTTCGCGCTCGCAGGAGATTGAAGCAGACGATCTGGGCATTCAGTATCTGACCCGCGCGGGTTACGATCCCAATGCGATGTCGACTGTCCTCGCGAGCCTCGCTGCACAAAACAACCTCGACGCGCGTTTGCGAGGGCAGGGTGACGCGAGCGTCCCCGAATGGGCTTCGACGCACCCTGACCCCGCTAGCCGGGTGCGCCGCGCTGCCAGCGCTGCGCAGGGTCTTCCGGGGTCGGTGACCAACCGCGACACTTTCCTGACCCGTATTGATGGGTTGCTTTACGGAGATGACCCTGAACAGGGCGTCATTGAAGGACGCCAGTTCATCCACCCAGAACTCAGGCTGTCTTTCACCGCGCCGCAGGGCTTTTTTATGGTCAACTCAACGAGGGCGGTCAGCATCAATGGCCAGAGCGGGCAAGCACAGCTTACCCTCGCTCCGTATTCGGGTGATCTCAACACCTACATTCGGCAGCAGTTTTCTGCACTTGGCGGGCAGAACAACAACCTTGCCCCGCAGGACATCCAGCGCACCACTGTCAATGGGATCCCGGCCGCATACGGCACTGCGCGCGTGAACAATGGCAATAGCCAAGTGGATGTTGTCGTGTTCGCGTACGAATTTTCGCGCGAGAGAGCTTACCACTTTGCCGCGATCACACCGGCTGGCCGCTCAGCTACGTTTACGTCGATGTATCAATCGATGCGTCGCATCAGTCAGTCGGAAGCTTCGCAGGTTATCCCGCGGCAGATCGATGTTGTGACCGTCCAGCGCGGAGACAGCGTGGCATCGCTCTCGCGCCGCATGGCTTACGACTCAGCTCAGGTCGAACGCTTCCGCGTTTTGAACGGGTTGGGTTCGAACGAAGGTCTGGTCGCCGGGCAGAAGGTGAAGATCGTCGTGCGAGGACGCTAATCGCTTCATAGCATCGGCGATCTGTCGCGGATTGAACGCACAAAAAAAGCGGCGGGGAAGACCCCGCCGCTTTCTTGTTTGGTAAGTCTTGCGACTTAGCCAGCCATGTCCGACTCGACCTGCGAGAAGGTGTCAGCCAGCGTGTTACCGAGGGTGCCCATTGCAGCAACGGCAGCAACTGCGATCAGTGCAGCGATGAGGCCGTATTCAATTGCGGTGGCGCCCTGTTCGTCGCGAGCGAGCTTGTTAAAGAACTTCATGTGTAGTCTCCTGGTTTGGTCTTCGGTACCCGTTGTTCGTCTGGTTTCCCGGACGGACATTTGAGGTCTAAGATGCAGCAGTTGAGAAATTCCTAACTTCGGACCTTTCTCAAAAATTATTATCCGCCCATCCGTTCCTCAGCCGTGTCGCTTACGTCGCTCCACATCTTGATGGTCTCGTTGGCAACGCCATTGAGAGCAGCAATCATGGCAACCACGATCAGCGATACGATCAGTCCGTATTCAACGGCGGTGGCACCCGAATTGTCGTTTCCGATGTGCTTGAGGAAGTTCGTCAATTTCATGAGGTCACCCACCCATACGTTTCTGATGCTCTCAAAATCGGTTCGACGGGTTAAGAAAAGGTTGAAACAAGCGGCGCAAATGGAAAAAAATCCGACATGAGCGAACGAGTTATCTGGGTTGTCGCGGGCGCGTTGATGCGTCCGGATGGGACGTGTCTTATGCATCGGCGACCTTATGAAAAGCACCATGGAGGCTTATGGGAGTTCCCTGGTGGCAAGGTTGAAGCCACTGAAATTCCAGTGAAAGCATTGATTCGAGAGCTTCAGGAAGAATTGGGGATCATCGTCAGTGAAAGCGCCTGTGAGCCTGTAGCTTTTGCTGACGAGAGAGGACGCAGCCTCGCAAATCCGATTGTAATACTGCTTTACAGGATCACGTCCTGGGAGGGTGATCCGCAAGCGTTGGAGGGCGGAGCTGTCGACTGGTTTGATCGTGACGGGATCGGCCTACTGGACAAGCCGCCGTTGGATAGTCTGCTTTTCGAACGACTTTTCGGTAGCTGAGCGTATCGATCAACATTTGCATGAAACTAAGGGTTGCCAAGCCGCGCTGACCCCCTTATCTGCCGCCCCTCACCGCGCGCCAGTAGCTCAGCTGGATAGAGTACCTGACTACGAATCAGGCGGTCGGAGGTTCGAATCCTTCCTGGCGCGCCAAAAAAGGGACTGGCCCAATGGGTCGGTCCCTTTTTTGGTTTTGGCCCGGCCTCACCCTAGTCGTCAGCCATATCCTCGAGCGCATGCATATCTTCGTCGGAGAAGCCGAAGTGATGGCCTGCCTCGTGGATGACCACGTGCCGGACCAAGTCTGCGAATCCGACACCTGTCTCGCGCATTTCGCGAAGCAAGGGCTGGCGGAAAAGGCTGATTACGGGCGGCATCTCCGAAGGTGACCACTGGCTTTGTTCGGTCAAGGGCGTTCCTTCATAAAGGCCAGTGAGGTGCCAGCGATTCTGTATGTCGACAGAAGAAAGCTGATCGGCGTTTGCGAACTCCTTCACCTGAAGCACAACGCCCGTCAGCGGATCGCGAAACTCGTCTGGCAGGCGGGCAATGATGTCGCGCGCAGCGGTCTCGAATTCGGCGGCAGTGGGTTCTGTCCAGCTCATTAGCCTGATGTGGTGCTTGTTAGTCGCCTGGACAAGAATTCGGAACGATCACCTGGGTCTGAGTGTAGGTCGGGTAAGAACGAAAGGAATTATCATGAACACCCAGACGACTGTCCTCGAACGCCTCGAAACCGATCACAACCGTCAACGCGACCTGCTAGACAAGATCGCCAAGACCGAAGGTGACAGCGAAGAGCGCCGCCGTCTGTTCACTGAGCTGACCATGGAACTCAAGAGCCACGCGGCCGCTGAAGAGCAGGCTGTCTATTCTGAGATGCTCGCAGATCCCGAAGTGAGCGGCGAAACGCGCCACTCGGTGGCCGAGCACCATGAAATCGACGAAATGCTGAACGACCTCGCCGCAACTGACATGAGTTCGCCAGGCTGGATGCTCAAGTTCAAGTCATTCGACGAACGCTATCGCCACCACATCACCGAAGAAGAAGACGACCACTTCCCCGACTTCGCCGAGCAGATCGACGAAAAGATGGATAAGGAAATGACCAAGACTTTCGACGAACGCAAAGAAGCCGAGAAAGCCGAGGCAGAAGTGACCCCTGAAAAGGCCGAAAACGCCAAGGAATAATCAAACCACCAATTACGAAGGCGTCCCCTGCTAGATGGCAGGGGGCGCCTTGTTTTTTGCGGTAAAGGTGGTCAATCGCGCGATGCGTGCCTACATGGCCCGCAGATTGATGCACCCCAGGGTTAATCCCTTAGCTCCGTGCCATCGTATCTATGTTGAGTGGGTGCCGCAGGGCACTGCTCGTTCGTCTGGGATCATGTTGGAACAAGGGTCGGCCAAGCACCGGGTCAGCCCGCTTGCGCAGAAAGCGAATAGCCATGAACTATGTGAACGTGCATGATCACGCTGAGTTTGACCCGGAGAACCCATTGAACAAGCCTGAAGTCCCCGAAGATGTGCAAGAGGCCATTCGCACGCTGATCCGCTGGACCGGCGATGATCCCACTCGCGAAGGACTGCTTGATACGCCCAAGCGCGTCGGACGCGCGTGGCTTGAGTATTGTGCTGGCAACAAGGAAGACCCGGCTGTCCACCTGAGCCGCATCTTCGAGGAAGTTGGCGGCTATGATGAGATCGTGCTGTTGAAGGACATTCCGTTCCAGTCACACTGCGAGCACCATATGGCCCCGATCACGGGCAAAGCACACATCGCTTATATTCCTGACCAGAAAGTCGTCGGCATTTCAAAGCTCGCCCGCGTGCTGCACGGTTTTGCCAATCGACTGCAGGTTCAGGAGCGTCTCACGGCAGAAGTCGCAGAGTGCATCTGGAACAACCTCGAGCCGCGCGGCGTCGCTGTAGTGATCGAGGCAGAGCATGGCTGCATGACGGGGCGCGGCGTGAAAGTTCATGAGGTGGAAATGCTTACCAGCCGCATGATGGGCTGTTTCCTCGAGGATCCGCGCAGCCGCAAGGAAGTGCTCAGCCTTATGGGCTTCTGATCAGCGAGCTTGAGCACCTTGAGAAATCGCGCCATGGCTAGTGCATGGCATCGCCCTTTCCCGAACCCGTTCTTACCGCTGACGAACTCGCTGATTTTTTCGTAGAGGCCTTTCCTGGGCAGGATCGCAGCTTTCACGATTTCGTCGAGTTGCGCGCTGGCTTCATGCGATTGAGGCATGCCGCCAGCTCGGCGATGCTGAGGCCCGGGGGCATTGTCTCAGGTCCGACGCAAATGGCGTTCGCCGACAGGGCTGCCTACGCGGTAATCCTCGCGCATGTCGGGATCGTGCCGATGGCGGTGACCAGCAATCTCAACATGTGTTTTCTGCGCGGATTGGCGGCGCACGATTTCTATGCCGATGCGCAGATCATCAAGCTCGGTCGAAGGCTGGCGACGGTGGATGTGCGCATCTGGCAGGATGAGGAAGCGAATATTGCCGCGCAATCCACAGTGACCTACGCGCTTCCCTCACAGAAGTAGGCAGGCGCCCGCCAGCGCCTGCCCCGTTCTAATCAGAGTTGGCCGAGCATGTGTTCGGCGCTTGAAACCTTGAAGTCGCCGGGCTCTTCGATGTTGAGCTGGGTGACGGTGCCGTCTTCGATCACCATCGAGAAGCGCTGACCGCGCTTGCCCATGCCGAAACCTGATCCGTCCATTGTCAGGCCAACCGCTTCGGCAAAATCAGCGTTGCCATCGGCGAGCATCGTGATGTCGTCAGAACCAGCCGCGCTGTTCCACGCGCCCATCACAAAAGCGTCGTTGACTGCAGTGCCGACGATTTCGTCGACGCCCTTTGCTTTGAGATCATCGGCTTTCTCAACGAAGCCGGGAAGGTGCTTGGCCGAACAGGTCGGGGTGAAGGCACCGGGCACCGAGAACAGGGCAACTTTCTTGCCTGCGAAATACTCGGAAGAGGAGACCTGCTGAGGCCCTTCGGCGGTCGCCTTGACCATGGTGACCTCAGGGATCTTGTCGCCAACCGAAATCGTCATTGTAGTCTCCATCATGGTTTACGGACTCGCCCCTAGGGCGAAGTCGGAGGATGATTATGGGCCCGATATAGGCGCTTCAGAGCCCACCACAACGCCTGATTTTCCGGGACATGCGATGGTTAGGATCGGTTTACCAAGCGTGTTTGGAAGAGGGTAAACGTCTCGCTCAATCTTCTTCTGTGCGGACGGGCACGATAGCAGGAGAATTGCGATGCATTTGTGTTCGATGAAGGGAATTGGTGGTCTTGCTGCGATGCTGCTCAGTATGGCGAGCGCGCCCACAATGGCGCAGTCTCAGACGAGTGAGGCGCACAAACTTCGCTCGCTCGATATCATGTTGATGGTGTCATCGCTTCGCTGTCGAACCGGTCGCGACGATTTCCGCGCCGAATACGAGCGTTTTGCCTCATCGCACCTTGCCACCTTGAACAGGGCGGGGGCGACATTGCAGCGTTCGCTTGGAGGCAGTGCAAGATCGCTCGACCGGATGGGCGTGCAGATCGCAAACCGTTTTGGCGATGGGCATCCCTCGATGTCCTGCGCGCAACTGGCCGCACTCACGCGCAGCCTTGGCAAGCACGCCGATGCGCGACTGCTTGCAGCGGCAGCCGATCTTGCGTTGGGGGACGAGTTCGCTTCCCCCAAGCCTCCGATTACTCAGGAGCAGGCGCCGTCCATCCGGATCACCTACTCGATGGTTGGCCTTATGGAAGCATATCCAACGCTCGCTATCGGTGAGCCTGCTTTCTGAAGCCAGCCGGTGCGCCCCATATCAGGATATAAAGAAAACTTTATATTGAGTTGCTCAGTTTAATCGAGATCGCTATGGCCTGCGCCATAACGAAAGGCGGGCGATTGCCCGCGACGACACTCGAATACAGGACGATTAGATATGGCAACGCTCGCCCCTGCTCAGGAATACATTATCAAGGATATTTCGCTCGCCCAGTACGGCCGCGACGAGATCGCCATCGCTGAAACTGAAATGCCGGGCCTTATGGCTCTGCGTGAAGAGTACGGCGCAACGCAGCCGCTGAAGGGCGCGCGCATCACCGGTTCGCTTCACATGACGATCCAGACTGCTGTTCTGATTGAGACGCTTGTGGCGCTTGGCGCGGAAGTGCGCTGGGCCACTTGCAACATCTTCTCGACGCAAGACCACGCGGCCGCGGCCATCGCGGACCAGGGTATTCCAGTGTTCGCCATCAAGGGCGAAACGCTGGCTGATTACTGGGACTACGTTGGCCGCATCTTTGACTGGTCGACTGAAGCTGACCCGGATCTCACCGCCAACATGATCCTCGACGATGGCGGCGATGCCACCATGTTCGCATTGTGGGGCGCTCGCATCGAGGCCGGTGAGGAGCTGCCTGCCCCTGCCAACGCCGAGGAAATCGAATTCCAGCGCGCGCTCAAGGCCTTCGTCGCCAAGAAGCCTGGCTACCTCACCAAGAGCGTCAAGACGATTAAGGGCGTTTCGGAAGAGACCACCACGGGCGTCATGCGCCTCTACCAGATTGCCAAGCAGGGCAAGCTGCCGTTCCCGGCGATCAACGTGAACGACAGCGTGACCAAGTCGAAGTTCGACAATCTCTACGGTTGTAAGGAAAGCCTCGTCGACGCAATCCGCCGCGCAACCGACGTGATGCTCGCCGGCAAGGTCGCCTGTGTTGCTGGCTACGGCGATGTCGGCAAGGGTTCGGCTGCCTCGCTTCGCGATGGCGGTGCACGCGTGATGGTGACCGAAATCGACCCGATCTGCGCGCTCCAGGCTGCGATGGACGGCTACGAGGTCGTATCTATGGAAGAAGCGACCAAGCGTGCCGATATCTTCGTGACGGCCACCGGCAATGAAGACGTCATCACCGGCGAGCACATGAAGAACATGAAAAACATGGCGATCGTGTGCAACATCGGCCACTTCGATAGCGAGATTCAGATTTCCGCGCTCGACAATTACGAGTGGAAAGAAATCAAGGAAGGCACCGATATGGTGACGCTGCCAGACGGCAAGAATTTGCTGATCCTCGCCAAGGGTCGCCTCGTGAACCTTGGCTGCGCCACCGGCCACCCGAGCTTCGTGATGAGCGCGAGCTTCACCAACCAGACTCTCGCTCAGATCGAACTGTTCACCAAATCGGACGAGTACGAGAACGACGTCTACGTTTTGCCCAAGCATCTGGACGAAAAGGTCGCAGCGCTTCACCTCGAAAAGCTGGGTGTTGAATTGACCAAGCTGAGCCAGAAGCAGGCCGACTATATTGGCGTTCCGGCAGAAGGTCCGTTCAAGCCGGATCACTACCGCTACTGATCCAAAACCGACTGATCGCGAAAGCCCCCGCAATTCGGCGAAATTGCGGGGGCTTTTCGTATCCGGTGCGGTTGCATGGAGACGTGCTCCGTCATAGCTGCATGTAATGGAATTTTCCCCGCTTGGTCTCGTTGGAATCGCGCTGGTACTGGCTGCCTGGACGGTGGCGGCTGCCGTCCTGGTCCTGCGCGCAGGAGCCAAGACGCGGCGAACCAAAGCGCTGCAAACCTCGCTCAAGCGGATGCAGAGCCTTCTCGACGCGGCGCCCTCGATCCCGCTGCTTGTGCGGGTCGATGGAAGGATTGAGGCACCGGAACGGCTGGCGCGCTGGCTTGGGCTTGAAGCGATGCCCAACTACCTGAGCGAACTCGAAGGCGAGGGGGATGCAGGCCTAACGAAGGCACAGGTCGATCAACTCTGGGAGAAGGTGCGACTGACGCAGAAAAGTGCAGCACCTTTCGAAATGGCACTTGCTCCGCCGGGATCGCGCAAGACGTTGGCTTTGCAGGGAACGCTTGCTGACCCACAGGTTTCTCCGGGCGGGGCGGCGATCGTATGGGTGTTCGATTTCACCAACAGCGAGACGCAGCTCGCCCAGTTTCGGGAAAGCGCCAGCGCGGCTCAGGCCGACTTTGCAGCCCTGATCGGCCTTATTGAAGCTGCGCCAATGCCCATGTGGTTTCGCGATCCCGAGATGAGGCTGATGCTGGTCAATCACGCATATGTCGAGGCGGTAGGAGCGGGCAGCCTCGAAGCGGTAGTTGAGGATCAAATAGAGCTTCTCGAGGCGAGCGGCGGTGAATCGCCAGCGCAAATCGCAAGGAAAGCCTTCGAGGCTCAGAAGGAAACACAGCGAGACGCTGCCGTAACGATAGATGGCTCGCGTCGAAGTGTGCGTGTCACCGATCTTCCGCTCGGTCGCGATGGCGTCGCTGGCTACGCAATGGACATAGAGGAGCAACAGCAGGTCACGCGCGAATTCCGCGCCTTTCGCGATGCGCAGCGTGCGATGCTCGATCAGCTTTCGGTTGGTGTGGCCCAGTTCACCTCCGAAGAAAAACTGGCTTTCGCAAACCGCCCATTCCGCCGGTTGTTCGGGATTACAGCGGAAGTCGCTGAGGGCCGAGTTTCGTTTGAGCAATTCCTGTCCGATGCGCGCGAGCATGGTAGCACCCCTGAGGTTCGCGACTTCCCCGAATGGCGACGCGAACACCGAGCCTGGTTCGACGCATCGGAGGCGGTTGAAGAGAACTGGCCGCTGACGGGCGGGGTCCATTTACGCATCGTTGCGCAGCCGATGCCAGATGGCGGGCTCGTAATGATCGCGGAGGACCGCACCGAGAGTCTTGCCCTATCGGCGACGCGTGACACGCTGCTTCGCACGCGCACGGCAACGCTTGATAGCCTTTTCGAAGCGCTTGCGATCTTTGCGCCGGATGGCTCCGTCCAACTTTGGAACCGCAGTTTTGGCGGGATGTGGGGCCTGGAAAGCGAGTTCCTAGACACCCACCCAAGTGCCGAGGTTCTGCTGGAAGCCATCGGGGAGAACCTGCGCAGGCCGGGGGAGGCGGAAAAGATTGGCGCGATCGTGCGCGCGGCGACACTCGATCGGCGCGAGAAGGAAGGGCAAGTTGTGCTCGCCGACGGGAGAACGTTGCGCTTTGCTGGTGTTCCGCTGCCAGATGGAAACGGATTGCTCACCGTCCTCGATATCACGGACTCTCAGAAGGCCGAGCAAGCCCTCCGGGAGAGGGCGGTTGCGCTTGAAGAGGCTGATGCCGTCAAGGCGCGGTTCCTTGCCAACATGTCTTACGAGTTCCGCACGCCGCTCACTTCGATTGGCGGATTTGCCGAATTGCTCAAGAGCGGTGCGGCAGGCGAATTGGGCGAGGGGGCGAGTGAGTATGTCGATGCGATCCTCTCATCGGTTGAACGCCTCACCGAGCAGGTAGAGAACGTGCTCGACCTTTCACAAAGCGAGGCTGGCCTGCTTCCGATCGAGAAGGAGGAAATCGACCTTCTCGCCTTCCTTACAAAGCTCGTGCGCGAGCGTGAGCAGGCGATCATCGGTGCAGGTCTCGGCCTTGATCTCAAGGGCAGGCGTGGCCGCGTGGTAGAGGCCGATCCGCGTCAATTGGGGCGTGCGCTGGGCCATCTGCTCGACAATGCAATCGAGGCAACGCCAGAGGGTGGGAAGATCACCATCGAGCTGCCCAAACCCACTGATGATGACGCCTGGAGAGGTAAGGTTTCAATCAGCGACACCGGCAAGGGCATGACGCCCGACGAACTGGCCCGCGCTGAAGGCACGTTGAACTCCGATGATTCTGAAATGAGCGAAGGAAGCGGGCTTGGCATCCGGTTGGCACGTCAGTTGATCGAAGCACATGGTGGCACGCTTGATCTGACCAGCAGGAAAGATGTCGGCACAAGCGCTGTGATCGTGCTGCCATGACCGACGAACGACGCCTCCAACTCTCGGACCTTGCAGCGATGGCCGCATTCGGCGCGCGCATCGCTGCCAAGCTCAAGTCGGGAGATGTCATTGCGCTGGAGGGTGGCCTTGGCGCCGGCAAAACGACGCTTGCGCGCGCCATCATCGCAGCGCTTGGATATGAAGGCGAGGTGCCTTCGCCGACTTTTACGATCATCGAGACCTACGATCCACCAGCTGTGCGCCTTCCGATTGCTCACGCCGACTTTTACCGGCTCGAAGACCCGAGCGAGGTGGAGGAGATCGGTCTCGACGATTACCGCGAAGGGGCCGTCCTGATCGCCGAATGGCCGTCTTATGCGGGAGGATTTGCGCACGAGCCAGCCTGCCTCTCTATCCTGTTGGAAACCCAAGGATCGGGCAGGATTGCGATTGCTCGCGGTGGAGCGGATTGGCTAGGGCGGATGCCATGACTGACTTGCCTGAGGGTTTTAAGAATTTCGTAGCGGGCGCAGGTTGGGGCGATGCAGCCGTCGAACCGATACCGGGCGATGCTTCTTTCCGCCGTTATTTCCGTTTGCGGCGCACGAGCGGCGAGACTGCGATGCTGATGCATGCCCCACCGCCGGAAGAAGATCCATTGCCCTTTCTCAATGTCGCCTCCTGGTTGACCAAGCATGGAATGCGCGCGCCAGAGATCCTTGCCGATGATGCTGGCCAAGGCTGGGTCCTTACCGAAGATTTCGGCAACGATCGCATGCGCGATTGGCTCGACGACCACCCGGGCGGTGAACAGGCAGCCTATGAGCAGGCTATAGACGCACTGGTCGCTCTACACGATCTACCTCCCGGTCCTTTCCCTGCATATGACATGCCGGTCTATCTGCGCGAAACTGCACTGCTGACGCAGTGGTACGCACCCGCGGTCGGGCTTGATGTCGATACGGCTGGCTTTGATGCAGCATGGCAAACCGCCCTCAAACCCTTGATCGCGCGGCAAGGCGATGGAGTGACAGTCCTGCGCGATTATCACGCCGAGAATATCATGCTCCTTGGCAACCCACTTGATCACGCTCCCCAAGGCCTGATCGATTTCCAAGACGCACTTGCGGGCCACAAAGCCTATGATCTGGTTTCGCTCCTTCAGGATGCTCGCCGCGACGTATCGGTGGAGCTCGAAGCGGCGATGCTTGAACGCTATCGGGAAAAGGCCGGAGGCGGCGCAGAATTCCTGGCCGACTATGCGCTTCTTGGCGCACAGCGGAATGCCAAGATCGTCGGCATTTTCACGCGCCTGTACAAGCGCGATGGCAAGCCTCGCTATCTCGCCATGATACCGCGCGTATGGGGGGCGATGGAGCGTGATTTGAAGCACCCCGCGCTTGAACCGGTTGCAAATTGGTTTGCATCCAATATCCCTGACGATCTGCGTAAAAAGGGTGGGGGAACAATAGCATGAGCGACAGGCCGGCCCTGGCAAGCGACACCGCAATGGTCATGGCCGCCGGGCTTGGCAAGCGCATGCGCCCGCTCACCGCATCTCAGCCCAAGCCGCTCGTGAGGGTTGCGGGCAAGCCATTGGTTGACCACGCGCTTGACCGTCTGGCTGAGAATGGGGTCGAAAGGGCAGTGGTCAATGTCCACTACCTCGCCGACGCTCTCGAAGCGCATGTCGTTGAGCGCTCTTCGCCTAAGGTCCTGATCTCGGATGAGCGCGACGCGCTGCTCGAAACCGGCGGCGGCATGATCAAGGCCCAGGCAAAGCTGCCAGACCCGTTTTTCTGCCTCAACGCCGACAATATCTGGATCGACGGCCCGCGTGATGCCTTCGCTGACTTGTCTGCGCGTTGGAACCCGGATGAGATGGACGCTTTGCTGCTGGTTGTGAGCCACGCAAGGGCAGTCAATTTTGCAGGGCCTGGGGACTTCTATATGGACCCCATCGGTCGGCTGTCGCGACGCAGACAAGGGCGGATCGCACCGTTCATTTACACCGGCATCCAGCTTGTCTCGCACCGCCTCCTTCGCGATGCGCCCGAAGGCAAGTTCTCCACCAACATCCTGTGGAATCGCGCGATAGAAGAAGGACGGTTGTTTGGGCTTTCTTTCACAGGACTATGGTTCGAAGTCGGAACCCCGCAGGCGATCGCGCCAACCGAAGATGCGCTCAGGCGTGGGTGAGGCGGGCAAGCCGAAGGTCTATTCCATCGCGGCGCATCGCGGCTTTGCCGATGCGCTGGTTGCGGGGCTGGTCCCTCGTTACGAGGAAGAAGGGTTCGGCCTGGCGAGAGTGACGCTGCTCGTTCCCAGCAGCCGCGCGGCCCGCACCATGAGCGAGGCTTTCATTCGTTGGTGCGGTGAAAACGATCGCGCTGGAATGTTGATGCCGCGAATGGTGACAGTTGGCGATCTTGACCTAGACGAAAGCCTTGGAGCCTTGCTCGATCCCTTGGGTGCGAGCGATATCCCGCCGGCGGTCGAACCGACGAGGCGACTGCTCGAACTCGCGCAGCTTGTCGAAGAGGAGCGTGCAGACCTGGGCAAGCCCCCACTGCCTGGAGCAGCGCGGATGCGCCTCGCAAGCGAAATTGCGCGCACGATGGATCGCTTGCTGGTCGAGGACAAAGAGCCGGAGGACCTGACCAGCGATGCGGTGCTCGATATGCTCGGCGATCTGTCCGATCATTGGAAGGATTCGCTGCGACTGTTTGCCCGGGTGCAGGCGCGCTGGCGATCACGGCTCGACGAGAACGGCGAAGTGGACGCTGCGACGCGGCGCAATCTCCTGTTCGAAAGAGCAAGTAAGCGTTGGAGAGAGATCCCGCCAGAGACCCCAATCATCGCGGCCGGGGTGACGAGCGCCTCTCCCGCTCTCGCCCGGATGCTGCGCGTGATCGCTCATCTGCCATGCGGTGCGGTGATCCTTCCCGACCTCGATTTGTCGCTTGGCGATGAGGCGTGGGATGAACTCGGGCGTGCTGGCGCAACGCCAGAGCCAGGAGGAGAGGTTTTTGGACAGTCCGATGCGCTCACTCATCCTCAATACCACCTGAAGCTCCTATTGGAGCGTATGGGAATTGCCCGCGCTGAAGTGAGAGCATGGCATCGAAGTGGCATGACCGCAGCCGATCCAGCGCGCAGCCATGCCATCAGTTCGCTCTTCCTGCCGCCCAAAGCGAGCCGCTCTTGGGTCGAACTCGGCCCAGAAAAGCGCAGGCTATCCGGTGTGAAATTGATGACCAGCGCAACGTCCGAGGAAGAGGCGCAGGCGATCGCGCTTCTGGTTCGAGAGGCGCTTGAAGAACCAGCCAAGCGGATCGCGGTGGTCACTGCAGATCGAAGTCTCGCTCGCCGGGTCACGCAGCACCTTGAGCGCTGGAGTATCATGGCTGACGATTCTGCTGGTCGAGCGCTGTCGCTCACTCCGGCTGGACGGCTGCTTGGCCTGCTCGCGGATATCATGTCGCATGGCCTTGCACCTGCCGGCCTTGTCGCTTTGATCGCGCATCCCTTGGTCAAGCGCGGCGATGGAGAAGCGCGCCGACAATGGCTTCGCAACGTGCGAAAGTTCGATCGCGCCTTGCGAGGACCATCGCCCGCTCCGGGTTTCGAACCCTTGCGTCAAATTGCGCGTGAAGCTGGCGTTTCTGAATGGTTTGAAGAGGTGGAAGAAATCCTCTCGCCGCTCGTCGATCTTCCTGAGACCATCACTCTGGCACAGTCGCTCGATATGTTGGCATCCAGCGCTGAACGACTTGCCGCCGAAGCTGTGTGGGCAGCCGAGGATGGGCGCGCTCTCTCCCGACTGCTCGAAGACTTACGCCTGCACGCCCGCGAGATCGCTACAACGGTTTCGCCTTCCGACATCGCGAGCATTTTGCGCGATCGAATGGATGAAGTGGCTGTTCGCCCGCCTTACGGTGGCCACCCGCGAGTTGCGATTCTCGGTTTGCTCGAATCGCGAATGGCGCGCGCGGATCTGGTGATCTGTGGCGGGCTGAATGAGGGCAGCTGGCCGCAGGCTCCCGGCTCGGATGCCCTGCTCGCGCCGGGCGTATTACGGGCGTTGGGCGTACCGGGCGCTGAATTCCGAATTGGTCTGGCGGCTCACGATCTCGCCGGTGCAATGGGCGCGCCGGAGGTTGTCCTGAGCCGATCGCAACGCGATGCGGAGGGGCCGACCTTGCCTTCGCGTTTTGTCCTTCGTGTCGAGGCGCTTTTGGGCGAGTTGGCTGGCAGGCATCGGGAAAAACGAACGCCTGCCATGCTGCCGCTGCTTGATCGTGAGCCAGAGCCAGCACCCGCTTATCCGCGCCCTCAACCCACGCCGACTGCCGACCAGCGAAAGGTGCGCATCAGTGCGACCGCGCTCGACCGATTGCTGGGCGATCCCTACCAATTCTATGCGCAAGAAATCCTTGGCCTTCGGCGCCTCGATCCGCTCGCTGCCGATCCATTTGGCGATCCCGCATTGCGGGGAACGTTGGTGCACGACATCCTCGATGCTTGGCACAAGGCGCGTGAAGCACACCCGACGCTCGAGATCGCACCCTTTGCCGAGCGCATGTTCGCTGAGGCGAAAGTCCATCCTCTGTTCAAAGGCTTATGGCAGCCGCGGCTCGTTGCGGCGATGGAGCGGTTCGAGCAATGGGTCGACGATGCTGCCAAGGATGGTCGCACCGTTCTCGTCACCGAGACGAGAGGCGAAATGTCGGTCGATGGCATCCCAGTCAGCGGCCGTGCCGACCGGATCGACAGGCTTGGCGACGGGCGTCTGGTGGTTGTCGACTACAAGACCGGCGGCCCCGCTTCTGCCTCGCAAGTCGAGGCGGGCTACGCGCTGCAGATGGGCATTCTCGGCCTGATTGCGCGCGATGGAGCTTTCGAAAAGGGCAAGCTTTCTGGCGAGGTCGCAACCTATGAGTATTGGTCACTGGGACGCTCAAAGGACGATGGCGAATTCGGCTATCAAACCGTCCCGTTGAAAATGACCCCGCGCCAGAAAGGGCTGACGCCTGAGGAATTCCTGCCAAGGCACGAGGAGTTCCTGAATACCGCCATCAGCAAATATCTCCTCGGCGACGCACCGTTTACCGCCAAGGAGAACCCAGACTATCTGGGGTATTCGGATTACGACCAGCTGATGCGGCTCGAGGAATGGATCGTACGCCTCGGCGATGGCGGGGAGGGGACGCCGTGAGCGGTGAAGTATTTCCTCTCGCCGACAATCAACTCGGAGCGGCCAATCCGCGCGACAATGTCTGGCTGTCGGCCTCGGCTGGAACGGGCAAGACGCAGGTTCTGTCGGCACGTGTGCTTCGATTGCTGCTGACGCCCGGCGTCGAACCTTCGCAAATCTTGTGTTTGACTTTCACCAAGGCGGGCGCTGCCGAGATGGCCAACCGCATCAACGCGGTTCTGGCGCGATGGGTGAGGCTTGAGGCAGGCGCGCTCGCGAGAGAGCTCAAACACCTTGGCGCTGATTTCGACCCTGAAACGCTGGCAAGGGCGCGGACACTCTTTGCAAGCGTGCTCGATTGCCCCGGCGGAGGTCTCAGGATCGACACGATCCACGCCTTCTCGCAATGGCTGCTCGGCAACTTTCCGGAGGAAGCCGATCTCACACCCGGCGCGAGGCCGATGGAGGACCGCGAGCGCGAGCTCCTGGCAAGGGAGGTGCTCGCCGACATGCTTTCGGAGGCAGAGGCGAAGGGTGACCAATCTTTCACCGATGCCGTCAGTCACTTCACGAAGACAAAGGACCCCGATGCGCTGCGTGGTTGGCTAATGCGGTGCGCTTCGGCTGCGGACTTGTGGGAAGGGACAGCCTCTTGGGCACCGCCGATGCGTGCGCGCGTGCTTCGCATTCTCGATATGCCAGCGGGTGCAGACGCGGCCTGGGCGGAGGAGGTGCTTCACCCTGACGCCTTCCCCGATCACCATCTCACAGCAATGTTGCCGCTTATGCGGGATTGGAAAGCGCAGGCTGGGCAGGCTTGTGCGGACTTTATACCGTTGTGGCTTGTCGCTTCGGTTGAAGAGCGATCCGACTTGATCGGGCGGTTTTACGAAACCGTCCTCACCAAGAAGGGCGAGCCGCGCAAGATGGCGAACCCTACAAAGGTTGATCCATCGCTGCCTGATCGGCAGGCTGAGATCGCCGAAGCGTGGCCATGTATTTCGAGCGCCAAGCGCTTCTTGCTCTCGCGGACTTCCTTACCTCTTCACTCGAAATGGGGCGCAGTTTCGCGCTGCGTTGGGAAGAAGCGAAAGCGCGCGAAGGCTTCCTCGATTTCGACGATTTAATCCGCAAGGCGGCGACCTTGCTCGGCAAAAGCGAGGCGTCCGACTGGATCCGCTACAAGCTCGACCGCAGCTTCGATCATGTTTTGATCGACGAGGCTCAGGACACGAACTCGGCGCAATGGGACATCGTTTTCGCCCTGATCGACGATTTCTTCGCAGGGGAGGGTGCCCGCGGAGACAGAGTCCGCACGATCTTCACCGTGGGCGATTACAAACAGGCGATCTTCGGCTTTCAGGGTACGAGCCCCGACAATTTCGAGCGCGCCAAGCAGAAGGTGAAGGCCCGCATCGACGATGCGAAAGCGAACGCTGGTGAGCTGCGTGAGAATCGCCGGCTGCCGACTTGGAATGATCTAGATCTCGGACGTTCATATCGCACCTCATTGCCGGTGCTCGATTTCGTCAATCGCGTGATCGAGACGCTCGGGTACGGGGCATTTGGATTGAACAAGGCGCCCGCCGACCATGTCGGCGCGGATCGGCCGGGACTTGTCGCGCTTTGGGACCCTGTGATGGGTGCAGCTGATGATCCTGACGAGGAGGATGACCGCGATTGGCTGCCCGCTCATGACACGCGCCTTGCGGAAAAGATCGCAGAACAGGTTCGCCGCTGGGTGAGCGAGGAAGAGCCGTTCGTGCTCGAAAAAGGCAAGCGGCGGCATGCGAGTGCCGGCGACATCATGGTGCTGGTCCGGCGGCGAAAGGATCTCGCCGCACAGATCGTGGCAAAGCTTCATGCGAAGGGTGTGGCCGTTGCCGGGGTCGACCGGCTGAGGCTGGGCGCGCCGCTCGTGGTCAAGGACTTGATGGCAGCCTTGAGGTTCGCAGCTCAACCTCTCGATGACCTTAGCCTTGCAAACCTTCTCGCTTCGCCGCTCATTGGTTGGACGCAGGACGACCTGCTCGAATATGTGCCGCGCGATCCGGGCAAGCGCTTGTGGGACCACCTTCGCAAGCACGAGGCGCCACGGGTTGAAGAGACTATTACAAAGCTGCGCGAATTGCTGGCGAGGGCCGATTTCGAGACGCCTCAGACACTGCTGGCATGGTTGCTGACAGGTCCATGGCAGGCACGCCGGGCTTTGGCTGCGCGACTTGGACGCGAGGCGAATGATCCGATTGATGAATTGCTGAACGCGGCCTTCGCGTTTGAAGCAGCTCACACGCCCAGTCTGGCAGGGTTTATCGAGTGGTTCGATGCAGGCGAGGGCGAGCTCAAGCGTGATGCGGACGAGGCTACAGGCCAGGTCCGCGTGATGACGGTTCACGGCTCCAAGGGATTGCAAGCGCCAATCGTGATCCTTGCCGATGCGACCGGTGAGCCGGGGCAGGGTGGCGCGCTTGAACTTGCAGACGATCCAATAGGCAATGCTGGAGATGGCGCGCGCAAAGTCCCGCTGCCATCGCTTTCAAAAGACGAGCGAGTCGGCCCCGTGCGCTTAGCCGAGGAAAAGGCAAGCGTTGCCCAAATGCAAGAGCATTGGCGCTTGCTCTACGTGGCGATGACGCGCGCAGAAGAGGCACTGTTCATTGGTGGATCGCTTGGTCCGAGACAGGCCAAGAAGGGCGAACCGCACGAAGATAGCTGGTACGCGCGGCTCGCCCCGGTTTTCGACGCGCCTCCTCAGCAAGATTCGATCTGGGGGGAGAGGCGCGAGTGGGGCGTGCGAGCAGATCCGCTGGTGGGGAGCGATACTCCCGCCGCGACGACAGGGACCGAGCCGCTGCCAATGTGGGCGACAAAACCCATCGGGCCCGAGCCACGTCCCCCCAAACCGCTCGCACCGAGCAGTGCTGCGGAAGATCAGAGCGCTGACCCTCCGCTTGCACCCGAAATTGCCGCAATTGCCGCACGGCGCGGGACGCTAATGCACAGGTTGCTCGAACGTCTGCCCGATCTCGCTGTTGCTGAACGCGAAGCCGCGGCGCGCAGTTGGTTGGCGCGGCAGGCCGGCGACCTTGATGAAAAAACGAGAGAGGAAATACTCTCGAGCTCTCTTGCAGTGCTGGTGGAGCCTGGTTTCGCTGAATTGTTCAGTGCTGATGCGCTTGCGGAAGTTCCGCTTGCAGCGCAGGTCGATGGGATCGTGGTCGCGGGTACAGCAGACCGCCTGCACGTGACCGAAGAAGTCGTCACCGTCGTTGACTTCAAGACGACCCGTCGCCCGCCCGAAAGCCTAGATGACATACCGCGTGCAACGCTTCGCCAGATGGCCGCCTACGCCAGTGCACTCGAAGCGATCTATCCCGGACGCGAGGTGCGTGCGGCAGTGCTTTACACTCAGAATACGAAGCTGATCGAGATTCCGAAAGTTACACTCGCCGATCACAAGCGATCTTTGGGTGAGACACAGGATAACTATGCCCCGCTTGCTCTTGAGTGAGCTACAAACCGGCTTAAATTGAACTCAACGCTAAGCCCGGATGTATGAAGGGCGAAGACCCACTTTCAGGAGAAGCCATTATGGCAACCGTCAACGTCACCGATGAGAGCTTCAAGAGCGACGTGCTCGAGAGCGACAAGCCCGTTCTGGTCGATTTCTGGGCCGATTGGTGCGGCCCGTGCAAGATGATTGCACCCGCACTCGAAGAGATCAGCAACGAACTCGGCGAGCAGGTCACCATCGCCAAGATGGACATTATGGAAAACACCGGAATCCCCGCTGAAATGGGTGTTCAGTCGATCCCGCTGATGGTCCTATTCAAGAATGGCGAAGCGGTTGCTCGCAAGGTCGGAGCCGCTCCCAAAAGCCAGCTCAAGGACTGGCTCGAAAGCGAGATCTAAAGTTCAGGCAGTCTGCCGATTTTGGCGGCAGGCAAACAACGAGGCGCAGGTTCTAGCGAAGGCCGGAACCTGCGCCTTGCTGATTCAGAAAACCTGAAATCGCGTCAGGCGTCCGCGGGCATGTAGCCAGCCTTGATGAGCCTTTCGGCCAGATCATCGAACAAAGCGCGATTCGCGCCTCCGATCATGCCTTTTCGGCCATCATCAACGCGGTAGGGCGACCCATCCGGCCGCAGGCACGATCCGCCAGCTTCGTTTAGAAACAGGCAGCCGGCTGCGTGATCCCAAGGCAGGGTGCGTTCGTAGATCGCGAGGTCATGACCGCCAAACACTGTGAGCGGATATTGCTCGCACGCTGCGCGCGGCGCTTTGACGATCGAATAATGCGGTTCGATCTCGGCTTCGAATATGGAACGCTGCGCATTGGGCATAAAGCCCTTCATCGCGGCAAGGTTAGGCGGGGTGTCGCCGGAAGCCGATGCTGCGACCTTTTCGCCGTCAATAAAGGCACCTTCGCCCTTCTTTGCGTGGCAAAGCCGGTCGCGAACCGGATCGTAGATCCAGCCCGCAACAGCTTCGCCTGCGTCGGCAAGCGCAATCATTATTCCGAAATGACCCTCGCCGTTTGCGAAATTGGCAGTGCCATCAAGCGGGTCGATTATCCAACATGCACCGGACAAGCGATCCATGACGCTGGCGTCCGCTGCCACGGCTTCTTCACCCACGACCGCGACATCGGGAGCAAGCCTCGTGAGCGCTTCGGTCAGAAACTCTTCCACCTCGCGGTCGACAACCGTCACCGGGTCATCTTCGCCCTTCATCTCGATCTCGTCGTCGCGCAGCTCACGGTATCTAGGCAACATCGAACGCTGCGCGGCGAAGCGCAGGAGGTCGCGTATTTCAGCATCCAAGGGTGAAAATTGGGTCATGAACGGTAATCCGCGTTGATCGAAATGTAACCGTGGGTGAGGTCGCAGGTCCAAACAGTGGCGCGTCCGCCACCCATGCCGAGATCGACTTCGATATCGATCTCATCGCCCTTGAGGTGCTTGGACACCGGCGCTTCGTCATAGTCGTCGACCGGCAGACCATTGCGTGCAGCCCAGACGCCCCCGAAGCCTATCGAAAGCTTGTCACGGTCGGCCGGCTCGCCAGCCTTACCCACAGCCATGACAATGCGGCCCCAATTGGCATCTTCACCGGCTATGGCGGTCTTCACGAGGGGCGAATTTGCAATCGAGAGGCCGACACGCCGTGCGCTGTCGTCGCTGACCGCACCGCTTACGCGTACATTTATAAATTTGGTCGCTCCTTCACCATCACGCACGACAAGTTGCGCTAGCTGGCGATGAACGTCTGTGAACGCCGCAGCAAAAGCATCCGCACCCGGACTTTCCCAATTCTCGATACGAGCATTGCCTGCTTTGGCGGTCGCGAAGGAAAGCACCGTGTCGCTGGTCGAGGTGTCACCGTCGACCGTGATGCAACTGTAGGTCCGTGCGTTCGCCTGTTCTAACAGCTCCTGCAAGAATGAGGGCGCCACATCAGCATCGGTGAACACATATCCGAGCATGGTCGCCATGTCGGGCGCAATCATGCCCGAACCCTTGATGATCCCGGCGATCTCGACACGTGTCTCGCCAATCATCGCAGACGCGTGCGCACCTTTGGCGAAAGTGTCTGTTGTACCGATCGCGTCTGCAGCCTCCTCCCAGCTGCATTCGCCAGCCTTCAGCGCCGCATCAACGCCTGCTCGTGCCCGGTCTTTGGGAAGCGGCACGCCGATTACGCCGGTTGACGAAACGAGCACTTCATCAGGGGCGCAAGCCAGCCCTTCGGCCACCTGCGACATGATTTGCTCAACCGTTTCGCGCCCCCGATGGCCTGTGAAGGCGTTGGAGTTCCCGGCGTTGACGATAAGTGCGCGAGCCTTGCCCGACTTTACCTGCTCACGTCCCATTTCGACCTCGGTCGAGGCACACGCGCTTTGAGTGAATACTCCTGCAAGCGCAGAGCCTTCAGCGAGCTCTACGAAGGTCAGATCACAGCGATCCCAATCCTTGTAACGCGCCCTCGCAACGCGCAAAGTTACGCCATCTATGGCTGGCATTTCGGGGAAGGGCAGAGCGAGTGGAGAGCGGTCAAGTTCCATAGGCGGAAGCCTTAGGAGCGCGCCCATGCCGAGTAAACGTCTCAATCTTCATGCAAGCGGCAGTAAAAATCCGGCCTGACGGTGGACGCATTGCGACAGATGCATTATGTCTTGCGGTGCATGATGGCTCGTCATCTTATTGCGTTGTTCGCCCTGTTCACCGGCATCGCCGCGCTTTCCGCGCCTGCGCATGCGGGCGAAGTGCAGTCGAACGTTCAGAATTCGCGCTCAGTCGCCAATACTTCTGAAGCCCAAGCGAGCGAAAACTGTTCATGCGCCTCCGAGGCAGAAAACCGCGAGGCTGCCCGTCCCAAGCGTGAGCGCAAGCGCACCTGGACGTGGTTCCCAAGCTGGCTGCGCCCGAGCATTTTCCTCGGCGGAGACCGCGCGCTCGAATAGCGCGCCCCCAAGTATTTCTATCGTAACGCGCGCCGTCTTTGCGTGCGAAACTCCCTGACATATCCGCATTTGCGCCCGGTCCCGCCCTGCTGCGGGATGCGAGCCTCAAGAACAAAACGTCAAAGGCAAGACCTCTCCCATGTTCAACAAAATCGTCAAATCCGTCTTCGGCTCTTCGAACGATCGATACGTCAAATCGCTCGGCAAGATTGTCGACAAGATCAACGCGCTGGAGCCGATGATACAGGAACTGTCGGACGACGCGCTCAAGGCGCAGACCGACAAGTTCCGCCAGCAGCTCGACAGCGGATCGACGCTTGAGGACATCCTGCCCGAAGCCTTCGCGACCGTTCGCGAAGCATCGGTACGCGTGCTGGGGATGCGCCACTTTGATGTGCAGCTGATAGGCGGCATCGTGCTCCAGCGCGGCGAAATCGCCGAAATGCGCACGGGTGAAGGTAAAACCCTGATGGCGACGCTTGGCGTTTACCTCAATGCTATCGAGGGCAAGGGCGTCCACGTCGTCACCGTCAACGATTACCTCGCCCGCCGCGACGCGGAATGGATGGGACAGCTTTACACTTGGCTCGGCCTGACGGTCGGCGTGATCGTCCCCAACATGACTGAGGCGGCCAAACGCGACGCATACAACGCAGACATCACGTACGGGACGAACAACGAGTTCGGCTTCGACTACCTGCGCGACAACATGAAGCATGAGCGCAAGGCCATGGTGCAGCGCCCGTTCAACTTCGCCATCGTCGATGAGGTGGACTCGATCCTGATCGATGAGGCTCGTACGCCGCTGATCATCTCCGGTCCGACTGAAGACAAATCCGACCTCTATGCCGCTCTCGATGAGGTTGCGAAGGAGATTCCGGAAGACTGGTACGACAAGGATGAGAAGACCAAGAACATCCAGTTGAACGAGAACGGACTGGACCAGGTCGAGCAGCTGCTGATGGACAAGGGGTTGCTCGAAACCGACAATCTCTACGATGTCGAAAATACTCAGGTGGTACACCACCTCGACCAGGCGCTGCGCGCGGTGCACATGTTCAAGCGTGACGATCACTACATCGTGAAGGACGATAAGGTCGTTATCATCGACGAGTTCACCGGCCGCATGATGGATGGCCGCCGCTGGTCCAACGGTCTTCACCAGGCGGTCGAAGCCAAGGAAGGCGTGAAAATCGAGCCTGAGAACCAGACCATGGCCTCGATCACTTTCCAGAACTATTTCCGGATGTATCCCAAGCTGTCTGGCATGACCGGTACGGCTGCGACCGAAGCGGCAGAATTCTGGGACATCTACAAGGTCAACGTCGTCGAAATCCCGACCAATGTGCCGGTCCAGCGCATCGATGAGGAAGACGAGTTCTACAAGAACACATTGGACAAATTCGCGGCTATCGCGAAGACGATCAAGGAACATTCCGAGCGCGGTCAACCGATCCTGGTGGGTACGGTGTCGATTGAAAAGTCCGAATTGCTCAGCCAGTTCCTCGACAAGGAAGGCGTAAAGCACGAGGTGCTGAACGCCCGCCAGCACGAGCGCGAGGCGCATATCGTGGCGCAGGCGGGCCGGCTTGGCGCTGTGACCATCGCGACCAACATGGCGGGTCGCGGTACCGACATTCAGCTTGGCGGTAACGTCGATTTCCTGATCGAGGATGAGCTGGGTGAAATGGAAGACGGCCTTCGTAAGGAGGCCGAAATCTCCCGTATCAAGGAAGAAGTCGCAGCTGAGAAAGCCAAGGTGCTCGAAGCGGGTGGGTTGTTCGTGCTCGGCACCGAGCGCCACGAATCACGCCGTATCGACAACCAGCTGCGCGGTCGCTCGGGCCGTCAGGGCGACCCCGGCCTTTCGCGCTTCTACCTCTGCCTTGAGGACGATCTTCTGCGCATCTTCGGCCCGGACACCCTGTTTGCCAAGATGATGAATTCGAACCTCGAAGATGGCGAGGCGATCGGGTCCAAATGGCTCTCCAAGGCCATTGAGACGGCACAGAAGAAGGTCGAGGCGCGGAACTACGATACCCGTAAGCAGGTCGTGCAGTACGACGATGTCATGAACGACCAGCGCAAGGTCATCTACGAACAGCGCGCCGAAATTATGGACTCAGAAGCGGTCGACGATGTCGTTGTCGATATGCGCCACGATTCCATCAGTTCCATCATCTATGCGAACTGCCCGGTCGGCTCGTACCCCGAACAATGGAACGTCGAAGGGCTCAAGGAGAAGCTCGAAGAGGTCTTCGGCATCACGCCTCCGATCGACGAGTGGCTTGAGGAAGACCAGGTCGAGCAGGAGATCATGGAAGAGCGTATTCGTGCTCAGACCGACGAGATGATGGCGGCGAAAGTCGAGAAGTATGACGCTGAAATCTGGCGCCGGGTTGAGAAGCAACTGCTCCTCGAACAGCTTGACTATCACTGGAAAGAACACCTCGCGACGCTCGATGCGCTGCGCCAGGTGATCTGGATGCGTGGAATTGCTCAAAAGCAGCCTATCAACGAATACAAGCAAGAGGCCTTCGCGCTGTTCGAAACGATGCTCGAAACCCTGCGCGAGGACGTGACCAAGCTGCTGTTCAAGTCAGAGCTGCGCATTCAGCAACCCGAGCCTGCAGCGCTGCCCGATCTGCCTGATTTCCTGACCGGCCACATTGATCCGTTGACGGGCCTCGAGAACTCGGATGACGGCGATGGATCTGCCGAGCGCGCTGAGCTGTTTGGTTCGCTCGCCGGTTCGTCCAAGGCTGCATTTGGACCGGGCGGTTCTCAAACCGACAATCCCTATGCAGGCATGGAGATCAGCCGAAATGCACCGTGCCCGTGCGGATCTGGCAACAAGTACAAGCACTGCCACGGTGCGGCGAATGCGGGTGCTGTTCGCACTGCATAAGGCAGGGATTTCACTACCGGCAACTGGCGGGCAGGGAGGTTAGGGCACAGTGCCATTGATCCTTCTGCTCGCTGGAGGCTTTTTCGTCACCGCACTGCTTTATGCAAGCGTCGGTTTCGGCGGGGGCTCGACCTATTCGGCGCTTCTGGCGCTGGCAGGGCTGGATTACCGGGTTCTCCCGCTCGTCAGCCTTGCGTGCAACATCGTGGTGGTGAGCGGTGCGAGCATTCGTTTTGCTCGCTCGGGCGTGACACCGTGGAAGGGAGCCATTGCGTTGACCGCTCTTGCGGCTCCGGCGGCGTTTATCGGCGGGCTCATGCCGATCGACCGCAACTCGTTCCTGCTTCTGCTTGGGGCTAGCCTCGTTCTGACAGCGCTGACGATGCTGATCCCGGTGAGGGAGGACGATACGAGCGTGCCGAACCGCTTCTCCAAGGCCATGCCTTTCGTGGCCGCGCCTATAGGGTTTCTGGCAGGGCTGGTCGGCATCGGAGGAGGCATATTCCTCGCACCGCTTCTTCACCTGACACGGTGGCGCGATGCGCGCGCGATTGCCGCGACCGCGAGCCTTTTCATACTCGTAAACTCACTGTTTGGTCTGGCCGGTCAACTCGCCAAGAACGGACCTGCCATGTTCGGCGGCGCGATGGTCGATGCACTGCCGCTGCTTATCGCGGTGGTCATCGGCGGCCAGATCGGTAGCCTCATGGCCGTGCGAGTGCTTCCGCTCAAATGGATCCGCTGGCTTACCGCAGCGCTAGTCGGATTGGTCGGCGTGAGGCTCTTGGCCGGGGTCTGACGCGCCTGAGCGCCCACCCCTGCAAAGGCGCATCAATCTTCGGTGAAGTAGTCGCCCGAGAGTTCGTGATCGGCCAGACGCTCGCACGCTTTCTTCATGCGTCGGTTAAAGCGCTCGGACTGGTCGCGTGTGCGAACAGTGCGACGGGCTTCCTCGAACATCGCTTTGGTATCTTCGTATTCTTCGTCGATGGTTTGATCGAGCAAAGCCTGTGCGTCGGGCTCGGCCATGCCGCCTGCGACAGCCATCGCGACTGCACGTATTTTCCAATCGCTGATGCCGGCATCGTCGACGACGAAATCATGCTGGCGGCAAGTGGGCGCCATTGAGACCGATTCAGCGATCTTGTCGAAGTGGTCACGCGTGTCACGATCAAGATCGCCTGCCATCAGCATGACAAAGATCGGCGAGGCCGCGACAAGTCCAAAAATCCCCATGTATTCCTCCCAAAACGAAACGTTCCAGACGCGTGCTAGCACGGTGGAAATGGCCCTGTCCAAGGCCTGGCGATCGAAGGTGGGTGGAAAATGGCTCCCCGATTTGGATTCGAACCAACGACCAAGTGATTAACAGTCACCAGTCTCAAAGCCAGCGTTTGGCACTTCGGTCCGTCTGGACACCCTTGAATTGGGGCAATTTTGTGCGGCCCTGCCGGTCAAGATCGGCCAAAAAGGACTCAAAGGAGTACACGCCTCAGTACACACATTCTACTTCATAGGCGGCCCGCGCCTCATGCGTACTCTGAAATCTTGATGGGGGCAGGCGAGACCCAGCATGGAGCCGCCCCAAAATGGGTGCGAGACATCTGGACCACGTGGGGAGGGGCGGTTTCGGACCGCCCAGCCGGTTATGCGAGCTTAGCCGCCCGCTTGTTGCGACGATAGCCACGCTGCTGAGCTTCAGCGCGTGCCTTTTCGCTATTCGCCTTGATCTCGTACTTTAAGCAATCGATTTCGGAGGAGTTGTAGTCCCTCGTACCCATCGTGCTTTGACTGCTCGCTTCGCCACCAGTCAACGAGAAAAGACCCTTCAGCATCTGTAAGCTTAGCCGCTTCATGTCCGATTGCGTCCTTCCAAAACCGGTCAATGTCCGGTCCATACTCTGTCTTAAGTGTGTATAATGTATCTTGCGTTAATGCAAAGGGTACGTCCTTTGCCGCTTTATGAGCTAACGCAGTAGCGCAAGCGATTGTTCCGCCGCCCGCTAAAATGTAACTCGCCAAATTTGCCAATGTGCCTCCTAGGGTGAAGGCATCATCTACTAATACATAGGGTCTGTCGGTCGAAATGTCTCCAACAAACGAGGGCTGCCACAAAAACCGTTGAAATCGATTGAGTTTTGTTCGTCCAACTCTCGCTTTTTGCGTAATTTCGTTGTCGATCTCGCCCCCGATCGCTTCGGCGAGACGTGCTGCGTGTGCAAAGGGGATTGCGTTGACTGGCCCATCCCTCATGCCTGCGGTGCCATCGATAGCGTCTTCGTCGTCGAACGCTGGATGTGGCAGAACGTAAATAGGTCGCTTGCCAGCATCCATTAAGCGGTCGATGATCGCATCTTCTTTGCCCTCATCCCAGACCATGTCCACTAGGTCCATCGCGGCGGACATATCGTTTGAGAATTTAGCGGCCTGATACGCCTTGGCGGCATCACTTTTTTTGATGCGGAGTCCCTCCTGGTCTCCTTTCAGAACGGCCAAAGGGCCATGAACGATGATGCTATCGCAGGCTGGTATCGGCAAACGTTCTCGCGGATGCGACGCCAGTGGGGGGCAAAGTGGGGCGGAGGCCGACATTTGGGGAGCTAAACTAACTGGGTTGGTTCTGTTCGAAGATAGGCCTTGGTCGAGCTTGAAAGGATTTGCCAAGCTGAAGTCGCGAAGCTGGATCCAATGAACAAAACAGGCCGGATTAGAAATCAATGCATCAGGCGCTAAATACCGCCCGCAGCCAATGCCGCTAGGGGAGTGGCAATTTAATCAACAGCCTAGGCCTACTCTAAGTGCCGATAAACGCTGGCTCGACTGATACCAAGTTTCTTGGCAATCTGCGATGGGGTCACCCCCTGTTTGTGAAGTCGAATGATCTCCTTAGTATCGATTGTCTTTTTGCGACCCTTATAGACACCGGCCGCCTTCGCCTTTGCTATACCCTCCATTTGCCTTTCTTTGCGGATATCTGCCTCAAATGCCGCCACGGCGCCGAGTATCGCCATCATCAGCCTCCCAGTAGAACTGTCGGTATCCACGCCACTCTGCTGCAGGCAACGAAACGAAACACCTTTGCTCTGCAGCCGCTCAATAACGGTGAAGAGGTCACCGACTGAGCGGGCCAAGCGATCAAGGCGCGTCACAATAAGGGTATCGCCATCACGGACATAGCGAATAGCGTCCTCGAGCTGCTGTCGATCCTTCGCAGACATGCCCGATCGTTTCTCCGAGAAGATCTTTTCGCAACCAGCGTCAGACAACGCTGCCTCCTGAATTTCCAAGCTTTGCCCTGCCGAACTTACTCGTGCGTAGCCTACCAATGTCATGCAGTGATCCGTCTCAATAGGGTCTCGACTCTTGGAAAGTGACATGAAGAGCCATTATTATCAACCCTAATGAGACGCCTATTGTGTCTCACTCGCGCGTCTCGTTTGAGTTTACCCATCTAAGGCAATTTTTGGCGTTGCTCACAAGTTTGCCAGTGGCAAAGCTTTAGGGAAGAATGACTTTTCTGGTGGGTTAGCTCTGGTGGTTAGGCGTCTTGAGGCCCTTGGCTTTGACGTCAAGAAGCCGACACGCAATCCGACTTGGGGCGAAGACGAACTCGTACTGGCTTTACAGCTCTACTTAAGCAATCGGTCTTCGCCACCCGGAAAGGGGAGTACCTTAGTAAAAACCTGTCGGGATTGCTGAAGAAGATGCATAAGATTTTGGGGACGGATGCAGGAGAGACACTTCGCAATCGCAATGGTGCCTACATGAAGATGATGAATTTCCGATCGATCGACCCGGCTTTCAAAGCTCAGGGAAAGGCTGGGATGAAGTCAGGGGGAAAGCTGGAGAAAGTTGTCTGGTACAAGTTTGTGAAAGACCCAGTGGCACTAAAGCTCGAAGCAGATAGGATACGGAAAGCGGTCGAGAAAGCAGATGTTGAATCTTTGGCCGCACTACCGAATGAAGACGAGGTCGAGGGGGAAGAAGGTGGCGTTGTGATGCGATTGCACAAAAGGTACGAACGCGACCGCAGCCTTAGCCGAAAGAAGATCGTCTCAGCCAAAAAGGCTGGAAGTGTAGAATGTGAGGTGTGCGAATTCGACTTCGAAGCAGCATTCGGTGAGTTGGGAGACGGGTTCATCGAGGTCCACCATCTCAAGCCTGTTCACACTCTCGGCAAGGGTAGCAAAACCAGGCTCAAAGATTTGGCGCTTCTGTGTGCGAATTGCCATCGGATGGCCCACCGCAAACGGATACCATTGAGTCTAGATGAGTTACGCGCTGCCCGGAGAAGCGCAAAAACGCGACCGACTTAGCTTTCCCAATTAGCATGCCGTCCACCTAGGCAACAGAAGGCTTCGAAAAACAGAGAACAGCACGGTTGGCAACGAGCCTAAGGGAAAATCGGCTCATATGGCTGCCCCTGGTGCTTGGTCCAAGAGGCTACGAAGCATGAGTTACATTGATCCGCTTGCACGGCAGCCTAATGTTCACGTCGGTCTTTGGCTCAATGCCTCGGAGAAACCTCGCAAATGGTTCGGTCATCTTGCATCGTCTCGGCGCGAATGCACACGTTACCTTGGGAGTCCATTTGCCTTATTTCAAACGATCCGATCTCTGGTGCGTAAGGCAAATTCGTGAGCGGTGAGATCAGCCGATCTGACATAGTTAACTCGACTGCAGAATCCACGATCAGGACAGCGAGAAACAGTGCGATGAGTTTCATGATCCCACGATACTGAATTGCCAAAGCCGCAAATGGCGGTGCTGCAAGCACCAGCACGGACATTGGTACCGTGTAGGCGAGATGAAGGACGTAAGCGATAATCCGTCCGAGGAGTGAGGATATCCTTCGAACATTTGACAACGGTGTGTCGGTAGAAGGAGCTAAGTTCGCGAAAATCAAAGCTCTCGCCATGCTCCCAGGTGGGAAGCATTCCATGGCCAGGACCATGGTTGAAGTGATTGCGAGAGCTACCCACCACCACGGAATTGATACTATCGACCCGATGGCATTACAGATCACAAAGTATGCGGTGAGCGATGTTGCGACAAATGTCGCGAGGAATGGAATACGGATAGAGAGCGGGCCTGCTATCGCTAGCGAGGCAATAGTGAGAAAGTGCTTGTTGAAAATGAATAACCGTCCTCGAAAACGCTCGATTAGAGGAAGGTTTTTTATTCTTTCTTCAGCCTCATCCAGTGACTCGTGAGACTCAGGATACGAACGGAAGACCGGAACATCCTTAAGCGGCTGGAACATGATGAGCCGGATGCTTTGCAGTGTCAGAATCGCCAAGAGGACTATGAAGTCGCGTTGCCACCGAGGAAGCTCGATGGCGAGCCACTGAAAGACGCTTCCGAAAAGCCAGTCCCACCAGGCGATAAGATATTTTAAGCTAGCGGTAAGTGTGAACAATGTGTCGATAGACCCAGCAATGTTAAGCATGCCGAGAAGCGCGAAAAACCCAGAAACCCTATTTAAAGCGGAGTTCACTTACTCGGGTCCTTCCTTTTTCACCCTGTCAGCCCACTGACATATCGTGAGAAACGAGCGGAACAAGGGCCACTCGATATATGAGAAATTACAGCCCATCTTCATTGAATTGGCACACATCTTCCGGACATATTTAGGCGTCACGAATTGGGAGCGGAGGCGAAGTCCAATCGTCGATCAATACAACCTACTACTGCGGCCTATTCCCTTTATCCATGCAGGCTAACTTGCAAACACCAAATCACTTTGCTTTAAAAGTTCTGCTTTAGATGGGGGTTGTAATGAGTAAATCGCAAACTGCTTCGCGTTTTCTGCTATCGGCTTTTTCAATGATTGCGCTTGGTTGGCCTACTGTTTCGACAGCCAATGAAGCGCAAGAGGCAAGCTCAGCGAATATCGAAGCGGAAGAGAGCTGGGCAATCGCGCTTTCTGGCGGGGGTCTGCGTTCTTCGCTTTTCATGATTGGGGCTTTGAAAGCCCTTGACCAAGGCAATATGGTATCCACGGCCCCTGCAATCTCGTCGGTCTCCGGAGGCAGTTACGCAAACTATTGGCTGTATTCGCGCTATCTACTCACCAATCCTGGCGACCAACGCTTCGGTCACTATTCCTTATCAGATCAGGAATACACGCAACGCGTATGTGAGATCGTCACCAAAGGAAATTTCGTCACGAACACGCAGATCGGCTGGAACTGGCTGATCAGAAATTCGGTGGGCTTATACCAAAGTGCAATACTCCGGACCTACGGAAATGGGGACACTTGGGAAAACGGCCTTAAGCTCTCCAGTTTTGCTGAATCAGCCTCAAACGGTGAGATACCAAACATTCTCGTAAATGCGACCATCGCGCAGCCAAGGGACGTCACAGGGAATGACGTAATTGTCACCTTCACCCCTCAAGGCATTTCGAATGGTAACCTCGGAGCCGCTCAATGGACGAATGTGTCTGAGGATGAATTTCCGTTGTACAGAATGGTTGCGATATCTGGTGCGGCTGTCGGGGCATTGAAACAGTGGATGCCGAACCCTTTTTCAGCAATCGACAGTAATAGACTTCGCGTGTGGGATGGTGGAAAATCTGAAAACCTAGGTGCTTTCCCTTTGATTGTGGGCGGTCAAAAACGCGTCGTCATCATCGACGCAGAACACGATCCAAATTACACCTTTGGTGCCTATCACATTCTAAAGGACCGCCTCCAAGCAGAGGGTATTGATCTAGAAATACCAGCCATCGAATCGGCAGATGGCCAGAGGTTACAGACTTCGTACTTCTCTGGAACGGCACAAGGCGAAAGCAGCGCCACAAAGATCGTCTACATCAAGATGGCCTTGCCCGAGACACTTGACGATACCTTTGCTGAGCAGACGGAACCGAACAGCGTCGGATGGGATGACCAACGGCGATTCATGCAGGCTCTGGAAGACAGCGATCCTCGGTCCAAATATTGGGACTGCGCAAACTTGGGTTATGCGCCATCAGACCTTTCCTCATGGATGGCATACAACACGGCTAGCTACGCAGACTACCTGAACGGCAGCGACGGCACAGCCACGGTCTTCAATTCTACTGGGGTTAATTTCCTAGCCTTGGACTTCCCACAGTACTCTACAATCGACCAAAGTTTCTATGTCGATCAATCCTTGGCATTCATCGGTCTTGGCTACCTTCAAACTAAAGAGTTCGTCGACCAAAATGGGTCTTAAAGTCGTCCCATCAAAGCCCATCAGGGGACCAAACTCCGTTGATGGGCCGCGACACAGACCCTGAGCGAAGCCAATGACCGCTCACGCTAAAAACTCGAGTTGCCGCACAGTTCGAACTGCATTTTCCCCGAACGGCTCTCAATGGTGCCGAAAGCCTGCACCAGCACTAGATTGATTTCATTCTGGAGCTTTGATTGCATTGCGAGGGAAGGATGATTGAAATCCAAATAGGGGAAACGCCCCCTATTCATCCCCCATTGAAGCCGCACAAATAGGGCAGAACTTGGGTGCTTTTGATGACGTACCGATGGAGCGTTATCGGGTAAAAGCCTGGCTTTTCCAAGCCGTCACCCACAGCCGATACAAAACCTGATGGCCATCGATTGCATCAAGCGAAAGAGACGGTCCAGGGTAGGATCGACGCCTGACTACGAGACCCAGCTCGGCGCAATGTCTGCGAGACCCGACGCGTTTATGGATAGCGGGTTGAAGGTTGCGTCCCGCTTCGCGGACCGCCTGCCCCCGCTGTTCGCGGGAGCAGTTTTGTTGTGTTTAGTGGACCGTATTCGGCTTACCTTCGCCTGGCAGGTAAATTGGGTCGAGACCTAACTCTTTCCTGATGCGGTTTCGCCGCCCTTGTTGGCGAAAGTCGGTGAAGGTCATGAGATATTCGCAACCAGTGTCTTTCCATTGCTGGCGAGTGATCGCAGCTTTGCGATTCTTCCGTCGGTGGTACTCCCCGGAATAGGCTAGGCGATTAGTCAGCTCGCCGCTTGAGCGGTTGAGGTCTGCCAGCGACATGCTGCTTGGGTCATGGGAATGCATTGAGAATGCTCATCGGTTATTCATCCTTGAACCTTGGTGGAAGTTGAAGGCGGATACAGCTTTGCCGACCACGATCAGAATGTTCAGGGAAATCCCTAAAACTCTGAACGATGGGCAAAGCTGTTGTCCAATCCGATGAACCTCGGAGCCAAGCCGTATGGCATGGACACAGGCGAAAAGCGGAACCCAGCAAACTGGGGAGGGGCGGTTGAGCGGTCTCCCTTTATCCGCCGCTTATCAACGCGGGAGCAAACAAGGCTGGCAATTCGCCTACCAGCCTAGCTTCTGTGGGTTGCGGCAACGCATTGCCCACTCGTGCTTATCCTTCTCTTGCGGGATTAGCTTGCTGATGTGGTCTAAAGGGACCACACCATAAAAGCGGAAGAAACACCTCTGATCCCGTAGTCTAGCGTGCCGGCCCGGGGAGGCGGCCCATAGGGGGCGGTCGATGTATAGGTCGGTCGATCGGTCGATCAACGAATGGGTTTGTAGGGTCGCCAATCATTCAATCAGCGAATAGGGATCGTACTTCTCTTTCCACAGCTTAGTGCGTTCATATTCACGCTGTTCGATCCAAGCTTCAAGCACATCACGGCGATAAAGAACCCTGCCTCCAACCTTGAAATATCTAGGGCCGCCGCCGCTTAACCGCATCTTGTCCAGATAGGCACGGGACAATCGCACAACCTCCGCGGCTTCTTTGACCGTGAGGTACTCTTTCGATGCTGGTGGATTTGACAACGACATGGATCGACCTTGGCTAGTTGGCCCTGCGATCCGTCGGTGGGCAAGTCTCTAGTGAGCTATATATATCTGACATTCGCTAATGAACCATTACCCTTATCCACAGCCATCAGCACATTTCACATGTTCTTGGGAATCATTCTCATCCTATCCTGAAGATCGCTGCTGAGTGTGAGGACGCTCAGCGGTCTTCTTTTAACAAGGATCATAGCTGGAAGCGCGCAATGTCGATGCTTTCGAGGGGCGATATAGCGTCCAAATTGAATATCAGCCCGAAGCAGGCCGGAAGGCTCATGGAGGAAATGCCCTGCCTGAGGGTTGGGAAAAACAGCTTTCGCGTTGACGAACGCGATCTCGATGCGTGGAAGCGGAACAACACTTACCAGGTGAGGCCTACATGCCAACGGGGACGAAGCGCAGATATCTCTATACGCGGCCAGAAAGCGAATTCTGGCAGTACAAGTTTGTCATCGACGGCAGGACATTCCGTGGCTCCACCGGATGCGTTGAGGCCTCGGAAGCTGCCAAACTTGTAGATATCAAGCGAGCAGAAGCGCGGCAGAGGCTCCAGGCAGAAGCAAACGCCATTGGACATATGTCGGATGGATCGCGCGATCTAACGCTGGCTCAGTGTTTGGAACGCTATCGCGCCGCCAAGGAGGCGGATTGGCGCAACAAGCAGTGTCGTCGCATCAACGCCGAGTATTGTCTTTCCATCGGGGACGGCCCGAATATGCTTATCTCTCGCCTTACGCTGCCCGACCTAGTGACATTCCGCGCGCGGCGGAAGCTTATGATAAATCGGAAAGGCGATGCGGTGAAAGACACTACAATCAACCGCGATCTAGCACACCTTCGCGCAGCGATCCGATATGCCAGCAAATGCGGTTTTCGCACCCCTCAGCTAGATTGGTCGGCGGCAATCAAGAACAAGGCCGAAAAACACCGTACTCGGACACTAAGCGAGGCAGAGCAGGTAAAGCTTTTCGCGGCCATTGAGAAGCTGCACCCAGACCTCAAAGGCCCGGTACAATTTGCGATCCTATCCGTCGCGCGGAAAACAGCCGTGTTCGATCTCATATGGGAAAATGTGGATTTTGAAGAGGAAGTAGCGTTCGTCCCGCTCAAGGGCGAAGGCAACGATCCGATCATCCACGAGAACCTCTAACCATATCCATGGTCGAACTACTGAACGCTCAGCCAAGGGTAGCAGGCTGCAACCGGGTATTCACGTACACGTGTCGGAAAACGAACCGCACCACCGGCCAGATAAAGGGGGAGCGGTATCCTTGGACCGAGCATGGGATATACAAGCCCTGGAACGCTGTGGTGAAGGAAGCGGGCTTGCGAGATTTTCGATTTCACGACTTGCGCCACACCGGAGCTACGCGACTGGTCCGCGCAGTTCCCAACCTGGAAATTGCCCGTCAGCTCCTTGGCCACGCAGATATCAAGACCACACAGAAGTACGCCAACACGAACCGTGAAGACGTGCGGGCTGCAATGGAAATGGTATCTGAGCCGAAGTTCACCGTCGTGAATGGTGGGCTGTCGGACTGAAGCAGTACACAGTCGGCGTACACAGGAGAAAGCTCACCGTGCAAAATTTCGATCTAAGTCTTTGAAAATAGTGGCTCCCCGAGTTGGATTCGAACCAACGACCAAGTGATTAACAGTCACCTACTCTACCGCTGAGCTATCGGGGAGCAGCTTCCCAAGCGGTATTGAGGGAAGCGGAGGCGAGCCTATATGCAGGCGCGGCGAGCAATGCAAGGGGTGAATTCGTGTTTTCGTGCCCCGCTTGCGCGATCAGCCTAATCCACCGCGAATTGTTCAGCGACTATACGCTCGGCTAGTGATTGTCCGGGATCAAAGAGCAGTTCCAGGTCGCAGTCATGCGCGATCTCGATCGTGACTTCAGCGATATCGCGCAGCTCTTTTTGGTCGGCGACGGCTGCAACCGGCCTTTTGACCGGCTCGAGCACGCGAAACTTGATTCGCATTTCGTCCGGTAGAACGGCTCCGCGCCAGCGACGCGGGCGAAATGGGCTGATCGGGGTGAGGGCAAGCATTCCGCTGTCGAGCGGCAGGATCGGGCCGTTCGCTGACAGGTTGTAAGCGGTCGATCCAGCAGGGGTCGCGACAAGCACCCCGTCGCCCACCAGCTGTTGAATACGCACGCGGCTACCCACAGTGACCTCAAGCTTCGCTGTCTGGCGGGTTTCACGCAGCAGTGACAATTCGTTGATCGCGTACATCTCGTGCTTTTCGCCGGCTTGCGTAACCGCGGTGATGCACAGGGGTGTGATTGTCTTGGCACGCGAGATATTCAGGCGCTCCATCACCGGCTTCGTCATGTCATATCGGTTCATCAGGAACCCGACCGTGCCGCGGTTCATGCCATAGGCGGGAACAATGCGGCCTGTGTCCATCATCGAGTGAAGCGTCTGGAGCATGAAGCCGTCGCCGCCCAGAACGACCACTGCATCGGCGTCCTCCATCGCGCACCAGTCGCGCTGAGCCCAAAGCATGGAATAGGCTTCCTGTGCGCGCGGCGAATCAGAAGCGACGAGGGCGACCTTCTCGAAATTGCCTCGCACCGGACCATCGCCCGAGCGGCTGCCATTGGTGTCGGTGTCCACTGCAGTCCCCATTCACGCACTCCGCACAATTTCGCGAAAAATCCGCCTTGCCTAAGCGTTTACTTGTCCATGCTACGCTGGCAGCGCGCCCCCCACAGGCACTAATGAGTTATCCTGATGTTCCAATTTTGGGCGGATTGCAATTGGGGAGCGATTTTGGCGAAATGCGGGAATAAGGGAGCCGCATGAATAACGGGCGCACATCGACAGGAACGACAGGAGCCGGCTCGCTGCGAGGCGGTGCACCGGGCAATCTGCCCGGGGTAAAGGCATCGGCGCTCGAACAGGACCTATTGCGCGCGCTCGACCGGCGCGAGATCGAAGTGCTGTTCCAGCCGCAATTCAGTTGTCGCACAGGCGCGGTGGTCGGGGCCGAAGCACTGTCACGTTGGCAGCATCCCTCGCTTGGAGAGATCGGAGCGCGCGACCTTTTTGCGATTGCTGAGCGTGCTGCTCTCGTGGCGCCCTTGTCACGGCATGTCGTTGCAAGGGCGCTTGAAGATGCAGCGAGTTGGCCTCACGATCTCACCATTTCGCTCAATATCACGCCCGAGGAGCTGGGCGATCCGCGCTTTGCCGCCGATTTCGCCGAGAGCATCGCGAAAAGCCAGATCGAACCTGAGCGCCTTATGCTCGAGATCACTGAGGATCTGCTTGTTCGAAATATCGAACAGGCTTCGGCGGCTCTCAATGCTCTGCGTACACTTGGCTTTCGTACCGCGCTTGATGACTTCGGGGCTGGCTTCTGCAACTTCCACTATTTGCGGGCGCTGCCGCTCGATGCGATCAAGCTCGACAAGATCATGGTCGATGGCATTCCTGGCGACACCAAGGCGCTGGCGGTGTTACGGGCCATCATGGCGCTCGCCAAGGCGCTGGACCTTGCAATCTACGCCGAGGGTATTGAGAGCGACGTTCAGCGCGCAACGATCAAGGCGGAAGGATGCGACTATTGGCAGGGCTTCCTGCGTGCTCAGCCAATGAAGAGCGACGACGTGATTGCCTTGTCGCGCACGGCAAGAGGGCAGGGCCACGGCTGACTGCGTGCGCTGCGTGGGCATAATTTCGCGAGCCCCTCTACACTGCCATTGACCTGCTGCATGTTTACGTGAAGCTGCAAAGCAATGTCCGATAATCGCCCGACATATGAGATCGCCGCGCCGTCTATCCGGCCTTATGTGCAACCGCTCTGGCCCGGTGCCCTGGCGATGCCCTTCGAGACGCGCGATGAGCAGGGCAGGAAAATTAACCTCGCCGACGATCATCTGTCGGGCCACTATCTGTTGCTCGCATTCCTGAGCGTTCCTCATTCGGAGCAATCTGCTGCGCTCTTGCGTGCGCTTGCCGATCTGGATGCGCAATTTGAGGACGCTAATGCGACCGTGATCGCAGTGAGCGCTTCGGCGGATGCAAGCGCAAACAAGCAAATGAAGCGCGAGGCGAACTTTCCTTGGCCTATCGCAAGCGATCCGTCGGGAGCGTTCTTCGCCTCATACGGACTTCACAAGGGAGAAGACCAGACAACGCGGCTGGTCTTGATCACGCCGTTCCGCCAAATTCGCGCCTATTTCGACATCGACAACGACGCAGGCCCAACGCTGGATACGATCATGAGTGTTTTGGAAAATTCGCAAGCAGCCGAGGAAATGCGCTGGAGCCCGCCTCACGCGCCTATCCTGATCGTGCCCAACGTACTTTCGCCGGAAGAGTGCGGAAACCTTGTCAAATCGGTCGAAACAGACACGCCCTTCATGGTGCGCAAGCCTCAGCCGGGGGAGATCTCAGGCAATTACAAGGTGCCGGTCTACGATCACAATCGGCAGGACCGGATCGACCTCATTATCAAGGATCCCAATACGCTGAGATTTCTTGACGAAAGGATCTTCGGACGCGTCACTCCGATGATCAAGAAAGCTTTCGCCTACGATGTGACCCGGCGCGAGGACCTGCATATTGCGCGTTATGTCGGCAAGCGTGAAGGCATCGCGATGGGGCACCGCGACAATGTCGATCCACCCGGTGCACATCGTCGGTTTGCACTCTCGATGAGCCTCAACGATGAATATGAAGGCGGCGAAATTACCTTTGAGGAGTTCAGCCCGAAAGGTTACCGCGTGCCCGCAGGTACTGCGATGGTCTTCTCGTCTTCACTCTTGCACGAGGTTCAGGAGACGACATCGGGTGTGCGTTACAACCTGATCTCTCACCTGTTCAGCTAGGCGGCTTGCTTTTCGCGCTTCTTCGCCTTGCGCACGATTCCACTCAGGCCCTTGGTCAGCTGAAACAATCCGTTGAGACGGCTTTCCGGGTCGCCCCATGCGCGGTTGATGACAAGCTTCATGTCCGGGCGCAGCTTGGCTGTGTCCTTGAGCCGGTCGACATAGGCGATTAGGCCCGGCCCGTCCGGGAAGTCGTCCTTGTGGAAGGTCACCAGCGTTCCGCGCGCGCCGACATCGATCTTGGCGATGTTCGCCTCAATCGCCTGATGCTTGATCTCGATGAGCCGCACGAGGTTCTTGGTCGGCTGCGGCAGGTCGCCGAAGCGGTCGATCATCTCTGCCGCAAGGCTCTCGATTTCGGCCTTGTCCTGCGCCTGGTTGAGACGACGATAGAGGGCCATGCGCACAGCGAGGTCGGGGACGTAATCCTCGGGGATCATGATCGGCGCATCGACGGTGATCTGCGGTGAGAATGCGTCCTGCGCTTTCTCGAGCCCCATCTCGCCAGCCTTCGCGGCAAGGATCGCGTCTTCGAGCATCGATTGGTAGAGTTCGAATCCGACCTCGCGAATGTGGCCCGATTGCTCGTCGCCCAGCAGGTTGCCAGCACCGCGAATATCGAGGTCGTGGCTGGCAAGCTGGAAGCCTGCACCAAGGCTGTCGAGATCGCCCAATACCTTGAGGCGCTTTTCCGCCACTTCGGAAAGCTGCACGTCCTTTTCGTAGGTGAGATAAGCGTAAGCGCGCAGCTTCGACCGGCCCACGCGCCCACGCAGCTGGTAAAGCTGGGCAAGGCCAAAGCGATCGGCGCGGTGGATGATGATAGTGTTGGCGCTCGGCAGGTCGAGGCCGGATTCGACGATCGTCGTCGACAGCAGCACTTCGTATTTGCGATCGTAGAATGCACTCATGCGCTGTTCGATTTCGGCAGCGCCCATCTGGCCGTGCGCGCTGATGGCTTTGACCTCTGGTACGTTCTCGTGCAGCCACTCCTCGACATCGGCCATGTCCGATATGCGCGGAACGACAATGAAGCTTTGTCCACCGCGGTGATGTTCGCGCAGCAACGCCTCGCGCATCACCATGTCGTCCCACTCCATCACGTAAGTCCGCACCGCGAGGCGGTCGACCGGCGGGGTCTGGATAGTGGAAAGCTCGCGCAGGCCGGTCATGGCCATCTGCAATGTACGAGGGATCGGCGTGGCGGTCAGCGTGAGCATGTGCACGTCGGCGCGTAACTGCTTCAGCTTCTCCTTGTGCGTCACACCAAAGCGCTGTTCCTCGTCGACGATAACGAGGCCGAGGTCCTTGAATTCGGTGGACTTGGAAAGAATCGCATGAGTGCCGACCACGAGGTCAACTGTACCGTTGGCGAGGCCTTCACGAGTTTCCGCTGCCTCCTTGGACGACACAAGACGCGACAAGCGGCCAAGCTTGAGAGGGAACCCTTCGAAGCGTTGCTTGAAGTTCTCGTAATGCTGGCGGGCGAGTAGGGTGGTGGGGGCGACCACTGCGACCTGCTTGCCGCTCATCGCCGCGACAAAAGCGGCGCGCAAAGCGACTTCGGTCTTTCCAAAGCCGACATCGCCGCAGACCAGCCGGTCCATCGGTTTGCCGCTTTCAAGGTCGCGCAGGACATCGGCGATGGCGGCATCCTGATCGTCGGTTTCTTCCCAGGGAAAGCGGTCGACGAACTGGTTGAAGCTTGCGTCCTCTGCTTCGAAGCGCGGCGCTTTCTTGAGCGCGCGCTCGGCGGCAACCTTCATCAATTCGCCGGCGATGGCGGTGATGCGCTCCTTCAGCTTGGCGCGGCGTTTCTGCCATGCCTCACCGCCCAAGCGATCCAGCGGTACCGTCTCTTCCGATGAGCCATAGCGCGAGAGAACCTCAAGGTTCTCGACCGGGATGTAAAGCTTGTCGCCGCCCTTGTATTCGAGCGTGACACAATCGTGCTGGCTCTTGCCGACGGGAACCGGTTCTAGGCCCAAATATTTGCCGATGCCGTGCTCGACATGGACAACCAGATCGCCGCGTGAGAGTGCCTGAAGTTCGGCGAGAAAAGCGTCGGAATCCTTGCGCTTCTTCTTGCGCCGGACGAGCCGATCACCGAGCACGTCCTGCTCGGTCAGGACTTCCAGATTGTCGTTTGCGAACCCGGTGTCGAGCGGCAGGACCATCGCCGCAGTCTGGCCCTTGGCCGCAAGACCCTGCGCCTCCTGCCAGCTCTCTGCGAGGACGGTGGGCGCGCCCGCTTCTTCGAGGATCGAAGAGATGCGTTTCGCGCTGCCGGTTGAGTAGGCCGCGAAAAGAGGCTTGCGCCCGTCTTTCGCGATCGCCTTGAAGTGCTTGGCAGCGGCCTCGTAGACATTGTCGCCGCGAGCGCGCTCCGGCGTGAAGTCGCGCGCTGCCTTGAAGCCGAAGTCCAGCACCGCCTCCGCTTCGGGCGCAGCGAAGACGCTGGCACGGTGCGCGGGCGCTTTTGCCAAGGCGCTCTGGAATTCGTCACTAGCCAGGTACAGCGCGTCGGTCTCAAGCGGTCGGTAGGACCCGGTCTTGTCGCTCGCCACGCGTCCGCGCTGGTCGTGGTAGTCCTGAATGTCGGAAAGCCGTTCTTCGGCTGCTCCGAGTGCCGCCTGGTCGATCACAACGACGTCATCGTCGGCGAGGTGGTCGAACAGTGTTGCCAGCCGTTCTTCGAACAACGGCAGCCAGTGCTCCATTCCCGCCAAGCGCCGCCCGTCGCTTACCGCTTCGTATAGCGGGTCCTGCGTGGCAGCGGCGCCGAATTTCTCGCGGTATCGGCTGCGGAAACGCCTGATGGAATCCTCGTCGATAAGCGCTTCGGATGCGGGCAGGAGCAGGTGATCCTTAAGCCGCCCGGTCGAACGCTGCGTCGACGGATCGAACAGACGAAGGCTTTCAAGCTCATCGCCGAAGAAGTCGAGCCGCAGGCCTTCATCGAGCGAGGATGGAAATATGTCGACGATCGATCCGCGCACCGCAAACTCGCCGTGATCGACGACCGTATCTGTGCGCGTATAACCCTGCCGTGTGAGCAATGCAGCGAGGCTCTCGTGGCCAATGGTGGTTCCCGGTTTGAACCCTCGAACGCTCTCTCGGATGCGAAACGGGGTCAGTACGCGCTGGAGGACGGCGTTGATCGTAGTGACAAGCAACTGCGAACCGGTTGAGGGGTGCTGCAATCGGAACAGCGCGGACAGGCGCGCAGCACTCACCGAAAGCGCGGGGCTGGCGCGGTCGTAAGGGAGGCAATCCCATGCCGGAAACTCGAGCACCTCAACCTCTGGCGCGAAGAACCGCGCAGCCTCGGCAACAGAACGCATCGCTGCATCGTCGGGTGCGATGAAAACGGCACGCTTTTTCGCCGCGCGCGCGAGGTCGCTCATGACAAGCGGCTGCGCGCCGCGGGGAAGCGACGACAAGGTCAGAGGGGCTTGGGCCGCAAGGATGCGGTTGAGATCGGGCATGTGAGTTTAAAGCGTTCGGGTTGGCGGGAGTTCCTGCGCTGCCGCAGGAATTCAGATACGCCGCGGCCCTAGCTCGGGATGTCGACGTAGTCGAGACGCTGCATTTTCTCGATCATCTCGCCCTGAAACCGCTCCGGGACGGGCTGCGTCTTGAGGCCCCATGCCATCACGTCGACGTCGTCTTCGGCGAGCAGGTCCTCGAACCAGTCCATTTCCTTCTCACCCCATTCGGCGTGATAGCGATCGAAATAGCCACCAATCATGTAATCCGCTTCGCGCGTGCCGCGGTGCCAGGCACGGAATTTGGCGCGAGCGAGGCGGGTTTCTAAGGTGGGCATATCAGGCATGCGAGTGAAGTAAGGCACTCGCAAGGCACGTTCAAGATCGTATAGGCTTTGTGCATGCGCCCCGACATTCTCAACCCGCTGTTTGCTGAAAGCCAGACGCTCGATGGAGTGGGGCCAAAGCTCGCAAAGCCGCTTGAGAAGCTGGGACTGACGCGGGTCAAGGATCTGGCCTACCACCTGCCCGAACGCTTCGTGACGCGCCGCGCGATTGCCAACCTCGATGAAGGCGCGGAAGGCGAGCAGGTCATTGTCGCGCTGACCGCAACGGAGCATCGCGCCGCGCGCAATCCGGGTCGCGGGCCGTACCGGGTGATGGCTCAGGACGAAGTCGGCAATATGTGCGCGCTCACCTATTTTGGGCGGGCGTCCTACACGGCGAAAAAGCAGCTGCCCGTTGGAGAGAAGCGCTGGATCGCCGGGCGGCTCGATCGGTACGGGGACATGCTCCAGATTGTGCACCCCGACCATGTCGAGAAGGATTCTGCAGCGCATCTCGCGCGGATGAACGAGCCGGTCTATTCACTCTCTGAAGGGCTCACGCAGCCACGGGTCGCTGGCCTGGTGGCGCAGTCGCTCGAGCGTTTGCCAGAGCTGCCCGAATGGATCGAGCCGGGACAATTCGAGCGCGAGGGCTGGCCCAACTGGCATGACGCGCTCCACCTCGCGCACAAGGACCAGCACGAAAAAGCGCGCGACCGGCTGGCCTATGACGAGTTGCTCGCGAACAGCCTCGCCTTGCTGCTGGTACGGGCGGACGGTCGGCGAAAACGCGGGCAACCGCTCAAGGGTGATCGAAGTTTGCGCGACCGCCTCGATCTGCCGTTCGAGATGACCGGCGCACAAAAACGATCCGTAAGCGAGATCGAAGGCGATCTTCAGCAGGAAGCGCCGATGCTTCGTTTGCTGCAGGGAGACGTGGGCGCAGGCAAGACCGTGGTGGCGCTCGAAGCGATGTTGATCGCAGTCGAAGCGGGCAAGCAGGCGGCATTGCTGGCACCGACCGAAATCCTCGCGCGCCAGCACTTTGAAACCCTGCGCAAGATGGCCGCTCCGACCGGCGCCGAAGTCGCAATCCTCACCGGCCGGGCGAAAGGGCGCGAGCGTGAAGGGCTGCTGATGAGCCTGCTCAACGGCGATATCGATATTCTCGTCGGCACTCATGCCATCTTTCAGGACAGCGTGACGTACAAGGATCTGGCGCTGGTGGTGATTGACGAGCAGCACCGGTTCGGCGTGCAGCAGCGCCTCGCACTCGCCGCGAAGGGCAAGCGTGCGCCGCACACACTTGCCATGACAGCCACGCCCATTCCGCGCAGTCTGACGCTCGCCCAATATGGCGAGATGGACGTGAGCCGTCTCGACGAGCTTCCGCCGGGACGACAGGCGATTGATACTCGCGTGGTTGCGCAAGAGCGGATGGAAGATATCGTTTCGGGGGTCGAGCGCCATCTCGCGACCGGTCAGCAGGCGTATTGGGTGTGCCCAATGGTTCGGGATAGCGAAACGGCCGACATCGCCGCCGCCGAGGCGCGCTATGCTTCGCTGAAAGAGCGGTTTGGGGACGACGTTGTCCTGGTCCACGGACAGCTTCGCCCGGAAATCAAGGATGCGAACATGGAAAGGTTCGCCAGCGGCGGGTCCAAGCTCCTCATCGCGACCACCGTGATCGAGGTAGGCGTCGATGTGCCTTCGGCAACTTTGATGGTCATCGAACAGGCTGAACGATTTGGGTTAGCGCAGCTTCACCAATTGCGCGGCCGCGTGGGGCGGGGGAGCGAAAAATCTGTCTGCCTGCTGCTGCGCGGCGGCGAACTCAGCGAGGCAGGTCGCAAGCGGCTTGCTCTCATGCGCGAGACGCAGGACGGCTTTCGCATCGCCGAGGAAGATCTCGAATTGCGCGGCGGTGGAGAGCTCCTCGGCACACGCCAGTCGGGCGAGGCAGCGTTCCGGATCGCCAATCTGGAGCAAGTGCAAAAGCTCCTGCCCGCAGCGCACGCCGACGCGCGCTTGCTGATAGACCGGGACGGAGGTCTGACATCGCAGCGCGGTGAGGCGGCACGGGTGCTGCTCTACCTGTTCGAGCGCGACTGGGGCGTGCAATTGCTGCGTGGAGGATAGGCGGCGGAACGCCTTCATTTGTCCACGGTCTGCTAGAGTGGTAGGCAGTCGCAACCTTGGGTGGTGGAAGGGGCAGGCATGGCTACTCAATTGTTCGCGCCCGATCCGATCGATTTTTTCGATCCGGTGCCATACTCGCTTGTTGAGTATCAGGGACACATGATCGTTGGCGGGATCTGGTTCGTGGCGGCATTGGTCGCATTTTTCGCGACCAAGGGAAGCCGGCTGCATATTCGCGCAGGGCAGGTTTGCATCGCATCGGTCTTGCTGATCGGCGTGACGGCATTGGTGATGCTGGCAAGGGAGTTTATCGCGCCGCTCGCGCTCAATGCAGTGACGTCGTCCTACGCTGTGATCACGGCCTGGCTGGCGCTCAAGCCGTCGAGCGCAAATGTGCGCAGCGCAGAGGTCGCGCTCAGCGTGATCGAGGTGGCTGCCGTTGCCGCGTTCCTGGCAATTGCCCTGCCTAATGTGATGTCGGGCCTAGTGCCTCCTATCGGTCCGGTCGTGGTACTGCTCGTCCCGTTGATCCTGCTTGGCGGGGACATCAATTGGCACCTTCGCCAGCATGATCGTGCCAGATTGCGCGTGGGGAGGCATCTGGCACGTATGATCTGGGCATTCGTCATCGTGCTGCGCGCTCCGCTCGTCGAGTTTGAAACCGCCGGGTTTTACGAATTGCCCGATCCCTTGCTGGTGGCTGGGCCGGTGCTGCTTGGCGCGGTCATGCTTTTTTACGCGCAATATCGGTTCGCGGGACCAACGCGCGGATCCCAAAAGCCTCAGGCGGTGTGATATCCAAGCTTCTCAATCAGCGCTTCGACCGCCTCACTGATCGTCTGCCAGCATTGCTCGAAACCATCTTCATCGCCGTAATAGGGATCGGGCACAGACTCTCCCTCACGGCCCGGAACAAGGTCGAGCAAAAGATCGACCTTCGCCGTTCCGTGCTTGGGTTTGCGCGCCTTGATCCCGGCCAGATTAGCTTTATCGAGAGCAAGGATATGGGTGAAGTCGTGGAAATCTGCCTCGGTCAGCTGCCGACCAAGAGCCTTCGAAATATCGACACCATGCGAGCGCGCCGTAGCGATGGCTCGCGGATCGGGGTTTTCGCCGATGTGGTAGGCGGCAGTCCCAACCGAATCCACTTGCAGCTCGATACCAGCCGCCGCCGCTGCTTCTCGCAAAGCGCCTTCCGCCATGGGAGAGCGGCAAATATTCCCGAGGCACACAAAGAGCACCTTGGGAACGTGGTTATCGACCCGTGTCATGGTGGCTGTGTAGTGTAAGACTTTCCGACAACGCAATAATTACCGTGCTAAAAAAGAGGTTAAGATAATGTCCTCCAAATTCTTGATCGGCCTGATCGCTGCAGCTTTACCCCTTTCGCCTGTTCTTGCAGGTCCGGTCGAAGACTATGAGGCCGTGCGCGAAGAAGTGTGGGAATGGCGGCTCGACAACAATCCGCAGCTTGCCACCAGCGTCGGCGATCGACGCGGCGACGGCAAGCTTGGTGACTGGTCGCTGGAGGCGCATATCCGCTCGATCGAGGAGGCGCGCGCATTTGTCGAACGCCTCGATGCCATTGATACCAGTGGCTTTTCGCCCGAGATGATGGTCGATTTCGGTGTGATCCGTTCTAGCCTCGCCGATGCGGTGGCAGCAGGCGAACATGAGCACGACTATTACATCCTTTTCACCAATCGCGGCGGCTGGTTCAGCGGATTTACCTCGCTGCCGAATGGCTCGCCGTTTTTCACGCTGGCCGATTACGAAAGCTACATTTCGCGGCTGGGTGCCTATGGCGAAGTCAACGATGACGGGATCGCGCGCAGCCGGATCGCTGTGGAAAAAGGGCTGACCCAACCGTGCGAACCAATGGAAGGCCTCGATGCCCGCATCGGGCAGTTAATCGTCGACGACCCGACACAGACGCCATTCTGGGGGCCATTCGTGGGCGAAAGGCCTGCAGCTTTCAGCGACGAAGTCTGGTCAGAACTGCAAGATCGCGCGCGCGAGGCAATCACCGGTACAGTCATTCCGGCATACCGCGAGTTCTTGAACTTCTACACCGAAGAGTACGCCCCCAATTGCCGTGAGGGAGTACCCGGTGTTTCCGCAACGCCGGGAGGCGAAGATTACTACGACTATCGCGTGCGTAGTTTCACCACGACAGATATGACTGCAGACGAAGTGCACAATCTCGGACTGTCCGAGGTCGCGCGTATTCGCGCCGAAATGGAAGAGGTCGCGGCAGAGGCAGGCTTCGATAGCCGCGAGGCCTATATCGAGCACCTGCGCACTGATCCGCAATATTACATGACCGACGAGGACGCGTATGTCCGCTACGTCGCTGCGCTCGCCAAGCATATTGACGGCTTCATGCCTGAGCTTTTCGGGCGCTTGCCGCGCAATCCTTACACGGTGTCGCCCATTCCCGCCGCGCAGGCACCGGGCAATACGACCGCGTATTACGAGCCGGGTTCGCTGGAGACAGGTTCGGCGGGCATCTATCGCATCAACACGACCGAGTTGGACCAACGACCGCTCTGGGAATTGCCTGCACTTGGCGTACATGAGGCAGTTCCAGGGCACCACCTGCAGATCGCGATCCAGCAGGAACTCGACATCCACCCGCTGCGCGCCAACGGTACATTCTTCACTGCTTTTGTTGAGGGCTGGGGGCTTTATTCCGAACGGCTCGGTATCGAGATGGGGCTATACGACACACCGGCCAAGCAGATGGGGCGCCTGTCCTACGAGATGTGGCGCGCGACGCGCTTGGTCGTCGATACGGGGCTTCATTCAAAGGGATGGAGCAAGCAGCAGGCGGTCGACTACATGCTCGACAACACTGCGCTTTCGCCGGGTAACATCGACGCAGAGGTCAATCGGTACATGACATGGCCGGGCCAGGCGCTTGCTTACAAGGTTGGCGAACTCAAGATCCGCGAACTGCGCATGCGGGCGGAGGAAGCTCTGGGCGCGGAATTCTCGCTGCGTGACTTCCACGATACCGTGCTGGAAAACGGATCGATCCCGCTCGACGTGCTCGAAGGGCACGTTGATCGGTGGATCGCGGCGCAGCTCGCTGAGTAATCAGGCTGGAACGGGGAAGGGCTCGGTCGAGCCGAGCACTTCCTCGACTATCTTTCTGACATTGACCTGCGCCTTAAGCCGCGCGCCGAGCAGGGCTGTGCCAGATACCTTGCGCTGAACGAATAACGTCTCGATTGGAGGGAAGGCCCAGGTGTCCTTATCCTGCGCGATTTCCCAACCTTCGTCGCGCAGCAGTGGGACGAACGCGCGGTCGCCGAAGTCGAACGGCTTGTCCTCGCGCATCTCGCCAATGACGATGTCGACCATGCGTCCCACGCGCTCGGGGTGCTTTTCGTAGACGATCGGCATCATGAAACCGGATTCGATCGTCGCCTTGATGACCTCATCGCGATCGCCAGCAAGCCCGGCTTTGAGCATGTTGCGGTAGCCATTTGCGACGGTGGGATCGACGGGGCGACAAGCACCGAAATCGAGCAGGACGATCTCGCCTGTGTCGCGGCGGAAGCGGTAGTTTGCAAAGTTGGGGTCGGTCTGCATTATCCCGAAATCGAACAATTCGCGCGCGACCAGTTTCATGAGGCGGGTCATCACCTCGTCCCGGCGTTCTGGCGCCTCTTCATCGAGCCGCTCGATCGAAACGCCATCCTCGAAGCTCATCGCGAGGATCGAGCCGCGCGTTAGTCCTTCGTGGAGACGGGGGACGACAAAGCCTTCTTCGCCTTCAAGCGTGCGGCGATAGAGCTCCATCTGCTCGCCTTCGCGCCGATAGTCTGCTTCCTCGTGAAGCTGCTTTTTCGCCACCGCGAGCAGCTTGTCGATTTCAAGCTCCGGCGGGGCGAACCCTGCAACCTTGAGCAGCGTCATCACGTTGTCGACGTCGCTGTCGATGCTCTTGGCAATGCCGGGATACTGGACCTTGATCGCCAGTTCCTCGCCATCGCGGGTCATGGCCTTGTGCACCTGACCGATGCTGGCCGCCGCAATCGGGCGCGGGTTGAACCACTTGAACTGGCGGCGCCAGTCATTGCCCCATTCGGCCTTCAGCACGCTGTCGAGCTGCTTGGTGGGCATGAAATTGGCCTGATCGCGCAGGCGAGCGAGAATCTCGGACAATTCCGGCGGGAGGAAATCGCCCGCATCCATGCTGATCATCTGGCCCATTTTCATCGCCGCACCCCGAAGATGCGAGAGGCGATCGGTCATACGCTTCACGTTGCCCGGCGTCAGGATCAGGTCGCGCGGATTGATCGGCTCTCCGCTCGTGAGCCGGCGTGCGCCCTCCGCAGCCATCCCGCCAGCGACACCGCCGACGAGCCTTCCAAAGGTCCCGAAGCGCGCGATCCGGCCCGAGGGCACGGCACGTTCCCGGTTCCTGTCAGCACGATTTTTTGGCGAATTGTCGAAGCTGTCGTCAGGCATGGCGCTCTAGATAGGGTGTGTGGGTGGAAAGCCCAGAAAAACAATCGAGGTTAGATACGCGACCCTCGAGATGAAGGTTGCGCCAGATGCAAGAACGGCCCCGCCATAAAGGATGGCGGGGCCGTTTCTATCAGGTCAGGTCACTGACCGAATTCAGTACCGGATTAGGCGAGCGATGCGCGCGTTCCGCCTGCGATATAGTTCACATAAATCGCGTGGATGAGACCCGGAATAAAGAACAGCAGGGTCAGCACGAGGTTGATCAGAAAATCAGTGCCGAGGCCCTTCTTGATTGCGACGCCAAGCGGCGGAAGAAGGATAGTGGCGATAAGTGCGATAAGTTCCATCATGGGTGGGGCTCCTAGATTTGCGTTTGCGGCGAATGCCTCGCCTTGGTTACGCCTATCTTACCCTTGGAAATGCAGCTTCGTTCCGAGAAATCTCAAGTGGAACCAATCGCCTAGCTAAGTGTAAATAGGGGCTCAGCTGATGCACAAGCCCCCGTCGACCGGTAGACTCTGCCCGGTAATGTAGTCGCTGTGCGATGAGGCGAAGAAGACTGCCAAGCCTTCCAGTCCATCATGATCGCCGAACCGGCCAAGAGGGACGCGTTTTGCAATCCACTCGCCGAACTTCGGATTGGCAGCCGCCGTCAGCGGCGTTTCGTAAAATCCGAAAAGAAGCGCATTGGCAGTGATGCCATATCGAGCGAGTTCGAACGCTGCGCCGCGCGTGAGGCCGTTCACCGCAGCCTTCGATGCCGCGTAATCGGAGCTTTTGTTCACCCCCATGATCGACTGATCCGAGGAGGTGACGATGAGTTTACCGCCGGGGTCGCCCCTTTCCGCCCGCTCGATCATGTGACGCGATACGTGCTTGTAGGTGAGCGCTGCGCCGCGTGTGTTGACCGCCATCGTGGCGTCCCAACCTTCGGCAGTGATGTCGGGAATCCGCGTTCCAGCACCTGAACGTCCCGCATTGGCGAAGACTGCATCTATCCGGCCTAACGCGTCGAGCGTGTCTTGAGTGGCAGTTTCAATCGTCGTCTCATCAGTGACATCGCAGGCGCACGCGATCACCTCTCCGGAACCCAAAGCATCGAGCTCTGAAACCGTAGAAGCACTCTTCTGCGTATCTCGTGCCCAGATGGCGATATCGGCTCCTGCTTTGGCGAGGCCTCTGGCCATCGAAAGACCGATCCCGGAATTGCCACCGGTGACGACGACCGTGCGGCCTGAAAGATCAAACATATCCATGGTTCACAGGAGTGACCCAATTGGCTTAGGGCCGCAAGACTGAGTAACCGGACAAAACAATGGACAGCACCACTTCGCTAACCCCCGCATCACGTTGGCTCGGCTATGCAGGCCTGTTGCCGCAAATCATCTGCGTGACGCTGGCTGCTACGGGCCATGAATATGCCTACACAGCTCTGGCTGGCGGGTTTGCCTATGCAGCGGCGATCTTCAGCTTTCTTGGCGGAGTGTGGTGGGGACAATCCATCGCGAGCGGCAAGGGCGGAGCTGGAGCATATCTGGTCTCGGTCATGCCCAGCCTGATTGCGGTGGCGCTGTTTTTACCGTGGAGCTTCGGATGGGGCTGGCCGGGACCGGCGCTGCTCTATCTCGGCGCGCTGATCGTGCTTTCTCCCTTGGTCGACCGCTGGCTCGGTTTTGCTGCGAAGGATTTCATGCAGCTAAGAGTGCAATTGTCGGTCGGCTTGGGATTGTTGACGATCGCGCTCGGCCTCGTTGCCGATCGGATCGTCTAGTTTCTGGCAAGATGTGTTGGTCGGGAAGAGAGGATTCGAACCTCCGGCCCCCGCCTCCCGAAGACGGTGCTCTACCAGGCTGAGCTACTTCCCGACTCAGATGGCATGAGCGCGAGCGCGTTCATGCGGTAGGGGCGCGCCTATAAGTGTGGATAGCGCGGGTGGCAAGCGCACTTTTGCACCTTATAGTTCGCCCCATGGCCTCTCAGTCGATTCCAACCCAGCTTACCGAGCCCGCTCATCCCGAATGGCAATACCTCAATCTTATGCGCGAGATTTGGGAGAGGGGGAGCGAGCGCATGGATCGCACGGGCACGGGTACGCGCTCGATCGCAGGGGCAATGCTGCGATACGATCTTGCCGACGGCGCAATGCCGTTGCTCACGACCAAGCGCGTCTACTGGAAGACCGCTACGCGCGAGATGCTGTGGTTCCTGACCGGCGAGACCAATATCCGCCCGCTGGTGCTACAGGGTGTGAAGATCTGGAATGAGTGGCCGCACGCCAATTACGTGCGCGAGACCGGCGACGAGATCGCGTTAGAGGACTTTGTCAAACGCATCGCCGATGATGAGGGCTTTGCGAAAAGATGGGGCGATCTTGGTCCCGTTTACGGCAAGCAGTGGGTCGACTGGCCGACCTATCGCTATCGCAAGGATGGCCTCTACGAGAAGGGCGAGGGGATCAACCAAGTCGCCGAAGTGGTCGAAAGCCTACGCAACAATCCTGGCAGCCGCCGCCACATCATCGAAGGGTGGAACGTCGCCGAACTCGACCGCATGGCGCTGCCGCCGTGCCACAAGACCTACCAGTTCCATGTTGCAGGGGCCAAAGGGAAGGAGCGCCTCAATTGCCTCCTTTATCAGCGCAGCTGCGATGTTGCGCTTGGCCTGCCCTTCAACCTGTGGTCGGCGGCGCTGCTGACCCGGATGATGGCGCAGCAGACCGGTCTTGAGGCGGGTGAACTCATATGGATGGGCGGAGACGTCCACCTCTACCTGAACCACGCGCATTTGATCGAGGAGCAGCTGACCCGCGAGCCCACCGGCAACCCGCGTCTCGAAATCACCAGAAAGCCCGAAACAATATTCGACTACAAAATCGAGGATTTCCGGGTTGATGATTACGCGCCGCTGCCTCCTATCAAGGCTCCTGTTGCGGTCTGAATACCGCCGCTTGACCGCCGCATTTTGCTGACATAGCTGCCCTCCTGAAACTGTTCTTGGGAGAGCAAATCTATGGCCGATGCGGCCGACAATCCGTCCCCCAAAGGCGACAATCGCCCGGCGCTCGCTCTGCACGTACCAGAGCCCAAGTCGCGACCCGGCGATCCGGTCGACTTTTCCGAACTCGACATTCCCGAAGCCGGCTCGCAGCCGCGCCCCGACGAAGGCGCCAAGCCTGAGGACATGAAGGACCTGGCCTACGGCCTCGTCCGCGTACTGGGTGATGACAACAAAGCGCATGGGCCTTGGGACCCCAAGCTGGACCCCGAAACCCTGCGCACGATGCTTGGCCATATGGCTTTGACCCGCGCTTTCGATGAGCGCATGTTTCGTGGTCAGCGCCAGGGCAAGACATCGTTCTACATGAAGTGCACCGGCGAAGAGGCGACCAGCATTTCTGCTGCTATGGCGCTGGCATCGGACGACATGGTATTCCCGAGCTACCGCCAGCAGGGCATCCTGATCGCGCGCGGTTATCCGCTGATCGAAATGATCAACCAGATCTACTCGAACAAGGGCGACAAGCTGAAGGGCCGTCAGCTGCCGATCATGTATTCGAGCCGCGAGCACTCGTTCTTCTCGATCTCGGGCAACCTCGCAACGCAGACGCCACAGGCAGTCGGCTGGGCGATGGCGAGCGCGATCAAGGGCGACAGCCGGATCGCTGCAACCTGGGTGGGCGAGGGCTCTACTGCGGAAGGCGACTTCCACTCAGCCTGCACCTTCGCGACTGTCTACAACGCGCCTGTGATCCTGAACGTGATCAACAACCAGTGGGCGATTTCGAGCTTTTCGGGTTTCGCAGGGTCCGAACGCACCACCTTTGCTGCACGCGCTCTTGGGTATGGTCTTGCGGGCCTGCGCGTCGACGGTAACGATGCGCTCGCATGCTTCGCAGCGCAGCAGTGGGCGGCCAACCGCGCGAGAGCCAATCAGGGCCCGACCCTGATCGAATACTTCACCTACCGCGCCGAAGGTCACTCAACCTCGGACGATCCATCCGGATATCGCTCTGCGCAAGAGCGTGAGGAATGGCCGCTGGGTGATCCGGTCATGCGCCTCAAGAACCACCTCATCGCAATCGGTGAGTGGGACGAAGAGCGCCAGGAAAAGATGGATCTCGAAGCTGCCGAGCTGGTCAAGAAGACCACCAAGGAAGCCGAGAAGAACGGCATCCTCGGCCACGGCCTCCACCATCCGTTCCACACCATGTTCGAAGACGTGTTCGAAGAGCTGCCCTGGCACCTCAAGGAACAGGCCGAGCAGGCAACGCGTGAGCGGATTACGAAATTCGGTTCGGAAAGGCCCGACGCATGAGCACCGATGTGAAAACCGATGCGTCCGCAGAGGCGCAGGCCGAACGCCGGATTAACATGATCGAGGCGATCAATGAAGCGCTCGACATCATGCTTGAGCGTGACGACGACGTAATCGTGATGGGCGAAGATGTCGGCTATTTCGGCGGCGTGTTCCGCTGCACTGCCGGCTTGCAGGAAAAACACGGCAAGACCCGCGTCTTCGACACGCCGATTTCCGAATGCGGGATCATCGGTGTCGCCGTGGGGATGGGGGCCTATGGCCTGCGTCCTGTCCCGGAAATTCAGTTTGCCGACTACATCTATCCCGGCCTCGACCAGCTGATCTCAGAAGCAGCCCGCCTGCGTTATCGTTCGGCCACCGAATACATCGCGCCGATGACGGTGCGCTCGCCTTTCGGCGGCGGTATTTTCGGCGGGCAGACTCACTCGCAATCGCCGGAGAGCATTTTTACGCACGTATCGGGCCTCAAAACCGTGATCCCGTCTACGCCTTATGATGCGAAGGGCCTCCTCATCAGCTGCATCGAAGACAACGATCCGGTGATCTTCTTTGAGCCTAAGCGTATCTATAATGGCCCGTTCTCAGGTTTTTACGACAAGCCGGTCGAGCCGTGGAAAAAGCACAAGGATTCGGTGGTGCCGGAAGGCTACTACAAGATCCCGCTCGGCAAGGCGCGCACCGTGCAAGAGGGCGAGGCGCTAACCGTGCTCGCCTATGGCACGATGGTTCATGTGGCGGAGGCCGTGTGCCGCGAGAAGGGCGTGGACGCTGACATTCTCGACCTGCGCACGCTCGTCCCGCTCGACATCGAGGCAATTGAGGCCTCAGTGAAGAAGACCGGGCGCTGTCTCATCGTTCACGAAGCGACCCGCACCAGCGGTTTCGGCTCCGAACTCTCGGCCTTGGTTACAGAACGTTGCTTCTATCACCTCGAAGCGCCGGTCGAACGTGTGACCGGCTTCGACACTCCCTATCCGCACAGCCTCGAATGGGCCTATTTCCCCGGCCCTGTCCGTATCGGCGAGGCCATCGACAAGATTCTGAAGGACTAAGCGCATATGGCGAAGTTCACTTTCAACATGCCCGATGTGGGCGAAGGCGTGGCCGAGGCGGAGATCGTCGAATGGCTGGTCAAGGTCGGCGACACCGTTGCCGAGGACCAGCATCTCGTCGACGTGATGACCGACAAGGCGACGATCGACATCGAGAGCCCGGTCGATGGCAAGGTCCTCGAAGTGGCAGGCGAAGTCGGCGACGTGGTCGCGGTTGGCTCGATGCTACTGGTGGTCGAGGTCGAAGGCGAAGTTTCCGACGAGGTTGAAGAGGAGGCCGCACCAGCGCCCACTCCTGAACCCGCAGCAGAGCCGAAAGAAGCGTCGGCCCCGATGCCCGATCCCACAATCACGCCTGAGCCTGAACTCGAGCCTGCACCGGCTCCAACTCCTAGCCCGACGCCCGCATCCGAGCCTGCTGCAACAGCAGCCAAGGTTCTCGCATCGCCTGCCGTGCGCAAGCGTGCCAATGATCTCGGCGTCGATCTTTCGCGGGTGAAGCCTGCCGAAGATGGCCGCGTGCGCCACGGCGATCTCGATCAGTTCATCGCCTACAATTCGGGCGGTGGGTATTCGCCCGCTGGCCGCACCCGCGAGGACGAGCCGATCAAGGTCATCGGCCTTCGCAAACGCATCGCTCAGAACATGAGCGCGGCCAAGCGTAACATCCCGCACTTCACCTATGTCGAAGAATGCGACGTCACCGCATTGGAAGCGATGCGAGCCGACCTCAACAGCGCGCGTGGCGACAAGCCGAAGCTTACGATGCTGCCGCTGCTCATCACGGCGTTCTGCAAGCTGATCCCGCATTATCCGATGATCAATGCGCGCTACGATGACGAGGCGAATGTCGTCACGCGCCACGGCAGCGTGCACATGGGCATGGCGACGCAGACCGACAACGGCCTGATGGTCCCGGTCATTCGCGACGCACAATCTCGCAATCTGTGGCAGCTGGCGACCGAGATCGGAAGTCTTGCAAATGCTGCGCGCGATGGTTCGGCGAAGTCGGAAGAGCTCTCAGGCTCGACGATCACAGTCACGTCGCTCGGACCGCTTGGCGGTGTTGCGACCACTCCTGTCATCAACCGTCCCGAAGTCGCCATCATCGGACCTAACCGTATCATCGAACGCCCCATGTTCGTCTCTGACGGGCAGGGCGGTGAGCGAATCGAGAAGCGCAAGCTCATGAATATCTCGATTTCCTGCGATCACCGCGTGGTCGACGGATACGACGCGGCAAGCTTCATCCAGGACGTGAAGAAGCTCATCGAAACGCCGGTTTTGCTGCTGTCAGATTGAGGTGTAGTCTGCTCCCTCGAGGAGGGAGGAGTTCATGCAGCGCAATCCGAAAGTCGACGCGTATATCGCGCGGCAGGCTGACTTTGCTCAGCCGATACTGAAGCATGTGCGCGATCTGGCTCACGACGCGCTTCCCGATGGTGAGGAAGTGCTGAAATGGGGCATGCCGTACTTCACCGTGAACGGTAAGAACGCGGTCGGAATGGCGGCGTTCAAGGAGCATGCGTCGGTCATGGTCTGCAGCACCGTCACCGCAGGCGGCGGGATGGGTAATTTCGGCAAACTCACCGCCATCGACGAATTGCCGGGCGATGAAGACCTGATGCAGCAATTCCGCGATTCTGCGGTCGCGGTCCAATCGCCAAAAACCTCTAAGCCAAAGCCCAAGGCGGCGCTCGATACGCCCAGCGATCTTGCCAATGCGATCGATTCGACTGCTGGCGCCCGTGCCGTGTTCGATGGTTTCACCGACGCCCAGCGACGTGACTACATCGACTGGATCACCTCTGCGAAACGCGAAGCGACCCGCGAAAAGCGCGTGGCTCAGGCAGCAGAATGGATCGGTGAGGGCAAGCGTCGGAACTGGAAATACGAGAACTGCTGAGAGTTTTTCATCGCGCGTGAAAAAAGGTGCGATGCTTTGTTGACAGGGTTCGCGCACGGCCCTATCTGCGCGTCTCCCAAGGGCGCTGACGCCGCAAAGATGCGCGGGTGTAGCTCAGTTGGTTAGAGTATCGGCCTGTCACGCCGAGGGTCGCGGGTTCGAGTCCCGTCACTCGCGCCACTTGGGACATTTCCAGAAAATGGCAGTCTATCCTCTCGTGTTTTGCGCGGGGGGTTTAGCTGTGTCTGTGCGAGATGCTCAACCAATTGGTTGACTTTCACGGCTCGCGATGATTACTTAACCATATGGTTGAACATAAATCGCAAGCCGATCTGGTGTTTCACGCTCTGAGTGACCCGACGCGGCGCATGATGGTCGAGCGATTGTCGCAGAGGCCACTGACGGTGAGCGAGCTGGCCGAACCGCTCGCGATGAGCATGGCGGGCGTATCCAAACATGTCGGCGTGCTTGAAAAGGCCGGGATCGTTGCGCGGCACAAGCGCGGGCGCGAACGGGTCTGTACTTTGCAGCCCGACTCTCTGCTGGCTGCGCGCGATTGGGTCGAACGGTACGCGCAATTCTGGAGCGAGCGGCTTGATGCGCTCGACACAGCTTTGAAGGAGGATGGCGATGAGTGACTATGGAAGGCAGACGGGGCCGCAAAGCCTCGAGTTCGAACGCATTTTCGACGCTCCGATCGAGAAGGTCTGGCAGTTCCTAGTCGACCCAGAGAAGCGCAAACTCTGGTTCTGTAGTGGTTCGACCGATGACAGGGTCGGGGGCGAGATCGTGTTCGAATTCGACCACCGCCGCCTTGCTGAAAGCCCTCCGCCGCAGAAATACGCCTCGGAAGAGACTGCAACGCATCGCGGCGAGATCCTCGAGTACGATCCGCCAAAGCACCTCGCATTTACGTGGTTTGAATCGGCTGGAGGGGGATCGAGCAAGGTTGAGATTTCGCTGTCTGCCATCGACGATGCCTCCACGCGATTAAGGCTTACGCATGACGGCATCGTCGGCCGTGAAATGCTGGTGGGCGTTTTCGCAGGCTGGCACGGCCATTTCGACCTGCTCGCCGAGGTGCTCACTGGTCCTCGCAGGAGCGACTTCTGGGTGGTCGACCAACGGCTCGAGGCCGAGTACGAACGGCGTATCGCCTAGAACCGATCAGTCCGATTTTACCTCCGCCAGCGCGGCAAGGTTGGCTTCATGCTGCGCCTTGTCGATCTTGTAGCGTGACAAGCAGTAGAGGGCAGCCATCCATAGAATGAGCAGCGTTGGCGCGTAAAATGCGCCGAGCTGCCAGAGCGTGTCTTGAGGAACGGCAGAGGGCTCCTCGCCCTCGGGAAATGCGATCAGCGACAGGATTAGGCCTGCTGCGAGCACGCCGAGCCCCTGGGTTGTCTTCCGCGTGAATGTCATCGCTGCGTAGTAGACGCCCTCGTTTCGGCGTCCGGTCCTCACCTGATTGGATTCAACGAGGTCTGCGATCATCGAGTAGGACACGGTCTGCACTGCGATGATCAGCGCAAGATCAAAGATATTCACCGCCAGCATGATCGGGAACAGGATGGGGTCCCCGTTCTCCGGCATCAGGTCCACGAGCCGCAGCAGGACGGGCAGAGGCTGAATCGTGAAGGCAAGCAGCCCGAGCGCGATGGTCGCGTGCTTCTTGCCCAGTTTGCGCACGGCGAAAGGCGCAATGAAGAAGGACATCGCCGCTGAAATGAAAACAGTCGTCGTCCAGATGAAGATCTGAAACTCGCTGAAGCCCCAGAAATAGTTGAGCATCAGGAAAGCGAGCGAGGTGTTTACGCCTAGCGCGATTGAGAAGATCACGGTTGCAATGAACAGCGCAATGAAGCTGCGCTCGCTCAGGATTTCGAACATTTCGCGCAATATCCGCCTGAGGCTGAAGCGTTCGGGACTGGGGCTTGGCTTGCTGAATGTGGGAATGCGGTGATGCGTGCCCATCGCTGACACAAGAATAGCGGTCACCATCAGCACGCTCGCCACGACCCCATACGTGCGAAAACCATCGGGATCGCGCATGCCAAGCGGGCCGGTCAGCAAGACGCCGAACATCAACACGCTCATCGCATTGCCGCCCACCCAGCCGAAAAACAGGCGGTAGGCTTGAATACTCGTGCGCTCTTCATAGTCGCGCGAAAGCTCTGGCAGTAGCGCGCTTGAGGGCGTCTCGTAGAAGGTGATGAAAGTCCGTATCGTGACCGCAAGCACTGTCAGGTAGATGAAAAGACCGGTTTGCGACCATTCCGGCGGGCTCCACAACAGGAAATAGCTGAGGCCCACGGGCAGTGCGGCTGCGTACATGAAAGGATGCCTTCGCCCCCAGCGCGACCGCAGATTGTCCGACCAATAACCAACGACCGGGTCGGAAACCGCATCGAACACCAGCGCGATAAAGATGGCGAGCCCAACAAGTCCCGGCTCCACGCCGACGACGGTGCCGTAGAACAGCAGAAGGAAATAGTTGAAGCCGCCGTCCTTCACCCCGAACGCGACCGAGCCGAAACCATGCGCCAGTTTGAGCGCGACAGGCGGCTTGTCGGCAGGTGCCGGCGCTACGCCCTCAGCGGTTGATGCCATTAAGTTCCCTCTCTCAAGAGAGAAGGCTAAGCGGTTGCTGTCAGGCTGGCAATGGCCGGGATTGAAGCCTATCTGCGCGGTCTTCGAGGAAGACAGTTCAAATCATTGGTGCCAAGTTCGGTCTCTTGCGTTCCCGAAAGGACGTAGGCGAGGCTGCCCCTGCGGTCGGTCTCGACAACATTAAGAGTAATGAGATCGCCCTCGGGATCGCTCCATTCCGCATCGCCCGGTAGTGGGTCGGCGTCATACTCGTAGATTTCGGTGAGGCTGATCACCGCCTGATTGCCTTCGGTGCTTGTCTCACCACGCCAACTCATGCGCGCACTGACTGGCGCGCCCGACACGCGGCCGGTGACGACCATGCGGGCATCGACCTGAGACTCGGATTCGAATTTCAGGCGCAGCGAAATGAAGGCCTCACTAGTGGCGCTTGTACGGGGTTTCACACGGCAGAAATATGTACGCTCAAGCGCAATTTCCTCGATATGCGCGAGCGCTTTTTGAGCCTCCGACTGGGCCGATGCGGGCACGGCTGCGGTAACGAGGCCTATAGAAATGAGTGAGGTAGCAGTCGCCCGCATCAATGCTTCTCCCGTGGCTGGCGGCGAGGATATTGCTCGTCGCAAACGGTGTCAAAGCGCAGGGCCTATGTATGAAGGCTTAAGCTGCGTCCTGATCGATCTCGCGGCTCACGCCCCATTTCCCCGTCTCCATCCAGATCAGGAAGCGCTTGAGCGGCAGGAGCCAGATGACGCCGAGGGTCACGTAAGTGATTGTTTGCGCCCATCCCGGCCATGTCGCGAGGATATCGGCGAGATAGACCGCGATCAGGATGCCATAGATGATGAGCGCGACAAACAGGCCGATGATACCAATCGGAATTCGCCAGGTTGGGGTCTCACGCATCAATTCAGTCCATAAATTCGAGTTGGTGTCACGACAGCGTCCAATGCAATGTCGTGCGGCTCTGTTGGCAGCGCCTCGCACAATTGCACGTCCCACGCGAGGCCAATCGCGATCCTGCCGGGGTTTGCGGCAAGCCAGCGATCGTAATGCCCTCCGCCTTGACCGAGGCGTGCAAGGTCTTCGGTAAAGCCTACCAGAGGTACGAAAAGAACGTCGGGCGAGATGAGGGGCGCATCTGGCGCGGGCTGCTTGATACCAAACGGTCCCTCCACAAGATCGCTCTCACCATGGGGCTCGGTGTGAACGCGAAACTCCATGAGTGACGTTTCGGACGCGAAATGAGGCAGGGCAACCGTGTGACCGGCCTCGTGGAAAAAGCGGGCATAGCCAGCCGCAGGCGCTTCGGCCCCGGTCGCGTGGTACAGCCCGATCACCGCCTCATCGCCAAGCTTCGCCAGCAGCGGCGCAGGGGGCCGATGAAACAGCAAGGCGCGAACGGCATCAGGCTGCGCCGCGACATGGTCACGGCGCGCTTTTCGAAGGCTTTTGCGAAGTATGCTCTTGTCGGTTGCTAGGTCCATGGATCGCTTCGCTACGCTCACAATGACGAAAAGAAAACGGCCCGCGAGGGCCGCAAGCGCGACTGCGCGTCCGGAGGGGTGGCGCCGAAGGCGTCGGGCCCCGTAGGAAAGCCAAGCGCGCGGATGCGCGCGCCGGCGCTTGAGGCACAAAAGTAAATGACGGGACCACCATGGGTCGGTGCCGGGAAATCCTCTGACGCCTAAAACGTCAGGTGGGCGCCGTATACTCCGGTCCCACAGCCGGACTGGTGGACCAGAGCAGGGACAGCTCCCTTGGATTGCTTATAGCCTCAGGGATTTTCTGTGGCTCGTGCCGGGCAGCCCCGCCACCGCGTCATTTAGTGCGTGGTTGACTGGCCTTCAAGCGCGCTTGCAGTTGCTTCGGCACGCGCAGCCAATGCTTCGAGCTTTTCTGCAAGGGCGGCAGAATGGGCAGCATCTTCCGCTGGGCCGCCGAACAGGTCGTGTTGATGCCTCTCGCGATCTTCGAAATCGGCAACTTTCGCCTTCAGAGCGACATTTTCCTTTCGAGCGCGTTCCTCGGCCTTGCGAAGCGTGGCGATCTCGGCGCGCAATTCGGCCTTCGCCGACCCGCTGCGCTCTTTGTCATTCTCGCTGGCCGACGCGGCCTTTTTCAGTGCATTTGCAGCATCGTCACGTGCGCGTTGCAGCTCGATCCGAAGTTCAGCAAGCTCGCCCTGAGCACTGGCTGCCTTCTCTTTCGCCTCATCCAGTTCATCGGCCATGAACAGGGCGGCGAAGACTAGGTTGTCGGCCTCCTGCGGCGCGCGCGCAGTGCCAAGCTTTGCGTAGTTTTCGTCGATAAGCTTTCCAAAAGCTTCGACTTTTTCCTCTTCGCCCGGTCCGCAGGCAATCGAGTAGGTGCGCGGTCCGACCTTGATCTTCACCTGGGTCACGCCTCAAGCTCCTCGATCAGATTGTCGATCTGACCGATCGTATCTGCAACCTCTTCACGAAGTTTCTCATGCGCGTTGACGAGCGCCATGACACGCTGCGAGCCGCCAGCGTTACTCGCGCCATCGCCGGTGTTGTCGCCCGCCTTTTGTTCGATATCCGCGCGCGCGGCTTCGATCCGCTCCATTGCGGCATTGAGGCGTGTCATCGCCTGTTCGATCCGTGCTGCACTCATGGTGGACAAGAATTTACCAAGATTGCCCACTTTCGCAAAGCCTTGGGGTCCCCTGTTGATAAGTGCTCTTGAGTCCATTGTGCAAACAAACACTTTGGGGAGCGCAAGGCGGCAAGTGTTGACCTCACCACATGGCTCGGCAATGGCAATCCGCGCTGGGACAAGGGCCCGAATCGCTGCCCATAGAACAGCGCCCAAAAGCTAAAGAGCGCGCCTTCAAACTCGCGCCAGCAGGAGCCTGACCGAGCATGACTCTCGACGCCGCCCGCCTTCAGCCGATGGCAAATGCCATCCGCGCGCTTTCCATGGACGCGGTGCAGGCCGCAAATTCGGGGCACCCCGGTATGCCAATGGGCATGGCCGATGTCGCCACCGTGCTGTTCGACCGGCACCTGAAATTCGATCCAAGCCGCCCCGACTGGGCAGACCGCGACCGTTTCGTGCTGTCGGCAGGCCATGGCTCAATGCTGATTTACTCGCTTCTTCACCTGTCAGGCTATGCGCGCCCGACGATGGATGAGATCGCGAATTTCCGCCAGCTGGGCAGCCCATGCGCCGGGCATCCGGAAAACTTCCTTCTCGAAGGTGTCGAATGCACCACCGGTCCTCTTGGGCAGGGGCTCGCGATGGCTGTCGGTATGGCGATGGCAGAGCGGCACCTCAATGCGCAGTTCGGCGATGAGCTTGTCGATCACCGCACATGGGTGGTCGCAGGCGATGGGTGCCTGATGGAAGGTATCAACCACGAAGCAATCGGCCTTGCCGGGCACTTGAACCTCGGCCGCTTGATCGTTCTTTGGGACGACAATGCCATCACCATCGACGGCGCAACCGACCTTTCGACCAGCGAAAACGTCAAGGCGCGTTACGAGGCGACCGGGTGGCATGTCGTATCCTGCGACGGTCACGATTTCGACGATATCGAGCGCGCGATCGAAGAAGCCAAGGCTGACCCGCGCCCATCTCTGGTCGCGTGCAAGACCATCATCGGCAAAGGCGCTCCCAACAAGCAGGGCACCAGTGCCACGCACGGCGCGCCCCTCGGTCCCGACGAAGTTGCTGCGGCCCGCGAAGTGCTTGGTTGGGAAGCTGAGCCATTCAACGTTCCGCAAGATATCCTCGTCGAGTGGCGCAAGACGGCCGAGCGCGGACGTCATGATCATGGCGAATGGGAGCGGCGTTTGAACGAGTCGCCCCATAGCGATGCTTTCGAAAAGCAGCTCGCGGGCGTTGCCGAAGGCGCAGACACCGCGATCCAACAACACATTCGCACGCTCGCAGCAGAACCGCAGAAGGCCGCGACCCGCAAGGCAAGCGAGATGGCGCTTGGTCCGCTGACCGAGAACCTGCCGCAGCTGATCGGTGGTTCAGCTGACCTGACGGGATCGAACAACACCAAGACGCCATCGACATTGCCGATGAGCGCGGACGATTATTCGGGCCGCTACATCTATTATGGCATTCGCGAGTTCGGCATGGCCGCAGCGATGAACGGCATGGCGCTGCATGGAGGTGTTGTCCCCTACGGCGGAACCTTCCTGATCTTCTCCGATTATTGCCGCAACGCGATCCGTCTGTCGGCGCTCCAGAAGACGCAGGCGATCTATGTCATGACCCATGACAGCATCGGCCTTGGCGAAGACGGACCCACGCACCAGCCGGTCGAGCAAGTCATGAGCCTGCGCCTGATACCGAACCTCTACACCTTCCGCCCGTGCGACACGATCGAGACAGCGGAATGCTGGGCGCTTGCGCTCAAGGCGGAGGAAACGCCTTCGGTTCTGGCTCTTACTCGTCAGGGTCTCCCGCAACTGCGCGGCGAGGGTGACGAGGCATGGACGGGCGAGAGCAATCGCTGCGCAAAGGGTGGTTATCGCTTGCGCAGCGCGAGCGCGGACCGGCGCGTCGTGATCGTCGCCAGCGGCAGCGAAGTCGCTCTTGCGATGGAATGCGCGGATCAGCTTGAAGAAGCGGGCGTCGGCGCGGATGTCGTCTCGATGCCATGCACCGAGCTCTTCGATGCGCAGGACGATGCCTACAAGGCGGACCTGCTGCCTCACGATACGCTAATCGTCTCGATCGAGGCGGGCTCGACCCTGGGCTGGGAGCGTTATACCGGGCGCGGCGGTCTCAACATCGGCATGGAAAGCTTCGGCGCCTCGGCCCCGGCAAGCGATCTGTTTGCCCATTTCGGTTTCACGGCGGACGCAATCGTCCCCCAAATCCAGAACAAATTGAACAACTAAGCAGGAGTTTCTCACATGGCTACCAAAGTCGCCATCAACGGTTTCGGCCGTATCGGACGCCTTGTCGCGCGTGCAATTCTTGAGCGTGACGACCACGATCTCGAACTCGTTTCGATCAACGACCTTGCAGATACGAAGTCGAACGCGCTGCTGTTCCAGTACGATTCCACCCATGGCCGTTTCCCCGGCACGGTCGAAGTTGCCGACGGCGCGATGGTTGTGAACGGCAAGAGCATCGCGGTTACTTCCGAGCGTGATCCGGGCAACCTTCCGCATGGCGATCAGGGCGTCGACATCGTGCTGGAATGCACCGGTTTCTTCCAGAGTCACGAAGCCGCTGAACCGCACCTCAAGGCTGGTGCAAAGCGCGTTCTGATCTCGGCTCCGGCAAAGAACGTGTCGGCCACCATCGTTTACGGTGTGAACCATGAGACGCTGACCGCCGAAGACGTGATCGTTTCGAACGCAAGCTGTACCACCAACTGCCTGTCACCGGTTGCCAAGGTGCTGAACGACACGGTCGGTATCGAGCGCGGTTTCATGACCACGATCCACTCCTACACCAACGATCAGCGCATGCTCGACCAGATGCACAGCGACATGCGCCGTGCTCGTGGCGGTGCGCAGAATATGATCCCGACCACGACCGGCGCAGCGCGCGCGGTTGGTCTGGTTCTGCCAGAACTCGCTGGCAAGCTCGACGGCTCGAGTGTCCGCGTGCCGACGCCCAATGTAAGCCTCGTTGACCTCGTCTTCACGCCGGGCCGCGACACCAGCGCCGAAGAGCTGAACGAAGCTCTCAAGGCAGCTGCCGAAGGTCCGATGAAGGGTGTTCTCGAATACACCGACCAGCCGCTGGTCTCGAGCGACTTCAACCACCAGCCCGCCAGTTCGACTGTCGACAGCCTGGAAACCAGCGTGATGGAAGGCAAGCTTGCCCGCGTGGTCAGCTGGTACGACAACGAATGGGGCTTCTCGAACCGCATGATCGACACCGCGGGCGTGATGGCAAAGTTTCTCTGATAGAAACGAACTGACGGGATGAGCGCGACATGACGGCATTCAAGACACTCGATGATCTTGGTGACGTGACCGGCAAGGTCGCGCTCGTCCGGGTCGATTTGAACCTTCCGATGAAGGATGGTTCGGCAACCGATTTGACCCGTGTCGAGGCGGTCAAACCGACCATTCTCGAACTCGCCGACAAGGGCGCGAAAGTGCTCTTGCTCGCGCATTTCGGGCGTCCCAAGGGTCAGCGTTCGAGCGTGCTTTCGACCAGCATGGTCGTGGGCGATGTCGAAAAGGTGCTCGACAAGGAGCTGATGTTCATTCCCGAGGTCCACGGACCGGTGGTGGAGCAGAGCATCGGCATCCTGCGCAACGGCGATATTGGCTTGCTCGACAACACTCGCTTCTGGCCGGGTGAGGAGGGCAATGACCCGAACTTCGCGCAGGCCATCGCGGCGCATGGCGATTTTTACGTGAATGACGCGTTCTCCGCTGCCCACCGTGCGCATGCATCGACCGAAGGCATCACGCATTTCCTGCCCTCCTATGCGGGCCGCGCGATGGAACGCGAACTCAAGGCGCTCGACGCGGCGCTGGGCAATCCCGAAGCACCGGTTGCGGCGGTCGTCGGCGGGGCGAAGGTCTCGACCAAGCTTGCCGTGCTGGAAAATCTGGTTGGCCGCGTGCAGCATCTCATCATCGGCGGCGGCATGGCCAACACCTTCCTTGCGGCGCGCGGGGTCGATGTGGGCAAGTCTCTGTGCGAACATGACCTTACAGACACCGCTTCGAAGATCATGGATGAAGCCGACCATTCGGGTTGCACCGTGCACCTGCCCTACGATGTGGTCGTCGCACAGGAATTCGCTGCCAACCCCGCGTCCTTGCGCACCTGCAACGTCCATGAGGTTTCGAGCGATGAGATGATCCTCGACATCGGACCGCAGGCAACCGAGGCGCTCGCGGATGTTCTGAAGACATGCCGCACCCTTGTCTGGAACGGGCCGCTTGGCGCATTTGAGACCGAGCCTTTTGATACCGCCACCGTCGCGCTTGCACGCCATGCGGCGGCGTTGACCCAAGAAGGATCGCTCACCAGCGTTGCTGGCGGCGGGGATACCGTTGCTGCACTTGCGCAGGCGGGTGTGACTGAAGACGTGACGTATATCTCGACGGCAGGCGGCGCCTTCCTCGAATGGATGGAAGGCAAGGAACTGCCCGGCGTCGCGGCACTTGAACGCGCCCATGGCTGACATCCAGGACAGGATCGAGGTTCTCGAGAACCGATTGATGCGCGCGTGGCTGCATCAGTCGGCAGGAGAGATCAGGAACCTCGTACAGGCGGATTGCCTGATGATGTTCGGCACCGCGCCGCCGGTATTGCTCGACCGTCCCAGCTTTATTGCCGGGCTTGAACGGGGCCTTCGATGCGACGCTTTCCGTTTTCACGAAGTCACCGCGCGCGCTTACGGCAAGACGGCGTGGTTCACCGGCCATGCGGAACTTGATCTGGCGATCGGCGCCCGGCGCTGGACCGGAAACTTCCTGATCACGGATATGTGGCGCAAGGGCACGGTTCGCCGGCGTTGGAAGCTTGCCGAACGCAGCATTGCTATGGCGGAGAACAACAGCCAGCTGTCCGATGCTATCCTCGCTCTGCAATTGTGGCGCTGATCAGCTAAGGGGCACACGATATGGCAGAAACACGGCATCTCTTCTCGACCCCTTTCGTCATCGACACGCTGCGCAGCCCGGAAGGGATCGCGCATCTAAAGAACCTGATCATGGCGGAGAAAGCGCGTGATCAGGACGGGGTGCAGATCTCCAATATCGGCGGCTGGCATTCGAACACGCAGATGCTGGAATGGGGCGGCGAAGCGGCACGTGCGCTGGCTCTGAAGGCAATGGACATGGCCGATGCGGCGATGATCAATGTCGGCGCGGATCAGGGCCGCGAATATGGCTGGGTTCCCGAGATGTGGGCCAACGTGTCGACCAAGGGCAACGCCAACCAGTACCATACGCATCCCGGCAGCTTCTGGTCCGCGGTCGCCTATATCGACGATGGATATGAAGGCGATCCCGATGCAGGGCTCGGCGGAGAATTGCAGCTTCTGGACCCGCGCATGCCGATGGTGCGGATGACCGTGCCGGACCTGCGCTTCAAGGACGTGGACGGCGGTTTGCAGAATAATGAGCCTATGGTCCGCCCTCACACCGGCCTGATCGTGATGTTTCCCAGCTGGCTCCAGCATTCGGTGCGCGCCTTTTACGGACGCGGCACGCGCATCTCGATTGCGATCAATCTGGTCGCTGGCGCCAAGACTCGCGGCGGAAACTGAGCGATGAGCGAGACGATCCAGGGAACCGAGGCCTATGGCAGCGCCGTCCTCAATGAAGAGGGCGAATTTGCCGGGTGGCATCACTGGAACTCCGACCCGTTCGAGACCCGCTCCGGCCCCTTCTTCATGAAGCGCGAAGAAGACGGCTCGTTCGTCTCCGCATTCCGCTCAGAGGATCACCACATGAACGGGGCCGGCTTCATGCATGGCGGGTGCCTGATGACCTTTGCCGATTTCGCCCTGTTCGCCATCGCCACCGATGAGCTTGCAGGGAGCAATGGCGTGACCATGAACCTTTCGGGCGACTTCCTTGGCTCGGCCGGACCCGGCGCGCTGATGGAAGCGCGCGGCGAGGTCACGCGCGGCGGCGGCAAGACCATTTTCGTGCGCGGCATGATCACTGCCGATGGCCATCCCGTTTTCAGCTTCACAGGCATTATTCGCAAGTTCACCAAACGTTGATCGGGGGCCGGTTGCGGCTCGTGCGAGCGAGCGTTAAGGCCCGCAGGCAACAGCAAAAACAACCAGCAGGAAAGGCGCCCTCACGCCATGAATACCCAGGAAATGACCGCCAAGATCGCCAAAGGCGACGGCTTTATCGCAGCGCTCGACCAGTCGGGCGGCTCCACCCCCAAGGCGCTGCGCGGCTATGGCGTGGAAGACAGCGAATGGTCGGGTGACGAGGAAATGTTCTCCCGTATCCACGACATGCGTTCGCGCGTAATCACCTCGCCGTGCTTTTCCAGCGGCAAGGTGATCGGGGCAATCCTGTTCGAAAAGACCATGGACGGCGAAGTCGACGGAAAGCCCACTGCCGATGCGCTGAAGGCGCGCGGCATCGTCCCCTTCATCAAGGTCGATCAGGGCCTGATGGACGAAGCCAACGGCGTCCAGATGATGAAGCCCTTGGACAAGCTTCCCGCGCTGCTCGAAAAGTCGGTCGCGAAGGGCATGTTCGGGACCAAGATGCGCTCGGTCATCAAGGCGGCTGACGCCGAAGGCATCGCCGCTATCGTCGCGCAGCAATTCTCGGTAGGCAACCAGATTGCTGAAGCTGGCCTGATGCCGATGCTCGAGCCGGAATATGACATCAACGCCGACGACCGCGCCGAGGGCGAGGACATTCTACTAGCCGAAATCCAGAAGGGTCTCGATGCTCTTCCCGAAGGGCGTCAGGTCATGCTCAAGCTGTCGATCCCCAAGCGCCCGGGCCACTACACGACGTTGATTGAGCATCCCAAGGTGCTGCGCGTGGTCGCTCTGTCGGGCGGTTACTCGACGGATGATGCGTGCGACCAACTCGCCAAGAACCCCGGAATGATTGCGAGCTTCAGCCGCGGTCTCCTTCAGGACCTTCGCAAAGACCAGTCAGACGACGAGTTCAATTCCGCACTCAGCGGTGCGATCGACAAGATCCAGAAAGCCAGCGTGCTGGTCTGATTTGAGGTCAGGGCCGGGGCAGAGGCGCCGGCCCAGCCTGCCTGTCGTCGCGGCGCGGCACGGGTATGAACTCAATGTCGAGCGCATATTCGCTGAGCGGAAGCGCGCCACGTTCGCGCGGCCGCGTGCCTGTGTCGCGCAACACGAGGAACCCACCGGGGGCCTCGACCTGCTGTCCGAGCCTGAGCACAATCTCGTAAGGAATGCCGCGATCGCGCACGATTACGGACACGAGCATGTCGTTGGTGCGATAACAGAAACGTGCGTCGGCGCAGCGCTGGTCGCGGACTATGCCAAATGGTGTGAGCTCGATGGGGCCGACCTGTGCGCGTTCGAAAAAGGCGACGTCATCGACGCGAGAGACCTGCGCCTGAACCGGCACGGCGCTGACCGCGAGGATCGTGAGCGCAACAATCGGTAACCGGGCAAGGGCCGTTTTTAACCGCATAATGAGTGGTCTCCTTTAACCTTTCGATTACCACGATTCTGCTTTGGAGACGGATGGCAAAATCGGCCTGTGCCGCACATGGACAGTTAGGCGGATTGGCGCGGGCTCGTTAGGTCGCTATCAGGCGCGCCATGACTGATCCGACCACGCAGCTTTACCTCATTTCACCCTCGCAGGTTGATGGCGATTTCCCCGACAGGCTTGAGCGCGCTCTGGATGCGGGCGAGGGGCTGGTGACCGCGTTCCAATTTCGGGTGAAAGGCGTTGATCAGCACGAAGCGGCTCGGCTCGCGGAACCCTTGATGGCGATCTGCGCGCGCCACGAAGTCGCTTTCATCGTCAACGATTCGGTCCCGCTGGCAAAACGACTGAAGGCCGATGGCGTTCATCTGGGACAGGACGACGGCGACCCGAAAGAGGCGCGCGAAGTGCTGGGCCGCGATGCACAGATCGGGGTGACATGCCACGCGTCGAAGCATCTCGCTATGGAAGCCGGCGAGGCGGGGGCAGACTATGTCGCATTTGGCGCGTTCTTCGAGAGCATGACCAAGGACAAGGGCGACGCCGAGCGCCCTACGCCCGACACCATCGAATGGTGGGTCAAGCTGTTCGAAATTCCGGTCGTCGCCATTGGCGGCATCACGCCTGAAAATTGCGCGCCGCTGGTCAGAGCAGGCGCGGATTTTCTCGCCGTTTCTGGCGGGGTTTGGAACGGCGACGAGGCCGCAGCCGTCAAAGCCTTCGCCGAGGCGATCGAAAAAGCTTAGCGCCGATCCTGAAGCCGTGTGCACAGGAGCTTGCTGCGCTCTCCTGCATCAGTGAGCTTGCGCAGCTGATTGTCACCGACCCTCAGGAAACGCTCGCCCTTCTTCGGGCCGCGCGTGAAGGTCAGATTGGTTCCGCGCATGATATAGGTGCCGTCGCCATCGGAGCTGAAATAGCGAGAAGCGGTCGAGATGCGGAAGTTTTCGTCCGAGACCTCGACAAACGCCTGGCCGCCTGCATCGCCAGGCATCGCACACTGGTAATCGCCAAGCGGCATGGTGCGCAGCATTCCGCCCGAAGGCAGCGGCGCGGCCTCGGTCGCCGGCGGCGCGTTGTCCTGACGGCCGGTCGCAGGCACAGACGCGGCGACGATCACCGCCGTCGCAGTCAGGATGAGAACGTGAGAGGTTTTCATGGTTTCGAGGGATCCCTTTAAGCGCAAGCTTTACCATCGGGACGCGCGCTTTACCACGCGATTAACCATAGCAATCCTCGCATAGGCCGCCATCAGCAGTGGCGCGCTTGCCGAGTCTGGCGCAAGCGGCTATTGGCGCGCTTTGATTTCCGGCAGCGCCTGCCCATATGCGCTCGCGCCTCCCACCTACAAAAGAGTTATTCCCATGAAGATCAGCGGCGTCGACATTCGCCCCGGCAACATCCTCGAATATGAAGGCGGCATCTGGAAGGTCGCGAAGATCCAGCACACCCAGCCCGGCAAGGGCGGCGCCTACATGCAGGTCGAAATGAAGAACCTGCAGGATGGCCGCAAGACCAACGTGCGCTTCCGCAGCGCCGACACAGTCGAAAAGGTGCGGCTCGACACGGCTGAATACCAGTTCCTCTACGAAGACGGCGACATGTTGGTCTTCATGGACACCAACACCTACGAGCAGATCAACCTGCCGAACGACCTTCTCGGCGATGCGCGCCCATTCCTTCAGGATGGGATGCAGGTGCAGCTTGAGCTTTGGGAAGAAAAGCCGATCAGCGTGCAACTACCGCAGCAGATCGAAGCGGAAATCGTCGAAGCCGACGCAGTGGTGAAGGGCCAGACGGCATCTTCCAGCTACAAGCCTGCCGTGCTCGACAATGGCGTTCGCATCATGGTCCCGCCGCATATCGAAAGCGGCACTCGCATCGTCGTCGACGTTTACGAGCAGACCTATGTCGGGAAGGCCGGCTAACTTCTCATGAGCATGTTTTCAGGTCTTATCCGCGTCATGGAACGCGCCGCGCGCAAGGCGGGCGGGCGTCTGCGCCGCGATTTCGGCGAAGTCGAACACCTGCAGGTCAGCCGCAAGGGCCCTGCCGACTTCGTATCCAAAGCCGACATGCGCGCCGAGCGCACGCTATATGACGAGCTGCTCAATGCACGCCCGGGTTGGGGCTTCGTTCTGGAAGAGGCAGGCATCATCGAAGGCGATGAAGGCAAGCCGCGCTGGATCATCGATCCCTTGGACGGCACGTCGAACTTCCTCCACGGCGTCCCGCATTTTGCAATCAGCATCGCGGTGCAGGAACCAAGGCTGGACGGCAAAGGCTGGGGAGAAGTGACCGCTGGCGTTGTCTATGACGTCATTCAGGACGCGACCTACTGGGCGGAGAAGACGCGCGGTGCATGGCTTCAGGATGCGCGTCTGCGCGTTTCCTCGCGCCGCAGTCTTTCGGACGCTCTGGTCGCGACCGGCATCCCGTTCCAGGGGCATGGCGACTTTGCCGAATGGAGCCGCATCTTCGGCGCGATCGGTCCCGAAGTTGCCGGTATCCGCCGCTTTGGCGCAGCCTCGCTCGATCTGGCATTCCTTGCGCAAGGTCGCTTTGACGGGTTCTGGGAAAGCGGGCTCAACGACTGGGACACCGCTGCCGGATGCCTTCTGGTGCGTGAAGCAGGCGGCTTCGTCAGCGACTTCCGCGGGCGTTCCGAAGCGATCCATTCGAAGCAGATCCTCGCTGCGAACGACACGCTTCACTCCAAGCTGCACAAGATCCTCGCGGGAAGCTTGCGATAAAGGCGCTGCGCGGCTAACAGCCCGCATTCCGCGAACGCGCGGGTGCCCCTGTGGTGGAATTGGTAGACGCGAGCGACTCAAAATCGCTTTCCTTCGGGAGTGCCCGTTCGAGTCGGGCCAGGGGCACCATTTTTCGTTGCGCTACCGCTTCGCTGCTTGAGCGGGTAGCTTGTTGCGCTACCGCCTTGCTGCTTGAGCGCGGGATTGGTCTTGGGAGTTGACCCGCATGGAAACCCCATTCGAAACAGGACCGGCGCGCTATCAGCCTCCTGCCAATTATCCCTATGCGCGCGATCCCAAGCTACGCTTTGACCAGCGACGGCTTGCACGTGTTGTCGGCTTCATTGCCTTTGCCATGCCGGTCGTGCTGGGTTTCGGCGGATATGCGCTTGGGCGGTTCAGAGTGGCGCTGTCCGAATATTACTACGAGGTGATCCTGCTGGGCGACTTCTTCGTTGGCTGTCTCGTTGCAATCGGCGCTTTGCTGATGGCCTATCGCGGGTGGACGCCCAAAGTCGCGCAATTGGCAACGCTGGCGGGAATTGCGGCTTTGCTGGTCGCCTTTGTTCCGATGAATGGCTGGATCATGGGCTGCGAAGAATTGGCCGACGATGGCACCTGCGCGGTGCAGGCGGTGCGGTATCCCGTTATCGGATATTGGGTTCATGCCGGCGCTGCCGGCCTGCTATTCGCGATCCTCTCCTTCTTCTGCCTGTTTGTCTTCACCAAGATCCCGGTCGACGATGCGAGCGGCCAGAAAATCATGAGCCCGGCAAAGATGCGCAGAAATGCGATCTACGTCACGTCGGGCATCCTCATCGCTCTGGGCGCGATCAGCATTGCCGTTGCAGGCTTGCTTGGCGTGCCGTGGTGGTTCGACAACAATATGACATTTTGGGCGGAGGCGATGATCCTTGGAGCCTTCGGCGCGTCCTGGTTGGTTCAGGGCCGCGCGCTCGCACCGTTCAACGATCCGCGTGATCGCGAGGATGCCAAACTCGCCAAACAGGTCAATGGTCAGCAACTTAGCCTGTTCGGTTTCGGGCTGTCCGACAAATGATAGCAGGTCCGCCAGTCATCAAAACACTTGCAAACTTGCGCGCTTATTGAGAAGTCAGCGGCAACGACGCCATGCTGGAAGCACCATCCTATCACGCCATGGCGGCAATGGCCGTCACCATCCTGATGTTTATCGGCTTCGTACGCGGTCGCATGAGCATCGAGATCGTCTCATTGCTCACCATCGCGGTCATCGCGGTTGGCCTCTATTTCTTCCCCATTGGTGATGCGCGCCCGATTGATGGCCTCGCGCTCGCATTCGGAGGCTTCGGGCATTACGCGCTGATCACCATCTGCGCGCTCATGATCATGGGCAGGGGGCTGGTCGTAACCGGCGCTCTCGAACCCGCCGCGCGCGTTTTGGAGCGGGTGTTCAAGTTCAATCTGCAACTCGGCCTCTTGGTCTCGCTCATCATTGCGCTGGTCCTGTCGATGTTCGTCAACAACACGCCGGTTCTGGTGTTGATGATCCCGATCTTTGCAGCTTTGGCCAGCAGGGGCGCTTTGCCGACTTCGAAGACGCTCATGCCCTTGAACGCAGCCTCGCTTATCGGCGGGCTCGCGACGACTATCGGCACCTCGACCAATATCCTCGTCGTCTCGATCGCGATGGACCTTGGCATGCGCGAGATCGGGGTGTTCGACTTTACCCCGATCGTGCTCGTCGCCTGCCTCGTGGCTCTGCCTTACATGTGGCTGGTCATGCCGCGCCTGCTCAAGGATAACACCGCACAGGCGCAGGCCGGTGCCCGCATGTTCCACACCCGCCTTCGAGTCGGCAGTCAGTCGATGCTCGCGGGCGTCGAGCTTTCCGAGGTGCGCGACAAGCTGCCTGCAGGGATCACCTTCCACAATCCGCCGGTCGGCCCGATGCAGCCGCAGCAGCGCATCCACATTTCCGGCACCCACGAAGCTCTCGAAGACGCCACGCGCGAACTGAAAGGCGAACTGGCGCCGAGCTGGGTGCTCGACCGGATCAAGCGCACATCGTCTGCCAAGGGCGAGGACGTGATGGTCGTCGAGATGACTGTCACCGCGGATTCGCGCCTCATCAGCCGCACGCTGCCTTCATCGGGCATCGCCGACCTCTATTCGGTCGCGGTCCTCGGCATCCACCGTCCTGAGCGGCTGCTTGGCGAGAAAGAGCAATATTCCGACGGCGGCGACCTTCGCATCGTCGAAGGCGACGTCCTGCTGGTGATGGGGATTGAGGAAGACCTGCAATCCTTTGCCCGCGCGGACAGCCTCCTGATGCTCGAAGGCGCACGTGAACTGCCGCGCCGGTCAAAGGCGTTGCTCTCGGCCGCGATCATGGGCTTCTCGGTCACCACTGCCGCCGTCGGGATCTTCCCGATTGCGATCTCTGCGCTGGCTGGCGCGATCCTGATGTTCGTGACCGGCTGCGTGAAGTTTGACCGGGTGGGAAGGGCGCTGTCCGGCCAAGTGATCGTGCTGGTCGCGGCGAGTATCACTATCGGGCGCTTTATCGACGAAAGCGGCGCTGCGGCGTGGTTGGGAGAGGCCTTGTCGCTCGGCCTTGCATATCTGCCGCCCGCGCTCGTTCTCGCAGCGATCATGGCCTTCGTGACGGTGCTAACCAACTTTGCTTCGAATGCGACCGCAGCGACCGTGGGCACTCCCATCGCATTCAGCATCGCTGCGCAGCTCGGCCTGCCGCCTGAGCCGCTGGTGCTTGCCGTGCTGTTCGGATGCAACCTGTGTTACGCGACGCCGATCGCATACCAGACGAACATGCTGATCATGGCTGAGGGCAAGTACGAGTTCGGCGATTATATCCGTACCGGTGTGCCGCTGGTGATGATCATGGTGACGACTTTGTCGATCTTGCTGGTGCTCAGTTACGGATTGTAAGCGGCTGGGCCGCGTGGACCGCTTTCCTACCGGGAGGGAATGTGGCAGCGTCAAAGCATGCTGATCGCACGCGTTTCGAGGGGTGTTCCTAAGAGGATTTTCGGACCGAGAGGCGAGGGACAGTTTTTACCGCCAGGACCGTGTAACATGCGGTCCACTTCTCAACCAAGTGCCTCAAAAGGCTTGGCTTGTAGGAAATGGCTCAAACGAGGGGAAAGACCGACATGATGAAGCACCTGATGGCAGGCGCAGCAATGGCAATGGCGCTTTCAATGAGCGCCACTCCGGCACTTGCCGAGGCTCATGCAGAAGCAGGCGCAGATGAGCTTCGCGCAGCTGTGATGGAAGACATGCCGGGCCTGTTTGAGCTCTACAAGGACTTGCATGCTAATCCTGAGCTCAGCTTTCAGGAGTTCGAAACCGCAGCCAAGTTGGCAGAGCGGGCAAGGGCGCTCGGCTTTGAAGTGACTGAGGGTGTTGGCCAGACCGGCGTCGTTGCTGTGATGGAGAACGGCCCTGGCCCCGTGGTGATGCTGCGCGCCGACATGGACGGCCTTCCGGTTATCGAACAGACCGGCCTGCCATACGCCTCGAAACGCACGGCGGTTCCGGCAACGGGCGTTGAGACAGGCGTCATGCACGCCTGCGGTCACGATACGCACATGGCCGCGTGGGTCGGCGCGGCGCAGCTGCTGGCCGAGCGTAAGGATGACTGGTCGGGCACGCTGGTCATGATCCTCCAGCCAGCCGAGGAAACGGGCGAGGGCGCTCTCGCCATGCTGCAAGACGGCCTCTACGAACGCTTCCCCAAACCCGACTACGTGCTCGCCTTCCACGATGCCGCTCAGGCGCCTGCGGGCTTCATCGGCTATTCGAAGGGCTACGCGCTAGCCAATGTCGACAGCGTCGATGTCGTGATCCCCGGTATCGGAGGCCATGGTGCCTATCCACACACGACGGTCGACCCGGTGGTGATCGGCGCGAATGTGGTGACGCGCCTGCAAACGCTGGTCAGCCGCGAGATCAGCCCGCTCGACCCGGCGGTGGTGACAGTTGGCAGCTTCCGCGCTGGCTCCAAGCACAACATCATCAGCGACGAAGCGCGCCTGCAAATCACCGTGCGCAGCTACACCGACGAAGTGCGCGCTGCATTGCTCGAAGGGATTGAGCGAATCGCTCGCGGCGAGGCGATGGCCGCGGGCATGCCCGAAGACAAGCTGCCGAGCGTGACGGTGCAGGATCCGTATACGCCATCGACCTACAACACGCCCGAATTCACCGAGAACGTGATGGCGGGCCTGAAAGAGCGGTTTGGCGACCGCGTGCGCGAGACGCCGAGTGTCATGGGCGGGGAGGACTTCGGCCAGTTCTACCGCGCTGATCCCGAAACGGTGGAATCGCTGATCTTCTGGGTCGGCGGTGTGCCGATGGAGCAATACCTCGCCTCAGAACGCGGCGAGGTCGAGTTGCCGAGCCTTCACTCGCCCTTCTGGGCGCCTGACGCCGAAGTGGTAATCGCCACCGCGACGGAAGCGCTGACGGCAGCGACGCTGGACCTGATGCCGAGGAGCGGCGGCTAGCACCCGCTCCCAAACCATTACGGCCACCAAGCGGGACGAATCCCTCTCGGTGGCCGTGTTCTCCTCCCCAGGAGAATTGGTGAAGGTGTTAGGTCGGCCCGGCGCGCTGTGGCGCAAGGGGCCAAAAGCGCTTTCCTACTCGGCGTTGGGTACGTAGGTCCCAAGACGGTGGTGCAGCGCGTTGATCTTGGCGAGCTCGTCACGGTCCTCGGTGCCGCGAGCGTGGCTTTCAAGCGCGCGACGAAGAAGCTTCATGTCGGCGGTCGAAAGCAGCGCACGAGCGCGTGAGGGTTCTTTGCTCGGGGTATCGGTATCGCTCATCTAGTCTCTCTCGCTTGCCCGGTTTGATCCGGGTGATGGTGATACAGCTAATGAAGGTTGTGTTCGGTTCCCGCAAGGCCAGTGTTTGCCGACCTCGCGGGATCCCTCTCTTCGCCGCTGCTTATGCAGCCTCGAACTGGTTCATCGTGTTGTCCTTGCCGCCTGCCTTGAGAGCGGCTTCACCGGCGAAGTACTCCTTGTGATCATCGCCGATGTCGGAACCGGCCATGTTCTGGTGCTTCACGCAGGCGATGCCCTGGCGGATCTCTTCGCGCTGAACGTTGAGGACGTAGCCAAGCATGCCTTCCTCACCGAAGTAGCGCTTGGCAAGGTTGTCCGTGCTGAGCGCCGCGGTGTGGTAGGTCGGCAGCGTGATGAGGTGGTGGAAGATGCCCGCGCGCTTCGCAGCGTCGGCCTGGAAGGTGCGGATCTTCTCGTCGGCTTCGATCGCCAGATCGGTGCCGTCGTAGTCGATGCTCATCAGCTTGTCGCGGTCATAAGCGCTCACGTCCTTGCCGGCTTCCGCGTAGGCATCATAGACCTGCTGGCGGAAGTTCAGCGTCCAGTTGAACGAAGGCGAGTTGTTGTAGACGAGCTTGGCGTTCGGGATCACTTCGCGGACGCGATCAACCATGCCTGCGATCTGCTCGACGTGAGGCTTCTCTGTCTCAATCCAAAGCAGGTCCGCGCCGTTCTGAAGCGAAGTGATGCAGTCGAGAACGCAGCGGTCTTCGCCAGTGCCAGAGCGGAACTGGAAGAGGTTCGATGGGAGGCGCTTGGGAGCCATCAGCTTGCCGTCGCGGCTGATGAAGACCTGACCGTTGGTGATTTTGGCCGGATCGACTTCGTCGCAATCGAGGAAGCTGTTGTACTGGTCGCCAAGATCGCCAGGCTCGGTCGAGTAAGCGATCTGCTTGGTAAGGCCTGCGCCGAGCGAGTCGGTGCGCGCAACGATGACGCCATCTTCAACGCCCATCTCGAGGAAGGCATGACGGATCGCGCGGATCTTCTGAAGGAAGTCTTCATGCGGGACGGTGACCTTGCCGTCCTGGTGACCGCACTGCTTCTCATCCGAAACCTGGTTCTCGATCTGAAGCGCGCAGGCGCCTGCTTCAATCATCTTCTTGGCGAGCAGGTAGGTCGCCTCGGCGTTGCCGAAGCCCGCATCGATGTCTGCGATGATCGGAACGACGTGGGTTTCGTAGTTGTCGATCTGGTTCTCGATGTCCTTGGCCTTCACCTCGTCACCCGCGTCGCGCGCTGCGTCGAGTTCGCGGAACATCATGCCGAGCTCACGGGCATCGGCCTGCTTGAGGAACGTGTAGAGCTCTTCGATGGTCTCAGGCACGGTCGTCTTCTCGTGCATCGACTGGTCGGGAAGGGGCCCGAACTCGCTACGCAGCGCGGCGACCATCCAGCCCGAAAGGTAGAGGTAACGCTGCTTGGTAGTGCCGAAGTGCTTCTTGATCGAGATCATCTTCTGCTGCGCGATGAAACCGTGCCAGCAACCAAGCGATTGGGTGTAGTTGGCCGGATCAGCGTCATAGGCGTCCATGTCTGCGCGCATGATCTTCGCGGTGTACTTCGCGATGTCGAGACCGGTGGGGAAACGGTTCTGGATTGCCATACGGGCAGTCGCTTCGGCGTCAATTGCGCCCCAGCTGGGGCCATTTGCTTCAATAACGCTCTGCATTTGGGCGATGGTATTCTGGTAGGTCATGAGAGGTCTCCTATGTCCGAGGGGAGGAATGTGACGAGCGGAGCGATGCCATGGTGCAGTGCAGCGCGACAGGAAAAGTTACAGAATTTCGTGTCTGTATGGCACCAGATCAGGTAATTCTTGTGTAACGATGTAAAGATATTTACAGATCGCGTATGGCTGAGAGCACACTCCTTGCTGGCCCGTCGCTGCGCCGTTTGCGCAAGCGCGAAGGCCTGACCCAGGCGGCAATGGCCGCATCACTCGGTATCTCGCCGAGCTATCTGAATCTGATCGAACGAAACCAGCGACCGCTCTCTGCGCGCGTGCTGGTGCAGGTGATTGAGCGGTACGACTTTGATCCGCGCGACCTACGTGAGGATGAGGCAATTGGCGGCGTTGATGGTCTTGCTCGGCGCATGGCGGACAAGCGGTTCAATGACCTCGGGATTGATCGAGAAGAGGTGCAGGAGTTTCTCGCCGCAGCACCGCAGGCGGCTGCTGCCTTTGCAAGACTTTACGACAACTCCCATCCGGATGCGGAACGCGGTGAGGATCCGATTGGCGAAGCGCGCCGTGCAGTGGAGCGTTGGCAAAACCATTTCGCCGACCTCGATCACGCCGCGGAAGACCTCGCGGACGAGCTGCGTCTGTCGCGCGGTGACATAAGCGCTGCCCTGATTGAACGGTTGCGCGAAAAACATCGTCTCAGCGTCCGCGTCTTGCCTTCGGAGGTTGTGCCCGGCCTTGTCCATCGCCTCGATCTGCATGCGCGCCAGCTGCAGCTTTCAGAGATGCTAGGCGGTGCCGCGCGGCGTTTTCAGATAGCACGCCAGATCGCGACGCTGGAACAACGCGATGGTATCGAGACCGTGGTTGCGGGCGCCAATCTGACATCGCCGGAGGCTCGTGAGCGGTTTCGTGAGCATGTGACCGACTACGTCGCATCGGCACTTCTCATGCCTTACAGTCGTTTTCTGAGAGCCTGCGAGCAGACGGGGTACGATTTGCCGATCCTCGGGCGACGCTTCTCGGTCAGCTTCGACCAGTTGGCACAGCGATTGACGACCCTTCAACGCGTCGGTGAGCGCGGCCTTCCATTCTTCAGCGCCCGGTTTGGGCGAACCGGGCGAATGGTCCATTTCACGGCGGGCGCTAGCGGTGCAGCCTATCCGCTCGAAGGAGCACGCTGGCCTGCATGGGCGCCATATGCTGCGTTCGAGAGCCGCGGGACTATGCTGACACAAGCGGTCACGTTTGGGGAAGGCGAGGCAGTACCCCGGCATTGGTTCACAATCGTCCGAACCGTCGAAGTCGACGGCGCGGCCTGTTCAGCGCGCCGCGCTATCGTCCTTGGACTGGAAGCACGGTTTGCAAGCGAATTGGCGCAGGCCCGCGGTGTATCGCTTGACCCGCTCGACGCGGTCCCTCTTGGCGTAGGATGCCCCCGATGCGGCCGCGCCGATTGCCTGACGCCGGCACCCGCCAGACTGTCGCTTCAGAGGGGAAGCTGAGCTATGAGGCTTACACGCTGTTAACCGCTGCCACCCAAGGAAATGCGCGGCTTCCAACTGCACTGTAAAGTTTACCGACACTTAAGCCTTGGCGCTTACAGAGATCATCGCACCAAACCGTATTCAAAGGTTTCGCCACGCGATGATCCGCTTGTTCAAGCACTACATTCCCCATGCCGTGATTTTGCTCGGCTTGCTGGACTTTGCCTTGCTGGTGCTGGCTGGCGAGCTGGCGTGGCAGGTTCGCGCGTCGCAGATCGGGATGGACCTGGACCCGATCGAGTCGCGCTGGATACCGCTGCTTGGATCCGCCGCGATTGTCTGGCTCGCGATGATCTCTGTCGGGGTTTACGGGCCCTATGCCCTGCGATCGTTGAGGTTTGCAGGGGCACGATTGCTGGTTGCGATCAGCCTTGGCATCATCGCACTTGCCACCATCGACTGGATCTTGCCCGGCGAGACCTTTTGGCGTTCGACACTGCTCTACGCGATGGGCTTTACGGTTCTGGTGCTCGTTGCCGACCGTCTTCTGCTCAACAGCTTCCTAGGTTCGAGTGCGTTTCGCCGACGGGTCATGGTTCTTGGCGCGGGAGACAGGGCACAGCGGCTTCGCAAACTGTCCGAAAAGCCAGAGGCTGGCTTCGCGATTGTCTCTTACATCGCGATGGGTGAACCTGAACGCGTGGTCGAAGAAGCGATCCCGCGTGAGGCGATCCATGATCTTGGCCGCTTTGTTGAGAACCTCGGCGTGAGCGAAGTGGTTCTCGCCCTGCAAGAGCGCCGCAACTCGCTGCCTCTCAATGACCTGCTGCGCATCAAGACCAAGGGTGTGCACGTCAACGACTTCTCCAGCTTCCTGGAACGAGAGACCGGCCGGGTCGATCTTGATACGGTCAACCCGAGTTGGCTGATCTTCTCTGACGGCTTCTCAAGCGGGCGCATGTTCTCGAGCGCAGTCAAACGCGTGTTCGACATTGTGGCGAGCTTGATACTGCTCTTCCTCACTGCCCCAATCATCGTCGTGTTCGCGATCATCGTGAAGCTGGACAGCAAGGGCCCCGCCTTCTTCCGGCAGGAGCGCGTGGGTCTATTTGGACAAACATTCCACCTCATCAAGCTTCGTTCCATGCGAGTCGATGCCGAAAAAGACGGAGCAAAGTGGGCTGAGAAAAATGACAGTCGGGTCACGCGCGTGGGTCGCTTCATTCGAAAGGTTCGCATCGACGAACTGCCGCAGACATGGAGCGTGCTCAAAGGCGAGATGAGCTTTGTAGGCCCTCGACCCGAAGTACCCACCTTTGTCGATGAACTCCAGGAAGAGATCCCTTTCTTTGGCGAGCGCCACATGGTCAAGCCGGGCATAACGGGGTGGGCGCAGATCAATTACCCTTATGGCGCGTCGACTGAGGACAGCCGCAAGAAGCTCGAATATGACCTGTATTACGCCAAGAACTACACGCCTTTCCTCGATTTCGTAATCCTGTTGCAGACGGTGCGCGTGATCCTGTGGCCTGAGGGTGCACGCTAATGGAATGGCTGACCTCACTCCTGAACAGCGCGACAATGCTGTGCTATCTCGCTGGGGCATTCCTGGCGGGTGGCGCTGGCTTGTGGATTGCGCGCTCAGGGGATGAAGCGCGGCCTGATCGCAGGGCCGCCATCGCTGCCTCTACTCTCACCGCAATCTGGTGCGTTATAAGCGTCGTTTTCGGGCCGAATGCCGCTGAGGCGGAACTCGCAGCGACGGCACGCAATCTCGCATTGATCGCGGTGATCTCCCGGCTCTTTGCCGCCGACGGCCGCGATGAAAGCCTGAAGCCGATCCGCCCGGTAATCGCTTCGCTAGTTGCCGTGCAATTTCTTCAGCCGGTTCTGCTCTTCGTGAGTTCGCAAACTGCCGAATATGAGCAGATCCAATTGGTGATCTTTGAGATCGGCACGCTCCTGAACATGCTTGTGGCAGTTGGCGCTCTGGTGCTGTTGCATAACCTTTATGCAAGCGCCGCCAATGTTTCGCGCCAGATCATCCGGTGGAGCGGCATCGCGCTTGCCGGAATATTTGCCTATGATCTCAATCTCTTCACCGTAGCCTATCTCGCTGGAGAAACGCCGGCGTTCCTGATTGCTGCGCGCGGAATTGCTGCTGGCCTCTTTGCTATTGCGCTTGCGCTAGGGGCGAATGCCACCAGCGCGGGTCTGCAGTTCAGCCCATCGCGAGCGGTGACGTTCCAGACACTCTCGCTGCTTGTGATCGGCAGTTACTTGTCGATGATGATTGTCGTCACGCGAGGGCTGGCCCTGCTCGGCGGCGATATCGCCCGGGCGAGCCAGGCTTTGTTCCTTGTGCTGGCGGTAGTTGCCGCAATTCTGTGGCTTCCGTCGGAACGCATGCGCGGTTGGTTGAGGGTCACCGCTGCAAAGCATCTGTTTCAGCATCGTTATGACTACCGCGAAGAATGGCTGCGCTTCACGCAGACGATCAGCCAAAAGTCGAGCGGCAATTCCAGCTTCCACCAGCGTGCGGTGAAAGCGATCGCAGACATCACCGACAGTCCGGCGGGACTTTTGCTCGTTCCCGATGAGGAAGCACGCCTCGAACTCTCTGCTCGTTGGAACTGGGCAACGCTCGAAGTCCCCGCACAAGCCACCGATTTCGCGCTTGCTGGCTTGTTGGAGCAGCACAATCATATCCTAGATCTCGGAGAGGCTCGAGCGGGGATCGACCACGTCGGTGAGCTTGAACATGTCCCCCAATGGTTGATCGAAGCCGAAGATGCATGGGCGGTCGTACCGCTCATTCACTTCGACAGGCTGGTGGGCGCCATCGTGCTCGCGCGACCACGGATCGAACGTCGTCTAGACTGGGAAGACTTCGATCTGTTGCGCGTCGTAGGTCAGCAATTGGCCAGCTATCTTGCCGAGCAGGCGGGACAACAGGCTCTGATGGACGCAAGCCGGTTTGACGAATTCAATCGGCGAATGGCGTTCGTGATGCACGACATCAAGAACCTGGCGAGCCAGCTCTCACTGCTTTCCGGGAATGCCCAAAAGCACGCAGACAATCCTGCGTTTCGGGCAGACATGTTGGTGACGCTGCGCAATTCCTCGGACAAGCTTAACGCGCTTCTGGCAAGGCTGGGCCGATATGGTGGCCAGTCGGCAAATACGCTTCGACCGGTCGATTTGAGTGTCTTGGCCCGCGACCTTGAGCAGCGTTTCAAGAGCGCTCACCCGGTCCAGGTGACGCAAGCGGAAACGTTTGAAGTACTGGCGGATGCGGAAAGCCTTGAGCAGGCACTCGTGCATATTGTTCAGAATGCAGTTGATGCGAGCGGGCCGGAAGATGCGGTCCACATCAGCGTCAGCAGCGACGGTATCACCGGACAGATCGAGATCATCGATTCGGGCGAAGGAATGTCGCCTGAATTCGTGCGCACGGGCCTTTTCAAACCCTTCGTTTCATCGAAACAGGGCGGTTTTGGAATTGGCGCTCTTGAGGCCCGCGAGATGATCAAATCAATGGGTGGCCGTCTGTCAGTCGAATCCCGAGAAGGAATCGGGACGCGCTTTGCTGCCACCTTGCCCGTCGCCGAAACGGCAAGCCTGCTTTCCCGCGCGAATGCTGGGTCAATCGCACCCCAGCCCAAGAACGAAAAGGTCGCATGATGGCTGATAAGAAACCAACCCTGCTTGTCATCGAGGACGACGAAGGCCTCCAGGCGCAACTCAAATGGGCGTATGAGGACTTTGAGGTCGTCATCGCCGGTGACCGCGACAGCGCGATCGCGGCGCTGCGCAGCGAGGCCCCAGCGGTCGTGACGCTTGATCTTGGATTGCCGCCCGACCCAGACGGCACCACCGAAGGCTTCGCCGTGCTCGATGCGATAATGGAGCTCAAACCTGACACCAAGGTCATCGTCGCCAGCGGACATGGCGCACGTGAGAGCGCGCTGCGGGCAATCGAACGCGGAGCCTATGACTTCTATCAGAAGCCGGTCGATATCGACGCTCTCGGTCTCATCGTGCGCCGCGCGTTCAACCTTCATGCAATTGAGAGCGAGAACCGCCGGCTTGTAGCCAATGCCAGCGAGGACAAGACTGTCCTTGGCCGGTTGATTACGGGCGCGCCGGAGATGGTGAAGGTTGCAAGGACAATCGAGCGCGTTGCATCGACTTCGGTTTCCGTGATGCTGCTTGGTGCGAGTGGGACGGGCAAGGAGCTGCTTGCGCAAGGCTTGCACGAGACGAGCAACCGCGCGGACAAGCCCTTCGTCGCCATCAATTGCGCAGCGATCCCCGAGAACCTGTTGGAAAGCGAGCTATTCGGTCACGAAAAGGGTGCGTTCACTGGTGCAGTGAAGACAACTGAGGGCAAGATTGAAAGCGCAAACGGAGGCACGCTGTTCCTCGACGAGGTCGGTGACATTCCGCTCCCTCTTCAGGTGAAGCTGCTGCGTTTCCTGCAGGAGCGTACGATTGAGCGGATCGGTGGTCGCAAGACGATTGCGGTCGACACGCGAATTGTGTGCGCTACCCATCAGGATCTTGAGCAAATGATCCGGGACGGAACCTTCCGCGAAGACTTGTTCTACCGACTGGCCGAGATCGTAGTGCGCATTCCCGGTCTGGCAGAGCGCCACGGAGACGCAGTCCTGCTCGCCAAGGCTTTTCTAAAGAGATTTGCGACAGAGATGAACCCGGCCGTATCTGGCTTTGCACCCGATGGGCTGGCGGCAATTGATGCACATGATTGGCCGGGCAATGTGCGCGAACTGGAAAACCGCGTGAAACGGGCGGTGATCATGGCGGAAGGCAAATTGGTTGGCGCTGCCGACCTCGATTTTGACGGCGAAGATGAAGAGAGTTCTGACGTCCTCAACCTCAAGGCTGCTCGTGAACAGGCCGATCGCCGCGTGATCCGCCATGCGCTAGCACGCAGCGAGGGCAACATCTCCAGTACCGCGAAGCTGCTCGGGATCAGCCGTCCAACACTTTACGATCTACTCAAACAGTACGACCTTCATGCGTAGATTGTTCGCGATCTTAGGTGCAATCGCGCTCAGCTCCTGTTCAGGGGACAGTGAGACCGCCGCCTCGACCGCCATCTCGGGAGGTCCCGACTTTCTCGAATTGATCGACGATGCGCGAGTGTCGGTGAATGCTGGCAATCTGAGTGAAGCGGGTCAGTACTATGACGAGGCGCGCGAACTTGAGCCTGAAAATCCGGGTCTGTGGGTGGAGATCGCGCGCCTGCGTTTCCGTGGAGGCGAGCATCTGACTGCAATTGAAGCGGCGGACTATGCTCTCGAGCTTGACCCGCAGTATCCTTCAGCCCTGCTGATGCGGGCGCAATTGGTGCGCGATGCCAATGGGCTTTTGGAATCGCTGCCCTGGTTCGAGGCCGCTGCGGCTGCAGCCCCCTCAGACCCGGAGATCCTCGCCGACTACGCGGCCACGCTTGGCGATCTGGGCCGGTACGCCGACATGCTGACAGTTGTCCGGCAATTGGCTGTGGTAGCGCCCGACCATCCGCAGGTGCATTTTCTCCAAGCCGTTCTTGCGGCACGCGGAGGCGATCCGGTCTTGGCGGGCACATTGCTTAATCGAAGCGGACTTGTTCAGCGCGGAGTGGCTTCGGCCATGATGCTCAATGCCATTGTCAACTTACAGCAAGGCACTTTCGACACTGCGGCAGAAACTCTGGAAGAACTGGCAGAACGTCAGCCAGCGAATGTGCGTGTGAACGAACTGCTCGCGCGAGCGCTCTGGCTTGGTGGGCGCGATCGTGCTCTCATTGATCGGTTCGAGGCGTTGGCATCCCGCCCTTCCGCTTCACCCTATCTCGTGATGCTGGTCGGGCGCAGTCTCGAACGTATGGGTGAGCGTGAGCGTGCGATCCCGTTCATTGAAAGAGCGCTGGAGGGTCGCGCCGATGAACAAATCGTACTCCAAGGATCTGCGCGTCAAAGTGGCCAACTGCCGATTGCCACTGCCGAGCTGCGAGACTTCGTCGGTGCGGGCAACCTCGCTCCTGCACGTCGGCTGGCAAACATCCTGATAGATAGGGCCCCGCTGTCGGGAGACATTCATTCGCTTGCCGGTGACACCTACCTTGCGAGTGGTGACGCTGAGAGAGCGCTTCAACTTTATGAAGTCTCCGCTCGTGTCCGTCGGTCGTGGCCGCTAACGCGAAAAATGGTCGAGGCATTCATCGCCAATGGTGACGAGATTTCCGCCGAGGTACTGCTCGCTCGCCATATTGCAGGCGACCCGCATAACACCGAAGCAATGTTCCTCTTGGCGCAGCGAAGCGCTGGGAATGAGGATTGGTTGAGAGTGGCCGTGCTGCTCGACACAGCGATCGAGCTTGGCGCGGGCAACGATCTCGATGTCCTTGCCTTGCGCGCGGAAACTGCGCGTGCACTGGGGCAGCAAGATGATGCGGCGAAGTTCGATCAATTGCTGAGCGATCTCAAGCCAAGCGAATTTCTGACCCCATAACTCGACAATCTGCAGCCGACCGGGCACTGGCGCATCGCACATGGGCAAACGCTTTTCCATTCTCGCTGACCCGATGATTGCAGTGCTTCTCTTAGCGACTGCATTGGCGTTCATGATGCCCGCGAGTGGCGAAGGTCGGCAAAGCGCTCAATTGGTCTCCAATGTCGCAATATTCGTCCTGTTCTTGGTGAACGGAATGAGGATCGCTCGCGGCGAAATCGCACGCGGGTTCACCAATTGGCGGTTCTTCGGGCCGCTCTTTGCATTCGTTTTCGGAGCCATGCCGCTGATCGGCTTGGGGCTGTCCAATCTGGCGCTCACCGCTTTGCCGCCAATGGTCGCGATGGGCTTTCTCTATCTCGGGACGCTGCCCTCGACGATCCAGTCAGCGACCTCCTACACGAGCCTTGCTGGCGGCAATGTGGCGCTATCGGTCGTTGGGGCTGCGCTCATCAACATTGCGGGCGTATTCATAACTGCGCCGTTGTTCGCGCTGCTCGCCGGGAGTGAGGCGGCAGATATTGGAACTGAGACGATCATCCGGATTGGCCTGATACTCATCTTGCCTTTCATGATTGGACAAGCGGTGCAGGGGTGGACGATCAAGTGGCTGCAGGACCGCAAGTCGCAGGTCGCGTGGCTCGACCGTTTGGTTATCGGTATCGCGGTGTATGTCGCGTTCTCCGGCGCAGTCGAGCAGGGTCTTGCATCGCTTTTCGGTGCCACTGGCTGGGCGATCCTGATCGCGCTGGTGGTAGCTTATCTGATCGCGGCTTCAGGCTGTGCCTGGCTTACCGGCGGTATGCTCAAGATTGCGAGAGAGGATCGCATAGCGTTCCTGTTTGCGGGTGCGCAAAAGAGCGTGGCAATCGGTGCCCCGCTGGCCGCGATTCTGTTTCCTGCCGAAATAGCGGGATTCGTGATCGCGCCGCTGCTCCTCTACCACTTGCTGCAGTTGATGATTGCGGCGCCAGTCGCAACGCTGCTCTCCGACGATCAAGCCTTGGGCTGATAAGTCTGGTCTTCACTCGGGAATGAACGCTCACGCACTTCCTGGGCATAGGATGCGACGGTTTTCTCAATAACGCTCGCAATATCCTCGTACTTCTTCACAAAGCGCGGGACGCGTTCGAACATGCCGAGCATATCTTCGGTGACTAACACCTGCCCATCGCATTGTGCAGATGCGCCGATCCCTATGGTTGGACAAGCAACCGCTTGTGTGGCTTCAATCGCGATCGGTTCAACGACGCCTTCGATAACGATGGCAAAGGCACCCGCCTTGTCGAGGGCTACGGCGTCACTGACAATCTTGTCCGCTTCGGCGTCAGACCGACCGCGCGCCATGTAGCCTCCAAGCACATTTACTGCCTGCGGAGTAAGCCCGACGTGCCCCATGACAGGGATGCCGCGTGAATTGAGGAACTCGACCGTCTCGGCCATCGCTTCGCCGCCTTCGAGCTTCACCGCCGCTGCGCCCGTTTGCTTCAGTAGGAAAGCGGCGCTTTCGAATGCCTGTTCTTTCGAGGCCTCATAAGAACCGAAAGGCATGTCCACGACTACAACCGAATGATAGCTCCCGCGCACTACCGCAGCGCCGTGATTGGCCATCATTTCGAGGCTGACCGGGATGGTCGAATCCAGCCCGTAGATCACTTGCCCAAGCGAATCTCCAACCAGCAGAATGTCGCAATGTGCGTCGAGTAGCTGTGCCTGACGCGCCGTGTAGGCGGTCAGCATCACCAGCGGCTCTTCGGTGACGCCGTCCTTTTTCTTCGCACGGATGCGCGGGACAGTGAGCCGTTTCATCGGCTGAGGGGTGGGATGGGCTCGGCTGGTGCTCGTATCGAGCTGAAATGTGGTCGACATGGGCGCTCATTTAGCGCCGCATGCGACAAACGACAAACAAGGATATTGCTCTCCCCCCTTGGCGAGAGCGCAGAATCATTGCAGATAGGCGTCCACACAAGACAACGCGCTTGGGGAAGCGCGATCCAAGAGGGATTTTTCTACACATGGCAGCAGCAGGTTCAGGCCACGAGAATTGGTCTTCACGCAGCGCGTTCATTCTCGCAGCGGTCGGTTCAGCGGTGGGCCTTGGCAACATGTGGCGCTTTCCAGCAGAAGCCGGCGAGAATGGCGGCGGTGCCTTCGTGCTGTTCTACATCTTTTGCGTTCTGCTCATTGGCCTGCCGGTACTTCTGTCGGAGGTGCTGATCGGGCGTCACGGTCAGGCCAATGCGCCTGAGAGCGTGCGGCGTGTAGCGCGCGATTCAAACGCTCCCGAAGGGTGGAGCGTTCTTGCTTCGATGGGCGTATTTGCGGCGTTCCTGATCCTCAGCTTTTACTGCGTCGTAGGCGGCTGGGTGGTCTATTATATCGGCGTCTTCGCGAACGATCTGGTACAAACGGGTCTGGCTGGCGGCGCTTTCGAGGGCCGTGCTCCCGACGATATCGAAGGACTGCTTCCCGGCCTGTTCGGCAATGGCGGCTTGATGGTTGGCCTCAACCTCGGGTTCCTAGTTGTGACTATGTTCTTCGTCGCGCGTGGTGTTTCTAGCGGGATTGAGTGGGTTGCCGTTTACCTGATGCCGCTCTTTTTCCTGCTGTTCCTTGCTATCACCATCTACGGCGCCTTCACGGGCAATTTCAGTGATGCGGTAAGCTACCTGTTCACCTTCGACTTCTCGAAGCTGACCGGCGAAGTGATGCTCGCAGCTGTGGGGCAGGCATTCTTCTCGTTGTCGCTCGGCGTGGCCGGGATGATGACCTACGGCGCATATGCCAACCGCGATACAAACTTGGGTGAAACCTCGGGCATCATCGCGAGCGCCGACACTGGCGTTGCGTTGCTGGCTGGCCTTGCAATTTTCCCGATCGTGTTTGCTGCGGGTCTCTCGGCGAGCGCCGGGCCGGGCCTTATGTTCCAGTCGCTCCCGATCGCGTTTCAGGCCATGCCGTTCGGATCGCTGATTGGCCTCGCGTTCTTCGTGATGGTGTTCTTCGCTGCGCTGACCAGCTCGGTCTCGCTACTAGAAGCGCCGACCGCCTACGTTTTCGAGAAGTTCAATATCTCGCGTTCGGTTGCGACCGTCATCGTCGGTGCAGGTGCCGCGGTTCTTGGGGTGCTGTCGGCGCTCTCTTTCAACGATCTGGCAGGTTTCTATCCGCTCAGCTTCATCCCGATCTTTGCGGAAACGAACTTCTTCGACACACTTGATGGTGTGACGGCGAAATTGTTCATGCCCATCGGTGCGATCCTGACCTGCATCTTTGTTGGTTGGATTGCGGATGCGAAGCTGATCGACAGCGAGAACGGGCTGGACGGTTTGCTGCACAAGACGTGGAGAGCGCTGGTTCGCTATGTTTGTCCGATCGTGCTGACCGTGATCCTCTATGTTGGCCTCTTCGGCTAAGCTCAGAATCGAAAGGGCCGCCCAATAATGAGCGGCCCTTTTTCGTTTGGGTCGGGTTTTAGAGCGCGACTTCTTCGACGTGCTCCTTCTCGGCTTCGTCGTGGACGTTCATGCCAAGCGCCATCTTGGCAGTGTTGAGCAGGCCGAGATCGCCACTCCAGATTTCGGCGTCGCCCAGGTCCATGCGCAGAAAGACGATGTTGGGATCGTCCTTGCCACCTTCGTACCAGGCCTCGACGAAGTTGTTCCAGAACTGGTCGAAACGCTCCTGGCTTGTCTCGCGGGTCAGCGTGCCATTGAAGCGAGCGTACATGTCGTGGCCCTTGCCTTGAAAGGTTGCGGTCGCTGCGCCGAGCTTGTTGAAGTCGCTGTGCGCGTGGGTGAAGAACCAGATCGCGCTGTCGGCGTCCTTGTCGAGCTGCGGGCTCATGGGGACTGCGGTTTCGGGCTGTCCGTCCAGTTGGAGGAACAGGAATGGCGAATCCGCCAGAGCTTTCCAGAATTGGGTCTTGAGTTCGTCGGCTTTGCCTTGATTGTAACGCATTGTTGTATCTCCTTTGTCTATCCATCCAATGCGCAGGCAGGGGGCAACGTTCCATTTGAGTTGGCGGTTGCGGTCAGGCGGTTCGAAAAACCGTTGCACTGACAGGTAAATGAGAACATATTAGGAACAAATGAGACTCAGGCGAGTCTTTTACATGTTCCTATGACCAGTCCTGCTCTTCCTTCCGGGGCGAAAGCCCTGCGCGATCTGTCCGTGCCATCACGTCCTCCGGTTCGCCCGGCAGGCGGCGCAGCGTCGCACTTGTCGGCTCATACTCTGTCGGCGGAGGAAATCGCGGCGATCTCGAAGGCGAGGGAAGGGCGCTGGCAACCGGGCCTTCGCGATCAGCCGCTTCATAGCGAGATTTTCGCCAGCGCCCGTGATGCAAGTGGGGCAGGACTGGCGCTGGCTCTGGCACGCGATGCACTGGAAGCAACCGCGCAGCCTGAAGGCCCGCTCGCTGAGGCCGATGATCGCCGACACGTGTTGTGGGTTCAGGATGCGCGTGCGGTGCAAATGGGTGGGCGGCCTTACGTTCACGGCCTGCCGGAAGAGTTTCGCGAGCGCCTGATCCATGTTGAGGCTCACAAGCCCGAAGATGCGCTGTTCGCGCTGGAAGAGGGGCTCAAGTGCCGCGACCTTGCCTGCGTCATCGGTGAGATCGCGGGCAATCCGCGCGTGCTCGATTTCACCGCCTCGCGCAGGCTCAGCCTTGCTGCTGAAAAGCATGGCATCGCCTTGTGGCTGGTGCGGATCGAGGCGGAGGCGGACCTATCCTCGGCGCGGATGCGCTGGCGGGCCCGGCCTGCCGTTTCGAAGCCACCGCTCTGGAATGCAGACGCTCCCGGTGTGCCTGCCTGGCAGGCCGAGCTCTTCCGAGCGCGCGGCCATGCTCCCGGACAATGGACACTCACTTATGACAAAGGACGCCTCTCTGCCCGCAGCGCCTCGCAAGTCCCCGGCACACTCGAGCACGCCGCCCCGCCGTATCCTGGCCGTCTGGTGCGCCCGACTGTCGGTCGATCGCTGGCGGCTGTCGCTCGCGCCTGAAGGGCCTGAGGCAAAGGTCTGCATGCCTGGTGAGGGCGCGGATGCTGACCCTACCGTCCTCATCACGGAAACCGCGCACGGGCCACGCATCCACGCCGTAAACCGCGCGGGGCAAGAGGCCGGTGCGATGGCCGGGATGATGCTCGCCGATGCGCGCACGGTTTGCCCGTCGATCCAGACGGCTCCCGCTGACCCGGCGGGCGATCTTGCATGCCTCGAAAAGCTTGCCGTGTGGGCACAGCGCTGGGGTCCATGGAGCGCGCTTGACCCACCCGACGGTGTGCTGGTCGATACTACTGCCGCCGCGCACCTGTTCGGCGGTGAGACGCGCTTGCTGGCCGACGTTGAAGCCGCGTTTGCCGCGCGCGGTTATGCCGTGCGCACCAGCATTGCGCCGACCGCAGGTGCAGCATGGGCCTTGGCTCACTACGGGCCGCCACGTTCAATCCTGTCAGCAAACGACAATATGAACCGCGCGCTTGCCGAACTGCCAGTCGCAGCGCTGCGGCTCGATGACGACGTGCTCACCGTCTTGCGGCGTTTGGGTCTCAAGCGGCTTGGCGACCTTGCTGACATCACGACCGGCGCCGTGAACCGCAGCGAGGAGGCTGCGCGCGATGCTCTCCATCGCCGGTTCCGCAACCGCAAGTCGCCCAGCGCAAACCCGCTTATCCGGCTCGACCAGCTGCTTGGCCGGGTGCCCGAACCGCTGCTGCCGGTCATCCCGCAGCAAATGCCGCTTGTGCAGCGCCGCCTGATGGAACCTCTGCGCCATCGTTCGCTGCTGGACCGCGTGCTTGCAGATCTTGCCGAGGACATGACCCGCGAGCTCGAAGGGCGGGGAGAGGGGGCGAGGCGGCTCGAACTCGGCCTGTGGCGGGTTGACGGCGAAGTCATCGTGCGGCGCCTCGAACTCGCCGCCGCGACCCGCGATGCAACGCACATCACTCGTCTGTTCGAGGAAAAGCTCGACAATATCGACGCCGGTTTCGGGATAGAGACTGTCCGGCTGCGTGCCAGCTGGGCTGAACCGCTCGCTGCGGAACAGGGGGACGTCGAGGCAGCGGCAGAGCGCCATGGCACTTCGCTTGCGGCCTGTATCGACAGGTTGAGCGTGCGGCTTGGACCTGACGCAGTGCGTCGCCCGGTTCCGCATGCCAGCCATTTGCCCGAGCGAGCGCAAAGCTGGCACCCGCCGCTTGAAGGCGCATGGCCGGTTCAGACTGAGCCTGTGCGCGACAGGCCACTGAAACTGCTCGATCAGCCCGAACGAATCGCGGTCCTTTATGCGTCGCCCGACGGCTATCCGCAGCGTTTTCGCTGGCGTGGGCAGGTGCACGAAGTGATGCGGGTCGAAGGACCGGAACGTATTGCGCCGGAATGGTGGCGAGTGCGCTCTACCGTGCGGCTGCGCGATTATTACCGGATCGAAGATGCCGATGGTGCCCGCTACTGGATCTACCGGCATGGCATTGTCGGAGATGGTCGGGGCGGAATGCCCGACTGGTTTCTTCAGGGCTTGTCCGCTTGAATGTCCTAAGCGGGCCTTACCGCCAGACTAAACTTTCCTTTACGGAAATATGCGATCTGGAAACCATGAGCCTACACGCTACTCCACGCGACTCGCAGCGCCGCCCATTGCGCCTGACGGTGAAGAGCCGTGTTGAGTCGCGCCCCGTCTATGTCGAAATGATCGATATCTCCGAAGGCGGCTGCAAGGTCAGTGGCTCACGCGGGTTTGCCAATGTGGGTGATCGCATCACCATGAAAGTGTCGAACATTTACGTCCCCGTAGGCAAAGTTGCATGGATGGAGGACCGGGTGGCGGGCATCTCTTTTGAAGGAGAGGTTCACCCCGCGGTGCTCGATCATCTCTGCGCAGCACAAGTGCCGGACGTAGCCGTTGAGAAAGACGATCAGTCGCGCAGACTATAGTCTAGCCTCACATAGCTGAATTGCATCCTTTGCATTTGGCAAAATCCGCTTTGGAACATATAAAGAACATATGTCCAGTGAAACGCTCCGCGAAAAGCTCGAAATCCTTGCCGATGCGGCGAAATACGATGCTTCGTGCGCGTCGTCGGGGACCGCGCGCAAGAACTCGCTTGGCGGAAAAGGCATCGGTTCGACCGAAGGCATGGGAATTTGCCACGCTTACGCCCCGGACGGTCGCTGCATCTCGCTGCTCAAGATCCTGCTGACCAACCACTGCATTTTCGACTGCCATTACTGCGTGAATCGTAAGAGCTCGAATGTGCGCCGCGCGCGTTTCACACCGCAGGAGGTCGCGGACCTCACGCTCAACTTCTACAAGCGCAATTATATCGAGGGGCTGTTTCTGTCCTCCGGCATTGTCAAAAGCGCCAATCACACGATGGAGCAGTTGGTCGAGGCTGCGCGGATCCTGCGCGAGGAACACGATTTTCGCGGCTACATTCACCTCAAGTCGATCCCTGAGGCCGATCCTGAACTGATCGATCAGGCGGGCCTGTTCGCCGACCGCGTTTCGATCAATGTCGAACTGCCGACCCGTTCAGGCCTCTCGCGTCTCGCGCCTGACAAGAACGAGGCGCAGATCGAAGGCGCAATGGGCAAGACCAAGGCGCGGATCATTCAGGCAAAGGACGAGCGCAAGCGTTTCAAGCACGCGCCGCGCTTCGCGCCTGCTGGTCAGTCGACCCAGATGATCGTCGGCGCGGATGCGGCGCGCGATGTCGATATCGTGGGCAAGGCGAGCACGCTCTACAAGGCATTCGGTCTACGCCGCGTCTACTACAGCGCTTTCTCTCCAATCCCCGATGCGAGCGCAGTGCTGCCTTTGAAGCGCCCTCCATTGATGCGTGAGCACCGTCTGTATCAGTCCGACTGGCTGATGCGTTTCTATGGCTACGCTCCCGGAGAAGTCGCGCAGGCGACCGAGGCTGATGGCAACTTGCCGCTCGACATTGATCCAAAGCTCGCATGGGCGCTGAAATTCAGGGGTCAGTTCCCGGTCGACGTGAACCGCGCGTCGAAGGAGCAATTGCTGCGCGTTCCAGGGCTGGGAACGACGGCGGTGGCGCGCATCCTCAAGGCTCGGCGGCATCGGACCCTGCGGCTTGATGACGTCGCCAGGCTCACCCAGTCGATCGCCAAGGTGCGACCCTTCCTGTGCACCGTCGACTGGCGGCCGACCATGCTGACCGATCGCGCGGACCTGCGCGCGCTGCTCGCGCCCAAGCAAGAGCAGCTGGAGCTGTTCTGATGACCGCGATGCAGAATGTCTCGCTCGGTGCGCATTATGCCGTGCATCTGCCCGCGCCAGATGATTTCGCCTTCTGGCGAGAGCGTGCGCGTGGGCTGATTCAGTGCGATGTGCCGCCTGACCGGGTAAGCTGGGTCGAGCCGGGCGGAACTGGTGATCTCTTTGCGCTCGAAGGACCGGCACGCAGCGAGAAGCGTTTGCCGGTGCCCAGCTCCAACGCGCGGCCCGTGCGCGCGAGCAAACGCTTTCTCAAGCTTGCCCGCAACGCCGCGCTCCATTCCGATCCGCAGCGTTTCGGCCTCCTGTACCGAGTGCTGTGGCGTCTCCAGTCGAACCCGCGTGCGATGGAAGACAGCGCCGATCCCGACGTGCGCCGGATCGAGGAACTCGACAAGGAGGTGCGCCGCGACAGCCACAAGATGCACGCCTTCGTGCGCTTTCGCGAAGTGGGAGACGACCACTACGTCGCGTGGTTCGAGCCCGATCATCACATCGTGCGCGCCAATGCCGGATTTTTCATGCGCCGCTTTGCCAACATGCAGTGGTCGATCCTGACCCCGCGCGGCTGCATTCACTGGGATGGTGAGACGATGCGCGAAAGCGGCCCCGCGCGCCGCGAAGACGCTCCACAAGGCGACCCGACCGAGGAGCTGTGGAAGTCCTATTACGCCTCAATCTTCAATCCGGCGCGTTTGAAGGTCGGGGCGATGCTCTCCGAGATGCCCAAGAAGTATTGGAAGAACATGCCAGAGGCCGAGCTGATCCCCGATCTGATCGCAGGGGCACAGGCGCGCGAGGCGGGCATGGTCGCCGCGGGCGAGCGCGAGGTAAAGACGATTCCCGAAAGCCTCGCCGCTGTCGAACAGGGCATTGCCGCCTGCCGCGATTGCCCGATCGCCGATTGCGGCACGCGTGCAATAATGGGAGAGGGGGCTGCTGATGCGCCCTTGATGATCGTAGGTGAACAACCTGGCGATCAGGAAGACCAACAGGGAAGACCTTTTGTCGGGCCTGCCGGGCAGTTGCTCGACCAGTGCCTCGACCACGCCGGGATCGATCGCAGCACGGCCTACGTCACCAATGCGGTCAAGCACTTCAAGTTCAAGTGGAAGGGCAAACGCCGCATCCACCAGACCCCGACCGCAAAGGAGGTCGATACGTGCCGTTGGTGGCTTGAGGCCGAACGCAGCCTCGTCAAACCGCGCGTGGTCCTCGCTCTAGGGGCAAGCGCAGCGCGCGGGCTCCTAGGCCGCACGGTGAGCGTCGGCAAGGAACGCGGTCGCCCGATCCCACTGGAGGATGGCAGCGAATTGTGGGTCACGGTCCACCCCTCCTACCTGTTGCGGCTAGAGGGAGAGGCTTGCGATGAGCAAGGACAGCTGTTTGCACGCGATCTCGCAGCGGTGCGCGCGCGGCTAGCCGAGCTGACGGAATAGGGTTGTGAGCCGATGCCCGACGCCCCGCTTACCCCTGACAAACGCACGCTGGAGATCGACCCTGACCTGATCGATCGTCCTGAACGCGCGCCCTTCGTCGAGCTCGGCCTGGTCAGCTGTTTCAGCTTCCTTCGCGGTGCTTCGGACGCGGTCGACCTTGCGATGACGGCGCGCAGCCTTGGTTACGACGCGATCGGGATTGCCGATGCGAACTCGTTTGCGGGCGTGGTGCGCATCCACACCGAGGCGACAACGCTCAAACTGCGGCCCGTGATCGGCTGCCGGATCGAAACGGTCGAGGGGATCGCCTTCCTCGCCTATCCAAAGGACCGCGCCGCTTATGGTCGTCTCTCACGGCTTATCAGCGCTGGCCGGATGCAGACCTTGTCGGGCGAATGGCAGGAAAAGGGCGTGTGCCAGATCGACCTCGCAATGCTGGCAGAGCATGGTGAGGGCATACAACTGATCCTGTTGCCGCCCGAAGACCTTGAGACCGAATTCGCAATCCTGGTGCCGAGCAACGTCGTGCCGCTGCGTCCGCAAGGTGACGAGGCAGAGGCGATCGAGGTCGTTGCCTCATTCGGCGAGATCCTCCCCCATCTGACGCGCCAGCTTCCCTCGCTGGGCCATATCGCCGCCTCGTATCTCTATCGCGGCGACGACACCGCGAGGATCGACCGGCTCGATGCGCTGGCCCATGAAAACGGCCTGACGTTGCTTGCGACGAACGATGTTCACTATCACGCGCCCGAGCGCCGTCCGTTGCAGGACGTGATGACCGCGATTGCGAACAAGACCACGGTCGCGCAGGCCGGGCACCTGCTTCACGCCAATGCCGAGCGGCACCTGAAATCCCCGCAGGAAATGCAGCACCTGTTCGCCCGCTGGCCGCACGCGATCCACGCTGCCCGCGAGGTTGCCGACAATTGCGATTTCAGCCTCGAGGAACTGCGCTACGAATACCCCGAAGAGATCTATCCCGATGGCATGTCCCCGCAGGAATATCTCGAGATCGAGACATGGGCGGGGGCAGAGCGACGCTATCCACATGGCGTTCCTGACAGCGTGGAGCAGACGCTCGAACGCGAACTTGCGCTGATCGCGAGGCTCGACCTTGCGCGCTACTTTCTCACCATCAAGGATATCGTCGATTTCGCCCGCAGCGTTGAGCCGCCGATCTTGTGTCAGGGGCGCGGGTCGGCGGCCAATTCTGCCGTGTGTTATTGCCTCGAAATCACATCGGTCGATCCGGCCAAACACCAACTGCTATTCGATCGCTTTATCTCCGAAGAGCGCAAGGAGCCGCCCGATATCGACGTCGATTTCGAGCATGAGCGGCGCGAGGAGGTGATCCAATACATCTACAAAAAGTATGGCCGCGAGCGTGCCGGGCTCACCGCGACCGTCATCCACTATCGTCCACGTATGGCGATCCGCGAAGTGGGCAAGGCGATGGGCCTATCCGAAGACGTGACTGCGAGCCTGGCCAAGACCGTTTGGGGTGGGTGGGGCCGCGAGATCAGCGAAAAGCACGCCGCCGAAACCGGCATGGACATCACCGACCCGCACCTTCGCCGCGTCCTCAAGCTGACCGAGCAGATGATCGGGATGCCGCGCCATCTCTCGCAGCATGTCGGCGGTTTCATCCTGACCGAGGGCGCGCTCACCGAAACGGTTCCGATCGGCAATGGAGCGATGCCGGAACGCAGTTTCATCGAGTGGGACAAGGACGATATCGAGGCGCTCGGTATCCTCAAGGTCGATGTGCTGGCGCTTGGTATGCTGACCTGCATCAAGAAATGTCTCGACCTGCTCGAAGCGCATCACGGTCGCGCACTCACGCTTGCGACGGTCCCGCGCGAAGACCCTGAGACCTACGCGATGCTGCGCAAGGGAGATTCGCTCGGCGTGTTCCAGGTCGAAAGCCGCGCGCAGATGAACATGCTCCCGCGCCTGCGTCCACGTGAATTCTACGACCTCGTCATTCAGGTCGCGATTGTCAGGCCCGGGCCGATTCAAGGCGACATGGTGCACCCTTACTTGAAGCGCCGCCGTGGGGCAGAGCCGGTGCAGATCCCCGCGCCATCGCCGCAGCATGGTCCGCCTGACGAGCTTTCAAGTATCCTTGAGCGCACGCTAGGTGTGCCAATCTTTCAGGAACAGGCGATGAAGATTGCTCTCGATGCGGCAAAGTTCTCGTCGCTTGAGGCCAATCGCTTGCGCAAGGCGATGGCGACCTTCCGATCGCGCGGGATGGTGGATGAGCTTCAGGACATGATGGTCGGGCGCATGGTGACGCGCGGCTATGATCCCGACTTTGCCGAGCGGTGTTTCAATCAGATCAGAGGCTTTGGCGAGTATGGTTTTCCCGAAAGCCATGCCGCTTCGTTCGCGCATCTGGTCTACGTGTCGAGCTGGCTCAAATGCCATTTCCCGGCGGCCTTTGCGGCTGCCTTGCTCAATTCCCAGCCCATGGGCTTTTACGCGCCGGCGCAGATCGTGCGCGATGCGCGCGAGCATGGGGTTGAGGTGCTGCCGCCCGATGTGAACGCATCGCAATGGGACTGCACTCTGGAAGAGATCGGCGAGGCTGGTGACGGCGAGACGGGGCGCCTCGACAAGCATATCGCGATGCGCATGGGCCTTCGCCAGATCGATGGATTGCCCGAGCATATCGCTGCGCAACTGATTGCTGCGCGCGAGGAGGGCGGGGGTTACCGCGATGTTGCAGAGCTGCGTGAGCGGGGCGGGCTTGGTCCGGCGCATATCGAGCGGCTCGCAAGCGCCGACGCCTTCACATCGCTGGGCCTTTCGCGCAGGCAAGCCTTATGGGATGCGCGCAGCCTGATCGCTGGGCCAGACCTGCCGCTATTCCGCGCGGCGGCGGAGCGGGACGAGGGGGCAGAGCGCGCCCGGACTCAGCTACCCGCCATGCCGCTGTCCGAAGAGGTGGTTGCCGATTATCAGACAACCCGCCTCAGCCTCAAAGCGCACCCTATGTCCTTCCTGCGCGCAGGGTTGGCGGAGCGTGGCTTTGTGCGTGCCTGCGACCTCAGGAACCGCAAGTTCCGCTCCATGGTCAAGGTCGCAGGTGTGGTGCTGATCCGTCAGAGGCCGGGGAGCGCGAAGGGTGTTTGCTTTATCACGCTTGAGGACGAGACAGGCGTGATCAACCTCGTCGTATGGCCCGATCTCAAGGAGAAACAGCGCCGCGTCGTGATGGGAGCGCGACTGATGGAGGTGCGGGGCCGCGTCGAATATGATGACGAGGTGATCCACGTCATTGCTCACCATATGGATGATGCGACGGATCAGCTCTATTCGCTCTCGGACGACATGCTCAACGCACCGGTCGCGCGTGCGGATCACGTCCATTCCCCGCTTCCAAGCCAAGTCGGTGGCAAGCGGGTGATGAATCCGAGGGATGACTTGATCGACAGCGACGCCGAGGCGATCCGTCCGCGCGATCTGATCGATGAACTGCCCGATGCCAATGGCGCTCCACGGCGAGGACGCCGCAAAATGCCCAATACGCGTGTGCATCCGAGGAATGTGAGGATACTTCCGAACTCTCGCGACTTTCATTGATAATGGCCAAAAAACCCAAGCCTTTTCGCATCTCCCGCAAGGTCGGAAAATTCCACGCTGAGCGCAGACTTCTGTTGCTCGCGATGCTGGGTATCCTTGCCTATTCCGGATACATCTGGGTTGAAGCTCACCCCGAGCATAATCCTTCGGCCCCGCTTGATCTGAGGCATCCGGTCGGAATGGCGACCGCTACGAAGCTGGTCGCGCTGAAGGACGACGTGCCGGAATGCCGCGCCGTCATTGATCGCAGCGAGGTCGGATATGCCGTACTTGATCCAACCGGCGAGGGACCATGCGCGCGGCCTGACCGAACACGGCTCACCGACTACCCATTCGCGCCAAACTCGCCGCCGATGACGTGCCCGGTTGCAGCAGCGATGGAGTTGTGGCGAACCAAGACCGTTGAGCCTGCCGCGCTCGATATCTTCGCCAGCGAAATTGCGCGGATCGAGCACCTAGGCGTCTATTCCTGTCGGCGGCTCTACGGCCGAAGCGAAGGCGCGTGGAGCGAGCATGCGACCGGCAACGCGATCGACATTTCGGCATTCGTGCTCGAGGATGGGCGCCGGATCAGTCTGATCAGCGATTGGAACGGCGACGCTGACGAGGCGAGATTCTTGAGACAGGTGCGCGACGGAGCGTGCGGCGTGTTCGCCACCGTCCTGTCACCTGACTATAACGAGGCACACGCCGACCACTTCCATTTCGATCAGGATGGTCGGTGGACTGGTGTTTGCCGCTAAGCCGCTTCGAGAGCGTAACCTGCTGATCGAACCGTGCGGATCGGGTCTTTTGCGCCTTCAAGTCCGATGGCCTTGCGCAGGCGCCGGATATGCACGTCGACCGTGCGAAGCTCGATATCCGAGCCCGTGCCCCACACTCCATCGAGCAACTGTCCGCGGCTGAAAACGCGGCCCGGGCTTTCCATGAAGAACTTGAGAAGGCGGTACTCGGTCGGGCCCAGCTGCAGGGCGCGGCCGCGACGCTGAACCTTGTGAGCGACCGGATCGAGCTTGATATCGCCCACTTCGATCGTCTCGCCAGCAAGAGCGGGGCGAATACGGCGCATGACAGCGGCGACACGGGCGAGAAGCTCGCGCGGACTGAAAGGTTTGGTGAGATAGTCGTCCGCGCCGGTCTCAAGACCGCGAACGCGATCGTCTTCTGCTTCGCGCGCGGTCAGCATAATGATGGGAACGTGCGCGGTTTCCTTGTCCCGGCGCAGCCTGCGACAAACCTCGATGCCGCTCGTGCCTTCGATCATCCAGTCCAGAATGATCAGATCGGGCACGTCTTCACTCGCAAGAACCATGGCCTCATCGCCATCGCCAGTGCAGCGAACATTATAGCCTTCGTTCTGGAAGCGATACTCGAGCAGTTCCGAAAGAGCCGGATCGTCTTCGACGAGAAGCAGCTTGGCAGCGGACATCAAATGTCTCCCACGCGAGGCCCGGATTCACACAAGGGCAATCGCAATCCACATGTTTCACTTTGGCTACAGTTTGATGAATCTCACGGCGCCAACTTTTCCACAAGCGGCGAAAGCGACATTCACCTGCAGTGCACCCGTGACGCCTAGCGGTCGTCTTCCGGGGGATATGAGCCGGTCGCAGCGAAGTGAACCATCTCAGCCACGTTGGTCGCGTGGTCACCGATCCGTTCAAGATTTCGAGCCACGAACAACAGCTGTGCAGCGCTAGAAATGGTAGCAGGGTTCTCGACCATGTGACTCACAAGGTTGCGAAAAATGCTGTTGTAGAATGCATCGACCTTAGCGTCAGTGCTGATGACCTCGCGCGCGAGGCCGGGGTCGCGTGCGGCATATGCGGTCAGCACATCGTGCACCATTTCACCGGCAAGTTCTCCCATCGCAGGCAGAAGGGTGAGCGGTTCGAAACGCTCTCGCCCCTCGATCATGCTGACGCGTTTCGCAATGTTCTTCGAATAATCACCGATGCGTTCAACGACGCCGGCGATCTTCAAGGCAGCGATAACTTCGCGCAGGTCGTCGGCCATAGGTGCGCGCAGGGCGATAATCCGCACAGCAAGCTTGTCGACCTCGGTCTCAAGCGCGTCGATCTTCTTGTCGCGCGCAACCACGCGATCACCGAGCTCTTCGTCGCCTCGAACCATCGCCTCCAGCGCTTCCTGGATAGCAACTTCCGCAAGACCGCCCATCTCCGCGATCAGACCGCGAAGCCGGGTGATGTCTTCATCAAATGCCTTGACCGTATGGTCTGCCATTAGCCGTAGCGCCCTGTAATGTAGTCCTTGGTCCGCTCTTCAATCGGGTTGGTGAAGATGTCCGAGGTAGGGCCGTATTCGACCATCTTCCCAAGGTGGAAAAAGGCGGTGCGTTGTGAAACGCGCGCAGCTTGTTGCATCGAGTGCGTCACGATTACGATAGCATAACGCCCGGAAAGCTCATCGATCAACTCTTCAATCTTGGCAGTCGCAATCGGGTCGAGCGCGGATGCTGGTTCGTCCATCAGGATTACTTCAGGATCGACGGCGATTGCGCGAGCGATACAAAGGCGTTGTTGCTGGCCTCCCGAGAGAGCGGTACCGGAGTCTTCCAGACGGTCTTTCACCTCGTCCCATAGGCCAGCACGAGTGAGCGATCGTTCCACGATCACATCGAGATCGGCCTTCTTTTCCCCGAGGCCATGGATCTTCGGCCCGTATGCAATGTTCTCGTAGATCGACTTGGGGAAGGGGTTTGGCTTCTGGAACACCATTCCCACGCGAGCACGCAGTTGCACGACGTCCATCGCGTCGGAATGGATGTCTTCGCCTTCCAATTCGATGAGGCCTTCAACACGGGCAACAGGAATGGTGTCATTCATACGGTTGAAGCACCGCAGGAAGGTCGATTTTCCGCAGCCGGAAGGACCGATAAAGGCGGTCACATAGTCGGGCGAGATGTCGATCGACACCTCGTCGATGGCCTTCTTCGCCCCATAGTAGACCGAGACATCGCGCGCGATCATCTTCGCGCCTTTGTCTTGCTGGATGCTTTCGTGGACTAGGGTCACCAGGTTTTCTCGAACTTGTTGCGCAGGTAAATGGCGAGGCCGTTCATCAGAAGGAGGAACAGCAGGAGGACTATGATCGCAGCGCTGGTGCGCTCGACAAAACCGCGGTCGATTTCGTCCGACCAAAGGAAAATTTGCATCGGCAGAACCGTGGCAGGCGCGGTAAAGCCATCAGGAGGTGTCGCGACGAATGCTCGCATGCCGATCAACAGCAGCGGTGCGGTTTCTCCCAGCGCGCGGGCCATGCCGATAATCGTTCCCGTCAGCATGCCGGGAAGGGCGAGCGGAAGGACGTGATGGAACACGACCTGCACTGGTGAGGCACCAACAGCGAGGGCTCCGTCACGGATCGACGGGGGAACCGACTTGATTGCATTGCGTCCCGATATGACGATCACAGGCATCGTCATCAGTGCGAGTGTCATGCCCCCGATGACGGGTGCAGAGCGCAGGTTCGGGAACAGCGTCAGAAATACTGCAAGGCCAAGAAGACCGAAGATGATCGATGGGACCGCAGCGAGATTGTTGATCGAAACCTCGATCAGATCGGTCCAACGATTCTTCGGCGCATATTCCTCAAGATACAGTGCAGCGAGAACGCCGATAGGGAAGGCAAGAAGGAAGGTGACGATCATCGTGAGGATCGAGCCCTTCAATGCGCCCCAAATTCCGACCTGCTGAGGGCTGGTTGCGTCAGAGCGGGCAAGGAAACCCCAGTCCCAATTCTCGGCCAGTTTGCCCTCGTTTGCGAGCTGCTCTGCGAGAGCCTGCATCTCTGCAGAGCCTTCGCCGGCAAGGCCAGCTGCAAGGTCGGATGATGCGGCCAGTTGGAAAGTCTCGGTGCGTTCGATCAGCGAGGGATCTTCTTTCAATGCATCGGCGACGTCGCGCCACGCATCCCGGCTGACCTGCTCAGCGCCGGCTTCGCCAAGCGATTGCTCGGCATAGAACTCCACGATGTCCGGCAGACCCTGCATCTCGAGAACTTGCGTCGAACTCGGCGCTGTCAATGAGACTTCGTCCCCGGTCACGCCGCTTTCCGGCATGTTTATCTCGACAGCAAGCTCGGCGCGCTGAAACCCGCCGATGCCGTTGGCAAGCATGTTGCCAAGAAGGAAAATCAGCACCGCGATCGAAAAGACGATCGCGCCAAGGCCAAGTGCACGGAAGCGGCGCTCAGCGCGGTATCGCTGGTTCAGGCGTTTTGCGAAGGCTTCGGTGCGGGTCGGGCCGCCAGCCATATTGGCGCTCTGATTATTCATAGGCCTCACGGAAGCGTTTTACGACGCGCAGTGCGATGATGTTCAGCACAAGCGTCACAAGGAACAGGACAAAGCCGAGCGCGAAAGCGCTGAGGGTTGCCGGGTGGTCGAAACTGCCTTCGCCCGTCAGCATAGCGACGATCTGGTACGTAACCGTCGTCATAGTCTCGAGCGGGTTTGCTGTGAGGTTCGACGATGCACCGGCGGCCATCACGACGATCATGGTCTCGCCGATAGCGCGGCTGACTGCGAGCATGATCCCGGCGACGATGCCCGGCAAGGCGGCGGGAAAGAGAACACGCTTGATCGTTTCCGACTGCGTCGCCCCCATCGCGAGACTGCCATCGCGCATTGCGCTGGGAACCGCTGCCATCGAATCGTCGGCCATCGAAGAGACAAACGGGATAATCATCACGCCCATGACGACACCAGCGGCGAGCGCGCTCTCGCTTGATGCGCCGGAAATGCCAACGGATACTGCAAGATCACGCACGGCGGGCGCGACAGTCAGGGCGGCGAAATAGCCATAAACGACGGTTGGGATACCGGCGAGTATCTCGAGAGCGGGCTTAACCCAGGCGCGAAGCGAGGGAGCAGCGTACTGTGTGAGGTAGATCGCGCTCATCAGGCCAAGCGGGATGGCGACGATCATCGCAATGATCGCGCCAATGAAGATAGTGCCCCAGAACAGAGGGATTGCGCCAAAGCGCGAGCCATCCGGATTGTCCGGATTGCTCATCGGATCTGGACCCCAGAACGTCCCGAACAGGAAATCTATCGGAGAGACCATTCCAAAGAAGCGGATGGTTTCGAACACCAAGCTCGCGACAATGCCGAAGGTCGTAAGGATGGCGACGAGAGAAGCGGCAAGCAGAATACCCATCACAGTGCGTTCGACCTTGGTACGCGCACGAAAATCGGGGCGAACACGCATGAAGGCAAACGCACCGCCAGCAAACGCGATAAGAACCGTCAAAGCATAGCCGATGAGTGAGTATCGCTGGATCGCATTGCGAAATGGCTCGACCAGCGCCTGTGCTCCATCGTTGAAGACACCGGGCGCGTACCCGCTCGCAACAGCGCGCGCTTCGGACAACCATGCTTCGCGCTCAAATCCGAAGCTCGGGAGGTTTTCCCCTGCTGGCGAGGCGAGAACCGACTGCGTTACTAGGTAAGGCGCGATCTGGGTCCAAAGAACGACGAAGGCGAGAACTGGCAGGACGATCCATATCGCCACATACCATGCGTAGTAGGTCGGACGTGCCGCTGCGCGTGTTTCAGGGTCCGCTTTTTGGAAGCTCCACGCCTTGGCCCGACCCGCGAGCCATCCGGCGAGCCCCAACCCGATAGCTATCAAGAGGAGTGTGATTGGCGACATGAACTAGACCTGGGTTCCCTTGAAGGATGATCACGCGGTCAGGTTAGCCGCGAATTTCCTGTGTGAATTGCGCCCGAGCGAATCCCTGTTAGGGGCACTCGGAGCCGCATGTAGACAAAATAAGACACCACTAAGACAATGACGGGCTTTCCGGTTCTCGATCTTCAGTTCCGTTTGCAGCCGCAATTGTCTCAGAGGACTGATCAGATGCATTCCTCTTAGCCTTCGCAACCGGGAGGCGCACCACCACGCGCGTGCCTTTACCCAGATCACTATCGATGTTGAGTCGTCCGCGGTGGCGCTCCACAATGTGTTTGACGATGGCGAGTCCGAGGCCCGTCCCACCCGAGGCGCGGCTGCGGCCGGGATCGGTCCGATAGAACCGGCGAGTGAGGTGCGGAAGTTGTTCTGGCGCGATGCCATCGCCTTGATCGGTAACTGCAATTCGCGCCATCCCATCTTGAGAACGATCAAGACGAACCGTTACTGAAGTGTCGGCCGAACCGTATTTCAGCGCATTGTCGACAAGATTCCTCACGACCTGTTCGAGCTGCTGAAGGTCGCCTTTGACCAGGGGATCGCTCAAAATTTCGAGCTTCAGCCGGTCAATCCTGTTCGTTCCCGCCGCGTCGCATGCAGCGCGCTCTGTCAACGCTGCAAGTTCGAGCCGTGTTTCGGGAAGGTCGTGCTTTTCCGCCTCAACGCGCGAAAGGCTCATCAGATCGCTGATCAAGTTCTGAAGACGCTGCCCTTCGCGTTCAATAATGCCGAGGAACTTCTGCGATGTGGGAGAATCGAGACTGTCGCCGCTTTCGCGCAGAGTCTCGACATAACCGAGAATCGCTGCGAGCGGGGTGCGCAGCTCGTGGCTGGCATTTGCAACGAAGTCCGTGTGAGCTCGGCTAATGTCGGCTTCGCTCGTCTGGTTGATGAGTTCGATAACCGCGAGGTCTTTGTCCACTGACTGATGATTGATTTGCCAGATGTCCTGACGTCGCACGAGCCCTCTGACGATTGCCTGCCCGTTGCGGTTCTCGCTCAGAAGCGAGATCGCTTCCGGCTGCCTGAAGGCAACTCGTGCATCCTGGCCGATAATGTGCTGCCCAAGCATCCTGCGGGCTGAACGATTTGCGATGGCGATCGTGTTGCGCTCTGTCACGAGGAGGGGAACTGACGAGTTCTCGATCAGCTTTCCCATCGATTGCGTGCTGAAGGGCGCTTCAACTACGACCTTTTCCGGCTCAGGAGGTCGACCGGATGCCAGCAAGAGCGAACCGATCCAAACGATAGTGACAGCAAACGCGATTGCAGCATCGAGCCCCTGCAAGAGCATCGCCACAAGCGCTGCCAATGCGAGAAGAACACCTGCGATTGGAAAGGTCTGTTTAAGGCCCATGGCGAGGTGGCTCTACAGCGCAGCGCAAGGGCGCGAAACCCCGCGCGTGCAAATTGCACGCTTTCCAGAACAATTCTGCAGGGAGCGTCGCAACGAAGAAGTGGTGACCCGTACGGGAATCGAACCCGTGTTTCAGCCGTGAAAGGGCCGCGTCCTAACCGCTAGACGAACGGGCCACGCTCGTTGCGAGAGCGCGCATCTAGGGGGGCAATTCGGATGGGTCAAGCCCTGTGTGCGCTGGTTTGTAGAAAAATTTCGCGACCGCACAATTTTCCGTTACGTCAGTCGGCGAAAGCAGCGTCTTCTAGGTGCAGTTCGGCTGCCGGACGGGGGCCCCAATCATCGATTTTCACACGACCAGCAAAGTGGAATTGTCGGCCCTTGCTGCGGTGAATCAGTGTCTGAGCCATCTCCGTTTCGGCAGCTCTGAAGGCAATGGCTTTGAATGAGCGGCCATCACCACCGCTCGCAATCACCCGCAGGTGATCCTTTCCGACGATGTCCGCGTTCACGATGCGAACGGGCCCCACCGCCACGCGCGGCGCAGGCCAACCGACACCGTAGGGGCCTGCCGCTTCCAATGTGTTGACCAGGTCAGGAGTGAGACCACCGGGCGCAAGGCTCAGGTCGAGTTGCATGACCTGCGAGATCCGCGCGCGCTCTACATCGCGAGCGAGCCGCTCATCCAGGAATTCGGTGAAGGCCGACAGCTTGTCCTGTGCGATGGTAAGGCCAGCAGCCATGGCATGGCCGCCTCCAGCAACGAGCAGGCCTTCTTCGCGCGCTGCGATGATGGCGGCGCCCAGATCTACGCCGCTAATCGACCGCCCTGACCCCTTGCCCGTGCCGTCGGCCGGATCAAGAGCGATCACGATTGATGGTTTGCCGGTCTTTTCCTTGATGCGCGCTGCGACAATGCCGATCACGCCCGGATGCCACCCGTCCGCGGCAAGGACCTGAACAGCCATGTTGTGCTGTCCTTCGAGTTGAGCTTCGGCAGCTTCCTGCACTTCAGCCTCTATTGCTCGCCGCTCTTCGTTCAGGGCCGACAGCTGCTCCGCGATTTCACGGGCCTCTTCCGCATCACTCGTCGTCAGGAGGCGCACTCCGAGAGTCGATTCGCCGATCCTTCCTCCCGCATTGATCCGCGGGCCGAGAGCAAAGCCGAGGTCGGAGGCAATGGGGGCACGTTTCAACCGGCTCGCATCGATAAGGGCTGCCATCCCTATGCGATCTCGTCGGGCCAGCACTTTCAATCCTTGAGAAACGAAAGCGCGATTAAGCCCGTGCAATGCGGCTACATCGGCCACTGTCCCCAAGGCAACGAGGTCCAGCAGGCTCATCAGGTCAGGTTCGCGACGGCTCTCGAAAAAGCCTTTGGCCCGCAATGTCCGGACCAAAGCGATCGCCAATAGAAAGGCAACGCCAACTGCGGCAAGATGACCGTGCGAGGCTGCGAGGTCGCTTTCATCAAGCCTGTTCGGATTGACCAGAGCAGCAGTTGGTGGAAGCTCGGCCGCGCATTTGTGGTGGTCGACCACAATCACATCGACCCCTGCATCGCGCGCCATGGTAAGCGCTTCGTGCGCCATCGCGCCGCAATCGACAGTAACGATCAGGCTCGACCCGTCCTCTGCGAGCTTCACCAATGCCTCACCGCTTGGGCCGTATCCTTCAAGAAGCCTGTCCGGGATGTAGTACCCGGCTTCCACGCCAAGCGATCGCAGCAGGTCGACCAGCAATGCCGAACTGGTGGCACCGTCGACATCGTAGTCGCCGTAGATTGTGATCTGCTCTTCGTTGAGCACCGCTTGAGCGATCCGTTCAGCTGCCTGCTCCATGTCGCGGAACTCGGAAGGATCTGGCAGGAATTCGCGCATTGTCGGCTTGGCGTGTTTCGCGACCTCGTCCGCCGCTACGCCGCGGGTCATCAGGAGCTGTGTCACGACGCTCCTATCCAGATCCTGCGAGGCTGCGGTTGAGCCTGTGCCAAGCTCCATGTTCCCACCTCGCCACAGCCATGCTTTGCCGGCAAGCGATTGAGAAACTCCAAGGACGTGGGAAAGCGAACGCGTACTCATTGGTCATTCTTTACCCGAAGCGCGGCCCAGCTGACAGAGCAGGGGCATTGACAATCGACAGGCCTATTGGCGAGGCAAGCTAAATGAGTATCGATCCTCACCTTCTGATAGTTTGGCACAGCCGGACTTCAGCCAGCGAGCAGATGGCGCGCGCTGCTGCGGAGCATGAGGCTTCGAAGTTGATGCGAGCGAACGAGGTGACGAGCGATGACCTCATGCAAGCGTCGGGATACCTGTTCGTTTGCCCGGAGAACCTTGCGTCGATGAGCGGCGAGATGAAGGAGATGTTCGACGCCAACTACTACAGCGTCCTGGGCAAAATCGAGGGCCGCCCATACGCTTCGATAATTGCCGCTGGAACAGATGGGGAAGGCGCTCAAAGGCAATTGGACCGCATCGCAACAGGATGGCGGCTAAAGCGCGTTGCCGAACCGATAATTGCCGTCCTTGGCGCTCAAACCCCGGAAGAGATCTGGGCGACAAAGTCGGTTCCAGACAGGGTCTTGCGCGATTGCCGTGAACTTGGAATTGGGCTAGCTGAGGGAATTGTCGTGGGAGTCTTCTGACCTCACGGCAGTATCGGACGCGCCAAGCAAACTGCGAGCGTGCATGATCAAGCGCAAGAGCCCAGGCTGATTGCGCAGAGCATCGGGGGGCGCGGACTTGTGGTAAGACGTTACGCCGAAGGGCTGACGAGCGAAGGGATTTGGACGATCACAGAGTCTTCCAAGCCAATGCCTCATGGAGTGTTTCTGCTGTTTGCCAAAGGCAAGCGGCCATCCGTCGGTGACATCAAGGATTTCGTAGCGAGCAACCCGGTCGTGTCGTTGGTTCACGACCCTAGCGCCGATGCGCCGATCAGGTTGGCGTCCAATCACGGTGAGCCAGTCGCTGAAGAAGGCTTGCTTGACCAATCGGCAAATGAGGTTTCCTGGGTGGAGCTTCTTCGCGAGGGCCTTGCATTTGATCTGAACGGGCTTGCACCTGGGGATGGATTTGCTGTGCCTAACGTTGAACATTTGTTCGACCTTAAGGAACAACCTGGGACTGCTCGTTTCGAAGCACTCCACCTTGCTCCAGGCTATCACCTGGCTGGTGGCGAACGGACAATGCCGGTCGCGAGAGGCCTGATCGCCCTCGCTTGCGACCTTGTTCAGCATTTCGCGGGCATCGAGGCGATTGCGTGGCCGCCTTCGAAGAGTGCGAGCAGTCGACAATACTTCGAGTCGGTAACAACTGCCTGGCTTGGCGGTGGCCCGTTCCCGGCGCTTGGCCTGACGGCCTTCCGGCAGACATTCGATGGCGCGTTGCAAAGCGTAGGCCTCGATTTCTGGCTGGATCAGGAGCTTCGTATCGAGCCACCGCTCTCGACCGACAAAGTGGCAGCGACGCGGCTTGGCGTTCGCCTGATCAATCAGCTGATGATTGTTGGCGGCGTCGAGGGAAGCGAACGCATCGTCGCGCCTGATGGCAGTCGGCTTGTTCTTCGACCTTCCAGGAATGGCAAGTTCATTCGGGTTTGGCGCGAATAGGCAGCATGACAAGAAGCCGTGTCGCGTGGAGGGTTCGATCATTCGACCGCCGAGCCGGTCGATCAACCTTGCCGCGCGCCGCGATATCGTTTCGTTCCGTCAACCGCCGCGGATCACCCGGTCATGATCCAGGCCTACAGCGGCACCATCTCTTGCCCCGCCAGCTTCTGGGACAGCGATGTTTCGGAGCCCTGTTTCAGGCAATCGGTCGCAAGCGCGTCGGGTTTGATGACTTCAGGCGCAATGGCCTGCTGCTTCCGGCAACCGACGATGCGACTATGCGCACGGGCATGCCGCTTCATCGTGGACCGCACCGCTATTACAACGAGCTTGTGATTGAGCGGGTAGGGCGGATCGAAGAGAGTTGGTCTGCTGCGCAACCACAAGACGCCGAACAGGCTCTGACTGAAGCCCTCGAGCGCCTCGCATTGCTTCAGTCAGCACTCCGCAACCGCTTGCTCAGCGAGCGAAGGCGGATGATCTTGAACCACAAGGATCCGCTTGGTCATGGCTTTGATTTTGCCGAGCTCGACGCGATGGCGGAGGCGCTTTGGGACGCAACCTGAGCAGGTGGTGCTGGCTTACTCCGCTGCTTCTGCGAGGGCCGTCCATGGCGAGTAATCCGACTTCGCGGCGAGATCTGCTTTGGCAGCGTGGTACTCGCGCTCGAATCGAGAGACCATGTCCTCGACAGTGCCGACCGACTTGACCGTGCCGATACCCTGACCCGATCCCCAGATGTCCTTCCAGGCCTTTGCCTTGGTGTTGCCGCCCGATCCGAAGTTCATCTTGGAAGGATCGCTCGTCGGAAGGTCGTCGGGGTCCAGTCCCGCATTCTCGATCGATGAGCGCAGGTAGTTGCCGTGCACACCGGTGAAGAGGTTGGAATAGACAATCCCCTCGGCGCTGCCATCGACGATGCCTTGCTTGTAGTTCTGATCCGCGTTCGCTTCCTCCGTCGCGATGAAGGCGCTTCCGGTATAGCCGAAGTCTGCGCCCATGGCCTGCGCTGCAAGGATTGAGGAGCCGTGTGCGATTGAGCCTGAGAGGGCGACCAGACCGTCGAACCATTCACGGATTTCGCGCATCAGGGCAAAAGGTGACTGCGTGCCGGCGTGGCCACCAGCGCCGGCTGCCACAGGGATGAGACCGTCTGCACCTTTCTCGATTGCCTTGTTGGCGAAGCGGTTGTTGATGACATCGTGCATGCTGATCCCGCCCCAATTGCGGATCGCATCGAAGATCTCGGTGCGCGCGCCCAGCGAGGTGATGACCAGCGGCACCTGCCATTTTTCGCAGGTCGCCATGTCCTGCATCACGCGGTCGTTCGACTTATGTACGATCTGGTTGACCGCAAACGGGGCAGCGGGACGATCCGGGTTTTCGCGATTGTGCTTCGCAAGCTCCTCGGTGATCTGGTGCAGCCATTCATCGAGAAGCGATTGCGGGCGCGCGTTCAGGGCGGGAAAGCTGCCGATGATCCCCGCCTTGCACTGAGCGATCACCAGTTCGGGGCCGGAGACGATGAACAGTGGCGAGCCGATGAGCGGCAGACGCAGGCGATCGAAAGGGGCGGGCAGGGTCATTGCGTTCTCTCCTGAAGCTTTGTCCACGCGGTAGGTTGCGATTTGCAACTACGCAAGCACCTCTTCGATGCGGTAGAAGCGTGCGGCGTTCCCCGCGTAGAGGTCAGCCTTCTCATCTGCGCTCGCATCGGCGGTGATCCGCTTGAAGCTGTTCCACAGAACGGGATAGGTCGCGCCCCAGCGGTCGACGGGATAGTTGCTTTCGAACATCGCTCGCTTGGTGCCGAACGCCTCGATGCAGGTCTCGATGTAGGGCTTCCAGAGGCGAGCAAGCTCTTCGGAGCCGATCCCCGCTGCTGGGCCTTCTGCGGGCAAGGCGCAATTGTGCATGGCGAGGCCGCCCAGCTTGACCATCACGTTTTCGCATTTGCCAAGCTCGATGATGTTGTCGCGCCAGATGCCGAAGCGCTCCTCAAGCTTTCCGGTATAGCTCGCCATGCCGAGAGGGGTGCCGCAATGATCGAGACAGATCGGGGTCTCCGGAAAGGCCCGAGCGAGGTCGATCACATCGGGGATTTGTGGCTCGAGTATCCATGCATCGAAGCTAAGGCCGCGCTTGCCAAGTTCCGCGAAGCCCTTGCGGAAGCCTGTATCCAGATAGCGCTCAGGTGGGTGAGCGAATGGAGGGCCGAGCACTTCGGGGTCGGCATCCCAGGCGCCTGCATGGCGGATACCGCGGAACCTACCCGGTGCTGCGGCCTGCAATGCATCGAGCACCTCGCCAGCTTCCTCGCCAAGCATCAGGTCAGCGTGCCCGACGATTCCGGCGCATAGCTTTGCAGGGCCATAGAGCCCGCTTGCGCTTTGGGCGGCGACGCCGTTCACATATTCGACTTCGCCCACGACCTTTTTCGCCTCTCCATAGGCGCCGTTGTAGAACGCGCCGCACTCCATGAAGACGGTTGCGATTACATTGTGACCGCTCGACGCCACCTCCTCATTGAACTGGTCGAAGGTGTAGTGGGCGACTGGCACGAGCGTCTCGATGAAGCGATGATGCGGCTCTGGGAACATCGGGAGCATGGGCCGCAAATCCCACAGGTGATGGTGGGGGTCGATGATCGGCAGATTGGGTTCAAGGATCGCTTCGGTCATTGCGTCAGATGTCTCCTGATCTGGGATTGGGAGGTCTTTGAATTACAGTCACTTACTTGAGAAGTGGACCGCATGTTACACGGTCCAGGGCGAAAACTCCCCTGGCTCCCTTTGCTTGCTTCGCTTGGGCAGAAAATCACATCGCGCATGGCATTCATGACCGATGTGTAGCGCGTCGGCCAAGAGTAGGAAACGGTCGCGTGCTAGCCCAGCCAGCCGTGTCTCAATCTAGCCAGATGCTCGCTTACACGCGGAAATTGTGTGAAAAAATCGCATGTCAGCTCAAAAAGATGCGGCAATCTCAAAAATTGTGATAGCCTTGACATTGGGCAGCGAATTGCATTCATTGCTCCTTACCTAACGGTAAGTAGGGTCGCCAAAAAACCAGAAAAAGGGTTGAGGTATGAGCAAGCATGATGAGTTGCGGCGACTGCGCGAAGATCTTCGCAAATGTGAGCTGGAAGCAGCGCGATTGAAGCTGGGCATTGCGACAGATTACCTGTCGCACGCCATCGAACACGTGGAATACGTGCAGTCGATCACTCCGCACACTCCGGTGTTGCGTGCGGTGGCCGGTTCGAAATCGGAGCGCTGAGAGCGTCCTTAGTCGACGGAAACAGCTGATTTAGCAGCACTGAGCACGGCGCGGACGCTTGCGGTGGCAACGTCCTCGTCGATGCCGCAGCCCCAGACGGTCCGTCCGTCCGGATCGACACATTCCAGATATGTCGCCGCATTTGCATCGGTGCCGCTGCCCAGCGATTGCTGGGTGTAGTCCACCACTTCGAGCTCCACGCCGAATACGTCGCGAATGGTCGCCATGACGCTGGAGATCAGACCCTTGCCGCGGCCCGACACGCTTTGCTCGCGTCCTTCGACCGCGATCTTTCCGCTGAATACCCGCGTTCCGTCGCTGGCACGGGTTTCATTGTAATCGACCAGTTGGAAGTGCTTGTCTGGCGTCTGCACGTGGTAGGCGCCTTTGAATGCCTGCCAGATGTCCTCGGCGTTGAGCTCGCGTGAGCTTTCATCGGCGAGGCGCTGGACATGCTTGGAAAAATCGCGCTGCATGGCCTTGGGCAATTTCAGACCCTCGCGCTGTTCGAGCACCCACGCAAAGCCGCCTTTGCCGCTCTGCGAGTTGACACGGATGACGGCCTCGTAATCGCGCCCGAGATCAGCCGGATCGATCGGCAGGTAGGGAACGCGCCAAAGCTCATCATTTTGCTGGTCATGGGCTTCGAAGCCCTTCTTGATCGCGTCCTGGTGACTGCCGGAGAAGGCGGTGTAGACCAGCTCGCCGCCATAGGGATGGCGCTGGTGGACCGGCAGGTCGTTGCAGTACTCAACCGTCTCGATCACGCGGTCGATGTCGGAGAAGTCGAGCCCCGGATCGACGCCCTGCGTGTACATGTTGAGCGCCATCGTCACGAGGCAGCAATTGCCCGTGCGCTCTCCATTTCCGAACAGACAGCCTTCGACACGGTCCGCGCCTGCCATAAGGCCTAGCTCGGCCGCAGCCACACCGGTTCCGCGATCGTTATGCGTGTGAAGCGAGATCACCGCGCTGTCGCGGTTCGGGAGATTGCGGCAGAAATACTCGATCTGGTCGGCGTAGATATTGGGCGTCGACGCCTCGACCGTGGCGGGCAGGTTGAGGATGATCGGATGTTCGGGCGTCGGCGCGAGCACCTGCATCACCGCCTCGCAAACCTCGATGCTGAAATCGATCTCGGCAGTAGAGAATGTTTCGGGCGAATATTGGAAATGCCAGTCAGTGTCTGGCCGCTTAGCGGCTTCGTCGCGCATGACCTTGGCGCCCTGCTTCGCGATCTCGCGCACCTCGTCTTTCGACATACGGAAGACGATATCGCGCCAGGCGGGGCTGACCGCGTTGTAGAGGTGAACGATGGCTGCTCGCGCGCCTTCGAGGCTCTCGAAACTTGTGCGTATAAGGTCTTCGCGGCTTTGAGTAAGCACCTGCACAATCACGTCGTCGGGGATCGTGCCCGATTCCACCAGATGTTTGATGAAGGTGAATTCGGTCGCGCCGGCACTGGGAAAGCCGACTTCGATTTCCTTCACTCCGATCTCGACGAGCAGATCGAAAAAGCGCGCTTTCTTCACCCCGTCCATCGGGTCGATGATCGACTGGTTCCCGTCGCGAAGATCGGTCGAGAGCCAGCGCGGCGGGCCTTCAATAACGCGCGAGGGCCATTGGCGGTCGGGCAGGTTGATTGGCGTGAAAGGGCGGTACTTGTTCGCGGGATTTTTCAACATGGGATTGGCTTCGGCTCTCGTCTCGGATCGTAAGGCTGGTGCTGGCCCCTGAAGCGCTGGGCCGCACGCTTACGTCTTGCGCGCGCCGGCCCTATCGCGCCCAGGGGCGCGTAAGTCGTAGGAGAAGGGCCGCGTTGCCGAATGTCATACACACTGTGTTGCCGATCTTGAGCCGCCTTGCAAGCGGCGAGATGCTCCAGTTTGCGTCTAATTTCGCTTGGCTCGAAAATTCTTTGTAACTTCCAGGGGGCGCGAGGCGAATAGCACCATGTCACCGGCAAACAGGCAGCTGGCTGACACGAGTTTTTGAATTACCCCGTAGGAGGATACCCCAATGAAAAAGTCACTTTTTGCACTCGCCCTGCTTGCTACCACTGCCGCTTGCGGCGGTGCTGCGGAAGCTCCCGCCACCGAAGGCGAAACTGTCGCTGCAACCGAAGCCAGCGCTGAAACCGGCCTCTACGCCGATCTCGGCGGCGATCCCACCGGCCCCGTCTATCGCGAAACCAAGGGCGATACGCTTGCCGTTTCCGGTTACGACGTGGTCAGCTACTTCACCGGCGACGGCGTCCCCGTCGAAGGTGCCGAAGACATCACCGTTCGTTACGAAGGATATGACTATCGCTTCGCAAACGAAGAGAACGCCAACACCTTCATCGAAGATCCGGCGAAGTTTGCCCCGGCCTATGGCGGCTACTGCGCATGGGCGCTGGGTGCCAACGATGCGCTCGCACCGGGTGACCCTAACGTCTACGAGATTGTCGATGGCACGCTTTACCTGAACTTCAACGAAGATGTTCAGGGCCGCTGGCAGGCCGACATTCCCGGCTTCATCGAGAGCGCGGACGTGAATTATCCGACCCACTCGCCTGATGAACACTATCAGGACTCGTAAGAGATAAAGCCCTCTCGGGCTGGAGAGAGACCCCGCTACTCGCATGAGTGGCGGGGTTTTTCATGTAGTGATTACGTCAAAAATTCCGTCGCGATAGCCGCCGCGATCAACCACACCGAGCGTCGCGGATCACTCCGAGATTGTCGAGCATCAGGTTGAGGCGCGGATTGCTCGGATCAGGCCGGACATAGGGGCTCCCTGCCGGAATGAAGCGCACTTCGCTTGCGCCCGCAGCCACGGTCATGATCTGTGCACGCGTGGCATCGTCGGCGGGCTCTCCGATGAAGGGGCCCATCGCGTTTGCTCCGCAGGTTGCGCTTTGAGGGTCGGTTGCGGTGCCGGGCGAATAGGCTCCCTGCGCAGCGCCTTCGAGCGGAGCGGCGACAGTGGGTGCCACGGTCGCCTCACCGCTTGGCTTGCCTCCATTGATGCGCGCAGCGAAATCATCGGCGCTGTTCGAGGTGTCGGCTTCGGGCTCTCCACAAGCGGCAAGCGCGAGCAGGGCGGGAAGGGCGATCATGGCAGAGAGCTTGTTCATTGCGTGTCTCTCGAGTGAAAATCCGTGGCAGCGCTAAGGCGCTTCTTCTTTTACAACATCATGACAGCGAACGCGCGCGCAATCGTTCCTGCGTCAGCTGATCGACGCTGGTGACACCCATCAGCCGCATCCCGCGCTCAATCTCGTCCTTGAGAATGTCGAGCGCGCGCATGACGCCTTCCTCCCCCGCAGCAGCGAGCGCGTAGAGGTAGAGCCTGCCACCCGAAGCCGCGGTCGCCCCGCTGCACATCGTTTTCAGGACATGGGTGCCGCGCCTGACGCCGCCGTCACAGATGATTTCGATCTCGCCTCCGACCGCATCGACGATCTCGGGCAGCTGGTCGAAAGGCGCGCGGCTGCCGTCCAGTTGCCTGCCGCCGTGGTTCGAGATCATGATCGCATCAGCCCCGATCTCGACCGCGCGGCGCGCATCGCCCGCGCTCATCACGCCTTTCAGCACGAATGTCCCACCCCATTGCTCCCGGATCGCGGCGGCGGTTGACCAGTCCATCGAGGTGTCGAGCATCGTGTTGAAATATTCCGCGATACTGACCGCCTCGCTCGACCCTTCGCTCACATGCGTGTCGAGGTTGGGGAGGCGGAATTTTTCTCGGAACAGGTAGTCCAATGTCCAGCGAGGGCGCGTCGCATAGCTCCAAACGCTCGCGGGCGTGAAGCGGGGAGGGGTGGTGAAACCGCTTCTCAGACACCGCTCGCGCTTGCCCGAGACGATTGTGTCGACCGTCAAAGCCATCGCATCGAACTTTGCCGCCTGGCAGCGTTCGATCATGTGGGTGTTCAGCCCCTTGTCCTTGTGGACGTAGAGCTGAAACATTTTGGGCCCAGAAGTTAGCGCGGCGATTTCCTCGATACTGCGCGTCGCGAGGCTGGAGATACCGAACCAGAGACTGTGCTTTTCCGCCGCTTTCGCGACCGCCGTTTCGCCCTGCCAGTGAAATGCGCGCTGGACCGCGGTTGGCGAAAGCATCAGCGGCAAGGCACTCTTTCGGCCAAGGATGGTGCACGACGTGTCGATCTCCGCGACCCCGGCGAGCACGTCGGGGACGAGATCGACCGCGTCGTAGCTGGCCGTGTTGCGCGCTTTGGTCAGCTCGTCATCCGCCGCGCCGTCGATGTAGTCGAACACGGGGAAGGGTAGCCGAGCTTTCGCCAGTTTCCGAAAGTCATCGATATTGTGGCAATCGCTAAGCCGCATGTGCGCCCCGTTCTGTTCCAGCCTCGCCTAGCGTCTTAGCCATTGCAGGCCCGGTGTCGAGAGCAGGCTGAATGATGCGGTCTTCCAAATCTTTTTCGAATTTTTTGTGCGGCAGGTGTCACCAATCCGGGTGGCCGCGCGAATGAACAGATGTGCGCGGCCAATGAGGTTGCCCAGCCGGACCAAATGCCAGTTCCCCCTAGCTGGCTTGCCCCTGACGACCCCTCCCGGCTCCCGGCATCTTGTTGGCCGCGCACGAACAGAATTCCCTTCAGGAGAACCCCCGATGTATCGCAAATATCTCATGATCGCCGCAGCCGCGCTTGTCGCGCCGGTTGCTGCGGTTGCACCCGCATTCGCCGATGGCGGCGTGTTTGTCGGCGTAACCGGCGAAAACGTAGCCCTCAGCGGCTATGACACCGTCAGCTACTTCCAGGGCGACGGCGTCCCCGTAGTCGGCAGCTCGCGCTTCATGGTCGAGCATAACGGCGCCGAATTTCATTTCTCGAGCCAGGCCAATGCCGACATCTTCGCTGCCGACCCTGACGCCTACGCACCGCAATATGGCGGCCACTGCGCCTGGGCGATGAGCCGCGGCTCGCTCGCACCGGGCGACCCGACGCTTTACAAGATCGTCGACGGCAAGCTGTACCTCAACTTCAATGAGCAAGTTCAGCAGACGTGGCTCGGCGATATCGACGGTTTCATCGCGAAATCCGACCCTGCATGGGCCGCGATCCCCGATGGAAAGCGCTTCGGCCAGTAACCCCCTGCTAGCCCCGAAGCCCCCCCGTGGTGCCCGGCCTGTCTTATCCCATTGACCCACAGGCCGGGTGCCGCCCCCAGAACACAACGTGACGAATATCTGAGAGGAAATCCAAGATGAGCAAGACAACAAGTTTCGCAAAGATGCTGATGGTTGCCGGCGGTCTTGCCGCAGCAACGGCAGGCGCTCCGGCGATGGCCGATGCGCCATGCGGCCCGAGCGGTTTTTCATCGAGCAGTGGCAGCTATTCGAGCGCTGCTGAACGCCGCGCCGCTCGCGAGGAGCGTCGCGTGGCCCGCGCAGAGCGCAAGGCTGCTCGCGAAGCTGCATGTGCAGCAGCAGCATGCGCCGCCAATGCATGCGCTGCAGCATGTGATGCGTCCGCCTGTGTCGCTTCGGCATGTGCAGCCGCATGTGACGCGCCGGCTTGCGCCGCTGCATGTGACGCCAGCGCCTGCGATGCCAGCGCATGTGTAGCATCGGCCTGTGCCGCATCGGCTTGCGATGCGAGCGCATGCGAAGCTGAAGGTTGTGCGCCCGCTGCCTGACGGGTGCGCGCTTGGGTGTGGCCGGGGGACGTTCCTCCTAATGCCTCGGTCACACCCTTTTTGACAAAGCGCCAACAGGCATCGCGTGAAGGCCAGAGGAACGGGCCCGACCGCAAACAGAAAACGCCCGCGGGACTGTGAAAGTCGCGCGGGCGTTTCCTCCTGCGAACGCTAGAGCCTCAAATCGGCGCTGCGTCGCTTTTATTCTCAGAACAATCAGCCGCAGAAAACTTCGGTGATGGTGCTATCCGCATCGGCGCGGATATTGAGACGGTCTGCATTGGTAGAGCCTGCCTCGGCCTCTTCCTCGATATCAACCTCCTCACCTGGCTCGATGAAACGCACGATCGCTTGCGGCTCGACCGCGTCAAGCAGAGCGGTGCGGCTTTCAAGGTTCAGCGTCTGACCCACAAACGGCTGCGCCAGATTGGCGCGGCAGGCGCTGTCGACCTCACCCACTTCTTCAGCAGTCACTTCGGGTTCGGGGAGGGACCGTTCTACCGCGGCAACGTCAACCGGCGCATCGGGCATCGGATCGGCGTCGGCACTGGTTGCCTCTCCGCAAGCTGCAAGAGAAAGCGGGAGCGCGGCGAGGGCGATAAGGGTAGGGGTTTTCATAGTCATTTTCCTAGCAATTCCTGAGATAGAGCAAAGTTCCAGATCAGCACTCTGATCGAGCAAACGAAAACCGCTCCTCCAATTGGGCGAGTGTATAGGTGTTTGCGATCATGTCACCCGGGCAGGGCACATAAGAAGGATCCTGCGTGAGGCATCCTTCGCCGCAAACCATGCGAGCGGTCGCCGTGTCATGGTCGATATGCCACAACCGCCCACCGGGTGTCGCGACATATCCGTCCATTCCGCTGGCGACATCGCTGCGGATGTCGATGGTTGAGGGGACTTCGCCGTCATAGGCTTCCGAATGTTTGCCATGCGTGTGGAAGCTGGCGACCGGAACCATGCCGGGTTCGTCGAAATAGGCGATGTTGCAGCTTGCCTGCTCACCGGGTCGCGAATTCGTTGCGCCAAGCTCTCCGTCGCGCGTTTCGAAAACGATCCCGCAAAGCTCGATGTCGCCAGCAAAGCTTTGAGGCTGGAGCGCATTGAGCTGCCCCTTCGCAAAAGCTTGCACTTGCGCTTGGGGGATGCTCGCAACCAGCCCGTCTGTGCCTTTCACATTCATGTAGGCGCGCGCAACGATAACCACGAAAGCGAGCGCGCAGATGGCGTAGATAATACGGGTGATGGACGAGTTCATGGAAGCGCGATGCGTAGCGCCGCGTCTTGCCGGTTGTCGAGCATTCTCAAGGCGTGCGGAGGATCTTCTCCATTTTCTTGCCGCGTGCGAGCTCGTCGACGACCTTGTCGAGATAGCGTAACTCGCGCATCAAAGGGTCCTCGACTTCCTCGACCCTGACGCCGCAGACCACGCCCTTGATCAGCTCGCGATCGGGATTGAGCGGTGCTTGCTCGATGAAGCCGCGGCAATCGATATCGCGCGCGACTTGGCTTTCGAGCTGGTCCTGTGAATAGCCGGTGACCCAGCGCAGCACCTCGTCGACTTCCTCCTTCGAGCGCCCCTTCTTCTCCGCCTTCTGAACGTACATCGGGTAGATTTTCGAGAAAGCCATCGAGAATACAGGATGGTCGGCCATCGGGCGGGCTCCTTTGCAATCGTCGCCCGCCCGGTTTGGCCCTAGTTTTTCGACTTGTCGACCAGCTTGTTGGCACTGATCCATGGCATCATTGCGCGCAGTTCTGCGCCGGTCTTCTCAATCGGGTGAGCTTCGGCGCGCTTGCGGGCTGCCTTGAGTTCGGGCTGGCCTGCGCGATTGTCGAGCACGAAGTTCTTCACGAAGCGGCCCGATTGGATGTCGTCGAGCACGCGCTTCATCTCGGCCTTCGTCTCATCGGTGATGATGCGCGGGCCGGTGGTGATGTCGCCATATTCCGCCGTGTTCGAGATGGAATAGCGCATGTTCGCAATGCCGCCTTCGTAGAGAAGATCGACGATCAGCTTGGTTTCGTGGAGGCACTCGAAATAGGCCATTTCGGGCGCGTAACCGGCTTCGGTCAGGGTTTCGAAACCGGCCTGAATCAGGTGCGTGATCCCGCCGCAAAGCACGGCCTGCTCACCGAACAGATCGGTCTCGCATTCCTCGCGGAAGTTGGTCTCGATGATGCCCGAGCGGCCGCCTCCGACGCCTGATGCGTAGGCGAGGGCGATTTCCTTGGCGCTGCCGCTCGCGTCCTGATGAACAGCAATCAGGCAAGGGACGCCGCCGCCGCGCTGGTATTCGCTACGCACAGTGTGCCCCGGACCTTTGGGCGCGATCATGATGACGTCGATATCCTGCGGTGCTTCGATAAGGCCGAAGTGAATGTTGAGGCCGTGGGCAAAGGCAATCGCGCTGCCCGGCTTCATGTGGCCGGCGAGATCATTTTCCCAGATTGCTGCCTGATGCTCATCGGGTGCGAGGATCATCACGATATCGGCCCACTTGGCAGCCTCGGTATTGGAAAGCACCTTGAAGCCTGCATCTTGCGCCTTCTTTGCTGTGGCCGAGCCTTCGCGAAGGGCAATTGCCACTTCGGCGACACCGCTGTCGCGCAGGTTCTGGGCGTGAGCGTGGCCCTGCGAGCCATAGCCGAGCACGGCGATCTTCTTGGATTTGATGAGGCCAAGATCGGCATCGGCGTCGTAGTAGACTTTCATGAAGGTTCCCTCTGATTATTCGTGAATGAGTTGAAACTGTTTTGGCGGGGAAGGGCGCTCAGACCTCTTCGGCCCCGCGCATCATCCCGACCACGCCCGAGCGGCCCACGCTGACGAGGCCAAGCTCGCGCATTAGGCTGATGAAGCTGTTGATCTTGTCGGGCGCTCCAGTGAGTTCGAAGACGAAGCTGTGCGTGGTCGTGTCGACGACATTGGCTCGGAAAAGCTCCGCAATGCGCAGTGCCTCCACTCGCGCGTCGCCTTTGCCCGCAACCTTGATGAGAGCGAGTTCGCGTTCGACGTGCGGGCCGGCCGTCGTCAGGTCGGTGACCTTGTGGACGGGCACCAATCGCTCAAGCTGCGCTTCGATCTGGTCGATCACTGCAGGCGGGCCGTTGGTCACGATCGTGATGCGGCTGACCGCGTGGTCCTCGGTGATGTCGGCGACGGTCAGGCTGTCGATATTATAGCCGCGTGCGGTGAACAGGCCTGTGATCTTCGCAAGGATACCCGGCTCGTTATCGACCGTAACGGTCAAGACGTGCCGCTCGCTTTCGGCGCTCTGGATTTTCATCAGTCCCCCACTCCTAAACCAGGGCCTTTGCTTCGTCGTCCATGGTCCCATCGACGCTGTCGCCATATAGCAGCATGTCGGTATGCGCAGCCCCCGACGGGATCATCGGAAGGCAATTGGCATCCTTGGCTACACAGCAATCGACGATCACCGGGCCGTCGTGGTCGATCATCGCCTTGATGCCTGCATCGAGGCCCGCTTCTTCGGTGATGCGGATGCCTTTCCAGCCATAGGCTTCTGCGAGAGCGACGAAATCGGGCAGGCTGTCGCTGTAGGAGTTCGAATAACGGCTTTCATAGGTCAGTTCCTGCCACTGACGGACCATACCCATATATTCGTTGTTAAGGATGAAGACCTTGATCGGCAGGCGGTATTGCGACGCCGTGCCAAGCTCCTGAATATTCATCTGGATCGAAGCTTCTCCGGCAATGTCGATCACCAACGCATCTGGGCAACCCAGTTGCGCACCGATGGCCGCTGGCATGCCGTAGCCCATGGTGCCGAGCCCGCCGCTGGTGAGCCACTTGTTGGGTTCATCGAAACCGAAATATTGCGCAGCCCACATCTGGTGCTGGCCGACTTCGGTCGAAACAATGGGCTTTCTGTCCTTGGTCAGCGCATAGAGCCGCTCGACCGCCTTTTGCGGCATGATTGCTTCGGGGTTCTTCTTCGAACGCTGTGGGTAGGCGAGACATTCGCGAGCGCGCCAGCCTGCGATCCGGGCTTTCCATTCGCCGAGATCTTGCGGTTTGCGTGTGCCCCATGCTTCAACCAATTGGCCGAGCACGGTCGCGCAGTCGCCGACGATCCCGATGTCGACGGGAACCGTCTTGTTGATCGAGCTGCGGTCGATGTCGATGTGGATCTTCTTGCTGTCAGGCGAAAATGCGTCGAGCCTGCCGGTGACCCGGTCGTCAAACCGCGCACCGACGCAGATCATTACGTCGCACTTGTTCATTGCCATGTTGGCTTCGTAAGTTCCGTGCATTCCCAGCATGCCGAGCCAGTCGGGATGCGTGTTCGGGAATGCGCCAAGCCCCATCAACGTCGAGGTGATCGGAGCGTTGGTCAGGTCCTGCAATTTGCGCAGCAATTCGCTTGCTTCCGGCCCTGAATTGATAACACCGCCGCCGGTGTAGAGGATCGGCGCCTGAGCGTTTTCGATCAGCTCGATAGCCTCCGCAATTTGTTCGGCTGGAGCAACCATCTGCGGAGCATATCGGTGCGAGCCGGGCGCGACATACGCGCTGCTTTGCGATGGCACCGCAATCTGAACGTCTTTTGGGATGTCGACAACGACAGGGCCGGGGCGGCCCGTGGTGGCGATGCGAAAAGCTTCCTCGACCGTGGCAACAAGATCGGCGGGGTCTTTGATGAGATAATTGTGCTTGGTGCAGTGGCGGGTGATGCCGACCGTGTCCGCTTCCTGAAACGCGTCTGTCCCGATCAGGGCAGTGGGAACTTGTCCAGTGATGACAACCATGGGGATCGAATCCATGTAGGCATCGGCAATCGCCGTGACCGCATTGGTCGCGCCCGGGCCGCTCGTGACCAGCACGACGCCTGGCTTACCGGTTGCGCGTGCATAGCCCTCTGCGGCATGCCCTGCGCCCGCTTCATGGCGCACGAGGATGTGACGGATGCGCTCATCACCAAAAAGCTCGTCGTAAATGGGCAGCACTGCGCCGCCGGGATAGCCGAAGACGAATTCGACCCCCTGATCGACCAGGCATTCCATCAACAAGGCGGCTCCTGAGCGCTGCGCCACTTTAACTCTCCTAGAAATGAAAACGGCCCGAGGCGGATATTCGCATCGGGCCGGTCAGGATATTCGTGTTCACAAATTCCCGGTCAGCCCGTTACCCCTACAAGAATGACAATAAGCATGACCGAAACCTTAAAAATGTTGTGCGCTACGCCGGGTAGCGGTTTTTTGTGACAAACCCAAGTGAGATGCCTTTCGCGGCTCAAAGGGCTCTCTTGGGAAGCGTCGCTATAGGTTCGAATATATCGCGTCAACAGTTAAGTTTGAAATAATCCTGCGAAAAGTGCTTCTACGTCGATATTTTGAGACTCGATCCGCTTCCAATCTTCCGGGCACTGATTGCGGAGCCAGGTGAACTGGCGCTTGGCGTATTGCCGGGTCGATTGTGCGCCTGCCTCGATGGCCTCATCTTTGGTAGCCTCGCCGCGGATCAATGCGGCAATCTCCGGAACGCCGATGGCGCGCATGACAGGCAGTTCAGGAGAGAGGTCGCGAGCGAGAAGCGCTTCGACCTCCTCTACCGCGCCGCCTTCGACCATTGCGGCAAAGCGAGCATCGCAGCGATCATAGACCCACTGGCGCTCTGGCATCATTACAATGGCGGTGAGCGCGACTTCGTCACCGATCCCTCCGGTCTTGGCCTGCTGCCAATCGCCGAGGGTCACCCCGGTTGACCGCTTCACTTCAAGCGCCCGCGCAATCCGCTGGCTGTCACCCGGCTCGAGCTCAGCGGCGCGTACGGGATCTTCGATCTGCAGCGCGGCGTAGGCAGTCTGCGTCTCCATTGCGCGCACAACCTCGCGAACCTCTGGCTCGATTTCGGGGATCGGCGCGATGCCCTCGAGCAAAACCTTCAGATACATGCCGGTTCCGCCGACGAGGATCGGGACGAGGTCGTTTGCGTGACATTTCTCAATCTCGGCCTTGGCGCGCGCGGCCCAGTCAGCTGCTGAACAGGCGTCTGCGCCATCCCATGCGCCGTAAAGACGATGCTCGCACACCTCGCGCTCTTCCTCGCTTGGGGCGGCGGAAAGGATCGGGATGTCAGCGTAGACCTGCATGCTGTCGGCATTGATGATGACGCCGGTCCGGCCTGACTTTTCCAGCTTTTGGGCAAGGTCCAGCGCATTCGCGCTCTTGCCGCTCGCGGTTGGCCCTGCAATGAGCGCGAGAGGCCGCGCGTCAGCGGTGCTGCTTGGAGATTTCTTGGTGCTCATCGCGCGTCTGATAGCAGACCAATCGAAATGGGAAACACAGCGTGATGAAATGGACAGCGCCTTGCCGAAGGGCGTCGGTCGCATCCACGCGATCGGTAGAGCGATAGCGCCGGCTCAGTTGCGGCCCGACTCTCTCGTAAAGTTGCCGATTTCACCAACCGTTCTGGAGATGCAGTTCCCGTTCGATGATGCTGGCCTCGCTCACAAGATAATCAAGACGCATTTCGCGCCCACAGACTTTCTGTACAGCGATGAACGCATCATGGTCCCGAGCCTGTTTATCTCGGACATGGATTCCACCATGATCGGGCAGGAATGCATCGATGAACTTGCCGACTACGCCGGGATAAAGCCGCAGATCGCAGCGATTACCGAACGTGCGATGCAAGGTGAGCTGGACTTCGAAAGTGCCCTCCGCGAACGGGTAGCATTGCTTCAGGGGCTCGATGAGAGCGCGATCGATCGCTGCCTTGCCGAACGGATTGCGCCCACACCCGGAGCCAAAACACTTGTTTCGACGCTTAAGTCGCTGGGCTGTCGCTGCGTTCTGGTGACGGGCGGGTTCCACCATTTCGGCGACCGTGTGGCTGAATGGCTCGGCTTCGACCGCGTGGTCGGCAACCGCCTTGAGGTCGCGGACGGCAAGTTGACCGGAAAGCTCGCCGGGCCAATCTCGGATGCGAGCACCAAGCTTGCGGCGCTTAGGCAAGAGGCTGAGCACCTCCCGGTTGGAGCAACGATCCTCGCAAGCGGCGACGGGGCGAACGACATTCCGATGCTGGAGGCGGCGCATTACGGCTTCGCCTATCGCGCCAAGCCGAAGGCGCGCTCCGCCGCGAACGGACGGGTCGACAGCGAAGACCTAACCGCGATCCTTTCGCTCCTTGGCATCGACCGTAAGGATTGGGTCGAGGATTGATCTCGGCTGCTCCACACCGCAGCGACTATCGCCCTGACATCGAAGGGCTGCGTGCGGTTGCGGTTGGGGCTGTGCTGCTCTTCCATCTAGGCTTCGAGACTGTCAGCGGCGGTTTCATCGGGGTCGACATTTTCTTCGTCATCTCAGGCTTTCTGATTGGCGGCATAGTCTTTCGCGAGATTGGGTCAGGTGAGTTCAGCCTTGGCGCTTACCTGACGCGCCGCGTGCGCAGGATTGTGCCGGTCATGCTCGTGGTGCTCGCAACCGTGACCATCGCGGCTTGTGCGCTGCTCCTGCCCAGCGAGCTCGAAGGCTATGCGTGGAGCCTGGGGTTTTCGGCGCTGTTCCTCGCCAACTTCCATTTCTGGCTCCACCGCGGCGCATATGCGGAGAGCGAGCATGAAGTGCTGCTCCACATGTGGACCCTGGGGGTTGAGGGGCAGTTTTACCTGATCCTGCCGTTGATCATCCTTGGCCTGATCCGCTTCGGGCGTGTGGGTGTGCTGGGTGGTCTCGTCGCATTGGCGTTTGCGTCGGCGGCTGCGTCGCTGCTGTATCCGGCGGCAAGTTTTTACATGCTGCCAGCGCGGCTTTGGGAATTCATTCTCGGGATAATGATCGCGGTCGCGCCACTGCCGCTGGTGCATTTGCGCTGGGTGAGGGAGGTGCTCGGCGTCCTGGGAATGGCTTGCATCGCTTATGCTGCACTCGCATTTCATGTCGACACGCCATTTCCCGGTTGGCGGGCGGCGATACCGTGTCTCGGGGCGGCGGCTATCATTGCAGCGGGTTCGGGCGGGGACACGTTGGTGAGGAGGATGCTGGAATTGGCGCCGGTCCGTTTCATTGGGCGGATCTCTTACTCCCTGTATCTGTGGCACTGGCCCGTGATCGTCCTGCTCCTCCTAGGCATTCCGGCAAGCGAACTTGACCTGGTACTTCAACTGATCGCGGCGGGCATTTCGGTGGTTCTGGCCGTTTTGAGCTGGAAGTATGTCGAAGAACCGTTTCGCAAGGGCGGAGTTGGAAAGGCAGTGACCTTGCGAGGAAGCGCGGCAGTCACAGCCGGTCTGGTCGCGATCGCGCTCACCTTATCGTTCTCTTCTGGTTGGCCGCAGCGGCTTTCGGAGCGCGGGCAGGAGCTGGCTTCTTACATGGGGTATCCGCTCGATGACGTGTTTCGCTCGGGCGAATGCTTCATTCACCATCGAAGCCAGAGTTTCGATGAAGCGGCCTGTCTAGCGGCAAGCGAAGCCAAGCCACGCGTCCTTCTGATGGGCGACAGTCACGCAGCGCATCTCGCACCGGGACTTGTCGCGAGCTTTCCGGGAAGCGCAGTCAGCCAAGTCACTGCCGCTGGGTGCCGCCCCGTAATGGAGCAAGAGAGCGGGCCTTACCCATTTTGCGGCGCGCTCATGACCAAGGCGTTCTCCCAATACGCGGCCGAACACGGCTCAGACTTGATCGTACTTGCCGGCCGTTGGGAGCAGAACGACCTGCCGGCGCTCGCAGCGACGCTCGATCAGCTTGTGCAAGAGGGCAGGGCCGTTCTTCTTGTTGGTCCCGTTGCTGAGTGGTCGCAGTTTGTCCCGCGTCTTCTGACTTTGTCGCATGAGCGCGGCGAGCAAGCGCAAGTTGCCGATCGGATGCTGCTCGCGGAGCGCGCCGAATTGGACGCGGAAATGAGTGCAGTCGCATACGATTTGGGCGTCGAATATGTCTCTATCTACTCAATGCAGTGTCCGGCCGATTGCGCCTATTTCACGCCCCGCGGAGTTCCGCTCGTTGTCGACAACAGCCACTTTACGACCGAAGCAAGTTCAGTTTTTGCGCGGCAGATTGAGCACCCTGCGTTGGTCCGCGCTGCGAGGTGAGGGTCTGATGCGGTGGGGCGGGTGAGTATGGGTCTTGATTCAGAACCTAATTCTGCTATTTACACAAATGTAAGTAACAGGTGCTAGCGAATCCTCGATCGCTAAATCCCCGCACCGAGCACGCGAGAAGGCAAGACGCCATGACCGACTATTCCGACCAGTTCGCCGCCGACGGCACCGTCCTGCGCGACCCAAACCGTCCTGCGCCGCGCTATTCGCTGCCGCGCGCGATCAAGAATTTTCGCCTTCTGATGAAGGACAAGGAAGATACGAGCCTTGTCTTCAAGATCTATGAATCGCTTCCTTCGAAGCACTTCATGCCGCGCGTTCAGAAGCTGACGCTGTCGCAGCATGGCGAGTATCTGCGCGAAACCGAACCAAGCTTGCCGGAGATCCTTGATAACCACGCAGAGCTTCGCAAAACGCCGAAGGGTTCGCTCGCTCACGCTTACTGCGATTTTATGGAAGCCGAAGGGCTTACCGCTGCGGGTCTCGTTGCCGAAGCAGATAAGCTCGGTCGACCGAAATACGACGATCTTGTTCAGTGGTTCGGCGACCGCTCGCGCGACACGCATGACCTCTTTCACGTGCTCACCGGCTACGGTCGCGATGCGCTTGGCGAGCAGTGCGTTCTGCTGTTCACGCACGGCCAGTCGCCGACACAGGGGCACCTGCTGATCGGTTATGCAGGCGCTGCGAACATCAAGAAGATGGTTTGGGGTTCAAAGGCCCCGGTGATGGGCGCCGTGCGTCAGGCCAAGGCCACCGGACGCGGAGCACCGCGCCTGATTGAGCAGCCTATCCGCGAACTGCTCAAGCAACCGGTTGAAAGTGTTCGCAAGGCGCTGAACATTCCAGAGCCGACGCAATATCGCGAATGCCACCGCATCTGGCGCGAAGAGGGCATCGACCCTTACAACCTGCTCGCCAGCGCGAACACGCCGCAGGAACTCGCTTCCGCCTGATCCGCGTAAGGGCGCAGGCAGAGAAACATCCGCTAGAGCCAGCTTGCAATCTGGCTCAGCGGCTTTTTCTTTAGCGCATGCGCGGGCACGGTCGCATCTTCGGTCGGGCGGCCCACCACCACAATCATCAGCGGCTTCTCCCACTCTGGCCGCTCGCACGCTTCGCGCAGGAAACCCATGGGCGAGGGCGTGTGCGTGAGCGTCGCGAGCCCCGCCTCATGCAACGTTGCAATCAGCATGCCGCAGGCAATACCAACGCTCTCGTTGACGTAGTAATTCTGCGTCTTGCCGTCTTCCTCGATTCCGCCCTTTCGTTGGGCGAAGACGACGATCAGGTAGGGCGCGGTTTCGAGAAAGGGTTTGTCCTCGTCGGTGCCTAGGTCCTTAAGCGCGCCAAGCCACTCATCGCTCGCCTTGGGATCATCGCCATCAACACCATAAAACCGTCGTTCCTCAGCTTCGGCAGCTTCGCGGATCGCGCGCTTCTTTTCCGGCGAGGATACGACGGCGAAATGCCAGGGCTGGTGGTTTGCACCGTTAGGAGCCGTTCCCGCCGCTTCGATCGCCGCTTCGATTGCCTCGCGCGGAACGGGCTCTTCGGAGAAATATCGACAGGTGCGGCGCTCTTTCAGCCGGTCGCGCAATGCCCGTGCGCGGGAAACGCTTTCGTCATCGGGCAGGGCTTCCAGCGTATAGGGGACTGTGTCGTGCTTTCTCATGGAATCCCTATTCCCGTTTCCGCGCCTCGATGGAAGTGGACTTTTAACTGACATAAATGTAAGTTGCATTTCAGGAGGAAGTTCAAATGGCCCTGATCGATCGTCCCCTCGTTGCCGACACCCGCGAGCTTACCGGGTTTCAGCCGCGCAAGGTGCTCTATCACTTCGGCAAACTGGTCGAGGACAAGGAGGACACCGAACAGGTATTCCACATTATCGAGGCGACCAAGGGCAAGAAGAGCGTCCGCCAGGCGTGGGACTTCGTCCAGTCGCCAGAAGGCCAGCACTTCCTCAAAACCGAAGTCGATATTCCCTCCATGCTCGACGACCACGACCGCTGGGCGGACCTGCCCGAGAACTCGGTGGGCAAGCACTACATGGCATTCATGAAGCGCGAGGGCCTTACTGCAGCGGGCCTCGTCGCAGAGAGCCACAAATGGGCGCCGCCTGAGAGACTGCCGCAAGACCTTACGCAGTGGTACTTCGACCGCCTTCGCGACACGCATGATTTGTTCCACGTCCTGACCGGCTATGGCCGCGATGCGCTGGGAGAGGCGTGCCTTCTTGGTTTTTCCTACGCGCAGAACCACAATCGCGGCGTGCAGTTCATTGCTTTTGCAGGCGCGCGTCAGATCAAGAAAGTCTCTGGCACCAAGGCACCGCTCTATGCGGCGGTGCGTGAAGGCCAGCGGCTTGGGCGCGCCGCGAAGAAGCTCGCACATATGGATGTCGAGGCAGTCATGCGCGAGGACATCGGTGAAGCGCGGACGCGGCTCGGGATCGGGAAACCCGAAATCTACCGCGAATGCCTTCGTATCCTCGAAGCCGAGGGCAATGTCACGGCTGAGCTCACGCTGGGAAGCGCCAAAGCGGCCTAGGTTTCCGCAGGGTCCGGCGCTGCCTTGATCCGAGATATGTTCCAGGCAGCGATCCCAAGCGCGGTCGCTCCGAAGAGCGCAGCCAGCAGATACGGCGCGCCCGGGAAATAGAGCCCTTCAGAATCAGCGAACGTGCCGAATGCGCGCGTCATGATCAGCGGGCCGATGATGCTGGTTATGCTCATCGTGCTCGCAACCGCGCCCTGCAATTCGCCTTGGGCGTCGTCGGCGATCCGCTCGCTCATCATCTGCTGGATCGCCGGAAATGCCATAGCGCCGAGGCTGCCAATGACGATGCCGATAATCATGAAATAGCCAGCAGGCGCGAATGCGAACATCAGGTTTGCGGGAAGCGAAATGATGAAGCCGATCAGGACAGTTCGCGCTGCGCCGATCCGCGCGATTATCATTCCCGTGAGGCCGCCTTGAGTGACAGCCACCATGACGCCGTACAGCGCAACGCTAAGGCCGATCTGGAGCGTGCTCCAGCCAAAGACCAGCTCGGTGTGATAGGCCCACACGGATTGGTGCGATTGCGCGGCCATCTGCATGAAGAATATTACCGTCAGAAAGCCGAATACGACCGGATGGCGTGCCATCTGGATCAGAGTACCGAGCGGATTGGCACGCGTGATCGAGAAGCCACGGCGGCGACCTGAGGGCAGCGTTTCCTTCAGCAGCCAATATCCGGCGATCGCGCCACCAATGGCGAGCAAGGAAGCCGCGATGAATGGTAATCGCACGTCAATCGATCCGAGCAACCCACCGATACCGGGCCCGATGACGAATCCGGCAGCGCCTGCCGCGCCCATGATCCCGAAGAACTTGCCGCGCTCTTCCGGCTCCGCAACGTCGGCGATGGCAGAGTTTGCTGCGGCCCAGCTTGCCCCCATAATGCCCGACAGGATTCGCCCCACGAACAGCCAGAACAGGGTCGGAGCCCACGCCATGATCGCGTAATCGACGCCGAGCATGAAGAGCGTGAACAGCAGCACGGGGCGCCGCCCGAAGCGGTCTGATAGACCTCCGATGATGGGTGCGAAGGTGAACTGCATGACGGCGTAGGCGAACAGAAGCCACCCGCCGATCTGCGCCGTCTGGTCGAGCGTCTCGCCCGTCACTTCCTCAAGCAAGCCCGGAAGCACCGGCACAATCAGCCCGATCCCAACCATGTCGATGAACACGATCAGTGCGACGAAGAACAAAGTCGTCGTGTTTGCATGAGGTTGGGCGGCATGCTCGCTCATCAAAGCGCAGTCATCGCCAAACAGTCGCCCGCGTCAACACAAAGGTGCCACAGCGCCCCAAGCCCGAACGCGCGCGTCCACCACTTGGGGATCAGAAGCATCAACGCATATGCGAGCGCCGCTTCCCAGCCGTGGAGCAGGTGAAAGCCGACCGAGCAGCGTCCCGGATCGAAAATCGGATCGGCGAGCAAATGGTCGAGGTCGATCAGGTTCGCCGCGACCATCACAAGGACCGCCCGTTTCCACTCGACACGCCATATCACGGCGGCGATCAGAAACGGGGCAAGGAAGTGCCCGCCATAATGCAGCGCGGGCTGGAGTAGCTCTATGCTTCCATCCACTTGGCGAAGAAGCTCAGATGCGCGGCGCGAAGGTCAGCGACGCTGACGCTGAGCAAGCGGTCGCCGCCGACCGTGCCGATCCGGTGGAAACCCACCATTTCAGCTTCGGGAATGTCTGGCCCTTCGGCGACCATGCGATTGAAGGCATCGGCGTTTTCTGGAGAGACGGTCAGGACATAGCGAGCCTGATCCTCTCCGAACCACCACTGCGCAGCGGTATAGCCTTCGTAGCCATCGACGAGGTCAGCACCAAGGTCACCGGCAAGCGCCATTTCGGCAAGCGCCACGGCAAGGCCGCCATCAGAAAGGTCATGAACTGCGGATAGCAGGCCAGCGCCGATCAGTTTGCGCACGATCTGTCCGGCGCCATACTCGGCTGCGAGATTGACCGGCGGCGCGCGGCCCTCATCGCGGCCTTTCACCACATCGAGCCACATCGATTTGCCGAGATGCGAGCGGGTCGGATCGGGCTTTGCCCAGAATTCAGGTGCAAGCAGGTAGATCGCGTCGCCTTCGCTCTTGAAGGCGGACGTTGCCATCTTCGATGCATCTTCGAGTATACCCACGCCGCCAATCGCGGGAGTGGGAAGGATCGCCGAGCCGCCGCCTGTCGCTTTGCTCTCGTTGTAGAGGCTCACATTGCCCGACACGATCGGGAAATCGAGCGTGCGGCAGGCATCGCCCATGCCTTCGAGAGCATGGACGAACTGGCTCATGATTTCGGGCCGCTGCGGGTTGGCAAAGTTGAGACAGTTGGTGACGGCGAGCGGGCGCGCACCGACAGAGCAAAGATTGCGATAGGCTTCGGCGATCGCCTGCTTCCCGCCCTCATAGGGGTCGGCAAAGACATAGCGCGGCGTGCAATCGGTGCTGATCGCGATTGCCTTTTCGGTGCCGTGGACACGCACGACGCTTGCATCGCCGCCGGTCTGGATCGTGTCGGCCATGACCTGGCTGTCATATTGCTCGGCAATCCAGCTGCGCGAGGACAGATTGGGGCTAGCGAGCATCTTGAGCAGGTCCGCTCCGGGATCGTTGGTATCGGGCACATCCTGCATCGGCGCGATCTGCGCCCACTCGGCATACTCTTCCTTCGATAAGTAAGGGCGGTCATACTCGGGCGCATCAGCAGCAAGAGGGCCAAGCGGGATGTCGCACACAACCTCGCCGTTCCATTCGAGCACCATATGCTGCGTATCGGTGACCTCGCCGATGACTGCGAAATCGAGCTCCCACTTTTCGAAGATCGCGGCGGCCATCGCCTCCTTGCCGGGCTTCAGGACCATGAGCATCCGCTCCTGGCTCTCCGACAGCATCATCTCATAAGGCGTCATGCCCTCTTCGCGGCATGGCACCTTGTTCATGTCGAGCCGGATGCCCGCCTTGCCATTGGTCGCCATTTCGACGCTCGAGGAGGTGAGGCCCGCCGCGCCCATGTCCTGGATCGCGACGATTGCATCGGTCGCCATCAGCTCGAGGCAGGCCTCGATCAGAAGTTTCTCGGTAAAGGGATCGCCCACCTGTACGGTGGGGCGCTTGGCCTCGGCGTCTTCCTCGAAATCCGCGCTCGCCATTGTCGCACCGTGGATGCCGTCGCGCCCGGTTTTCGAGCCGACATAGACAATCGGGTTCCCGACACCGGTCGCGGCGGAATAGAAAATCTTGTCCGAATCCGCGATCCCGACGGTCATCGCGTTCACAAGGATGTTGCCGTCATACGCCGGGTGGAAATTCGTCTCCCCGCCGACGGTCGGCACGCCCACGCAATTGCCGTATCCGCCAATCCCGGCGACGACGCCCTGGACAAGGTGCTTCATCTTGGGGTGATCGGGACGGCCAAAGCGCAGCGCGTTCATGTTCGCAACCGGCCGCGCGCCCATCGTGAAGACATCGCGCAGGATTCCGCCAACTCCGGTCGCCGCGCCCTGGTACGGTTCGATATACGAGGGGTGGTTATGGCTCTCCATTTTGAAGATCGCTGCCTGACCATCGCCAATGTCGATAACGCCCGCATTCTCACCCGGACCGCAGATGACCCAATCCGCCTCGGTCGGCAGTTTCTTCAGGTGCAGGCGCGAGCTTTTGTAGGAGCAATGCTCGGACCACATGACCGAGAAAATGCCGAGCTCGACAAGGTTGGGTTCGCGGCCGAGGCCTGAAAGCACGCGTTCGTATTCTTCGGGTGACAGGCCGTGCTGTTCGACGATTTCAGGAGTGATGTCGGTCATGTCTGGGGCGCATAGGCTAGAGCCCCGCCGCAGCCAAGCCACCTCTCTGCATGAAATATCGATTCTCCCCCACCCAGACCGCGAAACCGGTGATCACCGCAAAGGCGGTGAGCGCCTGAAGATAGAAGAACAATCCTGCTTGTTCCGGATGAGGTCCAAACCAGTTCACCATCTGCATCGCCAGCATCACCAGTATCAACAGGATCGGTTGCGCCACCGGGCCACGCGATTTGCTGCAATAGTAGAAGAAGGCGGCAAGCGTGATCCCGATCTCAAGCGGTATTGCGACCTCGGGGAAATTCCACAGGCCAAGACCATAGGCCTTATCACCGCCGGCAATTGTCAGGTCAGGCGCGTGGACAAGCCAATCGAGCGCCCAGTGCGACGCGACGACCAGTCCGGCGAGCAATCCCCCGACCGCGCTTCGGTGCCAAATCGCGACAATGAGCGCAAAGCCGAGCGCCCAGGCGCCGGTCCCCGCCAAACTGTGTGTGAATGGGTAATAGTACAGGTCAAGCGGAACCATGGCGGTGGCCGTGGGATCGACTCGCATTTTCTCCACCCCGACAATCGCAAGCGTGAAAAAAGCCCAGTCAACAAGCTGTGCGGCCACGAAATATGTGCCCAGCTTTGGCCCACGAGAATAGGCTGCTGCGGCAATGAAAGCCGGTGCGAAATGCCCGATGAACATTGGAAAATCTTGCCCCCGATTTTTTCCTAGCTCGTGAAGCGCAAAGTCGCCCAAGTTGCAACAGCGCTTGCAGTGCCTGTCGCAAATGCTCCCCACATGATGTCTATGACGCTGATCTTGGTTGCCCAAACCTTTAGCACCGCTTGGCTGGTTAGATCATACGTCGCGTAACAAAGTGCGCCGAGTAGGACGCCATTGATCAGAGCGGTGGTAACTTGTCCGGTCTCAAGCCCCGGCTTGATCGCGAAGTATGTCATCCCCGCGAGGTAAAGGAAGTAGAATGCGACTGCAGGTGCAGCGCGAAATTCGTCTGCCATGATCTCGCCGATCACAGGGCGATAGAAATTGTCGCCGGCCCAACGCAGCCAGACGGCATCGAGCGCGCCAAAAACGACGGCTGCGCAAGCATAGGCGATCAGAAACTTGGTCATTAGAAATCTCTCATTCGAAGGTGGCCTTGACCGCGCCCACGCGCAGCGTCAATGCAAGAACCCATGGATGAGGGAACGAGTTCCGGATCGGAACAGATGCAAATCAGCGAGATGAGTTTCGAGCAGGCGCTTCAGGCGCTCGAAGAGATCGTCACGCAGCTTGAGCGCGGCGACGTGCCGCTCGACAAGTCTATCGACCTTTACGAACGCGGCGAGCGGCTTCGTGCCGCCTGTCAGGATCGGCTCGATGCCGCGCAGGCCAGAATTGAAAAGATCGTAGCGGGTGCTGATGGTAAGCCCACAGGCACAGCGCCGCTCGACGGGGGCAACTGATATGGCTCTCGCAAGTGTCGAGAATGACGTGCTGGGTGATGCGCTCAAAAGGGTGCAGGGCGAGATCGATTCCGTTTTCGACGCCTTTCTGCCGGTCCCACATGACACAAGCGCGAGGCTGGTCGAGGCGATGCGCTACGCCGCGATGGGCGGCGGCAAACGGGTCCGCCCGCTGTTGCTCGTCAGCACCGCGGAATTGTACGGCGTTGACCGCACCGCTGCGCTTTGTGCCGCTGCGGCGGTCGAGGCGATCCACGTTTACTCGCTGATCCACGACGACTTGCCATGCATGGATGATGACGACCTTCGTCATGGCAAACCCACGGTTCACAAGGTTTATGACGACGCGACAGCGGTTCTCGCTGGCGACGCGCTCCATGCGCTTGCCTTCGAAATCCTCGCTGACAGCCAGACCAGCGCCGATCCCTTCGTTCGCAGCGAGCTGATCGCAACTCTCGGTAAGGCGAGCGGCATGGGCGGTATGGCGGGCGGCCAGATGATGGACATGGTCGCTGATGAGGAGGGCGTAGAATACGACCTTCGGACCATCACCCGTCTGCAACAGCTAAAGACCGGCGCCTTGCTGGCAGCAAGCGTCGAGATGGGCGCCATCCTTGGCAAGGTTGCCCCGGAAGGCCGCGCCCACCTCAGGGCCTATTCACGCGACATCGGGCTCGCGTTCCAGATCGCGGACGATCTGCTCGATGTCGAAGGCGACGCCGACAAGGCAGGCAAGGCGCTGCGCAAGGACGACGAGCAGGGCAAGCAAACCTTCGTCACACTGATGGGCGTCGACAAGGCTCGCGAACAGGCCCGCGCTCTGGTCGATCAGGCGGTCGCGCATCTTTCCAGCCACGGTAGCGAGGCGGACACGTTGCGCGCGCTGGCTCGGTTCATTGTCGAGCGGGACCGATAGGAGCACGAAGCCGGTCGACAGAATCCGGCGTTTCATGAGGACGTAGCTATGACCAGCCGTATCGGAATCTATCCGGGCACCTTCGACCCGATTACGCTTGGCCATGCCGATATCATCCGGCGCGGGTCCAAGCTGGTGGACGAGCTCATCATCGGTGTGACGACCAATCCTTCGAAGAATCCCATGTTCTCGACCGACGAACGCTTTGCGATGGTTGAACGCGAGGTGGCCGCGCTCGGCCTCGACAATGTGCAGGTGGTCGGATTCAACGCGCTTCTCGTGAAATTCGCGCAGAAACAAGGTGCGAATGTCATCATCCGTGGTCTGCGCGCCGTTGCCGACTTCGAATACGAGTACCAGATGGCTGGCATGAACCAGCAGCTGGATGAGGATATCGAGACCGTATTCCTTATGGCGGATGTCTCGCTTCAGCCGATCGCATCCAAGCTGGTGAAGGAGATCGCTCTTTATGGGGGCGACATCACCCCCTTTGTCAGCGCGCCAGTAAAAGACGAAGTGATCGCCCGCGTCGACAAGATCGGACGTAAAGGCGATTACTAGAGCTGGTGACGGCGGCGCACTCATTCATTGAAGTGTCAGCCTGCGACCGTTAGACGCTTCAACCTGACTTTTCTCATTGCAACAAGACCGTTCGGACCCGTGAAGACACCCATGTTCAAGAAGACCCTCGGCTCGCTCGCCGCACTCGCCGTTCTTTCGGCCTCATCCGCTGCTTTCGCACAGGAAGTTGACGAAGCGCTCAAGGACAACCGCGACGAAGGTGCTGTCGCTGAAGAAGTCGACTCGCGCACTTTCCCACCGGTTGAATTCGATGCAAGCGTGAAGCCTGACAATATCTGGGTGCTCGACCTGTCGAATGGTGAGCGGGTGAAGATCCGCCTCATGGAAGAATGGGCGCCCAAGCATGTCGAGCGCATCAAGACGCTGACCAAGGAAGGTTTTTACGACGGCGTGGTGTTCCACCGCGTGATCGATGGTTTTATGGCGCAGGGCGGCGATCCGACCGGTACGGGGCAGGGCGGCTCGCAGCTTCCCGATCTGGAGGAAGAATTCAATCCGATGCCGCATGTTCGCGGCACTCTCTCAATGGCCCGTGCGACGGATGAAGACAGCGCGAACAGCCAGTTCTTCATCGTGTTCTATCCGCGCTTCAGCCTCGATAAGCGCTACACCAATCTTGGCCGTGTGATCGAGAACATGAAGGCGGTCGATGATATCAACCGCGGAGAGCCGCCGCAGAATCCGACCCGCATTTTGCAGGCATCGCTTGCCAGCGACAACAAGCCTCCGGTGTCAGCAGCTCCCGCGGCTCAGCCTGAACAGGATATCACTGCCGATCTGTTGAACGCTCCGCTCCAATAATCGGCGCAGCGTTAAGCTTCGTTCGGAGTGCCAAGCGGCCTAGGCCGCGCACAGGCTTTGCCAACCATAAGCTAAGCGACTATGGGCGCGGGCCATGCGCGTTGACCTGTTTGACTTCGAGCTTCCCCAGGAAAGGATAGCCCTGCGCCCAGTGCGGCCGCGCGATGCTGCGCGGATGCTGGTCGTGGAAGGCTCGCAAGGTCCGCTCGCCGATCACGGTGTGAGCGACCTGCCCTGCCTGCTTCGCCCTGGCGATGTGCTCGTCTTTAATGACACGCGGGTCATTCCCGCGCAGCTTGAAGGCCGTCGTTCGGGGGGTGAAGCCAAAATCGGCGCGACCTTGCACAAGCGCATTGACCTTCGCCGCTGGCAGGCCTTCATCCGCAACGCCAAGCGCGTGAAAGAAGGTGACCATCTGGTCTTTGGTGGCGGCGTAACGGCCATTGCAGAGAAGCGTCACCGCGACGGTTCGATGACCCTGCTGTTCGAAGGGACCGAGCCGGTGGAAGTCCTGCTCGACCGCGCAGGCACTATGCCGCTTCCTCCCTACATCGCCCAGCGGCGCGGGGTCGATGACCAGGACCAGAGCGATTATCAGACCATGTTTGCCGCAGAAGACGGCGCGGTTGCTGCTCCTACGGCCAGCCTCCATTTCACGACCAGACTGGTGTCAGCCCTCGACCACGCCGGGATCAAGCGCGAGATGCTGACGCTCCACGTTGGCGCGGGTACGTTCTTGCCGGTCAAGGCCGAAGACACCAAGGACCATCAGATGCACTCCGAATTCGGGCGCATCAACGCGGGTACGGCTTCACGCATCAACGAGGCCCGCGCCGCAGGTGGCCGCGTGATTGCCGTGGGTACGACTTCGCTGCGCCTGCTTGAAAGTGCAGCGGGCGAGGATGGTAAGCTCCGCGAATTTGCAGGTGACACGGATATCTTCATCACCCCCGGCTACCCGTTCCGCGTGGTCGACGGATTGATGACAAACTTCCATTTGCCCAAATCGACTTTGATGATGCTTGTCAGTGCCCTCATGGGCCGCGAGCGCATGATGGAAGCGTACGAGCATGCCATCGCGCAAAATTATCGTTTCTACTCCTATGGAGATTCTTCGCTGCTTCTCCCCTGAGAGACTGGCCGACGTGCTTGCAATCGCGGCGCGCTGTGCCACATCGCGCATGATGAGCGATACGATCCTTGAGATAAGCGGCCTTACCAAGGTCTACGCGGGCGGCACCAAAGCGCTCGACAACGTTGATCTCTCAATCCGGAAGGGTGAGATTTTCGCGCTGCTCGGCCCTAATGGCGCGGGCAAGACGACGCTTATCGGCGCGGTTTGCGGTATCGTGCGGCCAAGCAGCGGCACGATCACTGCATTCGGGCATGACCTTTCGAATGACTGGCGCAAGGCGAGGGCACGAATTGGCCTGGTCCCGCAAGAACTCTCGACCGACATGTTCGAGACTGTCTGGCGTGCGGTATCGTATTCGCGCGGCCTCTTTGGCCACCCTCCTGATAAAGCGCGGATCGAGGAGATCCTTCGATCGCTGTCGCTGTGGGAGAAGAAGGACAGTCAAATCCGCGAACTGTCTGGCGGGATGAAGCGCCGCGTGCTGATCGCAAAGGCTTTGGCGCATGAGCCTGAATTGCTCTTTCTTGATGAGCCCACTGCCGGCGTTGACGTGGAACTGCGCAAGGGCATGTGGGAACAGATCTCGGCCCTGCGCGAACGCGGTACCACCATTATTCTCACAACTCACTATATCGAGGAAGCCGAACTCATGGCCGACCGCGTGGGGATTATCCGGGGCGGCAAGATCCTGATGGTCGATGACAAGGCCGCGATGATGAAACGAATGGGTACGACAGAGGCCGTGTTCCAGCTCGCCGAGCCGTTGAGTGAACTTCCCGCAAGCATCGCCGAATTCCCCGTTTCGTTGACCGACGATGGCAAGGAGCTTTGCTATCGAGGCGGTGACGGGTCGGGCAGCGGCAGCGAGCAGGTCGCGGCGCTGACCAAGGCGCTGATCGCGGCAGGGATCGACTATCGCGGGATCGACATTCACGATTCCTCGCTTGAGGACATCTTCGTCGACCTCGTCTCCGCGCGCGAAGAGGAGACGGCGTGATGGCGTTCAATATTCGCGGCGCGTGGTCGATTTATCAGCGCGAACTGATGCGCGCGCTTCGCACCGCATTTCAGTCGATCCTGTCACCGGTTCTGACCACCTCGCTCTATTTCGTGGTCTTCGGGACAGTCATCGGCGGGCGGATGGAGCCGGTCGACGGGGTCGCTTATGGTGCCTTTATCATTCCCGGCCTCTTGATGCTCACCTTGCTGGGCGAGACGACCAGCAACTCCTCTTTCGGCATCTACATGCCGCGTTTTACCGGAACCATCTACGAGCTGCTCTCGGCCCCCGTTGGGGTGGCGGAAACGCTGATCGGTTTCGTGGGCGCGGCGGCAACCAAGGGCCTTATTCTGGCCGCCATCATCCTTGGAACCGCGACTTTGTTCGTCGATTACGAGATCAAATATCCGCTGGCCGCAATCGGTTACATCATGCTGGTCGCCGCGAGTTTCTCGCTGTTCGGCTTCATCCTCGGTATCTGGGCTGACAGTTTTGAGAAGCTCGGCATCATCCCGCTCTTGATCCTGACACCGCTTACATTTCTTGGCGGCACATTCTATTCGATCGACGACCTTCCAGGCATCTGGTCGACTATCGCCTATGCGAACCCGATCGCTTTTCTCGTGAGCGGGCTGCGCTGGACTTTCTACGGGACATCGGACGTATCGATCTGGGTGTCGCTCGGCCTAACGCTCGGGTTCCTTGCCCTGTGCACCGGTATCATCGCTTTCATCTTCAAGACAGGCTGGCGCCTCAGAGAATGACCTCTCGCTTCAAATTTACCCTCGATGCAACTGACGGCAAGGCGCGCACCGGCAAGATCGAGATGCTGCGCGGCGACATCCGCACGCCGGCTTTCATGCCGGTTGGCACTGCTGCGACCGTCAAGGCCATGAAACCCGAGGCGGTTCGCGCGCTCGGCGCGGACATTATCCTTGGCAATACCTACCACCTGATGCTGCGTCCCGGCGCCGAGCGTGTTGCACGGCTTGGCGGGCTTCACAAATTCATGCGCTGGGATCGCCCGATCCTGACCGATAGCGGCGGCTATCAGGTGATGAGCCTTTCGGACCTGCGCAAGCTCACCGAGAAGGGCGTCGAGTTTCGCAGCCACATCGACGGATCGAAGCACATGCTGACGCCAGAGCGATCGATGGAGATTCAGCGCCTGCTCGGCTCTGACATCGTGATGGCCTTCGACGAATGCCCGCGCGCCGACCGCCCACGCGACGAGATTGCCTCATCGATGGAGCTTTCCATGCGTTGGGCCAAGCGCAGCCGGGACGGCTTTGACAGCGGTGAAGAACATGCAGCGCGCTCTGCCCTGTTCGGCATCCAGCAAGGCGCGCTTGACGAAGACCTGAGAAAAATCAGCGCCGACAAACTTACGGACATCGGGTTCGATGGATATGCGGTGGGCGGGCTTGCCGTAGGCGAGGGTCAGGAGGCCATGTTCGGTGTCCTCGACTATGCCCCTGACATGCTGCCGGTTGATCGGCCCCGATATCTCATGGGTGTAGGCAAGCCGGACGACCTCGTCGGTGCGGTTGAACGCGGCATCGATATGTTCGACTGCGTCCTCCCGACCCGGTCAGGGCGCAATGGGCAAGCCTTCACTTGGAACGGCCCGTTAAATCTCCGCAATGCGCGTTTCGCGGAAGATCAGGAGCCGCTCGATCCGACCTCGAATTGCTCGGCCTCCCGCGATTATTCCAAGGCGTATTTGCACCACCTCATCAAGTCAGGCGAGATGCTGGGCGCGATGCTGTTGACCGAGCACAATCTGGCTTTCTACCAGTCGCTCATGCAGGCGATGCGCGATGCCATTTCCGAAGGGCGATTTGCCGCTTTCGCTGCGGACTTCAGGCGAAACTACCTGCGCAGCTAAATTCTTGGGCCGGCGGCCTCGACAAACGCTGCGCTTCGGGCCAATGGCGCTTGCATGAGTGATTTCACTGCGAAACTTCCCGACGATTGCGAAACGATGATCGACGTCCGCGAAGGCGTCGACGCTACCGATCGCGCACTGGTCGAGCTGCTGGATCGCCGGTTCGGCTATATGCGCGCAGCTGCCCGGATTAAGCCAACGCGCGATGCCGTGCGTGATGAGGAGCGCAAAGCGAGCGTCATCAATGCAGCTGTCGCCGATGCCGAAAGCCGAGGGATCCCCGGCGACGTGATCGCCGACATCTGGGAGCGGCTTGTCGAGGGTTCAATCGCTTACGAATTCGTCGAGTGGGATCGCATCAGGGACTGACCTGTGGTGCTCGCTGCCACGATGGCGGATTTAGCTGCGAGGGGCGAGGAATCTCTCCAGCCGTTTCTGCTTTTTCTCTGGAGCTTTCGGCCTGATTGAGCGCGCCATGCGTTCAATCTTCGTTTGCCACTTGCCCAGACCTTTTTCCGCGCCGCCATCCTTGATTGGGCCGCAGGCTAGAATGCGCACGGGCTTGAATCCGACAAAGCCGAGCACCTGCCTCTTCCAGCGCTTGATCAGGGCATTGCCGTAAAGCAGACGGAGAAAGACAGGAGGGGTATCCATGGTGGCGATCACATCGGCCGACCGACCTCCCATCAGCTCGTCCCACAGAGCGCTCTTTTCACGATAAGCAAACATGAAGCCGGGCAGGAAAAGTCGGTCGAGCAGCCCTTTCAGCTGTGCCGGTTCGGCACCCCACCACATTGGAAATGCAACGACCAGATGATCGCAATCGTCGATCCGCTCAGCGAGCATGCGGAGATCCGGTTCCCATTCGGTCCGCTTGGCATAGCCATGACTGAGGTTGGGATTGAAATTCAGATCGCGCATCGCGATCCTCTCGACGCAGCAGTCTTCAGGCAGCGCAGTCCGATACAGGTCAAGAAGGTGCGATGCGAAACGGCCCTCGTCCGGGTGTCCATCAACCAGCAAAACATTCATGAAATCGCGATCTCCCCCTGATGCCCGAGCCATCCTGTCCCTCGACTGCGCAAAAGAAAAGGGCGGCCCAACCGGACCGCCCTTTTTCGTTGTGTATGAACCAGCGGTTCTTAGCGCGAGTAGAACTCGACCACGAGGTTCGGTTCCATGGTGACCGGGTAGGGCACTTCGTCGAGCTTGGGCACGCGCGTGAACTGAACCTTGTCGTTGCCGTCGGGAGCGACATAGTCGGGGATTTCACGCTCAGGCAGGCTCTGGGCTTCGATGACGAGAGCCATTTCCTTAGCCTTGTTGCCAAGGCTGATGACGTCGCCCACGTCGCAGCGACGCGATGCGATATTGCACTTCACGCCGTTGACGTAGATGTGGCCGTGCGAAACGATCTGACGCGCGGCGAAGATCGTCGGAGCGAACTTGGCGCGGTACACGATCATGTCGAGGCGACGCTCAAGCAGGCCGATCAGGTTTTGACCGGTGTCACCCTTCATGCGGGTGGCGTCCTTGTAGGTCGAGCGGAACTGCTTCTCGGTAACGTCGCCATAATAGCCCTTGAGCTTCTGCTTGGCGCGAAGCTGCAGACCGAAGTCGCTCATCTTGCTCTTGCGACGCTGACCGTGCTGGCCCGGGCCGTAGGAACGCTTGTTGACCGGGCTGTTGGGGCGACCCCAGATGTTTTCACCCATCCGGCGGTCGAGTTTGTACTTGGCGCTCTTGCGCTTCGACATAAGTCTTTCCTTCAATCTAGCTGGACCAGCCTTGTGCTGGCCATTCAACCCGGCATCGCTCCGTCGATTATGAAGTTCGACGCGGCCACCGCTTCACCGGGGTGCGGGGCCAAAATGCGAAGGCGCGCCAATAGCATTATCGGCGCGCCAGTCAAGCTATTGTGGAGCAGCAAAGTGCCGCCCGCGATCAGTTGCCGGAATTGAACCGGCGCCATTCGGCCTTGGTCATGCAAACGCGGGTCGGACGACGGCTTGCGGCGTCGAGACGGACTCGGCGGCAGATGCGCTCGGCCTCTTCCGGTTCTTCATCGACCTGCGGTGCTTCGGGCGCAGCCGCTTCGGCCTGCGTTGCCTGAGCAGGTTCTTCGGCGGGATCGCTCTCTTGTTGCTCGACCTGCGTTTCGGTCACTGAGGGCGCGGTTTCCTGCGCCGGTTCATCGGCAGAAGCGGACACAGCAAAAACGAGGGCTGCCGCGGCGAGCGGGAGGGTGAGCTTCATCAAAATTCTCGCTGAAGTTTTAGAGGGTTCGCAGTGGCTAACGGTGCGTCGCTTGCTTGTCCACTGTCAATCGCCGCTCTGCGCTGCAGTGTTAGCGTTCACTTACTCAGGATCGCGAGGAGGGCGCTCAAGTGTGCTCAGAATCCCGCGCAGGGTGCGAACCTCGAGATGATTCCATCCCGGCTTCGTCAGCACGCTGCGCAAGGTACGCGCAGTCGCCTCGCGGCGGCTCTCAGGGAGGAAGTAACCTCGGGGATCGAGCAGCTTCTCGAAGTGCCCGATAAGGCCCTCAAGGTCGTCCTGAGGAGCGGGAGGAAGAGCTTCGTCTTCGGCGGTTGGCTGTACCAGGTCGCTCGACGCATCTTCAGCTTCTCGACCAATCCGCGACCATTCATATGCGCACAAAATCACTGCCTGAGCGAGGTTGAGTGAGCCGAACTCGGGATTGATCGGAACTGTCAGGATATGCCGGGCAAGTGCCACATCTTCGGTCTCGAGGCCCGATGCCTCGCGCCCGAAGAGGATGGCGTGGCGTCCAGGCTCGGCATGGATCAGCCGTGCCGCACCATCGGGACCAACTACTGGTTTGGTCACGCCGCGTTTACGGACCGTGGTGGCATAGACATGCTCACAATCAGCGACGGCCTCAGCAGTGCTCGAAAAGACCTTCGCTTCGTCTAGCACGATGTCCGCACCTGCGGCGGCAGGCCCGGCTGAAGGATTGGGCCACCCGTCGCGCGGGTTCACGATGCGCATTTCGGTCAGGCCGAAATTGAGCATTGCGCGCGCTGCCTTGCCGATGTTCTCGCCAAGTTGCGGGCGTACGAGGACGATAACGGGCTTGTTCGCCATAATCAGTCCTTCGCGGCCTCTTGCACCGTGCTCGCAAATTCCTCGAAATCGCGGGCCTCGGAGAAGTCCCGGTAGACGCTGGCGAAGCGGATGTAGGCTACCGAGTCGATCTGTTTCAGGCCCTCCATCACCATTTCGCCGATGCGAGCGGAAGGCACTTCGGGCTCGCCAGCGGTCTCCACCTGGCGCTGGATTCCCGAAACGAGCTGGTCGATGCGCTCCTGCGAGACATCGCGCTTGCGGCAGGCAAGAGCGACCGAACGCTCGAGTTTTGAGCGGTCAAATGCCTCGCGCCGCTCCTCGCCCTTTTCGCCCGATTTGACGATCGTGACCTCGCGCAACTGGACGCGTTCAAACGTAGTGAAGCGTGCGCCGCACGACGAACACTGGCGACGCCGCCTGATCGAGGTGTTGTCCTCTGTCGGGCGGCTGTCTTTCACTTGGGTGTCTTCGTGAGCGCAAAAGGGGCAGCGCATGAGTTACTCTTGTTCTTCGATTTTTGCGTAAACGGCGATGACGAAACCCAGAAAAGCGCCGAGCATGATCCAGAGCCAGCCATCGAAAATCAGCCAACCGAAGACACCGCCGATTGCAGCGCCGCCAAGTGCATATGGAACGGTCGGATGATCCCAGCCGACCTTTTCCATGTCCTCGATCTCGGCCTTGAACCTTTCGTCGAGGTCTTGCTTTTCGGGCTCGTCGCTCACCAAGTAGGCCGGTTCGAGTTACTGGCCCGGATAAACCGGGAAATCGGCGCAGAGCTTCGCGACTTCGCCGCGGACCTGCTCCTCGATCTGCGCATCGCCTTCAGGGCCGTTCTTCGAAAGACCATCGACGACGCGCGCGATCAATTCGCCCACCTTGCGGAATTCGACCGGCCCGAAACCGCGAGTGGTGCCAGCAGGCGTACCCAGACGGATGCCACTTGTGACGAATGGCGAGCGGGTGTCGAAGGGGATGCCGTTCTTGTTGCAGGTTAGCCATGCGCGGTCGAGACCTGCCTCGGCTGCCCTGCCGGTCACGTCCTTGGCCGTCAGATCGACCAGCATCGAGTGGTTGTCGGTCCCGCCCGAGACGATGCGAAGGCCGTTTTCTTCGAGGCTCGCCGCCAGCGCGCGGGCGTTCTCGACGATGCGGTGAGCATAGGTCTTAAACTCAGGCTGGAGAGCTTCGCGAAAGGCCACTGCTTTGGCAGCGATGACATGCATCAGCGGACCGCCCTGCAAGCCGGGGAAGACCGCCATGTTGAGCGGCTTGGTGAACTTCTCGTCATTCCACAGGATGATGCCTGAACGCGGGCCGCGCAGGCTCTTGTGCGTAGTCGAGGTGACGATGTCGCAATGCGGGAAGGGCGAGGGGTGGGCGCCGCCGGCGACGAGGCCCGAAATGTGGCTCATGTCGCACAGCAGGACCGCGCCCACTTCGTCGGCGATCTCGCGGAAGGCCGCAAAGTCCCAGACGCGCGAATAGGCGGTGCCGCCGCAGATGATGAGCTTTGGCTTGTGCTCGCGCGCGGTTGCGGCGACCGCGTCCATGTCGATCAATTCGTCGCCTTCAGTCACTCCATAGCTGACTGGATTGAACCATTTGCCGCTCATATTAACGGGCGAACCATGGGTAAGGTGACCACCGGAATTGAGGTCGAGCCCCATGAACGTGTCGCCGGGCTGCAGAAGGCCGAGGAACACTGCCTGGTTCATCTGGCTGCCGCTGTTGGGCTGCACGTTGGCGAAATTGCATCCGAACAGTTGCTTCGCACGCTCGATCGCGAGCGTTTCGACCACATCCGCATAGTCGCAGCCGCCATAATAGCGCTTGCCCGGATAGCCTTCCGCATACTTGTTGGTGAAGACGCTGCCGGTTGCTTCAAGCACCGCTTTTGACGCGATGTTCTCGCTCGCGATCAGCTCGATCTTGTCCTGCTGGCGCTTTAGCTCCTTGTCGATTGCATCCGCGATCTCCGGATCGGAAGTCGCAAGATTGTCGTGCCAAAAACCGTGCATCGGGTCGGTGGTGTGATTGGGCTGCGTGCTCATTGATGTGTCTCGATGTGATCGGGAGAGGTCGGCGGATTACCAAGCTTGGCAACGCGGCGTTGGTGACGCCCGGCGGGATCGCCTTCGTCGGCAAATTCGGTGTTGAGAAATGTAGCTACGCAAGACTTCGCCATTTCGATGCCGATGAGCCGCGCGCCAAGGGCGATGCAGTTCGCATTGTTATGTTCGCGCGCAAGAGCGGCCGACAGCGGCTCAGACACCAAAGCGCAGCGAAGCGCCGGGTGACGATTGACGCTGATCGAGATGCCAATCCCCGATCCGCACAGAGCGATACCGAACTGAGCGGTCCCGTCTGCGACCACTTCGGCTAGTTTGTAGCCGTAATCGGGATAGTCGACGCTCTCGCCCTCTTCGGGGCCAAGATCGGCGACTTCGTGGCCTTCGTCCATCAACCATTCGGCCAGGCTTGCCTTGAGGTCGGTGGCGGCGTGATCTGATGCAATGGCTATACGCATGGCCGCTACATAAACGCGGCAGCCGCGCGACTCCACCCCGTGCGGGACGCTTTTCGACGTATCAGGAAGCGGAAATGCAGATTTGGAGCCCCTGATGGGCAAATCGCTCACTTGTGCCGGAGGAATTTGTGAGTCATTTCCTTAGCATGCGGTCAATACTACCCATCGGACTTTGCCTCGTGCTCGCCATGCCTGCGTGGGAAAAGCTGGACGCTGAGCCGGGTGTCGAAGCCGAGCGGGTGTCACGCGCGTCCGCGCTTGATGATGGATTTGGCGCGGTTGTAATCTCAATCCGCAGCGAGATTTACCTCGATGAGCCGCTGGACGTCTTTTTCCTGCGAGAGGGCGGGGATGTAGCCAACGACGCCGATGTCGTGCGTTTCGAGCGCAAGCAGGGGCTGATCGCCTTCGGCAACGATACGCTCAAGTATAAAGTCCACGCCTATCAGCTGCGACCAGGCACATATCGCCTTGTCGGACACGGTATGGAGTGCCCAAAGGTGCCGGCCGAGGACGAGCGCTGCCTGATAGATGCGCCCGGTCTGTTTGGACGCGAAGAGATATCACGTCCCAGTCGCGGTTACGGCGTGATAGCGCCGACATTCGAGGTTCGGGCGGGCGCGGTTACCTATGCTGGCGATTTCGCGCTCACTTCGCGCAACACGATCGAATGGTCCGAAGTCCCGAGCGAAGAGTTACGCCAGACAGAGCGTCGTCTCGCGCGTCTTGCGCGTGCTCCTGAGCCGGTCATTCCCGACGAGTTCAAGCTAAAATACGGGCTATTTCCACGAAGCTACGAGGATGATTTGAACCGGCGCTATTGAAGCGGTCCAATCACTTCTTCTTCTTGGCTTTCTTGACTGTCTTGTTCAGCCACTTCCACAAAGCCTCGATCTCCTTTGCTGCCTTGCCTTCAGGGTCAATCTCTGCCGCAGTTTCGCCTTTGGCCGACGAGCGGTGAAACGCGGCGCGGTCGCCCAATTGGACCGGGCAGATGTCGAGCTTCATTGCTTTCGCGGTGCCTTTGGCTTCCTCCGCCAAGACTGTCGCCCCTGAAGGGACCGCGTTGAGCACCACGTAGGCGGGCGTCTTTGCAAAGTTGACCAGATCAGCAATGGGCTCGAGCGCTGCTAGATCAAAGGCGCGAGGCTTGGTCGGTACGAGCACGATGTCGGCCGCCTTGATCGCTTCGCGTGCGGCAGCATCGGCATGGGGAGGGGTGTCGATGACGATGAAGTCGACGCCGTTTTTCTTGGCGCTCTCGATTGTTCGATTAAGGCGGGCTGGGGGCGCGGTCACCACCACGGGCAGAAAGTCGCCGCGCCAATCGCTCCAGGTCGCGGCGGTCGCCTGGGGATCGGTGTCGATCACGCAACTTTCATGTTTCGCAACCGCTGCGCGCGTCGCAAGATGGACTGCGAGCGTGGTCTTACCCGACCCGCCTTTCTGGCTGGCGATTGCGATAATTGTCGTCATGAGCGAACCCCGAATTGCTGCGCTGCACAATAATTAGAGCAAACGGGTGAGCTTGGCGAGTGCCAGTTTCCCACAAAGCTAGGGAAAAACGCGGCTACGGTGCGGATGGAGGCGCGCCCTCCTAGCCAAAACGAAAGCTGCCTCGAAACTCAAAGTCGCGAGGCAGCTTTTTGTTCTTACTGGTCGAGGAAGGAGCGCATCTTGCGGCTGCGGCTCGGGTGCTTGAGCTTGCGCAGCGCCTTCGCCTCGATCTGACGGATTCGTTCGCGCGTCACCGAGAACTGTTGGCCGACCTCTTCGAGAGTGTGGTCGGTGTTCATGCCGATGCCGAAACGCATGCGCAGCACACGCTCTTCGCGCGGGGTCAGCGAGGCGAGGACGCGAGTGACGGTCTCCTTGAGGTTTGCCTGAATCGCGGCATCGACCGGGATGACGGCGTTTTTGTCCTCGATGAAATCGCCCAGATGCGAATCTTCCTCGTCGCCAATCGGCGTTTCGAGACTGATCGGTTCCTTGGCGATCTTCATCACCTTGCGAACCTTTTCGAGTGGCATTGAGAGGCGCGCTGCCATTTCTTCCGGCGTGGGCTCGCGGCCTTCCTCGTGGAGGAACTGGCGCGAAGTGCGGACCAGCTTGTTGATCGTCTCGATCATGTGGACCGGGATGCGGATAGTGCGCGCCTGGTCGGCAATCGAACGGGTGATCGCCTGACGGATCCACCATGTCGCGTAAGTGCTGAACTTGTAGCCGCGACGGTACTCGAATTTGTCGACGGCCTTCATCAGGCCGATGTTGCCTTCCTGAATAAGATCAAGGAATTGCAGCCCGCGATTGGTGTATTTCTTGGCGATGGAAATCACGAGACGCAGGTTCGCCTCGACCATTTCTTTCTTCGCAATACGTGCTTCGCGCTCGCCTTTCTGCACCATGTTCACGATGCGGCGGAACTCGGGAAGCGCCATGCCGGTCTGCGCGGCAATGTCGGTGATCTCGGTCCGGATGCGTTCGATCGCGGCCTCTTCCTTCTCGGCGAAGGCGGCCCACTTCTTGTCCTTCTTGGCGTTGGCAGCAATCCAGCTATCGTCGAGCTCGTTGCCTACATAGGACTTGAGGAAGTCGATGCGCTTGATCTTGTGACGTTCGGCAAGACGCAGCATCTGGCCGCCAAGAGCGGTCAGGCGACGATTGAAGGCGTAGAGGTTGTCGACCAGGAATTCGATCTTGGTCGCGTGGAACTGGACGCTTTCAACTTCGGCGGTCAGCTCTTCCGAGAGCTTTTCGTACTTGTTTTCCTTCGCCTTCGGGAATTCATTACCCGCTGCAAGAGTTTCGACGCGCTCCGCCTGAAGTTTCTCGAAGGTCTTGAACAGCTTGGTGATGCGGGCGAAACGCTCGATCGCGTCGGGCTTTAAGGCCGCTTCCATCTGGGCAAGGCTGAGGGTGTTGTCTTCCTCTTCCTCGTCATCCTTCTTGGATGCGCCTTCTTCGCCGTCTTCACCGTCTTCGCTCTCGTCAGAATCGTCCTCGTCATCGTCGCGAATGGTCGGGCCGGCGGTTTCTTCTGAGATCTCACCGTCGTCGTCTTCGTTCTCCTCCTCCATCTTGTCAGGGGGCGGTTCCTTCGAAAGCATAGCGTCGAGATCGAGGATCTCGCGCAGCTGCATGTCTTCGGAATTCAGAGCTTCGGACCACTGGATGATCGCGTGGAAGGTGATCGGGCTCTCGCACAGGCCCATGATCATCATGTCGCGGCCAGCTTCGATACGCTTGGCGATAGCGATTTCGCCTTCGCGGCTGAGCAGCTCGACCGCGCCCATTTCGCGTAGATACATGCGAACCGGGTCATCCGTGCGCTCACCGGTGCCGGTTTTCTTCGCGGCGGGCTTGGCAGCAGCCTTGGTGTCTTTCTTCTTCTCGGCCTCGCCTTCGACCGACATTTCCTCGACTTCGGCTTCCTGTTCAGCCTCGGCCTCGGCTTCTTCGTCGTTTTCGACGATCTGGACGCCCATTTCGGAAAGCGCGGTCTGGATGTCTTCGATCTGGTCGGGGCTCATTTCGCCCGACGGCAAGGCCGCGTTGAGCTCATCATACGTGATGTAGCCCTTCTTCTTGGCCTTGGTCATCAGCTTCTTCACTGAAGCTTCATTGAGATCGATAAGCGGTGCGTCGTCTTTGTCGGCGGCTTTAGCAGTCGAGGCCATACAAATCTGTCAATCCATTGTCCGGCAACCTCATGTCAGCGAGGCCGCGCGATGTTTAATCCCACACCAGCGTCAATCGCTGGCCCAATCCTGTTCAGCCGGACTACCGGCCTTTTTGCGCCCGAATGCCTTCAAACGCTCTTCAACTGTTGTGAGCTGTTCTCGCAAGCGCGCCTGTTCAGCAAAAGAACCCTCCGGATCCTCGTCAAACCGGGCTATCGTCGCCGCCATAGCGGCTTCGAGCGCCGGTTTTTGCGCCAAAAGCGACACAGCTTCGGCCAATTCCTCGCGCGCTTCACCGGGTGGTGTGCCTTTTCTGAGAAAGGCGAAACGTTGGTCTTCCGGTGGGGCAGGATGGCCTTGTCGGTCAGATATGGCGCTTGGCGCCTGCGAATCAAGCGTTTCTGACAATTCAATCAACGATTCGATTGCAGGTGCGGCATCTGGGTCAAGCCGGGCGAGACGAGTGAGCGCTTCTGAATGGCGTTCGATCTCTTCCGGAAAACGGATAAGGCCAGCAATTACCGCGGACTGGAAACCCGCGCGCTGACCGCCACCCATGGCGCGTTGAAGCGTGGATCTTGCCTCCGGAGAGAGGCCCTTTGGTACAGCCTTGAAGCTTTGCCATGCGCCCTTCTGCTGGCGTTGCCGAGGTTCGCGCGGTGGGAAAGCAAAAGCTGAGAAACGGTCGAGCAACTCACGTCGATAGAGCGCCTGGATGTCGCGATCCTCGATCGTATCGACATGCGCCATCAGCCTTGCCTTGAGCCCGGCCTTTGCCTCGGGGCTTGCGAGCGGTTGCGCATCGCGCTCTGCCTGCCACAGGAAATCAAGAAGGCTCATCGGCTGAGCGAGGAGCTTTTCCATCGCACCGGGACCTTGTTCATTGATCAGATCGTCTGGATCGAGACCGGTCGGAAGCGTTACGATACCGAGTGATCGCATCGGCGCCAGCAAGGGCAGAGCGCGCCCGATGGCCCGCATCGCCGCCTTCTGTCCCGCTGCATCGCCATCGAAGCAAAGCACCGGCACCTCGACCATTCGCCACAGCATCTCGAGCTGCATCTCTGTGAGCGCGGTGCCCATCGGCGCGACCGCGTCCTCGAAGCCGGCTTGGGCCAGCGCGACGACGTCCATGTAGCCTTCGACGACGATGACCCGGCCCGATTGGCGCGAAGCGGGCGCGGCGCGGTGAATGTTGTAGAGGTTGCGCCCCTTGTCGAAGAGCGGCGTGTCGGGCGAGTTCAGGTATTTCGCCACGCCCTCGCGCTTACCGAGGATACGCCCGCCAAACGCGATCACCCTGCCGCGAGTATCCTGGATTGGCAGCATGACGCGGCCGCGAAAGCGGTCGTAGGTCGTGCCGTCATCGGTGCGGATGCGCATGCCCGTTTCGACAAGCATCTGATCTTCGAAACGGGGCAGGGCATTTGGGAGGGCCTGCTTGCTCTCTGGCGCGTAACCGAAGCCGAATTCGCGCAGCGTTTCCGGTTTCAGCCCACGCTTCTTGAGGTAGTCGAGCGCCTCTCGCCCGACTTCCTCACGCAAGTTTTGAACGAACCATTCCTGCGCTTCGGTGGTGACGTCCACCAGTTCGGCCCGCTTTTCCGCGCGTTTCGCTGCGACAGGGTCAGGCGCGGGGACTTCCATGCCTGCTTCGGACGCCAGTTCCTTGCAAGCATCAATGAAGGACAGCCCGCGCTGTTCAGTCATCCAGCTGATGACGTCGCCATGCGCGCCGCAGCCAAAGCAATGATAGAAGCTCTTCTGATCGTTGACGTAGAAGCTCGGCGATTTCTCGTCATGAAAGGGGCAGCACGCCTTCCACTCACGACCCGCGCGGGTAAGCTTGGTCGTGCGCATGATCACGCTCGACAGCGTAATGCGCGCGCGCAGCTCGTCCTTCCATTGCGGGGTGATTGCCATTGTTGGACTGTGCGCCCAGCGCGAGCATCATTCAAGACGCAGGCGCCTCAGCTTTGTGGAGCAGCCTGTGCATTGATAGCCGCGCATGCATTAGTGGCTTCGGGATCGACGCCGGGATAGGGACCGTTGCCGGTACCGCTAACCCCATTTGCGCGGATTTCGTAGTGCGGGGCTGGGCCAGCCGGTGGAAGGGTCGATTGCCAGTAGAAGGTAAGCGGCTCAGCGTCTTCCCATTGGTTTCCGCCGTCGCCTGCATTCACTGTCCAGATGAGCGCGCCTGTGTCGTCGCATGTGATGACGACCTGAACGCTATCGCCCGCGGCTGCGACCGCACCGGCCTTCGAGAAGCCCGCATTACCGGTGAAACCGAGAGCGGGCGCGATCATCTTGAAGGCGGTCGCCATCTCGACGTCGATATCGTCAGGTCCGTCGCCTGCGCCCGTGGCCGGGTCCATGTCTTCGCCCGGATAGACCGTGTGGACATAGGTGTAGACCGTGCCTTCGGGTGCACTGGCCGGATCGCATTGTTCCATTCCAGCTGGGCAGGCGACATAGGATGTGATGTCGGCAAGGATGCCAGCTTCATTCGAAAGCGAGTTCTTCACCTCTGGTCCCTGCGGTCCGACGATCTTTGCGCCCAGCTCGAGTTCGCCGAAGTCGCCCGGATCGATAGCATCGGGCAACGCTGCCGCTTCACCGTCCGTGGTAGCGACTTCGAGCTCGGCGGTGTCCCCGTTGTCACCACCGCAGGCAGCGAGGACGAGCAAGGATGCCCCGACAAGGGCGCTAGCGAAACGGTGGGTGGACATTTGAGGCTCCTAGAAGCTGTTTTTGACGAGAGCACTCGCGGTGCTCATGTCCATTTTACTTCCGTGACGAGCCTTTAGTTCCGCCATGACGCGGCCCATATCCTTAATGGAATCGGCGCCAATGCTTGCCTTGACCTCGGCGATAGCGGCCTTGGTTTCTTCCTCGCTCATCATCTGAGGCAGAAACTCCTCGATAATTGCGAGTTCGGCGCGTTCGTTCTCGGCCAATTCTTCACGACCACCGTCAATATACATGGTTATCGACTCGCGCCGCTGCTTCGCCATTTTTTGCAGAACGCTGGTGACAAGCTCGTCGTCCGGGATGTCCTTGCCGCTGGTGCGCTCTTCGATGTCGCGGTCCTTGATCTTGGCGCTGATCTGGCGGAGCGTCGCGGTGCGATCCTTTTCCTTCGCCTTCATGGCGGTGATGGTGGCGGCCTTGATGTCGTCCCGGATCATGGCAAATGGTCTTTCTTGTGGATGGTTTGTCGGTGTCGGCGCAATAGCTCAACTATCCCCCGCGAGATAGGTTGACGCAGGGGATGCGCAAGCCTAGCGGATGAGACTTAGCGACATTGCTGGAAACACCTTCAACGGAGAGCCCCGAATGGCTTCTGCTCCCTCTCGTCCTGCGCAGCCAAAAGGTGCGACGGGTTGTCTTGTCCTGGCCGACGGAACGGTCGTCTGGGGCAAGGGCTTTGGCGCTGTCGGCGATGCGGTGGGCGAGGTCTGCTTCAACACCGCGATGACCGGCTACCAGGAGGTGATGACCGATCCCTCGTATGACAGCCAGATCGTCACCTTCACTTTCCCGCATATCGGCAATGTCGGCGCGAACGAGGAAGACGTGGAGAGCCGCGGGCTCGGCGCGGTAGGCTGCATCGTTCGCGAGGAAGTGACCCCGCATTCCAGTTTCCGCGCGCGCGACGAATTCGTTCAGTGGATGGCGGGCCACGGCAAGATCGGACTGTCGGGCGTCGACACCCGTGCGCTTACCCGCCGTATTCGCCTGAATGGCGCTCCGAACGCGGTGATTGCGCATTCGCCGTCGGGTGAGTTCGACATCGACGCATTGCTGACCAAGGCTCAGGACTGGAGCGGGCTCGAGGGGCTTGACCTCGTCCCCAACGTCTCACGCGAAGCGGCGGAGGATTGGAAGGGTGGTCACTGGCAGCTCGGCTTCGGCTATGTCGAGGGCACGTCGGATCGTCCGCACGTAGTCGCGATCGATTATGGCGCGAAGGACAACATCTTCCGCAACCTTGTGAAGGCGGGGGCAAAGGTGACAGTCGTGCCCGCTCGCACCAGCTTTGACGACATCATGGCCTTAAAGCCCGATGGCGTGTTCCTCTCCAACGGTCCGGGCGACCCAGCGGCGACAGGCGAGTATGCGGTGCCGGTGATCAAGGCGCTGCTCGATGCGGATATGCCGATCTTTGGCATCTGCCTCGGCCACCAGATGCTCGCGCTCGCAGCAGGCGCGAAGACCACCAAGATGCACCAGGGCCACCGCGGCGCGAACCATCCCGTGCAGCGCGTTGGTGAGAGCTGGGGTGAGACGAGCGGCCTCGTCGAGATCACCAGCATGAACCACGGATTCGCGGTCGATGCGGACACCTTGCCCGACACACTCGAACAGACCCATGTGAGCTTGTTCGACGGCTCGAACTGCGGGATTGCGGTAAAGGGCAAGAACGCGTTCGGTGTGCAGTATCACCCGGAGGCGAGTCCGGGGCCGCAGGATAGCTTTTACCTGTTCGAGAAGTTTGTCGGGGGGCTAGGGTGAGAGCCCTGTTCGCCACGTTTGTTTTTCTAGCGGCTCACACGGCCGCCCAAAACCCGGCGATGACGCCGCCGCCATCTTCGGAATGGCCCGGCGCTGAGATCGTCGATGGCGTGGCGTTCCAAGGCAATGGCGGCATCACGATCGAAGCGGGCGAGAGCGGTCTGCCTGTGCTCGCATTCTGGCGGCCAATCCTGTTTCGCGAGGACACCACCAAGCCGGTCGCGGGCCGCATGGATTGCCGGATTGTCGCGGCGGACGGGTTCTTCAGCGAAGCAGACTTCGACCCAGATGCGCGCCACGCGTCGGTCGCCGACACGCGCTCACAGCAAGGCTACCGCGATCAGGACCGATTGCGCGATTACTCCGACACCATGCGCCAGCTCGACGTCGTCGGACGCCGCCCGCGTGAGCGCGAACATTATGTGCTCAGCTACATTCTCGTGCGCGATGGCGAGCGGCTGATCGACATTCGCCGCAATTGCACCTTCATCTATGGCAGCTCTATCGCGACGATCGATCCGCTGCCCTACGTCTATCGCTACACCAAGATCACCTACGCATTCGAACCGAACACGGGAGAAGAGGGATGATGCGGGTCGCAGCAGCTATGGTTTCGCTCGCAGCCTTGTCGGGCTGTGAGCTGTTCAACGACGAGGATCCCCGCGTGGGAGTGGAAGGAGTCGAGGCCTGCCTCAAGCGCGTTGCGAACAAATCGCGCTCCGAAGAATTCGATGCCCTCGATGATGGGGCCTTGTGGGTACCAACCTATACTTATGACGTGACGAAGCTCGAGCTAGAGGCGATCCAGCAGCTTTCGGTCTCTTACAATGACGAGACGTCAGGTACCCGGATCAATCAAACCACCAATGAAACCTCGACCGCTGTCGCTCAGTTCATGCAGCAGCCTGTCGATGAGGATGGCGCGTTCTTCATGGGGCGTGACCCAGCGCTTTACCGCGTAAGGGGTGCGCCTGTTCAACTAAGCGACGTGATAACTTCAGGTTGCGAGCGGCAGCTGCCGAACATGCGCCTCATCGAAGTTGAATTTTCCAGACATTCAGCCGCCCCGCCTGAGGCGGATGGACCAGAAGAAGCCAGCACAGAAGAGAACAACAGCTGATGCCCAAACGCACCGACATTTCCTCCATCCTTGTCATTGGCGCTGGTCCGATCATCATCGGCCAGGCGTGCGAGTTCGACTATTCGGGCACGCAGGCGATCAAGGCGCTGAAGGAGGAGGGCTACCGGGTAGTCCTGGTGAACTCCAATCCGGCGACGATCATGACCGACCCGGAATTTGCCGATGCGACCTATGTCGAGCCAATCACGCCGGAGATCGTCGCGAAGATCATCGCCAAGGAAAAGCCGGACGCTCTCCTGCCGACGATGGGCGGGCAGACCGCGCTGAACTGCGCGCTTAAGCTCGATGAAATGGGCGTTCTGGCAGAGCACGGTGTGGAGATGATCGGCGCTAAGGCCGACGCGATCGACAAGGCCGAAAACCGCCAGCGCTTTCGCGAGGCAATGGACAAGATCGGCCTCGAAAGCGCGCGCAGCGGTGTTGCGAATACGGTCGACGAAGCGCGCGACGTGCTCGAGCGCACAGGTCTGCCGGCGATTATCCGTCCCAGCTTCACGCTTGGCGGTACGGGCGGTGGCATCGCGTACAATAAGGAGGAGTTCGATCGGATCGTTCGCGAAGGCCTCGATGCATCGCCGACGACAGAAGTTCTGATCGAGGAATCTCTCCTTGGTTGGAAGGAATACGAGATGGAAGTCGTGCGCGACCGCGCGGATAACGCCATCATCATCTGTTCGATTGAGAATGTCGATCCGATGGGCGTGCATACCGGCGATTCCATAACGGTCGCACCCGCGCTGACGCTGACCGACAAGGAATATCAGATCATGCGCACCGCCAGCATCGAAGTGCTGCGCGAGATCGGTGTCGAGACGGGCGGGTCGAACGTGCAGTTCGCTGTGAATCCGGCGGACGGTCGCCTGATCGTGATCGAAATGAATCCGCGTGTTTCGCGGTCGTCGGCTCTCGCATCCAAGGCCACAGGCTTCCCCATCGCACGCGTCGCGGCGAAGCTGGCCGTGGGCTACACGCTAGATGAGATTACGAACGAGATCACCGGCGCGACCCCGGCGAGTTTTGAGCCAACTATCGACTATGTCGTCACCAAGATCCCGCGTTTCGCATTCGAAAAGTTCAAGGGCGCAGAGCCGCTGCTAGCCACCGCGATGAAGTCGGTCGGTGAGGTCATGGCCATCGGTCGCAATTTCCAGGAGAGCGTACAGAAAGCACTGCGCGGCCTGGAAACGGGCCTCGATGGCTTCAACCGCGTTCCCGAGCTTGAAGGTGTAGCGCGCGACGTGATCACCGCCGCGATCTCTCGCCGCACACCCGACCGCTTGCTTAAGGTAGCGCAGGCGATGCGCGAGGGGCTGAGCGTCGAGGACATCAACAATGTGACCGGCTACGACCTGTGGTTCCTGCGCCAGATCGAAGGGATCGTTTTGGCCGAGCGCGAAGTGCAGGCCGATGGCTTGCCGCGCGATGCTGCTTCGCTGCGGCGGCTAAAAGCAATGGGCTTCTCGGATAAACGCCTTGCGACGCTCGCCGTGCGTTCGGTCGGGGTGGCCGGCGGGCTTGGGGAGACGCAGGCCAAGCGTTCTGGCCTCTTGCATGATGCTCTTCAGGCGATGGCTGGTGCGACAAGCGAGGACGAAGTGCGCAAGCTTCGACACAAGCTCGGCGTGACGCCAGTGTTCAAGAGGATCGACAGCTGCGCCGCTGAATTCGAGGCAATCACGCCCTACATGTACTCGACATATGAGGCACCTAGTTTCGGCGAGGCGGAGGACGAGGCGATGCCTTCGGACCGGCGTAAGATCGTCATCCTTGGTGGCGGGCCCAACCGTATCGGGCAGGGGATCGAGTTCGACTATTGCTGCGTCCACGCTTGCTTCGCACTGGCCGAGCAGGGTTTCGAGACGATCATGGTCAACTGCAACCCCGAGACCGTTTCGACCGATTACGACACCTCAGACCGCCTGTATTTCGAGCCGCTCACTGCCGAAGACGTGCTCGAAATCCTGCGGGTTGAGCAGGAGGCAGGCGAGCTTGTCGGCGTCATCGTGCAGTTCGGTGGCCAAACTCCGCTCAAGCTTGCGCAGGCGCTGGAGGATGCGGGCGTTCCCATCCTTGGCACCAGTCCCGACGCGATCGACCACGCCGAAGATCGCGAACGCTTCGCCAAGCTGGTCAACAAACTTAAGCTCAAGCAACCCGATAACGGCATCGCCTACACCCGTGACGAGGCCGCAGCTGTCGCAGCGCGGATCGGCTATCCGGTGCTGCTGCGCCCGTCATTCGTGCTCGGCGGGCGCGCGATGGAGATCGTAGACTCCGAAGCGCAGCTCGATGACTACATCAACACTGCTGTGACCGTGTCGGGTGAGAGCCCGGTGCTGGTCGACCAATATTTGCGCGACGCGATTGAGTGCGATGTCGACGCGCTCTGCGATGGCAAGGAAGTGCGCATTGCTGGCGTGATGCAGCATATCGAGGAAGCAGGCGTTCACTCGGGCGACAGTGCCTGCACTTTGCCACCCTATTCACTGTCTGCCGACATCATCGAGGAGATGGAGCGTCAGGCCGAAGCGCTTGCTCGCGCTCTTGGCGTGCGTGGCCTGATGAATGTGCAGTTCGCCGTAAAAGATGGCGAGGTCTACCTGATCGAAGTCAACCCGCGCGCGAGCCGTACGGTCCCATTCGTCGCCAAGGCCATCGGGCAACCCGTCGCAAAGATCGCGGCGCGCGTGATGGCGGGCGAAATGCTTGCAGAGTTCGAGCCGTTCAAGCGCGATCTCGACTACATGGCGATCAAGGAAGCCGTCTTCCCCTTCAGCCGTTTCCCCGGAGCCGACCCGGTCCTGTCGCCAGAGATGAAATCGACTGGCGAAGTGATGGGCATCGACAACAACTTCGAGGCGGCCTTCTTCAAGTCGCAAATCGGAGCAGGGATGGTCCCTCCATCCGAGGGCACTGTCTTCGTATCGGTCAAGAATTCGGACAAGTCCGCGATCGTGCCTGCGGTCAAGCAGTTGATCGAGCACGGGTTCCATATCATCGCGACTTCTGGGACTCAGAAGTATCTTTCGGAACAGGGCCTTGCGGTTGAACCGGTGAACAAGGTTGCCGAAGGTCAGCCGCATATCGTCGACAAGATCATCGACGGAGAAGTGGCGCTGATCTTCAACACGACGGAAGGTTGGCAATCGCTGCTCGATTCGAAATCGATCCGCGCGACCGCGCTCGAAAAGAAGGTTCCGTATTACACGACAGCTGCAGCATCCAAGGCGGCAGCAGCCGCAATTGCGGCGATAAAACCTTCGCAACTTGAAGTCCGTTCGCTGCAAGACTATTATAGCTGAGCTAAACGTACGTCCCTCCCGACATTTCGACTGCACATCAACCGCTCAAGAGCGAGCGGCCACGGTCGAAATTTCCTCGGTGGAATCGTCGAAGAGGGGCGCAAGGTAGAAAGAAACGGGAATGGCTACGATGGAAAAGGTTCCGATGCTCGCGGAGGGTTACGAGCGTCTGACCACCGACCTGAAGGCGCTTCGGGAAGAACGCCCCCGGATCGTCGATGCGATCGAGGAAGCTCGCGCGCATGGCGACCTGTCGGAAAATGCCGAATATCACGCTGCCAAGGAGCGCCAGGGCCAGGTCGAGGCGCAGATCGGCGATCTCGAGGGCAAGATCAGCCGCGCGCAGATCATCGACCCCAAGACGCTCTCAGGTGACCGGATCATCTTCGGCGCGACGGTGACGTTGCTCGACGAAGACGACAAGCCGATCAAGTACCAGATCGTCGGCGAGACCGAAGCGGATGCTGCGAAAGGCCGGATCTCCTATTCCTCGCCGCTTGCACGTGCGATGATCGGCAAGCAAGTCGAGGAAGAGATTGAGGTAACCGTTCCTTCGGGCGACAAGTTCTACCTCGTCGAAAAGATCGAGTTCATCTGATCAAGCACTGATAAGTGCCTCAACTGAGACACTTTTCCATTGCGTAGTTGTGGATCGGCACGGCTTCGTCCCCATAAGGGATTTCGAAGGCGCGCCGGTGCATGACCTCATATCCCGCGCGTTCGAAGGCTGGCCGAGCAAGTTCGCTCGCCTCGGTGTAAAGGCGAGTGATTGCGATGCCGCGTGCGTAAGCTTCGCTTTGGGCCAACAATTCATTCGCCAGCCCCCGGCGGGTGTGTTCAGGGTGGCAATACAGCATGTCCAAATGGCCATCGGGCTCGAGTAGCGTGTAAGCTACCGGGCAATCGTCGGCGTCTGCCGCAACAAAGATTCGGTGGCCTTCTTCTACACGCGCTCTGAAGCGCTGCGCACCGGGATGGCGCGCAGCCCATGCCTCAACCTGCTTTTCTGAATAGCCGTGTGATCCGATGCTGCGGATTGCCGCGAGGGTCAAATCGGCGAGGGCTGGGGCGTCGCCATCGCGGTAATCACGGATAGCGTATGCCATGATCCTCTCGCCGCGCCGATCAGGCGTCCGGGGTCAGAAGCTTGTGAATGTGCACCACCACGTACTTCATCTCGGCATCGTCAACAGTGCGCTGGGCCTGTGCGCGCCAGGCGTCGACTGCCGCGTCGTACGAGCTGTAAACGCCGACAACGTGAACGCTTTCCGGATCGGCAAATTCATGGCCGCGCGGATCAGTGACGCGTCCACCCATCACGAGGTGGAGCTTCTGGCCTGGAGTTGTTTCTTCCATTTACGTTATCCCTGGGGAGTGGTGGCGCGTAAACCGCGCCGATGCGCGCCCCTTTAACGGACCGCGCCTGCAATTCAACCCGCAGGCCAGAATTGCGATCAGCCGCGACCTCGACCGGTAAGGTCTCGGACGGCTCGTTCAGCACGCCGTCGCGTCCGACGGCCCGTTGTAAGCGAGCTGTCCGCTACATTCGCAGCCAGATGCCGTGCTTCGCGTCGCAGACGCCTTGCCTTTGCGCCAGCGCTTTCGCTGATGTCTTCGATCGCGTCTTGACCCGATTGTGCTGCACCGGTGACGTCGTCGATCAGCTTGATACCGAATGCAATGACGGCGTCTTGCAGAAAGCTGCTGATGCGCGACGCTTCAGCCTTCGTTTCGCGCGCAACGTGCGCGGCGTCATCACCCAGGTCTTCAGCAGCGCGGCGCGAACGGGTTGCGGCGGTTCCAATGGCGCTTACCGCGCCAGTTGCTGCTCGGCTTGCAACGCGCCGACCTGGCGCCGTCATCAACCCGATCAGTACGCCAGCAACGACTGCGCCGCCGATTACGGTAAGTGGATTCTCGCGCGTATAGTTTGCCGCGGCCTGAGCTGCTTCCTTGATCTGGTCTGCTGCATCGCGTTCAGCAATGCGGCGCTCGCTGGCCTCGATCTTCATCCGAAGTTCGTCGCGGCGAGTGTCTTCGCTAGGGGCAGAAGCCGTGGGGTCATCGCTCATTGTTATCTCCGGGTATGTCGTCGTCGTCGGGGGTAAGTGGAGCAGAGGGCGCATCTTCGCTCTCTGCTGTCTGGGGAAGGGCAGTGTCCGTTTCTTCGTCGAGGCCGAGGGCTTCAAGGAGAGGCTGGCGTCCGAGCCAGAGAAGGATCGCGCCGATTAGGAGGGCGAGGATACCGCGCTTGTCCTCTGCCTGGAACTTGGCAACCTCGAGTACGTCTTTCGCTCCGTCCCCAATGCGCCCGCCGACCCTGCCAAACACTCCCTTTGCGGAGAAGGCCTCCTTGGCATGCTCGATTTCGGCCATCAGATTCGCGCGAGCCGCATCGCGCAGCTCGCGGTCTTCGATCAGGCGTTGTTCGAGTTTGCTCATTGGTCTTCGATCTTTTCCGAAGATGAGAACAGGGCGCTCAACTTCTTGGCACGCTTCATCGCCATCCATCCTAGCAGTCCCGTGATGAGCAACAATCCGCCCACCACGATTGCAATCGCTCCCCAGATCGTCACGACTGGTTCAAGCGCGATGACCAGACCTACCGCCAATGCTAGGAGCGCGATGTGCAGCAGGATAAGTGCGACGATGACAAGGCCAGCCGATGCACCGACCAATCGACCAGCCAGCTTCGCGCGCGTCTTCTGAAACGCGATTTCTGCTTCAGCGTAAGTGCGCGCATCGTCGATGATCGCGGAGGCTTCCTCGATCAGGGTGTCTTCGATCTCGCCATCGCCTGATTGTGGAGCCTCGATGTCGCCTGCCGGATCGGGCGCGGCATCGTCTGAGTGCCCCGCGCCCGGGTGCCGGTCTGCGTCATCCATTCAACGCCCCCTCAATGTTCCAAGCACGCAAAATGCGCTCGCAGTTGATCAACGCGACCCGCGGAAAAGGCGGGCCAGCAAGAAGCCTGCGACAGCGGCGATGCCGACAGCGACTCCTGGGCTCTTACGCACCATCTCGCGTGCGTCGTCCCCGAGTTCTTCAACACTCTTGGATTCGAGCTTTGCCGAAGTTTCAGCAAGACTGCGCGAAGCGGAGCGGGCGTAGTCGCCGTACTGCTCGCCAAAGCGCTCATCGATCTGTTCGGCCGTTTCGCCAACGACCTTGCCGAGCGAAGAGATCGCGTCACTTGCGCCTGACTTTGCTTCACCGGCGAGTTCGCCTGCGCGGGTGCGCGCCTTTTCGCCATATGCCTTGGCGTCGCTCACGAGACCGTCTCCTTTGGTTTTTGCCTGATCCCGATATTCGCCAGCGCGTGAGCCGGCTTCGGCACGAAGGGCCGCGGCGCCTGCCTTGGCTTCCTCGAGGGCAGCATTGAAGCGGCTCTTGGCTTCTGCGGTGCCGGTTGTTGTTTCAGGCTCTGCGGCCTTCGCAGCGGTCGCACCGGTTTTCTTCGGTGCAGCCTTCTTGGTTCCGGTGCTCTTACGGGTTGACCCCTTTGCCGGGGTCTTGGCGGGGGTTTTTGTGGTTTTGCTCTCAGCCATGAATGTCTTTTGCCCTTCCTTTGCGCGTAATTCCATAGAGAATACACGCAAATGCTCGTTGTGTTCCGAGGCCGCTTGCACGCTCTTCCTCCGGCGCATAGGGGTTGCCGGGAAAATCGTAGTGGCCGCCCGGAAATACAGCTCTCCGGGTGTCTTATGCTTATACAACACTTTCGACCCGGAGCGCAAACATGACCGCCATTATTGACATCCATGGACGTGAAATTCTCGATAGCCGGGGCAATCCCACGGTCGAAGTGGATGTTTTGCTCGATGACGGCAGTTTTGGACGAGCTGCAGTACCGTCTGGCGCGTCGACTGGCGCCCACGAAGCGGTTGAGCTGCGCGATGGCGACAAGGACCGGTATAAGGGCAAAGGCGTACTCAAGGCGGTCGAGGCGGTGAACACTGAGATTCGCGACCTTTTGATCGGTGCGTTCGATGCTGAGGATCAGCGCGATATCGACCTTTCGCTGATCGCGCTTGATGGGACTGCCAACAAAGGGCGTCTTGGCGCAAACGCAATCCTCGGGACCAGCCTTGCCGTTTCGAAAGCGGCAGCCAATGCGAGGGGCCTTCCGCTCTATTCCTATCTCGGCGGTGTCGCCGCGCATGTTCTCCCGGTGCCTATGATGAACATCATCAACGGCGGTGAGCACGCCGACAATCCGATCGACATTCAGGAATTCATGGTCATGCCGGTTGGCGCGGAATCGATTGCCGAAGCCGTGCGGTGGGGTTCCGAAGTATTCCACACGCTGAAAAAAGGACTTTCTGACAAGGGACTTGCGACGAGCGTTGGCGACGAAGGGGGCTTTGCGCCCGACCTTGCGAGCACTCGGGCGGCGCTGGACTTCATCATGGCTTCGATCGAGCAGGCCGGGTTCAAACCGGGCGAAGATATTGTTCTGGCGCTGGATTGCGCTGCGACCGAGTTTTTCCGCGACGGCAAGTACGAAATCTCTGGCGAAGGCCTCAGCCTCGATGGCCAGGGCATGGCTGATTATCTCGCCAAACTGTGCGACGATTATCCCATCCGCTCGATTGAGGATGGCATGAGCGAGGACGACTTTGAAGGTTGGGCAGCTGTAACCAAGGCGATCGGCGATCGCGTCCAATTGGTGGGTGACGATCTCTTCGTAACCAACCCGGAGCGCCTTTCCGACGGGATTGCAAAGGGGCTGGCCAACTCCCTGTTGGTCAAGGTGAACCAGATTGGGACTTTGACCGAGACGCTGGCTGCGGTCGATATGGCGACCCGCGCACGCTACACCAGCGTCATGAGCCACCGGTCGGGCGAGACCGAGGACGCGACCATCGCGGATCTGGCCGTTGCTACCAATTGCGGTCAGATCAAAACCGGGTCGCTGGCCCGTTCCGACAGGCTTGCGAAATACAACCAACTCATCCGCATTGAGGAAGAGCTGGGAGACAGCGCTGAATATGCCGGACGCGGGTGTTTTGGGTCGCTTTCCGCCTGATTTTTCGAAAGATGCGCCCGGACGCTCCTGTTTCAGGGGTGAGGGTAGGAGGTCCGGGCGCTCAAGTTAGCGGGTCGTCAAGCAGACGGACCCGCGCTCGCAAAGTGTTCGTCCATCGCTGCAAGGCCTCGCTCCGTCAGGCGCACCAGGACCCGGCGTTGATCTTCCGGATCATGCTCCCGCACGATTAGTCCTTCTTCGGTCAGCACGCCAAGCCAGCGCAGTCCGGTTGTTGGAGGGGCCGCCGATCCGATGCATGCGCTTGAAACCGAGACGGTCTTTCTCTCGACATGGGCAATGTAGAGGTCGAGCAATATGTCCCACGCGGGCTCTCCAAAGAGTTCCTGATTGTCGAATATCGTCCCACGCCGACGGCGCATCGTGTAGGCTTCACGTGCGAACTCAGCATAGATCGTTCGCAAGTGCTGAATATCTCGCAGACTGTTCGATGGTCCGTAGGCAGGGTCATAGAGCGGGTCCGTCACTCGAGCAGGTTGAGCGGGTGAGATACTGCGAAGGCTGGTGGTGGAGGGCTCAGCTATTCCGCCGCCATCAGCCGCAGATAGCGTTTCAGCAATGGCCCGAAGCTGGCGAGCGAGTTCGCTCAGATTGGCTTCCTGCCGGATCATCTCCGTCCGTTCGCGAGGGGTTAGCTTAGCCAGGAAGCGATTGTCTGTGCCCTCCTTCATGCGCCGCTCTTTGCCTGGCGCAGCCACTGCAAGCCAAACAGCTCAATGCAGTGAGTTTGCAAAGTCCGAGCGGTGTTGCGCCTAACGGCCCGCATCAGTCGGCGATTAGGGTCGAGCACACTAGTGCGTGAAAGCGCCATCAAGACCTCCCAGGGGGCGCTTACCAAGACTGGCTGATCGTCATGACCAAATGCCCCCGCGCAACGATCTAGATTAACCGCGCCGGGGTTTCATTACGGATTAGCCCGTAAGTAGTTTTAATGGTTGGAAAATCTACGGGCGATCGAGTCTGCAGGCTTATCGTGAGCTCAGTCGTTGTTCGCTGGGGCACCCCTCAAGATCGAAGTCAGCGCAGCCTATGTCCTCAGCCACGATCTCCAAATTGTTCTTGAGCTGATTGATCGCAGCATCAACGTGGATGGCAGCGATCCCAGCGCCGATCCGATCAAGCGCGCGCAGGACATCTTCCAGGGTGACGATGCTATCTTTCAGCTCGTCCAGTTCGTTCAGCGTTAAGTGAAGCACGGTAGTATCCCATTTGTCATGCGGGCCTGAACGAACAGGCCCACCGGTAGCGACCCGGCGACTTTTCGGAAATACTTGCGCCTTCTCTAAAACTGTATCCGTTTTAATACTTAGCCGAAGCGTGCGGCGAGATCGAGCAGAGCGATGGCTGCCTTCGCAGCTTCGCCGCCTTTGTCCTTCTGGTCCGGATCGGCGCGCACCAGCGCCTGGTCGTCGTTTTCGACGGTCAGAATGCCATTGCCAATCGCGATACCGTCCATCGTCAATGCCATGATCGCGCGCGCGCTTTCACCGGCGACGATCTCGAAGTGGTAGGTCTCGCCCCTGATGACGACGCCGATTGCCACAAATCCGTCAAACTCTCCCGACTCCGCAGCCATTGCGATAGCGCCGGGAATTTCGAGCGCGCCGGGAACGGTGATGACTTCGACATCATGCCCGGCAGCTTCCAGGGCGCTGCGCGCGCCAGAAATAAGCATGTCGTTGAGATGCGCGTAGAAACGCGCTTCTACGATGAGAAACTTGGCCATGTGGGCTTACTCCGGGATCGGCATGTGGTCGGTGATGGTAAGGCCGTAACCGTCGAGAGCTACGAGTTCGGGCCGCGTATTGCTGAGCAACACCATATCGTGAACGCCAAGATCGGCAAGGATCTGCGAGCCGATACCGATGTTGCGATCCTGCTCATCTCGGGTCCATTCATCGCCTCCGATGCGATTGGTCAGGATCACGATGACGCCGGATCCATGTTCACCGATTGCGCCCATTGCGCGCTGCAACGTACGTTTGCGTGGCCCGGGCTGGCCCAGGACGTCGTCAAACACCGAGATTGGGTGCACGCGGGCGAGGGTGGGCTCTCCGGGCACGACATGGCCTTTTTGAAGCACGTACGCTTCTCCGCCCGAAACCTTGTTCGTGTAGGTGATGAGGCGCCACTGGCCGCCGTAATCGCTCTCAAAGCTGCGCTCGTCGATGCGTTCGACCAGATGATCGTTTCGCATTCGATATGCAATCAGATCCCGGATTGTGCCGATCTTGAGGCTGTGCTTGCGTGCAAAGTCGACAAGGTCGTCGAGCCGCGCCATCGACCCGTCCTCGTTCATGATCTCGCAAATCACGCCGGATGGATTGAGCCCCGCCAATCGTGAGATGTCGACGGCAGCTTCGGTATGTCCTGCCCTTACCAGCGTCCCGCCATCGCGTGCCATCAATGGGAAAACATGGCCTGGGGTGACGATATCATCAGCCCCCTTTGTTGCGTCGATCGCCACCGACACCGTGCGGGCGCGGTCCGCAGCGGATATCCCGGTGGTCACACCCTTTTTTGCCTCAATCGAGACAGTGAAGGCGGTCTGCATGCTCTCCTTGTTGTTCCGGCTCATCGGATCAAGGCCGAGCTGGTCCACGCGGCCTTTGTCGAGCGCCAGGCAGATCAAGCCACGGCCATGCGTCGCCATGAAGTTGATAGCGGCGGGTGTCGCCATTTGCGCCGGAATGATGAGATCGCCTTCATTCTCGCGATCTTCGTCATCAACGAGAATGTACATGCGGCCATTGCGCGCTTCGTCGATGATCTCTTCGATCCCGACGAGCACAGGACTGTCGTCATTTGCGTCCAGGAATCGCTGGAGTTTGGCGAGGGTTTCGGCTGTCGGGTTCCAGTCAGGCTCGCTTGCATCGCGTAGCGTGTTGGCGTGAAGCCCGGCAGCCCGGGCAATTCCTGCCTTCGTGTAAGCGCCCGTCTCAACGAGCTCGCGGACCTGTGTGATTGTTGATGTGCTCATTCTCGACAAATAGCACATTTCGATGTGATGGCAAGGGAGTGCAATGTGATCCCCGCTCACAGCGAGTGTTCCTCTACCGATTGATCGCGGTGCGGTATAGCTCGCGGGTGTCTCACCATCACAGGTTTCGGCAGTTTCTTCAGTTACCCGTTTAAAACCCTCTACCAAAATAATAATCTGGCAATCACTAAGCTTTGCCAGACCCGCTTCGATCTTGCCCATGGTGAGCTTGCTGGCTTCCATCAATTTGACGTCAATATATCGCAGCACCTGATCGAGCGAGCGCATTTGCCCGCGTCGGTCGCTGAAAATTGGACGGTTTGATCGTGCAGCTCGCGGGAAAAGCGATGCAGCCGAAGCGTGTGGATTGCGGAGCCATGCGGACAGAAACCTTTTCGCACCTCCTGTTCCAAGGAAGTGAGCGAGGTAGAGTTCTCTTGAGACCGCTTCACGTCCCAAGACGCTCCGAAGGGCGCGCCCGTTCTCAAGGGTGTAGGCCGCAGCCATCATGGCCGACATGCGCGGATCGTCTCTAAGCGCAAGCTTCGCTCGCCGCGACAGTCCAGCCTGGCCGTTCGTTCCGCGTATGGGAAGTGAAGTGAAAAGCTGTGCCTCATAACGATCAAGGCTGACGAGCCAGGTGGTCTCGATGAACTGATACAACCCGGTAGCGGTCGATCCGCGCGCCTTTGCATCTGGATTGAGGCCGGATTCTATTTGGGCCTTAGCAAGAAGGTAGCGGTAATCGACTCCCGTATGCTGAGATGCCGCCCATATGGCGGACCGCACCTTGTTCCTGGTCTGCAAGTCCCGGCCGATGGGCGAACGGAGGTCGGCTGCGAATGGTGCGAAGTGCGGTGTGTTAGCGGCACTGTACGAGGTGGGCACTGATTGCGCGTGGCTCGGGGCAGCGCCCCCGAGAAACAACATCACAAATAGGATGTTCCAGATTGCCAGCCAGCGCCCCATAATTTCTGGCGTAAGCGGCCAGAAGTTAAGGGGTTACTGACGTAGCACCAGCTTTACCTTCGAGTAACCCATTTGCAGTTCAAAGCGCTAACCATTCGCCGCTTTCAGGCGCGCTTTGGTCGATGCGGCAACTTGCTTGCGGCGCGTTCTGCCAAGGCTCGCACGTTCGGCTTCGAGGTCAGCGATAATGGTTTCAAGCAGCCTGCTGATGCGGGTTGTAGTGCGGATGCGCTCCACGAGAGGCCATGTCGCCAGCTCGCCCTCGCGAATAAGCTTCTCCGCTCGATCGAGCGATGGCTGCGACAAAGCGGAAAGCGGGTTGAGCACGCGCGAGGCGGGGACGATGTTGATATCGCCCGTGTAGTTCTGCTGAACCACCCCGTTTGCCGTTTTTGCCATATTGTAGAGTTGCTTGCTCACTAAAGATAAAGGTCTTTCTAGCAAGTTGAACCACGCATTGGATGCCAGCTTGAACCCCTGCAAATTGATGTCGAACAGTTTCGAGCGCAGCGTGCCGGTACCCTTGTCGGTGTTGACGAATGGCATGGCGACAGGGTTGGTCTGGCTTACGATGAAGTAGTTGACGCCATAAAGCCGCGTGAGGCGCTTGGCAGGCAGATCCTGGCTGAGCGACCCATCGACCCAACGGCTGCCCGGCAGGTAGGGCTGCCGCATCCCTTGGACATTCTTGGCAGCCAAGACCACTGGTGGGTAAACCCCGGGCAAGGCCGCCGAGGCTTTTGCAGCCTCGCGAACGTAAACGTTGGGTGTGGTGATCGCATTGAGAAGGCGGGATGATTGGCGCGGCTCGGCAGGCGCAATCGAAAGGCTGATCTCGCGTCCTGACACTTTCATCGCTTCCTCGAACGTCAGGTCCGGGATGCCAGCGTTGATGTATTCGTCCAATTCTTCCGGCGGCATCAGCCTTCGTGAACCAGCATCACGGTTGATGGATGGCAGAGCGTCTCCGAGTGCGAATAACTCGTCAGCGTTGAGGAGCTTCAGTGCATCCTCGCGCGATCGAGTGCCGATGAGCGTCGATACGATTGCTCCACCGCTGGAGCCCGATATCACGCGCGGCAACAGGTCCTGTTCCAGAAGGCATTTGACGACGCCAATATGGAAGAACAGCAGCGAGCCTGACCCGCTCATCATGAAGGCCGCGTGGCCGAAACAGTCGCTGGCGCGGTGGAAGAAATCGATGCGCTCGTTGAGATCGATGTCGTCGGCAGCTGGCGAGGCCAAGTGCTCAAGGGCAAGCGCGAGCTCTTCGATATAGTCCTCGATCAGGTTCTTGGTGCCGAACTTGGCGTGACCATACATCGAAGGCTTGCCCATGCCGCCAAGGTTACCGTGAATGCCTTCGTGAAGCGCAAACAGAAGTTCGTGATTGTCGCCGCGCTCCCGCAAAAGGCGCAATTCGTTCAGGCGGGAGCGGATTGCTGCGAAGTCGTAACGTTCGCTCTGTTCAAAGCGGCGCCATTTATCCCGCCCGGTGACCTCGTCGTGGAGCTTGGCGTAGTCGGCCCACTGATCGTAACTCTCAGCTTGCTTCATCGCTTTTTCGAGGCTGGATTTGTCGAGCCGCATCGTTGAATTCCCTTCCTGGTCCCGCCTTCAGGGCGCGAACCGATCCTTGAGCACAGCAATCATGCTGCATTGCAGCATTGAGATAGCACGAAAAGGCTCGTTGAGCCTAATCTAGCGATGCGAAGGATGGGGAAGGGTGGTGGTGGACGCACTAGGGTTCGAACCTAGGACCCGCTGATTAAGAGTCAGCTGCTCTACCAACTGAGCTATGCGTCCACATCCGATCGACGTATCGGAAACGTGTCTGGGAGCGTCTGTGACCGCGTCCCGAATCACGCGAGGCGCTGCATATAGCGCGCCGTTCGCGGATGAAAAGGTCTAATCGCGAACTTCTATGCTGCCTCTCGCATCGAAGCGCGATCTAGACGCCTGCGCGTGGCATCATTGAGCGTAATCTGCGATTCAAACGCGTCGCCCAGGTTCGTGGTTATCTCGACGATCCCGGCCTTCTGCAGGCGGTCGATGACGTTGAGTGCCTCGGGTTGCGGCATTTCCGAGATTTGATGCAATTGGCGAAGCGTGGTGCTCTGTCCGCTCATCTCGCGAAGATGGATGGCGGACATCATGACCGCCATCTTGTCAGCAGATTTCTCCTGAAAACAGGAGCGGTTAGCGAAGCGGTTTGCGAACCGCGACAGCAATACAGGCACTCTCGAAGGTGACATAAAACGCCTCGATGGTCGAATTGCAGAGAAACAGATGCCTGACGACAGTTGGTGCCGCATGTAATGGGGGGAACGACACCCCTGCCGCCAGGACTTGAGCGCTCACTAATTGGCCGACGAATCGGCGGGTGCGACCCGAACGCCCAGCTCCTCAGAGCTTGATGCTTTATCGGGCATCTTTACGTCTACGGAAAGTCGCCTAGTTGGGTGACGTGTGATATCTTGTCACAATGCAGCGGCACTTCGATCACGTCGAAACTTTGGTAGAGATAAGCGACGTGCTCACATACGTTCGCGACCAAGCCATCAAGGCTGGCGCTGCTCGGATGAGCTACCATGTCACCCCTGCGTTCGATCAACAGACTTCGCGGACAGCTGCTGTTTATGCGCACGGCTTCAGCGACGAATGGATGGCACTTTATGCGAAAGAGGAGTTTCGGCTCACCGATCCGATCCCTGGTCGTGTCATGCAGTTTGGCTCTTTGATGACTTGGCAGGATGCGATGTCCTGGCAGCACAATACTCCGGATCAGGAAGCCTATTTCGCCAAGATGAAGGAGTATGACCTCATCCATGGCTTCGGCATCCCGCTTTACGGACGCAATGCCAGAGATGCCTATGCCAGCTTCGATTTCTTGAAGCATGTCGACGACGTCGCGCCCGAATCGATCGGAATGATCAGAAGCCTGTCGCAGGTCGCCCACCAGCGTGTGGTGATCCTTGTGGAACACAAGCTTGATGCACCGGCCTTGTCTGAGCGGGAAGTGGAAGTGCTGACATGGGCGGCACGCGGCAAGTCGCTCAGTGCTATCGCAACAATCCTCGATATTTCGCCAGATACAGCGAAGACCTACTCCAAACGCATCTACGCGAAGCTCGACGTGTCTGATCGGGTTGGAGCAGTTGTCAAAGCACTCAGGATGGGGCTCGTGAAGGTTTGAGCGTGCCTATTGGCTGCTTAGACCACCGCGAGGGGCGTTCCGGTTCCAGCGATTGACCATCATCAGCGCGCCGATGCAGATCATGTTGGTGAGCATTGAGGAGCCGCCATGGCTCATAAACGGCAATGGGATGCCGACCACGGGGGCAAAGCCCATCACCATCAATAGATTGACTGCTACGTAAAAGAATATGGTCGCGGTCATTCCCCCGGCCAGCAAGCTTGCGAACCTGTCCTTCGATGCGCGCGCGACGCTCAGACCCCACCGCATGATGACGGCAAACACGCCGAGCACAAACAGACCGCCGATGAGGCCCCACTCTTCGGCCATGGTTGCAAAGACGAAGTCTGTGTGCGGCTCTGGCAGATACTGCAGGTGGCTTTGTGAGCCATTGTTGAAGCCTTTGCCGAAGATGCCGCCTGAACCGATCGCGATTTGCGACTGTATGATGTGATAGCCATCGCCTTGGGGATCTGCTTCCGGATCAAACATCGTGAGGATGCGCCGCTGCTGGTAATCCTGGAGTCCAAAGAAGAACACGACCGGGGCCACCGCTGCCGCTGCCAGTCCTCCGCCGATAAACCATTTGAGTGGCAATCCGGCGAGGAGCATCACCACAGCGCCACCGAACAGGATCGCTAGCGAGGTGCCAAGGTCCGGTTGAAGCAGGACGAAAGAAACGGGCAGGCCTATTAACGCGGCAGGGATCAGGAGCGCGCGCCACCCGGTGATTAGTCCAACGGGTAACGATGAGTAGAACAGCGCGAGCGTTACCACGATCACCGGTTTCATGATCTCTGAAGGCTGCAGGACCATAAAGCCGAGGTTGAGCCAACGTTGGCTCCCTCCGTTTACTTGTCCAATAATCTCGACCAGCAAAAGAAGCGCTAGAACAATAGCATAAGCTGGATAAGTCAGAAGTCGCACCAACTCGCGCGGTAGCGACGCGATCACTGATGCCATGACCAGGAAAACGCCAAACCGAACGAGATGCGAAGACGCGTACGGATCCATCGATCCACCGGCTGCAGAGTAGAGAACCGCAGCTCCGAATGCGACGAGCAAAAACAAGGGGATCAGCATCCCCCACGGCTGACGCGCAATCGGATAGGGAATTATGCCGCCGCGCGCGCTCATTGCTGGGCCCCGCGCTCGGTAACAGGCGTCAAGGCATCGACAGGAGGGGTGCCTGCCGCGGTCTGGTTCTCGCGAGGCGCCACGAATGCGTCGCCGATCTCTTCCTGCGTCTGCTCTGCTTCGAGCCTTGCCTCAGCCTCCACGCGGTCAAAGATTTCTTCATCGCGCCGCGGCGTGGGCTGAACCGTCGCCCCGCGCTCGGCGGCGTAGGCTGCATACCGGCGGTCGAGGCGCTCTTGAGCGGTTCCGCCCCATTGTTCTTCAAGTGCGCGCAGAGCCTCGAGCCCTTTTGCGGGATCGAACAGGAAGGTCATAACGTCGCGGGCAATCGGGTAAGCGGCACCAGAACCGCCCCCGTGCTCAATGACCACCGCGCCTGCATATTTGGGTTTGTCGGTCGGCGCGAAGAAGGTGAACAGACCGTGGTCGCGATATTTCCATGGGCCGCTGCGTCCGTCCGAAACGCTGAGGCTCACGACCTGTGCAGTTCCGGTCTTGCCTGCCATCTTGATATCTTCGAACGGCAAGCGCCCGCGGCCCGCGGTGCCGGGGCCGTTGACGACATCGCTCATCGCCTGCCGCACGTAGCTCACGTGGTCAGCGGGAAAGTCGACCTGATTGAACCCCTTGGGCGGGGTATCGAGCGTAAGGCGCGGCATGACGTGACGCCCGGTTGCTAGGCGCGCAGAAGTGACCGCCAGTTGCAGAGGGCTTGCGAGGTAATATCCCTGTCCGATCGACGCGTTGACCGTGTCGAAAGGCTGCCACTCGCGGCCGAACTTGTTGAATTTCCAGTCTGGCGTTGGGACCGTGCCGTAGAATTGGCTCATCACCGGGAGCGGAAATTCTTCACCCATCCCGCAGGTGCGCGCCATTTCTGCAACGGCGTCGAAACCGATCTGCTGGGCGAAGTGATAGAAATAGCTGTCGCAGGACTGGTAGATCGCCTTGGCCATGTCGACGCGGCCATGGTTCGACCAGCAATTGAAGAAGCGATTGCCGATGCGCCGTCCACCGCCACAGGTGATCGCCTCGTCAGGGCTGATTCCGGCTTTCAAGAATGCCATGCAGTGCATCGGCTTGACCGTCGAACCAGGCGGATAGAGGCCCTTCAGCACCTTGTTGCGCAGCGGGACGCGGGGATCTTCGCGCAGCATCGCGTACTCGACGCTGCCGATGCCGTCAGAAAAGGAATTGGGGTCGAAGCTTGGCATGGAAGCCATGCACAACAGGTCGCCGGTTTCGCAATCCATCACCACGACCGAACCGCTTTCCAGCCCGATCCTGCGAGCGGCGTAGTCTTGCAAAGGCCCGTCGATCGTGAGGCGAACCGGGTCGCCCTGAATGTCGTCGCGGGTTTCAAGGTCGCGTACGATGCGACCGCCCGCAGTGACTTCGACCCGCCGCGCACCGGGAACGCCGCGCAAATCCTGCTCGAACTGCTTTTCCAGTCCGTCCTTCCCGATCTTGTAGCCCGGCGTAAGGAGCAGCGGGTCAGGTGCCTCGTCATACTCCTCGGACGAAGCGGGACCGACATAACCGATCAGGTGACCGACCGAAGACGCGGTGGGATAGAAGCGCGAAAAGCCCCTCTGCGGGATGACACCTTGCATGTCAGGCAGGCGTACGCTGAGCGCAGCGAACTGCTCGTAATCGAGGCCGCTTGCCACTTCCACAGGAGCAAATCCGCGTGCTGCGGCCACTTCTGTCTTCAAGTCTGCAATGCGGTCAGCCTCGAGATCGAGCAAGTTGCCGATCTGGTCGATCGTCGCGTCGGCATCGGCCAGGCGCTCCGGGATCACGTCGACGCGAAAGTCGGCGCGGTTGGAGGCGAGGGGGGCTCCGTTGCGATCAAGAATCCAGCCACGACGCGGCGGGATCAGTGTCAGGTTGACCCGGTTGCTTTCGGACTCCAGCCGGTATTTCTCGTTCTCGGCAATCGCGAGATAGCCCATGCGAGCGGCGAGCAGGATACCGATGCCGCCTTGCAGACCCCCAATAACAATGGCACGCCGGTCGAATGTATTGCGCAAGGTCGATGCGTTGACCACCGCCGTTGTCTTGAAGCCAGTTTTGCGACGATTGAAAATGCCCATCATCCAATCCTGCGCGAACGGGAAAGACGGAAGCGATCAAGCCACGCGATCAAGCGCGCGACCAGCGGATAAATCAGCACGCTAAGCGCGATCTGCGGAAGGATCGCGAAAAGCACCGTCAATTGGATTGTTGCACCGGAAACCACCATGGCTGCGATGATGTAAAGCACGATCGCTAGACCGGCGGTGAACCAGTCCTGCCAAAAGCCGCGCCAGGGAAAGCGCGTTTCGATGAGTTCGAGCACGATCATGGTCAATGACCATAGCAAAATTGCGCTGCCGAAGGGCTGACCGCTGAACAGATCGTCGAATGCGCCGAGCGGTACTCCGACCCAAAGAGGCATCAGGCCCGGACGCATGACCCGCCAGCCGAGGAAGATCAGGAAGCCCAGCGGCGGCAGTATCGGCATCACATCCGCCAAAGCGTATAGCGGCAGAAGCGATCCGATCATGATTGAGATGTAGTGAACCGAGTTTGCCCGCCAGGGCGAGGTGACACGGTTGATACCGCCGCTACCATAGGCGCGCCTTTGAACTGGCGGATCGAGCCGGTCGATCAATTCGCAAGCTCCTCGTCGCTCAGTTCCTCGCTCGCACGTACGCCAGCCGCTTCGACCGCAGCGGGTTCGTAGATGGGCTCTACTACGACGAAATTGGTCGCTGAAGGCTCTGCAATGAGCTGCGCAATGCCACCATCAGGCGTCAGCTCGCTCAATACCGCGACCGCAACGCCGGGTCGGTAGTATCCGCCAGCACCACTGGTGACGAAGACATCACCCACTTCAAGAGGATTGAGGCCAAGATTGATAAGACGGATGCGCAACAGACCGTCACCGCGGCCTTCGGCAAAGGCGACGGTTTGGTCGGCTGCACGGCGTACCGGAAGAACGCTTTCCGTGTCGGTGAGAAGCAGCACACGCGAAGACCCACGCGAAGTCTCGAGCACACGCCCGATCACGCCACGCTCGGAATGGACGGGCATGCCTATCTGGACACCATCACTTTGTCCGACGCCAATATAAGCGAACCGGCGTGCGCTGGATGAGCTTGAGCCCACGAGGCGAGTTGTCGCGATGGCGTCGGCCTGTTGAGTGGCAAGGCCAAGCAGGGCCTTTAGTCGCCTGTTTTCGGCTTCGACCGCCTTGGCTTCCGCTAACTGGATACGGGCGACCTCCACTTCGTCACGCAGCTGCGCATTCTGGCTGCCGGCGCGCCAATATCCGGTGATAGTATCCCAGGTGGAGCTTCCGCCGGATCGAACGGTTGCGCTCGCTTCTCCTACGGGCGCTGCGATATCGGTCGCGCCGCCTCGCAGGGGTTGGAAGGTCGAAGGCTGCCACAGGGAAAGGGCGAGAAGTCCCAGTCCCGCAAGTGCGCCAAGCGTCGCAAGCAGATATCCGGTGAACACCGAATATTGCTGCTTTTTCGAAAAGCTCGATCGACGCGATGATGGCGGCGCCATGACCTTGCCCCAAGTCCCTTTGTTCGTGTCTCCTGCCGCTTATTTGCGAGGAGCGAATTTATGCGGTCATCAACACGCCGCGATAGATCGGATCTTCCATCGCCCGGCCAGTGCCGATCGCAACGCAGGTGAGCGGATCTTCGGCAATTGACACCGGAAGACCGGTTTCCTCGCGAAGATGCTCGTCCAAGCGGCGGATTAGTGCGCCGCCGCCAGTGAGCACAATGCCCTGATCAACAATGTCTGCGGCCAGTTCAGGTGCGGTGTTCTCAAGAGCGATGCGAACGCCTTCAACGATGGCGCCGATCGGCTCGGAAAGCGCCTCCGCCACATGCGCCTGATTAATGGTGATTTCCTTGGGCACACCATTCACGAGATCGCGGCCCTTGAGAGTGATGCTTTCGCCCGCGCCGTCTTCGGGGACCATAGCGATGCCGTAGTCTTTCTTGATCCGCTCAGCTGTGGCGTCACCGATCAGGAGATTGTGGTGTCGACGCACATAGGAAACGATGGCTTCGTCCATCTTGTCGCCGCCGGTGCGGACCGACGTGGTGTAAGCAAGACCACGCAGCGAGAGGACTGCAACCTCGGTCGTGCCGCCGCCGATATCGACCACCATCGAACCAACGGGCTCGGTTACCGGCATGTCGGCACCAATGGCTGCTGCCATGGGTTCAAGAATGAGGTGAACTTCTGAAGCACCCGCATTCGAGGCTGCGTCGCGGATTGCGCGCTTCTCGACCGAGGTCGAGCCTGAGGGAACACAGATTACGATTTCGGGATAGCGGAACAAGTTACGCTTGCCGTGAACCTTGCGGATGAAGTGCTTGATCATTTCTTCCGCGATTTCGATGTCGGCGATCACGCCATCGCGCAGCGGGCGGATTGCCTCAATCGTGTCGGGCGTTTTACCCATCATCATCTTGGCGTCGTCGCCTACCGCCTTAACGCGCTTGATGCCGTTGATTGTCTCAATCGCGACGACAGACGGCTCATTGAGGATGATGCCCTGATCTTGCACGTAAACCAGCGTGTTGGCCGTACCGAGATCGATGGCCATGTTTTGCGAACCGAATTTGAACAGGTTGTTCCAAAAGCTCATTTATGTTTTTCCGTTGCCTTGATTAGGGTAACGAACATTCCGCTTATGGGGTCCCCGAAAGGTCAGAACGTCCGCAATCCATCCCAAAATTGACGAGACCCGTTGCGCCTAGCGAAAGCTTGTCAAAATTGCTAAAATTTTTGTTGACTGACCCCCGTATTTTCCCCCGCAGCCCTCGAATTTGCGGCGTGTGACAGCTAGCTTGCGACAAATGCCCCAAATCCGACGCCTTCCAACCGCTCTTGTGAACCGAATTGCCGCTGGTGAGGTGGTTGAGAGGCCTGCGGCGGCGCTCAAAGAGTTGGTCGAGAACGCCATCGATGCGGGAGCGCGGCGAATCGGTGTGGTGCTGACAGATGGCGGCCTAACGCGGCTCGAAGTGACGGACGATGGCTGCGGGATGACGCCGGACGAGATGGGGCTGGCACTTGAGCGGCATGCAACATCGAAATTGCCTGACGAAGCGATCGAGATGGTCGCGACCCTTGGTTTTCGAGGCGAAGCATTGCCCTCCATTGCGAGTGTTGCTCGTCTGACATTGGAAAGCAGACCGAAAGGCGCTGCAGATGGATGGCGACGCGTCGTCGATCATGGCGAGACGGTCGAAGATGCTCCTGCTGCACTGCCAGTGGGAACGCGGGTGAGGGTGGAGCAAATCTTCGCCAAAGTCCCCGCCCGCCGAAAATTTCTGCGCACTCCTCGCAGCGAATACATCGCCTGTCTCGATATCGTGCGGCGCTTGGCGATGGCGCGGCCAGATATTGCCTTTACTCTAGAGAATGGCGCTGAAGGGAAAATCCGCAAGGCGCTCGCCACTCAGACCGATGAAGGCCTTTCCAATCGTGTGGCGCAGATCGTCGCGCGCGAATTGAAGGACAATGCTGTCGAGATCGAGCTGGAGCGTGACGGCCCTCACGGCCCGATGCGCCTGAGCGGGCTCGCCGGTTTGCCAACCTACAACCGCGGTGTGGCCGATCACCAATACCTGTTCGTCAATGGCAGGCCGGTAAAGGATAAGCTTCTCACAGGGGCGGTGCGCGGGGCCTATTCCGACATGCTCGCGCGTGATCGCCATGCTGTGCTTGCGCTGTTCCTCGACGTGCCTCCTGAAGATGTGGACGTGAACGTCCATCCCGCAAAGACCGAAGTGCGGTTTCGCGATTCAACAGGTGTGCGCGGCTTCATCGTTTCAGGACTGAGGCAGGCGCTTGCCACAGGAGACCGGCGTAGCGCGCAGGGACCCGACCGTGCGGCGATGGAGCGATGGCAAGCTGAGCCGGTTCACGAACCTGCACCAGCGATGCGCTCAATCTTCGAGAGCCGGGATTGGTCTGCGCCGCAACAGCGCGTGGCCGAACCGCGCGTCGAATACACACCGCGTCCGGATGCCGCTCTTCCGCAAGGGCGGGCAGAAGAGGCCGCTCCGATCGAGAATGAAGTCGCCGAATACCCGCTGGGTATCGCTCGCGGGCAGGTCGCGAACACCTATATCGTCGCCGAGAGCAAGGACGCCCTTATCCTTGTCGACCAGCACGCGGCACATGAGCGCTTGGTGCTTGAGCGGCTCAAGCGGGCTGGAGCAGGGGAGGCGACGCAGCGTTCTCAAGCGTTGCTCGTGCCGGACGTCGTAGAAATGGATGAAGCTGACTGCGACCGGCTCGAAGACGCGGCAGAAGGTCTGGCTCGCTTTGGTCTGACGGTCGAGCGCTTCGGACCTGCGGCTATGCTTGTTCGAAGCGTTCCTTCTGCGATTGCGAAAGCGGATACGGGCAAATTGCTGCGCGATCTGGCTGACGATATTGCCAAGCACGGCAAGCAAGAGGACAGCGGCTCACTGCTCCTGGCGGAGCGGCTTGAATACGTCCTCGCGACTATGGCCTGTCACGGTTCGGTGAGGGCGGGGCGGGTGCTCAGTGTTGCAGAGATGAATGCGCTGCTGCGCGAAATGGAAGCAACGCCGCGCTCAGGGCAGTGCAATCACGGCAGGCCAACCTGGGTAAAACTTTCGATGGAAGACGTCGAGAAACTGTTCGGGCGGCACTGACCCGAAGCCAGCACCGCCCGAAAAGATGTTGGTTGTTGCCTGCTTATGCAGTGCGGAACTGCGGCACGCCCTGGTCGCGGTCCAACTCAGGAATAATCCGATAGCGTGCAAGGATCAGGCTGAAGATGCCAAAGATCAGAAGGCCCGCCGCCGTGATGGTGAAGATCGCGCCCTGACCAGCAAGGTCGGCGAGCGCATCACCCAACGTGCGCACTTCTTCTGCGCCGCCCGACATGAAACCAGCCTGGATCAGCGACCAGCCGACGACACCGTAGACTACGCCGCGTGCGCTGAATCCGATGCCACCAAGTGTGCGAGTGAAATCCGGTGCAGACCCTGAAATGCGCTGCATGAAATCGCCGCTGATGCCCTTCTTGAATTGGACTGCTGCAACAATGAAGAAGATCAGTCCGAGCACGCCAAGAACTGTTCCGCCAAAGGCCATACTAAGCACGCCCGATGCGGCGGCCTCCGCGCCTCCGCCACCGGAAGTACCACCAGACGTGGTCGCGAACTGATAAGCGGAGAGGGCAAGCGCCGCGTGGCCTACGCCCGAGCCGGCGTGGCCAATGCGTTTGGCCCAGCCTTTGGCGTCTGAACCATTATTCTCGATGTCGAAAATCGGCGATGCGAAGCGGAATAGCGAGTAGCCGAACAGGCCGATGACCATCAGCCAAAGGATCGCCGTACCTGCGGGAAAGTCTTCGATCGCCTTGAAGATTCCGTCGGTGCCTTTGCTGATCGCACCAGCGCTCGAGAGGGCGATAAGGCCCAGCATCGAATACAGGATGGCCCGCGACAGGTAGCCTGCCCGGACCAGCCAGTTAAACTTTTCGGATTTGTCGACCATCATGAATTCCCAAGGTTAGCGTCTGAAAACTCTACCCATGGGAAGGGCAAATAGTTCCCGATCTCGACCGGTGATTGCGACCAGGAACGTTCCGTGCGGGGATGTGAAAGCCAAACTCTCTGGTTGATCAGGCTGCGACTGCGTTGTCGAAATGGTCCGGGTGTTCGAGCATAAGCTGCGCTAATTCGCTCTGGCTGAGGCGTTTGGGAAAATGGATGCCAGCGAGCCGGCCATTGCTCCATCTGACGCAGGCGTTGTAGATCTCCAGTCCGCCGATCGCGATCGTGAGCGGGGAGCCCGCACGGGCCTCAATACCATCGATCTGCATACCTCCCATCGATAGGTTGACTACACGGACCGTGTGGCAATTACCGGAAATCCAGACTTTCGCGTGGAGCGAGCAGGGAATTCGTACCGAGCGATATGAGTGTTCCGGATCAAAAACGCGGGCCTGCTCGTCGTTATCAAGCCCGTGGCGATTGCCGTCGCTCCAGGCGACCCGCGCTTGGACGATCTTGTTCTCATCCCAGAAGTAAGAGACGCGGTCGCCCTTCTTCAGGGGCGTTTCGCATTCTATCATGACGCCCAGATCAGACATGTTGCGTATCATCCCGAGGCGGATACGATTGTTGATGATCAGACAGGCTGGTCGGAAAGCGGCGAGAAAGCGTCGATTGGCTCGGCGTTCAGTGATCGCGGGCTGACGCGGGCTGATTGCGCGCTCTTGAGGCTCGCTTTCAATCAGCGCCTCGATCGGATCGACAAACTCGGTGCCCGGTTGTGATTGCGCAGCACCCTCAATGAAAATCGACATATCTAACTTCCCTCCGTTCGCCGTCCGATTGGCTGACGCTCTCGACCCGGGAGCGTGACCGAGCCACCGATTGGCCCGCTGAATTGGTGGCGATCCTCTCAGAAGTCAGGTCTGACCACTCGATCCTGACCCCTGAGAGGATCCTCGCCGAAGCGACCACTTGGGTTGCCGTCGAAGCTCGGGAAAACTTCGGTTCATCGGCTTGTTGGGCATTCGCTGCGTTTGGAAACAGCGCAAATGACGTGGCAAGCAGGGCAATAGTGCATGATCGCTTCATGCCTTCGAAGGTTGCCTTGACTTCACGTCATGAACGAGTTTCTTACCGTTATTGTAACGTTACAACTGTAGGGAACCCCAGGTTCAGTAGGGCGTTACATCCTCAGATATTCGCCACTCTATAAATACTAACGGCGCGTTAACTTTTATTCTTTGGGGTGTCAGACTATGAGTGAATCGCAGATCACTCGATTTGACTTTGCACAACAGTTGGGTCTGGAAGCCGCACAGGTGCTTTCAGACCCTCTCTTCAGGCGCTCTCCGGTGCAAAGCCGGCTGCTTAGGTATTTAGTAGAGGCAAGTGCGCGGGGCGGTCCGGGGCCGACCCAGTATGAAATCGCGGTCGATGGACTGGGCAAGGATGAGGACTTCGACCTTGCCAATGACAGCTATCCGCGAGTGCAGATTTCGCGTCTGCGGTCGAACCTTGATACATATTACTCTCGCAACGCGCCGCTGGACGGTCGCCGCATCAGCATCGAGCTTGGCGAATACTTGCTGAAGCTGACCGAGTTTTCCGAGATACCAATTCTGGACGAAGCAAAGGAGCAAGACGCACCGGCTCCTGTTGTGGTGCAGGAAGAAATCCCGGTCGTCGAGCCGCGCGCGGAGCCGATGGAAATTCTGGCTCGCCCGGAAACAAAGCCGATCGAACTCGTCGCCCCGCAAGTGCGGAACAACAGGGTTCTTGTTCTTGCCGCACTGGTCCTCGCGACCGCAGCGCTCGTGTTGGTGGGTGTGCAAGCTTGGCAGAGTGGATCGCCAGCACCGAGTGTGGATGCCGATGTGCCCAGCGTGGCGCTATCGATGGATCAGGCTGAGCTCGAAAGCCTACCCCCATCCTTGGCCGCCCTGGCGGAGCAGTCGCAAGTCGATGCCGACATTCAGCTATCCTACTCGATGGTTTCAAAGCGTCACTTCGAAGACGGCGATATGCCTGCGGATTACAACCTGGAGATCCACTTCGATGCTCGCAGTGGCGGCGAAGGCGTTGCGTCCTTGCTCCTCTATACGAGCGAGGGGGAGTTGCTGTTCACCGATCGCATATTGATTGAGCCCGATGACGAGGCCGCCTTCAAGCGCGATTTCAGAGCCGCGTTGGTCTATGTGACGTCGCCAATTGGCGCGATAGCTCAACACGTCGCGGAGGGCATCACCGAGGAACCCGCTAGCGCATATCAATGCTTCATTGCTATAGAAGCGCGCCGATCAAATTCGGAGATTCTCGCGGGGCTGGTAGACCAATGCCTTGAGCGTTTCCCGCAGGATCGGTTTTCATCGTTCATATATGCCAGGCGCGCTCACGCACATTTTCAACAGAGACGCTTAGCGGACGAGCCGATCCGGCGTACTGGGCAGGGCTGGGCGGATGTCTCGCGAGCGCTCGAGATTGATCGCTTCAACGCTTTTGCCAACTTCACTGCAGCAAAGGTTCAATTAGCCAACGACAATTGCCCGGCAGCCGCAGGACATATCGAAAGGGCATTTGAAGGGGCGGCCACGTACCCAGCCATGATTGCGGCGCTGGAAGCAGAAGCGAACTCCTGCGCGATCACCAGAGACGATGACTACCTGTCTTCTCGCCAACTACGCAGCATGGTCTTGCGCAATCCCGCGCCCGATCCGCTTCTCCACATCTACCTGATGCTCGCAGCCCTCAGCAGCGGGGATGAGGAAAGTGCGCGCCTTTTGGCAGACCGCCCACAAGTCTCCACCCATAGCGGGGCGGAGCATGAGGCGGTTCAGTTGCTAAGCGGCGCTGTCAAAGACGCCGATTTCGCTCAAGCAAACGACGAAGAATTGCGCGATGCGATCGGGCTCTTCCTCTGGTCGGATAGAGGTGTGGACCGGATTATGGCAGCGCTCGTCGAGGGGCCGACAACTATCTGATTAGACGTTGAACTTGAACAGCATGATGTCGCCGTCCTTCACGTCGTAATCCTTGCCTTCCTGGCGCATTTTTCCCGCTTCCTTAGCACCGGCTTCGCCGCCAAGAGCGATGTAGTCGTCGTAGGCAATGGTCTCGGCACGGATGAAGCCTTTTTCGAAGTCGGTGTGGATTTCGCCTGCTGCCTGAGGCGCCTTGGCGCCATCCGGGAAGGTCCAAGCGCGCGATTCCTTAGGACCGGCTGTAAAAAAGGTCTTGAGGCCAAGCAGCGTGTAGCCAGCGCGGATGACGCGTGCGAGACCGCTTTCTTCAAGCCCGAGGCTCTCGAGATACTCCGCCCGATCTTCGGCGGGCATTTCGACCAGCTCGGCTTCGATGGCTGCGGACACGACGACGGCTTGCGCACCTTCGGCCTCGGCCTTGGCGAAGACGGCTTGGGACAACGCATTGCCGCTTGCGGCCTCATCCTCTGCGACATTGCAGACATAAAGAACAGGTTTGGCGGTCAGCAGCTGGGCCTGCTTGAGTACGCGCTCTTCCTCGACATCCTTCGGTTCAACAAGCCTTGCAGGTTTACCGTCCTTCAGCAGCTCTAGCGCCTGCCCAAGCACGCTCGCCATGATCTTGGCTTCCTTGTCGCCCGCTGTCGCGCGCTTCTCCGCGTTCGACACGCGCTTCTCGAGGCTTTCGAGGTCAGCGAGCATCAGTTCGGTTTCGACCACTTCAGCATCGGCAATCGGGTCGACCTTGTTGGAGACGTGCTGGATGTCGTCATCCTCAAAGCAGCGCAGCACGTGGACGATGGCATCGACCTCGCGGATGTTGCCGAGGAACTGGTTGCCCAGACCTTCACCCTGGCTCGCGCCTTTCACGAGGCCCGCGATGTCAACGAATGCGAGCTGCGTCGCGATTACCTTCGCGCTCTTTGCGATGGCGGCGATCTTGTCGAGGCGTTCGTCTGGAACGGCGACCTGGCCGACATTCGGCTCGATCGTGCAGAACGGATAGTTCGCGGCCTGCGCGGCCTGCGTTTCGGTGAGTGCATTGAATAGAGTGGACTTGCCGACATTGGGCAGGCCCACGATCCCGCAACGGAAACCCATGGGTACTCTTTCATGAAAAGCGACGTTGGAAGGCCCGCGCCTTAGCGCCGCCGCGCTCGCTTGACCAGAGTACAAAACGGGTTGGGGCGCATCCCCGACCAAAGGAATGCGCCCCTCGAAGACTCACAAGGAGTGTTCAGTGTGTCTTAGTCAGACTTTTTGCGTCGCTTGGTCAGCATGAATGCTGCCGCGCCCGCGCCAAAAAGGATCATGCTCGAAGGTTCGGGGACCGGAGTGCCACCGGACGATCCGCCTGAGCTGCTGACAGGTTCATCCTTGGGAGGCCATTTCAGGGCGTGTGCCGGAGCCGCCGCAAGAGCAAGCGCCGCAAACACAATCAAAGCATGGATAAAACTAAACTGACGCATCGTTCGCGGCCCCCATCAAGTTCTTTCGAGAACCGGGTTATCGAATAGCGCCGATGCTGTCTCGCCACTTGGAGACAATGTTTCATTATGGCGCGATTTCTCACAACGCCTTAACCAAGAGGTCTGACACGCGCTCAGGCGTTGTGCACGGCCTTGATCCAAGGGCCATAGCCGGATTCGCCAAGCCATCCGAGCTGTGCTTGCGCCGATGCTTCATTGATGGCGAGTTGCGGTTTGAGGCCGGGATGCACCGCGCGGCGGATCGGGCGCGTGCCTGCGGGCATCGCGATGATCTCTGCCATTGCGTTGGGCACGTCCATCGGATCGGTGTTTCCGCCGCCGCCCGAACGCTGGGCGAGGGAGGCAAGGAGTGCGGCATAGCCTGCCGTGTGAGCACCGTCGGCCCTTGCGAGCAGCTCCATCGTGTTCGCGTTCGAGTTTTCCCAGATTTTGGTCGGATAGCCGCCCGGTTCGATAATCGTGACCTCGATGCCATGCGGAACCAGTTCGTAGGCGAGCTGTTCGCTCATCGCTTCAAGAGCGAATTTCGTCGGCGAATACTGGCCGATTGCAGGCGCTATGACGCGGCCTAGCTGCGAGGTGACATTGATAATGAGCCCGCTCTTCGCTTCCCGCATTGCGGGCAGGACCGCGCGCGCCATGCGGTGTGGACCGTATACGTTCGTGTCGAACATATGGTGGGTTGCCTTCATGTCCTGAACTTCGACCGGGCCGCCATAGGAAATCCCCGCATTGTTGATCAGAACGTCGATCGGGCCTCCTGCGATTTCCATCGCTTCTGCCACTCCTGCTGCCACCTGCTCATCGGAGGTGACGTCGATCTCGATGATATGCAGATCGAGGCCCTCCGCTTCGGCGAGCGCCATGAGTTCAGCCGCTTCAGCACGAGGGAGGTTGCGCATGGTTGCGAACACCTTGGCGCCCTTGCGAGCATAATCCTCTGCGGCAAGGCGCCCGAAGCCGCTCGAACAGCCGGTGATGAGCACGCTCTTGCCGCTCATGTCGGTTGTTCCTTCGACTACGTCATCAAGCGCCAGAGAGGCTGTTGCAGTGAGCGCGCCGGTTGCGGCGGCTCCGGCAAGAAGGGTGCGGCGGTTGATATTGGTCATGGGGTTCTCTCCGAAGCTTTGTCTCGCGACGATAGGCTGCCGCCGCGACGCCCTGCAAGACTTATCGGGAGATCACGATTGATGCAGCAGCAAGAAGATAGAGCCCATTAAGACCGATCATTGCGATTAGCGCGCCCGGCTTGGTTTTTGCCCGAAGCGCGAGGAAGATCGGGAGAAAGAAGATCAGCAAGAACGCGGCAAGCACGATCGCAAAGACGACCGGTTGCGTAGCGACCGAACTGCTTCTTCCCATTAGGAACAGGAAAAATGTGATGAGCACCAGAACGGACGTGACGCCGAGCGAGTAGCGCCGCTTTTCCATGAACCAGTCGTCGAGTGATATTCCCGGTTCGAAGCTCTCCGGGAAGACGAAGGATGCCGCGACGTAGAACGCAAAGGTATAGACCAATCCGATGAACAGCACAGGAGCGTCAGCTCCCACGATGTCGCGGACCTCATAAAAGCTTTCTAGCAAGATCGAGGTAAGAACCAGGATGAAAAGCACCAGCAGCGGGGTCAGCCATCCGATGGTGAATTCTCCCCTGCGCCGCATCGCAACCGAGAGACCCTGCGCCATGTCTGCCAGCGCCAGTCCAACCGGGATCGCCAGGAACAGGACGACGTAGTCGAAGCCTTCCATTATCGTCTTCTCGCCCTCTTAGTCCTGAAGTCTCATGGCAACGTCGCTCATGAAGCGGGGGTCGTCGCCCTTTGCCAGCCATTCAGCCTCGGCTCCGATGGCACCTAGCATGGCTGCAAGATCGTCCTGCTCGGATTTTGCATAATTGCCAAGCACATAACCGCTTACCCGGTCCTTGTGACCCGGATGGCCAATCCCGATACGCACGCGGCGAAAATCGGGGCCGAGATGCTTGTCGATTGAGCGAAGGCCATTGTGGCCTGCCGTCCCGCCGCCTTGTTTGACCTTGACCTTGAATGGCGCAAGGTCGAGCTCGTCATGAAACACGGTGAGCGCGTCGAGGTCGAGCTTGTAGAAGCGGATCGCTTCGCCCACGCTGCGACCGCTTTCGTTCATGAAAGTCGCTGGCTTGAGCAGCAGAACCTTCTGCGTTCCGATACGGCCTTCTTGTACCCAGCCAGAGAACTTCTTCTGGATGGGGCCGAAGTCGTACATGTCCGCGATGACGTCGAGCACCATGAAGCCGACATTGTGACGGTGGAGCGCGTATTTGGGTCCGGGATTACCAAGGCCTGTCCAGATCTGCATGGTCAGCGCCTCTAGCGCCCCCGCGTCGGCTTGGCGAGGGGAGGGTACCCCTCTAGGCAAACGAAAATTGTGTGCTAATCATCTCCTCGTCATGCCTGAACGTCTTCGACCCATGTTGGCCAGAGCGCGCACGGCCAGTGAAGCGGGAGATCACCGCGCAGCTGCACGTGGCTATTACGAAGCCGCTGACAAAGCGCGCAGCGTGGAGCTTCTGGGTGAATTGGCTTTTTGTCTCAGGCACGGCGCGCAACATTCGATCGAGAATGACCAATTGCGACTGGCGCTTGACGCTGCCGAGGAAGCAATGTCGGTTTACGAGCAGACCGAGACCGACAAGAGCCTCAATTTCGCCAACACCGCCCGCTTGATCGCGCTTGCGATGGAGGGAATGGAAAGGTCACATGAGGCCCGCCCGTATTGGGAAGAAGCACGCGATATTTACGACATCAACGGGGTAAAGGCCGGGGTGGACGAGTGCGATGCTCATCTGTCTGCCGCGACTGACTGACCCGCACATCTGACCCAAAAAGCAAAACGCCGGACTGGTTTCCCAGCCCGGCGCCTTGGTGATTTGGTTCATTCGACCGGAGCTTATTCGCTCTTGTCTTCCTGTTCCTGGGCAGCGTCTGCATCTTCACCCTGCTCGGTAGCGGGGACTGCATCTGCTTCGACGTCTTCGCTCTCGGCACCTTCTTCTTCGCTCTTCTTGAGAGCCGACGGTGCGACGAGAGTTGCGATGGTGAAGTCACGATCGGTGATCGAGCTCACGCTGCCTTCGGGCAGGTTAACTTCGCTGATGTGGATCGAGTCGCCAACTTCCTTGCCTTCGACCGAGATTTCGATCTCGCCAGGGATCTTGTCAGCTTCGCAGATCAGGTCGAGCTCGTGACGGACAACGTTGAGCACGCCGCCCTTCTTGAGGCCCGGCGACTGCTCTTCGCCAACGAATACGACTGGGATCTGAACCTCGACCTTCGCGTCGCGCGAAAGGCGGAAAAAGTCCGCATGCGTCGGGCGATCGGTGACGGGATGCAGAGCGACATCCTTGGGAAGCGTGCGGATGGTTTCACCGCCGACTTCGATCTTCACGATGGAGTTCATGAAGTGACCGGTCATCAGTTGCTTGACCAGTTCCTTTTCCTCGACGTGGATCGTCGTTGGTTCTTCCTTGCCGCCGTAAATTACAGCGGGGACCCGACCTTCGCGGCGAAGTGCACGGGAGGCTCCCTTGCCTGCCCGTTCGCGCGCTTCGGCGGGCAATGTGAGAGCGTCGCTCATAGCAGTGCCTTTCGAATACGTGTTTGATTAAGTGTCTTACGGCGCGCCGCCTCCAGGGATGACCAGAACGCCGAAGGCCGCGCAAATACAGGTTGCGGGCCAAAACACAAGCCCAAATGCCTAGTTGTTAAGGCGCGTCACTGTGAAACCGCGCGCTTCGAGCATCGCGGCAAGACCGTCAGGACCAATGAGGTGAGCCGTGCCAACTGCAACCAGCGGCCTTTCGTCAGCCTGAAGGCTTTGTACCAGAGGTTCGATCCAGTCTTCATTGCGGCCCACCAGCAGGGCGTCTCGCAATTCAGGATCTGCCATGATGCCGGTCTTTGTGGCTTCCTCAAGCACCGCAAGATCACCTGCGATCCAGGCGCGCATCAACTTGCCCGGCTCATCGCGGCTCGCAGCCCATTCACGCACGGTCCCTTCGAGTAGGTCGCGTTGATCCTCTTCGGCAAGCTGGTCGAACACGCCGAGTTGGCCGGCGGCGGTCTCGAAACCGCGCACTTCACGCTGCGCGAAATCACGGATGAGTGCGCGATCGACGCCATTGCCGGGGTCACCGTTTGCATCGACCCGCGAAAGCATGATGGCGGCGGCCCAGCTCTCGGTGTCTGCGAAATCGCCAGCCGGAAAATCCGAGCGCGCTATCATCGTGGCGAGCGGTTCGCGCAGGTCCTCTTCCACCCGATCGTTCAACGGGCCGAGCCCTTCGGTGCCAGCGAGCTCCCCAAATGTGAGCGCAATCTGCGCTCGATTTTCGAGCTCAGCCACTTCCACCCACAGGTAATCTGCGTCTGCGACAAGACTTTCGATTGTCTGCGTACGCCACGATACGCCATCGGGGAGGGCGTGGATGGTGCCCAGCATCCATCCCTCGACCTCCCCGTCGGCATTGGCGATTTCGTAGACCAGCGGATTGACGCCGGGGAAATCGACCGCTTCCTCGCGCTCGGCGCACGCTGTCAGAGACAGCGCGAAACCGAGCGCGAAGGCGGCGAACATGCGCGAGAGCATTACTGGATGCGCTCTGCCGTCAGGTCATATTTGGTGAGGTAGTCCTGCACACTCATCTCCCCCGCAAGATGGCCTGCTCCGACTGCAACAAAAACCGTGCCGGGCTCGTCCATGCGAGCGTCAATCCACTCGGCCCAGTTGGCGTTGCGCTCGTACAAAAGTGCTTCGGCAAGCTCCGGGCTTTCGCTCATGCTTTCGTTCATGGTTTCGGCAAGCCCGTCCGCATCGCCCTTGATCCACGAATCCACCATTGTGTCGATCATGGTCTTGACCTCCTCGACGCCTTCAACGGTCGACATCAGGAGCTTGAGCTGCTCATCCTGAGGCAAAGAGTCGAAAATGCCGAGCTGGAATTCGACCGTCTCAAGGGCGTCCTTCGACGTGTCACCCGCCTTGGCGATGATCACCTTATCGACACCGGAAGCGGGGTCATAGCCGTTCGCCATCAGCGGCAGGAATGTGAGCGTGACGCTTGCCATCCAGGGCTTGAACGGATCGAACGCCGCCTCGGGAACGCCGAGCCCCGCGAGCGCGGCCTCGTACTGCGCGGTTTGCTCTTCATCGAGAAGCGAGCGCAGCGTCGTGCCCGGTTCGAGCATGCCCATCTGCATGGCAAGCTGCTGAGACTTTGCTTCGTTCTCAGGCGACTCCATCAGTTCAGTGACAACGAGATCGGACGAGGAAAGGGCTGCGTCGATCTCGGCGTCGTACCACTGGAGCTCTTTGGGCAGGATGTGGACCGTGCCGAAGAGATAGATCGTGGTGTCCTCGTCGCTGACTTTCCAGAGCGCGGGGCCCTCGGGTCCGGCGGGGAGAACAGTTTCAGCCTCCGCTTGCGCGGTTTCCATGTGAGCATCAGCCAGCGCCGGTGACGCGGCGATAAGGGCAAGGCTTGCTGCGGCGGTGGGTAGGAGATGTGCAAGTTTCATGTATGCGATCCTTTCAGTGGGGTAAGTTGAGGCAGTATCAATTGATGGAATGTCATTGTGGTTCGTCGTGGCTCAGAGCTACCAGCGTCATGATACCTTCCTGTACATGTTTGCGGCGACCGAGACGGCCACAGTAGCGACAAACATGATCATAAGGTCAGGCTCGGGCGCGAAACCGCCGCGGTGAGCGATCCACCAGAGGGGTGCGCCAAGGCCGAAGAACTGGAAGCCGATCGTCTCACCGAACTCCATCTCGCCGCGCTCAAGCTCGTCCATGTTGACGCGGTTGAAATAGACTAGCGCGGGCATTCCAATCAGCCAGACCGCGCCAAGGAACAGGGCGATCCATTGCGGGATAGGGCCGTTCGACCAGAACTCGATCCCCTCAAGGCTGTCTCCGCGAATGACGAAAGGCAGCATAATCACGACTACGAAAGTCATGAGGAAAAACATGAGCTTGCCCATTCGACGTGCGCGAGGCGTGTCGGGATCGCCATCACGTAGGCTAGGTGAGCGGCGGTAGGCGTAAACCAGGATCGGTACACCGCCACCGATGCAGACTAAGCATACCAGCAAAGCAGGGATGGAAAGCGTCTCTCGCAATAGGACGACCCCAAGGCCCACAAGGCCGCCATAAAGAAGGCCGATGCCAGCGCCAGCAATCATGGCAGTGCCGAGCTGTTGCTTGAGCATCGTAAGCAGGCCGAGCGGAGCATCTGCGTCGTGTTCGGTTTTGTCGTTCATGATGAGCGCTTCCAAAGGGTTGCGATGGAGGAAATCACGCCGGTGACGATAAAGAGGATCATCACGTCGGGCTGCGGGAAGACTTCGGCGCGCCAGCCCATCCACCAGATCGGAGCGGCGTAGCCGAAGACCTGAAAACCGACCATCATTCCGAAGTCACCAGCAGCACGGCCATGCTCGTCAGAGTTGCGGCGTCCGAAAAGGATGAGGAAAGGCATGGCGATCGCCCAGATCGAAATGGCGGTGATCGCGGGCCAGAAGGGCATCGGGCCGTTACTGAAGAGGATTTCCGTCGCCCGCTGCTCGCTGTCGGACAGAATGATCGGGAAGGCGGTTGCTATTCCCACTCCGACGACAGCGACCAGCAGCCAGCGGATCCGGTTGCCACGCGCGGTGTGCGGCTCTCCCATCGTGAAATCGGGGAACCAACGCCAACAAAAATAGCCCGAGACAGCGACAATTGGAGTGCCAATCACGACGAACAGGATGTCGCTTGTGTCGCCGCCATTGAGAAGGTTTTTCAACCCTACGCCGACCAGAATTCCGCCGATCAAAACGACGGTCAAAAGGACTGACCAGCCAATCAGATGCAGCCAGTAGCGTGTGTGCGAGAACTCTGCTTCTTCTTCGAATTGGTCGGGGGTGGTCATTGAAAAACTCTCATTGGGGTCTGCGATTGCAACCGGATGTTCTGGATGGGGTCGAATGATCACCCGGCGCGCTTTGCGGCCCACATTCCTAGGAATGTGAACATCACGACGAGGAACAGCGCGAAGTGATTAATAGGCGGCAAGAGCGATCCTGAGGCGGCGATTGCCCAGGCAAGATACCCATAAATGTACAGGTTGAACGCCCAGTAGGCCGCATCCCTGGTCGACTTGCGCTCGAAATCGTCGATGTCGCGCTCTCGAAGAATGCCCAGCGGAAGACCCAAGCCGACGGTGACGAACAGCAGCAAACCTGCCTCGAAACGGGTCAGCGAAAAGTCGCCTTCGATGAAGCGGTCGGTCACTCCGTTGGTGACAAAATAGAAGCTCGTCGCTGCTCCCAAGATTACACATAACAGGAGGACGAGCTGCGACCTGCCGGTTTTGCTTGAAAGTGAGGGCGGATCAAAGTTTCCGATCCGCAGCGACCAGATCAACGCCGCTAGACCAACAGCAACCGTTGTACCTATGACAGCCGCTCCGCGAAGGTCGATCCCGCGTTCGGCGAAGACGACTACTCCAGCACCAGCGCCACCAACGGCGATGCAAACACCAAGGTAAAACAGCACCTGACCCAGAAACGGGCGCGCGGCTCCGTTGTCTTCGATCTCATCAGGCTTCGTCATCGAAAATCTCCTCGATGCCCATCTCGAACAGACGGGCAATACGGAATGCCAGCGGCAGGGAAGGGTCGTGCTTGCCAGTCTCGATCGCGTTCACCGCCTGGCGAGACACGTCGAGACGCCCGGCAAGTTCGGCCTGGGACCAATCGCGCTCAGCGCGCAGCACTTTGAGGCGGTTCTTCATGCGCGGCGCGCCTCGATTGCGTCTGAGATCCAGGCGAAGGCGTAGCCTGCGTGGAAAGCCAGCACGGTGAAGGAGGCGAGCGTGCGGGCATCGGTGAAGAACAGCGAGAAGGTATCGCGGGTAGGCTCACCCTCTGGGTTGCTAAGCGCGAAGCCGGCCGAATAGGACACATCGAATATGTCGAGCGTGAAAGCCGCAAAAAGGTAGATTGCGAGGCTTGCGAGCGCCCAGCGATAGCCAACTGTGACCATCCCATGGAAATAGTCGTCGACCCGGTGCGCCCAGAGACCGGCAACAAGCCCGCCAACAGCGCCGCCAAGTGCCCAAGCAAACACGATCGAGTCGCTACCGATAAACGCATTCGCGAAATTGACGATCGAGCAGGCGGCTCCGAACCAGATCACCTTGTACTGGTAGCTGCGCTGATGTTCGTCGATTGCATAAGGATCGTAGGGCATCAGACACCTCCCCGCAGACGCTTCCAGAAAAGACCGATGTAGAAGGCGACAATTGCGAGGCCGACAGCCATGATCGGCTCGAAGTCCTGGCGGCGCTCACCGGCGGTCATGCCGTCATAGGCTCCCTCGAGAGCGGGGAGGCCGAAGACAAGCAGCAGCAGCGCGGCAAAGGCAAGGCTGGCCGCCGAGGTCCACAGACCGCGCGTGTACTCATCAGCATTGCGGGTGAAGAGCATCATCCAGCAGCATGCGACCGTGACGGACGAGGTGAACGTAGCGAGCGCATCCGACGCACCGGTGAGGCTTAGAGCGATGACTGCAAGAAGCGATACGAGCCCGGTCCAACCGGCTGCCATAAAGATGTTTGCTTTATTCATTGCCGCTAAATCCTTCACGCAAGCGACCCGCGACGAGCGCGAGATTGTATGCTGATGCAATGAGCGCGATCGCCATCGTTGCCTCGATTTGCGGAAACCAGTCGCGAACGAAGGGGAAAAGACGAAGCATCGCCACGAGACCGGCCACTGCCAACCCCCAACTCGCCGCAGCCAAGTGCTGGCGTTGAACGAATTCGTCTGTGTCCGCGAGCGTTCCAAGGGGCCAGGCGAGCGACATTGCCGCACAAATGGCTGGGACAAAGGCCAGTTCACTGAGGCCCGCATTACCTAGGCCGCCTGCGATGAAAATCTCGGATCCAAGCCACAGCAACGACGCGGGGAGGCCAATCCATTGAAGATCGTAAGCGCGAGAACGTTCGTACTCGCCGGGTACTTTCGGATCGTATCGCATCAAATGTCTCCCCGCAGACGCATAGTTGCCAAAGGCAGGTGGAAGGCGAGCGAGATGAGAGCGAAGCCGAGCACTGGGGAGACCTCCAGATTGCTGCGGATTGGCTCTATCTCGAGAAGGGCAAGAACCCCTACCACTGCGCATGCAATTGTGGCCGAGCGTCCTATCAGCCGCTGGACGAACTCGTCGTGCAAGCTGATAAAGACAAGACCTATCAGCGTACCCGACATAATTGCGACGGCGACGCTCTGAAGTGCTTCCAGAGCGGGAACAAACACTGTTGCGATGACGAGAATAGTGTCGAGAAGACCGATCCAGAGCGTATTGAACGCGGCACTGCGATCGTTTTCGGTGGTGTGGAGTGGGGACTTGGTCATCGCGTTGTTACTCTCTCGATAAGCACTCGGCCTGCCGGCTTTGACCGTAAGGAAGACCGCGGCGATTGAATTCGGATGGATCAGGCTTTGCCTCGCTTACGCTTGAACAGATATCCGATGTAGAAACCGCTCGCCGCGATGTAGAAGGTGAACCGCTTGTCGGATGTGGCTTCCCACATGCTGAATTCGAAACGATCGGCCATGTCGGCGATGATCGGGATGAAGGCCGTCCAGAGGGTGACTGCCAGCATTCCGCCAACTGCGCCCGCATAAGCGAGGCCGCGCTGGAACTCGTCATACTGCTTGTCCGCCAAGATGATGCTCAAAGAGATGATGATGAAACTCGTAGTCACGACGGGCGTCTCCCCATCGTCCGAAAGCCCAATCAGGACCCAGCCAAGCGCTGTCATGATAACGCCGGTCACGGCCGCCCAATTGAGCACTTTGGCCTTGTCTTCATGGGACATTGGTTTGCGCCAGTACATAGTCAGTCAGCCTCTGGGTGGATTGAAAAGAAGGGGGTGGCCGCTCTCGCTCGTCCGGTAATTCGGGGTTCGACCCGGATTTCGCGAGAGCGGCCTAGCCAGCATCATGCGCCTGGAGTTGCCGCTTCCGATGCTGGGTTGGAGGTGTTGGCAGCGAAGCGAGCGCGCTCCGCATTGGCCTGTGCAACCGCAACGCGGACCTCGGTTTGAGCTGCGGCGAGAGCGCTGCTGCGGCATTCGCGCTCAAGGCGGATCGAGGCGCTGTCGCGGCCACCGTTCCGGCACATCTGGTTGATTTTGGTGCGAACACGGTCGTCGAGGCGGGTAACGCCGTCGCGGGTCGTGAGGTCGAGATCCTTGTGATCGATGACCTCTTCGAACTCGGTCGAGTTGACAGGGGTAGCCGATGCAGCGGCGGGGATGGCGAGAGCTGCAGCAGCGGCGGCGAAGATGATGGAATTGCGCATTTTGATGTTCTCCTGGGGAGGAAATGTTGAACTGGTTTGTCACAACAACCTTCCGGAATGTCAGGTTGCCCTTACTTTATGTCGCGATTCGCTGACCATGTCAACATGACCTTACATTTGGTCATGCTGACCTTACGAAACCCGCAGAAATGAGCGGTTTTGGGGTGTGCAAAACTGGCTGATGCTGCGCTGCGGCATTGACCCCGCATGGGCCTTAAGCCATGGCCGCGCCATGGAATCGGAGACCAAAATGGCGCTGGACGAATCGGGTTCGCGAACCCGCGATCCGCGCACGTCCTTTCAGGACATGATCTTGACGCTGCACGACTTCTGGTCTGCCAATGGCTGCGTCATTTTGCAGCCCTATGATATGCGGATGGGGGCGGGCACGTTTCACACCGCGACCACGCTGCGCGCGCTTGGTCCGGAGCCGTGGAATGCCGCTTTCGTACAGCCTTGTCGCCGCCCGACCGACGGGCGCTACGGTGAAAATCCCAATCGGCTCCAGCACTATTATCAGTATCAGGTGATCCTGAAGCCATCGCCCGGCGACATTCAGGAACTCTATCTCGACAGCCTCAAGGCAATCGGGATCGACCCGCTCAAACACGATATCCGCTTTGTCGAGGACGACTGGGAATCGCCCACGCTTGGCGCTTGGGGTTTGGGCTGGGAGGTCTGGTGCGATGGGATGGAAGTTACCCAGTTCACCTATTTCCAGCAGATGGGCGGCTTCGACTGCAAGCCGGTTGCTGGCGAGCTTACCTACGGGCTCGAACGCCTCGCCATGTACATCCAGGGCGTCGACAACGTTTACGAGCTGAACTTCAACGGCCGCGGCACATCGTATGGCGAGGTTTTCCTCGAAAACGAAAAGCAGATGTCGAAGTGGAACTTCGAAGTCGCCGACACCGACGGCCTTTTCGATCTCTTTGCCAAGGCCGAGGCTGAGTGCCGCAACGCGCTCGACAATGACGTGCCTATTGCCGCCTATGAGCAGGCGATCGAGGCGAGCCACGTCTTCAACCTGTTGCAAGCGCGCGGCGTGATCAGTGTTCAGGAGCGCGCGAGCTATATGGGCCGCGTACGCGATCTGGCTCGCTCTTCATGCGAGAAATACGCCGAACTCATGCGGCCCCGGTGGGAAGCGCAATATCCGGATTGGAGCCTCGTCTGATGGCCGATTTCCTGCTCGAATTGCGCTGCGAGGAAATTCCGGCGCGCATGCAAGCCGGTGCGCGCAAGGAACTCGACAAGCTGTTCCGCCGCGAGATGGAAGCCGCCGGTGTCGCGGTTGGTAATCTCACCATCTTCTCGACGCCGCGCCGCCTTGCGCTGATTGCGCGGGACTTGCCAAAAGAAACCGAAGCCGTTCGCGAGGAGGCCAAGGGCCCTCCGGTCGGCGCCCCAGATCAAGCCGTCGACGGGTTCTGCCGCAAGAACGGCGTCACCCGCGAGAGCCTCGAAGAACGCGAGGTCAAGGGCCGCGCGACCTGGTTCGCGGTGATCGAGAAACCGGGTCAGGCTGTCGCCGACCTGCTGGCCGCAGCGATCCCCGCGATCATCAGCGATTTTTCATGGCCCAAGTCGATGCGCTGGGGCGATGCCTCGATCAGCAGCGAAAGCACGCGCTGGGTCCGCCCGCTTTCCGGCATCGTTGCGCTGCTTGACGGCGAGGTTGTGCCTTGCGTCACCGACGGCATGGCCAGCGGCCGGGTCACGATGGGCCACCGCTTCCACTCGGACGGCGGCATCCCGATCGACGACGCCGACGACTACGCACCGCGCCTTCGCGACGAGTACGTGATCGTCGACCACGAGGAACGCGCGAACATCATCCGCGAGGGTGCGAGTAATGCGGCTGCGGACGCTGGCCTCAAGCTGGTCGAAGACGAAGGGCTGGTGATCGAGAACGCCGGCCTCACCGAATGGCCCGTGCCGCTGCTTGGCCGGTTCGACGAAGCATTCCTCGACGTGCCGCCGGAGGTCATCCAGCTGACCGCCCGCGTGAACCAGAAGTATTTTGTGTGCGAGGATGCGGATGGCGAGCTCGCAAATGCCTTCATCTGCACCGCGAATATCGCTTCGGTCGATCCGACGGGGGTGGTCGACGGCAACCGTAAGGTCCTCGCCGCGCGTCTGGCCGATGCGCGGTTCTTCTGGGAACTCGACCAGAAGAAAACGCTCGCCGAGCACGCCAAGGGACTGGAGCGGATCACCTTCCACGAGAAGCTGGGCACGGTGGCCGACAAGGTGGACCGGGTCGCGAAGCTGGCCTCATGGCTCGTTTTCGACGCTAAGGAGCCGAATGGCGATCACCAGCTCACCCGGACTGCCGCAGAGCTGAGCAAGGCAGATCTCGTGACCGAGATGGTCGGCGAATTCCCTGAGTTGCAGGGTCTCATGGGTGGCTATTACGCTCAGAAGGAAGGCCAACCGCAGGAAGTCGCAGACGCTGTTCGCGATCACTACAAGCCGGTAGGGCAGGGCGATGATGTACCGACCGCCCCCACGACCGTCGCGGTAAGTCTCGCGGATAAGCTCGACAACCTGCTGAGCTTTTTCAAGATCGACATTCTTCCGACTGGTTCGAAGGATCCCTTCGCGCTTCGCCGCGCCGCGCTCGGATACATCCGGCTTGTGCAGGCCAACGGCTTGAAGCTGTCTCTGGACCAGGTGGTCCACGCTTGGGACAGCCAGCCGAACCAGTCTCTTGCTGAAAAGCTGACCGAGTTCCTGCACGACCGCCTCGCGGTGCAGCTTCGCGATGAAGGGGTGCGGCACGACTTCATCCGAGCATCGCGTGACTGGTCGGGCAGCATCGACATGCGCATCGACCGCGTAGAAGCGCGGGCTAGGGCGCTGACCCGATTCCTGGGCAGCGACGATGGCACCAACCTCCTCGCCGGCTACAAACGCGCAGCCAACATCCTCAAGAAAGAAGAGTGGGAGGCGAAAGAGGTTTCCTACTCGCCCGAACCTGCCGAAAAGGCTCTCATCGACGCGATCAATGCTGCCGCGCCAAAAGCCGCTGCGGCGGTCAATGAAGAGCGCTTTGAGGATGCGATGGCCGCGCTTGCTACTCTGCGCGCGCCTATCGACGCTTTCTTCGACGAGGTGACGGTGAATGACGATAACGAGAACAAACGCGCCGCTCGTCTCGACTTGCTCGCCCGCTTCACTTCAGCCGTTGGCCAAGTCGCCGATTTCAGCCGGATCGAAGGCTGAACCCATGGCGGTTTCGGACCTTTTCGCGAAGCTGCCGGTTTTTCTCTCAGGACCGTGTAACATGCGGTCCATGTTACCCTGTAACACGACCCCACAAAGGGCCTCTCTATGACCACCACCGTCTACCCCTTCGGCGGAGCCGCCGCTCACGATGACCCCCGCCAGCGGGACAAGACGATCACGGGGGGCAAGGGTGCAAACCTCGCGGAGATGGCCTCGATCGGTCTGCCGGTCCCACCCGGTTTCACAATCACCACCGAGGAAAGCGTGCGCTACCTTCAGGGCGGTGAGGAGTTCCGCGACGAACTGCGAGGCGAAGTCACAAACGCGCTCGCTCATATCGAGGCATCGGTGGGTAAGACCTTCGGCAATGCAGCCGACCCCCTGCTGGTCTCGGTCCGCTCGGGCGCGCGGGTGTCGATGCCGGGGATGATGGACACCGTGCTGAACCTTGGCCTTAACGACGACACGGTCGAGGGTCTCGCGAAGACCAGCGAAGACGAACGCTTCGCCTGGGACAGCTATCGCCGCTTCATCCAGATGTACTCGGACGTTGTGCTCGGCCTTGATCACGGCCTGTTCGAAGAGGCGCTGGAAATCGTCAAGGAAGACAACGGCTTCTACAACGACACCGAACTCAGCGCCGACGACTGGCGCGGGATCGTCGGACAGTTCAAGGGCATCGTTGACGAAGAGCTTGGCAAGCCGTTCCCGCAGGATGTGAATGAACAGCTATGGGGCGCAATCCGGGCGGTGTTCGACAGCTGGGACAGCGACCGCGCCAAGGTCTATCGCCGCCTGAACGACATCCCCGCCGACTGGGGCACGGCGGTAAACGTGCAGGCGATGGTGTTCGGCAACATGGGCGAAACGAGCGCCACCGGCGTCGCCTTCACCCGCGATCCTGCAACTGGCGAGCGCGCCTATTACGGCGAATACCTCATCAACGCACAGGGCGAGGACGTCGTCGCCGGCATCCGCACGCCGCAATACCTGACCAAGGCTGCGCGTGAGGCGGCGGGGGCAAAGCCGCTTTCGATGGAAGAGGCAATGCCAGATGCTTATGGAGAGCTTGCCCGCGTGTTCGACCTGCTTGAGGGTCACTACAAGGACATGCAGGACATCGAGTTCACCGTGGAACGCGGCAAGCTCTGGATGCTTCAGACCCGCAGCGGCAAGCGCACGGCAAAGGCAGCGCTCAAGATGGCGGTCGATATGGAAGGCGAAGGCCTGATCGACCGAGAAGAAGCGGTGCGGCGCGTCGACCCGATGGCGCTGGATCAACTGCTCCACCCAACGCTTGATCCTGAAGCACCGCGCGATGTGCTTGTCACCGGCCTGCCTGCGTCGCCGGGCGCGGCTGCCGGAAAGATCGTGCTCGACGCCGACACCGCCGAGCAATGGGCGAACCGCGGTGACAAGGTCATCCTCGTGCGCGTCGAGACCAGCCCGGAAGACATCCACGGCATGCACGCGGCACAAGGCATCCTGACGGCGCGCGGTGGCATGACTTCACACGCTGCGGTTGTCGCGCGCGGAATGGGCCGTCCGTGCGTTTCAGGCGCGAGCGGCGTATCGATCGACCGCAAGAGCCGGACGCTTCGGATTGGCAATTCCGAGATGAAAGAGGGTGACGAGATCACCCTTGATGGCGCAAATGGCCAAGTGATGATGGGCATCGTGCCCACGGTCGAGCCCGAGCTTGCAGGCGACTTCGGCACACTGATGGAATGGGCCGACGCGCTGCGCCGGATGAAGGTGCGCACCAACGCCGAAACGCCCGCCGACTGCGCGATGGCGCGGCAGTTCGGCGCGGAAGGCATTGGCCTGTGCCGGACCGAGCACATGTTCTTCGACGCTTCGCGTATCAGCGCGGTGCGCCAGATGATCCTTGCTGAGGACGAGCGGGGGCGTCGCAAGGCACTCGACTTGCTGCTGCCCGAACAGCGCGCGGACTTCACCTCAATCTTCGAGGCGATGGCAGGGCTTCCCTGTACGATCCGCCTGCTCGATCCGCCGCTTCACGAGTTCCTGCCGACGCAGGACGCTGAGTTTGAAGAGCTTGCCGATGCAACGGGGCTGGGCGTCGATCACCTCAAGCGCCGCGCAGGGGAGCTGCACGAGTTCAACCCGATGCTCGGCCACCGCGGGTGCCGCCTGGGGATCACCTATCCCGAGATCTACGAGATGCAGGCGCGCGCAATCTTCGAGGCGGCATGCGACGTCGCTGCTTCAAGCGGTGAAGCTCCGATCCCCGAAGTGATGATCCCGCTCGTCGCGACCAAGCGCGAACTTCAGCTTCTGCGCGCTCTGGTCGACAAGGTTGCGGCCGAGGTGTTCGAGGAAAAGGGCGCGAGCGTTGAGTATCTCGTGGGCACCATGATCGAACTTCCGCGCGCTGCCCTGATGGCCGGTGAGATCGCCGAAGAAGGCGCGTTCTTCAGCTTTGGCACGAACGATCTGACCCAAACCACGCTGGGCGTTAGCCGCGACGATTCGGCGCGCTTCCTCGCTCCCTATGTCGAGAAGGGCATCTTTCCGCGCGATCCGTTCGTCAGTCTCGACATCGACGGTGTCGGTCAGTTGGTCGAGCTTGCGGCAGAGCGGGGCAGGGCGACCCGGGCCGACATCAAGCTTGGCATCTGCGGCGAGCATGGCGGCGACCCGGCTTCGATTGCGTTCTGCGAAAAGGTCGGCCTCGACTATGTCAGCGCCTCACCGTACCGCGTTCCGATTGCTCGTCTCGCGGCGGCTCAGGCTGCGCTGAAAGCCTAGCGCCAACCCGTCAGAACGAGGATTTCGAAGGTCTCGGTGACTTTGCCATCCTCGTCACGCATCACATCGAACTCCGCCCTTGCACGGGCCAGCCAGTCGCGGGTCAGGGGCGGGGCGGGGGTCGTGAGCGAGCGGGTAAGGCCGTGGTCTCGCAGGTCCTCGATCATCCGCTCAAACGATCCGAAGCGGACCTTGAGAGGATAGCTGTCCACCACCTGCCGCTTGAACATGGCGCGCTCCATCAGGCCGGTTGCCCCACGCAAGTCGACAAGCGGGTGCGTGCGAGCAGCGGGCCGGTCACCATCAGCTGCAAGGGCAATGCGGCGCAGTGAAGGTAGAGAGCCTGCTCCAGGAAGGGCAGTGAGAAAGAGGCCACCTTCGGCAAGTGCATTGCGCGAATGGATCAGCGCGCCGGGAAGGTCGTTTACGGTGCCAAGGCCAAGCAAGTGGACGATGAGGTCGTGGGCTTCAAATCCGCTCGGGCGTTCTTCGTCGAACTCGCCAAGGCGGGCCAGCTTGCATTTGGTCCCATCAGCTTGGAGTGCACTCGCGAGACTGCCCGTCATGTCGCCTACCAGAAGAGCCCGCTGCGCCTCGAAGCGCATAAAAGCAAGGCGGTCCTCAATGTCTTCGCACATCGCGTCGAGGATGTAACTGGCCGGCTCCGCGCCGCGCTGACGTGACCTTGCGCGAGCCCACTTGGCGGCGGCTTGTCTGCGGTCGAAGATGCGGGGAACTTGTGTCGAAGTCATCGCGCGACCCCTGCCGCGCTTGTGTCCGGTGCGCAAGAGGTGCAATCTGATCGCGATGGGGTGGAGGTCGCAACTCAGCACCAGTCTGAAAGAAGGGCTGAGCCCGGTGGTCGACCTCGTCTACCCGCCGCGATGTCCGCTGTGTGGTACGGCGCTTGCCTCGCAAGGTGGGCTCTGCAGCGAATGCTGGGGCGATATCGAGGTACTGGGCGAACCTGCTTGCTCTGGCTGCCAGCGCCCGATGGGCTCCGCTGCTGCGAGTGCGTCGGACCACTGCTTTGCTTGTGTTAGCGAGCCTCCGCTGCACGACGGGATCATCGCCGCTAGCCTCTACAATGATGCCTCGCGCAAATTGATCCTCGCATTCAAACACGGCGGCAAGATCGCAATCGCGCCCTTACTGGCGGGCCTTATCGCAGCGAGGATGGCGCCCAATGATGGGGAACTGCCGTTACTTGTCCCGGTGCCGCTCCATCGCTGGCGACTCTGGTCACGCGGTTTCAACCAGGCGGCGTTGCTCGCAACCGAGTTGTCGAGGCGCGGGAAGGGCGAGTTGCTCGTAGATGGCCTCAACCGCTCCAAGCGGACACCAAGCCTTGGAGGGCTGGGGATCGAGGAACGCGCCGATGCATTGCGTGGGGCCATCGAAGTGCGTGCAAACGCGAAAGGATCAATCACGGGTCGGAATGTGATCCTTGTCGACGATGTCCTAACAAGCGGTGCGACGAGCGATGCCTGCACGAAGGCGCTGCTCGATGCGGGCGCTGTTTCGGTCCGCATCGCCTGCTTCGCACGCGTGGTTGATGGCAGCGGGTTGGGGCAAGACCGGAATCGCAACCCGGAGCAAAAAAGCGAAACGCCCGAGGCCATGAAGACCCCGGGCGCCACGTGACGAAATGGTTCAGATCCGCTCTAATGAGCTCAGATAGCGACCCCCTAACTTCGCTATCAGGACCTTGTCCCTCATCGTTCAATCGACCAGTCCAACACCCCGCTGTTGGCTTTGATCGACCACCCCCTGAACCTGGCACTTACGCGCCGGTGTTCGGTGGAAGAGCGCCGAAACGCTCAATGGCCTCGTTGTTCCACTCAAGTTCATCTTTCGGAAGTCGAAACCTGAGCTTTGTCCTATTTTGATCCGCATATGTTGTTATCGTGCAACATTCTATCGCATGGGACGAACCGCTTGTCGCTGCTATGGGCACATTCCAACTTTCTCGGAGACGATTCTTGCCTGACCCCGACGCATTATCCACCCAGCAGATCGAGCAGGGTAGCCGCTTTGCACCCAAGTTCGACGCGTCAGGATTGCTCGCATCGGTGGTCATCGATTCGCGCACTAAAGAGGTCTTGGTGATCGCCTTCATGAATGCCGATGCGCTTCAAAAGACGAGGGAGACCGGCAAAGTGCACTTCTGGTCGCGGTCGAGGTCTTCGCTTTGGATGAAGGGCGAGACCTCAGGGAATGTTCTGTCGGTCGATGAGATACGGGTCGATTGCGATCAGGATGCGCTGGTTATTTATGCGACGCCCGCTGGTCCGACCTGTCATACGGGTGAGACCAGCTGCTTTTACCGAAAGCTCGATTTGTCGGCCCCGGACGGGTCTGCCCTGTCCCGGCTCGCTTAGTGGGTGACTTCCCGTCAGCGTGAGGCCTTGACGTTCACGTAAAGGTAAAGTAGCCATCGGAAATGGCTTCTGCACCTGAACAAAAGACCGCCGCCACCGCCAAGGGGGCTTCGTCGAATTCCGCGAGCGAGGGGCAGCGTCGTAACGGCGCGCATCTCGATCGGCCCGACAAACTTGAGCGCGAACAGTTCTCGATCTCGGACCTTACGTCGGAATTCGGCTGCACAGCACGCGCTCTCCGCTTTTACGAGGATGAGGGGCTTATCAGTCCTGCACGCGTGGGCTTGACCCGCGTCTATTCAAAGCGGGATCGCGCACGCCTCGCTTGGATCATGCGCGCGAAGAACGTGGGGTTCAGCCTCACCGAAATTCGCGAGATGATCGACCTTTACGACCTTGATGACGGGCGTGTCGAACAGCGCCGTGTCACGGTCGAGAAGTGCAAAGCGCACATCGCCAAGCTCAAAGCGCAGCGCGCCGACATCGACAGCTCGATCAAGGAACTCACCGGCTTCGTCAGCGAGATTGAACAGCTCAATCTCGGCTGACCTCACTGACACTTTGCTTTTACCTCAAAAACGCTCAGCACAAGGGATCAACTGATGCCAACCTACACAGCCCCCACTCGCGACACGCGCTTCGTCGTCAATGAAATGCTCGACCTTGCAAGCTACGGAAACCTTCCGGGCTTCGAAAACGCGACCACCGACATGATCGACACCGTGGTCAACGAAGCGGGCAAGTTCTGTTCGGAAGTCCTCGCTCCGATCAACCAGGCTGGGGATGAGCACGGTTGCACCCGTCACGAGGATGGCAGCGTCACTACCCCTCCGGGCTTCAAGGAAGCCTACGACGCCTATGTCGAAGCGGGTTGGGGCACACTGGCGAAACCTGAAGAATTCGGCGGCCAGAACTTGCCTCACGTGCTTGGCTTTGTAGTTGAAGAGTTTACCGCTGCCGCCAACCAGGCTTTCGGGATGTATCCCGGCCTCACTAATGGTGCGACTGCCGCGATCGAAGCTGCCGGTTCGCAGGAGCAGAAGGAAACCTACCTTCCCAAGATGATCTCGGGCGAGTGGTCCGGCACGATGAACCTGACCGAGCCGCATTGCGGCACCGACCTCGGCATGATCCGCACCAAGGCCGAACCGCAGGCCGATGGCAGCTTCAAAATCACCGGCACCAAGATCTTCATTTCCGCTGGTGAACACGACCTCACCAGCAACATCATTCACCTCGTTCTCGCAAAGACCCCGGGCGCTCCCGACAGCGCGAAGGGCATCTCGCTCTTCATCGTGCCGAAGTACATTCTCGACGAGAACGGCGAACCGGGCGAGCGTAATGGTGTCGTCTGCGGCTCCATCGAGAAGAAGATGGGCATCCACGGCAACTCGACCTGCGTGCTCAACTACGACGAAGCCACCGGCTACATGGTCGGCGAGGAGAACAAAGGCCTTGCCGCGATGTTCGTGATGATGAACGCCGCGCGCCTCGGTGTCGGTATTCAGGGTCTCGCGCAGGCAGAGGTTTCGTATCAGAACGGCGTCAACTACGCTCTCGACCGTCGTCAGGGCCGCGCTCTCACCGGTCCGGCTGACAAGGATTCAAAAGCCGACCCGATCTTCGTTCACCCCGACGTTCGCCGGATGCTGATGGACGCCAAGGTATTCAACGAAGGCATGCGTGCACTGTGCCTGTGGGGCGCGCTTCAGGTTGACTTGACGCATAAGGCCCAGACCGAAGAAGAGCGCCAGCTCGCCGATGACCTCATCGGCTTGATGACCCCGGTCATCAAGGGTTATGGCACCGACAAGGGCTACGACATCGCCAACAACATGCAGCAAGTCTATGGCGGCCACGGCTACATTAGCGAGTGGGGCATGGAGCAGTTCGTGCGCGACGCGCGTATCGCGATGATCTACGAAGGCACCAACGGCGTGCAGGCGATGGACCTTTGCGGTCGCAAGCTTGCCAGCAAGGGTGGCCGCGCAATCCAGGCCTTCTTCAAGATGCTCGACGACGAGATTTCGGAAGCCAAGGGCAATGAAGCTCTCGCTCCGCTCGCCGAAAAACTCGAAAAGGCATTGGGTGAGCAGAAGCAGGCGACCATGTGGTTCATGCAGAATGCAATGGCGAACCCTAACCACCTCGGCGCGGGCGCGCACCACTACATGCACATCATGGGCATCGTGACGCTCGGCTTCTTCTGGCTCAAGATGGCCAAGGTCGCACAGGCGACTTTGGAAGCCGGGACCGAAGATAAAGCGTTCTATGAGGCAAAAATGACGTCTGCGTCCTATTATGCAGAGCGCTTTTTGCCCGATGCAGGGGCTCTGCGGCGCAAGCTTGAAGCTGGCAGCGACAATTTGATGGCGCTCCCGGAAGAGGCATTTGCCACCGCAGCTTGACGGATTACTGAAGTCGTCACCGAGGTCCGGTTCTGGGGGGAACCGGACCTCTTCTTTTGTCCGCTGAGCAGGCGAGCTTCCACTAGATTTGGCGAGTCCGTTGCTGACCGCGAGGATAGACGGGCTCTCGTCGGCAGAACGAAATACTCGAAGCTGAGTCGAGGGTTCTAGGATCGATTCAACCTTAGCCAGTGATAGGCTGAGGGCCATGAATTCAAAAGCTATGAACAGACAAGTAAGTTAATGACAGTTAAAAATGGCTCCATTCGCAAATGAATTTGGCTAATAAGTCTGTATTATGACTGCCAAAATTGTTGTCGCCTCCGTCCAATACTGAAAAACTATTTGAAACGACGATTGCGGTCGATGGGAGGAACCTATGGCTGATATCGTCAAGCAGATTATGGACCGCTATGCTGGCTTTTCTTTGAAGTCCGGCGATGATGCTGACATCAATTCCCTTACCTATCTTGATTTCGAGGAGCCTGAAGATCAGCCGCCTATTGGTGGCCGTCTTGTTCTGGTCTTAGTGGAATCGCGTATCCTTGATGCGATCGATGGAGAGACGCCGGATCAAGATCTGCTCTCGCGGCTCGAAAGGTTTAAAGGAGATCTTCGAGCGGAGGGAATGCATACCCGCTTCATCCGTGCCGATCTCTACGATGGTGTCGATCATAAAGATGGTCTGACTCTTCTCGCCCTGCGCCGTTTCCTGATCGACATTCGGGAAGCATTCCCGAGGTTTGAGGGCGTGGTGCTTGTTGGTTCTTTCCCCGAAGCATCGCTTGTCCGCCGGTGGTCCTGGGCCTCTCCGCACGGAAATGCCAGTCCTCCCTGGACCGGCGGTACGCCCCACCTGACGATCGTGCCGGAATCGGTTTCGCGTCGCTCCGAGATCGTTCTTGCGGATCTGACAGGTCAGTGGGAGCGGCTGTATCACAAGGAAGTTGAGATCGAGGCCTGGCTGGCCAATGCCACCAGCGACATGGGAGACGGTTGGCGCAACGGAGAGACGATCCTGGACTGCACCTTTACCTCGAACGACTACAAGGCCGGCAAGCTGACGTTCAAGGATTGCTTCTACGTTGACGATGCGAACTTCACGGTGCTCAGGCGTGACGATAATGCCAATCCGCAGCTTATTGTGAGAGTGCGCACTCCGCTGCCTCATCCCGAAGTTGCGCCCGAGGATCGCAGCTCGGTCAACGTTACAGCACGACCGGATATCAGCGTGTCGAGGATCGATGCGAGCAACATTGCCTATGATCCTAGTGCGCGGAAGCAAGGCACCAACGGGGAACGTTTCGTCGACCCTCAGGGCGATCCGAATGTGGTTCCAAGCACAGATCCCAATTTGGTGCCAGCAAACCAGCGCGCCATGTTCACTTCGTTCAATCCATTGCTCGAGCGCCGTCTGTACAATCAATACTTTGATCGAAATCACCGCTTCCGAATTGGCGGTTGGTCACATCATGAATTGCAGGCTGGTGTCATCTCCGGGACTTCCGACTTTTCGGCGGCGAACTATCTCGGCGTTCTCAAAGAGGCGGCAACAAACTTCGGTCGCGATGTTACGGTCGATCAGGCAAGTCCCAAGGACTATGTCGATTTCCTCAAGACACCTCCCGCGTTCAAGTACATCATCGCCCACTCGAACTGGCAAATATCAGAGTTCGATGGGGACTACGAACCTGATGAGTTGCAATCCGCATGCGGCGGCACTCCCTTTCGTTGGAAATACGAAAGCGGCGCTTTTCGACCTAGCTTCGAAGGCCAGGGTAAGATCGTCGATTGGACGATCCACCGCACTTTGTTCCAACATGGAACAAACAAGGATGCTCCGGGCTGCCTGATGATTCACGGCGGCTGCGACGTAAATACCGTAGAAGGCACGCACAGCCACACTCACGATAGCAAGTATTACGCGCCGTGGCAGAATGCCGAAGGAATCCTGTTCGGATCGAGCGCGGTTGCGCTTTTGTCGCGCGCAAAAACCTTCAATGACGCACCGAGAGGTATGGGCGCCGGGCTTGGTACAGGAACACGGGCAAACTTCGGCAACGCCTGGCGGCATTATTACGATTTGCAAGCGGGCGATGCGGCGCTGGCACCTGTGGTCGTCCAGAACAAGCGCGCGTATTTCTGGAGCATCACGGGCGATTGGACCTTGCGGCTCAGCAACAAGAACGGTCTCGGTCTACTTTCTCTCGAAGGAAGCGAGATCAGGGACGAGGTGATCCATCCGACTCAGGCGTGGATCGGTGCCTGGAACTTCGATTCTTCACGTGATCGCCACAAAGGCACAGGGAACTATGACGGCTCGGGCCAGGATAGCATAGCCGTACAGAGTGACTGGGGCATAGCGATAGTCAAGCACGATGGCACGCGATGGACCGCTCTCACAGTTGCCGAAAGAGATACTTGGTTCGGCCAGTGGCGCTGGGATGCGACAGTAAACCGGGGGCGCGATTCGATCAGAGCTACCGGTCATCTGACCGACAGGAGGCGCGACCAACTGCTTGTGACGAGTTCGTGGGGCATGGGCGTCTTGAGCCAGTCTGGTAATAGTATGACGTCGACCCGGACCTATGAATCGGGCACTCGGATCGGGGGCTGGGTCTATGATGTCGCGAAAACTGTTCATCGAGGCATCGGAGATTTCGACGGTGATGGTCATGACGAGGTGCTCGTCTCAAGCGGTTGGGGCATCGGCTTGCTTTCGCTCGAACACAATCGCGACATTGCTATGCACAAAACGGGTGACCGATTGGGATCATGGGTGCTCGACAGCTCGCGCAACCGGGTCGTTAGCATCGCGGATTTCGACGGGGATGGCAGCGACGAGATCATGATCCGGAGCGACTGGGGTATCGGCATTCTGAAACACGCAAATGGCGGCCTCAAATCCATCGCCATGCATGCTTGGGACAGTGATCTTGGAAATGGTTGCATCCTAAGCAACCGAAGCCAGTTCCGTCACACTGGACGTTTTCTTGGCGGAAACCAAGATGCAATGATCCTCGCACAAAACGATGCCTGGTTCATCCTGAAACTGTCCAACGATCGCCTGACGGTGGCCGCGAAGCTTTCCGAGGGCGAGCGTTATGGCGGATGGCGATTCAATCCTGCGCAAAACTACTCTCGCGCCGCGGTACGAATGCGCGGAAACGACAAGCATCAGATCGTGGTGAACAGTCGTTGGGGTATCGGCGTGCTCGAAGTCGATGAAAGCAGACCGACTGTCTGCCACGCACTGCACCCTTATGATGACGTGCTAGGAAACTGGCATCTGACCCAGACCGACTACATCGCCGGCCCGTGCAAAACTTCCGCAGCAAGCGATGCCGAGACTCTTATGATATGGAAACGACGCCCATAGGACGGCCTTGCTGGTGCGAGGCTTCTCGACTTACTCCACCGGCAGGAAGTCCGGTACGGACAGGTAACGCTCGCCCGTGTCGTAGTTGAAGCCCATGATCCGGGTGCCGGCGGCGAGGTCAGGCAGCTTCTGTGCAATTGCCGCGAGCGTGGCACCGCTAGAGATCCCGATCAGCATTCCTTCTTCGCGCGCTGCCCTGCGGGCCATCTCCTTGGCGTCTTCGGGATCGACCTTGATCGCGCCGTCGATTGCGTTGGTGTGGAGGTTGCCGGGGATGAAGCCAGCGCCAATGCCCTGGATCGGGTGGGGGCCAGGCTCTCCGCCGCTGATGACGGGAGAGCCGACGGGCTCGACCGCATAGGCTTTGAAGTCGGACCAGCTTTTCTTGAGCTCCTCTGCGCAGCCTGTGAGATGGCCGCCAGTTCCAACCCCGGTGATCATCACATCGATGGGGTTGTCGGCGAAGTCGCCAAGGATTTCCTTGGCCGTTGTGCGCGCATGAACCGCGGGGTTCGAGCCGTTATCGAACTGGCTCGGCATCCATGCGCCTTCGGTTGTCTCGACGATCTCGGTCGCGCGCTCGATTGCGCCCTTCATGCCCTTTTCCTTGGGCGTCAGGTCGAAGGTCGCTCCGTATGCGAGCATCAGGCGTCGACGTTCGATCGACATCGATTCGGGCATGACGAGCACGAGCGTGTAGCCCTTGACCGCCGCAACCATCGCAAGACCGATGCCGGTGTTGCCGCTGGTCGGTTCGACGATGGTGCCACCTGGCTTGAGTGCTCCCGAAGCCTCTGCATCCTCCACCATGGCAAGCGCAATGCGATCCTTGATCGAGCCGCCGGGATTGGCGCGCTCTGATTTCAACCAGACTTCGTGATCGGGGAACATGCGCGACAGGCGAATGTGCGGGGTGTTGCCGATGGTCTCGAGAATGCTCGTGGCTTTCATGTTGTCTGGCCTCCTGCGGATTTCTGTTCTGTTTGTTCTTCTAGCAGATCGGAATTGTCTGTCAGATCATTTGGCGGATCAAAGGTTTTCGTAGTTCTGAGTACGGGGAATATTCGGCTCCAGGCGGCAACGGTTACAATTGCGCCCACTCCGCCTGCGACCACGGCCGCGACGGGACCGACCAAAAAGGCGAGTGTACCGGAGAAAAAGTCACCGCCTTCATTGGACGCGCTGATAGTGAGGAGCGATACTGAAGAGACGCGTCCGCGCTTGTCGTCTGGTGTGTGCAATTGGATCAGAGACTGGCGGATATAGACGCTGAACATGTCAGCCGCGCCCACGATAAACAGCATCGCGAGACTGAGCGGCATGGAGGTCGACAGACCAAAGACGATTGTCGCAACGCCAAAGATGGCGACCGCCCAAAGCATCTTCGGGCCGACATTGCTCTCAATTGGTCGGAAGGAGAACCACGCTGCCGTAAGTGCAGCGCCGACCGCTGGCGCCATGGCAAGCTGGCTCAGGCCCGTTTCGCCAACTTGCAAGATATCGCGGGCATAAACTGGGAAAAGCGCAGTCGCTCCGGCGAGGAAGACTGCGAACAGGTCTAGCGTAATGGCGCCCAGAACCATCTTGTTCTTCACCACGTAGCGCATCCCGTCGACGATTGCTCCGATGGGTCTCTGGTCTTTTCGAACGGCGGGTTGCGGCACCTTGCCGATCATGGTGAGCGCGATCATCGAGATTACGAACAGACCCGTTGCAACGGCATAGGGAAGGGCAGGCTCGATTGCGTAGAGGTACCCGCCGAGCGCCGGCCCGCCGATCATGCCGACCTGCCAGGCGATGGATGACAGGGCGATGGCGGTCGGCAGGATCGCCTTTGGCACGAGATTGGGGGCGAGCGCCGAAAGAGCAGGACCAGCAAAGCCACGCGCGACACCGAGGACGATGGCAATACCATAGAGGACTGGAAGGCCGATCTCTCCCGTCCACGTCGTCCAGCCAAGCGCCGCGGCACAGAGCAACTGCAGGAACACCGTTAACCTCGCTAGCGAGCGACGGTCAAACCGGTCGGCGGCCAAGCCGGAAAAGGGCGTTAGGACAAACAGCGGCAGGAATTGCAGCAGGCCAATCAGCGCGAGTTGCCCCGACGCCTCGGCAATGCTCATGCCGCCATCGCGTGCGATATTGTACGTCTGCCAACCGATGATCAGCAGCATCGCGTACTGCGCGAGCGTCATCGCAAGGCGGCTGAGCCAATAGCAACGGAAATTGTGCACCCTGAACGGGTGCGTCTGGCTCGATGTTTCGGCGATAGTCACGAAGCGCCCAATGACAGGCGCACCGCTCGCTGCCAAGCGAGGGCTGCTAATGTCCCGTGAAGAAGCGGTTTAGATCAGCGGTTGCGGCGCAGGCGCGGGTTAGGCTGCAGCGTGTCGATAATTGCGACAAAATCGTCGAGGCGGATGATGCGTTCGAACTGGAAGCCGGCGCGCTCGTCGCGGGTCCAAATGACGTAAGCTTCGATCCGACCCACCACCGGAAGGCGAATGATAACCCGGTCGCCGCGGCTGAGTGAATGCGCGTCGTCGACCATAAAGCCATGCGCAGAGATGTTGCAGACATGAAGATTGAGGTCGCCATTCGAAAAATGCTCGACAATCACCGGAAAGTCGACAGGGTGCCGCGCAGCCCTGCGCAGGTCCGTTACACTCAGATTAGCTCCTGCCGTCACAGTCGGCGCCCTCCATATTCTCAACTGCTCACCCCGCGTGAGCCATCACCCCTAATGCTGGGTAAAGGCTGACATTTGGTAAAGGCGGTCGGGACCCCGTTTGTCAAAGCGACTAACGGTGACTGACTGAGGACTGTCTAGCGGCTGAGGAGACCGTGCTTCTTCTTGCCAAGGCTGAGCTTGACGCTTGCGCCATCGGCGATCTCAATCAGAGAGCCCGGATCGCTGACTGGCTCGCCATCGAGTTTGACCGCGCCCTCCGCGATCTTGCGCTTGGCTTCGCCATTGCTGGCAGTGAAGCCAATCTGCGTCAGGATCGCTCCAATGCGCATGCCATCGCCTCCGACGCTGAGGGTAGGCAAGTCTTCACCCGCGCCGCCGCCAGCGAAGGTAGCATTGGCGGTTTCCTCGGCAGCCCTGGCTGCAGCTTCACCGCGAACCATCGCGGTCACGGCATTGGCCAGCACAACCTTGGCATCGTTGATCTCAGCGCCTTCAAGCTTTTCAAGGCGTGCGATCTCATCGAGCGAAATATCGGTGAACAGCCGCAGGAACTTGCCAACGTCGCGATCGTCAGTGTTCCGCCAATATTGCCAAAAATCGTAGGCGGGCAACGCGTCCTCATTCAGCCAGATCGCGCCGTCCACCGACTTGCCCATCTTCGCGCCATCAGCGCGCGTAATGAGCGGGGCGGTGACACCGTAGACTTCGCGCTGGTCGATCCGGCGATTGAGTTCGATCCCATTGACGATGTTGCCCCACTGATCGCTGCCGCCAAGCTGGAGCTGGCAATCGTAGTCACGCGCCAGCACCAGAAAGTCGTAAGCCTGCATGATCATGTAGTTGAATTCGAGGAAGCTGAGGGGCTGCTCGCGATCGAGCCGCAGCTTCACCGAATCGAATGTCAGCATCCGGTTGATCGTGAAGTGCGGCCCCACATCTCGCAGCATTTCAATGTAGCCAAGCTCGCTCAGCCAATCGTCATTGTTGATCAGAAGTGCGCCGGTCTTGCTGTCATCGAAATCGAGGATCCGTTCAAAGCTGCCCTTTATCCCCTCGATATTGCTCGCGAGGCGTTCCTCGGTCAGCATCGTCCGGGTTTCATCCTTGCCTGAGGGATCACCGACCTTCGCAGTCCCGCCGCCCATGATGACAATGGGTCGGTGGCCTGCCTGCTGAAGGCGCTTCAAAAGCATGATCGAGGCGAGATTGCCGATATGCAGTGACGATGCCGTCGGGTCGAAGCCGACGTACCCCGTCACAACCTTCTTGGTGACGAGCTGATCCAGCGCGCCGGGATCGGTGATCTGATGAAGGTGGCCGCGCTCTTCGAGCAGACGCAGAAGGTCGGATTCGTAAGTCATGCGCCGCGCTTAACAGTGGGGAGGGTTGCTTGGAAGTGGCTTGCTCGCATGGGTGCAGTGAGCCATGGAAAAGCCATGCGACCACTCATGCTCCACCGCACCTGCGACCTTGGCCCGATCCGGGCTGTGACCGCCGATCTCAAGCCGACCGATGTTGGCTGCGAGGCCGAATTCCGGCTCGAAGGGAAGGTCGACGCCATCCGTCTTCCTGAACCGGGACCGTCAGTGCGCACCGATGATCTCTGGAAGACGACCTGCTTTGAAATCTTCTGGCAACCAATTGGCGGAACATACTACCGCGAGTTCAACCTGTCGCCCTCGAGCCGCTGGGCGGCTTATGACTTCGATGCATTCCGCGAAGGTATGCGAGATGCACCCGTCGATGCGATTTCGTTGAGCCATGCAAGGGCAAGCGCAAATGGAGTAGGGGAGCTTGTACTCAAAGCGAGAATTGCGAGCGACCTTCCCACACCTGCCCAAGTGGCACTTAACGCTATCGTCGAGCACGAGGATGGGACATTGCAATTCTGGGCACTGGCATTCCCACCTGGGAAGGCCGAGTTTCATTCAGAAGCCTGTCGCCAACTGATCGTGGACAGAGACTAGGCTTCTTCCGCGCGCCCACCAAAGGGGCCGTTCAGTCGGACAACTTCGTAATTGATCGCCTGCGCGAAACAGGTCCAGATGATGTAGGGCAGGATCAGCCAGGCAGCGAAACTCGACACCGGTTCCAGAATGAAGGCCAGCGCGATGCATGAGGCGATCAGCAGCCAGTTCTCGTAGAAGGACCAGTCAGGCCGCTTGAACTTGAAGAAAAGCGGTGACCACAGGAAATGCAGTACTGCGTTGACCGAAAACGCGGCTGCGACCGCATAATACTGTCCTGCGCTATCCGCTTCGGTGAGCCCGATATAGAGTGCCCATCCAGCCAGCCCCAGGATGATTGTCCACGCAGGACCAAATGCCCAACCGGGTGGCTGAAACCAGGGCTTGTCAAGATTGTGATACCACTCGCTCAGGTCGGTGAGCAGGCCGCCTGCTATGTTCAGGCCAAGGCCATAGAGGATCGCGAAGGTGAGGGCGGTGTAGTCCATGATGATACAAGCGTTTCGATAGACGATCCGTTCCGCGCAGGCAAAGCGAGTTACGAGCGCTTGCCTTTGACAGAAGCCTGTTCCAACGCTTTCGCCATGGCCAACTCAGTCCAATTCGGCATCGACCGTTTGCTCGCATCTCCTGACCTGATCGCCCAGCTCGGCGACCGCCGGGTCGCACTCGTCGCACATCCGGCGAGCGTCACCGCTGATCTCACGCACAGTCTGGATGCGCTTATCACGGCAGGAGTGAATGTCAGCAGCGCCTTCGGGCCGCAGCATGGGCTGAAAGGCGACAAACAGGACAACATGGTTGAGACTGCCGATGAGATGGATGCGCAATACGGCATCCCCATCTTCAGCCTTTACGGAGAAGTGCGCCGGCCCACAGGGCAGATGATGTCGAGCGCGGATGTATTTCTGTTTGATCTTCAGGACCTTGGCTGCCGCATCTACACTTTTGTTACAACGCTGCTCTACCTCCTTGAAGAAGCGGAAAAGCACGGCAAGGAAGTGTGGGTTCTCGACCGCCCCAATCCAGCGGGCCGTCCGGTCGAGGGCACATTGCTGGTGCCGGGGCAAGAAAGTTTTGTCGGTGCCGCACCCATGCCCATGCGCCATGGTCTCACTTTGGGTGAGATGGGTCATTGGTTCGTGGAGCATTTCAACCTCGACGTGGCGTACAAGGTGATCGCCATGGAAGGCTGGCAGCCTGACGCCGGCGATGGATCGGTAGCAAGCGGCTTTGGCTGGCCGGCTTCACGCATCTGGATCAACCCGTCTCCCAATGCGGCTAGCGTCAACATGGCGCGCTGCTACGCTGGGACTGTCATGCTTGAAGGCACGACGCTGTCGGAAGGGCGCGGCACAACCCGGCCACTCGAGGTCCTGTTTGGAGCGCCTGACGTTGACGCAAAAGCCGTGGCGGCTGAGATGCTCGCCTTCGCGCCTGACTGGTGCAGTGGCGTCAGGATGCGCGATTGCTGGTTCGAGCCGACTTTTCACAAGCATGCGGGTAAACTGTGCAATGCGCTGATGCTGCATGCCGAAGGGCCTGACTACGATCACGACGCTTTCAAGCCCTGGCGTATGCAGGCACTCGCCTTCAAAGCCATTCGGCGGTTGTACCCCGACTACGACCTATGGCGTGATTTCCCCTATGAGTACGAGCTCGACCGTCTAGCAATTGACGTGATCAATGGCGGCCCAGCTTTGCGCGAATGGGTCGACAACCCCGACGCCTCGCCGCACGATCTCGACAATGCAGCCTCACACGATGAAGCGGCATGGGTGCAGGCCGTGCGCGGACACTTGCTCTACTGATCTCGCTTGATGGATGAAGCCTGTCTCCTGCGCTCGGAAAGGCTCACATTGATGCCTTTGCAGCAGGGTGACCAAGCATTCGTCGAACGATTGCTCCAGTGCGAACTGGTGCGTCGCTATCTCGGAGGTCCTTTGGATTCAAACGAGCTTGGACCGACCTTCGCGAGATATCTGGATCTTGCAGCCAACCACTACGTGTGGGCCGTCCGCGATGTTGCGGCTGCGGGAGATCCAATTGGGCTGGTTTTCCTCGACCGGCATAAGCGACTCGATGCGCCCGAACTGTCATTCCAGTTCGACGCCGGATCATGGGGCCAAGGCTACGCGTTTGAAGCTTGCTCAACAGCAAAGCATTTTGCTCGGCAAAATTCGGGAGCATCGCGGATCGTTGCCGAAACCCAGTCGGTAAATTGCCGCTCGGTCGCGCTTCTGCATCGCCTCGGCTTCAAGGAGATGGAACGCCTGATTAGGTTCGGAGAATTGCAGAGCGTTTTCGTGGCCTGACACAGAAAACGGAAAGGCAGAAAGCGTCTACTCTTCGAACGACGGCGGCGCCTGTGCCGGGATTACGCCGGGCGCATTTTCGCTAGGAAGCGGAAGAGGTCGGATATCGTCCGGATCGCCCATCATGACCATAACGGAGCACCCATCCTGCTGCCTGTGCAATGCATAGATTGCGAGTGGTTTGTCAGGGGACGCAGGTTCGCGTGAAAAGAATGGCGACTGCCCCGAAGCCTCACGCGCCTGAATGACGCGATCGTTGCAGCTTTCGTCACGCTGCGAGCGCTCGAGGATCTGCGCGAGGTTGTTATCCTCCTCAAGCGCATCCTCAATTGTGCGCCAACGCTCAGGCGGAGTTGTGTAGGCTGGATTGTCGAGCGCAGCCGGTCCGGGAGCCGCAAATTCGGGTTCACCAGCACCTATCAAGGCGACTGCTACCATCGGAACAAGCACGATGCGCATCACAAATCTCCCTTTCCTGCCAGCGCTGTAGCAGAAAAGAGACGTTCTCGCGAGTGCGGCTCAATGACCCTGTTTGCGGCTGAGTTCGCGCATCGCACCGTCCAGCCCCTCAAGCGTCAGCGGGAACATGCGATCGTTGACCAGCTCTTTGAGGATCTTGGTCGACTGCGAATAGCCCCACTGCTTTTCGGGCACCGGGTTGAGCCAGACGGTCGCCGGATAGGTGTCGGTGACACGCTTCATCCAGATGCCGCCAGCTTCCTCGTTCATGTGCTCAACGCTGCCACCGGCATGTGTGATTTCATATGGGCTCATCGCGGCATCGCCGACGAAGACGACCTTGTAATCGTGGCCATATTTGTGAAGCACGTCCCAAGTCTTCGTACGCTCCTGCCAGCGCCGCTTGTTGTCCTTCCAGACGCCCTCGTAGAGGCAATTGTGGAAGTAGAAGAATTCAAGGTTCTTGAACTCCGCCGTCGCAGCGCTGAAGAGCTCTTCGACCAGCTTGATGAAGGGGTCCATTGATCCGCCAACATCGAGAAACAGCAGCAGCTTTACCGCGTTGCGGCGTTCTGCTCGCATGTGAATGTCGAGCCAGCCCTGCTTTGCGGTTCCTTCGATGGTCGCATCGAGATCGAGTTGATCTTGAGCGCCCTCGCGCGCAAAACGGCGCAGGCGACGAAGCGCCATCTTGATGTTGCGGGTACCAAGCTCCTTGGTGTTGTCGAGGTTCTTGAACTCGCGCTTTTCCCAGACCTTGACCGCGCGCTTGTGGCGGCTTTCTCCGCCGATCCGCACGCCCTCCGGGTTGTAGCCTGAATTGCCGAAGGGTGACGTGCCGCCTGTGCCTATCCACTTGTTGCCACCTTCGTGGCGCTTTTCCTGTTCCTCGAGCCGCTTCTTCAGCGTCTCCATCAGCTCGTCCCAGTCGCCGAGCTTTTCGATCTCGGCCATCTCTTCCTCGGACAGGAATTTTTCGGCGACCGCTTTCAGCCAATCCTCGGGCACATCGACAGGGTTCTGACCGTAATCGGTCATGATGCCCTTGAAGACTTTGTGGAACACTTGGTCGAACTTATCGAGCATCCCTTCGTCCTTCACGAACGTTGCGCGCGACAGGTAATAGAAAGCCTCAGGCGTCTGCTCGATCACGTCTTTGTCGAGCGCCTCAAGCAGCGTGAGGTGTTCCTTGAAGCTCGCGCCGATCCCGGCTTCGCGCAGTTCGTCCATGAAGTTGAAAAACATGGCCGTGGTCTAAACGCGATTTTTCCGCGTTTCCAGTCCCATGAATGCCATCCTCGGCCAATCCCTTAAACCTTCGCTAACCATATCGGAGTTAGGGCGAGGGCATACAGGGGACCAACTTATTATGAAGCCAGTAGAACTCGACACCGCAACCGCATCTGCGCTGGACAAGATCCCGGAGAAATGCGGGGCTGTTACCGTCGGATGCACCGACGTTGCAGGCATTGTCGAAAAGGTCATCACATCATCCGAAACACTGCGCGCCGAGCACGAGGCTTTGCGCGGGACGGTGACTGCGCTTGAAGCGGACCAAACCAAGGTTGCCGAAGCAAGCGATGAAGCGCGGCTTCTATCCGAACGCGCGATTGAGCGTCTGGGCGAGGGTACTAGGCTGATCCAGTCGTCGCTGGGACAGATCGGTTCGCTCCTCGACCTTGTCGATGCGCTGGGCCAACACGTGACCAGCTTTTCGGCCGCAATGGAGCAGGTGCGCCGCAGCGCTCAGGATATCGATGATATCGCCGAGACCACCAACATCCTCGCGCTCAACGCGACGATCGAGGCGATGCGTGCGGGCGATGCAGGGCGAACCTTTGCCGTCGTTGCGAGCGAAGTGAAAAGCCTTGCAAACGACACCCGTAAGGCAACCGAGGAAATCGCACATACGATCGACGCACTTGGCGATGAAGCATCGCAGGTTATCGGGCGGATCGAAGAAGGCTCGAAAGCCAGCTCTGAAGCAAAGGCTTCTGTGGCCCGCATCGAGAGCACGATTTCGAGCGTTGGCGACCTTGTTGAAGAGGTGGACAAACAGAACGATGTGATCGCCCGTTCGACCGGGACGATTTCGAGCCACGTGGATGCAGTGCAGCAGGTGCTGACCAGCTTCGACACCGCAGCTCGCGAAAATGAAAGCCAGCTCCAGGGCGCGCACAAGCGCATGGAAGATCTGGAAATGACCGCCAGCGATATGTTCGACAGCCTGGTTCAGGCCGGTCTAAGCCCGCAGGACAGCATCATGGTTGAGCGTGCGCAAGAAATCGCGCGCGAGGTTGCGAAAGCGACCGAAGACGCCATCGCCACCGGCGAAATCAGCATGGCGCAAGTCTTTGACCAGGATTACGAACTTATCGAAGGAAGCAATCCTAAGCGCTACCGCACCGGCCTCACTGATTGGGCGATGCGCCACTGGCAGCCCAAGCTCGACGCGACCAAGGCCTCGCACGGCGACATCATCGCGGCGGCCTGTACTGACACCAAGGGCTATCTTCCGACGCACCTGAGCGAAATGTCGCGCGAGCCCACCGGCGATGTCGTTCACGACACCAAGTACTGCCGCAACGGGCGACTGATGATGTACCCGATCGACCGCAAGGCGAAGGTCAGCACTGCGCCATATATGATGGCTGTCTATCGCCAGGAAGGCGACGGACGTGAATATCAGGTGGTCCGCAACGTATACGTGCCGCTGATCATCAACGGCCGCCGCTGGGGCGATTTCGAGGTCGCTTACAGCTTTCGGTAAAGCTCCGGCCCGAGCTTAGCTCGGGTTACGGCGCGCCATGAATGCAAGGCGTTCGAACAGCATCACGTCCTGTTCGTTCTTGAGGAGGGCACCGTGTAGCGGCGGGATCGCGCTGTTAGGGTTCGCGTCCTGAAGGACTTCCAGCGGCATGTCCTCGTTCAACAGAAGTTTGAGCCAGTCGAGCAGCTCGCTGGTCGAGGGCTTCTTCTTCAGACCTGGCACTTCGCGCAGTTCGTAGAAGATATCCATCGCCTTCTTGACCAACGTCTTCTGGATGCCGGGATAGTGCACGTCGATGATCGACTGCATCGTTTCGCGGTCGGGAAACTTGATATAGTGGAAGAAGCAGCGGCGCAGGAATGCGTCGGGCAGTTCCTTCTCGTTGTTCGAAGTGATCACGACGATCGGGCGTTCCTTTGCCTCGATCCGTTCCTGCGTTTCGTAAACGTCGAAGCTCATGCGATCGAGCTCCTGTAGAAGGTCGTTCGGAAACTCGATGTCGGCCTTGTCGATCTCGTCGATCAGCAAGACGGGCAGCTCCTCTGAGGTGAAGGCTTCCCAGAGTTTGCCTTTCTTGATGTAGTTCCGGATATCGTGAACGCGCTCTTCGCCCAGCTGGCCGTCGCGCAGGCGTGCAACCGCATCATATTCGTAAAGACCCTGCTGCGCCTTGGTGGTCGACTTGACGTTCCACTCAATAAGCGGGGCACCGATAGCCTTTGAGATCTCATGCGCGAGAACGGTCTTGCCGGTTCCCGGTTCACCTTTGACCAGCAGCGGACGGCGCAGCGTCACTGCGGCGTTGACGGCAACCTTTAGATCTTCGGTCGCGATATAGTCGCTGGTGCCTTCAAAACGCTGCTGCTCGGTGCTCTCTTCGGTCATCGGTTTCCCTTCAAAACGCATTTATTTGTGCGCCGCGATAAGAGACGTGGCCTCGGCGCGCAAGGGGGGAAGGGGACTGCCAGGCCCAGCGAGCAGTCCACGCATCCGGTATCGAGTGGTCAGGCTAGCGCCTCTATTTCATCGGCTTTCTTCTTGAGCGCGCGCGCGCCGATCCAGTTGGCGAGAGCAACAAGAGCAAAGATCCCGAAGGTGATCGCTGCAGGTCCCGCAGCCCCTTCGATAGCGCGGAGCCAGCCCGTCACTTCGGCAACCCTTGATGTCACGGCATAGTAGAACAGGATAACTCCAGGCATCAGTGGCGCGAGGTACCAGCGCGGCACATCGCGTAGTGCTTCATATTGACGCTGATACTGGCGGCGCAGGTGCACAAGGCACGCATCTTCCGGACGGCGATCAAGATTGCTCGCGCGGCGCTTAAGGCCGACCATAACCACGATTGCGCCGCCGACTGTGAGCAGGGCTGAAAGCGTGATCAGCAATTCATCGCGCATGAATGCGCCGATTGCCATTCCTGCGAACAGCAGGATCACCAGCGTGCCTGCAGCGTATTCGGTGATGTTGCGAAACCGGATCCGGCGCTCAAACTTGCCGATGCGAGCAGCGCAATCGGAAGGCGCGCTGAAAGATGCGTCGCTATTCTGGCTGTCCCAGCCGGGCATTGGTGGTCGGGTCATGAAGGATCTCCTAGTTCAAAATGGCCTGCAAGCAGCGCCTTGATGCGATGCACACGCGTTGCGACCGCGCCTGAGGACAGGCCGGTGATTTCGGAAATGTCTGAAGCGCTCTCGCCTTCGAGCCACAGGATAATAACCTGAGCATCAAGCGCAGGGAGCCGCCGGATCAGTTCCGCGACTTGCTCCAGAACGAGGTTTTCAGCTGCATCGGCTTCAGGATTGGCCGCGTCCGGGAGAGCATCGATTTCATCGAGCGGGATTTTCGTCGGTCCGCGCATCGCCTTTGCGACATGATCGGCAGCGACATTGTGCGCGACGCGGTAGACCCAGGTCTTGATGGTACAGTCGCCATTGAACCGGGCAAGGCTCGACCACAAAGCGCAGTGCATCTCTTGTTCGAGATCGCGCGCCTTGTCCGCATTGCGTTCGACAGCGCGAGCGAGGCGGGCAAGCGCTGGCGCAAATTCTTCGCCTGCTTGCCGGTAAAGAGTGTCTGCGTCTTGTGTCATACCCCCTTAGTCCAGCGGCACGCGGATTTCTTACACGCCGGGGGCAGATTTGGCTGACTGCCGGTCAGAGCCGCGTGCTTGCCCCCAGGCAAACGAATGCCAATTGCCCCACCAGTACGAGGATTGTCGCCACCTTCCAGCCCGTGCCCGCATCCTTCATCCCGCGCTCCCAAGTCCACATGCCAAGCGCGCCGGTTATCAGGCTTGATACTGCGATCGTGATCCAACCCGATTGCCCTGCGAGCACCACGAACACCATTGTAAGCAGCAACAGCTGGATCAAGAATGCGGCCGCGAACCAGGCGATGGGTATTGGCCGATATTTCGCGTCGGGAATATGCCAGTCGGGAAGGGCGCTATCCGGGCGAGAGACGCGCCGGTCGCCCGCGTAAATGTCCTCTTCTCGAGGATTGGGATACTTGCCCTTATCCGCCATCACGCATCGATCATGTCGCGGTCCATCTCGCCCGCGCGGTTCTGGATGAAATTGAAGCGGTGTTCGGGGTTCTTACCCATCAGTTGGTCTACGAGGACTTTGACGCCCGCTCTGTCCTCGAACTCCTGCGGGAGCGTGATTCGGACGAGGCTGCGCGTCTCTGGATGCATCGTTGTTTCGCGCAATTGCTGTGGGTTCATCTCGCCAAGACCCTTGAAGCGCGCGACATCGACTTTCTTGCCCTTGAACACCGTCTCTTCCAACTCCGCGCGGTGCGCGTCGTCGCGGGCGTAGCGGCTCTCCTTGCCTGCGGTGAGGCGGTAAAGCGGAGGCTGAGCGAGGAAAAGGTGCCCCTTGCGAACGACTTCGGGCATCTCCTGGAAGAAGAACGTCATCAAGAGCGTCGCGATGTGCGCGCCATCAACATCGGCGTCGGTCATGATGATGATACGGTCATACCGCAGGCTTTCCGGATCGCAATCTTTGCGGGTGCCGCATCCCATGGCGAGCGTCAGATCGGCGATTTCAGAGTTCGCGCGGATCTTGTCGGCGGTTGCGGATGCGACATTCAGGATCTTGCCGCGGATTGGGAGAATCGCCTGAGTTTTGCGGTCGCGTGCTTGCTTGGCGCTGCCGCCTGCCGAGTCCCCTTCGACGATGAAGAGTTCGGTCTCGCGCTCCCCTTCGCCCGAGCAATCGGTGAGCTTTCCGGGCAGGCGCAGCTTCTTCGCATTGGTCGCGGTCTTGCGCTTGATCTCGCGCTCTTGCTTGCGCTTGAGACGCTCATCCATGCGCTCCATCACTTCGCCCAGCAGCGCCTTACCCCGATCCATATTGTCGGTGAGGAAGTGATCAAAGTGATCGCGCACCGCCGCTTCGACGAGGCGAGCGGCTTCGGGCGATGTCAGGCGGTCCTTTGTCTGCGACTGAAACTGCGGATCGCGGATGAAGACACTCAGCATCACCTCGGCGCCGGTCATCACGTCGTCAGCCGTAATGTCCTTGGCTTTCTTGGTGCCGGTCAGCTCTCCGAAAGCCCGCAGGCCCTTGGTCAGGGCCCCGCGAACGCCCTGCTCATGCGTTCCGCCATCAGGCGTCGGGACCGTATTACAATACCAGCTGGTCGAGCCGTCCGAGTAGAGCGGCCACGCAATGGCCCACTCGACGCTGCCCTGACCGATGCCGTCCTTTTCGGGAAACTCCTGTTTTCCAGTAAAGGGCTGGGCGGTGACGCATTCGCGCTGTCCGACCTGTTCGGCAAGGTGGTCGGCGAGCCCGCCAGGAAACTTGAAGGTGGCCTCTGCCGGTACATCGTCGCTGGTAAGGCTTTCTGCGCATTTCCAACGGATTTCCACCCCAGCAAACAGATATGCCTTGGAGCGAGCGAGTTTGAAAAGGCGGTGCGGTTTGAACTGGCGGTCGCCGAAAATCTCGGTGTCTGGCGTAAATGTGACTGTCGTCCCGCGGCGGTTTGGTGCTGCGCCGACTACCTCGATGGGACCTTGCGTGTGACCCTTTGCGAATTCCTGGGCGTAAAGTTGCTTGTCGCGGGCGACTTCGACGCGGGTGTGTGAGGACAGCGCGTTGACCACACTGACGCCCACACCGTGAAGGCCGCCACTGGTGGCGTAGGCCTTTCCCGAGAATTTGCCCCCTGAGTGAAGCGTCGTCAGGATCACTTCGAGGGTCGATTTGCCCGGATACTTGGGGTGCTCGTCGACCGGAATACCGCGACCATTGTCCGAAATGCTGAGACGATTGCCTTCCTCAAGCCGCACCTCGATCCGTGAAGCATGGCCTGCGACCGCTTCGTCCATCGAGTTGTCGAGGACTTCTGCCGCCAGGTGGTGCAGGGCGCGATCGTCGGTGCCGCCGATATACATGCCGGGACGGCGCCGCACGGGCTCCAGTCCCTCAAGGACTTCGATGGAGGAAGAGTCATAATCGCCAGAGGTGGTCGGCGTGTTTTCAAACAGGTCGTCGGACATGCTTCCGATATAGGGACGAGTGCCCACCGCTCACAAGCAGGGGCACACCCGTTTTGCGCCGCTTTTAGTTCCCAAAGCTGCGCGGAGCCGCATCGACAGCGATAACCTGGTTGCCGCGCACTTCTCGAACCTCGAGCGCACGCTGTGCAACACCGCTACGAGCGAAGCGGAACGGGCCGTCGACGCCGAGGAAGCCACCGCGATCATAGAGGCGATTGGTGGGGAAATCGTCGCCCACTTCCCAATCCTGAGCGATGCGCAGCGTCAGCAGCACGGCATCATAGCCGAGCGTCGCGATGCGATATGGCTTTGCCCCGAAGCGCGCTTCGTAGCTGTCCGCAAATCGACGGAACCGCGTGTCGGAAACGGCAGAAAACAGGGCTCCGTTCACGGTCGATGACTGAGTGATCGCGGCTTCACCGCTCCACAATTCAGTTCCGAGCAGGCGAGTGCCTTCGGCGCCCTGGCTGCGGATCTGACCTGCGGCCTGAATGGCGAGGCGCGCACCATCGGCGATCAGAACGGTGTCGTATCCACCCGACTGACGCAGGCGCTGCGCAGCGCCGACAATTGAGGTGTTACCGCGAGCATAACGTTCAAACCTGACCAGATTGCCGCCGTAATCGCGCAGGGAGTTCTGCAAGGCATTGTAGGAACGTTGCCCATAATCGCCCTCGGGCAACAGAGCTGCGAAGCTGTTTGATCCATTGCGGCGCGCATATTCGACCGAGCGACGGATCGATTGTTCGGGAATATGTCCCATCACGAAAACATCTGCGCTGGCAACGCTCGAATCGTTCGAGAATGCGATAGCTGGGACATTGGCTGGCCGCGCTGCAGACTGGACGGCGGGCACGTTGTCCGCGAGAAGAGGCCCGAGGATCAACCGATTGCCATCGGCGATCGCCTGGCGCGCAGCGGCTGCCGCGCCGCCAGAGGTATCGTACGTGGTGATGCGCAGATTGTTTGCGTTGGTGTCGATCAGCGCCATCGTGGTTGCGTTGGCAAGAGACTGTCCGACTTCCGAGGCGGACCCGCCCATTGGCACCAGCAAAGCGACACGGTGACGGGTTGCGTCGGTTGGCAGCGCGGTCTGGCTTGGCTGCGGGGTCGGAGTTGTCGATGGCGTTGTTGAAACCGTCTCGGTCTTGGGAATGACCTGACAGCCTGCAAGCAGCATCGCTGTAGCCACCATCGCGGCATTGCGACGGTTGAACGCCTTCAGGACCTTGCGTGATCCATCCGCAAGGAAATTGGTGCCAAACATACGCTTCATTCTTGCCGACCCCTCATCGCTTCTCCAAGGATGCGGCCCTCATGAGCACGCACAATCCTGAATCAGCCAAAACCGAATTGCTTGATCCCGGTCTCTATATAGTCGCGACCCCGATTGGCAATCTTGGCGATATAACGATGCGTGCGCTCGACGTGTTGCGCCGGGTAGCCGTGATCGCCTGCGAAGACACGCGGGTGACCGGAAAATTGCTCAAGGCGTATGACATCAAGACCCGCATGCAGCGCTATGATGACCACGCCTCAGCCGAGGTGCGGGAGCGATTAATCGAACTGGCGCGAAGGGAACCGATTGCGCTTGTAAGCGATGCGGGAACGCCTCTGGTCTCCGACCCGGGTTATCGGCTTGTGCGTGAGGCTCGCGAAGCTGAGATCGAGGTGACAACGCTGCCGGGGGCCTGCGCTGCCATTTCCGGGCTTACGCTTTCGGGATTGCCTAACGATCGCTTCCTTTTCGCCGGTTTCCTGCCCGTCAAAGAGAAAGCGCGCGGTGATGTGCTAGCTGAATTGGCAAGCGTGAGCGTAACTTTGATCTTCTATGAAACCGGGCCTCGGCTCGAGCGGTCGTTGCGAGCAATTGCCGAAGTCTGGCCCACGCGCGAGGTGGCGGTGGCTCGCGAACTTACCAAGCTGCACGAAGAATGCCGGAGCGGCACTCCGGGCGAATTGGCCGAACATTACGAAGCGCATCCTCCGAAGGGCGAGATTGTGCTGCTGGTGGGGCCGCCCGGGGAAACACTCAGCGATGCTGACCCCGACCAGCTGTTGCGCGACGCATTGAAAACCATGAGCGCCAGCAAGGCTGCCGGTATGGTCTCAAAGTCGACCGGGATTGATCGCCAATCGCTATACGCCCGCGCTGTGGAGCTCCGCGGCGAATGAATGAAAAGCGCGTAGTTGCCGACCGAAAGGGGCGTGAGGCGGAAGCACAGGCCGCGCAATGGCTGATGCAGCAAGGCTTCGAAGTGCTCGCCGAAAGGCGCAAGACCAAGCTCGGCGAGATTGACTTGATCGCCCGAAAGAAGGGCTTGGTTGCGTTTGTCGAGGTAAAGTGGCGAAAGCGCAGCAGTGATCTCGACACCGCCATCGATGAACGCCGCCTAGCGCGGGTCGCCGCGGCGGTCGAGATGGTCGCACACGAATACGCAATGCCGGAAGACGATATCCGCATCGACGTGATCCTGCTTGCGCCCGGAAGCAAGCCCCGCCACATCGAAAACGCCTGGATGCCTTAGGAAGTTTTATGAGCCTCAAAATCGCAGTCCAGATGGACCCAATCGAAAACATCAATATCAAAGGCGACAGTTCGTTTGCCCTAATGCTTGCGGCACAGGAGCGCGGGTACGAGGTTTTCGAGTATCATGTCGAAAGCCTGACACTTGATGCGAATGACCGCCTTATCGCGGAATGCTTTCCTGTGAAGGTGCAACGCGTCGAAGGCGACCACTTCGAAAAGGGCGAGGCCCAGCGCCTTGATCTCGGGCGCGATATCGACGTCGTGTTGATGCGACAGGATCCGCCGTTCCACATGGGCTATATCACCGCGACACATATGCTCGAGCGCATTCAGGCAGAGACACTGGTCGTTAACGACCCTGCCAATGTTCGCAACGCCCCCGAAAAGGTGATGGTCCTCGACTATCGCCGCTTCATGCCGCCAACGCTGGTCACTCGCTCAGTCGACGAGGTGAAGCGCTTCATGAAGGAACATGGAGCGGTCGTTGTGAAGCCAATCCACGGTAATGGCGGCAAGGCCATTTTCCGCGTTCCGGAGAGCGGCGACAATCTCACCGCATTGTTCGAAGTTTTCAATCAAACCTGGCCCGAACCGCACATGGTCCAACCCTTCCTTCCCGAAGTGGCAGAAGGGGACAAGCGTATCGTCTTGATCGATGGCGAAATTGCAGGTGCTATCAACAGGATACCGGGGGAAGGTGAGTTCCGTTCGAATCTCGCCATGGGTGGAAGCGCGGAAGCAACAACCCTGACCGACCGAGAGGTCGAAATTTGCGAGGCCATGGGCCCCGAACTCAAGCGACTTGGCCTGACTTTCGTGGGCATTGACGTGATTGGAGGTAAGTATCTCACCGAGATCAACGTCACTTCACCCACCGGGATCGTCGCAATTTCCAACTTTGACGGGACCGATCTCGCCGGAATGATCTGGGACGCGATCGAAGCGCGCTTGGCGGCCCGGCGCACTTAGCCCTTTTTTGCGCGCGGGTGCGCGCCGCGATAAGTTTCCAGCAGGCTGGCCGCGTCGACCTTGGTATAAATTTGGGTCGAACCAAGCGAGGCATGGCCGAGCAATTCCTGCAGACTCCGAAGATCCGCACCAGCCCCCAAAAGATGAGTGGCGAACGAGTGGCGAAGCGCGTGCGGGGTTGCGGTGTCGGGAAGGCCGAGAGCGCGCCGTGCTCTTGCCATCGCTTTCTGCACCATTCCTGCGGAAAGTGGTCCACCTTTGGCTCCGCGAAACAGCGGCTCGTGCGTGGGGAGGGGCCACGGGCACGCGTTTGCATACTCTGCCACCGCCTCACGCGTGATTGGTAGGATCGGGACCAAGCGCTGCTTGCCGCCCTTGCCGGTGACTTGCAACGTTTCGCCAAGCACAGCATCGCGGCCTTCCAATGACAACGCCTCGGCAATGCGCAGGCCGCTTCCATACATTAGGAGCAGGACCGCACGGTCGCGTGCTCCAATCCAGTCTTCGCTAGCGGTTCCGTCAATGAGATCAGCGATGTTGACCGCTTCATCGGGTGTTACTGGGCGGGGAAGACCTTTCTTGAGGCGCGGCCCGCAAAGGCGCGGTGCCGAAGGGTCGGGATCACCGGCTTCAGAGCGAGCATATGCGATCAAAGCTTTCAGGGCCGACAGTTCGCGCGCTGCGCTCGAATTGGAGAGCCCTTGCGCGCGCCGGCTAGCAAGGTGGCTTCGCAAATCGTGCGCTTCGACCGCCGCGACGTCGTGCCACGTGCTAAGGTCTCTCGCTCTGAGCAACCGCCGCGCAGCGCCGACATAGGCTCGGACAGTGTGAGGACTTCTGCGCCTCGCATCAGCAAGGTGCGACTGCCACTGACCTATTAGAGCCGCCTCGCTCACGCCTGCACCAGTGCTTCGGCAAGCAAGTCGCCCAGGACCGCGTCAAGGACTGGGCGCCCGGCATCGGTAAGTCCAATGCGCTCGTCTTCCTGCCAGATCAGGCCGATGTCCTTCAGGTGCTTGAGTTTGCCTGCATCGACCATTTCGCCGCGATCCTGCCGAAAACGCGCCTCCAAGGCCGACAGGTCGACCCCTTCAACGAGCCTTAGCCCCATCATCAAGGCCTCGGACGCCGCTTCCTTCGGGTCCAGAAGACGCTGCTCCGAAATGCCGTGCGCTCTTTCGTTCACCGCCTTGAGAAAATTCTCCGGCTTTTTGTGCCTCACGGTAGCGAACCCGCCACGTCGGCCATGGGCACCTGGACCAACGCCTGCGTAATCCTGGTACCGCCAATAAGTGAGATTGTGGCGGCTTTCGTCATCTGGGTGCGCGTGATTGCTGGTTTCATATGCTGGCAATCCTGCAGCCGATGTGAGGGACTGCGTGAGTGCAAACAGCTCTGCTGCCTCGTCATTGTCCAGCGGAGCAAATCGCCCAAGGCGAACGTCAGTTTCGAAACGCGTGCCGGGCTCAATCGTGAGCTGATAAAGCGACATATGCGAGGTGCCGAACGATAGTGCCCTTGTGAGTTGCGCTTCCCATTGCTCAGCAGTTTGGTCGGGCAGGGCATAGATCAGGTCAAAACTGACACGCGCAAAATGAGCCTGCGCAACGTCAAGCGCTCCGATCGCCTCCTGCGCGCCATGAAGTCGCCCAAGCCAGCGTAGGGTCTTGTCGTCAAGCGACTGCACTCCAAGTGACACGCGATTGATGCCAGCCGACGCAAGCGCGGCGAAGTTGGCCGCCTCTACCGACGAGGGGTTGGCTTCAAGAGTGATCTCGATCTCGGGTGCAAAGCCCCAGAGTTTCTCTGCTTCGTTCAGCAAAGCTGAAACCAGTTTGGGCGGCATCAGCGACGGGGTCCCGCCTCCAAAAAAGATCGAAGTCAGTTTCTCATAGCCTCCTTCACGCGCCTCAGCGCGCAAGTCGGCAATGAGCGCGCGTTCCCACAGGTCGATGTCCACGCTCTCGCGAACATGCGAGTTGAAGTCGCAATAGGGGCATTTCTTCGCGCAGAAGGGCCAGTGGATGTAGAGGGCGCGTGCCAAGGGTTTTGTCAGTCTTTCCGTAACGCTTGCAGGGCATTCTTTAGGCTATGAAAGTTCGTGCGACAATTATCGGTCTTGCAAGTAGCCTTGGCATTTTCGCCTCTGTGCCCGCTCAAGCGGATGAACGCATTTGGCTGGTCGCTCACAACGCTGAACGAGCCGAATTTGGCGTCGCGCCGCTCGAATGGTCACGCAGGCTAGAAGGCGAAGCGCTCGAATGGGCCCAAACGCTCGCGAGAGAAGGGCGGATTCGGCATTCATCTCCGGACAAAAGGGGCGGCGCTGGCGAGAACCTTTGGATGGGAACGGCGGGCTACTTCACCCCGCAGCAGATGATCGCTCATTTTGCGGCGGAGAAGCAGCATTTCCGGGCGGGCGATTTCCCGCAGGTCTCGCGGACGGGAAACTGGGCCGATGTTGGGCACTACACCCAGATCGTCTGGGCTACCACGCGCGAGGTCGGCTGTGCCACAGCACGCGGCGCGCGTTTCGATGTGCTTGTTTGCCGCTATTGGCCAGCTGGGAATCTGATGGGTGCCCGGATTGCACCGCGCGACAACATAGCCCGGCGCTAGACGCCGAACTGATCCGCAACCAGCTTGGCAAACGCGTCGGCGCGGTGAGAGATCGCGTGCTTTTCCGAAGGATCGATCTCAGCGAAAGTTTGATCGCCATCGCGTGCCGACGGAACGAAGACCGGATCGTAGCCAAAGCCCATTTCGCCGCGCGGAGGCCATGTTAGCGAGCCGGGGCATTTGCCTTCATAGACAGCATGCTCACCGTCCGGCCAAGCAACCGCTAGAACGCAGTGGAATGCGGCTGTGCGATCTGTGTCGGGGCCAAGCTGCTGCAGCATCCCCTCGACCTTGCCCATCGCCATGTACCAGTCGCGGCCCGGATCGCCCTCGAACCATTGCCTTTCAGCCCAATCGGCGGTGTAAACGCCGGGGCGTCCGCCAAGCGCATCGACACTTAGGCCGCTGTCGTCTGCCAAGGCAGCAAGCCCGGAGGCTTCGGCAGCTGAGCGCGCCTTGATCAGCGCGTTCTGGGCGAAGGTGGTGCCCGTCTCAGGCGGCTCCGGCAGACCCAGTGAGCCTGCCGAAATGCACTTCATCCCGTACGGATCGAGCAACGCCGAAATCTCTTTCAGCTTGCCCGGATTGTGTGTCGCGATGACGAGCGATCCACCTCCGAGCTTGCGGCTCACTTCACCGCGTCCAACTGCGCCTTGAAGATCGCATCGCAACCAATGTTGGCAAGACGCAAGAGGCGCAGCAGGCCTTCCTCGTCATAGGTCGCGCCTTCAGCGGTCGCCTGAACTTCGGCGATCTGGCCGCCATCGATGAGTACGAAGTTGGCGTCTGCGTCGGCGCTCGAGTCTTCATCATAGTCGAGGTCGAGCACAGGGGTGCCCTCAAAAATGCCGCAGGAGATAGCAGCGACCTGCCCGGTGATCGGGTCTTCCTTGATCGCACCTTCAGCCATCAGCTTGCTGACTGCGAGGCGAAGGGCCACCCAAGCGCCCGAGATCGAGGCCGTGCGCGTGCCGCCATCGGCCTGGATCACGTCGCAATCGAGAGTGATCTGACGCTCGCCAAGCTTTTGCAGGTCAACCACTGCGCGCAGGGATCGACCGATCAGGCGCTGAATTTCCTGCGTGCGGCCCGACTGCTTTCCACGTGCCGCCTCGCGCGATCCGCGGGTGTGCGTGGCGCGTGGGAGCATCGAATACTCGCCCGTAACCCAGCCTTCGCCCTTGCCGCGCAGCCATGGCGGGATCCGTTCTTCGACGCTCGCGGTGCACAGCACCTTGGTGTCGCCGAAGCTGATGAGGCACGATCCCTCGGCATGCTTGGTGTAGCCGGTCTCGATTGTGATAGTGCGCATTTCGTCTGCGCTACGTCCTGAAGGGCGCATTAGGTACTCCGTATGTCTGTGTTGCGGGCCAAGTGGCACCCCAGGCTTGTCGCCGCAAGCGCAAAGACTAAGATTACCCCTATGGCATCCCCACCGATCACCGAATTGACGCAAAGAGCACGCGAGATTTTCAGGCGCGTGGTCGAAGAATACATCGACAGCGGTCAGCCGGTGGGCTCAAAGACGCTCGCAAGCGATGGTGCGCTCAACTTGTCGCCAGCCTCTATCCGCTCGGTGCTGGCCGAGCTTGAGGGGCTAGGCTTGCTCGCCGCGCCTCATACCAGTGCGGGCAGGATGCCGACCGATGCTGGCCTGCGCATATTCGTCGATGGGATGATGCGCGTTGCCGAACCGAGCGCCGAAGAGCGCGCACAGATCGAAGCGCGGCTTGCGGAAGGCGGACCTGTAGAACAGGCGCTTCAGAAGACGAGCGCGCTCTTGTCTGAGCTTTCGGGCGCGGCAGGCATGGTCATGGTCCCGACGCGCGAACAGCGGCTTGCCCAGTTCAGCCTCGTCAGCCTTGGACAGGGCAGAGCGCTTGCGGTGCTGGTGGGCGAGGATGGCGGGGTCGAGAACCGTGTGCTCGACCTCGATCCGGCAGCGACAGGCTCGCTCGAAGCGGCGAGCAATTACATTACCTCGCGACTTGCCGGTCGCACGCTTGCCGAAGCGGCGCAGGCGATGCGGGCGGAAATCAAGTCCGGCAAGTCGCAGTTGGATGATGCGAGCCGCGATCTTGTTGAGCGCGGACTTGCCGTGTGGAGCGCAGATGCGGACGAACGGCCTGTCCTGATCGTTCGCGGTGCTGCAAACCTCCTCGACGAAGCCGCGATGGGTGATATCGAGCGTGTCCGCTCGCTCCTTGATGACCTTGAGAACAAGCAGTCCGTCGCACAGCTCCTCGAGAGCGCCCGCGAGGCCGACGCGACCCGTATTTTTATTGGTGCAGAGAATCGCTTGTTCGGTCTATCGGGCTCTTCCGTCATCGCTTCGCCCTATCGCGACATGGAAGGTCGCGTGGTCGGGGTGCTCGGTGTGATTGGGCCCACGCGCTTGAATTACGCGCGCGTGGTCCCCATGGTGGACCTAACGGCCCGTTCACTGGGCAAACTGATCGCTTAATCAGGAAAACCAAAAGACATGATCGACAACGATAAGCCGCAGGTGGATGCGGCAGCTGAAGAAGAATTGAAGGGTGTGCCCGAGGAATTCCTCGATGATGGCAGCGAAGATGAGAGCGAAGGTGAGGGCGCTCTGGGTGAGGCGCTTGAGGCGCTTCGCGGCGACCTTGAGGCTGCCAAGCAGGATGTCCTTTACGCGCGCGCTGAAACACAGAACGTTCGCCGCCGTGCTGAGAAGGACATTGCCGATGCGCGCAACTATGCGGCGACAGGCTTTGCCCGCGATATCCTGAGCGTGTGGGACAATCTCAGCCGCGCGGTCGATGCGATACCTGACAGCTTGCGCGAAGACGACAAGATGAAAGGTCTCGTCACCGGCATCGAGGCGACCCAGCGTGAGCTTGAAAAGGTTTTCAAGCAGCACGGCGTTGAGCGCGTGGCCGCTGTCGGCCTGCCGCTCGATCCCAACCAGCACCAGGCGATGATGGAAATCCCCTCGGCCGATCACGAGCCGGGCACGGTGATTCAAGAAATGCAGTCGGGCTGGATGATCAAGGACCGCCTGCTGCGCCCCGCAATGGTGGGCGTCGCTAAAAAGGCGGACTGATCAATACTCAGATCGTCAATACCATCTGCAAATTGCACCGTGAGTAGGGCGTGGACCATTTGTCCTCGCTCGAAAGCGGGGTGAAGCCCTTGCGTTTGTAGAGCGCGGTCGCGGCCTGAAGCTTGTCGTTCGTTTCGAGCCACAGGTGGTCCATACCTCTCTCACGAGCGGCTTCGATCAGATGGTCGATAATCGCGCTGGCAATTCCGCGTCCCTGGTGGTCGGGGTCGGTCGCCATCTTGATGATTTCTCCCCAGCGGCCCTCGCCGGATGGCGGACGATGCGCGGGGATTAGCGCTCCTGTGCCGACAACTTTGCCATCGCATTCTGCGACTGCGATAGCGCCGCCAGGGTCCATGATTGTCTCTTGTGGATGCTCCAGCTGGCGACGATCCTCGTCCTCGACGCCGAAGTCCGCCTCAATCCAGCGTAGATTGAGCGCCGCAAATGCCTCTGCATCGCTGGAGCGGAATTCGCGGATCAGAATGGCAGGCTCGCTCACCCGAAGTCCGGCAGCGGGCTTGCCTCGATATCGGCAACCAACTGCTTGTTCATGGCGGACTTGTTGGCGTGGAATGCGCCGGGATTGAGTTTTTTCAGTTCGGCCAATGTTTTGGCGATGGTCTCTTCGACTTCGTCCGGGCCGACCACAAGGTCGAAGTAACCGACTTCGCGCGCTTCGGAAGGCGAGAACATCTGCGATGTGGCCACCGCCTTGCGCCCGGTCGAATTCAGTCGCGCGCCACCAAGGATCATCGGATAGATTGGGAGCGCCATCCCGATCGCACTTTCATTCATGCCGGTCACGAAGTTGCCTTCGGTGCCGATGGCGCGATCGCTCGCGAGCATCAGGAAGGCGCCCATCGGATAGGCATGCCCCTCGCAAAGGGTGACGACCGGGGCAGGGTGCCGCAAGATCGCGAGCAGCGCGTCCTTGCCCCCCTGAAGCTGCGCGGTTGCCGCTTCCGGTCCAGCTGCGAAACCCTTCAGGTCGAAGCCTGCGGAAAAAATCCCTTTGCGCCCGCGAATGGCAACCGGTGCCTGATTCTGCGCACACTCGGCCAGCGCCGCAACGAGGGCATCAAGCTTTTCCTTGTTGAGCGCATTTACCTTGCCATCGTCCATGGTCAGGATGTGCGAGCCATCAAGAGTGGAATGGGTGATCATGTCTGAGTGCTTTCTGCGTGTCGTTAGGTGGCGCCGGGGCGGGTTCTGATTTGCTTAGAATACGAGATAAAGCGCCAGGTACCGAATGTTGAGTGCGCTGAGAATTGCGATGTTTTGCCAGTCTTTCTTGCAGAACATTCCGGCTGCCATCAGAACTAGCAGGATTACAGTCAGGACGATGCTCACGGGGTTGCCAGCTATTGCTGCGAGGCCCGACTGTGAGGTTATGTATGCCCATTGCACGATGACGAGCGCGATCAGGATGCCCAAGACCACACGGCGCACCCGGTAGAAGTGATCGTCGAGGTCGGTGAAGGCCTCGGGGTCCGACGGGAAAACGAGCCGCGCTGCAAGATAATAGGACGATGCAAAAGCCGTTACGCCGACGATCGTTGCCGGCGAGACATTGATGAGTTCGCGGATCGCCCAAGCGAACATCCAGAAACTCATGAGGTCGAGCATAACAAAGACCGCAAAAAGCGGAGTCAGCCAGCCTATGGTGAACCGCTCATGCGCTGCATCCCGCGCAAACTTGTACTCCATCGCCCGGCCAAGCCCTGCGAGCAACTCGACCATCGAGAGACCAAGCACGAGCGCGTAGAGCACAAAGACGAACTCGAAGTCGTTCATCGCTAGAACTTACAGTTTTGCGTTCTGACTGCGTGTTATTGCGCAGACCGCTTACTGGCCACCTAGCTCGGAGATATTGAGCTGCGCATCATGATATTGGCCCTGCTCATATGAGCCGATCCAGATTTCATAATCGCCGCTCTGTGCTGGTCCGAAGACAACCGAGGGGTTTTGCCCTTCGCTGCCATCGTCGTTGCAGTACCAGTTGCCGTCCGGCGCATTGATCACGAGGACGGTGTCCTCATCGGAAGTCGCCGAAATGTAGAGTGGGAAGGCGTTGGGGCTCTCGTCTGCGGTAAAGCTGAGGCGCACGTCGGGATCTTCGGAAATGTAACCGACGCATCCGTCAATCGCTTCGCTTGCGTCGATGTCGCCGCCCGACGTGACGCTGACCGTGCGAGGGTCGTCCTCAAAGTTAGCCGACAAGGTGACAGTGCCCGAGTTAGGATCGCCGAAGATGTTCTGGGCGAGAGCCGTGCCCGACACGCCAAGTGCAACAGTCGCAAGAGCGATGGAAATGCGTTTCATGAAATTACCCCTCCAAAGCGGCGCCAATCGGGCGCAGCGTCATCCTGTTCATCTTAGCCCGATTAATGGGGGCTTGGCCACTCGCTATCTCGGCAGCGTGGCACCGTCGAACTTGACAAGGACGTCGTAAGCTTCCTTGTCGGCAACGCCCGCTACCTTGACTCCGTGGCGCAGCCAGAAAGCGTGCTTCACAATCTCTGCCTGTTGTTCAATGCCATACTTCTTGAAAGGCTGTCCGGGCTTCAGACTGTAGTCGTAGCGGCAAAACGGGTGCCGGTTGAGGATCAGGTACCAGTCGCCGCGCATCTGTGTCTGCCAGACATGCGTAAGCTCATGGATCAGTAGGCCCTGCCGCAGAATGTTCACGCTCGAAAAGTCGTCACAATAGGCGCTGCCTTCCGGATGGAAGTGCACGTGCCCGCGCGGTGCCATCGTCACCTTCCTGGGCTGGAACGGAAACCACTTGCGCCGCCTGATCTGGACAGAGCCGTAATCGATAGCGTCACCAAAAACGGTGCGCGCAATCTCGACTTCGCCGGAAGTCAGGTGACGCTCGCCGCCCACCGGGCAGGCGGGCAGCAAAGCGTCCCCTTTATCTAGCGAGGGCTGTTCGTTCAGCGCTCTTCCCCGGCGGCGCGAACTTCTGCGTCGAACTTGTGAGTCTTGCCGCCCGAAACCGTAAGAGTGACTTCAGTGGTGTCACCCGGCTGAAGATCAGGCGATACGCCCATTGCCATGACGTGATAGTCGCCCGGTTTGAATTCGACCGTGGTCCCGTTCTTCACCGGGATCGGCAGCGCTTCCATCATCTGCACTTCGAAATCATATTCGCCGAACTGGTGCATGACTGCGCTTTCGGCCCCTTCGACCGACACGCGGCCAAGCGAGAAGGCACGGTCGCCGTCATAGGAAAAATCGAAATAGATCGCTGCCGGATTGCCCGAAACAGGGGCGAGAACCATGCGCGGATTTTCAATCGTGACGCCTTCGATAACGCCTTCGGGCGCGGTTTCTTCGACGACTTCGGCTTCTCCGCCGCAAGCCGCAAGGGCCATGCTTCCTGCCAGTACAAGCCCGAATGCTGCCCGTTTCATCGCTACTCCCGTCATATTATTGCTCATTATTGTAATACCCCGTGAAACTGTTCCACCTTGTGGATGGTGCAAAAACTAGAGCGCTGCGGTTCTTGTGCCAAGCGAAACCGCACCTATATCGCCAGCATAATTCGAGCCGCCGAGCCGTCTCGCCGCTTTTGGGAGGCGCAAGGCGCGGTGTCCAACAAGACCTAAGAGATGGGAACAACATGGGTAAAGTAATCGGTATCGACCTCGGCACCACCAACAGCTGCGTTGCTGTCATGGATGGCGGTAAGCCCAAGGTTATCGAGAATTCGGAAGGCGCTCGCACGACGCCTTCGATCGTCGCCTTCACCAAGGATGGCGAACGTCTGATTGGCCAGCCCGCAAAGCGCCAGGCCGTCACCAACCCCGACAACACTCTTTTCGCGATCAAGCGCCTCATCGGCCGCCGCTTCGACGATCCTACCACCAAGAAGGATATGGACATCGTCCCCTACAACATCGTCAAGGGCAAGAACGGCGATGCATGGGTTTCAGCAGGCGGCGAAGAGTATTCGCCTTCGCAGATTTCGGCGTTCATCCTGCAGAAGATGAAGGAAACCGCTGAGAGCTATCTCGGCGAAACGGTTGAGCAGGCCGTCATCACGGTCCCTGCCTACTTCAACGACGCCCAGCGTCAGGCAACCAAGGATGCAGGGCAAATTGCCGGCCTGGAAGTCCTTCGCATTATCAACGAGCCGACGGCGGCTGCGCTTGCCTATGGCATGGACAAGGAAGACGGCAAGACCATCGCCGTTTACGACCTTGGCGGCGGTACGTTCGACGTCTCGATCCTCGAGATCGGCGACGGCGTCTTTGAAGTGAAGTCGACCAACGGTGACACCTTCCTTGGCGGTGAAGACTTCGACAATGCGATTGTCGAGCACCTCGCCGAAGCCTTCAAGAAGAAGGAAAACATGGACCTGAAGACCGACAAGCTCGCTCTTCAGCGCCTCAAGGAAGCCGCAGAAAAGGCCAAGATCGAGCTTTCGAGCTCGGCCACGACCGAAGTCAATCTGCCCTTTATCACCGCTCGCATGGAAGGTGGCTCGTCCACCCCGCTGCACCTCGTCGAGACAATCAGCCGCGCTGACCTCGAAAAGATGGTCGGCGACCTGATTAACCGCACTCTCGATCCGTGCAAGAAGGCGCTTGCCGATGCAGGCGTATCGAAGGACGAGATCGACGAAGTGATCTTGGTTGGCGGGATGACCCGCATGCCCAAGGTTCGCGAAGTGGTTGAGAAGTTCTTCGAAGCCAAGCCGCACACCGGCGTGAACCCGGACGAAGTCGTTGCGATGGGTGCTGCCATTCAGGCGGGCGTTCTGCAGGGCGACGTCAAGGACGTGCTGCTGCTCGACGTTACCCCGCTTTCGCTGGGTATCGAAACGCTGGGCGGTGTCTTCACTCGCATGATCGATCGCAACACGACGATCCCGACCAAGAAAACCCAGACCTACTCGACCGCCGAAGACAACCAGAACGCGGTGACGATCAAGGTCTTCCAGGGTGAGCGCGAAATGGCGGCAGATAACAAGCTGCTTGGCAATTTCGACCTCGTAGGCATTCCGCCTGCACCGCGCGGTGTCCCGCAGATCGAAGTGACCTTCGACATCGACGCGAACGGCATCGTGTCCGTCAGCGCGAAGGACAAGGGCACCGGCAAGGAGCAAACGATCAAGATCCAGGCTTCGGGCGGTCTGTCCGACAGCGACATCGATCAGATGGTCCAGGATGCCGAGAAGTTTGCAGAAGAGGACAAGAAGCGCCGCGCTGGCGCCGAGGCCCGCAACCAGGCCGACAGCCTTGTCCACGCAACCGAAAAGCAGCTCGAAGAAAACGGCGACAAGATCGACGCCGAAACCAAGAGTGCCGTTGAGGAAGCGATTGCTGCAACCAAGACCGCTCTCGAAGGCGACGATGCCGACGAAATCAACGCCAAAGCCCAGGAACTCACGCAAGCTGCGATGAAGATGGGCGAGCAGATCTACAAGCAGGAGCAGGAAAACGCTGCGCCTGAAGGTGGCGATGCTGGCGAAGAGGCCGCTGCTGAAGAAGAGAGCGACGAAGACGTCGTCGACGCCGAGTTCTCGGAAGTCGACGAAGACAAGAAGGGCTAAGTTAGTTCCTTGGGCGATTAACCCGCTAGACCCCCTCGCTCAGCCTGCCATGCGCGGGCCGGGCGAGGGCGGTTGGAAGGCAAACTAATGGCTACCCAAACAGATTATTACTCCCTGCTCGAAGTATCGCGAGACGCCGACGGCTCGACGATCAAGTCCGCCTACCGCAAGCTCGCGATGAAATGGCACCCGGACCGCAATCCGGGCAATGCAGAGGCTGAAGCAAAGTTCAAGGCCTGCAACGAGGCCTATGAATGCCTCAAGGACCCTCAGAAGCGCGCGGCCTATGACCGCTTCGGCCATGAAGCCTTCACGCAAGGCATGAATGGCGGTGGCGGCCCCGGCGGTGGGCACGGGCCTGATGGTTTTGCCGATATCGGCGACATTTTCGAAACGATCTTCGGCAGCGCCTTTGGCGGCGGTGGAATGGGCGCACAGCGTCAACGCCAGCGCCGCGGCGCAGACCTGCGTTACGACATGCAAGTCACGCTCGACGAGGCCTTCCACGGCAAGTCGACAGAGATCGAGATCGAAGTTTCGCAAAGCTGTGACACTTGCGACGGTTCAGGCGCGGCTCCCGGAACGAGCGAGCGCACCTGCAACCTTTGCCATGGTCAGGGTTCAGTACGCGCAAAGCAGGGCCTGTTCGTCGTTGAACGGCCATGCCCAACCTGCGGCGGGCGCGGCCAGGTCATCGAAGATCCGTGCGGCGATTGCCGCGGCGAAGGTCGCGTCGACAAGGCGCAGGCGCTTCAGGTCGATATCCCGCCGGGCGTCGACACCGGCACCCGCATCCGCCTTTCCGGCAAGGGAGAGGCAGGCCAGCGCGGTGCGCCTCCGGGTGATCTGTACATCTTCGTGCATGTGAAAGAGCACCCGCTGTTCGAGCGCGAAGGGACGACGCTCGCGACGCGTGTACCGATCAGCTTCACCACGGCGGCCCTCGGCGGCAGCGTCGACATTCCCGACCTCGACGGTTCGACCAACACGGTCGACATCCCGGTCGGCATTCAGTCGGGCAAACAGCTGCGCGTTCGCGGTGCCGGTATGCCGGTGCTGCAAGGGCGAGGTCGCGGCGATCTTGTGGTCGAGGTGAAGGTCGAAACTCCGACCAAGCTGAGCCGCAAGCAGCGCGAGATCCTCGAGCAATTCCGGGATACGGAAACCGGCGAGGAATGTCCTGAAAGCCGTAGTTTCTTCTCGAAGATCAAGGAAGCGTTCGGCGGCTGATGCTGCCGAGCTGTCGTTGACGCTCGACACAAAGGTCTGTCAGGCCTAGGCATTCTCTCGGAATTGGGAGACATGCCATGACAAAACTCGGCCGTATCGCCGCCGCACTCGGCGCTGGCACCATCCTCGCATCGCCGCTTACCGCGCAGACCAACTGGGACAGCGTCGAAGTCACCGCTGAAGAAGTCGCACCCGGTATCGCGGTGCTGTTCGGGCGAGGCGGCAATATCGGCGTCAGCCATGGCGAGGATGCGACGCTGATCATCGACGATCAATACGCACCGCTCAGCGAAAAGATCGAAGCCGCAATTGAAGGCCTCGGCGCGAGCCCTGTGCGCTACGTCGTCAACACCCACTGGCACGGCGACCATACCGGCGGAAACGAGCATTTCGGCGAAACCGGCGCGACCATTTTTGCCCATGACAATGTCCGCATCCGTCTAGCCGAACCACAGCAGCGCGGTGAGCGCACGATCGGCCCGTCTCCAAAGGAGGCTCTGCCCGTCGTCACCTATCCCCAAGGCATGCGCTTCCACCTCAATGGCGACACGATCAACCTGATGTATTTCGGCGGCGGACACACCGATGGCGACAGCGTGGTGTTCTGGGAGGAGGACAACATCGTCCACATGGGTGATCTCTATTTCAAGATCCCCGGCTTTCCCTTCATTGACGTGGCCTCTGGCGGAAACGTCCACAACGCGATGCGCACGCTCGACCTCGTCATCATGATGATCGACGACGAAACAAAGGTCATTCCCGGTCACGGCCCCATGTCTAACAAGGCCGAACTGGCTGCCTACCGCGCCATGATCGGCGAAGCGGTGACCCGTGTCGAAGCCTCGCGTGAAGAAGGCAACTCGCTTGAAGAGACGATCGCCGCTCGCTTGCTTGACGATTTCGAGCGCGGTGAGGGTTTCATCGATGCCGACGGTTTTGTGACAGCTATCTGGAACAGCGACAGCTAAAGCAGATCAGGTCGCGGGGCCCATTCGCTCTTCGATCTCGCCGCGTATCTTCGCGATCATGTGACCCCGGCATCGACCGGCCGCGGCCTCCTCGTCGAGGACCGCGAGGAATGCGGCGCGCTTGGCATGCTGGATCGTGCTGTTCTGCAGACCGCCATCGACGGTTGAAGCGACAAGGTCGATCATGCGCTCGGCCCCGTGCAGGCGCCCCCAGAGGTAATCGTTTTCGCGATAGGCGCGGCTGAAGAAGGCCCCGAAATTGTAGAACTCGATACCGCGAAGGGTCGCGCGCGTGCCGCCATCGCGGATCGAAGTTGCATCGTCGGGCGAGATGCGATCGATCTTGACCGGATTGTATTCGTCCAGCCCCTCACTCTGGAGTAAGGGTAGCGTCGCAACGTCATAGAACGGGAAGCCTAAATAGGTGAGCAGCATGCGCCGCTTCAGGTTCTTCGGCATCTCTGTAAGAGCATCGGCGAACTTGTGTTCGGCCATCAGATCCGTCTCGGGAAGCAGGCGTTGCGTTTCCAGGAAATCCAGCACTGCACCGGGCTTCTCGAGCACGTCCATCGCAAGTTCCTCGAAATGGTCGCCCAGCATCGAGTTGTCGTCGGCCGCGCGATAAAGCGCGAGAATGTCGTAAATTTTCTCTCGCGCCAAATCGAGCGCATCGTCCGGGATTTCAGGATCGATCTCCCAATCGCGTGACAGGCGCCGGGCGAGCAATTGCAGCCGCCGGATGCGAAAACCAATATCGTGCGCTCGGAAGAAACGAATGGCTTCCTCGCGCGCTCCGCCATGTTCCTGCGTCAGTTCTTCCAGCCCGCGCCGCACCAATTCATCCCGCAATGCGGTGGCGATGGGACCGCAGTCTGGAAGCGCAAGGTTGGGGGCAGCTGCATGGGCTAGATGTGCGAGGCGGTCGACAATGGCGCTGAACTTGGTCTGCGCATAGGCACCAAACGCATAGCCCGCATTCTCGGCTGCGGCCTGCTGCGCCTTTGACCGCCAGTTGCCGAGCCGCTTGGGTGTCGGGGAATCGAGGAAGAATGTTCGGCCGAACAGCTTTTCGACCGCGCGATCGATTTCAGGACGCAGCCCCATGACAATCCGCCGCAATCTGGCCGCGTCCTTGGACTGCAGTTCGATGCGTTCAAGGTCATCGCGGATGGGTTGCTCGCGAGGGATTGTTGAAAGCGAGCCGAAGATGGAGCTGAACCACCCGATGGGCTGGGGTTCGTCTGCCGCGCTTGGTTTGCGGCGGTCGGGACGCGGTTCGATGTAAACGAAACGGCGGTCCACTTCTCGCTGCGAAGTTCGTGCTGACAACGCCTCGAAGGCTGCGCCAAAGGGCGCGTTGACCAGAACAGCTCCATCGATCAGCGCGACGCTGTCGACGGTGTTTTGCCGCACATGCGTTGGCATGATCCGAGAAAGGAAGCTGCCACGGCTATCCCACATGCGCCCTTCCTGAAGGGCAAGCCGGTCGATCTCATCAAGGATCAGCGGCGGGAAAGCGCCGGGAAAGCTGGCAGTCGCTCTGGCCGCGAAAACAAGCTCAAGCGGATTGGCCAGTTCGTCACCGCTATGTTCGACCGCGAGCGCGCGGAAATCGATTGGCATCCGGTGCTCCGTCTCTTCGACCAGCGGTGGTGAATTGAGCCGGAGCATTTCGGGATGCCCGCGAAAATCGGTTGCCGTGACGAGCAGGTCGATCGGATGGCCCGGCGGAAGCAATGGCGGTCCCGGTGCCTCATTCGCCATGCTCTCGAACGCTTCGAAAAGCATCGCGGAGAACCGGTCGCCTGAGAACGGAGGGCTGAACCAGCGGCCTCGCACGAGCTTCGAAACCTTGTCGCGCACTTCGTCGCGGGTTTCAGGCGAAACACTTTCGCTGACCGCGTTGCCGGGGCGCGAAAGGAACCAGTTTGCAATGGGTTGTGCCCAGAACTTGGCATAACGCCACATGGGTTGAGCATCAGGATCGGTCAGCTCGCTGACATCGGCATTTTCGAGCCAGAGGTCGGTCAGCGGCTCAAGCGAATGTCCAGAATGCATCGCCTGCGCGAGAAAGATCGCGTTGATCCCGCCAGCGCTCGCCCCGGTGAGGATATCGGGTAGAATACGAAGGCGCAGTTGGTGTTCGCCTTCGATTTGCTGGAGGAAGTCGCGATAGACAGCCGCAACACCGTCAGGCTGCTCGAATTCGCCTTTCGAGTGATGAGCGCGGCTCGCCCTGGCGAGATGCCAGATCTCCTTCGTGACGCCGTGCATGTACACTGCAAGGCTGACGCCTCCATAGCAGACCAGAGCGAGGCGAAGTTCCTTTTGCCGCATGGCTCAATTGATGCCGTGGATAGCGGACAAAGGCAATTGCGTTCCACAAATGTTCTGGTTACAGATTGCGCCATGGCTAAGACAAAGCGCCGATATGTTTGCGCAAATTGCGGTGCAGTGAGCCCGCGTTGGCAGGGGCAATGCGCCGATTGCGGGGAGTGGAACACGCTCACCGAAGATGCGCCGGCGACGGTGTTCTCGCAAAAGCATGATTTATCGAGTGGGGGCAGGGGCATCGAGTTTGTTCCGCTAAACCGTCCTGCCGAATTACCGGTTCGCAAATCAACTGGACTGGCAGAATTCGATCGTGCGCTGGGCGGGGGGATCGTTCCAGGATCAGCTGTGCTGATGGGCGGCGATCCAGGGATCGGTAAGTCCACTCTGCTACTTCAAACTGCGGCAACGATTGCACGCGGTGGCAATGATGTCGTCTATGTCAGCGGCGAAGAAGCGGCCGGCCAGGTCCGGCTGCGCGCTCAAAGGTTGGGCGTCGCCGATGCGCCGATCCGTCTCGCTTCGGAAACATCGGTCCGCGATATCCTGACGACGCTGGGGCAGGGCGATCCGCCTGCGCTTTTGATCATCGATTCGATCCAGACCATGCACTCCGACACGATCGAAGGCGCGCCGGGCACGGTTAGCCAGGTTCGCGGCTGCGCGCTCGAATTGATCCGCTATGCGAAGTCATCAGGCGCTGCTCTGGTGCTGGTCGGACACGTCACGAAAGATGGCAACATCGCCGGGCCGCGCGTGCTCGAACACATGGTCGATGTCGTGATGAGTTTCGAGGGCGAGCGCAGCCATCAGTATCGCATTCTGCGAGCTCTCAAGAACCGCTTTGGCGCAGTCGACGAGATCGGCGTCTTTGCAATGGCCAGCGGTGGGCTGGACGAGGTTTCGAACCCGTCGATGCTGTTTCTTTCCGGTCGCGATGCACCTCTGGCCGGCAGTTCGGTCTTCCCCGCACTTGAAGGGACGCGGCCGGTGCTGGTCGAGATACAGGCGCTCATTGTGCGGCTTCAGTCGGGCGCAACGCCGCGCCGAGCCGTCGTCGGTTGGGATAATGGGCGTATGGCTATGTTACTAGCCGTTCTGGAGTCGCGCTGCGGGCTGAATTTCTCCAGTGCCGAAGTCTATCTCAACATAGCCGGAGGCTATCGTCTGTCCGATCCCGCCGCCGATCTGGCGGTGGCCGCTGCGCTTGTTTCCGCGCTCGCCGACAAGCCATTGCCCGACAAGAGCGCTTGGTTTGGCGAGGTTTCACTTTCCGGTGAGATTCGCCCGGTTGCCCACTCCGAACTTAGATTGCGTGAGGCGGGCAAGCTCGGATTTGCCCGAGGATACGGCCCATCGGATGCTAAGACCGGTTCATCGACGGTGCGATATACCGGGTTGGGACAACTCGCGAACCTCGTTGACCAGGTGATGGGCAGCCAATAACTCGTCTTTCCCATGACGCTGTTCGATATCATAGTGCTTATTATCGTCGCTGTTGCGGCGATTGGTGGCTTCATGCGCGGGCTTGTGCAGGAAGTGCTCAGCCTTGCGGCGTGGATCCTGGCGGCCTTCTCGGTCTACTACCTCCACACCCCGGTCACCGAACAGATGCGTCAGTACCTCGACGCAGAACCCGCGACGCCGCTGCTTGCATTCGTACTGTTGCTGCTCATCCCGTACGCAGCGATGAAAGTGATTGCGAGCAATGTGGGCGAGGCCGCGCGCGGGTCGATCCTTGGCCCGATTGACCGGGTGCTCGGCTTCGGGTTCGGTGCGCTCAAGGGCGCAATCATCGTGATTTTTGCTTTCTCGGTTCTGGTTCTCGGGTTCGATACCGTCTGGGGCTACAAAGGCCGTCCCGACTGGATCACGCAGGCTCGGACTTACCCTGCCGCCGACGCTTTCTCGCGCGAGCTTGTCCAGATGATTGCTGATCGTCGCGCGCAACTGCTGGGCGAAGAAGAGGCTGAGGACGAAGCGTCCGCCGAGTGATGGCGAGTTCCTCGACCAAGCTTTATACGCCGCGCCTCCTCGCATTGTCGGCTGAGCTTGCGCGCTTTCCGCTTTCGGGGTCATTTGATTACCAAGCAGAAGCGCGTTCGCGAACTTGCGGGAGCACCATCGAAGTAGGGGCCAATCTGGACGCAACCGGACGTGTCGCGAATACTGGCATGCAGGTAACGGCATGCGCCGTGGGTCAAAGCTCTGCTGCGATCATGGCTCTTTCTGCTGAGCGAGTTACAGCAGACGCCTTTACGACCGCCCTCGACGAAATAGAGGCTTGGCTTGCGGGCGAGGGCGGGCTCCCAACCTGGCCCGGTTTCGATGCGCTGGAGCCAGCGCTCGATCACAAGGGGCGTCATGGAGCGCTGCTGCTGCCGTGGAAGGCTATGGTCGATGCGCTTTCCTCAGCACCAACCCCAAGCTAAGGCAGAGGTTCTTCCCGGTCTGAGGGGGCCGGAGCAGATGCGATAGACATAACAATACGGGGAACCATGTCAGCAACCACCGCCACCAGCGAAGCCGGCGCACTTGCGGATCGCGAACCGAGCGCAAAGGAAATCCGGCTTGTCGTCGGCGCATCGAGCGCCGGTACGATCTTCGAATGGTACGATTTCTTCATCTACGGAACGCTCGCTTACATCCTGAAAGATGCGTTCTATAACGTCGATGATCCCACGCTCGGCCTGCTGCTGGTCTGGTCCACTTTTGCGGTGGGTTTCGCGTTTCGGCCCATCGGAGCGATCCTGTTCGGTTTTCTAGGTGACAGGCTGGGGCGCAAATACACGTTTCTTGTCACGGTTACCCTTATGGGGATCGCGACCGCAGGCGTCGGGTTCATCCCGACGGTCAGTTATCTCGAAGACAATTACGGCGAATCCTACGTCGTAATCGCGCCGTTGATCGTGATCTTCCTGCGCATCCTTCAGGGCCTCGCGCTTGGCGGAGAATATGGCGGCGCAGCGATCTACGTCGCCGAGCACGCCCCGCCCGACAAGCGCGGGTTCTACACCAGCTTCATTCAGGCGAGCGTTGTTGGTGGCTTTGTGCTTTCCATCATTGTCGTTCTTTCAACGAGCGCGCTGATGGATACCGAAAGCTTCGAGGCATGGGGCTGGCGCATACCCTTTCTGCTCTCGATTGCGCTCCTCGCGATCTCGCTTTGGATGCGCTTGATGCTTTCCGAGAGCCCGGTCTTCCAGGCGATGAAGGAGGCGGGTGAGACCTCTTCCAATCCGTTCGTCGAGAGCTTTACTTATCCCGGCAACAAGAGCCGCATCTTCATCGCGCTGTTCGGTGTGACCGGCATCCTGACGACGATCTGGTACACCGCTTTCTTCTCGTCGCTCAGCTTCCTTCGCGGGCCAATGAACATGGACCCGCTGACCGTAAACTGGGTGCTGCTGATCGCGGGCGCAATTTCGATGTCATTCTACATCGTCGTGGGCAAATGGTCCGACACGATCGGTCGGAAGCTACCGATTACCGTTGGCGCTGCGATTACCTTGCTCGCGCTATTCCCTGCGTTCTGGGGCCTGGGCGCTCTCGCTAATCCGGGGCTTTCGGATGCAGCGGAACGTTCGCCCGTGGTGGTGAGCGGGCCGGGCTGTGTCACCGATCCCTTCGCTGAATTGTTCGACCGCGAGCAGACCGATTGCGGCAAGGTGCTTGAGACGCTGACGGCTTCGGGCGTGCCTTACACTCTCAGCGAGGGTGGTGAACTCAGCCTCTCGGCTGCCGGGAACGACATTCCGATCGCCGATGAGTGGATCGAAAGCGGCACGGCGCGCAGCGCCGGTATTCGCGAGGCGCTTAGCCAGTACGGTTTCGACTTCACTCCGCAGCAACCGCCGATTGCAAACCTTGTCGGGATCATCGCGATCCTGCTTGGCCTCGGCGTTTTGTCGGCGCTGACATACGGTTCGGTGGCGGCGCTGCTTTCCGAGATGTTTCCGCCCAAGATCCGCTACTCTTCGATGTCGATCCCGTATCACATCGGAGCGGGCTATCTCGGCGGCTTCCTGCCCTTGATCTCAGGGATCATCGTTGCGAGCACCGGCAATGTCTATTCGGGCCTTTGGTACACTTGGGTCGTTGTCGCGTTCGGCCTGGTAGTCGCGTGGTTCGGGCTGAAGGGCGGACCACCCACGGACTTTGAAGATAATGCAGCCTGACAAGGCCGACAGGTCTAGCCTTCCGCCAAGCAGCAATGAGCTCAGGGTCGATACCGAGGCTTTGAAGGACAATTGGCGCATGCTCGATAGAATGTCGGGCGATGCCGGCGCGGGGGCTGCGGTCAAAGCTGATTGCTATGGTCTCGGCGTGAGCATCTGCGTCCCCACACTCGTTGAGGCGGGATGCCGCAATTTCTTCGTCGCAAATTGGGACGAGGCGGAGGAGCTGTCGCATTACGTCGCACCTGAGCAGATAGCGGTTCTGCAAGGTCCGGTGACGCCGCAGGAAGCAGATTTTGCGAAAGCCTCGGGCATCTTGCCAGTCATAAACTCGATCCATCAGGCGAAGCTCTGGACCAAGGCAGGGGGCGGCACCTGCCATCTGATGATCGACACCGGGATCAATCGTCTTGGCATCGCTCCATCCGACATTTCCGATCCCGCGATTGCTGCGCTCGATATCGACGTCGCCATGAGCCATCTGGCGAGCGCCGACGAGGACGGCCCGATGAATGCACGGCAACTTGCGCTCTATCGCGAATGCCTCGGCTCGGTTCGACACAAGCGTGAGAGCCTTGCCAACAGTGCAGGCATCGCCCTCGGCATGGATTACGCGTTCGATCTGACCCGACCCGGCCTCGCTCTTTATGGAGGTATCGCTCGACCGGAGCTCGAAGGAAGGATCAAGCAGGTCGCTTACATCAAAGCATGCGTTCTGCAGACCCGCTCGCTCAAGGCCGGCGACGCGGTGGGCTATAACGGCGAGTTCGTAGCGAGCGAGCCGATGCGGGTCGGTACGATCTCGATCGGCTACGCAGACGGGTTCCTGCGCGCTCGCGGGCCTGGTGAAGCGTTTATGTTCGAAGGGAAGCGCCTGCCGCTGCTGGGAAAGGTGTCGATGGACATGGTCGTCGTCGACCTCGCCCACGCTCCCGAGGTGAAAGAAGGCGACTGGCTCGACGTGCCGTTCGACCTTTTGAATGCTGCGCGGCAAAGCTCTGTTTCTCAATATGAATTGCTTACCGTTCTCGGACGCCGCCTGCGACACTGGTCGTAGGTGTTCTTCGCAACTGCGAACATTCCTTGCGCTGTTATTGCGCTGCACATTGTGCAGATGCTAAGACGGGTACTTCACGAGACGTCGCATTGGGATTTGAGAGATATGGCTCGCAAGGCAACCGAAGACGCCGCCGCTGACGCGGATGGCGCAATCGTCATCAAGAAATACGCAAACCGCCGCCTCTACAACACGGCGAGCTCGAGCTACATCACGCTCGATGACCTGGCCAAAATGGTGCGCGACAATGTCGACTTCGCAGTCTTCGATGCAAAGAGCGGAGAAGACATCACCCGCTCGATCCTCACCCAGATCATCATGGAAGAGGAATCGAATGGCGGTCAGATGCTGCCGGTCAGTTTCCTGCGCCAGCTGATCGGGATGTACGGCAATTCGATGCAGTCGATGATGCCGTCTTACCTCGAAGCGAGCATGCAGAACTTCCGCGACAATCAGACCAAGATCCGCGAAGCGTTTGAAAAGGGTATGGCCAACAATCCGCTTACCGCGATCCACGAAACCAATATGGCGATGATGCGCGCAGCGGCTGAAACGCTGATCCCGGGTGCCAAGGGCCTCGGCAAGACCGCCAAGCCAGAGCAGCCCGCCAACGACGGCTCGACCGAGGAAATCGCCGCGCTGCGCGAGCAGATGGCAGCGATGCAAAAGAAGCTGGACGATCTCGCCAAATAAGGCCACCAATCCGGCGACAAGCTCGCATGGGCGATAACAGAACAAGTCTAAGCAGGAAAATCAGTGGCTAACATCAGGCACGCGCTCAACGTGAAGCGCGAAGACGACTTTGCCAAATGGTATCAGGAAGTGATTTCGGCAGCCGATCTCGCCGAGGAATCGGGCGTGCGCGGCTGCATGGTGATCAAGCCGTGGGGCTACGGCATCTGGGAGCGCGTTCAGCGCCTCATGGATGACCGGATCAAGGCGGCCGGTATCGCCAATGCCTATTTCCCGCTCTTCATCCCGCTTGCAAATTTCGAGCGCGAGGCCGACCACGTCGATGGCTTCGCAAAGGAAATGGCCGTCGTCACGCACCACCGCCTGATCGCGGATGGGAAGGGCGGGTTGATCCCTGACCCCGAAGCCAAGCTTGAAGAGCCGTTGGTGGTTCGCCCCACGTCTGAGACGATTATCGGCGATGCTATGGCGCGCTGGATCCAGTCGTGGCGTGATCTCCCGTTGATGCTTAACCAGTGGGCGAACGTGGTGCGCTGGGAAATGCGCACCCGCATGTTCCTGCGCACTTCAGAGTTTCTCTGGCAGGAAGGCCACACGGCACACGCAACCCGCGAAGAGGCTGTCGAAGAAACGCACCGCGCACTCGAAATGTACCGCGCCTGCGTCGAGGAAGACCTCGCCATGCCGGTAATCGCAGGTGAGAAGCCCGAGAACGAACGCTTCCCCGGCGCGGATGAAACCTGGTCGATCGAGGCCATGATGCAGGACGGCAAGGCACTGCAAGCCGGCACGTCGCACTATCTCGGAACCAGTTTCGCCAGCGCTGCTGGCATCCAGTATCAGGACAAGGAAGGCACGCAGCAGCTGTGCCACACGACCAGCTGGGGGACCTCCACCCGCATGATCGGCGGCGTCGTCATGACCCACGGCGACGACGATGGCCTGCGCGTTCCGCCGCGCATCGCCCCGCACCAGATCATCATTCTGCCGATGCTTCGTGAAAAGCCTGAGGACGAGGTTGTGCTGGCTTATTGTGAGGAAGTTCGCGCGGCTCTTGCAAGTCAGTGGTCGATGGGTGAGCCCGTTCGCGTGTTGCTCGACAAGACGCCGGGCAAGGCGGCCGCGAAACGCTGGAGTTGGGTGCGCAAGGGTGCACCCGTAATCGTCGAGGTTGGCCCTCGCGACATGGACGAAGGCAAGGTCGCCGTTCTGCGCCGCGATGCGCTGTGGAACATGGACAACGGCAAGCCCGCCATGGCCTTCACTCCCAAGGGCGAATTTATCGACGGTGCCGCCGCTCTCTTGGAAGACATTCAGAACAGCCTCTTCACCAAAGCGCGCGAGCGCCGCGATGCCAACATTACGCGCGGCCTGACCCAGTGGGGTGAAGTGCAGGACTTCTTCAAGTCGAACGGCAAGTATCCGGGCTGGGTAGAGGTCGAGTGGGCCAAGCCTACCGGCGCTGCGCTTGAAAAGGTCGTTGAGCAGTTGAAGGCCGAAAAGCTCACGCTTCGCAACGTCCCGCGCGACGCCGATGCAGGAGATGGTATCTGCATCTTCACCGGTGAGCCTGCGGTTGAGCGCGTGCTGGTCGCCCGCGCCTATTGACCGCTTCCGGTTGATCTGCGGGCCCGTGCGCGGCACAAGCTCGCACATGATCAAGCCCAGCCTCGCAATCGCCCTCGTTCTCGCCGCGCCCGCAGTGGCGACATCAATCACCGCCGACGAACTCGTCGAGTGGGAAGATCACCTGGCCGAGCAGGTTTCGGAAGATCGCATGCGCGCTGACATGGACACCATCGTCGGCTTCGGCACGCGCCATACGCTTTCGAGCCAGACTGATCCGGAGCGCGGAATCGGGGCTGCGGTAAACTGGGCGCTCGACGAATTCCGCCGCATCTCCAGTGCCTGCAACGACTGTCTTGAAGTCATGGCCGTCAGCGACACCGTAACGGGCGACCGTATTCCCACACCGACACTTGTTCGCAATGCCGTTGCCATCCAGCGAGGCACCGAGCGGCCCGATGAAGTCATCATCGTGCAGGCGCATTACGACAGCCGCGTGAGTAATGCCCTCAACGCGACCGACGATGCGCCGGGCGCAAACGACGATGGCTCAGGAAGCGTCATGGTGCTCGAAGCTGCTCGCATCCTGAGCCAGCGCGAGCATCCCTCGACCATCATCTACGCGCTCCTTACAGGCGAGGAACAGGGGCTGTTCGGCGCCCGCATCCTTGCCGACTGGGTCGAGAGCCAGGGCATGACGGTCAAGGCTGTCCTCAACAACGACATGATCGGAAACTCATGCGGCTCGGATGGCTATTGCGATGCAGAACATGTCCGCGTCTTTTCCGAGGGGCTGCGCGCCGATTCCACCGCTCGCCTGCGCGCTCGGCAACGCCGGTTTGGCGGCGAAAACGATTCTCCCGGCCGCAACCTTTCGCGCTGGCTCGATGAAGTCGCCTCGAGTAATCCGGATGGTATGCAGGTCAGGCAAATCTGGCGCACCGACCGCATGGGTCGGGGCGGGGATCAGATCCCTTTTCTCGATAAGGGCTACCCGGCTGTCCGCATCACCGTCGCAGTCGAGGATTACGAGCATCAGCATCAGGACCTGCGAACGGAAGACGGTATCAAGTACGGCGATACGGTGGACGAGCTGGACTTCGATTACCTGACCAGAGCCGCGCAGCTAAACGTGCGCGCCCTTCACAACCTTGCCATGGCTCCGATGCCGCCGAGGGTGTCCGCTGATGCGGCGGTCAGGACCGATACGGAGATATCATGGCAGGCTGTGCCGGGGGCAAAACTCTATGTGGTTCATAGGCGCCGCACGGATGAATCGTACTGGGATTCTGATGAGACTGCCTTGGTCTATGCTGATCGCCCCGTCGAAGCGAACGCAGCGGCTGCCGATGAGGCACGCCGCTTCAGCCACATAGAAAACCTTCGCGGAGACGACTGGATTTTCGGGGTTCAGGCTTGCAACGGCCCCTATTGCTCGCCCGTAGCGAGCGCGGTTCCGGGCGGTGCATTCGAGCCCGTGAAGCAGCCTGAGGGTGACAGCGACTAGTCGCGTCTCCATATGGGGCGTATATGGCAAAACGCTCCCCTAAATTCGCACCCGGCCTTCCGACAAAGAAGCAGGTGCTCGAATTCATCCAGACCTCTGACACGACCGCCGGAAAGCGCGAAATTGCGCGCGCTTTTGGGCTCAAGGGGCAGGAAAAGATCGCGCTCAAGAAACTGCTTAAGGACATGGCCGAGGAAGGCCTGATCGACGGCAAGAAGACCGCTTATCACCGCATGGGCGGCGTTCCGAAGGTCACTGTTCTACGCGTTATCGAGATCGAGGATGGCGAAGCGATTGCGATACCGGACAATTGGTCACCCGATGCGCCGGACAAGCCTCCGCGCCTGACCGTGCGCGAGTTGAAAGGGCGGGGCGGAAAACGTGCTGCGGCGCTCAAACGCGGTGATCGGGTGCTGTCGCGCACCGAGGAAACCGAGCGGGGCTGGGTCGCCTTTCCGATCAAGAAATTGCCTGCTCGGACCGAGGGCCTGATGGGCGTGGTCGAGATGGATGGCACCGGCAAACCCTGGCTCGCCCCCGTCGACAAGCGCATTCGCCGCTCCACTCCGATCAGCGATCTGGGCGGCGCGGAAGAGGGGCAGCTTGTGCTCGCTGAACGGGCAGGGCGGTCGGAGCGCGCTGGCGTGCGCGTGGTCGAGGTGATCGGCGACCCGCTCGCACCGAAGAGTTTCAGCCTCATTGCGATTGCCAAACACGGCATCCCGCATGTCTTTCAGGAAGGCGTTCACGAGGAAGCCCAACGCGCAGCCAACCTTAAGCTGTCGGACAAGCATCGCGAGGACCTGCGCGATCTGCCCATCGTCGCCATCGACCCTGCTGATGCGCGCGATCATGACGACGCAATCTGGGCCGAGCCCGACGGCAAGGGCGGTTTTGACGCAAAGGTGGCGATTGCCGATGTGAGTTTCTACGTCCGCCCTGGTTCCGCACTGGACAAGGAAGCGAGGAAGCGCGGCAATTCGGTATATTTCCCAGACCGCGTCGTCCCGATGCTGCCCGAAATTCTGTCCGCCGATGTCTGCTCTTTGCGCGAAGGCGAAGACCGTGCGGCGATGGTCTGCCACTTTCACATCGATGGAGAGGGCAGGGTCGAAAATGTTCGCTTCTCCCGCGCGCTCGTGCGGATTGCTCATGTGATCCCGTACGAGGAAGCGCAGGCGACGATGGACGCTGGGGATGCGCCCGCATTCCTCACCAACCTCTGGGGCGCATGGGAGTTGCTCGCCAAGGCGCGAGCGGCGCGCGATCCGCTCGAGCTTGAATTGCCCGAGCGCCGCGTGGTCCTCAACGACGAGGGCCAGATTGCGGAGATCGCTGTGCGCGAAAGGCTCGATGCGCACCGCGTAGTCGAAGATTTCATGATTGCGGCCAATGTCGCTGCTGCAAAGGCGCTGGAGGCGAAGACCTCGCCCGTCGTCTACCGCGTCCACGAACCGCCGAGCCGTGAGAAGCTGATTGCGCTGCGAGATTACATGGCGACGATGGGCAAGAAGCTGGCTCTGGGGCAGGTGGTGACGCCGGGTCTGTTCAATCGCATGCTCAAGGACGTCACCGACGAGAGCGAGAAGGCGCAGGTGATGGAAGCGGTGCTGCGCAGCCAGATGCAGGCCTATTACGGACCGGCCAATGCGGGGCATTTCGGTCTGTCGCTTGGGTCCTATGCGCACTTTACCTCGCCGATCCGACGCTATGCCGACCTTCTTGTGCACCGCGCTCTCGTCGATGCCTACAAGCTGGAGCAGCCCAAACCACCCGGGTCGCTGCCTGATACGACGGGGCTTTCGGACAAGGATCGTAAGAGCCTGCAAGAGGTCTCCGACGCGATCAGCCAGACCGAACGCCGCGCAATGGAAGCAGAGCGCGACACGATCGACCGCTATGTCGCAGCGTGGCTATCGGGACGTGTGGGCGAGAACTTCGAGACGCGGATTACAGGTGTGCAGGGCTTCGGCTTCTTCGCGACAATCGTGGGGCTGGGCGGCGACGGGCTGGTGCCCGTCTCGACACTGGGCGCAGAACACTTCCGCCATGACGAAGCCGCACAGACTCTCGTCGGAGAGCAGACCGGCACGACCTACTCGGCCGGCGACCGGCTGACACTGCAACTGGCGGAAGCCAACCCGCTCACAGGCGCGCTCAAATTCGTGCCGGTGGATGAGGATGGCAATGTCATCGATGCGCGGGGGAGCAGGCCCGCACCCCGTTACGGCCGTCCTGGCAAGCCACCCAAGAAGGCGGGCAAGTTCCAGGTCGGGAAACGCGGAAGGCCCGGAAACATTCGCCATCAGGGAAGAAAGCGGAAATGAATGGCGAAACCTTTGCCTCGTTCAAACGTAAGCGAAGCAAAGGAGAACCATCATGATCAAGCCCGGAACCCAAGTCCCAGCTATCGACCTGCCGCTCACCATCGGTGCGCGCTATGACCTGTCGAAGCAGCATCCTGACCATTTCACGCTCGTCGTGATGTATCGCGGCAAGCACTGCCCGATCTGCAAAGGGCAGCTGAAGGACCTCGCCTCGAAGCTCGACGAATTCACCAAGCGCGGCATCAACGTGGTTGCCGTCTCGATGGATTCGAAGGAGCGCGCGATGGTTGTCGACGAGGAATGGGATACGGGCGATGTCCCGCTCGCCTATGACATGAGCGAGGAGACCGCACGCGAATGGGGTCTCTACATTTCGGAGAAGCGCGAAGGCAGCGATGAGCCTGACAAGTTCTCAGAACCCGGCATGTTCCTCGTGCGTCCCGATGGCACGCTTTACTTCGCCAGCATCCAGAACGCGCCGTTCACCCGTCCGCCGCTCGACGATCTGCTGCAGGGCATCGATTACATCACCAAGAACGATTATCCGACACGCGGCACGCTGACCTGAGCGAGGCTCTCAATCGAACATCACTAAAGGCCGGTCACGCTTCGTGATCGGCCTTTGTTTCGTCATAGCCCTCAGGGATTACATATAGGGGGCAGGGGAGTGATCCCGCATTGGCTGCGAAGTGTGTCACCAGCGGACCCGGCGCTCCGTTTGCGGCTGCTCCCAACACCAAGGCCGCGACTTCGCGGTGGCGTTCAAGAAACTCGCTGACGATCTGCGTGCCCTTGCCGATTTTCACTGAGATTGTCGGCATGATCCCACTCTCGGCGAGCAAATTGCCCGCCACACCGTGCGCAAGCACCTCTGCGCGGTCACGTGCCTCTTGCTCGATCGTTGCCTGAACGCCTCCGAAGGCGCTGAAGTTTTGCTGTGCCACCAGCGCAAGAATATGAACCGCGCCGTCAACCTGGACAGCGCGCCGGGCTGCAAACCGCATCGCCGCGCGCGCTTCGTCGCTTTCGTCCATCACGATCAGGAATGTACGCATTCGTGTCTCAAGCCCACCCTCTCCAAGTGGCGTGGTATCCGGCCAATCGATCAGATTTGCAAGTCGGGCATCTGGAGCATGCAGGGCTTGCGACCTGCGCATGAAGCACTAAACGGGTCGAACGCCCCTACGGCACCGCTGGCCGTGCGCGGCGCATGGGAGTCAAAACGCACACATGGCAATCGAACTGAAAATGCCCGCCCTTTCCCCCACGATGGAGGAGGGGACGCTTGCCCGCTGGTTGGTCAAGGTCGGAGACGAGATCGCATCGGGCGATATCATGGCCGAGATCGAGACCGACAAGGCGACGATGGAGTTCGAAGCCGTCGATGAAGGCACGCTGGCGGCAATCCTCGTCGAAGAAGGCACAGAGAATGTGGCGGTCGGCACGGTCATCGCAATGCTTGCTGAAGAAGGCGAAGACGTGAGCGATGTCAGCGCGCCCTCCGGTGATGCGGCACCAGCGCCCACGCCCGCCCCGGCGCCAGCTCCCAAATCGGCTCCCGCATCCAGTGAAGGCGTCAAGGCCAGCCCGCTGGCTAAGCGCATTGCCGCCAACGAAGGCGTGGACCTTGCATCCGTCGAAGGCTCTGGCCCCAAGGGTCGCATAGTGAAAGCCGATGTCGAGGCAGCCGCTGGCGGTTCTTCATCGCAGCCACGTTCGGGCGACCGCGTCATTGCCTCGCCGCTTGCGAAGAAGATGGCGGGCGAGCAGGGCATCGACCTTGGCGATGTTTCGGGCACAGGTCCGGGTGGTCGGATAATCAAGGCCGATATCGACAATTACGAGCCTACTCCCGCAGCTTCTCCAGCTCCCGCGCCCGCTGCGAGCGAAGAAAAAACTGCGAAACCCGCGCCTCAGGCGCCCGAACACGGTGCTCCGTTCGAGGAAGAGAAGCTCTCCAACGTACGCAAGGTCATCGCGCGCCGCCTGACCGAGAGCAAGCAGACCGTCCCGCACTACTATCTCACTATGGATATCGTGCTCGATCCACTGCTCAAGCTGCGCAAGGAACTGAACGCCAGTCTCGAACCCGATGGGGTCAAGCTGTCGGTCAACGACCTGCTCATCAAGGCGCTCGCCCGCGCGCTCATCCGCGTGCCGCAGTGCAATGTCAGCTATCACGGCGATACGATGCGCAAATACTCGCGCGCCGATATCTCGGTCGCGGTGGCAGCGCCTTCGGGTCTCATCACCCCGGTCATCACCGAAGCCGATACGAAGGGCCTTGCCCAGATCTCTAAGGAGATGAAGGAACTTGCCGGCAAAGCCCGCGACGGCAAGCTGCAACCACACGAATATCAGGGTGGCACAGCAAGCCTGTCGAACCTCGGCATGTTCGGGATCAAGCAGTTCGATGCGGTCATCAACCCGCCGCAGGGCATGATCCTTGCCGTGGGTGCAGGCCAGCAAGTGCCATACGTAATTGACGGCGAGATCAAGCCTGCGACTGTGCTCCACGCAAGCGGCAGCTTCGACCACCGCGCCATCGACGGCGCAGAGGGTGCTCAGCTGATGGAAGCGATCAAGCAGCTAGTTGAAAACCCGATGGGGCTGTTGGTGTGAACCTTGCCCTGATCGGCAAGGCGGTGATCATTGCACTTTGCGCTGCGGTAGCAGCGTGGGGCTATGTCGCCTTGCTGGGTTTTGTGCACACCATGACGACGGGCGAACAGCAATTCAGCACAGAGGCGGCATTGACGACATTGGGCTTCTCGCTGCTCGGAAGCTTTGCAATCGGTCTTCCAACAGCATTGCTCACCTATTTCCTCTCATCGCGCCACCTGATCTACTCGCCCACGACCGTGATGATCACCGGATTGCTCTCCGGCGTGATGCTTGTCCTTGCAAGCTTTGTGCTCGGCGGGGAGGCGGGAATTGTCATGTTGGGCGTGCCCGCCCTAATCGCCGCGATCACCTTCGCGGTTCTGGGCTGGTACTGGATCCTCAAACCCAAGCGCGAGGCGATCATCAACGAGGCTGCCCATGGCTGACCGCGAACTCATGATCCGCGCCACCGCAATGCCGACCGATCTCAATCCGTACGGCGGGGTGTTCGGCGGCTGGCTGATGGCGCAGATGGCCTTGGGCGCGGGCGCGCTGGCGAGCCGCGTGGGGAAGGGCAAGGCGGTGGTGGTCCACGCAACCGACTTCACCTTTCCGGGCGCAATGGTGGTGGGCGATGAACTCAGCGTCTATTGCGAGATTACAGCGAGCGGGACCACGTCACTGACCATCAAGGCTGAAGGGGTCGGGCGCGAACGCGATGGGGAGGCGACCACCAAAGTGAGCGCCGGGACATTCAAATTTGTGCTGCTCGACGAGAACGACCGCCCGCGCAAAGTGGATCGCACCAAATGACAAAAGGCTGTCCTACATATGGCGTCCTGTGGCATCGCGAATGCCATGAATACGGCGAGTTCAAACCTCTTCTTTTCCCGCTTTTGTGCGGTTTTCAGAGCGTGTAGGGACGCTACACATATTTGCTCTTGGACCGTGTAACATGCGGTCCATGTTACACAGTTACATGAGGGATCGATGGCTGATACTGACTATGACGTGATCGTGCTTGGCTCGGGACCGGGTGGCTATGTGGCGGCAATCCGCGCATCGCAACTGGGTCTGAAGACCGCGATCGTGGAGCGCGAACTGCTTGGCGGCATCTGCCTCAACTGGGGCTGCATCCCGACCAAGGCGATGCTCCGTTCGGCAGAGGTCTATCACCAGATGCACCGCGCCAGCGAGTACGGGCTCAAAGTGGCGGGCGAGATCGAGGCTGACCTTGCCGCCATCGTAAAGCGCAGCCGCGGGGTCGCGAAACAGCTCAACCAGGGCGTCACGCACCTGATGAAGAAGAACAAGATCACCGTCCACATGGGCGAGGGCGTGTTGACTGGCCCAACCTCGCTCACGGTGAAAGGCGAGAAGGGCGAGGAGAAGCTGACAGCCAAGCACGTCATCGTCGCAACAGGAGCGCGTGCGCGCGACCTGCCGTTCGCTCCCGCTGACGGAAAGCGCGTCTGGACATACCGCCACGCGATGACACCGCCCGAACAGCCGACCAAGCTGCTGGTTATCGGTTCGGGAGCCATCGGGATCGAGTTCGCAAGCTTCTACAACGACATCGGCGTCGATGTGACCGTGGTCGAGATGCTCGACCGCATCGTCCCGGTCGAGGACGAAGAGGTCTCCACCTTCCTCGAAAAGAGCCTGACCAAGCAGGGCATCACGGTCATGACCGGGGCAGGGGTCGAAGATCTCAAGGTAACCGACAAGGGCGTTACCGCGACGATCAAGGACAAGGCGGGGAAGACCGAGACGACCGAATTCAGCCACTGCATCACCGCTATCGGGATCGTGCCCAACACCGAGGATATCGGCCTCGACGGTCTTGCCGAGATGGACCGCGGCTTCATCCAGATCGACGATTACGGCCGGACCAAGTCGGCTGGGCTATGGGCGATCGGAGACTGCACGCCGGGCCCGTGGCTTGCGCACAAGGCGAGCCATGAAGGGGTGACCGCCGCCGAGGCCATCGCTCAGGAGCTTGGCAACACGGACGTCCATCCCCATCCGCTCAACCGCGATGCGATTCCGGGCTGCACCTACTGCCACCCGCAGATCGCCAGCGTCGGAATGACCGAAGCCAAGGCGAAGGAAGCGGGCTACGAGGTGAAGGTCGGCAACTTCCCCTTCATCGGCAATGGCAAGGCGATCGCGCTCGGAGAAGCGGAAGGCTTCATCAAGACGGTGTTCGACGCAAAGACCGGGGAGCTACTTGGCGCTCACATGATCGGTGCAGAAGTGACCGAACTGATCCAGGGCTACACGGTCGGCATGACGCTGGAGACCACGGAGGAAGAGCTGATGCAGACGGTCTTCCCGCACCCGACGCTTTCAGAGATGATGCACGAAAGCGTCCTCGGCGCCTACGGCAAGGCGCTGCACATCTAGAGCCAGCGCTTGACCGCCTCGACTGTATCGGAAGGGGAGGAATTGAAGGCGACCTTGGCTTGCGGCGCGTGTTCGAGGATAAGGTTGATCAGTTTCTCGAACAGGAGGAACTGGTCATCATCCTTGCGAACCCCCGCGCCGATCAGGACAAGGTCGAAAGGCTTGCTGGCCAGGATTTCGGCAGCCTCTTCAGCGCCTTCGTCGCCGGTCCCGATGAAACCGACAGTCATGTCGAAGCCTTCTGCTTCCAGCGCCTCGCGGGTCTTTTCGGTCCCTTCCATGAGCTTCTCCGGCGAGAGATTCGGCCACTTGTCCCAGTCCACCACATCGGGGTGAAGACCCATCAGGACGACCTGCTTGCTCATGATACACTCCTTGCAAAGAGTGGCGGACAGGGTGGGATTCGAACCCACGAAGGGCTTGCACCCTTGCCGGTTTTCAAGACCGGTGCATTCAACCGCTCTGCCACCTGTCCGCGCGGAAATGCTCGCTAGCGACGTGCGCGCCTATTGTCACGCCTTTGCTTGCGGCTAAGAACGATATTCATGGCTCAAGGCACTCATGACTTCACACCGGACCCACGCAACGAGCGGATCCTGATCAATGTCAACGGCCAAATGGTGCCGCGCGCTGAGGCAAGCGTTTCGGTTTTCGATAGCGGTTTCATGCTGGGTGATGGCGTCTGGGAGGGCCTCAGGGTGCACCGCGGGAAGGTCGCGTTCCTAAACGCGCATCTGGACCGGCTCTACGAAGGTGCGAAAGCCATTGCGATGGACATTGGGCTGACCAAAGATCAACTTGCTCAGCGTTTGGATGAAACCATCGACGGAAATACCATGCGCGATGCTGAAGGTGTTCATATCCGTTTGATGGTGACACGCGGCATACGTTCAACACCTTACCAAGACCCGCGCGTCGTCATCTCACCTGCGACAATCGTGATCATCCCGGAATACAAGGCGCCGCTGCCCTCCACAATCGAGACCGGCATCAAGCTGTTCACCGTCCATGTGAGGCGCGGCGATCCCGCCGTGCAGGACCAAAAGCTCAATTCGCACAGCAAACTCAACTGCATCACTGCATGCATTCAGGCGACACAAGCAGGGGCCGACGAAGCGTTGATGCTTGATCCACATGGCTTCGTTGCGACCTGCAATTCCACTCACTTTTTCATCGTCCGCAATGGCGAGGTCTGGACATCGAGCGGCGATTACTGCCTCGGAGGGATCACACGCTCGAACGTCATCCAGGTTTGCCGCGAGGAGGGCATTCCGGTTTTCGAGAAGAACTTCTCCCTTACCGATGTTTACGGAGCACAGGAGGCCTTTGTGACAGGCACTTTTGCCGGCGTAGTGCCCGTAACGGAAGTGGACGGAAGAGCTCTCACGCCTTCGCGCGGCCCCATGGTGGAGCGGCTCCAGGGACTTTACCGCGGTCTTATGGATCGGGATGTCCAATAATGACGATCCGCATCGCCATGTGGAGTGGGCCTCGCAATATCTCGACTGCAATGATGCGAAGCTTTGGTGCGCGCTCCGATTGCGCGGTTAGCGATGAGCCCTTCTACGGAGCCTTCCTCAAGGATAGCGGCGAACCTCACCCGATGGCGGCGGAAACCATCGCAGACATGGATTGCGATTGGGACAGTGTGCTCGCCTTTCAATCCGGCCAAGCACCTGAAGGAAAGTCTGTCTGGTACCAAAAGCAGATGCCGCATCACATGATCGCACACGTCGATATCGGCGACATGCCCGATCATACTCATGCCTTCTTGATCAGGGCCCCTGAACGAGTAGTCGCCAGCTACCGCAACAAGAATGAGCTGAGGACGCCCGACATGCTGGGTTTTGCTCAGGTTCGTTCCTACTTTGAACGCGAGGCAGACCGGATCGGCAAGGCGCCTCCGGTCGTCGATTCCGATGCTGTTCTCGCCAATCCTTCTGGGACATTAGAAGCGTTATGCGATGCGATTGGTGTTGCCTGGGACCCTGCGATGCTCAGCTGGGAAAAAGGCCCTCACCCGGAAGACGGTGTCTGGGGCGAGCATTGGTACGACAAGGTTAATGCGTCGACAGGCTTTGGCGCGCCCCGAGGCGGATTGCCCGAACTCGACGGAGAGTATCAGAAAGCGGCCGATGCGTGCCGCGAAGACTATGAGTTCATGCGCAAATATGCGATTGAGTGAACAGGATTGCGGCAGCGGGCATGGCTGCGCAATCACCCCCGATTAATCTCGAAAGTGAGATACCTTACGCAATGACCCTCAAGCACTTCACTTCCCTTGCGATTTTAATCGCTGCATCTTTCGGCCTTTCGAGCGCGAGTACCCCTACACCTGCCCAGGCTCAAGTCGCACGCGACGGGATCGACTTTGATGCTTACCTTGAGCGGATCAAAGCGCGCGCACGCGGTGAAGGCGTAAGTCAGTCAACGATCGACCGCATGACCGCCGGCCTTACGCCTAATCCGCGCGTTATCCGGCTTGACCAGGGGCAGCCCGGTACACCGACGCGCCGGGGCTATCCGGCCATGGCGCCATACATCCGCACTCACGTAAACCCGACACGGATAGCAGGCGGACAGCGTGTCTATCGCGCTCACGTCGGCCAGCTGCGTGCGGTTGAGCGTGAATATGGCGTGCCAGGAGAAATCATCGTTGCGATCTTCGGGCATGAAACCTCCTACGGCGCGATCACAGGCAATTTCGATCTTTCACGGAGTCTAGCGACGCTCGCATGGGAAGGGCGCAGGCGCGAGCTTTTCGAAGGGGAGTGGGTCGCTCTCATGAAGGTCGCAGACAAAGGTTATTCGCGGGGCACGCTGGTGGGAAGCTATGCTGGTGCATTCGGCAATCCGCAGTTCTTGCCCTCGGTCTACCTTCGCCTTGCGGCCGACGGAGATGGCGATGGCCGCGCCGACATCTTCAATAACCGCGCCGATACGTTTGCCTCTATCGCAAATTACTTCCGCGACGCGGGATGGCGATCGGGTCAGCCGTGGGGCGTAAGGGCTGCTGTGCCGCGCGGTTTCGACGTGGATGCCTACAAAACCGAGCTTGTGGCGCCCGTCTGCCCGCGCGTTCACGAGCGTCACAGCCAATGGAAAACGGTCGCTGAATGGCGCGCTCTGGGTGTGCAGCCGCAGCGTTTCCTTCCCGACGACACATTGACGTCACTCTTTCAACCCGACGGACCCGGCGCACCGGCCTATCTGCTCACAAGCAACTACCGAGTGATCCTCGAGTACAATTGTTCGAACTATTATGCGATGAGCGTTGGCCTGCTCGCTGACGAAATCGTGAACTAGCACGCTTGGCTCCCTCGCAATGGTGAGCGGGCGCGATTATGGCAGCACCGTGTTTGCTAGAAACCACTTTATGAAAATCCAACGCGCGGTAGCGTTGCTGGTCATCCTTGCATTGGCCGCGGCCTCGCCTGCTAGCCGAGCGCAAGGTCCTGCTCCCGTTCCGGCACAGACTGAATTACCAATCGCGCTTCTGGTGGATGTTACCAGCGGGCAGGTGCTCTATTCGCGCAACGCGGACCGCCGGTTTGTGCCTGCATCCATCACCAAGGTCATGACCTTGTTCCACGCTTTCGAGTTAATTGAGGAGGGCGACCTCGATCCGCGCCAGACGCTCGTAATGAGTGACGAAGTCTGGGAAGAATGGGGCGGAGAAGGATCGACCATGTGGATCAACGCCGGCGACCGCGTGGCCGTTGATGACCTGCTGACAGGTATCGCCAATATCTCCGCCAATGACGGCTCAGCGATGCTCGCCGAAGGACAGGCCGGATCGATCTCGGCTTGGCTCGATGGCATGAACCAGAGGGCGCGCAGTCTGGAGATGGTCAACAGCCACTTCGGAACACCCAATGGCTGGCCAGACGAAGGGCGTACCTTCACGACGGCGAGCGACCTCGTGAAGCTGGCACAGGCGTTGATTAGTCGTCATCCGCAAAAATATGCGCGTTATATCGGGAAGCCCGGCTTTCGCTACAACGACATCGAGCAATTCAACCGCGACCCGATGATTGGCCGGGTTGCCGGGGCCGATGGCATCAAAACTGGTTACACGAACGAATCCGGCCTCGGCTATGTCGGCTCTGCAAAGCGCGATGGTCAACGGCTTGTCGTGGTGGTCGCTGGCATCTCGCGCGGATCAATCAGAGCCAGAGCTGCACGCGATCTGATTGAATGGGGTTTCGACGCTTTCGACCGCGAGCGACTTTACGCGAACGGAGAAGTGGTTGCTCGCGCGAGAGTGCAGGGTGGCAATTCGCGGTCCGTTGCTCTGCAGACAGAGCGCGATGTCTTTGTGAATGTGCCCAAAGGGCGATTGAGCGAACTTTCGCTGCGCGTCGAATATGATGGGCCTCTGCGTGCTCCGTTTGACTCCGGAGACCACGTTGCAACATTGGTCGTCGACGTTCCGGGTATGGAGCCGGCGCATCTTCCGCTCCTTGCCGCCGAGAGCGTGGGTGATGCGGGTTTCTTCTCCCGGATCTACAATGGGATTGCGGGGTGGTTCTCATGAGCGACGAGACTAGGGGACTATTCATCGCCTTTGAAGGCGGTGAGGGCACTGGAAAATCCACTCAAACACTCAAGCTGGCAGACGCCCTGCGTGCGCGCGGGAAAGTGGTCGAGGTGACGCGGGAACCGGGAGGTACTCCGGGCGCCGAGGCCATCCGGCAATTGCTCTTGCATCCTCCGGGTGATGGATGGGGCGCACAGGCAGAAGCCCTGCTATTTGCCGCAGCTCGCAGCGACCACGTGGCGCAGCACATCAAGCCATCGCTCGAAAAGGGTGTGTGGGTCGTGACCGACCGTTTTGTCGATTCAAGCCGCGCTTATCAGGGCGGGGCGGGGGGGCTTGGCGACGAGGCGATTACTGCGCTTCATGCGTTCGGGAGCGATGGCCTGAGGCCTGATCTCACGATCCTGCTCGAAGTTGACGAGGATCGTCTCACTCAAAGGCTTGCCGAGCGTGACGGTGGAACCAGCGATGCTATCGGCGGGCGAAGCGCCGATTATCATCGTGCGGTTGCTGCGCGTTTTCGAAAGCTCGCCGAAGCCGACCCGAATGGATTTCGCATAGTCGACGGGACAGGAACACCGGACGAGGTCCACAATCGCGTTCTCGATGCATTGGCCGACTTGCTCGGTCAGGATGGCAAATGACGAATTGGCCTAATCACGAGGGGCCATGGCGTGAATGGCGCGGCGCCATGTCCGGCGCACGGATGCATCACGGGTGGCTTCTCGCGGGGAAGAGTGGTCTGGGCAAACACGATTTCGCCATGGCAGCAGCGCGAGAACTCGTCGCGGAGGAAGGTATTCCGCAGCCGCCCGGCGACCACCCTGACATCATCGTGCTTACCTACGGTCCCAAGAACGACAAGGAAGCGCGCGCCGCCGCCGATGGAAAGGATTTCGAACGAGCGCGATCAATCCGCGTTGATCAGGTCCGCGCCATGCAGCGGCGACTGAACACGCGGCCAACACTTGGTTCGCGTCGCGTCGTTATCATCGATCCCGCCGATGACATGGAAGTCGCAGCTGCAAATGCGTTGCTCAAAAGTCTTGAAGAGCCTCCACAAGGTACATTCTTCATGCTTGTAACGCATCGCCCTTCACGGCTCCTCCCAACCATCCGGTCGCGCTGTCGCATCTTGCGCTTTCCGATCCTGAAAGATGTCCAGCTGGAAGAAATGCTTGACGCCTCAGGCATAGCTGGCGGGGGCGATGCGCGCCTTGCCGCTATTCGCGCTGCCGAGGGATCGTACGGTGCAGCTTTGCGCTTTGCTGAACAGGATCTTGGTCCTTTGGCCAACGCGATCAGTACCTTGCTCACGAAGGGCGATCCGCAGATGACGGGGCGCTCCGAACTGACACGTCTCATCGGGGGTAGGGCAGATCGGGTGCGATTGGATGCGGTGTTTGAGCTCGCACAGGCAGTGGTTGCCGACCTTGCCCGCAGCACGGATAATCCCGCTCAGCGCGCAAAGCTCGTCGATACACATCGCGATCTGGTGAAGCTGGCTGCGCAGGCCCCGACCTACAATTTCGACACGGGATTGCTGTCGGTCGAAATCGGCAGCTTGCTCACACGCGCTGCCCCGGCTAGCGAGCACGCCCATGTCCGATACTGAAAACGCACCCTACTACATCACCACTGCGATCAACTACCCTAACGGCCGTCCGCATATCGGTCACGCATACGAGGGTATCGCTGCTGACGTCATTGCGCGCTTCCAACGGCTCAAGGGGCGCGAGGTCCGGTTCCAGACCGGTACGGATGAACACGGGCTCAAGATGGCGCGCAAAGCGGAAGAGCAAGGCCGCACCCCGCGTGATCTGGCAGACGAAATGTCCGGCTACTTCCGCGAGATGGACGAAGCGCTGAACATCGACTTCGATCGCTTCATCCGCACAGTAGAGCCCGAGCATCACAGGGCGAGCCAAGCGATCTGGGAGCGGATGGAAGCCGCCGGCGATCTATACCTCGATCGTTACGAGGGCTGGTATTCGGTGCGCGACGAAGCGTACTATGACGAGAGCGAACTGGTTGAAGGTGAGGGCGAGCAGAAGCTTTCGCCGCAAGGCACTCCGGTCGAATGGACCGTTGAAGAAAGCTGGTTCTTCCGTCTGTCAAAATACGAAAAACCGCTTCTGGACCTGCTCAAAACGCCCGGTTTCCTTGAGCCTGCAAGCCGCCGCAACGAAATGATCGCTTTCGTCGAACAGGGCCTGCGCGATCTTTCGGTAAGCCGAACCAGCTTCGACTGGGGCGTGAAGGTGCCGGGTTCTGACAATCACGTGATGTATGTCTGGGTCGATGCGCTGACCAATTACCTCACCGGTCTTGGTTTCCCAGACGAAACGCCCGAGATGGAGAAGTTCTGGCCGGCCAGCCTGCATCTTATCGGCAAGGATATCGTGCGCTTCCACACGATCTACTGGCCGGCATTCCTGATGAGCGCGAACCTTCCTGTGCCCAAGAAAGTGTTCGGCCACGGCTTCCTTCTCAATCGCGGACAGAAGGAATCGAAGTCTCTTGGCAATGTCACAGACCCGCTCGAGCTTGCCGAACAGTTCGGTGTCGACAACCTGCGCTATTTCCTGATGCGCGAGGTCGCGTTCGGCCAGGACGGTTCCTATTCATCTGAAGCGATTGTGACGCGCACAAATGCGGAACTGGCCAACAGCTTTGGCAACCTCGCGCAGCGCACCCTGTCGATGATTGCAAAAAATATGGACGGGGTGCTTGAACCGTTCGAGCTAGCCGAAGTCGACACAGCGTTGCTCGCCGCCGTGAAAAACGCTTGTGCTACCGATCTTCCGCGAGAATTCGAGCAGCTGGCCTTTTCAGTCGGGATCGAGGTCTGGATCAAGGCGGTTTATGCCTGCAATCAGTATGTCGACGAGCAGGCACCCTGGACGCTCAAGAAAACCGATCCGGAACGCATGAAAGCGGTGCTCCAGACGCTTTTTTGCGCCATTCGCGATCTTGCCATCGCAATTCAGCCCATCGTGCCTGAAAAGGCTTCTGCAGTTCTCGACCAACTCGGTGTGCCGGAAAACGAGCGCCAGTTTGAACAGCTGCATGACCGTTCGTGGTTCGACCGGCTGGCGAAAAGCGGTCATGTGGTAGGCAAACCCACCCCGATCTTCCCACGCCTTGAATTGCCAGAGGCGGCCGAGGAGAAATCGTGATGCTCGTCGATAGCCACTGCCATCTTGAATACAAAGGACTGGTTGAGGATCAGGCAGGCGTCCTATCTCGCGCTCGTGAGGCTGGCGTAGGCGCCTTCCTCAACATCTCGACTAAACAGCGCGAATGGGAGCAGGTTGTCGGCACTGCGAACCGCGAGGCAGATGTTTATGCCAGCGTGGGCATCCATCCTCACGAGGCAGACGGTCATGAGGACTTGGGCCGCGAGGTGCTGCTTAAAGCAACCGACAACGCCAAGGTTATCGGGATCGGTGAGACTGGGCTTGATTACTTCTACGAGCACTCGGACCGGGTGACGCAGGCAAAGCTGTTTCGAATGCATATCGACGTGGCACGTGAGACGGGACTGCCGGTCATCATTCACACGCGCGATGCAGAAGACGACACGCTCGAAATTTTGGAAGACGAATTGGGGAAGGGGGCTTTTCCGGCGCTCATCCACTGTTTCACCGCTTCATCAGAATTCGGGCGCAAGGTCCTTGATCTGGGTCTTACGATTTCGCTGTCAGGAATCGTGACATTTAAGAATGCCAAGGACTTGCAGGCCACAGCTCGCGAAGTTCCCCAAGACCGGCTGCTGGTTGAAACGGACAGTCCGTTCCTGGCGCCTGTGCCCAATCGCGGCAAGGTTTGCGAACCTGCATTTGTCGCCGACACAGCGCGTTTCGTGGCTGAACTGCGCGGAATAGAAACCGAGCAATTGGCGGAGCAGACCACCGCCAACTTCACGAAACTGTTCAGCAAGGCTGGCCTGTGAGGCAACTGGCGTGAAGTTCATCATGCTCGGATCTGGCACGTCCACCGGCGTTCCGCGGATCGGCGGCGAAGATGGCGAGGGCGACTGGGGCGACTGCGACCCGGCCGAACCACGCAATCGCCGCACGCGCGTATCGATCCTTGTGGAAAGCGATGAAGGCAGGCGTCTGCTCATCGACACGTCCTCTGATTGCCGTGCTCAACTTCTCGCCAACAGGATTGACAAGATCGACGCGGTGTTCTGGACGCACGATCATGCCGATCACTGCCACGGCATCGACGATCTCAGAGTGCTCAGATATGGGCGCGGTGGCCCAATTCCGGCCTATGCGAGTACGGAAACCGTCAGGCGTCTGCGCCAGCGGTTTGGATATGTTTTTGCCGGTCAGGACGGGTATCCGACCATTTGCTCGCTGGAAACGCTAGAAAGGCTGAAGATTGTGGCTGGCTTCGGGGTCGAATGGTGCCAGATGGAACATGGACCTGGTGAGACGACCGGATATCGGTTCGAAGCTGACGGTAAATCAATTGCTTACGCGACAGACTTCAGTTCTATTTCGACAGAGATGGTTGAGCTTTATGACGGCGTCGACATCCTGGTGAGCGATTGTTTGCGGCGTGAGCCTCATCCAACTCATGCCCACCTGGCAATGGCTATCGAATTGGCCGAACGTTCTGGTGCCGGACAGCTTGTGCTAAGCCATCTCGACAAGAGTATGGATTACCGGACATTGGTTGACGAAGTGCCCGAAGGCGTAGTCGTTGGCTTTGACGGATTGGAGATGACGGCATGAGCGAAAGTTCCATTATCTCAATTGTTGCTTTGCTTGGATGGCTGATCCTAGCCGGGGGTGCGATCGCGAGTTTCAGGCTGGGTTGGGCAAAGATTGCTCAGCTGGCACTGGTGTGGCTCGCCATTTTTGCGGGGTTGTTCGTCGCAGCCGATCTGTTGGGGGCTCGATTGCCCACCTAACGCCACCATCACATATTTAACATAATATATATTATCAATTCTGACATTGAGGCCATTTGCTGAATGACCAAGGCCCCCCATTCGACCGAAATCGACCGCCTCCTTTCGATCATGGCGCACTTGCGCGATCCAGAGCGCGGATGCGAATGGGACCTTGCCCAGAATTTCGAAACCATCGCTCCGTACACAATCGAAGAAGCTTACGAAGTGGCCGACGCAATTGAACGCAAGGACATGGCTGACCTCAAAGGAGAACTCGGCGATCTCCTTCTTCAAGTTGTCTTTCATGCGCGCATGGCGGAAGAATCCGGACATTTCACGTTCGAGGATGTCGCACGTTCAATCAGCGACAAGATGGAAGCCCGCCATCCTCACATCTTCGGAAACGAAGGCGGCGCTATGACATCAGCCCGCTGGGAGGACCTCAAAGCTGCTGAACGCGAAGATATCGGCATGCAGAGCGCCATGGACGGCGTCGCCAACGCGCTTCCTGCGTTGCTGCGCAGCGAAAAACTGCAGAAGCGAGCCGCTCGCGTCGGTTTTGAGTGGCATGACATCAAAGGTCCTCAGGAAAAGCTCGATGAGGAACTGCGCGAGTTGGAGGAAGCGAGCGAGGATGAGCGTCTAGTTGAAGCTGGAGACGTCCTCTTCGTCGCAGTGAACATCATTCGGCGATATGGCGTTGATGCCGAAGCCGCGCTGAAAGCGTCAAACGCCAAGTTTGAGCGTCGTTTCAGGCAGATGGAAGAACTTTCAGCAGCCGATGGCCATGCATTCGACCAGCTGTCTCTCGAACAGCAGGAATCCTATTGGCAGAAGGTCAAACGTGCTGAGAAATCAACGCTATAAGGATGCGTACTGACCCAGTTCCTTAGGGTTGAGCCTAACCGTCAACCGGCGTTCTGGACCGTGCTCCCCTTCCCCGGCATCGCAATCCTCGAGGACGTCTCCGTGCGCATGCAGCCATGCAAGTCGCCGGCCGTCCGATGCAGGCAACGTGATAGTCACTTCTTTGGCCGACGCGGTTAACATGTCGGCGATCTTGTCTGCGAAAGCTTCAACACCTTCGCCGCTCGACGCTGAAAGAAGCACCGCGTCCTGTCCTGCTGCTGCCTCGCGCAGTTCCGTGAGAGTGTCTTCAGAAAGCAGGTCCGCCTTGTTCCACACTTCAAGGATTGGGATTTCGCTCTCTCCGCTCTCAGCATCGACGACACCGAGATCCGAAAGGACCTCCATGACCTGTTTCTTTTGAGCGGAATGCGCCGGGTTCGCCATGTCGCGAACATGACAAATGATGTCCGCGCCAGTCACCTCTTCGAGGGTGGCGCGGAAAGCGGCGACCAACTGCGTGGGAAGGTCCGAGATGAAGCCGACAGTGTCAGAAAGGATGGCTTTTTCCACGCCGGGCAAGCTGATAGCCCGCATCGTTGGATCCAGCGTGGCGAAAAGGAGGTCTTCAGCCATGACCTCCGCGCCGGTGAGGCGGTTGAAGAGGGTCGACTTTCCGGCATTGGTGTATCCGACAAGCGCAATGACGGGCCATGGCGCCCTCCCCCGCCTTTCACGGTGAAGCGTACGGGTCTTGCGCACCTGCTCAAGCTCTCGGCGCAATCGTCCCATACGCTGGCGGATCATACGGCGGTCTGCTTCGATCTGGGTTTCACCGGGGCCGCCAAGGAAGCCGAAACCACCTCGCTGCCGTTCAAGGTGGGTCCAGCTGCGGACAAGCCGGCTCTGCTGATAGTCGAGGTGCGCCAGTTCAACCTGGAGCCGCCCTTCAGCCGTCGCGGCACGCTCACCGAAAATCTCGAGGATCAATCCCGTTCGATCAATGACCTTGCGCTTGAGCTTGTCTTCAAGATTGCGCTGCTGGATCGGCGTCAATGCACCATCAACAATCACGAGCTCGCATTCGTGCTGTTCGCACAAGATCTTGATATTCTCGACCTGACCAGAGCCGAAAAGCGTGTTGGGTTGCATCTGACGGACGGGGAGGATTTCCGAATGCTCGATTGCAACGCCAATCGCCAGCGCAAGGCCTTCGGCCTCCGCCAGACGCTCGGCGGCATCAAGATCGTAGCTGAAACTCCTGATATCCGGACACAGGACAAGGGCCCGCGCACCGCGGGTGACCTCATCCATCAGGTCATCGTCGAAACTCAGTAATCGTCCCCGTAATCGTCGTCCTCGCCGGCATCATCGGAGAGGTCGACTGGGCTTGCAGGCTGGATTGTTGAAACCGCGTGCTTGTAAGCGAGTTGCACGGCCCCTTCCCGCTCCAGCAGCATGCAGAACAAATCGTATGCAGCGATCCGTCCCTGAAGCATCACGCCATTGACGAGGAACATCGTCACCTGAACGCCAGCTTCACTCACACGGCTGAGGAACACATCTTGCAGCATGCGCTGCTTTCCTCCGGCACCGCGATTGCTGAACTGTTCAGCATCAACCGCGCCAGATGGCATAATCGTGGAAATGGCGTGCTTATAGACCAATTGCGATTGGCCATCACGGCGCAAAAGGATCGAGAAATTGTCGAACCACGTGACAATCCCTTGAAGTTTAACGCCTTTTACAAGAAACATTGTGACCGGCGTCTTGTTCTTGCGCAGCAGGTTGAGGAAGGCATCCTGCAGGTTGCCTTGACGAGACCCGCTTGCAGTCGAACGCGACTGACTATCGCTTGTCTCGGAGGATCTCGCAGAAGGGCGCGGAGAGAGGGTTCGCCCGGTGGACATGTTGTGCTCCTGTTGTTGGCGGCCGTTCGTTCAGTCCGCATGACGCCGCCAGCCCCCCCGGACTGATTTGCAGCTCAACTCATATAATGGCGACTGCAATGCCTTGCCGCAATGGGATATTTCATCACATCGCAAATCTGGCCGTTCTTGGGGTCGGGTGGTCAGCCCTACCCCTTGCGCTCAGCATCGCGCCGGTCCGCCATTCCCAGAAGCTTGAGTTTGCGATGGAGCGCTGATCGTTCCATCCCGATGAAGGTGGCGGTTTTCGAGATGTTCCCCGAAAAGCGGCGTATCTGGATCGCGAGATATTCGCGCTCAAAGCTCTCGCGCGCTTCGCGCAAGGGCACACCCATCATGGTCGATAGACCCGGGCCCGACCCAGCGAGCCTCCCGCCGGTGATCTCACCAGGAAGCATATCAGTCTCGACGACATTGAGGCGTTCACGCGGCGTCATGATGATCGTTCGCTCGACGACGTTGCGAAGCTGGCGCACGTTACCAGGCCAGTCATACGCCTGGAGGGCAGCCATTGCTTCTTCACTGATTTCGGGCGGAGGCAGTCCCTGATCGGTCGAATAACGCGTAAAGAAATGCTCGGCGAGTGCAGGAATGTCATCGCGCCGGTCAGCCAGCGAAGGGATAGATACAGGAACAACGTTCAATCGATAGAACAGGTCTTCGCGGAACCGCTTCTCCTCCATTTCGATTGCCAGATCGCGCGTGGTTGAAGAGACCACCCGAACATCAACGCCAATCTGACGCGTGCCCCCGACCCGGACGAAGCTCTGCTCTGTCAACACGCGGAGAATACGGGCCTGTGTTGAAAGCGGCATATCTGCGACTTCGTCGAGATAGAGCGTGCCACCATCGGCCAATTCGAGGAGACCGGGTCGGACCTGCTTTCCGTCGGATTCCTCTCCAAAGAGCTCCTGCTCAAAGCGCTCAGGCGTAATTCGCGCGGAATTGACGAGCACAAAGGCATTGTCCGACCGGCTGCTCCATGCATGGAGCATGCGCGCCGCGACTTCCTTGCCCGCTCCCGCCGGGCCAGTGATGAGCACCCGGCTACCAGTGTTCGCAACGCGCTTGAGAGTTGCGCGGACAGCATTGATTGCGCTCGAATTTCCTGTGAAGTCCGTACCGCCCCAGCTCGCATCGCGAAGATTGGTGTTCTCGCGGCGCAAACGCTCAGTTTCCGTTGCACGCTCGACCAGGAGAAGCAGTCGCTCAGCTTCAAAGGGTTTTTCAATGAAGTCCATTGCCCCGCGACCGACTGCGGAGACCGCGGTATCAATGTTGCCGTGGCCCGAGAAGATGATCACGGGCACGTCAGGCTCGCGCTGCTTTATCGCGTCCAGTGTTTCAAGCCCGTCCAACTCGCTTCCGTGCAACCAGACATCGAGCAGGACGAGACTAGGCCGGCGCTCATCTATGGCAGCGAGCGCGCTGGTGGAGTCCGCAGCGGTTCGGCATTCATAGCCTTCATCGCCAAGTACGCCGGCAACAAGGTCGCGAATATCGCGTTCATCATCGACAATCAGGATATCGAGCGCCATGCGCTTCTCCTCACGAGGGTAGTCATCGGGGATTGAAACTGGGGTGTGTGCGAGATCATCATACGGCCTCGCTCGCATCTGGATCGGGGTGACGCGCGAAACGCAGCGTGACGCGCGTCCCGCCATCCTCGCCGTTGGCAAAACTCATGTCCCCGCCGTGCTCGTCAACAATCTTGTTCACGATTGCGAGGCCGAGACCTGTGCCTTTCTCGCGGGTTGTTACATATGGCTCGACGATACGATCGCGGTCCGTCGGAAGGCCGATCCCGTTATCTTCGACCACGATCGCGACCCATTCACCTTGATCGGCCATCGTCACGCCAATGCGTCCTGAAAACGCCTCGTCCGCGTTGGAGGCGCGCGCTTCGACCGCTTCGACAGCGTTCTTGAGCACGTTGGTCAGGGCTTGGCCCATCTGATGCCGGTCACACTGGATTTCGCGCTCGCTAAGATCATCGGCAGAAACAGCGAACGCGATATCGGAATGAGCGACCTCTTGCAGGAAGACCGCCTGCCGCACGAGATCAAGCGCGTCTTCTGATCGAAAAACAGGCTTGGGCAAACGGGCGAAGGATGAAAATTCGTCGACCATCTTCCTCAGATCGCCAACCTGCCTGACAATCGTACTGGTCAATTCGTCGAACAATTCTGCATCGCCACCTTCGACCTGTTTGCGATAGCGACGCTTGAGGCGCTCCGTTGCGAGCTGAATCGGGGTGAGCGGATTCTTGATTTCATGCGCGATACGGCGAGCGACGTCGGACCAAGCCGCTTGCCTCTGGTCAATCAGTTGGCGCGTGATGTCCTCGAAAGTGATGACGTGACCGCTGGAGCCAGGCGCGACTTTCACAGCGAGGGTCAAAAGGTCAGTGCCACGCGGCTGAGTGACAATTGCGCGCTCCTTACCTTCTCGCACCATCTGACAGATTTCAGGAGACAATTCGTCGAGCGATTTCCCAACGAGCGCAGCCGGCCCCTCTTCTGCGCTCTCGGTGCTATCTTCTGACAAAAGGCCATATGCAGACTCGTTCATCAGCAGAACGCGGCTGTTCTCATCGACCGAGATCACACCTGCGGTGACTGATTCCAGCACAGCTTCCATGAAGGCGCGCCGGTCGTCGATCTGACGGTTTGCACTCACCAAGGCATCGGTCTGTTTTTCGAGTTGCGCCGTCATTCGGTTGAATGCCCGGTTGAGCAGGCCAATTTCATCCGCCCCCGTTCTGCCTTCAACTCTAAGAGCGAAGTTGCCTTGCCCCACTTTTCGCGCGGCGCCAACGAGGTCTGTGAGGGGCTCAACCTGGCGATCTGCAAATCGCAGGGCGAACCAGACCGCGATGCCTACCAACAAAAGACTCATCGCAACGAGAGCGATGTTGAACCGCAGTTGCAGCGTGCGCGCATCGCTGGTTAGCGTGTCATAAGCTGTTGAAATGGCCTGAGCGCGCGACCAGGCATTGAACATCGTCTCTTCAGTGGTGCGAGCGTTGTAGAGGTAGATGCCTGCCTCACGATCAATCGGTGCGACCGCAGCGATCCTCTCTGCGCTCCCCTCCACCACCACCAGTTCACCGGTGTCCAGCGTTGGCAGCGCAGCTTCACTGAAAACGCTGGGGTCATTGCCTTCCACTACGTTGAGCGCAGCGGCTGTGCGCAGCGAATCGTCGTCCATTCTCTGCAGGATCACGCTTTCCGAAATCTCACGCGCCTGCATCTGGTAGAAGTAGAGCTCGGGGAAATCGGGATCGGGGATAGGCACACGCAAGAGGATTTCCCGCATGTCTGTCGCCATCGTGATGGTCTGTTGTTCGACGTCTCTCTGATTGGAATCGTAGTAGCTTTGAGCAAGCTCGTTTGCATTCTCCAACAGGCCGCGCGATTCATCGGAGAACCAGAAGGTGACACCTGTTTGAAAGAGGAACGCTGCAAATCCGGCCACGAGAAGCGTCGGGACAGCTGCAACCATCGAGAAGAAGAACACGAGCCTCACGTGAAGCCGGGCTGTGCTGCCTGCAGCTCGGCTCAACGCCATTCGGCGCCCGATCATGACCAACAGTGCCATTGCGGGCACCAATACTGCCACCAACAGCAAGGATACTTGCAGCGATGGGAGCCCGCCTGAGTCGGAAGGCTGGTTCGAATACGCGAGGTAATTGGCAATGATCGCGATGATCAGCGCGATGACCGCCAATGCTTCTAACCAGCGGAAGACATTGGCTCGCCGCGAACTCACTACGAATTGGCGCCACCACCGCGGGGATTGGCGCGGTTGCAAGCGATTGACCGCGCGATCTTGCGCGGTGCCATCATCAACAGGGTTGGCGACTGAGCCTTCCATAGTTGCGGAGTTACAACGCTAGTGTTGTATCTGCGCAAGCCCAAAGTGACATTTTGGTCGCATAACTGCGTTAAAGCGGTCTTGCGAAGCGATCAGGCTCTATCTCTAGCTCGCTGATACGCTTGCGCAGAGTGTTTCGATTGATCCCGAGAAGTTTGGCTGCGCGTAATTGGTTGCCGCCTGTCTCACCCAGAGCATGCTCGATGAGCGGCTTCTCAAAAGCCGCAATCGCACTGGAGTATACAGTGCCCGGCGCGGGCTCCTCCTGAGCAAGCCAGACGTCGAGGGCAGCGGCAATGCCTCCCCTTCCAGCGCTCTCTGCAGGATAGAACGGAGCCTCCTCACCCAGAATGTCGCCCAAACTCGATGCGTCGATCGCGTCCTCACGGCTCATCAGGGCAAGCCGGTAGATCACGTTGCGAAGTTCGCGGACATTCCCGCGCCAGTTTCGCGCTTCAAGCCGCTCGATCGCGGAGGTGGTGAGCTGGCGCCGAGGCAAGCCATCTTCCACGGCCTGAGAAAGGAAGTGCTGCGAAAGCACTTCGACGTCCTCACGTCTTTCACGCAGGGGTGGCAATTCGATTGGCACCACGTTGAGTCTGTAAAAAAGATCCTCTCGAAACTTGCCCGCGGTGATCATCGGGGCAAGGTCACGATTGGTTGCCGCGATGATGCGAACGTCAACCGCGATCTCCTGGCGACCGCCGACCCGGCGAATTCGTCCGGACTGGAGCGCGCGCAAAAGCCGGGTCTGTGCCTCAGCCGGCATGTCGCCGATCTCATCGAGAAACAAGGTTCCGCCATTGGCCTGCTCAAACTTGCCGATGGCTTGCGCAACGGCCCCTGTAAACGCGCCCTTCTCGTGACCGAAAAGTTCGCTTTCGACGAGGTCATGCGGGATGGCTGCCGTGTTCACCGCCACGAACGGTCCGGTACGTCGGCTTCCGAGCTGGTGGATAGCTTCTGCGACCAGCTCCTTGCCGGTCCCGCTCTCGCCGGTCACCAGGACGGTCAGATCATTGCGAAGGACGCGGGTGATCATCCGGTAGACGCCTTGCATAGCAGGACTTCGTCCAACCAGGGGCATGCCGTCGCCTTCGCTATCCGGTATCGCGGTTGCGACATTTGTTCCGGTCCCCACCGCTTGGAGCACAGTGCGCACCAGTTCATCGAGGTCGAAGGGCTTGGGGAAATATTCGAAGGCATCGCTGTCACTTGCACGCACGGCGGTATCGAGCGTGTTCTGTGCAGACAGCACGATTACAGGCATGTCGGGCGCGGCTTCACGCACTGAAGAAAGGCTCGCAAGGCCATCCCCGTCGGTGAGCATCACATCGGTCAGCATTAGGTCGAAAGAGCGCGCAGCCAACTGCTGATCTCTTTCCCGGATGGAAGAGCACCGCTGGATTTCGAAGCCTTCATCCTCGAGCGCAGCGGTAATCACCGTGGCAATTGCGCTGTCATCTTCGACGAGGAGGAGCGTACCTGACATTGCTTTAGAGGATCCCTATTCCTGGGGTGTCTTGGCCAAGGGCAGATGAAGCCGGAAATGCGTAAGGCCGCGCTTCGCGTCACGCTCATGCGAGATCGATCCGTTCATGTCGCGAACAAGTTTTCGCACGAGAGCCAGCCCCAGCCCCTGGCCGGATTGTTTTGACGACACGAATGGCTCGAACACATGGTCGCGCATGGCTGGATCAATGCCGGGCCCGTTGTCGGAAACGGTGATCTCAACCGGCAGGCGCACCGCTCGTCCCAAGCGGATCGCGCTAAAGGCAAGGCCGGATACGAACCGGGTTCTCACTGTGATCTCGCCGCGTGCACCAGAGCAGGCGGCATCGCGCGCATTCGATATGAGGTTGATCAGTACCTGCTCCAAAGCGTCGCGATTGGCGTATGCCGGTGGAATTGAGGGATCGAACTCTTCCTTGATTTCCACCGGCTTCGCGCCGCCTGCTGCGCGAACCGTGGCAATCGCCGAACGGATCGCCTCGTGCGGGTTGCAGGCTTCTGCCACCTCTGCCGTGCGCGAGCCAAGCTGCTGCATCCGGTCGATGAGTCTCGCAATCCGGTCGACCTCATCCGTGATCATGCGGGCCAGCTTCTTGTCCTTCAGCGGAAGCTTGCGAGCCGCCAGCTGCCCGGCACCCCGGATCGCCGCGAGAGGGTTCTTGATCTCGTGGGCCAAGATAGAAGGCGCACCGAGCGATGAACCAAGATCGTCGTCGCTTCCCGTCTCTTCGTGGCCAATTTCGGAGAATGTCACCACTCTCCAGCCCTGAAAGCCTCCAAGCGGACTGACGGTCAAATTAACCCGCTTTTCGGCCTCACTCGCATTGATCAGGATATCGCGAGCAACAAGCGCCTCGTCGGTGTTTGTCAGGCGATTTTCGACCCTTGGATCAAGCGGCCCAATGGCCTCAAGCAATGGCTTGCCAACTAGACGCTTGGCGCTTCGGCCAAGCAAGTTCTCGGCTGCATGATTGACCTCGGCAATCGCCGAAGTCGGATCGATCAGCACGAGCGCAAACAATAGGCCGGAAAGCTGATCACGAGCATCAGGCCTGGAAGGATCGAACCTCGCTATATCGGACCTGCCCGCCTCAGGTTTGACCGACATATCAGGCAGCTTTGGCAGTGCGGCCAAGGAAGGGCTCGTAGAACCGTTCGATCTCGCCCAGCACTTCGTCGGGATCATCGATAAAGTTTGCACGGTTTCTGAATTCAGCCGAGCCGTGCATGCCCTTGGTATACCAGCCAAGATGCTTGCGAGCGATCTTGGTGCCAACATTGCGACCATAGTGATCGAGCATGCGGTGATAGTGTTCAACCAGGACCGAATACTGCTCGTCAAAGCTGGGCGTCGGAATGCTTTCGCCCGTGCGCCACCAATGCATAACCTGACCGAGAAGCCATGGCTTGCCGTAAGCGCCGCGTCCAATCATCAAGCCGTCTGCGCCAGATTGCTCAAGCGCGGTGGCAGCATCTTGAATAGTGCAGATATCGCCGTTGACTATCACCGGGATGTTTACCGCCTCTTTGACCTTGCGGATAAAGGACCAGTCCGCACTGCCCTTGTACATCTGGTTGCGGGTGCGGCCGTGAACGGTGATCATCTTGACACCAAGGTCCTCGGCGATGCGTGCCATTTCGGGCGCGTTGAGGCTCTGGTGGTCCCAGCCCATACGCATTTTGACGGTCACGGGCACATCGACGGCCTTTACCGTGGCCTCCATCAATTTGGTTGCAAGCGGCACTTCTCGCATGAGCGCGCTACCGGCGAACTGGCCGACAACCTTGCGCACCGGACAGCCGAAGTTGATGTCGATGATTGCAGCGCCGTTGCCTTCCTGAAGCTTGGCTGCCTCACCCATGCTTGAAGGATCGCAGCCGACCAGCTGCATCGAAACGGGTTCTTCGGTCTTGTCCCATTCCGCCTTCTGGACAGACTGCCGCGTCTCGCGGATCGCAGCCTCGCTGGCGATCATCTCTGTGACGTTGAGGCCCGACCCATAGCGGCGCACCAAGGTGCGAAACGGCATGTCGGTCACACCAGTCATTGGCGCGAGCAGCACAGGCTCTGCGATTGTCACAGGACCAATATCGATCGGCTTCAGCGCCGGAGGAGTGGGTATGTCTGTCATGGGTTGGAGAGAGTATGCCTAAATATTGGGCAGCCGCATAGTGGATTGCGAAACTTGCGTCCAGACCTTAAGCGCTGGCGCCACCATGGACCAAGCCACCACCCTCCCCCCATTTGCCGCTATCGTCGTTGCAGCGGGAAAGGGATTGAGGGTCGGCGGCGACACGCCCAAGCAGTATCGCAACTGGCGCGGCAAGCCTCTTATCCGCCATTCCGTCGAGACTCTTCGCGCCGCTGGTGCGGATCCTCTTTTGGTGGTGATCGCAACTGGAGCCGAGGATGATGCCGAAGATGCTTTGAAGGGTCTTACCGGGTTTCGATTTGAGGAAGGCGGCGCATCACGACAGGATTCCGTGCGAGCCGGGCTTGAAGCATTGGCGGAAGAACCGCCGGCAAAAGTCCTCATCCATGATGCAGCTCGCCCCGACCTGCCGTTGGAAGTGATCCAGCGGCTCCTTGCAGCTCTGGATGAGCATCAAGGTGCGATCCCGACCCTTCCCGTCGTCGACAGCCTCGCGGTCGCCAGTGACGCCAGCACCATGGCGGGCAAGGCCGATCGGGAGACCCTTCGAAGAGTGCAGACTCCCCAGGCTTTCCGGTTTGAGGACATTCTTGCTGCTCACCGCGAATGGAATTCACAAACCGATGCCGGAGATGACGCGCAAGTCCTTGCAGCCATGCAAGGTTCAGTCGCACTGGTTCAGGGTGATGAACGCCTCAAGAAGATCACTTTTGCAGAAGACCTGATGGACACAGCCGGTATTGCCCCGTTCCGCATCGGACAAGGATATGACGTCCACCGCCTGGCAGAAGGCGAAGAGCTGTGGTTGTGCGGTGTAAAGCTTGAACACACCCACGGCTTGGCTGGCCATTCCGATGCCGACGTGGCGCTTCATGCGATAACCGATGCGGTGCTGGGCGCCATCGGCAACGGCGATATCGGAACGCATTTTCCACCAAGCGATGACCAATGGGCAGGAGCACGCTCAGGTCAATTCCTAGAACATGCCGTTAAGCTTGCTGAGGAAGCGGGTTACGCGCTCGGAAACATCGACCTAACGCTTATCTGTGAGGCCCCGAAGATCGGCCCACATCGCCCCGCCATGAGGGCTGAAGTGGCGAGGATTACCGGCCTTGGAGAAGATGCTGTTAGTATCAAGGCAACGACGACAGAAAAGCTGGGTTTTACCGGCCGAGGTGAAGGTATCGCTGCACAGGCGATTGTCGCGCTTCACGCGGCAAACTGAGAAGAGAAAAGGACGGACCTTTCGACATGAAACACACCATCAACGCTACAAAACTCGCTTTTGTATCGCTCGCCGCAGCCGCCACTTTCAGCGCTTCACCTGCCGCTGCGCAGCCAAGCAATCTCGACCCCGCAGCAGTTGCGGCGGCATCGCGCTATGCGCTCCCGATTGCGTTCGACAGCTTCGTGACCAAGTGCTCGGCCAATCTTGACCAGGGCGGTTACGCACTGAGCAATTCTGACCGGCTTATGGCCAAGTTTTCCGATGGAATGGATGATGCGTGGCCTGCCGCAAAAGACGCCATGATCATGATGGCGAGCGGTGATGAGGATGCGCGTGAGATGACCGCCGTCTTCGCCATGCTGGGAGATGACGAACTGCGTCCATTCGTCGACGGGCTGGTCGGCGGATTGATTGGTCAGGAAATCAAGACGGACGACTGCGAGGTTATCGAGCGCGGCCTGGAGATCCTTGATCCGCTTCCGGCAGACAATATCGCACAGATGGTGGGCCTGATCGTAGAGCTGGGTGCGCGTGAGGATGAAGAACAGGCTGCGAGCGAAAGCACCGCAGAGTGAGCAATTACATCCTCCCAGAAGACATCACCGACCTCGCCGCACGAGTGGTGGCAGAGAATGAAGCCGCTGGGCGCAAGGTCGTCACCGCAGAAAGCTGCACTGGAGGTCTCGTCTCTGGCGCGATCACAGAGATTTCGGGCTCTTCCGCCGTGCTCGACCGTGCCTTCATCACCTATTCGAACGAAGCGAAAATGGAATCGCTGGGTGTGGCCCAGGATATCATCGAAACCTTTGGCGCCGTTTCGATTGCATGCGTGTGGGCGATGGCCACCGGCGCACTGGAACGCTCAAACGCCGATGTCGCGGTTGCAATCAGCGGCGTAGCAGGCCCCGGCGGCGGGACTCAGCTAAAGCCAGTTGGAACGGTGGTCTTTGCCAGAGCCTATCGCAACCAGGACGGTGAGCCCGAGGGCGAACTCAAGCACTTCGAAGGCGGCGAAGGACCAAGCGGCCGCGCCGCGATCCGGCATCAGGCGACGATCTGCGCGCTCGAGTTGTTGTTACCGTAAAGCTCGTGCGCGCGTGCTTCGAAAGCGGCGACCATCTTGCGGAAAGCCCGGTCGAAATATTGGCCAGCAAGCGCCTGAAACACCCGGTTCTTGAATTCAAAATCAACGCAAAAGTCGATCTCGCACGTGTTTTCGTCAATCGGCCTGAAGGTCCAGACGTTGTCGAGATCGGACAAGGGGCCATCGACGTAGTGGACCGCGATCTCGCGAGGGCGATCCTTGGATACGCGCGACGTGAATGTCTCACGGATTGATTTGAAGCCGACCACCATATCCGCAACCATTTCGGTCTCGCTGTTCGAGCGGACGCGTGTCGCGATGACCCATGGCAGGAACTCACGATAGCGAGCGACATCGGCGACCAGATCGAACATCTGGTCGGCGCTATACGGCAGCCTGCGGGTTTCGCGGATACCGACCATCAGATACTCAGCCGATCCTTTTTGCGGAGCTTTTCCTCGCGCGCCTTTCGCATCTGAGCAAAGTCATCGCCAGCATGGTAGCTCGAACGCGTCAGGGGACTGGAAGCAACCTGCAAAAAGCCTTTGGCTCGAGCGATAGAACCGTATGCTCCGAACGCCTTTGGCGTGACGAATTCTTCCACCTTGGCGTGTTTGGGCGTTGGCTGAAGATACTGGCCCATCGTGATAAAATCGACATCGGCGCTGCGCATGTCATCCATGACCTGGTGCACTTCAAGGCGCTCCTCACCAAGGCCGAGCATGATGCCTGACTTCGTAAAGATCAGCGGGTTGTGCGCCTTTACCTCTTCGAGAAGGCGAAGCGATGCGTAATAGCGCGCTCCGGGCCTAATCGTCGGATAAAGCCTCGGGACGGTTTCGAGGTTGTGGTTGTAGACATCGGGCCCAGCTTCACAGATTGCCTCAACCGCAGGGCGCATCTTGCCGCGGAAGTCCGGTGTCAGAATTTCAATGGTGGTGTCGGGCGTATTGCGACGCAGTGCCTCGATCACTTTAACGAACTGCCCTGCGCCACCGTCGGGAAGGTCATCGCGATCGACGCTGGTGATGACGATGTGTTCAAGGCCCATCTTTGCCGCAGCCACGGCCGTATTCTCGGGCTCCATCGGGTCGACGGGGCGTGGCATGCCGGTCTTGACGTTGCAGAACGCGCAGGCGCGGGTGCAAACATCTCCGAGGATCATGACCGTCGCGTGCTTCTTCGACCAGCACTCACCGATGTTGGGGCAAGCGGCCTCTTCACAAACCGTGTTCAGGTTGAGCTCGCGCATAAGTTTGCGCGTCTCATTGTAGCCTTGGCTCACTGGCGCGCGGACGCGGATCCAGTCAGGCTTGCGCTGACGTTGTGGGCGCTCTTCGCTCTTGGCTGCCTCAGGCAGATTGGAGAGGTCGTTCATGCGGGTCCATTTAGGCCCCACGCGGCGATGCTGCAAGCGTAGCCGATCGGCTTAGTTCGTTGAGCGGGCGTGACTTGCAGAAAACCGAAAAGCCGTTACCCCCAACGCCATGTTCGAGACAGCAATCCAGACCTTCACTTCGCCGGTCGTGCTGTTCTTCGTCCTTGGCCTGTTTGCGGCATTCGCGCGCTCTGACCTTGCGATCCCGGAACCGATTGCGAAGGCAATGTCGCTCTACCTCATGGCGGCGATCGGCCTGAAAGGCGGTGTTGCAGTTTCGAAGTCGGGCGTTGATGTTACCGTCGTCTCCGCACTCGGAGCGGGCATTGCCGCAGGCTTCATCCTGCCATTCTTCGCCTATGGCGTTCTCAAGACATTCGGCAAGCTGGACCGCATCAATTCAGGCGCGGTCGCAGCGCACTATGGATCGATCAGCGTCGTCACCTTTGTCACAGCGGTTGAGATCCTGACCGGACAGTCGCGCGAGCCCGGTGGTTACATGGTCGCCGTCATGGCCGCGATGGAAGCGCCAGCAATCCTCAGCGGCCTGTTGCTCGCGCGCGGTATGGGTAGCAAGGCGGGCACACAGTCGACGGGCGAAATGCTGCATGAAGTCTTCACGAACTCCTCGATCATGTTGCTGCTGGGCGCTTTCGTGATCGGGATGGTTGGAGGAGAAGTCGGTTTTGCACCTGTCAGCCCGTTCTTCGAGGCAGGGTTCAAGGGCGTCCTTTGTATCTTCCTTCTCGACATGGGCCTGATCGCGATGCGGCGGATCATGGAGTCGCGCTCAATCACATGGAGGCTCGGTGCCATCGCCATATTCCTGCCCATCGTGAATGGCGCAGTCGGCACCACTCTTGGCGTGGTCATTGGCCTCGATGCAGGCTCTGCTGCGGCGCTGGGCGTTTTGTGTGCCAGCGCAAGCTACATCGCGGTCCCTGCCGCGATGAGACTAGCCCTCCCCGACGCTGATCCGGGCATCTATCTCACCATGTCGCTCAGCATCACCTTTCCGTTCAACGTGCTGATCAATATCGGCCTGATAAGCGCGCTCGCGGCATCTTTGACCGGCGCCAATGGAGCGATGCAATGATTGAAACTGTCACGCGCAAGCGCATCGAAATCCTTGCCGACAAGGCGCTTCAGCGCCGGGTTACTGACGCAATCGACCGGATCGGGATTACCGGTTGGACAATTGTCCCCGTCACAAGCGGCAAAGGCCGTGAAGGTGTCTGGCGCGAAGAGAGTGTGATGGGCACAGACAAGGTGCTTGTGCTGACAATTGCTGCGGAAGACAAGGCGATGGCGCTTGCAGAAGAGCTTGCTCCCATGCTTACACATCTCGGCTTCGTCCTGAGTATGTGGGACGTGCAGGTTATCCGCGGCGAGCGTTTCTAAGGGAGAAAAGCGCCGACGCGTAGGGAGGGATCGTTGCCTGAATTTGCTGAGCTCTTGAAGGGCTATCGTCGCTTTCGCGAGGATACGTATCCTCGCCAGAAAGCTCGCTTCGATGAGACCGTAGCTAAAGGTCAGCACCCAAAGCTCATGATCATCGGCTGCTCTGATAGCCGCGTCGATCCTGCACAGATTTTCGACGTCGATCCGGGCGAGATCTTCGTTGTGCGCAATGTGGCGGCGCTCGTCCCTCCATTCGAACAAAAGCCCGGTCTTCACGGCGTTTCTGCAGCGGTCGAATTTGCGGTTCAGATGCTTGAGGTGAAGCAGATCCTCGTCATGGGGCATGGCCGCTGCGGCGGATGCAAGGCGGCGCTGAGCGGCAGCTATCTCGAGAAGGAGCCTGGCGAAGGCGGCTTTATCGCCAACTGGATTGACCTGCTCAGCGAAGCGCGGTTGCCCGTAGAGCGAAAACACGGAACGACGGGCCGCAAGGCTGAGTTGGCCATGGAGTTTGCCGCGATACGCCAAAGCCTTGCGAACCTGCGCACCTTTCCGTGGGTCGCGGACAAGGAAGCAGTGGGCGAGATAAAGCTGCGGGGCGCGCACTTCTCGATCAAGGAAGGTGTGCTCTACTCGCTCGACGAGGAAACGGGCGAGTTCCTGCCTGAAGACTGATCCAGCGCAAGAATATTCGCTTGCCCTAGTTTGGCCGCACCGTCATTGAGCGCTGCATGCCTGACGCAGAACTCAAGAATATCGCCCTTCTGATAGACGCGGACAACACGACGCCCGAAGGTATCGACCCCGTCCTTACCGTGATGGCGGAGCTCGGACAGGTGAATATTCGCCGCGCTTACGGGAACTTCGCGAAGGACAATCTTGCGCGTTGGGATAAGATCACCAACCGTTTCGGCATTCGCCCACAGCAGCAGTTCGACGTCTCCAAAGGCAAGAACGCGACAGACATGGCGATGACGATCGACGCCATTGACCTTCTTTATCAGGGCAAGGTCGACGGCTTTGGCATCATGACCTCGGACAGCGACTTCACTCCGCTCGTTACCCGGCTTCGGCAGGATGGAATCATCGTCTACGGCTTCGGGGAGGCGAAAACTCCGCAAGCTTTCAAGTCGGTGTGCACCCGCTTCATCGATATCAAGCAGCTGATCGCGACGAACGCAGCGGACACACCCAATGCAAGAAAGAGCAGCAAGAAAGACGCATCTTCCGTCGACGACGAACTCGATGACCTGATCCTTGCCGCCTATTCCGAGGCCAAAAAGGACGGCGGTTTTGCCCGTCTCTCGCAGGTTGGCCAGATTGCCGGCAACCGTTCCAGCTTTGACGTGCGGAACCACGGTTTCAAGAGCCTCAAGGAGATGTTCGAAAGCTTCGACAACTTCGTGCTCGAACACCGCGACGACAACCAGGTGTATGTGAAACGCCTGCGCTGATTGTCGCGCTTAGGGCCGAACGAAAAAGGGCGCCGGGATCAGCTCCCGGCGCCCTTTTCTTTTCCCGTTTTTGGGTGCTTACATCGTTTCGACAGATGCTGCCGACTGAGCCGCAGCACCGCCAGTGTTCTTCTCAAGCTCATTGGCATAAGCGATCCAGAGCTTGGCGATCGAAGCGCGGTTGCCCGACACGCGAGCAAAGGTGCTGCGTGCCTCGTCATACTTGCCAAGACCAAGCTTCGCGATGCCCAGACGGGTCAGCGCTTCGTTGGTGTTGACGCCAGCCATGCCGAGCGCTTTCTCGTAAAAGGTCTCTGCCTTGCCGAACTCGTCGTAGCTAAGGAATGCGCTACCGGCTGCAACCACAGTGCGAAGGCCGGCATCGGATGCCAGTGCATCGCGCTCAAGCGCCGGAAGATCGGCGCGGTCGCTTGCGATACGGCTGTTGGCGGTCTCAAGCGCTTCCGTGATGAACAGGTTGCCCGAGCTGACGACACCTGCCGCCATGCCCTCGTCGATCACATCCTTGACCTCACGCGGCAGACGCCGTGCGTCGGCTGCTTCCACGTAATAGTCGTAGTCCGATGCGTCACTAAGTGCACCGACGCGGCGGCTGAGACGGAAGAGGTCGAGAATCTCGGGACCTTCATAGGTATTGAGATTGCGAGCCACATTGATCGCATCACGCCAGTTTGTGGCCGACGGATAATCGCTGATCCACATCGTGACAAAATCGTAGACGGTCGGCACGACTTCGTTTTCGTATGCAACTGTGACACCGCGACGATACCACTGTTCATCGACCGGCTGGCCCGACGCCTTCTGATCGGCAATCGCCTGCTGAAGGTAATCGAATCCTGAAGTCAGATCGTTGTCGGCAAAGAAGCTCTCAGCCATCGCAATACGCAGCGAGGACGCACTGATCGTTTCAGTGGTGAAGTTGTTGTCAATCGCACCCTGAAGATAGCGGCGCGCCTTGGCGTAGTCGCGTGCTTCATTCGAAAGCTGATAAGCGATGAAGTTGTAGCGGCCAACCTGCTCAGCCGGGACCTTGCCGCTTGCCAGCATGTTTTCCATGCCAAGCAGCTGCAGCGGGCGATCCTGCAGACGGATGCCTGCGTTGAAGATCAAGCCACCGCCGGCGATCTTCTCGTCGTTCGTATTCAGCACGCCAGCGAGCTGCTGGAACTGGGCGCGCATGCTGGTGATGTCGCCGCCCTCAGCCTTCATGGCTTCATCAAGCGGTACGTAGGCAGCGCGGAATGCGTCGCTGTAACCGCCACCATCAGATTCTTGCTGCTGGTCGCGATCCCGGTCACGGTCGCGGCGCTGAGCGCTTGCTTCGGTCGGGAATACGGCGGTGCCGATAACAGCCGTGCCGGTCGCAAGCGAAATCGCGAGTGCGAACGACGAAGCACGCTTGCGCGAAATAAGTGTAAGCATATGGGGGGTCCTCCAGCGAGTGATGTTATTGCCGCACGGCTTCCAGTCGTCGCGGTCTTTATGAATGTCTGCGCCGCTCATTTAGCGAGAGCATCGACATTTGCAATTCTAACTAGACGAACCGGGCTGAACGGCGATTGAATGGATCGCACTAATAGAAAAGAAGCGCGCAACAATCGTTCAGCAAGCGGTAAGGTGAGCGCAGGCTACCGCGTGTCGGTCACCAAGTGTGGAAAAAGGTGTGTCTGTACCCTTTGTGTTCCGCTGTGGCCATGGCGAAACCGCGCCCCAGCACCTACATCTGACCAACAGAACTTCTTTCCGAAAACAACAACTAGAAACGGGCTTTCGCTTTGAGCGACGAAACCGACATTATCGACCCTGCATCCCCTGCCCCCGCAGACGGATATGACCGCATCGACATCGTCGATGAAATGAAGACCAGCTATCTCGATTACGCGATGAGCGTGATCGTCAGCCGCGCGCTTCCCGATGTGCGCGACGGCTTGAAACCGGTTCACCGCCGCATCCTTTATGCGTCCAAGCTTGGCAATTTTGTCGCCGGACGGCCTTACGTGAAGAGCGCGAAGATCGTCGGCGACGTGATGGGTGATTTTCACCCTCACGGCGACGGCGCAATCTACGATGCGCTCGCTCGCTTGACGCAGCCATGGTCGATGCGTGTGCCGCTGGTCGACGGTCAGGGGAACTTCGGCTCTCCCGATCCCGATCCGCCCGCCTCGATGCGCTACACAGAGGCGCGGCTTGCGCGTGTGTCGGACACGCTGCTCGACGACCTCGATAAGGACACTGTCGATTTCGTCGACAATTACGATGGCCGAAAGCAAGAGCCTTCGGTGCTCCCAGCGCGCTTCCCCAACCTGCTGGTCAACGGCGCAGGGGGTATCGCTGTCGGCATGGCTACCAATGTGCCCCCGCACAATCTGGGCGAAGTGATTGACGGTTGCCTGGCCTTCATGGAAAACCCGGCGATCACGTCGGAAGAGCTGATTGAATACATCCCCGGACCCGACTTCCCCACCGCTCCGCTGATCCTCGGCACGAGCGGCGCGAAAGCTGCTTACACGACCGGGCGCGGTTCAATCCTGATGCGTTGCCGTCACGAGATCGAGCCGCTGCGCGGCGACCGCGAAAGCATCGTCTTCACCTCGATCCCATACCAAGTCGGCCGTGCTGGCCTGGTCGAGAAGATCGCTGAGGCCGCCAAGGACAAGCGGATCGAAGGCATTTCCGACATCCGCGACGAGAGCAACCGCGACGGCACGCGCATCGTCATCGACCTTAAGCGTGATGCCACCGCCGAAGTCGTGCTCAATCAGATCTGGCGGCACACGCCAGCGCAATCGGGGTTCCCGGCCAACATGCTCGCCATTCGTGGCGGACGGCCCGAAACGCTCATGCTGCGTGACTTCATCCAGGCCTTCATCTCCTTCCGCGAAGAAGTCATCACGCGCCGCACCAAATTCGAGCTCAACAAGGCCCGTGAACGCGCGCACATCTTGCTCGGCCTCGTGGTCGCGGTGTCGAACCTCGACGAAGTGGTCGCGATCATTCGCGGCGCACCCAACCCGGCCACCGCTCGTGAGCGCCTGCTCACCAAGGAATGGCCGATCGGCGACATCGCCCAGTATATCCGACTGGTCGAAGCGATCGAGCCGAGCGCGGATCAGGAGGGCGGCACCTACCGGCTTTCGACCCGCCAGGTGAAAGCCATTCTCGACCTGCGCCTCCACCGTCTTACCGCGTTGGGCCGCGATGAGATTGGTGATGAGCTGAAGGAGCTCGCCGAGAAGATCGAGGAATTCCTCGCCATCCTCGCCGACCGCGTGAAGCTTTACGAGGTCATGCGCGAGGAGCTCGAAGAAATTCGCGCGACCTATGCGACGCCGCGTATTTCGGAAATCGCACCCGCATGGGACGGCCTCGACGACGAAGACCTGATTGAGCGCGACGACATGGTCGTGACGGTTACGCTCGACGGCTACATCAAGCGCACCCCGCTCTCGACCTTCCGCGCGCAAAATCGCGGCGGCAAGGGCCGCGCAGGGATGAGTACGAAGGACGAGGACGCCATCGCCGAGATGTTCGTCACCTCGACGCACAATCCGGTGCTGTTCTTCTCGACCGCTGGTAAAGTCTATCGCCTGAAGGTCTGGAAGCTGCCCGAAGGTGGCCCGACAACGCGCGGTCGTCCGATCATCAACCTGCTGCCCGCTCTCGACACGGATGAAACGATCCGGACCGTACTGCCTCTACCTGAGGACGAGGATGAATGGGGCGCGCTTTCGGTCGTGTTTGCCACGGCCAAGGGCAATGTGCGTCGCAATTCAATGGACGCTTTCACCAACATTCCGTCAAACGGCAAGTTCGCGATGAAATTCGACGATGAGAGCGAAGACCGCCTGATCGGCGTTCGACTCGTTGCACCTAGCGACGATGTCATGCTCGCATCCAAGTCTGGCAAGGCGATACGCTTCGCGGCCGAGGACGTTCGTGAATTCACCTCCCGCACTTCGACCGGAGTCCGCGGCATGAAACTCGCCGACGGAGACGAAGTCGTTTCGCTCTCTACCTTGGGCGCAACCGGCACCACCCCCGAAGAGCGCGAGCAATACATCAAGTTTGCACCATGGAAGGGTGAGAAAGAGGGCGATCCAGACCTTACGCCTGAACGCTATGATGCGCTCAAGGAGAAGGAGCAGTTCATCCTCACCGTTTGCGCCAATGGCTACGGCAAGGTTTCAAGCTCTTACGAATACCGCAAGACCGGACGCGGCGGTCAGGGCGTGGTCAACATCGACAATATCGACCGCAACGGCTCAGTCGTCGCGAGTTTCGTCGTCCAAACAGGCGAGCAGCTCATGCTCGTCACCGATCAGGCAAAACTAATCCGCATCGGGCTCGAATCCCTGCGAGTAATGGGTCGCAACACCGCCGGCGTTCGTCTGTTCACTGTCGGCAAGAACGAGCATGTTGTCAGCGCGGTCAAGATCGACGAGACCGAGGAACCCGAGAACGAGGCCGAGGAAGCCATTGTCGAGGAGATGGTCGAACGTCGCGGTGGGGGCGACGAGACCACGCCTGACACCACGGTCCATTCCGACGACAATCTAGGCGAAGACCCGCCCGAGTAAGCACCGCTGTGAAACTTGCCATACCCGACCTCTTCAGTATGTTTGGAAAACAGACTTTGGGAGAGGTCGGGAATGCATATCGAACCATCAGGTGCGGCCTGCGGGGCGCGGGTCAGCGGCATCGACTTGTCAGTCGCGCTAGAGGATGCGGACATTTCTGCCATTCGGTCTGCGTGGCTTGAGCACAAGGTTCTCGCATTTGCCGATCAGCAGATGGACGACGATGCGCTGGAGCGGTTCACCTTAGCAATGGGTGGGTTTGGCGAAGATCCGTTCTTCGATCCAATTGACGGTCACGAACACATTGCCGCGATCAAGCGCGAAGCGGACGAGACGTCGACACTCTTTGCCGAAAACTGGCACAGCGACTGGAGCTTTCTGCGCAAACCACCATCCGGCACTTGCTTGATGGCAGTCGAAATTCCTCCCATCGGAGGAGACACTCTTTTCTCGGATCAGGTTGCTGCATTCGCTGCGCTTCCTGACAAGCGCAAGGACGAGCTTCGCGCAATGACTGCGGTCCATTCGGCTAGCCGCGGCTACGCGCCCGATGGGTTGTATGGCGACAACGACAAGGGACGCTCAATGTCGATCCGCCCCGGCGAAGCTGCCCTCGCCCGGCAATCACACCCGCTCGTAAAACTGCACCCCGAAACTGGCGAAGAAGCGCTCTTCTGCTCGATCAGCTATACGGTAGGGATCGAGGGCATGGACGACATGGACGCCTTCCAACTCATCATAGAATTGCACCAGTGGTGCGAGCAGGACCGCTTCGTCTATCGCCACAAGTGGCAACCCGGCATGCTGGTCATCTGGGATAATCGAAGCGTCAATCACAAGGCGACCGGTGGCTACGAAGGCCACAGGCGCGAATTGCACCGTTCAACAATTGCCGCAGTCTAGGCGCTCTATCTGACGGGATGCTCGCCGCGCAGGGTCTGCACGACCCCAGTTGCGATCATCAGTTGGCCTGCGAAATAGAGCGGCCAGATAAGCGTATCGGGCAACGGGGCCAGGTTGAATGCGCCTTCGCGGCTGAAGATCAGCCAATCGCTCAACACGAAAAGCACAGCGCCAAGACCCACGCGATAACGAGGGAAACGGCTCATCCAAGCGCTTGCTGCCATCACGCCAAGGATCGCTGCGTAAGCCGCGATATCTGCTCTCGAGCTCAGCAGATAGGAGACGGCTGGAACGCCGATCAGCAATGCGATTGCGAGCAGGCGCTGACTCGGTGCCGTCTGATCACGGCGGTTTCGCAGGTAAAGAACAGTCGCAGCCAGATGTGATGCCGCAAACAGCGCCCCACCAATTTCGAACCACAATTCCAGGGCCATATCAGCCGCTGCGGAAAGGACGAGGGTAATGGTAAGGATCGTCCCGTCCAGGCCTGGCGCGCGGCGCCACGCGTAGATAGCGAGGAACCCGACCGCCGAACCTTTCAGAAGTATCAACCAGATACCGCCGATCGGGTTGTTCCAGAGGAAGTAGTAAGCCAGCGCCGCGATCACGCCTACAAGCAGCCAGGGACGATGGTTCACCAATGCGCGCTTCGACATCGTGTGCTCCCTTCCCCCTTTGCGGCCTTGAAGGTGAGCTAGCACAGGGCTACCTCGCGTGACCATGACCAAGACCACTTCGAATTATGATGTCCACATTATCGGCGGCGGGCTCGCCGGGAGCGAGGCCGCGTGGCAGCTTGCTCGCCGCGGCGTAAAAGTGCGCCTGTCCGAAATGCGCGGCAGCGGGGAGATGACCCCTGCACACCAGACCGATGGCCTGGCTGAGCTGGTATGCTCAAATTCCTTCCGCTCGGACGATGATACCAAGAACGCTGTCGGGCTGCTCCACCACGAAATGCGTGAGCTCGACTCCATCGTCATGCGCGCCGGTGAATTCGCTCGTGTTCCTGCTGGGAGCGCAATGGCAGTGGACCGCGATGTGTTCAGCGCCGAGGTTGAGAAAACACTCAGCGAGCACCCGAATGTCGAAATCGTGCGCGAGCGCGTCGACACTTTGCCCGACGCGGGGCTGACGATTGTCGCCACCGGTCCTCTAACCGCGCAGTCGCTTGCACAAAGCATCGTGGGAGCAACCGGCGAAGAACGCCTTGCCTTCTTCGACGCGATCGCACCGATCGTCCACCGCGACAGCATCGACATGTCGAAATGCTGGATCCAGTCTCGCTGGAACAAGCGGACCGAGGCATCGAATGAAGATGGCGATTACATCAACTGCCCGATGACGAAAGAGCAGTACCTCGCCTTTCACAAGGGCTTGGTCGAAGGTGAAAAGACCGAGTTCAAAGAATGGGAAAAGGACACCCCCTATTTCGACGGCTGTATGCCAATCGAAGTCATGGCCGCTCGCGGGGTCGAAACCTTACGCTATGGTCCAATGAAAGGTGTCGGGCTCGATAACCCTTACGATACTACGGAAGAGCATCCGCAGGGCCGTTGGCCATACGCGGTGGTCCAGCTGCGTCAGGACAACAAGCTTGGCACGCTGTGGAACATGGTCGGCTTTCAGACCAAGCTCAAATATGGCGCACAGGTTGAACTGTTCCGCACCATTCCGGGTCTTGAGAATGCCGAATTTGCGCGGCTTGGCGGGCTTCATCGGAACACTTTCCTGAACTCACCTCGGGTTTTGGATCGTCAACTGCGCCTTCGCGCTGCACCGCATATCCGGTTCGCCGGGCAGGTCACTGGCTGCGAGGGGTATGTTGAAAGCGCGGCTATTGGTCTTGTCTCGGGAATGATGACGGCAGCCGAACTGTCTGGCCGTGATTGGCGCCCATTGCCCCCTTCGACCGCGCTGGGGGCGCTTCTCAGCCACATTACTGGCGATGCAGATGCAGACACATTCCAGCCAATGAATGTCAATTTCGGCCTCTTCCCGCCTCTTCACGAGGTCAAGAAGAAGCAGAGGAAGGAAGCGTACACCTCACGCGCCAAGGTCGACCTGCGCGAATGGCTAGATGCGAGCGAAGAAGCCGTTCCAGCCTAGCAATTGCACGACGCTCTTCGCGGTCTGCGCCGAGGAGCGGAGGTTGCGAATTCGGCCTGCGTGAGTTCCAGGTCTTTGTTCTCGTCCATCTTCTCAAACCGCTCGGACGTCGTCACGGCCCATTCCTCGAAAGTGAGCAGGTTATTGCCGTCGACATCGAGCGCGCGAAATGCATCGCTGCGACTTGAGAGCATTTCCTGCCGCGTAATGATCCGATCACGGTTTCGGTCGTAACGGAAAAAGCGCCTCTCTTCGCGGGTGAGTTCGCTCGCTTCGGGAGGTGCGGGACCAACCATGTCGCCCGGATCGCTTTCGGGTAGCTCGTTCGGATCTATCTCTACGAGCTCCTCAGGCTCCGGCGGAGGCGGCGCATAAAGCTCAACTTGGGCACGGCCCTGCCACCAGAACACCCCGACCCCTGCAAGGATCAGCCCGACGAAAACCCCGATTACTGTCTGACGCATGTCATTTCCCGCGACCCATAAGTGTCGGGAGGATAACACATATTCATCACCCGAGCATAGCAGCTCTTATGGCGGTGAGCGCAGCGCCTCGACCTTCCATGAGTGGGCGTCCACCCTTGCGAACCGAACGTTCTGCCAAGGCTGAAAGGATACGTAGCCCTTTTAGCGATCTGGGATAGCTCGCACGATCCCGCAATTGCGCAGTTGCTTGCTGAAGCAGGATCTCCCGCTCTTCCGAACTGCTGATGTTCACCGCCGCATCTGCCAATGCCCAGCGGATCATGCCCCGCCCCACCGCGTGCGATTGTTCGGCGTTGGAGCTTACCATCTCTGCAAGGGCCTCGGCAGGCCGTGCGCGATTGGTCGCAAATTCCAGCGCTGCCGCAGCGTCAAGATTTTCTGCGAGCATGATCTCCCAAGCATCGACAAGAGCGGACAGGGCAGCTTCATGCCCGGCCCAGTGATCGCCAATCCCATCCAAAACAGCATCACCTTGCGGACGCTCTTCGAAAGGTTTGGCCAGCATATCACGCCACCAGGCTAGCCGCATTTGTCCGAGCATGGGCTCATTCGTGGCCGCTACAATGCGGGCAAGGCGCGCATCTAGTTCAAGAAACACGGTTAACGGTCGGCGCATCGCTGCCGCGGTATAAGCGATCGCAAGCTGCGCTTCATCTGGCAGGTTTTCGGTCGATGGAGAGGTCATTTGCGGCGCTGCTAGGCGCAGTTTTTCGAGGATTGTCAAGCACCGGGAACCACCCGCCCGCGGTCACCGATATGGGTTAAACCTCCGCACGAGAATTAGGGCTTCGTTTACCACGCCGCTTTGGAAATCGATTACCACCAATGCGCTAAACCTTCGGGAAGATATCAGAAATCCCGCACTATTCCCGTGCTCGATTGACCTGAAGGACGCGCAACCTATGGGCCAGTATACACAAACCCACCCCACCCTCTTCCGCCGGTTGGCGAAAGATGTCACGGCGAATACGATCGTTATATCAGCGGCTTCGCTGGTGCCATTGATGGCAATGGTCGGTGGCGGCGTCGATGCTAGCCGCTACTACATGGCGGAAACGCGACTCCAGGCTGCATGTGATGCCGGTGCGCTCGCCGCGCGCCGTTCCATGGCCGATGACAACTTCAGCCGCGCCGACAGGATCACCGGCGAGAAATTCTTCGATGAGAACTATCCCGACGGTACGTTCGGCCTCGAAGACCTTGAACGCAGCTTCACAGCCACTCAATCAGGGCAAGTGAACGGCGAAGCCTCGGGAACTTTGCCGACTGCGATCATGGCTCCCTTTGGGTACGATGAGTTTTCACTCTCGGTGACATGCGAGGCGGACGTCAACATCTCGAACACCGACGTGTTGTTCGTGGTCGACGTTACCGGTTCGATGAATTGTGCTCCCGACAACCCCGGCGGCGGTAGCTGCGGCAACACCGAAGATCCAGGCGCAAAGATCAAAGGCCTGCGTAGTGCAGTGCTGAAGTTCTACGATACGGTCGAAACTTCGACCTCGCCGAGCGCTCAGGTTCGCTATGGTATGGTGCCCTATGCGTCGAACGTGAATGTCGGCGCTGCACTGATGGCTACCGAACCGGCTTGGATGGCGCAGACTCACACCTATCAGTCGCGCGAAGCCAACTTCGAGACGACGGCTGAATGGGGCAACGAACGCGTCGAGATCGTGCGCTTCGAAGATTACGATTACGACGACGAGGAATATCTCGGCGTCATCATCGATGGTACTCAGTATGGACTGAGTTCGTCTCAGTGTGCCGCATTGCAGCCCGACGACATCGAATTCGACGTGCGAAGCGACCTTGGTACACACGAAGGCCAAAGCGGTCAGTCGGTCAACGGCGACGAGCGGCGTACCCGCTACCGCGACGGTAATGAAATCCTCTGGCGCCTTCGGGGTGGTCGCGGATACCGTTCTTCGGACGGTCGCTGCCGCTATGGCTGGTTGGTCTATGAATCGCGCGGCGACGTGTTCTTCGACATCGTTGAGGAAAGGACCGGCGAATCCGAGACGTTCCAGAACTGGACCTACAAGCCCGTCACCTACAACCTTGCATCGCTCTACGATGACAACGTGATCAGCCTTCCGATTGGAAGCAATGGAAGCAACACCAACGTCACCTGGGATGGTTGCATCGAAGAGGCCAACACCGTGGCCACCGACACCTTCGATCCGTTCCCCCAGGACGCACACGATCTCAAGATCAACCTGACGCCTTCCAACGTGAACGAGTACTGGAAGCCGGTTCTTCGCAACGCCACCTGGAAGCGTGAAGACAGCAGCGGGAATGTGCTCGGCCACATCACACAGACGGGCAACGAAAACCGTCCCGGATACAGCTGCCCAGCAGCAGCCTTCAAACTGACCGACATTTCTCGGACTGATCTGGAGACTTACGTCGACGGGCTCACACCGCGCAGCAATACCTATCATGACTTCGGCATGATCTGGGGTGCACGTTTCATCTCGCCCAACGGGATCTTCGCTGCTTCGAACGCAACGGCTCCGAACGGCGATGCGATCTCGCGTCACATTGTCTTCATGACCGACGGTCTGCTTGTGCCGAACCAGGAAATCTACTCGATGTACGGCATCGAGTGGTGGGATCGCCGCATCACGAACGATGGCTCTGGCGGCCAGGCTCGCGATCGTCACGCGACGCGTTTCCAGGTTGCCTGCCGCGCTGCTCGCCAAGAGAACATCTCGGTCTGGGTGATCGCCTTTGGTACCACCCTCACCCAGAACCTGATCGACTGCGCAACGCCGGGCCGTGCCTTCCAGGCCAATGACACGGCAGCGCTCGAAACCCGCTTTGAACAGATCGCGCAGGAAATCGCTGCACTGAGGCTCACCCAATGATCCGCAGCAAATTCACACGACACCTGCGTGATGATCAGACAGGTGCGACGCTGACCGAGTTCGGGCTCGTCGCACCGATCCTGATCCTCATGATCATGGGTATCTTCGACCTCGCGCATACGCAGTACACGACGTCGCTCGTTAACGGAGCGCTTCAGAAAGCAGGCCGAGACCTGACGCTCGAGACGGCAGGCAGCCAGGAGAGCACGATTGACGGCTATGTGATCTCCCAGATCAGCAACGTTGTACCTTCGACCGCCACGATCGAACTCAACAAGCTGTCGCACTTCGACTTCGAAGATATCGGTGAAGAAGAAGAGTACGACGACATCAACCTCAACGGCGTTTGCGACAACAACGAGGTCTTCATCGATGCGAACCGCAACGGTCAGTGGGATGCTGATCGCGGTGAGGAAGGTATCGGCGGCGCCCGCGATGCAGTTCTTTACACTGCCATTGTGACCTATCCGCGCGTCTTTCCGATGTATGGCCTCGCTGGCCTCTCGCAGGAAGTGCAGGTCACCGCCTCCACCGTGCTGCGCAACCAGCCCTACGACCAACAAGACACCAGTGTAGAATCCGGGAATTGCCTGTGATGACAAAGAACCCTGTGAAACCCGCCAAGACCTTCGCGAACCGCATGCGCTCTTTGTGGAAGGACAATTCGGCTGTCGCGATGGTCGAGTTTGCCTTCACCGCTCCGCTCGTTCTGGGTCTCGGCATGATGGGTACCGAAACCGCATACTTCACCATCACGCATATGCAGGTCAGCCAGATCGCTATGCAGGTGGCTGATAACGCCTCGCGCGTCGGTGAGAACGACGTGCTCGTTGCGCGCAAGGTGTTTGAGGATGACATCAACGGCACGCTTGTCGGCGCCGAGAAGCTGGGTGCGCGCTACTCGATTTACGAGAACGGCCGGATCATCATCTCGAGCCTTCAGGACAATGAGCTGAACGACGGCAACAGCCCGAATGGTCAGACCATCCGCTGGCAACGCTGTCGCGGCGCGAAAGTGATCGATTCGCAGTATGGCGAGGAAGGCGTTGGCGCTGACGACAACAGCTTCCCCGGCATGGGCGGCGGTCCGCGTCGCAACGAAAAGATCAAGGCCGAATCCGGCACTGCAGTGATTTTCGTTGAGGTGTATTACACCTACGAGTCTGTGACGCCGTTCGAGATGTTCGACGGAACGGAGCTCGAGTACACGGCTGCGTTCAATGTCCGCGACAAGCGCGACATCAGCCAAATCTACAATCGGGAAGACGACCCCGCGCCGGTTGCTCGTTGCAACGTCTATTCGGCTAACCGCCCAAGCTGAGGGTGAGAGGGCGCTTCTGGCGCCCTCCCCACATCACTTTTAAACGTAGCAAACCTTCTTGACCGCCTCGACTATGCGAGGCGCGTCAATCAGCGCGAGCTTTTCAAGGTTCGCGGCATAGGGAAGCGGCACGTCTTCGTTGCAGACCCGCAGGACCGGTGCGTCGAGATCGTCGAAGCCTTCCTCCATGCAGATCGAAATGATCTCGCTCGCGATGGAGCAGGTCGGCCAACCCTCTTCCGCAACAACCAGGCGGTTTGTCTTGGCGAGAGATTTGAGAACCGTCTCCTTGTCGAGCGGGCGCAATGTGCGAAGGTCGATCACTTCGGCATCGATCCCCTGCCCTGCCAGCTCTTCCGCTGCTTCCAAGGCGAGACCCACGCCAATCGAATAGGTGACGATAGTCGCGTCCTTGCCCTCGCGCACGATCCTCGCCTTGCCGATCGGCAGTACGTGGTCGTCAAGGTCGGGAACTTCGAATGAACGCCCGTAAACAAGCTCATTCTCGAGGAAGACAACCGGGTCCTCTGACCGGATCGCAGCCTTCATGAGGCCCTTGGCATCCGAGCTGTCATAGGGGGCAATCACGATCAGGCCCGGTACGCTCGCATACCACGGGCCGTAGTTTTGCGAGTGCTGCGCTGCGACGCGGCTTGCAGCGCCGTTCGGACCGCGGAACACGATCGGACAGCGCATCTGGCCGCCTGACATATAGTTCGTCTTGGCTGCCGAGTTCACGATGTGGTCGATTGCCTGCATCGCGAAGTTGAACGTCATGAATTCAACGATCGGCTTGAGGCCACCCATAGCGGCGCCCGAACCGATGCCGGCAAACCCGTACTCGGTGATCGGCGTGTCGATGACCCGCTTGGGACCGAACTCATCGAGGAGGCCCTGCGTTACCTTGTAGGCGCCCTGGTATTCGGCGACTTCCTCACCCATCACGAAGACGCGCTTATCAGCGCGCATTTCTTCAGCCATCGCATCGCGAAGAGCCTCGCGCACGGTGGTCGAAGTGAAGCTCGTACCTTCCGGGATCTCCGGATCGCTTGGCGTTGCCTTAACCTCTGGCTTAGTTGCCACAGGAGGCGGAGTTGGCGCAGGTGCAGGTTCTTCTTTCGCCGCAGGCGCGGGAGCAGGCGATGCTTCTTCGCCCTCGCCTTCCATCTCGGCAATCACGGTGCCAACGGCGACGTTCTCGGTGCCTTCGGCTACGAGGATTTTGGCAAGCACACCCTCGTCGATGGCTTCGAATTCCATTGTTGCTTTGTCGGTTTCGATCTCGGCGATGATGTCACCGGGTTCAATCGTGTCGCCTTCGGATTTGAGCCATTTGGCGAGCGTGCCTTCTTCCATGGTCGGCGAAAGCGCTGGCATTTTGAGTTCGATAGCCATGGATCAATACTCCTCCACCAGAACATCGGTGTAGAGTTCGTCCGGGCCCGGTTCGGGTGAACTTTCCGCGAAATCAGCCGCTTCGGTCACGATCTTGCGAATATCCTTGTCGATAGCCTTGAGGTCTTCCTCGGCATGGCCGCCTTCGATCAGCGACTTTTTGAGCCGCTCGATCGGGTCATGGTGATCGCGTTGTTCCTGCACCTCTTCGCGCGTGCGATACTTGGCAGGGTCGGACATCGAGTGGCCGCGATAGCGATAAGTGTTGCATTCCATCAGCACCGGACCCTTGCCCTCGCGAACGTGCTTGAATGCGACCTCCGCAGCGGCGCGCACTTCGAGCACATCCATACCGTTCACTTCCATGCCCGGAATGCGGAATGCGGTGCCGCGGCGGTGGAAGCGGGTTTCAGCCGAGGAGCGCGAGGAGGCGGTACCCATCGCGTACTGGTTGTCCTCGACCACGAAAACGATGGGCAAATTCCAGAGGGCAGCCATGTTGAAGGTCTCGTAAACCTGGCCCTGGTTGGCTGCACCGTCACCGAAATAAGCAAGGCACAGACCGCCATCTTCATTGTATTGGTGAGCGAGCGCGAGGCCCCCGCCGAGTGCGACCTGCGCACCGACGATGCCGTGGCCGCCATAGAACTTATGCTCGGTCGAGAACATGTGCATCGACCCGCCCTTGCCCTTCGAAATGCCCGCTTCGCGGCCCGTAAGCTCGGCCATGATGACCTTGGGATCGATACCGTAAGCGAGCATGTGGCCGTGGTCACGGTAGCCGGTGATCACGCTGTCGCGGTCGTTGTCGAGCGCGGACTGAAGGCCAATCGCAACCGCTTCCTGACCGATATAAAGGTGGCAGAAACCGCCGATCAGGCCGAGGCCGTAAAGCTGGCCCGCCTTCTCCTCGAAACGGCGAATGAGGAGCATCTGGCGGTAGAATTCGAGCAATTGTTCGTCGCTCGCAGCGTAGCTCTTTGCCGCTTCGAATTCTTCCTGCAGCGAGTGGAGGATGAAGTCCGGATCGTCAGACGGAGCGAGCGTTTCGGGCGCTGCTGCTTTCTTTGCGGCAGGCTTTTTCGCGGCGGGTTTCTTGGCCAAGTGTGATCCCTTCCCTCACTTGCAGCGCGCTTCGCGTGAACCCACGGTGCGCGCCTCTGGTGTTGAAGGGCTGCTATAGGCATCGCAATTGGCCTTACGCAACGTAAGTCGACCCGAAGTACCTACAAATTACCGATGTGGTTAAACTAGCTCATTTGGCAAACCAAGAAGGCTGCGATCTGGCTATTCGTCTTCGAGCGTAATGACGATCTCGTCCGGGTGAATCACTCCCAGATCCTCACGCACCAACTCGCTCACCAGGTCAGGGTCAGCGCCCTCTGGATCAAGCAGTTCTACGCGGTTCTTCAGCGCGTCTCGCTTTTCCTTGAGCAGGGTGATGCGAACCTGACGCTGTTCGAGCACCTCGCCATTTTCCGCCCATGCGAGGAGACCGGTGGGACCAGCGATTGCGGAGACGGTCAGGACGACAAGCAGCACGAGCGCAAGGCCCTGCTTGATATGCTCCTGTGGTGGTCTGCGCATTATCCCAATCCCTCGATCCGCCGTCCACAGAATCATAGTTAACCACAGACCGCAAGAGAAATGCGCTCTAGGCCACTCAATTCACGAGAAAACGAGTCAGAATTGCCACGCATCAGTAAGATCGCTGATCAGTACGAGCGCGGCAGCCCCAAGACGTGTTCGGCGAGATAGGATAGGATCAGGTTCGTCGAGATTGGCGCCACCGTGTAAAGCCGCGCCTCGCGGAACTTGCGCTCGACGTCGTATTCCTCAGCGAAACCGAACCCGCCGAACGTCTGCACACACATGTCTGCCGCCGCCCAGCTGGCTTCGGATGCTAGGAGCTTTGCCATATTGGCTTCTGCCCCCGGATTACCGCCTTCGTCGTAAACCTGTGCCGCGTGATGCACCATGAGCTCTGCCGCGCGCATCTGGGCGTAACAACGCGCGATCGGGAATTGTACTCCCTGATTCTGCCCGATCGGGCGGGCAAACACGTTGCGGTCGCCCGCATAATTCTTGGCCTGCTCGATGAACCACTTGGCGTCGCCGATACATTCAGCAGCGATAAGAATGCGTTCGGCGTTCATGCCGGACAGGATGTAGCGGAAGCCCTTCCCTTCCTCGCCAACAAGCGAGCTGGCCGGAATACGCAGGTCATCGAAGAACACCTCGCACGAAGAGTGGTTCATCATGGTGCGGATCGGCTTGATGCTCATGCCGTTCTTGAGCGCTTCCTGCATGTCGACGAGAAAGATCGAGAGGCCATCGGTCTTCTTCTCGACCTGGTCACGCGGCGTCGTGCGAGCAAGGAGAAGCATGAGGTCGGAATGCTCGGCGCGGCTCGTCCATATCTTCTGACCGGATACGACATATTCATCGCCCTCGCGCACCGCACGGGTCTTTAAGCTGAGCGTATCGGTGCCGCTGGTGGGCTCGGAAACGCCGAAAGCCTGTAATCGCAAGTCTCCCCGCGCAATCTTCGGCAGGTACTCCGCTTTCTGATCGTCAGACCCGTATTTGAGCAGCGTGTTCATAATGTACATCTGCGCATGAGCGGACGATCCGTTGCACCCGGTTGCCTGGATTTCCTCCATGATGACGGCCGCCGCGTCGAGCGAAAGGCCGCTGCCGCCGAATTCCTCGGGGATGAGGGCAGCCAGAAAACCGGCCTGTGTGAGCGCGTCGACGAACTCGCCCGGATATTCGCGGGCAGCGTCCTTTGCGCGCCAGTACTCTCCCGGAAAGTCATCGCACAAAGCGCGCACGGCGCGGCGGATTTCAGCGAGTTCTTCGCTCTCGTTCGTCATCGGCATTGTCATGGCTGCATCCCTTGCCGCGACACGGCGCTCGCGTCCAGCACCCGTAAGCGCACACCCCCTGCAAATCCGGAACTATCGGGTACACACAATCGTTGGGTAGCTAACAGAGTTACAACACGGGGTAATATGCTAAGCACTTTGATGGACCAGCTGAACGATATGGGCACGGAATTCGTGCGCCTTCTTCCCTCACTCGGTATCGCCTTAGTCATCGTCATTATCACCGCGATTATCGCGGGTTTCGCGACGTCGATCGCAGACAGGATCACAGGCAAGACCGATCTGCGGCCTTCACTGCGCCAGCTGATCGAAACCATCGTCAAGCTTGCCGTCTGGATCATCGGTATGCTCATCGCGATGATTGTGGTCTTTCCCGGCCTTACGGTCGGCAGTCTTATCGCGGGCCTCGGCATCGGTGCCGTGGCCATCGGGTTCGCGTTTCAGGACATCTTTGAGAACTTCCTCGCCGGCGTACTCATCATGGTGCGCGAGAAAATGCGCATCGGCGATGTGATTGAATGCGAAGGCATGATCGGCAAGGTCGAGCATATCACCCTCCGCGAAACGCATATCCGCAAGCTGTCGGGCGAAGTGACGGTCGTGCCCAACTCGATCCTGTTCAAGAACCCGGTCGAAATCCTCACTGACAAGGAACAGCGCCGTCACGATGTAGTGATAGGCGTTTCCTACGACACCGATCTCGACGAAGCTGCCGAAGTCATCCGCAAGGCTGTCACCGGCGTTGAAGAGGTCGACGAGGACAAAGGCATCGATATCTTCGCACAGGAGTTCAACTCGTCATCGGTCGATTTCCTCGTGCGCTGGTGGTCGGGTTCGACCCCGCGTGCTGGCTGGGAATCGAAGGACAAAGTTGTCCGCGCGATCAAGCGTTCGCTGGACGATGCCGGTATCGAGATTCCGTTCCCCTACATCACGCATACCTTCAAGGAGCGCGTGCCCATGGGTGAGAAGCCGGGCGAAGAGGCTTAGTCCTTTCCGATCAGTTTTTTCGTGCTACTGATCTTCTCGAGCGAGAGGAGACAGACATGAAAATTCTGACATCGGATCCCGCGCGGTTCGCAAATCTGCCCGACTACGACTTCCAAGAGCATTGGATCACTATCGATCTGGGCGAAGGCTATTCGGGCCGAATGCATTACATTGACGAGGGGCCGAAGGATGCACCGCCCGTCCTTCTGTTTCACGGCGAACCCAGCTGGAGCTTCCTCTATCGCAAGATGATCCCGGTGCTGCTTGACGCCGGTTTCCGATGTTTGGCGCCCGACCTCATCGGCTTTGGCAAGAGCGACAAGCCGGACGATATCGCGTTCTACACCTATGACCGCCACATCTCGTGGTTGCGCCAGTGGCGCGACGCGGTGGTACCTGCGCCCGCTGCGCTGTTCTGCCAGGACTGGGGCGGCCTACTTGGCCTTCGCCTCGTCGGAGAAGAGCCAGACAGGTTCGCTTGTGTGGTCGCGAGCAACACATTTCTACCGACCGGCGGGACACCCTCGCCCGCATTCCTTGCATGGCGCCAGTTTGCCAAGAGCTCGCCCGAGTTTGAGATCGGCGAACTGCTCCAGCGAGCGACCGCAACTGAGCGGACGCCGGAAGAGGTGGCAGCCTATGATGCCCCCTTCCCCGACGAAGCTTCCAAAGCTGGCGCGCGCGCCTTCCCACAGCTTGTGCCGGTTGAAGACGGCATGGATGGGATCGAGCAAAACACCAAGGCATGGGAAGGTCTCGCAGCATTCGACAAACCGTTCCTGACACTGTTCGGTGCCGACGATCCTGTGACAGGCGGGCTTGGCAAGACCCTCAGCGAACGCATCAAGGGCGCAGAGGGAATGCCTCACGAGATCCTGAGCACTTGCGGGCATTTCTGCCAAGAGGATCGCCCCAAGGAACTGGCCGATGGCGTTGTCTTCGCCGCCAAGAAAGCGGGCATGCTCTGAGCGAGACCCACGCGCAGTCCAACCCAGCCTATCTTACACGCGGCCAGGAATTCGCTCTGGCCGTGACTGCGGCTGTGGTCATCGCAAATGCCTATTACATCCACCCGATCATCGGAGAGGTCGCCGCGCACTTTGGTGTGAGTGAAGCGCGGATTGGCATCGTACCAGCGCTTAACCAGCTGGCGTTGGCGGTCGGTATTTTGCTGCTTCTGCCGCTGGGCGATATCTACTCAAACCGGTCGCTCTGCATCATCTTCGTAAGCGCGCAGAGCCTGTTCATGCTCGGCATGGTGATGGCGGAAAGCTTTGTCTTGTTTACGCTGTCCTCGACCCTGCTGGGCTTTGTGACCATCGCACCATATCTGATTCCCGCTTTCGCTTCGAAGCGTGTGTCGCCTGACAGGCTGGGCCAGGTCACTGCACTTCTTACGGTGGGGGTGATCTTCGGAATATTGGTTGCGCGCGTTGGCGCTGGTGTGGTGGCGGAGCAATTTGGCTGGCGCGCGGTCTATTGGTGCGCTTTCGTGCTGATGGCGGCAACGACTGCCCTTCTCCCGATCACGTTCCGCAGCGAGGGGAGCTCTGCCAAACAGCCGCGCACTGGCTATGGCGCGCTCTTGGCGTCGGTCTTCACACTCGCAAAGTCCAACAAGGACATGCTGATTTCGGGCTTGATTCAAGGCCTGAACTTCGCCGCATTTACCGCGACATGGCTGGCGCTCGCGCTTCACCTGACGAGTGACGAACTGGGCTACGGGGTCGATACGGTGGGCTATCTCGCAGGGGTTTCCGCGATAAGCCTTTTCACCACTGCACGGCTCGGCAAGATCGCCGACAGGATCGGGGCGCGCCGGGCCCGATTGCTCGCAGCAGTGGTGCAGATGGTTGGCATTGCCCTGATGTACCCGCTCGGCTGGAATGCTTGGGCGGTCATGGTGCCGCTGGTCATCACGAACATAGTTGGACCGAGCATCGATGTAACGGGTCGCATGACCTATCTCAGCCTTGAGCCGGCCATCCGCACGCGGCTGACCACGACATATATCGTGATCATGTTCATTGGCGGAGCGCTTGGCAGCGTTCTTGGAACATCGATTTACGATTATGGCGGTTGGCTTGGAACGTGCGTGCTGCTCCTCGCGATTTCCTCTGGCGTCGTAGCCCTTTCATACTATGCGCAGTTCGCTTGGGACCGGCGTTCGCAGTCAGCTGGCGACACTAGGTAACAGTGCCTAGGAACCTTTTGTTGTTAACCGAAACTTAGCCAACTAGAGAGGCTTAGCGCGCACACGCACTCAGGTGTTTACCGATGATCTTCAGCGTGACCTGATCATCTCCGGTCTTACCGAATGCAAAGTGTGGTCGGCCCGATCTCCCACTGGACGGGAGATAAAAAAGACGCTGAGGCTTCATCCCGAATGGCTTTTCGCAGAAGCCTCTTCCGGGTTGGCCGAGCGTCTTTTTTATCGCGCCCTTGTGCTGCAATTCATTGTTGCCACTGCGCCGCGCATTGCCCAAGCTGAGCACTGGAATTTTCAATAGAAAAGGTGCTCGATGCAACGAATTCTGGCCATGGCGATCTTCGCCGCAGGTCTCGCCACACCAGCGCTCGCAGATGATCACAGTGAAGAATTGAAGCTGTTTTCGGCGGAAGACGTGTTTGAGCTCGAATGGGCAGACGACCCACAGGTTTCCCCGGATGGCAGCCAGGCCATTTACGTGCGCCGTTTCAACGACATCATGACCGATCGCACGCGTTCGCATGTCTGGATCGTCGATCTGGATGGCAGCGCACACGAACCACTCCTGGCTGACGGCGGCTCGTACCGCTCGCCGCGCTGGTCCCCCGATGGCTCGCGCATCGCCTATATGACCTCCGAGAATGGCCGGACGGCGCTGTATGTTCACTACCTCGCATCTGGCCGAAGCGCGCTGATCGGTAGCTTCGAACGCGGCCCATCGAGCATAACCTGGTCGCCTGATGGAACTATGATCGCCTTTGCGATGTCAGTTGAGGCGAAGAGCGACAAGCTGCTGAGCCCCCCGTCCCGCCCCGAAGGCGCGAACTGGGCGAAAGCACCGGTCGTGATCGACCGCGCGCGCTATCGCACCAACGGCGCAGGCTTTGTCGAACTGGCCTACGATCACATCTTCGTAATCCCGGCAGAAGGCGGCACACAGCGACAGCTTACCTCTGGTGACTTCAACCACGGCGGCCCGCTCTCTTTCACCCCCGATGGCGAGCAGATCATCTTCTCGGCCAATCGCAATGAAGGATGGGAATTGCAGAGCCGAGAGGCGGACGTCTTCTCGGTGAGTGTTTCATCAGGCGAGCTGACGCAGCTGACCGAAATGCCGGGTACGGAAACGAGCCCGCAAGTCTCTCCCGATGGTGGGTCGATCGCATTTCTCGGCACCGGCAACGCGCGCGAACCCTTCTTGCCAACCAACGTTTTTGTGATGAACGTCGATGGCGGTAATGCGCGAAACCTGACTGAAGGCCTCGATCGGCGCGCAGGCGATGTCCAGTGGCTGTCCAGTTCGGAAATAGCTTTCACGTTTCAGAACCGGGGCGAAAACAATATCGGAGTTGTCGATACGCGGGGCAATCGCCGCACGGCAGTCGAGGGGATCGGCGGAACCACTATCGGCCGCCCGTATGTCAGCGGATCGTATGACGCAGGGGCGCGCAGCACCCTTCTCTATACCAAGGGGAGCGCGCAGCGGCCCGCTGACCTTTACGCCTTCCGATCAGGCCGCGCCACGCGTCTGACCTCTCTGAATGAAGACCTTCTCGCACACCGGGATCTGGGTGAAGTCACCAGCTTCACCTACAATTCCGAGCTCGACGGGCTCGAAATCCAAGGCTGGATGATCACGCCGCCAGGCTATGAGCAAGGCAAGGCTTACCCCCTCATCATCGAGATTCATGGCGGCCCTCACCTTGCTTATGGCCCGCATTTCTCGGCTGAGCTTCAGCGGATGGCGGCGGAAGGATACGTGGTGATCTATGACAATCATCGCGGATCGATCGGCTATGGAAGCGAGTTCGCGAACCTGCTGAAATACAAGTACTCAAGCCCCGACGATTTTGCCGACCACAATTCCGCTGTCGATTGGGCGATCGACAACGGCTTTGCTGACCCGGAAAACCTATTCATCGCAGGCGGATCGGCGGGCGGGATCGCGACCGCTTACGCTATTGGCCTCACGGACCGTTTCAATGCCGCAATGGCCGCAAAACCGGTCATCAACTGGGTCTCCAAAGTGCTGACCGCAGACAGCTACATCGGCCAGATAGCAAACCAGTTTCCCGGACCACCATGGGAGCATCTCAATCATTATTGGGAGCGCTCGCCGCTCAGCCTTGTCGGCAATGTGACGACCCCAACCATGCTGATCACTGGCGAGGTGGATTACCGCACGCCGATCTCGGAAACCGAACAGTTCTACCAGGCACTGCAACTGCGCGGCGTGCCCAGTGTCATGGTGCGCGTACCGGGTACCAATCACGGCATTGCCTCGCGGCCTTCACTGCTGAACGCCAAGACGGACTACACCATCGCATGGTTCGAGCGCTATCGAACCGACCGCGATGGGGAGGAATAACCAGTTTGTCGATGAGGGTGGTGCCTCGCGCTGTCCTCCTCGCTAGCCAACGATGATTATGCGAGGGGCAGTCGCATCCCCTCGCGCAACAGGGGACTGAATTCATGAAGCCACTTCGTCGGCGCACTCTTGCGCTTGCCGCTGTTCTTTTGACCTCAACGGCTGCGCCTGTGATGGCCGAAGAAGGGTTCTACCAATACCCTGCTGTGCGCGGCGATGTTCTGGTTTTTGCGAGTGAAGGCGACATCTGGCGCGCATCGCGGGATGGTGGGACTGCAGTTCGCCTGACAAACCATGAGGGCGAGGAGCGCAACCTCCATATCTCGCCCGACGGATCGATGGTCGCATTCAATGCCGGCTATGACAGCGGCGATGATATCTATGTGATGCCGGTCGCAGGAGGGCGTCCCACTCGCCTCACATATGAGGGCGGCGGCATGACCACCGTGGGGTGGACGCCCGACGGACAGGTTATCTTCTCATCGCGTCTGCGCGGAAGCGGTCAGGGCGAAGTCCTTCACACCATCGCTGCCACCGGTGGGCAGCCAAGCGCTATCCCGCTTTGGCGCGCCAACAGCGCCGCTTACGGATCGGACGGCAGATTCTTCTTCAATCGCCGTGGCCTTTATGCCCGCGCCCGCGATAATGCGGTGCTCTATCGTGGTGGCGGAATGGCCCAATTGTGGAGTTGGATGCCCGGATCAACCGACGAAGCAACGCAGCTTCTCGCCGATTTCGGTGCCCCCATCCGGATGCCGATGGCGCATGGCGGGCGGATTTACTTCATCTCGGACAAAAGCGGAGGAGACGCGATCTGGTCCGTCAGTCAAGACGGCAGCGGCGTCACACAGCACAGCGAAGAATTTGCTTTCCCAGTGCTGCAAGCGGCAATCGATGGCGGTGCGGTCTTCATACAGAACGGCGCCGACCTGCATGTCTTCTCGCTTGCATCAAACACGCTTTCGACGCTCGCCATCGACCTCGTAACCGACCGTGAGCAGACGCGTCCGCGCACACTCGACAATCCCATGGAACAGATCGAGGCAGCGCGCGTCTCGCCAACAGGCGATGCAATTGCTGTGACTGCCCGTGGTCAGGTGGCCCTCGCCTCCCCCCTCGCGCGCAGGCGGGTCGAGTTCAACGTGCCCGATGGTGCGCGCGCCCGTGAGGCCGTCGCAGGGCCCGAGGGCGACAATCTCTTCCTCATTCTGGATAGAGGCGATACGCGCGACCTCGTTCGCATGGATGCCGATGGTTCCGGTGAACCCAATGTCATCGCTGCCAATTACGACGCGCACATCTGGTCGTTCGTCGTCTCGCCCGATGGCAAAACTCTGGTCGTACGCGACAAGCTAGCGCGACTGCAGAAGGTCGATGTCGAAAGCGGTGCAGTGACGCTCCTCGCACAAAACACGACCGGCAACGACAACGCCTTCGTCAACATCGTATTCTCGCCCGACAGCAAGTTCATTGCATATTCCGAAACCGGCCCTGAGCAATTCTCCAACACCGCCAACATCCAGGTTCAGAACCTCTCAACCGGTGAGCGGGTGCAGGCGAGCTCCGGCAAGTTCAACGACTTCGTCCCCGCCTTCTCGCCGGATGGAAAGTGGCTCTACTTCGTATCGGAACGCAACTTCTCGCCCGAGCCGGGAAGCCCCTGGGGCGACCGCAACATGGGCGTGTCGTTCCCCGATCGCGGCGAGATTCACGCGTTGAAACTCGACCCCGAAGCCGAATTCCCATTCCGCGAAGACAATGAGCTGACGCTCGCCGGCGAAGACGAGGATGAAAGCTCGGACAGCGATAGCGATGATGAAGGTGAAAAGGACGAAGCAGAGGACGAAAAGCCATCGGCCAACATCGTTCTCGATGGGCTCGCAGATCGGCTCTACAAACTCCCTGTGAAAGCGGGCGCAGGTCGAGAGCTGTTCGTCACGAAGTCGCATCTGTTCACTCGGATCGGAGATGAGTGGGTTTCCATCGCGATCGACCAGAATGATCCCAAGGTGGAAACGTTCTCGGGCAACGCTCTGGCAATTGAGCTGGCGGCCGACCGGGAGACCATCGCGGTAACGCTGCCGGGTCCCAATGGCCCTCGCCTTGCTCTGGTTCCGGCAGGTCCAAAGATGCCCGACAAGCTCGATGGCAAAATGGTCCGTCTGGACGATTGGAGCCTGACCATCGATCCGGTCTCCGAGTGGCAGCAGATGTTCCACGATGCGTGGCGTCTGCACCGCGACTTTGCCTATGACCCCGCCCTTCGCGGGATCGACTGGGAGGCGGTTCGCGATCAGCACGAACCGCTGGTCAGCCGCATTGGTCACCGCGCAGAGCTCAACACGATCCTCGGCCAGATGGCCTCGCAACTTGGCATCCTTCACAGCCAGGTTCGATCAGGCGACCTGCCTGAGGATGACGAGAACAGCGACATGGCATTCTTGGGTGCCGAGTATTCATCCGTCTCCGGAGGCCTGAGGATCGACCGCATCTATCAGGGCGAAGCCGATCTTGTATCACTTCGTCCGCCGCTGCGGCGCCCCGACGTTGATGTGCGCGAAGGTGACATCATCCGCCTCGTCGACGGACGTTCCGTCACATCGCTGGCTGACCTGAGGCTCGCCCTTGCCTCCAAAGCCGGACAACAAGTGCGTCTCGACCTTGCTCGCGGTTCGAGCGAACTTTCACAGATCGTGTCGCCCATGAACGCTCAAGGGCGCGCGATGGCCGAGTATTACGACTTCACCGAAGACCGCAAAGCGGCAGCTGAGCGCCTGTCCGGCGGCGAGATCGGCTATCTCAAGCTGCGCGCAATGGGCGGCAGAGACATTGCCAGCTTCGCCCGCGATTACTTTGCGCAGTTGGACAAGCCGGGCCTGATTATCGACGTACGCAACAACAGCGGCGGCAACATCGATTCCATCATAATTGCGCAGCTGATGCGCAAGGCGTGGGCGTTTTGGGGCGCTCCTGATGGGACAGGCCAACAGACCACCAACATGCAAAACGCCTATCGCGGACACATCGCCGTGCTGATCGATGAGCGCACCTATTCCGATGGCGAGACCTTCGCAGCTGCTGTTAAATCGCTCGGCCTCGGCCCGCTGATCGGCACGCGCACGGCAGGCGCAGGTATTTGGCTCTCCGATCGCAATCGCCTTGTCGACAACGGCGCGGTTCGAATTGCCGAATATGCCCAATACGACATCGACGGAAACTGGATCGTCGAGGGCTACGGAGTTGCCCCTGATTACGTGGTCGAGAACGGGCCGGTCGCTACCTATCAGGGAAGCGACGCTCAGCTAGAGGCGGCCATCGGGCTTCTCCAACAACGCATTGCCGAACAACCGGTCATGCCGCTTAGGCCGCGTCCGCTTAGTCCGCTGGGAACACCTGCAAGGGACGTGTCGCCGCTCTCGGATTGAGCGGCGACCTAAGCCTGTTAGTCGGCTGTATCGCTTGGCTCCCAACCTTCGGCATAGCGCTCGAACCATGCGAGGATCGCGGAGGCCTTCGCGGCGCTCTGCGAAGGCCGCGCGGTGATCGCATGACTGGCTCCGGGCACGCGGATGAGCGTGGTCGGCACGTCGGCCAGTTGAAGCGCGGAATAGTACTGCACCGCCTCGCTTACCGGGGTCCGATAGTCCTCGCCTCCGACAACCACCAGCGTCGGTGTCTGCACATTGCCGATGAGGGAAAGCGGTGACTGATCCCAAAACTTTTGCGGGTCTTCCCATGGGCGCGACCCGATCCAGTAAAGTCCGAAATAGCCCGTCCCATCGGCGGTGAGCGCCTGCGTGGTCCAATTGATCACGGGCTTCTGTGTCGCGGCCGCCTTGAAGCGATTGGTCTTGCCCACGATCCACGAAGTGAGCACTCCGCCGCCCGAACCGCCAGTCACGAACAGCTTGTCAGGATCGGCAATGCCGAGCTCGATTGCACGGTCCACGATGCTGATCAGGTCGTCATAGTCCTGGCTTGGGTAAGCCTTGTCGATTTCCTGCGCGAACCCCTCGCCATAGCTGGTCGACCCGCGAGGATTGGCCGACAGGACAGCATATCCGCTCGCTGCATACAGCTGGTTGTCCGTCGAGAAATGCGGTCCGTAAGCCGCGAATGGTCCTCCGTGAATCTCAAGGATCAGCGGCACCCTCGAACCTTCGGTGTAATCAGGCGGGAGTGTTAGCCAGCCTTGAACTTCCTGTCCGTCATGGCTCGACGGGGTCGTGATGGCGCGCACTTCACCCAGGCGCTTGGTCGTGAGCAGGCTTGAATTGAGCTGCGTCAGATAGCGCGCATTGCCGCGCTGCGCGACTTTGACTTCGGGCGGCCGAGTCGCTGTTCCGCCTGTAAATGCGATCGTTCCGTTGTCAGCCACCGAGAAGCTGCCGCCGGTGTAGGGTCGATCGAGCCCACCGCCCGAAACACCTTCGACTACATCGCGAACCGAGCCATCGAGCGACATGCGCGCCACGAAAGTCTCACCGCGCTTGTCGTACTGGACGTAAAGCGCGCGCGAATTCGCATCCCACTCCACCGCATCAGGGCTGAAGTCCCAGCTGCCGGTCAGCAGTCGCGAATTGCTGCCATCGGCATCCATCACATAGATTTCGGTTTGCTCGTAGGCTCGACCCTCGTCGTCAAATCCGACATAGGCGATCATTGATCCATCAGGTGAAACCAGTGGTCCTCCGTCCGGCCCGTCACGCATGGTCAGCTGCGCAAGAGCAAGCGTGCGCGTGTCAACGGACCAGATGTCCGCTTCAACCGGGTCGGTCTGCCAATCAGGATTACGGTTAGACGTGAAGAACACCTTGGTACCGTCGGCCGACCAGCTGAGAGCGCCTCCATCGTGATTGGGCCCAAAGGTCAGCTGACGCGGCGCGCCGCCGGTGGCTGAAATGACGAAAATCTTCTCGAATCCCGGAGTAATCTCGCCAGCGCCATCTGCTCGGAAATTCACGAGGTCGGTGATCTGGAGCGCGTCAGCCCATGTCGCGCCTTCCGGGCGGTTCGACGGTGCAGACCCAAGTGACGGTGCGTTGTCGTCGACCATCATGACGTAAGAGATCTGCCTGCCATCAGGTGACCAGGTGATGCTCATCGGCGAATTCGGGAGACCGGTCAGCTTGACCGCCTCGCCGCTATCCATCCACTTGACCCACAATTGTGCGCCGCCGTTCTCGGTAGACACGTAAGCGACGCGCGATCCGTCCGGCGACCAGCGGGCCCCGAAGGCAGCCCCGTCATTGCCCGCAAAGGGGCGCTCCTCACCGCTTGCGACATCGATCGACCACAGGCTGCTGACAACCCGGTCCGTCATGATATCGCTCTGACGGCGAGTGTAGATGATGGTCGATCCGTCAGGGCTGATCTGCGGGTCAGATGCGTATGCAATGTCGAACAGGTCTTCGCCCGTCAGACGCGAGTTCGGTCCGGTCCTTTCCGATCCCTTGCCGGTGACAGACATTTCTGATGAGGGTTCGCTTGTCTGCGCGTTCAGGATCGCTGGCGGAACGGCGATCAGGGCAAACGCGCCGAGCGCTGCAAATGTCGATTTCATTGTCGGGAGCCTCTCTCTCAGAAATGATTGCCCCCGTGTGATAACGTCACGCGGCATGGGGTCAATCTGGACTTGAGAAGCTGATGTGGTGTCCCCGACAGGATTCGAACCTGTGGCCTTTGGATTAGGAATCCAACGCTCTATCCACCTGAGCTACGGGGACTCTCGGCAGAGGGCCTCCCATAGCAGGAGCCTCTTTCCAATCAATTGAGTTCGTCAGGTGGGGCCACAGGAAATGGCAGCGGAGCCACTGGTACGCCTTCATCAACGAGCGCCTTCGCCTCTTCGATACTGGCCTGACCGTGGATCGGCGCTTCGTCGCGCTCGCCATAGTGCATTTCGCGCGACTGGCTGGCGAAATCCTTACCGACCCAGGTGCTGTTTTTGAGAGCCTTTTCCTGCGCTTTTGCGAGAGCTGTCAGCGCCTTTTGGACCTCGGGAGTTATCGGCGTGTTGGAAACAGGCTGCGCATCTTCGTGTGCCGCCGTCGCAGGAACCGGCATGCGCGTTTCGGGAGTGGTGTTACCCTTCGCGCCTACTGCCGGAGCCATGGGCGCCTTGCCGACGACGTCGGAGCCACAATGCGGGCAACTGACAAGGCCGCTCGCCTTCTGCTCTTCATAGTCGGAGGATGAGCCAAACCAGCCCTCGAACCGGTGGCCTGCATCACAGTGGAGGTCGAAAACGATCATAACACTCTTCTAATTGGGAATTTCGCGCCGGTTGGCAAGGCTCGGCACCTGCGAGCGGACTTCTTCGATCCGGGCAAGGTCGATCTCGCAAAAAGCGAGACCCGGTGCCTCTCCGCCCATATCCAGCAGCACCTCGCCCCACGGATCGACCACGAGGCTGTGGCCATAGGTTTCGCGCCCGTCTTCGTGTTTGCCGACCTGTGCGGCTGCGATCACAAAAGCGGAGGCTTCGATCGCGCGGGCGCGCAGGAGAGTATGCCAGTGCGCCTTGCCGGTGGGCACGGTGAAAGCAGCCGGGACAGCGATGGCGTCACATCGACGCTTGCCCAGCGCCTCAAACAGCGCGGGGAAGCGCATGTCGTAACAGATCGTCAGGCCTAGCCGTCCGACGGGGGTATCGTCGACGGTCACAACTTCGCTGCCCGCCTCATAGGCATTGCTCTCGCGCCAAGTCTCCCCGGTGGAAAGCTCGACGTCGAACATGTGCATTTTATCGTAGGTGTCAGGAATTTCACCCGAACTGGGAAAGAGCCATTGACGGTTGGCGTATTTGCCAGTGCCAAGATCAATTGGAACCCCAATAGTCGTCCAGATACCCTCGGAATCGACCGCATAACGGATACGATCAATCATCTTCCTATCGTCAAAGCGTCGAATTTTCGGAGCGGCGCGCTTGCGATCACGATCTAAATGAAGCGACATTTCAGGCGTAAAGAGCATCTTGGCCCCTGCGGCCTGAGCATCCGACATTGCGCGAAAAATCGTCTGGAAATTCGCCTCAGGGTCGATCCCCGAAGTCATCTGCAGGACAGCGATTTTGACCATTCAGCCCGCCAGCAGCGCGTCGAGCTTGCCCGCTTCCTCCAGCGCGGCAAGGTCATCAGAACCGCCAACATGGACATCGCCGATGAAAATCTGCGGTACAGTACGCGCGAGCGGCGCACGCTCCATCATCTCTTCACGCTTGGGACCGCCCATCGTGATGTCATACTCGTTGAACTCGACGCCCTTTTTCTGAAGCAGGTGCTTTGCTCGCACGCAGAACGGGCATGCGAACTTGGTGTACATATCGATTTGCGGTGTGCTCATAATTCAATCCCATTGGACCTGGCTGAAGGCCCTTGAAAGCGTTTTCGCCTCACTTAACTAGGATGTGTCGCCCGGTTCCGCCAGTCTTGGGGAACATCAGCGGGTGACACTAGCAGGTGCTGCATGAGGCAGGCCTGCACGAAGAACCAAATTGCTCAAAGTAAGAGGATTTGAATTATGTCACGTCTTGATTTTACCCCCTATCGCCGCTCGACCGTTGGCTTCGATCGTCTTTTCGACATGATCGAAAATCAGGCCCGGCTGAACTCCGGCGACAACTATCCCCCCTTTAACATCGCGAAGAACGGCGAAGACAACTACCGCATCACGCTCGCCGTGGCCGGTTTCCGTCCGCAGGATATCGACATCACCGCTCAGGCGAACCTGATGGTTGTTCAGGGCAAGAAGCGCGAAGAAGCCGACGATGGCTCCGAACTTCTTCACGTCGGTATTGCGAATCGCGGGTTCGAGCGCCGATTCGAACTGGCTGACTACGTTCGCGTCGATGACGCGCAGCTTGCCGATGGCCTTCTCATAATCGACCTGGTGCGCGAAGTGCCAGACGCGATGAAGCCGAAGAAGATCGCCGTTAATGGCGCTACCACGCTCACTGCTGTTCCTTCGGACAATGCGGCGGACGAAGACGACAAGTCAGCTGACGCAGCCTGATCGGACAGGCTAAAATCAGCTTACCGCGATTCAGGGCTGTCAAAGATCGCCTTGAATTCAGAAACTTCGTGATCAATCGGAAAGAAGTGGGGGCGGCCTTGTAAGGTCCGCCCCCGCGACACTGAAGTCGCCCCGTACGACAATGATCATCCGGGTCGCAGAAGATGATCAATCCCGACACGAGCTCGGTGTAGCCAAACCTCCGTTCCATGATGGACGGGGCAAAGCTCTAACTGTTCCTAGTCCCTCCAGACCCGAACCATGGCAATGAACACCGCCGTGATCCGGAGCCTACCCCTTCAGAAAAGCTGTAGGCTGGTCACAGTGGTAGTGCGCAAAATGGGAGGCACGCAAGGATTAATTACCCAGCTTGTACGAACGCGACAGATACCGGTCCATTAATGGTCATTTCGGGACAATTACCCTAAAAATCGGCTTAAAAAGCAGCAGACTTCCGCCATCGAGCGAATGTCGGACGATTCTGGAACCCGGCGGGATTCTGAGACAAAATAACATGTCTCGAGGTTCGATACGTCAGACCAACCGCGATTGCTCGAGCGCTGCAGCAATGAAGCCTGCGAAGAGCGGATGGGGGTCGAACGGCTTCGATTTCAGTTCAGGATGAAACTGAACTCCGACAAACCAGGGGTGGTCTGGACGCTCGACGATTTCAGGGAGCAGCCCGTCGGGTGACATCCCTGCAAACACCAGACCCTGCTTTTCCAGCGGCTCGATGTAAGCGCTGTTGACCTCGTAGCGGTGACGATGCCGTTCAGAGATTTCTTCGGCACCGCCATAGATCGACGAGGTGTGGCTGTTGCCCGCAAGCTTGGCCTCGTAAGCGCCAAGCCGCATCGTACCACCAAGGTCACCGCCTTCTTCGCGCTGCTGGAGGCCTTCTTCGCTCATCCATTCGCTGATGATGCCGACAACGGGTTCTTTCGTCTCGCCAAACTCGGTCGATGACGCATTCTCGAAACCGGCGGCACGCGCACCCTCGATGCAGGCCATCTGCATCCCCAGACAAATGCCAAAGAACGGAACTTTACGCTGGCGCGCGAACCTCACGCTCGAGATTTTTCCCTCGCTGCCGCGCTCGCCAAAGCCGCCAGGCACAAGGATGCCGTGCATCGGCTCGAGCGCAGAAACAATCTCCGCCTCGTCTTCGCCTTCGAAGATTTCAGCATCGATCCACTTGATGTTGACCTTCACACGGTTGGCTAAGCCACCATGGACGAGCGCTTCGTTGAGGCTCTTATAGGCATCGGGGAGGCCGACATATTTGCCAACCACGCCAATCGTGACCTCGCCTTCAGGATTGAAGTAGCGGTCGGTCACGTCGTTCCAGCGCGCAAGGTCAGGCGCAGGCGCGTCCGTGATACCGAAGCCGCGCAGAACCTCTGCGTCGAGTCCTTCCTCATGATATTGCAGCGGGACCGAGTAGATCGAAGGCGCATCGAGCGCGGGGATCACGGCTTCCTTGCGCACGTTACAGAAGTTCGCGATCTTCTGACGCTCGCCATCGGGGATTGGATGCTCTGCGCGGCACAGCAGTACGTCCGGCTTGATGCCAAGCGATGCCAGTTCGCGCACCGAGTGCTGGGTTGGCTTCGTCTTCAGCTCGCCGGCCGCCGCGATATACGGCACGAGCGTCACGTGGACGCTCAAGGTCTGGAACGGCTCAAGCTCGTTTCGGATCTGGCGGATCGCTTCCATGAATGGCAGCGATTCAATATCGCCGACCGTCCCGCCAATCTCGCACAGGATAAAATCGTGATCGTCCTGATCCGCGAGAGCGAATTCCTTGATCGCGTCGGTCACGTGCGGGATCACCTGCACGGTCGCACCGAGATAGTCGCCGCGACGTTCCTTGGCGATGATGTCGCGATAGACACGCCCGCTCGTGATGTTGTCGCTCTGCCGCGCAGACACGCCGGTAAAGCGTTCATAGTGGCCAAGGTCGAGATCGGTTTCTGCCCCGTCGTCAGTGACATAGACCTCACCGTGCTGATACGGGCTCATCGTGCCCGGATCGACGTTGAGATAGGGGTCGAACTTACGAATGCGGACCTTGTAGCCGCGCGCTTGGAGGAGGGCAGCAAGCGATGCTGCCATGAGACCTTTGCCAAGCGAGGAGACCACGCCGCCGGTGATAAAAATGTACCGCGCCATGGGAGTTGGGCCTTAATCGTGATGAGGGATTCGAGGCAAGCGAATTGATCGGGTGAAGCCCGTCCAATCCACAAAGCTGTGAGAAAAATTCGAAAGTGAGCGCGCTTATTCGGCGAGCGGATCGTCGTTTGCAGGCTCTGTGTTTGCCGGGTTTTCGCCGAGCAAATCTTCAAGATCGGCCGGGTCCGACGCCGCGCCATCTGGCGAAACGCCTGCGGGCGCGCCCTCGCCCAGCAGATCGGCAGCGCTCGGAGCGTTCACATCGCGCTCGAGATCCGTACTGACGTCGCCCATGCTCGATTCGCTTACTGCCAGGGCAGCCAGGAAGATCGAAAGCGCGACAAAAGCGATAGCCAGCCAGCGGGTCGATTTGGTCAGGAAGTCAGCGGCACCGCGCGCACCGAGGGCACCGGAAGGATTGCCGCCAATACCCAGGCCGCCGCCTTCTGAACGCTGCATAAGGACAACGCCCACAAGCGCAGCAGCCACGATGGCCTGAATGACAGTGAAGATGATAAAGAGCGACATGATCCCGGCTGTGTTCTTCTATGTGAAATCGTAACGGATGAATGCGTTTGCACCGCGCATTTAGGGATGCGCGCGCGTCTCGGCAAGTGCGGCGCGAATGCTCGCCTTCGCAGCCTTACCCTTCGTCGGCTTCGCCTGCAGCCAGAGCGATCCCCATGAAGCTGTCGGCAGCAAGGCTTGCCCCGCCAACCAATGCTCCGCCGACTTCGGCAGTGGAGAGAATTTCGCCAGCATTTTCAGGCTTCACCGAGCCGCCGTACAAGATGCGGACTTCCGCGCCCGCTTCTTCGCCGTACATCTTCACCAACAAGGCACGAATCTCAGCGTGCATCTCTGCGATATCTTCGACCGTTGCGGTCTTCCCGGTTCCGATCGCCCAGATCGGCTCATATGCGACGGTGAGCTTCTCGGCGACGTCTTCGATGGTTTTGGGAAGCGAGGCTTTTAGCTGCTTACTCACAAAGGCTACCGCTTTGCCCGCATCGCGGGTCTCTTCGCTCTCACCGCAGCACAAGATGATGCGAAGGCCGGCAGCAAGCGCCGATTCGGCCTTTGCCCGCACGACCGCGTCTTTCTCGCCGTGGTTTTGGCGACGCTCGGAGTGGCCAAGGATCACGAACTTCGCGCCGGCATCGGCAACCATCGCTGCGGAGATGTCGCCGGTATGGGCGCCGCCCTCTTCGTGATGACAATCCTGTGCGCCCACAGCGATCTGCTCCGCCTCCCGGTGGATTGGGTGGATCAGCGTGTAAGGCGGCGCAAGCGCCACTTCGACCTTCATATGACGCTGAGCCGCGCGGTCGATCGCGCGCGCTTCGGAGAGCATGGCGCGGGTGCCGTGCATCTTCCAGTTTCCAACGATGTATGGCCGCTGGGACATCAAGTAATCCTGTCTATCGTGAAGCTTGAATTCGAATCTTGGTTGACCCGATTTAGGGTCAGGGGGTTGGGTCGGCTAGCGGAGGTGCAAGATTTAGTCAAAAGCTCCGCCAACCTGTTGCCGGGAGGTCGCAGGACCGATAAAGCGCTGAACTTCCCGGTCGAGGTTTGGGTTAGCGCACGCCAGCCCCTTCCCCGCACCGAAACACAATTGCATTATCCACCGCCAGAAGGGCAAGTATCGCGCGCAATTCTGCCAACGCGATCATAGATAACCGGAAGCCACCAAGAAATGATTTCGCTGTTCCGCAACTTCTTCCAGTCGAAAATTGGTCTGCCGATCTTCATTGGATTTCTCGTTCTGGTTGCCCTCGCCTTCGCGGCGTCGGACATCTCGGGATCAGCGACTTTTGGTGGTCTGACCGGTGACGACAAGGTCGCAGTTGTGGGCGGCGAACCGATCACCAGCAACGAGATGAGCGGCGCAATGAACAACGCGCTTGACCGCGCTCGCGATCAGAACCCGACGATTACGATGCCGCAATTGGTCGCAAATGATGGCCTTAATCGCGAACTTGAACTGCTTATCGACCGCTTTGCAATTGGACAGTTTGCGCAGGAATACGGCCTTCGCGCTGGCGAAAACCTCGTGAACAGCGAGATCCTGCAGATTGGTGCATTCCGCAATGTCACCGGTGAGTTTGATCAGGCCACATATCAGGCGGCGCTTCGCCGTCAGGGGATTACCGATGCGATCCTTCGCAAGGACATCGCGGACGGCCTCCTTGCCCAGCAACTCCTGCGCCCGGCCTTTGCTGCGCCGCAATTGCCGCGCGCAGCCGCTCGTCAGTATGCCGCGCTGGTGCTGGAGCGTCGTCAGGGGCGCATCGGCTTGGTTCCGAGCAGTGAATATGCACCCGATGGCGATCCCACGGATGAGCAACTCAACACATTTTACAGTGAGAACCGCGCAAACTTCATTCTGCCTGAGCGCCGCACGATCCGCTTCGCACGGTTCGGGGCTGACAGCGTTCAAACCGTAGCAGAGCCGACCGATGCCCAGATCGCGGCCCGTTACGAGGCAGACGCTGCACAGTACGCAGCGCAGGAACGACGCGCGATCAGCACTTTCGTCGTGCCAACCGAAGCGGCAGCACAAGCCCTAGTAGAGCGCATTCGTGCCGGTCTCAGCCTTGAAGCTGCGGCGCAGCAGGCAGGGTTCAACGTGTCGTCGGGCGAGCTCCTCGACCGCGAAAGCATGTCATCCTCAACCAGTTTTGCGCTTGCAGAGGCAGTCTTTGCCGAAAGCGAAGGCGATGTCATCACCCCTCAGCGGTCTCAGCTGGGCTGGTACGTCGCGCGGGTAGACGATGTGGAAAACACGCCAGCTCGCTCGCTTGCAGATGTTCGAGGCGAGATCGCTGCGCAAATCCGCAGAGAAGCGGTCGCTGCGCAGCTGATTGACCTCAGCTCTCAGATCGAAGAACTGGTCGACACCGGCACGTCGCTGATGGATGCTGCGACCCAGTTCGGTCTTGAAGTCACTGCCGTTCCGGGTGTTTTGGCTGACGGGCGCATCTTTGGAACGCCTGGGCAGACCCTCAATCAAGCGGTCCGTCCGGTACTCGAGACTGCTTTCCAGATGGACGAAGGCGAGCCGCAACTTGCAGAACTCGTGGCTGGCGAACAGTTCCTGATCTTCGACGTCTCGGACATCACAGAAAGCGCCGCACCACCGATCGCCGAAGTGCGCGAGGAAGTGACTGCCGCGTGGCGCCGCAACGAGGGCAACCGCATCGCGCAACAGGCAGCCAACCGCATTCTTGAAGACGTGCGTAGCGGAACTCCGCTGGCCGAGGCGATGCGTGCGGAAAATCCGTCTCTGACCCAGGTCGAACGGATCGACCTTGAACGCCGCGAGCTGCTGGCAAATCCAAACCAGCGCGTGCCCACGGCATTGATCCTAATGTTCTCGATGGCGCAGGGATCGACCAAGATTCTTGAAGAAGAAAATGACCTTGGCTGGTTCCTTGTTGACCTTGACGAGATCGTTGTTCCCGAAGTCGCTAACGACAATCCGATCCTTGATCAGACACAGAACTCGCTCGCGCAGGCTCTGGCCGGCGAGTACAACGCGCAGTTCGCTGCCGCAGTGCGCGAGGAAGTGGGCGTGGAACGCAACGAAGAAGCGGTCGAAGCGCTGCGTCGTCAGCTTGCTGGCGAAATCTGAGCAGGGACACACGCGAAAACACCGTGAACGCATCCCCCGCATCCCTTCCGATCGGGCTCGAAAACGCTGCCGGAGCCGCCAAGGCTCTCGAAAGCGGCGCGCCTGCGCTCGTGTGGCGCAAGGTCGTTGCCGACAGCGACACGCCGGTTGGAGCAGCGCGGCGACTGATCGTGCCCGGTCGCGGCGACTTCCTGCTGGAATCGGTCGAAGGTGGTGAGGTTCGCGGGCGCTATTCACTCCTCGGCCTCGATCCCGATCTCGTTTTCCGTGCCAGCGCTAGCGAGGCGGCGATCAACCGTGCATGGAAATCCGACCGCGACGCGTTTGAGCCTTGTTCGGGCAACGCTCTGAGCGAACTTCGCGCGCTGGCCGATGCATGCCGCGTTGATGTGCCCGAGGGCGCCGAGAACCCGCTTCCCCCTGCCCTTGCCTGCCTCGTTGGCTATTTCGGCTACGAGACGATCGGGCTTGTCGAAACGCTTCCGCGTGCGCCGCAAAGCGAGTTGGCACTGCCAGACATGCTGTTCGTGCGCCCGACTGTCATTCTCGTGTTCGACGGGTTGAGCGATGCGCTCTTTTGCGTCGCGCCGATCTGGGAAGCCGATGATGCCCGCGCCGCTATCGAAGCGGCAGGCGAGCGGATCGACGAAACCCTGCGTGCCCTCGTCCAGCCTCGTCCCGAAGCGCCACGTGCGGCCGCTGACACGCTCGAGCCTGAACTCACGCCTGTGATGGACGGGGAGGACTACAAGGCGCTCGCCCTGCGCGCGAAAGAGTACATCCTTGCCGGCGACATCTTCCAGGTCGTGCTGGCCCAGCGATTTACCTGTCCGTTCGAATTGCCGCCGCTGGAACTTTACCGCAGCCTGCGCCGGGTAAACCCGTCGCCCTTCCTCTATTTCCTCGACCTGCCAGGTTTCGCCATCGTCGGTTCGAGCCCTGAGATACTCGTCCGCGTCCGAGACGGAGAAGTCACGATCCGCCCCATCGCCGGGACACGCCCACGCGGCGAAACCCCCGCGCTCGACCGCGAGAACGAGACGAGCCTGCTCGCCGATCCTAAGGAGCGCGCGGAGCATCTCATGCTGCTCGACCTTGGACGGAACGATGTTGGCCGGGTGGCAGCGCGCGGGACCGTCGAAGTCACAGACAGCTTCACCATCGAACGCTACAGCCATGTCATGCACATCGTCAGCAATGTCGTAGGCCGCCTCGCGAGCGACAAGGACGCGCTCGACGCGCTTTTCGCAGGCTTCCCAGCAGGCACAGTCTCGGGAGCACCGAAAGTGCGCGCCTGCGAGATCATTGCCGAACTCGAACCAGAAACGCGAGGGGCCTATGCGGGCGGGGTCGGCTATTTCGCGCCGGACGGGTCGGTGGATTCGTGCATCGTCCTGCGCACCGCTGTCGTGAAAGACGGAACCATGCACGTGCAGGCGGGCGCTGGCATCGTCGCGGACAGCGATCCCGACTACGAACTGGCAGAATGCCGTGCCAAGGCGGGCGCGCTAATAGCGGCGGCAAAGGAGGCCGTGCGCGTCGCCAGCGAGCCGGGGTTCGGACAATGAGGCGCGCAGCAATCATCGTCGCCGCCCTCGCCCTCTCGGCATGCGAACAACAACCCGCTGGCGAGCCGGTCGTGCGAGCGGAGTTGAGCGAAGCGGTCGCGGGCGAAGAACTCGCCGTGCTTGAGGAAATCGTGCCCGATGCGGGCGGCGTTCCCGATGCGAACTCTGCTTGTGTGCCGGTGACGTTTGAGGAAACCTCCCTCACCCACTGCATCGCCGATCCGGCGACCCACCGCATCCGCACGAGCCTCGCCCCATCAAGCGGCGATGACTTCGGCACGATCCGCGCATGGGCCGCTGGCCGCAACGAAAGCGCGATTGCCTTTGTGATGAATGCCGGGATGTACGGCGACGACCTGCGCCCTCTCGGCTACTTCGTCGAGGACGGTGAGCGCCTTGCCGAGCTCGACAGAGGCGACGGCAGCGGTAACTTCTACATGAAGCCCAATGGCGTGTTTTTTGGCACGGGCGGCAACTGGAATATCATCGAAACAGGCGTCTTCCTGCGCACCATCGGCACGCGCCCCGCATTCGGCACCCAATCAGGCCCGATGCTGGTCGTGAATGGCGAGTTGCACCCGGACTTCCAGGAAAACGGCCCATCGCGCGCCATTCGCAATGGCGTGGGCATTGACGAAGAAGGCCGCGCTCACTTCGTGATTTCGAACGAGGCAATCAGCTTCGGACGCTTCGCCCGCTTCTTCCGAGACGAATTGCAGACCCCCAACGCGCTGTTCCTCGACGGCAACATTTCCTCGCTCTGGAACCCGGCGTCCGGGCGCATGGACGACCGCCGCGTAGGACCGCTTTTGGTGGTGGAGAAAATTGATGAGTAACTCGAACATGCTCGACTACACCCGCACGCTCTATCCCGAGATCGAGCCCTACGAGACCGGGATGCTCGACGTGGGCGAAGGCCATCAGCTCTATTACGAGCGCGTTGGCACTCCGGGCACGAAACCTGCTGTGTTCCTCCACGGCGGTCCCGGCGGCGGGATGGCACCATCGCATCGGCGGCAGTGGGACCCGCAAGCCTACGACGTGCTGCTGTTTGACCAGCGCGGCTGCGGCAAATCGTTGCCCTTCGCGGAGATCGAGAACAACGACACCTGGCGCATCGTCGCGGACGTGGAGCGTCTGCGCGAAATGTGCGGGCATGAGAAATGGCAAGTCTTTGGCGGCAGCTGGGGCGCTACTCTCGCGCTGGCTTATGCGCAGAAACATCCTGAGCGCACCTCCGAGATCGTCCTGCGCGGCGTATTTCTCGCCCGCCAGAAGGAAAAGGCGTGGCTCTATGAGTACGGAGCGAGCGAAATCATGTCCGAGCAGTGGGACCAGTTCACCGGTCTCATTCCCGAAGATGAGCGTGGCAACCTCGTCAAAGCCTATCACGACCGCCTGACCAGCGATGACGAGGCCACGCGCCTCGCCGCCGCCAAGGAATGGTCGCTGTGGGAGGGCACGGTCGCAACGCTTCTGCCCAATGACGAATTGCTCGCCGATTTCGAGGACCCCGCAAGGGCTGTCCCCTTCGCCCGCATCTGCGCGCGCTTCTTCCTCAATGATTTCTACCTCGAGGAAGCCCAGTTGCTATGCGACGTAGACGCGATCCGCGATATCCCCACGATCATCGTGCAGGGCCGCCACGACATCTGCACCCCGCCCACCAGCGCGTGGGAGCTCAAAAAGGCGATGCCCGAGGCCGAGCTCTGGATGGTTCACGACGCTGGCCACTCGGCCGGTGAACCTGGCATCATTGACGGACTGGTCCGCGCAACCGACAAGCTGGCGGGCAAAACGCCATGAGCCAGATACTAGTCATCGACAATTACGACAGCTTCACCTTCAACCTTGTCCATTACCTGATGGAGCTGGGCGCGGTTGTGCGGGTGGAGCGTAATGACGCAATCAGCGCGAGCGAGGCTTTGGCGACCAATGCGAGCGGTTTCCTGATCTCGCCCGGCCCATGCACGCCCAACGAGGCCGGGATCAGTCTCGACCTTGTCGCGGCCTGCGCAGATGCCGAGAAGCCGCTGCTCGGCGTTTGTCTTGGCCATCAGGCTATCGGGCAGCATTTCGGCGGGACCGTCACACGCGGCGGGTTGATGCATGGCAAGACCTCGCTGGTAACGCATGACGGAACGGGTGTTTTCGAAGGCCTGCCCTCGCCCTTCACCGCGACGCGCTATCACTCGCTCATCGTCGAGAACATTCCCGATGCGCTCGAGGTCAACGCGAACTCCGATGATGGATATGTCCAGGGCTTCCGCCACAATGACTTGCCGATCCACGGCGTGCAGTTCCACCCCGAAAGCATCGCCACCGAGCACGGTCACGACCTGCTCGCAAACTTCCTGCGCCTATGCGGGATAGAGACGCCAAAGAACGAGGACATGCCCGCATGAAGACGCTCCCCCTCGCCGTCCCTCACATGAGCGAAACCGAGGCCGAGGAGGTGTTCGGCTGGATCCTCGATGGTGAAGCGACCGACGAGGAAATTGCCCGGTTCCTGCTCGCCATGACCGAGCGCAGCGAAACGGCGGACGAAATCGCGGGGGCCGCGCGTGCCCTTCGCGCTCGCCTAATCCCGATCGACGCGCCCGAAGATGCAGTCGATTGCTGCGGCACGGGCGGCGATGGGCATCACACGCTGAATGTCTCAACTGCCGTGAGCCTCGTGGTCGCAGCATGCGGCGTACCGGTGGCCAAGCATGGCAATCGCGCAGCCTCGTCCAAATCGGGTGCGGCGGATACGCTCGAAGCGCTCGGCCTCGACATGGATGCTGCCGGACGCACGGCTGAGAAGACTCTGGCTGAACTTGGCATCTGCTTCCTCTTTGCCAAGAATCACCACCCAGCGATGGGCAGGATCCAGCCCATTCGCTTGCAGATCGGCAAGCGCACGATCTTCAATCTGATGGGCCCGCTTTCGAACCCGGCAGGCGTGAAGCGGCAACTGATCGGCATCGCGCGCCCCGGCTATGTGCCGATCTATGCCGAGGCAAAGGCCAAGCTTGGCACGACACGCACCTTCATCGTCTCAGGCGACGAAGGGCTCGACGAGCTTAGCCTCGCAGGCGGAAACGAGCTTGCGGACGTCACCGGAAACGACTTCGAAATGCGCCGTGTGGATGCCTCTACCGTGAACCTTTCGCATGCTCCGGTCGAAGCGATCCGCGGAGGCGATGCGCAGCACAATGCGAAGGCGCTCAAGGCACTGCTTGAAGGCACGCCCGGTCCATATCGCGACGCGGTTGTACTGAACGCTGCGGCGACGTTGGTAGTCTCAGGCAAGGTCGATGAATGGGCCGATGGTGCCGCAATGGCAGCCGAGGCACTCGATAGCGGTGCAGCGGCGAAGCTGCTTGCCGACTGGATCGAGATGGCGGCCTGACGCGCATGAACAAGCTCGAAGAAATCTGTGCCGCCAAGCGCGAAGTCGTCGCCGCCCGCAAAAGCGCGGTGCCGATGAGTCAGCTCGAACAGGCCGCCGCAATCCAGACTGCGCCGCGCGGGTTTGAGGCGGCATTGCGCACCCGGGCCAAAACCGGCTTTGCGCTGATCGCAGAAATCAAGAAAGCGAGCCCCTCCAAGGGCCTGATCCGCGAGGATTTTCAGCCCGCACTGCACGCTGCCGACTATGAAGCAGGCGGCGCGGCATGCCTCTCGGTCCTGACCGATGCGCCATACTTCCAGGGGCACGAGGACTACCTCATCGCTGCCCGTGCGGCATGCAAGCTGCCGGTTCTGCGCAAGGACTTCATGGTCGATCCGTGGCAATGCCTTGAGGCGCGCGCGATCGGAGCCGATGCGATCCTCATCATCGTCGCGGCGCTAGACAATGCGCAGATGGCCGAAATCGAAGCTGCAGCGTCCGAGCACAAGATGGATGTGCTCATTGAGGTTCACGACGAGGAGGAGCTTGAGCGAGCAGCAACGACCCTCGAAAGCCGCCTTCTCGGAGTAAACAACCGCGATCTGAAGACCTTCACGACCTCGCTCGAAGTGACAGAACGCCTTGCACCGCTGGCGCCGAAGGGGTCGCTGCTGGTCGGTGAAAGCGGGATCAACAGCCATGCCGACCTCGAACGCTTGGCAGAAAGCGGCGTCCGCACGTTCCTCGTCGGCGAAAGCCTGATGCGGGCTGACGACGTTGCCGCGGCGACGCGGTCGCTCCTCGAAGGCTGAGCGCGCTCTGTCCTACATGCCGCCGTCGTGGCATCAGGTGGGAATGAGCAGCGCAGCACGTATCCTTAGTGATCGAGACAGGCGATCAAAAGGCGCTTTCGTGATCGGTCCACTATTTGCCTCTGGACCGTGTAACATGCGGTCCACTTCTCAGCTAAGGCACTGAACATGAACGGTTTGACGCATCTCGATTCGCAAGGCTCCGCGCACATGGTGGATGTGGGTGGAAAGCCCGAAACGCAGCGTGTCGCAATCGCCTCGGGACGGATCACGATGTCGTCCGAGGCGCTGGAAGCGATACGCCTGGGCGATGCGCCCAAAGGCGACGTCCTCGGCACGGCCCGCATCGCAGGGATCATGGCAGCGAAACGCACTGGCGAGTTGATCCCGCTGTGTCATCCGCTCGGACTTGAAGCGGTGAATGTCGACTTCGCACTCGAAGACGACTCTATCCTCGCCACCGCTACCGCATCGCTTACGGGCAAGACCGGGGTCGAGATGGAAGCGATGGTCGCTGTCTCTACCGCGCTTCTCACCATCTACGACATGGCGAAGGCCATCGATAAGGGGATGGTGATCGGCGAGGTGCGCCTTACCGAAAAACGCGGCGGCAAGTCAGGCGACTGGAAAGCGCCTGCTGCGTGAGCGGATTGCTCGACCTTTCCGATGCGCAAGAACGGCTACTCGCGCTTGCGCCGCAGTTGGGCGAGGAAACTGTCGCGATCGAGGAGGCAATTGGGCGGGTCCTCGCACATGACCTGAGAGCAAACCGAACCCAGCCCCCTGCGGACCTGTCGGCAATGGACGGCTATGCGCTGTGCGGCGCTGGTCCGTGGACACTTGTGGGAGAAAGCCGCGCCGGTGCCCCGTTTGAAGGCAAGCTTGCGCCAAGCGAAGCCGTGCGCATCTCGACCGGCGCGCACATGCCAGATGGCGCAGAAAGCGTGCTCATTCAGGAGAACGCGAGCGTAGCTGACGCAACGATTAGCGCTGATCAGCCCCCGACCGCCGGCAAGCATGTGCGCAAACGAGGCTTCGACTTCTCCTCGGGCGATATCGTGCTTGAAGGCGGAACCCGGCTTGGACCTGCACAGCTTGCACTCGCCATCGCGGCGGGACATGCGAAACTCACTGTCCGCAAACGGCCGAGAGTGGCAGTGCTGGATAGCGGCGACGAACTGAGCCTAAACCCGGAAAACTGCGGCCCGAGCCAGATCCCGGCATCGAATGGAGCGATGATCGCTGCCATGCTGAATCCGCTGGTTGGTCGGTGCGAGCGGATTGGCCCGGTGGGCGATGACATGGACGCGCTCGCGGCTGCTCTCGCCGAGGCTGAGGACTGCGATATCCTGATCACATCCGGCGGGGCCTCGGTCGGCGATCATGACCTTGTGCAATCCGCTCTGCGCGAATGGGGCGCGGACATCGCCTTCTGGAAAGTCGCAATTCGCCCAGGAAAGCCGCTCATGGTCGCAAAGCGCGGCGCGCAAGTGGTTCTCGGTTTGCCGGGAAATCCGGTCTCGAGCTTTGTGACCGCGTTCCTGTTCGCTCTCCCGCTGGTGCGCGCTGCGATGGGGATGCGCGCACTTATTCCGGGTATGCAAACAGCGATGGCAGCCGAGGCAATGCCCGCAACCGGCGGACGCCGCGAATTCGTGAGAGGTGTCTTCGATGGTCAGCGCGTGCGCCGTGCAGCATCGCAAGATTCCAGCGCCATCCGCTCACTCGCCGCAGCCAATTGCCTGATCGAACGCCCTGCCGGATCGAGTGAAGTCGCACCGGGCGACAAGCTTCGCATCTACAACCTCGAAAATGGCTGAAATGCTTGGCTTTGTGGATTTAGCCCGCTTGACTTGAAATCCGAAGTTGCCTACTTGTTCCACATTCGTTCACCATATTGGTGCGCGGTTAGTGCTCTGTATCGCACCTGTTCCGTTTTAGCGGGCGGTGCCTCTGAGGGTGCGCGAGTTTGGCATTGCGTTTGGACCGGTCCTGGCCCGGGCGCTCATAATGCGGCTTTTACGGAGCTTGCCAATGTTGACGGCAAAACAGCATGAACTGATCCGCTTCATCCAGCAGCGGCTCGAAGAAACCGGTATTTCGCCCAGCTTTGAGGAAATGAAAGAGGCGCTCGACTTGAAGAGCAAGTCAGGCGTCCACCGCCTGATTTCGGCTCTTGAAGAACGCGGCTTCATCCGCCGCCTGCCCAACAGGGCGCGCGCGCTTGAGGTCATCAAGGTTCCCGAAGACGCGGTCACCTCACCGCGTTCGCAGGCTGCTCCTGCGGCACTGGCAGCCAATGAGGCGGTGGCCTCAGCCTCCAGCGTTATGGCAAGGGCGCCAGAGCCAGCTAACGACGTCATCGAAATCCCGCTACACGGCCGAATTGCGGCCGGTGCCCCGATTGAGGCGCTTGAAGGCCAGAATTCCCTGCCTGTTCCCGCTGCGCTGCTTGGCCCGGGCGAGCATTATGCTCTCGAGGTATCGGGAGATTCGATGATCGAAGCCGGTATCTTTGACGGGGACTTCGCACTCGTCCGCCGGACAAATACAGCGCGCGATGGCGAAATCGTCGTGGCGCTTGTCCGCGGAGAGGAAGCAACGCTGAAGTATCTGCACAAGGAAGGCGCAATGGTCCGGCTCGACCCGGCCAATGCGACCTATGATGCGCAGGTCTACGGCCCTGATGAAGTCGAAGTACAGGGCAAGCTTGCAGGCTTGCTTCGTCGCTATCACTGATTGATCGGTCGGCGGGGGAATGCCTAATCGCCTTCCCCTCGCCACCAGCCATGTCCGCCCTGGCTTTCAGCCACGCTAACGATTTGCTGGTCCTTGAGGTTGAGTGCCAATCCACCGCTTTGCAGAAGCAGGCTGCGATCTGCTTTGAGCCAACGCGGCTTGCAAGACCTCGGCAGGAATCGGTCGGCAACTACAATATCGGCTCGCTCACAGGCAGCGGCTAGAGCGCGTTCCTCGATCAGATCACGGTTGCGCGCAAGTAGGAGCGACCATTCGCGATCCCCACGCTCGAGGTTGATCGTGCAGAACTCGGTCGAACAGCGAGCGCCTTCCCAATCGGCGAGCGGGATGGGTTCGCTCTGAACGCTTGCGAGTTCCAGCAAGTTGTCACGCGAGTAGGACGAGCGGCTGTCCCTGAGCGAGAGCAGACTTCGGCTTCCATCCTCGTTCTCGATCGTGATACCGACGTGCCTTCCTTCCCGGCCGATGAGAACGTCAGGTATCGGGGTTGCCATGAGCAGTGTCGTAGCGAGCGCCGCAGGCACGAACCCGAGCAGCCTTGCCTTACCGCTCCATAGCGCGAGCCAAAGGCCTCCTCCTACGAAAAGAGCAATGGTCGCACCGCTCATCTGAGGCATCAGCTTCACCGCTCCGGGCTGCGATGCGGTGATGTGAGCGATCGAAAGAAGCAGGTTGAGAGAGCGCTCGACGAGCCACCAGAACGGTGCGCCCAGCCCTACCAGATCGAATGCCAACGCAAACGCAATCAGCGGCATCGAAATGAACGTGACCAGCGGAATGGCCAGCACGTTGGCAAACGCGCCGTAGACACCAGCACGGTGGAAGTGGAACAGCACGATAGGCATCAGCGCTATCTCGATGACGAGACCCGTGAAGAACAACATCAAGACCCGCCTTCCCGCGCGGCTCGACCAGCTCTCTTCTCGCGGCGCGAGAAATGCTTTCACCGGACTTGACGAATGCAACGCGACAATGGCGAGCACCGCCGCAAAGCTCATCTGAAAACTCGGCCCGATGACGCTCTCCGGCCAAAGCAGCAATACAAACACAGCAGCAGCTGCGACCATCCTAAGCGAGAGAGCCTCGCGGCCCAGAGCAAGGGCAATCAGCACCAGCATCGCCGCTGCGCAGCTTCGAACGGTGGGGACCTGCGCGCCTGTCAGCAAGGTGTATGCGATGCCAGCAAGCGCTCCGAAAGCGGCAGCTGCAACTGGTAGCCTCACTCTAAGGGCGATCGCCGGAAACAACGCCAGAAGCTTCAGTGCAATGAAATAAGCAGCGGCGATCACCGCGCTCACGTGCAGGCCGCTGATCGCGAGCAAATGCGTGAGCCCTGCATCGCGCATCGCGTCTTCATCCTTCTCGGCGATTGCACCACGGTCGCCGCTCGCAAAGGCCGCCGCGATGGTGCCGGCCGACCCGTCAACCCGGTCGCGAACGTGCGCCGACAAGGCACGTTGCATCGCGGCGATGCCGCTTGTCTGCGGCGCAGGCTCAACAATCTCGATATCGCCCAACACGCTGCCAGTACCGCTCAACCCCTTAAACCATGCGGCGCGCGCAAAGTCGTATGCTCCGGGCAGCATAGGGCTTGCCGGAGGCATGAGACGCACACGCATGCGAACAACCGCGCCTTCGGACAGCGTTCCCGTAGCCTGACCGTCGCTTGCACGTGCCGCCACGTCGAGCGGTACATTGACCCTTATCTTGCGGCCCTGCCCATTGGCCGCGTCACGAACAGCCAGTGTCAGGCGAATGCGGTCGTTAGAGGGTTGGTCGTCCCGTTCGAGGACATATCCCTGCACCCGCTCAATCATAGGGCGTTCGATTGGCTGTGCACCGACCATTTCAGAGCGCAGCCAGATGACGCTGACCCCGGCGGCAAACACCAATCCGCAAGCAATTACTGCGGTTCGAACATGATCGCGCTCAGGCCGGCCTCTCCATGCAGCGACAGCGGACAGGACCACAAATAGGGAAAGCGCGATGGCGCCAATCCATTGCCACTCGTTCCGCAAGGCGAACCAACTCAGGATCCCTGATACAAATACAACCGCCAGCCACGGCGCGCGGTCAAAGCCAGCGCCGGCTAAAAAGGCTTCGACCTTGGTCGCAACCGCGCTCGCAGCGCTGGACAATCCGCCGCCCCTTTGCCACAGGCGCGCAGCGGCCTCTCGAGGCCTGGACGGACCGGCTCGCGCAGCTTCGGCGCTGCTGTCGGGCTCGCCCGCAATCGGAATGATCGGCGTATTGGCCAAGGGCCCATTTCCCCCCTCGGGTTCGGCCATACTCAATGCGCCTGAATGAATAGGAATATCAAGCCCATGGCAAGTCCAGTTGTCACCCGCTTTGCACCTTCGCCGACCGGCTTCCTCCATATCGGTGGAGCTCGGACGGCGCTCTTCAACTGGCTTTATGCCCGCCACCACGACGGCAAGGCGCTTTTGCGGATTGAGGACACGGACAAGAAGCGTTCCACGCAGGGAGCGATCGACGCGATCCTGGACGGACTGGATTGGCTAGGACTTGATTACGACGAGGAGCCCACGTTCCAGTCACAGCGCGCAGAACGCCACGCCGAGGTTGCTCACAAGCTGCTGGAGGCAGGCCATGCCTACAAATGTTTTGCGACGCCTGAAGAACTTGAAGCCATGCGCGCAGAGCAGCGCGCAAACAAACAACCCATGCGGTATGATGGACGCTGGCGCGACCGCGACCCTTCGGAGGCTCCCGAAGGCGCTTCTTACGCGGTCCGCCTCAAGACCCCTCTCGAGGGCGAAGCCACCATTGAAGACCAGGTCCAGGGCAAAGTCTCGGTGCGCAACGAGGAGCTTGATGACTACATCATCCTTCGCGCCGACGGGACCCCGACCTACATGCTCGCCGTAGTGGTGGACGATCATGACATGGGCGTCACTCACGTAATTCGAGGCGACGATCACCTCAACAACGCCTTTCGCCAGTTGCCGATCTATCGCGCAATGGATGCAATCGAAGGGGGTTGGCCCGATCCGATCTACGCGCATGTCCCTTTGATCCACGGGTCCGACGGGGCGAAGCTGTCGAAGCGTCACGGCGCTCTGGGGGCAGAGACCTATCGCGACGAATTCGGCATCCTGCCCGAAGCGCTGTTCAACTACTTGCTGCGTCTTGGCTGGGGTCACGGTGACCGTGAGGAGATCACCCGCGAAGAGGCGATCGAGCTGTTCGACTTGTCTGGCGTTGGTAAGAGTCCGTCGCGCTTCGACATGAAGAAGCTCGAAAACCTGAATGGACATTACATCCGCGAGGCTGACAACGCGCGTCTCGCTGAGTTGGTCGCAGCCAAGATCGGCGAAGGTGCGGATGCGGCGATTCTCACCGAAGCCATGCCCGTACTGAAAACGCGCGCGAAGAATGTCGACGAACTCGCTGAAGGCGCTGGATTTTTGTTCGCAAAGCGACCCTTGGAAATGACGGAAAAAGCCGCCAAGCTGCTCGATGACGAGGGTCGCGCTCGACTTGCACTGGTTTCAACGGCTCTTGCAAAGGAAAATAGCTGGACAATCGAGGCACTCGAAGCCACTACCAAATCGCTTGCGGAGCAACAGGGATTGGGGCTTGGCAAGCTGGCGCAGCCAATGCGCGCCGCACTGACCGGGACGACCACGTCGCCCGGTATTTTCGATGTTCTGGTCCTGTTGGGACGGGAAGAATCCCTGGCACGGATCGACGCGCAGGCTTCTTGAAGTCTGGGCGACCACGCTGAATAGAAATACGGCAGGAGACTTAACTTGGCAGACAAGCAGGCGAAACTCGAACTAGGCGGGCAAACTTACGAGTTTCCCGTGCTCGAAGGCAGCACCGGCCCTGATGTGGTCGATATTCGGAAGCTGTATGGTTCAACCGGCGCCTTCACCTTTGACCCCGGCTACAAGTCGACTGCAAGCTGCGAAAGCGCGCTGACATATATCGACGGCCAGGAAGGTGTCCTTCTTCACCGCGGCTATCCGATCGGCCAGCTGGCCGAGCATTCGAGTTTCATGGAAACCGCGTATCTGCTTCTTAATGGCGAACTGCCGAGCCAGCAGGAGTACGAGGACTTCAATTACACGATCACGCGGCACACCATGCTGCACGATCAGTTGAACACGTTCTATCAGGGCTTCCGCCGTGACGCGCACCCGATGGCAATCATGTGCGGCGTTGTTGGTGCTCTGTCGGCCTTCTATCACGACAGCACCGATATCTCGGACCCCGAGCACCGCAAGATCAGTTCGCACCGATTGATTGCGAAGATGCCAACCATCGCAGCGATGGCTTACAAATACTCGGTCGGTCAGCCATTCATGCAGCCCAAGAACGACCTGAGCTACACGGGCAACTTTCTGCGCATGACCTTCGGCGTTCCGGCTGAAGAATACGAAGTCATTCCGGCGGTAGAAAAGGCGATGGACCGGATCTTCATCCTCCACGCCGACCACGAACAGAACGCATCGACCTCGACCGTTCGCCTCGCCGGCTCGTCGGGCGCAAACCCGTTTGCCTGTATCGCAGCTGGCATTGCCTGCCTCTGGGGCCCGGCTCACGGCGGCGCAAACGAAGCGGCTCTCAACATGCTGCGCGAGATTGGCACGCCTGACCGCATCCCGCACTACATCGAGCGCGCCAAGGACAAGAACGACCCGTTCCGTCTGATGGGCTTTGGCCACCGCGTCTACAAGAACTACGACCCGCGTGCGACGGTCATGCAGTCGACGGTGCGCGAGGTGTTCGAGGCGCTCAACGTCAAGGATCCGGTGTTCGAAACCGCGCTCCAGCTCGAAGAGATCGCTCTCAACGATCCGTATTTCAAAGAAAAGAAGCTGTTCCCGAACGTAGATTTCTACTCAGGCATTATCCTGTCGGCGATCGGCTTCCCGACCACGATGTTCACCGCTCTGTTTGCCCTTGCCCGCACGGTGGGCTGGGTCGCGCAGTGGAACGAGATGATCTCCGACCCAGCACAGGTCATCGGACGTCCTCGCCAGCTTTACACCGGTCCAGTTGAGCGCGACTACGTGCCGCTGAGCGAACGCTAAGGCTCGCCCTTAAGAGCAACGCATTTGAAAAAAGGCCTGCCCCTCACCGGGCGGGCCTTTTTGCTAGGACTTCGAGGTATCGGCTGCGGCGAGCGTAAGCTTGAACTGCGCCCCAGCGCTTACTTCGTCCTGGCTCGGTTGAACGACTTCGAGATCGCCTCCCATTGCCAGTGCCAGCTTGCGCGAGATGTAGAGGCCGAGACCCGAGCCTGTGTCATTTCCGCCATCACTGTCCCGGCCAAGACGCTCGAACTTGTCGAAGATCTTCTCGGCCTGCTCGGCATCCACGCCAGGCCCTTCATCGCGCACACTTGCGCTGACCAATCCCTCACCCGCTTTCTGAGCCGTCACGGTCACGGTGCTACCCTCGGGCGAATAGGCAATCGCGTTACCGATCAGGTTGATTAAGATCTGGAGGACGCGGCGAAATTCGCCCATCGCAATCACAGGCTCATCACCGCATTCGATCGCGAAATCGATCTTGCGATCACGGGCTCTGACCCCAAGTATTCCCGTCGCGCGCCTTGCGACGTCAGCGAGATCAACCCGCTCGCTTGCGGTAGAGAAGCCCGGAGCCTCGACCACTTCAAGGTCAGCAAGGTCATCGAGCATGCCCGACAAGTGCTGACCGGCAGCTGCGATATTGCCGGCATACTCGCTGTATTCGTCGCGCAAGGGCCCGGCGAGCCGTGTGCGGATGGTTTCGGCATTGGCGATGATGCGCGCGATCGGTTGGCGCAGAACCGGGGTGAGCGCGCTGCCGATTATGCGGGAATGCGCGCCCTCGATCTCTGCTGGCTCAGTCCCTGCGCCATCAACACCCAGCGGTTCATTCGCGAGCAAGAGCAGCTCGAAACCGCGCGGCGCCGCTCTATTCGGACCCAAGGGTATTAGCCTCACACGCCAATTGCGAGACGAACCGGGTATGCTGGCGCTCGCGCCGTCTAGTAGGCGCCAATGAAGGGGCTGCTGGTGCGAGATCCCTTGCAACTCGACATGATCGGACCACGCGCTGCCCGGATTTGCCTCGACAGCATCTTTGAAGCTGGTCGCATCACCAGCGCAGTCGGTGACGATTTGGACCTGTTGGCGAGCATCCAGACGGGCGCGGACCTCCGCCGTTGCGCGGTCGACTTCATCGATCCTCTGCGCATCGTCATGTGAGCTGGTTTCGCTCTGAACGGCCCGGTGCCAGTTCTCGACGATCACCTCGCATCCGCCGAGCTCATCATCGTCAATTGGCTGAATTCGAGCAAATCCGCTGACGATCTCTTCGCCATCAAATGCACTGAATTCCTTCGCGATGCGAAGGCCCATGCCCCGTGAGCGGCGCACGAGCGCCAACAGCTCAGGAATGGCGAGCGTTCCAGGTAGAGTGCCACCGCATGCCTCGTGCAGTTCTGCCAAAGGCTCATCGGCAGTCAGCAACCGGTCCTGAGCATCGGTCAAACCGCGGGCGGCCGTGATGGATTGTTGCCGGTTCACGCGAGCCCTCCGCGAGATGCCTTGAGCAACTCCTTGGCGACCTCAGGCGGCATTGACGCAATTCCGTCGGGCGGCGACTGGCTCTGGTCGAGCAGGCCGAACTGCGTTTCGATCTCTTCTGCATCGAGTCCGGCGGCCCGGAGGCTGATGGTCAACCGCGCCGATTGGCGATCATGGCAGGCACAAATCGCATGGTCACGGCTTTGCATGGTAAGCGCCGCTAGCGAGCTTGCGAACAGAGCAAGCCCGGCGTGTTCAAGGTTCAGCCCCGCAATCGCCCCTCCACGCATGTTCGATGTCACCCGTGCCAGCAGGCCAAGCCGCGTTGCCGCCTCGTCATAGTTCGCCTTTAGCTGCCCCATTGCTCGATCAAGCTGTGCAGGTTCGCAATCCTGCGCGGCATTGCAAAAGCGCTCGATCACAGCCGCGAACAACTCCGAGGGAAGCTCTCCGAGCGGCAATTCCATGCGTCTTTGACACAGGTTGAAGCGCGATTGAGCCGCCATCGCACTCATCGCGAGTTCGGCAGTATCGGGATGATTGGACGCAATCAGCTCCTGCATCAGCGGGCTGAGGACAGGATCAATCCCAAATTGGGTTTCTAGCCGGTCCGCCAAGTGCCCCTCCATCGCGAGCGCATAGAGGTGGTCAATTAGGGCGCTATCATTCGAAAGTTCATCGACAATGCGGTCGATTTCCTCATCGCTCGCCGCGCTGGATGTGACAGCTTCAAGCAACTGCCGCGCGATATCGCTTAGCATGCCGCGCAACCTCGCGACTGCCGCGTCGCTGACAAGAGAGCCGCCACCTGTGTCGAGCATGTGCGAAATGACCGGCGCAACCGAACGCAGCGCGCGATCTTCACGCTCCAGCTCATCCTTCAGGATAGCTTCCACAAAGGTGGTTTCAGTCCGGTCCATTCCCATTTCGCCCATCCGGCACCCCATACAGCGCCTATGGTTAAGGCGGGGTTAGCTCAATATGCTCGCTCACGCAGCATCAATTGCACTGCGGCCGCGAGTGCAAAGAGAGCAAGCGCTTCCGGCAACAGTCCAAAACCCGCAGCGCCTGCGAAGATAGCCATATGCAATGCGCGGTCCCTCCAGATGGCTGTAACGAGCGGAGGTCTATTAGGCGTATGACCTTCCCCGGCTATCTGCGACAAAACCATTGCAAGAATAGCCAATGATATCAGCGGCAAAGAGATCGAAGTTGAGGCTATCGTCAAGGCAAGGGCAGCAACGCATAGCAGGTCCGTGACAATCGATAGCCCACGTTCAAGCCGCGCACTCGCCCCGCGCGACCAAAGCGCAGAGCGCATGCGTGCCCAAGAACCGCTCAGTTGACCAACAAAGGCACCAATTGCGGCAACACCCAAGCCCCACGGCCCCAGACCAAGTCCCGCAAGCAGCGCGCCAATACCAAGCATCGCGATGGCGCCGACCGCGCTCATCTCTGCGCCTTTTTCAAGCCAGCGCGGTGCTGTTTCGCGAACAATCGCATCAGCGACGGCTTGGAATGGTGCGCTTGCTGGTGCCGCTGGCGCACTTGAGGTGATCAACGCACGCTCACGCTCTTCCAGAGCTGCCTGCGACGTCGCCAGCAGCCAGCGATCTTCCTCTAGACTGTCTGAGGACACAGCAAGGCACTCCGTCCTTGCTTGCAGTGCAAGCCGCAGCAGGAGAGAGGTCGCATTGCCGTCTTGTGGAAGATCGGCAAGCTCCTGGACCTTGCCGGCCCGCATGATCGCAAGACCAGCCCAGTGCCGATCCCGGTCGATCCTTTCAAAATCCTCCGGAAAAGCTTCGGCCAGTTCGTGGCCTGAGGCGATGGTCCAGATCCCCTTTTTCAGCTGGGCTTGATCGCTCATCAAGCCAAGAACAGCCCCGCGGTCCGGCACAAGCCCGTCGGCAATCAGCACCAGATCGTCATCAGCCCGCATGATGCCGGTCAGCTGGATGTTTCCGCGCACCACATGAAACTCATGGCCATCGCTCTCGACCCATTTTTGCTGGGCCAGCACCTCTTCGGAAGGGCTTTCGCACATACATACGACACGTTCACAACCGAGCGCTTGAGCAAGCTCGATTTGCCACGCCAGGACGCTGCGCCCACCAAGCGTCAGCTCAGCCAGCAGATTGCCAGAAGAGGTGCGTTTGATCGCGGCGACAAGAGCGGTGCGCAATGTGGGACTTTCCAATTGAGAATGTCCGCGAAGCTAGGCGTAGCAAACGCCGCTCATCAACCGGCGAGCGCAGGCAAACCCCATCATTTTGCGGTGAGTGGCAGTGAAAACCGCCCGCGTCGTTACTGGAAGCCCACGCCCCGGCCATCGAAGCGGTCGAGAACCGTCTCGATCTGGCGAATGGCCGCAGGCTCTCCGGGCGCAGACGACAGTGCGTTTTCAGCAGCGAGCAGCAGCTCCTCGGCATGAAAACTGGCAGCGAGGCCCTTCAATCGCATTGCTGCGACATTCCAGTTGCCATCACAGCGCGAGCGTTTGAGCAGGTCGAGCTGCTTGGTGGCGCTTTCCACAAATGCCGAGCGCAATTCGCCGAGCAGTGCCGGATCGTCTCCGGCAGCTGCCGCTAATGTCGCGTCGAGGGCTCCGCTTTCATAGGCCATGACTGAGATGGATAAGCACTTGGAGTTAATGCGGGGTTTATCCCAGCCTAAGCTGTGGTATCTTCACGGAATGTCAGGCGGACACCATATCCGGGCCGTGGGCCCCAACGCCGCGCAAGATGCGCAATCCGAAACCGAATCGGGCGCAGCTGCGCCTGACGAGATCGCTGCCAGCGATGGCGAGCTCGATCTTTCGGATTACACTGAGGAGTACGCCGACGAGGCTGCCTTTGAGGACGATGCTTACGTAACCGCGTCGCGTTTCGGTTGGGTCGCCCCTGCCCTCGCCTTCAGTGTCGTTGCGGTATGGACCGGTCTCTACGTTTGGGCGATGCAGGATCAGCTGCTGAACGCTGCGAGCGCACAGCCGGCGCAATGGACACGCTGGATCATCGACTGGTCGGTTCCGGTTCTTCTTGTTTGCGTCGTCTGGTTATTGACCATGCGGCACTCGCGTGCCGAAGCGAAGCGCTTTGCCGAAACCGCGGCGCTTCTTTCGCAGGAAAGCCGCGAGCTTGAAGATCGACTGACCGTCGTGAATAGGGAACTCAGCCTTGCTCGCGAGTTTCTTGGGGCACAGTCGCGCGAGCTTGAATCGCTTGGCCGTATCGCGAGCGAGAAGCTCTCGACCCACGCCGCCGAACTCCAGTCCCTCATCAAGACGAACGGCGCTCAAGTCGATGCGATCGGTAGCGCCAGCGAAACCGCGCTTGGCAATATGAACCGCCTTCGTGACGATCTGCCAGTGGTCGCCAACTCTGCGCGCGATGTGTCGAACCAGGTTGGCGCGGCCGGGCGCACGGCTCAGGAACAGTTGGACAAGCTTGTCACAGGGTTTGAACGCCTCAACCAGTTTGGCAAGGCCAGCGAAAATCAGGTGACCGCGCTGGATAACCGTGTTGGTGAGATACTCAGCAGCTTCGGGGCACAGATTGCCGCGGTGGAAGAAACGGTCGGAAAACGCCTCGAAGCGGTGAAGACCATGGCCGCAGACTATCGGACCGAAGTTCAAGCCGCCGAAGAGCAAGCCATCGCTGCCATTGGTAAGCGGATCACCACCCTGGAAAGCGAAACGGAAGCGGTTTCGATCAAGCTTCGCGATGCTGAAACGGGGGCGCTGAACCAGTTGCTCGCCTCGAAGAAACGCTTTGAGGAAGAAGTCGGTAAGACAGTGGAGTCGCTCGATCGACTGGATGCCCATGCTCTTGCTGCATCACAGAAACGGATTCACGAGCTCAATCAGGAAGCCATCCGCTTCGATGAACGCCTCGGCATTCGTGACCGCAAGTTCCTTGAGGAAATGACCCGCCGCCAAGAGGAGTTTGAAACCCGTGAAGCGCAGGCCAGCGAAGTTCTGGCGCAGCGCCTGGCCGATCTCGACGATGCTCTTGCGGAACGCCGCGTTGCACAGACGCAGGAAACCGAGAAGCTCGTTGCCCATTCGGCCGCCATTGGCGAGCAGCTTGAGAAACTCTCTACCCTCATCGGATCGATCGACCAGCAAGGCGAGACAACACGAACGAACCTCACCGCAGGGCTCAGCGATCTCGACAAACAGCTGACCGACAAGCGCGCTGCGCTCAGTGAAACAGAGGCGCAGCTTGCTGAATTGACGGAATCAGGCATCAGGCTGCTCGAGATCATTCAATCTGGTGCCAAGCATAGCCGCGAAGAATTGCCTGAAGCGATAGAAACGGCGCTCGGATCGCTGGGGTCGGTCGAGGAACGAGCGGACAAGCTTTCCAGCATCATGTTCAGCACTCGCGAGAACGCCGAAGGCTTGGCCGAATACCTGATCACCACGCAAGGGAAGATCAGCGATACGGAAAGCCAGGTTGCAGACCTTCAAGCCAAGCTCACCGAACAATCCGAAGAAGCGCTTTCGCGTCTGCAGGGCCTTCGTGGCGGTTTCACGCGCCTGAGCCTTGAAAGCAGCGAGTTCGCCGAAGGGACGCAGGATACGCTTCGGCTCGCGCTCAACACGCTTGAGAGCGCTACGAAGTCCGCATTCGCTGCGCTCGAGGACGGGGCACGCGAGAAGGTCGGGACGCTGGCGCAGACTATCTCGAAAGAGGCAGCTCAGGAGATCGAGCGCGCTCTTCGCAATGACACCGCAGAAACCGTCGGGAAGCTTGAACAGGCGGCAAGCCATGCCGCTGGCGTAGGCCGTGAAGCCACCGCACAATTGCGCGATCAACTCGCCAAGGTGAACGAGTTGACCGTCAACCTGGAGCAGCGCGTCTCGCGGGCGCGCGAATTGGCCGAAGAGCAAGTCGGGAACGACTTCGCACGGCGCATGGCTCTGATTACGGACAGTCTAAACTCGAATGCCATCGATATCGCTTCGTCACTGTCGAGCGAAGTCACCGACACCCAGTGGGATGCATATCTCAAGGGTGACCGCGGTATCTTCACACGGCGAGCGGTTCGCCTTGTGAACAGCGGAGAGGCCAAGGAAATCGCTGAACTGTATCAGCGAGACGATGCGTTCAAGGCCAATGTCAGTCGTTACATCCACGATTTCGAAGCGATGTTGCGCTCGATGCTGTCCACACGCGATGGCAACGCACTGGGCGTCACGATCCTGGGGTCGGACATGGGCAAGCTCTATGTCGTGCTTGCTCAGGCAATCGAGCGCTTCCGCCAGTAGGAAAGACTAGTCGCGCGGCCCGATCTGGGCCGGTGGCTCAGGGAAGATGTCGAGATCTTCGGCAGACAGCCAGCCATACTCAAAATTGAGCACGAACAGTGTGGTCAACACGCTCGCGATGATCGTGGCCTTGATCACCAGCGGTCCCGGCCTGAAGTTGGTCGGAGCGCTTTCAGCCTGTCCGGGCACCTTCTTGATGCCTTCCTCATCCGCCGTACGCACGCCGAATGGGAGGAGCATGAAAGCGCTCATCACCCAGAACAGGAAGTAGATCGCAAGGATCGAGGTCAACTGCATCAATTCACCTCTGGCGAGCCGAGACCTGGCATGATCACGCGAACCTGCGGGTTCTTGCCAGACCATCGACGGGCTGCGCGCCGTGCAGCAAGACGAGCCGCTTCGTGAACTGCGGCAGGGTCGTTGGCGTCGCGGCCTTTGAGCTTCCCGATTGCCTTCAGGATATCTTCCTGCGTCTCCTCGATAAACTCAGGCAGATCCTCATCGAGAGGCAGACCGATTGGTTCGACCACCGGCACCTGTCCGCGAGCGAGTACCGCAACCACCAGCCCTTCAAAGGATAGGCGGCGCCGCGTGGTGACTGCTTCTCCGTCGGCGGGCGCAATGATGTCTCCGTCAAGCACAAGGCGTCCACTGAGTACTTCGGCAATCTTCCCGGGCTGGCCCGGCGCAAGGCGAACCACATCGCCATTCTTCTGGACGACACCTGCGAGGATGCCGCAAGCCTTTCCAAGACGAGCTTGTTCAGCCATGTGGCGAATTTCACCGTGCACCGGTACCAAGACTTCTGGCTTGAGCCAGTCATAAAGCGCCTCAAGCTCAGGGCGTCCCGGATGGCCCGAGACATGAATGAGGCTCTGCCGATCAGTGATCATCGTGATCCCTTTGGCAGCCAACTGGTTCTGCATCTTGCCGATGGCGATTTCATTGCCGGGGATCTGGCGAGATGAGAAAAGCACCACGTCGCCAGGCACCAGTTCTAGCGGGTGGTTGTCGTCCGCAATCCGGGCCAGGGCGGCACGCGGTTCTCCCTGCCCCCCGGTTGCGAGGATCAGGACCTCGCCCCGCGGCAGGCTCATGGCGGTGTCAAAGTCGACGGTCTCCGGAAAGTCCTGAAGATAGCCGTTGTCTTGAGCGACCTCGATGATGCGATCGAGCGAGCGGCCAGCAACGCACACTTGTCGGCCCGTCTCGCGCGCCACTTCGCCAAGCGTCTGCAACCGCGCGACATTGCTTGCAAAGGTCGTGACGAGCACGCGCTTGCCTTTGTGAAGCGCGATTTCCTCCATGAGCCCCTTGTGCACGGCGCCTTCGGAACCTGAAGGCTTGGGATTGAATACATTGGTGGAATCGCAGACCAATGCCAGCACGCCCTCTTCACCGATCGCACGCAATTCTGCTTCGGTGGTCGGTTCTCCGATGATCGGGTCCTCGTCGAGCTTCCAGTCGCCAGTGTGAAACACGCGGCCATACGGCGTGTCGATCAGCAGCGCGTTGCCTTCCGCGATTGAATGGGCAAGCGGGAGGTAAGTGACAGAGAAAGGTCCGATGTCGAACTGTCCGTGGTCTTCCTCGATGATGTTGAGTTCGACCTTGCCGAGCAAGCCAGCTTCTTCAAGTTTTCGCGCAACCAGATCAGCGGTGAACGGCGTCGCATAGAGCGGCACACCCAGCTCACCAGCGAAGTATGGAACAGCGCCAATGTGATCCTCATGCGCGTGCGTGAGGACGATGCCAAGCAAGTCCTTGGTGCGCTCTTCAATGAATTCCAGATCAGCAAAAACAAGGTCGACGCCCGGATACTCGCCGCCTGAAAATGTCATCCCAAGATCAACCATCAGCCACTTGCCGTCGCAGCCATACAGGTTGACGTTCATTCCAATCTCACCTGACCCACCAAGGGCCAGGAAAAGCAGTTCCTTTTCAGGAGTGTAATTCTTCTTCACGGATTCTCTTTGTTATCTGGAAAGGGAGCTTATTCGCTCGCCTGCTGGGCGAGGATGGCGAGCCCTTCAATTGTGAGATCAGCGTCGACGATGTCGAAGATGTCGGTCGCTTCGTCGAACAAGATAGCGAGCCCGCCGGTCGCTACAACCTTGGTCGGGCGGCCAATCTCTTTCTTCATACGCGCGACAATCCCCTCCATCATCGCAACATAGCCCCAGAAAACGCCGATCAGCATCTGGTCTTCGGTGTTGCGGCCGATGACGCTGGTGCTTTCCGGCGAGCGGATGGCAATACGGGGGAGCTTGGCGGTCTTCCCTACAAGTGCATCCAGCGAGAGATTGATCCCGGGCGCGATCGAACCGCCCTTGTAAGTGCCGTTGAAATCAATCGCTTCGAATTTGGTCGCGGTGCCGAAGTCGATTGCAATGATATCACCGCCATATTTCTGGTGCGCAGCGAGGATGTTGAGCGCCCGGTCCGCACCCAGCGAACTGGGCTGATCGACATCAATCTCAAACTGCCACGCTGCCTTGCCCTCGCCCGCCTTCAGCGGCGTGATGCCGAAATACTTCTGCGCGAGAACCGTCAAATTATGGTCGGCGCGTGGCACGACCGATGCGTAAACGATCTGAGTGATGTTATCGCGGCTCACGCCCTCGATGGTGAGCAATTGCAGCAACCAGACAGCGTATTCATCGCCAGTGCGCCGCGGATCGGTCGCAATCCTCCATCGAGCGCGCGGCGGGCAGACGTAACCGCCCTCCCCGTCCGCTTCGAACAGGGCGAAAACAACATTGGTGTTTCCGACATCGGCCGCCAACAGCATGGGCCTTACACTCCTCTAGGTAATGTCGCCCGCTCGAATGACACGTTCGGAGCCATCCGCCAAGTTCAGCTTGAGCGCGCCGTCCGATGGGTCGAGCCCGGCGAAGGCGCCTTCGATCAGTGAGCCATCGGCATCGTGCACCCGGACGCGGTCACCGCTTTGGTGTATCGAGGCGTCGAGAAACGCGCGCAAAACCGCTCCAAGGCCGTTGTCGCGCCAGATTGTGACATAGCGAGCAAAACGGCTAGCGAGCTCGTCGGCAAAGACTTCGACGGTTGGTGCTCGTCCAAAATCTGCAAGCGCCGCAGTCTCACGGTCCGGCAGGCTAGGAGCTCTTGCAAGGTTGACCCCGATGCCGACGACAACGCTGCGTTCGACCATTTCAAGCAAGATGCCCGACGCCTTCGCGCGGTTCACTAATACGTCATTTGGCCACTTGAGCTCGGCGCGAACCGTGCCCTCGACACTTTGGTGGATCGCGTCTGCCACCGCCAGCGCCGCAACGAAGCTAAGCGAGGCTGGTGGAGGATCGCCATCGCGAATGGGGACGACGGTCGAGCCCATGAAATTGCCCTCTCCATCGAACCACTCGCGTCCTTGACGCCCTTTGCCCGCCGTCTGTCGACGCGCGACCAACCAATCCCCCTCTGCCGGTGTAGACGCAGAGCGCAAGGAGGCTGCGAGATCGGCGTTTGTAGAGCCGGTTTCCTCGACGAAACGGATCAAACCAGCCTGTCCGATCAGACCGCCATGAAGAGCGCGCGCGCGGCCTTGTCCGCAAGATCGGTCAGCGACGGCGTCAGCAAATAGCCGAGCGGCGAAATAATCACAGCTGTGATGGCTAGCAACACCCAATGCGCGGCTCCGCTCTTGCCGGTGGCGACACCAGCGGGCTCATCGAAGAACATCACCTTGACGAACTTGATATAGTAAAATGCGCCAATGACGCTCGCCGCGATGGCGATGGCCGCGAACACTACTAGGCCCGCCTCGACGGTCGCTTGGAAGACCACGAACTTGCTGTAGAAGCCAAGCAGCGGCGGAATACCGGCGAGGCTGAACATCAGCAGCAAGAGGCACCACGCAATCGCAGGACGCGTGACCGCAAGGCCTGCAATGTCTCCAAATGTCTCGAACAGGTTCCCGTCTTCGCTACGCAGCATGAGCAGAGCAACGAAGCTGCCAAGGCTCATCGCGACATAGATGAAAAGGTAAATGAGCATCGCGCTAGCCCCAGCTGGCGATGCCACGGCAAGGCCGAGCAGGATAAAGCCGATATTGTTGATCGAAGAATAAGCGAGCAGGCGCTTCAAGTTTTCCTGACCGATGGCGCCGAGCGCGCCGAACACGATCGAGGCCAGCGCTGCAAACATGACGATCTGCTGCCAAGCGAGGACCTGACCTCCGAACACCTCGAACGCCACGCGAGCCGTCAGGGCTACGGCGGCGACCTTCGGAGCGGTGGCGAAGAACGCCGTTACCGGGGTCGGTGCGCCCTCGTAAACGTCGGGCGTCCACATATGGAACGGCACTGCGGCGATCTTGAACGCAAGGCCTGCCATCACGAAGATCAGGCCGAACAGCTGCCCGGTCGAAAGCTCACCTTCGAGGCCAGCACGTACGCTTGCGAAGTCAGTGCCGCCAGTGAAGCCGTAGAGAAGGCTCATTCCATAAAGCAGGATGCCCGAGGCAAGCGCGCCCAGAACGAAGTATTTGAGGCCCGCTTCGGCCGAACGCTGGTCCGCGCGAAGGATCGACGCCAGCACATAAGCTGCGAGCGAATTGAGCTCGAGCCCGAGATACAGCGTCATGAAATCGCTGGCAGACACCATGATGCTCATGCCGAGCGTCGCGAACAGGACCAGCACCGGATACTCGGCGCGAAGACCGCGCTCCGCCCCAGCTGCGGCTGAATTAAAGAATGCAGGAGCGACAATCAGACAGCCGATGGCCGCCAGATAGATCAGCGCCTTTGAGAACAGCGCGAAGCTGTCAACCTTCATCAGCGTGCCGAAAGCGTATGTGTCCGCCCCGTCGACGCCGAAGTGAAGGCCGGGAACCGTCATAACTCCAGCACCGAACAGCGCGGAGACAGCAAGGATCGCAACCGGGCGGGCAAGCTTGTCACCACCCCATGCCGCAACAAGAAGGAGGATAAGCCCTGCTGCGGTCAGCAGCAGTTCCGGCATGACCAGCGCGAAAGAGGATGCAAAGTCGATCATCAGTGACCCTCCCCTTCGGCGTGATCGTACTCAATGGCGTTGGCTGCCTCCGCACGCGGATCGCCAGCGGCGAGTTCAGCATCACTCGCCGGTGCCGCCGCAGCAATCTGCGCATCGAGCGCGGCAATGTCGGCGCGCATCGGTGCAAGGAAGCTTTCAGGGTAGACGCCCATCCACAGAACCACGGCGGCAATCGGTGCCATCATGGCCCACTCGCGCACGGTGATGTCGGACATGGCGGCCGCATCGGGGTTCTTCTGCCCCCCGAAAGCGACGCGGCGATAAAGGTAAAGCATGTAGGCAGCGCCAAGGATGATGCCGGTGGTGCAGATCAGCGCCACGAGGCTGGAAGTCTGATAGATGCCCGCAAGCGAGAGGAACTCGCCGACAAAGCCGCTCGTGCCCGGCAGGCCGATCGAGGCCATGGTGAACAGCAGGAAGAAGATCGCGTAATACGGCATGTTGATCGACAGGCCGCCGTAACGCTCGATCTCGCGGGTGTGCAGACGGTCGTAGATCACGCCTACGCACAGGAACAGCGCGCCCGACACTAGGCCATGCGAAAGCATGACGATCATCGCGCCCTCAAGCCCCTGAACATTGAATGCGAACAGGCCGACGGTCACGATCGCCATGTGAGCGACCGAGGAATAGGCGATAAGCTTCTTCATGTCCGCCTGAACCAGCGCGACGAGCGAGGTGTAGACCACTGCGATCATCGACAAGATGAAGACGAACCATGCGAAATCAGCGCTGGCTTCCGGGAACATCGGGAGGCTGAAACGGATGAAACCGTACCCGCCAAGCTTCAGAAGCACACCGGCAAGAATGACAGAACCCGCAGTCGGCGCCTGCACGTGCGCGTCGGGTAGCCAGGTGTGAAACGGCCACATCGGCACTTTCACCGCAAAGCTCGCGAAGAATGCTAGCCATAGCCAAGTCTGCGCTCCCCCCGGGAACGGATACTCCATGAGTGCCGGAATGTAGGACGTGCCCGCTTCGGCAACCATCCAGAACATTGCGACGAGCATCAGAACTGAGCCGAGCAGCGTGTAGAGGAAGAACTTATACGACGCGTAGATTCGGTTATCGCCTCCCCAGACACCGATGATCAGGTACATCGGAATTAGGCCCGCCTCGAACATGATGTAGAACAGGAAGATATCCTGCGCAGCGAATGTTCCGATCATGAGGACTTCCATGAACAGGAAGGCAGCCATGTATTCGCCAACGCGCTTCGTGATGCCTTCCCAGCTTGCAAGGATGCAGATCGGCATAAGGAAGACGCTGAGCATGATGAGCATCAAGGCGATGCCGTCGATCCCGAGCGCGTAGGAGAAGCCTGCAACGAGCTCGTAACTTTCCTGGAACTGCCACTGAGCGCCGCCGATCTCGTAATTGGCCCACAGCATCACGCCCAGACCAAAGGTCACGAGCGTTGCGCCGAGCGCGATCACGCGGGAAGCATTTCCTGCAAACAAGCAGGCAATCGCTCCAGCGAGCGGCACCAGCATCATGGTGGTGAGGATGGGAAAATCCATTGCTCTCAATGACCCCTAGAGCAGCACGTAAGTGACAGCGGCGATCAGGCCGAGAAGCATGATCAGCGCGTAAGTGTAGAGATAGCCCGACTGGATCGACTTGGCGGCTACCGAACCGCGCTGGACCATGGCGGCAACGCCGTTGGGGCCGAAGCGGTCAATCGTGCCGATATCGCCGAGTTTCCAGAACTGGCGCCCGAACCAGAAGGCTGGCTTGACGAAGATCGCGTTGTAGAGCTCGTCGAAGTACCATTTGCGGAACACGAAGTTGTGAAGCGCGCCGAAAGTGCCCACGAACTTCGCCGGAATGTCAGGCTTTGCGATGTAAGCGACATAGGCGCCGATGAAGCCGACAATCATCACGACCGTCGCGGTCAGCTTGACCCACAGCGGCACCGCATGAAGCGCGTGGACGAGATTCTCGTTGAAGTAGATCGATCCACCCCAGAACGCGCCATTCACAGTATCGGATGCTCCGTCGATGAACGGATACTTGAAAACATAGCCAGCAAACACCGCACCTACCGTCAGCAGACCGAGCGGAACGAGCATGGTGATCGGGCTTTCATGCGGGTGATAGCCCCCGGTGGTGTCTTCTCCAGCTTCCTCGGGCGTCTTGTGGACCGAGTGCTGGATATGCTCGCTCTCGATCCAGCGCGGCTTGCCCCAGAAGGTGAGGAACATGAGACGCCAGCTGTAGAAGCTGGTCAGCAGAGCTGCGATTGCGCCCGCCCAGAATGCGAACTGCGCAACGCCAGTACCGCGCGCCCAGGCCGCCTCAAGGATGGCGTCCTTCGAGTAGAAGCCAGCAAAGCCGAATACGCCAAGCACGCCGACACCGGTAATCGCGAGAGTGCCCGCCATCATCGCCCAGAAGGTGACCGGGATCTCTTTCCGCAGGTTGCCGTAATAGCGCATGTCCTGCTCATGATGCATCGCGTGAATGACCGAGCCTGCGCCAAGGAACAGCAGCGCCTTGAAGAATGCGTGTGTGAAAAGGTGGAACATCGCGACGCCATATGCGCCGACGCCCGCTGCAAAGAACATGTAGCCCAGCTGCGAACAGGTCGAATAGGCGATGACCCGCTTGATGTCCCACTGCGTCGTGCCGATCGTGGCTGCGAAGAAGCAGGTGGCGGCACCGATCACGGTAACGATCATTAGCGCGGTCGGCGCGGTCTCGAACATCGGCGAAAGGCGGCAGACCATGAACACACCAGCAGTGACCATGGTCGCCGCGTGGATCAGGGCCGACACCGGGGTCGGGCCTTCCATCGCATCGGGCAGCCAGGTGTGAAGACCAAGCTGCGCGGACTTGCCCATCGCGCCAATGAACAGAAGGATACACAGGATATCCATTGTGTAGAGGCGCATGCCAAGGAAGGTGATGGTCGTCCCGCTCATCGCGGGCGCTGCATCGAGGATTTCGGGGATCGAGGTGGTGTTGAACACCAGAAACGTCCCAAAAATGCCGAGCATGAAGCCAAGGTCGCCCACACGGTTGACCACGAAAGCCTTGATCGCAGCGGCGTTGGCGGAGGGCTTCTTGAACCAGAAACCGATCAGCAGGTAGCTCGCAAGGCCAACCCCTTCCCATCCGAAGAACATCTGGACAAGGTTGTCGGCAGTCACGAGCATCAGCATCGCGAAAGTAAAGAGCGACAGATATGCGAAGAACCGCGGCTGATCCGGGTCTTCCTCCATGTACCCCCAGGAATAAAGGTGCACGAGGGCGGAGACGCTGTTGATGACCACGAGCATGACGGCGGTCAGCGCATCGACGCGCAGCGCCCAGTCAAAGCTCATGTCGCCCGACTGCACCCATTGAAGCACGGGTACGACTTCGGCTGTCTGCGTGCCGGTCAGGAAACCGATAAAGATCGGCCAGCTCAGGATCGCAGACAGGAACAGCGCACCGGTCGTGATCGACTTGGTTACGGTGTTGCCCAGCGCGCGGTTGCCCAGCCCTGCGATAATCGACGCCAGCAACGGCGCGAAAACGATGATGAGGATTTGCGTTGCCACCGGTGCTTATCCCTTCATCCGGTTCACGTCGTCGACCGCGATGGTGCCGCGTCCGCGATAGTAGATGACAAGGATTGCGAGCCCGATCGCCGCTTCTGCCGCAGCGACTGTCAGAACCATCATTGCGAAGACCTGACCCACGAGGTCGCCCATGAACGCGCTGAACGCGACAAGGTTGATGTTGACGCTCAGCAGGATCAGTTCGACCGCCATCAAGATGACGATCACGTTTTTGCGGTTGAGAAAAATACCCAGCACGCCGAGCACGAACAGGATCGCGCCTACGACTAGGTAATGTTCGATGCCGATGCTCACAGCTCGACCCCCTTCCCGTATTCGGGATTTTTCATGACGGTTGCCTCTTCGGGGCGGCGGCGAATCTGCTTGCCGATGTCCTGACGACCGCGCGCACCCGGCTTGGCTTCGCGGTGGGTAAGGACGATCGCGCCAATCATCGCAACCAGCAGGATGATCCCCGCGATCTCGAACAGCACGATGTAGCGCCCGTAAAGTAGAGCACCGATAGCCTGAATGTTGCTGACATCGCCGCGCTCCGCTGCGGTTCCGTCAGGCGTGCCAAGCTCGATACCGCCTGCGCCATAAGCGCCAAGGCCAAGGAAAAGCTCAGCCAGCAGGATCAGCGCAACCGCGATTCCCAAAGGGAAATTCTTGATGAAACCAGCGCGCATTGCGGCAAAGTCGATGTCGAGCATCATCACCACGAACAGGAACAAAACCGCGACCGCGCCGACGTAAACGATCACCAGCAGCATCGCGATAAACTCGGCACCGACGAGCACCATGAGGCCTGCCGCGTTGAAGAACGAGAGGATGAGCCACAGGACGCTGTGCACCGGGTTGCGGGCCATGATGACCATGACCGCACTCGCGATGACGAGCCCTGCGAACAGGTAGAAGGCAAGAACTTGAATCATGATCCCCGTTTTCCGCTGAGCGCGCCCTTAACGATAGGGTGCGTCGGCTTCAAGATTGGCCGCGATGGCCCGTTCCCATTTGTCACCATTCGCGAGCAGCTTCGCCTTGTCGTAGAGCAGCTCCTCGCGGGTTTCGGTGGCATATTCGAAATTCGGACCCTCGACGATGGCATCGACCGGGCAGGCTTCCTGGCAGAAGCCGCAATAGATGCATTTCGTCATGTCGATGTCGTAGCGCGTTGTGCGGCGGCTGCCGTCTTCGCGAGGCTCTGCTTCAATCGTGATTGCCTGCGCGGGGCACACCGCTTCGCACAGCTTACAAGCGATGCAACGCTCTTCGCCGTTAGGGTAACGACGCAGCGCGTGCTCACCACGGAAACGCGGACTGAGCGGCGACTTCTCGAAAGGATAGTTGATCGTCACCTTGGGCTTGAAGAAATACTTCAAGGTCAGGCTGTGAGCCTTGAGGAACTCCCACAGGGTGAAAGATTTGAGGAGCTGTGTTGCGGTACTCATGATGCTTCACTCGCAGCGATTGGTTGTGCTGCCGGTTTGGTTTCGACGAAATCAGCAGGTGCAACGCTGGCCGGGTCGACAAGCGGTGTCGGACCGGTGAAGTGCCCGGTTGCCATCAGGTAACCGCTGATCGCTGCGACGAAGAGCAGGCTCATCGGCAGGAACACCTTCCAGCCAAGCCGCATCAGCTGGTCATAGCGGTAACGTGGCACGGTCGCCCAGATCCAGCTGAACAGCAGGAAGAAGAAGAAGGTCTTGAGCAAGAACCACACGATGCCCGGCACGTAATAAAGCGGCGCCCACTCAATCGGGGGCAGCCATCCGCCCATAAAGAGCAGCGTGCATAGCGAGCACATCAACAGGATGTTCGCATATTCGCCCAGCCAGAACAGCGCGAAGGCCATGCTCGAATATTCGGTCTGGTAGCCGGCGACGAGCTCGGACTCCGCCTCGGTCAGGTCGAAGGGTGCGCGTGCTGTTTCGGCCAGTGCCGAGATGAAGAACACAACGAACATCGGGAACAGCAGCAGGTTGAAGAAAAACCCGTTGACGATCCCGAAACCATGCCCGCGCTGCGCCTCGACAATGCCGGTCAGGTTGAAGGTCCCCGCCCACAACACTACGCATACGAGGATAAAGCCGATGGAGACCTCGTAAGAGATCATCTGCGCAGCTGCGCGCATCGCTGAGAAGAAAGGATACTTCGAGTTCGAAGCCCACCCGCTCATCACCACGCCGTAAACGCCAAGCGACGAGATCGCGAGAATGTAGAGCAGACCGACATTGATATCCGCCAGCACCACCCCCGCGTCGAACGGGATCACCGCCCACGCGGCGAGCGCAACGGTAAACGTGATGATCGGCGCAAGCAGGAAGATGCCCTTGTTCGCGGCGCTCGGGATGATGGTTTCCTGAAGAAACACCTTGAGCCCGTCGGCAAACGACTGCAGCAGCCCGAATGGCCCGACCACGTTGGGCCCGCGGCGCAGCATAATCGCGCCGAGCACCTTGCGGTCGACATAGATCACCATCGCGACCGAGAACATCACGATCAGCGAAATCGCGAGGATGCCGACCAGCGTGGCGACGGTCCATGCCCACTCATAGGACATGCCAAAGCTTTGGAAGAACTCGGTCATTCCGCAGCCTCCTTGATCTCATCTGCGTGTAGCAGTTCAGCCGAGCATTGCTGCATGACCGCGCTCGCACGGGCGATGGGGTTGGTGAGGTAGAAATCCTTGATCGGATAGGCGCTGATCGTGCCTTCCGCCTTGGCGCTGCTGTCGGCCTTGGAAAGCGCGCCGTAATCAGCGAGACCTTCTTCGCCGAACGCAGGCACTTCGGCGATCATAGAGCCCTGAAGCTCGGTGAAGCTGTCGAAGCCGACGCTTACGCCCAGCGCATCGGCGAGCGCACGAAGGATCGTCCAATCTTCGCGGGCATCACCCGGCGCGAAGACGGCTTTTTCTGCATACTGCACGCGGCCTTCGGTGTTGACGTAGGTCCCGTCCTTCTCGGCATAGCTTGCCGCCGGAAGGATAATGTCCGCCGCATGGGCGCCCTTGTCGCCGTGATGGCCGATATAGACCTTGAGGCTGTCGGCGAACGGTTCGTGATTCATCTCATCCGCACCGAGGCTCAGGACAACCTTGGGCTTGGCCGCGGCAATGTCAGCCATCCCGCCCTCGACCGTAAAGTCGAGCATCAGCGAACCCATGCGAGCCGCACTCATGTGCAACACGTTGAACCCGTTCCAACCGTCTTTGACGAGCCCGAACTTGTCGACGAGCTTGAGCGCAGGTGCGAGCGCCCCTGCCGCCAATGCCGCGCCGCCGAGGATCACAGCCGGGCGCTCCGCAGCCTTCATCGCATCGCCAAGAGCCTTGGGTACGCGATTGAGAACCTTCAGGTCTTCGCCAAGGAATTCTGCAGGATAAGTGGTTTCCCATTCAGGACCGACCACAAAGACTTTCGCGCCGTGCTTCACTGCCTTGCGGATCCGCGCGTTGACCAACGCCGCTTCCCAGCGAATGTGTGAGCCAACGATTAGGATCGCATCAGCGGTTTCGATCCCGGCGAGCGTCGAATTGAAATTGACCGCGGCAATGTTCGACACATCGTAGGTCATGCCGGTCTGACGCGCTTCGACGAGGTCCGAGCCACAAGCCTTCAAAAGCGACTTGGCTGCGAACATCGTCTCGCAATCGACCATGTCACCAGCGACCGCCGCAATTGAGCTCTTGTCGCTGCCGAGGTGGCTTGCGATCGTCTCGAAAGCCTCGCTCCAGCCCGATGCCTGAAGTTTGCCGCCCTTGCGGATAAAGACCTTGTCGAGGCGGCGCTTCATCAGGCCATCGACCTGATAGCGGCCCTTGTCCGACAGCCACTCTTCGTTGACGTCATCATTGATGCGCGGAAGTGCGCGCATAACTTCGCGGCCCTTCGAGTGCAGCGAGATATTCGCGCCCACAGCATCCGACACGTCGATCGAAAGCGTGCGCTTCAACTCCCATGGACGCGCCTCGAAGGCGTAGGGACGCGAAGTCAGAGCGCCGACCGGGCACAGGTCGATCACATTGGCTGACAATTCGTGCTTGGCGGCCTGTTCGAGATAGGTCGTGATCTGCATGTCCTCGCCGCGATAGAGCGCGCCGATCTCGTCGACGCCCGCGATCTCTTCCGAGAAGCGAACGCAGCGGGTGCAATGGATGCAGCGGGTCATGATCGTCTTGATCAGCGGGCCCATATATTTCTCGGTGACCGCGCGCTTGTTTTCCTTGGTGCGCGATCCGCCGCGGCCATAGGCGACCGCCTGATCCTGCAGGTCGCACTCACCACCCTGGTCACAGATCGGGCAGTCGAGCGGATGGTTGATGAGCAGGAACTCCATCACCCCTTCGCGGGCCTTTTTGACCATCGGCGTATCGGTGCGGATTTCCTGACCGTCGGCAGCCGGAAGTGCGCAGGACGCCTGCGGCTTGGGCGGTCCAGGCTTAACCTCGACCAGACACATGCGGCAATTGCCCGCAATCGAAAGGCGTTCGTGATAGCAGAAGCGCGGGATTTCCTTACCCGCAATCTCGCAAGCCTGCAGGACGGTAGCGCCTGCCGGGACTTCGAGTTCTTCGCCGTCTACGGTGACTTTAGGCATGGTTACTCCGCTGCCTCCGAATTTTCAGAATCATGAAGGGCGTAGTAAACTGCCTCCGCAATTTGCGTCCGCAGTTTCGGCGCCGTTAGGCGCAGCGTCTGTCCCTCGACAACGCACTGGCCAAAGCTAGGAGCCATCGCGCCAATAAGCGATTTCTCTTCAGCGCTCGCTGGCTCTGTTTCCAATAGCATCGGGATAGCGTCGGCATTGTGGCCCATCACGCAACCCGCGAAACCAAGCGCAAAAACGCGCGACGGGTCGCCTGATCTTTCGCCGTGAAACTTCTCGGCCACATACATGCCATCGTCTCCGCGCGCCATGCGACCCAATTCCAGTTCCACATCGTTTTGATGAAGGACGTTTTCGGCCAACGCACCGCGCAAAGCTGCATGCTCAAAACGCATTGTAATTGTGCCTCTGGCCCGTTGCATGTTGCCGACTGAAGACATGTCCATCTCCGGCATGCAACGGTTTAGCTTCCGTTCAAACTTCGCGAACGCTGTGTCTTCCTGCGTCGATCCTGGAACAGTGCGAAGATAGGCCTCTACATCCTCGACCTGGTCATCGACGATGCAGCGCGCTGTACGCATCATAGTCAGTTCGGGCGGGGTTGCCTCGGTGACATCGCGGTGATCGGCTTCCGGTTGCTTGATCCGGAAACCGCGAGGATCACCCGTCGTCTGGGCTGCAACCGCACCGCAAACGCCAAGCGCCATAAAACCAGCAGTCAGGATAGAACGAGCAATCACTCTGCTGCCTCAGCAAATTTGGCATTGTGTTCTTCGATCCGGCGCTCAAGTTCCGGGCGGAAGTGGCGGATGAGGCCCTGGATCGGCCATGCTGCCGCATCGCCAAGCGCGCAGATGGTGTGGCCTTCGACCTGCTTGGTCACTTCGTGCAGCATGTCAATTTCCTCGATCGCCGCATCGCCGGTGCGAAGGCGCTCCATCACGCGCCACATCCAGCCCGTACCTTCGCGGCACGGCGTGCACTGGCCGCAGCTTTCGTGCTTGTAGAAGTAGGACAGGCGGCTGATCGCGCGCACGATGTCGGTGGACTTGTCCATCACGATGACAGCTGCCGTGCCGAGCCCCGAGCCAAGATCCTTGAGACCGTCAAAATCCATCGGCGCGTTGCGGATCTGCTCTGCCGGAACCAGCGGAACCGACGAACCGCCGGGGATCACCGCAAGCAGGTTATCCCACCCGCCGCGAATGCCGCCGCAATGTTTCTCGATCAGCTCTTCGAACGGAATGCTCATCGCTTCTTCGACGACGCATGGCTTTTCGACGTGGCCGCTGATCTGGAAGAGCTTGGTGCCCTTGTTGTTCTCGCGCCCGAAGCTTGAGAACCAGTTGGCACTGCGGCGCAGGATCGTGGGCACGACGGCGATAGATTCCACGTTATTCACCGTGGTCGGGCAGCCATAAAGGCCCGCGCCTGCCGGGAAAGGCGGCTTGAGACGTGGCTGGCCCTTCTTGCCTTCGAGGCTCTCGATCATCGCGGTCTCTTCGCCGCAAATGTAAGCGCCAGCGCCGCGATGCATGAAAACGTCGAAATCGAAGCCCGAGCCGCTGGCATTCTTGCCGATCAGGCCTGCGTCATAAGCCTCGTCGATGGCCTTCTGAAGCACCTGCGCTTCGCGAATGTATTCGCCGCGGATGTAGATGTAGGCGGCACGCGCACGCATAGCGAAACCGGCCACAAGTGCGCCTTCAACCAGCTTGTGCGGGTCGTGACGGATGATCTCGCGGTCCTTGCACGAACCCGGCTCGGATTCGTCGGCGTTGATGACGAGGAAGCTCGGGCGACCGTCCTTCGATTCCTTGGGCATGAACGACCATTTAAGACCGGTGGGGAAGCCTGCCCCGCCCCGCCCGCGAAGGCCCGATGCCTTGATCTCTTCGATGATCGCGTCCTGGCCGCGTTCGATCAAGGCCTTGGTGTTGTCCCAATCGCCGCGCGCCTGCGCAGCCTTCAGCCCGGCATCCTGGAAGCCGTAGACATTGGTGAAGATGCGGTCCTTGTCAGCCAGCATCGCCTTGATCCTTCACTTTAGAAATTCTCAGCTGGCGCAGCGTCAGCGCCTGAAACAGAAGGCCCATACCCATCAGTGCGATACCAACGGGACGCTCACCAGTGGCAGCGAGATACGCGCCGGCACCAAAGCCCACGAGGCCTGCAATCATGAGTGCGAGCGTGCCGCCGGCCATTACCAGTCACCCCGGTAATCGTGGTTGGCGTCGACCATTTCCTTGAGCGTGGTTGGGCCACCGCTTGGCTCGGAGGTGTGGCGGCCCGGCTCTTGCGTGCCCGTTTTGGGCTGCTCGCCAGCGGCCAGCGCGTCGAGCACAGCGTCGAGACGTTCGACGGTCAGGTCCTCGTAATTGTCGTCATTGATCTGGACCATCGGCGCGGTCGCGCAATTGCCCATGCATTCGACTTCGGTGAGGGTCCAAAGGCCGTCCTCGGAGACCTTGCCAAAACCCATGCCGCGCTTTTTGCACGCGCTGATGATATCGTCCGAACCGCGCAGCATGCACGGCGTCGTGCCGCAAACCTGCACGTGGTACTTACCCACCGGCTTCATGTTGTACATGAAGTAGAAGGTCGCGACTTCGAGCACGCGGATCACCGGCATATCGAGATAGTCGGCGATGTATTCGATCACCGGAAGCGGCAGCCAGCCCTGCGTGTCGGTCTCTTCGCCAACCTGACGCTGGCCGAGGTCGAGCAGCGCCATCACTGCCGACTTCTGGCGGCCCTCGGGATACTTGGCGATCTCGCGATCGGCCTTCTTCTTGTTCTCTTTCGACCACTCGAAAGAGCCCCAACGCGCGCGCAGCTCGGGCGTATCGGGTGCGGGAGTACGGTCAGCCATTAGCGATCACACTCCCCAAACACGACATCAATCGCGCCGAGAATGGCGGTGGCATCTGCCAGCATGTGTCCCTTGCTCATCATATCCATGGCTTGAAGGTGGCTGAAGGCGGTTGGGCGGATCTTGCAGCGGTACGGCTTGTTAGTGCCGTCGCTGACGAGATAGACGCCGAACTCGCCTTTGGGGCTTTCGGTCGCGACGTAAACTTCGCCTGCGGGGACGTGGAAGCCCTCGGTGTAGAGCTTGAAGTGGTGGATCAGGCTTTCCATCGACTGCTTCATCTCGCCGCGCTTCGGAGGCGAAACCTTGCCGTCGGTGCTTGCGATCGGGCCTTCGGGCATGTCACGCAGGCACTGCTTGATGATCTTGGCGCTCTCGCGAACTTCCTGCACGCGCACCATGAAACGGTCATAGCAATCCGAGTTCGTGCCGACCGGAATGTCGAATTCCATGCGGTCATAGACGTCGTAAGGCTGCGACTTGCGCAGGTCCCATGGAATGCCCGCAGCACGGATCATCGGGCCGGAGAAGCCCCATGCAACCGCATCGTCGCGGCTCACAACGGCGATATCGACGTTGCGCTGCTTGAAGATGCGGTTGTCCATGACGAGGCTCATCGCGTCGTCGAACAGCTGGAAGAAGCGGTTGTCGAGCCAGTCGCCAATGTCGACCAGCAGCTTCTCCGGCACATCCTGATGCACACCACCGGGACGGAACCAGGCCGAGTGCATCCGTGCGCCCGATGCGCGTTCGAAGAAGTTGAGGCAATCTTCGCGCAGCTCGAACACCCACAGGTTCGGCGTCATTGCACCCACGTCCATGACGTGCGCGCCGATGTTGAGCATGTGATTGCAGATGCGGGTCAGCTCGGCGAACAGCACGCGAAGATACTGAGCACGCTCCGGCACTTCGATGTTCAGCAGCTTCTCAATCGCGAGCACGTAGGAGTGCTCCTGACAAAGAGGCGAGCAGTAATCGAGGCGGTCGAAATACGGCAAAGCCTGAAGATAGGTCTTCTGCTCGATCAGCTTCTCGGTGCCGCGGTGGAGCAGACCTACATGCGGGTCGACTCGCTCGATCACTTCGCCGTCAAGCTCCATCACCATGCGAAGAACGCCGTGCGCCGCGGGGTGCTGCGGGCCGAAATTCAGCGTGTAGTTGGTGATGACTTCGCCGTCGGTGGTCGGCGATTCTTCTATCTGGACGCTCATTCGTCGCCCTCCTTCAATTCGTCGTCATCGCCGATCTCGACCTCGATCATGTCGGGCGGAACGGCGTCGGTGCCTTCAGCGGCAGCTTCCGTGGCTTTGGGGCCAGCGCCGGTGTCGGCGGGTTTTTCGGTTACCTTGGGCTTGTCGACCTGCGGCGGACCATCAGCCTTTTCATCGCCAGGGAGCACGTAATCCGAGCCTTCCCAAGGCGAGAGGAAGTCGAAGGTGCGCATGTCCTGCGGCAGTTCTACCGGCTCGTAGACAACGCGCTTTTCATCTTCCGAATAGCGCAGCTCAGTGTAGCCGGTCATCGGGAAGTCTTTGCGGAAAGGATGTCCTTCGAAACCGTAGTCGGTGAGAATGCGGCGCAGGTCCGAATTGCCCTCGAACACGACACCGTAAAGGTCGAAAACCTCACGCTCGAGCCAACCCGCATTGGGCCACAGCGAAGTCACACTGGGGACGGGCGTCGTCTCGTCAGTCGAGCATTTCACCATGATCCGGTGGTTCTTGGTAAGGCTCAGAAGCATGTAGACGACTTCGAAACGCTCATCGCGGTCGGGATAATCGGCCCCAGCGATCTCCATCATCTGCTGATAGGCGTGATCGTCGCGAAGGATGCGCAGCACTTCGGCGATGCTTTCGCGCTTGGCGGTCAGAATGATCTCGCCGTGCTGTTCCTCGGCACGGTCAAGCCACACGCTGACGCTTTCGCTCAGAGCATCAAGAACGCCTTCGTTCGAGGCGAATTTGGGGGCGGAATGGAGAACGGTCATGTCTTTGCCTTGGATATTGCCATCGCGGTGAGCGCAGCCGAAGCCACGCCTGCAATTGCTACTGCTATCCACAAGACCGACTGCGATACTACCACTTCCTGCCCGGTCCATTGCTTGATCGCGCCCGGTGAAAGCGCGGCAATCAACGCGCCGATAAACACGAGGTCGCAGATAACAACGAATGTGATAACCACGCCCCGGCTCACCGTTCGATCGTCCCCGAACGGCGGATCTTCCGCTGCAGCTGCATCACGCCGTAAAGAAGCGCTTCGGCAGTCGGAGGGCAGCCAGGCACATAGATGTCTACCGGTACGATCCGGTCGCAGCCGCGCACGACGCTGTAGGAATAGTGGTAATAGCCACCGCCATTGGCGCACGAACCCATGCTGATCACGTATTTGGGATCGGACATCTGGTCGTAGACCTTGCGCAGCGCCGGAGCCATCTTGTTGCACAGAGTTCCGGCGACGATCATCACGTCCGACTGGCGCGGCGATGCACGCGGGGCGATGCCGAAACGCTCCATGTCATAGCGCGGCATGTTGACGTGGATCATCTCGACCGCGCAGCATGCGAGGCCAAAGGTCATCCACCACAGCGAACCGGTACGCGCCCACTGAAACAGGTCTTCGGTCGAAGTGACGAGGAAACCCTTGTCATTCACCTCTGTCTGAAGCGAGCGGAAGTAATCTTCGTCAGGCTGGCGCACCTCGCCCGCTTTCGCGGTTTCGAGTGCGCTCACATCCGGCAAATTGTTCGGAGGGGTGATCCCTACCGCTTGTTCGGGCGTGCTCATTCCCAATCCAGAGCTCCCTTCTTCCATTCGTAAGCAAGGCCGATCGCGAGAATGCCTAGGAAGGTCATCATGCCGATCCAGCCAACCCAGCCCGTTTCGCCAAGGCTCACCGCCCACGGAAACAGAAATGCGGCTTCGAGATCGAAGATGATGAAGCTGATCGCGACCAGGTAGAACCGGACATCGAACTGGCTGCGCGCGTCTTCGAATGCGGGGAAGCCGCACTCATACTCCGACAGTTTTTCCGCGTCAGGATTGTGCGCACCGGTCAGGCGCGAAACGCCCATCGGCAAAAACACGAAAAGCACGGAAAGCCCGAAGGCGATGAAGATGAAGAGCAGTATCGGAAGATACTGAGCGAGATCTATCACAGCGATGTCCAGACGTTATTTATCCCAGTGGGCTGCCTCTAGGCGCGTCGTCACCGCCGCGCAAGGGCGCGACTCGGTCAAATGGGCACATATCTGTTGCAGAAAATCGAACTGTGGGTCGTGCGAATGTCAATCCTGCCCGGACGCAAGCGGCAGGCGGCGAATATCGGTCGGGATGGGAGGCTTGTCCTGAGCCGGTTCACCCTTGACGAAGCGATCCCATTGGCCGGTGGCAACATAGACGAGAGCATCGCCTGAAATACTCCCACCCAGCGGCTCAGTCCAACCAGGATGTGCTTGCTCAAGTGTTTCAACCGCACTGATCCTGAGACCATCATCCGACAAGGTGAATGCGCTGATCCGCATCGGCGATGTCCCATTCTGCATCGCGATGAGCCGGTCACCATGCCGCCACAGGCCATCGACCCCGTCAAGGATCGCGGGCACATCGGATTGCAGGCGCGACACTGAGCCATCCCCAAGATTGATCATCGCTAATCCATATCGATAGTCGCTGACATAAAGCCGAGACTTATCTGCGCTGATCGCTAGGCCTTGCGGTGACCGAAAGGTGCCCGGAGCAACTAGCACTTCCAACTCGGTTGCGCCGACGGGCTTGCGATAGATTCCTCCGCCAATCGGATCGCTTGCGTAGACCGTCGCATCGGGGCTGATCGTGAGGTCAGAGACTGCTTTCGCGCCCTCTGGAGCCGGGACCAGCACCGGGTTCTGAAAATCCCCGCGGAGTCCGATCAGACCGGTGAAGAATTCCTCAGCGTCCTCAGATTCGTCGAGATTGGCAGAAGCGGCCCAACCCATGGAATCGTCCGGCTCGCCCACGATGCCCGACAGGTCGTTAGCTCCCGGTATCGCGATCGAAGTCCAGCTTTGATCGCCTGTGTAGATGTGGACCGAATTGCCGGTCACCGAAGTCGCCACCATCAGGGGCGTGCTTTCAGGGGCAAAGACGCTTTCGATCAGACCTGCCTCAGCAGGAACTGTCGCCACGACTTCGCTTGCCTCGATTACTTCAACATCGCGGATAAGCAGCGCCGCAACATCTTCCGCATGTTTTTCACCGACGAGTTTCGGGATCTGATCGCGCGCGACCTCGCTGAAGACGTAGCCGCGATCCATGAGCCAGCGCAGCGTTTGCTTCAGGCCATAGAAATCCTCGGCCCCAAGCTGAGCGTTCAGCAGCCGCAGCCGTACCGACGAGCTGTCAGGAAAAGCTTCTGCCAGCGCGGTGAGCCCATCAAGGTCACGAATCTGCCCGGTCTGTGCATCGACGCTGCGCCAAGCTGCGTTCTCTTGGGCCAGCAGTGGTGACGCAGCGGTCAGCGCGAGCGCCGCCAGAAGGATTCTCATCGCTGGAGTGCCTTACGCGCTTTGCTTGGCCTTGGGGTAAGGCGGCTTCATCTTGGCAAGCTTTGCGACATCAATCTTGGGCTGCTGATAGACAGCGCGTGCGTGGCTGAACTCCTTGAAGCCCTCGATCGCGTGATAGCTGCCCATCCCAGATGGACCGATCCCACCGAACGGTAGGTCCTCCATCGACACGTGGAAGATCACGTCATTGGTGGTGACACCGCCTGAAATGGTGCGCGACAGGACGCGCTCTTGTTCGTCCTTGTCCTCGCCGAAATAGTATAGGCCAAGCGGGCGGTCGTTCGCGTTGATGTAATCGACCGCCTCATCGACCGCTTTGTAGGTTTTCACCGGCAGGACCGGCCCGAAGATCTCCTCCTGCATGACGGTCATGTCGTCATTGACCCCGCGCAGCACGGTGAGAGGCAGCTTGCGCTGGTTGGCGCTGGCAAAGTTCTCGCCCGCCGGGTTGACTTCGATCACTTCCGCACCCTTGTCACGCGCGTCTTCGACCAGGCCTTGAAGCCGCTCGAAATGGCGGTCGGAAACGATCGAAGCGTAATCGTCATTTTCCAGCACGGTCGGATACATGGTCGATGCGGCGTTGGTCACGCCGGCAATCGCTTCGTCCTCGCTCTCCTCCGGCACATACATATAGTCAGGCGCGAGACAGATCTGACCCGCATTCATCATCTTGCCGAGCGCAATCCGCTCACCCGCCTTGGCGAAGTCAGCGCTGCGCCCAAGGATAACCGGAGATTTTCCGCCTAGCTCAAGCGTAACGGGCACGAGGTTTTCTGCGGCGGCCTGCATCACGCGGCGCCCTGTTGCGGTCGAGCCGGTGAAGATCAGATGATCGAACGGAAGCGACGAAAACGCAGCGGCCACTTCCGGTCCGCCGGTCACAACGACGCATTCGTCCGGAGTGAAGTACTCCTCGACCAGTTCTGCCATCAGCAGCGACGTGCGCTCGGTAAACTCGCTGGGCTTGATCATTGCGCGGTTCCCGGCCGCAAAGACCTGCATCAACGGCGAGAAAGCGAGGTTCACCGGGAAATTCCACGGCGACAGGATACCAATCACGCCCTTGGGCTCGTAGCGAACCTCTGCCTTCGCTCCCATGAGCCCGAGCGGGAACTGGACCTTGCGTTTTTCAGGTTTGGCCCATTTGTCCATGTTCGACAGTGCGTTTTTCCCTGCGTTGATCGTACCATCAATATCGGTGATCATTGACTGGTGCATCGCGCGATTGCCGAAATCCGCGCTCATCGCCTTGCACAGGTTTTCGCCATGATCCTTGAGCAAGGCCATCGCGCGGCGGATGCGATCCTTGCGCATCTTCATGCTTTCGGGGCGCGATGCGGTGAAGGCGCTGCGCTGCAGGTCAAGCAGGCGTTCGAGTTCTTCGCGTTTGTCGTCGGCCATTTTGGTCTCTCTCCGGCAAATTTGGTTTCGCTTTGCCACGCTTTGTGCGGGAAAGCTCGCGCGCCCGCAAGTTAATACCAATTGCCGATGGCAAAGCCGATCTCGCGTTGCCATGAGACAGGCGCAACACTAAATCGGGAGCCAAATCTCCCCCTCGTTTCTCAAGGAAGTGAATCATGGCCCAGTTTTCTGCCAACGATCCGATCGTCATCCTCTCTTATGCGCGCACGCCCATGGGCGGGATGCAGGGGGCGCTTTCCGACGTGTCGGCGACTGACCTTGGCGCGACCGCGGTAAAGGCTGCGGTCGAGCGTTCGGGCGTTCTGGGCGAAAAGTTTGATCGAACCTACATGGGCTGCGTCCTTCCCGCAGGCCTCGGTCAGGCACCAGCCCGCCAAGCGACGATCAAGGCAGGTCTGCCTGAAAGCGTGCAGGCTACCACCGTGAACAAGGTCTGCGGCAGCGGCATGCAGACCGTGATCATGGGCGCAGAGGCACTCGCCAGCGGCACTGTCGATTATGTCGTCGCAGGCGGTATGGAGAGCATGACCAACGCGCCGTATCTCCTGAAGAAGCACCGCTCGGGCGCGCGCATCGGGCACGATACGACCTACGATCACATGTTCCTCGACGGGCTTGAAGACGCTTACGAAGAAGGCCGCGCAATGGGCACCTTCGCTCAGGACACCGCGAACGAGTATCAGCTCACTCGCGAGGACATGGACGAATACTCGATCACCTCGCTCGACCGCGCAAACAAGGCTATCGAAAGCGGCGCGTTTGCGGATGAAGTGGTCCCAGTGACTTTCGCAACCCGCAAGGGCGAAGTGACCGTGGACACCGACGAACAGCCCGGCAAGGGCCGCCCCGACAAGATCCCGACGCTTCGCGCTGCCTTCGCCAAGGACGGCACGATTACTGCGGCTACGTCGAGCTCGATCTCGGACGGCGCTGCGGCTGTCGTTCTCACCCGTGAAAGTGTCGCCAAGGAAAACGGTCAGCAGCCGGTCGCCAAGGTTGTGGCGATGGCCGCCCATGCCCGCATGCCCAAAGATTTCACTGTGGCACCGGTCGGAGCGATTGAGAAAGTCCTCGAAAAGGCAGGCTGGAGCGTCGGCGACGTCGACCTTTGGGAAGTGAACGAGGCTTTTGCCTGTGTCGCCATGTTCGCGATGCGCGACATCGGGATCGACCATGCCAAGATCAACGTGAACGGCGGCGCGACCGCTCTCGGTCACCCGATCGGCGCATCGGGCACGCGTATCATCGTGACGCTGATCAATGCTCTCAAGACGCAAGGCAAGACCAAGGGTGTCGCCTCGCTGTGCATCGGCGGTGGTGAAGCAACCGCAGTGGCTGTCGAACTGGTTTGATGAATTAAGGGGCGTCGGGTTCCATTGAACCCACGCCCCACAGGCGGTCCATCGCCACCCAACCAACCCTGCCATCGACATCGATTTCGCAGAAATTGTCGCGGCATTCGATGAGTTCGCCGACGACTCCAGGCTCGGCGAGCCAGCGCATGACGGAGTTGGCGGCAGGCTCTTCGCGCAGCTCGGTCAGCCCTTCACCGATGATCAGGACGCCAAGCTTGGGGTTGAGCTGACTTGCAGCCACCCAGCCCTGCGTGCCTTCATGGTCCTGCACGAGCCGCCAGCTTTCGCGCACGCGCACGACTTTTACCGGCAGCCCCTTGCGCTTGTAGACCCAGTCGATCTTGTATTCCTGGCTGGGCCCAACACGCATGTTGACTTCGTCGAAGCGCAGGGTCGCCCAATATGGCACTTCCCGGTTCTGGGCGCGCAGAGCGTCGGTGAAGATCGCGCTTGCAAGCACGAGGCACAGGCCGAGAACGGCAAAAAATCGAAGCGCGGTCATGGCATCCTGATAACCTCTTCATCACTAGCCCATCAAGGACCAAGAGGCCGCTTGACGCTTGGTTGCGAAACCCCGTAGCGCTTAGCTCATGGCAATAAGCGAGACCCCTCCGAAATTCTCATCCGGCAAGCCCCGCGTGGTGGTCACGCGCCACCTCGCCCCGGCGGTCGAGGCGCGCATGAGCGAGCTTTACGACGCTGTCCTCAATGAGAGCGACAAGCCGATGAGCCGCGAGCAATTGGTCGAAGCGATGGCAAGCTGCGACGTGCTGGTCCCGACAGTCACCGATCGGATCAATGCAGAGATGATCGACGGTGCGGGCGAAAACCTGCGCCTTATCGCGAATTTTGGCGCGGGGACCGAGCATATCGATCTGGCGGCTGCGGCAAAGCGCAGGATCATCGTCACCAACACGCCCGGCGTCTTCACCGACGACACGGCCGACCTCGCAATGGCGGGCATTATCGGCGTCCCTCGCCGCATCCGCGAAGGCGTCGAGCTGGTGCGCAGCGGCAAGTGGACCGGCTGGGCACCGACCGGAATGCTCGGCCGCAAAATTGGCGGCAAGGTACTCGGCATTGTCGGTATGGGCCGGATTGGACAGGCGGTCGCGCACCGTGCTCGGGCGTTCGGGCTCGAAGTGTCTTACCATAGCCGCAGGCCACTTCCCGCAGCGCTCGAACAGATGCTGGGAGTGCGCTTCGTCGACAATCTCGACGACCTCGTCGCCGAGGCCGACATCCTCACCCTTCACTGCCCACTGACCGATGAAACCCGCGGCATGATTGATGCTCGCCGCATCGCGCTGATGAAACCGGGTTCCAGCATCGTGAACACCGCGCGCGGCGAATTGATTGACGAAGAAGCGCTGATCGAAGCCCTGCAGTCGGGCCACCTCGCAGGAGCAGGCCTCGATGTCTATCCGGACGAACCCAAGGTGGACCGGCGCCTCATCACCAATCCCAATGTCATGACCCTCCCCCATATCGGCAGCGCGACTGTCGAAGGGCGAGAGGCGTCGGGTGAGAAGGTGATCGCCAACATCCGCTTCTGGGCTGACGGGCACCGTCCGCCCGATCAGGTGCTGACGGCGTTGGTTTGACGCTAGAGCTTGAGTGAAAAGAGCTTGTTGAACTCGCCCGGCGTGTAGCCCGCAAAGGCCTCGCACGGTTCAAAGCCAAAGCTTCGGTAAAGCCGGGTCGCAGGTTCGAACAGTTCGCCCGATCCTGTCTCAAGCTTGATCTCGGGATAGCCAAGTTCCTTCGCCCGATCGATCAAGGCCGTCAGGATCGCCTTGCCCGCGCCCCTGCCACGCGCCTGTGGGTGCGCGCGCATCGACTTTATCTCGGCGAAATCATCATGCTTGCGGATGGCGCCAATCGAAAGAAGACGCTCGCCGTTCCACGCCGCAAACACCTCCATGTCAGGCGTTTTCAAGCCAGACTGATCGAGCGCGTGATTGGTGCCGGGCGGCGAGCCTTCGAACATCTCGCGCGTATGCAGGTCGATCAGCGCCGCGACTTCAGGTTCGCTGAGGTCGGTGCGCCGGATCTCCATCGTCACAAGTTATCGTGCTGAGGCATGCCGAGGACGTGGAAGCCGCCATCGACACGGATAATCTCACCGGTCGTGCATGCGCCCGCGTCGGAGCACAGATACACAGCCGTTCCGCCCACCGCCTCAAGCGTCGCATTGGCGCGCAGGGGAGCGTTGGCCTCCGTGTGCTTGTAGGTTTTGCGCGCGCCGCCAATGGCCGAACCCGCAAGCGTCTTCATCGGGCCCGGACTGATCGCGTTCACGCGAATGCCTTCAGGGCCGAGGTCGTTGGCAAGGTATCGCACACCCGCCTCAAGCGCCGCCTTGGCAACGCCCATGACGTTGTAATTCGGCGTGACACGGTTGGAACCCATGTAGCTTAGTGTCAGGAGCGTGCCGCCATTCTCCTTCATCATCGGGTGAGCGCGCCGCGCGACCTCGATGAAGCTGTAGGCGGAGATATCCATCGAGTTTTTGAAGTTCGCACGGCTGGTGTCGAGGATCCGGCCTGTCAGCTCCGACTTGTCCGAATACGCAACCGCGTGAATGACGAAATCAAGCGTTTCCCACTTGTCCTGCAGCGCGCTAAACGCCGCGTCGAGCGAGGCGTCGTCAGTAACATCGACGTCGAGCATCGTGTCAGAGCCGACACTCTCAGCCAGCGGTGCAAGTCGCTTGCCGAAAGCTTCGCCCTGATAGGTAAAGGCAAGCTCCGCGCCTGCTTCGGCGCAGGCCTTGGCGATGCCCCACGCGATCGAGCGATCGTTGGCGACACCCATTACGAGCCCTCGTTTTCCAGCAAGCACGCCCATAGCTACCTCACTTTATCCGTGAAACTTCGACAACAGCATCGACCCGTTGGTCCCGCCAAACCCGAAGCTGTTGGTCATGACCGTGTCGAGCCCGGCGTTCTCCACCAGCTTCGTCGCGATCTCTTCCGGTTTGAGCGCCGGGTCGAGCGTTTCGACATTGATCGACGGGATGATGAAATCGTTCTCTAGCGCGAGCAGACAGTAGACCGCTTCCTGAGCGCCGGTAGCGCCCTGGCTGTGACCGGTCATCGACTTGGTCGAGCTGACCGGCGGGGTCGAACCATCTCCAAAGACGCGGCGCACCGCTTCGATCTCGCCGACATCGCCGACAGGTGTCGAAGTGCCGTGCGCGTTGATGTAGCTGACCTTGCGGTCTTCGCCGAGCGTGCGGATTGCGCCGCGCATCGCACGCTCCCCGCCCTCGCCCGATGGTGCAACCATGTCAGCGCCGTCCGAGGTTGCCGCAAAGCCAGTGACTTCGGCATAGATTTTCGCCCCGCGTGCCTGTGCATGTTCGAGGCTTTCCAGCACCACCATTGCGCCGCCGCCGCCGATAACGAAACCGTCGCGGTCGGCATCGAAAGCTCGTGATGCGCGCTCCGGCGTGTCGTTATACTTGCTCGACATCGCGCCCATGGCGTCGAACAGGCACGAGAGCGTCCAGTCGAGCTCTTCTCCGCCACCGCCGAACATGACGTCCTGCGTGCCCAACGCAATCTGCTGCGCTGCCATGCCAATGCAATGGAGCGAGGTCGAGCACGCGGACGTGATCGAGAAATTCATGCCCTTGATCTGGTAAGCCGTGGCAAGGTTCGCGCTGACCGTCGACGACATGGTCTTGGGCACTGCAAACGGGCCGATCCGCTTGGTCCCGCCGGTCTTGAGCACCGATTGATGCGCGGCCAGCATCGCCGAGGTCGAAGGCCCGCCGGAGCCGGCGATCACACCCGTCATCGGGTTGATGACGTCCTTCTCTTCAAGCCCGGCATCGGCAATCGCCTGACCCATCGCGATGTGCGCGTAGGCTGCGCCCGGCCCCATAAAGCGAAGCGTGCGCTTGTCGACGTGCTCTTTGACGTCGAGATCAATTGCACCCGCGATCTGCGAACGGAACCCGTGCTCGGCCATTTCCTCATTGAAAGAGATGCCAGATTTGCCCGCCTTCAGCGAGGCAAGCACTTCATCTGCATTGTTTCCAATCGAGGATACGATCCCCAACCCGGTGATAACGACGCGGCGCATAAATCCCCTTTTCGCCCCAGTTGATCCAGTCTTTGGCCCCGATCAGGCCTCGGACAGGGCGACTTTCATGTCTTTGACTTGATAGATGACTTCGCCATCGGCTTCGACCCGGCCATCAGCGACACCCATGGTAAGGCGGCGGGTCTGAACCGCCTTGGTGAAATCGACAAAATATTTCAGCATCTTGCGATCCGGGCGCACCATTCCGGTAAGCTTCACCTCGCCCACTCCAAGTGCATAACCGCGACCCTTCCAGCCTCGCCAACCAAGGTTGAAACCGGTCAGCTGCCAAAGGCCATCAAGGCCAAGGCAGCCAGGCATGATCGGATTGCCGGGAAAGTGGCAATCGAAGAACCACAGGTCAGGCTTGATATCGAATTCGGCAACAACATGGCCCTTGCCATGCTCTCCGCCATCGCCGGAAATATCGGTGATACGGTCCATCATCAGCATGGGCGGTTCGGGCAATTGCGCATTGCCTGGCCCGAACAGCTCACCGCGTGCGCATTTGAGCAAATCTTCGCGGTCGAAATGGGTTGGGAAATCAGTCATCCCCGGCGACTCTCCTCTAAGTCCTGGCCTTTCTCATAGGCCGATTTTTATGGTCGCAGCGCCTAGCACCGCGCATCGGTGCTGGAAAGGGCGCTTGGACCGGTATTGAAAAACGTGGATTTGGTCAGCTGTTGGCGCAGACCGAAATGGCTTCAGGTTCTGGGCGCTCGTCGCCTCGCTCGAACCGAGCGAAATAGCTGCGAAGGTCGGGGCGTTCGACGAATTCGACGAGCTTGTATCCGATCGACTTAAACTCGCAGAACAGCAGCGCGGGCGGGATGCCATGGCGACCCGTGGGGCGATCTACATCGACCACAATGATTTGCCCCTCGTCGGCCAGCGCAGGCCACATCCGCCAGAGAAACGCGTAGGGCTCCTCGACTTCATGATACATGTGAACGAGGAAAATCCGGTCGAAACTGTCGACCGGCAGCTGCGGATCGTCCGCGCGGCCCAATTTGATCGAGATGTTTTCGAGCCGCTCACGCTCAACACGTCGACCGAGCCGCTGCAGCGCTTCGCGATCGATGTCCTGAGCGAGCACGCGCCCATCTTCGCCCACACGGTTGGCGAGACGGACCGTATAATAGCCTTCGCCCGCCCCGATATCGGCGACAGTCATGCCGGGCGAGATATTGGCAAGGTCCATGACCGCCGTCGCCTCGCCGCGCTCATCGCGGGCGTCTTCGTTTGAGAACTGGTTGGAAACCGTCTGAGCGACGTCGCGTGCTGGCTGAGGGAACTCAAGCGCGGTGTCGAGCCTGTCACTCGGCGGCTGCGAGAAAGCGTCGCACCCGCCAAGGGCCGCCGCAGCAAGGCCCAGCATGCCGAGCCTTGCCAACATCATTCGACGTCCTCCACCTCGACCTTCTCGCCGGTTACACGCTGGGCAAGCGCGGCGGAGATGTAGTCGTCGATATCGCCATCGAGCACGCGGTCAGGCGAGCTTGAAGTGACGCCGGTGCGAAGGTCTTTCACCATCTGGTACGGCTGGAGCACGTAAGAGCGGATCTGGTGACCCCACCCGATCTCGCTCTTTTCCTGGTACTCGCCCGAAGCGGCAGCTTCGCGCTCGGCCATCTCGCGCTCGAACAATCGCGCTTTCAGCATGTTCATCGCGGTGGCGCGATTCTTGTGCTGCGAACGGTCGTTTTGCGAAGCAACCACGATGCCGGTGGGCTGGTGAGTGATGCGAACCGCGGAATCGGTGGTGTTGACGTGCTGACCACCCGCACCCGATGCGCGGTAGGTGTCGATCTTGAGGTCAGCCGGGTTAATCTCAATGTCGATATCGTCATCGATCACCGGATAGACCCAGACGCTCGAAAAGCTCGTGTGACGCTTTGCCGCGCTGTCATACGGGCTGATGCGGACGAGGCGGTGAACGCCGCTCTCGGTCTTGGCATAGCCATAGGCGTTGTCGCCTTTCAGCAGCAGCGTTGCCGACTTGATCCCGGCCTGATCGCCGGCCTGATACTCGACCGTTTCGACCTTGAACCCGCGCCGTTCGGCCCAGCGGCCATACATGCGGAAGAGCATTTCGGCCCAGTCCTGCGATTCCGTTCCGCCAGCGCCTGCATGGATTTCGAGATAGGTGTCGTTTCCGTCCGCTTCACCCGACAGGAGCGCTTGCACCTTGTCTGCATCGGCGCGCGCGGCGAGCTTCTCGAGGCTTTTGAGGCCATCGTTGACGATGCTTTCCTCGCCCTCGGCCTCACCCATTTCGATGAATTCGACCGCGTCGCCCATTTCGGCGCTGATCTCGTTGACGGTGTTGACCGCATCTTCGAGCTGCTTTTGCTCGCGGCTGATCTTTTGCGCTTCCTTGGGATCGTCCCAAAGCGTCGGATCCTGGACGCGCGCATTCAGCTCGTCGAGGCGACGCAGGGCGCGCTCCCAATCGAGCGATTGCCGGACGAGAGCGAGCGCCGCTTCGATCCGGTCGATATGTGCCTGGGCCTCGGCCCGCATAATTATTCCTTACGTGTCAGTTCAGAAGGCCCGCTTAGCGTCGGTCAGCCGATTGTAAAGCGCGCGGCGCGCCTCAGTTCGAGAGCGCCTTTACCGCAGCCAAGGTTTCGCGCACATGACCGCGCCAGTCGCTGCTCGAATAGACGTGAGCGATACGTCCGTTCCGGCCGATGACATAGGAGGTGCGGCTGGCGAAACCCGAATTGCCAGCGGCTACGTCATAGGCGTCGATCAGGCGGCGGCTTGCGACACCGACCGGGAAAGCATCGCGGCATTCCTCGCGGCTGAAGCGCTTGAGCGTTTCGATATCGTCGTTCGACATGCCGAGGACCGATGCCCCCGCAGCTTCGAATTCGGGCATCGCTTCGGCGAAGGCGTTCGCTTCGAGCGTGCAGCCGCTGGTGAATGCCTTGGGGTAGAAATAGAGGACGACGGGCCCATCGCGCAGCATGGCGGTGAGAATGACATTCTTCCCCTCTCCGGCAAGCGCTGCATTGGTGGAGAATACCGGGGCAGGATCGCCTACCTTGAGCTCTGCCTTGGCGCTCGTCGCCGTGCCCATGGCGAGAAGACCGATCATGGCCGCAATAGCGGTAAACAGCTGACGCATCAGTAGATTCCTCCCTGCTCTTCAGCAAAGTTCGTAGGCTCGCCCTCACGGCGCCCGCCGCGCGTATCGCCAGCGCGGCCAGCAGCGATCAGCGCCAGGATTTCGTCACGCTTGGCCGCAATCTCGTCCTGGCGGGTGCGGCGGTCTGGTTCGGTGTCGGGTTTGAAGGCTTCCCAGATGACGTCACCACGCGGATCGCCGGTGGGCCAGCCATCGAGGACGCGCTTGCCGGTGCGCCGATCGACGCGGACCATGCGGATACCTTCAGGTGCAACAGGCGGTACGGTTTCCCAGCGCTCCTTCGAGTTCTGGATCAAGTCCTTGATGATAGGTGCAGCAATCGTCCCGCCATAGGCATAGCCGCCCATGTTGCGCGGATTGTCAAAGCCGACATAAGCGCCCGCAATCAGGCGCTGCGTCCCGCCAACGAACCACACGTCCTTGGGTCCGGTAGTTGTTCCGGTCTTGCCGAAGAGCGGCAGGTCAAGGTCGCGCAGAATCGTCGCGGTTCCGCGCGTCACAACGCCTTCAAGCATGTGCATGGTCTGATAGGCAGTGCGCGCATCCATCGCCTGCTCGCCTTTGATGCCAAAGCGCGGCATGGGGCTGCCGTCATACTCGGCCATGTTACAGCCATTGCAGGCACGCTCATCCGCGCGCCAGATCACGCGGCCATTGCGATCCTGCACGTAGTCGATAACGGTGGGCTGGTTCAGTCGGCCATGATTGGCAAGCGCGGCATAAGCAGCGACCATCTTGCCAACGGTCGTCTCTTCCGAACCCAGCGCGGTTGCTGCGTAGGGATCGGGATCCTCGGAGATGCCGAGCGTCTCGATCGTGTCGACCACGTTCTCCATGCCTGCTTGCATGCCGATCTGAACGGTCATGATGTTCTGCGATTGCTCAAGCCCGTACCGCATCGGGAACTGGCCCGCGCGCCCGCCTCGAATGCACTTCTCGCCGAGATTGCGGCCCTGATAGTAACAGTACCGCGTGTTATCGACCTCAGTCGAAGGCGTCATGCCGTTGTCGAGGCCGGTCGCGTAGACGAACGGTTTAATGGTCGATCCCGGCTGCCGCATCGCCTGCGTTGCGCGGTTGAAGTCCGACAGGCGGTGATCGAACCCGCCCTGCATGGCTAGCACGCGACCGGTCTGCGCGTCCTGCACGACCACCCCGCCCTGCGCTTCTGGAATTGTCTCGACCCGGAAGCCGTTGCCTGCCGGACTGACGGCAATCACGTCGCCGGCTTTCAATGCATTAGGCAGGTTCAACAGCGGAGCCTCATCGCCGTTCGAGAAACCGACTGTAGCCGACGACCCGCTACGCTGCGTGACGACACCTACGCGCCAGTCTTCATAGCGCACGCCGAGGTAGGAGCTTGCGAGTTGGCTCGCCCAATTGCCTTCGCTCACATCAATGGTGGCGATCGCGCCCGACCAGCCACGGCGACCATGATAACGGATGAGGCCCCGGCGAAGCGCGTCGCGTGAGGCTTCCTGCAAGCCGGTGTCGAGCGAAGTGCGCACCCAAAGTCCGCCAGCATAGACGCTGTTCTCGCCATCTTCTGCGGTTTCGCCGAATTTCTCGATCAACTCGCGGCGCACTTCCTCGAGGAAGTACCCAGCATCTGCGCTGCGCTGACTGCGCTGCGACACGAGACCAAGCGGCTGCGCTGCTGCAGCGGCACGTTCGGCTTCGGTGATGAAGCCATTTTCTTCCATCTGTGCGAGCACGAAATCGCGGCGGGTCATCGCTGCTTCTTCCTGGCCGCTGCGGCCATAGCGCTCGGGTGCCTTGGGAAGGATTGCGAGAAATGCTGCCTCGTGCAGCTCAAGCTCACCCACATCCTTGTCGAAATAGGCACGCGAAGCCGCCTGCACCCCGAAGGAGCGGCGTCCGAGCGGAATTTCGTTCAGGTAAAGCTCGAGGATCTCTTCCTTCGAGAGCACCTGCTCGATGCGGCCGGCAAGGATCATCTCCTTGAGCTTGCGCGTCACCGAATATTCGTCGCCGAGCAGGAGGATCTTCGCAAGCTGTTGCGTGATGGTCGAACCACCCACTGCGCGCCCCGTTCGGCTGGGATTGAGATAGTCGATTACTGCATTGGCCGTGCCGGTGTAATCGACGCCGCCATGGCTGAAGAAAGTCTTGTCCTCAGCAGAAAGATAGGCCTCGATCAGCCGATCGGGAAAATCGTTATACTGAAGCTGCACGCGCCGTTCGCGCGCATAGGAATGAACGATCTCGCCATCGATGCCGCGCACCACGGTCGGCAAAGGCGTCTGGTATTCGGTCAGGCTTTCCGCTTCGGGAAGGTCACTCGCCAGCCAACCCCACGCCGCGATCCAGAGAAGCGCAAAGGCTCCCACCGCGAATGCGCCCAGCTTGAACAGCAGGCTTTCGCGCCACTTGGCAGAAAACCACGCGAGCGCGCCCGACAGATCGCGGTTGATGCGATAGCGGACATAATCGACGAAATTGAGAGCTTGGGGGTCTGCTTCAGTCATTGATTTTGCGATTTATAGTGGATCGGCGCGGAATGCCAGAGCGGCATGCAAAGGTCCGCCTATGGCTCGGCCCGGCGTGCGAAATAGACTCGGATCGCTTGCGCGAGCACTTCGGCATAGGCCCGCTGCCCTTCCTCGGTGGTAAGCCGTGCCCGGTCGGCCTCATTTGTGACGAAGCCGCTTTCGAACAAAACTCCCGGCACATCGGGCGCACGCAGCACGGCAAGGACCGCCGAACGCCGCGCTTGAGGGTGAAAGCGGATCACCTCAGCGCCTTCCCTAGCAATAAGCGAGGCGAACTCGGTCGCATCATCCTGCGTGCGCTGCTGCGACAATTCGACAAGGATCGCGCTGACTTCGGCGCTCTGCCCTTCGATCGTAATGCCGTTCAAACTGTCGACGGCGTTCTCGCGCTCTGCAAATCGGGCCGCAGCCTCGGAGGATGCCTCGTTCGACAAGGTGTAGATGCTCGCCCCGGCAACGTCGCTGCGGCCGCCAGCGGAATCCGCGTGGATCGAGAGGAACAAGTCGGCGTCCAGCTGGCGAGCAATTTCAGGACGCTGTGCAAGCGGGATGATCGTGTCGTCGCTCCGCGTAAGGGCGACCCTGATCCCGCCTTCTTCGAGCAACCTGTCACGAAGAGCCATTGTCAGCGCGAAGACGATATCCTTTTCAAGCACCTCTTCGCCTGAAGCATCGCGCCCGATCGACCCAGGATCGCGCCCACCATGTCCTGCATCGAGCACGACCAGTGGCCTCGTCGGATCGTCAGGCCCCAGGATATCGGGCAAATCAACCTGCTCTGGCGCGGGATCGAGAAGGAAGCGCATCACGTATTCGCGACCCCATTCCGGCACCGGAATGGTCACGCCCATTGCTATGGCGCCGCCCAAGACAAGGGCGGGCACAGCGAGGATAAGCAACAGAAGCGTTCGGATGCTCATTGTCTTAACGGCTTAGAATGTTGCGTTGTGTATGCGCAATAGAGTTGCGGCGCTTAACCACCGGTGCTAGCGCTTGTAATCGAAACGGGGCGGCTCGCGATCAATTGTTGACGCGCACGCTTCCGGCTTCATTCGCAAGGCCGAACAGCGCTTTACCCGGCGCAAAGACCGGCCACATGACAGGTTGATGCAGTGACGAGACGCTTCTCCTCGCAGGAACACACTATCCGCACCGGCGGCATGGGTGAGTTCGCGAGTCGCAGCGCGGACATGATCCGCACTCTCGTTTCAGCAGACACGATCACTGCCCGCTTCCCGCACATGCAGAAGCGCGCATTTACCACTACCGGCCCGACCATCGAACCTGCCTTTGCAGGCGCGGTGCAGCGGGCCGATTACCCCAACAAGACACGCCCTTCCCGCCATTCGCTGGCGAAGCGACGGGGCGTTTGGAGAATATTACATGGCAACGCGCATGCTAATCGATGCGCGCCACTCGGAAGAAACCCGGGTGGCGGTACTCAAAGGCAATCGGATTGAGGAATTCGATTTTGAATCTGCTGAACACAAGCAGATCAAAGGAAACATCTATCTAGCCAAGGTCACGCGGGTCGAACCCTCGTTGCAGGCGGCTTTTGTGGATTTTGGCGGCAATCGCCACGGTTTCCTCGCCTTCAACGAAATCCACCCGGACTACTACCAGATTCCGCAAAGCGACCGCGAAGCGCTGCTCGCTGAAGAGGCGGAGGCCGCTGAAGAAGAAGCGCGGCTTCGCGACGAGGAAGAGGAAGAGGGCATCACTCCTGGTGAGGAGTACGATGCAGAAGACGAAAGCGCGGAAGCGCTTGCCGAAGACCTCGCCGAAGACGGCCTCGAGGAAATCGACACCTCGGATAAGGACAAGGTTTCGACCATCGAAGACGGCGCATCGGATGATGACGACGACGATGATCAGGACGAAGACGATAGCGAAGACGAGGGCGAAGAATCCTCCGAAGACGGCGAAGACGGTGACGATGGCGAAAAAAAGCCGCGCCGCGGTCGCCGGGGTCGCGGTCGCCGTCGTCAGGGCGGCAAGAAAGGCCAGCAAAAGGGCCGCAGCCGCGCCAAGGAAGTCGATGAAGTGCGCGCAAAGCGCATGGCACTTCGCCGCCGCTACAAAATCCAGGATGTCATCCAGCGCCGCCAGGTGTTGCTCGTACAGGTCGTCAAGGAAGAGCGCGGCAACAAGGGCGCTGCGCTCACCACTTACCTGAGCCTTGCCGGGCGCTACACGGTCCTGATGCCGAACTCGTCGCATGGCGGCGGGATCAGCCGCAAGATCAACTCGGCCAGCGACCGCAAGCGCCTGAAGCAGGTCGTCTCCGACTTGTCGCTGCCCAAGTCCATGGGCCTGATCGTTCGAACCGCGGGCCTCAGCCGCACCAAGACCGAGATCAAGCGCGACTTCGATTACCTTGCAAGGCTGTGGGACGATATCCGCCAGACCACGCTGGCGTCGACTGCACCTAGCCTGATCCATTCGGACAGCGACCTTATCAAGCGTGCAATCCGCGACATCTACAATCGCGAGATCGAGGAAGTCGTGGTCGAGGGCGAAGAAGGCTACAAGTCGGCCAAGGCCTTCATGAAAATGCTGATGCCCAGCCATGCGCGCCGGGTGAAAGCCTATTCGGACCCCGTGCCCCTGTTCCAGCGTTATGGCGCGGAGGACCAACTGCGTGCGATGTATGATCCGATGGTTCAGCTGAAATCGGGCGGCTATCTGATAATCAACCCGACCGAAGCGCTGGTTTCGATCGACATCAACTCCGGACGCTCGACCAAGGAGCACGGGATCGAGCAGACCGCGCTTCACACCAACCTTGAGGCAGCACGCGAAATCGCGCGCCAGCTGCGCCTGCGCGATATGGCGGGCCTTGTCGTCATCGACTTCATCGACATGGAATACAATTCCAACGTCCGCAAAGTCGAAAAGGCGATGAAAGAGGCGCTCAAGAACGACCGCGCGCGCATTCAGGTTGGCCGCATTTCGGGCTTTGGCCTGATGGAAATGAGCCGCCAGCGCCTGCGCACCGGCGTGCTCGAAGCAACGACGCGCGAATGTCCGCACTGCGATGGCACGGGTCTCGTTCGCACGGCATCGTCCGCCGGTCTTTCCGCACTGCGCCTGATCGAAGATGAAGCGGCCAAGGGCAAAGGCAGCAAGATCTGCCTTGAAGCAAGCACCGAGGCAGCGGTCTATCTCCTCAACGAGAAGCGCCACGAGCTGGTCGAGATCGAGCAACGCTATGGCGTCATCGTCGAGGTAATGCCCGAAGGCGAGGACGAAGGCGCGAAGATGAAAGTCTCGAGCCAGGGCCCGCGCCCGACCGAGGCTCCGAAATTCGAACCGATCGTCGACGACGACGAGGACGAGGACGACATCCCCGAGGATGACGGCTCCGAAGAGGACGATGACGCGCCCAAGAAGAAAAAGCGCCGCCGCCGTCGTGGTGGTCGCGGTCGCGGCAAGAAGCGTCAGGACACCGGTTCGTCGGAAGACGGCGAAGACAACAGCGACGACAGCGACGACAGCGATGCATCGGACGGCGACGAGGCTTCGGAAGAGACCTCGGACGATGGCGAAGAGAAGCCCAAGCGCCGCCGCCGCCGCGGTGGTCGCGGTCGTCGCAAGAAGACCGACGAAACGGTGACATCTGAAGACGCGGAAAACCTCGAAGAGGTATCCGAACAGGTCAAGGAAGACATGACCGTTGTCGCCGGACCAGACGATGCTCCTGAAACTGCCGGGGCGATGGCTGCCGAAACGGACGCCAAGGCGGACGGGGAGACCGAAGAGGCTCCCAAGGAAGAAAAGCCCAAGCGCAAACGCGCCCCTCGCAAGAAAAAGGTCGAGGAAGCGCCTGCCGAGGAAGCTGCTCCTGCTGAGGAAGCCAAGGTCGAGGAAGCTCCCACAGAGGAGGAGCCCAAGAAAAAGCCGGCTCGCAAGCGCGCCCCTCGCAAGAAGAAGGTCGAGGAAGCTCCTGCCGAGGAGGCCCCCACCGAGGAGGCCAAGACTGAGGACGCAGCTCCCGCCGAAACGGCAGAGGAGCCTGCCTCCGACGACAAGGCCGACGAGCAAGCCGATGGCGGCAAGAAGCGCGGTGGCTGGTGGCAACGCACTTTCGGCGAGTAATCTTCACAAATTGCTGAGAAAAAAGGGGCCGGGAGAACGCATTTTCCCGGCCCCTTTCTTATTCGTGCTGCGTCACAAACCCACTTTGCGCGCGATCCCCCACTCGTTCCACATGGCAAACTTCGGCGCCTTGGGCAGATAACCCTGCCCCAGCGGTTCGACCTCGAACCCGCTCCCACGAAACGCCGAGCCGATCGGGCGCGTGAGATGGCATCCCCCCGCCATGCGCTTCCAAACGGGCTCAATCCGGTCCTGCCACTTCGCGACGCCGTGATCGGGAGCGCGTCCGTGCTCGAGGAACAGCGCCTGCCCTCCCGGCCGCAGGATACGCCGCATTTCCGAGAGAACCTTCGCCGGGTCCTGCACCGAGCACAGGGTAAAGGTGCAAACCACCGTATCGAAGGAGCCAGTCGGAAACGGAATATCTTCGCCTATCCCCTGGCGGATGTCGGCAGGCCAGCCCTTGGCCTCAGCCGCAGCCCGCGCATTGTCCAGAAGGCCCTCATGCGGATCGATCCCGGCATAGGATGACACGGCTTCGATATCGTAAAATTCCTGGTTGATCCCGCCGCCGCAGCCAAGCTCGAACACGTCGCCTTTGGCGAGCGGCACCACCATTGCACGCCGCTTCATCACCTGCCCGGTGCTGCATGCGCATCGAATGAGGCGCGGCATTACATGCGCGTCGTACCAGTCTCCCAAGCCCACCGATCCCTCCTGAGCCCGATTGCCGAGCGGTAAGTTTCCCTCATATCCGCCCATTTGCCAAATGATTTTGTGTGCAACCCGTCACGCCGCTTCAGCAAGGGGCTGGCGCGTAAGGCAAAGGCCGACTAATGCGCGAGAGAGACGGGGCGCATTGTAAAGACCGGAAGAAGTATGAGCGAGACCCTGACCCCGCTGCGCATCGCTGCAGAAGACAAAGAGCGTGTGCGGCTTTTGTTCATGGCAAAGCACGCCAATTGGGGCGGCGGGATGCATCCCGAAGACGGCAACCATGCCATCTACCATCACGAAGTGCGCACCAGCCTCGAACAGCTTGGCCTGAATCTGCATCTTGCCGACAGCTATGATGTGCTTTTCACGCGGCCCGACGTCGATTTCGTGTTCCCGCTGCTCAATCGCGGCGGCTTCGTGAACTCTGAAATGCTGATCCCGGTCCTGTGCAACATGCACCGCCTGCCTTATCTGGGCGCGATGCCGTTCCTGCGCGGGCTTGGCGATGACAAGTCGGTTTCCAAGCTGGTCGCGACCCATGCCGGCGTTCCGACTGCGCCTTGGTTCTGTTTTCGCAGAGGCGCTCCAGTGCAGGAAAGCGACCTGCCCCCTTCCCCCGATGGGCGCTGGGTGATCAAGCCCAACGCAAGCTCAGCCAGCTGGGGCATTTCCGATGCCTATGACTGGAATGGCGTGACCAATTCCATCGCTGACATTCACGGTCAGGGCCACGATGCGATCGTTGAGCCATACCTCGACGGATACGATGTCCAGTGCGCTTTCATCACGATGCACGGCAAGCCGGTTGCGCTGCCGATGCTGTGGTATGAGCGTGAAAACACACAGAAACTCTGGACCTATTACGAGAAACGCGACCTGGTCCCGAACACGGAAAAGGCCGCCCTCAAGAGGTTCGACCACGCCGAGTTCGCGCCGAGAATCGAAGAAATGGCGCACAAGTTCGCCCGCGAATTCCTGCCGTTCGATTATGGCCGGATCGAGTTTCGGGTCGACCTGAAGACCGGCGACATCAACTTCATCGAGATCAACCTCAACTGCAATCTGTGGTCGGAAAAGGTGATGGCAAAGGCGGCAAAGGAAGCGGGCTTCAGCCATGGCGACCTGCTTGAAACACTGCTCGCCGAGGCGTGGCGTCGCAACGCATTGATCGCGGCGTAAGCGCACGCGGCACTTGCCAATAATGGCGAGGCAGGTCCATAATCCGCTTCGGAGGCATACACCCAAACCAATGGGAGCATGAACCATGTCCGCCGCACTATCGACCAACCCCAATTTTCGATCCTATAGGATCGCTTTTGGCGCGCTCTCCTGCACGCTGTTGGCGATCCCGCTCTTGGCGATGCAGTTAACGGGCGAGGTCAATTGGCAGATCGGCGATTTCGTCGTTGCGGCACTGATGCTGCTGACGCTGGGAGCGGTGATTGAGCTGGTCGCCCGCTTTGTTTCGGGACGCGCACTCAGGGCAACGGCAATCGCGATTGCGCTGGCCGGTTTTGTCTTCGTGTGGGCGATGCTGGCAACCGGTTAGGCCGGCACTTCCTTACCCGCAAAATCGAAAACCTTGCCGCTGTCATCAGCGTCGAGGCCGCTCATCACATCGAGCAGCATGGCAGCTGCCTCGTCGGGCGTGGTGAGTTGGCCTTCGGGTAGATTGGTTTGGAATGGCTCGGACAGCTGCGTGTCCACGGTGCCGGGGTGCAGTCCGACAATAACGCCCTGCTTGTGGGTGCGGCCAGTCTCCAGCGCAAAGTTGCGGAGCAGCATGTTGAGCGCAGCCTTGGAAGCACGATAGGAATGCCAACCGCCCAGCCCATTGTCGCTGATCGAACCGACGCGCGCGCTCAGAGCTGCGAACACGAAACGCCGGTCGCGCGGCATGAACGCGAGCATGTGCTTTGCGATGATCGCCGGGCCGATCGTGTTGATGGCGAAAACCTGCGCCATCTTTTCGGGATCGAGCCGCTTGTAGGTGCGCTCCGGCCCGGTTCCGTCCGATAGGGTGAGAACCCCGCTGGCAACGAGCACCAATTCGGGCGGCGCGTTCTTCATGCTTCTCGCAGTCTCGGCAATGCTGTTCTCATCGGTGAGGTCGAACGTGAAAGGCCGAAATGCGGCGCCTTCAGGTGCGCTGCCGCTGCGCGAGCCGACATGGACGATCTCGCAACCACGGGCTGCCAGTGTCTCGGCAATTGCTCGCCCGATGCCGCCGCTCGCACCAAATATCGCAGCGCTGCGGGGCCATTTTCCTACTTCGTCCATGTCCGGTAGAGCGAGCGAGACCGCGAAAAGTTCCGGCTTGGGTGAGGCGTAACGGTGAGAAGGAGACTGAGAAATCGTAAAGTCACACATCCTACAGCCGCAACCGGCATATTATCCTTATGTATCAGTATCTTGAACGTATGACCCATTCTTTCATAAGGGTGCTTGTGCGGTCCACACTCGCAGGAAAAACCAGAAATCGTGGGAGCCACTTGAACAACTGGCAACACGCATCGCACAGCTCGCAAGCTTTGACGCCTTGCCTCCCATGCCACAGGCGTTAAGTAGGACACTGATAGACAGGGACATCTACATCATGGCGACATTCACCCTTCCGAAGAACTCGAAGATCAAGCCAAGCGGCAAAGTGCATAAGGCCGATGGCGCGAAACGGGTGAAGTCGTTCAAGGTCTATCGCTACGATCCCGACAGTGGTGAGAACCCGCGATACGACAAGTTCGAGATAGACCTCGACGATTGCGGTCCGATGGTTCTCGACGCATTGCTCAAGATCAAGAACGAGATCGACCCGACGCTGACCTTCCGCCGTTCGTGCCGCGAAGGCATCTGCGGATCGTGCTCGATGAACCTCAACGGCGCGAATGGCCTTGCCTGCACCACCGCGATCGAAGACCTGAAGGGCGAGATCCGCATCACGCCCCTGCCGCACATGGACGTGATCAAGGACCTCGTGCCCGACTTCACGCACTTCTACGCGCAGTACGCCTCGATCCGTCCCTGGCTGCAAACCGTCAGCCCGACGCCGTCGGGCAAAGAGCGTCTGCAGACGCCCGAACAGCGCGAGAAGCTGGATGGTCTGTACGAGTGCATCCTGTGCGCGTGCTGCTCGACGTCGTGCCCGAGCTACTGGTGGAATTCGGACAAGTTCCTCGGCCCGGCAATCCTGCTTCAAGCCTATCGCTGGCTGGCCGACAGCCGCGACGAGATGACGGGTGAACGCCTGAACGAGCTGGAAGACCCCTTCCGCCTCTATCGCTGCCACACGATCATGAACTGCGCGAATGTCTGCCCCAAGGGCCTCTCGCCCGCCAAGGCAATCGCAGAAACCAAGAAGATGATGGCCGAACGCGCCATCTGATCGCGCGGCCATGACATCGGGACCCAAAGGTCTGGGCGAAGACGTCTTTGAGCACGGGCCCGATCCGGACAATCCGGGCTGGAGGCACTGGAACCTCAAGGATCAGTCGCTGTTCAACGGCGCCGTCATGGGGCGCCTCATCACGCGCGTCGATGAGGATGGGAAAGCGCGGCTGCGCATGTTCCCCGAACGCCGCCATGAGAACCTGCAGGGCATCATCCACGGTGCCGTAACGCTCGCGCTGATCGACATCTCGATGTTCACGACGATGCACACGATCGGCAGCGGCAATGCCGGGCCATCGGTGACGCTGGAGCTCTCTACCCAATTCGTGGGCGGCGGTGATCCGAACCGGCCACTAGACGCCGTGAACGAGATCGTGCGCGAGACCGGGAAGCTCGTCTTCGTGCGAGGGCAGGTGATGCAGGATGACGATGTGGTCGCGTCCTATTCCGGCATCGTGCGCAAGATGAAGCCGCGTCCTCAGCAGGCCAGCTGATGACCCGCATGCGCGCCCGCTACGAGCAGCTAATCGCCAACGGAGAGTTGCGCGAGGACCCCGACCAAAGGCGCGCAGTCGAGCGGTTGAATGCGCTGCAAAAGGAGCTTGAGGCCGAGAAGCCCGGTGGCTTGCTCGCCCAGCTGTTCGCGCGAAAGCAGGAGCGGCCGCAAGGCGTCTACATGTGGGGCGGTGTCGGGCGCGGCAAGTCGATGCTGATGGATCTGTTCCACGACACGCTCGCCATTCCTGAAAAGCGCCGCGCTCACTTCCATGCCTTCATGCAGGAGGTGCACGAGGAAATGCGGATCGCTCGCCAACGCCACGAAGGCGACCCGATTCCGCCGGTTGCAGCCAAGCTCTCTGAGGGCCTGAGAGTGCTCGCCTTCGACGAGATGGTGGTGAACAACTCAGCCGACGCGATGATCATGAGCCGGCTGTTCACACAGCTCATTCGAGAGCAAGACGTATGCATCGTCACCACTTCGAACCGTCCGCCAGAAGATCTCTACAAGGATGGCCTCAATCGCGAGCACTTCCTGCCCTTCATCGACCTCATCAATGAGGAGTTGGATGTGGTTGGGTTGAACGGCCCCACCGATTACCGACTCGACCGTATCGGAGACATGGCCACTTGGCACTCGCCATTCAGCGATGAGGCAACTGCGAAGGTGCGCGAGGTGTTCTTCCGCCTCACCGACTTTGACCCGCAGGATGCAGCAAACGTTCCCACCGGCGTGCTCGACATCAGCTCAAAGCGCGACATGCACGTACCCAAGTCGTTGAAAGGGGTGGCGGCGATCAGCTTCAAGCGCCTGTGCGGAGAGGCACGCGGCGCATCGGACTACCTCGCCCTCGCCCGCGCATTCCACACGATCATCCTTGTCGGGATCCCCAAAATGGGCCCTGATCAACGCAACGAAGCTGCGCGCTTCGTCACTTTGATCGATGCCCTATACGAGCACAGGGTGAAGCTGTTTGTGACCGCCGAGGCGCCACCCGAAGAACTCTACACCGCAGGCGATGGAAGCTTCGAGTTCGAGCGGACGGTTAGCCGGCTCAATGAAATGCAGAGCGATGAATACATGGCGCTAGGCCACGGAGCCGAGACCTGATCGCGGACCTTAGGCCGCTGCGGTGGCAATCCGTTCGGCAAGACGTGCTTGCGCGGCAACCAGCCTGCTCATGACTTTCAGATCGGTCTCAGTTAGCTGCAAGGCTGTGTCAGCCCACAACTCGGTGATCTCGTTGAGCTCCTGGAGATGGAGCTGCCAAACCCGCTTGGTTGCAAGACGCGCACCGACAAGTCCTGCGTGACGACGCTCGGACTTCTTGATGAACTCGCGAACCGCGTTCGCACCGTCACCAGGTTCGGCCAGTTGGTTGACGATTCCAAACTCGTACATCTGTTCGGCCGTGAAGGTCTCGTTCGAAACGATGATCTTGTCTGCCAGCGCCGATCCCAGTTTGCGAACCAGCAAGGCATGAGCGCCCATCCCGGGATAAAGCCCGAACATCACTTCAGGCAGCCCAAATGTCGCGTGCCGCTCAGCTATGATGTAGTCGAAGGACAAGAGCGCTTCGAAGCCGCCGCCGAGAGCAGTACCCTGCACCAGACCTACGGTCAGCATCGGAATGTCGAGGGTTCGGATGTTGCGATCCAGGATCCTGCAGCAACGATGTCCATACTCGACGAGCGCATCGCGATCCCGGTCCCTGATGAGACGCTGAAACAGATCGAGGTCACCGCCAAAGCAGAAAACGTCGGGGGATCGGCTACCTAAAATCAGATAGCGCAGTGGCACCTTATCGGGACCAAAACCGCTTTCGATCAGATCCTGCCAACTCTCGAAGTCGCCAAGCATGGTTGGTGTGAAGGAGGGCCGTCCTTCGGGGCTCATATAGGTCCACAATGCCGCGCTGCGATCGTCATACAGGACATCGAGTTCCTGCAGTGCAAAGAGTTCTTCCGGGATTGAATTGTGGATTGCGCTCTCGGCGATTAATTGCTCATCGCCTGTCCATGGAATTGCCTTGCCGACGCTGCTGTCCATTGCGCGTAACTCCAATTCGACCCTAGTGCGCTTGACATCATGATCGAGCGCGAATGCGGCCTTTTGGCCTGCTTTAACGCATTGCTAACCTACCACTTGGCAAATAGGCAAACATTTATTTCAGCTCATGAGACGAGACGAGTCTCTATTTGGGCCAAATATGTGCAAACGAGACATTTTATTCCCTTGCACTGGGGATAAGTACGCCTCAGCGCTGATTTCTATCCCGAAACATTCAAATGCTTCAGTGAGCGCTCCAGCATGAGCAGTTGCCAAAGGACGCGTGAATGATCGCTGCGCCCTGAAATGTGATCGTCAGCCAGACGCCGGATCTCGTTGGGCTTGAACCAACCCAAACCCGACAGGGTTGAGCTCGAGGCAATCATTCGTGTTTCAGAGTTCAATGGTTCACGCAGCCATTGAGCAATGGGGGTCACAAGCCCTTGCTTTGGGCGATAGAGGATATCGTTCGGAAGATACCGCTCCATACATTTCTTCAGCAGGTGCTTGCCTGTCGTGCCTTTCACCCTCATCCCCTCCGGCAACCGGGCAGCAAACTCGACGAGGCGATGGTCTAGCAACGGTTCGCGGGCTTCCAGGCTCACCGCCATGCTCGTACGATCCACCTTCGTCAAAATATCGCCGGGCAGCCAGAAAGTGAGGTCCGCATATTGAGCGCGGTCGAGACCGCTTCTCGCTGGCGCAGATTTCATAAGAGAAATGAGTTCATCTTCGGCGCGAAAACCACTCAATTTTCTCGTGAATTCCGGATCGTAAAGCGATGCGCGCTGATCGTGCGTCGCAACTGAAAGGGCGCGCGCATAGCCGCTCTCTCCACTTTCGGCGAGCGCCAGCAGTGTCGCTTTCGCTCGCAATGGGCGCGGTGCCCAGTCGGCCTTTGGCCAAAAGCGGCCAAGTGCTCCGAAAAGCGGCTGGCGCAATCCGGCGGGTAAGAGCGAGCGCACCTTTTCCTCATTATGGTGAAAGACCTGGCGGCGATATCCAGCAAACGCTTCGTCAGCGCCATCCCCAGACAAGGCGACCGTCACCTTCTCGCGTGCCAATTGGCAGACCCGCCATGTCGGCAATGCCGAAGCGTCTGCGAATGGCTCGTCGAACATCGCCGAGATCTGATCGACGGCCTCAAAGTCATCGCTGGCGACTATACGACTGTCATGATCCGTGCTGAATCTTTGCGCGATCCGAGACGCGTAGTTTGTCTCGTCCAGCGCCGCGACATCGAACCCTATAGAGCAAGTGCGAACAGGTTCAGCGCTCGCCTCGCTCATCAATGCGACGACACTCGATGAGTCCACTCCGCCTGAAAGAAATGCTCCAAGCGGCACATCCGATACCATGCGTGACTGGACAGCTTCACGCATCAAATGGACCAGTTCAGCTGACAGGTCCGCTTCGCTCCCCTTCGCGCGATCGGCAAAACTGATGTCCCACCACCTGCGCTGGGCCGGAATGGGCCGACCCTGTTCGAGGAGCAGGAAGTGACCGGCCTGTAGTTTCTCCACCCCGGAAAGGATTGAGTGCGTGTCCGGAACATAGCCCCAAGTGAGGTACGCATCCACGGCTTGCGGATTGACGCGGCGACGCATCTGCGGATGCGCGAGCAGCCCTTTGAGCTCGGAGGAAAATGCCAGGCCGCCATCGGCCAGACGGGTCATGAACAATGGCTTCACGCCAAACCGGTCGCGGGCCAAGAACAATTGTCGTTTGTCGAGGTCGTAAAGCGCGAAGGCGAACATGCCATGGAGTTTTTCGAGGCAATCTACGCCCCAGCGTTGCCATGCGGCCAGGATGACCTCGGTGTCGCCGGATGTACGAAATTTCGCGCCTTGGCTCTCAAGCTCCCGGCGCAACTCGCGAAAGTTGTAAATCTCGCCATTGAACGCGATGACTGCGCGGCCATCAGCGGAAAGCATAGGTTGCGGAGAGCCTTCCAGATCGATGATCGAAAGGCGGCGGTGGCCAAGCCCCACCCCCTGCTCGGTCCAGACACCGGCACCATCGGGCCCACGATGAGCCATTGCGTCGCACATCCGCTCGATCCGCCTGGGATCGACCGGCTTTGGCGTTTCAGCATGAAAGATTCCGGCGATCCCGCACATGGCTGATCGAGCGGTTAGCCCAATGCTCCTGGATCGACAATGCTCGCTGCGATTGCTGCAAGGATCACCATCGCGGCAAGAGCAGCAAACACGACGATTGCGCTGGTCTGCCCGCGTTCGAGCGACTGAATAGACATGAACCGTGCGACGGCATCGGCAGTCCATCCATAGTCTTCGGCTTCACGATCGAAGTACCGCCAAGCGGCGGACAGGATCAGAGCGACGACGATTGCGAAGAATATCCAGCCATAAAAAATGTGATCAAAGCCCGCAGCGAACTCCACCCCCTGGCTCTGCGCGATGAAGATGGTGCCCCAGGCGCGGATGCCGTTTGCAAGGATCGGGACGACGATCGCTGCAAGCATGAAAAGTGCGCGATGCGACCAGCGTTCGAAGCGTGTGAAGCACACAAGCACAGCTAGCGTCACCATGGCGATCAGAAACTTCACGCCAGAACACGCTTCAGCGACGATGAAGAGACCTGCGGGTGTGTCGATATAGATGCCGTCGATTTCAGCCGGAACACCGCTCCAGAGTGTAAGCGCGATCGCGATCTCGGCGGTGATAGCCTGAAGCGGCGGAATGATCTCATCACCGAATGGCACCAGGGAAACGGCGAAAGCAATTGGCAGCGCGACAACCATCGATGCTCTCGGACCGATTGCCGCGATCACCATCCCCTGAAGCATTCCGACCGCTCCCGCATGAGCAATCAAGTTGATCCCGCTTGCCCTGCCGACGAGCCACAGCCCCAGCCCCGCTGCGACAATGGCGAGGCCGGGCACCCATGGCCGCGGAGTCATCTTTGCCAATTCGCCAAGCTTGATCGCCACCAGCCAACCGATGATCAGCGGGACCAAAACGATGTGCGAATATGTGTCGATGTTCCACCATTGATGCAGCATCTCGCCCCAATCGCGCGCCGCCAGAGCGATCAACGCTAACGACGAAGCAGCCAGAAGGCTGAGCGCCTTGCGCCACTCGACAGACATCCTGGCTTGGACCGAAGCTGAATTGTTAGAGTGAGAGAGCGTCTCAGGCGGCATTGCGCGCCTCCTCGCCCTTGCCCTTTACGAGAGCTTCCAATGGCGAAAGCATCGCATCCCAGGAATGGTTCTCCAAAACGAACTGCCGCGCCGCCTTTCCTACCTTGTCAGCCACAGCAGGCGTTTCAATAATCCGGGAAGCGCGAGCGGCCATTGATGCTGCATTCGCCTCGCACACGAGCCAGTCGCGGCCATCCTGGGCGTCGATCCCCGTCGCAGCCTGCGGAGTAAGCAGCACGGGCCGCGCCATTGCCATCGCTTCCAGAACTTTGTTTTGCACCCCTCTTGCGATGGTGAGTGGGGCTACGACGCATGTAGCGGCGGCAAGAAACGGTCGAACGTCCGGCACTTCACCCCAGACCTTCGCCCCACTTACGCCATCGCGCGCCAGCAATGCCTTCGTGGGATTGCGGCCGACCACATGGAATTGCGCCATCGGTTGAAGTTGCTGGATTGCGGGCAGAAACTCAGCGATCGCCCACAGAGCAGCTGCTTCATTGGGCGGATAGTCCATTTGGCCCGTGAAGACGAAAGTGGGTCCCTCGGCACCTGACAACGCTTGATACGGGACGACTTTCGCAGGATCGAAAGCATGCGCGTCGATCCCATTGCCGATGACCTTCACCCTCGCCATCGAAGGGAACTGCAAGCGCGACCGGAAAAGCTCAGCCTCATTGTCGCTTATCAGGACTGTCGCATCAGCACGGCGTGCCAGCCTTTCTTCTTCGAGCGCCAACAATCGGCCTTCGCGCTCGTTCAGCCAGACGCGCTGTCCGGACGCCGCGTAACTTTCGAACTTCGCGCTGTCGACATCGCACAGGTCGACGATCACGCGGCCTGAAAAATCGGTTGGGATGTATTGTCCCATCTGCCCCGAAAACACGACGATGGTCTCTATTGCTTGTGATGAGATCGTATCACGAACCCAACGCTCCAATTTCGGGCTATGGAACGCGGTTAGGCTTACCGGCTTTCCCGAAAGCACCGCTTCGACACCGGCAAGAATGAGCGGCTTGCTGCGTTTGGCAATAAAGTGTGACTTGGCCAGTGCTTCGAGTTCGGCAATCCCATCCCTATCCTCCTCACTCTCAGAGAAGGCGCCGACATGAACCGGCGCAATTTTCGCGAGCTTCCAAAGCAGGTTCGCGCTGCGGATCTTGTCGCCTCGATTAGGCGGAAACGGGACCCGGTGTGCAAGGAAGAGAATATCGCCCATCACGGCACTCCCATCACGCCAGATCGCGCGCGATCAGCGGGCCGACGCTGTTCGCAATGGGTAGAGGGAGTTTCTTCCAGATCGCGATTTTGCTTGCATAGGCATCGCTCGTCGGATCGACATCGCGTGCTTCCTCGCCCGGAGCTGTCCAGGTCGAATATGTCAGGGGTTCAGGCTCAAATCCCCAGTTCTTCTTGAACCGATAAGGACCACTGCCCGTTTTGGAGCGGCCAAAATCGAAGCGGTCCATACCCTTGCGCCGGGCGTGGAGCATCAGCTCATAATACATCAGCTCATTGGCTCTTGCATCGCGAGCGCGCTGCTTGCCGCCACCCCAAAAAGGCAGGACCGCGCCCTCGTGATAGAATGACAGGACACTGGCAATTGGTTTGCCGTCTTGTTGGACGGTAAGAATATCGCTGCTGTCTGGAAAGGCGTCGAGCATTGCGCGGAAGAGCCGCTTTGGGAAAACCGGCGTTCCAAGGTTTCGCACACTTTCGGCGTAAACAGAATAATGAGCGGCCAAATCCTTCGGGCCCCGGCCGATGTTGACCTCAAGCCCGTTTTTCAGACCCTTGCGAACCTCGGCCCGTGCTTTGCGCGAGATGGCCAGCAATTCTGCCTCATCGTCCCCGGCCAGAGCACGTTCGAACCCGCAGTGCTTGTCGGAAACCGGTCTCCAGCCTGAAGGAACCGGACCACCACGCATCTCGGCACTCGCAAAGCCGTAAAGCAGAGCGTGGTTTTCGACCGCGCGCGCCAGAACTTGTGCCGCTTCGTCGCTTTCAGCGAGAATTCCCCCGCCGACCCCAAATCCACTTGAGACAAGCGCCTGCCCAAACAAGAGCGAGCGAACCTCGGTTAGCGGAACCCAGCCGGTGATGGCGCCCAATTGCTCAGTGATGAAACCACTCGCCCGGTGTCCTGAGGCGCGTTCTGCTGCTTTCAACCACTGCGGCAAATGAAAGACGCTTCCTCCTTGCTCACGCACGAAGCCGTCAATTCGCCGCGACAATCGGTCGTCAGACAAATCGACTAGCGATGCAGTAACGGACATGTTGAGCGGCGCGTTCATCGGGCCGTTCCAGCTTTGTCGGAATCCTTCATGAAGGGCACTGCCCGTCGAGCCTCGCGACGCGCAAGCTCGTCCATGCGCCCCCAGTTGAATTCCGCGACAAGGTTGGAAAGCTTGCCGGCCATCTTGTCGAGGTTGGTGTAGTGGCGAAGCTTTGAACGGAGCGGCGCGTTGTCTACGCGCGGCTGATCAGGATCGACCTCCCATGGATGGAAGTAGAAGACCGCAGGGCGTTGATCCACGCGGTTTACCTGCCGGATGGCCCAACGCGAGAATGCGTAGGGCAGGACACGGAAGAACCCCCCTCCCCCTGCACCAACGCGGCGCTTGCCCAACATCGCTGTGGTGACCGGAATCTCCACGAGTTCCGACCCTTCAACAGGACGAAATGCAAAACGCGGCGCCTCGCGCCAACCATAATGGTCGTGCGTTACCGGCGCGACGCTCGACGAGTAGGCGTATCCTTGCTCCGCGAGTTCATCGAAGGCCCAGAGCGATCGTGGATCGATCGAGAAGCTTGGTGCGCGATAACCGGTCACCTTTTGGCCAGAGCAATCCTCAAGGATCTCGCGCGCCTTGCGAATGTCGTCGGCAAACGCTTTGCGCTCAAAGGTGAAGACGCGCGCATGGTCGTAACCGTGGCTGGCAATCTCGTGTCCGGCGTCGACAATTTGCTTGATCATCGATGGATGGCGCTCAGCGATCCAACCAAGCGTGAAAAACGTACCTTTGACCCCGGCCTCGCCAAAAAGGTCGAGAATTCGTGCGATGTTGCCTTCGACCCGCGTGGCGATCAAGCTCCAATCTGCGCGGTCAATGACAGTTTCGAATGCGCCCACCTGAAACCAGTCTTCGACATCGACCGACAGGCCGTTCGCTATTGCGCGGCCCTCGATCCTGTCGCTCTCTGAAAACGGATTAGGCGCGTTCATGGGTCAGGCGGCCTCGCGTGACGTATCGTCCTCAAGCCATTCGATCAGCATGGTCAGCACGTGCCGGAACGAGCGTTCCTGCTCCTCAAGGCGCGATTCAATCCGCTCAAGTGCCGCGCCCAGTTCAGCTTCAGCCTCCTGCGCTCCGGACGATGGCGATGCACCCGCCGCCTGCAAATCGCTAATTGCAGCCTCAAGTTCGGCAGTGCGAGCGTCCCGCTGAGCAAGGAGAGCCGCAACTTCGGTCGCCGGCACGCTGTCGATGTCCTGCTCCTGAGCAGGCTGCGCTGATTGTCCTGACACGGCAGGCTCAATGCTCAAAGGGCTCGGTTCAGCGCTGGATCCGCGCGCCTGGTCAGCGTTCATCTCGGCCATGACGGCCTCGAGCATCTCGCTTCCAACCATGTCCTTTTCTTCAATCGCGCCCAGCAGCAGCAGGCGGTTCATGACCTGGTTCACGCGGCGCGGGATACCGTCAGTCGCCTTGTAAAGCGCCTCAAGCAACCCCTCTTCGAACAGTGGCCGTTCGTCCCAGCCAACGTGCCGCAGGCGGTGGAAGATGTAGTCTTCGACTTCATCCTCATCGAGTGCTTCGAGGTGGTGCGAGGCGATGATGCGCTGGCGCAGCTGGTCAAGGTCAGGATGATGCGCCAGCGTGCGGCGAAACTCTGGCTGCCCTAGCAACAGGCTCTGCAGGAGCGGATGCGCGCCCAGCTGGAAGTTGGAGAGCATGCGCAGCTCTTCAAGCGCGGTGAAATCGAGGTTTTGACATTCATCGACGACGAGCAGGCAGCGACGCCCCTCGCGGGCCTCGTCCTGAAGGAAACGCTCTATGGCGCCCAGTGCGCCCGCCTTGTCGTGCCCTTCGACAGCAAGGCCGAAAGCTTGCGCGATAACGTGGATCAATTCTTCGCCATCGAGAGCGCTTGTCACGACCTGTGCAACGGTGAGTGCTTCTGGGTCGATGCGCTCCATCAGGTGAGCGACCAGCGTCGACTTACCAGCACCAACCTCGCCGGTGATGACGATGAAGCCCTCACCCTGGTTCATGCCATAGCCAAGATAGCTCATCGCTTTCTTATGGCTTGCGCTTTCGAAATAGAATTGCGGGTCCGGCGTTAGCTGGAATGGGCGTCCGCTGAAGCCGTAATATTGGTCGTACATCTCAGGTCAGCTCCGTGGGCTTAGAAATTGTAGCGCAGGCCAAGCAGCGCGGTTGCGGTGGCAAAGTCTTCTGCGGTGAATTCACTGTCGAAGTAGTCGACCGCTAAAGCGGCACGCGCAGACAGACGCTCGCTGATAGAGCGATTATATGCGGCTGAGGCACCAATAGCGGTCAGGTCGTTGCCGGGCGTGCCAGCCTCGAACCAGTTCACGTAAGCATTTGCCTGTAGGTTCGCGTTGCGGCCAAGCTGCCGCGTGAGCGCTCCGGTGACGTAATAGCTTTCATCGCGCAGGCCATCGGCAGCTTCGAGCGCGCTTCCAGCAGCGGCGATGAAGGTGCGACGATCGTAACCTGCGCCGAAGGCTGCGGTGAGACGGCCCATCTGGCGCTGATACGTTGCGTTCACGCCGCGACCTCGGAAAGCTGCAGAGCGAACCGAGCCAAAAGAATTGACGAGACCCGGAGTCTCCCCGCCGGAAACCAGCCCACCAAAGTCACCCGTGACCGGATTACGATTGGCCACAAAGTCACTCGAAAGGCCGGACAGCGCATTGTTGAGCACGCCGCCAAAGCCGCTGATGCCGTCATAAACCGAAATGCTCAGAGCACTGCGACGACTGGGGATGTAGGTGAAATTGCCGTAATAGGTGGTGCTGTCATAGCGTTCGCCTACACGCGCCTCCAGCGAGGTGCGTGTCGAAGGACGCCAAAGAACGCCGACGTCCCAGAGCAACCCATCGACATCAAAGGCGACCAACCGCGGCGAATTCCGGTCGGTGACAACTCGGCCATCTGATCCGATGACCGGATTGCCTGCAGCATCACGCAGTGCGTCGCGGCTCGAAACCTCAACATCCTCGTAGCCAACGCCGCCCACCAGTGCGAGGCTGGGCGACACCGGAATGGTCACGTCTCCGCGAACGAAGGTGTCGCGCACGCGCTGGTCGAGATTCGATATGTCTTCTTGGAACCCGCCAGCAGTTACTGCAAGGCCAATGGGGAGCGGATCGCCGACACGTGTGCCTGCTCGAACTTGACCCTGATAGGTCACGGAATCATCAAAGATATCAACCGGATTACCGGCCTGGTCGATCACAGCGTCGTTGGCTTCAAATCGATTGTAGCCGACACGCGCAAACCCAGTGACGTCGACAGCGCCAAGGCGTGTCGCAATCGTTGGCCCTGCATACAGGCTGTAGATCTGGCTGGTCGCATCATCGCTAACCAGCGGGTTAGGCGAGACGGCCCCTCCGGTGTCCACGCGGGTCCGACTGGCAAGTGCGCCAGCTTCAAGCGTTAGCGCCCGCGGAATGACCGAGAGATAGCCGCGCGCAATTCCGCTTATAGTATCGGTGTCGACTGCGTCGCCGTAGCCGATATTACGCTCGTATCGGACCGATACGGAAGCGCCGCTGTTGCGTCCCTGTGCGTTGACATCCACCCCGGCTGCGATCTGCGTAAAGGTGAGAACTTCATCGCCCGGAGACAGTTCGGCAGTTAGGATCTGGCTCACTTCGATATATGGCTGGATATTGACTGCACGGCCGTCACCGGCCGGTTGCTCAGACTGGGCATACGCCGGCGTTGCAGCCGCAAAAGCCGCGCATCCGACAAGGAGCTTTCCTCGGAAGAACCGCATGATCATTCCTCCCTTTCGCCATAGTCGCCAAAGCGGCGACCTGACGGGCTGAATTGCGCTGCGTTAAGGAGCAGCTTGATATCTGGGCAGGCTGACAGGAGCTGACGTGCATCGTCGAGCGCAGCGCGGCTAGTTTCGTCCGCGCGGACGACAAGAAGCGCTTGCCCGGCATAAGCTGCAAGTTCCGCTGCCGGAGACGCGGCAAGCGCAGGCGGCGTATCGAAAACCAGGAAACGGTTGGGCGCGCCACGCGTGAGGCGATCAAGCACCTCGCCGGTGCGAGCGCTTGTCAGGTATTCGGCATCACGGGCGCTGCCAGTCCCTGCCTGCATGACGAAAAGCCCATCAATATCAGTCGGCGATACAAGGTCCTCTGGATTGATAGAGGCATCTGCCAGCGCATCCATTAGTCCTGCGCCCTGTTCGATACCAAGGCGGCGCGAGACAGATGGATTGATCACGTCGGCGTCGACGAGCACCACTTCGATATCGCGCTCGGCAGAAAGAGCGAGCGCAAGGTTGGTCGCGCAATAAGTCTTGCCCTCACCGGAATGCGGCGAGCATACTAAAACTCGTCGCGATGGGTCGTCATTGGCTGCGCGTGCGTCGGCGAGCAGCTCTCTTTTCACGATCCGGAACTCTTCAAGCAGGCCGGTAACGGGTTCTTCTGGAACGATAAGGCCTGCATCACGCAGTTTGTCGCGCTCAATTGAAAGGCGCTGCCCCTTAAACGAGACGGACTTCTCAACCTTGGGCGCCTGCGAAGCTACGGCCTGCGTTGGTGCAGGGTCAGGCGATGTAGGGCGCGTTTCTGGCGCTCGCTGAAGCCGCTGCCGTGGGCGTTTCGCTTTAGGCAGATTGCCTGGCACTGCAGCTGGCCCGATCTGGTCGAGGCCAAAAGCCGCATCGGCACGCTCGAACAACGAAGCGCTTTTGTGAGCGCGCTCGGCTGACTTGCGATCAATCTTGCTATGCTCTGTCATGCCTGCCTCCTCACGCGATCGTTCCGACCGAGACAATCTCGATCGCCAAGAGAACAACAAGCACGCCGAACAGGCCGGCGCTCGCACCTGCAAACTGCTTGAGACGGCGGCGGCGAAGTGCCTTAGCGGTTTCGGACAGTGTCAGCGAGATGGACCCGATGACCGGTAGCCCCATCGACCGTTCCAAGCTCTGCGAGGTTGAATAGCTGGAGCGCAGCTGACCGATGACATAAGCAACCCCGGCACCAACTCCCACGCCTACAAACAGCACTGCGATCAGCAGCAGCGGGCGGTTGGGTGCGGAGGGTGATTGCGGGACGACTGGCGGGTCGACCAACTCGAACTTGAACTGGCTTGTCTCGTCGATCACGTCGCCGCGCGTGCGGAGTTTTTCGCGATCTTCCAGAAGCCGCTCGTAGTTTGTGCGCAGCACATCATAGTCGCGACTGATGCGGTTTGCCTCTGCTGCAACGGCCGGCTCAGTCGCCTGGCTTGCCGCAAGCGACGCGAGATTGGATTGGACAGCGGCCCGGCGCGCCTGAAGCGAATCGATGGTCGCCTGACGATCGGCGCGAAGAGCCACCAGCTGAGAGTAAGCGGGGTTCGGCGAACCCGTGACGTCGCCCGGACCAGCGGCCGCTACCTGGCGGCTCAAGATATCGACCTGCCGACTGGTCGAGACCACATCAGGGTGTTGGTCGGTAAGGCCACGAGACCGCAATTCAGCCAGCTGTGATTGTGCTTGCAAAAGCGCGGCTTGCGGGCCAACCGCCCCCGGACCACCTGCGATAGTGCGCGGGGTCGAAGCGATCTGCGAATTCATTTGTGCCAGCGCGCTAGATGCCGCCGCAAGGTCTGCGTCTATATCGCGAAGCTCTGCTCGGGCCTGCTGTACGCGCGATGAGAGCGAAGCCGAACCACCCGCAAGATCGGGGTATTGCGCTTCGAAAGCGAGCCGGCGTTCCTCGGCCTGCTCAAGCTCAAGCTTGCGCTCTTCAAGTTGGTCGTTGAGGTCAGCAATGGCTCCGCTAACCTGTGCACGGTTGCCTGAGATGTGCTCCTCGCGAAAGATGTCGAGCAGCTTCTGGACGACATTGCGAGCCAATACGGCGTTTTCCGCATCGCTGAGACTGCGAACGCCAACCTCGGCGGTGATCGAGAACAGATTGTCCTCTTCACTTTCAACCTTCACATTCTCAGCAAGGCGAGCAATCGCGGTATCCATTTCGCTTCGCTGAGTGATGTTCTCGCCAAGCTTCGTCGCGGTGATGACTTTTTCCAAATTAACAGAGCCCAGCAGCGTCTGGCGCACTTCGCGGATTTCCTCCTGACCATCACCAGCAATGCCGAGTTGTTCGGAGAGGACATCGTCCACGTCGACGTAGATGCGCGCTTTGGATTCGTAGGAATTGGGGATCAGAGCCACCACAAGCCAACCCAGGAGGCACACCCCCCAAGCCACGGCCAACGCCAGCCAGCGGCGATACCAGACCGAATAGAGCGCTGTGCGCAGTTCGTCGAAGAGTTCGTTCATCCTCCCGTCCGAGCTCCCTTAGAACCGGCTTTCAGGGATGATGATGGTATCGCCCGGACGCAGCATGACGTTGGCAGTGCTGTCACCGCGTTTCAAAAGGTCAGAAAGGCGCAGGCGGTATTCCTTCTGCGTCCCAGCGTCCCGATCGATACGAAGCAGCTTGGCGCGATTGCCAGCGGCAAATTCACCCAGACCGCCGACAGCGATCATTGCATCCAGAACCGTCATATTGGCGCGGTAAGGCAGCGATGCTGGCTGCTCGGTCGAGCCGACAACCCGGATCTGTTGGTCAAAAGTCGAGTTGAACTGGTTCACAATCACCGAGACGATCGGCTGCTCGATATATTGAACGAGCTCGTCTCTGATGTCGTTCTGCAGCTGGGTCGCTGTCTTGCCAACAGCAGGCATGTCGCGAACAAGCGGGATCGTGATCCGGCCGTCGGGACGAACCTGAATTTTCTCAGCGCTCAGTTCGGGATTTCGCCAGACGTGGATCGTTACCTCGTCGAGCGGGCCAATGATGTACTCTTCGCTAGGTTCGCTTTGTCCGCCAGCATAACTGGCCGATGGCAGCTCTGGCCCACCAGCGCCGCAAGCCGCGACAGCGAGGGATGCAAGAGAGATTCCCGCGAAACGGGCGAGAGACAGCGAATTGGGCATCGATACGTATCCTTGGCCAGATGTTGCGGCCCCGGATAGTCATGGCAGGAGCGACCTGCCTCACCCGGGTTCGCGAATGACCCGGAACTTCTCGCCGATAATGGTGAACATATTGTTAGTGATATGCGCCAGATTGGCCCCCTATCCCGTTTCGGGACAGGCGTCTCGCGAACCCTAAACGAGCATTTCCGCTGCCGGTCCGTGGCCCAAAAAGTTCTCCGGACTCGCCGTAGCTCCGTAGGCTCCAGCGCAAAAGACAGCTACAAGGTCCCCGACCTCAGCCCGCGGCAACAGCGCTGCATCGGCCAGTCGATCAAGCGGTGTGCAAAGGCAGCCAACGACGTTAACCACGTCGTCGCCTTCGCACCCAAAACGGTTAGCGATGGCGACCGGATAATTGCGCCTCACCACGGTTCCGAAATTGCCGGACGCGGCCAATTGATGGTGCAGTCCGCCATCAGTGACGAGATAAGTCACGCCGTGGCTAACCTTCCGATCGATCACACGGCACAGATAAACTCCCGCCTCACCAACGAGATAGCGGCCAAGCTCAAGGCATAGCTCTGTGTCACTGAGGCTTTCTGGAAGATCGGCTGTCCGTTCTTTGAGCGCATTGCCGACCGCAGGTAAGTCGAGCGGCTCATCGCCAGGAAAATATGGGATACCGAAGCCACCACCCATATTGAGCTTTGGCAGGCCTTCGCCGATATCATTGCTGATCCGTGCAGCGAGGTCGATGACGTTACCTTGCGCTTCGATAATTGCATCGGCGCTAAGAGCCTGACTGCCTGTGAAAATGTGCAAGCCGCGCCACTCGGCACCACCATCGATCAGCGTCTGAGCGAGAGCGGGCACACGTTCCGCGTCAACACCAAATGGCTTTGCTCCCCCGCCCATCTTCATGCCCGAGCCCTTGAGCTCGAAATCCGGATTCACGCGTATCGCGATCCGGGGAGCCGTACCAACACGCTGAGCAATCGCGAGAGCGCGCTCGCCCTCGCCTTCGGATTCGCAGTTGAGCGTTGCGCCTGCGACGATCGCCGCTTCAAGCTCGTCATCGCGTTTGCCTGGTCCTGCAAAGCTCACTCGAGACGGATCGATGCCAGTCTCCTGAAGCTTGGCCAACTCTCCAGAAGAGGCGACGTCGAAACCATCGACCAGTGGAGCCATGTGAGCAATAACAGCAGGGTGGGGGTTTGCCTTGACGGCAAAATTTACTCCGATGCGCTTCGGCAATGCGGCGCGCAATTCGGCCGTGCGCAGATCAAGATGCGACCTAGAGTATACAAACAGCGGGGTGCGACCGGCTGCCTCGACTAGGTCGGACGCGGTGCGTCCGCCAACGGCAAGCTCGCCGTCAATGGCATCGTATCCTTTCGGTATGGGGCCAACCGGCTTGGTCTTCATCACGCGCTCTCCCCAACCAGCTCGCGATAAAGCGCGGTTCTGTCGATCTTGCCGTTCGGATTGAGCGGGATTGCCTCACGCCAATGGATGGCCTGTGGCTGCATGAAATTTGGTAGCTCCTTGAGCAGCAGCTTTGAGAGAGACGCTTGCTCTGCATCGTCTGTGGTTCCCCGCACAACCAGATGGACCGCATGGCCCAAACGGTCATCGGGAATGCCAAGCGCGACCGCTTCGGCCACCAGATCTGTCGCGATTGCCGCTTCTTCAATCTCCTGAGGGCTGATCCGGTTGCCAGCGCTCTTTATCATCGCATCACGCCGACCGACGAAGTACAGAAGGCCGTTCTGCGCCCTCTTCACACGGTCCCCCGACCAGACGGCAACGCCTCCATACTCTGATTGCGCAGGCGCGGGTTTGAAACGTTCTGCTGTTCGCTGCGGATCTTGCCAGTACCCTTGAGCCACCAATGGCCCGCAATGCACTAGCTCACCTTCTTCCTCGGGCGCCGCGAGAGTGCCAGCGTCATCAATCACCATGATCTCCGCGAATGGAATGGCGGTCCCCATCGAAGTCGGGTGCTGATCGACGAGCGAAGGCTCGAGAAAGGTCGAGCGAAACGCCTCGGTAAGGCCGTACATCGGGTAAAGATCAGCCGTTGGAAATATCCTGCGCAAGACGCCCACCAAATCGGTCGTCAGCGCGCCCCCACTGTTGGTGAGGCGCCGCAGCGGAGAGCTAGCTTCTTGAGGCCAATCCAGCTCGGTCAACTGGACCCACAACGGGGGAACGGCCGCCAGTGTCGTGATCTTATGCTTGGCGCATGCTTTCGCGACGTCGCGGGGGAACAAAAAGTCCAGCGGGACGACACAGCCTCCCGCATACCAAGTCGAGAGGAGTTGGTTCTGCCCGTAATCGAAGGAAAGCGGCAACACGGCCAAAGTCACGTCGTCAGATACCATGCCAAGATATCCGGCGACACTCACCGCGCCGAGCCAGAGATTGGCGTGGCTGAGCATCACTCCCTTGGGCCTGCCGGTCGAACCGGAGGTGTACAAGATCGCACAAAGATCGTCCGTATCCGCATCCGAAGGACCGAGCTTGGCGCCCGTCGCATAGGCCGCTTCCAACGCTGCCTTCTCTTCAAGCAGCGAACAGCTGTCAGGGCTGTCTCCCGCTTCCAGCGATTTCAGTCGTGAGCCCGTCCCGATCAGCATCTTCGCGCCGCTATCGGACAGGATGTGTGCCACCTGTGCGCGTTTCAGCAGCGGGTTGATCGGAACGTGAACCTTGCCCGCTCTCGCAGCAGCGAGCGGCAAAAGGCACGTCAGCTCGCCCTTGGAAGCCCAACTTGCGACCCGTGCCCCTGGCTCGGTGACTTCTTGCGCAATCCAACCGGCTAACACTTCGACACGCTGTCTTAACTCATCGTGGTTAAGCACAGCCTCGCGAAGCACCAATGCTGGGGCATCGCCTTTACCAATCGCAGCTGCCCTCTGGGTGAGGTGATCGATCGGATAAGGTGTTGAATCGAGGGTTTCGTGCATCGGTGTCCAGAAGGATTGAATACGAGTGATCGAAGCGCGGTATCACGACAGGGTTAACGTCTTGCAAGAGGTCTTTGCAAAAGGAGCTCTCGCGCCGGCTGCCCCTTTCGATCGTGCAGAATGGTACTCCCTTCTCGCCGAGACAGGCCTGACCCCGCTGATTGCCATCGCGACAGATGCAGATAAGTCAGCTGCCCTGGCGCTCACTGAAAATGAGGGCCGGATCACACCATTGCGGAACTGGTACAGTTTCACTTGGCGTCAGCTCGCGCCTCAAGGAAGCGATGGTGACCGCCTTCTCGCCGAAATTGCCAAGCAGCTAAGGCAGCGCGCACACCGCGTTACGCTGGATCCTGTGCCTGACGAGGACGGCTCAGCGACCAGGCTCGCAAAAGCATTTTCAAAGGCTGGCTGGAGAGTAGAGGTCACGCATCAGGACACCAACCACGTCCTTCATGTGAACGGTCAGACTTTCGACGAATACTGGGAAGGCCGGCCTGGCATGTTGCGGACAACGCTCAAGCGCAAGGCGAAGAAGGTTGAAACTCAGGTTTTGACGCATTTCGATATGAACCTTTGGGCGCAGTACGAGGCGATCTACGATTCCAGTTGGAAACCCACTGAAGACCACCCCTCAATGCTCCGCCAGTTCGCTCGCGAAGAGGCCTCAGCGGGTCGACTTCGCTTTGGCATCGCCCATCATGACGGCCAGCCTGTAGCAGCTCAATGCTGGACCGTGGAAGATGGGACAGCGTACATCCACAAGCTCGCGCATCTCGAAAGTGCGCGCAATCTTTCCGCGGGGACAACGTTAACAGCAGCATTGTTCAGGCAAGTGATTGACATTGACGGCGTCGATCTCGTCGATTTCGGTACCGGCGACCAAGCCTACAAAGCCGATTGGATGAACGCCGTGAGACCGCGTTACCGGATAGATTGCCTGGATCTATCAAGTCTGCAAGGCTGGCTCGATCTCGTCCGGCTGACCGCGCGCCGGCTGACCGAAGCGGAAGTCCCTGCGCTTGCGCCGTACCCGCAGCACGGTTAAGGGCGCGGGCCAAGAGTTATACAAACCGCCCAACAGCCAGCGGCGCCCCAGTAGGATCGATCAGAAATGAGCACTTCTTCTGCGACCGGAGAAACTCCTGAAAAGGCCGCAACTGGCCTTGCGATGAGCCGCGCAGCGCTAGACACTGAACTCAAGTCAATCATTTCCGATGTTCTGGGAATAGACGAAGAGACCGCAGACGCTCTCGAGGATGAAAGCGGCCTGTTCGGTCATCTGCCCGAGCTCGATTCCATGGCAGTTGCCGGTCTTCTGACCGAGATGGAAGACCGTCTCGATATCGTGATCGAAGACGACGATGTCGATGGCGAGATGCTGGAGACCTATGGCGGGCTCTTGGCCTTTGCGGAAAGCAAGCTGGCAGAGCGCTGACACACGCCCCAAGCGACACAGCGCATGATATCAAACTGGAAAGCCCCCCTGCCTAGCGGAAAAGTCTCGGAAGAGATGCTGCTCTCCATGGAACAGGGGCGCGCGAAACGGGTTCTGATCTTGCCCGCATGGTTTGACGAAGCCAACAAGCTGCGCCGCTTTACTGTCGAGGCAATGCGGGCGCTCGACGAAGCTGGAGTCGACAGTTTCCTACCCGATTTGCCCGGGACAAATGAAAGCCTAGCTCCCTTGGAAGCGCAAACGATCGCAAGTTGGCAAGCGGCAGCAAAGGAGGCCTCGCAGCACGTGTGCGCGACACACGTCCTCGCAATCCGCGCTGGCGCGATTATCGCCCCGGAGGACCTCCCCGGATGGCATTACGCGCCTCAGTCCGGTCCAAAGCAGCTTCGTGCCATGCTGCGCGCACGAACAATCGCGTCGCGCGAAGCAGGTATCGACGAGAACAGCGAAGGGCTCATGGACACTGGCCGAAGCGAGGGGCTGGTTCTTGCTGGATGGCGAATTGGCGCTGAGATGCTGCGCGAGATGGAAACGGCTGAACCCAGAGCAGTTGAGGCTCAGAAAACGATTGTGCAGAAAGAACTCGGCGGCCGGGCATTGTGGCTGAGGGCAGAACCTGGCGAGGACGAAGCACAGTCAGCGGCGCTCGCCGCAATCGTGTCAGGCGGCAGGAATGAAAGCGCATGAGCCGGCTGCAATTCCAGTTCGGCTGCGGGAGCCTTAAGCTTGCAGGAACGCTCGATACCGCTCCGGGAAGCACTGGCTTGTTGCTGGTGAGCGGCGGCAACGAAATCCGTTCGGGCGCTTTCTCGGGGCAGTCTCATCTTGCAGCGGCAATCGCTTCAAAAGGCTTCCCCGTTTTCCGCTTCGACCGGCGCGGCATCGGAGCGAGCGAAGGCGAAAACCGCGGCTTTCGGTCATCGGCCAAGGATATCCGCGCAGCGCTTGAGGCTTTTCGCGGCATGGTCCCGCAAATGGACCGCGTGTTCGCTTTCGGAAACTGTGATGCCGCCTCTGCCTTGATGCTTACACAGGGCGAAGGGCTAGAGGGCCTAATTCTTTCCAATCCGTGGACCATCGAGAGCGACGAGCACGAAGGCGAAGACGCCCCTACTCACACGCCGGATGCTATCCGCGCGAGATATGCTGAGAAGCTCAAGAACCCGCGAGAGATAGCGCGGCTGCTGCGCGGCGGCGTTGATCTGAAGAAACTGGGAAAGGGCATTGTGTCATCTTTGCGGCCTGCACCTGCGCCGACGACACTCGCGCAGGAAATGCAAGCGGGCCTCAGCGCATTCGAAGGGCATGTCACCATCCTTCTCGCGACAGCAGACCGAACCGCACAACTGTTTGAAGCGGCATGGGACGAAACCGACCGCCGAATCCACCGGTGTGAAGGCGCCGGACACTCCTATGTCGAAGACGAGCACCGCGACTGGCTCCAAGCGCAGATCCTCGCCGCTTTGCGAACTTAGCGGCTGAAAACACTCACGAGTTCGACATGCGTCGACCAGCGAAACTGACCGACCGGTCGCAGCGTTTCGAGCTGGTAACCAGCCTCACACAACACCGCTGCATCGCGCGCCCAGCTCGACGGGTTACAACTTATATAGACGGTACGCGGGCAATCGCTCTTGGCAAGTTGAGATATCTGCGCCTTCGCCCCTGCCCTTGGTGGATCCAGCAGCACTCCGTCAAACCGGCTAAGCTCCTCTGCCTGAAGCGGGTTTCGGAAGAGGTCGCGGTGCGTAGTCAGAACGCGGCCGCCTGACCTCGCTGCGGATGCTTTGCACGCCAGATGTGCCGATTGATCCGCCTCGACAGCCAGAACCTTGCGCCCCTCGGGCCCGCTTCTCGCGAGACCAAAAGCGAATGTTCCGAGACCAGCGAAAAGATCAGCCACGATCCGCGCGTCGCCCAAAGCGATCCGTGCGTCCGATACCATCAGATCTTCGGCATCCTGTGTCGCTTGGAGAAATGCCCCTGCGGGCAACGCAACGGGTATGCCTGACAGCGAAACCGTTGCCGGTTCTGGTTCCCACACCGTCTCGGGACCATAGCCCTGATCGATGGTGAGCCGCGCAAGAGCATGCTGGCGTGCGAAATCCAGCGTTCCTTCGGTCGCCGCAAGCCCCTCCAGCGGGAAATGAGATAGGCCGACATCGACACCCTGATCGCAAAGGGTCAGAGTGATGTCGACGTTCCCCTTGGGACCGTGTTTCGCGACGAATTCTCGCATGGCCGGAATAAGCGCGGTGAGCTCAGGCCTAAGAACCGGACACTCAGCCAGATCGACAAGCCGATGCGAACCCGCTTCGCGAAAACCAAGGACTGCGCCGTTCGCAGTCCTGAGGGCATGAAGCGAAGCCCTGCGGCGGCTTTGAACAGGAGAGAGATGCTCGGTCAGAACTTCGCCGACCTCTACGCCCTGCCCACGCGCTGCATTGATGACCCGATCGCGGACAAAAGCCCGCAACATCTGCTCATCCGCATGTTGAAGCTGGCAGCCTCCGCAGACTGCAAAGTGGCGGCACGCAGGATCAACATGATGATCGCCCCGCTCAATCCCTCCATCGGCTGTGATCGTATCGCCTGGTACGGAGAAAGCGACGTGCTGCCCTGAGGCAGTCACACCATCTCCTTTTGCTGCGAGGCGAACGATCTCGTTCACAGGCACTCCGCCAGCGCGCCAGGGACGGCATGAGCAAGCTCGAGCGGTGTGAAAGCGGCGCCGCATCGTTCGGCAGTCCTGCCGTGCAGCCAAGCGGCTTCGCAGGCTGCATCGAAGGACGTGGCACCTGATGCCATACGGCTTACCGCGATCCCCGCCAAAACATCTCCAGTTCCTGCAACCGAGAGCCATGACGGCGCGGGCGGCAACAAGGCGATCCGACCGTCTGGCGCAGCGATTACGCTATCTGGGCCCTTGGCCAGAACCACCATTCCGCTTGATCTTGCCAGAGCTATGGCCCGGTCGCGCCGGCTTTCCGCAATGACGCTGAAAGCCCTGCATAGTGCTTCGAGTTCTCCATCATGAGGCGTGGCGAGAACCGGCAAATTCTCTGGCACCATCTCTGGTCGGAGTAGCACCAAGGCGTCAGCGTCGAGGACCACTGGTTTTCCTGCGGACAAAACGCTCGAAAGTCGATCACGCGCTTCCTCGTCGCGTCCCAAGCCTGGGCCCAACAGAACGGCGTCTATCCGCTCGTCAGCCATTGCATCAGCCAATGGCGAAGTATCGACTACCAATCCGGGGTCGGTGCGCTGCTGAGCCTGTGTGCCAAGCAATTTCACGTAGCCAGCGCCGCTCCGCATGGCGGCTTCTGTAGCGAGAATGGCAGCGCCGGGCATTTTGCCACCCACAATTGCCGCGAGACCCCTGCGATATTTATGCGCGTCAACAGCGGGCGGTGATAGTCGAGGCTTTGTCACTACCTGCGCCGCGCCCTCGACAGGCTCGACGCCAATTGGAACCAGGCGTCTCGCCCCCATTTTCGGGCGTCCTGGAAGCAGCCAGTGTGCGAACTTCCACGCGCCGAGTGCGAGGGTGACGTCGAAATCTGGCAGCTTGTCATTGAGAAGCGCGCCAGTATCGCTCGCAGTGCCCGATGGCACGTCGATTGCGACCTTGAAGGCGTGACGCTCTGCCAGGTCGCGGAGAAGAAGAGCATGTTCGCCTGACAGTGGGCGGGATAAGCCTGAGCCAAACAAGCTATCGACGAAGACGTCCGCACCCCGACCTCTGCCAGAGGTTTGAACAGCGCCTCCCCACAGGTTGCGTGCCTGTTTCGCTGCGTCGGTCTTAGGTTCTACCGGCGCAATTACGGTCACCTCGTTGCCCGCCTCACGCAGATGGTGAGCGATGACATAGCCATCGCCGCCATTGTTGCCGGGGCCGCAAAGGACGGTAACGCTGCGACCGGCAGCCAACCGCCTGATCCATTCAGCGGCTCCCCCTGCGGCGGCTTCCATCAATTCGAACACGCTTGTACCCGTGTCGAAAATCCGTTGCTCGGCGGCCTGCATCTCGAAGGCAGAAAGGACCTGCGCGTTACTCATTATTCGCACCAAAAATCAGCGCCTTGTCGACACGATAAACGTCATCTTCGACAGCGAATTCCAGCGGATCGCCTTGGCTGATGATTGCGACTTCGGTAGATCCATCGATCGATACAACCGCGCCTCCCTTCTCGCCTTGCTCGATCTCAAAGCGACGGAAACCGCCATTTGGTCCGTGAATGACAAATCGCTTCGAATTCAGGCGCTCAAGCACGCATTCGTTCGAGTAGTCCGCGCCGGACCCGATCGCACAATCCACCAAATCCCCTTGTGGCGCAGGACTTCCAGTGCCGCAGGCGGCAAGAGCGAACGTGCTCAAGGCTATGCTAGATGTCCGCAAACACATGGGTCTCAGACTTGGCGCCCGGGTGAGTGAGCGCTCCGTTTCGTGCGGACCCGACATTCTGCGCGTAACGCCACAGCGCCCCCGACTGATAATCGTTCGTACGCGGCTTCCATGCTTTTCGGCGTTCTTCAAGCACGCTTTGGTCGACCTCCAGGTCGATCGTGCCAAGCTCGGCATCGATGCTGATCGTGTCGCCATCCTCGACGAGAGCGATCGGTCCGCCATCCGCGGCTTCAGGGCCGACATGGCCGATACAGAAACCACGCGTAGCGCCTGAGAACCGCCCATCTGTGATGAGGGCGACTTTCTCACCCATACCCTGGCCGTAAAGCGCAGCGGTGGTGGCGAGCATCTCGCGCATTCCAGGTCCACCCTTGGGGCCTTCGTAGCGGATGACGATGACGCTGCCTTCGACAATGTCGCGCTTCTCGACCGCCTCGAAGGCATCTTCCTCGCATTCGAATACGCGAGCCGTGCCGGTGAATTGCAAACGTTCCATCCCGGCAACCTTTACGATCGCACCTTCGGGCGCGAGCGAGCCCTTAAGCCCAACCACACCGCCGGTCGGGGTGATCGGGTTCTTTACGTCGTAGAATACCTTTTGATCGGGGTTCCAGGTGATCTCCTCGATGTTCTCGCCCAGCGTCTTGCCGGTCACAGTCATCGGCCCGGGATCGAGGAACCCTCCTTCGAGCAGTGTCTTCATGCCCATGTAGACGCCGCCCGCTTCGTGCATGTCCTTTGCGACGTACTTACCGCCGGGCTTCAGGTCGGCGATGTAGGGTGTCGATTTGAAGATCTCCGCAACGTCGAAAAGATCGAAATCAATCCCGCATTCGCTCGCCATGGCAGGAAGGTGCAGAGCGGCATTGGTAGAACCGCCGGTTGCGGCGACAACGCGGGCCGCGTTTTCAAAGGCCGCGCGCGTGCAGATGTCGCGTGGGCGCAGATTTTGCTTAAGCAGTATCATCACCTGCTCGCCCGCGGCGCGAGCGATTTCTTCACGCGATCTGTAAGGAGCAGGAGCCATGTTGCTGTTCGGCAATGACAATCCGATTGCCTCACCCACGCAGGCCATCGTATTGGCTGTGAACTGGCCGCCACAGGCTCCGTGTCCGGGACAGGCAACCTTTTCGAGCTCGATCAACTCCTGAAGCGGGCAATTCCCGGCAGCATGCTGGCCCACGGCTTCGAACACATCGACGACCGTCACGTCCTTGCCGCGATGAGTGCCTGGGAGGATCGAGCCGCCATAGACAAAGATGCTCGGCACGTTCAGCCGCAGCATGGCCATCATCATCCCGGGCAGGCTTTTGTCGCATCCGGCAAATCCTACAAGCGCATCGTAACAATGACCGCGCACCGAAAGCTCGACGGAGTCCGCAATGACCTCGCGACTTACCAGCGAGCTCTTCATGCCCTGATGGCCCATCGCGATCCCGTCCGTAACCGTGATGGTGTTGAAGCGGCGCGGGGTCCCTCCCCCCGCAATGACGCCTTCGCGACAGATATTCGCCTGCGGATCGAGCGTTGTGTTGCACGGCGCGGAATCGTTACCAGCACTGGCCACAGCGACGAAGGGGCGTGCGATTTCTTCCTCGGTCATGCCCATCGCGTAATAGTAGGAACGGTGGGGCGCGCGTTCAGGCCCGACCGAGACATGGCGGCTTGGCAACTTGGACTTATCGAAGGACATTTTGTTTCCCGTAGAGTTCGATCCGCGTAACAGCCTGTGCCGCTAGTCGAGCGCGAGCGCAACCCTTCCACACACATCGGCGATCATGGCAGCCCAGCGCGCCTGGTCTGCGCGGTTGGAAATCAGATCCTGTCTGACCTCGACTGCGCAATAGGGACGCCCATGCGCCTCCGCATGCCGGTTCATCGTCGCGTTGAGTTCCTTGCCCGAGTACGGCTCGTTGTCGCCTACATTCAGGCCCAGTTCTCCGAAAAGCCGGATGGCATGGCGAGCGGCGCGGTCATCTTCATTGTAGAGAAGGCCAACTTCCCAAGGACGTTCCTCAGTGCTGGTCTCCAGCTGAGGCGTGAAGCTGTGGAGCGAGATGATGAGCTCGGGGGCCGCCTCGTCCAACCATTTGGCCAAGGCTTCGTGATAGGGCCGGTGATATCGATCCAGACGTGCCTCGACGTCCGCGCCGATATTGCCAGGGATCAAGTGCCCATCACTTTCGGTCGGGACGACCTTGGGATGGTCTTCCTCACGGTGCAGATCCACCACCAGACGGCTGATAAGCGCCATGTGAGCAGGAATACCGTGCCGCCGAGCCATTCGTGCGGCAACACCGGCGACGCCGATGTCCACTCCGATATGCGTTTCCGCCTGATCGGCAGGAATTCCAAGCGGAAGGTCTTCGGGCACGAAGCTCGACGCATGATCTGCCACGCAGACCAGCCCGCCTCGCTTCAAGTCGCCAATTTGCTTGAACACCTGTCCGTCGATCATCTCAATTTCCCTGTTAGCAGCCACCAGTCGGGGCGCTTTTTTCTAAGCCGCTCGGCAGCGTGATCGCGCGCGGCTTCATCGTCATACAATGCAAAACAGGTGGCTCCTGATCCCGACATGCGGGAGAGCCATGCTTCGCCATTCGCGAGTGCGTCTAGCACATCGCTGATGGGAGGGCACAATTCGAGCGCGGGCGTGGTGAGATCATTGCGCCCTTCGAGGGCGATCTCGCGGGCCGAGCCTTCAGGCAACGCGCCACGGTCGCGGCCATCCCACGCCTTGAAAACTGGGCCGGTGGCTAGTGGAACACGCGGATTGACCAAGAGCACGGGCGTACCTGCCAGATCCTGTGGAGCGCGCTCCAGTTCGGTCCCGGTGCCTCGCCCAACCACCGTTTCACTTCGTACACAGCACGGCACGTCAGCACCGAGCTTTGCAGCGCGAGACTGCCAATCGTCAGGCAAGCCATGCATTTGCTCTACCAACCTGAAAACAGCGCCCGCATCGGCAGATCCGCCGCCGAGACCCGCCGCGACAGGCAGGTTCTTCTCAAGGGTGATATCGAGCCCCTGAGCTCGGGAAAGCACCGCGAGCGTTTTGGCAACGAGGTTGTCGAGCGGGTCGTCGATCCCGCCTGCAAACTCACCCAGCGTGGTCACCCGGTCCTGGTCAGACACTCGCGCACTAAGCACATCGCCTGCATCGACGAAGGCGAACAGCGTCTCAAGCTCATGATAACCATCCTCACGCCGCCTGCGGACATGCAGCGCGAGGTTGATCTTGGCATATGCGGTTTCGGTGATCGCCAAGAGGCGCGTCACATATTCGGGTAGTTTGGCCCGCCCCCGCCTTCCGGGGTCACCCAGTTGATGTTCTGGTTCGGGTCCTTGATGTCGCACGTCTTACAGTGGACGCAGTTCTGAGAGTTGATCTGGAACTTGGGCTCCTTGCCCTCCTCCTCGATCCACTCATAGACACCCGCCGGACAGTACCGCGCCGAGGGGCCGCCGAAGACCTTAAGCTCGCTTTCGCGCTGCAAGTCGCGGTCGCCGACCTGCAAGTGGACCGGTTGGTCCTCCGCATGGTTGGTGAAGCTGAAGGCGACGTTAGTGAGGCGATCGAAGCTGATTTCACCATCGGGCTTGGGATAGTCGATCTTCGGGTAGAGATCGGCGCGGCCCGTCATGGTGTGGTCCTTGTGATGCTTCATGCTGATCGGAAGGCCGATCTTGAGCGTGCGCATCCACATATCGATCCCGGCAAGTGCGGTGCCGATATCGCCGCCATACTTGGCAACGGCGGGCTGAGCGTTCTGAACCTTCTTGAGTTCGTCGGCGATCCAGCTGGAACGCACCGCACTGTCGTAATCCATCAGCTCGGTCTTTTCGTCGCCAGCCGCAATCGCAGCGGCAATGCTCTCGGCTGCCAGCATGCCGCTCTTCATCGCGGTGTGGCTACCCTTGATGCGCGGCACGTTGACGAAGCCAGCCGCGCAACCGATCAAGGCGCCGCCCGGGAAGGCAAGCTTCGGCACTGACTGCCAGCCGCCCTCGTTGATGGCGCGTGCGCCGTAAGCGACGCGTGTGCCGCCTTCGAGATAATCGCGGATCGCAGGATGCTGCTTCCAGCGCTGAAACTCTTGGTAAGGCGAAACCCACGGGTTCTTGTAATCGAGCGCGGTCACGAAGCCGAGCGCCACCTGACCGTTCGCCTGGTGGTAGAGGAAGCCCCCGCCCCAGCTATCGCTTTCGGTGAGCGGCCAGCCTTGCGTGTGGATCACGCGGCCCGGCACATGCTTGCTCGGATCGATATCCCACAGCTCCTTGATGCCAAGGCCGTAGACCTGCGGCTGACAATCGGCCTCAAGGTCGTACTTCGCCTTCATCAACTTGGTGAGCGATCCGCGCGCGCCCTCTGCAAAGAGCGTGTATTTGGCGTGGATTTCCATCCCGGGCTGGTAATCAGGCTTGTGCGAACCATCGGCGGCAACGCCCATGTCCTGTGTAATAACGCCAGAGACGCGGCCCTGCTCATCGAAGATCGGAGCGGAAGCCGGGAAGCCGGGGAACACCATCACGCCGAGAGCTTCGGCCTGTTCACCAAGCCAGCGGGTCATGTTGCCGAGCGATCCGGTGTAACAGCCGTGGTTGCTCATCAGCGGAGGCATTATCGCGTGCGGGAGCGAAGTCTTGCCGCTCTTTGAAAGCACCCAGTGCCAGTTATCGGTCACCGGCGTTTCTGCCATCGGGCAATCCATGTCGCGCCAATCGGGGAACAGCTCGTTCAGCGCCTTGGGATCGACGACCGCGCCTGAGAGAATGTGCGCTCCGATCTCGGAGCCTTTCTCCAATACGACAACCTCAAGCTCTTCATTGATCTGCTTGAGTTTGATCGCAGCTGACAGGCCGGCCGGCCCGCCACCCACAATCACGACGTCGCATGGCATTGATTCGCGTTCGCTCATCGGCTTTTGTACCCCAATGTAGTTGTGCGCACCCGTTTGCGCATATCTGTCGCAATGCACTTGCTAACGAGGGGTCCGACAGTCAAGGCCTGCCTTCAAGACTATGAACGCACCTGCATCCTCCCTGAAAGACCAACTCGATGCCACGCTAGACTGGTGGCGAATGGCAGGTGTCGATTGCAACTTCGCCGAGGACGCTACGTCATGGCTTGGTAGCACCGATGCAGTTCCAGCGGTTGACACGGCGCCGACAGCGTCGCCAAGCGCGAAATCTGCGTCGTCAGAGCCTGTTCCGGCACCTACTCCTAAAATTCAGCGTAGTGATCTGCTTGGGCCCAATCCGCCAGCAGATCTTGATAATTTCCGCCAGTTCTGGCTCGAAACGCCCGGCCTAGACACCATCGGTCCGCGTGGTCGGGTTCCGCCGCGAGGCGCTGCTAAGCCCGAATTGATGGTACTGGTCCTAGATCCCGAAGAACGAGACAGCGACAGGCTCCTGAACGGCACGTGCGGCCAATTGCTCGACCGTATCCTGACAGCGATGAGATTGCCCGAAGATGCCGTCTATCTTGCATCCGCTCTGCCCCGGCACACGCCGATGGCCGATGCAGCCACGATTGCCGCCGCGGGAATGGACGCTGTCACGCTCCACCACATCAGCCTCGTCGCCCCCAAGCGCCTGATTGCCTTCGGTTCGAGCATCCCGCCGCTATTAGGGCACGAGTTAACGAAAGACGTATCGTCTTTACGCGAAATCAACCATGAGAAGCGAAGTGTACCGCTGATGGTGAGCGAGGGGCTCGATGCCATGATGGCAATGCCCCGCCTCAAGGCCAGATTTTGGCGGAGATGGATGGAATGGTCAGCCGATCTATGATCAATAACGGTTTGCGAGCCTCAATTGTTGGGTTCGCTGCGGCTTCCACTTTCGCCCTTGTTCCAGCTGCCTTTGCGCAATCCTCTAGCATGGTGGCGCAATATGAGCGCGCCGACGCAGCAAGGGCCGCAGTACCTCAAGTCCTGAGCGACGAAGAACGCGCGCATTACCGCTCGCTTTTTGCCGCGATCGATAACCAGCAATGGGACGAGGTCCGTACGCTGCTAGAACGCCGTGACAATGGCCTCCTCAATCAGCTCGCATTGGCTGAGTTCTACACCCACGCTAACAGCCCGCGAGTGTCATCTGAGCAAGTTGCGCAATGGTTCGAGGACGGCGTCGAGCTTCCGCAGGCAGAGCAACTGGGCCGGATCGGCGCCAATCGCGGGCTTGAATGGCTTCCTCAATTTCCCGAAGCGCAGAGCTTTGCGCGCCAGCCCTCCGCCACCAAGCGCATTCGCCCGCGCACCGTCGACGACGGTTCAATCACACCGCGCTCCAAGGATGCGATCCTCAGCGCAATCCGCAATGATGACCCGGTTGGCGCGCATGCGCAGCTTGTCGAGATAGATCCATTCCTAAGCGCAGAAGCGCGTGCCGAGTGGCGGCAGCGTGTGGCGTGGAGCTACTATATCGAGAACGACGACCGGAACGCGCTCATGCTCGCGCAGACGGTTTCCGAAGGTTCGGGTTCCTGGGTTGCTGAAGGCGAATGGGTCGCAGGCCTTGCATCCTGGCGCCTTGGCGATTGCTCGATTGCGGCGGATGCCTTCGAGCGTGCCGCGTACCAATCGACCAATGTCGAACTCACATCTGCTGCCCATTACTGGGCTTACCGCTCGCTTGTACGGTGCGGCGAGCCAGATCGTGCACAGCGCCACCTCGATGCCGCGTCCCGCTATGATGAGACGCTCTACGGAATGCTCGCAATCGACCAGCTGGGCATCGAGGTGCCGACAGCCGCACCGACTGAGCCTTTTGACAGCGCCGACTGGAACGCGATTTCCGACCGCAAGAACGTGCGCATCGCTGCAGCCCTGATCGAGATCGGTCGACCGGGCCTTGCCGATGAAGTTCTTCGCCACGAAGCGCGGATCGGACGGGCGCAGGACTATCCCGCTATCGCGCGTCTTGCTCGCACGCTTGGATTGCCTTCGACGCAGCTGTTCATGGCCCACTACACCCCATACGGAGTTCGAGCGGATCGCTCCTTGCTGTATCCAGTAGCTGGATGGCAGCCACGCACCGGATGGCGGGTCGATCCTTCGCTTGCCTTCGCCCATGCCCTCCAGGAGTCCGGCTTCCGCACCCGCGCTGTCAGCCCCGCCAATGCGCGCGGCCTCATGCAGATCACCCCGATCACTGTTCGCCAGCACGCCCCGCGCCTCAACATGAGCGCATCCTACGTCGACCTCAACGACCCCGAGGTGAACCTCGCATTCGGTCAGCGCAACCTCGAGATGCTGCGCGACAATCCGGCGACGCAGGGACTGCTGCCCAAGATCATGGCGGCCTACAATGCAGGCCTCACTCCGGTCAGCCGCTGGAATTCCGAGATCAACGATCAGGGCGATCCGCTGCTCTGGATGGAGTCGATCCCCTATTGGGAGACGCGCGGTTATGTCTCGATCGTGATGCGCAACTACTGGATGTACGAGCGGGCCGCCGGCGTTACCTCGCCCAGTCGCCGCGCCCTCGCACAAAGTGAGTGGCCTGTGTTCCCCGGCGCATACCATTCGCGCTCCGCGAGCCTCGAGCGATAAGGACAGATCGACAGAATGGCGATTGACGAGACCCTACCCTTTACTCCGATCAACATCGCTGTCCTGACCGTCTCTGACACGCGGACCCGCGATAACGACACCTCCGGCGACATTCTTGCAGCAAGGATCGAAGCCGCCGGTCACACCATCGCCGAACGCGCCATCATCAAGGACGATGCGATCCTGCTGGTCGACGAGATCGAAAGCTGGATCGACAATCCCAACATCGACACGATCATCTCGACCGGAGGCACTGGCCTCACCGGCCGCGACGTCACCCCTGAAGCGCTCTCGCGTATCGACGGCGGGCGCGACATTCCCGGCTTTGGCGAGCTGTTTCGCTGGATCAGCTACAAGTCCATCGGAACCAGTACCGTGCAGTCGCGCGCCTGCGCCATCGTCGCAAGGGGCACTTACATCTTTGCACTTCCCGGCTCTAATGGAGCGGTCAAGGATGGCTGGGACGGCATCCTTGTCGAGCAGCTCGACAGCCGCAACAGGCCCTGCAATTTCGTCGAATTGATGCCGCGACTTCGCGAATCCTGAAACCCAGCGTTTTCAGCGCCTTATCTGAGAAGTGGACCGCATGTTACACGGTCCTAGGGCTAAAATCCGTCCTCCTTTCAAATGGCAACTTCGAGGGTCTGCCTCATGCCCTTTCGCGCACCATGTAGGAAAGCGAAATCGGGTGACAAACGCGCGCATGTTCTTTATATGTTCCACCCATGCGTTCCCCCGACCATCCCGATTTCGAGCGCGGTCGAGGTGCCGCCTCTGGCGGTGTCTCGACACGCTTTGGCCTCGCCACACGTGAGCTGGATGGAGACTGGCGCGAACATATGGAATCACTCGACGGACCGCCGGTAAAGCTGCGCACGACTGTGACCGAGGAGCGACCTCAAACGATCCTCACCTTTAACAAATCGCCGGATGTCCCCTTCGACCGTTCCATCAACGCCTATCGCGGTTGCGAACATGGCTGCATCTATTGCTTCGCGCGCCCTACCCACGCCTATCACGATCTCTCACCCGGCCTCGACTTTGAAACACAGCTGTTCGCAAAGCCCAACGCGGCTGAACTTCTTCGAGAGACGCTGGCCAAACGCAAATACAAACCGCAGCCGATTGCGCTCGGGACCAACACCGATCCGTATCAGCCAATCGAGAAGCGTTACCGCATCACGCGCGAAATTCTCGAAGTGTGCCTCGAAGCGCGGCATCCGGTCACGATCACGACGAAGTCCGACCGAGTAACGCGGGACGCTGACCTGCTTGAGGAGATGGCGAGCCGCAGCCTTGTAGCCGTCGCGATCTCGGTCACGACGCTAGACCCGGTACTCTCAAGCAAGCTCGAACCGCGCTGCCCTACCCCGGCGAAACGCGTGGCGGCGCTTGGCAAGCTGATCGAGATCGGGGTGCCGGTGCATTGCTCTATCTCCCCGATCATCCCTGCGATCACTGATGAGTTCATGGAGAGCATTATCGAGCGGGTTGCGGCGCTCGGCGTCAAAAGCGTTGGATGGATCCCTTTGCGCCTTCCGCATGAGGTTTCGCCATTGTTTCGCGAATGGCTCGATGTTCATTACCCGGAACGTGCGGGCAAGGTGATGAGCATCGTGCGATCCATCAGGAATGGCCGTGACAACGATCCTGACTTTTTCACCCGGATGAAGCCCTCTGGCGTTTGGGCTGACCTTCTGCGAACCCGCTTCCGCGTCGCCTGCAAGAGAGCGGGAATAGGCAACGGCAAGGCGCAATTCGATCTCGATTGCTCGCAGTTCAGACCGCCGGAATTGGGCGGCCAACTGCGACTATTTTAAGACTGGATGAATGTCACTATTCGGTCTTATACTGTATTTCTACGGGTCTTTTACGCAAGATTAACTTAATTCCGTTTCTAATTGCCATCGTCAAACACCATCGGTGCAATTGGGAAGACGACGATGACTACAAACCAAACCTTCAGTGACGATAGCGCAACTGACCGCCGTAGCTCGGATCGCCGTTCGGGAGACCGCCGCAAAGCGAAGATCCCCTACGACGGCCCGGATCGCCGAAAGCACGTCCGCCGTTCTGGTGAGGAACGCCGCGCGTAATTCTTTTAACGCACACTAGTGCCTTCGTCTTTCGAGGCGTCGCTACTCTGCGTCCGCAGAGTTGATTACCAGTGTATCGGCTTCGAGATATCGCAAGAGGTCGCTGGTAACGCTGCCGATGGTTGCCTGCCTGAAACCGCTTGTCCCGTGGCTGCCAAGAACCACTAGCGCGTTCGGGTTTACCTCGAGCCCCTTTCGAAGGGCATCGCACGCATCGCCGCGGTTCGTTTCGCTTGTTGCGTCGGCAAGCCGCCCTTCTCGCTCTGCAAGTCCAGCCATGAATTCAGCGAGCTTGTTCTTGTGATCGCGCTCGACCTCTTCGGCAGCGTAAGCGTCTTTGTTGAATGCCTGAAATGGAACCTGCCACGCGTTGACAACATGCACCTTGGCTTCGGGAAACATTCGCGCTGCGGTAAGTATCGCGTGCGCTGAGCCGGGAGAGAAGTCGGTACCGGCCACGATTTCGCGATAATCTGCGTGGGCGCGCATCTTGACCACGAGAACGGGTTTGGTGGTCGATCGAAGGATGTAGTCGACCGCTGTGCCAAGAAAGTAGTCGCCGAGTGTATTGTATCGCGCCGGTCCCAGGACCAGCAGATCCACGTCATGCTTCTCGCACGAATGAGCAATCGCCTTGGTCGGCGCACCGCTTGGGAACAGAAACTGCACGTCGCCATCAGAGGCCTCAAGCCCGGTGGAAAGACGCATTCTGCGAGTGAGGTCATCCATGTCCGGCTGATCGTCTGCCGCCTGATTGGTCGCATGGATGACCAGCAATTTGCCGCCCATCTGCTTTTGCAGAAGCTTTGCGCGATCCACCGCCCTGTCTGCTCTGGGACTGAAATCGGTGGCGACGGCAACGGTGGGCATTCATTTCTCTACACTGGCTGTGAGGTCACACAAGACTAGCCAAGAGAGCGGTGTCGGGCAATTTCGATCAGCTAGCGCCAGATGGCCTAGGCCGCCGGTTCGTAAGGCCGACGCGATATATGTCAGAAAAGCAGCGTAAGATTTGGCCAAGACAAGACGAAGCGGAATCGAAATGTAGTTTAGTTAATATAACTGTAAACTAACATTTTCTAACAATATTCAGACAATTGTCGATTCCATACCATCTTCCCAGAATGGAAACTCGTAATATCCGAGTCGGTCATTTGGAAAGCATTGAACTTAACTTCCCACAGATTTTGGGAGCGATGGCCTATTCGTGATTGCAATGAGAGGGAACAATAAAGGTCGCTCAATCACTTGTTCTACAAAACCAAAAACAGGAACAGGATCATGAGCTTAGTAAAACTTCTTATCGAAATGGAAGAGGATCGCGGCCTCGCGGCAGCTTCTACAGGCAAATTCGAAGCCGGTGCCGCCACCGAAAAGGCGATGAAGAAATCAAAGACGGTCACTGCGGCAGATGACGTCTCCAGCATCACGTTGGATACCGACTTCGGCGTGACGGAAATGACCGATCTTGCCGGCGGAGCAGGCGAAGCACGCTTTGCTGCCTTCGACGACGATTTCGGCTTTGACATGGCGTCCGAAGAGGACGGCGAGAACGTCTCCATAGAAGACGACGGGTTCGATGCTCAACCCTCGGTCGAAACCACTTACCTCATGCGCTGCGACGTCGATTCCGACGATGCTGAAAAGGCGGCGAAGGAGCTGATGAAGAAGCCAGGTGTTCGGGGCGTCTATTCCGACGTCACGATCGAGCCATGCCTCATTTGCCCCGGATCGCCTCCGCAGGGAAACGACCGGACGGTTGAGCGGCTGCTTTGCACCAGCACCCTGCACCGCATGGGAGCAAACGGTGAAGGCGTGCTCGTCGCGATTGTCGATAGCGGCATCAACATGGCGCATATCCGCTCGAAGGGGAAAAATCCCGGTTTCGATGCGGCCCGCAGCTGGGTTCCGCGCGCCGGTTTAACGCCGGGCAATCTGCCAGTCGGACACGGCACGATGTGCGCTTTCGACGCGTGTATTGCAGCGCCCAAATGCACCCTGCTCGACATCGCCCTGCTTCAAACGCGGGCGACTGGCGGCACGGTGATGGAAGGCTTCCTGTCCGATGCCGTGCGCGCATACCAGCACCTTATCCGCGTGATGCGCGCTCCGCGCCGTCCCGGTGAAACGCGCTCGCTGGTGGTCAACAACAGCTGGGGCATGTTCCATCCATCGTGGGATTACCCCGTCGGTCATCCGGGCAATTACAGCGACAATCCCGGCCACCCCTTCAATCGGATCGTGACCACCCTGGCCCGCCATGGCGCAGACATCCTCTTCGCGGCAGGCAATTGCGGAAGCGACTGCCCCGATGGTCGCTGCAGAGGTGTGACTTCACGCGCAATCTATGGCGCAAACAGCCACCCGCAGGTGCTCTCGGTCGCTGGTGTCGATACGACGAAAACCCGCGTCGGCTATTCGAGTAAGGGCCCGGGCCGTCTCGTGCGCAACAAGCCGGATATCTCCGGATACACGCACTTTCAGGGTTCCGGCGTTTATGCCGCCGATGGGGGAACCTCGGCAGCTTGCCCCGTTGTCGCAGGCGTGGTTGCGGCGGTGCGTTCCAAGCGGCCATATGTCGCAGGAAACGCATCGCGGACCCCGGCAGCCATTCGTCAGCTGATCACCAACACCGCGCAGGATCTTGGTACGCGAGGCTATGATTTCTCGCACGGTTATGGCGTGGTCAACGGGTGCGCGATTGCGAGGCGCTTGCGGCCGATCATCATCGACATATGCCGCACGCATCCGCACATCTGTCGCCCGATCCCGCTGCCGCGCGACATCTGCCGCCGTTTCCCGCGGCTGTGTCGTCCGCGTCTGCCGATCCCGCGGCCACCGCGTCCCATCCCCATCCCGCCCATTCCGCCGCGCCCGCCGCGTCCGGGTCAGGAAGCGGAGTTCGACTTCTTCGACGAGTATGATGGCGATGCGCAGAGCGGCGATATGGGCATGCTCGACCTAAGCGACGGCAGTGCGCTAGAAGAGCTGAGCGTGGAAGAAATGGCCGAACTGTTCTACTATGTTGGCCAATACCAAGCGCTTGTGGGCTCAGACGGCGCCGCGCCGCCCGCGCCTGCCGGCGGCAAATCCGGAGGCGGTGACTGCGGCTGTGGTGGCTAGCATTCACCCCTGAAAGAGAGACGATCGGTCATGGCTCAGGATCAACCCAAGGTGATGGTGCAGTTCCATTTCGATGGAGACCCGCCTGATCCTGACGCCGTGGCCGAACGTTTCGGCATCCCGCGCGATGCCATCGACGAAGATTTCGGCGTGATCGTCACCGACGAAGTCGAAAAGCTGTGCACCGTGCTCGTCCCGGCAGACGTGGCCGAGAAAATGAACGAGCAACTCGGCCGCTCGACACCCGACGCGTCACCGGACGAAGGATCGTTCTCTAACCCGCGCATCGCCCCATTCGGCCTGCCGGAAGACGATTGCGAGAGCGGCTCGGACTAGCCAAACCCTCCGCCGACTTCGCCCGGTTGGAAGCGCATCAGGCGGCTGTCCACCAGCGCGGCGGTGCGGTTGATGACGGCTTTCTGATAGTCGGCGTCCTTGATCATCTCGAAGAAAGCGCCCGCATTGGGGTATTGCGCGACAAAGCCGTCATGCCAGACCTTTTCGTCAGGCTCCGGCCCTGTCACCATCGTCTGGAAAGCACCGCGCCAGACGATTTCGCCGCCCACGCGGCTGAAGATCGGGCCAGAGGTTACGCCGTACTCCTCGTAAGCGCGCCTGCCGCTCCAGCCATTGCCGTGATGTTCATGGCCTTCGGGATACTCGGCCAGTTCGCGATATCGCAGCAGGTTGAGCATATGGATCGGTTCATCGCGCGGCAGGTCCTTGAACGCCTGAAAATTGGCAGGCGATGGGTCGATATAGCTCTTGGCCATGAGACTGCCCCCCTTCAGGTTCAGGACTGCGAGGGGCCGTGGGTGGACCACACTCGGTGGCGTCCATCGGCCATGATCAGCACGACCTGATAGCGGTCGACGCGGCTGCCCCGCTCCATTCCGGGCGAGCCAATCGGCATTCCGGGAACGCTGAGTCCGACCGCGTCAGGCCGTTCTTCGAGTAGCCGCTTGATATCCTCTGCAGGAACGTGCCCCTCGATCACGTAGCCTTCGACCATAGCGGTGTGGCACCCGCGCAGGTTTCGCGGCACGCCAGCTTCGTCGGCAATCGGGTTCAAATCCTCGACATTGCGCACATCGAGCGTGAAGCCGGCGGCTTCCATCCGCTCGACCCAGACTGCACAGCACCCGCACCACGGTGTCTTAGCAACGTCGATGACGCTTGCCGCTGCCGAGGAGGTGCACGCAAGCAGCGCGAGGGGTGCGAACAGGGTTGCGATGCGGTTCTTCATCATGGCCCTCACGCCTCCAGCTTGTAGTCCGAGAACCGGTCGCGCAGATCTTTCTTCGAGATCTTGCCGGTTGCAGTGTGCGGGATATCGTCAACGAATTCGACTGCGTCGGGCAGCCACCACTTCGCGACGAGCGGCTTCAAGTGCTCTATGATATCATCACCAGTGCATTCGGCCCCTTCGTTCTTGATGACGAACAGCACCGGGCGCTCGTCCCACTTAGGGTGGAACATGCCGACGCACGCCGCCTCGGCGACGGCAGGGTGACCGACGGCTGCGTTTTCCAGCTCGACCGAGCTGATCCATTCGCCGCCCGACTTGATCACGTCCTTGGTCCGGTCGGTGAGTTGCAGCGTGCCGTCCGGGTGCAGGATGCCAACGTCGCCAGTGTCGAACCAGCCTTCGTTGTTTACCGCGTCCTGCTCCGCCTTGAAGTAGCGCTTGATGATCCATGGTCCCCGGATCTGGAGCGCGCCGGAAGTCATTCCGTCTCGCGGCAATTCGGTCGCCATGTCGTCGAGGTCCACGGTGCGCAGCTCGACGCCGAAAACGGGGCGCCCCTGCATGGCGCACTTGTCGACCTTCTCATCAAGCGTGAGCGTATCCCAGTCCCAGGTCGGGCCACCGACCGTGCCGATGGGACTGGTCTCGGTCATGCCCCAGGCGTGCTGCACGCGCGTTCCGTTTTCGAGAAGGCGCTTGATCATGAACTTGGGGGCAGCCGAACCGCCGATAGTTGCGGCTTTCAGCGGCGGCAGGTCGAGGCCTTCCTTGTCGCAATACTGGAAGTGAGCGAGCCAGACGGTTGGCACGCCCGCGCTGTCGGTGACACCCTCCTTGATCATCATCTCGTGCAGCACAGCCGGGTCGTTGACCGCCGAGAACACGAACTTAATGCCAGCCATCGCGCCAGCGTAGGGCAGCCCCCAGCTGGCCGCGTGGAACATCGGGACCACGGGGAGCATCACCGAGGCACTCGAGAAGTTGAAAGCGGCAGGCTGTAGCCCGCTGATGGCGTGCATGACGGTGGAGCGATGTTCGTACTGGACGCCCTTGGGATTGCCGGTCGTGCCGCTGGTGTAACAGATCATGCACGGATCGCGCTCGTCTCCGGCGAACCATTCGGTCTCACCATCCTGTTCGCCGATCCAATCCTCGAAGCTGGTCGTGTGCTCGCCGGAATCGTAGCAGATGTAGTGCTCGACCGTGGGCCAGCGGTCCTTCATCGCATCGACGATCGGCTGAAAAGCTGCATCGTAAAGCAGCACGCGGTCTTCAGCGTGGGTGACGATGTATTCGAGCTGATCTTCGAACAGGCGCGGGTTCACCGTGTGGAGCACCCCGCCCATGCCAGCAACGCCGTACCAGCTTACGAGGTGACGCGAATGGTTCATCGCAAGGCTCGCAACGCGTTCGCCCGGCTTGATGCCAAGAGCCTTCAATGCCTGCGCCATCTTCAGCGCATCTTCGCGGATACCGGCCCAGTTGGTGCGGGTTTCGCTGCCGTCGGCCCAGCGCGTGACGATTTCGCGCGCTCCGGCTTCGCGTGCGGCATGGTCGATCACCGACGTGATCCGCATGCTCCAGTCCTGCATGGCACCCAGGTTCTGCGTCTGCATCGTTGTTTCTCTCTCTCCTGAAAAATAATCGGCCGCAAAAAGCAGCCTCTCTCCGAGAGGGATCATGGCGCGCAGACCCGCGCATTGCAATCGGCGATCCTCGCATCGGACAGATGTATGACAAGGTGAAGGAATGCGTCATGTACCTGCCATAGGCGCAGCTTACCCGCACAAGAGAGTTCAAAACTCAGTGAGGGTTACAATGAAAAGAACAGCACTTTTGCTTGCTACCACTGCGGTAGCAATTGCCGCTCCTGCACAGGCGCGCGAGGGGCAGGCATATGTCGGTCTCGAAGCGGGCATCAACGATGGCAACCAGATCGACATCGATCTCGCCGATACCGATCCGCAGACCAACGCGGCCTTTGCCGATCCGAACCTCGGTTTCGATGCCGACGTGATCTTCGGATACGATTTCGGTTGGTTCCGGCTTGAAGCCGAGGGTTCCTACAAGAACAATGGCATCGACGATGTTACCCTGCTCAACCCGACCTTCACTGCAGGCGGTCAGACAACTCCGGTCAGCTTCGTAAGCTCATCGGCTGACATCAATATCATCAGTGGCATGGTGAATGCGCTGATCGAATTCGGGGACGACGACGGCATTCAAGTCTATGCCGGGGGCGGTGCCGGTATCGCGCGGGTCGACCTTTCGATCGAACCTGCCAATTTCGGCAGCCTCATCGACGACTCCAGCAGCGACTTCGCTTACCAGGCAATCGCCGGTTTCCGGGTTCCCGTAAACGATCGGATGGATGTCGGCCTCAAGTATCGCTACTTTGTAGTGGACGAGTTCGAAATCGACGCTGCGAACGGCAACCCGATCGAGGTCGACTGCCAATCTCACTCGGTTATGGCGAGCCTCATCTGGAACCTCGGCGGTCAGGCTGCGCCCCCGCCGCCTCCTCCGCCCCCGCCGCCTCCTCCTCCGCCTCCCCCACCGCCGCTACCGCCGCCTGCTCCTCCGCCCCCGCCGCCTGCTCCGGCGTGCAACACTGGCCCCTACATCGTGTTTTTCGATTTCGATGAGAGCGCGATCACGGCGGATGCTGCGACGATCCTCGACAATGCGATCACCGCCTATGCGAATTGCGGCATGGCGCGCGTGATGCTCGCCGGTCATACAGACCGGTCAGGCAGCGTAAGCTACAACATGGCTCTGGCCGAGCGCCGCAATATGAGCGTGATGGAATACATGACCGGTCGCGGCATTCCTGCTGCACGGATCATGGGTGAAGCGTTCGGTGAATCGCAGCCGCGCGTTCCCACCGCGGACGGCGTGCGCGAACTTCAGAACCGCCGTGTTGAGGTCACCTACGGCCCCGCTTCGGGCATGTAAGAAGCGGCATCAATAGAACTCGCATTAGGGGCCGGAGCATTCCAGCCCCTTCATTTTTCGGTGGGCGCAAACGCGTCTGACCCAAGTAATTGTCCTCATTGCGATTACCTGAGCCGATGCCATTGGTCGCAAGAATGAGGCTGACGACCGACTATTTCACACAGAGCGAAGAAATTTTGGAACTTTGGACAAAGTCACGGATTATTCTCGCAACCGCCACGATCCCCCTTTTGCGTGGTTGGTCAAATACATAGTGAGGACAAAAATGAGAAAAACAGCGATCCTGCTTGCCAGCACGGCGGCAATCATCGCAGTCCCGGCGCAAGCGCGCGAGGGACAGGTCTACGCCGGTATCGGCGGAGGCGTCGTCTTTGAAGACCAGATCGAGATCGAGAGCGAACCCTTCCAGGGTACCCCGCCGCTGAACGAATCGTTCGTCAACACCGGCACCGGGATCGAGCTGGAAGCCGTGGTCGGTTACGACTTTGGCATGTTCCGTCTCGAGGCCGAGGCAACTTACAAGGCGCAGGATCATGACACCTTCGTCGTGACCAGCCCGAACAACACTCTCGGTGTCCCCGGCGGCTTCCGCACCGGTCCCGACAGCACTCAAGACACCCTGACCGCAATGCTCAACGGCATGATCGACATCGGTGACGATGACGGCCTGCAGTTCTTCGTTGGCGGCGGCGCTGGTTTTGCCAATGTGAGCTTTCAGCTCAGCGATCCGGTCAACGGCGTGTTCGCTGACGATAGTGACACGACCTTTGCCTACCAGGGCATCGCCGGCGCTCGTTATCCGATCGCTGACAATGTCGATCTGGGCGTGAAGTATCGCTACTTCCGCGCCGACAATGTTGAAGTCGAAGGCTTTGGTGGCAACGGACTTGAGCTGTTTCAAGAATCGCACTCGATCCTCGGCACGTTGACCTTCAACTTCGGTGGTCAGGATGCGCCGCCACCGCCGCCTCCTCCCCCGCCGCCGCCACCGCCGCCGCCTCCCCCGCCACCGCCGCCGCCACCGCCGCCGCCCGCTCCTGAGCCGGCGCCGTGTAACACCGGCCCGTACATCGTCTTCTTCGACTTTGATGAAAGCGCGATCACTTCGGAAGCTGCGACCATTTTGGATAATGCCGTGACGGCTTATTCGAACTGCGGCAGCGCGCGCGTGATGCTTGCCGGTCACACCGACACGGTCGGCAGTCAGAGCTACAATCTCGACCTTGCGGCCCGTCGCAACGCGAGTGTGCAGCAGTACCTGACCGGTCGCGGCGTGGCTCGTTCCATGATTGCGAGCGAGGCGTTCGGCGAAAGCGATCTGCGCGTTCCCACCGCTGACGGTGTGCGCGAACTGCAAAACCGCCGCGTCGAAATCACTTACGGTCCGGGTTCGGGCATGTAAGCGAAGTTCGAAGCTTGAATTGCGAAAGGGGCCGGAGCGATCCGGCCCCTTTTTCGTTACCGGTCGCCTTCGAGCGGGGTGATCTTGTAATCGACCACCTGCCACTCAGATCCTACGCGTTCGAGGACGACCCGCTCGATCTGACGGTTTTCGTATTCAAACAGCGAGTTGAACACGACGATTTCGTACTCACCGCCTTCGCGCCCCTTGAACTCGTCCGTGCGCGTAACGGTGGCGAGCGAGCGATCCTGAATGTCGCCCTTCGTCATGCGAAGCGTCAGCCCGAACTTCCATTTGCCGAGCGAATACTGATCGCGGAGCGCCTCTCCCGCCTCTTCGTAGCTTTCGTCAAATTTGCCGAAATCGATGAGGCCGAGCCAGCGCCGCGCCTGGAGTTCGGACTGGGATGGCCGCGGTGCCACCGATGCGCTCTCGGTTGAAGGCGCTTGCGAGGGGATGACCGCCAGGATTGCGAGCGATAGAGCCAGAGTAAATGACATGATCAGAATACCTTTCCGCCGCGCTGCGAACTGGAAAATTCCGGTTTCGCTTCGATCCGCGGCAGATGGATCATCCTGATTTTCTTGGTTTTCCCGTACCCCCAAAGGATTGTGCACAAGGGATTTGGGGTCCGACGCGTTCGATCCATTCTCGGCGCTGGCGAGTAGCCTTGCGGCTTCCTTGCTTGTGGTAACGCCCAGTTTGCGCCGCGCGCTGCGCAGGCGATCATTGAGCGTGTGCACCGAAATATCGAGCTCATTGGCCGACGATTTTGCATCGTACCCCGCCAACAGCAGCCGCAGCGCCTCCTTCTCCTTGTCGGTGAGCTCCGCGACGGGATCAGACATCAGGCCACCAGCTTGAGGTTCGCCCGTCCTCGAAGCGGTTCGAGCGCGACGTTCTCGATACCCTCCGCCTGTGCAAGCCGCTCGGCAAGCTCGCCATCGAGAACGAAGTTCGAGCCGAGCCGCATATGCGCTTCCTCGTCAGGTCCGAGGATAAGCCGGACAAGCACTTCGCCCGGCGCCTTGTCGTCCTGTGTCAGTTCCAGTTTCAGCTCTGCCAGTCCGTCCAGACTGGTCACATCCATCTTGAGGATCATCGGCGTACTGCCAGTGACCGAGGAAAGCGGCCTTGCTCCGCGTACCGTGAGACGCGGAGGTTCGCCGGGATTGGGAGAATCGAGCTCAACCGTGAGCAGCACGCATTCCCCGCTATCGGCCCAGTTCTGGAAGCTCGAGACGAGCGACTCTTCAAAACACGCCGCCGAGAATTGACCCGAGGAGTCCGAAAATTGCCCGCGCACGAACTCCGCCCCGCGCTTGGTGCGGCCCTTGCCAGCGCTCTCGACCATGGCCGCGATCACAGCGGTCTGGCGGCCAGCAGGCGCGCCGCCATCCATCAGGCTCTGGTAAGTGCGCGCTCCCTGTGCCGAGGCGACTTCGCGATATTGCTGGACCGGGTGGGCGGAGAAGTAGAACCCGAAATTCTCGCGTTCCTTCGCCATCTGGTCGGGCCGTGACCAGCTTTCGGCAGGCTGCAGGCGCAAGTCTTCCTGCGGGGCATTGTCGCCGCCAAACAGGCCGCCCTGCCCGCTCGACCGCTCCCGTGCCGCCGCATCGGCGGTGGCGAGCAGCAGGTCGGCGTTGGCGAACAATTCTCCACGGTTGGGGTAGAGCCCGTCTAGCGCACCTGCGCAGATCAACCCTTCGAGCTGGCGCCGGTTCATCGCGCCGTGTGGCATGCGCTCAAACAGGTCCTTGAGGCTCTCGAACGGTCCTTTGGAGCGGCGTTCGGCAACAATTGCCTCCATCGCCTTCTCACCGACATTGCGAATGCCCGCGAGCGCATAGCGGACCGCGTAGCCATCGTCGGTTTGTTCGACCGTGAAGCGCGCTTCGGAATGGTTCACGTCCGGCGGTAGCACCTCGACCCCAGACCCGTTCGCGCGCTCCGCCGGGTAGCGGCGAGCATCGTCGACGAAGATGTTGAGCTTTTCCGACTGGTGAAGGTCGAAGCACATCGACGCGGCGTAGAATTCTTCGGGGTAATGCGCCTTCATCCAAGCGGTCTGATAGGCGAGCAATGCGTAAGCGGCGGCGTGCGACTTGTTGAAACCGTAGCCTGCGAATTTGTCGATCAAGTCGAACAGCTCGTTCGCCTGCTTGGCCTCGATACCTGAGACGTCCTTGCAGCCTTCGACAAAGCGGCCGCGCTGGATGTCCATTTCAGCCTGGACCTTCTTACCCATCGCTCGGCGCAGGAGATCAGCATCGCCGAGCGAGTATCCGGCCAGGATCTGCGCGGCCTGCATGACCTGTTCCTGATAGACGAAGATGCCGTAGGTTTCGGCGAGAATCCCTTCGAGCTTGGGATGCGGGTATTCAATCGCCACCTCGCCCGCCTTGCGCTGTCCGAACAGCGGAATGTTGTCCATCGGACCCGGACGATAGAGCGAGACAAGCGCGATGATGTCGCCGAAATTCGAAGGCTTCACCGCCTTCAGCGTACGGCGCATGCCTTCCGATTCCAGCTGGAACACGCCGACCGTGTTACCCATCTGCATGAGATCGTAGACCGCCGTGTCATCCAGCGGCAGCGCGCCGAGATCGATCTCGATCCCGCGCATGGCGAGCAGGTCCACCGCCTTGCGCAGCACCGACAGCGTCTTGAGCCCGAGAAAGTCGAACTTCACGAGGCCCGAGCTTTCGACATTCTTCATGTCGTATTGCGTCACCGGCATATCCGAACGCGGATCGCGATAAAGCGGAACAAGCTGCGCCAGTGGCCGGTCCCCGATCACCACACCGGCTGCGTGGGTCGAGGAGTTTCGCGGCAAACCTTCAAGCTGAAGTGCCAGATCGACGAGGCGCTTCACCTCGTTGTCGTTGTCGTATTCTTTCTTGAAATCCGCCGCTCCATTGAGAGCGCGGGGCAGAGTCCACGGATCGGTTGGATGGTTCGGCACCATCTTGCACAGGCGATCGACCTGCCCGTAGCTCATCTGCAGGATGCGCCCGCAATCGCGCAGCACCGCGCGGGCTTTCATCTTACCGAAGGTGATGATCTGAGCGACGTGGTCATGGCCGTATTTCTTCTGCACGTAGCGGATGACTTCACCGCGCCGCGTTTCGCAGAAGTCGATGTCGAAGTCGGGCATCGACACACGTTCGGGGTTGAGGAAACGCTCGAACAGCAATCCCAGCTGGATCGGGTCGAGGTCGGTAATGGTCAGCGCCCAGGCGACGATCGAGCCAGCACCCGAACCACGTCCTGGCCCCACAGGAATGCCTTGGTCCTTTGCCCATTGGATAAAGTCGGCAACGATCAGGAAGTATCCGGGAAAGCCCATCCCGACGATGATATCGATCTCGTAATCGAGGCGGTCGAAATAGACCTTACGATCCTCTTCGGAGAGGTCCTCATAGGACGAAAGCCGCTCTTCCAGACCTGCCTTCGATTGCTCCGCCAGCATCTTTGCCTCGCCCTCGAGGTCACCGGCGAGGCTCGGCAGGATCGGGTCGCGATATGGCGGCGCGTAAGCACAGCGCTGCGCGATGACGAGGGTGTTGGCGGTTGCCTCAGGAAGATCGGCGAACAGCTCTTCCATCATATTCGAAGATTTGACGAAGGCAGCGTGATTGGTTCGCGGGCGATCCTCGTTCTCGATATAGGTCGAGTTCGCGATGCACAGCATGGCGTCATGCGCCTTGTGCATGTGGGGCTCGGCGAAGTTCGCGGGATTTGTCGCGACGAGAGGCAGAGCGCGATTATACGCCATCTCGATCAGCGCATCCTCGGCCCGCTCGCACACCGGATCACCGTGGCGTGCAAGCTCGATATAGAGGCGGTTCACGAACAGCTTGTCGAGCCGCTCGACAAAAGTGGTCGCAGTGTCGACCTGCCCCTCTGCGAGCAGACGCGTCAAAGCCCCCTCGCCCGCGCCGGTCAACGCGATCAGGCCATCTGTATGGCCTTCCAAATCGTCCATGACGACATGTGGCTCGAGCTCAAGCGGGCGATCGAGGTGCGCCTTGGAGACGAGATGGCATAGATTGTCATATCCCGCCTCATCCTGCGCGAGCAGCGGCAGGTAATCGACAAGCTTGCCTTCGCTACCCTCGCGAGCAACACCCAGCAGCGTGCCGATGATCGGCTGCACGCCCTCGCTCTTGCAGGCATTGGCGAACATGACCGCGCCATACAGGCCGTTGCGGTCACAGATCGAAATCGCGGGAAAGCCGCGCTCCTTCGCCAGCTTGGCGATCGCCTTGGGATCGATGGCTCCTTCAAGCATCGAATAGGACGACAAGACGCGTAGCGGGACGAAGGGAGCGAAGGGCATACCCTAATCTAGGAAAATTGCCTGAAATCGGAAGCGTTGGCCTACGCTAATTCTCCACAGATCGTGGACAATTCTCAGATCAGCTTTTCGATATCCTTCGCGATCATGCGCGGCGTGTCCTGCGGGCCGTAACGCTTCACGACGTTGCCTTCGCGGTCGATCAGGAACTTGGTGAAGTTCCACTTGATCGATTTGGAGCCCATCACGCCCTTCTTCTCGCTCTTCATCCAGTCGTAGAGCGGTGATGCATCTGGTCCGTTCACGTCGATCTTGGCCATCAACGGGAAAGTAACACCAAAATTGACCTTGCAGAATTCGGCGATCTCGTCGGCATTGCCGGGCTCCTGTGCGCCGAACTGGTTGCAGGGGAAGCCGAGAACTTCGAAATCCTTGTCCTTGAAGTCCTGATAGAGCTTTTCCAGCCCATCATACTGCGGGGTAAAACCGCATTTGGACGCGGTGTTCACCACCAGCAGGACCTTGCCCTTCTTGGTCGCAAGATCGAGCGTTTCGCCCCGGTTGGTGGTTACTTCAAAATCGGCAATCGTGGTCATTGGTCGGCTTGGTCCTTCGCCCGGTAGATGAAATCGAAGCTCGTTTGCCACGAAAGCCCATGGTCCGTCGAGGCCTCTCCGTGCTGGCGCACAGATCCGTCATCAAGTTTCGAGTAGGTCATACGCACCAAGGCGTCCTGCCCGGGCCCTGCGACATCATCCCAATAGCCGGTCAGGACCATTGCGCCATCCACGACACCGCCCTCGAAATCGACGCGTTTGCCATCAGCGCCGACCCAGGTCTGCTCCCAGCGGTCAGTCGTGTGGTTGAGCATCGACATGCTCTGCCCGCCGGAGCCGCGAAAGGGCATCCACGTTTCGCGGATCGAGCACCCGCCTGAAAGCCTTTCGATCCGGCTGTTTGCGACTTGAGTGTCGCTGCCGTTGGGGAACACGTCCCACTCGCCAACCCATAAATCGAAGCCGCCATGCGCCTCGCTTGCGCAGGCGGGCGGCGGAGGTGCTGGCGGCGTTGGTGGTGCGTCTGCTGTCGCCTGAAGCAGCGCGAGCGGAAGAACGAGTGCGATCATGTGGTACCCTCCCTGTTGGCGCGAGGGTGACCGCGGGCCGGCGAAAGCGCCAGCCCTGATCTGCAAAAAGCCCACACGCGCGGATAGCTGCGTGCGGGCTTTTGATGATTATGACTTGGGAAAGTCTTCGCGGGAGGCGAGCGCTATCGCTTCCTCGGCAGAGTATTCGCGGTCGCCCTTTTTCTCGATCACGTAGTCACCGCGCTCATCCTCAGGCAGCATGGCGATGTGACGGATCATCTCGGCAAAGGTGCCACGGCGAAGGGCGTTGCCGCCTGAAATGACACCGTCGCTGCTCGCCTTGTTGTGCAGAGCCGCGCGGTCTTCCCACGCGTCTTCATCGGTATCGAGCGGGGTGCCTTCGAATGTACTGGGATGGTCTGCCATGAAAATTCTCCTTTGACTGAATAACCAGCCAAAGGCGCAATGGTTCACGGGTTTTTGACGCGCTCTGGCGAGCTACCCCAGCACACCGTCATGCAAGCGGACGACGCGGTCCATGCGCGCTGCAAGGCGTTCGTTATGTGTCGCAACCAATGCCGCGCTGCCCTCGCCTCGTACCAGATCGAGGAACTGGCCGAGCACCACGTCCGAAGTCGCCTCGTCAAGATTGCCGGTTGGCTCATCCGCGAGCACCAAGGTCGGTTGATTAGCCAGCGCGCGCGCCACTGCAACGCGCTGCTGCTCACCGCCCGAAAGCTGGCTGGGCCGGTGCGTTAGGCGGTGGCCGAGGCCGAGGCTGGACAATAGGCTTTCAGCGCGTGTCGTTGCGGTCGCCTTGTCAGTGCCAGCCACCATCTGCGGCATCACCACGTTCTCTGTCGCGTTGAAATCGGGCAGCAAGTGGTGGAACTGATAAACAAACCCAAGATGCTCGCGCCGAACGCGAGTGCGCTGATCCGAGGCGAGCTTTTCTGCGCGCTCACCGGCAATCGTGATCGAACCTTCAAAACCGCCTTCGAGCAGTCCGACAGCCTGAAGCATAGTCGATTTGCCCGAACCAGACGGTCCAAGAAGCGCCACAATCTCGCCCGGCATGATGTCGAGATTTACCCCGCGCAGGACGTCAATGCGCTGGCCACCTTGTTCGAAGCTGCGCTTCACGTCGCGCAAAGAGACAATCGGATCACTCATAACGCAGCACCTGAACCGGATCGGTGTTCGAAGCCTTGAGCGCAGGATATAGCGTTGCGAGGAAACTGAGCCCGATGGCCAGGGCGACCACGCCGATCACTTCCCATGCATCGATGCGGACAGGCAGGCTGGTGAGGAAACGGACTTCCGGATCCCAGATCTGTGCTCCAGTGACATAGGCGATGCCATCGACGATCTCGTTGCGGAACAGGAGCAGCACGAAGCCCAGCACGAGACCGGCAATCGTACCGATCGCTCCAATCGTGGTGCCGGTCGTGACGAAAATCTTGAGCAGCGAGCGCCGCGTTGCACCCATCGTTCGCATGATCGCGATGTCGCGCGTTTTCGCACGAACCAGCATCACGAGGCTCGACAGGATGTTGAAGCTGGCGACCAGAACCATGAAGCTCAGCACGAAAGCCATCGCAACGCGTTCGATCTCGAGTGCTTCGAACAAGGTTGAATTGATCTGCTTCCAGTCGGCGATCTGAGCGCGGCCGGTAAGATCCTGCTCCACCGCGCCAAGAATACCGCTCACATTGTCAGGGTCGGTCACGTTCACGCGAATAAGGCCGATCGTGTCGCCCATCAGGAGGAGCGTCTGCGCATCGCTCATCGGCATAACCACGAACTTTTCGTCAAAGTCGTAAAGCCCGAACTCGACAATTGCGCCGACCTCGTAAGGAACCTGGCGGAAGGTGGTGCCAAATGGCGTCGTGCGGCCTGATGGATTGATCAGTGTGACCGTATCGCCAACGCGGGCCCCCATATTGGCAGCCAAGCGTGAGCCTATCGCAACCCGCCCTGCATCGGGCTGAAGCGAAGAGATATCACCGAACAGGACCTTGTCGCTGATCAGCGCGAGATCTTCGGGCGTGTTTCCGCGAACGAACACCGGGTTCAGCCGCCCGTTGACGCTTGCGACCAGCGGCTGTTCAATCAGCGGAGATGCATCGGTGACGCCCTCGGTGGCGCGCACTTCTTCAACAACACGCTCCCACCCATCAAGCTCGCCGCCATAGGCCTGGATGATCGCGTGACCGTTCAGCCCTGAGAACTTCTCGAGCATTTCGGTGCGAAAGCCGCCCATTACGCTCATCACGAGAACGAGCATTGCTACCGACAGCATCACGACGCCGACCGAAATCCCGGCGACGAGCGCGATAAAGCCCTCGCCCTTGCCCGGCCACAGGTAGCGCTTGGCGATCATTCTTTCGAAGGGAGTGAGCATTCAGGTCCGGTGAAGTGGAGCAGTTGAGATGAACGCTGCCTTTAAGACGCGATCGGTGTGCGCACAAGCAGACCTCATGCGAAAACCGGTACGCTTCAGCCACGTAGCAAAAAAGACCGGTGACGGTCCGTGATCCGACCTTGTAATTGATCGGTAACATCGCCATTGAGCGCACAACATTCGGGGGCAGCGCAGCGGACAGTACGAGCGATGGCAAACACCGATACTGAGGGCGTCGCAGGCAACCTCACTCATCCATTTCTGGACCCCGATGGCGACAAGCTTCGCGAAGAGTGCGGCGTGTTCGGCGCGATCAACGCGGAGAAAGCTGCTGCTGCGACCGCCTTGGGCCTGCACGCGCTCCAGCATCGCGGGCAGGAAGCGGTCGGCATAACCAGCTTCGATGGCAAGGATTTCATCTCTCGCCGCGCGCTTGGACATGTCGCGGACAGTTTCTCCTCACAAGAAGCAATCGACGAACTGCCCGGCTCGATGGCGGCAGGCCATGTGCGCTATTCGACGACCGGCGGCGCGGGCCTTCGCAATGTGCAGCCGCTCTATGCCGAGCTTGCAAGCGGCGGTTTTGCCATTGCCCATAATGGCAACATCTCGAACTCGCTTGCGCTGAGGAAAGACCTCGTTGGCAAAGGGTCGATCTTCCAGTCGACCTCCGACACCGAAGTTATCATCCACCTTGTCGCCACCTCGCGTTATCCAACGGTCGCCGACCGGCTGATCGACGCGCTGCGCCTTGTCGAAGGGGCCTATGCGCTGATCGTGATGACGCCCGAAGGCATGATCGCCTGCCGCGACCCGCTGGGCATCCGTCCGCTGGTAATGGGCAAGCTTGGCGATTCGATCCTGTTCGCCAGCGAAAGCGTCGCCTTCGACGTGGTCGGTGCCGAATTCGTGCGCGAGGTCGAAGCTGGCGAGATGATTCAGGTCGGTTTCGACGGCGAGATCAAGAGTCTGCACCCCTTCGGCAACCAGAAGGCGCGGCCCTGCATCTTCGAACACGTCTATTTCAGCCGTCCAGACAGCTCCTTTGCCGGGCACAGTGTCTATGAGGCGCGCAAGGCGATCGGTCGCGAACTCGCTATCGAAGCGCCATGCGATGTCGATCTGGTCGTGCCCGTACCGGACAGCGGCGTGCCTGCAGCAATTGGATATGCTCAGGAATCGGGCGTGCCCTTCGAGCTTGGCATCATACGCTCGCACTATGTCGGGCGCACATTTATCCAGCCCTCGGACAGCGCGCGTCATTCAAGCGTTAAGCGCAAGCACAACGCCAATCGCGGCCTTGTCGCCGGAAAGCGGATCGTGCTCATCGACGATTCGATCGTGCGCGGCACCACCAGCCTCAAGATCGTCGAGATGATGCGCGAGGCAGGTGCAAGCGAAGTGCACTTCCGCGTCGCCAGCCCGCCGACCGCGCATTCGTGCTTTTACGGCGTGGACACTCCCGAACGCTCGAAACTGCTCGCAGCGCGCATGGAAATCGAGCCAATGCGCGAATTCATCAAGGCCGACAGCCTCGCCTTCATCTCCATCGACGGCCTTTACCGCGCCGTCGGCTCGAAAAGTCGCGACAAGGCCTGCCCGCAATTCTGCGACGCCTGCTTCACCGGCGATTATCCCACCAGCCTGACCGACCTCGCGATGAGCGAAGAGGGGACAGGCGAACTCCCTTTTGTTGATCCCAAAGCGGCCTGAACTTCCATGACAGATACAAAACCTCTCGCAGGGCGCACCGCCCTGGTTACTGGCGCGAGCAAGGGCATTGGCGCCGCGACTGCCATCGCGCTTGCCGAGGCGGGTGCGCATGTGATCCTCACCGCACGCAAGGTGAAGGCACTCGAAGCCATCGAGGATCGGATCCACGATGCGGGCGGAACCTCGACCATCGCGCCGGTCGACCTGACCGAACCCGATGCAATTTCGCGACTTGCCTCCGCGATTGCGGGACGCTGGGAAACGCTTGATGTTCTCGTGATTTCAGCGGCCTATTTGCCAGAGCTCACACCGCTTCCGCAGATTGATCCCAAGCAGTTCAACACAGCGATCATGACCAATGTGGTCGCGACACAGGCCTTGCTAGCCGCTTTCGACCCGCTGCTCCGCCGTGCAGAGGCTGGCCGCATCATCGGCCTCACCAGCAGCGTCGGTGCCAATCCGCGCTCTTTCTGGTCGGCCTACGGATCGACCAAGGCAGCCTTCGACAATCTGCTCGACAGCTATGCCGCAGAGGTTGAGAAGCTCAGTCCGCTCCGCGTTGCCATCGTCGATCCGGGCGCAACCCGCACCGATATGCGTGCCCGCGCCTATCCCGGAGAGAAGCCTGAAAGCGTCAAACCACCCGAAGTCGTGGCAAAGCGCATTATCGCCCTGCTTGCTGAGGACTTCACGACAGGTCATCGCGAGCGCGTAGATTAAGAGGCCCTGCGAGTTCCTGCGGCGTAGCATCGTGACGTCATCGCATCGCTTCACCGCAAAATACGGGCATGACGGCACAGAAATCTGCCTCTTACCAACCTGTTAACCTTCCTGTGCAACAGTCTGGCAAGCGTAACCGGTGAATGAGGGTCGAACCCGTTCCACCGGCACAGAGACCACCAAGCTGACTGGAGAAGGTAGCAGGCCCATGCCTACCGACCAAAAACGATACGAAATGGCAGCACAGGAAGATCGCTGCTCACCGCGCACGCGCCTGACAATCCCGGCTACCCTTCGGGCGTCGGGTGGCCGCGCATTTCAGAGCGTGGTTCACGACCTTTCGATCTCGGGGTTCTCCGCTGCATCGATCAATCGCATGCACGAAGGCCAGATGTGCTGGCTTACCCTACCCGGCCTCGAATCGCTTCAGGCCGAGGTCGTGTGGTGGGACAACTGCATCGTCGGCTGCGCATTCACCGAGCTCTTGAGCCCGATCGTGCACGACAACATCCTGCAGCGATACAGCAACACCGGCGTTTACCGCCCGATGTGATGCCGCGTCGCGGCAGTCCGATTACTCGGCTGCCGCGATCTTTCCGACCATCTGGAACCACTTGCCCCGGTTCGCACCGGTGGCCGTGGGCCAATTGCTGACAAGCGAGACGACGAGATTGTCGCCGGGCACGATGGTGATCGACTGACCGAATATGCCTTGCGCGCCATAGCTGCCGGGATAAGTCCACCACTGGTAGCCGTAGCCAAAGCCAGGGCGACTTTCGAAATCAACCAGCGAATCGCCAGCTTCCGCAAACCAACCCTCGGGCACGGTGTCACCCCCGCCCTCAAGCGCGAAGACGCCCATGCGAGTGTAGTCCCCGAGCGTCAGTGAAAGGCAGCAGCCGCCGATATTGCCTCCGCGCGGATCAGTCATCCAGAACAGCCCGCCTTCGAAACCCGCTGGTTCGACGATCTTTTCCTGAGCATACTCAGCGAGCGACAATCCAACCGCGTTTTCGACCACCAGTCCGATAAGATTGGTCTCGCCGGTCTTGTAAACCCACTTCTCGCCCGGCTCGGCTTCGCGTTTGAGCCCTTTCAGCTGCTCGACGATGGCGTCAGGGCCATATTCGACCACGAAGCGATTCATGGCGGCCACGTCGCTGTTGGGATCGGTGTAATCCTCGTTCCAGGCGACGCCGCTGGTCATCGTTGCAATCTGGCGCACGCTGACCCCGTCATAGGCAGAACCGGCAAGACCGGGGACATACAGGGTCACTGGGTCATCCAGGCTCCCAATAAAGCCATCCTTCACAGCGGCTCCGAGCAAGGTCGAAGTAAAGCTCTTGGCTACCGAAAAGCTGGTCCAGCGTTGATCGGGGCCAAAACCGAGCGCGTAGTCCTCGAAGCGCACGCCCCCATCTTCCCAAACCATCACGCCAGCAGCGCCTGTTTCGAGCATCAGGGAGCGGATTTCCTGTGCGAGCTCGGCCGGGAGCGGCGTTCCCTCTTCGAGCGCGCGCGGATTTGATGCGGCCGGGACTTCGTGGCCTGCGAACCAGCTTTCCATGTCTCGGAAACGGGCAGAGCGTTGCTCGTCGTTCCAGAACAGCACTTGAAGCTCGGATGGATCTCGCTCGGGCGGCATGACCATCTCCACCGAAGCCAGCGGCGCTGGCGCGGCCTCTACGCCTTCTGCGGCGCCAAAGCTGCATCCTGCCAGCGCGAGTGTGCTCACCGCGCCCATGATCCCCAATAGCTTCTTCATCGAAGTCCCTCTCTCTCTTCTCTTATGTCTTGATCAGCGTGACCTGGTGAACGTCGATATTGCCCGAGCGGAACCCGCCTTCGCAATAGCTGAGGTAAAAGCGCCAGAGCCTCACGAAGCGATCATCGAAGCCCGCGGGCAGTCGGCCTTGCTCGAAAGCGGCATCAAAGCGTGCACGCCAGATTTTGAGCGTTTCAGCATAATCGAGCCCGAAATCGCTCTGATCGCGCCATTCGAGGCCCCTCTCTTCCGCCAGCGCACGAAATTCGCTCGACTTGATGAGTAATCCGCCGGGGAAGATGAATGCCTGGATAAAGTCGACCGTCCCTGCATAGGCCTCGAAAAGATCATCTGCCAACGAGATGTATTGGACACCGGCACGTCCTCCGGGAGCGAGACTGCGAGCAATGCAGTCCATGAATGTCGGCCAGTATTCGCGCCCCAGAGCCTCGACCATCTCGACGCTCGCAATCGCATCGAATGTCCCCCTGACATCGCGGTAATCCTGCTTGAGATAGCGGATGTCAGGAGATGTGTTTGCCCGCGCATAGGCGAGTTGCTCGTCGGAGAGGCTGATCGCCGTCACATCGGCGCCCCTGACTGCAAGATGCTGCGCCAGCGAACCCCAGCCGCATCCGATCTCAAGAACAGTCTTTGGATTGCCAAGTCGGGCCGACAAAGCCTCGTGCTTGCGTTTCTGCGCCGCCGTAAGGCCGTCTTCGCCATGGCCGAGCGCGCTCGAATACGTCATCGTCGGGTCGAGCCACTCACGGTAGAAATCGTTCCCTAAGTCGTAATGCGCAGCGATGTTTCGCTGCGAACCCGCGCGGTTGTTTCGATTGAGCCAGTGAGCCATGCGCCCCGCCCACTTGAACGGTCCTGAGCTGCGCGCCGTATCCCCCAACGTCCTCACATTGCCTGAGAACAATGCGAACAGCATCGTGAGATCGGGCGTCTCCCACTCATCAGCCTCGTACGCCTGGTAGAAACCGATCACCCCACCTGTCGCAAGTCGCAACAGCGCTCGCCAGTCCTTGAGCGTGATCTGCGCATCGAAACCCGGTGCATGACCGCCAAGCACCCGGGTCGTTCCATCGGGGAGGTACGCAAGCAGCGACCCTTTCGCCAGCCCTGCATCAATCCGGTCGAGGATCTTGCCGAAGCCAGGAGCGATCAGGCGCGAAAACAGCCCCGGACGCGAGGCAAAACGCTCACCCGAACTGAGCAGTTGCTCTCCTCTGACCCCTTGCGCTGACATGACGCTTTCTTAAGCGCCAGCCATGTGGGGCCGCAAGAGCGCCCTCACCCGTTCTTCATATCCTTGTATGCCGACATGGCCCGCTCGCGCCCTTCCTTGTGAGCGATCATCTTGGCCGGATAGGCCTTGGGCAAACGGCCATGCTCTTCGGGGTCGTGGATGTAGGGCTCATCGAGATCGGCAAGCTCGGGCACGTATTCGCGGATGTAGGCAGCCGCATCGAATTTCTCCGACTGGGTCAGCGGAGCCATAATCCGGCTGAACATGTTTGAGTCGACGCCGGTGCCCGCGTTCCATTGCCAGTTGACCGCATTCGACGAATAGTCGGCATCGACCAGGCAATCCCAGAACCACTGCTCGCCCTTTCGCCAGTCGATCAGGAGGTGCTTGATGAGGAAGCTGGCGGTGATCATGCGCACCCGGTTGTGCATCCAACCGGTCTGCCAAAGCTGGCGCATCCCTGCATCGACGATCGGATAGCCGGTCTTGCCCTCTTGCCACTTCTTGAGGTCCTTTGCGGCCTTTTCGTCGCTATCGGGATCGCGCCATTCGAGCTTGTCGTAATCTTCGCGATAGTTCTCGCTCGCATAAGCTGGGTATTCGCAAATCACGTTGGCCGCATAGTCGCGCCAGATCAGTTCGCTCTCGAAGCTGTTCCAGCCATCGGAGCGTTTGTGCTTGAGCGCGTGCCAGACCTGCACCGGGGAAATCTCGCCGAAGTGCAGGTGCGGCGACAGGCGCGATGTCTTGTCGACACTGGGGAAGTTGCGCTTGTCCTCATAATCAGCGACGTGATCTTCCCATTCAGACAGACGCTCATGCGCCGCGTCCTCGCCCACCTCCCAGAAATCTGCGATGCCGCCCGACCAGTCGGGCTTGGTGGGAAGCAGGTTCCAGTCGGCAAGCTCGTCGCTCGCGGGCCAGTCATCAGGAGAGGAGAGCGTTTCCGGCTCGGGCAGCACGTCGCGCGGGGGCAATTCCTGTCGCAACGCTTTGTAAAACGGCGTGTAGATCTTGTACGGATCGCCCGAGCCCGTCGTAACGTGGCCAGCGGGGAACAAGTAAACACCGTCGTAGAGCTGGAGGTCGATCTCGTCCTTCAGCTTCTTCTGCGCTTTCCTCCACCACGGCTCGTAATGCGTGTTCGCATGGATCGTGTCGGCCCCCACTGCATTCGCGACGGTGGTGAGTTCCTCAACCGCATCGCCACGGCGCAGGATCAACTTCGCGTTCCGGGTGCCCAGGCTCTTGCTCAGACTTTCAAGCGAATGGTGAAGCCACCAACGCGATGCGCCGCCCATCCTGTGATGTTCGGGGGCTTCGTCGTCGAGGACATAAACGCAAACGACCGGACCAGCCTTGGCAGCGTGATAGAGAGCGGGATTGTCGGCCATGCGCAGATCGCGCCTCAGCCAGAGGATTTGCGGTTTGGTCATGGTACTCAAGCGTTTTAGTCGGGTACCAGTTCCATGCATTTCACGTCGGGAAGCACCAGAGCGAACCTGTCTCGCGCCAGCGGATCATAAAAGCGAGCATCACGAAGAATGAGAGAACCATCGCGATGGGCCTCTCCAAAAGGCGCGCGTGACCAGAACAGGAAAGCATCGAGTTGCGAATTGGTCTTTCGCTCTTCACTAAAGTCGGGAAGCACGCATTGCTGGCTGATCGAGTGGCTGTAACCATAGCCGAACGCCACGCCGTCCCAACTGCTCGAAATCCAGCGCCCGCTTTCGAGCCTCGCGATTTGCTCACGCTCCCAGAAATAGAATGGCACGGGTGATGAAATGTACTCGACCGGATAAGGCTCGCGATACTTGCCGCCTGCATTGTAATCGAACCAGGTGATCGCCCCGTTGAGTGCGATGTAGAGCAGCCCGACGACGCTTCCGATCCACGCAGGCCGCGTCCAGTTGCCGCCGCGCTTTTCCTGCCGCAGCGACCACCAGATCGTCACCGACAAAAGCGCCCACAGCCACAGATCGATGATGAATAGCGTGTCGCCATAAAACCATTGCGACGAAAACGGCTCGAGCAGACGAATGCCGTAAACGTTGAGCCAGTCGAGCGCCGGGTGCGAAAGGCATCCGAGAAAACTCAAGCCATAGAGCCAACCGAAATGCACAGGAAGGCGCCCCTCGGGCCGTTTGCCCCGCTTTGCCTGCCACCGGTCGAACGCCCAAAGAAGACCAGCGAGGATCAAGGGCAGGATCACCCAGGCGGGCGGCCCATGCGTGATCCCGCGCCGGAAGCCGAGGTGTTCTGTCCCTTCAAGCCAGAAGAAGCACGCAGCATCGACATCGGGAAGGTTCGCTCCGATCACAAGAGCGGGCATTGCAAGGCCGGTTTTTCGCTTGAGACCCGTCTGCGCCATCACCGCGCCGACAAGGCTGTGCGTGAGATTGTCCATGGAGCGATGCCTACCGTCACACATGCGTCTTTGCGAGTGGAAATGCGCGGGCCAAGCCTCTATCGCTTCACGCAAAGAGAGACGGGAGAGAGCCAAGAATGTCCGACACCACACCCTTTATCCGCCCTGACATGAAGATGTTCCTCGATGCACTCGCAGCGATGGAAGGGCCGGCTCTGGCTGACATGACGCTTGAGGAAGCGCGGGCGTCCTATGTTGCGCTGCACGGCATGGCGGACCGTCCTGCGCGCGAGCTTGCAGTGATCCGTGACCTGACCTGCCCGGGCCCAGCTGGGGACATCCCGCTGCGTCTCTACGATGCGCGCGAAACGCGCGATCCGGGTCCGGTCATCACCTTTTACCATGGTGGCGGCTTCGTGATCGGCGACCTTGAAACACACCACGCGCTATGCACCGAGATCGCTGCTCTGATGGATCTGCCTCTCGTCGCGGTAGATTATCGCCGCGCTCCTGAAGCGCCCTTCCCCGCCGCAATCGAGGACTGCGAAGCCGCGACGCGATGGATCGCATCTTCACCGCAGGAACTAGGCCGAGAGGCAACAGGGGTCGTTACGATCGGAGACAGCGCCGGGGGCAATGCGACGATCGTCATTGGCCAATTGCTCGCCGAGAAGCCCGCCGATGTGCCGGTCGCGTTGCAAGTCCCGATCTTTCCGCTCGCAAGCGCGGTCGAAGGCTCTGCCAGCTTCGAGGCATTTGCGGACGGCTTTGTCCTCACCCGGGCTGCCATCGAATTCTTCGACGCTGCCTATGGCGCAGTGCGCGAGGATGCGCGCGGATTTCCGATCCACGGCGATCACGCTAAGGCCCCACCCACCATCGTGGTCACGGCAAGCCTCGATCCGATCCGCGATTCCGGCCGCGACTATGCCTCTGCCCTCGCTCAGGCTGGAGCAGACGTGACCTTTATCGAGATGAAGGGCGTCACCCATTCCTTCACCAACCTGCGCCAGGCCGTGCCGAGCACGCAGGGCGATCTGGAGCGGATCGTCGCGCATATGAAATGTCTCTTGGAGAATCTCTCTTGAACGACCTCCCCTATCGCCCCTGTGCCGGATTCATGCTCGCGAACGAGGACGGCAACGTCTTTGTCGGCGAACGCATCGACCCTAGCGCTCACGGCTTCTGGCAAATGCCACAGGGCGGAATCGACAAGGGCGAAGACCCTCAAACCGCAGCCTTGCGCGAATTGGAGGAAGAAACGGGTGTCGGCGGCAGTTTGGTCAATGTGATTGCGCCTGCCTCGCGGCAGTTCCGCTACGACCTCCCGCCCGAGCTTCTGGGCAAAGTCTGGAAGGGCAAGTATCGCGGCCAGATCCAGCATTGGTATCTCGGCCGTTTTCTCGGGAGCGATGCCGACATCAATCTTCAAGCGCATAATCCGCCCGAGTTTCACGCGTTTCGCTGGGTGAAACCGCGTGATTTGCCGGACCTGATCGTCCCGTTCAAACGCGAAGTCTATGAAGAGCTGGTCGCGGAATTTGCGCAGCTGATCTGAGCAACTTCAGAAGCTGAAGGTGATCTTGTCGCGGTTGTCCTTCGCGCGGGCAGACTGGAACGAGGGCAATTCCTCGATCCTCTCGAACCACTGAGTCACCTGCGGGTAGCCATCAAGCTGACCCCGTTCACGCGCAGCGAACATTGAATAAACCAGCGTGATATCGGCAGCGGTCAGATTGTCGCCGCCGAAAAACGGCTGCTTGGCGAGATCGTTTTCCATCAGGTCGAACAGCGCATCGAAGCGCGGACCGAGGAAGAGCTTGTGCACCTGGCCAAACACAGACTTGAGCAGGGCGCTGATCGGCCATGGAGCGCGGCTTTCAAGCAGTCCCAGGATCATCGCAACGCTCTGCAGGTTCATGAACGACGCACCCGATGCGTGATACCAGAACAGATGGCGCGCGCGGTCCTTGTGCCCTGCACCCGGACGCAGATCGCTGCCGGGATAGGAGTCTAGAATATAGTCGATAATCGCGTTGCTCTCTGCGAGCACGAGGTCGCCCTCGGTCACGACTGGAGCAGTGCCGAGAGGCGAAAGCGCCTTGTATTCGGCAGGCGCAAGATTGGTCTCGGGATCGCGATTATAGCTCTTGAGCTCATACTCGGCGCCCAAGGCTTCGAGTAGCCAGAGGATGCGAAAGCTCTGCGAATATTCGAGGTGGTGAAGTGTCAGCATTCGAGTGGGCGCCAAGCTCAGTTGGCAGCCGTGCCGTCCTCGGCGGTTTCGACGGCAAAGCGCGCAGGAGGCCCTGCCGCGATGCGCGCCTGAAGCGCCTGCGTTTCAGGACAGCTTTGACCGCACATGCTTTCGAGCCGGGCGAGATTGCGCTGCGCCTTGTCGACCGCGCCCTTCTCTACCAATGCCTCGCCTTCACCCGAGATTGCGGCGAAGTAATCAGGATTGCGGGCCAATGCCTCGCGGTAATAGCGGATCGCCTTCCCTTGAAGGCCATCCTGACGGGCAGCTTCTGCAAGGTTCAACAGGATCGGAGTGTAGCCCGGATCGACCGCAAGCGCGGCTTCGAATGCATCAATTGCGCCCTGCGTATCGCCAGCCTCCAGCGCAGCTTCCCCTTGAGTGATAAGCGCCTGCGCGCGCGGATCGGCTTCGAGCTGGCCAGCGCTCGACACACTCGCCACGGTCGCGAGCATGAGTGAGAGGGCAGCGGCAGCGGGCGCGAAACGCATGAACAGCTCCTTGAAGTCAGCAAGCCGAGAAGATGAAGGCTTCGCCATAGTCGTTAACGGCTAGCACGGGAAACGTAAGTTTGCGACAAAAAAGCCGTCCGTACCGTCGTGATACGGAGTAAGGCGAATGCCTTTCCCGCGCCTTCGTCCGACAGGAAGTTCGAGACCTTCGGCCTCCCATCCTGAATGCCGGTCGAGGAATGCATCGACCTGCCCTGATCCTTCTTCGTCAAGCAGCGAGCAGGTGACGAATGTGATGCTGCCACCAGGACGAACCAGCTTCGCTGCGATATCAAGAACATGAGCCTGAAGTTTCGTAAATCGGACAAGTTCTGCTTTGTCCAGACGCCAACGGCTTTCAGGATTACGACGCCAAGTTCCGCTACCTGAGCAAGGTGCGTCGACAAGCACGTGATCGGCTTTACCTACCCAAGGCTCAAGCGCTTCAATTTCACGGCCCGGATTGAGCAAGACAGTGTGATCGACTTGTGCCCCTGCCCTCGAAGCTCGTGGCGCAAGATTGCCAAGGCGTCGCTTGTCGGTGTCAGCGGCGATGAGACTGACCGCGTTTCCAAACCTTGCGGCCAATGCAAGCGTCTTGCCACCTGCGCCTGCACAAAGGTCGATGACGGCGTCGCCGGGCTGCGCAAGTACAGCCTCGCAAACCCACTGGCTGCCGTGGTCCTGTATCTCGACCAGCCCGTCACGCCATTCTCGCCATTGCTCGACCTGCGTTCCAGATGCGAACCGGAGGCCTTGCGAAGCAATGAGTGGTTCGCCCTCTTCAGGCAACTCGATCGTGCCACGGTCGGCCTTGAGTGCGTTCACACGGATGTCGAGCGGCGCTCTGTCCAGGAGCGCCATGGCTTCGTCGCTCTCGATGCCAGAGATTGAAAGCCGCTCTATCAACCAGTGGGGTGCGACCCCTGTCTCTGCTGACGTTTCGTTAGGAGCAATCGTTTGCGGCCCATGGGTCGAGCCGTCGAACAATGGCACGAGGCTCTCATCCCTATTCGAGAGCGCAAGCATTGCTGAGCGGCCATCGGCAGGGACCGGACCGCACAGTCTCACCGCACGGTAGACGAGTTCGCGAACCGCGCGCCGGTCCTTTGACCCGGCATAGCGCCGCGCTTTGAAATACTCGGAGATCAATCGGTCAGCAGGCGCGCCTTTGTTGCGAGCGCCCTCAATGATTGCATCGAGCAATTCGATTGCCGCCTGAACGCGGGCGGCGGGGGTCATTGGTCCCGCGCTTCGCTGGAACGCTGCCGTTTTTCGCTGAGGGTGTCGAAAAGCTTTGCGAACTCCTCGCGGTCCGGCACGGGCTCGCAGAAAATCTGGAAGAGCGTGGCGTTTTCGTGTTCTATCGTGACACGGGCACGTACAACGCGCTCACCAAAGTCGCGGCACTCCTCCTCAGTTTCGAACAGGGCAGGATAGCGCGTAAGTTCAATCTCACCCGGCCCGTCATCGGGAATGGCGAGGAGGAACAGCATCAGAGGAACGATCTCGATCACAGCAATGCCCTATCGCGTCGGATAGTTGGGTGCCTCACGCGTGATGGCGACGTCGTGGACGTGGCTTTCCGAAAGACCTGCATTGGTGATCCGGACGAACTGCGCGCGGGTCTTGAGGTCTTCGATAGTGGCAGAGCCGGTATAACCCATCGCTGCCTTGATACCGCCGACGAGCTGGTGGATCACATCCGCTGCCGGGCCTTTGAAGGGGACTTGCCCTTCGATGCCTTCGGGAACGAGCTTCATCGCCGACACGTCTTGCTGGAAATAGCGATCCGCGCTGCCTCGAGCCATCGCGCCAACGCTGCCCATGCCGCGATAGGCCTTGTAGGAACGCCCTTGGTAAAGAAACACTTCGCCCGGACTTTCCGCCGTACCGGCAAGCATGGAGCCGACCATCACGGTGGAAGCGCCAGCGGCCAGAGCCTTTGCAGCATCGCCCGAGGTGCGAAGGCCGCCATCAGCGATGACAGGGACGCCCGATTTGGCGGCTTCTTCAGCGCTGCCCATGATCGCGGTGAGCTGCGGAACGCCGACGCCTGCGACGACGCGTGTGGTGCAGATTGAGCCGGGCCCGATGCCGACCTTCACTGCATCTGCGCCTGCATCGATAAGCGCGCGGGTGGCTTCTGCGGTAGCGACGTTGCCCGCAATAACCTGGACCGAATTGGAAAGGTTCTTCACGCGCTCAACGGCCTTGGACACGTCCTTGTTGTGGCCGTGGGCGGTGTCGATAACGACGACGTCGACTTCGGCATCGACAAGCGCCTCGGTCCGCGCAAAGCCAGCATCGCCCACGGTCGTTGCTGCCGCCACGCGCAGGCGGCCCGCGGTGTCCTTAGTCGCGTTGGGATAGGTGACCGCCTTCTCGATATCCTTGACCGTGATAAGGCCAATGCAGCGATAGTCATCGTCGACCACCAGAAGCTTTTCGATCCGGCGTTGGTGCAGGAGGCGGCGCGCGTCTTCCTGGCTGGTGCCAAGCGGAACGGTCGCAAGGTTTTCAGTGGTCATCAGCTCGCGCACTGGCTGCTGCGGATTCTCGGCAAAGCGGACGTCCCGGTTTGTGAGGATGCCGCACAGCTTACCTTCGCTGTCGGTTACGGGAATCCCACTGATCCGGTTTGCTTCCATCAACGCTTGAGCATCGCCCAGAACCGCATCAGGCGAGATAGTGATAGGGTTAACGACCATCCCGCTTTCAAAGCGTTTGACGGCGCGCACGGCCGCACACTGCTCTTCGACGTCAAGGTTGCGGTGAAGCACGCCGATACCGCCCAGCTGCGCCATGACGATCGCCATGTCGGCTTCGGTCACCGTGTCCATTGCGCTCGAAAGCACGGGGATGTTGAGGCCGATTTCGCGCGTCAGCTTAGTTTGCGTGTTTGCCATGCTCGGCAACACATTGCTTTCCGCAGGTCGCAGAAGAACGTCGTCAAAGGTAAGGCCTAGGGGAATATCCATGTGCACGTGCTGCTTTTTTCCGTGTGTGAAGCGAATCGTGCACGCCCATGTAGGGCGGCTTTGTGAAAGGCGCTAGGCCTGCGAGCGCGCTTTAGACGTTATTGTGAAGCAGCTGGGGTGTAAGCGCTTGTACTTGCTACCCTGCGCACCAGTTCCTCGTGCAGGAGAAGGTCATCAATCGCGCCGCCGAGCTCGATGCCTTCGATCGTGTCACCCGGGCGGTGGTACCTCTCGGCGAGATAGGGACCAAGAACGATCTCCGAGGCGAAGGCACTGGAGAGAAAGACAGCAGGCACTCCCGCCTCGAGGAAGGCCCAGCCGTCCTGACGGCGCACGAACTGTTCGGCAAACTCCTTGTTGCCGAGCTCGCGGCGCGCCTCGGCAGCGGTCTGCCTGATCGTATCGTCAAGCGCGGTGCGGCCTTCTCCCACGAACCCCAGCGCCGTGCCAGCAGGCGCGATAGCCACGGTGTCGAAATTGAAGGCTGCTACGATATCGTCGAGCGGGACCGAAGGCTGGTCGATAAATGCCTTGGCTCCCAACAATCCTGACTCCTCGGCGCTGGTGGCAAGGACGTAAATATCCCGATCATAAGGGCCATTTGCAGCGAGCCTGCGCGTAAGCTCAAGCATCACCGCTATCCCGCTCGCATTGTCGACTGCGCCGGTGCACAGGGGTTCAGGTGTGTCCGGGGCACAATCGCCAAGGTGATCCCAGTGGCCGAGTAACATCACCGCACCCGAACCACGCAATGATCCCGGCAACAGGCCAATCACATTATAGCTGGTAAACTCCCGCCGCTGGCTTTGGGCATCGAGCGACGTTTTCGCCGAAAGTGGCACGGGGACGAAGTTCTCGTCCTCTGCTGCGCCAAGCAGCGATTGCCAGCGATCTTCGCCCAGCAATTGCAGCATAACATCGTTGGTGACGAATGCGGTCACTCTGTTCTGCTCTTCACTCGCAAGCCCGATCCGCTCGCGGCCATAGGCGCGGCTGACGGCTTCGATGGAAGAGTTGTCCTCTACCACCGTAATGATCGCGGCCGGCGAGTTTTCGAAAAGGGTCGCACGGCGGCGCGGGCTTACACCTGGCTCGCCGAGCATGACCACGACCTTGCCCGCAATATCCTCAGCAACGATGCTTTCTGCCTCCTTGCCGACGAAGACGAGTTCGCCGCCCTCAATCAGTCCACGCCTGCCTGACGTGAGGACAGCCGCCTGGCCTTCGCCCGGAGTGATGTCCCGCCCTCCAGCGGTGAACTCGATCGTGCCCGATAGCGGTGTAGTCGCGACCAATTCTACAGGGGCCCGCCATGCGCTGCCCGGATCGTTCGTACCGGAAACAAGACCGGCACTTTGCATCTCGTTGATGAGGAATTCGACAGTCCGTACCTCGCCATCGGTTCCGGGCTTGCGGCCGCCGAATTCTTCGCTCGCAAGCACTTCGATGTCGCGCATCAGGTTGGCAGCAATCACATCGCGCTCAGCCGCTGGCACGCTCGCAATCGGAGCGCGAGCACATGCGGCAAGGCACAAGCTGACAAAACAAACTAGGAAAAGCCGCCCCCGGCCCAGCATACGCCCCATCATTCGGCCGTCCATCCCCCGTCAATGCTCCAATTAGCGCCCGTCACGTTACCCGCAGCATCGCTGCAGAGGAAGACCGCCATCGCGCCGACTTCTTCTGGCTGCACGAACTTCTTCGTCGGCTGCTTGGCAAGCAGAACATCGTTCATCACCTGCTCGCGCGTCATACCCCGCGCAGCCATCGTGTCAGGGATCTGGTTCTCGACCAAAGGCGTCCAGACATATCCCGGGCTAATGCAATTCGCGGTCACGCCATCCTGAGCCAATTCAAGTGCAATCGTTTTGGTGAACCCAGCGATCGCGTGCTTGCTGGCGACATAAGCGCTCTTGAACGGTGAAGCGGCGAGCGAGTGTGCGCTCGCGGTGTTGATAATACGGCCCCAGCCTTTCGCCTTCATGCCCGGCACGGCGAGCCGCGTTGTGTGGAATACAGCCGAAAGGTTGAGCGCAATCACCGCATCCCATTTTTCCGGCGGGAAGTCTTCCACCGGAGAGACGTGCTGCATTCCCGCATTATTAACGAGAATGTCGACCGGGCCGACTTCTTCCATCATCGCTTCGATAGCGGCGGGATCCATTAGGTTCGCCCCGTTGAAGGTCGCGCCCAATTCCTCGCACAATCTCGAGATCTCGCCCTCATCGCCCAGACCGTTGAGGATAATCTCGGCCCCTTCGGCACGAAGTGCGCGTGCGACCGCAAGACCTATTCCCGACGTCGATCCTGTGACCAGCGCGCGTTTTTCCGAAAGCATCGGGCACAATCCACCGTTTCAGCCATTGAATTGACAAGCGTCTTTGCCGCACTGATTGCTGGTGTCCAGCAAAAGCTGAGCGAGCAAGACATAGCTGTAATGGATCCGATTGGGAGGACACGAGGATGCGCCTGAACCCCTTCAACACTAACAAGATCAATGTCGGCACGACTGGCGGTGCCCGGCGAGCTGGCGGTGTTGGGTGCGTCGGGATCGTTATTGCACTGGTCGGCGCAGTCGTCTTCGGTGTCGACCCACGCCAAACCCTCGGCCTTATTGAAGGTGTGCAGCAAACATCGGGTTCATCGCAGGCACCTCAGAACGAGGATGAGACTGCGATCTGTTCCTCGAATGCCTACGCAAATGAGACTTGCGCGGCGCTCACCTCACTCAACGAGACATGGGCGCGGACTTTTGCCCAGCAAAACGTCGAGTTTCGCCAGCCTTCCTTGAGGTTTGCGACCAGCCAGCGCTTCGACACCGCTTGTGGGCCCGCTTCGACTGGCATGGGACCGTTCTACTGCCCTGCCAACGAAACGATCTACATCGACACAGGATTTTACGATCAATTGGCGCGCATGTCCGGGGAGCGCGGAGATTTTGCGCGGCTTTACGTGGTCGCTCACGAATTTGGTCATCATATCCAGACGATTACCGGCATCAGCGGCCAGATCCGCAGCCTTCAGGCATCGAACCCGCGTTCGGCAAACCAGCTGAGCGTGCTCATGGAGTTGCAGGCGGATTGCTATGCTGGAGTTTGGGCAGGCAAGAACCGGAACCTGCTTGAACCGGGTGACATGCAAGAGGGCTTGCGCGCAGCCAGTGCAATCGGCGATGATACCTTGCAGCAACGTTCAGGACGCCGGGCGAATCCCGAGACTTTCACTCATGGGACCAGTCGCCAGCGTCAGGAAGCCTTGCAATTGGGACTTAGGGGGGACGACCGTGCATGTGATGAGATTACGCAGCTTCGTTAAACCGATCGGATCGGCAGGAATGGCCATGGGCCTTGCCCTTGCCGCCGCATCGCCAGGCGTTGCCCAGCAGCGCGACGAACCTGATGCCATGGACGTGGCGCGCACTCCGCTTGAAGACTTCAACATCGACAGCGACGATCTGCCTCCTGTTCTCGTCGATGCCGCGGCCGATCCGTACGACGTGGAAGGGCTGCTGAACTGCAACCACCTAATGGCTGAGATCGCTGCGCTCGATAACGCGTTGGGTGACGACTTCGATATCTTCGTTGAGGAAGAGGGACGCCGGATCAGCGGTGGCCGAGTGGCACAAAGCGTCGTCGGCTCATTCATCCCCTTCCGCGGCCTTGTTCGCGAAGTTTCCGGCGCGAACAAGCGACGGCGCGAGTTCAATCGCGCAGTGACCGCAGGAATGGTGCGGCGTGGCTTCCTTAAAGGCGTCGGCCGCGAACGCGGATGCAACTACCCTGCCCGTCCCCGCACCGAACGCCCTGTCCTGCCAACGCAGGAGCAGGACGGACAATAGGCCGCTTACGAGCCCAAAAAGACAGGCCGGCGCGCAACAGGGTTGCTCGCCGGCCTTCTTTTGCGCGAGGGAAAGGGTCCTCGCACATGCGCCTGTTCAATGGGCTTAGATCAGCGCGCGTTTTCTTCCCACCGCTCGATCTGCTGGTCGAGTTCGCGCACGACACGCTCGCGCATTTCGGCCGTCATGTCGCGGCTGCGAGCAATTTCTGCACGCGCCTGCTTCAATCCTTCGAGAGCCGATGCCATCACTCGCGCCTGGCACAATTTGACGACGCGAGTGCCATCGGCGTTCTCAACCGTCGTAGCAACTTCGTCGCTCGATGAATCGCAGCTCATGCGAATAACGGTGCGGACCTCGGCTTCGGCTGCTTCCATGTCGGCCATGGCTTCTTCAAGGATCTCGGGCAGTTCATCGAGCTCCTTCTTGGCCTCGGCGAGTTCTTCGCGCATCTCGATGATGATGCGTTCGCGCTCCTCTTCGCTCATGCCTTCGCTGGTCCACTCGTTCTCTTCGACCCAGCGTTGGACATGAACGCGGCTGTCGCCATCGCTCTCAGTCCGGATAACGAACACGTTTTCGCTGCGAGTGCCGTCTTCGGAAACCTCGACGTCGACATCCACATCCGGATCAACTTCTTCAATCTCTTGAACCAGCGGCGCAGCAGGAGCGATAGGCGCGGCTGGCGATGCCGGCGGTGCGACAGACACGCTCGGCGGAGCGGGCGGTGCGGGCGGCAGCGGCGCTTCGCTTGCAGCGTAGGAAATGGATGCGGTCAAAGGCAGAGCCACAACCGCCGCGCCCAGCATCAGGCGACCGGCCAGTCGGCGGCTTTTCGGAGTGTCGTTCATCTTAAGGCTCCTCAAACGATGAATTATCGATTTTTCTCCCAGCACCGGGCACGCCATCGGCGCGGTGAGGGCATGGTTGGGTGCGACACCAGGGCTTGCGGCAAAGCTTACGATCAGATTCGCATAGGCTTCGCGCGCTTCGGATAGAGTTTCAGGCGGACGCTGCGCCATGACACGCGCATCGCAAGCCGCTTCCTGATCGCGCCGCAGCGCAAGCCAGCCATAGCGGCCAAGCGGATTGAACCAGTGCATAGCAAACAAAGGCTGCACGAGAACGTTGACAAGAAGGTCTCGGCCTTTGTGGTGCGCCAGTTCGTGAGCCAGCGCGAGATCGCGGGCCTGCCGATCTGGCAGCGCCAGAAAGCCCGGCGGGAGAGCCACGACCTTGTCGATCACGCCAAATGCAAGCGGCGCATTCGTGCCATGCGTTTCGACAAGGCGAACCTTGCCATCGCGGCCGACTTCGCTCGCACCGTCGAGCAAGTCGTCGCGAAGTGCGAAGTAGGCGTTGAAGCGCATGTAAAGGAAAATGGCGGCGCCGATCAGCCACACTGCGATGCCAGCTTCGATTAAGGGTCCAAAATCGAAGCTCTGCGTCGGGGTAAGCTGTGTGGCGAGACCGGACGCCGCCGCCTCAGACTGCCCTGCTCCATCTTGTGTCGCAACTGGAGTGACGGGGTCGAGGATTAGAAATTGGGTGCCGCCCGCGATCATCGGCTCTGCCGTTGCCGTTGCGTCAGCGGGACGCATCCAGGCAGGCAGTTCAATCGGGGGCATGACGAGCCTGAGCGCAGGCAATGCCCACAAGGCGTAAGCGAATTGGGGACCGAACCAGCGAGTGACCGGACGGCGTAGGACAAGAACCAGCGCGATCAGCGCAGCGGTCCAGGCGAGCGTTTCTAGGAGCCAGCTGGTCATTGCTTCAGCTCCTTCAGAAGTGCCTCGATTTCGCTGAGGTCGTCCTCACTCAGCGCCTCGGTCTCAGCCAGGTGAGCAACCAGCGAAGCCGCCTTTCCGCCAAACAGGCGGTCGACAAGACGACGCGATTCCCCGCCTACATATTCGGCGCGGGCAATCAGCGGGCTGTAAAGGAAACGGCGACCATCTGGACGGGTTTCAATCGCACCTTTCTGAACAAGACGAGATAGCAGCGTCTTGACCGTGGCAAGGCTCCACTCGCGCTTCTGGCATACGACTTCGCACACCTGTGCGGCGCTGGCGGTGCCTCGATCCCAAAGGACTTCCATGACCGCATGTTCAGCTTCACTGATGCGTTCAGGCTTTTCAGCATTGTTATCAGGGGACTTGGTCAAGCGTGCCTCCCTCTTCCACCGGTGGCTTGATTACGTCTGTAGTCACAACGATTACGCTTGTAAACATTGCTGCTTGATGAATGACGCGCCTCCCCGCTTGCTCTTCTGCAAAGGGTTCACCAGAACGGACGAATGACTTGGAAGACAGCCATTTGCGCAGGCTTCGCCATGTTGGTGAGCGCCCCCACCCTCGCCCAAGACGAGATTTTCGCGATCACAGAGCCGGTTGAGCTCGACCCGAATGACCCGGAAGTCTCCGAAGTCGGTGAACTCATTTATCGCGGCGGTGTCATGATCGAGCCGGGCGAGGAGGAAATTGGAGGCATTTCGGGCCTCGAATGGCACGATGGCCTGCTCTATGCCGTCAGCGATGACGGCAAATGGCTCACCATCGAGCCAGACGAGTTCGATGGACGGCTGATCGATGTGCTGGCAATCACGCGCGGCGATCTGAATGACGAACGCGGCAGGCGCTTACGCGACAAGGAAGACGCAGATGCCGAAGCCATCACCCGCGATGCGGCGGGTAACTGGCTCGTCAGCTTCGAACGTCGCCACCGGGTCTGGCGCTATGACGACCTTGCCGAGGGCGCGGGAGCCGATCTCGAGTACCCGCCATCCATCCTCTTCGGAGCGCAAGGCAATTCCGGTATCGAAACACTCGCGCAGGCTGGCGATAAGCTGCTCGTTTGCGGAGAATGGGCCGGGACCGACCGGGAAAACTGCTCGCTGATCGTCGACGGCGGTGAAGTCGCATTCGAAGTCGCGCCTCCCCCGGAACTTGCAGAACAAGGCGGCGTTCCAACGGATGCCGCCTGCGGAGCCGATGGCACCTGCTACATCCTGTTTCGCAGCTACGTGCAGGGCCAGGGCAACCGCGCGGCCATCGTCGCCGTGCCTGCCGAGGGAGACAACGAGACGGTCGCGACACTATTGCCACCGCTGACCCTCGACAATTTCGAAGGCCTGGCGCTGCGCGAACAATTCGGCAAGACATTCCTGTATCTCGCCTCGGACAACAATTTCTCCGAGAACCAGCGCACTTTGCTGATGAAATTCGAGATCAAGCAGACTGAGCCTCTGATCGCCGAAACGCCCGAGCCGGAGGTCAACTACGAGACCACCGACGTCGTTCTCGAGACCGAGATGGGAGAGATCACCATCCGCCTCGAGACCGAACGCGCTCCAATCACCGCTGCCAATTTCCTGCGCTACGTCGATGAGGACAGGTTCGACGGCACCGTCTTCTACCGCGCGATGAAACTGGAGCGCGAGCCTATGCCTAATGGCCTGATCCAGGGCGGCACTCAGTTTGATCCAAACCGCATCCTGCCGGGCATTCAGCATGAGCCGACGACCCAGACCGGCCTCAGCCACACCAACGGGGCGCTGTCGATGGCGATGGGCGAACCGGGTACGGCGAATGGCGATTTCTCGATCATGCTCGCCGATCAGGTCGGCCTCGATGCTCAGCCCGATTCAGACGACCCTATCTGGAAGAATGGCTACGCCGTCTTCGGCTACGTCATCGATGGGATGGATGTCGTCTCCGCGATCCATGCCTTGCCTGCCGATCCCAACAAGGGCGAAGGCATGATGGTCGGACAGATTCTCGCCGATCCGGTGACTATCCTAGATGCGCGCCGCGTCGAGGAGCCTGACGAATAATCACTCGCCGACCGCTGGCCTGCCCACCGGAGCGCTCGCCACTTGCGGCATGCCTGCCTCCAGCGTTGGAAGCCAGGCTGAAACGCCAGCGCCGAACGCGCTTTGGGGCAGCGAAGCGAGAAGACGCCTCTCGCTTTCCCAACCAGCAATGGTTCGACCCGCTGCCCGCACGGCTTCGGTTAGAGGCTGCGGTTCGCGAAGCGCGCGGTTGACCAGCGCGTCGCCATAGAAGGTCCAGTCGTTCTCCGGCTCACAACCGAAGGAATTGCGAGTCGAAGCGGCGGCGGTCAGAATTGCGGTGTCGCGGCCCGAAAGCGCGGGCACAAAGACGCCGGAATAGCACGCCGAGATGATCAGGATGCGCCGCTCGATTCCTAGCTCCTCGAAAGCTTCGGCAAGTCGCGCGGGCGACAACACGCCGTAGCCGGTATCGCCATAATGATAGGCCAGCCCGAGTTCGTTGCCATGGCTCGTCGTATAGAGCACCAGCACGTCTTCATCGGTGTCCATCAGCTCTGCGATGTGAGCAAGACTGACCAGCAAGCTCTCGATCGAACCGCGCGGCAGATCATCGCGCGTACCATCCGGCCCTGCGAGCGTAAGGACCCGTCCGTTCGCTCCATAACGGCGTGCCAAGACGCGGCCAGCTTCGCGAGCCTCGCGGGCAAACACCGGGTCGCTGTCGAGCGCAATGCTCACGACATAAGCGTCAATCGATCCGGACCGCTGAGGTGCAAGCGCGTCGAGCGAACGAGCAAGACGGCGGCGCTGGTCGAGCAGAACGCGCGCAGGCTCGCCGCGCTTGAGTTGCGGTGCCTCTGCAAAGCTCTCCAGCATCTCCTCACGCGTTTGCCCAATCCCGATATTGGGAAAGGGCTCGGTGTGTTCGGGAGGCTGGTTGGGATTGTCCTGTGCCCCGGCCGGTAGTGAAAGCGGCGCGGCGCAAAGCGCGGTGATCACGGCGAGACGGTAAAGGGTGCGCAAAACCATTGCTGCCTGTTTCAGGGAGGCTGGCGAAAGCGTCAAGCGCCATTGTATCCATCCGACAATTGTTGCCGGCTGGCGGATCACTACAATTCAGTACTGCCAGATCGGAGGTATTTAAGACTCATCAAGCGACCCGCACTTCCTTCGGATCGCCGCTATGCACGAAGGACCAAGAGATGAGTAAGACTGACAAACCCGATCCGGCTGACCGCGTCGTCAAGATCCCCGCCAATCCGGCCGCAGGCCTGTTTGGCCGTCGCATGACCCCGGCCACGAACTTTCCGCGCCCGGTCGACAACGGCCCTACTCACCGCGCGGCCTGATCCGCTACCTCGTTTTCAACGATGACGCGGTAGACCTTGGTCTCGCCGATGCCTTTCAAGGTCTGAAGCTCTGCCGGAGTGAAATCGACCTGCGAGCACGCCGCGAAGTAGGTGCTTTCCGACACAGCGATGCCGCCCGGCTTTGCAACGCCTTCGAGCCTTGCAGCCGTATTCATCGTGTCACCCCAATAATCGTAAGCCATTCGCTGTTGGCCGATCACTCCGCCGACTACGGGACCGGTGTGGATGCCGACCCTGATGGCAACGTCAATCCGGGTTTCGCGGGCATAATCCGTGACTGCTGCAATCATTTGCTCGGCGAACCGAATGGCTGAGACCGCATCGTTCTCGGTGCTGGTGGTGCCGCCTGCGACTGCGAGATAGGCATCGCCGATAGTCTTGACCTTTTCCACGCCCGCATTCTTCGCGCATTCGTCTGCAAGGCCGAAAATGGCGTTGAGCAGTTTGACGAGATGGCCGGGCGAGAGCTTTCGGGCCAGTTTCGAGAAGCCGACAATATCGACGAACACCACCGACACATCAGAGAAACTGTCCGCCACGACCTCGCCTCGGCGCAGGCGGTTCGCGACGTTCTTGGGCAGGACATTGAAGAGCATCTCTTCGGTCTTGGCGCGCTCCTCTTCGAGGGCCATCCACGCCTTGTAGCTTCGACGCGCGCGGCGATCGATGTCCCAGTTCACGAAGCAGGCGAAGGTGAAGAAGGTCGTGAAGTTGGTGAATGAATAGACCACGTTGACGATGTTGCGGTCCACGATCAGCAGGAATGTGGCATAAGTCAGCAGCAGCACCACTGCCCAGCTGAAAAAATACCGTGTGGTCGCAACAAATCCGACACTCGCAAACACAACGAGAATGCCGAAATTGATAATCCCCATCCCGAACCGGCTGATCTCGGTTATGTCGGATTGTTCGCCCAGCGCCTCGATCAGCAGAACCATCACGACCGTCATCGCAATGAAGATGACGAGGTCGATCCAGCTCTGCTCGATATAGAAGCGAGTGAATGTCAGCCCGACAATGCAGGTAAGCACCAGCATGAAGGGGATCGCCGCCATGTTGTAGGCGATCACCCCTTCGGGCGGGAAATGCATCGGGTTGAACCCGATATACGAGATCAGCGTGACGATCCCGATCCCGGCGAGGAAACGCGTCGCAGGGACGCGCGCCTCCCGCTCGCTCATCACGTAGGCCTTTTCGACCGCTGGATCATCGAATCTGGCGAGCATGCGAACCCTCTTGCCAGCTTTATCAAAGAACTAGCCTTGGCCCGCAAGCGGCCGAATTAAGCATAGCTCAGTACACGCGTGCCTTTGGCTTGATGTACTCGGCGTCCTCGGTGAGCGTGTATTCGTGCACCGGGCGGTAATCGATCTTGATTTCGCCGCCATTGCCGCCCCAACCCTCGAACCAGGCAATGGTGTGCTTCATCCACTCTGCATCGTTGCGATCGGGGAAATCCTCGTGCGCATGCGCGCCGCGGCTTTCCTTGCGGTTCGCTGCCGATGCGATGGTGACATTAGCCTGGCTCATCAAGTTGTCGAGCTCTAGCGTCTCGATCAAATCCGAGTTCCAGATCAGCGACTTGTCGGTGACGTGGATGTCTTCCATCCGCTTGTTCTGCTCAGCGAGGATCTTGACGCCCTCGTCCATCAGAGCGGTGTCGCGGAACACGGCTGCGTGCTTCTGCATCGCCTTCTGCATGTCCGCGCGGATAGCCGCGGTGGGCGAGCCGCCCTCAGAATAGCGGAAGTGATCGACGCGAGAGAGAGCGAAGTCCGCGCTGTCAGCCGCGAGTTCGGGCTGACTGACGCCGGGCTTAAGCGTCTCCTTGAGGTGCAGGCCGGTTGCGCGACCAAACACAACGAGGTCGATAAGCGAGTTGGAGCCCAGACGATTTGCGCCGTGGACCGACACACAAGCCGCTTCACCCACGGCATACAGACCAGGGACAACGGTGTCCGGGCCGTCCTTGCCGAGGGTCACGACCTGCCCGTGATAATTACAGGGGATACCGCCCATGTTGTAGTGAACGGTAGGCGTCACGGGGAGAGCTTCGCGCGTCAGGTCGACGCCTGCGAAAATCTTGCCGCTTTCAGTGATCCCCGGAAGGCGTTCTGCAAGAACCTTCGGATCAATGTGGTCGAGGTGCAGGTGGATATGGTCGCCATCTGCGCCGTGCCCGCGCCCCTCGCGCATTTCGAGAGCCATCGAACGCGACACGACGTCGCGCGATGCGAGGTCCTTCGCGCTCGGAGCGTAGCGTTCCATGAAACGCTCGCCTTCGGAGTTTGTGAGATACCCGCCCTCGCCGCGTGCGCCTTCGGTGATGAGGACGCCTGCGCCGTAAATGCCGGTAGGGTGGAACTGGACGAACTCCATGTCCTGAAGCGGCAGACCAGCGCGCAGCACCATGCCGCCGCCATCGCCAGTGCAGGTGTGTGCGGAAGTCGCAGTGTAGTAGCAGCGGCCGTAACCGCCGGTTGCCAGCACAACGCTTTGCGCACGGAAACGGTGGATCGTGCCATCATCGAGGCACATCGCCATCACGCCGACGCACTGCTTCACGCCGTCGACTTCCGCCATGATCAGGTCGAGAGCGAAGTACTCGATGAAGAAGTCGGCGTCATACTTCAGGCTCTGCTGATACAGCGCGTGGAGCATGGCATGGCCGGTGCGGTCGGCTGCGGCGCAGGTGCGCTGAACCGGCGGGCCTTCGCCCATATTCTGCATGTGGCCGCCGAAAGGGCGCTGATAGATAGTGCCGTCTTCGTTGCGGCTGAAAGGCACGCCTGCGTGCTCGAGCTCGTAAACCGCCTGAGGGGCTTCGCGGACAAGATATTCGATCGCGTCCTGATCGCCCAGCCAGTCGGACCCCTTGACGGTGTCGTACATGTGCCACTGCCAGTGGTCGGGCGAGTTGTTGCCGAGGCTTGCCGCAATGCCGCCTTGTGCAGCTACGGTGTGCGAGCGGGTCGGGAAAACCTTCGAGATGTTCGCGGTGCGTAGGCCTGCTTCGGCAGCGCCGGTCGTTGCGCGAAGGCCTGAGCCGCCCGCGCCCACGACCACCACGTCGTACATATGGTCAATAATCTTGTAGTCGCCCTTCAAAGAGGCGCCAGATTCGGGAGTGCTGGCCATCAGGCTGCTCCTGTGAGTGCGAGGCTGGCAACGCTGAAGATCGCGAAAGCGCCGCCGCCGAATGCTGCAAGGTTGAGCGCTGAGAGCAGCGCGAATTTCGATCCGGGTTCGTGGATGTAATCCTCAATCACGACCTGCAGGCCGAGCCGGGCGTGGTAGAACACGCTGATGATAAGGAGGATCATCGGGACAGCGGCAATCGGCTGTGAGAGCCAGCCGGAGACGCTTTGATAGCTGAAATCAGGCAGCAGAACGAAGCTGAGGATCAGCCAGGTCATCAGGACAAGATTGCCGATCGCAGTGGTGCGAGCCGCAAGCCAGTGATGCGCGCCGTGATGCGAAGAGCCGAGACCCCGGACTTTACCGATGGAAGTGCCGTTACCCATGGCTCAAGCTCCCTTCACGAAAAGGAGGTAGCCCCACAGGACAACCGTGAGAGCGATTGCGATGATCGGCGAGACGATCGACCAGAACCGGTTTGTGTCGAGCTCGTAGCCCGCTCCGATATCCAGCACAAAGTGGCGCAGCCCGCTCATCATGTGGGTGAAGAACGCCCAGGTCAGACCAATCAGCACCACATATCCTAGCGGCGAAGCGGCCGCCCACAGAAACGTCTCGTAAGCGTCGGGCCCGCTTGCAAGCGCGCCTAGCCACCAAACGAGGACGGCAAGGCCGACCAATGCCATCCCATCGCCGCTCACACGGTGAAGGATTGATACCAGCATATGCGGTCCCCACCGCCATATCTGGAGGTGCGGAGAAAGCGGTCTTTGGCTCATGATGATCCCATATGTCTTGATTGCCCCCAACCCCACTTAACGAACCTCACGAATGAGGCAAGGGCGGAAGCGCTCGACAGTGCTTGCAAAAATTCGGATAGGGGATTGCATGAATTGGCATAAAAGCTTGCAGACAAGGGGTCACAAATGACCGCAATTCTCGTCACAGGTTCGAGCCGGGGAATTGGCGCGGCTGCTGCAGCCGCCCTGGAAGCGCGCGGTGTCGAGGTGATCGGTCACCAAACGCGCTCTGGGGACGCTGAACGCATCGCTGCGGATTTCTCCGACCCACGCGCGGCTCAGATGCTTTGGGAAGAGGCGATGGATCGCAGCGGCGGCAACATCGCGGCAGTCGTCAACAATGCCGGACTGTTCGAGAAAAACCGGCTCGAACGCTCCGACATCGAATGGTTGGATGCATGGGAAGACACGATCCGCATCAACCTCACCGCAGCAGCCCAGATCAGCCGTTTCGCTGTACGACATTGGCAGGAGTGTATAGCGGGCCAAGACGGTGTCAGGGGGCGGCTTGTTCATGTCGCAAGCCGCGCTGCCTATCGTGGGGATTCGCCTGGCCATTGGCATTATGCCGCTGCCAAGGGTGGGATGATCGCAATGCACAAGACGATCGCCCGCGCTTATGCTGCCGAGGGCATCTTGAGCTACGCCATCACGCCGGGCTTTACCGACACAAGCATGGCGGGAGACTACCTTGAAAGTCGCGGCGGGGCTGGCTTACTGGCCGACATCCCGCTGGGACGCGTCGCGACTCCAGAAGAAATCGCCCGCATCATCACCTTCTGCGCGCTCGACGCCCCGCCCAGCATGACCGGAGCGGTGATCGACGCCAATGGAGCCAGCTTTGTTCGCTAAATTCGCTTCTGCATGCGCGCTAATGGCGCTCGCCAATTCTACTCAAGCATTGGCGGAAGGGCCGGTAACCGAAGCTGAAAGGAAACAAGCCGAGATCGCCCGTTTCTCGCAAGAATGCGAGAAATGGGACGATTGGGACAAACCCGCCCATCCTTACCGCATCCATGCGAACACCTATTATGTCGGGACATGCGGTATCGCCGCGATCCTCATCACTTCAGATGACGGCCACATACTGATCGACAGCGGAACCGAAGCGGGCGCGCAGGTCGTTCTCGACAACATCGAAAGCCTGGGCTTCGCGCTCGAAGACGTCGAAATCCTGCTGCACAGCCACGAGCACTTCGACCACGTCGGCGGGCACGCACTGGTTGCGGAGAGAACCGGCGCGCGCGTAGGTGCGAGCCCGCTCGCAAAGCCCGTGCTCGAAACAGGACAAGTTGCCGACAATGATCCGCAACATGCCATTCACCCTGCAATGGCCCCGGTCGCGGTCGGCTTTACGCTGGAGTCTGGCAGATCGGTCTCTCTGGGCAAGTTACGAATCTACCCATTTACCACCGCTGGTCACACGCCGGGTGCACGCTCCTATTTCTGGCGCTCCTGCGAGGATCGCGACTGTAAGGCGATAGTGTTCGCCGACAGCATGTCACCGGTCAGCAGCGACGATTACCGTTTCTCTGAACACCCCGACTATGTTTCCGAGTATCGAGCAGGAATTGAACGCGTTGCGGGAATGAGCTGGCGGTGCGACATCCTGCTCACACCACATCCCTCACACAGCAAGATGATCGAACGCGCCGCAGCGGGCAGGCTCGACAATGGCATGTCGTGTGAAGCCTTTGCCGCAGGCAAGACAGAAGACCTAAACGCGCGTCTCGAGCGAGAGGCAGGAGCAAACCAGTGAGCAGCTGGAAGCTCTCGGCTTTCGCACCCAAACCCCAGGTGCAGGGTGCCTTGCTCGCACATGACGATTTGGAGGACTGGGACTTCGACCTCGTCATTTCGGGACGAGAGATTGCAGAGGATCGACCACAGGACTGGGTGCTCGAAGCGTGGTATCCCAAGAAGCCGGGCGCCACACAGAAGCGCGCTCTCGCCTCGCTGTTTGCGGGCAAGGCACCCGACATCTCGGTTGAGAAGCTTGCGGACGAGGATTGGCTAACGCTCAGCCAACAGGGCGTCGAGCCGATCCGTGCAGGGCGGTTCTATGTCCACACGGCCGAGTTTCCCGACGATCCTGATGCCGTCAATTTCGTGATCCCGGCCGCACAGGCATTTGGCACCGGACAACATGAAACGACCGCCGGCTGTCTGGAAGTTCTCTCGGCCATGAAGTCACGCGGCATCGTCGCGCGCAACATTGCGGATATTGGCACTGGCACTGGATTGCTGGGCTTTGCGGCAATGAAGTTATGGCCCGGAGCCAAGGCGACCGCATCGGACATCGACGCCATTTGTGCAGAGGTGGTCGATGTGAATGCGGGGCTGAACGGCGTAAACATGGGCAGTGGCCGCGGCGAAATGACGATGGTCATCGCGGACGGCATGGACCACGAGTTGCTCCAGATGCGCGGGCCGTATGATCTGTTGATCGCCAACATCCTTGCAGGACCATTGGTCGAGCTTGCGCCAGACTTTGCAGCGGCCACAGCACAAGGTGGATCGGTTTTGCTCGCAGGCCTACTGGCGGGCGAACAGGAACGGGCCGTTCGTCGAGCGTATCGCCAATCGGGTTTTCGCCATGTCGCGCGCACTCAGCGCGGGGACTGGGCGATTCTGTGGTTCCGAAAGCGCAAGGTCTGGCGTGCAAGCCTCCGATAAAGGCACGGGCGCGAAGACTGTTCTGAAGGCCCTGCGCTGGGGTGGCCTCGTGTTCGTTGGTTCCGCGGCACTTTTCGTGCTGTCGGGCTGGATCGGTTCATCCATTTCTCGCAACTCGGGCTGGACCGAGCCGGATCCATCGACCGAGCGCACGATCGCGATCCTAATCGGCACAAACGGCATTCACACCGAAATCGCCATGCCCATCCTCACGCCTGAACAAGACTGGCGGAGCATTTTTCCCGCAAGCGACATCATCGCATCCTCCCGCGACTACACGCATGTCGCGGTGAGCTGGGGAGAGCGGAAGTTTTTCCTCGAAACCCCGACATGGTCTGATGTGAACCCGATCACGGTCGTTACGGCTATGACGGGCGGCGAAGGGGTGCTGCATGTGGCGCATTACGTCCGCCCTGCCCCTTCCGACGATTATCGCGTCATGCATCTTCGGCCAGTCGAATACCGAGCTCTCGCCGCTTCGATTAAAGGGCAAGTCGCTCCTCCCGAATCCCGGGAAGTCCTACCCGGCTATGACGCGCACGACGTGTTCTACACGGCAAGCGGCACATACCACCTGGGCAACACCTGCAATCAATGGACGAGCGATCAACTGGCCAGCGCTGGTGTTGAGATAGGCGTCTGGTCACCTTTCCCCGGCGGGATCATGAAGTGGGTCGATGATTTTGACGCAGCTCCTTGAGCTTGCGTTTGAGAAAGAGGCGTTCGGCACGCGGCACATCCTGATCAAGCGCTTGCTCCAGTTCGCACCGCGCGGCGTCCCATTGCCCGAGACCCGAATACATCTGAGCCCGCGCCACCCGATACGGCCGCGACGAACGAATGCGCGACCCCTCAATGGCATCCAGAGCCTCAAGCCCTGCCTTTGCGCCCTCCACTTTCTCCAAGGCCACCGCCCGATTTAAGCCAACCATCGGCGCTGGCCGCATGCCCATAAGCACATCATACAGCGCTAGTACTGCGCCCCAGTCAGTCTTACCGTCGTAGGCGCGACGGGCATGCGTGAGCTGAATTGCCGCCATCACCTGATACGGACCGGATGCGCCAAACTTCGCAGCGCCCTCAAGCCAAAGGCGGGCTTGCTCAATGGCAGCGAAGTCCCACTTGCACACGTCCTGCTGCGACAGTGGAACCATAGCGCCGTCTGCATCCACCCTTGCCGCTTCGCGCGATCTCGCAAGCCAGACCAGTGCCGCAAGCCCAAGCGCCTCAGGCTCCTCGGGCAAAAGCTCGGCAACCATGGCTGCGAGCCGCGCCACCTCTCCAGACAATTCGGGGTCCAGTTCACCCGCGGCGTCCTGGTAAGCGGCTGTATAGGCAAGCTCCAAGGTAAGCAGAACTGCTTCCAGACGCTCGCCCCAAGCCTTTCGCTCAGGCAGTTCAAAGGCAATTCCTGCATCACGCACCTTCGCCTTGGCCCGGGTGATGCGCTGGTACATCGTCGCCTCACTGGTCACGAAGAGCCGCGCGATCACGCCAACCGGCAACCCGCAAATGACCTTCAGCGCGAGAGCCGTTCTCGCCTCAAGGGCAATCGCTGGATGGCAGCAGATGAAGATCAGGCGCAGCCGCTCATCCGCGATTGGTTCTGGCAAAGTGAGAATGTCAGCCATCTCTTCCACCGGTGCACTTTTTTGAAGAGCCCTGTCCTGTGCTGCGCGCCCTCGCATCGCATCCAGCGCCTTGCGTTTGGCGACGACAAACAGCCAGCTGGTAAGTCGGTCAGGGACGTCGCCGCCCTCAATCAGCTTCTCAGCTGCGTCGGCAAAAGCGTCTTCAACAAGGTCGAAATCGCGCAGTTGCACGGCCAGGGCGGAAATCACTCTAGGCCGTGCATCGGCAATCTCGCGCGCTAGGCTCACCCTTCCATTGGCCAGATCGGGCGAACCTCAACCGCGCCCTTGCCAGGAACGGGGATCTGTTTTGCCCATTCAAGCGCTTCGTCGAGCGAGGGAACGTCGATGATGTAAAATCCGCCGAGTTCCTCGTGCGTCTCGGCAAAGGGGCCATCGTGCAGTGTGTGCGACCCGGCATTCCACTTGATCGTGGTGGCAGTTGATCCGGGCTTCAGTCGCTCACCTGAAAAAGCGACACCTTTCTCGGCCCATGCCTGAGCCAGAGCCATGTGGCCGGCAAGCGTTTCTTCCATCAGCTTGGCACCATCGTCGCCCTCGTAGATGCTCTCATCTTCATTGATCAGCAGCATATATTGCATGTCACGTCCTCTTCGTATCCAGCCGCGCCACCTTGGCGAAGCTCTGACACGAAGACGCGCGGTGCAACCTGGATTCGACACGGCAATGAAAAAATATTTGGGAACGCGAGGGTGCGTCCTTCCATTGTTCAGGCAAAAGCAATTCAAATCCGAAGGAATTTCACATGAGCAAGACACTCCTCATTACCGGTGCATCTTCAGGCATCGGCGCTGCCACGGCGAAAGCGGCGGCAGATGCTGGCTGGAATGTTGCACTCTGTGCCCGCTCAGCTGACAAGATCGAGGCGTTAGCAGGTGAAATTGGCGATGCCGCGCTTGCCCTGCCATGCGATGTGACGAAGCGAGAAGACATCAGCGAAGCGCTGGAGAAGACAAAGGCTAAGTTCGGACAGATTGACGCTGTTTTTGCCAATGCGGGGACCGGAGTGGAAAAGCCGGGCATCGAGAACGGCGACCCGGATGAGTGGCACGACATGATCCACGTCAACGTGCTCGCGCCATTGTTACTCGCTCACTATGCGACGCCTTATCTTAAGGAGACGAAGGGGCACTACGTTGTGACCGGCTCGAAGGCAGGACGCGACAGCTTTAAGGGGTCGGTCTACTCGGCGACCAAGCACTTCGTGCATGGCTTTGGCGAAAACCTCGCTGAGGAAATGCGTGAATGGGGTGGTAGGGCGACGGTGATCGCACCTGGCATGGTCGATACGGCTTTTTTCGATGAGCCCAAGCCGACCAAGATCCAGCCCGAAGATGTCGCGAATGCGGTAGTTTACGCCCTATCGCAACCGAAGACCGCCGCGGTGCGCGAAATCTACATTATGCCGAACGACTAGGCCTTAGCCAGAGAGCGAAAGACCAGGTTGAGGGCATTGCCTGCAAAGGCGTGCATGTTGGCGATCCGGTCGTCGCTATGTGTTTCGAGCACCGCGGTGAACTCTCCGCCCGGTCCAACCAGCGCAGCAACACTGCGGCCTGCAGCTGCGCCGGTGGGATGATTTGAACTGCCTCCTACCGAGCCGCTTTCCGCCAGGCCCCAATCTGCGCCGAAATTGTCGCGGATCGCGCGGGCCTGCAACAAGGCGTAATCTTCGGTCGCTCCGCGCATGCCCTTGTAGGCTACGCGCGGGAGGTCGAACAGGACGTCTCTGGCACGGAACGAATAGACGACACCTCCTCCAACGAAGAAGTCGAGCGCTCCGGAAACAGTGAGGAGACTTGCGGCGATAAGCCCACCAGTCGCGCCATCGGCCACCGCAAGCTTTTCGCCGCGAGCGCGCAGTAGCCGGGCCACATCCAGCGCTTGTTTGTGAGACTGCTCAAGTTCGCTCAACTGTCCGCTCCTGCCAGCATAGGCTCGCCTGCTGCATCTTTGCGATCCTCGTGAAACTGGGCGGTGGCTGACGTCACCTGCTGCATCATCTCCATTCGCGCAGGTGTCGGCTCACTGGTTCTACCAATGAGAACTGCGATCGCATATTCGCGGCCGTCGGGCGATGTGAGAATGCCTACATCATTGTAGCCACTTTGCTCATTGCCGTAGACTTGTCCGGTCCCGGTCTTGTGTTCGACCCGCCAACCCTCAGGAGCGCCGCCTTTCAAACGCCTCGGTCCGCTGCGCGTCTGTTCGAGCGTGTCTCTCAACAATCTGGTCGTGTCCGTATCGAGCAAATCACCTCTCGCCAGTTTCGTGAGGGCGGAAGCGATGGCATTTGCGCTCGCTCCATCGATCGGGTCGGCGAGGTATCCTTCGAACGCGGCTCGCCTCATAGCGTCGGGCACTCGGTCACGCGCTTCGTAGAACTGCCGACCGATCGAATAGAAGGGCGACCAATCTAGCCCTGCAATTGCGCTTTGCTTGGAGCGCTCATCGGTGCCGAAGCGGATCCCCGTCAATCCTTTGTCATCAAGCCATTGCTGCACAGCATCGGGCCCGCCAATGCGGCGCAAGAGCCGGTCGTTGGCGGTGTTGTCGCTGCGCGTGATCGACCTTTCAAAAAGATCGCGGTAGTTCGTGTCATAGCTCCCGCGAGCCTTCACGATCTCTCTGACCGGCTGATGGAAAAGGGTCAGGTCATCGCGCCCGATGCGCACCCTCTCGGTTAGATTCAGGTCGCCCTGATCCACCTGAGACAGCGCCGCCATCGCAACCCACAATTTGGTCACACTTTGCTGGGGCAGCAGTTCGTCGCCGTTGAACTCGTAGAGCTCGCCCGTCTCTACGTCCTGCACCGCGATGCCGACGGTTCCGGTGAGAGATGCCCCAATCTCTTCGAGCCTTTGCTCGAACGCTCGCTCCTCCGGGGTTGCTATGGCAATAGCGATGGAGGGAGCATCAAGTGCCACAATCGTGCTTGGCTGCCCTTCGCCCTCTGCGCTCGCGGCTATCCATACGACGAGCGCCAAGATGGGGAGAAATAGAGCGAGAAATCGAAAGCCGGTCATTTTGCTCATGCTGATACTACACGTTGAAGCGAAGAGGTTTCCAAAGAACTTGCTGAAATCTGATGGACCTACCCCGCTTTTGCGACGATCTCAGCCCAGCCTGCTTCGTCGACGACTTCGATGCCCAGCTGCTCTGCCTTCTTCAGTTTCGATCCCGCTCCGGGTCCGGCAACGAGCAGATCGGTCTTTGCGCTCACAGAGCCTGCTGCTTTTGCGCCCAGACGTTCGGCCTGCGCCTTGGCCTCGTCGCGGCTCATCGTCTCAAGCTTGCCTGTGAAAACCACCGTTTTACCAGCGACAGGGCTATCGAGCGTTTCGACTTCATAGCGCGGCGGGGTGACTTCGGACAGGATGTCCTCCCACACTGCGACATTGTGCGGCTCGTGGAAGAAGTCGCCCAAAGCCTCGACAACGCTAGGGCCGATGCCGTCAATCGCAGTGAGTTCGCTGGCCGCGTCCTCATCGCCTGCGCGCGCCTTCTCGGCGATTGTACGAAGAGCAGGCAGTTCGTGAACATGCTTCAACAAGTCCCGCGCGGTGACCTCGCCGACATGTCGGATGCCGAGTCCGAACAAGAGGCGCGCTGCGTCAGGCTCGCGGCGGTTCTCCACAGAGGCCAACAGGTTATCCACAGACTTGTCCTGCCATCCCTCGAGCGCGAGGATATCCTCGCGTCGGTCTTTCAATCGGAAGATGTCGGCGGGGCTTTCGAGCCACCCAAGCGCGAAGAATTGCGCAATGGTTTTCGAACCAAATCCATCTATGTCGAGGGCTTTCCGACTGACAAAATGCTCAAGCCTTTGAGTGCGTTGCGCCGGACAGATGAGACCACCGGTGCAGCGCACATCGACCTCGCCTTCCTCGGCCACAGCCTCGCTGTCGCACTCGGGACAGTGATCAGGGAAGACGAAGGGCTCGCGCTCTTCATCGCGCGTAAGGTTTTCCACAACTTGCGGGATCACATCGCCCGCGCGCTGGATCACGATCCGGTCGCCCGGACGCACGCCGAGACGCTCGATCTCGTCGCGATTGTGGAGCGTCACGTTGGTGACAGTCACCCCGCCGACCAGAACCGGAGCAAGCCTGCCCACGGGTGTCAGCTTACCCGTGCGCCCGACCTGGATATCAATCGCCTCAAGCGTTGTCTGAGCCTTCTCCGCCGGGAATTTGTGCGCGAGCGCCCAACGCGGAGCTTTTGCCACAAAGCCGAGGCGTTGCTGCCAGTCGAGCCGGTCGACCTTGTAGACCACCCCGTCGATCTCATAGCCTAGGTCAGGTCGCTGGCGCCCGATTTCCTCGTAATGCGCGATCATTTCGTCAACGCTCATCGTGCGGGTCAGGAACGGAGATAGAGGGAAGCCCCAACTCTCGATCATCCGCATCATGTCGTTCTGGCTCTCGCAGGGCACATCGGAGGCTGCGCCCCAACCATAGGCCCAGAACTTGAGCGGGCGCTTGGCAGTTACACTCGCATCTTTCTGACGCAGCGAACCCGCTGCCGCGTTGCGCGGATTGGCGAACAGCTTGCCCCCTGCCTCTTCCTGCGCGGTGTTGAGAGCGGCAAAGTCGGCGCGCGACATATAGACCTCGCCGCGCACCTCGAAGACCTCAGGCACGCCATCCGGGAGCTCTTGCGGAATGTCGGAGATGTACCCGACATTGGGCGTCACATCCTCGCCCACCTGTCCATCACCGCGAGTTGCTGCGCGCATCAGCTTGCCGTTTTCATAGCGAAGCGAGCAGGACAGGCCATCGATCTTGTCCTCGGCAGTGATGGCAACCTCTTCGTCCGCATCGAGATTGAGATACCGACGGATCCGTGCCGTCCAGTCCTCGACCTCTTCGCGGTTGAAGGCATTGTCGAGGCTCATCATGCGAACTTCGTGAGTCACTTTGGAAAGCGGCGAGGCAGCGACCGCGTGCCCTACCCGTTTCGACGGGGAATCTTCCCGCACCAGTTGGGGAAACGCTTCCTCCAGCTCGCGATTGCGCCTGACCAGCGCGTCGTATTCCTGGTCGGATATCTCTGGGTCGTCGTCAGCGTGATAAAGGCGGTCATGATGCGCGATCTGCTTGGCAAGCCGCATCAATTCGTTCGCAGCATCGGCTTCAGACATTTGCGAGACGGGATTGGCTGACACCTCAGCGCTCTCCTTGATGATCAATCAAACAGTGTTGGGGACGGCAAAGAACAGCACGCCCGCGACAACGCTCAGAGCGGACAGCAAGAGCCAGCGCTTCCAGCCACCATCGACGAAATCCCGGCCGCGTGTCGCGACCATGAGGTTGAGAACTCCGCACATGGTGATCACCACGGTCAGCACGAAGTGCAACAGCGTCAGATAAGGCGCGAAGTCAGCGAGCATCTGAGGGCCATCCCCCGAGACCGGGAACATCATATCGAAGGCGCGGATGCCCCACATGAGCAAGCCCGCCAGTCCCACGAGCGTGCCGAGAAGCGAGAGGATGGCTGCTCCGGCCACCATAGCGGTTTCGCCGGAAGAGAGGCCTTCAAAGTCCTCGCCGCTATCCATCACACGCCTTCCAGCAAGCGATCTGCCTGCGCGCGCGCCTCCGGTGTCACTTCCGCGCCTGAAAGCATGCGAGCGATCTCTTCCTGACGGCCGCTCTCGTCGAGCAGCACCACGCTGGTCTTGGTCACAGTTCCGCTCGATGCCTTGGCGATGAGGTAATGGGTCTGGCCGCGCGCAGCTACCTGTGGCGAGTGCGTGACGGCAAGCAACTGGCCTTCATCCGAAGCAAGCCTGGCAAGCCTTTCGCCGATCGCACTTGCGACTGCGCCGCCCACGCCGCGGTCGATTTCGTCGAAGATGATCGTCGCTGCCCCGCCCTTTTCTGCCAAGGCAACCTTCAAGGCGAGGATGAAGCGCGAAAGCTCTCCGCCCGAGGCGATCTTGGCAAGCGGCGCAAAGTCAGCACCGGGATTGGTGGCGATCAGGAACTCAGCGGAGTCCATGCCGAGCCTGCCCCACTTGTCAGGCGGCAGTTTGCCGATGGCAGTCAGGAAGCGCGCCGCATCAAGCTTGAGCGGCGCGAGTTCCGCTGCGACCGCTTGGTCGAGGCGCTTGGCAGCCGCGATGCGGGCTTCATGCGCCATGCCTGCGGCCTCACCATAGGCCTCGCGAGCCTCCTTCGCAGCGGCTTCCAGCGCGTCGAGCTCAGCCTCTCCGCTCTCGATTGAGTCGAGCTTGCCACGCATATCGCGCATCAATTCTGGCAATTCGTCGACTTCGCAGCGGTGCTTTCGAGCCAGCGCGCGCAACTCGAACAGCCGCGTTTCTGCCGCGTCGAGCGCCTGCGGATCATGCACCAGCGCCTCGGCTGCGGATTCGAGTTTCTCCTCCGCTTCGCCCGCTTCGATCACAGCACGGTCCAGCGCGGCCAAAGCTTCTGCAAGCAGAGGATGCTGCTCGGCTATTCGGTCAAGTTTGCGAGCGGCCACCCTGAGCGAGGCAAGCGGCGAGTCCGAACCTTCCCAGACGTGGCGCAGTTCTTCCAGCTCGCCTGACAGCTTCTCACCCTTTTGCATGTCGGCCCGCGTTGCAGCGAGCCTTGCCTCTTCGCCGGCCTGCGGTTCGAGCGCAGTCAGTTCAGCCAGATGCGCGATCAGGAGATCCTGGTCAGCCTTGGCCTGTTCAACCGCATCGCGTGCTTCGGAGAGCTGCGCTTCTGCCTTGGCCCAGCTTGCAAAGCGCCTTTCGAGAAGGGCAAGATCAGTCCCTGCGAACCTGTCCAACAGCGCGAGGTGCCCACGCGGGTTTACGAGGCCGCGATCGTCGTGCTGGCCGTGCAGTTCGACCAGTGCCGGTGCGAGCGCGCGAAGCAGAGCCACGCTGGTCGGCTGATCGTTGACATAGGCCTTTGAGCCGCCATCGGCCTTCACTTGCCGCCGGATGATCAGCGGTTCGCCTGGCTCAAGCTCAAGGTCGGCATCGTCCAGTGCTTCGGCAATCGCGGACGGGAGCGTGGCAAACTCGAAGCTGGCCGTGACGCTCGCCTTGGCTTCACCGGCGCGTACCAGCGCCGTCTCCGCGCGGTCGCCCAGAATCAGTCCGAGGGCGTCGAGCAGGATCGACTTGCCCGCCCCGGTCTCACCGGTAAGCACGCCAAGCCCTCGCCCGAAATCGAGGTCGAGCGCTTCGATAAGAACGATGTTTCGGATCGACAGACGGGTCAGCATCGTGGCCCCGCTCTAACCCAATCACACTCGCCCGTCATCAGGCGACAAGCTCTTAGCTGGGGGTGACGCCGCTTGCGTGGTCGCCGACCAGCTCGTAGGCCTTGTCGTACCACTCGGTGCCGGGATAGTTGGCGCCCAGCACAGCCGCATACTTCACCGCTTCCTCGCGAATGCCGAGTGCAAGGCTGCTTTCTGTGAGGCGGTAAAGGGCCTCAGGTGTGTGGCTGGTCGTCTCGTAGGTTTCGACCACGTTGCGGAAGCGCAGCTGCGCGGCGAGCCAGCGGCCCGAGCGCTGGTAGAAACGCCCGATTTCCATCTCCTTGCCCGCGAGGTGATCGGCCACAAGGTCGAGCTTCAAGCGCGCATCGGCAGCGTATTCGGTCTGCGGGAAACGGCGGTTCACTTCGCGAAGCGCGATCTGCGCCTGCTCGGTGATCGACTGGTCGCGGTTCACATCACTGATCTGCTCGTAATAGGAGAGCGCGATCAGGTAGTACGCATAGGGCGCGTCCTTGTTACCCGGATGGATCGACAGGAAGCGCTGCGAGTTCTGGATCGCCTTGTTGTAATCGCGCGCGATGTAATAGCAGAACGCGCTCATCAGCTGCGCACGGCGTGCCCATGGCGAATAGGGGTGCTGACGTTCAACCTCGTCGAACAATGCAGCGGCAAGCGTCGTGTTGCCGCGATCGAGACGGCGCTGCGCTTCGGCGTAAAGCGATTCGACGTCGCGCGCGACATAAGCCACGTCTTCTTCTGCAGAACCGCCGCCACAGGCAGCAAGGGTGGCAAATCCGGCGCCGATCAGGACGGCGCGCGTGAGGCGGGTACGCATGGTGAGCTTGGTGGTCATGACAGGAGCGTATAGCCAGCGCGAAAGTGAACGCCAAGTGAAGCCTGCGGCTTTTCCTGTGGGGCGTGCACAATGAGAAGTGGACCGCATGTTACACGGTCCAGAGCGAGATAGTTCAACCTCCTGGCTGAGCGGCCATCACACACCGGCGAAGTTCGCATGAAATGACGTCCGAGCATGGCGTTTCCATCGCACAAAACGGCGCGTGTAGGAAAGCGGTCCACGCCGCTACAGCGCTGAACTTAAGGCAGGCGCCTGCGCTGAAAGCGCCTTGCGTTGGCGGCGTCGGAGTCCTTCTCGATAAAGGTCACGAGATTTCCCGGTTCGATATCCGAGGTATCGTTGTCGCCATCGACTTCGGCCACGGCATCGTTGTCGCTCGCCGAAACAACACGGTAGCGGATCGAGCCGATCCCGCGCGTTTTCTTCACATCGAGCCTGTCGCCAAGTTCCACGAGCGGGCGGCCGTAATTGATCTCGATCCGGTCGCCTTCAGCGGCGATCACCCTTGCCGGTTCGATCGTGAAGGTCACTTCGCGTGCGATTGCCAGCGCGACCTCGTTCTGCATCAGGTTATAGACCGCAGCGCCCGGCTCGCTAACAGATACGCTCATGCGATTGGTGTCGATCGTCCGCGACATCTCGATCCGCTTGGTGATCGCACCGCCATCAACGCTGTCGCCATTGCGATCGCGCAGGATGTAATCGGCTGTCACCAAAGCGGTGCCCCAGCTGGTGCGATAAGATGCATCGCCGCGCACCGGTTGACGGGTTGCAGGCGGAGTCGAGGAAATGTTCGAGATGCGAATGTCGAGCGTGTAGCCCCCTCGCCCAACGGTTAGCCTGCCGGTCGAGGCAAGCGAGGCTTCGACCGTGTCGCGCAGACTGGTGAAATTGTCCTGGCAGTCCTTCACGACCCAGCTGCGCCATGTTGTGTGCGACAGGTAGTAACGTCGCGCCGCCGCTGCGCCCCACCACCGGGCATATTCAGCTTCTGAATAGGTCAGGCGGCTGCCTTCGTAATTGCGCCATGTCGTGCAGGATTGCCCTGCGGTGATGGTCCCTACGCGCACCCGCGTCTCGCCTTGAGCGCTGGCCGATGTCGCTGTCAGGGCGAACAGCCCGCCGAGCAATCCCAGAGCGAACGCTAAGCGTGCAAGAAAAGCCTTCATCGTGTTCCCCCCCCCCCTCGGGATGCACCGTGATTGATGAGGCACAGCAACCCTGCCAGCCTCGTGCCGCGTTAATCAGCGGCGACGCCTTTGTGCGCGTTCAAGATCACGCACCGTGTCGCTATCCGTCGGGCGCGCAATCGCGCCGACCTGCAAAGGCTGACTGAATTGAGTCACCTGCACGGCGCGGCTGAAGCCGGTCTGGACATCAGTGACCTGGATCGCGCCGAACTGTTCGCCGTCAATCTTGATCGTGCCGGTTCCCGAAGGATCGGGGATCTCGGTCGCTTCACCATAGATCATGAGAAAGTCACCGCGCTGCACCGCACCTTGACCGAAGTTGAGGATGATCGTGCCGTCGCCCTGGACCGCTGCCACCTGGATCGGGAAGATCGCGGTGACGAGGCCGGTTGCGATCTGGTCAGCCGACGAGCGCAGCAGAGCCGCAGAATCGATCTGGCTGCCGCCGCCGCAAACGGTGGCAGAGTCCTGTTCCTCGCTGATGCGGGTCGCGTAACGCACTTCGCCAGTGTTCGTGTCGGTGATGCGGATGTCCGCTTCCATGCGAACGCGCGTCTTGTAGCAGTCGGGCCGATTGCGGCTGCCACCAAGCAGCCCGCGCAGCATGCTTCCACCGATATCCGAGCGGTTCGTCGCGGAAATCGACGAGATCGTGCCGTAAACGAGGTAATCGACCCCTTCAAAGCCGCCAACCTGGCCGGGGCGATTGGTGGTGGTCGTGCCGCTCAGTGCCAGTCCCTGCTCTTCCATCAGCGTCGCAAGGCGCGCGCGTTCGATAATACGGAACTTGCCCGAACCGATGATCGCGGTCTCGATCATCGCGACGAAGTTGTCCGCATTGCCGCCGCCGGTCAGGTCTTCCATCTGAGCGATGCCGACGATCGGACGATTGTCATCCTGCGCCGCAGCTGGCGAAACGCCGATAAAGCCCAAAGCCAGAATTGCCGCGAATACAGCAAACAGCCGTTCGAATTTCATGATTGCCCCCATCGAATTCCCCGATTCGATGAGGATTAAAGCGACAAGCCGCCAGATTGTCACCCTCTTATCTAACCAATGTTAGTCTGGTCTTGAGGATAACAAAGTTGGCCACAGCCGTTCGCGCAACTTTCTTGCAGAACGACTTTGTGATTAGGTCGCAGCCAAGACAAGGCTTTCGCGGTTTGGCGGCCTGTTGGCGGCTTTAACGCTTGGGCTTGAACGGTTTCTTTGGGCCGTTGCCTTTGTTCGGCTTGCCATGCTTTGACTTGAAGCCCGCGCCCTTTTCACGCGGGTTGCCATCCCTCGGGCTGGCGTTCTTGCCTTTCCCGAACGGCTTCACGAAAGGCTTGCCCGAATGGTTCTTGCGGTTGTTCCGAGCCTCGATCCGGGGTCCTTCTGCCGATTCTTCGATCAGGATCGCGTCCTGGTCATCCTTGTCCGAAAAGGTCTGCTCAAGCGTATCGGCAAACTTGGCAGCGATGGGACGCGGTATCTGGAACCAGCTTTCGTTCTGCCCGACCCGGATCGCTCCGATTTCGTTGCGAGTGATGTGGCCGCGGCGACAGATCAGCGGCAAGAGCCAGCGCGGCTCTGCATTGTGCCTGCGCCCAACGCCGATCTTGAACCACACAGTGTCTTCGAAGCCGGGGCGCTGGCGCTCTTTCTTCGCCTTCTCGCGCGCCTCGGGCGTGTTGGCGAGCATCTCTTCGGGTTCGGGCAGCTCGGCCCTATGCGCTTTCACCAGAGCGGCCGCGATGTCTTCTGGCGACATGCGAGCGAGCAGTTCGCTGGCGATCGCGCGATCGTCTGCCTCGTACTCGGCCGGCTGGGTGAGTTTTTCCATGAGGCGTGCGTGATCCTTCTTGCGGATCGCCTCGGGACTGGGTGCGTCGAGCCACTGCGCCTTGATCTTTGCTCCATTCAGCATTGCATCGACGCGCCTGCGGCGATTGTACGGCACGATGATCGCCGCCGTGCCCTTCTTGCCCGCACGGCCCGTGCGGCCCGAACGGTGCTGAAGCGTCTCGGCATCGCGGGGCGTTTCAACATGGATGACAAGGCTGAGTGTCGGCAGGTCGATCCCGCGCGCGGCCACGTCGGTTGCAACGCAGACCCGCGCACGCCGGTCGCGCATCGCCTGCAGCGCCTGATTGCGTTCGGATTGCGAATTCTCGCCGGACAGCGAAACGACGCCAAAGCCCCTGTTCTGAAGCGCCGAATGAAGCCGCCGCACGCTTTCGCGCGTGGCGCAGAAACAGATTGCCGATTCCGCCTCGTGGAAGCGCAGCAGGTTCACAACCGCGTTCTCGATTTCGGACGGGGCAACGGTGATCGCCTGATATTCAATATCGCCGTGCCCACGATCCTTGCCACCCAGCGACAGGCGCAGCGCGTCCGACTGGTATTTCTGGGCAAGGCGAACGATCGCCTGCGGCATGGTTGCTGAAAACAGCAACGTGCGGCGCGTATCCGGCGTTGCGTCGAGGATTTCCTCAAGGTCCTCGCGAAAGCCCATGTCGAGCATCTCGTCAGCCTCGTCGAGAACAACGCCGATTAGTCCCGACAGGTCCAGCGCGCCGCGCTCTAGGTGATCGCGCAGACGGCCCGGCGTGCCGACAACGATGGCAGGCCCGGACCGAAGCGCGCGGCGCTCCTTGCTCGCGTCCATTCCGCCGACGCAGGTCGCGATGCGCAGGCCTGCCTTGGCGTAAAGCCAGCCAAGCTCGCGGCTCACCTGCAAGGCAAGTTCGCGGGTCGGCGCGATTGCCAGGACCAGCGGCCTCTCTTGCAGCGGCGTTCCGCTGATCTGGTCAAGAATGTCCTGCGCCAGCGCGATCCCGAAGGCGACGGTCTTGCCCGAGCCGGTCTGGGCCGAAACGATCAGGTCGCGTCCGGCGGAATCAGGGGCCATTGCGGCTGCCTGCACAGGAGTGGGTTCGGAATAGCCGCGTTCGGCCAAGGCCTCGCCAATGGCGGGCGGGAGAATTTCAAATGACATGGTATTTCGCTTGAGTATGAGCGCGGAGTCTCGCGCTCGAAAATGGAACGAGCCGGCGCGCTCTTGGCGCTCGACTCGATTGGGCAACAGCCAGTCAGGCTGGCCCGTGAACGGGCACTGATAGCGCAAAATTGCGCGCTTGGCTTGTTTTATTTCGCAGGTGCAAAAAAGCGCCAACTATCAGCGCCTTGAGTGAGCGAGTTATTCCTCACCCATCCGCAGCGCGGCGATAAAGGCTTCCTGCGGGATGCTCACATTGCCATACTCGCGCATCCGCGCCTTGCCCTTCTTCTGCTTTTCCAGAAGCTTCTTCTTACGCGTGATATCGCCGCCATAGCACTTGGCGGTGACGTCCTTGCGCAGGGCGGCGATGGTTTCGCGGGCAATGATCTTGCCGCCGATTGCAGCCTGGATCGGGATCTTGAACAGGTGCCGCGGAATGAGGTCTTTGAGACGCTCGCACATGCCGCGGCCGCGTTCTTCGGCGACTGAGCGGTGAACGATCAGCGAGAGCGCGTCGACCGGCTCGTTGTTGACGAGGATGTTCATCTTCACGAGGTCGCCTTCGCGCAGACCGATCTGCTCGTAGTCAAAGCTCGCATAGCCGCGGCTGATCGACTTCAGGCGATCGTAAAAGTCGAACACCACCTCGTTGAGCGGAAGTTCATACGTCACCTGCGCGCGTCCGCCGACATAGGTGAGGTCGGTCTGAATGCCGCGGCGCTCCTGGCACAGCTTGAGGATCGAGCCGAGATAGTCGTCGGGCGTGTAGATCACCGCCTTGATCCAAGGTTCCTCGATGGTCGCGATGCGGGTGACATCGGGCCAGTCCGCGGGGTTGTGAATGTCGATCGTGGTCGCGTCCTCTGTCTTCGACTTGTTGAGGTGGACGCGGTAGACCACAGATGGCGCGGTGGTGATGAGGTCGAGATCGTATTCGCGCGAAAGGCGCTCCTGAATGATCTCGAGGTGAAGGAGCCCGAGGAAACCACAGCGGAAGCCGAAACCAAGCGCGGCAGAGCTTTCCATCTCAAACGAGAACGACGCGTCATTCAGGCGCAGCTTTCCGATGCTTTCGCGCAGCTTTTCAAAGTCGGCGGCATCGACCGGGAACAGGCCGCAGAACACCACCGGCTGAACTTCCTTGTAGCCCGGCAGCGCTTCGGTCGCGCCGTTCTTTACGGTGGTGATCGTGTCACCCACGCGCGCTTGTTCAACTTCCTTGATCTGAGCGGTGATGAAGCCAATCTCGCCCGGCCCCAGCTCCGGCAAATCGGTGCGCTTGGGGGTAAAGCAGCCTACGCGGTCGACGAGGTGCTGCGTGCCGCCCTGCATAAACTTGATGTTCTGGCTCTTGGTCAGAACGCCTTCGATGACGCGCACAAGAATGACGACGCCGAGATACGGATCGTACCAGCTGTCGACGAGGCTCGCCTTCAACGGCTTGTCACGTTCGCCCTTGGGAGGCGGGATCTTTGCGACCACCGCCTCGAGCACTTCTTCGATGCCGATCCCGGTCTTGGCGGACGTGAGGACCGCGTCGGAGGCATCGAGCCCGATGACTTCCTCGATCTCTTCCTTCACGCGCTCGGGTTCTGCGGCGGGAAGGTCGACCTTGTTGATGACGGATACGATCTCGTGATCGTGCTCGATCGACTGGTAGACATTGGCGAGGGTCTGGGCCTCGACCCCTTGCGCCGCGTCGACCACCAGCAGCGCGCCTTCGCACGCAGCGAGGCTGCGGCTGACTTCATAGGCGAAATCGACGTGGCCGGGCGTGTCCATCAGGTTGAGCTGATAGGTCTCGCCATCCTTGGCGGTGTAATTAAGGCGCACGGTCTGCGCCTTGATGGTGATGCCGCGCTCCTTCTCGATGTCCATGTTGTCGAGCACCTGCTCGGACATCTCGCGCTCAGTCAGACCGCCGGTGAATTGGATCAGCCGGTCTGCGAGCGTGGACTTGCCGTGGTCGATATGCGCGATAATCGAGAAATTGCGGATTTTTGAGAGGTCAGTCATTTGGATGCGCATTTAGCGATCCGCTGCCGCAATGTCATTCGCGAAAATTGCAACCTGTCTGGTGGACGTCTCAGGCCGCTTCGTTTCGCGGCGGCGGGGCATAGGCGAACTGCGGGACGCTGCCCGATTGGCCAAGGCCGCCGCCCGGCATTGCCTTGTAGTCGCCCTGAGCCAAGGCTTCGAGCGGGCGCCCTGCCGAAGCGAGCGCGTAGGGGCTGACACGGTAACGGGTGCACAGTCCGCCCGAACCATCGTCGATCAGCGACTGCTCGAATTCGAGGCCTTGGATATCGCCATTGGTACGGATCACGGTTGCCACGGCCAGCTGGCCGGCACCAAGGTCGACCACGAATTGCGTGCCCTTCGGGACATTGGCGAGGCCTTGAATGAGTGCGCCGGTCTTCGAAAGATTGCGCAGCGTGACTTCGTAAGAGTGATCGTCGTGGATGATCTGGATCTTGCGGAAGACCGTGCGACGGCGTGCGCGCTTGGTGCGATCGCCGCTTGGAGCGATCTTCCACGCTTCGCCAGCAAGCTCGGCATCGACAACATCGCGGTTTACCGGCTCGGAATAGATCGGGCCTTCCATGAACTTGACGCCGCATTCCTTGAGGCGATCGAAAAGCTCTACGGATTCGATCCCGTTGGCGATCGTATCCATCTCGAGTGCTCCGGCGAGCGCGACGATTGCACGGATAAGGCCGAGTTCTCGGCTGTCATGCTCCTCGGCCTCGGTGACCAGTTTCTCGTCGATCTTGATGGTGTCGAACGGAGCGCGGCGCAGGTATGCGAGCGAGGAATAGCCTGAACCAAACTCATCGAGCGTGAGGCGAATGCCACGCTTGAACAGGGCTGCGAGAACGCGGTCGACCACATCGGTATCGCCGAAGAACACCGCCTCGCTGATTTCAAGCTCGAGCCGGTTGGCAGGAAGGTCAGCGTCTTCGAGCGCTTCGGATACCGCGTCAACGAAGCCTTCCGATGTGAAGAGAGGAACCGGCACATTGACCGCGACGCGAATGCTGTCGGGCCATGTGCTTGCCTGCTGGCACGCCTCGCGAATGGCCCAAAGGCCGACCTCGCCAACCTGACTTGAGCCGTCGAGGATCGATGCAAACTCGATCTCGTCGATCTCGCCGCGCTGTTCGTGGTTCCAGCAGATATGCGCTTCAAGGGCGCGCACGGTCTGGGTCGCGGCATCGACCATCGGTTCGTATTTGAGGAAAAGCTGCTCTTCGCGAACCGCTTCGCCGAGATTCTCTTCGAGCCTGCGACGGAAGATGGCTTCGTTCTCAAGCTCGCCAGAGAAGAAGCGGTACTGCCCTCGCCCACCATTCTTCGCCGCGTAAAGCGCAAGGTCGGCGTTGCGGACGATCTCGTCCATCGTCACGCCGTCATGCGGGGCAATCGCGATGCCGACGGAACAGCCGATGATGGCGCGGCCTTCGTCGAGCGAATAGGGCTGCTTGAGCATCGTGATGATCTTCATCGCGATTTCGCTCAGCACGCCGCGGTCGTCCTGATCGGGGATCATCACCTGGAATTCGTCGCCGCCAAGGCGTCCGATCTCGCATTCGACCTCAATCGAACGCTGAAGCCGGTCGGACACCTGGCGCAGCAGCTCATCGCCTGCCGAGTGGCCGAGCGTGTCGTTGACGTGCTTAAACTTGTCGAGATCGAGCATCAGGATCGCGCAATTGCGCTTTGCCGCCTGAAATGCGGTGAGCGTCGTCTCGATCTGGTGCTTCATGCGGTGGCGGTTCGACAGGCCGGTCAGCGAATCGTACTTCGCCAGCCGCTCGGTCTCTTCCTCGCGGTGATATTCGTCGGTTATGTCGGAACCGGTGCCCCGAAAGCCAACGAAAGTCTTGCCGTTGAAGGAAGGCTGGCCCGACAGTCTGAGAACCGCGCCTTCGGGTCGCTTTTCCGCGCGCACCGCGAAGCCACTGAACGATTTGTGAGCGCCCAGCATAAGCGAAAGCGACTTGGTGCGCCCTTCCCGGTCAGCGGAAACGAACACACTGGCGAGCGGTTGGCCGATGATTTCGGAAAGCGGGAGTTCGAGGCGCTCGGCAATCGCGCTGCTCATGTAAGTGACCTTGCCGTCCTTGTCGCTTGCCCAAAACCAGCCGAGGCCGGACCTTTCGAGCTCATCAAGCATGGACAGCTTCTCGGCATCAGACAGGGCACTGGCCGCACTGCCTGCGCTAGTTTTCCTCGATGACAAGAAACCCTTGAGGGGCACCTGGCGACTTCCCTTCCCTTGCGCCCGGAATTGGACGCATTACCGTTCTTGCCCAGCCGTAAATCCGGTTGGTTATTATTAGCCTAATGACCTTAGTTAACGTGTAAAAAATCCTGACAGCTAACGCAGAAAGTGACCTGCTGCTGCGTCAGAGACCGTATTTTGTGATGTCGACCTCGAGGAAGGTCTTTGAACCGCCAGTTCCGCCTGTGACAGCCACAACGTCGTTGTCGTCAATTGCGCCGTAGGCTCGACCCGCCGCTTCGATCTGATAGGGCGAGACACGGTGACGGGTGCAAAGGCCGTTCGACCCATTGCTGATGAGCGGAGTTTCGAACTCTACCCCCTGGATCGACCCATCCGAACGCTTCACGGTCGCAACCGCCAGCTGGCCTCCGCCCAGATCAAGCACCACGTCCGTATCAACAGGAACATCAAGCAGCCCGTCGATCATGGCGCCGGTCTTTGAGATGTTGCGAAGGATGACATTGTAGCGCGCATCGCCGTGTACGAGGCCGATCTTGCGGAACTCGGTGTGGCGTTCGGCGCGGTATTTTTCTGGCCCGCGCGGTTTGAATTCGATTTCGCCTGTGTCGAAACGCTCCATGAGCTGCTCGAACGTCAGCGCGCCGGAGAACAAATAGCCCTGAAGAAGCCCAGCGCCATGCTGGACAACCATATTGTATTCGTCCTTGGCCTCGACCCCTTCCGCCACGGTTTCCATTCCCATCGCGGACGCCATCGAAACGATCGCTGCGACGAGAATGCCGTTATTTGCGTCCTCGGACGCGCATCCACGAACGAAGCTCTGGTCGATCTTGAGTTTGTCGAACGGCGCGTTCTGCAAATAGCTCAGAGACGAATAGCCTGTCCCGAAATCATCGAGTGAAAGGCGGATGCCGATGCGCTTCAGTTTCTTAAACTGCGCAATGGTCTCTTCCAGATCGCCGACGAAAACGCTCTCGGTGATTTCGAGCTCGATACGAGACGGTTTGATCCCGGTGTCCTGAATGACCTCCTTGACCATTCCGACAAAGTTTTCGCCCTGGAACTGGATGGCAGAGACATTGACCGCCGCCCTGATTTCAGGCGGACAGTGTGCGAGATCATCGCAGACTTTACGCAGGACCCATTCGCCGATCTCGCCAATCATTCCCTGCTCTTCGGCGACAGGAATGAAATCCGTGGGCGAAACAAAGCCGCGATGTGGGTGTTCCCAGCGAAGCAGGGCTTCAAGGCACGACACCTTGTGCGTTCGGGCATCGACAATCGGCTGATAGTGAACCGCGAGCTCGTCATTTGCGATCGCGTCGCGAAGGTCATCTTCGATGCGCTGGCGAAAATCGGCCTCTGCGCTCAATTCTGCCGAGTAGAACTTGAATTGGCCCCGCCCTGCGTCCTTGGCCGAGTACAGCGCCAGGTCGGCAGACTTGATCAGTTCGCTTGCGTCGATCCCGTCATATGGCGCCACCGCAATGCCAATCGAGCATCCGATAATCGCGCGCGTCCCCGCGATTGTGTATGGCTGTGAGACCATCTGGACCATCTTGTTGGCAAGATCGGCCAGTTCACCGCGATCGTCCATATCGGGAATGATGACCTGGAATTCGTCGCCCCCAAGTCGCCCAATTTCGCCGCCGCGCTGCTCATAGATGCGACCAAGCCGCTCAGCCACCTGCACCAGCAGTTCATCGCCCGCCGGGTGTCCGAGCGTGTCGTTGACCTTCTTGAACCGGTCGAGGTCCATCAGCATGATCGCCACCGAACGCTTGGACTGCTTGAAAGCGGTCAGCGTGGAGTCGAGCATGTGAGTCATGCGCGCACGGTTCGCGAGGCCTGTGAGGGAATCGAACTGCGCCGCATGCTCCGCCTCGCGGGCTTCGGCCAGCGCCTTCGTTACATCGCGCGCAGTGCCATGAAGGCCACGAAATTCGCCTTGCGCATCAAGGCGCGGACCGGCTGAGATTTCCCACCAGACTTCCTTGTTAGCCGCCGTTATCTCGACATTGAGGCGCGAGATCGGACTGCGTGATTTCAAGCGGAATTTGAGCGGACGCGATGTGCTTCCGGTGGCGCCCGAATTGTCGGTCGCCATGAATTCGGTCAGTTCCTTGCCGAGAAGCTCCTCGGCCTCCAGCCCAAGCGACTTGCATGCCTTTGGAGAAAGGTAAGTCAGTTGGCCCGAAGCGTCCGTTTCCCAGAACCAGCCAAGATCAGCCTTCTCCAGTCCGGCAAGCAGGTCCGCACGCCGACTGTGATCATTCGCGTCACCCGGCGAACCCTTTCGGTTGGCAGAGCCGCTCCCGCCTCCACCGGCGAGTTTCGAAAGCAATGAAGCCATGTTCCCTAACCATTATTTCTAATGCGACGGTTTCAGTAACCATAAAGTGGTGAAGGAATGGCTAACCCGGACAAACGCACGGGCCGCACTGACACAGCGACGAGCCGACTTGCCTCTCGCCCAAAGGCACGCCATCTAGGCGCGTGACACGCGCTATATGCTTAAGCATAAGCTGCCGAAAACAAGGGGACTAGGATGTCGGAAGCCAAGGTAACGCTCGAAAACGAAGCCGCACAATCGACCAATGCGCTGGGGCCGCTGATCGGCGTTGCGCGTGAAGATTTCGTCGGCGCGGTCGCTTTGCTTCTGCGCGAGACCGCTTCCGATCCGAGCCGCGCCATGCGCCATGCGCGCACGATAGGCGAAGACATGGTCAAGATCATGACAGGCCAGAGCGACCTTGCCCCTCACCCCAAGGACAAGCGCTTCATGGACCCGGCGTGGCAGTACAACCCGTTCTTCCGGGCTGGCGCGCAGTATTATCTCGCGATCCAGAAGGGGATGAGCAATTGGCTGAAAGAGCTTGAGCTCGACGAGCTGGAGCGCAACCGCGCGAACTTCATCGCCAACATCATCCTCGACGGCATTGCGCCGACGAACACGCTTGCGGGCAACCCTGCGGCGCAAAAGCAGATCATCAATTCAGGCGGCCTCAGCCTCATCAAGGGTCTGCAGAACGCCTACAATGACCTCGTGCATAACAAGGGTATGGTCAGCCAGGTCGACAAGCGTCCGTTCAAGCTGGGCGAGAATGTCGCGACCTCGAAGGGCAACGTCGTCTACCGCGACGAGATCATGGAGCTGATCCAGTACGCACCGACCACGGATGAGGTTTACGAGACCCCGCAGCTCACCATCCCGCCGCAGATCAACAAGATGTATATCAACGACCTCTCGCCCGAGAAGTCGGTGATCAAGTGGCAGGTCGATAATGGTATCCAGACCTTCGTTATCTCGTGGCGCAACCCGTCCAAGGAACAGGGCCACTGGGGCATGGACGATTACATCGCCGCTTGTGAGAAAGCGCTCGAAGTCACTTCCGAAATCACCGGATCGCCCAAGGTCAACGTGTCTTCGGGTTGCTCGGGCGGTCAGACCGCGGCGGTGCTCGCATCGAAGCTGGCAGCCCAAGGCAACGATATCCTCGGCACGCTGACGATGATGGTCTGCGTGCTGCACCCGAAGGCAACGGACATCGAGGCAGGCTCGCTCGTCAGTGAAAACGGCATGCAGATCGCCCGCCAGCGTGCGGAAAAAGCCGGGATCATCAAGGCCGATGATCTTGCGCGCGGCTTTGCCTGGCTGCGGCCGAACGATCTCATCTGGAATTACGTCATCAACAACTACCTGCTCGGCATGGACCCGCCAGCATTCGACGTGCTGTTCTGGAACGCCGATGCGACCAACCTTTCTGCCAGCCTGATGGGCGACTTCCTGACAATCTACGAAACGCTCGCCTTCACCAAGAAGGGCGAGGTCGAGATGGCCGGACACAAGATCGACCTGTCGAAGGTGACGAGCGACCTGTTCATCCTTGGCGGCGTGACCGACCACATCACTCCGTGGAAGGCGACCTATCGCTCAACGCAGCTGTTCGGTTCGAAGGACGTCACCTATGTCCTCTCGCAATCGGGCCACATGCAGGCGATCCTCAACCCGCCCAGCAATCCCAAGGCGAAGTACTTTGTCCAGAAGAAGAAGGGCAAGCTTCCTGCAACAGCGGACGAATGGTTGCAGGGCACCGAAGAGGTGAAAGGCAGCTGGTGGCCGCTGTGGATGGAATGGATCCAGAAACGCTCGGGCAAGAAGGTCGCAGCGCCCGAAACTGTGGGCAGCGACGCGCATCCGGCGATGGAAAGCGCTCCGGGACTCTACGTAATCGAAGAAGTCTGATAAGGCCCGTTTCAGATAACAACTAAAGAGCTTATGGGAGGCACGTTTCGCAAGGGATCTGCGATGCGTGCCTCCCACCCAAGACAGGCGCTCGGGATCACGCGCGCATCAAAAGGACGGTACGATAGTGAGCGAAACCAAGGACGACCCCATGCACGGGGCGGTCGTTTCGATGGAACAGGTGGGCGGACGCACTCTCAGGGTTGCACGCTGGCGGCTCGATGAGCCTTCCGACCATCTGCCAGTCCTTTTCTTCAACGGCATTGGCGCGAATATAGAAGCGGTTGCTCCCCTGGCAGAGGCCCTGCCAGAGCGTCCCTTCATCATGTTCGACATGCCGGGCGTTGGCGGTTCACCTGACCCGCTCATGCCGTACAACCCCTTCACCATGAGCTGGACTGCTGCGCAGCTGCTCGATCATCTGGGCGTTGGCGATGTTGATGTGATGGGCATCAGCTGGGGCGGCGGGATGGCACAGCATTTCGCAATGCAACATGCAGGCCGCGTGCGCCGTCTGGTCCTGATCGCGACCAGCGCAGGCATGCTGATGATGCCGGGCAGCCCCAAAGCGCTGACCAAGATGGCCAATCCGCGTCGCTACGTCGACACAGACTACATGATGCAGAATTTCGAGACGCTCTATGGCGAGGGCCTTGGAGCAGGTCCGGGCAAAAAGGGGCATATGTCGCGCCTTCAGCCGCCATCACCGCGCGGCTATATGTACCAGTTGCTTTGCATGATCGGCTGGACCAGCGCACCTGCCCTGCCCTTCCTGCTTAATCAGGAAACTCTGATCATGATGGGCGATGAAGATGCCATCGTGCCGCTGGCGAACGGCAAGTTCCTGAACGCACTAATCCCCAATAGCGAGCTCAAGATCATGCTCGGCGGCGGGCACCTTTTCTTGCTGAGCCACAAGGACGAGAGCGTGGACTCGATCCGCGAATTCCTCGACCGGCCCGCAACCGAGAACGAAAGCGCCGAAGCCGCCTAGACGTCAGGCAGCCATTCGCTCAGTGCCTCGTTGATCTCGTCTGGAATGTCCTGCTGCACCCAGTGCGAGGCGTGCGGGTAGCGGCGCACGGTGAGGTCGCTCACATACTCCTCCATCCCGTCGAGCACATGGATGTCGATCGCGACGTCCTGCTCGCCCCACAGCACCAGTGTCGGCACATCGACCAAGCCAGCGCCGGTATCGCGCGCATCGGGTCGGCGCAGCAGTGCACGGTAATAGTTGAACATCGCGGTCAGAGCGCCCGGCTGCGCCGCTGCCTCGCGATAGGGCGCGACTTCTTCGCGAGTGAACAGCGACTTGTTCACCGCTGAATCGCGGAAAATGCGCCCGATCGGTGCAGCACGCCCTCGACCGAGCAAACATTCGGGTATCCAGGGCAGCTGGAAGAAGAAGATGTACCAGCTTTTTCTGAGCTGCCGCCAATGCTTGAGCTCACGCCGCGCGCAACGCGGATGCGGCACGTTGAGGATGACGAGGCGGGTGAGCGGGCGAACCTTCAGGATCGCAAAATACCACGCGATGATCGCACCCCAGTCATGCGCGATGAGCGTGACCTCCTTTGCGCCGCTTGCATCGATGAGCGCCGCCACATCCTGCGCGAGCGTGCGCAAACGATAAGCGTCAGTGCCCTCGGGCCGGTCCGTCGCGCCATAGCCGCGCAGGTTAGGGGCCCAGACGCGGTAGCCCTTATTAGCCAGAACAGGCATCTGGTGCCGCCACGAATAATGCAGTTCGGGGAAGCCATGCAGGCAAAGCGCCAGATGCTCGCCCTCACCCGTCTCGGCAACTTCGAAAGTCAGCCCGTTCGCCTCCACCCAGCGAATGGCAATGCCGCTGTCTGCGGGCGGATTCCAGCTTGGTTTTCTCTCCATGCCGCATGGCTAACACCGGCGCGAGCATCGGGCCAGTCCGAGCCGTGCTCGTTCTGGACAAGCAGGTTTCATTGTGAGACCTTCCACGACTGAGAGAGGAGACATTTCATGCCAGCATTCGACCTCATCATCAGAGGCGGAACCATCGTCGATGGAACGGGCGCAGAGCGTTTCGCCGGAGACGTCGCGGTCAAGGACGGGCTGATTGCTCAGGTCGGGACGGTAACCGGGGACGCAGCGCGCGAGATCGATGCGACCGGCAAAATCGTCGCGCCAGGCTTCGTCGACATTCACACGCATTACGATGGGCAGGCGACCTGGGATCAGGAGATGGCTCCCTCAAGCTGGCACGGCGTCACTACGGTCGTCATGGGCAATTGCGGCGTCGGTTTCGCGCCTGCCAAGCCGGACCGGCACGAATGGCTGATCAGTCTGATGGAAGGGGTCGAGGACATCCCCGGCACAGCTCTGGCCGAAGGGATCACCTGGGATTGGGAGACCTTCCCCGAATATCTCGACGCGCTCGAAAAGCTGCCCCGGACGGTCGATATCGGCACTCACGTTCCGCATGGCGCGGTTCGCGCCTATGTGCTTGGCGATCGCGAGCAGCCGGGTGCCGTTCCCACCTCCGAAGATATCGCCAAGATGAGCGCAATCGTCGAAGAAGGCGTGCGCGCCGGTGCTCTTGGTTTTTCGACCTCGCGAACCGTCCTGCACAAGTCTGTCGACGGAGAGCTAGTCCCCGGCACCACCGCGACGCCCGAAGAACTGGTCGCCATCGGCCATGCGATGGGCCGCGCCAAGGATGCAGGCGGCCATGCCGTGTTCGAGATGGCAAGCGACCTCCAGCGCGACTGGAACGAGTTTGAATGGATGGGCAAGCTGAGCCGCGAAGCTGGCATCCCGGTAACCTTCGCCGCGCTCGAAAGCATCGCCAAGGAAATGCCGCTCAAGGAGCAGATCGAGACGATGCGCGCCGAGAATGACAACGGCGCCAACATCGTTGCCCAGATCGCGCTTCGCGGAAACGGCATCATCATGGCGTGGCAGGGCACGGTAAACCCCTTCGTCTACCGCCCCAGCTGGCAGGCGATTGCAGAGCTTCCCTGGGAAGAGCAGAAAGCCAAATTGCTCGATCCTGCGTTCAAGAAACAGCTGCTTTCCGAAGCCAACGACTATTCCGAAGCGCCGATGGACATCATCGGTGTTGTCATGGTCATCACCCAAGGCTGGGCGCTGCAATACGAAATGGACCCGGATTTCGATTACGAACCGGACGAAACCGCCAGCGTGAACGCGCGCGCCAAGGCCGCTGGCGTGGACCCGCAGGAATACGCCTACGACATGCTCTGCCGCGAGGATGGGACCGGCTTCATTTACCTGCCGATCCTCAACTATGCGGAAGGCAATCTCGACTTCCTCTACCCGCTCCAGCACGCCGACGATACTGTCAATTCGCTGTCCGATGGCGGCGCGCATTGCGGAACGATCTGCGATGCAGCCTCGCCCACCTTCATGCTCGAACACTGGGTTCGCGATCGCAAGCGCGGGGATCGCATCACGCTCGAAAATGCGATCAAGCGTCAGTGCCGCGACACCGCCATGCTTTACGGTCTCGAAGATCGCGGCGTCATCGCGCCGGGCTATCTCGCTGATATCAATGTCATCGACATGGAGCGCCTCAAACTGGGCCGCCCATGGCTCGCCTTCGACCTTCCCGCGGGTGGCAAGCGCCTGTTGCAAAAGGCCGACGGTTACGCCTGCACGATCAAGAACGGCGTGGTCACGTTTGAGGAAGGCAAGTGGACCGGTGAGACGCCCGGCGGCTTGATCCGTGGCCCACAGCGCGCCGAACTGGCGGAAGCGGCCGAGTGAGCGCATTTGAACCAAAGCCCGGCGACTGGGCCGTCATCACCGGCGCTGGCCGCGGCATCGGGCGATGGCTCGCCCAGCACTTCGCCGCCAAGGGGATGAGAATCTGCGCGCTCGATATCGATGCTTACGAGGCGGAGGAAACTGCGCGCATGTGCGGCGATGCGTCGGTCGCGCATGGATGCGATGTGTCGGACGCGAAGGAAACGAAGCGCGTTGCCGAGAAACTGATCGCGCAAGGGGTCGAACCCTCGCTCCTATGGATCAATGCGGGCGTTGGTAGCGCGGATACTGTCAGCGGCGCAAAGACGCGCACGCTCGACTGGCTGATCGGTGTGAACGTGATGGGGCCGATGCACACAGCCCGCGCATGGTTGCCATCACTCAAGGCCCGCGACGGCGCGCGCCATGTCGGGATCACCGCGAGCTCGGCTTCGGTGACACCGGTCAGCGGGCCGTTTACACTCTATGCCACGACCAAGCAGATGACCGCCGCCATCGGTGAAGCGCTGACCGCAGAGCTTGCCGAAGAAGATATCGGGGTCACGATCCTGTGTCCCGGCATCCTCAACACTCAGATCTGGAACGCGGCGCAGGCAAGACCCGAACGTTTCGGCGGGGCGCGGCAGAGCCCCGACGAGGTCGGAGACCACTGGCGCGCTCAGCCCGGCCCCGAAGTGCTAGCAGAGGGAGTCGACGCTAATCTCGCCATGGGCGGCGGCTGGTGCATCATCCCGACCGAGCCTGACACGCAGCAGAAAATGGTCGAGCGCCACGCTGCGCAGCGCTCGGGCCTGTTCAACTATGCGGTCGTAGAGCCCGATTGAGCCTTAAGGCTCGACCACGATCCCCTTGGCCGGATCGACGCTTCCGCCGACCATTTCGAGATAGGTTTCACGCGCTGCGTCGATGCCTGAGAGCTTGGCGATCTCGACCGCTCCTTCAACCGATTGCAGGAACTGGTGCCAGGTCGCCGCCACGAGCTTGCCACCTTCGACAGGGCCGTGCTCCTTGAAGAACGCGACCGCATGGTCGGGCGCAAAGAACAAGGTCGGCTTGGGTCCGGGAAGTTCGCCATCCTCATTGAAGCTCGAACGCGCCTCGATATGGGTTGCCCCGACGAGACACGAATATTTGAGCATGGCATTGAAGTGCTCGTGCAGTTTGCCAAGCACCTCGGCATTGCCGGCGAAGTCGACCGTGACACAGTCGTTCAGCGAAAGCGTCCCAATCTCCGCGTAGGTGTAGACCGCGTCATAAAGGCCGGTTTTTTCGACAAATTCGACATTGCCTTCGGACGTCAGGCCAACGCGCTTCACATCGGGAGAATTCTGCTTGGCGACGCTGGCAAGCCCCATCGCCGTTTTCGATGAGGCGCTGGTCAGGATCACTTCTTTCGCACCGAACCAGCCTTCCTTGCGCATGAAGTATTCGATCAGGAAGCCGGTCTTGAACAGCGGGCCGTAAATCATGCGCTCTGCTTCACGCGCAGGGTCATGCTCCGGATCGGCGGCGAGGCGCGAGTACTGATTGTAGATCGGGCTCATCGGCTGACGATGGTCCGCCATATCCATGAAGCCGCTGTCCGACACCTTTCCGGGAATGACATCGAGATGCGTTGCCATCGGGAGGTAGCCGTAAACCCGCTCGCCAACGGCAATTTCGTCAGAGTTGCTCTCAACCACCCTGGCGTGGCCCCACATGGGGACGATGCCCTTGCCCTCGGTGTCGCCGCCGGTCGGTGGGAAAAAATTCCAGTAGCCAAATCCATCGCCCACCACTGCGTAGGTGATGTTGTTCGCCGTTACCGAAAAGCTCTCGACTTCGAGCCGGATCGCGCCGTTTGCGAGCGCGCCTGCCTCGGTTTCAACGGTTTCGGCATCGGTCAGCGCATCTTTGCGGACTTGGACTTGAGAAAGGGTCATGCGTCAGTGTCTCCTCTTTGACGAGCAGCCTTAACCGATCAAACCTCGCTTTCCCACCGTGTAGCGACGATCGAGGGGCGTTTTTCGCACGAAGCGAGCCAGCCATGCAGGCGCTCGCATTGTTCGATCCCGACCCGGCCCTGCGGGGTGAGCTGGACCGACCTGACGATCGGGTAGAGAAACACATCGGCCAGCGTAAAACCGAGCGACGCCCAGGCGCCATCTTCGCTCAATTCGCCCTCGATATAGCCGAGCGCGCGGCTGACGGTGGGAAGCGCGCGCTGGACCTTGTCTTCATCCAGCGGAAAGCCGCCGACGCGGTGCATGATCCACGGCATGACAAGGCCGTTCTCAAATATCGGGAAGAGGTAGTTGTTCGCAAGCGCGATCCACTTGTCCATGACCGCCCTTGCCGCAGGTTGTGTCGGCTGAAGCGCTGAATCATTGTGCGCATTGTCGAGATATTGCGCGATTGCGACGCTCTCGATCAGTTCCAGCCCATCGACCTCGACCACCGGAACCTTGCCGAATGGATGGCGGTTTTGCTGAGACTGCGCGGCGGTTGCGATAGTCTCATGCGAAAGACCAGCTTCCTCGCACGTGAGCTCGACGATCCGCGTATAGGTCGAAATGACCGTCCCGAAGATGCGGACTTGCGGCGGCGAGGTGTCGCCCATGGAAAGATTATCCAGCTGGCTGGCTGTCAGCCGGTGCCTCTGTTTCAGACGGCATCATCTCCGCCATCGCCCGCCCGGCACGTTCCAGCCGCGCTCCGAAGGCGCGCATGCGGACCGAGCAGGTCTGCGCGATCTGTTGAGGGTCGGACGCAGCATAGGCGGGGTAGCGCGCGGTGAAGGCCTCGGTCAATCCGGTGCCGCGCAAGGCTTCGTATCGCCCGGTGAAGTATGTGAAGGCGCTGGTCAGCGCCGCACGGCTTTCGGGAGTCATCTCGGCCTGCGATTCGGCCATCAGCGCGCCGACATACATCGCGCAGTCGAGGTCATCTTCGGGTGTGAAAGCGGTGTTTTCATCCTCGCTCTGCGCAAAGCTCGCGCTTGCAAGGATGAGCAGCCCCGATCCGGCGAAAATCCCCCCCAGAAGCCTCATCACACGCGCATCGGCATGAGAACGTAGAGAGCCGGGCTCGTATCGCTTTCGCGGATCAGCGTCGGTGCGCCCGCATCGGCAAGGTGAAGCTCGATCTCTTCAGCATCGAACTGGCCAAGGATGTCCTTGAGGTAGTTCGCGTTGAAGCCAATTTCGAAACCGTCGCTCTTGTAATCGGCCATCAGCTCTTCGGCTGCGTTGCCGTTGTCAGGCGAGGTCACCGAGAGCGTCACTTTGTCCGCATCGAGCCCCATCTTGACCGCGCGGGTCTTCTCCGTGGCGATGGTAGCAACGCGGTCGACGCCTTCGAAGAACAGCTTGGGATCGACCTTCAGCAGCTTGTCGTTCCCGGTCGGAATGACGCGGCTGTAGTCAGGGAATGTGCCGTCGATCAGCTTGCTGGTCAGGACCACCCCGCCCTCACCGCCAAGCGTGAAGCGGATCTTGGAAGCCGAAAGGTCGACCTGGACTGCCCCGTCGAGAGCTTCTTCGAGTAGCTTGCGAAGCTCCGCCACGGCTTTGCGCGGTACGATCACGTCAGGCATACCCTCGGCGCCATCGGGACGCGCAAGCGTGAAGCGCGCAAGGCGGTGGCCATCGGTGGCCGCAGCCTTGAGTACCGGCTCGTCTTCATCGGTCACGTGCAGGAAGATGCCGTTGAGGTAGTAACGCGTTTCCTCGGTCGAGATCGCGAAACGAGTTGCATCGATCATCTGCGCCAGCGTGCGCGCAGGGATTTCGAAGCTGGTTGGAAGGTCGCCCTCAACGATTACAGGGAAATCGTCGCGTGGAAGCGTCGGCAGCTTGAAGCGCGCGCGCCCGGCCTTGACCTCCATCCGGTTCTCAGCGGTTTCGAGACTGACCTGAGCGCCGTCGGGGAGCTTGCGGGCGATGTCGAACAGCAGGTGCGCCGACACGGTGATCGCGCCGGGGCTTTCGACCGAGGAGGCGTTCATCGTTTCGACAACCTGCAGGTCGAGGTCGGTCGCCATGACCTTCACGCTTCCGCCGTCCGATGCATCGATCAGGACGTTGGACAGGATCGGAATGGTGTTGCGGCGCTCAACCACCGATTGAACATGAGAGAGACAACGCAGGAGCGTCGCGCGTTCGATCGTAGCCTTCATCAGCTTTCAACCTATCGTTGTTTTGTCTGCGGCCCTCAACGGATGCGGAATCGCTTCCGAAAGCGCCCTTGGTCCTGAAAACCTTAGCGCGGCTGTCACCACGGGCAAGTTTGTCGCTTTAACTGTAAGGAATGGGCTGGGGATAAGGGGGCGTTCGTCACTTCTGAGGGTCGAGGATGTCGCCAATCATGCCGATAAGATAGGCGGCGAGAGTGGTTTCGACCTTCGTTCCCTCGATCCCGCTCGCCTCGATCAAATCGTTGAATCGCTCTTCCGCTTCGGTTTCCAGCTCTTCCGGCAAGGAAAGGTTGTTGTTGAGCAGCTTCTTGACCGGGACTTGCTTCATGATCGGAAGCATGACCGCGTCTACCTGGGCAAGATCCAGTCCCATGCCTTCCAGTCGCCCGGCGGCCTCGTCCTTGAGCGCGGCGGAGATCACGATCAGCGCCGCCCGCTCCATGGCGGCTCTGTCCCCGATATCGCCGTCAAAGCATTGGAGTACGATGAGCAGGAAACCGCGCTCATCGATCTCGATCTCGGCGTCCTTCTCGTAGCTTGCGGTCCACGAGCGGAAGAGGTTCGACTGGAACCCCTCCGGAGCTTCAGCGACGGCACATTCGGCGAGAGAGCCTTCCTTGGCCGATACAGCGGGCGCCGTGAAGGCAGCTGCCAGCAATCCGGCAGCGAGGAGCGTGATCCTCTTCATCAGACCATCGCCATGCCGCCGTTCACGTGCAGCGTCTCGCCCGTAATATAGCCGGCCTCGCGGCTGGCGAGGAAGCTCACGGCCGCACCGATATCGTCGCCTGCGCCCATCTTGCCCATCGGAATGCGGGCGTTGATCGTCTCGGTCTGCTTTTCGTCGAGCGCGGTGGTCATCGCGGTTCGGATAAAACCAGGAGCGACGCAATTGGCGGTGATGCCGCGGCTTGCGACTTCCTGCGCGAAGCTCTTAGTCATCCCGGTCAGGCCTGCCTTGGCGGCGCAGTAGTTCATCTGGCCCGGATTGCCGGTGTGTCCAACTACGCTGGTGATGTTGATGATGCGGCCAAAGCGCGCTTTCATCATGGGTCGAGCGCTGCCGCGCATCAGGCGGAAAGCGGCTTCGAGGTTGATCGAGACGACCTGGTGCCAGTCCTCATCCTTCATCCGCATGGCGAGCCCATCGCGTGTGATGCCGGCATTGTTCACGAGAATGTCGATGCCGCCCAGCGTATCGAGCGTTGCTGGGATCAGTTCCTCGACCTGCTCGGTGTTGGAAAGGTCGCAGGTGATCTCGACATGCTCGCCGCCATGCTCTTCATGCAGTTGCTCGCGGAAGGCGCGCAGTTTCTGGCCATTCGAGCCCGACAGCGCCACCCGCGCGCCCTGCTTCGCCAATGCAATCGCGATTGCCGACCCGATCCCGCCGCTTGCGCCGGTGACCAGCGCGTTCATTCCATCAAGCCTAAACATATCTCTCTCCTCACCAGTCGAGGTAATAAATCACCGCATCCTCGCGCGTGTGGCCGAAACTTTCATAGAGGCCGCGCGCAGGTACGTTGTCGGTTTCAGTCCCCAACCAAATCTCATCAATGCCCTCGGCATCGGCGCGCTCGAAGAGTCTCTCGATCAAGGCGCGCGCAATACCCTTACGCCGCCAATCGTCGCCTGTGCCGATCTCGTCAAGGAACAGTTCGGTCGGTTTGTCGGGATGGTCGTGGATGACTGCCATGAGCATGCCCACCACCTGCGCCTCATGCATCGCAACCGCCATCCAGTTGGCGGGGCCTGCGAGATACCGGGCAAGGCGCTCTGGATCGATGGCGTGGTCGAATGTGCCCGGCGCGACACGCGTGAGCAGGTGCGCGTTTTCCCGGTTGATCCAGTGGGTGGTGAAATCGAACATGCTCAAAGCGTCTTGGCGAACCCCTCCAGGTCTTCCATTGAAATCAGGCTGTCGGTGGCCGCTTCCTTGTCGATCCGGCCGATCATGGGGCCAAGCACCTTGCCGCCCAGTTCGACGAAACGCTCAACACCGTCCGCGCGCATCGCGATGATGCTCTCGCGCCAACGCACGCGGCCTGTGACCTGCTCTACCAGCAGATTGCGCTCTTCTTCCGGGTCAGACACCTTCGTTGCTGTGACATTGGCGTAGACCGGCAGGGCCAGTTCTCCCGGAAGCGTTTCGGCGAGCGCTTCGGCCATTCGGTCGGCGGCTGGCTGCATGAGCGAGCAATGGAAAGGTGCGGAAACCGGCAGAGCGATGCCGCGCTTGATGCCGTGGTCCTTCGCCATCGCGATGGCTCGGTCGATGGCGCTCTTGTGGCCCGAGATGACAACCTGAGTGGGATCGTTGTCGTTCGCGACCTCGCACACGTCCTGTTCGGAAGCGGCGGCAGCAAGCGCGGCGGCCTTCTCGACGTCAGCACCGAGCAACGCAGCCATGCCGCCCTCACCCACAGGCACGGCCGCCTGCATCGCGCTTCCGCGAAGCTTCAGAAGGCGCGCAGTGGTGGCAAGGTCGAAGGCGCCGACGGCACAAAGGGCACTATACTCGCCGAGCGAGTGGCCGGCGACGCAGGAGCCGGTTTCCGCCAGCTTCACGCCGAAATCATCCTCAAGCACGCGCAGGGTCGCAATCGCATTAGCCATGATTGCAGGCTGTGCGTTTTCGGTGAGAGTCAGCTGGTCCTCGGGTCCGTCGCGCATGATGGCCGAGAGTTTCATGCCAAGCGCCTCGTCGACCTCTTCGAAAACCTCGCGCGCGGCAGCGCTGGCGGCGGCGAGCTCGGTGCCCATGCCGACCTTCTGGCTACCCTGCCCCGGAAAAACGAATGCAATCATGTGAGTATCCCCGTCATTACATCAGGGCTCTTGCGGCCCCGTTCTGAGTTAGCCCCGCGCCGTTAGGAGCCTCGCGCAGGCCCTGCAAGTCCGAACGGCACAACCCTGTTGGCAGCGGTGTGTCCGATCTCGGCGCGGCCAAGGTAGGGCACGCCCATGCGGTCGCACCAATATTTCGCAATCTCCTCCTCGTTCTGACCGAACTCGACATAGTTTTCGGGCACCGCTGTCACCGCCCCCAGCCTGATCCCGGCGATACGCGGCAGGCTGCCTGCCAGAGCGAAGAACATGCGGTCGATGGCGTAGAGGTGCTCGGCGACTTCCTCGACCATTACGACATGACCGGTGAGGTCGGGCATGGCAGGCGTCTTGGCGAGCATGGCAAGCGTGATGAGATTGAAGGCCGCAGCTGGCGTGACGCCATCTAGGCTCGGTTCTAACCCTGAATTGTCGCCGCCGAACCAGCGCAGCACACGCCGAACCGCCTCGCTCCCTGTCTCGGACCTTGCGCTTACCGGCATCGATCCATGCGCGCACTGGCCGATACCAGCCTTGTAGAGCGCGCCGAGAAGGTAACCGCAGTCGGAAAAACCGACATACGTTTTCTGCCGCGCGTTTGGGTTCATCTGGGCGACGGCGGCCTCGGCGATGCGGTTCGAGCCATATCCCCCCTTGGCGAACCACACGGCGTCGAATTGCGGATCGTTCGCGCAATCGAGCAATGCCGACAGGCGCGTCAGGTCATCGCCGGCAAAATGACCTTGTTCGGCAAAGCATTGCTCGTGAAAGGTGACGCTGACACCGGGAAACTCATCGGCGACCAACTGCCTCAGCGCATCGGCGTGGTCGCGGGTGATCGGCGTTGCGGGCGCGCAAATGGCGATATTCGTCATGTGGGGAGCCTATGGCGCTTGTCAGTCACTGTGCAAGCCCATAACCTTTGCAATCATGGATCGCGACAATGTTGATGCGCCTGATGCGCACCCTCTGTTTTTCTGCGGAATCGGTGGATCGGGCATGCTCCCGCTCGCCCAGATTGCGCATGGGTTAGGTATTGAAGTGGCCGGGTCCGACCGGTCATACGATCAGGGCCGCACGCCCGAAAAGTTCGCTTGGCTGGCAGACAACGGCTTCGCACTCTTCCCACAAGATGGGAGCGGGATCACATCGGGAAAGCAGATCCTGATCGCCTCCGCTGCGGTCGAGGACACAGTACCCGAAGTGCGCCGTGCGAAGGAACTTGGTTGCCAGCGCATGAGCCGCGCCGAGTTGCTCTCCAACCTGTTCAATCGCGCCGAGCATTCGGTTGCTGTCGGCGGGACGTCGGGCAAGTCGACCGTCACCGGAATGATCGCATGGATCATGGCCGAAGCTGGCCGCGACCCAACGGTCATGAACGGCGCGGTGATGAAGAACTTCGCCGACGGCTCCAATCCTTTCGCGTCGGCGCGGATGGGCTCGGGCAGGAGTTTCGTCAGTGAGGTCGACGAAAGCGACGGCTCGATTGCGCTCTATCGTCCCAGCGTCGGGGTTCTTCTGAACGTGAGCCTCGACCACAAAAGCATCGAGGAACTGCGCCAGCTATTCGGCGATTATGTCGCGATATCTGATCGTGCGGTCATCAATTTCGACAACGAGGAAGCCCGCTTCCTTGCCGAGCGCGTAAAGAACGTCGTCAGCTTCGCGGTGCACGATCAGAGCGCGGATATCACGGTCGAACCGGAATCGATCGAGCAGGACGCGCTCGGCATCAGGGCAGCGGTGATCGACAACCGCACGCGCGAAGTGTTCCCGCTAATCCTGCCGATGCCGGGAATGCACAACCTCTCGAACGCGCTTGCAGCTATCGCGGCGGCGAGTGCATCGGGTATCGAAGTGCGCTCAGCTGTCTACGTGCTCAAGGATTTTGCAGGTCTTGCCCGGCGTTTCGACGTGGTCGGGACGAGCGCCTCCGGCATTACTGTGATTGACGATTTCGGCCATAATCCGGAGAAATGCGCCGCGACCCTGCGCACGCTGAAGGCCACCGAAGGCCGCGTGATCGCCTTCTTTCAGCCGCATGGATATGGTCCGCTCAAGCAGATGGGCCATGAACTCGCGGAGACCTTCGCGAAGGAGCTAGGCGCGGACGACATCACGATCATGTGTGATCCCGTGTATTTCGGCGGCACCGTCGACCGAAGCGAGGGGACAGAACGGATCATCGCGATGATCGAGGAGCATGGCGGGACGGCCGAGCACATTCCCGAGCGCGAGGCCTGCGGCGACCGGATCATCGAAATCGCCAGCCCCGGCGATCGCATCGTCATCATGGGCGCGCGCGACGACACGCTCAGCACCTTTGCGCGCAGCATATTCGAGCGGCTCGCATGAGCATCTACGAACGGGCTCGCCAGCACGCATGGTTCATGGCCGGGGCGCTCGTGCTGTCAGTGCTGTTCGTGATGTTGGTTGAACGCACCTTCGGCCATTCGAGCATCGCTTTCGGCATTGCGATTATCGGCCTCGTCTTCGCCAATCGGCGGATGCTCACCTACAATTGCCCGAGCTGCGGGAAGAACCTGTTCTTTCGCGGGATATTTGCGGTTCCGTGGCCGAACAAGACCTGCGGCAAATGCGGGACGCAGCTCGCTCCTTCTTCCGATACCTGATCAGGCCGAAAGCGCCTTCAGCCCCGCCTCTTCGCGAGCTACGGCCCGCTTGTAGGCCTCTCGCTGCGTCAAGCGCTCGCGATAAGACTTGAGGCTGTCGGGCACGCGCTCGTCGAGGCCCACCCTGCCCGCCAGCACCAGCGCATAACCAACGCAGATGTCGGCCACTGTGAAACGATCTGCGCACAGATATTCGCGCCCTTCCAGTCGCTGCTCGACCTTCACGAGCCGCTTCTCGAACCACTTGGCATACGCAACGCCAGCATCGCCCCAACCCTTTGCCTTCTCGAAGATCGCAAAGCGCATATAGACCGTCTGCGGGAAGGTAATTGTCGCATCGGCGTGGTAGGTGTAGTCGAGATATTCGGCATAGTCGGCTTCATCCGGAGCGATGACCAAATCGCCAGAGCCGTCCTTCATGGCCAGATAATGCGCAATCGCACAGCTCTCGGTCATCTGCGTCTCGTTTTCGACCAGCATCGGGACTGTGCCAAGCGGGTTGATGTCGAGATATTCGGGCGCAAGGTGGCGCGGTGGGAACGGCAGCACCTTGAGATTAATATCGATCCCTGCCTCCTCCGCCGCCCAGGTCGCCCGCAGCCCGCGCGAACCGGCGCAGGTGTAAAGCGTCAGCCCGCCTACCATCAGTGAGCACCCTCATAACCGATGACCTTGTGGAGCAGGATTGCGATCACGAAACCCAGACCAAGCCCCAGCACCGCCGAGACGCCAGCATAAGTCACCCACCCGGCCACACCGGAAATCGCCGTCAGCGCGCCAGCCGCGGCATATTCTGCGCCGTGTGCAATATCGTAGAACAGGTCAAAGCCGATCTCGTGCGTGCCGTGGATGATGATCCCGCCGCCAACCCACAGCATCGCGATGGTGCCGATGAAGGAAAGCGCGATCAGCAATTTTGGAACGAAAGCCACCAGCCCCTCGCCGAAACTGCGCGTCGCGGCGCTGTCTGACTTGGTAAGAGACAGGCCGATATCGTCCAGCTTCACGATGATCGCGACTGTACCGTAGACGAGAACCGTAACAGCCACCGCGACGAGAGCCAGCGCCAGCCCGCGCTCCCACCACGTCGGCAGATCGAGTTCATTCAAGACGATCGCCATGATTTCTGCAGATAGGATCAGGTCAGTGCGAATAGCGCCAGAAATGCGCTGCTTCTCGAACTCGACCGGGTCCTCGATCACATCCTCGACCGTCTTACCGTGTTTGTCACCGCCAAGCTTCTCCATGACCTTTTCGGCGCCCTCGTAACAAAGGAAGGCTCCGCCCAGCATCAAGATGTAGATGATCAGCCAGGGCAGGAACTCTGAAAGCAGGATCGCGCCGGGTAAGAGAATCACCAACTTGTTGAACAAGCTGCCCTTGGTGATCGCCCAGATGATCGGCAATTCGCGCGCCGGGGAAAGGCCGGTGACGTAGCTCGGCGTGACGGCGGCATCGTCTATGACCACCCCCGCAGTTTTCGAGCCCGCCTTACCGGCTGCAGCAGCGATATCGTCGGCCGATGCAGCCGCAGCGCGCGCAATGACTGCAACGTCGTCGAATAAAGCGACCAGACCTGATGGCATTCATGTTCCCCTTTATATGTGCCTTCCCAACTGCCGCTTGGCCCCGCTGTTCCCGGCGCACAAGACTTGCATTACCGGCGAAAACCGTTATGTGCGCGCATCCGCTTCTTCCGGGAGGCGGTGCTAAAGAAAGCCGGAGGGGCCCCGCAATGGTGCGGACAAGCCAGCGATCGGCATTGCAATTGAAGGAACGCGAGATGGCTCTTTACGAGCATATCTTCCTCGCGCGTCAGGACCTCTCGCAGGCCCAGGTTGACGCGCTGGCGGCCACGGCGACCGAAATCGTCGAAGCGAACGAAGGCAAGGTCACCAAGACCGAGACCTGGGGTCTCAAGTCCCTCGCCTACAAGATCGACCGCAACCGCAAGGCGCATTTCGTCATGCTCAACATCGACGCCCCCGGCTCGGTGGTTGAGGAACTCGAGCGCCAGACCCGTATCAACGAAGACGTCATTCGCTACATGACCATCCGTGTCGAAGAGCACGAAGAAGGTCCCAGCGTGATGATGCGCAAGAACGAGCGCGACAAGAAGCGCCGTTCCGACCGTGAGGAGCGCGACTGATGGCCCGCCCGTTTTTCCGCCGCCGCAAGTCCTGCCCCTTCAGCGGCAAGGACGCACCCAAGATCGATTACAAGGACGTGCGCCTGCTTCAGGGCTTCATGTCCGAGCGTGGCAAGATCGTGCCTTCGCGCATCACCGCCGTTTCTGCAAAGAAGCAGCGTGAACTGGCCAAGGCCATCAAGCGCGCCCGTCACATCGGCCTGCTGCCGTACATCGTGAAGTAAGGAGAAAGAGACATGGATATCATTCTCCTCGAACGTATCGAGAAGCTCGGCACTATCGGCGACGTTGTCACCGTCAAGGACGGCTATGCCCGCAACTTCCTTCTCCCGCAGAAGAAGGCCCTGCGCGCAAACGAAGCCAACAAGGCCGTGTTCGAAGCCAACCGCGAACGTCTTGAAAAAGAGAACGCCGAGAAGCGTACCGAAGCTGAAAAGCTCGGCGAGAAGGTTGCAGGCGCAGAGGTTGTCCTCATTCGTGCCGCTTCCAACGCTGGCCAGCTTTATGGTTCGGTCAATGTTCGCGACATGGTTGCTGGCCTCAATGACAAGGGCCACGACATCGACAAGAAGCAGGTCATCATGGGCGCGCCCATCAAGACCATCGGCATGCACGACGTAACCGTCGCCCTCCACCCCGAGGTGCACGTGACCGTCAAGGCCAACGTCGCCCGTTCGGACGACGAAGCCGAACTGCAGTCGCAGGGCGTCGACGTTCTTGCACAGCTGTTCGAAGAAGAGCAGCGCGAGATCGAAGAAGCTGCTGCCGATACGCGCATCGACAATGCAGGCCTCGAACCGGGCGAAATCCCTGAGGAACTGTTCGAAGACGGTGTCGCCAAGCCGGAAGGCGTGAGCGAAACCGAAGCTTTGATCGAAGCAACGGATCACAAGAACGAAGACGAAGCCTAAGCGCTTTCTCTCTTCGAGCGAAAATTGGGCGCGAGGGTCAAACGACCTTCGCGCCCTTTTTGTAAAAGACCTGCAAAGGTCCTAAATTAAAGCCAAGAACAACAAAGAGGACAGCTGAATGACCCCAATCCCCACCATCCTGAAACAATTGCAGCAGCACTACAGCGACGCCGTCGCAACCCTTCGCGCGGACGTTATCGCGTTTGGCCAGAACGGCACCATCCCTCCGCAGCGAAAGCGCGAAGATGGAAGTTACGCCTATCCCCAGCTGACATTGCATTATTCAGGAGTGGGCGATCCCCAGGATCGCAGCCGCGCCTTTGGCCGGTTGGAAATGCCGGGTACCTACACCACCACCATCACCCGGCCCGACCTGTTCGGCCCCTACCTTGCCGAGCAACTCGAACTGATCTCTGCCGAATATGAGATCGACGTCACGGTAAGCCGCTCGCGCCAGGAAATCCCGTTTCCCTATGTGCTCGACGGTGAAGCCGGTGCGGCGATGCAGGGCACCCCGCCCTATGAAATCGCGCAATACTTCCCTTCGACCGATCTGTCGCTCATCGGAGACGAGCTGGCGGACGGCATCGAGTTCGACGACGATGCGGACATGCCGCTGTCGCTGTTCGATGGTCTGCGCACCGATTATTCGCTTGCCCGCCTTGCGCATTATACCGGCACCAAAGTCGAGGATTTTCAGGACTTTATCCTGTTCACCAACTACCATCGCTATGTCGATGAATTCGTGAACTGGGGCGCGCAGCAGATTTGCGAAAACGATGATGGCAGTGGCTACACGGCTCTCAAGGGTGCAGCTGGCCTCGACATCTCCGAATGCACTGACAACGCTCAAGAGCAGCTCAACGATACCGCCTGGCGCAAGCACCAGATGCCTGCCTATCACCTCATTCGCGAGGACGGCAAAGGCATCACCCTCGTAAATATCGGCGTCGGCCCATCCAACGCCAAGACGATCTGCGACCACCTCGCCGTGCTGCGTCCACATGCCTGGATGATGATCGGCCACTGCGGCGGCGTGCGCTCTAGCCAGAAGATCGGCGACTTCGTGCTCGCTCACGCTTATCTGCGCGACGATCATGTGCTGGATCAGGTGCTTCCGCCCGAAATCCCGATCCCGCCGATTGCTGAGGTTCAGCTGGCGCTGGCAGGCGCGGCGGAAGCCGTCTCGGGCGTTCAGGGCGCGAACATCAAGGAGCGCATGCGCACCGGCACGGTCGTCACCACCGACGACCGCAACTGGGAGTTGCACTACGCGTCGAGCGCCAAGCGCTTCTCGCAAAGCCGCGCAATCGCGGTCGAGATGGAGAGCGCGACCATTGCCGCGCAGGGTTATCGCTTCCGCGTTCCTTACGGCACGCTTCTGTGCGTTTCGGACAAGCCGCTTCACGGTGAGATCAAGCTTCCCGGGCAGGCCAACAAGTTCTACGAGGAAGCGATTGCCGCTCACTTGCAGATAGGCCTCGAAGCCGCGGCGCGCTTGCGCGATGAAGGCGACCGCCTGCATAGCCGCAAGCTGCGTGCGTTTAACGAGCCGCCCTTCCGGTAAAGCCGGTAAGGGCTATCACGCTGCGGTCCTATACGTGGTGAACCGGGGAAGATGCGCTAACCAAAATTGGCGATATCCCCGGCCATGCCCTTTCGCCCCGCGCATGGAAACGGTCGCTTTGAGCAAGGCCTGATTGCGGTCCTTGTGACTGCGCTCTGCCTTGCGGCGGTGGCGTTTGTAACATTGCCGCGTCCCGGCGCTCCGGTTGCGCTGGTGCCCCTGAATGCCAAGGCTGCTCGCGAACTCCCACGTTTGGTCGAGGCGCCGCGCACGCTGCTCCTTGCACGCGGGGCAGTGGACGGGTCCTTCATCATCCAAGGTGACACACCTGGTTTTCTCGAAGCTCTGAGCAAACACGGTGTCCTGACGCTCAATGCAACCGCGCCTGGCTGCGGGCCTTCCAAGGTCCGAGCAATCCCATGAGCGCTCTTCCCGACATGGGCACTCTTGCCGCCGCTGACCTACCCACGGCCACTGCCTCGGGCGAACCCGCCAGCGTCTTCGAGCTACTGGCAAGAGATGCCGCCGGAAGCTCCAGAACGACATCGAAGCCCATCCACTCACCCGCCGATGCAACCGCGTCCGAACTCATCGAGGGATTGCGGCGGAAAGGGGTGCTTCTGATCGCGATTGCCAGCGCCGGCGTGCTTATCTCCCTTGCCTTGATGGCCATAGTCGACGGGGAACACGCTCGCGGTGCAGCCGTAGCGAGCGCGCTGTTGGCCCTGATTCCGTTTTGGGCGGCGACAAAGGGCCGCACCGATGCAACTGTCCGCGTCCTTCTAGGCTTGGTGGCCGCGCTACAGCCAGCGCTCCTTATCTACGCGTCGCAGAACAGCATCTGGCAGTCAGAGATACAGCTCTTCGCCGTTCTCGCCCTCGGGCTGCTCGTGCCCCTTTGCGATACGAGAGCAGTGCTGGCAGCGAGCACAGTCGGGGTGCTGCATCATGTGACCGTTGCCTTCATCATGCCTCAGCCAGCGTTCTCCAGCAGCGAGGGAATGCTGGGCACTTCCCTGCACATCATGGGCCCTGTCCTGATTGCGTGCTTTTTGGGCTGGGTCACAGCAAAACTGGTTAGCATTATTGAGCGCATTGCCAACCTTGAGGGCGATGCAAAGGACCACGCCAAACAGCTGAACAGGCTCCACAGCGATCTTTGCGATGCGCAGAAGCGGTTAGAGGACGAGCGCAGCACGCATTCGCGTAAGTGTGAGCAACTGAGTGCCGCGCATCGTCGAAGCAATGAGCGGATTGCGGCGGACTTCGAGCAAACTATCAGCGCCGTTACGCACTCTGTTGCAAGTACAGTCTCAATGCTCGAGCGAAGCGCCCGCGGCTTGAAGGCGATTGCACAAGAGGCAGGCGAAGAAGCAAACGACGTGGCAAATTGCGCTGAGGGCGCAAGCCGCGCTGCCAATGTTGTCGCTGCCGGGGTGGCCGAATTATCCGTGGCTATCAGCGAGATCTCGGCACTTGTGCGCAAACAGAGCGACCTCTCGATTGAGGCAAACAGCCGTTCGGAAAGCGGGGGACAGGCGATCGGCTCGCTCTCAGAGCAATCACGGACCATTGGCGAGGCGACACGGGCGATTGTTCGCATCGCCGAGCGAACCGACCTGCTGTCGCTCAACGCTGCTATAGAAGCTGCCTCAGCGGGCAAGTCGGGTCGCGGGTTCAGCATCGTTGCTCAGGAGGTAAAGGCTCTCGCCTCGCAGGCGACCGATGCAGCCACGCAGATCGACGTATTCCTCAAGGGGGTCCGCGCCGGCACGCTGAGTGCAGAAAGCAGTTTCGAGGCCATCGATGCAGCCATTGCAGAACTCGGCAAAACCGCGACCGCCATCCTTCACGGGGTCGGCAACCAGACGCAATCGGCTGATACAATCGAGCAATTCGCACGCCGAGCTGCGGGCGAAGCGGACCAGATGGTCGAGAGAACCCGAACGCTCGCAAAGCGGGCCAGTTCTGCAAGCGAGCTGTCAGATGAGTTGCAGCGAGCGGCTGCAGGCCTGGCTCAGACTGTCCGAGAACTGGAGCGCTCGACCAGCAGTTTCACCGCCAGCCTCGGCGTTGATCCGATTCCCGCTTAGCCGTTTTCGAGTTCGATAAGAGCGCGGCTGAGCGTGGTGATGTTCTGCCCAAATACGACCATCTGCGCGAGCAGATTGCGATAGGTGATGCCGTTAGCAGCGTTGATGTAGGCCTGGAGAGCAACCATGCCCTGCGGATCGCGCATGACCTTTGCTGTGGGCTGGCGGTCGTTGAATGCATTGATGAACGCATCAAGCCGAGCAGCGTTGTCGACATTGACGTCATTGAACAAGGCGATGACAACCAGTCCAACGCAGCCATTCTGGTCCTCACACGAACGCGGCACGGCGACAAAATTGATCCCGCCCTCGGCGCTCGCGCGATAGGTGGTCAGGCCTTCAGCAGACTGCTCCACGGTCCAGGTCGCGCGCAGATCCTGCATCAGCATCCGCATCAGCTGATCGTCAAAGCGGCCGACCCAGTCGGGTCGCGCTGATTGCGCCTGTGTCTGGGAGGGGGCCTGCTGCGCTGCGGCTGGCGTTGAGGTTACAGCCAAGGCAAGGGCTGCGAGCGAAGTCGAAATGATCGAGCGAATAAGCATGCGCGAAGGGATAGCCAGTTTGCACGACGCCGCAAAGGGCCTGCTGATACTTCTTTGCAGGCTGTCCCGAATCAGCCCTGCCCCTTGGTCTTGGTCGCGCCGACCTTCGCGTTCGCCTGCATGAAGTCGATGATCTGGCCCGCAACGTCCTTGCCAGTCGCGGTTTCGATGCCCTCGAGACCGGGCGAGGAATTGACCTCCATGATCACTGGTCCGTGGTTTGAACGTAGCATGTCGACGCCGCAGACATTCAGACCCATGTGCTTTGCTGCCCGAACGGCGGTCGAACGTTCTTCTGGCGTGATTTTGATGACCTCAGCACTTCCCCCGCGGTGAAGGTTGGAGCGGAAATCGTCTGCCGCGCCGGTGCGCTTCATTGCGGCGACGACCTTGCCGCCGACAACCAGCGCGCGAATGTCGGTGCCGCCCGCTTCCTTGATGAATTCCTGCACGAGGATGTTGACGTTCGCCCCTCGAAACGCCTCGATCACCGACTTTGCGCTCGACATGGTTTCCGCAAGCACGACGCCGATGCCCTGCGTACCTTCGAGCAGCTTGATGACCACCGGCGGCCCGTTGACCGCCTTAATGATCTCCTCGGCCTGCTTAGGGTCGTTGGCGTAGGCGGTGAGAGGCAGACCAAGACCGTATTTGGCGAGGATCTGCATGGAGCGCAGCTTGTCGCGGCTGCGTCCGATCGCAACGCTTTCGTTGAGCGGCCACACCCCAGCCATCTCGAATTGTCGCAACACCGCAAGGCCATAATTGGTGATCGATGCCCCAATGCGCGGGATCACTGCGTCATAGCCTGCCAGCGTCTCGCCATTATAGGTCAGCGTGGGCCGATGGCTGGCAATGTTCACGGTGCAGCGCGTGGTGTTTAGAATATCGAGTTCGTGACCCCGTTGCTCTGCTGCCTCTTTCAGACGCTTGTGTGAATAGAGATTCGGATTGCGAGCCAGCATGGCGATTTTCATAAATGGGGTGTTCCTTGGAAAGGCGTGGGCGCGTCTAATTATCAGGGCGAGTGGGCGATTGCAGCCACGAATGTCCGCTATCGACTACAAAGCGTCGTCGCAGGGCCGTCCGCCCGATCAGCATCGGAAACTTCATGTCCGAACGGTCAGCAAGACTGAATTCAGCGCGAAATTCGACTTCACCGATGCGCAACGGAGTCTTGATTACGAACCTGTACTGCGTTTCGCCATTCGAGCTTGTTATGCCCCTCCTGTCAACCTGAACCGCCACGCCCTCGTGAGCGATATCGTCCCAGTCTACGGCAAAGCGCACGAAGGGTTTACCGTCGCGCTCGAATTGCTCGAGCACACGGGCATGCAGCGACGACGTACGCGCGCCTGTGTCGATTTTTGCCGGGATGCCGGTAAGGCCGATATCAGGCAGGTCGACCAGCTCTCGCCAGCCGACCGCGGGCAGGAATTTGCGAGGCGTTTTTCCGGTCACGGCAGGATCGCGAGCCCGTCCCCGCCCTCGCCGCCTGGCAGTCGCCTCAGGACTTCGCCGGTCGCGTAGTCGACCTCGGCCACCGTGTTGCTGGCGGTTTCGGCCACGTAGACGCGTGTCCCATCGTCCGACCACAGGATAGTCACCTGAAAGCGTTGCTGTGCATTCGAAGCCACGTCGACGGATATCTGCCGGGTAACCTTGGCCGTCTCGAGATCGATCACCGACAAACCGCTGTCCATCAGATCGGAGGTTACCGCGACATCGCCCTGTGGGCGGATGGCGAGGCGCAGCGGAAATGCACCGGTCTCGACCGTGCTGCGAACTTCCATGCTCTCAGGATCGAGAGCGAAAGCCTGATTGGAGCCGCGCGCCGATACCCACAGCGTCTCGCCGTCGGGCGTCAGTGCGATGCCTTCGGGTTCCTCTCCTACCGTGACCGAAAGCGGTACTCGGCGGGTAAGCAGGTCCACGCGCGTTACTGTTCGCGATCCAAGATCAGTGGTCCAAGCGGTGCGCGCATCGGGAGCGACGACCAGCATGTGGCTGCCGCGCTTGCCGGTCGCGTATTCGAATACGTCGGGCATCTGGCTCAGCGGACTGCGGATCCAGAAGATCGACTGACGCCCCTCGGCGGTCGAGTAGATGTGCCCGTTTTCATGCCACACGATGCCGTGCGGGCGCGCGTTCTCGCCAAGCTCGACGCTGTGCGTGCGCTCAAGCGTGTCGGTATTGAAAATGTCGATCGTCGTCCCGCCGTAGCAAGCTAGTGCGACATGCCGACCATTGGGTGAGGTCGCCAGTTCGTGCGGGTTGGTGCAGCTGTCGCGGCGCAGAACTTCTTCACCGCTCGCAAGATCGACCTTGGTGATCGTGTTGCCGCGCTTTTGCGCAACGAACAGCGTGCCGGTCACATCGGATGCGACCGGCGCGCTCGCCTCCGGCTCCTGCGCCGAAGCGCAGGAGACCAAAAGCGACGCTATTGCGGCAAAGGCGGCTGCGTATTTCACCAGCCTTCTTCCTGGCCCTCGTTCTGCTCTTCGAGCCACGCCATCAGCGGCGCGAAATACTCGACCATCGCCGTGCCGTTCATCTGACGCTCGCCGGTGAAGGCTTCGAGCGCTTCAGGCCACGGCTCGCTAGCGCCGAGTTCAAGCATGGCGTTGAGGTTCTTGCCCACTTCCTCATTGCCATAGAAAGAGCAGCGGTGAAGCGGCCCTTCCCAACCGGCCTGATCGCAGGCGGCCTTGAAGAACTGGAACTGGAGGAGGCGCGCAAGGAAGTAGCGCGTGTAGCTGACATTGCCCGGCACGTGGTACTTCGCACCCGGATCGAAGCCATCGGCTGGGCGCTCGACCGGCGGGGTGATGCCCTGATATTCGAGGCGGATATCGTTCCACGCCTTGTTGTAATCCCCAGGCGCGACACTGCCGTCGAACAGGCTCCAGCGATAGCGGTCGATCAGAAGGCCGAATGGTAGGAACGCCACCTTGTCCATCGCCTGACGCAGGAGAAGGCCAATATCCTTGTCGGCGCTTGGCACCTGTTCGGGTTCAAGCATGTCGATCTGCACCAGATATTCAGGCGTGATCGACAGCGCGATCATGTCTCCGATCGCTTCGTGGAAGCCGTCATTGGCGCCGCCGAGGTGCATGAAATCCTGCTGGTTGTAGGCGCGCTGATAGTAGTTGTGGCCAAGCTCGTGGTGGATCGTGATGAAGTCGTCCGCGTTCTGCTTGATGCACATCTTGATCCGCAGATCGTCGACATTGTCGAGGTTCCACGCAGACGCATGGCACACGACTTCGCGGTCGGCGGGCTTCGTAAACTGCGAGCGCTCCCAGAAGGTCTGCGGCAGCGGTTCGAAGCCGAGCGATGAGAAGAACTGTTCACCCACGCGGGTCATCTCAACCGCATCGAGGTCCTTCTCGACAATCAGGTCAGTGAGGTCATAGCCGATATCGCCAGCGCCCTCGGGTGCGACGAGCGGGTAGATGTTGCCCCATTCCTGCGCCCACATATTGCCGAGCAGGTCAGCGCGGATCGGGCCGGTCGCGGGCTGGACCTCGTCACCGTAATGCTCGTTCAATTTGCGGCGGACATAGGTGTGAAGCGCGACGTAGAGCGGCTTCACTTCCTGCCACATGCGCTCGGTGTCGGCGGCGAATTCTTCCGGGCTCATGTCGTAGCCAGAGCGCCACATCGTGCCGAGATCGTCGAAACCAAGCTCGGCAGCACCTTCGTTGGCGAGGCTCACATATTGCGCGTAATCCTCGCGCATCGGTGCGCCGACATTGTCGTGCCAGCTGGCCCACATTTCGGCGAGTTCCTCGGGCGTGCGATCAAGATTGCCCATTTCGGCCTCGATATCCGAGCCGCCGATTTCCTCACCGTTCAGAGTGCCGCGCCCCGCCCCATAGGCTGCACGAAGACGGGTGGCGATGTCGGACAGTTCCTCAGCCGCGCCGTCGCGTGCCGGAGCAGGCAGACCGATCGAATAGCGCAGCATACCAAGCTTGCGCTCTACCTCGGGGTCCAGCCCTTCGACGGCGGCATACTTGGCCGCTTCGTTGGCAAAGCCGACGCTCATCGTGGTGAGCTGCGCGCCATATTGCGAGGCGAGCGCGTTGGAATCGGTGTTGATGTAGGTCGCATTGAGCCACGACACGCGCGCATATGGCTCGGAGAAGGCACGCATCTCATCCTCGACACTGGCGACGAACTGCGCCGCGCCTTCTGGCGTCAGCGGGAATTGCGTACCGGCATCCTGCATTTCGGCGCTGTCCTGATGCGCCTCTGCCAATGCAGGCACCGAGGTGGCGGCGAGCGACACGGCCAGCGCAGCCGCCGAAGCCTTGAGCGAAAGTTTGGTGAATTTCATGGTGGAGTGACCCTCTTCTCTAGTCTTTTCCAGTCAAGTTCCTCTGGCCAGCGTGATTGCGCGGCTTTGAGGCGATTATCAAGATGCTCTCGACGAAAGGCGTTCCGCCAAAAGCGCGCCGATTACGGCCAATGTCGCGGCAATAAAGGCGAACACCTTTACCGGGCGCAACGTGGCGGCGAATCCGGCCAGATCATCATCGCCTTGCAATTCCATCAGCTGGATGAACTGCGCGATGGTCTCGCCATAATCGGTGGCGAGAAACAGCACACCTGCAACAAGGGCCGTGAGACCGAAAACCTTGAGAACGATCTGCGGGCGCGAGCGGTAATAGACCCCGGCAAGCACGCAGCCGATGCCGTAGATGCCGATGAAAACGAGATCGCCTGCCATCGCGATCCTTGCAAGATCCAAGACGCCGCCAGCGAGCCATTGCTGCTGTATCTCGTCCACCCGCGCCGCCGTGCCAGCAGCCTGGTGGTCGAGGATGCCGAGGGTGACTTCGCCTCCGGTGATCCCGCTTCCCAGCCAGATCACGATGCCGAACGCGACGAGGCCGCCGATCCACCAGAGCAGGAAGGCGCGCTTGGAAGCGGTCATGCGGTCAGAAACTCCACCAGAGCCTCGCCAAGCTCGGGCTTGGTGACGGAATTGAGGTGGCTGCCGGGCACCTCATAATAAGTCGCGTTGGGAAGCAGCGCGGTCAGCTCTTCGGCAGAGCCATTGTCGTTGTCCTCGTCGCCGCAGATAACCCCTGTCGGCATGGTGATGCTCGCCAGCCGCGCGAGGTCGAAATCCTCCATCGCATCGAGCAAGAGCCGCGCTGCGATGCGGTCGACGCCCTGCGACTTCAGAAACGTGCGCGCCACATAGGCGGGGTCGCCCGGCTTGATCGTGTCGAATTCGTCGATCACCCGCTTGAAGTGCGCCGCGCGCCGCTCCCACTCGGCAAGGCCAGCAACGCCCATGCCGCATATCGCGAGCTTGCGCGGTTCGAGAATGCCGTGGCCGACCGCATGGATCGCCGTGCGCGCGCCGAGCGAAAAACCAACAAGGTCGAACTCGCCCGGCTCCAGCGCCAGATGCTCCACGAGCGCCGCCGCATCGCGCACCAGCACGCCCTTGGGATAAGAGGCGGGATCATGCGGCGCGTCGCTGTCGCCGTGAACGCGGAAATCGAGCATGATCGCCTCAAACCCGGCATCGGCAAGCCGCGTGTGATGGCCCCACTTGGTCCAGTTCATGAAAGCGCTCGAGAACAGGCCATGCAAGAGCACCACTGGGCGTCCTTCACCCGCGCGGTGGACCGCGAGGCGCGTGCCGTCAAAGCTTTCGAAACTCTCGGCACTCACCGCCTCGCCAGCCCCTTCTGCTCCAAACGCCATTTCGCCATTTCGACGCGGTCCTGACCGAAGAACGGCTCCCCATCAATGACAAGCGTGGGCACGCCCCAGTGACCTGCGGCTTCCAGCGCTTCTTGATTGTCGGCGATCTCGGCGTCGAGCGCTTCAGCGTCGCTCTCGGCCTCTGCGTCGATCTCGGCAAGGTCGAGGCCAGCGCGTTCAGCTGCGCGCGCGAGGTGATCGCCTTCATTCCAGCCATCGACGCTGCCGTCCCATATGATCGGAGCGACTTCGGCGGCAAACTCCAAGCCCTTGCCGCGCCGGGTCGCCGCCTGTCCAAGGCGGCAGAGACGGTGAATGTAAGGTTGTTCCTCAGCAATCTCGCGGGTCATCAAGTTCTGCACCACCGGATCGGGCCTGGGCCAGCTGATCGGAATGCCCAGAAACTGCCCTGCGCGCATGCAATCCATCACAATGTAACGCGGCGCCGCAGGGTTGCCGGTGAACAGAATATCAGGATCGCGAATCGCAATGGGCCATACGGTGCGAAGCGTGATGTCCAGATCGTATTCGCGCGCCATATCGCGGTACCGGCCCACGGCGAGGTAGGAATAAGGCGAGCGGAAGCTGAAGAACAGATCGGCTGATAATGTCATGCCGCGAGCCTAGCGCGCTTCAGCGGAAAAAACACTGCGTCCCTGAATAAAGCATGGAAACCGCATCATCCTCGATGAAGCCCGCAAACCTGTCGCCAAGCATGAATTCCTCGCCCAGCGTACTGCCTTCGATCAGGGCAAAGCCAGGCATGGCTTCCAGATCAGAGCGCGAGGTGCCGACGGGCAGGCCTTCTACTCCGATTGAGTCCGACGGCTCGTTGACCAGCCAGCCAACGAGGATTCCGTCCTGGTAATTGACTGTCAGCCCGCCCGGATAGGCAGAGCTCTCCATTGGCCCCGCGCCGCATTCGGGCATTTCCAAGATTTCTCCCGGCTCGCCGATTGCGCGGGTGAGCGCGGCTTCGACTTCGCTTTGTCCGGCAGCAAAGAAGAACGCGTCAGGTCCAGCAACGAGGCCTTCGGACCTGAGCGTGACCTGGCCCGGATCGATGATTTCGGCGACCGCCCCGCCCTCGCGTTGTTCAAGCCGTTCGGCTGGCGACGGTACATCCGACCCGCCACAGGCAGCTAGTGCCAGGCAAGAGGCTGCGATCACCAGTACGCGCATCGCTTCAGCCCTTCTTGAGATGACGTCGACCGAGCAGTTCTGCGATCTGCACCGCGTTCAATGCCGCGCCCTTACGCAGATTGTCGGACACACACCACAAGGTGATGCCATTCTCGACCGTCGGGTCCTCACGCACGCGGCTGATATAGGTCGCGCTGTCGCCGGCGCTTTCGACCGGGGTCACGTAGCCTTCGTCCTCGCGCTTATCGACCAGCATGATGCCGGGAGCCTCGCGCAGGATATCCTGTGCCTGCTCTGCCGAAAGCTCGTTCTCGAACTCGATGTTCACCGCCTCGGAGTGGCCGACGAAGACCGGCACGCGCACGCAGGTCGCGTTCAGTTTGATCTTGGGGTCGAGGATCTTCTTGGTCTCGACCATCATCTTCCACTCTTCCTTAGTCGAACCATCGTCGAGGAAGACGTCGATATGCGGGATGACGTTGAAGGCGATCTGCTTGGTAAACTTCGCCGGCTGGACCGGATCGCCCACGAAAATTGCGCGCGATTGTTCAAACAGCTCGTCCATCCCCGCCTTGCCCGCGCCGGAAACCGATTGGTAGGTGGAAACCACGACGCGCTTGATCGTCGCCGCCTTGTGCAGCGGAGCGAGCGCCACAACCAGCTGTGCGGTCGAGCAGTTAGGGTTCGCGATGATGTTGCGCTTGGAATAATCGTCGATCGCATCGGGGTTCACCTCGGGCACGATCAGCGGCACGTCGGGTTCCATCCGGTAGAGCGAGGAATTGTCGATCACCACGCAGCCCGCTGCCGCCGCTTTCGGCGCGTACTCTTTGGCGGGGCCGCTTCCGGCGGCGAACAGCGCGATATCCCAGCCCGACCAGTCGAAATGCTCAATATTCTTGCATTTGAGCATCTTGCCGGTGTCGCCGAACTCAACCTCTGATCCCTGGCTGCGCCCGCTGGCGACCGCCGCGATTTCCTCAATCGGGAATTCGCGCTCGGCCAGCACTTGCATCATTTCGCGTCCGACATTGCCCGTCGCGCCGACGATAGCCACCCGGTAACCCAATTCACATTCTCCGATTAAGTTTCTTGCGCCGTGAGGTGGCGACACTATGCCCCATTGGCAAGGGGAAAGACGTGACGCTGACTACGCGAGACTGGCACAACCGGGCCAAGCAATTCCACTTTGACGGGCACAAGATCGCCTATTGGACAGGCGGCGATCCAGAGGCGAGGCCGCTGCTGCTGGTGCACGGCTTTCCGACCTGCTCCTGGGACTGGGTGCCGGTGTGGGATACTCTGGCTGAGAAGCACCACCTTATTGCGTGCGACATGCTTGGTTTCGGCCTGTCGGACAAGCCGCGCTCGGGCTACTCGATCCATCGCCAGACCGATCTTCAGGAAGCGCTGCTGGGCGAGCTTGGCGTGGGCGAGTTCGATGCGCTGGTGCACGATTACGGCGTATCGGTCGGACAGGAATTGCTGGCGCAGCAGCAGGATGGCTCAGGCGCGAAGGGCCTTGGCAAAATGGTGTTTTTGAATGGGGGCATCTTCCCCGACCAGCACCGCCCTCGCCCGATGCAGAAACTCGGCGTTTCGCCTTTCGGCTTCCTGCTCGGTCTGATGATGAGCCGAAAGGGGTTCGGCAAGAGCTTCTCCGAAGTGTTCGGCCCCGACACCCAGCCGAGCGAAAAGGAGCTCGACGAATTCTGGGAGTTCATCAGCTACAAGGACGGCAATCGCATCACGCACAAGCTGCTCCATTACATCGCCGACCGGGTCGAGAATAAGGAGCGCTGGGAAGCCGCACTTGTCGGCGCGCAAGACAAGATCGGCCTCATCAACGGCGCGCTCGACCCGGTTTCGGGCAAGCACGCCTATGACAAGTGGTGCGAAGTGTTGCCGGACGCGAGGCACCACCTGATTGAGAATGTCGGCCACTACCCGCAGGTCGAAGCGCCTGACGAAGTCGCCGCCAAGGCGCTGGAGTGGCTCACCGGGTAATTACTCCGGCGGGGTCACCCCGTGCGCCTCGAGAAAGCGGAACATGGTGTTCCACAGATGCGGGCTGACCTGCTCGCCGCCAACGCGGTGGGTGTAGCCGGGATAAAGCATCATCTCGAATGCGACGTTGTTTTCCTGAAGCACGCTGATCAGCTCTGAAGAGTTCTCAAACACCACATTGTCGTCCGCCATGCCGTGGATCAGTAGCAGCGGATCGCTGATCTTGGTTGCATTGGGAATGGCGCTCGCGGCTTCATACGCTTCGGGCACTTCGCGCGGATCGCCCATAAAGCGTTCGGTATAGTGCGTATCGTACAGGCCCCAGCGGGTCACGGGCGCGCCTGAGATACCGGCTGCATAAAGCCCCGGATCAGCCTGCAACTGCTTCAGCGTCATGTAGCCACCATAGGACCAGCCGTAGATCGCGATCTTCTCTGCATCGACGTAATCGAGCGTCTTGAGAAACTCGGCACCGGTCTTCTGATCGCGCACTTCGACCCCGCCCATGGCGCGGTAAAGCGGCTGTTCGAAATCGACCCCGCGATTGGCTGAGCCGCGATTGTCGAGCGCGAACCAGATATAGCCCTTGTCAACCACCGCCTGCGCCAGAGCGCCGCCCCAGCCCTTGTCCACGACCTGCGGACCCGGCCCGGAATAGTGATAGTAGAACACTGGATACTGCTTGCCCGGCTCCATCTCAGGCTTGAGCATCATGTAATGCAGCGGCGTGCCGTCCTCGGCTGGGATCGTGCCGTATTCGGGCGGCGTGTGGCTCAGCAGAAACGGCGTGTAGGGATGATCCGCGTCGAGCGCGTTTTCCTCGACCCAAACAAGCCGTTCCCCCCTCGTATCCGCGATATAGCTTTGGGTCGGCTGGTCGGTGGCTGAACGACTGATGAGCAGGCCCTTGCCCGTTGGGTCCATGCTGGCCGAGTTGGTGTAGTCGGGATCGGTGAGCAGCGTCGGTTCGCTTTCGGCGGACAGGCTGGAGACGTAGACCTGCTCGGTCAGAACATCGGTCACTGCTCGATAATAAAGCTTGTCCCCGTCCTGATCCACTCCGACCAGCGCGGTGACAGGCTCCTTGCGGCTCGTCAGCTGCGTCCAGTTCTCTCCGTCGAAGCGGTAGAAATTGCCGAAGCCATCCCGCTCCGACCACCACAAGAGGCTGCCATCTTTCAGGAAGCGGTAATTGTCTGAAAGGTTGATCCAGTAATCGTCGCGCGCGGCGGTTTCAGTGAACCAAACCTCGCTCTCGCCCGTCGAAGGATCGACCTTGAGCATGTCGAGCACGGTCTGTTCGCGGTTCTGGCGCTGGACATAGAGATAGTCGTCCGGCCCCCAGTTCACGCGGGCGACGTAGATGTCGGTGTCGTCTCCCAAGTCCACCTTCACACGGTTCCCGCCATCGGGGTCCATCACATAAAGTTCGACAATCGCGTTGTCCGAGCCAGCCACCGGATAGCGTTGGTCGAAGACCTGCGTGCCGGTTGCACCGATAGCTGCGCGAGTGACGATACCGACCGGGCTTTCATCGGTGCGCTGGACAGCGATGCGCTGGTCGTTCGGTCCCCACCAATACCCTGTGAGGCGGCTCATCTCTTCCTGCGCGACGAATTCGGCTTCGCCCCAGCGGATCGTGTCTTCTTCCTTGGGCGTGATCGGAGCCGCTTCGCCTCCCACTTCCCCGACCCACAGCTGGCGATCGCGCACGAAGGAAACGTAGCCCGCCTTGCTCGAAAGCTTGGGGTTGAGTTCGCTTTCCTCGGTATCGGTCAGGCGCTGGACCGTCCCGTCGAGCTTGGCGAAATAGAGGTCGCCGTCGATGGGCACGAGGACGCCCGAGCCATCGCTTGCCCATTGGTAGGAGATGATACCCTTGAGACTGCCAACGCGTGCGCGCTCCCGCTGCATCTTTTCGTCTTCGGATAGCTCACGACCCGAACCGATCGCCTCGCTATCGACCAGCATGCGCCATTCGCGCGTGGCGAAGTCATATCCCCACAGGTCGTAGCGCGAGGAGTCCTCCTCGCGGTTGCGCAGCAGGGTCAGGTACTTGCCATCGGGCGAGAACTTGACCGCGCGCGGGGTCGGTCCGTTAAGCGATGGGGAGGCAAAGACGCGTTCGAATGTGAGTTCAGGAGAGCTCTCGGTCATGTGCGCGTCCGCGAAAGCAGTGGTCGGCAAAAGGATTGCGGCGGCGGCAGCAAGCAAAGCAATTCGCATTTCAAGGAAAGCCCCTTTGTTGTCATTCAGAATAGGCTCTCGCAATCACGACGAAGCATTGCAACCCCGCAACGAAAAAGGGCGGCCCAACGGACCGCCCTTTACGAATTTCGCTATGCCAGCGAGGCTTATGCCTTGGCGACGTTCTCGCGACGCTCGGCGATACGCGCACGCTTACCGGTGCGGCCACGCAGGTAGTACAGCTTCGCACGACGCACGACACCGCGACGAACGACGGTGATCGAATCGACGATCGGCGAGTACAGCGGGAACACACGCTCCACGCCTTCGCCGAAGCTGATCTTGCGGACGGTGAAGTTGGAGCCCATGCCGCGGTTCGAACGCGCAATCACAACGCCTTCGAAGTTTTGCACACGCTCGCGGTTGCCTTCCTTCACCTTGACGCCCACGCGAACGGTGTCGCCTGCGCGGAAGTCGGGAATTTCACGTTCAACCTTGCCGATTTCTTCGGCTTCGATTTGCTGGATCAGGTTCACTGGTCCGTATCCTTGTTCTTTCGCCGCGCGCCAGAGGCAGACTGGTCCCGAACGCCCTCATGACGTTCCCAAAGGTCCGGTCTGCGTAACCGTGTAATTTCTTCGCTTTTCGACTTTCGCCAAGCAGCGATCTTCGCATGATCCCCCGATCGCAGCACTTCGGGGATCGTGCGCCCTTCCCATTCGTAAGGTCGGGTATATTGCGGGTATTCAAGAAGGCCGTCCTCAAACGACTCCTCGGTCCCGCTAGAAGCCGCGCCCATTACTCCGGGAAGCAGCCGAATGCAAGCGTCAAGTATCGCAATCGCCGCCGTTTCTCCGCCCGAGAGGACGATGTCGGCGAGGCTGACTTCCTCGATCTGCGGGCGCGCTTCGAACAGTCGCTCATCGAAGCCCTCGAACCGGCCACAGATGATGGTGACGCCGGGACCATCCGCGATCTCGCGAATACGGGCCTGGGTGATGGGCTTGCCGCGCGGGGTCATCGCAAGGATCGGGCGCTCATCCGCGACGCTGTCGACCGCCGCCCCCAGGATGTCCGCCTTGAGCACCATACCGGCACCTCCGCCTGCGGGCGTATCATCGACGGTGCGGTGTTTGTTAGTGGCGAAGTCGCGCGGGTTGACTGTCTCACACGCCCAGTCCCCTCGCTCGAGCGCCTTGCCTGCGAGCGAAGTGCCAAGTGGCCCTGGAAACATTTCGGGATAGAGGGTGAGGATGGTGGCGGCGAAGGTCATCGTGCGCGCCCTGCCAGCGCGAGGGCAATCAATCAATTCCTAAGGTTCGGTGGTTAATGTGCATGCATGGCACGTTTCAGAAGCATGATTTCGGATCCCGAACTGCGCGAATACTACGAAGGCCCTCCCGGTGGGCAGCGTGTAGCCGCCAGTGGCACCCTCATCAGTTTCGGCAAGAACGGGTCACTAATCTTTGGAGGCGCACTAATCCTGTGGCTCTTCCTGTATGTCTCGACAATATTTCCCTATCTCGGGCAGGCGCAACAGTCACAGATGAGCGGCGCAGGGTTCAACGTTTCGGGAGGGGTGAGCAATTTCGGTACGCAGCGTATGTTCCTGGTCGCCGGCCAGACCGCGTTTTTCGAGTATGACGTCAAGGGCGACGAAGACGCGGGAGTACGCTTCGACCTTCACGCATGGCCGAATGCCGCTTTCTCCGACCAGTCGCAGACGATCACGGGCACACAGTCGGGCCGCGCTGAATTCGTGGTCGAAAAGACCGGGTTCTACAGCTTCTACCACGACTTTTCGACTAACGCGCCGGGCAGCAAAACAAGCTATTCGGTAAGCTGGGGGGCGGAGTAGCTACTCTGACCAATTCACCCCATCTTTCGCCCGCTTATCGACATTAATTCCAAACACGTCAGGCCGCGAGTAATGGCCGTCGGTGTCGGGCCGCCATCCCACATGCCGAACTCGTTGACTGGTGCGGCATCGGCTGCGGCGGCATAGATGATGGCGGCGAAGGTCATGCCCTGCGCGCCGATTTCGCGAAGAATCTCAGGAAGAAGCCGACAGCCACTACGGCCAAGAACCACAGGGCACCAAAAAGCGCCGCACGCTCTAGTTCGGCCAGCAGATTGTCTATCATGTTTGGCGGTGGCGAACCGGTCTCGGCGTCATGCCGCCCGATGGCAACTAGTTCGCGATAGCCAGTGAGAGCGACATATCCCAGTGCCGGAAGGATCGCCAAAGAGGAGACGAGCCAGCGCAATCGTCGCTCCGGGAAGAGCGCTCGCCAAAAGAAATTCATCGCGACCGACGCCAGCACGAAGATGGTGATCATCCAGGAGTTCAATATTCATACCCCCAATTCACGCCGTCTTTCGAGCGCGTGTCGACATTGAGCTCAAACACGTCGGGCCGCGAATAGTGTCCATCGGTATCGAGGCTCGCCAAGCCCTCACCGATCTCGCCGAGGTCGAGTTCGGCGTGGAGGGTTTCTTCACCTTCACCCGCCTGCGCCAGCACCCGAGCATCGGGGGCGATGACCATTGATCCGCCTCGGTTCAGCACCTCGCCCTCAATGGCGTTGAAAAGCGCCAGAGCCTCTGGACTCCCGCCAACCCGTTCCAGCCCGTCGAACAGATCATCGCGGTGCTGTACCAAACCCGCCGCGAGCACAAAGCAGCGCCCTTCCATCGCATAGTGCCGGCTCGCCAGCGCATATTCCTCGCGCACGGTCGGCCAGGCGGCGACGTGGACGCTTTCGCCGAGATTGTGCATCGCGGCGCGCGCCAAGGGCATCCAGTGCTCCCAGCAGATCAGGTTGCCCGCCCGGCCCCACTCGGCCTCGTGCACGCTCAGCGTCGAGCCGTCACCGCGCATCCAGATCAGGCGCTCACCATGGGTCGGCACCAGCTTGCGGTGGTCGAGCGGCGCTTCGCCCGGGCGGAAGAGCAGTTGGTTATTGTAAAGGCTTTGCCGCAGCCGCTCATGCGCGCCGAGGCTGATGACCGCGCCGCTGGCATCGCACAGCTCTTGCAAGGGAAGCAACCGCTCGTCACCCCGCACAATAGCATTATCGAGCATGATCAGATGGCACGCCTTGGTCCCCGGATGGTCCCACAAAGCCGCGCCCGGAGCTTCATCGAGCCAAAGCGGATAGCCACCCAGGAAGGTCTCTCCGAAAGCCACCATCTGCGCGCCCGCATCGATGGCTTCCTTGGCGAGGCGCGTGGCCTTCTCGATACCGCCATCGAAGTCGAGCGGAATCGGTGCCGCCTGGCAGATCGCTACGTTGAGTTTGGTCATGTCCCGCGCCCTACTCGCGCGGGCTAGCCCCCGCAACCGCCGCATCCTCCGCCGCAGCCGCCTCCACCATCGCCGCTATCGCTCGATCCGCCGCCATCGCCGCCTGTGCCGGACTGGCGCGCGGCATGGACCGGCTCCCACGGCGTGCCGACCAAAACGCCTGTGCCGAAGATTGCAACGGCATAGCCTGCCTCGTTCGCCTGCGGAGCGCGGCGCAAACGGCTGCCATTCTGCTCAAGCGAGCGCACAACTTCATTCCCGGCCATCGTTCGCGGATTGCCCATCGCGAAGCGGAAAAGGCCGAGGACCAAGGTGATGATAATGAGAGCCACGAGGAACCCGGTCGGCTCCCCGATCGCAGCCCCTGCTTGTTGACGGTAAAGCCCGATGGCGAGCAGCGCGGCATATGGCGCAGCCGACAGTGCGCGCAGCTTCCACCTATCGCCCTCGTCCATCATCAGGCCGCGCCGGATCAGCTGCGTCTCCACCGCCGCCGCCTGCGCCTTGATCGAGCGGCCCGCTTCGGCCGGGCGAAAGCCGCCGACCTTGGCGAGGATTGCTCGCTCGCTTTCATTCTCCGCAACCCCGGTCTGCCGGACCGCGAGTCTTTTCCTCTCGTCCACGTCGAGAGCGCCCTTCGCAAAGAGCGAGGAGAGCACCGCTACACTCAGCCGGTCGGCTCCGCCGGTTAGGACTGCGACTTCCTCGAGGTCCTCGACCTCGCCGCGCCTCCCTTCAGGGCGCAGGTTTGCAGGGATCCACAAGCCTGCGAAGATGCAGGTGACGAGCATTATGCAATAGAAAACGAGAAAGTCGCCGCCGGTGTAAGACGCGAAAAGCTCCATCAGAAAATCACTCCCACTACGACCGCGATGCCCACACCCAGCGCGATCCAGCCAAACGCGCCGAGGATAGCGACGCGTCTTTCCAGCACCATAACATCATCGGGGTTAACGCGTATGCCCTTGGGATCGCGGCCAAAGCGGCGCTGCGCAGCGGGCCAGATATCGGGCGGCGCGGTCTCACCAAAAGCGTCCTCGTAGAGTTCGAGCGTCTCGGCATATTGATCGTAGAACCGCGACTTTTCCGCCGCTCCGCCAGCGGTTGGGCCATGGTGGAGGTCGCATTGCAGGATTTCCTCGCAATACTCGCCCCAATAGTCGCGGCTGTAGGTGAGGTGGAGGTGCCAGGCCTGATCGACCGCATCCGACGGAGTAACCTCCTGTCCTGCAGTGACGGCGAGGTAGCAGAAACGCTTGTATTCGCAGATCACGCGGCTGGTGAAGTCGGCCTCCCAGCGGTTTTCGCGCGCCAATCGTGCGGGGAAGGAGAGCGTGGCGGTTTCCGGGCCGATCACATAGCTGTCGAGTCGCTTCCACAGCTCTGTGGAAGTCGCGTATTCGATAGAGGGATCGGACGCGCTCATAAGCGCTATTGGTCGGCGAAATCCTGCGAAATGACAAGCCGCTGTGCGTCCCATTCGATCACGGCGGCCTTGGTCATTGGGACCATGATCGCTTTCAGGCCCTTTTCAGGCGGCGGATCGAGTGCGATTTCAATAATGTCGGTTGCGCCGAAATTCTGGACAGCAGTCACCTTGCCGATCGCATTTCCAGCGTCGGTTTCAACGGCAAGCCCGATCAGGTCGGCGTGGTAGTATTCGCCCTCTTCAAGCTCGGGCAAAGCCTCGCGCTGGACGGTCAGCACCGTGCCGCGCAACCTTTCAGCCTCGCCCCGCCCCTGCACCTCGGCAAAGCGGGCGATGGCGCCGCCCTTGTTGTCGGAGCGGACTTTCTTGAGGGTCAGTGCGCCCCCGTTAAAGCTTTTGTGCTGGCGAAGGGCATCGAGCCCCTCGCCCAACAGCTTCAAGCGGACCTCGCCCGCCACGCCGTGCGCGCCGGTGATGGCGGCCAATTCCACCAGACCGGGCGCAGCTTGCGTGTCGGACGTGTCCGCCAAGGCGAGGCTTAGCCTTCTGCCTTGTCTTCAGCAGCGTCTTCGGCAGCTTCTTCCGCCGGTGCTTCTTCAGCCGTTGCTTCTTCAGCAGGAGCCTCTTCGGCGGGCGCTTCTTCTTCTGCCGGAGCTTCGGCTGCTGCCTTGGCTTCCTCTTCGGCGGCCTTGGCTGCTTCTTCGGCTTCCTTCAGCTTCTCAGCCTTTTCCTCGGCGCGTTCCTTGGCCTTTTCGCCCGGTTCTGCCTTCTGAGGATTGTTGCGGGCCGGACGTTCCATGATGCCGGCGGCATCGAGGAAACGCATGACGCGGTCGGACGGCGTGGCGCCAACGCCGAGCCAGTACTTGGCGCGGTCTTCGTTGAGCTTGACGCGGTTCTCGTCATCCTTGGCGAGCAGCGGGTTGTAGGTGCCGATCTGCTCGAGATACTTGCCGTCACGCGGGCTGCGCGAGTCCGAGACGACGATGCGGTAGTAAGGACGCTTCTTCGCGCCACCGCGCGACAGACGGATTGCAACTGCCATTGTAGATTACCTTTCGAGTTTAAATATCTGAATTCTTATAATTTGTGAGATTACTTTTTCTTCGGTCCGCCAAGACCGGGAAGTCCGGGTGGAAGGCCGCCAGCGCCGCCGAGGCCGGGCAAGCCGCCCCCGCCGCCGGGGCCGCCCATGCCAGGCGGCATTCCGCCGGGAAGGCCACCGCCGCCGCCAAACATGCCAGCCAGCGCCTTGAGCCCGCCCATCTTGCGAAGCTGCTTCATTGCGCGGCTCATTTCCTGGTGCATTTTGAGAAGCTTGTTGACCGTCTGAACGTCGGTCCCGCTGCCCGCGGCCACGCGCTTCTTGCGCTTGGCGTTCATCAGTTCGGGACGCTCGCGCTCCTTGTTGGTCATCGAGGAGATGATCGCGTCCATGTGGACCAGAACCTTGTCGTCCATATTCGACGCGGCCATCGCCTGCTTGGCCTTCTTCATGCCCGGCATCATGCCGGCAAGCATTCCCAGACCGCCCATGTTCTGCATCTGCTTCAGCTGCATGCGCAGGTCGTTGAGGTCGAATTTGCCCTTCTCGAAATTCTCGGCGAGCTTGGCGGCCTCTTCTTCCTTGATCGTCGCAGCCGCCTTTTCGACGAGGCTGACAACGTCGCCCATGCCAAGGATGCGGTCGGCCACCGAGCCGGGTCGGAAAGTCTCGATCGCATCGAGCTTTTCGCCCGTACCTGCAAACTTGATCGGCTTGCCCGTGACAGCGCGCATCGAAAGCGCCGCACCGCCGCGCGCATCACCGTCCATCCGGGTGAGAACCACGCCGGTGAGCGGGACTTCGCCGCTAAAGCTCTGCGCGACGTTAACTGCGTCCTGACCCGTCAGGGAGTCGACGACCAGCAGCACTTCGGTCGGCGCGGACACTTGGCTGACGGCTTTCATCTCGGCCATCAGCGCTTCGTCGACATGCAGGCGGCCCGCGGTGTCGAGCAACAGCACGTCGAAATTCTGGAGACGAGCCGACTCCATCGCGCGCCGCGCGATGTCGACCGGCTGCTGGCCCGCGATAACCGGCAGGGTCGCGACTTGCGTCTGCTCACCCAGCACTGCGAGCTGTTCCTGCGCTGCCGGACGGTTGACGTCGAGCGAGGCCATCATGGCTTTCTTGCCATGGCGTTCGCGGATCAGCTTGCCGAGCTTTGCCGTGGTGGTCGTCTTACCAGAGCCCTGAAGACCGACCATCATGATGACGACCGGAGGCTTGGCATCGAGGTTCAGGCCTTCAGTAGCCCCTTCGCCTTCCTCGCCCGAAAGCATCGCCACGAGCTCGTCGTGGACGATCTTGACGACCTGCTGCCCCGGCTTGACCGCCTTGAGAACTTCCTGGCCAATCGCTTTTTCGGTTACGGAATCGATGAAACGCTTCGCAACCGGAAGCGCAACGTCGGCCTCAAGCAGCGCCACGCGCACTTCGCGCATCGCGTCGCGAACGTCCTGTTCGCTCAGCGCACCACGACCCGTGAGGCGATCAAAGACGCCGCCAAGGCGGTCGGACAGATTGTCGAACATCGTCTTCAAACTCCTCTCGGACCTGCGAAGTCCGATAAACGCGAAAAACGCCGGCGGACGAAACCTCGTCGGCCAGCGTGCGGAGCCATCACAAAGGACAACTCACTGAATATGGTTCGATGGTGGAGCCTAGCGGGATCGAACCGCTGACCTCAACACTGCCAGTGTTGCGCTCTCCCAGCTGAGCTAAGGCCCCAATTCATCGATGTCGTGACCCTATCGAAGATAAGGCCGCGCCCCTGCATTCGCAAGGGAGCGCTCCTCTAAGACCGCCCCTCGCGAAACGCAAGAGCAAAATCAGGTATCGTCGTCTTCGTCGTCGCCCTTGCCCTTGGCCACGCCAAGGTCATCGTCGCCGCCAAGGTCAACGTCGTTGTCGGGCGAATCATCGTCGTCGTCGATGTTCTCGATGTCCTTCAGCTCATCATCATCGTCGCCACTGAGATCGCTGTCGGCTTCCTGATCCTTCTTCTTGGGATCGTCGATAGGGATCGGCTGCTTCGACTTCAGCACGGGTTCCGGTTCCCAGGTGTTGCCGCATTCGATGCAGGTGACGGGATCGTCCTTGCCCAGGTCATAAAAGCGGGTTCCGCAGTCGGGGCAGGAACGCTTGGTTCCCCATTCAGGCTTCGCCATTTCGATAGTGTCCTTAGTCTTGCCGCGAGTGCGCCTGCGGCACGGGTAGTTTGTAAGCTTGTGTGGGACCGGATCGCCTCTTTATCAAGGTATCGGTCCGAAAGTGCGGCGCGCCTTGCCAGATGGTAGAGCCGCTGTCAAAGACCTGCGCGCCATGGGATCGTACACATTCACCTCATCAGCGCCGCTAAAGGGTCGCCTTCGCGTACCCGGCGACAAGTCGATCAGCCACCGCGCGCTGATGTTTGCAGGGCTTGCCGTGGGTGAAAGCCGGATCGCCGGATTGCTCGAAGGCGAGGACGTGCTCGCCACCGCCGCCGCGATGCGCCAGCTCGGAGCGCGGATCGTGCGCGAGGATGACGGCACCTGGCGCGTGAACGGCGCGGGTCTGGGCAGCCTGATCGAGCCGCGCGCCGCGCTCGATATGGGCAATTCGGGCACATCGACCCGGCTGATGATGGGCCTGCTCGCCAGTCATGGGCTCACCGCGACCTTCATCGGGGATGCGAGCCTGTCGGGCCGTCCGATGAACCGCGTGATCGAACCGCTGAGCCAGATGGGCGCGAGTTTCGAGGCCTCCGCTGGAGGCACCCTGCCCTGCATGCTGCGCGGCGCATCGCCCGCCGTGCCGGTCACCTATCGCCTGCCGGTCGCGAGCGCGCAGGTGAAAAGCGCCGTGCTTCTCGCAGGGCTTAACACGCCGGGCATCACCCGCGTCATTGAGCCTATCGCGACCCGCGATCACACCGAGCGAATGCTCAGAGGGTTCGGCGCGAACCTCGAAGTCAGCGAAGAAAACGGAGAACGCGTCATCGCGATCCACGGAGAAGCGGATTTGAAGCCGATGGACGTCACCGTCCCCGGCGATCCGTCCTCCGCCGCCTTCTTCCTCGTTGCCGCGAGCATCGTTCCGGGGAGCGATCTGGTCGTCGAGAATGTCGGCCTCAACCCGACGCGCGCTGGGATTGTCACGGTGCTCAAGCAGATGGGCGCGGATATCAAGGAACTGGACCCGCGCGAGGTCGGAGGCGAACCTGTGGCCGATCTGCGCGTGCGCCATGCTCCGCTCAAAGGCATTGAGGTTGACCCGGCCATCGTGCCCAGCATGGTCGATGAATTTCCGGTGCTGTTCGTCGCCGCCGCGATGGCGGAAGGGACCACCACAACCACCGGCCTTGAAGAACTTCGTGTCAAGGAAAGCGACCGCATCTCCGTCATGGCCGCCGCCCTCACCGCGGCAGGCGCGCGGGTCGAGGAGCACGAAGACGGCCTCACCATTCACGGCACTGGCGGAGAACCGCTTCGGGGCACGTCCAACGCGCGGGTCAAAACCCATCTCGACCACCGCATCGCGATGAGCATGGCGGTCGCAGGTCTTGCAAGCCGCGACGGCGTCGAAATCGACGACACCGACCCGATCGCGACCAGCTTTCCCACCTTCATGCAGATGCTCGAAAGCGCGGCGCAATGAAGGAAAAGATCGCGCTCTACTCGCTTGGCATCGGCATCTTCGTGCTCGGGTCGGTCATCTACGACCACCTCGTTCACGGCGAGGCGATCCAGCTCGGCAGGCTGTGGCTGGCGGTGCTGTTGCTGCCGGTTTTGAGCTATTTCATCTGGCTGCGCTGGGATTGGGCGCCGAAAGAGGGCCGCGAACGCTCCAAACGCGAAAGGCAGGCCGCGAAGGAATTTCGTCGGCAGGTCGAGGCGGAGAAAGCCGCTGCCGCCGCAAAGGACCGACAATGACGACCCCGCTCGATATCTATTCGATGATCGGCTTTCTCGGCACGGCCTGCATCATCGGGGCCTATGCCTATCTCACCTACGTCGAGAAGCCGAACCCCTTCATCCTGCACGGCACCAACCTGACCGGCGCGGGCCTTCTGACGATCAGCCTGCTGGTCCACACAAACTGGCCAAGCCTCGTGCTCGAAGGGTTTTGGGCAGCCATTGCAATTTTCGGTCTGGTGAAGGCTTTGCGCAAAAAGACGGAGCACCAGGAGACAATCCATAATGAGGAAGTCGCACAATGATCATCGCCGTTGATGGCCCCACCGCTTCGGGCAAAGGCACGATCGCACGCCGCCTTGCCGAGCATTTCGGCGTGCCACATCTCGACACCGGCCTCCTCTACCGCGCAGTGGGGCGGCAGGTCGCGATCAATGGCGGCAATCCCGACGACCCGGCCGATGCGCTGGCGGCCTGCGACTTTCCCGATGAGCTAATGCAGGACGACGTGCTGCGCGCGGAGGAAACGGGCGGGCTGGCAAGCCGCGTCTCGGTCCATCCGGCGGTGCGCGAGGCTTTGTTCAAGCGCCAGCGCGCCTTTGCCGAGCAACCTGGCGGCGCGGTGCTCGATGGTCGCGATATCGGGACGGTCATTGCTCCCGATGCCGACGTAAAACTGTTCATCACCGCCAGCGTGCAGGAACGCGCCCGCCGCCGCTGGCTCGAAATGGTCGACAAGAAGATGGACCACGAGGAGGAAATCCCCCTCGCCGAGATCGAGAAGGACATCGTCGCCCGCGACGCCCGCGACATCAACCGGAAGGACGCGCCGCTCAAGGCCGCAGCCGACGCGCTGGTGATCGACACCACCGCCTTCGACCGCGAGCAGGCGTTTGAGACGGTGCTGGAGGCTGTGCAAGAGGCACTCGCAGCAAGGTAACAGCTCTCCGCAATTTGCTTGCTTTCCAGCGTGCTTTGGCCTAGGCGCGCGGCCGTTCTCGCAATCCCCAAACATAATGGCGCGATTGAAAGGACCTCTGCGACAGCATCCGGCTGCGTGGAGACATCGGCCTCTTGCCCCGCTAGCCCTCGCAATGGTGCGTGGGAGGCGGTTTAAGACCCCGGTAAAACCGGTGGCCGGTAGCAAACGTTAAACAGGAAACGCACGCCTTATGGCAACTGCACCCAACCCAACGCGCGACGATTTCGAAGCGCTACTCAACGAACAACTCGGCGGCGCCGACGACGGTGGCTTTGAAGGCCGCGTCGTAAAGGGCACCGTGACCGCAATCGAAGCTGGTCACGCCGTCATCGACGTAGGCCTCAAGAGCGAAGGCCGCGTCAACCTTAAGGAATTCGCACGCGGCGAAGACGATCACGGCCTGTCGGTCGGTGATGAAGTCGAAGTCTACGTGGACCGCGTCGAAAACGCTGACGGCGAAGCCATGCTCAGCCGCGATCGCGCCCGCCGCGAAGCTGCCTGGGACAAGCTCGAAAACGAGTTTGGCGAAGGCAAGCGCGTCGAAGGCCGCATCTTCGGCCGCGTCAAGGGCGGCTTCACCGTCGACCTCGACGGAGCAGTGGCCTTCCTTCCGGGCTCACAGGTCGACATCCGCCCCGTGCGCGACGTCACCCCGCTCATGGAAGTGCCGCAGCCCTTCCAGATCCTCAAGATGGACCGTCGCCGTGGTAACATCGTTGTCTCGCGCCGCGCCGTGCTTGAAGAAACCCGCGCAGAACAGCGCAGCGAGCTGATCGACAAGCTGGCCGAAGGTCAGGTCATCGACGGCGTGGTCAAGAACATCACCGATTACGGTGCGTTCGTCGACCTGGGCGGCATCGACGGCCTGCTCCACGTCACCGACATGAGCTACAAGCGCGTCAACCACCCGAGCGAAGTGATCGCCATCGGCGACACCGTGACCGTGCAGATCGTGCGCATCAACGCCGAAACGCAGCGCATCAGCCTCGGCATGAAGCAGCTTGAGAGCGATCCTTGGGATGGCGTTGCTGCCAAGTATCCGGTGAACATGAAGCTGACCGGCCAGGTCACCAACATCACCGAATACGGCGCATTCGTCGAACTCGAGCCGGGCATCGAAGGCCTGGTCCATGTCAGCGAAATGAGCTGGACTAAGAAGAACGTCCACCCGGGCAAGATCGTCTCGACCTCGCAGGAAGTCGAAGTCATGGTCCTCGAAGTCGACAGCGAAAAGCGTCGCATCAGCCTCGGCCTCAAGCAGGCTCAGCGCAACCCGTGGGACGAGTTCGCCGAGAAGCACCCGGTCGGCGCCGAAGTCGAAGGCGAAGTCAAGAACGCTACCGAGTTTGGCCTGTTCATCGGTCTCGACGGCGACGTCGACGGCATGGTCCACATGTCGGACATCGCATGGGGTATTTCGGGCGAAGACGCTCTGGCGCTCCACCGCAAGGGCGAGCAGGTCAAGGCCGTGGTTCTCGACGTCGATGTCGACAAAGAACGCATCAGCCTCGGCATGAAGCAGCTTGAAAAGGGTGCTCCAACCGAAGCAGGCGCAGCCGCAGCCGGTTCGCTCCGTAAGGGCCAGACCGTCACCGTCACCGTTCTCGAAGTCCGCGATGGTGGCCTCGAAGTTCAGGTTGGCGACGATGGCGCAACCGGCTTCATCAAGCGCAGCGACCTTGGCCGTGACCGCGACGAACAGCGTCCCGACCGCTTCCAGGTCGGCAGCAAGGTCGACGCGATGGTCACCGGTTTCGACCGTTCGAAGAAGCCGAACTTCTCGATCAAGGCGCGTCAGATCGCCGAAGAGAAGGAAGCGGTTCAGCAGTTCGGTTCGTCGGATTCGGGCGCATCGCTCGGCGACATCCTGGGCGAAGCGCTCAAGAAGTCGGACGACTAAGCCAAACGCCTTTCAAGGCATTCGGAAAGGCCCGTTCTCCAAACCGTAGAGCGGGCCTTTCCTACATCTGCGGATGGGCGTAGACTGGGGTCCTCAAACCGCGAAGCGATAGGACAGCCAAACAGTCTCATGCTAACAGTCCACCAGTTCCCCTGCCTGTCCGACAATTACGGCTTCCTGCTGCACAACAGCGTGACCGATGAAACTGCCGCGATCGATACGCCGGATGCGAAGGAGTATCTGAGGCAGGCGGAGGCCAAGGGCTGGACGATCACGCATATCTGGAACACCCACTGGCATCCCGATCACGCGGGCGGGAATGTCGAGATCGTTGAGAAGACCGGCGCACGTGTGCTGGCTCCCAAAGAGGTTGAGAAGCTCTCGCCGATCGACCGCGTGGTCGCACACGGCGACACCGTAAACCTCGGTGAACACCGCGCCGACGTAATCGACGTCTCAGGCCATACCAACGGCCACATCGCTTATCACGTGGTCGAGGAAGGCATGGCCTTCGTCGGCGACAGCGTGTTCGCGCTGGGCTGCGGGCGGATGTTCGAAGGCGAGCCCGAACAGTTCTGGCGCAGCCTTGAGCGTATCAAGCGCCTCTCGACCGGAACCGTGCTCTATTGCGCGCACGAATACACGCAGGCGAACGCAAAGTTTGCGCTTCACGCGGACCCCGACAACGAAGCACTCCAGGAATACGCCCGCGAGATCGACGAGAAGCGCGCGCGCGGCGAATGGACCATTCCCACCGTGCTCAAACGCGAGCTTGAGACCAACCCATTCCTGCGCGCTGACGATCCTGCGCTGATGGAGCGCTGGGGCGGCAATGCTCCGCACGAGACCTTCGCGGCGCTCAGGGCGGCCAAGGACAATTTCTGACGGCCATGAAGGCTCTGAGGGTTGAAAGCCTGTCGGACGACCTGTCCGGCGTCACGCTTGCCGACATGGCGGAGCCGGAGCGAAGGCCGGGCGAAGTGCTCGTTCGTGTGCGCGCCGCCTCATTGAACTTTCCCGACCTGTTGATGACCAAGGGGAAGTACCAGTTCAAACCTGAGCTGCCTTTTACAAGCGGCCTCGAATGCGCTGGCGAGGTGATCGAAGCGGATGCGGATAGCGGCTTCAGCCCCGGTGACCGGGTAATGGGCGGCAACAAAACCGGAGCCTTCGCAGAGATCGCGAGCATTCCTGAGCGCGGACTGTCGCGCTTGCCCGCAGGCTTCGACTTCGCACAGGGAGCCGCAATGGGCGCAGCCTATTCGACAGCCTATACTGGCCTTGTTGAGCTATGCGGGCTGGAGGCCGGACAAACCGTGCTGGTGCACGGCGCAAGCGGCGGCGTCGGACTGGCCGCCTGCGATTTGACCAAAGCGCTGGGGGCCAAGGTGATCGCCGCAACAGGCGTTGCGGGCAAACGCGCTGCAATCGAAGCGGCATGCTCGCCTGACGCCGTCATCACCGCCGAGGGACGTTTCCGCGAGGAAGTCGCCGAACTCACCGACGGTCACCTGTGCGACATCGTCTTCGATCCGGTCGGTGGAGACATCTTCGACGAATCCACCCGCTGCGTGACCTTTGGGGGCAAGCTGGTCGTGGTCGGCTTCACCAGCGGACGGATCGCCGAAGTCGCGACTAACATCCCGCTTATAAAGGGTTTTTCCATCGTCGGCCTGCGCGCCGGCGAATACGCACGCCGCTTTCCCGAGCGAGGTGCTGCGGTCAACGCTGCGATTGCGCAGCTTGCGGAGGCTGGCAGGATCAGCCCCGCAATTGACCGCACCCTTCCCCTGTCACGCTGGCGCGAAGGCTTCGAAGCGATGGCCAAGCGTGAGTTGGTCGGAAAGGTCGTGTTCGAGCCGGGATCTTGAATCAGAAAGGGCGGCCCTTAAAGGACCGCCCTCTCAAATCCCGGATCGGCGAAGCCATTAGAGCGAGGCAATGACCTCGTCAGCCAGAGCCTTGTCAGCCTCGGCGTCGTGCTTGCTGGCGATGATCGTACGCGATGCAGCGGCAGCAGCGTTGGCAGCGCTGGCGCGAACGCCGTCGACTGCCTCGCGTTCGGCTGCGGCGATCTTGTCTTCGGCCATGCGCTGACGGCGAGCGACCATCGCTTCGCTGTCGGCTTCGGCCTTGGCGAGGATCGCGTCAGCTTCGCGCTGAGCGCCTTCCATCATCGCTTCGGCGTCCTTTTCGGCACCGGCGATCTTCGCGGCGTACTCGTCGCGTAGCTTCTCGGCCTCGGCGCGAAGCGACTTGGCTTCGTCGAGCTGCTGCTTGATCTCGGCGATCTTGTTGTCGAGCCCGCCGGCAATCGCGCCGGGGACCTTTTTCCAAAGGACGACACCGATCAGAACAGCCATCGCAAGGCTGACCCACTGGTAGTCCTGAAGCCCGAATGCCGCGGGACCTTCGCCCGCAGCGATCATGGTGAGAACGAGGTTAGCCATTGGCGAGAGCCTTCTTCACGGCAGACCGTGCGGTCCGCTTGTCGACCTTGGCACCGGCGAGACGAGCCACGATGTCCTGCGTCGCTTCGGCAGCCACGTCCTCGACCTCGGCCATCGCGCTGGTACGCGCGGCTTCAATCTCGGTTTCGGCGGCTTCGAGCTTCGCATCGAGACGCTTCTGCGCGTCAGCCAGCTTGGCTTCGGACGAAGCGGCAGCCTTCGCCTTGGCGTCGGCGATCAGGCCCTGCGCCTTTGCACGGTTGGCGTTCTCACGCTCGCGCCATGCATCTTCCTGCTCGTCAGCAGCGTCACGGGCGGCCTGCGCAGCAGCAAGGTCGTCAGCGATCTGCTGGTCGCGCATACCCACGGTCTCCATCACCTTGGGGACCATGCCCCGACCGATGAGGAAGAAAGTGATGCCGAAAAAGACCAGCAACCAGAATACTTGGCTGGAATAGGTCTCGGCGAGCTGGGCTATCTGAGGCATGTCAGTTGGCTTTGCCTTGAAGGTCGAAAGAAATCAGGTGGTCACCGGGCCAGCCAAATCACTGGCCAGCCCGGGAACCGAAAGTTGATTAGCCGGCGACGAAGATCAGGATCATCGCGACGACGAATGCCAGCAGGCCGAGAAGTTCGGCTGCGGCGAAGCCGATGAAGAGGCGGCCCTGCTGACCGTCTGCTGCACCCGGGTTGCGAAGGGCGCTTTCGAGGAACGAACCAAAGACGTTCCCCACACCGATGGCTGCCATACCGGCACCGATAGCTGCGAGGCCTGCGCCGATGAGCTTGGCTGCTTCTGCTTCCATTGTACTTAAACTCCTTGAGAAAATCGAATTGTTGGAATGGAAAAAGGTGAACTTAGTGAAGGTGCTCTGCGTCGTTGATGTACAGCGAGGTGAGCAGTGCAAAGACGTATGCCTGAATGCCTGCGACAAGGATCTCGAGAGCCGAGATGCCGATCATCAGCAGGAAGCTCGGCAGGCTGACCAGAAGGCCAAACCCGACGCCAGCGTTGATGCCGTCCATGACGAAGGACGAGAGAACCTTGAGCAGAACGTGCCCTGCCATCATTGCAACGAACAAACGAAGCGCGAGACTGAACGGACGCACGAGGAACGAGATCAGCTCGATCGGGAAAATGATCGGGATCATCGGCAGCGGCGTACCGTGCGGCACGAACAGGGTGAAGAACTTGATGCCGTGCTTCCAGAAGCCGACGATCAGAACGATCGAGAAGCTGATCACAGCAAGAACGCCGGTCACCGTGAAGTGGCTGGTGAAGGTGAACGGGTGAAGGAAGGCAAGACCGATCGGCAAGAGGCCAAGCAGGTTGCCGAACAGGATGAACATGAACAGGCTGAAGATGTAAGGAAGGTACTTGCGACCTTCCTTACCGATGTTGGCCTCCAGCATGTCGTCGATGAAGCCCGTGAAGGTCTCGACCGCCATTTGCCAGCGACCGGGGACCAGCTCACGCTTCATGCCGCCGAAGACAAACGCCCACAGCAGAACCGTGGTGATCGCCATCCAGAGAGCGGAATTGGTGAATGCGATGTTGAAGCCAGCGATTTCCCAGGATTGGCCGATAAGCGGCTCAATCTGGAATTGCTTCATCGGATCGACTTTGCCTGCTTCGGCTGCCACGACCTTGTTGTATCCCTGATACCTGTAAAAACGCGGCCCCTTTTGTCAGGACCTATTCCGGGTCCTTGGGGGCCGTGTTTGCCGCACGAATAATGTTCCTGAAGGCAACGCCAATTCCGAGGAAAAGGCCGACCAACAGACCCCATGGGAGCGTTCCGAATATGGCATCGACTGCCCATCCGATGACGCTGCCTCCGAGAATTCCGCCGAGCAGATCTGCAAGGACCCGGTTGCCGCTGCGATAGTTCGCATCGGCTCCCTGGACCTTCGACCGGTTGCGTTCGTCTTCGCGCTCGCGTGCGGCCTTGAGCCGCTCTTCGAGCGCGTCGATCCGCGCATCCTCAGCGATGGGTTCTCGGGCGGGTTTCTCGTCGCTCATGCTGCTTTCCAAATTGAGGCAAGCGAGGCACGCGACAACGAGGTGCCCGCCAAGGGCGTGTGCCCCCTAGAAGAGGGCAAAACCCGAGTCAATGGTAGGGTGTTGCGCTTTCCTCACGCATTGAAGCGTGCAGTGGAAAATCACGGACAGGCAGGAAGCCGCTGCGGAGGTGCATCGGTGCGCGTTTGCCAGCTTCCATCAGGCGCTTCGTACTTTTCACCGGGCACCGTGCGGGCAATTGCCTGACACCCTGCGGTGGTCGCATATTGCTCAAGCGTCGCGTTGTTTTCCTTGGCCTTTTCAGCATAAACGGCGCGGCGACGGATGTTGATGTCGTCCACCATCCGCTGAAGTGCAGGTGTGGCATCACCAACAACGCCCAGATAGCCGTCCATCTTTTCGCCCACGGAACCATTGGCACGCGCGGCGGCGTAGGCAGGGTCGCGCTGGGCCGAAGCCGGGGCGACAACACCGGTGACGGCAATAAGGCCGGCAGCGGCAGCAAGCATGGTGTTGCGGATCAGGGTCATTGGTCTCTCGTTCCTCCAATCTTCGGCAGGCATCAAAGCCTGTCAGAAGATATCTGCATTTTCTTCAATCGTATTGCTGGCATCCTCTGCCAGCCGATACAGCACTTCGGCGCGGATATTGACGTTCAGTTCGATAACGATGGGCTCTTCAGGCGCGGAAACATTGATGCACCCGGTAAGCGCCATCGCGCCCAAAACTGCCAGTCCGGTCCCGTATGTCCGGGTCCTCGCCATAACTTTTCCCCTGCTGCGCCCTTTGCCTTGTGTTTCACAAGATGTGGCATCCGGGTGCACCGGGGTCAATTTACGCATCTTCATGGCAGATTATCGCTTTCTGGAGGTTGAACGGTCGATTCATCGCGCAGGAGCGCTTCGGTAGTCTGGTCACGCCTTTGGATGATACTCTCAACAGGCGGCGGGAGATCTGGACCCGGCGTTGGTTCTGGCTCGTTTTCGATCGGAGCAAATTCTCCGATTCCAAGAGATTCGCGCATCGCAGGCGTGTCGAAGATCGTCGGGTCGAAAATTCCGCGGACTATTGTCGCGAGCAGGTAGAAGTTCTCAGAACGTACATTGACGTTGAAACGGATCGGCAGGTCGGCAAGCTGGCGGGTGATGAAGTTGCGGCTCGCTCCCTCGCCCTGTCTCACGCCGTCGATCTTGAAATTGGTGACGATTTCACCGGCAAGATCGCCATTCAATTCGACCGCCATCTGGTTGTAGTCGAGCGAACGAAGCGAGTTGAACGCATAATTGGCGATCGCGCCGAGGTCCTCATATGTAAGCTCGCCTACATAGGAGACATTGCCGCCCGGCGACCGCGAGATCAGCAAGCCGCCATTGATTGAGCCATTACCGTCGGCATCGAAGAAGATCGGGATCGTGCCGTCGAATGTGCCAGTCGCGCCGATATTCGACAGCTCCATCTGGGTAACGAAGGTGGCTGCGTCGAGCGCGATCAGCTCAAAGACATAACTCTGCCCCTCGCCACCGCCGAAGTTGATCTTGGTTGGACGAAGGATCAGCGTGCCGCCCATAAACGGCCAGCGTCCTTCCTCGACTTCAACGAGCGTGCCTCCGGTGAGCGAATAGGTGACCTGTCCGTCGAGCGCCTCGATACCGGGATTGACCGAGCCGATGTTGAGCACCTGCCCCGGCGCGGTCGTCAGTTCGAGGAGGTCGGTGAATTCGATCTCTCCGCTGACCCGTTGCACTGGACCGAAGGCAGCAGCGAAGTCGAAGTCGTCGGTGCGGAAGGTGCCTGAGCTGTCGATCCCGTCGGGCGTCCAAGTGATCACGCCCTCGCCAGTGACCACCCCTTCGGCCGCGGCCACCACGCCTCGCGCGAGGATCGATAGATCGTCGGGCTGCAGGTTCTCGCCAAAGCGGACGCCCGGAATATCGAGGTCCGCCCTACCCGTCCCCTCAGACAAGTCGTGTCGGATCGAAACACTGGTGATGAGCGACTGGCTCGCTGGATGGCGCAGAGCAGCTTCGGCGATGATCGTGTTGTCCGCCAGAACGAGCGAGGCACCTTGCGCGGTCAATGGCTGGAATCGCGGGTCTGGACCGTTTGCCGGATCGATCCTTTCGGTCAGCCTGAATGCGCCCTCATCGACAAGCAGCGCACCGTCCTTGAAATTCCAGTTGCCCGACATCTGGCTGAGGTCGAGCGGAACGATGTCGAGCGCCGCGCTTGCGCCCGCAAATGTGCCCGCGATCCCATCGTCAAACCGCCCTACCAATGTTGCCGCAGAAAAGCGAACCGCGTTGTCGGGATCACCGATCACCGCTTCCAGCCCCGTAAGCGCAAATGGACCCGGATAGCGCAGCAAAGCCGAGGCGGCGGACAGGCGGGCGCGCGATTCGCCGAGGGAGCCTGCAAGATCAATCGCCTCGCTCGCGATCGAGACGTCGAGCGCATCGAGGTAGCGCACCATCGCGGAGGATCCCGCCTGCGGGCAGAGCGTCACACGCCGTTCGGTCAGCGAAAGCTGATATAGCTCGAGGCCGCGCACCGCGATGTCGGTGCAGCGCCGCCCAACCGCGAGACCAGCTGCCGACGAATAGCTCCCTTCAACCGGGACGAGAAGCCCGCGCACCTGACCGCCGGGCAATGCGCCTTGAGCCTCGACCAGCCCATTGAACGACAGCGCCCCGCTCGCACTTTGCAACAGCGTCAATCGCGGAACCGCCAGCGAATCTGCACCGGCTCTGTATTCCGCCATCGTCATGCGCACCGCGAGGTCGCCATTGCCCCGTCGGTCCATTCGCCCGGTGATGAGCGGCAGATCGGCGCCGCCGGTGATGAAATTGCCGGCTAGCTGATCTCCCGCCGCTTCGGAATGCGAATAGCTGACCCGCGACAGCGCCAGCAGGGTCTCGCCACTATCGCTGCGAAGGCGTGCTTCCGGGATGATTACCCTCAGACCCTGGGGATTGGTCCGCACGGTGACGTCACCTGCAAGCCGCGCATCGCTGAGGCCCCGCGAGAGGCCACGCTCGGCCTTTGCCAGCAAGCTAGCAAGGAACGTCCCCTCGCTCGCTTCCTGCGCGTCTGTGAGGGCGCTGGTCGCATCGAGTGCGAGTTCGGCTCCGCGGCCATTGAACCGTGTGCTCCATTCGCCGCGCGCCATGTTGTCGGTGAGGCGTAGCTGCCCTTCTGCTCCAAGCTCACCGATATCGGCGTAAGCGGTCGTAACGCCCGATGCGGTCAGGTCGTGCCGTACGCTCAGATCACCCATCGCATCATGTTCGCTGCCTGCAAACCGCCAGAGCAAACCGACGTCTCCATCAAGCGAGGATGCGCCGTTTTCACGATAGCCGATGCCAGCCGCGGCGATACCGAGATTGCTGTCGAGCGAATCGAAGCCCTCCGACAATTCGACCCGCGCGGCGATATCGGCGCTCGCAAGCGAGGCGCCCTCGCACTTGAATTCTCGCAGCCGCACGGGACCATCAAAGATCGGCCTTCCGCCATCGACAGACACCTCGCCGTAGAGAGTTGCTTCTTGCGCGCTGCAATTCTCCGTCCCGAGGCCCGGAGCGGTCGCTGCGATGATCCCCTCAAAACCGCCGTCGAGCCGACCTGCCCCATCGAGCTTTGCACCGATGACGCCAAAGTCGCTCTCGATCCGCGCACGCCCATCGACGATCGCGATATCGAACGCGGGGAGCCCCGGTGGCCCGTCGCTTTCAGCGTAGAGGACGGGATCAAGCGCTCCGAGGCTCAGGCGGCCATCGCGAAACTGTCCGAAAAGCCTGGGTCGCACAAGTTTGACCCGCCCGATCTGCGGAGTGCCGAGGGTCAGGACGACATCGACATTGACCTGTTCGACGGTGAGGTCGGGGGAAAGCGGGTCGCCCACCACCACGTTTTTGATTACCTGTCGCTGCGGTCCGATTTCGGAGATCTCGTAAGTCGCCTCGATCCCGTTGGTCTCAAGTGCGTCATCGATCAGGTTGGCCGCGATGCGATCTCGCTCGATCCATGCAGCCGATCCGAAAACAATCAGGAAAATCAATGTCAGCAGACTGAAACGCCAGCGCCAGCGATCAGGCCACATTCCCCTCAGAAGCGATCGGCGCTCCATTGTGGAATCGAAAGGCGAAGGGGCATCTGACATCTTTCTCTTCACTTGCGCGACGCGGCTGCCAAAGGCAATTATGGCTTTGACAGATCGCACACTTTTTACGTGACGGGACCCGGATTGCCTCAACCTGAAGACAGTTTTGATTTCGGCCAGACCTCCGCCTCTGAGGCTGCTTATGTCTCCGATTCGGGCAAGATGGCTGGCAAGGGCCACCGCGAAAGACTTCGCGAAAGGCTCCTGAAAGGCGGGGCCGAGGCGCTCGCAGATTATGAGGTTTTGGAATACCTGCTGTTTGCCGCAATCAAGCAAGGCGACACCAAGCCGGTGGCAAAAGCGCTGATCGAACGGTTCGGATCGCTCGCAGGCGTGCTTAACGCTGATCCAGCGGCAATGCAGCGAGTGAAAGGCGTCGGACGAACCAGCGCCGCGGCCTTGAAGAGCGTCGCACTCGCCTCACGCCGCATGGCCCGCAGTGAAATCGTTCAAAAGCCCTTGCTCGGAAGTTGGCAGGCGCTGATCGACTATCTCACGACTGACATGGCGCATCTGACGGTCGAGCGCGTGCGCGTACTCTATCTCGATGCGAAGAACCGGCTGATCGACGATCATCATGTGGGCGACGGTTCAATCGACGAAGCCGCCATCCACCCGCGCGAGGTGATCCGGCGTGCGATGGATGTAGGCGCGAGCGCGCTGATCCTCGTGCACAATCACCCATCCGGCAGCCCTGAGCCAAGCCGGGCAGATGTTCAGATCACACAGAAAATCGCCGAGGCTGGAAGACTGCTCGGAGTGACCCTGCACGATCATGTCATTGTGGGACGCGAAGGTCATGTAAGCCTGCGCGCGAAGGGGCTGATCTAGACCTGCTTTTCGGTAATCAGCCTGACGCCCGAATGCTTGGCAAAGAAGCTCCACGCCCAGTTTACCGTCACTGTTACGCGGTTGCGCGCTCCGGTGAGAAAGCCCACATGGACTAGACCCCACAGCCACCACGCAAGAGCGCCCGACAATTTAAACAGACCGAAATCAGCGACCGCCGACTTTCGGCCAATTGTCGCAAGGCTGCCTTGGTGCTTGTAGGCGAAGGGTCCGGGGCATGGCTTGCCCAGCAATTCGGCCTCAATGACGCGGCTGACATGCACACCTGCCTGCTTCGCAGCAGGTGCCAGACCTGGAACGGGCTTGCCATCCCACGCCATGCTGCCAGCGGTGTCACCAATGGCGAACACGTCCTCAATCGCTGCGCCGTTTGGCCTAAGCACGCGAAGATTGTGGTTCACCTCGATCCGGCCCGCTCTGTCTGCCTTGGCATCGAGCCATTTGGCAGCAGGGGATGCAGCCACGCCCGCGGCCCAGAGAACGGTTTCGGTCTCGATCACCGTGTCCTCGCCAATCCTCACATGACGCTCCGCAATTTCGGTCACGCGCCCACCTAGCCGCACTTCGACGCCCAGTTTCTCGAGCGAAGCCATTGCCTCGGTTGACAGCTCTTCAGGGAATGCGGGCAACACTCGGTCGCCTGACTGGACTAGGATGACCTGCGCGGTCGAAGGATCGCAAGTGCGAAACTCGCGCTCGACGCTGACGCGGGCGAGTTCCGCGATTGCACCGGCGAGCTCGACACCGGTAGGACCAGCACCGACGATCACGAAAGTCAGCAGTCGCTTGATCCTTTCCGGATCGCCCGAAGCCTCGGCCTCTTCAAAGGCGTTTAGGATCGATGCCCGCACGGCAACACCGTCTTCGATGGTCTTTAGGCCGGGCGCATATGGCCCCCACTCGTCTTTACCAAAGTACGAGTGGGTCGCACCGGTGGCGAGCACCAGCTTGTCGAATGTCAGGTGCTGCTCGTGATCCGTCTCGCTGGTGCAGTAGGTGATCGTACGCGCTTCCTTATCCACGCCCTTCACCTCGCCTTTGATGACACGCACATTGCCGTCAGCCTTGAACAGGCTTCGAATAGGGGTCGCGATGTCAGCCGGGTTCAGGGTCGCGGTGGCGATTTGGTAGAGTAGCGGCTGAAACAGGTGATAGTTGCGCTTGTCGATCAGTGTGATGCGCACAGGCAGGCGCTTGAGGCGTTCAACAGCGGCCAATCCGCCAAACCCTGCGCCAACGACCACCACATGCGGCCAGCGATCGGGAATTTCTGCATAATCTCGGTCGAACAGGATGTTCTTCTCGAGCCACTTGAGGATAGCCCGGTCAACCGAAAGCCAGCCTGCCCCCTTCGCCTCGTAGATCGCGAGAAAGAGGAACGGGAACAGCGTGATGTTCGGGTGAGCGCCTGCAATCATGAAGAATGCGATGAGGAAGAATAGTGCGTAGGATACGATCACCGCGCCGAACCCGGTGAAGAAGAACGCTGCCCACAGGATCGAGAGCCACGCCGGGAAACCTGAGAAAATGCTGATGGGTAGCCATGTCTGAACAACGATCGGTGGCTCAAAAAGTCCCGCTGCGACAAGCAAGGTCACTGCGAACCAGACACGGATCGCGGCCATCACGACTGGGGCGATGTGTTCGCGCGAGAACTCCCAAGCGTTGACGGTCGGACGGGCGAACGGGAGCGCGCTCGCCTTGAAACCCGATGCCAGCACCCGGTCCATCGATAGCGCGCCGGGCCCGTGAAACACGTACCAGACCAGCATCGCGCTCACGATGAGGTTGGTGGTGGTCGGGATGTATACCGCCTGGCTCACAATCGTCAGCGCGGCCATCGCCAAAGCGGCGGGGCGCGTGAAGAAGCCAGCGATCAGCAGGATCGGCCCGATCAGTTCGATCGCAAGCCCAGTCATCGCCGCATTGGCCGGGCTCATCCAGCTAACGGGATACTCGTTAGCGGCAAGGTAAAGCGCGGTCTCCCAGTCGGCGACCTTAACCAGTCCCGAACGCAGGAACCACATGCCGATGAAGAATCGAACGACGACATCGCTGAATGGCCAGAAGGTCTCGGTCCCTTCGAGGTACCACTTCGTCCAGCGGCGCACCGTCACTCGCAGGAAAGGCGGAAAGCGCTCTTCCTGCAGCTTGTCTGCGTGAGCCACGCCCACAGCCGAGGGCGGCACGCTTACAGGCGATGCGTTGGTCATGAATGTTCCTCCTGCCCTACATTCGCGCCGGGCGCGTCCCCGGTTACAGGTGATACCGCGAAGGCGGCTCTTGCCAAACAGCGCGTCGCGGCATAGCCGCGCCGGGAAAGCCGCCGATCCACTCTTTTCGAAAGAAAGCCTCCGCTCATGGTCCCCCGCTACGCCCGCCCAGAGATGTCCGCCCTGTGGGAGCCTGAAGCCAAGTACCGCATCTGGTTCGAGATCGAGGCGCACGCGACGCAAAAGCTGGGCGAGATGGGCGTCGTCCCTGCAAGTGCCGGTAAAGCGCTGTGGGACTGGTGGGCGACCAATCCTGAGATCGACGTCGAAGCCATCGACGCGATCGAGGCGGTGACCAAGCACGACGTGATCGCCTTCCTCACCTGGGTGGCAGAGCAGGTCGGCGAAGAAGCGCGTTTCATGCACCAGGGCATGACCAGCTCTGACGTGCTCGACACGACGCTTGCGGTCCAGCTAGCTCGCGCTTCGGATATCCTGCTCGCCGATCTCGACGCACTGCTTGCCGCGATCAAGACCCGCGCCGAAGAGCACAAATACACCCCGACCATCGGCCGCAGCCATGGTATCCATGCAGAGCCGGTGACCTTCGGCCTCAAGCTCGCGCAGGCCTATGCCGAGTTCGACCGGTGCAAGCAGCGCCTAATCGCCGCACGCGAGGAAATCGCCACCTGCGCGATCTCGGGCGCGGTGGGAACGTTTGCGAATATCGACCCCGAAGTCGAAGCCTACGTCGCCGAGAAACTCGGCCTCAGTGTGGAGCCAGTCTCGACCCAGGTGATCCCGCGTGATCGCCACGCGATGTATTTTTCGACCCTCGCCGTCATCGCCGGCAGCATCGAGCGGCTCGCGGTTGAGGTGCGCCATCTCCAGCGCACCGAAGTGCTCGAAGCCGAGGAGTTCTTCTCCAAGGGCCAGAAGGGTTCGAGCGCGATGCCGCACAAGCGCAACCCGATCCTGACCGAAAACCTGACCGGCCAAGCGCGCATGATCCGGGCCTATGCCCTCCCCGCGCTCGAAAACGTGGCGCTATGGCACGAGCGCGATATCTCGCATTCGTCGGTCGAGCGGTTCATCGGCCCTGACGCGACGATTACGCTCGACTTTGCGCTGGCTAGGCTGACCGGGGTGATCGAAAAGCTGCTCGTCTATCCTGAACGCATGCAGGCCAACCTCGATTCGATGGGCGGCCTTGTCCATTCGCAGCGCGTTCTGCTGGCTCTCACACAGGCAGGCGTGAGCCGCGAAGACGCGTATGCCATCGTCCAGCGCAACGCGATGAAGGTCTGGGAATCGTCCGGCACGCTCTCTCTGCTCGACCTGCTCAAGGCCGACGAAGAAGTGACCGCGGCGCTTTCGAACGAAGAGCTGGAGGAGAAATTCGACCTCGAATATCACTTCAAGCATGTCGACACGATCATCGCGCGGGTGTTCGGCTGAGCCACCCTGAGATCGGGGATAGGCCCCCACACCGCTAGACTCGTGCGCCAAATCGCCTAGGTTTGCGTCAATAGAAAATGCCCGGAAAAATGCGGGTCGCGAAATCAAGGGGATCGAACACGTGCAGATCGTGCGTACAATTCTGTGGGTCTTGCTGGCGATATTCATCGTCGTCTTCGTGATGCTCAATTACGGAGAGCCTCAGCGGGTCCGCATCTGGCTGTCGGAAGACCCTGTCGGTTTCGACTGGCCCGTTGGCATCATCGCGCTGGTTTTCTGGTTGCTCGGCGTTATCCCCACCTGGCTCTACCACCGCAGCGTCAAGTGGAGCCTTGGCCGCCGTATCCGCAGTCTTGAAAACTCCATCAAATCCAACGCCTTGTCACAGCGTCATCAGCCGGATGCGACTGTGGATAAGCCTGCGGATATCCCGGCAAAGCCTGCGGAAACACTCGCCCCGACACCAAGCTCACCCCAGAAGGACAACACCGCTGAATGAGCAATCCGGTCTATCTTGCGCTCGACGTACCTCAGATCGAGCCTGCCAAGGCGCTTATATCGAAGGTGAAGGCGCATATTGGCGGGATCAAGCTGGGGCTTGAGTTCTTCTGCGCGCATGGCGGCCACGGCGTTCACGAGATCGCGCATATGGGGCTGCCGATCTTTCTCGACCTCAAGTTCCACGATATCCCCAACACCGTCGCAGGCGCGATGCAGGCAATCCACGTCTTCGAGCCATCCATCGTAACCGTGCACGCAAGCGGCGGCCGCGCAATGATGGAGGATGCGAAGGCGGCTGCTGCAGAAGGCTGCAAGGTCGTCGGCGTTACCATGCTCACCAGCCTCGATGAACGCGACCTTCGCGCCACGGGCACCGAAGGCACCCCGCACGATCACGTGATGCGCCTTGCTGAACTTGCGCATTCCTCTGGCCTCGACGGGATAGTCTGTTCCGGTCAGGAAGTCGGACAGGTCCGCAAACAGTGGAAGGACGGCTTCTTCGTCGTCCCAGGCCTTCGCCCCGCAGGCTCACTCACCGGCGACCAGAAACGCACCGTCACCCCGCGACAGGCGCGCGACGATGGTGCGAGCGTGCTTGTAATTGGCCGTCCAATCAGCCGCGCCGAAGACCCCGAAGCCGCTGCGCGCGCAATCGAGGCAACACTTTGACGAAGGTGACGAATGCCCGATCTGGCCACGCCTAACCTGCCGTCGCGCGATTTTGATGCGACGGTTCAGTTTTTCACCAAGTTCGGCTTCGAATGCGGTTACCGGGCTGATAACTGGATGATCCTACATCGCGGCCCAAAGGGCTCACGCGCGGTTCTAGAGTTCTTTCCGTATCCCGACCTCAATCCCCTCGAGAGCTCGTTTGGCGCATGTATTCGGCTCGACGATCTGGCTGAGATGGTCGCACAAATTGAGGCAGCAGGCGTACCTGATACGCGCACCGGTTATCCGCGAATTCATCCTCCTCAAAAAGAAGCCAGCGGGCTAACGATCGCGTATCTGACTGACCCGGACGGATCGCTGCTCAGGTTGATCCAGAACGACTGAAGCCCGAAACCTTTTGGCATGACCATCCAAATCAAGATTTGCGGGCTCTCGACGCCTGAGACGATTGCCGCTTCCGCAGATGCGGGGGCGAGCCATATCGGTTTCAATTTCTACCCGCCCTCACCGCGTTCTGTCGCGCCTGAGCTTGCGAGCGAACTGGCTGCGATAACGCCAAGGTCGCTCCTGAAGGTTGGCGTGTTTGTGAACCCGGACGATACCCTGCTCAACGAGGCAGTCCGGCACGGCGCGCTAGATGCGATCCAGCTTCATGGAAAGGAAACTCCAGCCCGCGTCCAAGAGGTCAAGGCCAGCTTCGGCCTGCCGGTCTGGAAAGTCCTGAGCGTCGAAACGGACGAGGATATCGCCGCTGCCGACGCCTACTCGAGCGTTGCCGACCTGATCCTGTTTGACACCAAGACGCCCAAGGGTGCGCTGCCGGGCGGCATGGGAATGGGCTTTGACTGGTCGCTGCTCGATGCGTTCGACAAGTCCATCCCTTGGGGCCTTGCGGGCGGCCTCAATTCCGAGAATGTTGCCGACGCCATCCGCGCAACCGGCGCCCCATTGGTCGACACTTCGTCAGGTGTGGAAAGCGCGCCGGGCGTCAAGGACGTGGACAGAATCGCCGCCTTCTGCAAAGCCGCGCTCGACCATGACTGAGAACACCCCCAATTCCTTCCGCACCCAGCCCGACGATCGCGGGCATTTTGGCGAGTTTGGCGGCCGCTACGTCGCCGAGACGCTCATGCCGCTGATCCTCGATCTGGAGCGTGAATATCGCGCTGCCCAGGCCGATCCGGCGTTTCAGGCTGAGTTCGACGACCTGCTCGAACACTATGTGGGCCGCCCCTCGCCGCTGTATTTTGCCGAGCGACTGACCGAGGCGCTGGGCGGAGCGCAGGTGTGGTTCAAGCGCGACGAGCTCAATCACACCGGCGCGCACAAGATCAACAATTGCATCGGCCAGATCCTGCTGGCGAAGCGTATGGGCAAGACGCGCATCATCGCTGAAACGGGCGCTGGCCAGCACGGTGTTGCCACCGCGACCGTGTGCGCGCGCTTTGGACTGCCCTGCGTCATCTACATGGGCGCAGAAGACGTGGCCCGGCAGTCTCCGAACGTCTTCCGCATGAAGCTCCTTGGCGCCGAGGTCGTTCCTGTCACCAGCGGCGGCGCGACGCTCAAGGACGCCATGAATGAAGGGCTCCGCGACTGGGTCGCGAATGTCCACGACACCTTCTACATCATCGGCACGGCGGCAGGCCCGCACCCCTATCCCGAGCTTGTGCGCAATTTCCAGAGCGTGATCGGCACCGAAGCGCGCGCGCAAATGCTCGCCCGCACCGGTCGACTGCCCGACCTTCTCGTCGCCTGCATCGGGGGCGGATCGAATGCACTAGGCCTTTTCCACCCGTTCCTCGACGATCCGGACGTGAAGATGCTCGGCGTCGAAGCGGCGGGTCACGGCCTGGATGGTGACGAACACGCGGCAAGCCTCCTTGGCGGCGTCCCCGGTGTGCTCCACGGCAACAAGACTTATCTGCTTCAGGACGAAGACGGCCAGATCACCGAAGGCCACTCGATCAGCGCCGGCCTAGACTATCCCGGCATCGGGCCCGAGCACGCTTGGCTGAAAGAAACAGGCCGCGTCGAATACACCGCCGTGACCGATGAAGAGGCGCTCGAAGGCTTTAAGCTGCTTTGCCGTACCGAGGGAATCATTCCCGCGCTTGAGCCGAGCCACGCCATTCACGCGGTCGCCGAACGCGCCAAGCAGATGAGCGATGACCAGATCATCCTGATGAATCTGTGCGGACGCGGCGACAAGGACATCTTCACCGTGGCTGAGAAGCTTGGGGTGGAGATGTGAGCGTTGCCGGACCTCGTCAAATTCGCGCTGCTGTGGCCCATCACATCCTTGATCGCATGGGGCTCGAGCCATTTTTCCAAATGGGACACTCTTTCTCCCGGTCAGGCTGCGACCCTAGGCTTCATCATGTCGCTCGCGATTATTCTTTCTCAAAAGTTGCGTAAATGAACCGCCTCCAAGCCGCCTTCTCCAAACCGCACCCCGCTTTCGTCGCCTTCGCAACCGCAGGCGATGGGGACACCGCGGCCAACCTCGACGCGCTGGTCGCGGGCGGGGCCGACGTGATCGAACTGGGCATGCCCTTTACCGATCCGATGGCTGACGGCCCCGCGATTCAGAGCGCCAACTTACGCTCGCTCGGCAAGGGCACGACTACCGCAGACGTGCTGCAAATGGCGACCGACTTCCGCAAACGCCATCCCGAAACGCCGCTGGTCCTGATGGGTTATGCCAACCCGATGATCCGGCGCGGCGCTGAATGGTTTGCGCTCGCGGCCTCGAATGCCGACGTTGACGGCGTCATTTGCGTCGACATTCCGCCCGAGGAGGACGGCGAGCTTGGCCCGGCCCTGCGTGAAAAAGGTATTGCTCCAATCCGCCTCGCAACACCCACCACCGACGCAGCGCGCCTTCCCGCGGTGATCGAGGGCAGCGAGGGCTTTCTCTATTATGTCTCGGTCGCAGGCATTACTGGCAAGCAACAGGCCGCGATCGACTCGATCGAAGCAAATGTCAGCCGGATCAAGCAGTCAACTGACCTGCCCGTCGCGGTCGGTTTCGGTGTCCGCACGCCCGAGCAGGCTGCGGAGATCGCCAAAGTGGCGGACGGCGTCGTCGTCGGCTCCGCCTTCGTCGATCTGGTCGGAGAATTTGGCGATGCGGCCCCTGCCAAGCTACAAGCACTGACCAGCGCCATGACCTCGGCCATGCGCGCCGCACGTTCCTAAGGGATACGAGAAATGAACTGGTTCACCCGCGTCCGCAATTCGCTCGGTTTCGGCACCGAGAAAACGAGCACCGAGAAAGACCTCTGGGTCAAATGCAAGAATTGCCAGGAAATGCTCTTCGTGCAGGAGTTCGAGGAGAACCTCTCGGTCTGCCCGAAATGCGCGCATCACGGGCGTATCGACGCCGACACGCGGCTGGCGCTGTTGCTCGATCCGGGTTTCGAGCTTTTGCCGATCCCGCAGGTCACCGAAGACCCGCTCAAGTTCAAGGATTCGAAGAAGTACACCGACCGCATCAAGGCGGCGCGCGCCAAAAGCACGCACGAAGACGCCTTTGTCGCAGGCTCGGGCGCGATTGACGGGCGACCTGCCGTTGTTGGCGTGCAGGACTTCACCTTCATGGGCGGCTCGATGGGCATGGCGGTGGGTGAAGCCTTCTGTCAGGCAGCGCAAAAAGCCATCGACCGCCGCTGCGCCTTTGTGGTCGTCACTGCGGCAGGCGGCGCGCGCATGCAGGAAGGCATCCTGAGCCTGATGCAGATGCCGCGCGCGACGGTAATGACGCGCCGCCTCAAGGCCGCTGGCTTGCCATACATCGTCGTCCTCACCGACCCGACCACGGGCGGAGTGACGGCGAGTTACGCGATGCTTGGCGATGTCCATATCGCAGAGCCCGGCGCGCTCATCGGTTTTGCCGGACAGCGCGTGATCCAGGACACGATCCGCGAGCAATTGCCCGAAGGATTCCAGCGCGCCGAATACCTGCACAAGCACGGGATGGTCGACATGGTGGTCCATCGCAAGGACCTGAAAGAACGGCTCTCGCAGGTGCTCGACTATTTGCAGCCCAAAGCGGCTGCGTAGGCACTCCCATGAAATCCGGTCAGCTCGACTTCGGGCAGTCCGATGACCCGCGCGTTCAGGCGCAACTGGACCGGCTCTCGGCGCTGAGTGTCCCGCAAGGGCGGCTCGGGCTGGAGACGATCCGCGCGCTGATGGATAGGCTCGGCAATCCGCACCGCAAGCTTCCGCCCGTGTTTCACGTCGCGGGGACCAACGGCAAGGGCTCGGTCTGCGCGTTCCTGCGCGCGATGCTCGAAGCAGATGGCAAGCGGGTGCATGTGACAACCTCCCCACATCTGGTGCGCTACAATGAACGCATCCGGCTGGCCGGCAAGCTGATCGAGGACGGACAGCTAGCTGAGCTTCTCGAAGAGGTGCTCGATGAGGGCGAGGATCTTGCGCCCAGTTTCTTCGAAGTCACCATTGCCGCCGCCTTTCTCGCCTTCAGCCGCACGCCAGCCGACGCCTGCGTGGTCGAGGTCGGCCTTGGTGGACGCTTCGATGCGACCAATGTGCTTGAGGCCGAAGCCGTTGCCGCTTCGGGCATTGCCGCACTCGGTATTGATCATGAGCGCTTCCTGCTCGCGCCCGAAGAAGGCGTGCCGACCGAACCACTGGCTCGCATTGCATTCGAGAAAGCAGGGATCGCAAAAACGGGCGTGCCTCTCGCGGCGCTCAGTTCGATCCCGGCTGCCAACCAACAGCTTTTGGCCAGCTGTGCCGAGGCTGGAGCGCCTCTCCTCCTCGAAGGGGACAGCTGGCATTTCCGCGATGGACCAACGCTTGCTTACGCCGATGCGGAGGGGCGTTTGAACCTTCCCGTCCCCTCGCTTCCTGGCTTTCACCAGTTCGCCAATGCCGCCCTTGCCGCCGCGATGCTGCGCCATCAGGACAGGGTCCACGTTCCACAAGAGGCGATGGGGAAAGGTCTGACCGATGTGCATTGGCCAGCGCGATTACAGCGACTGGCTCCCGGTCCGCTCACAGGCAATCGCAGCGTTTGGCTGGATGGCGGTCACAATCGCAGCGCAGGCCTGGCAATCGCGCGTCATGCGAAGAGACATCTGGGAGGGCAGCTACACCTCGTGATCGGTATGCTCGACAACAAGGACCCTGCCGCTCTGATCGAGCCGCTGGCTGGCCATCTGGCCTCGATCACCGCCGTGCCGGTCCCCGGTCACGACGCGCATCCCCCAGCAAGCTTCGGCGATGAGGCCAAGTCTGCGAGCAGCCTTTCCGAGGCAATGAGCATGCTGCCGCAGGACGATCTGCCCGTGCTGATTGCAGGCTCGCTCTACCTCGCGGGCGAAGCCTTAAAGTTGAACGACGAGGTTCCGACCTAGCTCGGCTCCACCCGCGGTTTGGCATTCACCGCCTCAGGTGGATCATCGACCTCTTCCTTCCCCGTCTGCCGCACACTTTCGACCACGAAACCCTTGCGCCACAGTAGCCACAAGAGCGTCATGCCGGGAATCGCGATGATCACAGTGAAGGTCCAGAAACCGACCCATCCCAGGTTCTCGGCAAGGTAACCCGAGGGGGTCGCCAACCAGGTCCGCCCGACGGCTGCGAAACTCGACAGCAGCGCAAACTGCGTCGCGGTGTAAGCGAGGTTCGAAAGACCGGAGAGATACGTCACGAAGACGGTCAGACCGATCCCGCTCGTCAGGTTCTCGGTCCCAACGGCCAGCGCCAGCATGATGTTGTTGTCACCAACGATGGCGAGCAGGACGAACATGAAGTTCGACAGCATCATCAACAGGCCCGAGACGATAAGCGCGCGCCCCATACCGAGCCACGCGATGAAGGGGCCGCCTAGCGCAGAGCCAACGATCAGCGCGCCGAAACCGACGAACTTGTTGATCGTGATGAATTCGGTGTCGGAGAAACCAAGCTCGACGATCATTGGATTGAGCATACCCTGCCCCATCGCGTCGCCGACCTTGTAGACCAGCACGAACAGCAGGATCAGCACCGCCCCCTTGCGACCCAGGAACTCCTTGAACGGGTTGACGACGGTTTCGATCAGCCAGGTCGAGAACTTCTGACCTGCGGCGCGCGCGCTCGACGGGTCATAGCGCCCCGCCCCCGCCCACAAGGCACCCAGCGCTGCGGGCAGGATAAGAAAGCTCGTGATCCCGTAAGCCATCGCCCAGCCGACGTCGTAACCCTCGGTCGAAGCGAGGTAGATCGTGCCTGCACCTGCCAGCAGGTTGCCGGTGCGATAGCCGAACTGGTTCATCGCGGTGCCGTGCGCCATTTCTTCGTCGGACAGAATTTCGATCCGGTAAGCGTCGATCACGATGTCTTGCGTCGCGGAAAGGAACGCGACGACGATGGCCCAGAATGCGAAGAGGCCGATGTTCTCGTTCGTCGGATTGCTGCTGCCAAGTTGCCAGAGCGCAAGAACTAGCGCTCCCTGAACGAGGTAGAGCCATGCACGGCGCTGACCCAACATGTCGGACAGGATCGGAATGCGGGTCTTGTCGATCAACGGCGCCCACAGGAACTTGAGCGTGTAAGGTGTCGTCAGGCCGATGGCGAAACCGATGGTCGACTTTTCGATACCGACTTTCGAGAGCCAGAAGGTCATCGTCCCCAGCAGGAGCGTCAGCGGAAATCCGGAGGAAATTCCAAGTAGGAACGCCACGAATGGCATTTTTCGACGATAGGGGGCGAAGGACGGGACGACGTATGCGAGCCCGACCATGGCCGCGATGACCCCAAAGAGAATTGCTGTGCTCCAGTCCATTCCGTCGTCGTCGTCCTTTTGCTTCCCAGGAATTTTATGCAACACTAGCCTTTGAGAAGAGAGATAGGGAAGCCGCGATGAACGCGCCGACAACAGATTTACCCAAGGATTCGTCGAAGATGCAGCCGACACCGGGGCAATTGGCCTTGGCGCAGGCTGTTGGCGAGGGGGTGACGCGGGAGGCCGAGGCCGGTCAGACGGTACCCGCGAGCCGTTACACCGACCCCGATCACTTCGCTCGCGAGAAAGCGGCGCTCTTTGACAGGCTGCCGCAGGTCCTCGCGCCTAGCGCGCTGATCCCGGATGCAGGCATGGCCGTGCCTCACGATGCGACGGGTCGCCCACTGCTCATCACGCGCGACGGCGATGGGGTGGCGCATGTCTTCCTGAATGTCTGCCGACATAGAGGCACGAGGTTGGTTGAGGGACAAGAAGTCCAATGCGCCAAGCGGCTTGTTTGCCCTTACCACGCCTGGACCTACAAGCTCGACGGCAAGCTCCTTGCCTTACCCCGGCCTGAAACCTTCCCCGGCCTCGATAAGAGCGAGCACGGCCTTGTCGAGCTGCCTAGCCTCGAGGCAGGCGGCCTCATCTGGTTCGCGCCTGAAGAAGGCGCGGATTTCAGCGACGCGAAGGCGGTGAGCGCCGATTTCGATGCGTTCGGAATGGGCAAGGCCTACCTGTTCCGCCGCAAGACCCACACGGTCTACGGCAACTGGAAGCTCATCATGGATGCCTTCCTCGAAAGCTACCACGTGACCCGCCTTCACGCGAACACGATCGGTCCGTTCTTCAAGGATGGTGTCACAGCAGGCGACAGCGTCGGTCCTCACCTGCGCAGCGCGGTTGGGCGGCTCGAAGAAATGGAAGGCGTCGACCTCACGGATATGGAAGCGATGCGGCGGGTCATCACCTTCGCCTACCAATTGCTGCCAGCGACCGTCATCGTGCCCAGCCCCGATTACGTCAACGTCATGGTGCTGATGCCTCAGCGCCATGATCTCACTCTGGTCGAGGACTTCATGCTGATCCCCGAAGAGCCGAAGACCGACAAGGCGCGCGACCACTGGGAGCGGTCTTGGAAACTGCTCGACGGGGGAGTTTTTGCAAGCGAGGACTTCCGCGCCGCTGAGCTGGGTCAACAAGGTCTTGAGAGCGGAGCGGTGACAGAGTTGACGCTCGGTACGCTCGAAGGCGGGATCGCGCGCTTTGATGCGATTGTGCAGGACGCCTTGAACGCCTAAGGGGCGCGGGCAAAGGAATATAATGCCCACCAACCCCAAACAATCCGAAGACCGCCCCGAGGGCGACCGTATCGCGAAACTGCTCGCCCGCGCAGGTGTTGCCAGCCGCCGCGAGATCGAGCGCATGATTGCCGACGGCCGCATCACGCTGAACGACAAGGTCGTCGAGACACCTGCAACCTTCCTGACCAGCCTTCAGGGCGTGGCTGTCGATGGCAAGCCGGTCGCGAAGCCCGAACCTGCGCAGCTTTACGCGTTTCACAAGCCCACCGGCCTGATAACGGCGGAGCGCGATCCGGCGGGGCGCGCCACGATCTACGCAGCGCTTCGCAATGCACTGCCCAAGGATACGCCGCGGCTGATGCCGATCGGCAGGCTGGACCTCAACACCGAGGGGCTGCTGCTGCTGACCAATGATGGCGGCCTCAAGCGACAGATGGAGCTGCCATCCTCGGGCATTCCGCGCACCTATCGTGCGCGCGCTTTCGGGGACGTTTCGCAGGAACAGCTCGAAGCGCTGATCGAAGGCGTCGAAATTGACGGCGTTCGCTACGGCTCGATCGACGCGAACCTCGAGCGCGGGGGCGCTGGGGGCAAGAACCAATGGGTTGAGATGACAATCACCGAAGGCAAGAACCGTGAGGTGCGCCGCGTGCTCGAATATCTCGGGCTGAAAGTGAACCGGCTGATCCGCACCGCCTACGGCCCATTTGGGCTTGGCGACCTGCCGCGCGGACAGGCCGTTCGCATCCGCAAGGGCGATCTTGATCGCTTTGTCAGCACATTGAAGAGGCCCGCGAAGTAATGCGAGTGATCGCTGGCGAATGGCGCGGGCGAAAACTGGTCGCGCCCAAGGGCGACGCGACGCGTCCCACGGCCGACCGAACACGGGAGACGTTGTTCTCCATGCTCACCAGCCGCCTTGGCAGCTTCGAAGACCTACGCGTCGCTGACCTATTCGCTGGATCGGGCGCACTCGGTCTCGAGGCGCTCTCCAGAGGCGCTGCTCATTGCCTGTTCGTCGAACAGGAACGCGGCGCGCTGGACGCTATCCGCTCCAATATCTCAGCGCTGGATTGTCGTTCCCGAACTCAAGTCGACGCGGGCTCGGTCATGAGCCTGCGCGCGGCAAAAGAGCCCTGTGATCTGATCCTTGCCGACCCGCCCTATCGCACCGGCGCGGGCGAAGTTGCGCTCGACCGTTTGCTGCGGCTCGGATGGATTGGCGATGCGACTTGGATCGCGCTCGAAACGGCTTTCGACGAAGAGCCCGAGATCAAGGGTTTCTCGGTCGACGTGTCGCGCAAGGTCGGCAAAGCGCGCCTTACGCTGCTGCAGGCATCGCAAGAGGCGCGTTGAACCAGGATAGGGCGATCGCGACAAGGCTGACAATGACCACGCCCCAATGCGCAGCCATGCGCTTGGTAAAGATCAGTCCGATGCAAAGGAACATCCAGACGATGTTTGCGATGCCCCGCTGGAAATACTCCATCGCCTCCCATCCTTCGCGCCAGCCGTCATAGAATCCAGAGGCGGTCACTATCGCCAGATAGAATGCGAAGAGCCCCCAGAACTGGACGCGGTTCGCGAGATAGTATTCGCGCAATGAGCTTCCTTGCTCCAGCTTCTCGTCAGGCAGGACAGCCGCCGCCAGCAGGAACAGGGTCAGCAGTGTGAAAACGACCGGAAGGAATTCGATGAATTGTATCTGCTCGAGCTCCGAAAAGCCGCGATAGAGACCCCACCAGATGTTGAGGATAAGGCAAAGGACGATGAAGGCCGTCACTGGGACGATCGGGTCCCATCGAATGGCGCGTCCCTGCCGCATGAGGCGATGAAGGCTGAGAGCGAGATCGGCAACTGACAAGCCGATCAGGATCGCTGCAAAGATAATTAGATACTCGCCGACACCCATGCACTGCCCCTCGCCACGAAAACCGAACGAGTTGTGAGGCTAGTGACGGGTGAACGGGTGATCAATGCGAGCAAGTGATGCCGGCTCAATCTTCCCCAACTGAAGAAGGTGGCAGGTCCGCGCTCTTGGCACGAAGACCTGCCATCAGTCGTGGATCGAGCTGCTCAGCCCTCGCTCGGGCCCGGGTCGGCAAAGGCGTTTTCGATCTGAGTCCATGCCGCCTCGCGTTCCGGGCCGGTCATCGCGGTGATTGCGATCTTGTCGCCGTCCTCAAGTCTCCAGAACATTGTCTGGCGTTCGGGTGTCAGCGTCCAGTAATAGCCCTGCGTTTCCGCAGGCCAGACGTCGTACTCGGCCTGCTTTTCCGCCGGCCAGCCGTCATATTCAGCCTTCGCCTCCGGAGCCATCGGGTCCGGTGTTGCAGGCGGCGCTGGCTCTTCGATGTCCTGTGCCATGCCCGGGGCTGAGGCAACGACTCCGAATGTGACGACAGCGACGGCGCCTAGGATGAGATGGGATTTGCGCATGAGTGGTCTCCTGATGATCGAACACGTTTGCGCGACGAATGCTAATGCGACCCGGACGAGTGATCCCCTTCGATCCGGACGAGCCTTATGTGGCATGGCCGCAGTCATTCGCGAAGCCCGCTGAAGCGCCCAGACCTCTGCGCGCGCACGGATAAACGAAACCTGTGGCGCAAACAGGCTGAGGCGAACAGCGAAGGCCGGAAGCGGACATGAAAAAAGGCGGCTATCAGCGCCGCCTTCCTTCAAATTGGGTTGGAGCCAAAGCTCTTACTTCGAGCTCGCCGGCTTTCCAGGCCAATAATCGAGCGGGCGATTGCCCCAATCGAGGCCAGCGGCGCGGGGGTTGATGCAGCCGTCCTGATCGTCGTTCATGCACACGTCGTAAACCTGGCCATCGATGCGCACCTTCGTGGCTTTACCGGCATCGTTGCGCTCCACCACTACTGGCGATTCGGCCTTCGTCGAGCCGTCGTTGTCGGTAGTCGCATCATTCTGCGCAATGACCGGGGCCACAGCAAAAAGAGTCGCGGCCGAAATAGAGGTGATCGAGGCTGAGATAAGGTTCTTCATCGTGTGTAATCCTTTGTTGTTTCCCGTCTTCCTTTGTCAGTTCCCGTGATGCCCTTCCCAATGCACTCGCCCGTCCCATGGTTCCGAAAAAGATGAAAACGCAGCCGAGTGCGCTTGCCGAGCGGGCATTCGTTCCCTACCTGTTCGCACAGCGCCTCTAAAAAGAAGTCATGAGCTCGAACCTTCCCCTTCCCCCTGACGACAACGTCCCCGACGGGCCGGTGCCGCCTTATGCTCAGCGGCTGAACCCGCCGCAGCGAGAGGCCGTTTTGACGACTGAGGGGCCGGTGCTGATGCTGGCGGGTGCGGGCACAGGGAAAACTGCGGCGCTGACTTCGCGCCTTGCTCACCTCGTTGCAACACGCCGCGCATGGCCGAGCCAAATCCTGTGCGTGACCTTCACCAACAAGGCTGCGCGGGAAATGCGGGAGCGTGTTGCAGGCCATCTGGGTCCGGGTGCTGAGGGCATCCCCTGGCTCGGCACGTTCCACTCGATCTGCGCCAAGATGCTTCGCCGCCATGCGGAGCTCGTCGGGCTTGAGCAGAACTACACGATCATCGACACCGACGATCAATTGCGGCTGTTGAAGCAGCTGATCAACGACAACGGCGTCGATGAAAAACGATGGCCTGCGCGCCAGCTTGCGGGGCTCATCGACCGCTGGAAGAACCGCGGACTCAATCCCGAAGACCTCGACCCCGCGGAGTGCGAGGCCTACGTCAACGGGCGGGGAGCGGAGTTTTATCGCCTTTATCAGGATCGCTTGAAGGCGCTGAACGCCTGCGACTTCGGCGACCTGATGCTCCACATGCTGAACATCTTCCGCAAGCACACCGATGTGCTTGCCGATTACCAGCAGCGCTTCAAATACATCCTCGTCGACGAGTATCAGGACACCAATGCGGTCCAGTATCTGTGGTTGAGGCTGCTTGCCCAGAGCCACAAGAACATCTGCGTGGTCGGCGACGATGACCAGTCGATCTATTCCTGGCGCGGGGCCGAGGTCGCGAACATCCTTCGGTTTGAAAAGGACTTCCCCGGCGCGCATGTCGTGCGGCTCGAACAGAACTACCGCTCGACCCCGCACATTCTAGGCGCCGCTTCGGGCCTGATCCGCGCGAACTCGCAGCGTCACGAAAAGACGCTGTGGACCGAGGTGAATGGCGGCGACAAGGTCCGCGTCATCGGGGTGTGGGACGCGCCCGAAGAAGCGCGGCGGGTCAGCGAAGAAATCGAACGCCTCGAACGCGAGGGCGCTCCGTTGGACCAGGTCGCGATCCTGGTACGTGCCCAATACCAGACCCGCGAGTTTGAAGACCGCTTCATCCAGACCGGCATCAATTATCGCATCATCGGCGGTTTCCGGTTTTACGAACGCGCGGAAATCCGCGATGCGCTCGCTTATCTGAGGGTGATCGCGCAGCCGCAGGACGACCTCGCGTTCGAACGGATCTACAACCAGCCAAAACGTGGGCTAGGCGCAAAGACGCTCGAGAAAATGCACCAGCATGCCCGCCGCGTCGGCATGCCGCTCGCCGCTGCATCGCTCGAACTTGCTGACAGCGACGAACTGCCAAAGCGCGCCGCGAATACGATTGGCTCGCTGATGCGGTCGTTCCTCGCCTGGCGCGAGGCTTCGGAACAGATGACGCCGTCCGACCTCTTGCGGCTTGTTCTGGACGAAAGCGGCTACAACGACATGCTCGCCGCCGACCGCTCTGCCGAAAGCGCAGGACGCGCGGAAAACCTCTCCGAACTCGCCCGTGCGATGGAAGAGTACGAAACGCTCGGCGACTTCCTCGAACATGTGAGCCTCGTCATGGACAATGATCGCGGCGACGAGGAAGACACCGTAACCATCATGACGATCCACGCGGCCAAGGGCCTCGAATTCGACCACGTGTTCTGCGTCGGTTGGGAAGAAGGCGTCTTCCCCTCGCAGCGCGCGATCGACGAAGGTGGGCTCGCAAGCCTCGAGGAAGAGCGCCGCCTCGCTTATGTCGCGATCACCCGCGCACGTCGACGCTGCATGATCCTGCACGCGGCCAACCGCCGCATTTACGGCCAGTGGACCAGCTCGATCCCCTCGCGCTTCATCGAGGAGTTGCCCGAAGAGCATATCGAGCAGGAAACCACGATGACCGGCGGTGCTTCGCTATGGCGAGCAAACTGGTCGGAAAACGAAGACCCCTTCGCCCACGTCGCACGCGACCGCCCTGACCGCGCACAGGCGCGCGGTCCCGGATGGCAACGCGCGGTCGCAACCGGCTACGAACCGCGCCAGAAGCGCGTCGCCGAACCGGGACGTTCAGCGGCAAGCTTCGCAGCCAAGCCGCGCTCCGACATCGCCATCGGCGCGATGGTCGAACACAAGAAATTCGGCACAGGCTGCGTAATCGATCAGGAAGGCAACAAGCTGACGATCAACTTTGAGGAAGCGGGCGAAAAGCGCGTGATCGACAGTTTCGTGACGGTGGTGGGTTAGGTCGCGGGCAACGCTCAGCGGCCAAGATCTACACCACGCCCGCGACAGCCATCCAGATCGCTGCGAAGAACGACGTTCCGCCGAGCGTCCCGAAAGCGTGCCAGATCGGGTAGCGGAATCGCATGATCTTGTTGCGGTAGAACAGCGTTCCGACCGTGTAGAACAGGCCCCCGGCAGCGATTGCGGCGGTCGAGTATGCTGGCAGCGCGTTCCAGAAGCTTGGCAAGGCGATCAGCGCCGTCCAGCCGAGAGCCAGATACGAGATCAGCGACCAGCGTGAGTCGCCGTTGTCGGCCATCAGCTTGAAGGCCACCCCTGCCATCGCTGCCAGCCAGATGACGGCGAGCACGGCATGTGCCATCGTCGACCCCGCAATGATCAGAAGCGGGCTGAAAGTGCCAGCAATGACCACGTAGATTGCGGCATGGTCCCAGCGCCGCAATGCCGGGCGCCATTCGTGGCGCGGGTGAAGATGGTATGCGAAGGAGACCATGATCGAGAACAGCCCTGCCGCGACATAGATGATCGCGGCACTGGTCAGCCAGATGTCATCGGTCGCGGAACTCTTCTGGATGAGGAACCCGGCTGCAATCGCAAAACCAGCAAGGCTCACCGCATGGACGAGCCCGTCGGCAAGGCGCTCAGGGGCGGTTTTGCTGGGATACATCGAAGACCTGTGCTTGCCTCAGGCCGCCGTCTCGCGCTTCTTCGCCGCGCTTTCGATCGCCTTCTTGATGTCCTGCACGAAGCGCGAATTGCGCACGCCGAACAGGAACAGGTTCTGGATCGCATTGCCCTTCCAACGGCACGGGCGCTTGATCTGGATCAGAAGGACGTATCGATCCTCGTCGGTCTCGTTCCAGACCTCGTGGTTGAACATGTCGTCGAACACGAAGCTTTCGCCATCGCGCCAATTGAGGACGTGGGTTGTCTCGCCTTCCTCAAGGTGCATGCGGCACTTCTCGGTCTCGGCCGGAGATTTCAGCGCGAGGTGATAGGTAAGCATGCCCTTGGTCATGCCCCAGTGTCGCGGAATATGACCGCCTGCTTCGAGCACGGAGAAATTCGCCGTCACCAGCCCCGGCACCTCGTCGAGCAGCTTCGACGTTATCGGGGCGCGCGCGGCGTTGGTTTCCATCGTGTAGCCATAGCCCTTGAGGAAGAACGCGCGCCAGCGCTTGTCTTTGCCAATGCGGCCATGATCGAACGAAATCTCGCCCAGCGAGGGAATGTCCTGCGCGCGGATGCGCACGGCTTCGTCGCGGATATCCGTCCAGCGCGCCTCTAGCTTTTCCATCCAGGGAAAGTTCTTCTTGTCCTGGATCGCAGCGTCGGGAATCTTGGAGTTTTCCATGATGATCGCATCGATCTTCGGGCGCAGTTCCTTGCCGATCTGGAACAGCGACTTGCCCACGAACGGGATTTTCCATCCGCGCGCGTTGAGGGTGTCTTGCCAGGCCAAGGGTATTCTCCAAAAGGTGTTTCAAACGGGGGCAGCGCCGCCTTTAGGCGATCGGCTCGATTGGTGAAAGGGGCTCGATTTGCCATTGCCCACAAAGAGGATGGGAGGAGCTTGTGCAACGCACTTGCAAAGCATGACCCACCCCGTACGATGGCGCTAGAGAAGAATTGGGGACGGGGTCGCACCTTTATGATTTCGAGACTTTTGCTCACAGGCGCTGCCTGTGTTGCCTTGGCTGCGTGTGGCGGAGGCGGCAGCGGGCCTCCCCCAAGCTCGGGACCAAGCCCGACCCCGACACCCACACCCACGCCCTCCCCCACACCGACCGGATCGACTGCGCGTGTGCTAGGCCTCGCCTCAGGCCCGTCGTTCTGGCGCTTCTTTGACGATAGCGATTTCGATGACGAATCCGAGTTCGTCGCAGGTGGATACGGCAACCGCGAAGGTGAGTACTTTCCAAATTTTTCGGAACGTGACGGTTTGCCCAGTAAGGTTTCGGGCCAACGAGAAGGAGATCTTTCCGACCTCGGCAAGGCTCCGCTCTTCATTGACGCGCAATCGAGTCTTCGAACGGTACTGAGAGCGCCGGGTGATGCGACTGTTGTGTCACCACTCACCTCGCTTCTACCGAATGGGCCAGACCAGGATAAGCTCAAGCGTCAGTTGGGCGTGACAGAAAACGTTTTCCGCCTGCAAACGCTCGACCCTGATATCCGCACATTCGACCCGCTCAAGGAGGCACTGAGCGACGACGCGGAAGTGGCCGCCGATGCGGAGCGCCTGCTTGCGGCAAATGCACGGGCGCTTGGGTTGCTATCCCTGCAGATATCTCCGTTCGTTCGCAGTGTGTTTCCCGAGGATATTAACTCGCTATCTGCGTCTCTAGATGCGGCGCCAGACGCGTTCTTGTTCAATGACAACGCGGCGATGAGCGCACTTGTCGCGCGGTTGCCGCTATATTCAGACCTTCAAAGTGACGTGCAAAGCGCGATCGCTCACTTGATCAATGCATATGCAGCCACGGTACCCCTTCGGATTGAAACACCTGAACAGGCTGCTCAATTCCAGATGGCGGTGGTCGGTTTTCTCGTTCCTCGAATCTCGGAATTGGAGCAGACCAATTCAAGCGAGATTGCCGCCGAAGTCCTGGCTCTCAACATAGAAGATATCAGAGATGCGATCGCAAGATTTGCAGAGCTTATCCCGATAACCGAGACAGGATTTTTCTTTCCAAGCCCCGATTACTACGAAACGGGGGCCGGCATCGGACTAACCTTGGTCGATGACGGTGTCGATGAGGACCACCCCATCGAAAACGACTTCACCGCCGTTGATGATGGGTTTTTGATCCCGGACGGAATAACGGTCTCGCAGGTCGCGGTGCCCAGCAGCAACGTGTCCGAGGTTTCCGCATCCCTTGGCGAGAATAATCTCATCACGATCATGCCAGCCTCCGGTTTCACCGGTCTGACTTACGTGGATTACACTGTCACTGACGGGAACGGCGAGACGCAAACGGCACGAATTTTCGTGCGCGTAAAGTAGCAAGCCTCAGGTCGCGCCTACGTCGAGGAAGCCGGGCTTCGGCCCGTTCCATTCGCCTGCAGGGACCGGATCGTCGCTCTCATCATCGCGGCGGCGTGGGCGGCTTTTGCGTGCAGGCTTGTCCTCGGCGCTTTCGCGGCGCGGTTTACGAGGCGCATCGCCCTCATCGTCGCGCTTGCGGCTGCGAGAGCGGCTCTTCTTCTCGGCGGGCTTTTCGTCCTTCGCCTCGTCATCACTGCCGGTGTTCTTGGCTGAACCATCCGCCAGTTCGACGCGCACGTCTTCCTTGCCGAAGACCTTGATCTTCGCACCGGTCAGCTTCTCGACATTGGCGATGGCTTCCGCGTCTTCATCGGCAACCAACGTGAAAGCGCGGCCCTTTGCTCCCGCGCGGCCCGTCCGGCCGATGCGGTGCACGTAGTCGTCCGGGTGCCATGGTGTGTCGAAGTTGAAGACGTGGGAAACGCCCTTGATGTCGAGCCCTCGCGCCGCAACGTCTGACGCGACGAGGATGTTGACGTCGCCCGACTTGAACCGGTCGAGTTCTTTCAGACGGGAACTCTGGTCCATATCGCCATGGATCTCACCGCTGGCAAAACCCTGGCGTTGAAGGTGTTTGTTGAGCTCTCGCACAGTAGTCTTGCGATTGGCGAAGATGATCGCCGTTTCAACCTGGTCGTTTGCCAGCAGCCATTCGAGCGTATCGCGTTTCTGGCGGGCCTTGACCGGAACCTTGAACGCAGTGATGTCCTTATTCGTGGTCGCTGCGCGCGTTGTCTCGATCCGCTTGGGATTGCTGAGAAACTTCTTTGCGAGCTTCTCGATCGGCGCAGGCATGGTGGCCGAGAAAAGCATCGTTTGCCGCGTTTCAGGCAGCTTGTCGCAGATGAACTCGATATCGGGGATAAAGCCCATGTCGAGCATCCGGTCGGCCTCGTCGATGACGAGGAGTTCGCAGCCGTTGAGCAGGATCTTGCCACGCTCGAACAGGTCCATCAGACGGCCCGGCGTTGCGATCAGGACATCGACGCCCTCGTCGAGCGTCTTCAACTGGTCGCCCATCTGCACGCCGCCGATCAGCAGCGCCATCTTGAGATCGTGGTTCGCGCCGTACTTCTCGAAGTTCTCGGCAACCTGCGCAGCAAGTTCGCGCGTCGGCTCAAGGATGAGCGAGCGCGGCATCAGCGCGCGCCTGCGGCCTGCGGCCATCACGTCGATCATGGGAAGCACGAAGCTGGCGGTCTTGCCGGTTCCGGTTTGCGCGATGCCGATGAGGTCTTTCATCATCAACACGGCAGGGATGGCTTCGGCCTGGATCGCGGTCGGCTCGGTGTAGCCGGCGTCCTCGACGGCTTTCAGCAATTCGGGAGATAGGCCGAGATCGGCAAAGGTCATGCGGTTCAAAATGTCCGGATAGCGGGCAGCGAGGCTGCCGGATTGGGCGCTGCCTATAAGGTTATCCTCAAGCAGCGCCGCTGCGATTGGCGAAAAAGGCCGCAAAAGTCAAGAATTGGACAGGGTTGGGGAAGCTTGTGTCGCCGGGGCCGCATCAAAGCAGAGCGGCAATCACTCTTGCACCACCACCAATTGGCGCATTGCCTCGACCTCGCACTTGGCACCGCTGCGCGATTGCAGCTGGTCTCGCTCGACGCAAAGTTGTCCGTCCTCGCTGCGCTCGATGTAGAAACCGGCGTAGAAATCGCGGGCGCGGCACGCGCGCTCAAGATTGACGCTGAAGATACGATTGTCGCGAAGGAACAGGAGCAAGCGATTGCCGGTTCCCGTCTGAACGCCCGAGATACGCGCCATCGGCACGCAGCGCTCGGTATCGCGCTCTTCGTAAGCGAGGCTCATTCCGCGTTGTGGCAAGCGTGCCAGCAAGCTGTTGCGCGGGCTTTCCCGGCGCGGCGTGATGCGGATCGTGACCCTCCGGTCGATCCTGACCTGACGTGCGACCTGCCCACCATAAAACGCATCGAGCGGCGTCGCGGCGGTATTCGCGGGCGAGTAAGGTGCCTCGGGTCGCTCATCAAAATCGGGAGCGGTGGATTGCGTCTTGGCAGCCTCTTCCCCGTCATTCACCCCGCTTTCAGCCTGCAAAAACCCCTGCCCCAAAACGGGCAAGATCAGCGCAAACGGCGCTGCAAGGGCGAGCAAGCTCGGCATGGGTTTCTCGGGGGTTCCTCCAGTATTCGAAGGCCGTTTGCTTTTAGTCCTGGCCTCTGACGCGATCCGAAATGCGCACTAGCATGAGCGATTGAACGCTGGCTTAACTAAGCGGACTGCTCGGGGCAAAGCACTGGTACAATCGCGGCGGAGTGTGGCATAGCAGCCACAATGACGACACTGACTCGAACCAAAGACACATTCCTTGCCGAAGCAGCGGAATTGCTCGGACCCAAGGGGTTCACTCAGCTCGCCGAGGATATCGAGCCGTGGGAAACCGACTGGCGCGGGCGCTACACCGGAAGCGCGCTGGCTCTCGCCTCGCCCGCATCGACCGAGGAAGTCTCGGCACTGGTGAAGCTGTGCGCCAAGCACGGCGTCCCGATTGTGCCGCAAGGCGGGAACAGCGGCATGGCGGGCGGTGCGACGCCGGACGAAACCGGTGCATCGATCCTCTTGTCGCTGCGGCGCATGAACGCGATCCGCTCGATCGATGTTGGCGCAGGTCATGCCGTGTGCGATGCGGGCGTGATCCTGCAGACCTTTCACGAAGCGGCGGAGGCTGAGGGCTTGAGGTTCCCACTTACGCTCGGCGGCAAGGGTTCAGCGACGATTGGCGGCCTGATCTCTACCAATGCAGGCGGCACGCAGGTGCTGCGTCACGGCACGATGCGCGCACAGGTTCTGGGGATCGAGGCGGTGCTGGCCGATGGCAGCATTTTCGATGCGCTCACCGTGCTCAAGAAGGACAATCGCGGTTTCGACCTCAAGCAATTGCTGATCGGGTCGGAGGGCACACTCGGCATCGTCACCGGCGCAACGCTTCGATTGCTCCCCGCCCCGCAGGCCCGCGCAACCGCCTGGGTCGGCCTGTCCTCCATCACTGATGCGCGCGCGCTCTTGAGGCGTGTCGACCGCGCGCTCGGCGATACGCTGGAGGGGTTCGAGGTCGTCCCAGCGCACTGCCTCGACAGCGTGCTCGCGCATTTGCCCGACGCGCGCTCACCGCTTGGGCAGCGTCACGCCTGGAACGCGCTCGTCGAATGCGTGGCGCTCGATGGAGACGATGCCGAGCTTCGCGAGAGGTTGGAAGAGGCGCTTGCCGATGCTGCCGAAGCCGAGCTTTTGGCCGATGCTGTGATCGCGTCGAACGAGCGGCAGGCAGAGGACTTCTGGACCTTGCGCGATTCGATCTCGGCAGCAGAGCGGGCGCTTGGTCCTGCGATGCAGCACGACATCTCGGTTCCCGTTGAACGCATGCCTGAATTCATCCTCGCCGCCTCACCTGCAATCGAGGAAGCGCATCCGGGCACCTCAGCCGTTGCGTTCGGGCATCTGGGCGATGGCAATGTCCACTTCCACGTTCTTGCTCCAAAGGGCGCTGAGCCGGGCGTCTGGGAAGAGACACAAGGGAAGGCTGTCAGCGCGCAAGTGTATGATCTCGTTACCGAATGGGGCGGGTCAATCAGCGCGGAACACGGCATCGGCCAGATGAAGGTCAGCGATCTCGGCAGGCTCGGCGATCCGGTTGCGCTTGCGATGATGCGCAGCGTCAAACAGGCGCTAGACCCGCTAAATCTGCTGAATCCGGGTAAACTGGTGCCGCCGCAGGGTAATTGATCCCCCTCGCGCTTGCGCCTGCCCACGCGAACGCCTAAAGCGCCGCAATCGCGGCCTTGTGGGAGGGGCCTCTTTTCCGCTGACAGCCGCGAACAGATTTCCAATAGCTTCTCGGAGAGATTTCCATGGCGACCGCGCCGCAGCCGCAACTTCCGCTGTTTTACAAAGACCTGCTTCCGCTCAACAGTCGCGATCATGGCGACTGGAAAGTCAGCCCGTTCGCAGACGCATCGTTCCTCGCGAACACGCACGCGATCCCGCTGACCGTCGACGAGTTCGTCGATGCGCAGCGTCACTTCCCGATCGTGTTCACCGCCGGCGACAACCCGCTGCCGATCGCGCTCATGGGCCTCAATGACGGCGTCAATTGCTACATCGGCGAAGACGGCAAGCTCGAAGCCGGTGTGTACGTACCCGCTTATGTTCGCCGCTACCCGTTCATGCTCGCCAAGCTCAACCGCGACAGCGACGATATGTCGCTGTGCTTCGACCCGCAGGCGGGCGTTGTTGGCGCAAGCGAAGAAGGCCAGGCGCTGTTCCAGCCGGGCGAAGGCGACGAGCCGCGCAAGCCGACCGAATACACCGACGGCGTTCTCGAGTTCTGCCGCCGCTTTGAACAGTCCGGTCAGCGCACCCGCGCATTCCTCGAAGAGCTCAAGAAGCTCGACGTTCTGATGGAAGGCCGCATCGACATCACTCGCAATGACATGCCTGACAAGCCGTTCGTCTACACCGGCTTCCAGATGGTCAACGAAGAGAAGCTGCGCGAGCTCGACAAGGACGTGCTCGACGGCCTCAACAAGAACGGCATGCTGATGCTGATGCACGCGCACCTGTTCTCGATGAACCTGATGCGCATGCTGTTCGAACGCCAGAGCGCACAGGGCAAGGTTCCCATGCCTGAAGGCGGTACGCCTGCCGTTCCTGCCGGCGGCACGATGTAAGATATGCCGAAGCGAGGACGCTCCAAAAGCGTCCCTCGCTTTTCGCCAAAAGCGATCTTTTTCTGGGGGCTCCGTGTCTTGAACACGGGGCCCTCAGTTCTTATTTGCAACCTGCGGACGGCACCCCCTCATGAGCCGTCCGGGACGCGCCCTTTTGGGCGTTTTCCTCCCTGAGCCTGGCCGCCTCGTGTTACCCCCCTTAAAAACGCGAGGCGGTCTTTTTCTTCAGTTTTTCAGAAATTTGTAAGGCGAACTTACTCAGCCGCCTGAGCTGTCTGCCCACCTGCCCCCAACCCGGCAGTTTCGGCGCCCAGTTCGCGCACCAGGCCTGCAATCATGTTGGCGAGCGGCTTGACCGCAGCCGTAGTGTGCGAAAGCGTCGCATCGAGATAGGTCGAACGGCACAGTTCAACCTGAATGCCATGGATACCGCGCGCGGGCTCCGCGTGACGATCAAGCACGTAACCACCTGAATAAGGGCGATTATGCGCCGCTGCGCAACCGTGGCGATCAAGGTAGCTGAGCGCGCGAGCAGCTAGGGTGTTGTGGCAGGAAGCTCCAAACCGATCACCAATCACGATCTGCGGCGCGCGCTCTTCTCCACTGGGTCGGCGCAGCGGAGGCATCGAGTGCAGATCGATTAGCAGAGCAGCCCCCCAGACGTCGCGGATGCGCTCAAGCTCCTTGGCTAGAAATTCGTGATAGGGGCGATGAATGCGGTCGATGCGACGCGCGAGCTCCTGGGCGGAAAGACGCTCGCGCCAGATCTCGCCAAAACCGGGCAGGCGGCGCGGCACCAGCCCCAGACCGCTCCGAGCGCGAGAATTGGGCATCGCGCGGCCGCGCCGATGCGAACGCGAAGGAGAACGGATCTCCTCAGGCGCTCCGACAATCATTTCCCAGTCGATATCGTCTGCCGAGCGGTTGAGGTCCAACATTGCCCGCGGCGCCTGCGCGACCAGAAGCCCGGTTCCTGTCGCCTTCGCAATCTCGACGCCGACAGCATCGACATGACGATCTTCAAGCCGCAGCTGGCTCAGCCCCGCATCGCGCATCGTGGCGAGCACATTGCCGGGATAGACGCGCCCTGCATGCGGAACGGCGATCAGGACCGGCAGCGGCATCGCGCGCGGACTGACATGGACGTAAGCTGCGTTAGTCACGTCCTTTTCCGCTGGATCTTGAGCATCATGCCCCTCGGCCAAAGGCGCAATCGCGCCGCCGCTTGACGTGGTGCTTTGACCGCTTTTGCCAGCAGGAACAGGGCGCAACGGGGACTTTCGGGAAAACCGGTTCATTGAGGTCTTTTGCTGCCCAATTTGAACATCTGAGTCAAAGCCTCGTTTGCCCCTCTACTCGCGACCACTGCGATGTGCCGATCACGTTAAGCCTGTGTGGTAACCCGATTAGGTTACCCGTCTCAAATGAGGGCACGCGGCATTCATGCCAAGGACTTCTTAAGCGAAATGCGGTAAAGGGCTTCGCCATGACCACAAATCTTGCTCCGCGAATCCTTCTTGCCGAAGACGAAGACGCAATGCGCACATATCTGGAGCGTGCGCTCACCAAGGCCGGTTATGAAGTCACCAGCGTCGATCGCGGCACCGAAGCACTGCCCCTTCTCGAGGAAGGCGAATTCGACCTGCTTCTTTCGGACATTGTCATGCCCGAAATGGATGGAATTGAACTCGCGCAGCGTTGCGCGGAAGTTAGCCCGCGCACCAAGGTCATGTTCATCACGGGCTTTGCCGCCGTCTCGCTTCGCGCCAGCCGTGAGCAGCCACATGCCAAGGTTTTGTCAAAGCCGTTTCACCTGCGCGACCTCGTGCTTGAGGTGGAGCGCGTCTTCGAAGAGCAGGCGCAAGCCCAGGTCTGACATAAAATCGTATCAACGCTGCGCGAATCGCTTGCACTGGCGACGCGCTCTCGCTAATGCGCCGCTTCCCGCAACGGGCTTCGGCCGATTTCGGGATATGATGATAGTGTGGGCGTATAGCTCAGTGGTAGAGCACTGTGTTGACATCGCAGGGGTCGGAAGTTCAACTCTTCCTACGCCCACCATCTTCTCCCCTTCGATCCGCTGAAACCACGAAAGCGCCAAGTTTCTTGGCACTTTTCGCGCTCTCGTGAATTGGCAAGAGCATGAGCAACATACTTCTATTCGGATCGACCGGCGACACCGGCAAGCCTCTCCTCGAACAAACATTGGACGCAGGCCACTCGGTACGTGGCGCAGAACGCGATTGGCCGCGTGATTTCATCGAGCACGAACGCTTCGAAAAATGCGAAGCCGACCTGCTCGATGGTGACCTCGCGCATCTGATGGACGGCATCGACGTCGTCATCTCGGCTGTTGGTCTGGGCCGCGATCCGCAGACGTTGATCAACCCTCCCCCCCTCTACACCGAAGGCGCGGTCAACATGGTTGAAGCCATGCGCAAGACCGGCAAAAAGCGCCTTGTCGTCATCTCCGCCGCCTTCGCCGACCCGAAAGCCACCGTGCCGCTCTGGTTCAAAGGCGCGACCGCTGCGCTCGACCGGATTTTTCGCCAGATGGGCGAGATGGAGCGGGTCTTGCGCGTATGCGAAGATATCGACTGGACGGCAGTGCGACCCGGTTGGCTGCTCAACCGTAAGCGTACCGGCGATTATGAAGTTTCGTTGGACGACATGCCCAGAAATACGCTGCGCACCCGGCGCCCCGACCTTGCGCAATTCATGCTAGAATGCGCGCTTGAGGACAAACACGTCCGTGAGCGTCCCTTCATCGCACGCAAGGAAGATGTGAAGCTCGAGACACCGCCAGCTCTGATCGAGGAACTCTGGCCGTTCTGAGCCGGCGCGCTGTTGATGCGCGCCACCCAACTCCCGTTTCCGCTTTTGCATGTCGATTGCAACAAGTCGGGTCGCATTAGACCTTCGACACCTTGCGCCCTGCGCAGCCTCTGCTAGAGCGCTCGCAAGGGATCACATCAGACATCCTAACGCTCACAGACATTCCACAAGGATGAGGCGCTAGCCATGCAGAAAATTCAGGTCAAAAACCCGATTGTCGAACTCGACGGCGACGAGATGACGAAGATCATCTGGCAGTGGATCCGCGAAAGGCTGATCCTGCCTTATCTCGACGTTGACCTGAAGTATTACGACCTCTCGGTCGAAAAGCGCGACGAGACCGACGACCAGATCACCATCGATGCAGCCAACGCGATCAAGGAATATGGCGTTGGCGTGAAATGCGCGACGATTACTCCTGACGAAGCGCGCGTCGAGGAATTTGACCTCAAGAAAATGTGGAAGTCGCCGAACGGCACCATCCGCAACATCCTTGGCGGCGTTGTTTTCCGTGAACCGATCGTGATCGACAATGTCCCGCGCCTCGTACCGGGCTGGACTCACCCGATCGTCGTCGGCCGTCACGCATTTGGCGACCAGTACCGCGCGACCGACACGCTGATCCCGGGACCGGGCAAGCTGCGCATGGTCTACCACGGCGATGACGGGACCGAGATCGACCTCAACGTTTTCGACTTCCCGAGCGCCGGCATCGCCATGTCGATGTACAACCTCGACGATTCGATCCGCGACTTCGCGCGCGCTTCGATGAATTACGGCCTCGACCGCAAGTGGCCGGTCTACCTGTCGACCAAGAACACGATCATGAAAGCCTATGATGGCCGCTTCAAGGATCTGTTCCAGGAAGTGTTCGACGCCGAATTCGCCGACAAGTTCAAGGAAGCCGGCATCACCTATGAGCACCGCCTGATCGACGACATGGTCGCATCGGCGCTCAAGTGGTCGGGCAAGTTCGTCTGGGCCTGTAAGAACTATGATGGCGACGTTCAGTCCGACACTGTTGCGCAAGGGTTCGGATCGCTCGGCCTGATGACTTCGGTCCTGATGACGCCCGATGGCAAGACTGTCGAAGCCGAAGCCGCACACGGCACCGTCACCCGCCACTATCGCCAGCACCAGCAGGGCAAGGCGACCTCGACCAACCCGATCGCCTCGATCTTCGCGTGGACCCGCGGCCTCATGTATCGCGGCAAGTTCGACGACACCCCCGACGTGGTGCGCTTTGCCGAAACGCTTGAGCGCGTGTGCATCGAAACGGTCGAGAACGGCCAGATGACCAAGGACCTCGCTCTGCTCATCGGTCCGAGCCAGAACTGGCTCACTACCGAGCAGTTCTTCGAGGCAATCGTGCAGAACCTCGAAAAGGAAATGCAGAGCTGGGCCTGATCCGCTTTCTTAGGCGGAACAACGCCCGCACTACGGCGTAGCATCAGGGCGGCCTCTCTTTTGGAGCAGGCCGCCCTTTGTGCATTTGGAGACAAGCCTAAATGACCCAGACCCGCAGCAAGGCCCGGCTTGAAGTCCGGCAGGCCAAGCTCAAGGACGTGCGCGCCATCGGCGACCTTGTGCGCCGGGCCTATGACGACCTGCCCGCCTACACGCAGGGTGAGATACGCGGGCAGATCAACAACTATGCCGAGGGATGTTTCGTCGCGAAGCTCGATGGCAAGATCGTCGGCTACTGCGCTTCGATGCGGCTCGACGAGAAGGTCGCTCTCTCCGATCACACATGGGACGAGGTGACCGGCAACGGCTTTGGATCGCGCCATGATCCGACCGGCGACTGGCTCTACGGCTATGAATTGTGCGTCGATCCTAATGTGCGTGGAAGCCGTCTCGGGCGCAGGCTCTACGAAGAACGGCGCGCGCTTGCCGAGCGGCTCGACCTCACCGGCATTGTCTTTGGCGGACGCATGCCGGGCTATGCGCGGGCCAAGCGTCGCAAGAACAACCGGGCCGAGAACCCGCAGGAATATCTCGACCTGATCCTCGAGGGCAAGGTCCACGATCCAGTCTTGCGCTTCCAGCTTGCCAACGGCTTCGAGCCTGCGGGCATCCTCCCCAAGTACCTGCCCGAAGACAAGGCGAGCCGCGGCAATGCGGTGCGCATGGTCTGGCGCAACCCTTATGTCGATGCAGACGCGCCGAAGAAGCACCGCCTGCCGCGTGACGTCGAAGGCGTGCGGATTGCGACCTGCCAGCTCCAGGCGCGCGCGGTCGCGGATTTCGACGAATTCATGAAGCAGGTCGAATATTTCGTCGATGTCGCTGCCGACTATGAAAGCGACTTCATCGTTTTTCCCGAGCTCTTCACGCTGATGCTGCTGAGCGCAGAGGAGGACGAACTCAGCCCATTGGAAGCGATCGAGTGCCTGTCCGAATACACACCCAAGATCCGCACCAAGCTTTCGGAAATGGCGCTCGCCTACAACATCAACATCATCGGCGGCTCGCACCCCACCCGCATGCCCGATGGCGACATCCACAACGTTGCCTATGTGTGCCTTCGCGACGGGTCGATCTACGCGCAGGAGAAGATTCACCCCACGCCTAACGAGGCGTACTGGTGGAACATCAAGGGCGGTGACAGCATCGATGCCATCCCGACCGATTGCGGCCCGATCGGTGTTCTCATCTGTTACGACAGCGAGTTTCCCGAGCTTGCCCGCCGCCTTGTCGACGAAGGCGCGCGGATCATTTTCGTGCCGTTCTGCACCGACAGCCGCCAGGGCTACATGCGGGTGCGCTACTGCGCGCAGGCCCGCGCGATCGAGAACCAGTGCTATGTCGTGATGAGCGGCAATGTCGGCAATCTGCCCAATGTCGCGAACATGGACATCCAGTACGCGCAAAGCTGCATCCTGACCCCATGCGACTTCCCCTTCGCCCGCGATGGCATCGCGGCAGAAGCCTCGGAGAACGTCGAAACGCTCACCATCAGCGATGTGAACCTGTCCGACCTTCAATGGGCCCGGGCCGAGGGCACGGTGCAGAACCTCGCCGATCGCCGCTTCGATCTCTACCGAATCGAGTGGGACAGGCGCGTGGGCAACATTTCCGATCCGCTCGGAGAAAAAGTCGACACGCCAGCTGCTTCTTCGAGCGGGTCAAGAGGGCACGGTGGCGGATGACAGCACCTTTTGACACGGGTAAGTCCTAGCCATGGCAGGCGAACTTACCATGTCCCCGGTGATGCAGGATGCGCTGGTGATCCTCGGATCGGCAGGCATCGTGATCCCCGTTTTCGCTCGCTTTCGGATCACGCCGATCATCGGGTTCATCCTGATCGGCATCCTGGTGGGCCCATACGGGCTCGGGTCGCTGGTCGATCAGTTTGAGTGGCTGCAATACGTCTCGATCTCTGACCCCGACCGATTAACACCCTTCGCCGACTTCGGCATAATCCTGCTGCTGTTTGCGATCGGGCTCGAGCTCTCGTTCAATCGACTGTGGCAATTGCGCAGGCTCGTCTTCGGCCTCGGCAGCCTTGAGCTGCTGATCATCGGCAGCATCTCGGCTGGTTTCTTCGGCTATGCGAGCGGCATGGCGACCGAAGCCGCGCTCGCGCTTGGTTTTGCCCTCGCCTTTTCTTCGACCGCCATCGTGTTGCCGATTTCCGGGACCAAGAGCCCGGTCGGACGCGCAGCCCTGTCGATGCTGCTGTTCGAGGACATCATGATCGTCCCGATTATCTTCATCCTCGGCGCGCTCGCTCCGACCGCATCGGGCGACAGCGTGAGCGACCTCACGAACACCCTGATCCAGGGCGGGATCGTGATCCTCGTCCTCCTCGTCGCGGGGCGTTTCGCCCTGCCAAGCCTGTTCAGCCAGGCGGCGCGAACAAAGAGTCCGGAGCTGTTTCTCGCCGCATCCATGCTGGTCGTCATTGGCGCAAGCCTTGCCACCGCCGCCACCGGCCTTTCGCCCATCGTCGGTGCGCTCATTGCAGGCCTTCTGATCGCAGAGACCGAGTATCACGGCGAAGTTGAAAGCATCATGGAGCCATTCAAGGGCCTCGCGCTCGGCGTGTTCCTCATCACCATTGGCATGAGCATCGACCTGCGCGTGATCTGGGCCGATCTTGGCACCATCATGGGGGCGGTCGTCGGTGTGCTGGTGTTCAAGGCGGTCGTAACCGGTGCCCTGCTGCGCATGATGGGCGCGCGGCGCTCTACGGCGGCAGAGACTGGCGTGCTGATGGCGAGCCCATCGGAAACCACCCTGATCGTGCTCGCAGCAGCGACGAGCGCGCTTGTTGTCGACACCGAAACCGCACAGTTCTGGCAGATCGTTACGGCAATCGGTCTCACGATCACACCGCTTCTTGCCAAGCTCGGTAGAGCTATCGCTCGCCGGGTCGAGGCCGTTCCAGACCTACCCGACGATGACGACGGCGAACCGCGCACCATCATCGTTGGCGCAGGACGTGTAGGAAGGCTGATTGCCGATATGATGACAGCGCATGACCAACCCCATGTGCTGATCGATTCCGATCCCGACGTAGTCGATGCGGCCAAGCGCAAGGGTTATCGCGTCATGTTCGGTGACGCGGCCCGCGGCGATGTGCTTGCGCGGGTCGGTATCGCGGAGGCACCAGCGCTTGTGTTCACCATGGACGAGCCGGTGCTGGCACAACGCCTCGTAGCCAGGCTGCGTGCCGACCATTCCGAGTTGCTCATCGTCGTGCGCGCCCGCGATACCGACCATGCAGCGCAGCTTTACCGAGCAGGCGCTAGCCACGCCGTGCCCGAAAATCTCGAAAGCTCGTTGCAGCTCTCCGAAGCCGTGCTGGTCGATATCGGTGTCGCGATGGGTCCGGTGATCGCCTCGATCCATGAGAAGCGTGACGAGTTTCGAGAACAGCTGGAGGTCGACGGAGGGCTCAAGTCCCCTCCGAAACTGAGGACGTCAACGGTCGAAAATTGAACCAAGTGGGCAGCTTGCGGGTAATCCTTTTAGACAAAGGAGAAACCCATGACCAAGGATGTCGACCCCACCAAGCCCACGCCGAATGACGAAAAGTTCAAGCCGCAGAACGTACAGGACCCGCTGAAAGACCAGGCGCCGACCGATCAGGGTCGCGGCCACCCCGGTGATACCGGCGGCAACGATGTCGAACAGGGCAGCAGCGGCGTGACGAAGCAGACGCCCGCCGCGTAACGCTTACGCGCTTTCCAGCACAGACTTGACCGAAGCGATGGCCTCGGCGGCTTTCGAGCCGTCGGGGCCGCCGCCTTGTGCCATGTCGGGGCGGCCACCCCCACCCTTGCCACCAAGCGCTTCGACACCTGCGCGCACCAGATCAACCGCGCTGAATTTGTCGGTGAGGTCATCGGTCACGGCAGCAGCAATACTCGCCTTGCCATCATTAACTGCAACGATTGCGGCAACGCCCGTGCCAAGCCGTGCCTTCGCTTCATCAAGAAGCGGGCGAAGCTCTTTGGGGTTGAGCCCTTCGAGCACCTGTCCGCTGAACGCGACCCCGGCAACCTGCTCATCAGCCGAAGCCGCCGGGCCGCCGCCAGATCCGCCGCCGCCCAGCGCGAGGGCTTTCTTGGCTTCTGCCAGTTCCTTCTCAAGCCGTTTGCGCTCATCAAGAAGTGCGGCAACGCGCGCCGGGACTTCCTCCGGTGTTGCGCGGATTGCGCCAGCAACGGATTTGAGCGCCTCTTCGCGAGCGACGAGCCAGTTGCGCGCAGCATCACCAGTCAACGCCTCGATCCGGCGCACGCCCGAAGACACGGCACCTTCGGAGACTATGCGGAAAAGGCCGATATCGCCTGTCGCGCTGACATGGGTGCCGCCGCACAGCTCGACCGAGTAGTTGCGGCCGCTGCCGCCGGAACGCCCCATCGAGAGCACGCGGACCTCGTCGCCATATTTCTCACCAAACAAAGCAAGCGCGCCTGCCTCGACCGCGTCGTCAGGGCTCATCAAGCGCGTGCCGACGGGCTCGTTTGCGAGGATTTCGGCGTTCACCTCATCTTCGATCGCGACGATGTCCTCTGCCGATAGCGGCTTGGGATGGGAGAAGTCGAAGCGCAGCCGCTCCTGCGAAACGAGCGAGCCCTTCTGCGTAACATGATCGCCGAGCTGATTTCGCAAAGCTGCATGGACGAGGTGCGTCGCCGAGTGATTGGCGCGGATCTGTGTACGGCGCTCTGCGTCCACGTCGAGCTGAACGTTGTCGCCGACCTTGACCTTGCCAGCAGTGATCCTGGCTTGATGCGCGTGCAGGCGGCCGAGCGGTTTGCTTGTGTCGGTGACGTCCGCTGCCAAGCCGGTAGGCGTGCTGATCGTTCCGGTGTCGCCGGTCTGGCCACCGCTTTCACCATAGAATGGCGTCTGATTGGTGAGGACCACGACCTCATCGCCTGCCGACGCGCTGTCGACTTCGGCGCCATCCTTCACGAGAGCGACAACGGTTCCCTCACCCGAAGTGGTCGAATAGCCTGTGAACTCGGTTGCGCCTTCGCGTTCGGCGATGTCGAACCAGATTTCATCCGATGCGGCCTCGCCCGAGCCTTTCCAGGCTGCGCGAGCGGCGGCTTTCTGGCGCGCCATTGCTTCATCGAAACCGCCGCGATCGACGCTGATGCCGCGGGCGCGCAAAGCGTCTTCGGTCAGATCGTAAGGGAAGCCATATGTGTCATAGAGCTTGAAAGCGGTCTCGCCGTCGAGTTCGCCACCTTCAGACATCGAGCCGGTGGCTTCGTCGAGGAGCTTGAGGCCCTTATCAAGCGTCTTGCGGAACTGCGTTTCCTCGCGAAGCAGCACTTCCTCGATCAGTGACTGCCCGCGCTGAAGTCCGGGATAAGCCTGGCCCATCTCGGATACGAGTGCAGGTACAAGGCGATGCATGAGGGGCTCGCTCGCGCCGAGCAGGTGCGCATGCCGCATGGCGCGCCGCATGATGCGGCGAAGGACGTAACCGCGGCCTTCGTTAGAGGGCAGCACGCCGTCAGCCATCAGGAAAGATGTCGAACGCAGATGGTCGGCAATCACGCGGTGTGAGGCAGTGTTCTCACCGCTCGCAGGGACTTCAGTCAGGTTTTCCGATGCCGCGATCAGCGCCTTGAACGTATCGGTGTCGTAGTTGTCGTGGACACCCTGCATGACAGCAGCGATGCGTTCGAGGCCCATTCCTGTGTCGATCGACGGGCTCGGCAGATCGCGGCGCGTACCATCGGCCGCCTGATCGAACTGCATGAAAACGAGGTTCCAGATCTCGATGAAGCGGTCGCCATCCTCGTCCGGACTTCCGGGAGGGCCGCCGGGAATGTGCTCTCCGTGATCGTAGAAAATCTCGGAGCACGGACCGCATGGACCCGTATCGCCCATCGACCAGAAATTGTCGGCGGTCGCGATGCGGATGATGCGTTCTTCCGGGAGGCCGGAGATCTTGCGCCACAGGTCGAAGGCTTCGTCATCCGTGTGATAGACGGTCGCCGTTAGTTTTTCGGGCGCAAGCCCCCATTCCTTGGTCAGCAAGGTCCAGGCGTTGAGGATCGCCTGTTCCTTGAAATAGTCGCCGAACGAGAAGTTGCCGAGCATCTCGAAGAAAGTGTGGTGACGCGCGGTGTAGCCGACATTGTCGAGGTCATTGTGCTTGCCGCCGGCGCGAACGCATTTCTGCGAGGACGTGGCGCGCGGCCCCGGAGGTGTTTCGAGACCAGTAAAGACGTTCTTGAACGGAACCATGCCCGCATTGACGAACATGAGCGTCGGATCGTTGTGCGGGACGAGCGGCGCGCTTTGGACCTCGACATGATCTTCACTGGCGAAGAAGTCGAGAAAGGAGCGGCGAATATCGTTGGTCGAAGTCATGGATTGGCAGTTAGGCAATGCTTGCGGAAGCGACAAGCGAAAGGAGCGGTTCTTGCCCCATTCGGATCATCCCTGTTGCAGCACCGCCTATCCCAGCAATCGGCCAGTCCCAGCGCCCGATCTTTGCGCAACGAAAAACCGGCGCGGACCTGACGCTCCTGAATATAGGGAGCAAGGTACGCGCCGGTGTTCCGTTTCTCCGGGCGGCGGACCCTGAAAGGCCCGCACTTTGATCCGCCCCTCCCTCGTCAAAAGACGAGGTTTCAGCAGGGCGCCCGCTTGAGGATCAGCTGTCGGTATCCGCGTCCGGGCCCGTCATCATTTCCTCGGCGACCTCGTCGGTTTTACCGCGAATGGCGGCTTCCAACTTGTCGCAAACTTCAGGATTTTCCTTGAGGTAGGTCTTGGCATTCTCGCGGCCCTGGCCGATGCGGACGCTGTCATAGGAATACCAGCTGCCCGACTTCTCGACGATGCCGGCCTTCACGCCGAGATCGAGAATCTCGCCGATCTTGGAGATGCCTTCGCCATACATGATGTCGAATTCGACCTGCTTGAACGGCGGGGCGACCTTGTTCTTGACCACTTTCACGCGAGTCGAGTTGCCGATCACCTCGTCGCGGTCCTTGATCTGGCCGGTGCGGCGAATGTCGAGGCGAACCGAAGCGTAGAACTTGAGCGCGTTACCGCCGGTCGTAGTTTCGGGGTTGCCGTACATGACGCCGATCTTCATCCGCAGCTGGTTGATGAAGATCACCATGCACTTGGAACGATTGATCGACCCGGTCAGCTTGCGCAGAGATTGGGACATCAGGCGCGCTTGCAGGCCGACGTGGGAATCGCCCATCTCGCCTTCAATTTCTGCGCGCGGGACAAGCGCCGCGACCGAGTCGACCACCAGCACGTCAACCGCGTTCGAGCGGACCAGCGTGTCGGTAATTTCGAGTGCCTGCTCACCCGTGTCGGGCTGCGAGACGACCAGTTCGTCGATGTCGACGCCCAGCTTCTTCGCATAGACCGGGTCAAGCGCATGCTCGGCATCGACGAAGGCCGCCGTACCGCCGGCTTTCTGAGCCTCTGCAATGCAGTGCAGTGCGAGCGTCGTCTTACCCGAGCTTTCCGGGCCGTAGACTTCGATCACGCGGCCTTTAGGCAGGCCGCCAATACCAAGAGCAATATCGAGGCCCAGCGACCCGGTCGAAATCGATTCAACCTGCATCGCCTCTTTCGAGCCGAGCTTCATCGCCGAGCCCTTGCCGAAAGCGCGATCAATCTGTGCAAGGGCGGCGTCGAGCGCCTTTTGACGGTCCACGTCTTTTTCCTTCTCTACGAGCTTGAGATTGGTAGCCATCGCATGCACTCCTTCGCTTGCCTAGGGCTGATTAGCGAGTTTTAACCAGCCGGTTGGAGATGCCCGTCGAGCGCCCCCTGTTGGAGTGGATGTATACGGTTTGTTCCATAAGAACAAGAGTAGAACAGAACTTTTTTCACACGCCCTGTGAATGAGCAATAATTCAGGCGTCCTGCGCTGCCTTGGCTGCACGCATGACTTCGCCGACCTTGTCGCTGATTGCAGCGACGCTGAAGGGTTTGGGAATGAAGTGCATGTCGGGAATGTCGATATCCTTGCGCAAGGATTCCTCGGCATATCCCGACATGAAGAGCACCGGGATCTTTGGATGCGCTTTGCGGATTTCTCGCACCATGGCGGGCCCGTCCATTCCGGGCATCACGACATCGCTGACAACGAGGTCGAAATCGCCGTCACCTTCGATAGCGGCAAGCCCCTCCTCCCCGCCAGCACAAGGCGTGACCTGATATCCGGCGCGCGACAGGGCGCGTTCGGCGACGGCGCGGACCATGTCCTCGTCTTCGACCAGCAGGATCTTGCCGCCCACCGACCAATCGGAGGACGCCTCACTCACAGGGGCCACCTGCTTGCGCGGGACCACGCCCTTGTGGACCGGGAAGTAGATCGTGAAGCGCGCCCCCTTGGGCCGCCCGCTCGCATCGGTGGCGTTGTCAGCAAAAATAAAGCCGCCCGATTGCTTGACGATCCCGTAGTCGGTCGAAAGGCCGAGCCCTGTGCCCTTGCCCTGTTCCTTGGTGGTGAAGAAGGGTTCGAAAAGCTTGGGCAGGACCTCGGTCGGGATACCGCCGCCATTATCCTCCACGATAAGCACAGTGTAGTCGGCAGGCGGCAGGATTTCGGAGCCGAGCTTAACCACCTGGTTCGATTCCAGGCTGCGCGTGAGGAGCGATATCCGTCCCTGCCGCTTACCGCCCATCGCTCGCCCGTGACCGGTATTGGAATTGATCGCATCGCGCGCATTTACGGCAAGGTTCATGATGACCTGCTCAAGCTGCTGCGGGTCGGCGCGCACCGCACCAAGGTTGCGGTCATGCTGGACGTAATAGTCGATCTTCTCGCCGAGCAGCCGTTTGATCAGCGGGCTCACTTCGCTGACTACGTCAGGCAATTGCAGGATTTCCGGACGCAGGGTCTGCTGGCGCGAAAACGCGAGCAATTGCCGTGTCAGTGAGGCGGCGCGGTTGGAGTTGGCGCGGATTTGCTGGATGTCGTCATAGTCGCTGTCACCCGGCGTGTGGCGCAGCAGCATGAGGTCGCACGTCCCGATAATCGCGGTGAGCACGTTGTTGAAGTCGTGCGCAACACCGCCAGCAAGCTGGCCCACCGCCTGCATCTTGGTCGCCTGTGCAACCTGCCGCTTGAGCTGATTTTCTTCGCTGGAATCGGCAAGGCTTAGGAGCACCGCCGCTTCGCCCAGCCCGCGCACACCGGCAAGTCCCATCGAGACCGGTTCTTCCGAGCTCGAGGTCAGGCGCACGGCCATGTCGCCGCTTGTCGCAGGCCCGCGTCCGTGGCGGCGCACGGCGTCGGACAGTGCACCCTTGTCCTCTCGCACGACAAGGTCGGTCGGAAATGGCGGAAGTCCCCTTCCCTCGCGATCGACCGAGCGTAGGAATGCTTCGTTTCCGAACAGGAACCGTCCGTCGCGGTCTGCCATTGCGAGGCCGAGCGGCAATTGCGAAAGCAGCGCTTCGAGCTGCGCGACGCCCGCTTGCGACGCTCCGTCCCAGCCGGTTCCGATGCCGACGCCGCTGTCGACCAGCAGCATCATTGAAAGCCCTTCGTCCGGGCCCGGAGTGATCCCTGCAAGGCCCGGTTCGCTAAGCGGCACGTCGATCAGCGTCTGCGGCGTTCCGCTGCGCCCCTCGCGTGCGAAGAAGATGCGATCGCGTTCGTCGGCGCGCAGCAGTGAAACGAATTCCTGCCCGGCAAGTGTCGCAGCCTCGTCACCCGAAGCGCGCTCGGCAAATCCTGCGCTGACCGAGCGGATAATGCCGTCAGGTCCGGTGATGGCCGCCTCGATCCCTGCGCGGCTCAACATCGCGCCAAAAGGTCCGGAGAGGTCGATCTTGGCGAGCGGATCGCTTGTCGCAGCGATGATCGGAGTAAAGCGCCAGATGAGGTGGTCGTCGCCGCGCCCGGCGCGCGCCGCGCTGACCGACCATTCCCTGCCCCCCTGGCTATCAAGCGAAGCAAGGCTTGCATCGCCATCGCGCCACGCTTCGCGCGCGAGTTTGCTCATGGCTTCGAGTTCGGGGCGATCCAGATCAAGCGCCGGCGGGGCGCTTTCAGCGCCAAAAGCGTTGGTGAAAGGCGTGTTCGCGCAGACCAGCCTGTTTGCTCTATCGGTGATGGCGATGGCTTCCGCCGCGCGATCATCCGATGCGCCGCCACTTGCTTCGATCGCTGCGACGGTTACCGACCAATCGGCTGCGGCGACCTCCGCCTGCGATGGTTCGGCGGTGTAGCGTTCAAAGGCGAAGGCTGCGGCCAGCAGCACGATCAGGCCCGCCGCATAAGCGACACCGACGATCCAGTCCCCGCTTACCAGGAACACCAAGAGCGCGCTCAACAGCAGCCCTGCCCCCACCCCTGTCAAAAGCAGCGATGGCGAGGATTTTGAAGAAATGTCGGTGCTGGGGGCTTTCACGCTGGGTACGGCTCTTCGTCGATTGTCGGCTGCAAGGTGAGCGCACGAACGCCCGTCTCGAATGGCCTTCCAGCCTAGTTTGCGTCAGCGCTCAGGTCGAGCCGCTTGCCCATCACTTTCAGCCGTTTTGCCCGCTTGCGTGCAACGATAAGTCGCCAGATCGCGCCGGAGATGAGATAACCGATTGCCGACGAGACAACGGCGAGGACGACAAAGCCGACCACGGTCACTCCGGCGAGTTCGAAGAAGTCGACGAAGGACGCCCACCAGGTTGAGCCCGCCTTGGCGCTCGCGACCTGCGCGGCGGCCGCATCGATCTTGAGAATGAAGGTTCCCACCCGGTTTGCGACCACTGCCCAAAAGGCGATGGTGAACGGGTTGGTTACAAATGTGACGGCTGCGGCAAGAGGCACATTGGCCCGTGCAGGAAGCGCGAGAAAGGCGGCGAGGAATATCTGCCCCACCGGCAGAATGAATGCACTGAACAGGCCCAGAGCAACCCCGCGCGGAACCGAGCGCCGCGTGAAGCGCCACAATTCAGGCGACAGGAAACGGTGCGCAATCGGTGCGAGATACTTGCTGCGAGCCATTTCCTCGCGGCTCGGCATGTAGCGAGCCAAAGCGTGTCCCATCCAGCGGAACGGGCTCTGGAAGAAACTGGGAGAAGAGGTGCGCTGGCTGCTCATGACGACGGGCGCGCCTTGGCCTGCGTCTTCACGCAGTGCAAGCGTCCTTCGTTCAAGTGCCGATTAACCACCATGACCGCCATATGGGTAGCGAATGGCATCTGACCAATGGGTGAATTGACCCAAGCGAAAATTAACCGTGAAGCTTTGCTCTCAACGGCGATTACGCCCGGTCGCGCATGATCCGTGCCTTGTCGCGCTTCCAGTCGCGCTCCTTGATGCTGGCGCGCTTGTCATGCGCCTGCTTGCCCTTGGCTAGAGCGAGTTCGACCTTCGCGCGCCCCTGTGCGTTAAAGTAGATCGACAAAGGCACGAGCGTCATGCCCTTCCTCTCGACCGCGCCGAACAGCTTGTTGATCTCGCGCCCGTTCAGCAGCAATTTGCGCGGGCGGCGCGGTTCGTGGTTCAGGCGGTTGCCGTGGCTGTATTCGGGGATGTTCGAATTGATCAGCCAAACCTCGCCATCGCGCACTTCGGCATAACTTTCGGCAATCGTCGCCTCGCCAGCGCGCAAGGCTTTCACCTCGGTCCCCTGCAACGCGAGACCGGCTTCGAACTTTTCCTCGATCGCATAGTCGAAGCGCGCACGGCGATTTTCCGCGACGGTTTTCTGCTTGTCGAAAGTTTTGGGTTTGGGCCGTGCCATGGTGGCAGGCGAGATAGGCGCGCAACTTCCGCTTGCCAAGCGCGCGTTTTGAGGCGCAATCTCGCTCACCACAGGGATTTACTCAAAGATGCACGCGCCAAAACCATCCAATTTCGAGATCGGCGGAGAGACCATCGCGCCGGGGACCGAGGCCGATATCGGCCTGCCCATCACCACGATGGCGACCGGATACTCTTCGCAGCTTGCCGTGCGCGTTCTGCATGGGGCCAAGCCGGGGCCCACTGTGTTCGTAAGCGGCGCGATCCATGGTGACGAGATCATGGGAACCGCGATCATCCAGCGCATCGCCAACCAGCTTTCGGCGGAGGAACTGTCAGGCACGCTTATGTTGGTGCCGGTCGCCAACATCTTTGGCTTTTTGAGTCACACCCGCTACCTGCCTGACAGGCGCGATCTCAACCGCTCCTTTCCCGGCAACGCGTCGGGTTCGCTTGCCGGGCAAGTCGCCAACGTATTCTTCAGCGAAGTGGTAAGCCGCGCTTCGCTTGGCATCGACATCCACACCGCTGCCGTCCATCGCTACAACCTGCCGCAAATCCGCATCGCCGCCGGAAACAAGAAGCTGGTCGAGCTTGCGATGGCATTCGGCGCGCCGGTCATCATCGAAAGTCCGCTTCGCGACGGGTCGCTGCGCGCGCTCGCCGCCAAGGAAGGGGTCGAGATGTTGCTGATGGAAACCGGCGAGGCGCTGCGCTTTGACCGCTTTTCCATCGAGACCGGCGTTGCGGGGGTGAGCCGCGTGCTTGCCCATCTTGGCATGATTGAAGCCGATGATGGACTTGCGGAAGTCGGCGTTCCGGCACGCTCGAACAAGACGCAATGGGTGCGCTCTCCGCGCGGCGGCGTTACGCACCGGATGCGCAAGTCGGGCGATGCGGTGAAGAAAGGCGACCTGCTGGCCGCCGTTGCCGGCCTGTTCGGCGAAGAGCCGCTGGAAATCCTCAGCCCGACCGACGGCATCATCATCGGCCATGCAACCCTGCCCGTGGTCCATCAGGGCGATGCGCTGTTCCACATCGCCCATGTCGACCACCCTGAACGAGTCGGCGCCCGGATCGAGAGCCTCGCAGACGCGATCTATACCAGCGAACCCGAAGGCTTTGCCGAAACGCTGCTCGACGAAGACGAGGTGCTTTAGATCAGCCCCGCATGTTCAAGCGCGTCGTCGACTGCTTTGCGCGATGCCTCGCTCGCCTCGACAATCGGCAGGCGCACAGCGGGTGAGAACCAGTCGTGCACGCGGCTCAGTGCGTACTTCACAGGAGCAGGCGATGCGTCTGAGAACATCGCGTAGTGTAGCGGGAACAGGCGGTCATTGAGCTCACGCGCTTTCTTGAGGTCGTTTGCTGCAATCGCTGCGTGAAATTCCGAGCATAGTGCAGGCGCGACATTGGCCGTCACGGAAATAGCCCCCCTGCCCCCGGCGGCCGAATGAGGCAGCCACAATTCGTCATTGCCCGAAAGCTGGCAGAATTCGCGCCCGATCCCCATGCGGTGGTCCGCGACGCGCGATAAATCGCCTGAAGCATCCTTGATCGCGATGATCTTGTCCGGAAAGCGGTTGACCAGTTCGACCACGGTTTCGTCCTCGAGGTCGGTCACCGTGCGGCTCGGCACATTGTAGAGAACGATCGGAAGGTCGCAGCTCTCGGCGAGATAGCTGAAATGCGCGATCAGTCCCGCCTGGCTTGGCCGGTTGTAATAAGGCGCAACGCAAAGCCCAGCAGCCGCGCCCGCCTTCTTGGCAAAGTTCATGTGAAGCGCGGCGTTGCGGGTGTCGTTCGACCCGCAACCGGCGATCACCGGCACGCGTCCTGCGGCCTGTTCGATGCACACTTCGATCACCCGGTGATGCTCGGCATTGGAAAGCGTCGAAGCCTCTCCGGTCGTGCCGCAGGGAACAAGTCCCGAGCTGCCGTTTTCTATTTGCCAGTCAACAAGTTTGCGAAACGCGCTTTCATCAAACGATCCGTCGCGAAAAGGAGTCGCCAGAGCCGGAATGGAGCCGCTGAACATTGCAATCTTCCTGTATGACACAATAACTTAAGGCTGGGGCAATCTTCATCACCCGAGTAATCCTGTTAAGCGCCTGATAAGGAGCCAATCCGCACTATGTCCAGCATGGTCAGAAATTTGCTTTCCCGCCCTATTGCCATCGCGGCCCTCGCCGCAGCTTCCGTGGGAGCGCTTTCGACCCCTGGCTCGGCCATGAAAGAGAGCGCGCAAGCGACCAGCGTTCCCCAGCGCAGCAACCTCGTGGCGCGGGCTCCCGGTGAGATCGGGGCGGCGATTTCCCAATGGGAGCGTCTGACCGGAAACGGCGAGTATTCCTTCGCCGATTATGCAGGCTTCGCGCTGCGCTATCCCGAATTTCCGCGCATGGAGATGATCCGTATCCGCGCCGAGCGCACGCTCGACGATGAGGTGCCCGAGCAGGCCGATGCGCTCGCTTTCTTTGACGCGCACCCACCGCTTACCAATCATGGCCGCGCGCTTTACGCGCTGACTTTGGTAGCTGCGAACCGCGACGAAGCCTTTAACATGGCGCGCGAAGCGTGGCGCGGCGGTGACATGAGCGCCACGGCAGAGGCCTACATCCTTGGCCTGTTTGGCTCGCAATTCTCCGATGAAGATCACGCGGCGCGCATGGATGCCCTGCTCTGGCAAGGCGATGCCGAAGCTGCCGAGCGTCACCTCGTGAACCTTGCAGCGCCGCAGCGTGACCTCGCGACCGCGCGCATTGCGCTGGTTCGCGGAACCCTGCCGTCTGAAGCGGGCGTGCCGGTCCCTGCCGATGCGCAGCGCGATGCGGGCTATGTCTTCAACCTCGTGAATTACTACCGCTCGCGCCGGATGACCGATGCGGCGATCAATCTCCTCTCGAACCGTCCCGACTTCAACGCACCTGCTTTTGATTCGGCGGAATTCGTCGGCGACATGCTTGCGATTGCCAAGGCGGCAGGCGCGACCAGTTCGGTGCGCATCGCGAGCAAGATCGACGACCTGTTCGAAGAGGGAGAGGACATCTCGCAAGGCTCCTTCTCGCTGCGTGATCGCTACACCGACCTCATGTGGCTGGGCGGCACGAACGCACTCTGGCAGCTTGGCAATGGCGCGGCAGCTGCTCCGCTGTTCCTTCGCTATGGCGAGGCGGCTCGCACGCCGCTGACCCGCGCCAAGGGCTTTTATTGGGCAGGCCGTGCGGCGCGTCAGGCGGGTCTTTCCGAAGATGCGTCGCGCTACTTCGAAATGGCTGCCAAATATCCGCATTACTATTACGGCCAGCTCTCGCTTCAGGCGCTTGGCCGCCCGATGCCTGAGTTTGCCGAACTTCCCCAACTGCAGATCGACGCGGCCACCCGCGCCGAATTCGAGGCGCGCCCGCTGGTTCGCGCGATCCGCACGCTTGCCGGCAATCGCCGCGACTGGCGGACCGAGCGCCGCTTTTTCCAGGCGATCGGCGAAAGCGCGAAGACGCCCGAAGAGCTCTTGATGGTGAACCAGCTCGCCGCTGAAACGGGCCTTGAAGAAATGGCGGTCGTCGTCGGAATGGAAGCGGGCGCAAACGGGCTTTCGGGCTATGAGCGGATCGGCTTCCCGACCGTCCCCACCCCGCGCGTCAACGACTGGACGATGGTTCACGCCATCGCCCGTCAGGAAAGCGAGTTCGACCGCACCCGTCGCAGCCACGCAAACGCGATCGGCATGATGCAGCTTCTGCGCAGCACCGCTCGCGAAGAAGCGGGCATTCTTGGCATCCAGTATATGAGCGCGGACCTCACCGAGGATCCGCAATACAATATCCGCCTTGGCGATGCGCACTTTGCCCGCCGGATGGACCTGTATGGCGGTGCCTACCCGCTTGCGATTGCGTCCTACAACGCAGGGCCGGGGCGCGTGCGTCAGTGGCTCGCGCTGAATGGCGACCCGCGCCGGGGCGAGATCGACTGGGTCGAATGGATCGAGAAGATCCCCGCCAATTTCGAGACGCGCTATTACGTCATGCGCGTGATCGGCAATGCGGTTAGCTATTCGCACATGTATCCAGAGCAAGCGGGGCTGCCGCGCACGGTCGACACTTTTCTTCCGTAAAGCCTTCGCGCTAAAAGTGGCGTCATGGCTTCAAAACCCGGCCCTCCGATAACGCCCGCTGGCATGGCTGCGCTCAAGGCGCGCTATGACCATTTGCTCGGCACCGAACGCCCTGAGATTGTCGAGATCGTCAGTTGGGCGGCGGGCAATGGCGACCGCTCGGAAAACGGCGACTACATCTATGGCCGCAAGCGCATGCGCGAGATCGACCGCGAGCTGGGCTACCTGTCGCGCCGGATGAAAGCGTGCCGCGTGGTCGATCCGGCCAACCAGCCGGACCGCAGCCGCGTATTCTTCGGCGCGACGGTCGAGCTTGCCGACGAGGACGACGAGCGCCGCACTGTTACTATCGTTGGGGACGATGAACAGGACGCGGGCAAGGGCCTCGTCGGGTGGTCTTCTCCCATCGCCAAGGCGCTGAAAGGCGCATCTGTCGGGGATTTGCGCATCGTAAAGCTTCCCGGCGGGCTCAAGGAGTGGGAAGTCATGGGAATAGACTATGACTAGGTTTGCCCTCCCCCTGCTAGCCTTCGGCCTCATCGCCTCGCCTCTCGCTGCGAAAGACAGCCTCGGCGTCTATTCCAGCTGGGCCGCGTTTCGCGATGACAGCCCTGCGCGCTGCTACGCCATTGCCAAGCCGACCCGCAGCAACGAAGCGGGGCCCTTCGCCAGCATCGCAAGCTGGCCGCGCCAGAACATCCGCACACAGCTTCACATTCAGCTGTCCCGCCCCGCACGAGAGGGGAGCGATGTGCGCCTGACCATCGGGTCCGAGCGCTTCACCCTCGCCGCTAATGGCCGCAACGCCTGGGCGCAGGATGCGCGCATGGATGCAAGCGTCGTCGCCGCGCTTCGCTCCGCCACACGCATGAGCGTGTCGGCGCGTGACGAGCAAGGGAGGCGCTTTACCGACCGATACGATCTTGCAGGCGTCGCGACCGCTATCGATGCCGCCGTCGTCGGATGCGCGTCGCGGTGAGCGAGAAGCCTTCGATCACCGGCATGAGCTTCGTGCTTGCCGTACCCGACGCGATGGCGACTGCGCGCTGGTGGATCGACGTGATGAAGTTCGACGCCCTGCGCGATCTTGGCGGTTGGGTTTTCGTGAAGCGCGGGCCTTGCATGATCATGCTTGGTTCCTGCCCCGATGCGCATCCGGTCCCCGACCTCGGCGACCACCAGTATTTCGGCTATATCGAGTTCAACGACATCGACGCCTATTTCGCCGAAATCGACCGCGAAAAGGCCGACATTCTGAAAGAGCCGCGCACCGAGGAATGGGACATGCGCGAATTTGCCGTGCGCACGCCTGACGGGCACCGCGTCATGTTCGGACAGGACCTCACCAGTCACCCGATGAGCTGACTGGTCAAATCGCACTCGCGCCCTTATATGCGCGCTCAATCATGGCAGACACGACACTCATGACCATCCCCGGGCAGGTGGACCCGGTTCCCGTCGCGCGTGACATCACGCCGCGCGCCGATGGTCGTATCGACCTTATCGGCCTCCCCCGCCCGCGCATCCGCGAGTTGTTCGCCGAAGCGGGTCTTGACGAGCGTCAGGCGAAGCTGCGCGCCAAGCAGGTGTTTCACTGGCTCTACCATCGCGGCGTCACCGACTTCGAGGCGATGACCGACATCTCGAAAACCATGCGCCCGTGGCTTGCCGAGCGGTTCGTGATCGGTCGCCCCAACATCGTCGAAGCGCAGCATTCCTCTGACGGTACGCGCAAGTGGCTGCTCCAGACCGATGACGGCCACGATTTCGAGATGGTCTTCATCCCGGACGCCGACCGCGGCACGCTGTGCGTGTCGAGCCAGGTCGGCTGCACGCTGAACTGCACCTTCTGCCACACCGGCACGATGCGCCTCGTTCGCAACCTCACGCCGGGCGAGATCGTCGGTCAGGTCATGCTTGCTCGCGATGCCCTCGGCGAGTGGCCCAAGGGTGTTATGGACGGTTTGGATGAGGCCGAGGATGTCGGCCACTACACCGCCGATGGCCGCCTGCTTACCAACATCGTGATGATGGGCATGGGCGAGCCGCTCTACAATTTCGACCATGTGCGCGATGCGCTCAACCTCGTGATGGACGGCGACGGGCTTGCACTGTCGAAGCGTCGCATCACGCTTTCCACCAGCGGGGTCGTCCCGGCGATGGAGCGCTGCGGCGAGGAAATCGGGGTCAATCTCGCGGTTTCACTCCACGCCGTGACCAAGGACGTGCGCGACGAGATCGTGCCGCTCAACAAGAAGTACGGCATCGAGGAACTGCTTCAGGCCTGCGCCGATTATCCCGGCGCCTCCAACGCGCGGCGCATCACGTTCGAATATGTGATGCTCAAGGACAAGAACGATTCGGACGAAGACGCGCGTGAGCTTGTTCGCCTGCTCAGGAAGTTCGACCTGCCTGCAAAGGTCAACCTCATCCCGTTCAATCCGTGGCCGGGTGCGAATTACGAATGTTCGACGCCCGAACGGATCAAGGCGTTTTCGAACATCGTGTTCGAAGGCGGTATCAGCGCGCCTGTTCGCACTCCGCGCGGACGCGACATTGACGCCGCGTGCGGGCAGCTGAAAACGGCTGCGCAGAAGAAGAGCCGCGCCGAGCGCGACCGTGAGGCCGCAGCCGCCGCGCTCGCGAGCGAGGACTGATCCGCATCTCAATGTGGCTCTTCCTCGTAGCTTTGCCCGGTGAGGGATGAAGGAGAGAGCCGACATGACTATCCGCACCGCCATCTGTGGTCTTACACTCGCGGCCGCTGCGCTGCCCCTCACGTTGCCGCTGGGTTCTGCGCTAGCGCAGGACGCCGCGCCTACCAGTGAGCTTCCCGAGATTGCCGTTGGCGACTCGATGCCCGGCTCGTTCTTCATCGCACCCGAAGGCGAAGGCCCCTTCCCCGCGATCATCCTGCTTGGCGGGAGCGAAGGCGGCGACCGCGCCGCGCGCAACCTTGCACCGCGCTTCCTCGCCGAAGGATACGCGGTCTTCGGCATGCCCTATTACTCGCCCGCCTGGGCTGACAATCCGCAGCAATTCCCCGGCCTGCCTCGCGCATTTGCCGACATTCCCGTCGACCGTGCAGAAACAGCGCTGCAATGGCTTGCCGAACGAGACGATGTGCGCGCAAACGATATTGGCATCTACGGCGTCTCGAAGGGTGCGGAATTAGCCCTCCTCGCGGGAAGCTATATCGACGGCTTTGCGGCCATCGCAGCCATCGTACCCAGCGATGTAGTCTGGGAAGGATGGGGCACAGGCGATGGCACCCGCCCAAGCTCCTTCAGCTGGCAGGGCGAGCCGCTTCCTTTCGTGCCGTATGAAGGCATGGGAGAGGAATTCGCCAACCCGACCGGTCCCGATGGCAACCCTCGTATCCGGTTGCCGCACGACAAGGGCCGCAACGCCAATCCCGACCGGGTGGTCAAAGCGCGCATCGCAGTGGAGCAGATCGACGAGCCGGTGCTAGTCGCAGGCGGCGATGCCGATCTCGTTTGGAACTCAGGCGAAATGGCCCAGTTCATCGCAGAGCGGCGCGCCGAAGCTGGCTTGCCGACCGTCAGCCTGATCTTCACCGATGCCGGCCATTACCTGTCGGGCGATGGCAGCCGCGAAACCGGCAACCCCGCCAATGGCGAGGCGCAGAAGATCATCTGGCCCGCTACGCTCCAATTCTTTGAGCGCAATCTCAAGGATTGATCCGCAGCCTCCTGGCGGGCACGACATCCGCCATGAGCACCGATCAGCCGACAATCGACCACTACGAAGCGAGCGTGCCCTATTACACGCTCGCATTCGACCGCTCGCACAGCCGGTTTCTCGACCGTTTTCTCGACCGGCTCGGTTCCGGTGCGCGTGTTCTTGAACTGGGCTGCGGAACGGGGCGCGACGCGGCGCGCATGATCGAGCGTGGCTTTGCGGTCGACGCAACCGATGGCACCGCCGCGATGGTCGCCAAGGCAAACGAACGGCACGGCGTCAACGCGCGCCAGATGCGGTTCGAGGAACTGGCGGCGTCGGCCGAATATGACGCGATATGGGCCCATGCCTGCCTGATGCATGTGCCCACCGACGCGCTGAGCGATATCGTCGGAGCGATCCACACGGCGCTGGTCCCCGGCGGGCTTCACTTTGCAAGCTACAAGCGCGGCGATGATGAATTCCGCGACGATCGCGGACGCTTCAATTCACGGGTCACGCAAGGTTATGTGGAGGAGCTTTACTCCGCTGCCGGCTTCGAAATCCTCGAACTTGCCCCGTGGCAGGGAAAGGGCGCGGACGGCGTCATGCGCGACTGGCTCGCGATCACCGCACGGCGTCCCGATTGACGGGCGTTACACTTTCCTACTGGCACGCAATGTGCTGCAAGGCTGGCATGAAAACCGTCGCCTCGCCCAATTTTCAAAAGCGGTATTTCGCGCCGGTTTCAGAGCGCACAGTTTTTGCCTTTGGACCGTGTAACATGCGGTCCACTTCTCATACGTCGCCCCTGAAGGAACAGCCATGAAACGCACGCTCGAAGCGATCTGCACCGGGACCGCTCGCCCCTTCAACGGCGCGGAATTGAGCGCCTTTGCCAAGTACCCACGCAAGGGCGCTGTGCAGATCCTCGAGGAAGGACTAGCCCCCGACGAACAAGCCGACCGGCGCGTTCATGGCGGGCCGGAAATGGCGCTGCATCTCTACCCGCTCGACCACCACGCATTCTGGCGAGAAACGCTCGGCGATGTCGACCTGCTCGACCATCCCGGCGCGTTCGGGTCGAACCTTGCGGTGAGCGACCTCACTGAAAGCGAGGTGCATATCGGCGACCGCCTCCGGCTCGGCAGCGCGCTGATCGAAGTAAGCCAGCCGCGCCAGCCTTGCTGGAAGATCGAGCACCGTTTCGGCGAGCATTGCAAATCGAAAGGGATGGTGAAGACCATCATCGAAAGCGGGCGCTCAGGCTGGTACTTCCGCGTGCTCGAAATCGGGGAAGCGTGCGCTGGCGACGTACTTGAGCGGACCGAGACGGGCGAGAGCGACTGGACGGTCGCGCGCACTTTCGCGGCGTTGGTCGCGAGCAAGGCTTCGAAAGACGAGCTTGAGGAGCTCGCTGAAATGGAACGACTCGCCCCCAAGCTGCGCGAAAAGGCGCGGGCGAAGTTGATCTGAGATTCGATCCGCTCGTCGCAGCAAGGACGCATCTCGTCTCCCTGACTCGTATTCCAACATTTCGTTCATCCAGCGTTCGGTGAAGATGAACGAACTAGGGCGTGCCTTCACGAACAAGGCCGCAAAGGAACACGACGATGAAAATGATCGCACTGCTTGCCGCCACCGGCTCCCTCGCCGCCATCAGCGCTCCCGCCCAGGCTGCCGAGATCACTCCCGCCCCCGCTCCTGCTATGGATATACAACTGTCATTCGACACCGGCCTCGAGCACGTCGCCTCCTACGGCGACCCGCCGCGTCATGCCCGCGGCTACGGCCGTCGCTACCGTGACCGCTACGATGACGACGATGACGACTATTACGAAGATCGCCGCGACCGGCGGTACGACCGCAGGTACAATCGCCGCGTCTATGATGACCGTGGCCGCTACTACGAGCCGCGCCGACTGCGCCGCGGGGACCGCGTCTGGCGCGGCCGCGACGGACGCTACTACTGCGAGCGCGACAACGGCACGACCGGTCTTGTGATCGGTGCCGGCGTCGGTGCCCTCCTTGGCCGCACCATCGACACCCGCGGCGACCGCACGGTAGGTACGCTGCTCGGCGGTGCGCTGGGCGCAGTCCTGGGCCGCGAGATCGACCGCAGCGACGCACGCTGCCGCTAACCCTCTAAACGCCAACCAGATAAGCGCCGTCCGCAAGTCCCAGCGGGCGGCGCTTTGCTGTGTGCAAAGCGGGTGAGCGCTGATAGGGCTCTGCGTCATGGCTGATGACGCACCCCTCCCCGCCATCCTCATTACCGGAGGCGCCACGCGCATCGGCGCCGAGATCGCGCGCGGCTTTGCTGGCCAAGGCTGGCACGTCGTCATTCACTACCTGAGCTCAGGCGATCAGGCCGGGGCGCTTGCAGGCGAATTGCCGTCCGCTGAGACCGTCCAATGCGACTTGTCGGACGATAACGCCGCCGCCTCTATGATCGAACAAGCGGCAGCCCGTCTCCCCGGCCTTCGTTGCCTCGTCAACTCCGCGTCAGTCTTTCGCTACGACGATGCAACCAAACTCGATCCCGCTACGAATAGAGAAGCGATGCAAGTCAACGCCCTCACCCCTGCCCGCATGGCACAGGCTTTCGTCGCGCATGCGCAAGGTGACGAACCGCGCTGTGTCATCAACGTCACCGACATGAAGATCGAGAACCCGAACCCCGACTTCTTCAGCTACACCATGTCAAAACATGCGCTTGCCTCGACCATCCCGATGATGGCGATGACCGCTCCCGCCGATGCCCGCGTCTACGGCATCGCGCCCGGAGCGATCCTCGCAAGCCACGATCAGAGCGAGGATGAAACCGATGTCTCGCATCGATTGAACCTGCTGGAGCGCAAGACATCGCCGCAAGAGATCGTCGATGCCGCGCTGTTCCTTGCGACCGGCACCTTGAAGAGCGGCACCACGCTCTTCATCGACAGCGGCCAGCACCTGATGGACCAGCCGCGCGACGTTATCTACCTCGCCCGAGAAGAGGCGATGCGGCGGAAGGACAGGGCATGAAGCGCCACGCGCTCTCGACGCGGATCTGGCACTGGATCAACGCGGTCGCCTTCATCGTCCTGTTCGGGTCCGGCCTCACCATCTCGAACGCGCACCGCTATCTCTATTGGGGCGACTATGGCTTCGACCCGGCCGATGCGTGGCTTAGGGTCATGCGCTTCCCGTCCTGGATGACGATCCCCCAACGCTACGACCTTGCCGAGGCGCGCGACTGGCACAACCTGTCGGCATGGATCTTTGCGCTCGCGCTGCTCTTCATGTGGATCGCGAGCCTCATCAACCGTCACTTCTGGCGCGATGTCGCCACCAGCCCGGGCGACTGGTCGCCGCGCCGCTGGCTTGAAGTCATCAAGTCTCACATTTCGGGAGATCACGAACAGCCATCCAAGTTCAACCCGCTGCAACGCATCATGTACGGTTTGGTGCTCGGCATCCTCTTGCCGCTGATGGTCTTCACCGGCCTTGCCATGAGCCCCGGTTTCGAACCGATCGCGCCGTGGCTGGTCGACATTCTCGGTGGTCGTCAGAGCGCGCGCAGCCTCCACTTCCTCGCCGCATGGGCGTTGGCGGGCTTCGCGGTGTTGCATATCCTCCTCGCTCTCATGCCCAGCCAATGGAAGGAGCTTGGTGCGATGATTACCGGGGGCAAGAAGGAGAGCCGACATGGCTGACACCACCCGCCGCGCGATGCTTGCCGGGATGGCCGCGCTTCCCGCCGCCGCCTGCACCGAGCTTGCCCAAACCGGCCCCGCAGGCGATCTGTTCGACGCTGCCGAGGACTGGCACCGCGCCGCGCACCGCGCGCTCGCCAATCGTCAGGCGCTGGCTCCCGAATATGCGCCGGACGAACGCTCTCCCGACATTCGCGGCAACGGATCGCTCACGGTCGACACGCCTGAGTATCGCGAGCAATTGGCGAACGGCTTTGCCGACTGGAGGCTGGATGTCGGCGGGCTGGTTGCAAATCCGCTGATCCTGAGCCTTGCCGATCTCAAAGCCCTGCCTCAGCGCACCCAGATCACCCGCCATGACTGTGTCGAGGGTTGGAGCGCGATTGCCGAATGGAACGGGCCGCAACTTTCACGCCTGCTCGACGAGGCCGGGGTACGCGAGGAAGCCAACTTCATCCTCTTCCGCTGCGCCGACACTCTCTATGGCCGCGCCTATTACGAGAGCGTCGACATGGTCGATGCCTATCATCCGCAGACAATCATCGCGCACCAGCTCAACGGCGAACCCATCCCCGAGAAGAACGGCGCACCGTTAAGAATGCGGATCGAGCGGCAGCTTGGCTACAAGCACGCCAAGTACCTGACCGGCATCGAAGCCGTCGCAAGCTTTGAAGACATCAACGGCGGCAAAGGTGGCTTTTGGGAGGATGTCGGCGACTACCAGTGGTATGCCGGCATCTAGGTCGCACTACTCCGGGTAGATGCGGCCCATAGCCTCCCAATCGGCAGCGATCATGTCTTCAAGCACTTCGAGATCAACGTCTGCCAACTTGTTGATGTAGAGGCAGGATTTGCCCGTTTTGTGCTTGCCAAGCCGCCCAAGCGCTTCCTCGCGCCGCTTTGCGGCGATGTCGTCGCAATAGCCGCCCATGAGATAAAGCGAGTGCTTCGCTTTACGTGGGCTGAAACCTGCCCGCATCCAATGTACGTCGCGCCCACTCGCATAGGTCGTCTTGTATTCGCCAAAGCCGATGATGCTGTCGCCCCACATGCGAGCCTTTTCGCCGGTCACCTTCTCGAACAGGTCGAGCAGTACCCGCGCATCGTCCTGTTTTGCAGGCGGCTCTACCGCGGCGATAAAGTCCTCAACCGGCGCATCGTTCACTTGTGTCTTGGCTTCGCTCATCCCCGTCTCCCCTGACGACACTTTCCTACTCCCGATTGACAGCATAACACAAAGCCAGCCAAACCGGTGTTTGGAGAGACTTTCTTGCTCGTACGGCGCACACTGTTTTCGGGGGATCAATCAGACATATGTGGCTACTCGACAAATTCCTGACCAAGGCAATTCAGCTTGGCCAGCTTATCGTGACGGATCACGATGGCAAAGAGTACACCTACGGACCTGGCGGCGAATACGATCCGCTCGTTGGCGGGCGTGCCGGTCCAATCCGCATCAAGCTGACCAACAAGAAAGCGGCGAACCACATCGTTCGCTATCCGCAGATGGGCGCTGGTGAGGCGTTCATGTGGGGCTGGCTCGTGGTCGAGGAGCCGCACGATATCCGCGACATGATCCTGATGGTGACCATGAACGCCAAACGGCTAGGAGCATCGTCGCTCAAGGCCAAGGGGCCAGTTCGCAAGGCGGTGCAGAAGGTCAAGGCCGCAGTCGACGGGATCAACCTGCGCAGTTCGGCGAGAGCCAATGCCGAGCACACGTACAACCTGACGCGCCAGCTGTATGAGCGTTTCCTCGACGAGGATCGCCAGTATACGATGGCCTATTATCGCGAGGACGATCCCACGCGCACCAGCCTCGAACAAGCGCAGATGGACAAGAAGGCGCACCTTGCCTCCAAGCTCTATCTGAAGCGGCCCGAGGACAATGGCGGCAAGCGCATGCGCGTGCTCGACATCGGCTGCGGCTGGGGCGGCTTCGCGCTGTACCTGCACAAGATGTACGACTGCGAAGTGCTCGGCGTCGCGCTAGCGCCCGACCAGATCGCCTTTTCGAACGAGCGCGCGAAAGAGCTGGGCGTGGACGAACACGTCAAGTTTGAGCTGATGGATTACCGCGACGTTACCGGCGAATTCGACCGTATCTCAAGCGTGGGCCTGCTCGAACATGTCGGCACGATCCACTACCCGCAATTCTTCGAACACACGAACCGCCTGCTCAAGCAGGACGGCGTGATGATCTCGCATTGCTGCGGTCGATCGGGCGCGCCGGGCTACACCGATGCATGGACTCGCAAATACATCTTCCCGGGCGGCTATATCCCGGCGCTCAGCGAGCTTGTGACCGAGAGCGAGAAGAACGGCTGGCAGGTGATGGACGTCGAAGCGATGCGCTTTCACTACAGCCACACGCTTCAAGAATGGTACGCGCGCACCGTCATGCATCAGGCCGAGATCACCGAGATGTATGATGAGGTGTTCTATCGCATGTGGCTGTTCTACCTCGCCGGAGCGGAGCAGAGTTTCCGCAACGGGACGATGGTCAACTGGCAACTGCAATATGTGAAAGACCGGAGCGCCATCCCGATGACTCGCGAATATATGGAGCGCGAAAGCGCGCGCCTGCGCGAGATCGGCGAGATCCCGAGCTGGCGCTTCGATCCAGAGCTTAAGGAAGCGGCGGAGTAGCACTCCGCCGCTCGCAATGGTCAACGGCGGGCGAGCTGCTCTTTGCTGACCATCTTGACCGGGCCGTGATCGTCGAAGTGGTCGCCGTGCATGTGGTGGAGGCGGCCTGCGTGAACGAAGTCCATGTGCGAGCCGTGCTGGTTCATCGTATCATGGCCGCAATCCGCTCCAAGAGCATGATCAGCGTGGTCGGCGTGCAGGATTTCGTCGACATACGCCCCGCTGGCGGCGAAAGCGATCAGGGTGGCGGCGGCGAGCACACTCTTCATCAATTGTCTTCAGTCCGTGATCCCGCACCGCGCATACCAATGACAAACCAGACTGTTACCCCGAATGTCGCGATACGTTAAGACATTGCTCCGCGTTACCCGAGACTTACGCGACTGGATTGCTTCCACCCTCTGCGCTCGGTAAAGCGCCGCATTCCGATTATCCACACGCCGCAAGGCCGCCCATCCGAGTACCTCGACCATGTCCGACATCAAGCGCGTAGTCCTTGCCTATTCCGGCGGCCTTGACACTTCCGTCATCGCCAAGTGGCTGAGTGTCGAGCGCGGGCTCGAGGTGGTCACCTTCACCGCCGACCTTGGACAGGGCGAGGAGATCGAGCCTGCCCGCGAAAAGGCGCGCGCCATGGGCATCCCGGACGAGCACATCTTCATCGAGGACCTGCGCGAGGAGTTCGTGCGCGATTTCGTCTTCCCGATGATGCGCGCAAACGCCCGGTATGAGGGCGACTACCTGCTCGGCACCAGCATCGCCCGTCCGCTCATTTCCAAGCGTCTGGTCGAGATCGCGCATGAGACGGGCGCCGACGCCATCGCTCACGGCGCGACCGGCAAGGGCAACGACCAGGTTCGCTTTGAACTCTCCGCCTACGCGCTCGACCCGAGCATCAAGGTCATCGCTCCCTGGCGCGAATGGGACCTCACCAGCCGGACCGCTCTCATCGCATGGGCCGAAGCGCATCAGATCGCGGTGCCCAAGGACAAGCGAGGCGAGGCACCTTTCTCGACCGACGCGAACCTCTTGCACACCTCGTCCGAAGGCAAGGTACTCGAGGATCCGTGGGAGGAGACCCCGGACTACGTCTACTCGCGTACCGACCACCCAGAGAACGCACCCGACACGCCTGAACACATCGAGATCGGCTTCGAGCGCGGCGATGGAGTGTCGCTGAACGGTCAAGCGATGAGCCCTGCAACCCTCCTCACCGCTTTGAACGACCTTGGCCGCAAGCATGGTATCGGCCGGCTCGACCTCGTCGAAAACCGCTTCGTCGGTATGAAGTCGCGCGGCATGTACGAGACACCGGGCGGCGAGATCTATGCCCGCGCCCATCGCGGTATCGAGCAGATCACTCTCGACCGCGGCGCTGCTCACCTCAAGGACGAGCTGATGCCGAAATATGCGGAGCTCATCTACAATGGCTTCTGGTTCGCGCCCGAGCGCGAGATGCTGCAGGCGGCAATCGACCTCAGCCAGGAGAAGGTGACCGGCACCGTCCGCCTCAAGCTCTACAAGGGGCAGGCCAGCGTCGTGGGCCGCAAGTCGCCGCATTCGCTCTATTCCGAAGCGCACGTGACGTTCGAGGACGATGCGGGCGCATACGACCAGCACGATGCCGAAGGCTTCATTAAGCTCAATGCGCTGCGCCTCAAGCTTCTGGCAGGCCGGGATCGCAAGCGGGACTGACATCGACAATCGCAGCGACTCGCCCATCACCGATTCGCTGTTGCGGCGAGTCGCACCGAGTCGCTCCGAAGCGGATTTCACAGAAGCGTAACATTCGAAAAGCTGCGCTTGCGGCTTCCTGCAAGCGCAACGCTTCGCTGCCTCACTGGTTCCCGCTCAAAGCTGTCCAATGCGATGAACCGTTGAGTTGTCCACCGCTCTCCACAGCTGATCTGGTGAAAAGTGGATAACCCGCTCTTGCATGGCTTGCGAACCAAGCGATTCGGGCGCAGTTTCAAGTTGTCTTCGGAACACAGAAGGCACTGATTGAAGAGCCGCAAGGCACTGAAAACCAGAGCAATTTGGGTTGCGAAGATACGGTGGCTGCTGTCCACGCACTGTCTGAGAGACGGTATGCAGAATGCTCACGCAGGAAGCAAACCGGCTTGTTTGAGGAAAGTGCGAATGCGTTGTCATCGTTAAGGCTGCGATACCGGCAGGCGATAGCTGTAGGAAAGTGCTTTCGAGCACGGAACTGGAGTGTTTGAACCGCCAGCCACTAAGGGATTGCAGCCACGGCCTTCGTCAAGGGGCTGTTAGCGCAAGGAGATGGCTTCGGCCGGACCCATAGCGGGACAGTCACGAAACAAGGTCGGATGCCGGTGCGAGCGCCGGTGACGAACCGCGAAGCAAGGCGGTGCAAGAACGGAAGAGCCCGCAAGGGCCCTGAAGAGACAGCACGGCCGGACGCGGATGAGAAACCGGGCGCCAAGCGCGCAAACGGATGCTGAAGGGGAGGTTCGCCAAACCGGACGCAAAACCGATGCGACCACGCGCTGGTAAGAGTGGGGTCGGCAGCAATGCCGGCCCCATTTGCTTTGTGCCCTCCCCGGCTCTGTCCCTCGATTCCTACTCACATCCCGCGCCTTTCGGTTTGTCGCAAATGTGCCCCAGATCGCGCCAGTCGGAGGCCCGCTAGCGCCGCTTGGAACGGCGCAGATTTGCCTTGTCAGGCTCCTGTCGTGTATCTGACGCCTCCCATGAGACAGCCAGATCGCCTCTTGGACCCGCAGCACCGCAGGGCACGCACGCCGCGTGCAGCATCGCGATTCGTGCTCGCCATCTGTCTTGCGAGCCTTCCGCTGGGGGCCTCGACCGCGCAGCAAACGCTCTACTCTGCGACCAGTCCCGACGCCGCAGCCAGCTACGAAGAGTCCGCCGAGATCGTGCCTTTCGCCGCCCAGTTCACCGACGTGATCGAGCCGCTTGGCCCGGATCTTCAGGACATCGACCTGATGGTACCGCCCGACGCCGTCGATCTCGACACCTTCGAGCCTCCGCGTGGCCCGACAATTCTTCGTGACCTCGGTAGGGGCGTTGCTTCCTATTACGGCCGCCGCTTCCATGGCCGTCGCACCGCCAATGGCGAACGATTCGACATGGGCGCGATGACCGCCGCGCATAAGACCCTGCCCTTCGGCAGTCTCGTTCGCGTCACCAACACCCGCAACGGCAAGAGCGTCACGGTGCGCATCAACGATCGCGGGCCCTTCATACGAGGGCGCACGATCGACCTCAGCCGCGCCGCAGCGCGCGAGATCGGCATGATCTCGCGCGGCCATGCCAGCGTCGAGATGGAGCTGCTGGCGCCCTAAGCGCCCCTCGCCTGTCGGCGCTCGCGCTTAGCTTCCCAGCTGCCCGCGTATAGCGCCCGCCGGAAACTCGGACGTGTGCACGTTGACGTAGTAGTCTTCGTGGTCGCTCGCGATTGCGGCCAGCACCTCGCCATCGACTTCGGTGCAGGTCTCGTCGCCATCCTCTCCGGTCAGTTCGAGCACCACAACGGGCGGCCCGTTTTTGCCTTCCTTGCCCTTGTGGATGTGAGCTGCGGTGAATCCGTCCAGTTCCTCGATCTCGAGGTAGTAGCACAGCGTGCCCGCCTCCATGTCGATCTCGCCTTCGAAGTTGCCGCTGGCATCCTCGCCCGCGCCCTGGTGGCCGACCTCGTTCTCGCCGAACAGCGACGCGCCAAGCGCGTGTGCATGCCCGTCGGCGAGCGCTGCCGGAACGCCGACTATCCCTGCGCCGATCAAGCCTGCGCTGCAGACCGCTGCAATCCGTGCGTTATGCGTGAGTTTCATCGTCCCTCTCCTTGTCTAAGGAGCCTTCAAAATACGCCTCTCTTCTGAGTCGCGGAAGCCGGATTCGCTTTTGCCGTCCGCGCCAGCTTCTGCGCCCGTTTTGCTCAGCATCCACCACTCGGCTTCGCCTGCTTCGAAGGCGGCGAGATGCAGCGCCTCGATCTCCCCTATCTCGTCAGAGGTTTGCGCCAGTTCGCTCAATGGCGGAGCATCGGCGGGGCGTGCATCCTCCATTGCGCACAGCCGCTCTTCAAGCCGTTCAACCGGGAGCTCCTCAACCTCCTCGACCTCCTCGACCTCCTCACCAAGCGGTGTTTCCACCTCAACCTCTTCGCTTGAAGCGCAAGAAGTGGACCGCATGTTACACGGTCCTGGCGCAAAATCGGAAAGGGCTTCTTCGCTCTCATCTTCGGCGGTTTCGAATGCCTCGATTATCGCATCGAAGGAACCTGCAACCACCGCCAAGTCATCACGTTCAGCCAGCCGGTCGAGCCGCGCAAGGTGTGCAAGCAGTAGCCGATCCGAATAGCGCCGCCGCGTGGCGACGACCTCGCCGTGGTAGTAGACCTCTTCCTCGATCCCGTTCATCGCCCGGCTTGCGAGCAGATCTTCGGCCAGTTCGCGCGCGATCAGCATCGCTGCGTCCATGCCGGCGCGAAAGGCGGGCGATGCGCGACGCATGCGGTAGACCGTCTGATGCGAGACCGCCGAGGCTTTCGCTGCCGCGCGCACCTCTCCGCAGTCGGCAAGCTTGCGCAGGAAATCCGCCTGTCGACCCCGCGCAAACCGCAACTGGCCCGAAAACTCGCTGTCGGGCGGCAACATCTCGATGATGGCGGGAAGCGCCTCGGCTGCGGGGATGAACGGGCGCGGGCTTTGTGCTGACATTTCTCTTGGCTCCTTGAAGCGGAGCCAGACCAGCTACACAGATTTGGGCGAGTAGGAAAATGGCGCGTGTCGCTCGCTTGACAAGACGAGGGTCGCCAAGGAAGCATCGCACGCATGAAATCAGCTTTCCTCACGCTCTCGCCTGTCGCTCTTGCCGCGACGTTTCTCGCATCCTGCGCACCCGAAGCGGGAGGGCAGACAACCGACGAAGCGGAGCCCGGCACGCTCATTTCGCAAAGCGCGGTGGGCGAAGGCTCGCTCATCCCCGGTGCGGCGAGCGGGGTGAATTTCACCTACGCCTCGACCAACGGCCTCGACGGGGAAAGCCCGATCACGGTCACCGGCTCGATCTACCTGCCCGAAGGCGAAGCGCCCGAAGGCGGCTGGCCGCTAATCGCGTGGTCGCATGGAACGGTGGGCGTAGCCGATGCCTGCGCTCCGTCGACCAATGGCCGGTCTCAGCGCGATCTCACCTACCTCTCCGGCTGGCTTGAGAAAGGCTATGCCGTGGTCGCAAGCGACTATCAGGGATTGGGGAGCGAGGGCGTCCACCCCTACATGGCCGCCGCGCCGATGGCCTACAGCAATCTCGACGCAATCCGCGCGGTGCAGTCGGGCAATTTCGCTGTTAGCGATGCGGTGGTCGTCACCGGGCAATCACAAGGCGCAGCGGGCGCGATTGCGACCGCAGGCTTTGCCGCCCAATATGCGCCGGAGATCGACCTGCGCGCGATCTCGGCAACCGGCGTCCCGTTCTTCCCGCCTGCCATCCGCGAGATGATGCTGAGCGCGGACCCAAACACGCCGACGCCGCAGAATACCTACACGCTCTACCTGATGATCCTCGCCGAGGAGCTCGACCCGACATTCTCGCTTGAGGAATCGGTCGGCGCGGATGTGTGGCCGACGGTTGCAAAAGCCTATGACCAGTGCGTGTTCGAACTGACCGAGACGGTGATGGAGGAAGGGCTGACCCCCGCCGACATCAACACGCCCGAGGTGCTCAAGCGCCAGCCGATGGTTTTCGGGGCGCTGGAATACCCGACCCTCGCGCTCGGCGTGCCCGCCTTCGTCGGCACGGGCGAGGTCGACACCGTGACCCCGCTCCCGATGCAGCAGGCCTTCGTCCAGGCATCGTGCGCTGCGGGCTCGACCATAGAGGCGCGCACCTATGCCGGGGCAGACCATTCGGGCGGACTGCTGCAATCGATGGACGATGCCGCCGCCTTCGTTACCAAGGCCTTCGCCGGGGAAGAGATCGCGGGCAACTGCCCCACCGGCTAAGCGCCTGTCCTACGTGCCCTTGCGTGGCATGATCGCCACCATTGCTTTGAGATTGCCCGGGTAATGCGTCGTTCTCGGACGACCCACACCATGCCGATCGCAAAGCAGGCACCATGAACCAGCACTTCCCGCCCCTAAGCGTCGTCCCGAGCGAGCTTGCACCCGGCGCAGGCGAGGAGGATGAGGCCTTCACCCTCATCTTCAACAACTCGCCCTACGGCAAGATCATCATCGGCGAGGACGGTATCATCTCCGCCGTCAACGACCTCGCCGTCAAGCTGTTCGGATACGAGAAAGCCGAACTCATCGGCACCAGCATCGACCAGCTCCTGCCCGAGCGGTACCGCCACGACCACGCCTCGAAGCGGGCGCAATATGGCGAGGACCGTTCAGCGCGCGTCATGGGTCAGGGCCGCGACCTCACCGGCCTGCGCAAGGACGGGGTCGAATTCCCGCTCGAGATCGGGCTCACCCCATTCACCACCAGCGAAGGCCCCATGACCTGCGCGGCCATCGTCGACATCACCGAACGCCAGCGCACCGAGCGCCGCCTGCGCGAAGTCAACGCGCAGCTCGAAGAGTTCACCTATGTCGCCTCCCACGACCTGCGCTCTCCCATTCGCGGCATCTCCAACCTCATCGAGTTTATCCGCGAGGATTTCGAGGACGGCCAGCTCGACGGGGTCCTCAAGAACATCGACCGCATGGAAGCCCGCGTCCACTCGGTCGAGAAACTCATCGACGACCTGCTCACCTATGCCCGCGCCGGCAACCGCGCAGTCCAACTCGAACCCACCAGCCTTTCCGAGATCCTCTCCGACATCATCGCGATCGAGGACATCCCGGACGGCTTCGCGGTCAAGGTCGAGGCTTCGGACGAACCCTTCGACGCCGCGCGCACCCCGCTCACGACCGTGCTGCGCAACCTCATCTCCAACGCGATCAAGCACCATGACAGGGACGAAGGCACCGTCACCGTGACCGCGCGGTTGCAGGACAACCAGGCGCTCATCGACATCGCCGACGACGGCCCCGGCATCCCCGAGAACGCGCGCGAGCGGGTGTTCCGCCTGTTCCAGACGCTCAAGGCATCGGAGCGCGGCTCTTCCGGCCTTGGCCTCGCCGTCGCCCAGCGGCTTGCGACCGGACATGGCGGCCAGCTCGATCTCGTCCCCTCCATCACCGAACGCGGCACCACCTTCCGCCTCACCTGGCCCCGTTTCACAAGGACCGACCTCAATGCATGACACCCTGACGCAAGCGCCCCACACCCGCGAACCGCGCATCCTCATCATCGACGACGACGACATCTACTCCGAGCTGGTCGAGCGCGCCCTGCGCAAGGCCGCCCCCGATATCAGTGTTGTCGCCGCCGAGGACGGTCAGGAGGGCATCGATGTGCTCACCGGACGCGCCGCCAATCCGTGCGAGAAGCCGCTTGTCATCCTGCTCGACATCAACATGCCGCGCATGAACGGCTTCGAGTTCCTCAAGGAGATCCGCGCGAAGCCCGAACTGCGCAACCACGTCGTCTTCATGTTCACCACCTCCGAGGCCGAGGAGGACCGCGACCGCGCCTACGACTTCGGCGTCGCGGGCTACATCGCCAAATCGCGCGTGGGCCCGCAAATGGCGGGCATGACCGAGCTCTTGAAGTCCTACGCCTCGACCGTGATCCTGCCCGGGTAGCGAGACCTCTCGCGGCGCACGCGATCCTTGCGCTCAGCCCGCCTCGATCCCGAGATCAGCGGCACAGCGCAGCAAGGCGCGTTGCGTCTCGCTGCGACCGACCGTGCCGTTGGCGATCGGCTGTTCGGTCCCTTCGGCGATGCGCTCGTTGAGGCAGGTGCACATACTCGCCGCCTGTTCGCGGGTAATCGAAGGGTTGTCCTTCTCGGTGCGCGTGACGCACTGAGCGAAGACCCGCCCCTCGGCCCCGCCCCCGTAATCGCGCGGATCGGCAAGGTCGCTGCACCCGGCGGCAAGCATCAGCACCCCCGCGCCAAGCGCCATGCAGACAGCCCGGCGAGGCGATAGAGCAAGGACGCGCGCGTCCGGGCGACAGGGGTTCGATTTGAAAGCCATCACCCGCCCTACATCATTGCAGGGATTATGATAGCGCCCATGGCAGCAAGAGCGCCCGCAGAGCTTCGAGCCAGCGCGGGCCCCGTGCCCCCTCAACAACCCCGCAGAAACCGGAGAAGTGGACCGCATGTTACACGGTCCTGGGGGTAAAGTGGGTGGTGGTGGTTGGGCGCGTGTGGTGGTCTTGGGGCGAGGTAGCGGTGGTGGCGGTGAAAGGCGGGTGTTGGTCGATGGTGGGGGTGTGCATGGGGGAGAGAGTCCTTTCCTTGCGCACGCCATCCGGCGTGCGATTTCCTCGCTCACACGTCCTAAAGGCCGGGTGGCGCACGGCGCCGTCTTCGACTCCGCTGCGGGCGCCCGGTCGGGCTTGCGGCCCTGCGGGCCGTTGCGAATCTTTCAGTTAGCGGGTTTGTTGGGAGTAGGAAAATGCCATTCCCGCAGCCCCAACCGTCACCCCGGCCTCCGAGCCGGGCTCCAACTTACTTGCGCGTGGACAAGGCAAAAACTGGACCCCGGATAAAGTCCGAGGCGACGAATTCACAAAACGAGACGAGACACTCCCCAGAACGAGAAGCTTGTTGCGAGTGAGCCGAACGCCATTCTGTGTGCGACTTCATCGCTCACGCGGCCCGAAGGTCGGATCGCTACGGACACTTGGTGGGGTTTGCAGCCATGCGGGCCGTTTAGACTATTTGAGGCACGCATTTCCCGGGGGGAGCACGAAATTAGACTTGCGACGCACCAACCAGTCAATCTCGCACACAATCTTACCGCGGCAATACTCTCCGCACTTGCTGAAACCGGCCACGTCATCTTAAAGTATCTCTATTCCGGTTCGAGGAAAGTTAATGCGTCAACAAAGTGAGCGTCTAACCGCAAACCAAGTCTTCGGGGTCAAAAAAGCCTACGAGTTAATCAATTACATCGAACGAAGGGACGTCGATGATCTCTTCATCGACTCCCTGCAGAACGGAAAACACGTGTCTCTCTACGGTGCATCAAAAACCGGCAAGAGTTCGCTGATTGAGAGACACGTTGGGCGATCTGAGCGCCTTTACATTCAGTGTCTACACGCATGGACATACGAACAATTCATCGACGCTTTACTCAATGTTGCGTATGGCCGAACTGAACAAATCTCGGAAACAGAGGAAGAGCGCGTAAACGAAAAGAACGCGAGAGCCAATTTGGGCGCAAGCTCCGGAGACTTTAGAATTGATGTCGGAGGATCAAACAAAAAAACGCACACACAGATAATTCGAACAATCGATTCCCGGAAGTACGACTTACTCAACCCCGGAGACATGCTTCGTTTCTTCGAAGAACTTGGTTACGGTCGTGACCGGGGGTATGATGAAAACCTCTATATTGTTGTCGATGATTTTCATCAATTGTCAGAGCATGCACAGACAAAAATCGCCAACACCGCAAAGATGCTATTCGATAATGCGAATGTTGTATTCATCTGTGTAGGTATCTGGGCGGAAGAACAAAAGCTCGCCTCGCTTTGCACCGAATTGCTTGGAAGATGCGTTGAAATCAATTGCAATGTTTGGACAAAAACCGATCTCGTTGAGGTCGTCGAAAACGGAGCAGCAATGCTCAACTTGACTTTCCCTGACGGCTTCGCGGAATCTGTAGCCAAGGAATCATGCGGGAGCGTTTTTATCGTTCAAGAAGCTTGCTCCGAAGCATGCCGTCAAGTCGGAGTTTCGGACGCCCCTGCTGAACTTCTGAAGGTCACTCAAACCCTTAATGCCAGCACCATCGTTAGGCGAGTTGCTGACAGGCATTGCAACTTTACCGATTTCCACAACAAGTTGATGGGTTTCTGCAGAAAGGAACGGCAGATGCCCGCACTTTACATATATCGGCTCGTGCTCAAACTTTACGCAAGCAGCCGTGGCCTTTTTACCTCTAGGCAAATTCAATCCAAAATTGAATCCGACTTTCAAGATTATCGTTTCAATGATCTATTTGCGCGGGAAGCAATGCATACGTTGCGGGAGTTTCTATATTCACAGAATTTCACCTCTATAATCGATATTTACTCCGATAATCGCAATAAGTTCAAACTGTCTCTAGTCGACAAAACGTTCACGCTTTGGTTGAGAGGCAGAAAAAACGAACTTTTAGCTGATGTAGACGAGCGAATACACATTCATCAGCGGCTTTCACGGAGCGAGCGCGGGGTAAAGCTAGGTTAGAAAAAAATTCTGTCGAATTGCACACGAGCAAATTGATAAGATGAGTTTAGCCTGATTTTTGGCGACGTGCGGACAACCAACGCCGTGCGAATGGGAATCCTGCCGAAGAAATGAATCGATACATTACATAGAATAGCACTACACGGAGACGCCGAAGATGAGAACTTCCCACTGCCCTTCTTCTAAGCGTCCTTTTTCGGTCGAATACCTCTTTCGGATGAGATCCAGTTGACGACCGCGCGCCCTGTTTTCTGCAGCACATCCGCTCCGCGTAGTCTTTGGGGGCGCTTCGGGCGGGTTCGTCACCATCCCGGCGCTTACCTGCGCTTCCTTACTCCGCCGCTTCCTGCTGACGCTTGAGCATGGGCTGAAGGTACCGCCCAGTAAACGACCGCTCCACCTGCGCCACATCCTCCGGCGTGCCCTCCGCCACAATCTCGCCTCCGCGCACGCCGCCGTCCGGGCCGAGGTCCACGATCCAGTCGGCGGTCTTGATGACGTCGAGATTGTGCTCGATCACTACCACGCTGTTGCCCTGCTCCACCAACCGGTGCAGCACCTCCAACAACTTGCGCACGTCCTCGAAATGCAGGCCGGTGGTAGGCTCGTCGAGGATGTAGAGCGTTTGTCCGGTGGATCGCTTGGCAAGCTCCTTGGCGAGCTTCACGCGCTGTGCTTCGCCGCCTGACAGCGTCGTCGCCTGCTGGCCGACCTTGACGTAGCCAAGCCCCACCTCGTTCAGCATCCGCATCTTGTCGCGGATCGGGGGGACCGCCTTGAAGAACTCCTCCGCATCCTCGATCGTCATGTCGAGCACGTCGGCGATGGAATGCCCCTTGAACTTCACCTCCAGCGTCTCGCGATTGTAGCGCTTGCCGCCGCAGGTCTCGCACGTGACGTAGACGTCGGGGAGGAAGTGCATCTCGATCTTGATGAGGCCGTCGCCGGTGCATTGCTCGCACCGCCCGCCCTTGACGTTGAAGGAGAAGCGGCCCGGCTTGTACCCGCGCGCCTGGCTTTCGGGGAGGCCGGCGAACCAGTCGCGGATCTGGGTAAACGCGCCGGTATAGGTCGCGGGGTTGGAGCGCGGGGTGCGGCCGATGGGGGACTGGTCGATCTCGATCACCTTGTCGCAATATTCGAGGCCGGTGACCTTGTCGTGCTTGCCCGCAATGACGCGCGCGCCGTTCAATGTGCGCGCGGCGGAGGCGTAGAGTGTGTCGATGGTGAAGGACGACTTGCCAGACCCGCTGACCCCGGTGATGCAGGTGAAGGTGCCGAGCGGGATGGCGGCGGTCACGTCCTTCAGATTATTCGCTTTCGCCCCGTGGACGGTGAGCATGTGCCCGTTGCCGGGGCGCCGGGTTTGCGGGACCGCGATCTCGCGCCTGCCGGTGAGATAGTCAGCGGTGAGCGACTTCTTCGCGCGCATGATCTGCTTGAGCGTGCCTTGCGCCACCACCTCGCCCCCGCGCACCCCTGCGCCCGGGCCAAGGTCGACGATATGGTCGGCGGTGCGGATGGCGTCCTCGTCATGCTCGACCACGATCACCGTATTGCCGAGATCGCGCAGCCGCTTGAGCGTTTCGAGCAGCCGGTCATTGTCGCGCTGATGCAGGCCGATGGAAGGCTCGTCGAGGACGTAGAGCACGCCTGACAGGCCGCTGCCGATCTGCGAGGCGAGCCGGATGCGCTGGCTCTCCCCGCCTGAAAGCGTGCCGCTGGTGCGGTCGAGGTTGAGGTAGTCGAGCCCGACATTGTCGAGGAAGCCCAGCCGCTCGTTGATCTCCTTCAGGATCGGGCGGGCGATCTGGCCCTGCTGGTCGGTGAGGTGCCGATCGAGGTCAAGGAACCACGCCTTGGCATCCGCGACGCTCATGACCGTGGGTTCGGCAATATCCGTGGGGCCTTTGGCGCTCGGGATCTTCACCGCGAGCGCCTTTTCATTGAGGCGCTTGCCTCCGCAGGTCTCACACGGCTGGGCGGTCTGGAACTTGCCCAGCTCCTCCTGCATCCACGCGCTTTCGGTCTGCATCATCCGGCGGTTGAGGTTGCCGATGACGCCTTCAAACGCCTTGTTGACGGTGTACTGCTTGCGCCCGTCCTTGAAGGTGAGCGCAACCGGCATCCCGCCCGTGCCGTGAAGGATGATCATGCGCTGGTCAGGCTCAAGGTCCTTCCACGGCGTCGTGATCGTGAAGTCATACGCCTTCGCGAGGCTGGTGAGCACCTGCATGTAATAAGGCGACGGCGGGTTGGACTTGGCCCATGGCGCGATGGCGCCCTGTTTGAGAGTCAGCTCCTCGTTCGGGACCACGAGCTGCTCGTCAAACAGCTGCTTCTCGCCAATCCCGTCGCAGGTCGGGCACGCGCCCTGGGGGGAGTTGAACGAGAACAGGCGCGGCTCGATTTCCTCGATGGTGAAGCCGCTGACCGGGCAGGCGAACTTTTCGCTGAACACGATGCGGTTGGCAGTGAGCCCCGCGCCCTTCATCGCGCCGCCCTGATCCGCCTCATCCTCGCGCCCCGGCACCACGCCATCGGCGAGGTCCACATAGGCGAGGCCCTCGGCAAGTTTGAGCGCAGTCTCGAACGAGTCCGCAAGACGCGTCTCCAGCCCTTCCTTCACCGCCAGCCGGTCGACCACCACTTCGATGTCGTGCTTGAACTTCTTGTCGAGCGCAGGCGCTTCCTCAATCGGGTAAAGTTCCCCGTCGATCCGCACACGGGTGAAGCCCGCCTTCTGCCACTCGGCCATTTCCTTGCGATATTCGCCCTTTCGCCCACGCACGACCGGCGCGAGCAGGTAAAGCCGCGTGCCCTCTGGCAGAGCCATCACCCGGTCGACCATCTGCGACACGCTCTGCGCAGTGATCGGCTCTCCCGTCGCAGGCGAATACGGCACGCCAACCCTCGCCCACAAAAGGCGCATGTAGTCGTAAATCTCGGTCACGGTTGCCACGGTCGAGCGCGGGTTGCGGCTGGTAGTCTTCTGCTCGATCGAGATTGCAGGAGAGAGCCCGTCAATATGCTCGACATCGGGCTTCTGCATCATCTCCAGGAACTGGCGCGCATAGGCGCTGAGGCTCTCAACATAGCGCCGCTGCCCCTCGGCATAGATCGTGTCGAAGGCGAGGCTCGACTTGCCCGAACCCGACAGCCCCGTCACCACGATCAGGCTATCGCGCGGCAGGTCGATATCGACGCCTTTGAGGTTGTGCTCACGGGCACCACGGACGCTTATTTTTGTCAGCATGTGGCAGGCCAATGCTTTTGAATTTTCGTAAGGCTCATAAGGGGCGTTTGTTCCGCAAATGTTCGCTGATGTAAAGGGGGAGCGCAGAGCGCTGTGCCCGCTTGGGTGTGAGGTGGCGACGAGGCTTACCGATTACAACGCCCGAGGCGCGACTTGGTGCCGCCTTGCCACAATCGAATGCCGCATCGACGGGCCGACGCTGAGCGGCGGCGATCCGAGCGGCTCGGGTAAGGCTTTCTTCGGCTTTCGCGGTATGATCGTGGCTGGTGGAAAAACAACAACTTGATCGCTTCACATCGCGAAGGAACCCACCATGCGTATCGCCACCGCCTTCCCCGCCCCTCTGGCCGCAACCGCCGCTCTTGTGATCACCGCGCTAGCCGCAAGCGCACCCGCACCTGCATACGCCTGCTCCGATCCCGACGATTGCAAAGGCCTCTCACGCGAAGAACTCGCCCGCGACCGCGCCGAAATCCGCCGCCTCAACCGCGAGCAGCTGCGCTACGTCGAGCGCCGCGACGCCGAATATGCGCGCGGCTGGGAAGCCTACGACCGCCACGCGCAGGACATGGACGACTACGAGAGAAGCCGCGCCGACTACGAACGCCGCATGCGCGAATGGCGCGAAGCCGTGCGGCGGTGTCGCGGTGGGGATTGGCGGTATTGCGGGGGGTGAGTGGCGCGGCGGGCTAGAGTCCAAGCGCTTTGAAGAAGGCCTCGATAAGCTCTCTGCCCGCTTGCATCGCTTGTACCGCGGATGGTGAATCGGCAATCGTGGCCATCGCGCCGAGCGCATTCACGACCCCGAAGCCGATCCCACCAACATACATGAGGTAGCGCCGCTTGCTGCCCTGCTCCTTCGCGTCCGCGTCTAGGGCGCCCGCAGCGTGAGCAACGTCCTGCCCTTCCTTGATGACGTCCTCGATCAACTCATCGAGCGAAGACGTGGTTTTGCCCGCCTCCTGAAGCGGCTCGTGCATCGCGCGAAGCTTTTGCGTGATCTCCCGCACCGCTTCCGGATCAGCTTCCTCGACTGAAATCTCTGAGAGGGCGCGTTCCTCCAGATCGAGGCTCGGCAGTGCCGACATGCATTTCTTGTGCGCGGCAGTGAACTCCTCGAGCGTTTCACGCTGTCCCGGTGCAAACTCTGCGCTCGACATCGTTGAAAGACCGCCGGTCACGATGTTTACCAGCCGATCAAGCCCGCCCCAAGCCGATTTCGCGCCGCTTTCGCGAACCTCATCATGATAGCGCAAAAGCGCGCGGTCCATGTTGCTTGGGAGATTGTGCTTCGATGCGAAGATGACGTCGAGCACCAGCAAGAGCTCGCGCACGGCGGTTTCCAAAGCGCTTTCGCGCACCGGGACGTCGGTCAGGGGATTGGGCAGAGTGTCGAGCTTGCCCTCGGCGTTGGCAGCAATCTGCGGGCTGAGCAGACGTTCGACCGAGTCCGAAACGCTCTCCCTGGTCGGCGCAGGGGGTTCCCATTCGATCCACTCGCGAATGGCCTCTTCGCGATCGAACCCCGAGTACCGGGTGAGGTCGCGGTAATTGACCGTCTGCATCAACGGCTTGAGATCGCCGCCATCCAGCTTGAAGCCAACAATGCGCCGCTCGACCGAGGACGGGTCGAGGTTGTAATAGTAGTTCCACTCCGCATTGCAGTGGTCAGACGCAACGTAGCTTCTGGAATAGAGCGGAATGAGGCGGTCGGCGCGGTCCATTGCGTCGTTCATGGCATTGACGAAATTCGCCTGCGGGAAGTCGCGATATTGGACGATGTAGGATTTGCCCAGCTGGTCCAAGATCGCCGCAACTTCGCGCGCGTCGGTCTCGTCGGGCGAGGCGTAGGAGATGAAGAAGTCGACGCGCGGCTTGTCGTCGGATTTTCGTTTGCGTAAAGAGTCGACAAATGCCTTGATGTCGGCGTTTACCTCGGCGGGTTCGCGGGACCACCATTCGTTGTCCTGTTCGACGATCCAGCGAAAGAAGGTTTGGTCTGCTTCGTCGTCGAATTCGGCAAAGGCGTGGGAGAGGCCTTCGAGCCGCCCGTAGTACCACTCGCGCCAGATTTCGAAGCCATGCTCGCTGCGCGAAAGCCATCGAGCGGCAGCGCTCCAAATCTGCTGAAACCAATCGGGCCTCTGATTCCAGACCGATGAATGCATCAGCCTCAACGGGTCCATATTGTCCGCAAGCTGCGAACAGTCGCGGCTAGTCTCGTACCACAGGTAGCCGGAATAAGTCCGTAGAGGCGCTTGACTAGCTGAGAAAGCTGCGTCCGCTGCTGCTTGGGCATACGCCTTCTCAAAGGCTGCTGTGTACGCTGCATCGCTCGCACCGAAAAGCAACGAGACCGGGTCAGTCGGCGTTGCGACCGGCCCCCGGCGTGCCGCTACTTCCGCCATATCGCGCGCGAAGAAGGCAGCTTCTGCGGCAGAGTGAAACAACGCACCGCGAGTCAACGACACTATTGCGTGCACAACGCAGAGAGCCCTGAAAGTCGGTAGAGCTGCTGAAACCTGTGGTGACTCCGAAGTCCACTCGTCCGGTTCGAAAATCAAAGCCAGAGGTCTCAATACTGCTCGGAAGCCAATCACCTGCGCCCATTCACGCGGCTTGTCCTCAAGCCACGCGGCAAGCTCCCCCCTCGATGTGATCTCGACCGCCATCCCTTCCCTATCCGGCGACAGCTCTCACAAAGCAACCTCCAGCTTCCCACATCCCGTGTCTCAATCACGCTGAGCCGTGGATCGAACTTGCGGCCCTGTCTGTAACTAAAGTGAACACAACAACGACCTCGAACATTTCAGCGCGCAACCGCCGCGCCCAGGTCGTGCAGACATTTCGGGAAGGATCCGAAGCAGCGCCTCTTTGATGCCGCACTCACGTGCCGAGGCTCGCTCGCCGTCACGGAATTCGTGACGAAGCGCCCGGTCCTTTCCTTCGAAAGGACAGCTTTATCTTTAGTTCAACGCGCAACACACTTCTCACATCTGGTCCTGCGGGTCGCAAACCCGCTTTTTCGATCAACGCTGCCTCTGGCGGCGAAAAGGGGTCGCGGCTCACTTCGCCGGGCACGTCGCCTTTGACGCAGGCGCCCGATCTGCCTTCCGTCAAGAAGGCTGTACGGCGCAGTTTTGCGAAGTCGTTTCGCAAGCGTTGGAACGACCGGCGCGAGCGCAGCAGGCGCAGGCGCTCTGTCACTTACACGCCGCTTCAGAATGTTCGCCAGCGCGGCAAAAGGCGCAAGCGGACCGCGTTTGCGCTGGGCGTCAGTGCACTCGGGCTTTCAGGGACCTCTAACCTTGCATTGTCCGCTGATCCGATTGCGGCGGAGAACATGATGGGGGAGTTCGAGAGCGCGAATGAATTCGAACTTGTCGACCCGTCCGAGCGCCGCCATGCGAAGAAGCTCTCGGTAAGCGACCGGCTGATTGATGCGATGATCGAGGAAGAAGGCGTGCGCTATGATGTCTACCGCGATGTGGCGGGCTATCCAACGGTCGGCGTCGGGCACCTCGTATTGCCCAAAGACCGATTGAAGGTAGGCGATACCATCTCGCACAGACGCGCCCTCGCCTTTCTCGAAAAGGACCTCGCAAAGGCCGAAAAGGGCGTGCGAAAAATCGTCGGTGATCTTCCGCTCAACCAAAACGAATTCGACGCGCTTGTCGACCTTGTCTTCAATGTGGGCATTGGGACGGTCGGACCGGAGAAAAGCCCGAAGCTCAACGCAGCCATCGAAGCGGGCGACTATGAGGGCATCGCGGAAGAACTCGAATACCACCATGCGGCAAGCAGGGTCGCAAAAGGCCTTGTCTATCGCAGCGAGAGGCGCACCAACATCTTCCTGAATGCCGACTATTCCGATCCGCGCGAGGCCTGATCGCAAGTCGGGCAGCTGGTCGGGACGCGGCTAAAACAGCGTCTGTTTGATCGGCACCGTGAGCCCGGCCTGGCCAGCGATCATGGCGATCCATTCTTCGAGCTTTGCTATCTCATCCTCGACCACCGCGCTGCTCGTGGCCTTTGCGTCGCGGGCAGCTTTGGTCGCGTAATCCTCGCCGGTCTTGGCATCGCTGGCAAAGACGGGGCCGCTTGCGATTGCCTCGGCTTTTTGCTGAGTGATCGGAACTCCAGTGAAGGCTCCAATAGCTGCGAGTGTTTCGGCTGGCTCCTCACCAAAACGATCTCCGTCGAGGGTGCGCACGCGGTCGCCGAACCGGCTGGCCATCCCATGCATGAAACGCTGGTTCAGGAACCAAGCCAGCGCGCCCGCTTGCAGGTCAGTCATGGAGAACTGCTCTCGGCCATCCATGCCGAGGTCCATTCCGGCATAGCCCATCATCTCGAGGTACAACTGCCGAGCCCACCGACGCCCGAGCATCCCCTTGCGAACCACGGCAGCGAGGAAGGCTGGCAGCGGGTTGGTCATCACCACCGCCTTGGCCCCCGGCACCGCTTCCATGAGCGCGGGCGCGATGGCGTTGGCGTGGTTGGTCGGTTTGACGAACACCGCCTCTCCCTCACTCCAGCTGCGGCTTAGCAATGCCATGACCGGCGCGATTGCAGGCTTTGCCTGAGGCCCTGCGTTTACCAGGCTTGCGATGATTCCCGGCTCGCTGAGACCGGCGCTAATGCCGGGTTGTTCGAGCGCTCTTGCCAGCAGGGTCGAGCGACAGAACGCAGTGTGAAAGATGAAATGGAGCGGGCCTTGAGCGATTTGAGCCTGAGCCATCTCGGCCAATGGCACGCTTGCAACATCGCGCCCTTCCTCGCCGCCTACGTCTGCAAGAAAGCGCGATGCCGATAGTCGCTCACGCTCCAGCTTGATGAAGGTGATCGCCCCTGTTGCCGGATCGAGTGCGTGAGGGAGCCAGCGGGAATCTGAGAGAATCTGGTCGGAATTGGCCATTAAAACGGCTTAGTCGGCCTCGCAATCGGGAGCCAGCGAAACTCTTTATTTCGCTCCAAACCCGCAGAAAACCGGGGTTGGCGAAGGGGTACAGAAAATATGAAGTCGCCAAAATGGCGGCAATTGGTGATGAAGCAATCCTCTTTGTAGGTCTTTGCACTCCTGCCCTTCGGGTCGCGCCTTGGGCTTTTTGGATTGCAACAAACATTGAGATGCGGCGCACCCTAACCCGCCGCACCGGGTCGGTATGCGCAGGTCACCTGTGGTATTCAGCGGCACTGCACCTGCCGCTAAGGACGGCGAATGACCAGCGCATGCTGGCCCGGCTTACCCAACCAGTCAGCATCCACTCCCCACACGCGTTTGATTATCTCTTGCGTAAGGGCATCGGCTGGTGTGCCGGTGGCCACGCATTTGCCATCACTCAGAACGATGACGCGGTCGGCACAGTTCATTGCCACGGCAAGATCGTGGACCACGAGCACGACGCCAGAACCGCTATCGGCGATCTCGCGAAAGTGCTCGGTCAGCGCCTTTGCATGCGCAAGGTCAAGCGCGGCGAGCGGTTCATCGGCGAGCACCCACTCAGGCGTTCCAGCCAGCACTCGCGCCAGCAGAACGCGCGCCTTCTCCCCGCCTGACAGACGGCTCGCCGGGCGATGGCGCAAATCCTCAAGCGCGAGCATCGAAATGGCGGCTTCGACTTCATCGCGTCCGCGGTCGCCATGGGGGAGGCGGCCAAGCGCCACCAGCTGTTCGACCGCGACGTCCCAGGCGATGTCAGTGTCCTGCGGAAGATAGCCGAGCATGCGTGCCCGCTCTCGCGGCGGCAGTGCATGGATCGAGCGTCCATCAAGCGTCACAGCGCCACCCACCGGATCGAGCAGCCCTGCGAGCGCGAGGACGAGGCTCGACTTGCCAGCTCCGTTCGGCCCGACAATCGCGGTGATCTCACCGGCTGCAAACGCAGCGCTGACATCGCTCAAAACCCGGCGACCGCCGCGCTCAATGGAAAGGTTGTTTGCCTCCAGCATCACAGCCGCCCCTTGCGCATGCGGATGAGCAACCACAGGAAGAACGGCGCCCCGATGAGCGACAAGGCTATGCCGAGCCGAAGCTCGGTCACCAGCGGCAGGACGCGCACAACGCTGTCTGCCAGCAGCACCAGGCATGCCCCTGCAAGAGCGCTTGGAAGAAGGAGCGAGGATGGCAGGCGGTCGGTGAGCGGGCGCACGAGATGGGGCACGATTAATCCGACGAAACCGATAATTCCAGCTACCGCGACCCCTGACCCCACGGTGAGCGCCGTTCCCACCACCAGCAGGAAGAGCAGCCGCCTTGGGTCAACGCCGAGCGAACGTGCCGCCTCTTCGCCGAGCGTCAGCGCATCAAGGCTTCGCGATGCCAGCATCAGCACCGCGATCCCGGCAAGAGTAAGCGGCGCTGCGATCCAGACCTCCGCCCATGAGCGGTCGGTGATCGCGCCGTTGAGCCACATGACGATCTGGCTCATCGCAAAGGCGCTGGGCGCCATGGTGATAGCAAGCGCGGTGAGAGCGCCGGCAAGGCTGGCGATCATCAGACCGGCAAGCGTGAAGAGCGCGATCCCTCCGCCCGCGCCCGCGCGGCCATCGGACACGCTTCTACCCGCAATCGCGGCAAGCAGCGCCATCGCGAGAGCGGCTCCGGCCAGCGCAAAGACGGGAACGCCCCAGGAAGACGAGGCGAGCCCGAACCAGAAGCTCGCCACCGCGCCAAGCGCTGCCATGGGAGCAATGCCGAACAGGCCCGGATCGGCCAAAGGGTTGCGAAGATAGCCCTGCATCGCCGCGCCAGCCGCGCCAAGCCCCGCCCCGATGACAATCGCCAGCACAGCGCGCGGCAGGCGCAATTCCATCAGGATGAGCGCTGCGTTCGCCGTGCCTTCCGCACCGATTGGGCTGATCCAGACCCGCCCTGCGAGCAGAGAAATCGGCACAAGCACCACGAGCAGCGCTGCGAAGATGACGGCAGCGCGGTTCACTCGCTCGCCCCCTCAAGCTCTGCGCGAATATCGACAAGACGTTCGCGCGCCTGCGCAATCGAGGGGCCACCGCAATAGAACAGGTTCGGGTCAAAACGCGCGACATGGGTGCCCTCAAGCGAGCCAAGCACCGGATGCCCCTGCCCTGCCGCATCGCCCGCGATCAGAAGCAGGTCGGGCGGCTCGGTCAGCACCGCTTCGAGCGTCACGAAATCGGCCTGCCCCAACCCCTGCGCTGCGCTGTGGTTAGAGAAACCTGCCCAGCGCAGGTGCTCTGCCACCAGCGAGCTTTCGCCTGCCACGATCTGTCCAGCCTGCCACACCATGGCTGAGCCCGCATCGCCTTCCGGCTTGTCGACGCTGAAGCGGATTTGCTGCACCAACTCGTCACCCCTCGCTGGGTGCTCGGCAAGGTTGGAAATCTGGAAAATCTGATCGAAGCTCGCCTCGCTGCTGAAGGGGCTGTCGAAGGTCTCGACCCGCAATCCTGCGCGTTCGAGCGCGTTCAGCGTGGCAGGCGCAATGAAGCGGCTGGCAAGGACGATGTCCGGCGAAAGCGCGATGATCTCCTCAGCCGTCCCGCCCGTCACGCCAAAGCTGCGAGCGCGGTTCACATCCACCGAACTGGCTGCCGGATCGCGGCTGTAATGCGAGAGGGCAAGGATTTGCTCAGGCGCGGCCACTTCGACGAGGATTGCATCGAGGCACGGATTGAGGCTGACAAAGGTGGGGCCGATGTCATCGGATCGGCCGGCCTTGGCGGGCTGGCAGCCCGAAAGGACCGCGAGCGCACTTGCCGCGCCGAGCCAACGTGCCGCCCGATTGATCGCCGAAACTCCCATCCCTGCCAGCCGATAGGGCCGCGACGGGCTCACCACAAGCGCGCTGGCGCAGCGTTAACGAATTGATGGCCTGTGTCGCCTTTCGGGACGCCACCTGTCAGCACGCTCGTGAAAGCGCCTCACAATCGTTACGCGCTTGAGGCGCGCCATGAGTTTCCTTCGCAACCTTTCAGCCCACGTGGCCAAAACCGCCTCGCCGCAGGTGATCCGCCTGCCCGACGCGAGCGCGTCTGCGCCGCAGCCGCGAGCGCAGGGCGGCAATCTGCGCGCGCGGCTGATGGTCCTGCTCGCCGCAATCGCGGTGCCTGCCATGGCCGCACCCGGCGAATTCGGAGCGCTCGCGGGCAATGCTCCGACCGAGGCCGAGATGGTGAGCGCAAAGCTGTCTGCCGAGCTCAAAGCCAACCCCGCGATGCCGTTTGAGCGTCCCGGCCAAAGTTTCCCAGGCTCTGCGTTCTTCTTCCTTGCCGCGCCTTCAGCCGACGATGCGCTGATCGCTCTGCCAACAACAGACGCCTACGATACCGGCGCAGAGGCCGGACGCGAGCTGGGGCAGGTGATCGACGCTGGCCCCGCTGCGCAGCCATTCTTCAGCGTCGGAGGAGCAAGCCACCTGCGCGCTGCTGAATGTCTTGCGCAGGCGATCTGGTACGAAGCGGCGAGCGAAAGCGAAGCGGGACAGCGCGCCGTTGCGCAGGTCGTGCTGAACCGCGTCTCCCATCGCAGCTGGCCGGGAAGCGTGTGCGGCGTGGTCTATCAGGGCTCTCAGCGCAGGACCGGTTGCCAGTTCACCTTTACGTGCGATGGCAGCCTTTCGCGCCGCGCTGGCGGGCGGTCGTGGGACCGAGCAAAACAGATTGCTGACGAAGCGTTGGCGGGCAGCGTCTACGCGCCAGTTGGGCACGCGACGCATTACCACACGCTCTGGGTCAATCCTTACTGGGCGTCCAGCCTCGACCACATCGGCACGATCGGCGCACACCGCTTCTACCGCTCCAAAGGCGCGGCTGGCGCGAGCGGCGCATTCACCGCGCGCTATGCAGGTGAGGAACCGGGGGCCGCAAACCGGGCAAGAACGGCGCATATCGAGACCTTGCCAGCCTTGCCAAATCAAGGCGGTTTGGTGGCCAGTCCGCGCAGCGCAGCAGAGCCTTCTTCGCCGCCGGCAGCCTTTGCTGCACCGGAGCCCGTGCTTGCCGATCCCGCTTACGCAGGCGTCGGCCAGGTTCGCGACGACTATGCGAGCGCCGGGCAATGGAAGAGCGATGCCGCGCGCGCCGCGCTGGAGCAGGAACAGCGTTCGTTAGCGGGTGAGAACACCGCCGCTCCGCCCACTTCCCAGCGGTAAGAAGGCCAGCGGTTAGCCAGCCGGTTAACGCGGTCTCAACCTTAGCTCCACACCAAGCCTTAGCGCGTCAGGCTTATTGCGGCTGACATCGCTGAAACCCTTTTCTGCGCCCGACAGCAACGCCGCGCCTATATTGGCAGCGAATTGCACGCGGGCGCCAAAACGAGAGACCAAGACGCCCGATGTCCCTTCGCTTCGCACCCGCCAATCGCCTCGCTCACGCCCCAGCCTGCACTCCGATTGCCAAGGCTCTGGCGGTTCGTGCGCAAGAACGCGTGGCCAACGACAACAACCCGAAATCGGGAACCAAGGGGCCGGTGAAGCGCGCAAACGCTGGCGATCACAAACCGGCGAATGACCAGATGCTTCGTGCAGCCCTTAGGCACTTTGCGGAGCACGGCCTCGGCGCCGCGCGCCAGGCACGCGCACAGGCGGAAAAGGCATTCTTCGAGGGCGACCGCCAGGCGTATGACTGGTGGCTCGGCATCACCCGCACGCTCGACCGCAGGCTTGCGGCGGAAGCGGCCAATCTCGGACCGAATGGCGCGCTCAGCTAAGGCTTTGCCTCGCACGTCCCTATCGCCATCGAGCCGACCAGTTCCCCCTCCCCGGGTCCGCTCGATTTCCTGCGGCGGTAAACGATCGATTCAAATTGAATTCGAAGGTTTGCGTCCACCGAACGTGGATAAAGCCGCCGCCGCGTTAACCACCCCTTGACCTGTTTTGCGTAGGGCCAAACTGTTATGGGAGTGACCAGTGTAATAAGCCGCCTGAAAGGGCGGTTCGGCAGGCAAGAGTCGTCGGACCAATTGTCCGAACGCGTGCGCCGCTTGCTGGTCACGACACTTTACGCTCAACCTTCCAGCCTTGCGATTGGCGCGCTGTGCATCGTGTGCGCGGCATCGGTATCGGCATGGATTGCCGAAATGCCCGAACTTTACGTCGCAGCTGCAGTGCTGACCGTGATCGCGGCAGCGCGTGTCGCAGCGGCATTGGCGCTCGATGCCGAAGCCGATGGCAACAGCACCGCCACGCTTGAATTCGTTTACGAAATCGGCGCGTTCAGCTTCGCTCTCGCGCTTGGCTGCACCGCTGCATTCGTGATCGTAGACGGCAGCAGTGTGCAGGTCGAAGTGCTGATGGTGTGTAATGCGGTCGGCTATGGGATCGGGGTGAGCGCCCGCAATGCCGGTCGTCTGACGATCGCGATGGGCCAGCTTGGCCTCACCTGCGTTCCGATCGCGCTGGCAAGTTTCTGGACTGCGAAGCCGGGCTTCATCGCGCTGGGCATCACGATCCTTCTGCTGATCCCGGCGATGATCTCGATCTGCGGCAACATCTTCACGGTGTTGCGCGACTCGATTGCCTCTGCCGAAACCAGCGCGCGGCTGGCTGACAAGATGCAGGTCCTTGCTCGCACCGACGTGGTGACCGGCCTTGCGAACCGCGCCGGCCTCAATCACGCGATGGTCGAAACGATGATGGGCGTGAATGACGACAGCCGTCTGGCGCTGATCTGGGTCGACCTTGATCGCTTCAAGGAAGTGAACGACCTGCTCGGCCACCCGGTCGGCGACCGCGTTCTGACCGGCGTTGCCAAGCGATTGAAGGAAGTTTCGCCTGAAGGATCGACCGTCGCTCGCTTTGGCGGCGATGAGTTCATCATTTTCTGCCCGATCGTAAGCCGCCAGGACGCCGAACGCCTAGCGAGCGAAATCCATGCAGAGATCATGCGCCCGTTCCGCATCGACGGAGAACGCCTCGAAGTGCGCGCTTCGCTGGGCGTTTCGCTGCTGCCGGAGAACGGCAACGATGCCGACACGCTGATGCAGAGCGCAGACCTTGCGCTTTATCATGCAAAGGTCGGCGGACGCAGCCGGACATGTTTCTACGATTCCTCGATGTCGCGCGACCTCGCACGCCGCCGCGAGATCGAGGACGAGCTTCGCGCCGCAATCCAACGCGACGAGCTGTCGATCTACTTCCAGCCGATCGTCGATCTGGAAACAGGCCGCATCAAGACGTTCGAAGCGCTGGTTCGCTGGTTCCACCCGCACAAGGGCGAACTGCGGCCTGACGAATTCATTCCGGTGGCGGAAGAAACCGGCGTGATCGTGACGCTTGGCAACTGGATCACGGCGCAGGCCGCGCGCGTTGCTGCGACATGGCCCGATGACGTGACCGTCGCCGTCAATCTCTCACCGCTTCAGATCCGCGCTCCGGGCGCGGCTTTGGGTATCAAGAGCGCGCTTCGTGAAGCAGGGCTCGACCCGCGGCGTCTTGAACTCGAAGTCACCGAGAGCCTCTTCATCGAAGACAACCACTCGACCGCTGCCTTCATCGAGGAACTGTCGGAAATCGGCGTGCGCTTTGCTCTCGACGATTTCGGTACGGGGTATTCCTCGCTCGGCTACATCAACACCTTCCCGTTCTCGAAGATCAAGGTCGACCGTTCCTTTGTCTCGGGCGCGCAGGTTGGCCGCAAGAGCGATGCGATCATCCGCGCCGTGGCCGAAATGGGAACGACGCTTGGCATGGACATCGTCGCCGAAGGTCTGGAGACGATCGACCAGGTGCAGGTTGTCCGCGATGCGGGCTGCAACCTTGGCCAGGGCTACTACTTCAGCCGCGCCGTGCCCGACTATCTTGCCGCCATGCTGCTGGCACAGGAACGCGAGCAGGACGGCCGCCGCGCGACCGCCTGATCCGAAGCGTTCGCTGAGCGCATTACCTTTATCCCACTAAGCATGATTTGCACCGTCTTGTGCGGGGCGCGGAAATCTCGCAATCGCTGCACTTAATGCAATTGCGAACTATTTGCGAAGATAGTTGGCAAATGCGACCTTTTGACGGTTGCAATCGCCCTTTCCCGGGCCTACCCCGCCGCCAGAAGCGGGTGCCCGGCCATTTGGGACGAAAGCCGGGCTATTAAGCCTCGCTTGGATTATTCGTCCCGAAGATTTTGGGAAGGATACACATGGCCCGCAAGAAGATCGCGCTTATCGGCTCCGGCATGATTGGCGGCACGCTCGCCCACCTCGCAGCGAAAAAAGAAATGGGCGACATCGTCCTCTTCGACATCGCCGAAGGTATGCCGCAGGGCAAGGCGCTGGACCTTAGCCAGTGCGGCCCGATCGAAGGCTTTGACGCCAAGATCACTGGATCGAACGACTATGCTGACATTGCCGGTTCCGACGTCGTGATCGTCACGGCGGGCGTCCCGCGCAAGCCCGGCATGAGCCGCGACGATCTGCTCGGCATCAACCTCAAGGTGATGAAGGCTGTTGGCGAAGGCATCAAGAACAACTGCCCCGACGCTTTTGTGATCTGCATCACAAACCCATTGGACGCGATGGTGTGGGCGCTGCGTGAATTCTCGGGCCTTCCCCACAACAAGGTGGTCGGCATGGCCGGCGTTCTCGACAGCGCGCGCTTTGCGACCTTCCTTGCATGGGAATTCGATTGCTCGGTCAAGGACGTCAACGCCTTCGTCCTCGGTGGCCACGGCGACACGATGGTTCCGGTCAAGAGCTACACCACGATCAACGGTATCCCGGTTGACGACTACGCCAAGATCAAGGGCGTTCCGGCAGAGCGTCTCGACGAAATCGTTGACCGCACCCGCAAGGGCGGCGGCGAGATCGTCGGCCTGCTCGGCAACGGCTCGGCCTATTACGCTCCCGCCACCAGCGCGATCAGCATGGCCGAAGCCTATCTGGGTGACCAGAAGCGCATCCTGCCGTGTGCCTCCTACGTCGAAGGCAAGTACGGCCTCGACGGGCTTTATGTTGGCGTCCCGACCGTGATCGGCGCGGGCGGCACCGAGGAAGTGGTCGAGATCGAACTGTCGGACGAGGAAAAGTCCAACCTCAAGGTTTCGACCGACGCGGTCGAAGAACTGCTCGAAGCGTGTAAGGGGCTGGATAGCAGCCTTGCTTAAGCGCGCATCGATCTTTCTGGGTTCCGCGGCCTTGCTCGCTGCGCCGGCTTCGGCGCAGCTTCGCGAGGCCGCGCTCCCGGAGATTTTCGAAAGCTACAACGATTGCTTCGCGGCAACCGAAAGCGGCTCGATTTCCACGTCCTCGCTCGAAGATCTTGGCTGGGCGCGCGCGACAATGCGCGACGGCGACGGCAACACGGTCGAAGATGGCCCCATCATCTACGGCCACGGCGAGCGTGCCCCGATCATCATTCTGAGCGATCTCAGCGGTGACGGCATCTGCATGGTCAACGCCCGCATCGAGAGCTTCGACACCTACGAAGAATTCAAGGCTGCCTTTGGCGGCAAGCTTCCAGACGCGAACGAAAAAGGCGAAATCCTGTTCAGTGCCCAAGGGCACATCGTTCAGATCGCCCCCACAGGATCACGTGAAGCCCCGGCCATGCGACTGGTCGTGGGAACCCGAACGGAGAACAATTGAATGTCCATCCTCGTAAACAAAGATACAAAGGTCATCACGCAAGGGATGACCGGCAACACCGGCACTTTCCACACGCAGCAGGCTCTCGATTACGGGACCAAGATGGTTGCGGGTGTGACGCCGGGCAAAGGCGGCACGGAACATATCGGCCTGCCGCAGTTCAACACCGTGCGCGAAGCCAAGGAAGCCACCGGCGCGACCGCTTCGTGCATCTACGTGCCGCCGCCCTTTGCAGCGGACGCGATCTGCGAAGCCATCGATGCCGAGATGGAGCTCATCATCTGCATCACCGAGGGTATTCCCGTGCTCGACATGGTCCGCGCCAAGGCAGCGCTGACCGGCTCCAAGTCGCGCCTGATCGGCCCGAACTGCCCCGGCGTGCTGACCCCTGAAGAGTGCAAAATCGGCATCATGCCGGGCTCGATCTTCAAGAAGGGCAGCGTCGGCGTTGTCTCGCGCTCGGGCACGCTCACTTACGAAGCCGTGCACCAGACCACGCAGGTTGGCCTCGGCCAGACCACGGCTGTCGGCATCGGCGGCGACCCTGTGAACGGCACCAACTTCATCGACGTGCTCGACCTCTTCCTCGACGATCCGGAAACCAAGTCGATCATCATGATCGGCGAAATCGGCGGATCGGCTGAAGAAGAAGCCGCAGAATTCATCAAGCAGGAAGCCGCCAAAGGCCGTTCGAAGCCGACCGTCGGCTTCATCGCAGGCCGCACCGCGCCTCCGGGCCGCCGCATGGGCCACGCTGGCGCCATCGTCTCGGGTGGTCAGGGCGGCGCTGACGACAAGATCGCGGCGATGGAAGATGCGGGCATCCGTGTTTCGCCTTCGCCCTCGGAACTCGGCACTACTCTCGACGCTATGCTGAAAGAAATGGCGTAACCCTACCCTCCCCGGAGAACCCTCATGGGCGAAGAACCGCAAAACTTTCTCCCCGAAATGACCGACCAGGAAGGCCCGCAGCCGGGCCCTTCCTGGGGCAATCCCAAGTGGCTTGCCGAGGTAGCGGACGCAGACGCGGACCTGGCGAGCGCCATGGACCCGACGCAGATGCTGCTCGGGGCGAAGGAGGCGGTCGGCAAGGCTGCGAAAGCGGCTGGCAAGGCGGCTGACCCAGCCTCGATCGAGAAGGCGGCCAGCCTTTCGATCGCGGCGATGACGCTTGTGAGGCTCTACCGTGTTCGCGGACACCTCGCTGCGCAGCTCGACCCACTGGGCACGTCTACCAAGCGAAGCGAGACACCACCCGACCTTACGCTCGAATTCCATGGCCTTGCGGGCAAGGAGAACGAGGAAGTCTATGTCGGCGGCGTGCTGGGCATGGAGTGGACGACCGTGGGCGCGCTGTATGAGCGGCTGCGCGTTGTGTATTGCGGCAAGGTCGGCCTCGAATACATGCACATCGCCGACACCGAAGAGCGGCGCTTCCTGCAGGACAAGTTCGAAAGCCCGGGCGACACGATCCAGTTCTCGCCTGAAGGCAAGAAGGCGATCCTCGCCGCCGTTCTTCGCGGCGAGCAGTACGAGGAATTCCTCGGCAAGAAATATGTCGGCACCAAGCGCTTTGGCCTTGATGGCGGCGAATCCATGATCCCGGCACTGGAAGCTGTCATCAAGCATGGCGGCAGCGCGGGCGTGCGCGAGATCATTTACGGCATGGCCCACCGCGGGCGATTGAACGTCCTCGCGAACGTGATGGAAAAGCCTTACAAGGTAATCTTCCACGAATTTTCGGGCGGATCGGCCAACCCCGAAGATGTCGGCGGATCGGGCGATGTGAAATATCACCTAGGCACCAGCACCGACCGCGAATTTGACGGCATCAGCGTTCACATGAGCCTGGTCCCCAACCCCTCGCACCTCGAAACGGTGAACCCCGTCGTGCTCGGCAAGACCCGCGCGCAGCAGGCTATCCGCGACGATCTTTCGAAGAAGGAACAGGTGCTCCCCGTGCTGATCCACGGCGATGCGGCCTTTGCGGGGCAAGGCGTTGTCTGGGAAAGCCTCTCGCTTTCGGGCGTGCCGGGTTACGACACCGGCGGCTGCCTGCACTTCATCATCAACAACCAGATCGGCTTCACCACTTCGCCGATGTTCGCGCGTTCCTCGCCTTATCCGAGCGACGTGGCGAAGGGCGTGATGGCGCCAATCCTGCACGTCAACGGCGACGATCCCGAAGCGGTGACTTTCGCATGCAAGCTCGCGGTCGAATACCGCCAGCGCTTCCACCGCGACGTCGTGATCGACATGTGGTGCTATCGACGCTTCGGCCACAACGAAGGTGACGAGCCCAAGTTCACCCAGCCGATCATGTATGACGTGATCTCGAAGCACCCCAAGGTCAGCCGCGTTTACGAAGAGCGCCTGATTGCCGAAGGCGTGATCGATGACGGCGACCGTCAGAAAATGGCTGACGAATTCGTCTCTCATCTCGAAGACGAGTTTGAAGCCGCAAAGAGCTACAAGCCGAACGAGGCCGACTGGTTTGGCGGGCGCTGGGCGGGTCTGCACCGCCCTGCCGACGACGAGACCGCGCGGCGCAACGTCGACACCGCAATCGAGCGCAAGATGTTCGATTCGCTTGGCCGCACGCTCACCGAAGTGCCCGACGATGTGAACATCCACCGCACCCTTGGCCGCGTGCTCAAGGCGAAGGGGCAGATGTTCGAGACCGGCGAAGGCTTCGACTGGGCCACCGCCGAAGCGCTCGCTTTCGGAAGCCTCGTGATGGAAGGCTACAACGTGCGCCTGTCGGGCCAGGACTCGGGCCGCGGTACGTTTTCGCAGCGCCACGCTGTCTGGGTCGACCAGAAGGACGAGAACAAATACGTGCCCTTGAACACCCTGCCGCACGGCAAGTTCGAAGTGCACGATTCCACGCTGTCGGAATATGGCGTGCTCGGCTTCGAGTATGGCTATGCGATGGCCGATCCCAAAACGCTGACGCTCTGGGAAGCGCAGTTTGGCGACTTTGCCAACGGCGCGCAGATCATGATCGACCAGTATATCGCGTCAGGCGAGGTAAAGTGGCTTCGCGCCAACGGCCTCGTGATGCTGCTGCCGCACGGATATGAGGGACAGGGGCCGGAGCACTCCTCGGCGCGCCTCGAACGCTTCCTGCAATTGTGCGCGAGCGACAATATCCAGGTCTGCAACATCACCACGCCGGCAAATTACTTCCACGTGCTCCGGCGCCAGATGCTCAGGTCTTTCCGCAAGCCGCTTGTCATCATGTCGCCGAAGTCGCTTCTGCGTCACCCGATGGCGAAAAGCCCGCGCGAGGAATTCCTTGGCGACTGGCAGTTCAAGCGGATCAAGTCGGATCCCTCGATGGAACCGGCAACGGCTGACGACAAGAAGATCAAGCGCCTCGTCCTGTGCTCGGGCAAGGTCGCCTATGACCTCATCGAGAAACGCGACGCGGAAAAACTGAAAGACGTCTCGATCGTGCGGATCGAGCAGCTTTATCCCTTCCCCGGCGACCCGCTCGCCGTGCGTCTGAAGCGCATGACCAACCTCGAAGAGGTCATCTGGTGTCAGGAAGAGCCCAAGAACAACGGTTCCTGGTTCTTCGTCCAGAACCAGATCGAGGACGCTCTCACCGCGGCAGGCCACGAGGGCAAGCGCCCGCAATATGCCGGACGCGAGGCAGCTGCATCGCCCGCAACCGGCCTCGCCAAGCGGCACGTCGAACAACAAGAGAAGCTGGTCGCCGACGCGCTCGGCCTCACCAAGTAATTCGCCAAGACAAGAAACTCGAGGATCACGAGAAATGGCTACTGAAATCACTGTCCCTCAGCTCGGGGAATCGGTCACCGAAGGCTCGATCGGCGAATGGCTCAAGCAGCCGGGCGACGCGGTCGCGGTCGATGAGCCGATTGCGAGCCTCGAAACCGACAAGGTCGCGGTCGACGTGCCCTCGCCTGTGGCTGGCGTGCTCTCCGAACACCGCGCCGAGGTAGGCGACACGGTCGAAGTTGGCGCTGTCATCGCGGTGATCGAAGAAGGCGCAACCGGCGCTGCGACCAAGGGTGAAGAGCCCGCGCGCGCTCAGGAAAAGCGCGAGGAAGGCGAAGAGAAGCGTGAAGACCAAGAGGTCACTCAGACGCTCTCGCCAGCCGTTCGCCGCGCCGTGCTCGAACACGGGGTCGATCCCTCGACCATCAAGGGCACCGGCAAGGATGGCCGCCTGACCAAGGAAGACGTGATCGCTGCTGCGAAAGCCAAGGGCGACAGTCCCGCGCCTTCGCCTACGCCCACCCCTGCTCCGGCACCGACCGCGACAGCCACCGGTGAAGGCCGCAACGAAGAGCGCGTCAAAATGACCCGCATGCGCCAGACCATCGCCAAGCGTCTGAAGGGTGCGCAGGACAACGCCGCGCTGCTCACCACCTTCAACGATGTCGATATGACCGCCGTCATCGAAGCGCGCACCAAGTACAAGGACCTGTTCGCCAAGAAGCACGACATCCGCCTTGGCTTCATGGGCTTCTTCGCGAAAGCCGCCTGCCTTGCGTTGAAGGACGTGCCGAGCGTCAACGCTTACATCGAGGGCGACGAGATCGTGTACCACGACTATGTCGACATCTCGGTTGCGGTCTCGGCTCCCAACGGCCTTGTCGTTCCGGTCGTGCGCGACTGCGACAAGAAGGGCTTTGCCCAAATCGAGAAGGACATCGCCGACTATGGCAAGCGCGCCAAGGACGGCACGCTCACCATGGCCGACATGACCGGCGGCACCTTCACGATTTCCAACGGCGGCGTGTTCGGCTCGCTCATGTCGACCCCGATCATCAACCCGCCGCAGAGCGCCGTCCTCGGCCTTCACCGAATCGAAGACCGTCCGGTTGCGATCAATGGCGAGGTCAAGATTCGTCCGATGATGTATATCGCGCTTTCCTACGACCACCGCCTGATCGACGGGCGCGAGGCTGTGACTGCGCTCAAGATCATCAAGGAAGCGATCGAAGACCCGACCCGGATGCTGATCGACCTGTAATCCGACCCTCCTTTAAGGATCCTACCCATGCGCGCTTTTGCCCTGATTTCGCTTCCCGTCGCCGCTCTCGCATTGACCGCGTGCGATGCGGCAACCGAAATGGCAGGCGACGCGATCAAGGACCAGATCCGCACCGAGGTGGTTTCGCAATGCGAGCAGATTGCCCAGGACAATGGGATCACTTCGGAGAACGTCACGCCTGCATGCGAATGCGCTGCGGACAGGCTGGCCGAAGATGCTTCGGACGCGTCGCTCGATATCAACCGCGAGACGATCGAGGAACTCCTGCGCACTTGCAGCGCGAGCGCGGCTGGCGAGGCTGACGCTGCGCCTGCGGAAGCACCGCCCGCAAGCTGACGCAGCGAAGCGGCTCTTTGGTTGCGCACCGCACCGTGAGCGGAAGGAGAAGCCATGCTGATTGCAATCCGCAAACGCCTCTACCTCGCTTTCGCGGCGATCCGCCGCCAGTATCTGCGCAGTGTGTGGGGCATGGATATTGGCAAGGGTGTGCTGATCTCGGGCAAGGCGTTTCTCGATTACACTCACCCCAAGGGTATCCATATCGGCGATCACACGATCATAACGCCGGGCGCTCGCATCTTTGCGCATGATTTCGTCGGCGCGCATCACGACGATACGCGGATCGGCAAGTGCTGTTTCATCGGCGCGAACGTGGTTGTCACGGCGGGCGTGACTATCGGCGATCACTGCGTCATCGCTGCCGGGAGCATCGTCAACGGCCACGTGCCCGACCGCTCGATGGTGGCGGGAAATCCGGCCAGAATCGTCAAGACCGGCATCAACACCGGCCATCACGGCCGCATGGTCGCATGGGCCGAAGGTCGTATTGATGAACCAGCGCAAACTTTGCATGGCACAACGGCACCCAAGCCACTAAATGGGCCTCAACACACTCAAACGTCAGACTGAACGGGATCATTCGAAACATGGCTGACCACCCCTACGATTACGATTGCCTTGTTATTGGCGCTGGCCCCGGCGGCTATGTCGCCGCCATTCGCGCAGCGCAGCTTGGCCTCAAGACCGCCTGCATCGAGTCGCGCGAAACGCTGGGTGGCACCTGCCTCAACGTGGGCTGCATTCCGTCGAAGGCGTTGCTGCACGCATCGGAGCTTTTCGAAGAGGCCGAAGGCGGTCACTTCGCGACCTGGGGTATCGACGCCAAGGCGACATTCGATCTCTCCAAGATGATGGCGGAAAAGACCAGCGCGGTCGGCGATCTCACCAAGGGGATCGAATTCCTGTTCAAGAAGAACAAGGTCACCTGGCTCAAGGGCCACGGCGCGTTCGAAGATGCGCACACGGTCAAGGTCGGCGATGAAACCATCACCGCCAAAGACATCGTGATCGCAACCGGTTCTTCGGTCACCCCGCTTCCTGGCGTCGAAGTCGACAATGAGGCAAAGCGCATCGTCGATTCGACCGGCGCTCTCGAACTCGAAGAAGTGCCAGAGCACCTCGTCGTTATCGGCGGCGGCGTGATCGGTCTTGAGCTTGGCAGCGTTTGGCGCCGCCTTGGCGCGAAGGTCACGGTGGTCGAATTCCTGCCACAGATCCTCCCCGGCATGGACGAGGAAGTGCGCAAGGAAGCGAACAAGATCTTCAAGAAGCAGGGCATGGAAATGATGCTCGGCCACAAGGTCACCGGCGCCGAGGTCAAGGGCAAGAAAGTCACGCTCACGATCGAGAAAGCCGAAGGCGGCGATGAGCAAAAGCTCGAAGCCAGCCACGTGCTCGTATCGATTGGCCGCCGCCCGAACACCGATGGCCTCGCGCTCGAAAAGGCAGGGCTTCAGGTCAACAATCGCGGCCAGATCGAGATCGATCACGCATTCCGCACCGGCGTCGAAGGCGTTTGGGCCATCGGCGATGTGGTCCCCGGCCCGATGCTCGCGCACAAGGCCGAGGATGAAGGCGTCGCGGTGGCAGAGAACATCGCAGGCCAGACCGGCATCGTGAACCACGATGTGATCCCGAACGTGGTTTACACCACCCCCGAAATCGCTGGCGTTGGCCTCACGCAGGAACAGGCGATCAAGAAGGCGGGCGGCGACAAGAAGGCGATCAAGGTCGGCAAGTTCCCAATGATGGCGAACAGCCGCGCAAAGGCAAACCGCGACACCGATGGCTTCGTCAAGGTGATTGCGGACGCTAAGACCGACCGTGTTCTAGGCGTGTGGATGATCAACACGCTGGCGGGGACGATGATTGCGCAGGCGGCACAGGCGATGGAATTCGGAGCGACGAGCGAAGACATCGCTTACACCTGCCACGCTCACCCCACTCACGCCGAAGCCTTCAAGGAAGCGGCGATGGCGGTTCAGGGCAAGCCGATCCACATGTAATGAGCAAGACCGCGCCGCCTTGGTTGAAGAGCCAAGGCGGCGCTGCTCTTGCGCTGCTCGCGCCCGCGCTTGGGGGTCTGGCGTATCTCGCGTTTTCGGGCGCACCTTTCAGTTACCTTCTGGTCAATGCGGGCGCGCTAGTTCTCGCGTTGGGCGCGTTGATTTTTGTGCGCCTGCCGCAGCCCGCCGCCCCTACCCGAGGCGTGGCCGTATCATTGCTTGCAGTGCTCGCCCTGCCCCTCGTCACCGGGCCCTCGCTCGATGGGGTGTCGCGCTGGTTGCCACTCGGACCGCTCACGCTTCACGCCGGATTCTTGGCGGTCCCGCTTTTCGTGCGCCTCGTGGCGCACGATGCGCTAATCAGACCTTGGGTAACGCTGACGGCGATCCTTATCGCCTTTGCCCATCCCGACACTGGAACGGCGCTCGCTTTGACCTTCGCTGCGATCAGCGTCGCTTTCGCAGCGCGCGACAGGTGGACGGCGGTCGTCGCAGCGCTTGGCATCTTCGCGGCCATCGGAGCGAACTTTGCAGGTGACTTGCCCCCGCAGCCCTTTGTCGAAGGTATCCTCACAGATCTCTGGCCGAGCCAGCCACTCGCGAGCGCGGCTCTCGCGGCGACCTTGCTCGCCAGCATGGTGCTCGTCCTGAAGGCAACCGATTGGCCGCGAACCGAGCGCTTTGCCCTTGCCGGAGCGCTCGCAGGTTTCACGCTCGCGGCGCTCCTTGCCAATTACCCGTACCCACTCATAGGCTACGGCGCGGCGAGCATTCTGGGCTGGGGCCTCGCGCTCGCACGACGGCCGGCAAATGCCAGCAAAGGGACGCAGTCATGAGCGAGACAGTCGCAATCATCGGCGCAGGCCAGATCGGTTACGCCGCAGCCTACAACTTTGCGTTCCACGGCTGGGACGTGCGCATCCACTCGCGCACACGTCCCGCCTGGGAGCTAGGCGAGAATGAGAGATTCGTTCCTTACACCGCTGGCGAAGCCCCTACACCTCACGCCGACGTGGTGCTCGACACCATCGCTTTCGATGAGGGTGACGTCGCCCGCTACGACCCCGATGCGGTCGGCAGGCTGATCGCGATCTCCTCGGCGAGCGTCTATTGCGATGACGAAGGCCGAACGCTCGATGAGGCCGCCACCAACGGCTTTCCCAAATTCGACGGCCCTGTCACGGAAAAGCAATCCACCGTCGCGCCCGGGCCGGACACCTATTCGACCCGCAAGGTTCGCATGGAGAACAAGGCGCTCGACCTGTTCGGGAAGCGAGCGACGATCCTGCGGCCCTGCGCGTTGTTCGGCAAATACAGCCGCCACCCGCGCGAGTGGTGGTTCGTCAAACGGTTCCTCGGCGGGCGCACGCGCATCCCGCTGGCATTTGGCGGGCGAAGCCAGTTCAGCACGACCAGTTCGTTCTGTCTCGGATCAAACGCACAAAAGATGGCTGCCGACGGCGCGGGCGGTGTCTTCAACATGGCGGATGATCCCGCACGAACGGTCGCCGAGATCGGCAAGGTGCTTGCCGATTGGCTCGGTTACCAAGTCGAATTTCACCTGATGGACGGGCCTCCCCAAGGCAGCGTAGGCCGCACGCCTTGGTCGGTGCCTGAACCTTTTGTCGTCTCGAACGCCAAGGCCGACAAGGCGGGCTTTTTCTGCGTGGCATCCGAGCTCTTGAGCAGCGCGCAATGGCTCATCGATCTGAACCCCGCCGACTGGCGCAAGGCATTCCCTCAGCTCGCCGCTTATCCGTGGGACATGTTCGAATATGACGCCGAAGACCGATTTTTCGCATCGCTCTGAAGGGCTTGCCTCATATCCCGACTTGCACAGCGCGCGAGTGTGTGTATTGCTTACCTAATACACGCTCGGGAGGAAATCACATGCTCATCACGCGCCGCTTCGCGCTCGCCCTTTCCCCATTGGCCATCGCTTTCGCAGTGCCAGCCGCCGCGCAGGATACCGAGCGCATGGTCGAGATCGCCTCGGCAGAGGCGGAATCAGGCGCATTTATGGGAGCGGTGATCGTTGCGAATGACGATACGGTGTTGCTCGAACGCGCATGGGGATCGGCCAATCTCGAATGGGATATCGCCAACACTCCTGACACGAAGTTCCGCATCGGTTCGGTGACCAAGCAGTTCACCTCGGTTGCGATCATGAAGCTGGCAGAGCAAGGGCTGATCGACCTCGACGCGCCGATTTCGACCTATCTCGAAGGCACGCCGGAGAGCTGGAGCGCGATCACCGTGCGCAACCTGATGCGTCATACGGCGGGCCTGCCCAACGTCACCTCGCTCGACGGGTTCGGCGATCTCAGCCGCCTTGAAACCTCGCAGGATGACCTGATCGCCTTCTTCCGCGACCTGCCGCTCGAATTCGAGCCGGGCAGCAAGTGGTCCTACTCGAATTCGGGCTATGTCCTCCTTTCGCGTATCGTCGAACAGGTCAGCGAGCAGGACATCGCTACCTACTTTGATGAGCAGTTCTTCACGCCGCTCGGCATGGAAAACAGCGGGTTTGACGTGAGCGCCGAAATCCTGCCCAAGCGCGCGGCGGGCTATTCGCCGGGCGGCGAAGGCCGGGTGAATGCGGGATATGTCTTTATGGGCATCCCCACCGGCGCGGGCGCGATGTATTCGACTGTGAGCGACCTGCACCGCTGGAACAAGGCGCTGTATTCCGGCGAAATCCTGTCGCCCGAAAGCGTTGCCGAGTTTGTCGAGCCCGCCCCGCATGATGCGATCGGCGAAGCGAAATATGCGCACGGGGTCGTCGTCAGCGACAGCGAAAACGGCCAATACATCTGGCACGGCGGCGGCATTCAGGGGTTCAACGCCTGGCTAGGCTATGACCGCGCGAAGAGTACAACGGTGGCCGTCCTCGCCAACCTCAATGGCGGATCGGCCGAAAACATTGGACGCCAGCTCATGACATTGGCGCAGGGCGGCGAAATCCCGACGACGGCTGACCGCGTTGCGGTTGAGGTCCCGGCGGAGGCGCTGGCCGAATATGAGGGCGTCTATGCCCTCGCCCCGACCTTCAAGATCACCACTTTCGTCGAGGGCGGAAAGCTGATGGCGCAGGCGACCGGGCAAGGCGCCAACGAGATCTTCCGCGAGGAAGGCGACACGTTCTTCCTCAAGGTCGTCGATGCGCAGGTCCGCTTCAACCGCGATGACAGCGGCACCATCACCGGCCTCACCCTGTTCCAGGGCGGGCGCGAAATGCCCGCGACCAAGGAATAAGCGAGCGAGCAAAGTTGCCCCGCGCACTTTGCTGGATTAACCCTCTGCGCCGAGGGGAACACTGACGATGGCTTATCCGCAACTGACCGACAAACCCGGCGCGCTCGAAACCGCAGCGGCGATCCGGGCAGGCGAGATGAGCGTCTCCGAAGCGGTCGATGCCGCGATCACGCGGATCGAGCATCTCGATGCCGAGATCGACGCGCTGGCCGTTCCTGATTTCGAGCGTGCGCACGAAGCGGCGTTGGCTCTCGACAAGGCCGGCCCACGAGAGGACCAGCCGCTGTTCGGCGTGCCGATGACGGTCAAGGAAAGCTTTGACGTAGAGGGCCTGCAAAGCTGCTGGGGGCACAAACGCCTGACCGATTATATCGCTCCGCGCGACAGCGAGCTCGTGCGGCGGCTCAAGGCGGCGGGCGCGGTGATCCTTGGTAAGACCAATGTGCCGATTGACCTCACCGACTGGCAAAGCTTCAACCCGGTTTATGGCCGCACGAACAATCCGCACGACACCACACGCTCGCCCGGCGGATCATCGGGCGGCAGCGCGGCTGCGGTGGCGAGCGGAATGGTGGCGTGCGAATTCGGGACCGACATCGGCGGCTCTGTCCGCGTGCCAGCGCATTTCTGCGGCGTTTACGGGCACAAGCCGAGCTGGGGTCTGATCTCGAAGCGCGGCCACGACCACCCGCAAATGGCGCGGCGAAAGGGCTTTGTCGCGGCCCATGATGGCGCGCTGTCTGTCGCCGGTCCATTGGCCCGCAATGCAGAAGACCTCGCCGCGCTGACTGCAATCGCCGGACAATACGCGCTCACCCGCTCCGGCAAACCGCTCAAGCAGTGCCGAGTGCTTGCAATCACCGAATATCCCGGCGCACCGGTCGATGCCTCGGTTACGGAGCCGATCGAGAACGCGATCGAGGCGCTTCTGGCAGCTGGCATCACCATCGACCGCGCAAGTACGCTAATCCCCGATCTCGAAGCGCAGCAGGGCCATTACATGCGGATGCTCAACACCGCGATGGCGCGCGGCGCGCCTGCGCCAAGCGGCAAGCGCGCGACAGCAACCGACTGGTTCGACCTGCTCGACGCGCAGGCGGCCAACATTGCCGAATGGGAAACCCTGTTCGACACCTACGACTTCGTCCTCGCCCCGCCCGCGCCTGTGCTGGCGGTCCCGCACAATGAAGAGCGCGTGTTCGATTCGACGATCCGAGTGAACGGACAGGACATTCCGGGCGCAAGCGGGCTTGCCTGGGCGGGCATTGCGACCTTTCCCAATCTGCCCTCCACCATCGTGCCTGTGGGAAGCGGGATGTACGAAGGCACTGAACTTCCTTGCGGAATGCAGGTCATGGGGCAGTTCATGTCCGATCTCGACTGCATTGATGCGGCTGGCGAGATCGGGAAAATCTTGCACAGCTGATACAGCTTCGCCAAGGGCGCGAGACTATGGCGAAAACATCGATCATGCGCCGCCTTGCGAAGTGGCATATCTGGCTCGGTTGGCTGGTCGGCGTTCCTATCGTGATGTGGACCGCGACGGGTCTGTTCATGGTCGCCAAACCGATTGAGGAAGTGCGCGGCGAACACTTGCGTATCGAAAGCAAGGACGCCGCTTTGCCACCGGGCAATCCTGCCCCGATAGCTTTTCAGCTTACCGGCACACCGCCTGTTCGATCGTTCGAGACGCGCATGGAATCGGGCCGGGCGATTACCCGCGTCACCTATATGGATGGTCGCATAGAGCGCTTTGATGCAGTTAGCGGAGACGCGCTTGACCCGCTTGGCGAAGCCGAAGCGCGCGAACTGGTGGCATCGCAAATTGTGGGCGGCGACATGGTAGCCAGCGTAACGGCGTTCGACGCCGAGAATGTGCCCTTCGATTTCCGCCGTCCCTTGCCCGTCTGGCAAGTCGCTCTCGAGGACGGCACGCATGTCTATGTCGGACGCGACACGGGCCGGATCGAGGCGGTGCGCACGCGTTGGTGGCGCTGGTTCGATTTCATGTGGGGGCTGCACATCATGGACCTCTCCGAGCGCGAGGATACGAGCCACCCGATCCTGATCGCCTTTGCCGCGCTCTCTCTGACAGGAGCGATCTTCGGCTGCATCCTGATGTTCCGCCGCCGCAAGGCCCGCGCTAAGACCGTCAGCGCATGAACGAGACCGTCCTCACCCCGATCCTCGACCTGCTCGACATCGCAGGCATTGCGATCTTTGCTCTGTCGGGCGCGCTGGTGGCTGCGCGCGAGCGGCAGACCTTCGTCACCATGGCATTCTTCGCGCTGGTGACAGGTGTTGGCGGGGGAACCGTGCGCGATCTGCTGATCGACGCGCCCGTTTTCTGGATGACCGATCCGTGGGTCGCGGTCGTATGCTTGGGCACCGCGCTGATCGCGTGGTTTACGCCGATGCGTTTGTGGGAGGGCAAGCTGCTCGACTATGCCGATGCGCTCGGCCTTGCAGCTTACGCCGTGCTCGGCGCGGCGAAGGCGATGGCTTACGGTATCCCGCCCGTCCCAGCCTCGCTGATGGGGATCATTACGGGATGCGTTGGCGGGATCATCCGCGACGTGGTCGCCGGACGTCCTTCGATCATCATGCAGCCAGAGCTATACGTCACTGCCGCCGCACTTAGCGCGACGCTGACCGTTGGCGGAGCGATTGCGGCGGTACTGATCGGTGTGCCGACCCAGTGGGCCTGGGCACTGGCATTCGTCGCAGGTTTTGTCCTGCGCGCGGCTGCCATCCATTTCGAACTGGGGCTGCCAAGCTACGGACGCTCTACCCCCAAAGAAGAAGGGGCGGACCCAAGACCCGCCCCATCATCGAAAGATCACTCTTCGGGATAACCCTCTTCGCCGGGAAGCGGGCCTCCGGGATAGGCCGGCTGCGCATCGTTTGCGCTCGCGGCATTGAGTGGCTGAGCGTTTGTCTCGGCCCCTTCGGCGAAAGCCAGCGTGGTTGTCTGCGTGGGCGTCTGCTCGCCCGTCTGCGCACGCGCTTCACGATAGCGGTCGTCGGACCACTGGCCCGCCGCGGGCTGAACGGTTTCGCCGCTCTCAAAGTTCACGCCGCTAAAATCCGAGTAGTCGACGCCTGACACGCGGCCATTGTTATCGATGCGGCAGTTGAAGCCAGCGCCGTTGAACAAGGTCCCGCTGACAACCCAGCCGCTTGGCGTGCGGCTCGCATTGTTGACGGCATCGACGCGCACGTCGCGTTCGATCTCGTCGAGGCAGATGGAGACGGCATTGTCGAGGCCCGAGCCAGACGAGGCGCGCGGGTTCGAGCGGCGATCATCATAGCGGCGGTCGTCGCGGTCGCGCACGCGGTCACGTTCTACGATCACGACATCGCGGTCACGGCGGCGGTTGTTGCTGGCCGCGCTTGCAATGGCAGCGATCCCGCCGAGGACGAGCACGCCTGCAAGCACATCGCCCCCGCGAATGCCGCGCCGACCACGCCAACCGCGACGCCAGCCCCGGCGATAGCGGCGATATTCGAGCGGCTCTGCGCCCGGGGCATACCAGTCGCCGCTCATCGCGTCGGTTTCGGAAAAGACGAGGCCGAAGGCGCTACCGTTTGCCTCGGTCGAGGCGAGCGGCATTTCGGCTGCGTATGCGGGTGAAGCGGCCATCGAAACGGCTGCGACCATGCCGGTCAGCGCGCCAATGCGAAAAGCCTTCGTGTTTTGAGCCATGGAAGCTCCCTCCTGTTTGTTGTCACCAATGGTGCAGGCGAGCGGCCACCAATCGCTCATAAGTAGACCATAGTTAGGCGGCCCAGGCTTGCGCAAGCCTGAACCGCCTTGGTGGTCACTGCCCCGTCCGAGCAGTGTTGGTTATGAGTTAGCGAAGCCCGGCGATGCCGCGGAAGCGGACTTCCGGACGCACGCCGCGTTCGACGTAGCAAGTGAAGCGGCCACGATCGAAGCCCTGGTTGCCGTAGCCATAGCCGCGACCACGCAGGCCTTCGACTTCCATCCGGCCACGGATGCGCCAGCCAAAGCGGGTGCGATCGACGTCGCGGATCTGGGTTACGTCAGCGAAGCGGTAGCCACCGAAACGGCGGGCCTGACGCTCTGCGGTGCGAACACAGCGCTCGATAGCGCGTTGACCACCACCGCGGCCACGATGGCCTACGCGGTCGTTATAGCCACGGAAGCGCCGGTCGTTGTATCGATTGTCACGGTAACGCCGGTCGCGGTCGCCATCGAAGGCACCTGCCAGCGCGGCGATGCCGCCGATGACCACGGCCCCTGCAATCACGTCGCCGGCACTGATCCCACGATCGCGGTGGCGATCACTTGCAGCAGCGGGAGTTGCGGACGCCAGGGCCATCGCGCCAGCCGCGACAGTCCCGAGCGCGCCCTTGGTGATGGTCTTGGTAAGATCAGTCATGTGGGTTCATCCTCGGGTTTACAGCGACGGAGGAATTTCCGTTCACCGTGAGAGCCTTCTAGATGAACAAAACTGAGGTGATTCTGAGCGGGGCTTACAGTTGATGTTCAGGTAAATGACGACTTATCTGAATGGATGCACTGCTCAGCCAAGGCCGCCAGAACGTCGCGGGTGAAGCCCGCAATGTCGAAGCGCGTGCCCACCATATCCTCACCGCGCCGCACGATCACGACATCGCGGCTGGGGACGACAACGACGTACTGACCGCGATTGCCGCGCGCGGCAAAGGCGTCGTCGGGGATGCCTTCGAACGCGTTGCCTTCGGGTCGGCGAAAGGTCCACCAGCCTGCGCCGTAGCCCCATTGGGTGCCCTCGGGCTGTGGGCCGTAAGGGCTGGAGACGTAATCAGCCCACCCCTCTGGCAAGATGCGCTGGCCATCCCAAACGCCATCATTGAGATAAAGCTGGCCCAGCTTCGCCAGATCGCGCGCGGTCGACCAGACCTGCGAGGACAAGACATAATTCCCCTGCCAGTCGGTCTCTGCGATCGTGTGGTTCATGCCCAGTTTGTCAAACAGTTCGGTGGGCGGATGCTCCTCGAACGTCGCCTCGATCGCCTGCACGGCTGCGAGCGTATCGTTGTTGGCATAGCGATAGACGGTCCCAGGCGCATTCAGAAGCGGCCAGTTCTGTGCGCGCTCATCGACCGTCGTGCCGCCCCAGTAGAGCGGATCGGTGCGGTTGCCCGGCGTGTCCGAATAGCGCCCGCTGGCCATGCGAAGGGCCATGTCGATGCTGATCGTACGGCGTGGATCGTTCACGTTCTCGCCAAGCCCGGCGCTGTCGGTTACCTCGACGAGGCCATGTTGGACTGTCGCGCCAACCAGAGTCGCCGCAATGCTTTTCGCGACCGACCAAGTTCGTTGCGGCGTCCGGGGCCCATGATCGGGACCATAAGCCTCGCTGACGAGTTTGCCGTCTTGGAGGATGACCACGCCCGTGGTCCGCGCTCCCGCTCCATACGCATCGGTGAAGCCGGTGCGGGCAAGCCCTTCGTCCGGATTTAGCGCGAGGTCAAAGCTGTCCATACGGGGGGCTGCGCGGGTCAAAATCTCCGCATCGGGTTCGTTCTGCGGGATCATCGCCATCGGCTGCACCGAACAGCCGCGATCTGGCTTATGAACGGCGATGCGGGCGGCGGCGTCGTCTGTCCATTCGACCAGCACGTAGTCAATCACCCCATCACCTCCGCGCTCGAAAAAAGCGGGCATGTCCCGAATGATCGGATCGAGCGTGGGGTAGATACCGGTGAGCTCGTATTCGGTGACGCTCTGTTCGCTGCGCTGCGCTCCGAAAAGTTCCGCATTGGCGATCGCGCTGCACAGGAATAACGCCTTGTATCCCGCAGCCAGCGCGCGGTCGTATCGCGCGTCTAGCCGCTCCTGTGCGGACTGCGCGATGGCTGGCGAGGAAAGGGCGACGATCGCGCCGGCGGCGACAAGGGCGAGTTTTCTCATGGCCGCGGAGCCTAGCCATGCGCGCCCAAAAGAAAAAGGCCGGCGGATCGCTCCGCCGGCCCTTCTCTTGTCTCTTGTGCGAGGACTTACGCGTCGGCGTATTCGTCCTGCTCGCTCATGTCCGGACCAGAGTCCTGACCGCGTGCATCTTCGTCGCGCTCGACGAATTCGATGATCGCCATCGCGGCGCTGTCGCTGTCGCGGTAGCCGGCCTTGATGATGCGGGTATAGCCGCCATCACGGTCCGAATAACGCTCGGCCAGGGTGTCGAACAGCTTCTTGAGCTGCGTTTCGTCCTGAAGGCGGGTCATGGCGAGACGACGGTTCGAAAGACCGCCGCGCTTTGCCAGCGTGACCAGCTTTTCGACGTAAGGACGCAGTTCCTTCGCCTTGGGCAGCGTGGTGACGATCTGTTCGTGCTTGATCAGGGCCGCAGCCATGTTGCGGAACAGAGCCGTACGGTGGCCCGACTTGCGCGAAAGCTTACGCTGAGAAATTCCGTGACGCATTTGTATTTCCTTCGTTTGAAAAGGGCCCGTGTGAGGTAGCCCAGTGCTGGCGGCGCTTAAGGTGCGCCGCCGGAACCTGGTTAGCCGAGCAGCTCTTGTTCGAGCTTCTTGGCCATTTCTTCGATGTTCTCAGGCGGCCATCCGGGGATGTCCATGCCAAGGCGCAGGCCCATGCTGGAGAGAACTTCCTTGATCTCGTTGAGCGACTTGCGGCCGAAGTTCGGCGTGCGCAGCATCTCGGCTTCGGTCTTCTGAACGAGGTCGCCGATATAGATGATGTTGTCGTTCTTGAGGCAGTTCGCCGAACGCACCGACAACTCGAGCTCGTCGACCTTCTTGAGAAGGTAACGGTTGAGCTGGTTGGCGTCGTCTTCCTGCGGCGTAGCAGCCTGACCGATCATGGCCGACTGCGGCTGCGGGATGCCATCCTCGAAGTGGACGAACAGCGTCAGCTGGTCCTGAAGGATGCGCGCAGCGTAAGCCACGGCGTCTTCCGGAGTGACGGTGCCATCGGTTTCGATGGTCAGCGAGAGCTTGTCGTAGTCGAGTTCCTGGCCGACACGGGCGTTCTCGACCTTGTAGCTCACCTGACGGACAGGCGAATAAAGCGAGTCGACCGGGATCAGACCGATCGGCGCGTCGGCCGGGCGGTTCTGAACGGCAGGCGAGTAGCCCTTACCCACGTCAGCGGTCAGCTCCATGTTGAGCGTCGCGCCTTCGTCGAGGTGGCAAAGGACGAGGTCCTTGTTCATGACTTCGATGTCGCCGGTGACAGCAATGTCGCCAGCGGTGACTTCAGCCGGACCGGTCATCGAAAGCTGCAGGCGCTTGGGGCCTTCGCCTTCCATCTTGAGCGCGATCTGCTTCACGTTGAGAACGATGTCGGTCACGTCTTCGCGAACGCCGGCAAGCGACGAGAATTCGTGAAGGACGTTTTCAATCTTGATCGAGGTGATCGCTGCGCCCTGAAGCGAGCTCAGCAGCACCCGGCGCAGCGCATTGCCGAGCGTCAGGCCGAAACCGCGTTCAAGCGGTTCTGCGACGAAGGTGGTCTTGCGCTGTTTGTCGCCGCCTTCCTTGATTTCGAGAGCGTTGGGTTTCTTTAGTTCCTGCCAGTTCTTCATGTTGACGGACATGGATTTCCCCTAATTCGCTTACGTAAGCGGGTTCTGGAATTGTGAGGCGGGTCTGAAACGCTCGTCAGCGAACCAGACCCGGTTGGTTGGCGGCAGTCCCGAAAGACCGCCACCACCCAAATTCGGATCAAACGCGGCGGCGCTTGGAAGGACGCACACCGTTGTGCGGGATCGGGGTCACGTCACGGATCGAGGTGATGTTGAAGCCCACTGCGGCGAGACCGCGAAGTGCGCTTTCACGGCCCGAGCCCGGACCCTTCACTTCAACCTCGAGGGTGCGAACACCGTGTTCAGCAGCCTTCTTGCCCGCGTCATCGGCAGCAACCTGTGCTGCATACGGGGTCGACTTACGGCTACCCTTGAAGCCCATCATGCCGGCGCTGGACCAGCTGATCGCATTGCCCTGCGCATCGGTGATGGTGATCATGGTGTTGTTGAAGCTGGCGTTGATGTGCGCAACGCCGCTCGTGATGTTCTTTCTGTCGCGGCGCCTTACTTTGCCGGGTTCGCGTGCCATTGTTCGGTTATCCTTATTCTACGGGAGAAGGAAAAAGCGTGCTGGAAGGACCAGCAGCTTACTTCTTCTTGCCGGCGATCGGCTTGGCCTTGCCCTTGCGGGTGCGGGCGTTGGTGTGCGTACGCTGACCGCGAACGGGCAGCTGGTTACGATGGCGCAGGCCGCGATACGAACGCAGGTCCATGAGACGCTTGATGTTCATCGCGGTGTTGCGGCGAAGGTCACCTTCAACGGTGTAGGCTTCGTCGATCGTTTCGCGAATGCGCAGCACTTCCTCATCGGTGAGGTCCTGCACACGGGCGGTGTGCGGAATGCCAAGCTTGTCTGCGATCTGGACTGCCGTCGTGCGGCCAATTCCGTGAATGTAGGTCAGCGCAATGATTACGCGCTTATTTGTGGGGATGTTTACCCCGGCAATACGAGCCACTTAATTCTCCATGCTCCACAGGGGTTTGCGGTTATGGGCCGCTGCCCCCTATCTCAACGCTCAATTCATTCGATGGTGTCGAGCCATGCCCAAACGGCAAAAGTCCGGTTGGTGCACCAAAGCCATGGTGCCCGCCGGACTGGACTCGAACCTGTCGAATGAAGGGCGCGCTTACGGTGATTCGAGGGATACGTCAACCGGGCAAACGCGCAGGCGTCAATCGAGCGGCCCATATGGGTCGCCGAGACGTTGTTTCAAGCCCCTGATACTACCAAACGCGGCGCGACGCAAAACCCGACTTGTGGAAGGCAGATTTCGATGCGGCCGCTCGTCTGATCTTGACATGATCGAATCATTTCAATAGTTGTTGAATTATGGAAATGACAACCGCCCTCGCCTGCTTTGCCGCGCTTTCACAGGAAACACGGCTCGAAACGCTCAAGCTACTGGTGCGGGCCGGTGATGACGGTTTGCCCGCAGGGGAAATCGCGCGCCAGCTCGATATCGGAAGCACGCTGCTATCGGCGCACCTTTCAAAGCTCAGCAATGCCGGGCTTGTGACCTCGCGCCGCGACGGGCGATCGATCATCTACCGCGCCGATTACGGCACCCTGCGTGAACTTCTCCAATTTCTGATGGCCGATTGCTGCAGCGGCAGCCCCGCGATTGTCGGCGATCTCGATCTCACCGCGCTTACTCAAGGAGCATCTTAATGAAACGACTGCACGTCCATGTGAGCGTCGCCGCGCTCGAACCCGCCATCGCGTTCTATTCTGCGCTCTTCGATCAGGAACCGAGCGTCACCAAGGGCGATTACGCCAAATGGGAGGTCGAGGATCCGCGCGTCAACTTCGCAATCAGCACCCGCGAGGGCGCGTCAGTCGGGGTCAACCATCTCGGCATTCAGGCTGGCGATGCTGGCGAGCTGGCCGAACTCGAAGCGCGGCTGGCCAAGGCCGATATCGCGTCCAAGCCAGAAGAAGGCGCGCATTGCTGCTATGCACGCAGCGACAAGCACTGGGCCGCCGACCCGAGCTCTGTCGTCTGGGAAATGTTCCGCACGATGGATGCAGCCGCCACCTATGGCGAAGACAATGCGCCTATCGCTGCGGTCACCGAAGAAGCGGCCAGGGAAAGCAGCCGCTGCTGCTGACAATCAGCCCGGACCGCCGAGGTCGCCGAAAGCCTCGTCGACCGCGCTGGGGCCTTCGGGCTCGTCTTCTTCGATCACGGCTTCCGGGTCGATCATCGCCGCGCCATCTTCATCTGCGGGAGCTTCCGCCTTCGGCTCGCCCTCTTCCTCAGGCTCGGGCAATTCGCCCCCTTGAGTCGGAGCAGTAACCGTGCCGAGCATGTCGGCGAGCCGCGTCAGTTGCAGCGTCATCACCCCGTCGACCGCAGGCGCGATCACTTCGATCGGATAGCGCATCTTGCCGCCTACATTGTATTCCCAGACGATCCGCGTCCCTTCATCCACTTCGCTGATTGCGACGGTGAGGATGCCGGTCACCGGTTCGCTTTGCAGCGGGCCGAGCGCGCCTTCCATGCGAAGCGCGACTTCGGGGTAAGCCTGGATCACGCGCATATGCTCGACGCTTCCCTCAAGCGTGATGCGTTCGGCGTCTTCGACTTCGGGGATCTTCTCGCAAAAGCACCCGCCTGCCTGCGGCATAAGCGTCAGGTTCGCAGCATCGGCGGACCAGGTATGCTCGCCCGACCACCAGCGCGCCGGGCTGATGAGCGCGAGCCATGTCGCCTTGGGATCGGCTTCCACCACCGCCTGGTTGCGGGTGACGAAGTGATCTTCCTTAGACTCGACCACTTCGGCCATGGCAGGGGCCGCGAGCCCCATGGCAAGCGCCAGTCCGCTTACGGTTTTCAGAACAATGCGCACGAAAAATCCTCCCTCAGTCGAAGCGAGGTTAGAGCGAGCTCCGGCCGGTGGAAAGTGCGAAGGTCGGCTCAGGCAAGAATTGCGTCGATGGCGCTAGCCACTTCAGCGATTTCCGCCATGCCGTCGACGCGCGAGACGATGCCGCGCTCTTCATAGCCCGGAAGGATCGGCGCGGTCTTGGCGCGGTATTCCTCCATGCGGGTGCGCACGGTTTCCTCGTTGTCGTCAGGGCGGCGCTTGAACTCGGTCGAGTGGCACACGTCGCACACGCCCTCTTTCGCGGGCGGGTTCGCGGTATCGTGATAAAGCGCGCCGCAATTTGCGCAGGAAAAGCGCCCCGTGATGCGTTCAACCAGAGCATCGACATTCACTTCAAGCTCGATCACGCGATCGAGACTGCGGCCATTTTTCGCAAGGATACGGTCAAGGTCGCCTGCTTGCGCTGCGGTGCGCGGATAGCCGTCGAAGATCGCGCCCTGGTCAGCGGGCATGGCGGCAAGGTTCTCGTCGATCAGGTTCGAGACGATCTCGTCCGAAACCAGCTCGCCGCGATCCATGACCGCTTTTGCCTGAAGCCCGACCGGAGTGCCTGCCTTGACCGCAGCGCGGAGCATGTCGCCGGTTGAAAGCTGCTTCATGCCGTGGCGCTCTACCAAGCCAGCGCTTTGCGTGCCCTTGCCCGCGCCCGGAGGGCCAAGAAGAATGATGTTCACGAGCGCAAATCCCCTTTTGTCGCGCCGGGCACTACGCCCGTGCGCATTTGTGTCGCGTGATCATGCCACCATGCGTCAGCGCATGCGGCCTTTCAACTTAGCTTTTTTGATGAGATCGCCATACTGGTGAGCCAGCAGATGCGACTGGACCTGGCTGATCGTGTCGACGGTCACGTTGACGACAATCAGGAGGCTGGTGCCGCCAAGGAACAGCGGGATGCCGGTCTGGGCGATCATGTATTCGGGGATCACGCAGACGAGCGTCAGGTAGATCGCGCCGACCACGGTGATGCGGGTGAGCACATACTCAAGATAGTCGGCGGTGCGCTTGCCCGGACGGATGCCCGGAATGAAGCCACCATTGCGCTTGAGGTTGTCCGCCGTCTCTTCCGGGTCAAACACGACCGCGGTGTAGAAGAAGCAGAAGAAGATGATGCCAATGGCGTAGAGCGCCATGTAGATCGGCTGACCATGCGCAAGATACTGGTTCAGCCACACGATGGTCGAACCAAAGCCGCTGGTCGTGTCGACCGAGTTGCCAGCGAACGAGCTGATCGTCAGCGGCAGCAGCAGCAGCGAGCTTGCGAAGATCGGCGGGATAACGCCAGCGGTGTTGAGCTTGAGCGGAAGGTGCGAGCGATCCGCCTGCATCATGCCACGCTGCGTCGCGCGCTTGGGATACTGGATCAGCAGGCGGCGCTGGGCGCGCTCGACAAAACTGATGAGCAGGATGAGGACCACGACCATCAGCAGGAAGGCGATGATGATCGTCGGAGCGATCGAGCCGGTGCGGCCGCCTTCGAACATGTTCATCGCGAAGGTCGGGAACTGGGCGACAATGCCCGCCATGATGATGAGCGAGACGCCGTTGCCGATACCGCGGCTGGTGATCTGCTCACCCAGCCACAGCAGGAACATGGTGCCGCCGACAAGGCTGATCACCGCGCCGATGCGGAAGCCGTAGCCGGGATTGACCACTGCCTCGATGCCCTGCGCGCTGGCATAGCTTTCGAGGCCGGTTGCAAGGAAATAGCCCTGAATCGCGCACAGGAAGACCGTGCCGTAGCGGGTATACTGGTTGAGCTTCTGACGGCCCGACGCGCCCTCTTTCTTGAGAGCGGCCAGCGTCGGGTGAAGCGCCGATGCCATCTGCACCACAATCGACGCGGTAATGTAGGGCATCACGCCAAGAGCGACGAGGCTCATATTCGCAAGCGCACCGCCCGTGAACATGTTGAACATGTCGAGGATGGTGCCCTGATTCTGCTGCGCCAGCAGGTCGAGCGCCAGCGGGTTGACACCCGGAAGCGGCACGAAGCTGAGGAAGCGGAAGACGATCAGCGCGCCGATCGTGAACCAGATGCGCTGGCGAAGCTCTGTTGCCTGGGCAAAGTTGCCGAGGTTCAGGTTGCTGGCGATATTGTCGGCGCGTGAAGCCATGTTTCTATGTCGATCCTAACATTTTCCGGTCCGGACGATCCCTGCCCTGCCCCGGTCATGCGGGCCTAAATAGGAACGGCAGGGCGACTTGTCGAACCCTGCCGCCAGATTTTGGGCCACTTTTCGTCAGCCCAGAGCATCTTCGCGACACCCCGGGCTGATGAGAGATACCAATTATTCGGCGTCAGCCTTGGCAGGAGCCTTGGTCTCGACGCTGCCGCCTGCCTTTTCGACCGCTGCGATCGCGCCCTTGGTCGCGCCGGTTACGACGAACTTGACCTTGGCCTTGAGCTCGCCCTTGCCGAGCAGACGGACACCGTCCTTGCCGCCACGTGCAAGGCCAGCCTCGCGCAGGGCTTCTTCGGTGATGTCCTTCTTGCCGTCGAGCTTCTTGGCGTCGATGAACTTCTGGACCATGCCGATGTTCACTTCCGCGTAGTCCTTGCCGAACGGGTTGTTGAAGCCGCGCTTCGGAAGACGCATGTGAAGCGGCATCTGGCCGCCTTCAAAGCCCTTGATCGCTACGCCCGAACGGCTCTTCTGGCCCTTCTGACCGCGTGCGGCAGTCTTGCCCTTGCCCGAGCCGATACCACGGCCCACACGCATGCGACCCTTACGGGCGCCTTCGTTGTCACGGATGTCGTTGAGTTTCATGTGTGCACTCGCTTTCGCTTTTGTTCGCGCTGAAAGGATGAGGCCCCGCACCATGCGAGGCCCCATGAGATTGGTTTAGTCAACGATCTCTACAAGATGCGGGATCTTTGCGACCGCGCCGCGAACTTCAGGGGTGTCCTGACGCTCGACGACTTTGTGCATCTTGTTGAGCCCAAGACCGATAAGGATCTTGCGCTGGCTTTCGGGACGACGGATCGGCGACCCGATCTGCTTGATCTTGATGGTAGCCATCAGGTGTTACTCCACAATAGCTGCAGCGTCGGCTTCCGCCTCGGCTGCGCTGGCACCGCCACGACCCAGGAGGTCGGCAACCTTCTTGCCGCGACGCTGCGCAACCGACTTCGGCGAAGTCTGGTCGGCAAGCGCGTCGAAGGTAGCGCGGATCATGTTGTACGGGTTCGAAGTGCCGACCGACTTGGTGACAACGTCAGCAACGCCGAGGCTTTCGAACACGGCACGCATCGGACCACCGGCGATGATGCCGGTACCCGGAGGCGCAGTGCGAACGGTGACCTTGCCTGCACCGAAACGGCCATTGCCGTCGTGGTGAAGCGTGCGGCCTTCCTTGAGCGGGACGCGGATCATCTTCTTGCGTGCAGCAGCGGTCGCCTTGGTGATGGCTTCAGGCACTTCGCGTGCCTTGCCGTGACCAAAGCCGACGCGGCCCTGACCGTCGCCGACGACGACGAGAGCTGCAAAGCCGAAGCGCTTACCACCCTTAACCGTCTTCGAGACGCGGTTGATGTGCACGAGCTTCTCGATGATGCCATCATCTTCTTCTTCGCGCTTGCCACGACGGTTGTCGCGACCACCACGACCACGGCCACCACCGTCACGACCACCACGGCCACGACCACGGCCCTGGCGTTCTTCCGCCTTGGGCTGTTCGGTCGGCTGAGCGCTGGGCTCTTGAGCCGGGTTCTGGTTGTCGGCAGCTTCCGACGGCGTTTCTGCAGCAGCAGGAACCTCAGCGTTGGCCTTTGCAGCCGCTGCTTCGGGAGTTTCCGTCACTTCGGGAGTTTCGTTCTTGTTTTCGTCAGCCATCATCAGAACTCCAGCCCGCCTTCGCGAGCGGCATCGGCCAGCGCCTTGACGCGGCCATGGAACAGGAACCCGCCGCGATCGAACACGACAGTGGTCACGCCGGCCTTCTTGGCAGCGGCAGCGATGTCCTTGCCGACCTTTGCGGCGGCATCGACATTCGCACCCGAAGCCTTGGCACCAAGCGTCGATGCGGCGGCAACGGTCTTGCCTTCTGCATCGTCGATGATCTGGGCGTAGATGTGCCGACCGGTGCGGTGCACCGAGAGACGTGGCTTGCCACCAGCACGCGACCGCAGAGCGGTGCGCACACGACGACGGCGACGTTCAAAGAGGGAAAGTTTTGCCATCTTACTTCTTCTTCCCTTCCTTGCGGAAGATATACTCGCCGCGATACTTGATACCCTTGCCCTTGTAAGGCTCAGGCTTGCGATATTCGCGGATTTCGGCGGCAAACTGGCCAACGGCCTGCTTGTCGATACCGCTGATTTCGACCGTGGTCTGGTCCGGGGTCTTCACTTCGAGACCTTCGGGCACGTCGAGCAGAACATCGTGGCTAAAACCAAGCTCGAGCTTGAGCTTCTTGCCCTGTGCGTTTGCACGATAACCAACGCCCGAAATCTCGAGCGTCTTGGAGAAACCTTCGGTCACACCTTCAACCAGGTTCGCGACCAGCGTGCGCTGCATGCCCCAGTAGGAGCGCGCCTGCTTCGTGTCGTTGGCCGGGTTCACCTGGATCTCTTCGCCCTCGACCTTGTAGTCGATGAGGTCGGAAAGACCCATGCTCAGCGTGCCCTTGGGGCCCTTAACCGTCAGCGTGTCGCCTTCGATGTTGGCCGTCACGCCGCCCGGGATCGGGACTGCCTTTTTACCAATGCGGCTCATCAGAACACCTCCGCGAGCACTTCGCCGCCGACATTGTTCTCGCGTGCTTCAGCATCCGAAAGGACACCGCGCGGGGTCGAGACGATGGTGATGCCAAGGCCGTTGCGCACGTTCGGCAGTTCTTTCGAACCCGAATAAATGCGGCGGCCCGGCTTGGAGACGCGAGCGACGTGCTTGATCGCCGGCTCGCCTTCGAAATACTTCAGTTCGATGCGCAGCGCAGCGTGCTTGCCCGAGCTGTCTTCGCTGTAGCCACGGATGTAGCCTTCGCGCTGAAGCACTTCGAGAACGTTTGCACGCAGCTTGGAAGCGGGCGAAAGGACGCTGTCCTTCTTCGCCTGCTGGCCGTTGCGGATGCGGGTGAGCATATCACCCAGAGGATCGGTCATAGCCATGTGTCAGTTCCTCACCAGCTCGACTTGGTCAGACCGGGGATCATGCCGCGGTTGCCGAGTTGACGCAGTTCGATACGGTTGATGCCGAACTTGCGGTAATAGCCGCGCGGGCGGCCGGTGGTGGCGCAGCGGTTGCGCACGCGGGTCGGATTCGCATTACGCGGAATCTCGGCCATCTTCAGGCGCGCAATCAGACGCTCGCTTTCATCAAGCGATTCATCGTTAGCGATAGCCTTCAGCTTCTCGTACTTCGCTGCGTACTTCTTAACGAGCTGCTTGCGGCGCTCGTTCTTGTTGATCGAACTCAGTTTCGCCATTGGACTTAAGCTCTCTTTCCTAGTGTCTTGTCCAAGGCTCGCCCTCAGGCGGCCTTCTTGTCTTCGCCTGCTTCGCCCTGGAAGGGGAAGCCGAACAGACGCAGCAGCTCACGGGCTTCTTCGTCGGTCTTGGCGGTGGTGGTCACGATGATGTCCATGCCCCGAACCTTCTCGATCTTGTCGTACGAGATTTCGGGGAAAACGATCTGCTCCTTGAGGCCCATCGCGTAGTTGCCACGGCCGTCGAACGACTTGTCGTTCACGCCGCGGAAGTCGCGGATGCGAGGCATTGCGATGGTCACGAGGCGGTCGAGGAATTCGAACATGCGGTCACGGCGCAGGGTTACCTTGCAACCGATCGGCATGCCTTCGCGCAGCTTGAACTGTGCGATCGACTTCTTCGCCTTGGTGATGACCGGCTTCTGACCAGCGATCAGAGCCATTTCCTCAGCTGCGGTCTGGACCTTCTTCTTATCCTGGCTCGCTTCGCCCACGCCCATGTTGAGCGTGATCTTTTCGAGACGCGGGACTTCGAGACGGTTCTTGTAACCGAACTTTTCGGTCATCGCCTTGACGATTTCGTCTTCGTAACGGGCCTTGAGGCGCGGAGTGTAATCAGCCATCGATGGTCTCCCCACTCTTCACGGCAACGCGAACCTTCTTGCCGTCCTTTTCTTCGAAACGGACGCGGGTCGGCTTGCCATCCTTGGGATCGGCCAGAGCAACCTTCGAGATGTTCATCGGAGCCGGAGTACGGTCGATGCCACCCTGCGGGTTTACCTGGCTCGGCTTGCGGTGACGGGTTGCGACGTTGATACCCTCGACGATGATCTTGCCTTCTTTCGGCAGGACCTGCTGGACTTTGCCGGTACGGCCCTTGTCCTTGCCCGAGAGAACGACGACTTCGTCACCCTTTTTGATCTTTGCAGCACCCATCTTAGAGCACCTCCGGAGCGAGCGAGATAATCTTCATGAAGCCGCGGCCACGAAGTTCGCGAACCACCGGCCCGAAGATACGGGTGCCGATCGGCTCGTTCGACTTGTTGACCAGGACAGCGGAGTTGCTGTCGAAGCGGATTACGCTGCCGTCGGGGCGGCGCACATCCTTGCGGGTGCGCACGATGACGGCGCGGTGAACGTCGCCCTTCTTCACCTTTGCGCGCGGCTGGGCTTCCTTGACGGAAACCACGATCACGTCGCCAACGGAGGCAAAACGACGCTTCGACCCGCCCAGCACCTTAATGCACTGGACGCGCTTTGCGCCGCTGTTGTCCGCGACGTCGAGATTGGATTGCATCTGGATCATTGATCCGGTTCCTTCTCTTGGCTTGCCAAGTCACCCGACAGTAACCGGGGCCTGGCAGTTCCTTGCTACGTCTTACTCTGCGCCGGTCGGGGTCGCTTCTGCGACGTCCAGATCGGCTTCGATTGCCTGCACTCCGCCAGCCACGACACGGTCCTTGACGGCCCAGGTCTTGGTCTTGGAGATCGGCTTCGTCTCTTCGATACGAACGACGTCACCCAGGGTGTATTCGTTCTTCTCGTCGTGAGCGTGATACTTCTTCGAGCGACGGATGATCTTCCCGTAAAGCGGGTGCTTCACCTTGCGCTCGACCAGTACGGTCACGGTTTTGTCGGTCTTGTCGGAGGTGACAGTCCCGACGAGGATACGTTTCGGCATTGTCTACTCCTTACGCCTTGGCTGCCGCAGCAGCCCGCTCGTTCTGCAGCGTCTTGATCTGAGCGATCGTGCGACGCACTTCGCGGATGCGCGAAGGCTTCTCGAGCTGGTTGGTCGCAGCCTGGAACCGCAGGTTGAACTGCTCGCGCTTGAGCTCGGTGAGCTCAGCGGACAGCTGGTCGTCGGTCTTGGTGCGAAGGTCTTCGGTGTTAGCCATTATTCGCCTCCCAGGTGCGAGGTGTCGCCAAAGCGGGCAACGACCTTGGTCTTGATTGGCAGCTTCATCGCGGCGCGTTCGAAAGCGAGAGCGGCCACCTGGCCGTCAACGCCGTCGAGTTCGAACAGGATGCGGCCCGGCTTTACGCGAGCAGCCCAGTATTCGACCGAGCCCTTACCCTTACCCTGACGAACTTCAGCCGGCTTCTTCGAAACTGGCACGTCGGGGAAGACGCGGATCCACAGGCGACCCTGGCGCTTCATGGCGCGGGTGATCGCACGGCGAGCCGCTTCGATCTGGCGCGCGGTGATACGCTCGGGCTCAAGAGCTTTCAGACCGTAAGAGCCGAAGTTCAGCGTGGTGCCGCCCTTCGCGTCGCCCTTGATCTTGCCCTTGAAAGCCTTGCGATACTTGGTTTTCTTTGGTTGCAGCATGGTTCTTTCCTAATCCTGCAATCAGCGAGCCGGACGCACGCCGGAAGTCTGAGCTTCCATCATGAGACGGTCCTGCGCGGTCGGATCGTGGGCCAGAATCTCGCCCTTGAAGATCCAGACCTTGATCCCGATGATGCCGTAAGCGGTGAGCGCTTCGGTTTCAGCGTAGTCGATGTTCGCACGCAGGGTGTGAAGCGGCACGCGGCCTTCGCGGTACCATTCGACGCGGGCGATTTCAGCGCCGCCGAGACGGCCACCGCACACGATCTTGATACCTTCAGCGCCAAGACGCAGTGCCGACTGAACCGCACGCTTCATGGCGCGGCGGAAAGCGACACGGCGAACCAGCTGGTCAGCCACGCCCTGAGCGACGAGCTTGGCGTCGATTTCCGGCTTGCGGATCTCAACGATGTTCAGCTTCACTTCGCTCGAAGTCATGGTCGACAGCTTGGCGCGCAGCTTTTCGATGTCTGCGCCCTTCTTGCCGATGATGACGCCCGGACGCGCAGCATAAATCGAAACGCGGCACAGCTTGGCCGGACGCTCGATCACAACCTTCGAGATCGCTGCCTGGGGCAGGCTTTCAAGGATGTACTTGCGCATCTTGATGTCTTCCGCGAGCAGGCCGGCGTAGTCGCGCCCTTCGGCGTACCAGCGGCTGTCCCACGTGCGGTTGATCTGGAGACGCAGACCGATTGGGTTACTCTTCTGACCCATGGTTTAGGCCTCCTCTACTTCGCGAACGACGATGCGCAGCTTGCTGAAGGGCTTCAGGATGCGAGTCGACTTGCCGCGGCCACGAGTGTGGAAACGCTTCATCGTGATCGACTTGCCAACCGAAGCCTCGGCAACGACGAGAGCGTCGACGTCGAGATCGTGGTTGTTTTCCGCATTGGCGATCGCGGATGCGAGCACCTTGCTGGCGTCTTTCGCCATCGCCTTCTTGGAGAAGGAGAGGATGTTCATGGCCTCTTCGGCCTTCTTGCCACGGATCAGCTCGGCAACGAGGTTGAGCTTCTGCGCCGAACCACGGATCGTGGTGCCGACGGCAAGCGCCTCATTCTCTGCAACGCGGCGGGGGGACTTTGCCTTGCCCATTATCGCTTACCCTTCTTGTCAGCCGCGTGGCCTGGGAAGTTGCGCGTCGGAGCGAACTCGCCAAGCTTGTGGCCAACCATTTCTTCCGAAACGGAAACCGGGATGAACTTCTGACCGTTGTAGACGTTGAACGTGAGCCCAACGAACTGCGGCAGGATGGTGGAGCGACGCGACCAGGTCTTGATCGGCTTGTTGCTGCTCGCTTCCTGTGCGTCCTCGGCCTTCTTGAGAAGGCTGAGTTCGACGAACGGACCTTTCCAGACGGAACGTGCCATGTCTGCTTACCTCTTCTTCTTCGCGTGCCGCGAACGGATGATCATCTTGTCCGTCTGCTTGTTCTTGCGGGTACGGGCGCCCTTGGTCGGCTTGCCCCACGGAGTAACCGGGTGACGGCCACCGCTGGTGCGGCCTTCACCACCACCGTGCGGGTGATCGACCGGGTTCTTGGCGACACCGCGAGTGAGCGGGCGACGGCCCTTCCAACGGGTGCGACCGGCCTTGCCGAAGTTCTGGTTCTGGTTGTCGGGGTTCGAAACCGCGCCAACCGTACCCATGCAATCGGCACGCAGGTAACGCTGCTCGCCTGAGTTCAGGCGAACGATGACCATGCCGCGGTCACGACCAACGAGCTGGACGTAAGCACCGGCAGAGCGGGCGATCTGACCACCCTTGCCCGGCTTCATCTCGACGTTGTGGCAGATCGTGCCAACCGGCATCTGGCCCAGAAGCATAGCGTTGCCAGGCTTCGTGTCGACCTTTTCACCGGCGACCACCGTGTCACCCACAGCAAGACGCTGCGGAGCGATGATGTAAGCCAGTTCGCCATCTTCGTACTTCAAGAGTGCGATGAAAGCGGTGCGGTTGGGGTCGTATTCGATCCGCTCGACGGTCGCGGGGACATCCCACTTGCGACGCTTGAAGTCGATGAAACGATACTTCTGCTTGTGACCGCCGGCGATACCGCGCGAGGTCACGTGACCCTTGTTGTTACGGCCACCGGTCTTGCGCTTGCCTTCGGTGAGCGACTTGACCGGGCCACCTTTGTGGAGGCCCGACTTGTCGACCAGGATAAGGCCGCGACGTGCGGGGCTTGTCGGTTTGTAGTTCTTGAGTGCCATGATCCGCCTCAGATACCGCTGGTGATGTCGATCATCTCGCCTTCAGCGAGACGTACGACAGCCTTTTTGAAATCCGAGCGCTTGTAGGGCTTGCCCTTCCAGCGCTTGGTCTTGCCTTTGGTCAGGATGGTGTTCACCGATACGACCTTCTTGTCGTAGATGGCTTCCACCGCTTCCTTGATCTGCGGCTTGGTCGCGTCGTTCGCCACCTTGAACACCACCGCATTTTGTTCCGACGCCATGGTCGACTTTTCGGTGATGTGAGGTGCGAGGATCACGTCGTAGTGCCGCGCGTCGATGCCGTCCTTCTTAGCCATTGAAGCGCGCCTCCAGCTTTTCGACCGCATCCTTGGTGAGGATCAGCGTGTCGTGGTTGAGGATGTCGTAGACGTTCGCGCCAGCGGCCGGCAGGACGTTGACGCCCTTGAGGTTGCCTGCAGCCTGCTTGAAGCCGTCATTCACGCTCTCGCCGTCGATCACGAGGACCTTGCCGGCAAAACCGTGCTTGTCGAAGTGACCCTTGAGAGCCTGGGTCTTCGCTTCCTTCAGCTCAAGGCTGTCGAGAACGACGAGGCCGTCCTTTGCCTTGGTCGAAAGAGCCATCTTGAGACCGAGAGCGCGGATCTTCTTGTTCAGCGACTGGTTGAAGTCACGCTTGCGAGCACCGTGAGCCTTACCACCGCCGATAAAGATCGGAGCGCCGCGATCGCCGTGGCGAGCGCCGCCCGAACCCTTCTGGGCACCGAACTTCTTGCCGGTGCGTGCCACGTCCGAACGCTCACGCGTGGGACGAGCGGTGGCACGGCGGTTCTCGAGCTGCCAGGTCACGACCCGGTGCAGGATGTCAGCGCGCGGTTCAACACCGAACACGTCATCCGACAGTTCGATATCGCCCGACGCCTTCCCGTCGATTTTCTGGACCTTCACCTTCATGGCTTAGTCTTCCTTCTTTTCTTCAGCCGCGCCATCGGTGGCGGGGGCGTCAGTCGTGCCACCGTTTTGGGCAGCAGCTTCTTCAGCCGGGGTCGGCACGTCGGTGGCATCCTGCTCGGGTGCTGCAGCTTCGTCCTGCGGCTTTGCAGTCTCGAGGACAGCGCCGGGGAACGGAAGATCTTCAGGCATGTCGAGCTTGATCGCGTCGCGAACCAGCAGCCAGCCATTCTTCGAGCCAGGGACCGAGCCCTTGATGAAGAGGAGGCCGCGATCGGCATCGGTGCGAACCACTTCGAGGTTCATCTGGGTGCGCTGACGGTCGCCCATGTGGCCGGCCATCTTCTTGCCCTTGAACACGCGGCCCGGATCCTGACGGTTACCCGTCGAACCGTGCGAGCGGTGCGAGATCGAAACACCGTGGGTGGCGCGAAGACCGCCGAAGCCCCAGCGCTTCATAGCACCGGCAAAGCCCTTACCCTGGGTGTGACCCGTGATGTCGACCTTCTGGCCTGCGACGAAGTGGTCGGCGCTGATCAGCGAGCCGACGGGCACGAGGCCTTCTTCGTTTTCGACACGGAATTCGGCAACGCGCTGCTTGAGACCAACGCCTGCTTTGCCGAAGTGCTCACGCTGCGGCTTCGCAACGTTTTTCTGTTTCGCTTCGCCTGCACCCAGCTGAACGGCGAAGTAGCCGTCGTTATCTGCGGTGCGGTGCGAGACGACCTGGCAATCTTCCAGAGCGAGCACGGTAACGGGCACGTGCCGTCCGTCCTCCTGGAAGAGGCGGGTCATCCCAACCTTCTTTGCGATCACGCCTGTGCGCATCGTCTATACTCCTTACAGAGGCACCCAAGGGACCATCCCAAAGGTGCGTGCGGATCACCTTGTTTCCTTGGCAATCCATTCGGCCCAATTTGTTTATGCTACGAGCCCCGTCCGGGCTTATGCCTCCCCTCGCCTTCATGGCGCCGGTTTGGCGAGACGGAGGACGCAGCCCGAGCATGCTCGGCGGTATCCAGATGTCTTGCGGGTCGTTTCCGACCAGCGGGGCCATCGGGGGCCCAAATTCTCAGACCAGCTTTACGTCCTGCCTGATGGACGGTGAAATCGAGCGGTGATTAGGCCAGCTTGATTTCGACGTTCACGCCTGCAGCAAGGTCCAGCTTCATCAGAGCGTCGACCGTCTGGGCGTTGGGCTGCACGATGTCGAGCAGCCGCTTGTAGGTGCGCACCTCGAACTGCTCGCGCGACTTCTTGTCGATGTGCGGGCCGCGGTTCACGGTGAACTTCTCGATACGCGTCGGCATGGGAATGGGGCCACGAATAAGAGCACCCGTACGACGCGCCGTGTCAGCGATTTCGCCAGTCGCCTGGTCGAGAACGCGGTGGTCAAATGCCTTGAGGCGAATACGGATATTCTGTGCTTCCATTACCTATACCAATGCGAAAGAGCCGAAGAACGCCACTGTGGTGGGCGACGCCCTCAAAAACAAAAGGCCAGCCCCGCTTCTCGTTGCCGTTCTGCGGGCGGCCTTACCTAATTTCGTTACAACGGAAACGAATCTCCGTCGAAGTTGGCGCGCGTATATCGGGTGAGCCGGATTCTGGCAACCCATAAGTGTCACGAAAAGTACACGCAGCCGGTGAGGTGTTCTCCCGACACGTTCGTCGAAACTCACCTCACATAAATTGGGGGCCGGCTCACATTTGTGAACCGGCCCCCGAATTTGTGCGTTGCCCTGAGGGCAGCGGCTTACTTGGTGATCTTCGAAACCACGCCCGAGCCGACGGTGCGGCCGCCTTCGCGGATTGCGAAGCGCAGACCTTCGTCCATGGCGATCGGTGCAATCAGCTTGACGCCGATGGTCACGTTGTCGCCCGGCATAACCATCTCGGTGCCTTCGGGAAGGATCACTTCGCCGGTCACGTCGGTGGTGCGGAAGTAGAACTGCGGACGGTAGTTAGCGAAGAACGGCGTGTGACGGCCACCTTCGTCCTTCGAAAGGACGTAGACTTCTGCGCTGAACTCGGTGTGCGGCGTAACCGAACCCGGCTTCGCGAGAACCTGGCCACGCTCAACTTCTTCACGGCCAACGCCGCGGATCAGGGCACCGATGTTGTCGCCAGCTTCACCCGAATCGAGCAGCTTGCGGAACATTTCAACGCCGGTCACGGTCGTCTTGGTGGTGTCCTTGATGCCGACGATTTCAACTTCGTCGCCAACGTTCACAACGCCGGTTTCAACACGGCCGGTAACAACCGTACCACGACCCGAGATCGAGAACACGTCTTCGATCGGCATCAGGAAGTCCTTGTCGACCGGGCGGTCGGGCTGCGGGATGTTTTCGTCCACAGCGTCCATGAGTTCCTTGATCGAGTTTTCACCGATTTCCGGATCACGACCTTCGAGAGCGGCCAGAGCCGAACCCTTCACGATGGCGATGTTGTCGCCGTCGAAGCCGTACTCGCTGAGGAGTTCGCGAACTTCCAGTTCGACGAGCTCGAGGATTTCCTCGTCGTCAACCTGGTCGACCTTGTTCATGTAAACGACCAGAGCCGGAACGCCGACCTGACGGGCAAGCAGGATGTGCTCGCGGGTCTGCGGCATCGGGCCGTCAGCTGCGTTCACAACCAGGATAGCGCCGTCCATCTGCGCTGCGCCGGTGATCATGTTCTTCACGTAGTCAGCGTGACCCGGGCAGTCGACGTGAGCGTAGTGACGTGCGTCGGTTTCATATTCGACGTGTGCGGTCGAAATGGTGATGCCGCGCTCGCGCTCTTCGGGAGCCTTGTCGATGTTTGCGAAATCGACAGCCGAACCCAGGACCTTGGTGATCGCTGCGGTCAGCGTGGTCTTACCGTGGTCAACGTGACCGATGGTGCCGACGTTAACGTGCGGCTTATTACGCTCAAACTTTTCCTTCGCCATTTCTCTAATAACCTTCTTTTTGAAATTGATTGCTTCGCGGGAGAAAGGGCGGGCCCGCTGAATCAGGCGCCGCCCCTAGCGTTTAGCGCTTGCTTACGCAAGCTTCTCCTTAACCTCTTGCGCCACAGCCTGCGGCACTTCGTCGTAGTGGCTGAACTGCATCGTGTACTGTGCGCGTCCCTGAGTGAACGAGCGCAGTTCGTTGACGTAGCCGAACATGTTGGCCAGCGGGACAAAGGCTTCGACGGCCTGTGCGTTGCCGCGGCTGTCGGTGCCCTGGATCTGACCACGACGAGAGTTGAGGTCGCCGATCACGTCGCCGAGGTAGTCCTCGGGAGTGACGACTTCAACCTTCATCACCGGCTCAAGCAGCTTGATACCGGCCTTCTGAGCGGCTTCACGCATCGCACCGCGACCCGTGATTTCAAACGCCACCGTCGAACTGTCGACATCGTGGTACTTGCCGTCGATCAGACGGATCGTGAAGTCGATGATCGGGAAGCCGACCAGGTGACCACTTTCAGCCTGCTCGCGCATGCCCTTTTCAACCGACGGGATGTATTCGCGCGGAATGTTACCGCCCTTGATCTCGTCTTCGAAGATGATGCCCTGGCCGCGTTCACCGGGGGTGACGACAACCTTGGCTTCACCGAACTGACCCGAACCACCCGACTGCTTCTTGTGGGTGTAGGTGAGCTCGACTTCGCGGGCGAGCGATTCGCGGTATGCCACCTGCGGCGCACCGACGTTTGCTTCGACCTTGAACTCGCGCTTCATACGATCGACGAGAATGTCGAGGTGAAGCTCGCCCATGCCCTTGATGATCGTCTGACCGCTTTCGTGGTCGGTCGACACGCGGAAGCTGGGATCCTCGGCAGCCAGGCGGTTGAGCGCAACGCCCATCTTTTCCTGGTCGGCCTTGGTCTTGGGTTCCACCGACAGTTCGATAACCGGATCGGGGAATTCCATGCGCTCGAGGATGATCGGTGCGGAAGGCGCACAAAGGGTATCACCGGTGGTGGTTTCCTTCAGGCCTGCGATTGCAACGATGTCGCCAGCGAACGCTTCATCAATGTCTTCACGCTCGTTGGAGTGCATCAGCAGCATACGGCCGATCTTTTCCTTCTTGTCCTTCACCGAGTTCAGGACCGAGCCCTTTTCGAGCTTGCCCGAATAGATGCGCGTGAAGGTGAGCGAGCCGACGAACGGGTCGTTCATGATCTTGAATGCGAGCGCGCTGAAGGGCTCGTCATCCGAAGACGGACGCGATGCTTCTTCCTCGCTGTCGGGCAGAACGCCCTTAATCGCGGGAACGTCGAGCGGCGACGGCATGTAGTCGATGACCGCGTCGAGAAGCGGCTGAACGCCCTTGTTCTTGAACGCCGAACCACACAGGACGGGGACGAATTTCTGCTCAAGCGTGCCCTGGCGAATCAGGCGCTTGAGCGTCTGAGCGTCAGGCTCGTTGCCTTCGAGATAGGCTTCCATGACATCATCGTCCTGCTCAACGGCAAGCTCGATCAGCTTCTCGCGGTATTCTGCCGCTTCGTCAGCCATATCGTCAGGGATCGGGCCGAAGGTGTATTCAGCGCCGAGGTCTTCGTTCTTCCAGGTGATAGCACGCTGGTTGACGAGGTCGACGAGGCCTTCGAGGCTCGATTCGATGCCGATCGGCAGGTACAGGACAGCCGGGGTCGCACCGAGGCGGTCGATGATCGACTGCACGCAGTACTTGAAGTCGGCGCCGGTGCGGTCGAGCTTGTTGATGAAGCACATCCGCGGAACCTTGTACTTGTCGGCCTGACGCCAGACAGTCTCGGACTGCGGCTCAACGCCGGCAACGCCGTCGAAGCATGCAACCGCGCCGTCGAGCACGCGCAGCGAACGCTCGACTTCAATGGTGAAGTCAACGTGGCCGGGGGTGTCGATGATGTTGATGCGGTGCTTGGGCGTGTTCGCGCGCAGTTCCTTGGGATCGCCCATCGGATCCATGTCGGGATCTTCCGGGTTCCAGAAACAAGTGGTCGCAGCCGACGTGATCGTGATCCCGCGCTCCTGCTCCTGCTCCATCCAGTCCATCGTCGCAGCACCATCGTGCACTTCGCCGATCTTGTAGGACTTGCCGGTGTAGTAGAGGATACGCTCGGTCGTGGTGGTCTTGCCGGCATCGATGTGCGCCATGATGCCGATATTGCGATAGCGCTCCAGCGGATAATCGCGGGCCATAATATCTTCCTTAAGGTCTTCAGGGGGCCGCCGTTAGCGGATCGGCCCCCATATAGTGACGATTGTGACAGGCGAAAGACGTGTCCCTCGCCCGTTCCACAATCCTTACCAGCGGTAGTGCGAGAAGGCGCGGTTCGCGTCCGCCATGCGGTGCGTGTCTTCGCGCTTCTTGACGGCGTTGCCGCGGTTGTTGGCGGCATCCATCAGCTCACCCGACAGACGGGCGCTCATGGTGGTCTCGGGGCGACCGCGAGCCGCACCGATCAGCCAGCGGATCGCGAGAGCCTGGGCACGCTCGGGGCGAACCTCGACCGGCACCTGGTAGGTCGCACCACCGACACGGCGGCTGCGAACTTCGACCTGCGGCTTCACGTTGTTGAGCGCATCGTGGAACAGCTGCACCGGATCGGCCTTGGCTTTCGCCTCTACCGTTTCGAGCGCCGAGTAGACGATACCTTCAGCAACGGCCTTCTTACCGTCGAGCATGAGGTTGTTCATGAACTTCGAGAGAACCTGATCACCAAACTTGGGATCGGGCAGGATGACCCGCTTTTCGGGACGACGACGACGTGACATGTTTAAAACTCCTTTGGAGAGCCGCTCGCATCCGCGAGCGTCTTGGCGGCGCCGGCCCTCTCCCCCGCCCTTCCACCCGGATCGTATCCGTATGGGTGGAACGGCGCGGGAGAGGCCCGTCACCGCGTCTCAATTACTTCGGACGCTTGGCGCCGTACTTCGAGCGGGACTGCTTGCGGTCCTTGACACCCTGCGTATCGAGCACGCCGCGAAGGACGTGGTAGCGAACGCCGGGAAGGTCGCGAACACGGCCGCCGCGGATGAGCACAACCGAGTGCTCCTGCAGGTTGTGGCCTTCGCCCGGGATGTAGGAGATGACTTCGCGCTGGTTCGTCAGGCGCACCTTGGCAACCTTGCGAAGTGCGGAGTTCGGCTTCTTCGGCGTCGTGGTGTAGACGCGCGTGCAGACACCGCGCTTCTGCGGGTTCTGCTCCATTGCAGGGACCTTCGACTTGGCCTTCTGCGGAGTGCGGCCCTTGCGGACCAGCTGGTTGATCGTCGGCATAAGTTACTCTTCACCATGCTTGTTGCCGACCCTTCCGGGCGGGAAACCGGTTCCCACTTTCCCTGAAGGGATCGGCGCGGAGGTGGAACTTGCAGACGATTATGTGTGGAAGGTTGGACTTGCGCCTGCCGCCAGCGACCTAGGCCGCCAAGGCTTTGCGAGAAAGAGCCACCGCAAGAGCGGCGATCCTTTCGCAAAAGGCACAAGCTGAAAACGCTCCACCCAGAACCGGCCACGTGGCCACCGGGTTACTTTGACAGTCGCCCCACACCCGCTTTGATCGTGAAGATCATGCGCGAGCCCAATAGAAAAGGCCTTACTCCACCCTGAGCGTATCAGGAGCGAGCGAGGCCTGCGGGACGAACCGGCAATGTTCAGCTCTATTGTTCGAAGACGAGACTCGCACACAGCAAGCCGGTCACCGGATGGGCGCGCACATAAGGGGATGTGGGCGGGGGGTCAAGGGACTTCCGGTGCTTCAATAAGCCAATTAGCAACGATCCGCTCAAAATCGACATACGGTATCTGCTCGGGGTCGAATTCTAGCTGTTCACAGATGTCGATAAAATCAACCGAGAACCTCTGAAAGAGTCGAAGGAGAAGATTGTCACTCGGCAAAACGCGCCTTGATACATTTGCCAGCCAGTTACGGGTACGAGCCACCACATTGTCCGGATTGCCGCCATGGCCATTGATGTCCATTCCAGCCAGATCCGATAAGAACATTTGATACCGATACTGTTCGGTATCAAATATTAGTGTTCTTTTTGATTTATGGCTCTCACCGCCAAACCGCTTACAGGCGATGAACATCCCCAGCTCCAAAGGCATGTTGAATCTTGGCAAATCATTGGCTCGATCGAGCTCCGTCCGGCAGATATCATGAATCCCATATCGGCTTTCATTTATGATGCCGTAGAGCTTTTCGATCCTCGGTTCGCCGTTATCATCAAGCTCTCGGGCGGACCTTGGAATGAACCCGCACGCCATTACCGAGAACACGATTGCTCTAAACATCGGGAGATAATCGTCATCGAACGGGCAGTTGATGAAAACCTGCCGCGAAGAAGAAGTCTCACTCATTATTCACTTCTGGTTTTCGTATTTTGCGAGACCTTTTCCGACTTTTTTGATACTCGAGACAGTGAGGAAACACGAGAAATAGCTAAGTCGATTTTGGCCCCAGACAACTTGCTCTTTTTCGTCGCCTTAGGTGAGTATACGTATTTTCCGGTCAGTTTACTTCGGCCGACGACTTTCCATTTCTTATTTCCTGTTTCAATCTCTTTCTTCATTACTTCCAAAACTCCGAAATCAGCTTAGTGTTCGGTGCCGCTGTGCTGAATACTCTAAACGTGTCGACCGGCAAAGCAAATGTGATCGGCAAATCGACGTCGTCTTGGGTTATTCCGCTAAGGATCATGCCTAGCAGCTTTCCGCTTCGCGGATCACAAACAACTCCCCCACTCATACCGGCAAGCGCAAGTGCATTAATCTGCAACAATCGACTTTCGCCTTCAGAGGCAGGAGGCAAGATAGCGCTTACGATTCCATCGAAAAACGAAGGTTGAATGTGCCCCTTATTCGTGTCGTTTGCAAAGAAAATAGTCTCGCCAAGTGGGAAGCCGCCAAGCAAAACTCGCGAGCCGACACTCAACTTATCCGAGCTCGAAAAATCCACTGGCGCTGGTAGTTCACTTAGAGGCTGGTCGTCAGCGCCTGGAATTGCGAGGAGCGCGCAGTCGATCAGGCTTCCATTCTCCGAAAAACGTGGATCTTCAAACTTCTTAACCGACCTTATCGGGCGCAGATTGTTCCTTCCTTCGCCAGCAGAGGGCACGATTGCCATGGCTTCACCGCTCGACCGCGCGAGTTGTTCGACAACGTGCCAGCAAGTCAGGTAGTAACCGCGTCCGATCGCAATACATGTTCCTACCAACTCAATCTTCAGCCCACCAGATTCCGCCAGATACTCATCTTGTTCTACGAACATGCCCATCTCAGGGTCGTCAGTAGTGTGACCGATGGGCACCAGCTTATCGCCTAGCTTGGAGATGGAATTTCTCAACGCGACGCCTCCCCAAGTCGCGCTATTCTTGCCCCTCAAGTTCAACATCTCTCATCGGCGTGAAATCGCGCCTTTTTGCCCCTTCAAGATATGCTTTCACAAGTTCACGAAGCTAATGGCCCATTAAAATGACTTGAGCAATAGGCTGTTTGTACTCCGACGCTGCTAGGTAATTAGTTACCTTGCGAAACCGATGGTCAGTAACAAAGGCTCAGGTCGCCCGCTACGCCAAGCGATGAAATCCGTCGAATTCTTTGGAGCTCGAGATTAAGCGAGCTCTCAAACAGCAACCCGCTCCAGCACCCGCCCGACACCAAGCACGCCTTGCTTGGTCAGGCTCAGCAGCTTGACCCGTGCGTCTGTTGGCGAGGCTTCGCGCACGATCAGGCCTTGTTCTTCGAGTTGACCGATGTGGCGCAGGGCCGTGGTGGTCGGGCAATAGGCCGCGATGCTCAGGCTGGTGATCGACACCTTTGCCCCGCCCGCAAACTGCACGAACAGGTCCAGCAGCATGTACCACGCCGGATCGCCGAACAGGCCGCTTGGCAGGTACTTGTCTCGCAGCTTGCGTTGCTCAAGGAGCATCACCGCGCGCTTGGCCAGTTCAAGCGCGTTGCGCTCAATCCGGGCGGCGCCTGATGGCCAGTGATAGGCCAGCCGATTGTCGTTGGGCGACCATTCCTGATCGATAGCGTCTGCAAGCCTAAGCAGCGACCTGGCGACATCTCGCATTTCATTGGGGTCGAGGTTCTTCTCAATTTCCTCCAGAATGGCGAGACGCTCGGCATCGGGCTTCGGTTCCTCGACCTTCTGAACGCCGAAATCGTGGCCTGTTTCCGCCTGCCAGTCCGTCAGCAGGTTGAGGTAATCATCGACCAGATCGTCATTGGCTCCGAAAGCGAACCGTGCGTTGTGGACGAGGCCCTGCACACTACGCTCCGACAGACCCATCCGCGTCATGATCTGTTCGAGCGACACCTTCCCCGCGATAAGCTTGACGACGTCTCGCTCACTTCGGTTGAGATGCGGAAGCAGGTGCTCCGCGGCAAGGCGTTTTTCGGTCATTCACCCCCCCCTTTGGGTTTGCAGGGCCAATGCGCTTCGCCGTTATCGGGTCGCATTGCCTGCGCGGGGTCGTTCGGCTTTAAACTTCGCAAAATCAATAATCTAAGAGAACTTGTCCCGATTAAAACTCGGCAATCAGATCGCAATTTTCTGGTCTGCGCTTGTACGATTTTCCTACACGCCCAAAACCTGCCAACTAAACCGGTCCTTTCCTCTCCACAACAGGACCACGCCATGAAAACCCCTCCCTACGATCCAACACAGCCGCTTCCTCCCGGCCGCCCGGATGCTGGCTGGCAACCGCACGGCGACACCGATCAGCATGCGCACAATTCCGGCTGGGCGGCTCATGTGGCGACGGGGAATATCGGGGCGAACCCGCCCTGCCCTCCGGAAGTTGCGGCTCGGCGGGAGGCGAATGAGGGGGTATTGCGCGCGCATTCGCGGTGGCTCAGGAATTTGCGCTAGGACCGTGTAACATGCGGTCCACTTCTCGGTTTTCTGCGGGTTTGCGCTGGCGTTGGAGCGTTCCCTGCGGTCCGGCACAAGCGCCCTATTCGCCGCCGTTCCACTCGCTCTTGAGCAGGCCGTAGAGGTAGATGTCGCACAGGCCCGCATGGGTGGTCTCGTGCTCGCGCAAGTGGGCCTCGCGGGTGAAGCCTAGCGCTTCGAGCAGGCGGACCGAGGCGGCGTTGCGGGTGTCGACTTCGGCGGTGAGCTTGCGTGCGCCTTCGTCCTCGATTGCGGCGGTGAACAGGTGGCGGATGAGCGCCTCCATGCATTCGCGCGCGACGCCCTCGCGGGTGCGGTGGATGGCGGTGATGTAGCCGACCTCTTCGACGCCCTTCTCATGCGCGGGGAACGCGACGAAGCGGCCTGCGACGTCTCCGCCCGCATCCTCGGCGATCCAGGTGCGCCCGTTCCAGTCGGGATCGGCGAACCAGCCCCACAGCTCCTCTTCCGACGTGAAGGCGGGCCGGGTGAGGTAGAGGCTGACATCGTCGTCCGACATGGTCGCGAAAAGCGCGGCCGCATCCGAGCGGCGCAGCGGGCGCAAGGTGAAGCGGGGCGTGGTGAGGGTTTGGACGGCTCTCATGCCTCGCGCTGATACGCGAGGCGAAGCCGAGTGCAAGCCCGACCAGGCGTTACTGCGTTAGGTACTGCACCAGCGCCTTGACCTTCTTGGAGCGCCATTGCGGGACCGGGGCGACCAGCCAGTAAGCGCGGCGGCTCTCCACCGGCTCGTCCAGCGCGGTCAGCTGTCCGCGTTCAATCGCGCCCGCCACCAGCGGCAGCGGCAGGACGGTGCGGCCCATGCCGGCAAGCGCGCTCGCCAGAGCCTGTCCAGCAGAGCCCGCCTTGATGCACGGGCGAACGCCTTCGGGAAGCGCGGCTCCGGGCCAGTCGATCCAGGAATCGCGGGCCTTCGGGGCCTCGACCGTAACGCGGCGAGCCTCGGCAAGCTGGGTGCCTTCGAGCTCGCCGGGCCCATCGACCAACCGGATGGCAAGGTCGAGGTTCGCCTCGGTGAAGTCGGCGCCCTCATCGGCGAGGATGGTGTAGACGACACCGGGGGTGCCGGCCTGGAATTCGGCAAGGCGCGGGCTGAGCCACTCGGCGTAGAATTCGCGCGGGGCGGCGATGGTGTAGCGGTCGGAGGATTGCCCCGCCTGCATCGCGGCAACGCTCTCTTCGAACCGCAGGAAGCCTTCGCGCAGCGCGTCGAGACCCGCCTCGCCTTCGGGGGTGAGCTCCAGCCCCTTGGACGTGCGGCGGAACAGGACCACTCCGAGGTGATCCTCCAGCGCGCGGATCTGCTGGCCGACAGCGGCAGGCGTCACCGCAAGCTCGTCGGCTGCGCGGGTGAACGACAGGTGGCGCGCGGCAGCGTCGTAGACGCGCAAAGCGTTCAAGGGGAGGTGCGTGCGTTTCACGAAGGCCCGCTTAGAAGCGAGCGCGTTCTATCGCAAGATCAATGCAAATTGTGCGCTTGAAACGCCTTCTATCAGGCGCGCGACTGTCCGTCCGCAGTCTCAGGCGCGGCGAGCGGGAAGAACGGGATGCGCACTTCCATCGGTGAGCCGTCCGGCTTGTGGAAGGTGTAGAAGCCTTCCATCGATCCGTGCGTCGTCGTCAGCGGGCAGCCGGAGACGTAATCGTGGCTTTCACCCGGAGCGAGGACAGGCTGTTCGCCAACGACGCCCTCGCCATCGACATGGTTCACCATCCCGCGCGCATCGGTGATGCGCCAGTGGCGGGTGATGAGCTGGATCTGCTCATGCGATCCGTTCTCGATGCGGATGTGATAGACCCAGAACCACTTGCCCGTGTCGGGGTGTGATTGCTCGGGCAGGAAGTTGACCGCGACGCGCACGGTGATGCCTTCGGTGACGGCTGCGTGTTGGAAAAGTTCCTTCATACGAATCTATACGTAGCAATTCTCGTTCTGGCCTCAAGAGCGGGAGTGCCCTTAATCCACCTGCGAATAACGCAAGCCTTGTACCGCGCAGCGCCACAATGGACGATGAATGAACGGCTGCGGACTTCACCGGTTCCTTTGCGACAGCCGGTTTGACCCGGATTGCTGCGGGTCTGCACTTGCCGCGCGCGCGGCGACTGGGCTAGGTGAATGCCGACTGCACGGCGTGGCCGGTCCATCGCTGCGCCGCCGCACTTCTACCTTTCTGCGAGCCATCAAGCCCGATCATGCCCCACCTCACCTGCGTGCTGCACCATCACATCGGGGAGGAAGGTGCCTTCGAAAGAGGGCTTGGCCTGACCAGTTCGCGAGAGGCCTTTGAGCGTCAACTCGCGTGGCTGGATGAGCGCTATACGTTCGTGTCGCTTGATCAGGTCCTGAGCGGGGATTTGCCGGACGATCCCTTGCTGCTGACTTTTGACGACGCCTGGTACTCGGTGCTTGGCATTGCCCGCGAAGTACTGGGCCCGCGCGGGATACCTGCAGTCTACTTCATCAATCCCGGCATGGTTCAGGAAGGCGCGATCTCGCTCGATTCCATGCTGGCCTATGCCGTGAATACGTTCGGGATCGAGAAGGTCTGCGGCGTGCTTGGTATCCCGCCCCGCGATGCGGTGCATTCGCTGATCGTGAAGGACATGGCGCGGCTTGGCTCGGCCGAGCGTCAGGACGTGGTCGCCAAGTTGATCGCCGAGTTCGGTCCCATTGACCTCGGCGAACGCGCTCCGCTGTTGTCGGCACATGACCTGAAAGAGCTCGTTTCCCTTGGTATCGAGATCGGCAATCACACCAAGACCCATGTGCATTGCCGCAGCCTGTCCGCAGAAGAGATGCAGGAAGAGATCGCTGGCTCAAAGGCAATGCTGGAAGAGCTGTCGCAAAGCCGCGTGCGTTCGCTTTCGATACCCTATGGGCATGAGCTTGACCTTACCGACGAGGTGCATGCGCATGCGCGGCAGAGCGGTCACGAGGCGATCTTTCTTGTCCATGCCCGCGCCAACTGGCTGCGCCCGGCCAAGGACGTCTGGTATCGCCGCTCACTGACGAACCAGTCCAATCGCGAACTGGCCTCGGAATTTCGGGTGAAGCAACACCTCCGCTCCCTCAAAAAGGCGGTGCTGGGGTGAAGCGGTTGGTCATCATCACGGGCGACGGGCGCGAGCACAAGTATGTGACCAATGCGCTTTGCGAGGCCTACGACGTGGCCGCGATCCTCGTGTGCGATCCACCAGCCAAGAGGTCCTGGAAGAAGGTCCTCAAGCGCAATCCGGACCAGTTTTTGGGCAAGGCTCTGCGGGGCGGCTTTCTCAAGGTTACGAGCGACCGGGACAAGCGCGAGGCCAGCCTTGCGCGGGTGCTTGGCAAGACATCTGCGCAATTTGATCGCGAAGACCTCGTGCAGCGGGTCGGGAGGCCAAAAGCTGGCCGCCTGCTCAAGACGGTCGAGGCGCTCCAACCGGATGTGCTGGCGATCTACGGAACCGGTATGATCCCTGACGATGTGCTGGAGAGCGCGACTGATATCGCGCTCAACATGCACACCGGGATTTCGCCGCATTACCGCGGGGTCAGCTGCGCGATGTGGCCGATCCTCGACGAGCGGCCCGACATGGTCGGAGCGACCGTCCACGAATGCACCTCGGCGGTTGATGGCGGCAAGGTGTTCTTCACCGGACGCGCGAGCTTGCAGTCACATGACGACCTGCACGCCGTCTTTGGCCGCGCTGTCGAGGTGGGCGCTCAGGGCTACGTGAAAGTGGTCGGAGAGGTTCTCGACGGCACAGCTGAGGGCGCCGAGCAAGACCACTCGATCGGCACCGAGTATCGCGGCAAGGATCTCAACATCTGGACCGAGCTAGAGTCGCGAAGGGCGCTCAAACGGTTGCGCAAAGCCGGACGACTGGCGACTTAACCGCTACCCCTTTTCGAGCTCTTCCTCGATCTGGGCTAGGCGTTCCTTACCGAAGAACATATCCTGCGGACCGTCCTTAGGGCCAACATAAAGCGTCGGAATACCGAACGCGCCGCGTTCCACCGCGCTGTCGGTGTTGGCGACAAGACCCTGTTTCACCTCGTCGGTCTGCGTCCGCTCGAACAAGTCCTTCGCATCGAAGCCTGCTGCTGCAACCGCTGCGCCGAGGGCTTCGGGGTCGGTGACATCGACGCCCTGTTCCCAGATCGCAGGCAGCATTCCTTCTACGAATTGCACGCCGCGGCCGTCCTGATCGGCGGCGAATAGCATCCGCTGAAGCGTGATTGAGTTGAACGGGAACTTGGGGTGCAGCTTGTATTTGCTCAGCTGATGCTTTTCGATGAAGCGCCGCATCTCGAGCATCGAATACTCGACCTTGCCCTTCACATCGGCATCGCGGATCATCGGAGGCGCGTTGCCGGTGAGCTTGTGCATCCCGCCAAGGAACACCGGCGTGACGTCGAGCTCTGCCCCGGTCCGCTTGACGAGATCGCGCAGCGGCCACCAGATCATGTAGGCATTGGGACTGACGAAATCGAAGATCAGCTCGACGCGGTTTGCCATGGGAACTCTCCTGATAAGATTGTCCCCATGGCTCGCACGACGCGTCGCGCGTTTCAAGTCTGTTTTTCAGACGTTATGCTTTCGGGCCTCAGGCGCCGAGCGCGCTCACGACGCCGATTGCGCTGGCTAGCCCGTCGGTGAGAGGCCCAGTTCCACCCCGGTCCTGTCTTCCAGCGCAAAGCGATCAAACAGGTCGGCGCTTGCCGCGTTCAGGCCGACCACACGCGTGTGACGGCCATTGCGGCGCATGCGCTCGATGACTTTCTCAAGCGCACCGATGGCAGAGATGTCCCAGAAATGCGCCTGGCTCACGTCGATCACCACGTGATGTGCGGCGTCATCGTACTGGCTTTCCGGGCCGAGCAGGTCGACGAAGCGGTCGACGCTGGCGAAGAATATCTCGCCCCTCACATGATAGACTGCGGAGTGCGGTCGGCGCACGCGCTCGACAGTGAACATGTTCTTCACCTTCTGCGCGAAGAAGATGCCCGACAGCAGCACACCGACAAGCACGCCAAGCGCAAGATCGTGGGTCCACACAACCGTGACAACCGTCGCGATCATCACGATCGAGCTGGTCGGCGGATGGCGGCGCAGGTTCGGGATCGAGTTCCAGCTGAACGTCCCGATGCTGACCATAATCATCACGGCAACCAGCGCCGGCATCGGCACCTGTCCGACCCACGGGCCAAGAACGGTGAGGAGGAACAGCAGGAACGCGCCAGCGGTAAAGGTCGACAGTCGCCCGCGCCCGCCCGAGGTCACGTTGATGACCGACTGCCCGATCATGGCGCAGCCACCCATGCCGCCAAAGCAGGCAGCGACCACGTTGGCGATGCCCTGCCCCGCGCTCTCGCGGCGCTTGTTGCTTTCGGTGTGGGTCATGTCATCGACGATCTGCGCGGTGAGCAGGCTTTCCAGCAATCCGACCGCCGCCATCGTGAGCGAGTACGGCGCGATGATCTGCAACGTCTCCCACGTCAGCGGCACGTCGGGCAGCGCAAAGGTTGGCAGGCCATCGGGCAGAGTGCCCTCGCCCGCGACATTGTTGACGGGCAGGCCCCAGTAAATTGCCGCAGCGGTCAGCAAGACGATGGCGACAAGCGGGCTTGGCACCGACTTGGTGATGCGCGGGAAGCCGTAGATGATGCCAAGGCCGACCGCGACCATCGCCCAGGTCCACGGGCCCACGCCCTCGTTACCCGGCATCAGCTGAGGTATCTGCGCCATGAAAATGAGGATTGCGAGCGCGTTGACGAAGCCCGTGATGACGCTGCGCGAGACGAATTGCATAAGCAGGTCGAGCCGCAGCACCGCCGCAATACCCTGGAAAATGCCCATCAAGATCGTCGCGGCAAAGAGGTAATCGACCCCGTAATCGCGCACCAGCGGGATCACGACAACCGCAACCGCAGCCGTGGCCGCCGATATCATGCCGGGACGCCCGCCAGTAAAGGCGATCACCATGGCAATCGCGACGCTCGCATAAAGCCCGACGCTCGGGTCGACGCCCGCGATCAGCGCAAAGCCGATTGCCTCGGGGATCAGCGCGAGGGCGACAACGATCCCTGCAAGAATGTCTGCGCGAGGCTGCGCGAACCAGTCACGGCGGAAGGTTTCCGCGAAGGAGCGGGTCTGGGTCATGGTCGGATCTATCCGGAAATGTCTGTGAGCCGGACAGGTGGAGAGAGTGCGCCCGGACTGGAGAAGTGATGCAGCCACATAGGCAATCATGCTGCATTGCACAACCGCGCTGTCCGTGCATGACGTGGTTAAATTGGCGTTAGCGTCGTTCGCTCCTGAATTGTTAGGAGCCGGTAAGCCAATACCGGCAGTGTCTTGGTATGCACGCGTGCATGCCCTGACTTGGCGAAGGCCACACGAAAGGTCGTTCCAACCGCTGCGTTAGAGACCATCGAACCGCAGCGGATGTGCTTAGAAGCCGGGGTGGCGCGTCATGCGCGTTGCCCCGGCTTTTTGCGGTTGAACCCTACATGCCCGCCGCGCTGAGCGCCCGGTCCATGTCCTCGGTAAGGTCGGCGATGTCCTCAAGCCCCACATTGATGCGAAGGAGGCCTTCGGAAACGCCCATTTCCTCGCGCGCTTCCTCGCCCATGTTTGCGTGCGTGGTGCTCGCCGGGTGGCACATCAAGCTGCGCGCATCGCCGATATTGTTGGAGATATCGACGAGCTCCAGCCCGTTGAGAATCTGAAAGGCGCATTCGCGCGTCCCGACGTCGAAGGCAAAGATCGGACCCGTCGCTTCCATTTGCGAAAGCGCGAGATTGTGGCGCGCATGGCTCGGCAGGCCGGGATGGCGCATGTGGCCGCCTGCCTTGGTCACGCGCGGTTCGAGAAACTCACCCAGCGCAACGGCATTGCGGCTCTGCTGGTGAGCGCGCAGGCTCAGCGTCTCAAGCCCCTTGTGCACGACCCAGGCGTTGAATGCGCTGATCGTGGGTCCGGTGTTGCGCTGAAACGGCATGAGCGTCTCGTTCACCCACTCCTCGCTCCCGCAGATTGCGCCGGCGAGCACCCTGCCCTGCCCGTCCATCAGCTTGGTCGCGCTGTAAGCGACGACGTCCGCGCCAAACTCCATCGGGCGCTGCAAGGCTGGCGAGGCAAAGGCGTTGTCGACCACCGTGGTGATCCCGTGCGCCTTGGCGAGGTCGCAGACGTGCTTGAGATCAACGATATCGAGCGTCGGGTTGGCCGGGGTCTCGAAGAAGAACACCTTGGTATTGGGCCGGATAGCCGCTTCCCATGCCGCATCGTCAGCGCTGTCGATCACCGATGTTTCGATCCCGAAACGCGGGAGCAGATGGTCGACCAGCCAACGGCACGACCCGAAAGCGGCGCGCGCGGCGACCACATGGTCGCCGGCGGACAGTTGGCAGAGCAATGCAGCGGTCATGGCCGCCATCCCGCTCGCCTGAGCGCGGCAGGCCTCGGCCCCTTCCATCAAGGCGATCCGCTCTTCCAGCATCGCGACGGTCGGGTTCTGAAGGCGCGAATAGGTCATGCCCTCGGCTTCGCCCGCAAACCGGTCCGCAACGGTCTGCGCATCGTCGTAGGTGTAGCCCGAGGTGAGGAACAACGCCTCGCTCGTCTCGCCATGTTCCGAGCGCCACGTCCCGCCGCGCACGGCCTGTGTCGCGGGTCGCCAGTTGCGCGTCGTTGCGCGGTCCATTCCGGTGGTCTTCTTCATCTTGCAGCCCGATTAGTCGCCAGAAAGGTTGCCCGCAAGGTCGCTCGCAAGCAGTCCTTCACGCGCTGTTCGTGCATGACCCACGGTGCTGAGCATCTGCGCTCCCTCGATCAGCGTGAGAAGGTACCGCGCGCCGCCAACCGGATCGGGGTCGTTCTCGGGCATCTGGGTTTCCAGCCACTCGAGCAACCGAGCCATGACCGCCTCGGCGGCCTCGTGATAGCCAGGCACACCGCGAGCCGAGCCCGCCACGATCTCCCACCAAAGGGTTTGGAAGGGCTGCATGGCTGGCTCCCTCACCTGAGCGAGGATGCGCGAGACGACTTCTTGCCTGCTCTGCGCGCGCTCACCACCCACGGCGGCATCAAGCGCCAGCGAATAGGTGTCGGCAATGTGCGCGAGGATGTCGGCAAGCAACTGCTCCTTGTTGCCGAAGTGGTAGATCAGCATTCGGTCGCTTGTCGCTGCTGCCTTGGCCAGTGGCCGAAGGCTGGCAGCGGCGAGCCCGTGCTCAAGGACATGGGCCGCAAGAAGCGGAAGAAGCGTCTCGCGGCTCATTTGAGATCTGTTGGATGCGCTGGACATAGGGCCTTGTAGCGAGTGCTACATTACGCTACAAGCTTTTGTAGCACTCGCTACAACGATGAGGAAAATTTGTCATGAGTCCCACTGAAATCCTGTTTATCGCTGGCATTGCAGGCGGGCTCGTCGCATTCGCCTCGATCCTGGCGCGCCATCAAAAAACCGGAAGTGCCCTTATGGCCGCGATGCTTGGAGCAGGCTTTGCTGGCTACACCACGATCCAGTTGTGGCAGGAAGGGCCGGTGATGTTCTGGGTGAACCACTCGCAAAACCTTACCGGCATTCAGGTTTGGTGGGATCTGATCGCGGCGGTTCTGATTGCCTTCTTCTTCATTGCACCGCGAGCGCGCGCAGTGGGAATGAATGTCGCGCTTTGGGGGCTATTCGTAATATCGACCGCCAGCATCGGACTTCTCGCCATGTGCGCGCGGCTGTTTTATCTCGAATGCGCGCAGCCGGAAGCGCCAACCGCCTGATCATAGATGCCTAACAAGCTTGCAGGGGCCTGAGTGCTTGCCTAAGCGCTCGGGTCCATGACCGAGGCCCAAGCCCAGAGTGTCGACGACGCACCAGAGCCGCTTCATCGCGCTCACGAAAGCGCGCCGGAGCACCCCAGCGATCCCTGGGTCTGGTGCCTCGTTATCCCGGCGATCTTCGCGCTGATAGCAGGCTTCCGGCTTACGACCCCTTCTGCGCCCTATTTCGACGAGGTTCACTACCTTCCGGCAGCGCGCGAATTTCTCAATGCGTGGGCGGGCGTGACCGGGGAATACGTGAACCGCGAACATCCCCTTCTCGGCAAGGAGCTGATTGCGCTAGGCATGTACCTATTCGGCGACAATCCGCTGGGTTGGCGGATCATGCCACTCATCGCAGGGATCGTGGCTGTCGGCGCGAGCATGCGGGCGATGTGGCATACGAGCGAGGACAGGTTCGCGACGGTCGCGTTTGGTATCCTGCTGGTGACCGGTTTTCACCTGCTGATCCATGCCCGGATCGCGATGCTCGATATCTTCATGGCGGCGTTCCTGTCGCTCGCCGCATGGCAATTCGCTGCCGCCATTCGCGAACCGGAGACCGCGCGCACCCGTCTTATTCTCACCGGCATTGCCATCGGCTGCGCTTTGGGAAGCAAGTGGAATGCAGTGCCGCTGGCGATGGTGCCCGGCCTCACCTTCTTCGCAGCGCGCCTGTCGGCAGGCCGTCGCCGCCTGTTCACGAGCCGCCGCGGTGTTCCGATACCCGGCATCAGCCTGATCGAAGCGTTCCTATGGCTCGGTGTCCTGCCGCTTGCGATCTACGCGCTGACTTTCATGCCGGGACATTGGCTGGGCAGCGAGCTTCGCCCCTCGCCGCTCTCAGAGCTTGGCCTTTTCGGGCTGCACGCTGACATGCTCGCGCTTCAGCAGCAGGTGCTCGCCCCGCATTCCTATCAGAGCAACTGGCCGCAATGGGTGATGAACACGCGCGGCATCTGGTATCTCTATGAGTTCGTCGATGAGGCGCAGCGCGGGGTTCTGCTGATCGGCAATCCGCTGACCATGCTGATTGGCCTGCCTGCGTTGGTGTGGTGCCTTGTCGCGGGGCTTTACCGAAGCGACTGGGCCAAGATCGCGGTGGTTGTCGGTTACGGTGTCAGCCTCGGCCTGTGGCTGATCGCGCCCAAGCCTGTGCAGTTCTATTATCACTACGTCATGCCGAGCATGTTCCTGCTCGGCGCACTGGCCTTGTCGCTGAGCGATTTGAGGCAAGCGGGATGGAACAGGCTGGCTTACGGCGTACTTTTGGCGAGCGCGGGTCTGTTCGGGGTGTTCTACAAGATCCTGACCGCCGCACCGCTCGATGGGCCCATGAGCTTTGCCGATTGGACCTGGATCGCGGGCTGGAGGTAGCTTTTTTGCGCCCTCAGACGCCGGGCGCAGGCCATCCGGCCTGCTTGGCTTCGCGCCATAAGGCGCGGCGGCCAGTCGACCTTGCGGCTGCTGCGCAGCCGGTTTGCCTAGAACCGCCCCCACACGAAGCGGCTGGATAGCGCGTAATTCCATACAGAGCCGATGAGGATGCCCGCCAGTGCGGCGAGCGCCCAGAACAGCCCCTGAGATTGCAACAGTGTCGCCACCGCGACGTTTGCGAAGCCGCCCACTGCACAAGTCAGGCAGAACCCCGCCCAGCCCCGCAGGAACTCGCCCCACCCCTTCAGACGGCGGTCGCGATAGGTCAGCCAGTTGTTGAGCCAGAAGTTGAAACTCATCGCGGTCAGCACGGCGGCGGCCTGCGACACGGTGAAGGCTTCCTCGAACACGAAAAGCAGGCTCGCGAGCACCGCCATGTGCACGATCACACCCAGCGCCCCGACCGTGCCGAATAGCGCAAAACGCGTCGGGATCAGGCGGCCCAGCGACTTGTCATAAATCCCGGCGAGGAAATCGAACAGGATCGCCCGGTCAAGCTTGCTTTCGCCCTCGCGGCGCTTGGCGAATTTCAGCGGAAACTCCTTCACTTTCATCGGCGCATCGGCGGTGGCGAGCAGATCGAGAAGGATCTTGAAGCCGATCCCCGACAACCGCGGTACAAGCGCCCGCGCGGTCACCGTTGGCAACATGAAATAGCCGCTCATCGGATCGGTGAGTTCGACCCCTGTGATCCCGCGTGCGATCCGGTTGGCGAGGTTGGAAAGTCTTTCGCGCTCGGGCTGCTGCCAGTCGGCGGTGCTCGCCCCTTCGGCAAATCGGCTGGCAACGCAGATCTCAGCCTCGCCGGCTTTTAGCGCATCGAGCATTCCAGCAAGCAGCGCGGGATCGTGCTGGTGGTCGGCGTCCATGACGGCCACATACGGCGCAGCGGTCGCGCAGAACCCCTCTATCGCCGCACTCGCAAGCCCGCGCCTGCCGATCCGCTGGATCACCCGGACCCGGCGATCAGTCCGCGCAAGATCGCGGCCCTCGTCTGCTGTCCCATCTTTGCTGTCGTCGTCGACAATGAGCACTTCCCAGCCCTCGGTCCCGAGGGCCGCTTCGATGCGCTCGACAAGCGGCGCAAGGTTGCCGCGCTCGTTGAGCGTCGGGAGAATTATCGCAAGCTCAAGGCTCATCGCTGGATGCTGGCTAGAGCCGCTCCCTCACCGCAGCGCCGATCGCCTCGGTCCCGTGCTCTCCGCCAAGGTCGCCGCCGAGGAAACCGTCTGCCAGCGCCTTTTCGACCGCCGCCTCGATCCGCGCTGCTTCGCTGTCGAGACCGAAGGAGTGGCGCAGCATCATGGCTGCCGAAAGGATCGTCGCCATCGGATTGGCGATACCCCTGCCCGCGATATCGGGCGCGCTGCCGTGGATCGGTTCGTAGAGGCCGAAGATGCCATGGTCGGTGCGGCGTTCGCCCATCGAGGCGCTGGCGAGCAGGCCGATCGACCCGACCGCCGCGCTGGCCAGATCGGACAGGATATCGCCGAACAGGTTGCCGGTCAGGATCACACCGAAGCTGCCCGGATTGCTGATGATCTGCATCGCGGCGTTGTCGACATACATGTGGCTAAGCTCGATATCGGGATGAGCGCCAGCCGCCGCGTTGACCGTGTCGCGCCACACCTGGCTGGTTTCGAGCACGTTTGCCTTGTCGACGCTGGTCACGCGGTACTTGTCATCGCCTGCGCGCGCGGTTCGAAAAGCAACGCGGGCAATCCGGCTGACCTCGGTTTCGGAGTAGGACATCATGTCCCACCCCTCGCGCGTGCCGTCGATGGCCACCCGTTCGCCCTTGTCCCCGAAATACACGTCGCCGGTGAGTTCGCGCACGATCATCATGTCAAGCTGGCCCGCGATCTCCGGCTTCAGGGGAGAGAGGTGCTCCAGCCCCTCATAGACCTTGGCCGGGCGCAGATTGGCGAACAGGTCGAGCTCCTTGCGAAGGCCGAGGATCGCCTGTTCGGGGCGCAGATGCCGGTCGAGCCTGTCGCAATCGGGATCGCCGACAGCGCCGAACAGCACTGCATCGCAGGACTTGGCAATCGTCAGCGTTTCGGGCGGAAGCGGATGGCCGTGGCGTTTGTAAGCGATGCCGCCAACGTCGCCTTCGAACAGTGTAAGTCCGGGCAGGTTCACCGCCTCTAGCACTTTCACCGCCTCGCGGGTGACTTCGGGGCCGATCCCGTCGCCTGGCAGAATTGCGATCTTCATAACCTCGCCCTCACTCGATCATGCGCTTCAGGCGCTCCCCCAATGCAACCCTCGCGGCCATAACATCGCGGGGGTTTCCCGCAAGAAGGTAGTCGCGGATCGGGCGGTGAAGCCGGCGGAAAGCCTCGAATTGTGCTTCGAGGTCAGCGGCCATGTCAGGCTTCTCGCCGCCATAGCCAAGCTCGCGCAGCAGCATCGCCTCGTAAGCCACCATCGCGGCAAGCCAACCGCGCGCGCTGGGTGCGTGGCAGATTGCCTCCAGCAACGCTTCGAACGCGGAAAAAAGCGATGGGTACGGATTGCGCTCGGGCAAGGTCGAGGCGGTGAGCGCGCATGCCCAGCCGATCGCGGCTGCGGGCAGCGGCTCGGTCATCCATGGTGCGCGGCTGACTGCCAGTTCGATCCGGGCGAAAGGCAGTTGGCTGTCAGACTTGGAGCGAATCTCCGCCTCAAGCGAATTGCCCGGAATGACCACGGGGCGCAGCTGCCGCCCTCGCCCACCGGCGACATAGGCGGCAACGAGGCCGTGTTCCTCAGTCATCAGACGGGCAATAACCGCCGTCTCCCCATGCGCACGCGCTGCGACGAGGATCGCGGGGACGGAGATGTTCAAATCAACTAACCCTATTCGACTTCGGCCAGACCCAGCTGCTCTTCGATGAATTCCGCCTGCTTGCGATAGTAGAACAGCTGGTTCGACAGCTTGCGCCAGCCGTGCCCTTCGTCGGGAATGCGCACGAAGGGAGCCTCGACCCCATTATCTCGAAGGGTCTTCACCATCACTTCGGTCTCGTAGATGTCGATGCGCGGGTCCATCACGCCGTGTGAGTAGAGCACCGGCACGCGAATCTGGTCGGCTTTGCGGATCGGCGAATTGACGCGGTAAAACTCGCGCCAGCGGTCTTCGGTGATGTCGCCATATTCGATCCGGTCAGACGCCTTGAGCGCAGGCGAAGCGACCTCTAGCGCGGTGATCCAGTCGGCGACACCGAACAGCGACACCCCGGCGGCAAATTCGCCCGGATATTCGGCCAGAACGGCGTTCACGGCATAGCCGCCGTATGATCCGCCCATTACCGCAGCGCGGTCGCCATCGATCAGCCCATCGGCTGCAAGCGCGTTCTTCAGGTCGACGAGATCGCTGATCGAATTGAGGCGATTTTCGCGGTCGTCGAGCGTCGCATAAGTGCGGCCGAGCCCGGTGCTTCCGCGCACATTAGGCTCGAACACCGCGACGCCCCTTGCGACGTGATATTGCGCAATCGGGTCGAAGCTCGCCTGCGACTGGCCCGAGGGTCCGCCGTGAACGGAAAAGACCACCGGCGGCGCGCTGTCGCCCGTGCCTGCACCTTCGGGCAGGTAAAGCAGCCCCTGCAATTCCACCCCATCGCGCGCAGCGTAGCGCACGACCTGTGGGCGAATTAGGCGTTCGGGATCGAGCCCGGCATAGTTCGCCGCAAACACCTTTTCAGAGGTGCCTTCGATGGGGTTCGTCATCCACAATTCGCCCGGCGTCTGCCAGCCGCTGACGCGGATCAGAAGATCGCCTTCTGCCTCGCAGTCCAGCGAATAGGTGCCTTCGGGCATTTCGGGCATGGCGATCGGGCGCTTCTCAACCACCTGCCAGCCGCGAAGGCGGTCAAAGCCATCGTCATTCTCGGTCCAGTAGAGGTAGGAGCCACCCTCACCCGCGCCGCACAGTTCGAGGTTTTCGACATCGCGGTCCGATCCGAAGACCATCTCGAAACTGCCGCTTTCGACATCGTAGAAGGAGAGCGCGCCATATTCGCGGCCAAGGTTGGTCGAGAAATAGAAGCCGCGCGAATTGGGCCACCATTCGAAGCCGCCCAGCGTATGGCTCGCACGGTTCTCGACCGGAGGCTTGGAGATCGTAGTCATCTCCTTTGTCGCGAGATCGAGGAGGTAGAGATTGTCAGCATCCTCGCCCACAGTTTCGGTCACGATGGCGTATTTGCCATTCGGCGAGATCGAGCGTGCGGCAAGACCAAGCTCGCTTTCGACCAGCAACTCGGACGCGCCGTCCATCGTGCCGCGATAGATGTCGAACACCCCGGCCCCGCGCGCGGTCGACGCGTAGATGAAGCTGCCATCCTCGGCAAAGCCGCCAAAGATGCGGAAGTCGCCGCGCGCTGCCGGGAGGATTTCGGTCTCGCTCATCCCGTCGGGCGTGAGGACGAAATAGCCGGGTTGCTCGTTGCCGTCGCGGTCGGCGGAATAAAACAGGGCTGATCCGTCGGGGGTCCAGACAGGTGCGCCGACGCCGGTTTCGAACGTCACCTGCCGCGGCACGCCGCCGCTTGCGGGCATGACCCAAAGCTCGCTCTGGCCGGTTATGTCCCACGAGAACGCGATGGTTTCGCCATCGGGCGAGAGGTTGGCTGCTCCCGGACCGCCAGCAAGCAGATAGCGCGCAATGTCTGCGGGGTACTCGCCCGCGCGGCCAAGCGTGACGCCGCTGCCATCAGGCTCCATCGCCTCGATCGAAAGGTCAGCGCCCTTCGCGCCGCCGAAGGTTTCTTCGGCGTCCTGGGCGAAAGCGGCGGAGGAAAGCGAAAGCGCCGTTGCGGCGAGCAGGATGGATCGGATCATGGATGCCTCTTGGGATGCCTCTCGAAACAAGAAGTTCGCGAGCCAGCCTAGAGGATCATGATGCGGGTGCAATCCTGCGATTGGCAGGGAAGTGCCTGGAGATTACTTCGCGGCGAGCTTCTTTTCGAGCTCGGCCACCTTGGCTTCGAGAGCGTCGGCTTGTTCGCGGGCCTTCTGAGCCATCGCCTTGACCGTATCGAATTCCTCGCGGCTGACGAAGTCCATGCCGCCCATCGCCTCGCGCACACGTTCGCGAGCGCTTTCGCGCGCTTCACGCGTCATGCCGGCCATGGTGCCAGCGGCGCTGTTAGCGAGTTTGACGAAATCGGCGATGATCGGGTTCTGGCTTTGCATGGCTCGCTATTTGGCGACGAGCGTTGCGATTGTCCAGAACCAACCCATCAAAACTCGATGCGCTCTACCGCCCCTTCGCCGGCATCTGCACCGCCATCGGGGTTGGCTTCGATGAACTGGTAGTTGAGCACTGCGGCAAAGCACACCCACGCAAGGTAAGGCAGCATCATCAGCGCAGCGATCCGCCGCACCCGCCAGAACGCGGCGATGACAAGCAGCAGGCTGACCGCGACATAGATCAGGACATAAAGGCCAAGGGTCATCTCCTGCATTCCGAAGAACACCGGCGTCCACGCAAGGTTGCCGATGAAATGGAGCGCGAACAGCACGATCGCGAGCCCCCTGCCCGCAGCGCCCCAGGCGCTGACCACGAGTGCAAGCGCAAGGCCGATGACGACATAGAGGATGCCCCAAACGATCCCGAAGGCCGCGGTCGGCGGGAAGATCGCAGGCTTCGTCAGGCTTTGGAACCAGACGGTGTCGGGACTTCCCAATTGTCCCGCGGTAAAACCAAGCAGCACGATAAGCGGGACCAGAAACAACGCCCAGCGCAGGAAACTTGCCCGCAGCTGAGCTTTCGAAGCCAGAAAATTCATCTCTTCTCCCAACATAGTCGAGCCGCTGTCGCGCAACTCGCTGTGCCCTGTTTCCGCGTCCCCGATAGCGCGTCTCGATTCGCATCCGCTGCGCGCCTTGGGGGCGATACACGAGCGAATAAGGCACGCCAAACCCTGCCCTTGCGGCTGATGTCAGACGTGCCCCAATCCGGCACATTGTTACCCTGAATCAGTGTCTTGGTGACAGCCGATTGCGCGCAGAAAGTCGGCAGCGAAATTAACAGCGTTCGCGCTTTCGCCACATTGTGATAGCTTCGCCACATTCTTGCCGTGATTCGGGGCGCCGTTCGGCAGGAATTTCCACTCGCGCGCCTCACCTTTGCCAACTGGGCCTTAGTCGGGGGGAGGAAACCCGTCCAAGGTTCGATGAGGGGACGACTTAATGAAAAAGACCAACTTCGCATCGATGCTCGCCGTTGCTGGTGGCCTCGCAATCTCGACCGCAGCCTGCACCCCGCCGGCTGAAGAGGGCGACACCGCTGCTGACGAGACTTCGGTTGAAGAAGCAGCTGAAGAAGTCGCTGACGCTGCTTGTGAAGCTGCTGAAGAAATCGCCTGCTGTGCCGCTGGCTGCTGTGCAGCTGGTTGCTGTGCCGCTGGTTGCTGTGCCGCTGGCTGCTGTGCAGCTGGTTGCTGCGGTGCCGCCTAAGCGCGTCGACGCATCAGCGTAAACACAATCCGGCCGGCGATAACGAGAGTTGTCGCCGGCCGTTTTGCATTATAGTCATGGCGACATGGCCAGCGCTCCCGACACAACTTCTGCCCCGCCCTCCAAGCCCCTTACGACGGTTGAGGCCGCGCATGTGGTGATCGAAACCATCACGCAGATGGCGCAGGAGCAGAAACCGCTGATGCTGCGCGTCGTGCCCGAAGAGGGCGCGAACTTCTGGAAGCATTACCCGATCAAAGATGCGCGCGACAAATACTGCAAGTCGCGCTGGTACTATCATGTCCATGCTCCCGGCAGCCGCGACAAGGACGAGCACGGGCACTTCCACCTGTTCCTCCACCGCACTCAGCTGCCCGAAGGGCTGGAGCCGAAGGTTTGGCCGCCTCAGGGGGAAGACTGCCGCGCTCACGTCACACATGTCATCGGCCTGTCGATCGACACGAACGGCATTCCGCGCGCATGGTTCACGGTGAACCGCTTCGTGACCAACGAATTCCTGTTCCCCGCTGACGTGATGATCGAGCACCTGTCCGACTTTAACACCGACCACACGCCCGAAGACGACCTCGTGAACCGCTTCGTCACCGCAATGGTCGCGCTCTACCGCGACGAGATCGCGCAGCTGCTGCGCGAACGCGACGAGAAGCACGCGGAACTCGTCGCAGAGCACGGTGAAGAGGCGGCGTATGAGAAAGAGAGCGGTATCGAAGTGCTCTCGCAAATCCCGATCGACCTTGATGCGAAGCTGGGGTCGCTGGACCTGGAGTAGCCCTCGTCATTGCGAGCCGCAGGCGAAGCAATCCATGGCCTAACGGCTAATGTCGAAAAACTGGTCTCGCCATTCAGGGTTCGTGGCCTCGATCAAGGATATCTTCTTTGAGCGAGAGCCGCCCTTGATCTGCTTCTCACGCAGAATTGCTTCCTCCATCGTCGAGTGAAGCTCAAACCAGACAAGTCGTTTGCAACTGTATCTCTTGGTGAATCCACTCATCAGGCCTTCGCGATGCTCATACGCCCGCCGTGGCAAATCTGAAGTGACGCCCACATAGATCGTCCCTCCCTTTTGGTTCGCCATCATATAAACAACAGGCTGGAAGTCTTTTGATCGACCTATGGATTGCTTCGCTTCGCTCGCAATGACGAATTAGTGGCGCCGCGCTGAAATCAGGAATTCGACGTTACCTTGCGGACCGGTGATCGGGCTTTCGACAATTCCTTCAATGTCCCAGCCAAGCCCCTCTAACCACTCACGAACTTCGTTGCAGACCCGTTCGTGCAAGGCCGGGTCGCGGACCACGCCGCCTTTGCCTACCTCGTGCTTTTCAACTTCGAATTGCGGCTTGATCAGCGCGACAAGCTGGCACTCCTGCGCCGCCAGTTCGAGGGGGCGCTCAAGCACCTTTGCGAGACCAATAAAACTCGCGTCGCACACCACCCAGTTGCAGTCACGGTCAATCTGATCGCGGGTCAGGATCCGCGCACTCGTCTGTTCGAGCACGGTAACGCGGTCATCCTGGCGCAGCTTCCATGCGAGCTGGTTGGTGCCGCTGTCGACCGCAAAGACGTGCGCCGCGCCATTGGACAGAAGAACGTCGGTGAAGCCGCCGGTTGAGCTGCCAACGTCGATCGCCACTGCGCCGGTTGGATCAAGGTCAAAGTGTTCAATTGCGTGAGCCAGCTTGATCCCCCCCCGGCTCACCCAAGGGTGATCCCGACCGCGCACTTCGAGCGCCGCATCCTCGGCAACCTGCTGACCGGGCTTTGCGACCTTCTCCTCGCCGACGAAAACGACGCCCGCCATCACCAGCGCCTGAGCGCGCGTGCGGCTCTCGGCCAGTTCACGTTCGACCAGCAGATGATCGACGCGCTTCTTTGCGCGCTTCTTCTGAGGATTTTTCTTATCAGTCATGGACCTGAATGCCGTTAGCGCGCATTGAGTGGGCATGAAAGCTTGTCTCTTGCACACCGTCGGCGCCATTGCCCTCACCTTCGGAATTGCAGCCTGCGTTCCAAGCGCAGAGCCACCTCCCCCTCCGCCGCCGCCGCCAGCGCCGGTGTCAACGCCTTCGCCGACACCCACCCCTACCCCGACGCCCCCGCCGTTCGTTCAGGAGCCGCAATACGACAACTACCTCGATGCGCCGCAGACGCAGGGCATGTGGAGCTATGTGGATGAGCCGGGTGAAAGCCTCGCGATCTTTACGGAAGGATCGGGCGAGCCCGTCTTCATCGTGCGATGCGCCGCCGGGATCGTCGCATTGGGTCGCCCGACCGGGAATGTTTCGCCGCAGCCACGCGCCATGAGCGTCACGACCGAAACGACGACGCGCCAGCTTGTCGCTCAGCCGATCCCTGATAGCGGTCTTGTCGCCGTGGGCCTGCAACCGAGAGATCCGTTGCTCGATGCGATGGCGATCACCAAAGGTCGCTTTGCTATCGGCACCGAAGGCGAGCGCACGCTGTACCTACCCGCATGGGCCGAAGTGACGCGTGTGATCGAGGATTGCAGGTAGATCGTTCTTTAGCGAAGCTCCATCCGGGGCTTCGTCCTCGCTTGACGCCTTCGCTTCGCTGCGGGCCCGCTGCGGGCGGGCGCCCACGTCTCTTTGGCGCCCTTGCGACCCTGCGGGCCGTATGCAGCAATTTATGAGTAATTTTCTCATGTGGCTTGTGATCGACGCTGCAGGCGTCGCGAGCGCACGCGCGCGAGCCGCAGATGCCCGACTGAACACAGCGAAGGAGGAACAGCATCGAGGATGTGGCCCCGGATGGGGTCACGCAAGCCAAACCGATTCTATCCGTTAATATCCACAGCTTCTCGACAGGCTACCCACAAACCTGTCCCGAATATACAAAACGCCCCGGATTTCCCCAAGGCGCCGTTCGTTACGTCAATTACGCAACGATGTTCTATTCTGACGTGGGAAAAACTTTTTTCAAGTCTTGCCTGAACAATTCACATGATTCACAACAGTGATTGAGGCCAGCGGCGAACGCGGCTCTCGGCCCCCGGTGATACGGTTTGGGTCTTGGCTTACAAGCGCGAAAGGAGGTGATCCGATGTCTCATGGTTCAGTAGAGAGGTCGGCAAGTTTCCGCGCGAGGTATATTCGGTAACCTAACGACCGAGTAAGACTTCGTGAGCGGCGCTTACCGCCGCTGACCATGAAAGGGCGTTTCCTCCTACGGGCGAGGAAGCGCCCTTTTCATTGGGCGGTGTTGGCGAAGGGTGCTGCCCGTTTTCCTACTTGCAGAGCAGAAGTTATGGATCGCGTTTATGGAAAGCCTGACACTCTCCAAGATGATCAAGCCCGCGACCGCCTCGATGGCCCGCCAACGGAAAGTCACACATCCTACACGCCAATCCACTCAAAACCCGCTATTTAACAGGCACATGCTCCGAACCGCCGTATTTTCAAAAGCACCCCTTCGACGGTCCATCGCAGCCTTCCAAAAGCCACAGCGCGCACACACCGCTTGCCCCCGGCCTCGCCCGACATTATCCGCGTGATCTATGCAATTCGAGACTATTCCTCACCCCTCACCCACACCTGATGCGGCCCGCGAAGCCGCCATTGCCGACCCCGGTTTCGGCAAGGTCTTCACCGATCACATGGTCACGATCGACTATGACGAGGACAAGGGCGGCTGGCATTCCGCGCGCATCGGTCCGCGTGAGCCGATTGCGCTCGATCCGGCGGCTTCCGTCCTGCACTATGCGCAGGAGATCTTCGAAGGGATGAAGGCGTTTCGCCACGCTGACGGCGGTCTCGCCATGTTCCGCCCGGAGCAAAACGCGCGCCGCTTCAACGAAAGCGCCAAGCGCATGGCGATGCCCGAAATCCCCGAGGACGTGTTCCTCGACGCGGTGAAACTCGCGGTGAAGACCGATGCGAAGTGGATGCCGGGCGTCGAAGGCGGCTCGCTCTACATCCGCCCCTTCATGTTCGCCTCCGAAGCGTTCCTGGGCGTGCGTCCGGCCAAGCAGTACAAGTTCGTCGTGATCCTCGTCTCCAGCGGCAATTACTTCAAGGGCGGCGTGAACCCGGTGAAGATCTGGGTCAGCCAAGACTACGTGCGCGCAGCCCCCGGCGGCACCGGCGCAGCCAAGACCGGTGGCAACTACGCCGCCAGCCTCGTCCCGCAGGCAGAAGCCATTGCGCATGGCTGCGATCAGGTCGTCTTCCTCGATGCGGTCGAGAAGAAGTGGATCGAGGAGCTGGGCGGCATGAATCTGTTCTTCGTGCGCAGCGACGGCAGCGTCATCACCCCGCCGCTCACCGGCACGATCCTGCCCGGCATCACCCGCGACAGCCTGATCGCGATGCTGCGCGAGGAAGGCCTCGACGTGCGAGAGGAGCCCTACTCCATCGCCCAATGGCGCGAGGAAGCCGAGAGCGGCAAGCTGCTCGAAACGCTCGCATGCGGAACCGCTGCGGTCGTGACCCCGGTCGGCACCGTCGCCTCCCCCGCTGGCGAGTTCACCATCGGCACCGGCGGTATCGGTCAGATGGCCGAGAAGATGCGCAAGAAGCTCGTCGGCATTCAGAACGGCGCGGTCGACGACAAGCACGGCTGGGTGATGCGGGTTTGAGCCATGACTGACGCGATCACGGTCGCCGCGCTCTACCGCTTCACGCCTTTCGAAGACCCAGCTGCCTTGCGCGAGCCGCTGCTGGCTGCCTGTCAGGAAGTCGGCGTCAAGGGGACGCTGCTCCTTGCGCATGAAGGCATCAACGGCACCATTGCCGGCACAGACAATGCCGTAGCCGCGGTGCTCAACCACATCCGCTCGTTGCCTGGCTGTACCGAGCTCGACGTCAAGTACTCATCCGCTCTCGAAATGCCCTTCAACCGCATGAAGGTCAGGCTGAAACGCGAGATCGTTACCATGGGAGTGCCAGACATCGACCCGCGCGAAAGCGTCGGGCGCTATGTCGATCCGCAAGACTGGAACGCGCTCATCTCAGACCCCGACACGCTCGTGATCGACACGCGCAACGACTACGAGGTCGCGGTAGGCACGTTCGAAGGCGCGGTCGATCCCGCGACCCCCAGCTTCCGCGACTTCCCCGCATGGTTCCGCGAACACCGCGAGGAACTGCTCGAAGGCAAGACGAAGGTCGCGATGTTCTGCACGGGCGGCATTCGCTGCGAGAAGTCGACCAGCTTTCTGCGCGCCGAGGGGATTGAGGACGTGTTCCACCTGAAAGGCGGCATCCTCAAGTATCTCGAAGAGGTGCCAGAAGAAGAGAGCAGGTGGCAGGGCGACTGCTTCGTCTTCGATGAGCGCGTGACGGTGAAGCATGGCCTCGAAACTGGGGAATACGGGCTGTGCCGCGCCTGTCGCCGCCCAGTGAGCCTGTCGGATCATGCCTCGCCCGCATTCGAGGAAGGCGTGTCGTGCCCTGCCTGCTTCAACGAGCGCACTGAAGAACAGCGCGCACGCTACCGCGAACGTCAGCGGCAGGAAGCGATCGCCAAGGCGCGCGGAACCGCGCATGTGGGTGCGGAGTTCTCAGACAAGGATGACTGAATCGACGCGTCCCCTCCCTGTCCTCTACTCGTTCCGCCGCTGCCCCTATGCGATGCGCGCACGCATGGCGCTGTGGATCGCAGGCGAGACGGTGGAACTGCGCGAGGTAAAGCTTGCCGACAAGCCGCCCGAACTGATCGCGGCCTCGCCTAAAGCGACCGTCCCCGTGCTCGACTTTCGCGATGGATCTGTCATCGAGGAAAGCATCGCGGTCATGCGCTGGGCGCTTCATCGCAACGATCCTGAAGGCTGGCTCGAAGGCGATGATACGGAACTGATCGCCGAGGCTGATGGAACGTTCAAGCACCATCTTGACCGCTACAAATACCCCAACCGTTACGAGGACGAGCCGGACCACGGCAAAGTCGACCACCGCGCGGAAGGGCTGGCGATCCTCGCACGATGGGACGAGCGGATCGCGGCGCAGGGCCAGCTTTGCGCAGAGCGGCGCACTCTCGCAGATATCGCCCTATTCCCCTTCATCCGCCAATTCGCCAATCACGACCGCGCCTGGTTCGACGCACAGGACCTGCCGCATCTGCAACCTTGGCTCAATGGGCATCTAGAAAGCGAGCTCTTCGCCAGCATCATGCCCAAGTTCACGCCGTGGAAAGCGGGAGGTGAAACGGTCCTATTCGGGCCAGAAAAGACAGTGGCTTAGGGCAATCTTTACCCACTTCCGCTACGGCAAGTGGTATGCAGACGCTTGACCCATCATTCTCCGTCATCGCCGATCTAGATCGGCGCGAGGTGCATTTCTCGGCTGCCGGTTTCTGGGACCAGAATACCCTCGCCGAATTCTCGCGCGAGCTTCTGGAAAAGGCCAAGCCGTTCTATTCGCAGGGACGTAAGATGTACGTGCTCGGCGACCTCACCGGCTTCGTCACGCAAACTCGCGAGATCGCAGAAGGCATCCGTCTGGTCGTCAGCGAATCTGCGAGGCTTGGAGTGGTCCGCACTGCGATCGTTACGGACTCGCAATTGGCAGCGATGCAATACAAGCGCATCAACGACGGCATCAATCTCGAGATCTTCGAGACGAAAGCCGATGCCCTCGACTGGCTGCGCAGCAAGGAAGCCGCCTAGGCAGGACTCAAAGCATGGAGCAGCTCGAACGCACTCAGGAAATCCGCACAGACAGGGCTCACAGCGAGCTGCACTTTACGATTGGCGGCTTCTGGACGCTCGAAACCATGCGCAAGTTTCTCGACGAACTGGCTAAGGCTGCGACACCCTTCATCAAGGCCCGCGAGACCTTCAGTGCGCTTGGCGACCTGAGGCACTTTGTCCCGCAGGATCGCGAAACCGCCGACGCAATCCGCCAAAGTTTACTGCTCGCGCAGACCAACGGACTGACACGCTTTGCCGTGGTATCAGAGAGCTCACTCGTGCGCATGCAGTACCGCCGGATCACAAGCGGGCTTGATGTCGAGTTCTTCGACACGCCGAGCGACGCCGAAGAGTGGCTCCGCACCGCACGTGCGCCTTAAGCGCCCAATCGCTCCCTGAAAGCATCGATCAGCCAGCTTGTGGCTGGTCCAAGCCGCGTGTCGCGCCGCCACAGCGCGTAAAGCGTGTAATTGTCGCCCGGTTTCTCAGGCAAATCGAGCTCCACGAGGCGCCCTGCCGCCAGATCGTCAGCTACCATTTCGCGCGGCATGTTGCCCCAGCCCAGCCCTTCCTTCAGCAGCGAATGCTTTGCTGCCAAATCACCCAACCGCCACGTTAGTGGACTGATCACCGAAAACTCGCGGCCCTCGGTCCGGCTCGAGCGATCGGAAAGGACAAGCTGCAAGTGCTTGCGGCTTTCGCCGGGCTGGACACCTTTCTGCGCAAGCGGGTGGGATGGTGCGGCAACCGGTATCAGTTCGACCTCACCGATAGCTTGGCGCTCCAGCAGCGGGTCCTCGCCCACGATCGGGCCACCTATGGCCAGCTGGCCCTCCTCGTCGATGAGGCATGATGCGACCGCTCCCAAACCTTCGACGCGAAGCCGCAGGGCGACGGTCGGGAAGGTCTCGCGAAAATCTCGCAGGACGCCTGCCGTATCATCGCCGGGCACCATCACGTCGAGTACCAAGCCGAGATTGCTTTCAAGCCCCGCATGCAGGCTGCGCGTCTTGGCAAGCAATGCGTCGATCCCATCAGCCACTCCCCGCGCTTCGGCGAGGAGCCCTTCGCCAGCAGGTGTCAGAACGGGTTTGCGCGACCCCTCACGTTCGAACAGGGTCACCGCAAGCTGCGCTTCAAGCTGCGCAATGCCGTAGCTGATTGCCGAAACCGCACGGTTCATGCGCCGCGCGGCACCGCCGAAGCTGCCCGCATCAACAACTTCGAGGAAAATGCGCAACTGGTCGAGACTGGGATCGCCGAGCTTCATATGCGCTATGTTCAGATAATCTGAACATCTTGGCAAGTTTTATCGCAGTTATCTGGTTGAACAATCCTCCCTATCTCCCGTTTCAACAGAGCGACACGCTCGATCCGAACAGGAGATACGACATGATCGAACTTCGTCCCTTCAACAGCCTCGGCTCCGCCAATCACGGTTGGCTCGATGCTCACCACCACTTCTCGTTTGCCGGCTATCACGATCCGGCACGCGTCCACTGGGGCAGCCTGCGCGTCTGGAATGACGATACGATCGCTCCGGGAACGGGTTTCCCCACTCACCCGCACAACGACATGGAAATCATCACCTATGTCCGCAAAGGCGCCATCACCCACCGCGACAGCATGGGCAATGAGGGCCGAACCGAAGCGGGCGATGTCCAGGTCATGAGCGCTGGCAACGGCGTGCGCCACTCGGAATACAATCTCGAGGACACCGACACGCAGATCTTCCAGATCTGGATCATCCCCGAGGAGCGCGGCGGTGAACCCAGCTGGGGCGCCCGCGAGTTTCCGAAGGGCGACCGCGCCGGATCGTTCGTCCCGCTCGCAAGCGGCTCGGCAAACGACAATGACGCGCTGCCCATTCGAACAAATGCCCGCGTACTGGGTGCAACGATCAAGGCCGGTGAAAGCGTGACTTACACACCATCGGCGGCAGATCGTCACCTCTACCTCGTCCCTGCCACAGGCAAGGTCCGGGTCGAGGATGTCGAAGCCAATGCCCGCGACGGCGTCGCGATCACCCGGCTCGAAAGCGTGACCATCACCGCGCTTGAAGACAGCGAAGTGGTCCTCGTCGACGCGGCCTGATCCAAGTCCCTCCGGGGCCGACCGCCTTCCCCCCTGCGGTCGGCCCCACCCTGTTTCTCACTCCAAAGGAGCACATCCCAATGTCCAACATCCTTCATATCACTGCCAGCATCCGCGACGAGGAAAGCGTCTCGCGCACTCTGGGAGACAAGTTGGTTCACCGCCTCGCCGAGAAGAACTGCGCAAGCGTCACGAAGCGCGATCTCGCCGAGAACGACATCCCGTTTCAGAGCTGGGAGCTGTTCAACGCAGGCCTGACCGAAAAGGCTGAGCGCACTGCAGAGCAGCAGGAACTCGCCGCGATCGCAGATACGCTCATCGCTGAACTGATGGCTGCCGACACGATCGTTATCGCGACGCCCGTCTACAATTTCGGTGTGCCCGCAACGGTGAAGGCATGGGCCGACCTCGTCGCCCGCGCCGGGACCACCTTTAAGTACACTGAGACCGGTCCGGTCGGCCTGCTTGAGGGCAAGAAGGCTTACATCGCGGGTGCATCGGGCGGCACTCCGATCGGTTCAGGCATGGATTTCATGTCGAGCTGGCTGAAGTTCTTCCTCGGCTTCCTCGGCATCAGCGACGTCGAGATCGTTGCAGCTGACGGCATCATGGGCCGCGACGGCCCTGAAAAGATCGAAGCGGCCAAGGCCCGCATCGAAGAGATGGTCTGACCATCTCGCCCCTCCATCAAGGAGACTACCCATGTCCACGATTTCACAAGCAACCACCACCGTCCCAGCGACTTCCTCGACCGCGCGTCAGGACGCACTTGCTCTGGTCGCAAGACTCCTCCTTGCGCTGCTCTTCGTCCTCGCCGGGATCAACAAGATCGGCGCAATGGAAGGCACTGTCGGGTATATCGGATCCGTCGGCCTTCCGTTTCCCGAGCTGGTTTACTTCGGCACGGTAGCGCTCGAAATCGGCGGGGGCCTTTTGCTCGCCATCGGTTTCAAGGCACGCCAAGTCGCTTTGGCGATGGGCATCTTCACAGTCCTGACCGCAGTCATCTTTCACAATGACTTCTCGCAGCAGCTTGAGGTGACCATGTTCCTCAAGAACCTCGCCATCTCGGGGGGCATGTTCGCCATCGCTGCCTTCGGCGCGGGCAGGTACTCGCTCGATCGCGGCTGATCCTAGCGATCACGTCCTAGAAAGGCCGGAGTGTCCAGCGACGCTCCGGCCTTTTTGCGATCACAACTTGTCAGGCAAGCTCGCTTTCAATTCATCGAGCCATACATCGGCAACTGCATCGCTCGGTGCTCTCCAGTCTCCGCGCGGCGAAAGCGCGCCTTGGGAGGAGACTTTCGGCCCATTGGGGAGCGCGCTGCGCTTGAATTGCGAGAAGCCGAAGAAACGCTTGAGAAAGCTTTGCAGCCACTCAGCGATTTCGCCGAGCGTGTATTCGTTCTTGCGTTCTTCGGGGAATCCGGCGGGCCAGTCTCCTGCCTCAGCATCGCGCCATGCGTGCCATGCGAGGAACGCGATAGTGCCCGGTCGCTGACCGAACCGTACGCAGTGGTGCAGGAAGAAGTCATTGAGCTCATACGGCCCGATATGCGCCTCGGTATCCTGAATGGCGCCGTCTTCTCCCGCGGGGACAAGTTCGGGTGAGATGACCGTGTCGTAGACGCTCATCAGAACTTCGCTGCAGACCGGGAGGAACTGCTCGGTCTGGACGGTCCAGCGAATCAGGTACCGGATCAGCGTCTTGGGCACCCCAGAATTGACGCCGTAATGGCTCATATGATCGCCAACACCGTAGGTGCACCAGCCAAGTGCCAATTCGGACAGATCGCCGGTCCCGATGACGAAGCCATTGTGCTGCCCTGCGAGACGGAAGAGGTAGTCGGTGCGAAGGCCCGCCTGGACGTTTTCGAAGGTTACGTCATAGACCGGCTCTCCCTCGGCGAAGGGGTGGCCCATGTCTTCGAGCATGCGCTGCGCAGCGGGCTTGATGTCGATCTCTTCGGCGGTGATCTCGAAGACTTCCATCAGCTTCCACGCATTGCTCTTCGTGCCATCCGACGTACCGAAGCCGGGCATGGTGTAGCCACGAATGGTGCTGCGTGGCAGCCCGAGCCGATCACAGGCCTTCGCCGCCACGATGAGCGCGTGCGTGCTGTCGAGACCGCCTGAAATGCCTATGACTAGCGACTTTGCCTTGGTGGCCTGGATCCGGCGCATGAGCGCGTCGACCTGGATGTTGAAAGCCTCGTAGCAATCCTCGTCCAGCGTTTTGGGATTGTTAGGCACGAATGGGAACCGGCGCACGGGCCGTTCGAGCCCGATATCGCCTTCTTCGTATTCGTGATCGAACACCACGCGGCGGAAACTGTCCTCCGGGCGTCCATGCGCTTCGGCAGCGTCGCTGAAGGTCTGATTGCGCATCCTCTCACCCGCGATGCGATTGGTGTCGACGTCGACCACACAAAGCTCTGGATCGAGATCGAAGCGCTCGCTTTCGGCGAGCAGTCCGCCAAGCTCGTAGATCACTCCCTGCCCGTCCCAAGCTAGATCCGTCGTGCTTTCACCGTGACCGCTTGCCGAATAGACATAGGCGCAGATCGAGCGCGAGGAGGACGAGCGGCAGTGCAGGTGGCGATCATCCGCGCGCCCGATGGTGATTGGCGATGCCGAAAGGTTGCAAAGGATATGCGCCCCAGCGAGCGCCGCCAGCGTACCGGGAGGGTTCGGAGCCCAGAAGTCTTCGCAAATCTCGACGCCGAAGGTGAAGCCCGGCAGGTTCGAGGCGGAGAAGACGAGGTCCGTACCAAACGGCACCTCTTCGCCATTCACGCCGATCCATAAATCCTGACAGTTGCGGCCATGGGCGAAGTACCGCTTCTCGTAGAACTCGCGATAGTTTGGCAGATAGCTCTTTGGGATGACGCCGAGCACTTCGCCGCGCGCGATGACGATGGCGCAGTTGTAGATCTTCGAATTGCGCCGCAGCGGCGCACCGACAACAAGCACCGGGGTCAGGTCGCGGCTTTGCTCAGCAATCGTCCCGAGCGCCGCTTCGGATGCATCGAGCATCGCGTTCTGAAGATGCAGGTCGTCGATGGCGTAGGACGAAACGCAGAGTTCGGGATAAACGACAAGATCGACATTCTGCTCATGCGCCTTGCGCGCCTCAGCAAGGATGCCCTTCACATTGTAAGCCACATCCCCAGTCCGCATGCACGGCGTCGCGGTCGCCACACGGACAAAACCGTGCGCATGCATGTCGTAAAAGGGGTGAGATGTATCGGCCATAAAGCCCTGCTCCCGCTGCAATTGCTGTGTGCTCTAGCCGCTATCGCCAACAGACTCTAGGCAGTTAGCAGTTCAGCGGCCTGCGGGCTTTGTTCGAGGAGCTCCAAGAGGCCGCGCTCATGGCCTGTCAGGTACTTTGTAGCTCGCGGGATTGAGAGGGTCGCCTGCCACTCCTCCCATCCGCGCTCTCTTGAAAGAATGTCGATCACCACAGGGTGGATATAGCTGTTGCGCGCAACCGCCGGAGTGTTGCCGAGCTTGTCGGATACCTCCTCAAGGATTGTGGTGATGGTCGGACGCTCTGTTGCTTCAGCAATCTTCGCAAACGCAAGCACACTCGCGTGCCATGTGCGGAAGTTCTTGGCCGAGAATTCCTCGCCCATCACGGAACGCAGATAGTCGTTCACATCGCTGCTGCCGAGCGCGTGACGATCTCCGTCTTCATCGTAATACTGGAAGAGATGAGGTCCGGGAACATCGCGCGCATCTTCCACCGCGCGTGCCAGCGCTTCGTCTTCGAGCAGAACACGCCGATCCTTGCCGCCCTTACCGGTATAGCAAAGCTCGACCCTGCTGCCGGTAATCGTCGCATGCTCGTCGCGCAAAGTGGAGGCGCCGAAGGACTGGTTGGTTTTCTTGTAGACCTCGTTGCCGATCCGCACGAAGCCCATGTCGAGCAGCCGTACGATTGCCGCCAGCACTCTCTCGCGCGTAGCGACATCGCCTTCGATCTCGCTTGCGACCCGCTTTCTGATCAGGGGCAGGCGTTTGCCGAATTCCTCGCAGCGGTCGAACTTGTCGCCTTCGCGCATCAGCCTGAAATGCGGGTGGTAGCGATATTGCTTGCGCCCTGCATCGTCATAGCCGGTGGCTAGGATATGCCCGTTGCTCTCCGGGCAGAACCACGCATCGCGATAGGCAGGAGGCAGAGCGATCGCGTTCAAGCGTTTGCGCTCACCCCGGTCGCGGATCAGATCGCCTGCGGGAGAATAGTAAGCGAAGCCGCGCCCTGCGCCCTTGCGCGTGATGCCCGGCAGGGCGTCATCGACATAGATAAGCTTCTCCATGCCAAAGGAAATGCGCCGCAAGCACGCTTGGTTCCACCTTGCGGTGACTGCGCTAAGCCTCCAATTGATCCGCCAGAGGAACGCATCGCAATTTTCTTCCTTGAGAAAAGGAGTACGACATGGCCGATCCCACTTACACCCCGCCCGAAGTCTGGACTTATGACAGCGAAAGCGGCGGCAAGTTTGCAAACATCAACCGCCCCACAGCAGGCGCGCGCGAAGAAGCAGCGCTGCCGCGCGGCGACAATCCCTTCCAGCTCTACTCGCTTGCAACGCCCAACGGCGTGAAGGCGACAATCATGCTCGAGGAACTGATCGAAAAGGGGCACGCGGGCGCTGAGTATGACGCCTACACCGTCAATATCGGCGAAGGCGTCCAGTTCACCAGCGGCTTTGTCGAGATCAATCCGAACTCGAAAATCCCTGCGATGGTCGATGCGAGCGGCGAAGACGATATTCGCGTGTTCGAATCCGGCGCGATCTTGGTCTACCTCGCCGAGAAGTTCGGCGAGTTTCTGCCGACCGATCCCGCTGCGCGCGCTGAAGTGCTTTCGTGGCTGTTTTGGCAGGTAGGGACCGGGCCATTCATCGGTGGCGGCTTCGGCCATTTCTATGCTTATGCGCCTGAAAAATACGAATATCCGATCAACCGCTACGCAATGGAAACGAAGCGTATTTTCGATGTCGCCGACCAGCAGCTTGGCAAGACGCGCTTCCTTGCGGGCGACGAATACACCATCGCCGATATCGCGAACTTCCCTTGGCTGGCTCCTTTCGTGGCAGGCACGATCTACAACGAAGCCAAGACTTTCCTCTCGATCGATGACTACAAGAACGTCGGCCGCTGGGCCCGAGAGATTGCTCAGCGTCCAGGCGTTCAGCGCGGTCGCCTCGTGAACAAGGTCTGGGGCGACGAAGACCAGCAATTGGCCGAGCGCCACTCGCCCGCGGACTTCAAAGGGAAGAACCTCGACTTCACCTTCTGACCGGCACGCATCGAAACTCGTCGAACAACTGCACAAATGGGCTGGAAGTCACTGCGCTTCCGGCCCATTGTCTCATGCGTGAGTGAGAGAATGTTTTGAGCGCACAGGCGCATGAACGAATCCGCCTGAGCGAGAAGCTCGGCTACGGCGTGGGCGATCTGCCCTCTGGCCTCTATCTCAATTTCTTCGGCGCCTATCTGCTCTATTTCTTCGTCGACCTTGGCGGGATTGCTCCTGCTGCGATGGCATTGATGCTCCTCCTGTCGCGTGTTTTCGATGCGGTCACCGATCCGGTCATGGGCGTCATCGCCGACCGGACGCGCACGCGGTGGGGACGATACCGTCCTTACCTCTTGTTCGGAGCCCTGCCCTTTGGCCTAACCGGCTTTGCGATCTTCGCCGCACCGGAGATGTCGACCGGATGGCTGCTGGTGTGGGCCTACGTGACCTATGGATTGACCATGCTGGCTTTCACGGCAGTCAACGTTCCGTATTCGGGGCTGCTGGGAGTGATCTCACCATCGGCCAAGCAGCGCGCCAACGTCACGGCTTATCGGATGTTCTTCTCGGGCCTTGCCGGGATCGTGGTGGGCGTGCTTGCCACGACCTTGATCCGCGAGCTGGGCGGCGATGACGAGCGCACGGGGATCATGCTGACGATGGGCGTCTTCGCCGCAGTCTCCGTCGTAATCTACGTCGTAACTTTCGCTACGACGAAGGAGCGGATACCCGCCGTCCCGACGAACACGGCGATCAGGCGCGACCTTGCGACGCTGTTCAGGACGGGCGCATGGATCTGCGTCGTCATCGCGGCAGTCTTCGGAGTGCTCTCGATCGCGAGCCGTGCATCAACGGCTCGCTTCTTCTTCAAGTACGTGGCGGGTGACGACTGAACGCCCGTCTTCCTGTTCCTCGACCGCTTCGGTCTGTTCCTCACCGCACTTGCCGTGGGTCAGGTCAGCGGCGTCATCCTTGGATTTTTGCTCCAGCGAAGGTTTGAAAAGTCGCATCTGATCCTCGCCGGAGGAGCGATGAAGGTGATTGGAATTACCGCTTTTGCGATGATGCCACTTGATGCGATCTGGCCCCAGACGCTCGCCCAGTACTTCGTCGGCCTGGGCTTTGGCTTTTTGATGGTTTTGTCCTTCTCGATGTTCACCGATATTGCCGAATATATCGACTGGAAATCGGGGCAGCAGATGACCGGGCTGACTGTTTCAGCGTCGATTTTCGGAGTGAAAGTTGGCACAGGCCTCGGCGCGTTTGCCCCCGGCATTGCCCTCGAACTGACGGGCTTTGTGCCCCAGGGCGAACAAAGCGCAGAGGCGCTTGCGGGTATCAATTTTGCCTTTGCAATCCTGCCAGCGCTCGCGCTCTTGCCTGCGGGCGTGGCGATGCTTTTCTACAAACTCAGCCACTCCTTAATGGACGAGGTTGAGCGCGATTTGGCCGTGCGGCGCCAGCGGTCGCAATAACCTTCCAAAAGCCCTTCACATTTGTGTCCGGGGCGCTATATCCGCGCCTCCTGCTGGGGTGTAGCCAAGTGGTAAGGCAGCGGTTTTTGGTACCGCCATTCGCAGGTTCGATCCCTGCCACCCCAGCCAGGCCTTCCTAAAATCGCTGTGTTGGGCTCACTGCCATTCAGGCGGCACGTTTTCGTGTCCGTAGGGACAGTGGCGGCAGGCAGAACCGCAGCATTCGCCGCGCTCCAGATGAGCAAGCCTCGTAAAGACGACGTAGCCGGTTTCTGGGTCGATATACTTGCGCTTGCCTTGAGCGCAGGCGGCTTCATGCAGGGCGTACCATGCCGGCTTCGATCCTGTTTCAGGAGCCTCAGCCATTCTCTATTCCGCTAGCACTTGATCGGCCAACCCACGACCTGATATCCATGCTCCCTCGACCCGCGGAGAATGCAGATAGTCGCCAGCAATCCCGATGCTGCGATCACGATCGTATCGTGCAGCTTCACCGTCGACGGGCTTTGGCATGGCATAAAGCCATCGATGAGCGGCGAGGTGGATCGGCGCAACGCATGGAGTGCCGGTCTGATCGAAGAAATCGTCCAGCAAAATCGGTCCGACCTCCTCCTTTGGAAGATCGACAAGTTCGCGGCTGCGCTTGGGCGAGGCGTGCAGGACCCAGGTCTCACGCCCGGCGCGATCGGGCTTCGCACTATTTCGCGCTGCCCACGAGATTGATGCGCTTTCATCCCGGATACTGTCGGCTGTGACGTCCAGCTTCTGTGAAAAGGCGGCCATGACCGCCCAGCAGGGCTCGGATTGAACGCTCGCCGCAACCTTTGCAAAGTCCGGCACTGTGACTGCGAGAATGTCAGCCGCCTGTTCGGCAGGGACGGCGACGAGGACGGTGTCGGCAGTGAAGCTTTCGTCGCCTGCATCGACATGCCATTCTTCGCCCAAGCGTGTGAGCGTCTCCGCTCTCGTGCTCCAGCGAACGTCGAGCGGATGAGCGAGCGCGCGGATCGGACCATTCATTCCGGGAACGCCTACGAAAGCCGGGTCGCTCGATCCCGCACCGTCCCAGCGTGCAACCACGCCGAGCCGCTCCCATTCCTTTACAACTTCGACAAAGCGCGCATCGCGAGCGGTGAAGTATTGCGCGCCGTGATCGAAGGAAACGACGTTACCAGCAATTTCTGCGCGGCGCGCGGCCATCCGGCCACCTGGCCCCCTGCCCTTGTCAAGGACAGTGACTTTGCGGCCAGCCTCGGACAGCGCCTTTGCGCAGGCCAGGCCAGCCATTCCCGCGCCGATAATCAGAATATCGCAATGCTGTGTGCTCATGCGCCCCTAACGCCCGAAAGCGTCGGCGGTTTCAAGCGTTAAACGACTAAGGCGCGGATCGGGGTGCTCTGGCCTCAGCCAGCAGCAGAGAGAAGCGCCCTTGATCGTCCAGCCAGCGCTTGGTTGGCTCCCACCCTCCAGCAAGAAGCAGCATGTTCGAGGTGCGACGATTGAACTTGTGGCTGTTCTCGGTGTGGATGCTCTCACCCTCGGCCATGGCAAAGCTCTTGCCATCGACTTCGAAGGTAATGTCGTGGGTCGCGACAAGGTGCATTTCGACACGAGCGAAATCGTCGTTCCACCGCGCCTCGTGCTTGAGAGCTTCTAGGGGAATTGTCCCGCCAAGCTCGCGATTTATTCGGGTCACGAGGTTCAGATTGAAGGCCGCAGTCACACCGGCTGCATCGTCGTAGGCCGAAACCAGAACGTCCTCGTCTTTGATCTGATCCATCCCGATAAGCAGCTGTGCACCCACGCCCAATGTCTCTCGCATTGAACGAAGCAGATCGACCGCGGTGCGGGCGACCATGTTGCCTATTGTCGAACCAGGGAAAAAACCAAGCTTGGGGAGGTCTGCAACTGCGTCAGGTAACTCCACCTGCCGCATGAAGTCAGCTTCAACAGGGTAGACGGGAAGGCCCGGAAATTTCTCCGCCAGATCAGCAGCGCTCGCCCGAAGGAAATCGCCTGAAATATCAAGCGGCACGTAAGCCGACGGCTCGATCGCGGACAAAAGTAGCGGTGTCTTGACCGACGAGCCAGATCCAAACTCCACCACTGTAGAGCCGGGCCGGATCAGCTTTGCGAACTCGGCCCCCCGATCTCTCAAAATCTCCGTTTCCGCCCGGGTCGGATAATACTCTGGCAGCTGAGTGATTTTCTCGAACAGCTTCGAGCCCGCGTCGTCGTAGAACCAGCGCGCCGGAACTGCTTTTGGCTCCTGCGAGAGCCCTGCGAGCACATCAGCCCTGAAAGCATTGTCGACCCCCGCTTCATCGAGGTCGACGAGCTTGAGCCCTTGGCTTGTGGTCATGGGAACTAGATGTCCTTTGCCAGCCTTAGTCCAGTGAACTGCCAGCGTTGGTGGGGGTAGAAAAAGTTGCGGTAGGATGCGCGCGAATGACCGCGAACAGTGGCGCAGCTCGCGCCTTTCAGAACGCACTGACCGCTCATGAATTTGCCATTGTATTCGCCGACCGCGCCCGATGCGGGTTTGAAGCGCGGATAGGGAAGATAGGCCGATTGAGTGAATTGCCAGCAATCACCGAACAGCTCGCTCCCGCCCGATGGCAAAGGTGCTTCAGCTCGATCAAGCTGGTTGCCCGCTGTCGCATCGTGCGCCTGTGGCGAACCTTGCTGGTCTTGTCCGCGGGCGATGGCCTCCCACTCGAACTCGGTCGGCAATCTTGCGCCAGCCCATGTCGCAAATGCATCGGCCTCATAATAGGAGATGTGCGTAACCGGAGCGTCCGGATCGCGGCCTTGCCACCCGGTGTGCGTGAACTGCTCGGCTCCGCGCCAATATAGCGGTGCGGTGATCCCGTTCTCTCTCACCCATGCGAGGCCATCTGATAGCCACAGCGAGGCATCCTTGTAGCCACCGTCGGAGATAAACTGCGACCACTCGCGATTGGTGACCAGACGGTCTGCAACAGCGAACGGTTCAAGTAGCACTCGGTGACGCGGCCCCTCATTGTCGAAAGCGAAAGCGTCGCCGTCGTGACCGATAAGAGCGACCCCGCCGGGGTGTTCATGCCACCCCAAGTCCTCGCTGGATGGAGATCGCTCACGATCCGTATCCCACATTGCTGGGCCGAGTGGGTTCTGAAACAGAGCGTGCTTTATGTCGGTCAGCAGCAATTCGATATGCTGTTGTTCGTGCGCGATACCCAGCGCGATCAAATCAACAAGCTCCTCACGATCAAATAGAGGCTCCATTGCCGCACCGACCGCAGCGCGCCAGTCGAGAATCTCTTGCACGCTGGGACGCGACAGCATTCCCCGAGCCGCACGCGCAATCCGGGCACCTTCGGCTTCATAATAGGAGTTGAAAAGGAACGGCCATTCTTCGTTGTGCAGCCTGTATCCTCGCACATGCTCTCGCAGGAGGAACGTCTCCCAGAACCAAGTCGTGTGCGCCAGATGCCATTTTGCAGGCGAGGCATCGGGCATTGACTGGATGCTCGCGTCAGCATCGCTGAGCGGCTGCGCGAGCGCTTCCATAAGTGAGCGCGTGCGCGCAAAAGCCTCCGCGATACCGCCATGCGTATCGTTTGAGGTCGCTTCCTGATGCCGGCCTTGAGCCAACGTTCCTCTCCCTCTCGGGTCCGTCCGCGCACCTCCATGGCGCATAGCGAAGCCAAAGAAAAGCGTTGAGTGACTGGTTTCGCGACACTTTTAGGCGTCGTATCAGGCTGACACTCTCGGCGATACTTCGACTTTGATAGTCTCAGGATGGTTCACGCAATTCATGGCATCATCAGCGCGAGCAATTAGGGAAAGCGCGCTATCGCCGGGCTGAAGACCGGCGACGCCTATGCTGAAATGCACGCCGTCACACCGATATTCGCTCTCTATCGCCCGGCGCAGGGCATTTGCGTGAACTCTTGCCGCATTCTCTGATATCTCCGGAAGAAGCCAAACGAACTGCTCTTCGCCCAGCCTTCCGACAAGTTCATCGGATCGCGAGCGCCATCGAGAAATGCGGGCGACTTGGGCAGCCATTTCAGACGTCGAGATTGAGCGCTGGGCTTCCTCTGATGCAGGCCGAATTCTGACGTCGAACATCACCATTGTGAGGGAATGCTTCCCCGCTCGTGCGCTTACCACCAGTCGGTCCAAAGTGCGCATGATCGCGCCCCGATCACGGCTGTCGGCACAAGTTTCAGGCGTCCTTAGGCCGTTGATCGCTTTCGATGACGAGATTTGCGGATTCGCGCCTGCGACCGGCTTGCTGCTCTTGCCCTCTTTCACCACCGCCACAACGCGCTGCACGGTTCCATCGGCACCGCGAAGATTGCAGGCCTGGATAAGCAAAGTACGTTCAACGCCGTCGAACCCGTAAATATCCAGCGTCAAATTGTACGGTTCGACCTCTTCGCCCTTAGCTCTAATCTGACCGACCAGATCCGCGCCATTCGCGAACAACAAAGTCTCTGCATCGCCCGGTGTGAATTCAGCATCCGCACTGATGCCAAAAAGGCGCTTGAGACCGTCAGACCAGTGCTGCACACCAGCCGCATAGTCATATTCCCAAACGCCGATCCCGGCGATGCATTCCGCCATCCTCATCGTGCGAAGCAATTCGCGCATCGTCTCGGATCGGGACCGAGCCTCGCGGGCGACAAAGCGCATCTCGCGCCGGTTCACCATCGTGCTCGAAAGAGCGACCAACGCGATGATGGTCAGTGTGAGACATGCGATCAAAAGCGAAGTGGTATCCGTCGATCCCACATATGCATGCAGCCAGTCCGTAGCGCGCGCATCGGGTTTAGACGCGCCAATGGTCGGTGCAATTCCCAGTTCGCTACCGGGCAAGAAAGGTGAGGCGGCCAGCATCGTAGGCATGGCCTCTAAGCAAAGACTTGCGAAGTTCAGGAAACGCAGCCCCTCGTGCGGCTACGTACTGAATTGCGGTCAGGCTGCGTCTGCTGTGCGCTGCGTATTCGCTTCCTCGTTGAGCATCTCCGCGAGGGTGAATGCGAGCTCGAGCGACTGCTCCGCATTAAGACGCGGGTCGCAGTGGGTGTGGTACCGATCGCCCAGCGCATCGTCGGTTATAGCAACAGCGCCGCCGACGCACTCGGTCACGTCCTGCCCCGTCATCTCGACATGGATGCCGCCCGGATGGGTGCCCTCAGCACGGTGAACGGCGAAGAAGCCCTTCACCTCAGAAAGGATGCGGTCGAATGGACGGGTCTTGTAGCCGCTCTCCGACTTGATCACATTGCCGTGCATCGGGTCGCACGACCACACGACGGGGTGCCCTTCACGCTTCACGGCACGAACGAGCTTGGGCAGGCCGTCTTCCACCCTGTCGTGGCCATAGCGGCTGATGAGCGTGATGCGTCCGGCTTCGCGGGCCGGGTTCAATTGGTCGAGCAGCTTCAGAAGCGCATCAGGTTCAAGGCTCGGACCGCACTTCATTCCAAGCGGGTTGCCGATACCGCGAGCAAATTCGATGTGCGCGCTGCCTTCAAAGCGCGTGCGGTCGCCGATCCACAGCATGTGTGCGGACGTTGCGTACCAATCGCCGGTGAGCGAATCCTGACGGGTCAGCGCCTGCTCGTAAGGCAGCAGCAGGCCTTCGTGACTGGTGTAAAAGCTGGTGCCCTGAAGTTGCGGGACCGTGGCGGGGTCGACGCCGCAGGCTTCCATGAAGTCGAGCGCTTCGCCGATGCGATCTGCGGTCTCGGAGAACTTTTCAGCCCAGGGCGTGCGTCCCATGAAATCGAGCGTCCATTGGTGCACTTGGCGCAGGTTCGCGTAACCGCCGCCCGCAAAGGCGCGCAGCAGGTTGAGCGTTGCAGCGGCCTGCGAGTAGGCGCGAACCATGCGGCCCGGATCATTACGACGCTGCACGGGGTCGAACTCGATCCCGTTGATGTTGTCGCCGAAATAGCTCGGCAGCGTGAGGTCGCCCTTGGTTTCAGTCGACGAGGAGCGGGGCTTGGCGAACTGGCCGGCCATGCGGCCGACTTTCACGACAGGGCGCTTGCTCGCGAAGGTCATGACGACCGCCATCTGCAGTATCACGCGGAACGTGTCGCGGATGTTGTTCGGGTGGAACTCGGCAAAGCTCTCAGCGCAATCGCCGCCTTGGAGCAGAAAGGCATGGCCGTTGGCGACATCTGCAAGGTCAGCCTTCAGAGCACGTGCTTCACCGGCAAAGACGAGCGGCGGATAGGCAGCGAGCGTCGCCTCGGCCTCGGCCAGTTCGGCGGCGTCTTCGTAATGCGGCAGATGCCGCGCTTCGTGCTCTTTCCAGCTTTCAGGCTTCCAGTTCTGGGCCACGGATATTCTCGATTCTTCTCTAACGTCTGCGGGCGCGCGGACTAGGCGCGCTGGTTCTATATGTAAAGCCGTGAAGCTGTTTGCGACAACTTTGTTTCACGGCATCAGTGATCGGATAGGCCGATCATTGCAATTTCTACCTGCCAAAAGTCTGCACCGCGCGTACTGCCGGAGCCGCGGTGTCGACCGGTCCCTGAACTGGCGCCGGACCTTCGGCAAGCTCTTGACCCTCGGGGATGACGGCCAGTTTGAGCGGGGCGCCATTGGCGAAATAGCGATCGGCGAGGAACTGCATGATCTGCGGCGTCGTCTGAGAATAATCGCTCAGCAGCGAGCGCAGCAGCTCAACACGGCTGGGATCACGGCTCGCGCCTTCGAGGTTGTAGAGCCAGAACTGGTTGCCGGTCGATGCACGGCGGATGCGCTGGCTGAGCGGTTCGGTCACGCGGTTGATTTCGTCTGCGCTCGGTGGGCTGGCGGCAAGGTCGCTTGCGATCCGATCGGCCTCTGCAAAGAACACAGGCACGAAGTCCGGCTCAAGCTGAGCGAGCGCCACGATCCGACCGCCGCCCGAAATGTCGGTCGGCCAGTCTGAGAAGACCTGCGGAGAATAGCTCGCGCCAGCCTGTTCGCGCAGAGCGTCGAGCATGCGGTTGTTAAAGACCTGGATCAGGATTTCGAGTTGGCGTGCCTCGCGAATGCTCGCCATCCCGCCGCCGCTCGGCCAAGCGACCACGGCTGCGGCCTGGTTATCATCACCGCGGTGTGTGAGCACTCTCGGAGCGTTCGAAGCATCTGGGAACCCGGGGACGCGCGCTGCAACTTCGGGAGCGATGGGCGCACGCTCCGGCAATGCGCCGAAGGTGACACGCAGCTTTTCGATGATCGCATCACGGTCGAACTCTCCGAAGACCAGCACTTCAATCTGCCCTTGCTGAAGCAGCGGCTCCCAAACCTCGCGGAAACCTTCGGGTGTGACCTGCTCAAGCATCTCCGGCGTCGGCGTTGCGAAGCGCGGATCGCTGTCGGTCGAGATGTATTCGAGGTCGCGATTCAGCACCGCCCCGGGACTGGTCGAATAGGTGTTGTAGGCAAGCTCTGCTGCCGCCTTGGCACGGATCACCGGATCGGCATCCCAGCGTGGCATGCCGAGTTTTGCCGCAAACAGATACAGCTGATCGGCCACATCGTCCGAGCGGGTCTGCGCCGTGAAAGTGAAGACCGCATCGTCGATACCAAAGTCGAAGCCGAGCTTGCGGCCAGTGGCCAGCCTGTCGATCTCGTTCTGGCCGAGCTCTCCAAGGCCCGACCCGACCAGAGCCATCTGACCGATTGGCGCATAAACCGCGCTGTCCTGATCGAATGCGCGGTAGCCAGCACCGAAGCGGACCTTGACGGTCACGCGGCCCGGCTCTGCGTCATTGGACCAAAGAAGCGCGCGCACGCCGTTGTCGAAATTGACTTGCTCGACTTCCAGAATGCCAAGCGGACCAATTTCAGTGACCGCCCCCGGTTCACCAATCGGCGGGAGTTCATCGAAGGAGATGCTCTCGGCGGCAAGCCGCGCACCTGAATCGACAAGCGCCTCGCTTGCGAGCGCCAGCTGGAGCGCACTCTCATCGGCCTCACCGATGGCAGGCGTCACATAGACCGAGCGCACGACGTTTCCGCTGAACAGGCCGCGCGTGCGCTCCTGAATCTCTTCCGGGTTCATCCGTGCGCGCATTCCGCGAAACACGTCGAGCACGACTTGCGGGCTCGCCACCGTTTCACGGATGTCGACCGCGTTGACGAGATTGTCGGCAAGGTCACGCCCAGCCTGAACCGGGGCCTGTTCGACCGAATTCACGAAAGCAACGTCGAACTCCGCCGCCTCGCGGTCGATCTCTTCCTGCGTCGGCGGGTTTTCGATTGCGTCGGCGATGACCCCGCGCACGTCAGCGAGAGCGGCCCGCCAGTCTTCGGTCAGCGGACGGAAGCTCACAAAGGTCGCATCGCTCGAACGCGAGACGTAATCCTGCTGCACCTGCGCAAAGAGGTATGAGCCCCCTGCCCGCGCCCGAGTCTCCAACCGACGATTGATTATCGACTGCGCAAGCGCGTCCAGCAGTCGGCCTTCGTTGTACACGATGGTGTCATCAACTTTGCGCCAAGGACGCATGATCGCATAGGTGAACGTGCGCGCAAGATCTGCTTCGATGGCTGCGCTGACTTCGCCAATCGGGAGGTCTGTCCCGGCTGTTACCGGAGCGCCTTCTGGTGGAAGCGGGTCGCCGAAATCGGGGGCAATGCCGGGATTGCCCGTTCCTTCCCAGTCTCCGAACCATTTTTCCACGAGGCCAGCGAGTACCAAAGGATCGGCATCACCTGCGACGACGATCACTGTCTTCTCAGGGCGATACCAGCGGTCATAGAACGCCTGCACCGCATCACCGCGAGCGGCTTCGAGCGTTTCGACGGTGCCGATCGGGTTGCGGGTCGCGAGTCTTTGTCCTGCGAAGAATGTGCGGCGGGTGATGTCGCCCACACGCTCAGCCGCGCCGCCACGCTCACGCTTTTCGGCAAGCACGATGGGCAGCTCGGCGCCAACGTTAGCGTCGTTCAGGACCGGCTCCCGGATCATGCCGGAAAGAAGTTTGAAGCTCTCGTCCAGCTTGGCGCGGTTTATGTCTGGAATGTCGAGTTTGTAAGCCGTGTGCGTCGGGCTCGTTTCCGCGTTGGCGTCAGCACCAAAGGTTGCGCCGAGGCGTTGCCAAGCGGCGATGGCTTCGGCCTGTCCCAGATACTTGCTCTCACGGAAGAGCAGGTGTTCGAGAAGGTGAGCAAAGCCCTGTTCGCTGTCGGTCTCGTGGAGCGAGCCAGCATCGACGCGCACCCGGATCGCGATCTGGCGCGGCGGCACGCCGTTGCGGCGCACGGCGTAACGCAGGCCGTTGTCCATCACGCCCCAATACCATTCCTCGTCGACGGGAACGTTGCTGCCCTCGTAGAGCCAGGGAACCTCGCCCTCGGGCTGCAGCGCTTGCGGTGCGGGGATTTCCGGCTCGGCAGGCGCTTCTTGGGCAAATGCCGGAGCGACAAGCGTGGCAGGAACAGCGATCAGGGAAAAGGCAGCGAGCGCCCGGACAAACTTCTTCATGGCTACTCTATAGAGAGGCTGCGGGTGAAGGACCAGTGAATGTGACCAAACTATCGCTTGCTTGTAGCGAAGCGCGCCTAAGCCTATTTAAGGCTTATGTTCATCGAAACCGAAACCACGCCGAACCCCTCGAGCCTCAAGTTCCTCCCCGGGCGCGCCGTCATGCCGTCAGGAACGCGCGAGTTTGCCTCCCCCGAAGCCGCCGAAGCAAGCCCGCTTGCCCAGGCGATCTTTGACACGGGCGAGGTCGTCAATGTGTTCTATGGCTGGGACTTCGTGACGGTCACCGCCGCTCCCGGCGTCGATTGGAGCGCACTCAAACCTCAGGTTCACGCGATCCTGCTCGACCATTTCGTGTCGGAAGCTCCGCTGTTCGTCGGCGGCACGGCTGACGGGATCAGCGTCCCCCCGGAAGAGGCAGAGATGGTGGTCGAGGATCGAGAGGAGGATGCCGAGATCATCGCCTCGATCAATGAGCTCCTCGAAACGCGCGTTCGCCCAGCAGTCGCAGGCGATGGCGGCGACATTGCTTATCGCGGATTTTCGGATGGTGTTGTCTACTTGACGCTGCAAGGGGCATGCGCCGGCTGTCCGTCGAGCACGGCCACGCTCAAGCACGGCATCGAAAGTCTTTTGAAACATTATGTGCCCGAGGTTGTTGAAGTGAGAGCAGCTTAATCTCTCAATTTCCAAGGACACTCATGCCTACCCAATATCACGACAACGTTCTGTCTGCCGACGTGCTCGGCCAACTCTTCAACGATGCGCGCACCTATAATGGTTGGCTCGACAAGCCCGTCTCGGACGCGCAGCTGAAGGCTATCTGGGACCTGATGAAGATGGCGCCGACCTCTGCTAACATGCAGCCGGTTCGCATCATCTGGGTGAAGAGCCAGGAAGAAAAGGACCGCCTCGCCGGTCTCGCTTCGGAAGGCAACCGCGACAAGATCAAGGCCGCGCCTGTTACCGCGATCATCGGCTACGACATCGATTTTCACGAGGAATTGCCCTGGCTGTTCCCGCACACCGATGCAAAGAGCTGGTTTGAAGGGGACGAGGAAGGCCGCAAGGAAGGCGCGTTCCGGAATTCCTCGATGCAGGGTGCGTACCTCATACTTGCAGCACGCGCTGTTGGGCTCGATTGCGGCCCTATGTCGGGCTTCGATGCCGACAAGGTCAACGAGGCTTATTTCGGAGACAATCCGCGTCACCGTGTGAATTTCCTGTGCTCGATTGGCTATGGCGATCCCGAAAGCATTTTCGACCGTTCGCCGCGCCCCGACTTCGAGAAGTTCAACTCGATCGTCTGATATTGGCGTGAACGACTTGCAGCGCGGCTCGCCCTGAGGCAGGGCGAAGCCGCATGCAGGATCCCTCGCGCACCCTTGCCATTGAAACCGCCAGTGAGGCGTGTTCGATCGCTCTCTTTGCGGGCGATGAATTGATAGCGCGCGACCACCGTGTGCTTGGCCGCGGCCATGCGGAACGCCTTGTCCCCATGATTGAAGCGATGCCCGACCGTGGCCGCGCGTCACGTATTCTTGTTTCGCTTGGTCCGGGCAGCTTCACTGGTGTCCGGATCGGGATTGCCGCAGCACGGGCGCTCGGTTTTGCCTGGGGCGCTGACGTTCACGGTTATCCGACGCTGGCATTGGTGGCAGCGCGTGCCATGCAGGACGCGCCCGGCCCCGTCACCGTATGCATGAATGGCGGCCATGGCGAATGGTTCATCGCCGACTTTAGCAGGGACTCGAAAGCTGAAGTCCGTTCGCTAACCCCAGAGCAGGCGGCCGAACGCGGGGCGCATCGGACAATTGCGGGCAATCGTGCGCAAGATTTCGCCGCCCTTCTTGAAGGTGATCACGAGGCTGTCGAGCTGCTTCCGGATGCTGGCAACGTGAAGCTCTTGCCGTACAATTGGCTAACGAGCGATCTGACACCGATCTATGGCCGCGCGCCTGACGCCAAGCCTCAAAAGCAGGCCGCAACGTGACGCCCTGCCCTCTAACGATCGATCGCATAATGACGGTCATGGAGGCTGCGTTCGACCCGGCTTACGGAGAAGCTTGGAACCGCCGTCAAGTAAACGACGCTCTCGCCATGCCATCGACTCACGCACTCGTACTCAACGCGAACGGTGAGCCAATTGAAGGCAGCTCGCACAACGGCCGAGATTCTATTCCGGCAGGATTTGTGCTCACGCGTTTCGCGGCTGATGAAGAAGAGTTGCTTCTGATTGCTGTGGCGCCTGAAATGAGAGGGCGCGGCCTCGGCGAAAAACTTATGCAGCACTTTTTCGACATGGCGAAGTCTCGCGGCGTCAACCGAATTTTCCTTGAGATGCGGCGCGGCAACCCTGCCGTCCACCTGTACCGCAAGGTCGGGTTCGAACCCATCGGCCAGCGTCCCAACTATTACCGTCTTTCAAATGGTGAACGCATTGATGCGATTACTTTTGGTCGTTCGCTGTAAAGTATTGTCATTGATCAAATAAACATCGAGTTCCGCTCATAAAAGGGACACTTCGTCACAGCGTGACTTGCAAAGGCTGTCCTCGTGCGCCATGCGCTTGTTATCGGAAAAATCCGAACACAAGAAAAACGAGGAACTCATGCAAGACCTGGACATGGAGATGAAAGAGACGCTCATCACTCTGACCAGCGACATCGTCGCTGCTCACCTGAGTAACAACAACGTCGAAGTCGATGCCGTCCCCGGACTGATCACCAACGTTTACGGTGCTTTGTCCGGCCTTGGCGACGAAAGCGAACCGGAAGAAGAACGGCCGGAGCCTGCCGTATCCATTCGCGCTTCGGTCAAGCCAGATTACATCGTCTGCCTTGAAGACGGCAAGAAGCTGAAGATGCTCAAGCGTTATCTTCGCACCAATTTCGATATGACGCCCGAAGAATATCGGGCGCGCTGGGGACTTCCCTCAGACTATCCGATGGTGGCACCCAACTACGCCGAAAAGCGCCGTGATCTGGCAAAGAAGATCGGCCTTGGCCGCAAGCCGGGTGCCGGCCGCGGTCGCAAGAAGACCAAGTAAATCCGGAGTTCGGAGCGACCTTACGGGTCGCGGTCGCGATGGACCTGGACGCACACATCATGTCCCCCGTTTGAAAGATCAAGCGGGGGACTTCGTTTTTCTGCCAGCTTGAGCAATCCGCCCTCGCCCGGTAAAGCATGCAGTGACCATTAGTCGGCCCCGCCCGACGCCGTGCCAAGGAACACCCGCTTGAGCCAGAAAATCGATCTTGAACAATTGTGCGCGGAGAAGGGTCTGCGCATTACAGAACAGCGCCGCGTGATAGCGAAAGTCCTCTCGGACAGCGACGATCATCCCGACGTGGAATTGCTGCATCAACGCGCCTCCGCAATCGACAGCAAGATTTCAATCGCGACCGTTTACCGCACGGTTCGTCTGTTTGAAGAAGCCGGTATTCTTGATCGCCATGACTTCGGCGATGGCCGCTCGCGCTACGAGCCTGTTCCCGAAGCGCATCACGATCACCTGATCGACGTCGAAACCGGCGCGGTTGTCGAATTTGTCGACCCCGAAGTCGAAGCGCTCCAGCGCCAGATTGCAGAGAAGCTTGGCTATCGCCTCGTCGACCACCGGATGGAGCTCTACGGCGTCCGGCTTTCGCGCGAAGACTGACTTCGCGAACATGACAGACGAAGCGGCCATCACCGGCACCGATGCCCCGACCGAGGACAAGGCCTGGGCCTTGAGGGTCGCGGCTGCGCGCGGCGAGACGACCCCGATTTCGATCATGGGATGGGTGCGCATCATTACCCGCTCGCTCATGCTCCTCGCGCTCATCATCGTGATGGTGCCGCTGCATTTTCTGTTTCGGCTCGTCGCCTACGGCTCGCCGTTCCCCATGTGGTTTCTGCGTTTCGCCGCGCGAATTTCGGGCGCCAAGGTCAAGGTCGAGGGTACGCACCTCAAGCGCGACGTGTTCTACATCGCCAACCACGTCTCGTGGATCGATATCCTCAGTCTGTCGGGCGCGTGTGGCACGGCGTTCGTTGCCAAGGCAGAGCTTGCAAAGGCGCCCCTCGTTGGCTGGCTCGCCGATATGAACCGCACTGTCTATGTGAAGCGTGAGCACCGCATGGGCGTCGCGCAGCAGATCAATGCTCTCAAGGAAGCGCTCGCCGACAACTGGTCTGTCACCGTCTTTCCCGAAGGCACGACGACCGACGGGCAATCGCTCCTGCCCTTCAAGACAAGCATGCTCTCAGTCCTCGAACCGCCCCCGCCCGGCGTTCTGGTGCAGCCAGTGCTGCTCGATTACGGCCCCGTTGCGGAATGGATCGGTTGGATTGGCGAAGAAGGCGGGCTCAACAATGCGAAGCGGGTGCTTGCGCGCAAGGGCACGTTCGACATGCGTATCGTGTTCCTAGAGCCCTTCAGCCCGGCAGACTATGTCGGGCGCAAGGCGATCAGCGTCGAAGCGCGGCGCCGGATCGAGGAAGCTCTGCTTGAGGCGCTGGGAAAGCCGCTGCGTGATTTCGCACATGACGTGCCGCCGGTGCGCTATTCGGCGGTAAAGGACGATCCGGTCCCCGATGAGACCGCCGCTTAGTCGGACTTAAAGGCCTGCGCGCACCAACCAATCGTGGAACAGGCGAACGGGCCGTGTCTCAAGCGCGGTGGGCTTGCACACGAACCAGTAACTGTAAGGGCTCTGAACGTCGGGACCGTTGAGGTTGGTCAGGCGGCTGTCCGCTGCGCGCCGGAGGTGGTCGTCATGCATGATCGCAATCCCCAAACCCTGCGCTGCTGCCTCAAGCATCAACGCGCCTGAGTCGTAATGATCGATCGCGGCGGGCTCGACCTCTTCAAGATCGTTGGCCTTCCTCCAGGCAACGAAGCTCTCAGGCAATTCGTTGTGGATGAGGAAGGTCTGCTTTTCCATGTTCGACTGAGTGACGTTGTCGCCCATCGCAGCGGCGAGCTCGTTCGAGCAAATCGCGTGGACGAGATTGTGATCCAGCCGCACCGCGTGAAGGCCGCTCGCAGGCCCTCGTGAGAGGATGATTGCTGCGTCGAGCGTATCGCCCACCCTGTCCTCGAGGTGCGGCGCAGTGTCGATGTCGATATGCAGCAGCGGATGCCGCTTGCGCAATTCGCCGAGCCGCGGGAACAGACGCTGGCTTCCGAACATCGGCAGCACGCCGAGCCGCAGACGAAGGACGGAGATGTTGTCCGATTGGCTCTCAACCGCGCGGGTGAGCGATTCCAAGTGCGGGTTCACCGCTTCGTAGAAGGCTTGACCCTCATCGGTCAGCTGCATCGACTGGCGCGCCCTTGTGAAGAGCTTCTTGCCGACGAACTCCTCGAGGTTCGTGATCCGGCGCGAAAGGGCTGACGGGCTCAGGCCAATCTCTTCCGCTGCCGCGCGCGCCGATCCCAGACGCACCGTGCGCATGAAGGCTTCGAGAGCTCGCAAGGGGGGCAGGCGGCGTGATGGCATATCGAGTGGCTCCTGTTTTCAGGTAGATACGTTTCAATGCCGTATTGGATGCAGAAAATCGAAGCCTGAGTGCGAAAATCGCCCTGTGCGTGCGATTATTGCACCTCTTGCAAGTCGCCTTCGGGTTGAGGTGCATGGAGGCGCAGGCGCTTGACGTGGGTTTCATCGCCCGCCGTCACCTCGATCTTCCAGCCGCTCGAATGGTCGAGCATCGTTCCCACCGGCGGGACCTGTTCAGCCAGCACGAAGGCAAGACCGCCCAGCGTATCCACTGCCTCAGACACCTCTGCAAGGCGCGGGTCGACCAGTTCGGCAACGTCCTCAAGCTCCGCGCGGGCGTCGCAGTCCCACATTCCTTCGCCGATCGGCACGATCAGCGCCTCGGGCGTTTCGTCGTGCTCGTCCTCGATCTCGCCGACGATTTCCTCAACGAGGTCTTCGATCGTGATGAGGCCGTCGGTGCCGCTGAACTCGTCGAGCACAATCGCAAGGTGCACGCGGCGCGCACGCATGTCCGCGAGCACATCCAGAGCGCCGCGAGCCTGCGGCACGTAGAGCGGCTGGCGCATGAGCACCGTCCAGTCGCGTGGGCCTGTCTTGCCCTTGGCGAGGTAGGTGAAGACGTCCTTGATGTGGATCATCCCGATCACATCGTCGAGCGTCTCGCGATAGACCGGCATGCGCGAATGGCCGTGCTGCGAGAATTGCGCAACCAGATCATCCCAGCTGATCGAGGCATCGACCGCGACAATCTCGCCGCGCGGAACGGCTACGTCGTCAGCGTCGTGTTCTGAGAAGTGCAGCAGGTTGCGCAGCATCTGCCGCTCAACCGGCGACAGATCGCCGTTGCCGCTGCCATTCTCGTCGTGCGTTTCGTCGTCGTTCTCGCCTTCGTGCTCGTCGATCTTCTCTTCGAGCTGCGCGCGAAGCGAGCGGTCGCCGTCGCCGCCGCCGACCATCTTCTTGAGGAGGGGCCAAAGCCCGCTGCTACTCTCCGCGTCTCCCGCGGTAGGACTACTGGAATCGGGCATGGCCCTTTGCTGATTACTCCTGGTGTCAGTCAGTGTCGTTATATGGGTCTGCAATCCCCATATTTGCAAGTGCCGAGCGCTCCAGATCCTCCATCACCTGCGCTTCTTCTTCGCAATGCACGTGGTCATGGCCTGCAAGGTGCAGCAATCCGTGGACGATCAGGTGCGCTGCATGATGATCAAGCGGGATGTTCTTCTCCGCCGCTTCACGCGCGCAAGTCTCGTAAGCGAGCGCGATATCGCCCAGCATTGCGGGTGGTCCCTCTTCGCCCAATTCAAGCAGCTCTGCGCGCTCCATCATCGGGAAGCTGAGCACATTGGTAGGCTTGTCCCGCTGACGCCATTCGCGGTTGAGCGTGTGCACCTCACCATCGCTGGTGAACAGGATACTGACCGAGAGGCGATCGCTGGCAAGCGCTGGTTCGACACCTGCGGCGGCGTCTGCAGCCCGCTGTGTGAGCGCCTCCCACTCGCCCTCTGGCCAGTCTTCGAGGTCGATTTCAAGCTCCACACGAAACCTCGCAATTCCAGTGACTTATCCGAGAAGTGGACCGCATGTTACACGGTCCAGGCGCAAAAACGGTGCGCTGTACGCGCTCGACCTTAAGGCCGCATGCGAGGGCAAGAAAATGCGAGATCATTCCCCACGCCCTAGCGCGAAAATGGCCGCGTAGGAAAGCGGTCCGTTTCGCTGCGCGCATCGGCGAAGGGTTTAACGCCAAGCCCCAAACAAGAACGGGCCGCGATCCCCCCGATCGCGGCCCGAAACCTGTTCGAGGCGTAGCGCCTGAGTGTTATCAGGGTACGCTCTGATTGACCGTCGCAACGTTGCTGGTCCCGGTCTGCATGACGCCCGAATAATCCATCATGCCGCCCTGCGTCACAACAGCGCTGTTCAAGGTGCCGTCTTGCGTAATTACGGATTCGTTGAAAGTACCGCCTTGGATCAGCTGCGCAAAGTTGTCGTCACCCGTCTGCGTGATGGTCGAGATGCCATCCGAGGCGTTCTGATCGACATCCGCAATGTTCCGGTTGCTGCCAGCATTTTGCGTGATGGTCGAACGGTTGCGCTCGCCGATCTGGTCAACGAATGCGAGGTCATCATTGCCCGACTGCGTGATGGTCGAGGTGTTGATGTTGCCCACCTGATTGACGATCGAAGCTGGGCTGAAAGCAAGAAACAGCCCACCGCCGTCTTGCGTCACAGTCGAGGTATTCATGTCACCCGTCTGATTGATCGTCGCTTCGCCCAGGCCCGTGTAAACGCCCGACTGGGTCACTGTGACGACGTTATCGTCACCGGTCGAAACCGAGCGAGCAAGCGAGTTGGTCGACGATTGCGTAAACGTCGCTCGGTTGCGGTCACCATCCTGAATGCCGCGTGCTGCGTTGCTGAGGCCGGTCTGCGTGATCGTGCCGGTGTTTCCGGTGCCATCCTGAATGATCTCACCCTGCTGAGAGCTGAAACCTGGGAAGAGACCGGGGTTTGCGACGCTGCCAAATCTGACGTCTCCAACATCGCCGCTCTGGTCGATAGTGCCGGTGTTGTCGGCGCCTTCCTGACGCACCAGCGCTCCAGCAAAGGTGTCGTCACCGAGCAGAGGCGTCGTTGGCACATCCTGCGTGATTGTCGCAGTCTGGTTATCGCCGCCCTGTTCAACGAAAGCGCGGCTGCCCTCGCCCGACTGGGTCACGGTCGAGCGACTGTTGGTCGCATTGGCGAACTGGTCGACATCGGCAAAGTTGTTGAGGTTCGACTGAGTGACGGTCGAAGTGTTGACCGTGCCCAGCTGCGTAACAAGCGCCTCGTTGCCTTCCCCCGACTGAGTAAGGTTCGACAGGTGCTCATCACCATCCTGAATGATTGCTGCGGTCTGTAGCGTACCGCTCTGCGAGGCAAAGCTCTCATTCGTCGGCGAGTTTGCTGGCGGCGCCAAGTTCTCTCCGGTCTGCGTGACTTCGATGGTCGAGTCCGTTGCAGACTGGATCACGCCCGATACGTTGCGCGCGTGCCCACCCCCTTGCACGACATCAGCCGAAGAGCCATCGCCAGACTGGTTGACGAACGAGCTGTTGAAGACACCTGTTTGCGAAACCTCGACAATCGCGCGGTTGGCGATGCTGTCGCTTGATGACTGGACAACGTTCGAGCGGTTGATCTGGCCATTCTGCGAAACAATGATTTCTGCATCGAGGCCAGACTGCGTCACGAGCGAGACGTTGTTGTCATACGCTGTGCCCGAATTTGCATTCGTGGCTGTCCCATCCCACGAGCGTGGTCCAAACGGGTTTGGAGCGCCGCTTTGCGTGACGAAGACCGTCGATGAGCCAGTTTGATCGACTTCGGAATGGTTGTCGTCACTGAGCTGAGTGATGTCGGCCGAACCGCCCGTCTGGACGCCTTGGGAAATGCGCGAGAAGTTGCTGTTGGCGAACTGGCGCACATCAGCGTTCTGGTTTTCGCCGTTCTGGGTGATCTGCGAATCGTTGTCGTTTCCGACCTGGAAGACGCCGATGAGCGCATCGGCGGTTCCGAGCGGAGCGGAGTCAGGGTCGTCGGGATCACCGACCTGTCCATTTATGCCCGTCTGCACAACGCTGGAGGTGTTGCCGTCCCCTTCCTGACGAACGCCGGCGGTATGGAAACGGCCGGTTTGCAGGATCGTCGAGGTGCTCGATCCATCCTGAAAGACCTCGGCCTTCATCGCGGCGTCCTGCTGGGTGATGCTGGAATCGGCAGCGCCGCTGATCTGGAATACCTCTGCGCGCTGGCTGCCCGAGGTGTTACCGCTCTGCGAGATCGTGCTCACTGCATCGGTGGTGAACTCGCCTTGATCGACAAAGGCAACGCCGCGCGTGCCCGTTTGCGTAACGAAAGAACCGGTTGCAGAGCCCTCGCCGAGGCCCGCGCCGCGCTGAATGATTGTCGCGGTGTTGCTGTCGCCGCCTGCTAGGTTGGATTGAGTGACAACCGATTGCATACCATCGCTGGTACCGGTCTGGTTGACATCAGCGATATTGTCGCCGGTCTGGACCACGCGGGAGAAGCCGCCCGCTCCTTCCTGAAGGATGGTCGCTTCATTGGCGATGCCATCGACGCTTACCGCGGTGCCGTCTTGCTCGACCTCGGAGACGTTGGTTGCACCGGTCTGCGTGACATCAGCGTCGTCATCGCTGCCGGTCTGCGTGATGGTGCTGGAATTGTTCTGCGCGAACGCAGCCGTCGACAAAGTGAGCGCCATGCACGAGGCGCCAGCCCACAACAATTTCTTCATTGGATATTCCCCCCAGGGTGGCCAAACGGCCAGACAAACAAGCGCGGCCCAAAGCGCCTTGTCCACCAGCAGGTCTCCGCCCGCTTGGTCGCCGACACACCACATTGCACGATGGTGAGTCGGTGTTAACTAACGGCGTTCTAGCCGTGTTTCTTCAAGAGAGTCAAAGTTTAAGCCCGGATGTGCCTTCCTGATGCACGGTGACGACCATACCGGGAGACGCCGGGAAACTCGTCACAAGGGGACCGTCGTATCGAACTTCACCCGTGAATAAACGACATGGCTGGTGCATCGCTTGACCGCCGGATCTTCGATGATGTTCGCCTGTATCCAGCTCTCGAAACTGGCCATCTCTGGCATGTGTACATGCAGGATGAGGTCGGCGTCGCCAGTCACGCTGTAGCACTGCGATATTTGCGGAGAGGCGCGGTAGAGGCGCTTGAGGCGATCATATTCAGGCCCACGTTCATCGACCAGGCTGACCATGACAATGATGTCGATGCCGAGCTGTCCCGGATTGACCAGCGCCACCTCGCGCTCGATCACCCCGACTTCGCGCAGGCGCTTTAGCCTTCTGCGGTAGCTAGAAACCGAAAGACCTGCCGCATCGGCGATGGTTTGAGGAGAGCGGCGAATATCGCGTTGTATCTCTCTCAAGATACGTCGATCCGCCGCGTCGAGGACAGCTTGAGCTAATTCGGTCATCAAAAGGTTATATATGATCGAATGCAATCATCCTACGCCCTTTTTCGATCACATTAACGTTTAAGCGCCTGATAGAACTCAATGCCGGGATCAGAAGACACAAGCCAAGGATTATGATCCCATGAACTTCCTCACCTCTCTGTTTTCCGGTCTCCTCATATCGCTTGGCCTTGCCGAGCCTGCCGCGCATGCCCCCGCGCCCCTGACCGCTTCGTCAGGTGCTAGCCTCTTTGCACCTGAGGACCTGCAACAAAGTGGGCGCATAACGCTTTCACCCGCCTTCACGCCTGATGGAAATACGATCTACTTCGCGCAGGCTGATTGCGAACGGATCTGGAACTGTCCTCAATTGCTGATGCGATCAACACGCACGCCTTTCGGTTGGAGCCGCCCGCAAGAAGTCACCCTCCCCCAACGCGCCCGCGTCGATTGGCCCAGCGTCTCTCCTGATGGCCGCACGCTTTACTTCTCATGGGCCCCAGAGCGTGAACGGCATGAGGGCGAGAATGTCTATGAAGACTTTGACCTTTTCCGTCTCGACCTGACCGACACCGACGCTGTCCCCCAGGCGATCGACGATCCTGACATCAACCGAATTCGCGGCGGGGCAATTCGCAAGACGCGCTTCGTCAACAACGAAACCGCTCCGGTTCTTACTCTCGATGGCGACCTTTATTTCTGGTCGGAACGCCTCGACGGGGCGGGCCTGCGCGATATCTATGTCGCCAGAAGCAATGGGTCAGGCGGTTTCGAGCGCCCCGAGATCCTGCCAGCGCCGATTAACAATGATGGCGAGAATGATGGTTCCTGGGTTTCTGCAGATGGCCGCCTCATGCTGCTCACCACCACCGCACGCGGCAGCAGCGCTCCTGCAAACCTGCATGTCTCGACACTTGAAAACGGGACATGGAGCACACCGCGTCCGCTGGGCAGAAGCGTGAACACGCGTTTCTCCGAATTCGCGGGGCGGATCACGCCTGATGGCAAAACCCTCGTCTTCACCTCGGACCGCCCCGTCGACGGCGGCGAAGCGGGTCTGCTGCAAGTCTGGAAAATCGCGGTCTCCGAAGTGCCGGAATTGCTCGAAGCGATTGAAAAGGTGAGCGAATAGAGACACAGATCGCTTCGCATGATGACCTCAATAAACCAATGGACAAGCAGCGCGGCAGGCAAATTTGCCGCGCTGCTTTTCTTCTGGTCACTGGTTCTGGCCGGTCCCGTGATTTTCCTGCACGAGGCAGGGCACTTCCTCGCTGGCCTCACCTATGGGGAGGATGTCCGCATGACCGCATCGAGCGTGATCTCAAACACGCCCGCTACCGACTATCCGCCGCTGCAGCGCGTGGTTCAAACCGGCATGGGGCCAATTGTGAGCGTCGTACTCACCTTGATCGGTATTGCCTTGATCGGGCGGTTTCGCGCGTTTGGATTGGCGCTCGCCATCACGGCGCCCGCGCGTTTCATCTTCTCGGTCGGGTTTCTGGGCGTCCTCGCCTACCGCGCCCTATCCGGACTACCGCCACCCTCGCCATCCTTCGACGAGCATACCGTTATGACCGCCATTGCTCTGCCACTTTGGCCGCTGCTTGTTGGCGAACTGATCTTCCTGATCTGGGTCTGGCGCACGGTGCACCGGGCGATGCCGGATAAGCGGCGATGGCTGGCGTGGGGCGCACTGATAGCAGGCACGGTTGCGGGGATTTTCGCCTGGCTTGGCTTGGTTGGACCGGCCTTGCTCAATTAAGCGTTCGGCCCATCGTTAGCCTCGACGATGCGGCCCAAAGCGCGTTGTCCCGGCAGCTGCCCCCCCGCATCAGCCTCAATCTTCGGAAAGCTGTTCGCGTAGCCACTCAATCTTGGCTTTCCAGAACCGCGATTCCGCCTCGCCCTCTGCGGCGATCGACTTGGCGCTCGGCTTGTCGCTGTCGTCGCCATAAAGCCATTTGGGGAAGGTACCGGTCCCGCAGATCTGGTGCCCGGCAAGTTCGTTCACGAGGACCGTGGTAGGCCTTTCCCCGCGCGTTTCGGCTATCACTTTCGACATCTCGCCCGATGCCCAGACGTGGTCGCGTCCGCCTCCGATAGCGAGGACGGGTGCGGCGATGTCTTCGACCGGGATACGCGCAGCTTGCTCATCCACTGCGAACAGCTTGCGCGACGCGAGATAGCGGTCGGTGTTCCAGTCCCACAGGCTCTGCCCCTCGACGAAGGGAAGCAGGCGCATGAAGGGGAGCGGTTCGCCGCCCCATGTCCATGAACTGAGATGCGCAGGTTTGTCGTAATCGACCGAGCCACCTTCCCACACGATATCGGTGCCCACGCACGCAATGACCGCGTCCAGCCAGTCGTATCGCACACCTGCGAGCAGCGCCATTTCTGCGCCTTTGGACGTTCCGTGGATGCCAATGCGCGACGCGTCCGCTTCGGGTCGGTTCGCGAGCCAATCGCGCGCGGTCTCGACCTGTTCGATCGGAATTTCCTCAAGGATCGTCGGAAGCCGCTCGTCGAATACGTGATAGGGCTGGTTGAAATAGGCGAGCGCCAGCGACGCAAATCCTTGCGCGGCATAGGCGCTTGCGGTCGCCTCGGTCATACCGGGCGATGCGCCCTCGCTGCCGTGAAGCACGATGAGAGCGGGATGCCCCGTTCCCGGCGGTGCGGCGTAGGCGCCGGCAAGCCCCTCGGCCGCGACCTTCATTTCGATGAGGTCATCAGGTCCATTCACAAGCTCGATATCGTATACCGCGAGAAGCTCTCCATTGCGGCTCGCGCCGAGCCTGACGATGCCCGCGGCAGGACGTTCGAGGCCCGCTGGCGGTTCAATGAAGCGGTTCGTGCCCTCGCGCCGCCCCGCCCAAAGCAGACCATTGCTGTCGGTCGACATGAAGGTGCCGTCGATGGGGGTCAGGCCGGACAGCTCGAGCACGCCATCTTGCGGCACGCCGACCGCGCGGGCGTGGAGCAGCTTTTCCGCCCTCACCCAATTGCCGGTCCCGTCATCCTCCCAACGCTCCATGTTGCGCAGCGAATGGAGCGTTACCGGATCTTCGCCATCGATCCCTTCCAGCCGAATGTCGGGTTCCTGACCCGCGATCCACACCGGGTCGCCGGTAAAGCGCGGGCCTTGCGTTGCCTCGCCCGAAACAGGTGTTTGCTGCGCGGATGCAATCGGGACCGCGCAAAGCGCACTGGCGGCAAGGCTCGCCGCGATCAGCGCAGTCTTACGCATCAGGCCCTTCATACGCCTCGACAATGCGGCCCACGATCGGGTGGCGCACGACGTCGGCGGCTGTGAAGCGGATTGTGCCAAAGCCGTCGACCCCTTCGAGCTTGTCGACCGCATCGGCCAGCCCGCTCATCCGGTCGCCGCCGGGAATGTCGACCTGGCGCGGATCGCCGCATATCACCATCCGGCTGTTCTGGCCAAAGCGGGTGAGGAACATCTTCATCTGCTCGCGCGTGGTGTTTTGCGCCTCGTCGAGGATCACGAAAGCATCGGCGAGCGTGCGCCCGCGCATGAAGGCAATCGGAGCAATCTCGATCTCGCCGGATGCGATCCGCCGCTCGACCTGTTCGGGCGGCATGCAATCGTAGAGCGCGTCGTAAAGCGGGCGCAGATAGGGATCGACCTTGTCCTTCATGTCGCCCGGCAGAAAGCCGAGCTTTTCCCCTGCCTCCACCGCCGGGCGAGAGAGGATCAGGCGCTGGACGCTTCCCGACATGAGCTGCGCCACCGCCTGCGCAACAGCGAGATAGGTCTTACCCGTCCCCGCCGGCCCAAGCGCGAAGATGATGTCGTCGCGCACGAGGCTACGCATATATGTGATCTGCGTTGCCGAGCGCGGTACGATGGTCTTGCGCCGCGTGCGGATCATGATCGGCGGCTCTTCCTTGTCGCCGGAGATGATCCCCTCCCAGCGTCGGCTCATTCGACATGGCAATCAGCGATTCAATCGCGCCGCTATCGAGGTCCTGCCCCAGCGCCAGCCTGTCATACATGGTGGTGAGCGTGTCGCGGGCCCGCCCAACCGCGTCTTCGGGCCCCTCGATCAAGATCTGGTCGCCGCGAGCGTGGATATAGACGCCAAGCCGGTTTTCCACCTGAACGAGGTTCGCATCGAACTCGCCAAAAAGCGGGCCAAGCAACGACTGGTTCTCGAAGGACAGTTCAGCCCGCGCTTGCCCGTGACCGATTGGCGCATCTGCGCGTGTTTTGGGATTGATGGCTTCGGGGATAACCGAAGGATCGATTGCGCTGGTCGGTCTGCGGCCCATGGGTAGCTACGCTCATCTCCTGTGCGAGTGTTTCCGAGTCGGAAAGGTAAGCGCGTTGCGAGGCAAAGCAAGCACAGCCCGCATCCAAGGTTGGGGAAAGTCACGCTGCCGACATGGCGTCACACAGGTGCAATGAGCTGCGTGATCAGGCGCTCAGGAGGCCTTCGATCGAGTTCGGACCCGCTTCGACAAGGCGGACTTCGACCAGATCACCTATCTGCGCATCGCCTTCGAACCAAACGCTGGTGAGCCATGGCGATTTGCCGAGCCATTGCCCCGGATGCTTGCCCTTGCGCTCAACGAGGACCGTGCAGGTCTTGCCGACAAGCCCCTCGTTGAAGGCCAGCTGGTCGCGGTTGAGGCGGGCTTGCAGGCGCTGAAGGCGTTCGTCCATCAGCTCCTTGGCGATCTGGTTATCCATCGTCGCAGCAGGGGTGCCGGGGCGAGGCGAATACTTGAAGCTGAACGCCTGCGAATAGCGGACCTCGTCGACCAACTTGAGCGTGTCTTCAAACTCCGCCTCGGTCTCGCCGGGAAAGCCGACGATGAAGTCGCCTGAGAGCGCGATATCCGGGCGCACTGTGCGAAAGCGTTCGAGGAGCTTGAGATAGCTTTCGGCGGTGTGCGAGCGGTTCATCGCTTTTAGCACGCGGTCATTGCCCGACTGCACCGGCAAGTGGAGGTACGGCATCAGCTTGTCGCAAGTGCCGTGCGCCTCGATCAGCGCGTCATCCATGTCGTTGGGATGACTGGTCGTGTAGCGAATGCGCTCAAGCCCATCCAATTCGGCAAGCGCGTGGATCAGCTGGCCGAGACCAACACTGCGGCCTTTTTCGTCCTCACCGGACCATGCGTTGACGTTCTGGCCCAGCAGCGTGATTTCGCGCGCGCCCGCTTCAATCAATTTGCGAGCTTCGTCGATCAAATCACTGTAGGGGCGTGATATTTCTGCTCCGCGCGTGTAAGGTACAACGCAATAGGTGCAGAACTTGTCGCACCCTTCCTGCACGGTCAGAAACGCGGTGGGCGAACGACGCTTGCGCTTGGGCAAGCTATCGAACTTCGCAATCGCAGGCATGTCGGTATCGGTCGCGCGCTCACCCGCAACCGCCTTGTCCAGCATGTCGGGCAAGCGGTGATAGGCCTGCGGGCCGACCACCATGCTAACTGCCGGAGCGCGGGCCATGATCTCCTCGCCTTCGGCCTGCGCAACGCAGCCGGCAACCGCGATCATCGGTGCCTTTTCCTGCGTCTTGCCTTTGGTCAGACGGCCAATGTCGGAGTAGATCTTCTCCGCCGCCTTCTCACGGATATGGCAGGTGTTGAGCACCACCAGGTCAGCGTCCTCACCTTCTGGCGCAGGCGTGATGCCCTTTTCGGCCAACAGCTCGCCCATACGCTCGCCATCATAGACGTTCATCTGACAGCCGAAGGACTTGACCCGGTAGGTCTTGGGAGGAGTTTGCGGTTTCATGATTGGCGGCGCTTTACCCGCAACTTCGCGCCACTTCAATTGTCAGCTTCATCCTTCGGTTTGCGACCGGAATGAACGCAGGGTTCGACCTCCTGCCAGCCCGTACCCGGATGGTCGTCGTTATCGCGCTGGCATTCAACCATCGGCTTTCGGATGCCTTGTGCGCGCACGATCTTGAGCGCGTCGCTGTTGGAGTATGCTGCGATCCAAACAAGACAATCGGACAGCAGGCGAATGCTGTGTTTCGTGAACTGACCGTTCCGCGGTCCGCAATTGAGCGTGTACACGTCAGCGGCCGGCGCATCGTCGAAACGCGCGAACCTGCGCAGGACTTCACCTCGCTCGTTGAATACCGTGCGCTGCACGTCGTTGGTCATCGCCTCGCCGCGGTAGAATGGCGAGGTGTTGAACATGTAAGCTTTCACTTCCGGATAGCGGATCGAGACCTCGGTCGCGAGCGCCCCTCCCAGCGAGTGGCCCGCTACGATCCATGGCAAGTCGTCGTCAAAGCGCGCCATCTCCGCCTCGAAAGTGCTGACAGCAATGTCGATCTGGTCGCGGCGCAATGTGCCGTAGAAGATATCGGTGAAGCCGTCGAAATCGGTCCCGCGAAAGGCCAGAATGCGCGCAACAGGCTTTCTGGCAGGATCGCCTTCAGAACCGGTCTCGAACTGTTCGAAGATCTGGTAACCGAAGCCGCGCTCACGGTCCTCTTCGGCAATCGGCAAACGCTCAAGCCGCTCAAGCGTGGGGAGCGGATAGGCGTATATATCGTCATCACCGACATAGGCCTGTGTCGAGGCAACCGCGAAAGGATAAGCCTGCACGGCGGCGGCACGCATAAAGCCGCACCAGCCACCAGGCTCAGTCCGGCATGGTGACCGCGATTGCGAAATGTCGGGAAAGGTGGCGCAGGCCGAAACTGCCAACAGGCAAATCGCAAGTGCGACCCGGCGCAGCGTCACCTATTTACTCCCATCAGTTTAGGCGACAGTCGCCTTCACGATCTTGCCCGGCTGTGCGGGCGGCTCGCCCTTGGGCAGAGCATCGATGTGTTCCATGCCCTCTTCGACCTGGCCCCAGACGGTGTACTGGCCGTCGAGGAATTCGGCATCGTCGAAGCAGATGAAGAACTGCGAGTTGGCGCTGTCGGGGACCTGCGTACGGGCCATCGAGCAGGTGCCGCGCGTGTGCGGCTCGCTGTTGAACTCGGCCTTGAGGTCAGGCTTGTCGCTGCCGCCCATGCCGGTGCCGGTCGGATCGCCGCCCTGAGCCATGAAGCCCGGGATCACGCGGTGGAATACGACGCCGTCATAAAAGCCTTCGCCGGCGAGCGTGGTGATGCGCTCGACGTGGCCGGGTGCGAGGTCCGGGCGCAGCTTGATGACGACGTCTTTTGCTTCGCCGTCGCCGGTGTCGAGCGTGAAAGTGAGCTTTTCGGCCATTTGTCAGAATCTCCTGATTGATTTGCCCGTGCGCCTAACGGTTTTGGTTCGCCATGTCACCCGTGCGGGTAAGCGGTTGCTTTTCGAGAGGCCGCATCTAAACCCGCTCCCATGGTCGATCCTGCAGCCCTTGATGATGAAGTGCTGACCGCCGAGGCGGAAGAGGAAGAAGTGCGCCCCGACGACCGCATCGACGATGAGCGGCACGACGAGGAAAACCGGCTAAAACCGGAATATGTGCGCGAGGTCGAGGAAGCGCTCGAGGCGGGCGATACTGGCGCGGTCTATGACCTTGTCGAGCCGCTCCACCCTGCTGACATCGCCGACTTGCTCGAACTGTTCGACCGCGACGATCGCGCAATGCTCGCCGCTTCGATCACCGACCTGATGAGCGCGGAAGTGATCGCGGAACTGAACGATCACGTGCGCGAACTGATGATGGAGGCGCTCGAGCCTCAGGACGTCGCCGCAATTACCGAACAGCTGGAGACCGACGACGCGGTCCAACTGCTCGAAGACCTCGACGAGGACGACCAGAAGGCGATTATCGCCGAGCTGGAGCCTGAGACGCAGGCCGCGGTCAATTCCGCGCTGTCCTATCCCGAGGAGACCGCCGGACGCCTGATGAACCGCGCCGTGATGGCGGTTCCCGAGCACCTGACCGTGGGCGACCTTATCGATTACCTCCGCGAGGAAGGCGACCTCACGCACGATTTCTTCGAGGTTTTCGTGGTCGATGCCGCCTTCCATCCGGTCGGCACCTGCGCGCTCAACTGGATTTTGACGACCCCGCGCAACATCAAGCTCACCGACGTGATGAAGCGCGACCAGACGCTGATCCCGGTCGATACCGATCAGGAAGAAGTCGCGCTGATGTTCCAGAAATACGCGCTGATTTCGGCTGCGGTGGTGGACGAGAGCGGACGGCTTGTGGGCCAGATGACGGTCGATGACATCGTCCACATCATCTCCGAAGAAGCGGGAGAGGATGCGCTGCTTCTCTCAGGTGCGGGCGATGGCGACATCAACGAGCCGATCCGTGAGGCCTACTCCAGCCGCGTACGCTGGCTGGTCGCGAACCTTGGGACGGCTGTGGTGGCTTCCGCGATCATCGCGTTCTTTGGCGCCGCGATCGAGCAGCTCGTGGCGCTAGCCGTCTTGATGCCAATCGTGGCCAGCATTGGCGGCAATGCAGGCACGCAGACTATGGCCGTCGCGGTTCGCGCAATTGCGACCAACCAATTGACGCGAGCGAACACTTGGAAAATCGTGTGGCGCGAATTGCGCGTGGCGATCCTCAACGGCTTCACGGTTGCGGTGCTGATCGGGATCGCGGCTGGTATCCTGTTCGGCTGGCAGATGGGCGTCGTCATCGCGCTTGCCATGGTCATCAACATCGCGGTCTCGGGACTTGCAGGTGTGCTGGTCCCGGTCGCGTTCGAGCGCATGGGTCAGGACCCTGCGGTCGCGTCCAGCGTGTTCGTGACGATGATCACCGATTCGATGGGCTTCTTCGCCTTCCTCGGCCTTGCGGTCGCGGCTGGCCTTGCACCGCTTTAGCGCGTTCTACTTGATCGCCAGCGGATTGATCACCGCCTGCACCGATCCGGCAAAACGCGGCTGCCCCAGCACGAAGAAGAACTCGTAAATCTCGTCCGCGGCAAGCGGCCCGGTGTTCATCGTCTCAAGAATGTAGATGCCGTGATCGACGAGTAAGGCCGCGTGGACTGGAAAGACGATCCCGTCCTCGAAACTCATTGTCTCCAACGCAGCGCTGTCCGCACCGACTGCCACAACGCCGAGGCCAGCGAGGTATTCCGCGCCATCGGCATTGATGCCGGGCTGCCGGGCGATGAAGGCTTCCGGGTCTTCCTCAGCCATCGAGAGCCATCCGGAATGAAGGAGCACCACGTCCCCTGCCCTGATCTCAACCCCTTGCGCCTCGGCTGCGGCAGCGATGTCCTCGCCGCCAAAGCTCGCCATCGGTTCCAGTCGGTCGGTGCCGAAATGCTTCGCCATGTCGATCAGTACGCCGCGCGTCGCGATGGGCGGGATCTGGTCGGTACCGAACTTGGTGAGGCCGTTGGGCGTCAGGAATTCCTCTGCGCGCACGCCGCCATAATGCACCCCGTCACGCCCGATATGGCCAAGTCCGTCGATCTGGCTGCCGATCCCCACATGCGTGACGAGGCGATCATCGTGGCCCGTGATGCGGTTCGCTCCCATCGCGTCGCCAGCGGCGAAGGTCTCGATCGAGAAGCTGCGCCCCGGATACGGCACGCTGTCCGGTCCGGTGACCACGCCAAGCGGATAGACCTTGCCCTCGGTCACGAGACCGGCGGCGTTCGCGGTCATCGCTTCGGTGATGGTGCTCGCCATGCCGTATTCGGGATGGGGCTCGCCGGGTGTGAGGTCGGCTTGATCCGCCTGCTCGCCCGCCTGTCCTGAACACGCGGCAAGCGCCACCAGCATGCCAGCCACGAGTGCATTTTTCGCACTGTTCACCATCGAAATTCCCCCTGTTTTCCGCTCTTGACCGGTTCAAAAACCGCCTCTGACCCGCCATATGAATACACATGCCTCTCCACCTGACCAAGATCGCGTTTGGCGCGCAGAGCTATACCGACATCGAAAGCTGGTACGCCGGTCGCCGCAGCCCGCACCTGACAACCAAGTATCGTCCGACAAAATGGGAGGAATGCATCGGCGGCTCGCTGTACTGGATCCACCAGCACAGCATCGTCGCTCGCTCCGAAATTCTTGGCTTTTCGCAGACCGATAGCGGGCGCTGGCTAATCGAGCTGAAGCCCGAACTGGTCCGGGTCTCCCCGCGTCCCAAGCGCGCCCATCAGGGCTGGCGCTATCTCAAGGGAGAGCCCCCTCGCGACCTTGCTCCGGGTGAAGACATCGGCGACGCTCTACCCGGAAAGCTGGCGGCGAAGCTGGAGAAGTTGGGACTGGTTTAGGTCAGCGGCATCTATGTCAAAGGCGGGGCGCCAAGGTAGATCCACAGCGCGATCCCAGCCGCAACCGCGAAGGCGCCTAGTGCCCTGCCCCAAGGGGTCGGCGAGTTGTCGCTCACCACAAGCTTTTTCTCGCCCTTGCCGCCGATCATCGCGCCGATCAGGTTTTCCGCGCGCACAGCGCCGTAGATGCCGATTGCGGTGATGTGCAGGCCGATCATTCCGACAACGACCCACCAGAACCATTCATGCGTATCGGTGAGCGTGTCGGCGGTGCCAACTCCGACCAGAGGGTTCAGCGGCCCTGTCGCTCCATCGTACGGATCGCCTGCGAACAGCCCCATCGCGACTTGTGCCAGCGTAAAGCCAAGTAAGCCGAGCACTGCGAGAGCGGCCAGCGGGCTGTGCCCTTTGTTCGCCTTCTCGTCATAGCCGCCGCGAAGGTAGGCGAGCACTTTCCCCGGCCCCTTGAGAAAGTTTCCGAAGCGCGCCGTATCCGTACCGACAAAGCCCCAGAAGATGCGGAACAGCAGCACCGCGAGCAGCACATGGCCGAGCCTTATATGCCAGCCCCATTCGGAATTGTCGGCTGTCACCCACATAGCCGGGACCAGCACGGCCAGCGACCAGTGGGTGAGCCTGACCGGCAAGTCCCAGATGCGAACGGGCTGAGTGGGTTCGGCCATGCGCTATGCGACCTTGCGCTGGATCAGTCGTCGTCCTTGCGGAAGCTATCGTGGCAGTTCTTGCAGCCATTCTTGCCGAGATTGCCGACCTGCGCGCCCACCGCTTCGGGATCGCCAGTTGCCGCAGCCGCCATCATTTCCTCGCTCAATCCGACAGCGGTCTGGATCGCTTCGTTGAAGCCTTCCGGGTCCTCCCAGATCGCGGCGAGAGCTTCGGTGTCGTAGCCCGCTTCCATGCTGGTTCCTTCGGGGAACAGGTCTGGCAGGCGCTGGAGCCTTGTGTTGATGTCGGCAGCAGCCGGTTCGATCACCGCAAAATCGGGAGCGTCGGTTTCAAGCTGTTCGCGGATCGCCTTGAAGCTGTCGCCGATGGCTTCGAAATTGTCCTGACGTTCGGCAATTTCGGCTGGCGCATCGCCGGCGGGTTCGGGCGCTTCGGCATCTGTCGTTTCGCCGCCGCATGCTGCGAGCAATGCAATGAGCGGGGTGGCAGCGATCAGGCGAAAAGTGGAATTGCGGGTCATTGGGTCGGGTCCTTGATGCGAGGTGTGACGGCGCTCTTTGATCCCGGTTGCGACACTACAGATTGCTGGCCCTTGCGCAAATATCGAATTTTGCGAGCGCTTTTTGGGAACGCTGGCGGGTCCTTCCCGGTAAGCGAGGTAAAGGAGAAACAACATGCCAGAGCGTCAATCGCTTCACCCCGACAACGAACTCATCGAAGAAATCACCAAGGAAGCCACCCCGTCGCATCAGGGCAGCGCCGATGGGACGGTCAATGTGCGCGTGGGCAAACGCGCCGAGCTGAACCGCGCGACCGATCCCGACAACCGCGAACCCGTGGTCGGCTCGGACAACCCCGAAGATGATGCTCGCAAGGGTCCCAAGACGATGGAGGCCATCAAGAAGGGCGAAGCAAACTAAGTCAGGCTATCGAGCACCTGCCCCCGCCCGCATCAACCCTGTGCGGCGGGAGGCTTGGGAAAGAGCACTGGGGTCTTTCGGCGATATTCCTGATACTCGGGGTCGTCGCCCCAGCGCTCTTTTGCCTGTTCTTCCTGCAGGTTGATCCCGCTGATCCGGGTCAGCAACAGGTAGACGAAGATCGGCGAGATCACGACCAGCCAGCTCATTCCCGAAAGCACGGGGATGGCGATCACGAAGATACCGGTCCACAGCGTGATTTCGCCAAAGTAATTGGGGTGGCGCGACCACCTCCACAATCCGACATTGATGAAATCGCCGTCGTTCTCGTCCTTGGACTTGAACGCGCTTTTTTGTGCGTCGGCGATAGTCTCAAAGGCCATGCCGATGACCCAGATCGCTGCGCCGACCCAGAAGAAAATACCGATCGGCTCGCGCGTTTCATTGGTGATGATCGCGAGCGCGGCGGAAGCAGTCAGGATCACCCAGAGCGCCTGAAGCGTCCAAGCTGCAAGGAAGCGCGGCGGGTTTTTCTTGATCTTCTCGAACCGGCTGTCGCTGCCGCCCTTCGCCTGGATGCGAATGAAGAGGAACGTGCCGAGACGAATGCACCAGATGGCGACCATCGCGGCCACGACAATACCGCGAGTGTCGAGAGAACCCATCGTGGTGACGGCAGCGTAGCAGGCAAGCGCCGTAACGCTGAGATAGGTGATCGCTCCAAAGCTGTCGTAAAATTTGTCTGATTGCGCAGCAGCGGAGGGGATGAAGGCAAGCCAGTTGATCACCAGCGCCATCCACGCGCACCAATACATGGTGGGCGCGTCATAGACCTGAACGCTGTTTGCGCCTGCGAAAAACGCAAATGCGAGCGCGAAAATCGTGACAAATGCCACGACGGTAAAGCTCTTGATTGCCTTGCTCATTGAGCCCCTGTCCCCTGTTTCTTGTATTGGCGAATGTTTTGGTGCTGTTTAGGCCTACTGCTTTTCGGCGGCTTGTGAAGCTTTACGGATTTGCTCGACGACCAGACGCACATCGTGGCGCGCATCCTGCTCCGGCGGTAGCGCATATTCGGCAAAACTCGCCGAGAGCTCGCTCATGCGTTCGCCTATCCGCACCTCATTGTAGCCATGGCTTACCACGAAGCGGCGGCGCTGCATGACTTGCGGCAGGATCCGGTCGACATAGTCCTCGACATTCATGCCGAGCTTCATGAATTGTTCGGGCCCTAGCGGGGTGAAGACCCAGCCCGGCACGATCAGGCCCGCATGGACGTGCGCGGGCAGATCACCGCGCAGGCTTTCGGTCAGGCCCAGAACGGCATGCTTCGCGCTTATGTACGCAGCGGATTGCTCGATCGCGCAGAACCAGCTGTTCTCACTGCCCGTGTTGTAGATTGCGCTCGGATTGTCCTGCGCGATCAACCTTGGAGCGAAAGCGCGGCAGCCGTTCCACACGCCCCAGTAATTGACGTCAAAATGCGCGCGGGCACGGGCTGGGTCGACTTCCCACAGCTTGGCTCGCGGCCCGCTTTCACCGGCATTGTTGAAGACGAGATCGACGCTTTCGAAAGTGTCGAAAGCTGCGTCGGCAAGCGCCTCAACCGCTTTCAGGTCGCTCACATCGCAGGCCATCGCGGTGATACCGTCGATTGCAGCGGCACGGTCGAGGGCAGGCCCGGGCAAATCGGCGACCATCACGCCCAGCCCTTGTCCCGCCAGTCTTTGTGCGAGCGCCAGCCCGATCCCGCTTGCGCCGCCCGTTATGACCGCGCTCTTGGGAGCGAATTCGCTCACTCAGCAGAAGCCCGCGTCTTCTCGACCACGCGGCGCAGTGCATTGACGTAGACATCAGGCGCCTGCGCGCCGGGGATCATGAACTTGCCTTCAACGATCATGGCGGGAACGCCGGAGATGTTAAGGTCCCACGCCTGGCGCTCCTCTGCGAGTACGCGCGCTTCAAGATCGGCGTCATCAAACGCAGCTTTGGCAGCTTCGCGGTGGAGACCGACTTCGCTCGCGATGCCCAGCAGCACGTCGCGGTCGGACAAATCCTTGCGATGGTTGAAATGGGCCTCGAACAGAGCAAGCTTGAGCTTCGTCTGGACTTCCGGCCCCATCTGCTCAAGCGCGAGGCCCAGCAGCTTGTGGCAATCGCGCGTGTTCCACATCATCGCTGGCGGCGCCTCACCCTCGCCTTCGTAACTCAGCGATACACCGGCGCTCTCAGCGATTTCGCGCATCTTGCCGCGCACCGCTGCGCCCTCTTCGGCAGAGCGGCCATATTTGCGGCTGAGATGCGCCTCCTGCTCCTCGCCCTCTTTGGGCATGTCGGGATTGAGTTCGAACGGCCGCCAGCGCACCTGCGCCTCGATCTCGCCCTCAAGCTCATTCAGCGCCTTGGTCAGCTGGCCGTAGCCGATCACGCACCATGGGCAAACGACGTCGGAATAGATGTCGATCGTGAGCTTTTCCGGAGCACTCATTCGGTCTTCTCCAGCCACCATTTCATCAGCGTATGCGCAATCGCGTGAGGCGGCGGCGCATGGAACGGGCCATTGCCCGCGACAGCCGATGCTACTTCCTCGCGAGTGAACCAGAGGATCTCGGCCATCTCGGTCTCGTCGATGGTGAGCGCATCGTCATCCGCATAGGAATGGCATCCTACCATAAGCTGGCTTGGAAAGGGCCATGGCTGGCTGGCGATGTAGGAAACGTCGCGAACGCGCACGCCCGATTCCTCGAACACCTCGCGCGCGACAGCCTCTTCGATGGTTTCGCCCGGTTCGACAAATCCTGCGAGCGCGGAGAAGCGCCCTTCAGGCCAACCCTTCCCTCGTCCCAGCATCAAGCGACCTTCATACTCTGCCAGCATGATCGTGACCGGATCGGTGCGCGGGAAATGCTGTGAGCTGCAATTGTCGCAATTGCGCTGCCAGCCGCCCTTCGCGATCTTTGTCGGCGCGCCGCAATTCGCGCAGAAGCGGTGGCGGGCGTGCCAGTCGATCAGGCTGCGCGCCCCGCCGTAAAGCGCCAGATCACCCGGATCGAGTGTCGCCATCAGCGACCACAGGCGCGGATTCGCCATGCGAGGGCTTGCGTCGCCCTCTGGCGGAACCGCGGCAAAGCACGGTTTCTCGCCGCCATCGCTACGATCGAGGCCCAGGAACACCAGCTCCGCATCCTCGGCAGCGTCGGCCAAAGTGCCCCAGGCAAGCCGCCCGGTTTCGTCGAGTTCCGGCATCAGCGCGTCGAGCTTCAGCAGCCGCGCCTTCCAGTTCATCATGCCGGCCAGAGCATCGCGGTCCGCGCGAAGATTATCCGCGCGGTCGAGAGGAGATCCGGCGAAGGCGATGGGTCCGTTTGCGAGCGCCATTACGAGGCGTGGTTTGCGTGACCCGCATGCATCGCCGCGACATCCGCCTCAAGCGCAGCGAGATATTCGTCGCGGATCGGATAGGCGTCGGACGGCATGTACTGAGTGTAAAGCCCGGTGCGCAGGCCAAGCTTGTAATCGACCGCAGCAAGCGTGCCAGCCGCACCGCCCCAGCCGAACGTGCCATTGACCGAACGACCGCCAGCGCCGTGACCCTGACCCACCATCCACGATCCGGTAAGATCGACGGTTTCGGGGATGAGATCGGAAGTACCAACGCGCACAGCTTCCTCGCTCATGATGCGCTCATCGCCAAGCTTGCCGTAGCCAAGCAGCATGCGCAGGAACCGATCATAGTCCTTGGGCGAGGAAACAAGGCCACCGCCGCCCGCGGGCACCTTGGGCTCGTCGAGGAAGATCGAGTTTGCACCCGGATCGAGCGGCAGGAGCGTCTCACCAAGGATGCCGTAATTGTCGGTGAGGCGGCCCTTCTCGCTTTCGGGCACCGTCATCCAAGTGCTGGTCATGCCGAGCGGCTCGAACATCCGGGTCTTGAGGAAAGCCTCGAAATCCATCCCGCTCGCAACTTCGATCACGCGGCCAAGCAGGTCGATCGAGTTCGAGTAGCTCCACTTGGTCGCGGGCTGATAAGCGAGCGGCAGACTGGCGAGCCTGTTGGTCCACACTTCAAGACCCGGTGCAGGCGTTGGGTTCGGAACGCCAGGGATCGGGAAGCGGCTGACGCGCCCGCCGACGATACCGTTCGCGACATAAGCGTCGAGCAGCGGGCCCTTGGACGTAATCGTGTAACCGATGCCTGCGGTGTGGGTGAGCAGTTGGCGGATCGTGATCGGACGCTCGGGCGCGACGGTGTTGTCGAGCGGACCTTCGGGATCGACCAGAACCTGCGTGTCGCGGAATGCGGGGATGATGTCGTAAAGCGGCGTGTCGAGCTCGAACGCGCCATCGTCGATCAGCATCATCGTTGCCATACCGGTAATCGGCTTCGACATCGAATAGATGCGGTAGAGCGAATCCATATCGGCTTCGGTGCTGCCATTCAGCGCGAGAGTGCCTCCGCCGACGGTATGCGCCATGTCGTCCTGCCCCCACCCGAAGGTAAGCAACATATTGGCGACCTTGCCTTCGCTCACATACTTGTTCGCCATCGCAGCAACATTGGGCCAGCTCTCGCTTACATCATGAGCAAGGAGCGCGCGCCCGAACGGGAGCGATGCGAGCGTGGCACCTGCCATCGCATAGGCTCCTCCGCGGAAAAGCGAGCGGCGCGAAAGGCTGGGTTGTTCGAAAGTGCGAAAGGCCATTGTGGGTTCTCTCCCGGGTGGGTCAGTTTCGTTTGACGACTGTTTGAGCGAGCGAGGCTTAACCGTCAATTGCAAGTGCACAGCCGCCGTCTATTTGAGGCTTGATTCTGCAAGGTGTTATACCCATATAACACACATGGGAAACATACTTGCATACCTCATCGGGCTCATCAGCCTTGTTATCGTCATCCCCGCGCAGATACCGCTTCTGGGCTGGGCCAACTGGCTTGCGCTGCCGCTGATTGCGCTTGGCGTGGTGATCGGGGCGCTGTCCTCGAGAACAGGCGGGCGTAATTTCTGCCTGATCGTGGGCCTGATCGCTGCGGTTCGCCTGACTTTGGGTGGCGGCTTCGTTTAATTGCTGGCCAGCGCCAACCGCGCGGCTTTGACGAATAGCGTCGGCAGGCCTGCCTCTTCAATCTCACCAATCGGCCACCATTCGCCATCACCCGGCGGGGCGGTGGTCGCCTCAATGCGCACCACTCTAAGAGTCAGGTGAGCATGGGAAAAAGTGTGCCGCACGGCGCCCATTTCCTGCACCTCGCCAGCAATCGGAGCCTCGCCTGAACCATCCTCGCGCGCGCTCCAGCCGTCATCGGGCAGCGCGCGCATCCCGCCGAGCATCCCTTTGCCGGGGCGCGTCACGAGCCAGACTTTCCCCTCCCGCTTGATCCAGTAGGCGGTGCCGCGTCGCTCTGGCTTGGCTTTCTTGGGCGGTTTGACCGGTAGCCGCTCGGGCTGCCCCGCCTTGCGGCCTTCGCACTCTTCGGACAGCGGACACAGCAGACAGCGCGGCGCTTTCGTGGTGCATATCTGCGAGCCGAGATCCATCATCGCCTGCGCGAAGTCCCCGGCGCGGTGCCCGGGAGTAATCTCGTCGGCTCGCGCGCGGATCGGCTTACGAGCGCCCGGCAGAGGCTCCTCAATATCGAACAGCCGCGCAACCACCCGCTCAACATTGGCATCGACCACCACGGCGCGCTCGCCGAAGGCAATCGCTGCAATCGCCGCTGCGGTGTAAGCGCCAAGGCCGGGAAGCTCGCGAAGTTCTGGCTCTGTCGAGGGAAAGCCGCCACGCGACGCCACTTCGCGCGCGCATTTCACGAGATTGCGAGCGCGCGAGTAGTATCCGAGCCCCGCCCACGCCGCCATCACCTCATCATCGCTCGCCCCGGCAAGATCGAAGACGGTCGGCCAGATGGTCGTAAATTTGGCAAAGTAAGGCTTCACCGCAGCGACCGTCGTCTGTTGCAGCATGACCTCGGACAGCCACACGCGATAAGGCCACGCAGGATCGTTTGGCGCAGGCTCTCCCGGCGGATTGCGCCATGGAAGCTCGCGCGCGTGTTTGTCGTACCAGTCGAGAAGGTTGTCTGAAGCGCTAGCAGTCACGGCGCGCCTATGGCATGGCTGGAAGCGAAATGGGAAGCGACAAGACCACGAATTCGGGCAAACCGAAGCCCAGCGCCAGGGGACGTCCGCGCAAGGCCGCCAAACCGTATGAGCGCCCGCGCGGGCGCGGCCCCAAGGCCATTGGCGATCTGATGCCCGAAATCGGGCGCACCGCCTTTCGCCGCTTTGGCTTTGTTCAAAGTTCGGTCGTCACGCGCTGGCCCGAAATTGTCGGGCCGGTCCATGCGCGCGTCTGCTCACCCGAAGCGATCCGTTTTCCGCCGGGAGAGAAGTCCGAGGGCATCCTGCAGCTTGTCGTCACACCCGCCCACGCACCGCTGATCCAGCAGGTGCTCCCGGAAATCATCGAGCGGGTGAACCGCTTTTTCGGCTACAACGCCGTCGCGCGCGCGAAAATTCGGCAAGGCGCGGTTAAGCCGCCAAATGCTCAAGAGAAGCCCAAAGCGCCGCCGTCGCTCAAGCCGATCCCGATGGAACTGGGAGACAGCCTGCGCGACATCGGCGATCCCGAGCTGCGCACCGTGCTGGAAAGCCTCGCGCGCAGTATGGGCGACGGGGACAAGACGAAGAGAGACGACGAGACGTGAGAAGATCCACTTTGGCAGGAGTGGCAGCCGCCACGTTGCTTGCCCTTCCCGCTGGAGCGCAGCAGGCGCCGCTTTCGCAGGACAACCAACTTTCCAATCCGGGAAGCGCCTTTGTCGGCGATGGTCGCCGCGCCGCATGGCATGCCGAGATCGAGCGCACCGAGCGTGGTTTTCGCATCGGCAACCCCAATGCCGAGGCGAGCCTGATCGAATTCATCAGCTACACCTGCGGCCACTGCGCCACCTTTGCCAAGGAAGGCGAAGGCGCGCTTGATCTAACCGTGCTTGCGCCCGGCCACATGAACCTCGAGATCCGCCCGGTTATCCGCAACGCGATCGATCTTACCGTCTCGCTGCTGGTGCAGTGCGGCGATGTGTCGGGCATGAAGGATCGCCACCGCATGTTCCTCACCCGACAGGACAGCTGGATGGCGAAAGCGCAGCGAGCCCCGCAATCGCAAATGCAGAGCTGGGCCAGAGGCGACAGAGCATCGCGCGCCAACATGGCGGCGGCGCTCGATTTCGACGACATGCTTGCCAATACCGGCATGAGTCGGGTCGAGATCAGCGCATGCCTTGCCGATGATGAGGCCGCGCTTGCGCTGATCCGCAATGGTGATGCTGACCGCGAAGAATTCGCCGTTCCCGGCACGCCGAGCTTTGCGCTCGATGGCGAGCTGTTGCAGCAGGTTCATTCGTGGGACGCGCTTTATCCGGTATTGAGCGAACATTTCCGTCCCGGAAACGCACAGGATTGATCAATTCAGGCGTCTAATTCACAGTTTCAGCACATTTTTGCACAAGCCCTTCCCCCGGAGCGCTTGGGCTCTACAACCCACCGCGATAGTCTTTCCCTTCGATTCCAAGGATACGTCCGACCATGAATACGATCCGCACTTCTCTCAAGCTTGCTTTCGCAGCGCCGCTCGCGCTTGCTGTTGCCGCGTGCGGCGGCGAGGAAGGCGATGTCGCCTCGAGTGAAGCTATCGAGCCGATTGCTGCCCCGGACGGCACCAACTGGACCGAGACAGTGACGGTCAGCGAGGAAGACGGATACATCCTCGGCAATCCCGATGCGCCGATCAAGCTGGTCGAATATGCCTCGCATACCTGCGGCGGCTGTGCGCAGTTCGCGGCCACCGCCAAGGAACCGATCAAGGAATATGTGGCAACCGGCGTCGTCAGCTTCGAACAGCGCAACCTCGTTCGCGACCCGATCGACCTTACCATCGCGACCCTGGTGCGGTGCGGCGCTGATGAGAACATGCAGACCCTGTCCGACATGGCCTGGGCACAGTTGCCTGCCTTCTTCAACAACGTGAACAGCAACAACGCTGCATATCAGGCCGCTGGCAACGCTCCGCCCGAACAGCGCTTTATCGGCATTGCGCAGGCCGCCGGGCTGGTCGAATTTTTCGCAGCACGCGGGATTTCCGCTGACCAGCAGCGCGCTTGCCTTTCCGATGTCAGCACGATCGAGAGCATAGCCAACAATTCGTCCGAACAGGCGAATGAGCTTGGCATCAACTCGACGCCGACCTTCCTCCTGAACGGTCGCAAGCTCGATGTAATCGGCTGGGGCGAGCTTGAGCCGCTGATCCAGCGCGCCGGTGCGCGGCAGGAATAAGCGGGGCTAACCGGACACGCATATGCAGATCAGCCGGCTCAAACTCTCTGGTTTCAAGAGCTTTGTAGAGCCGGCCGAACTGCGCATCGAACCGGGCCTGACCGGGGTCGTCGGCCCCAATGGCTGCGGCAAGTCCAACTTGCTCGAAGCGATCCGCTGGGTCATGGGCGAAAACTCGCCCAAATCGATGCGCTCTGGCGGGATGGAAGACGTGATCTTCGCAGGCACGTCGACCCGCCCTGCCCGCGCTTTTGCCGAAGTCGTCCTGCATGCGAGCGACGAACATGACGAAGAAATAGTCGTTACCCGTCGCATCGAACGAGGCGCCGGTTCCGCGTATCGCGTGAACGGTCGCGATGTTCGTGCAAAAGACGTCGCACTTACCTTCGCAGACGCCGCGACAGGCGCGCACAGCCCGGCACTGGTCAGTCAGGGCAAGATCGCGCAGGTCATCGCCGCCAAACCTGCCGAGCGGCGCATGATGCTCGAAGAGGCCGCCGGGATCGCCGGGCTTCACGTGCGCCGCAAGGATGCCGAAAGCAAACTGCGCTCGACCGAGAAGAACCTCGAGCGGCTCGAAGACCTGATGGCGGGTCTCGATTCGCAGATGGCGTCCCTGAAGCGCCAAGCGAAACAGGCCGAACGCTACACCAAGCTCACCGAACAGATCAGTCATGCCGAAGCGCGGCTCGTCTTCGCCCGCTGGCGCGATGCGGCTGCGTCCGCAAAGGAGGCACGCGCGGCTGCCGAAGCGTCGGAAGCCAAGGTTGCCGATGCCAACCGCCTGACCGCGGAGGCGCAGAAGCAGCAGGCTGAAGCAGCGGCAAAACTTGCCGAAGCGCGCGACGAACTCGCCGACCGCCGCGACGATGCCAGCGCGCATGGGCACCGCATGGCGGCCTTGTCGGAAAAGCTGGAAGCAGCTGAAACGCGGCTTGCCGACCTTGAGCGTCAACGCGAACGGCTTGAAGAAGATCGGGTGGCAGCGGACCGTCTCACTAACGACGCTGCCGAAGCGCTGAAGAAGCTCGAGCGCGAACTCGAAGCCTCGCGCACCCGCGTTACCGAAGCCGAGGCAGAGCGTCCGGCACTCGCCGACAAGTCGGAGAAGACCGAGCGCGCCAGCCGAACCGCCGAACTCGACCTTGCCAAGGCCACCGCCGATCATGCGGGTGTCGAAGCCGAATGGCGCGTTGCCGAGGCCGCGATCGAACAGGCGCAGACGCGGCTTTCCCGGCTGGAACGCGAAGGCGAACGCATAGCCGCAGCGCGTGCAGAACTGTCAGGCGGAGAGGACCCGGAGGTCGCCGTAACCGAAGCGCGCGAAGCCGCTGACGACGCCGCTGCCGAAGTCACCCGCTTGCGCACCCGGCTTGAAGAAGAACAGGCGCGCAAGGGCGATCTTCAGACTGCGCGTGACGAAGCATCGGCCGCACTCTCCACGGCGCGTGCCGAACTCGCCGGGATCGAACGCGAATACACGGCCCTTGCCCGCGACCGCGATGCGCGTGCGAAACGCGAGGCCGGTCGCAAGAGCCTGCCCGCTGCGCTCGACAAGGTAGCGGTCGAAAAGGGCTACGAACGTGCCATCGCTGCCGTGCTGGGCCGCGATGCAAAATCGCCGATTGGCGCAGCTCCCGATGGATCTGACGGACGGTACTGGACCGGGAGCAACGCGCCGTCGCAAGTGCCCGACAGTTTGCTCGACCACGTGCGCGATTGCCCCGAGGAACTGCGCGCCCGCCTCGCGCTGGTGCATGTGGCCGACAGTGACGATGGCCGCGCCCTTGGTCCCGGCGAATGGCTGGTGACGACAGGAGGGCATCTGCGTCGCTGGGACGGCTTTATCGCCCGCGGCGAAGGTTCAGCTGAGGCTGCGCGGCTCGAAGCTGCGAACCGACTGGAAGAACTCGAATTACAGCTTCCTGATCTGCGCGGCGCGGCTGAACTCGCACAGGCGAATGAGACCACGGCTCGCGAGGAATTGTCGGCGTTGCAAACCGCTCTCGTCGCGCAGGAACGCGAGCTCGCAGGCGCTATCGAAACTGAGCGCGCGAGCCTGCGCCGTCTCGATTCTGCCGAAGCAGCAAAGGAACGCGTTGCCGCTCGGCTCGAGGAACTTGCCGCATCAGCGAGCGATCTCGACGAGCAACTGGACGGCGCTCGCGGCGAATTGACGGCCGCTCAAGACGCGCGCGCTGCCCTGCCGCCGCCTGATGCGGGCCGTGCTGCTCTCGATGCAGCACGCGCCCGGCACGAGGCCGCGAAAACCGCTGTACAAGCCGCGCTTGCCGAACTCGCCGCCCACGACCAGGGCCTCGCGGTCTCTCGCGAACGCCTCGCCGCACAGCAGGCTGACCAGTCGAGCTGGAAAGCGCGTTCGGGCGAAGCTGCCTCGCGTGTTGCCGAAGCCGGGCGCAGGCTTGAAGAAATCGAGGAAGAGCGCGCAGTCATCGCCGCCAAGCCCGCCGCCCTCATGCGCGAAATCGAGCAAGGCGATCAGGTTCGCGCGCGCCTGACCAAGGAACTTGAAGAAGCGCAATCGGTCATGGATGCGTGCCAGGACGCGTGCCGCACGATCGAGCGCGCACTTGCAGAAGCTCAGGAAGCGCTCGCCGTTGCACGCGAAGGTCGCGCCACTCTGGTCGCGCGCGCCGAGAACGAGGAAGCCCGCCGCAGCGAAATGGCGCGAGTGTCGGGCGAGCGGTTCCAGTGCCCTCCCCCTCTGCTGGCCGAACGGTTCGAATTCGACGAAGCGGACGTGAAGCCGGCGACGGTGGAATCGGAAGAGATGGACCGCCTCACCGCCAGCCGCGAGCGGATTGGCCCTGTAAACCTTGTCGCTGCCGAAGAACTCGCCCGGATCGAGGAAGAGCACGGCGCGAATGCCAGCGAGCAGGCCGAACTGACCGAAGCGGTCGCGCGCCTTCGCGCCTCCATCGGCAATCTCAACCGCGAAGGCCGCGAACGCCTGCGCGCGGCATTCGAAGAGGTGGACGGGCACTTCCGCGTTCTCTTCACCCGCCTGTTCCAGGGCGGCCAGGCGCATCTCGCGCTGGTCGATAGCGATGATCCACTGGAAGCGGGTCTCGAGATTTACGCCCAGCCGCCGGGCAAACGTTTGCAATCGCTCTCGCTGCTATCGGGCGGCGAACAAGCGCTGACCGCGACCGCGCTGATTTTCGCGCTGTTCCTGACCAACCCCGCGCCGATCTGCGTGCTCGACGAGGTCGATGCGCCGCTCGACGATGCCAATGTCGAACGCTTCTGCGATCTGCTCGACTCTATGGTTCGCACGACCAAGACGCGCTACCTGATCGTCACGCATAATGCGGTGACGATGAGCCGGATGCACCGGTTGTTTGGGGTCACCATGGCCGAAAAAGGCGTCTCGCGACTCGTCAGCGTTGATCTGGGCGAAGCGGCGTTGATGGCGGCCGAGTAAGCGCCGCAATCTCTTCGAGAAACTAGGCTTCGATCGCCTTTGCCAAGCGATTGCGCAGCGTCTTGAGCTGCGCAATTGTTTCCTCAACCGCTGGGGTCAGTACCTGTTCGGGCGAGACGCTCAGACTGACAGGTTCGCCCACTTCGTCCGCGTCAGCGCGCCTGTCGCCAATGCGACGATCTTCGCCCGTGCGGCGGTTGGCGCCAGAGCCCTTGGGACCACCGCCCGAACGAAGCACGGCTTCGGCGCCCTTGAGCGTGTAACCTTCCTCATTGATGAGCCGGTCAATCGCTTCGACCATTTCAATGTCGCTGGGCCGATAATAACGCCGCCCACCGCTGCGCTTCATCGGCTTGAGCAAAGCGAACTGCTGTTCCCAATAGCGAAGGACGTGGGGCTTGATACCGAGCGCTTCGCTGACCTCTCCGATGGTTCGGAGCGCCGACTTGTCCTTGCCGTCGTTGAAGTCGACCATGCCGCCAGACGCCCTTAGGCGCCTTTCGCGATCTGCTCCTTGAGCAGCTGGCTTGCACGGAAAGTAAGGACGCGGCGCGGAGTGATCGGTACTTCCACACCGGTTTTGGGATTGCGGCCAATGCGCTCATTCTTGTCGCGAAGGACGAAACTGCCGAACCCGGAAATTTTCACATTCTCGCCGTTAGCCAGAGCGTCTGACATCTTGGTCAGAATAGACTCAACCAAATCGAGCGATTCAGCCCGGCTGAGGCCCATCTTACGATTGATTGTCTCGGCCAAATCGGCCCGGGTCAAAGTGCCCACTGAACGCATGCTGTTCCCCTCCTTAAAGAGAACGCGACCCCTGTTAATGTGACAATCCTATTGAAAAACGGGGTATTGCGCAACTGCACTGCGCGAAGTCGGACGAGTTTTGCCCTGCGCGGTTAAGCCAATCGGCTCTGTCGTCACTACATGCGGACGAGACTTGCACCCCATGTGAAGCCGCCGCCCATGGCCTCGAACATCACCAGATCGCCAGCTTTGATCCGCCCGTCCTTGCGCGCAACATCGAAGGCTAACGGTACAGATGCAGCCGAGGTGTTGGCGTGCTTGTCGACTGTTACGACAACCTTTTCATCGGGAATTCCGAGCTTTCTGGCGGTCGCATCGAGGATGCGCTTGTTCGCCTGATGAGGGACGATCCAGTCGATATCGGACGCAGAAACGTCTGCGTCTTCAATCACTTCCTTCAGAACGCTGGAGAGATTGACAACCGCGTGGCGGAAGACTTCGGGGCCTTTCATGCGCAGATGTCCGACAGTCTGCGTACTTGACGGACCACCGTCGACATAAAGCAGATCATGCTGCGCGCCATCGGCGTGAAGCCGGCTTGCGAGAACGCCCGGACCACCGGCCTTTGCTGGGTTCGCTGCATCAGGCGCTTCAAGCACAACCGCGCCTGCGCCGTCTCCGAAAAGAACGCAGGTCGTTCGATCTTCCCAATCGAGAATTCTGCTGAAAGTTTCGGCGCCTATCACCAATGCACGGTTCGCAGAGCCGGTTGCGAGCAGCGAATCGGCTGTTGTGAGCGCGTAGAGAAAACCCGAACACACCGCGCCGACATCGAATGCGGGGCCGTTCTTGCAGCCGAGAGCATGCTGCACCTTTGTTGCGGTTGCAGGAAAGGTGTTGTCGGGAGTTGCGGTTGCGAGAACGATGAGGTCGATATCGCCAGCTTTCAGCCCCGCATCGGCAAGCGCGGCGCGTGCCGCGGCGGTTGCAAGCGTGGCCGTGGTCTCACCTGCGCCCGCAATGTGACGCTGGCGGATGCCGGTGCGCTCGATTATCCATTCGTCCGAGGTGTCGACCCGCTCTGCCAGCTCATTGTTGGTGACGATGCGCTGAGGTAGCGCAGAGCCCGATCCAACAATTCTCGAGCCTGTCACGCTGCGGCTCCGCTTTCCTCGGATGGTCCGGTCGATGCGCCATTCCCGCCCTTGCGAAGCGCGTCCTCGCCCAGTTCGGCAAGGTCGTGAGCGATGCGCTGTGTCAGCTTGTTCTCAAGCAGACGGGCCGCGACGGTAACCGCGTTCGCTACGCCCTTGGCGTTCGCGCTGCCGTGGCTTTTGACGACCACGCCGTTGAGGCCAAGGAAGACCGCGCCGTTGTGGTTGTTCGGATCAAGGTGATGGCGAAGAAGCTCGGTCGCAGGCCGCGACACGAGGAAGCCGATCTTTGAACGAAGCGACGAGGTAAAGGCCTGGCGCAAGAGGTCCGTCACGAAGCGCGCCGATCCCTCGATCGCTTTCAGAGCGATGTTGCCGGAAAACCCGTCGGTCACGACAACATGGGTTTCGCCGCGGTTGATCTTGTCGCTCTCGACGAAGCCATCGAACTGAAGGGCAAGGCTGGAATTGCCGTTGGCGGTTGCTGCGGTCAGCTGCGCGGCAGCATCGCGAAGGGCTTCGGTTCCCTTGATCTCTTCGGTGCCGATATTGAGCAGTCGCACGCTCGGGCTCTCAAACCCGTTGACGATGCGCGAATAGGCCGCGCCCATCACCGCAAACTGGACGAGGTTACGCGCGTCGGCTTCGGTGTTTGCGCCAAGGTCGAGCATCACGACGTCGTGCGGCTCGAGCGTCGGCAAGAGAGCGGCGAGTGCCGGACGGTCGATGCCGGGAAGCGTGCGCAGAGCGATCTTGCTCATCGCCATCAGCGCGCCGGTGTTGCCGGCGCTGACCGCAGCGCCTGCGCGGCCATCTTTCACCGCGTTCACGGCAAGGCCCATGCTGGTGGTCTTGGCACGGCGGATAGCGCGCGAGGGCAGTTCGTCGCCGCTGATCACGTCATCGCAATGGAGGATCTCGCTGGCGCCGGCCATGCCGGGATGCGTATCGAGCGCACGTTCAATGCGCTGCTGGTCACCGACCAGCAGGAACTTGAAGTCGTCATATTCACGCCGCGCAAGCGCAGCGCCTTCAACCATGACGCGCACGCCTTCATCGCCGCCCATCGCATCAACAGCGATACGCGGGAGAGTCATGCGCCTGGTCCTTCTTTAATGACGGCTTAGATGCCCTTAGGCACCATCACTTCGCGGCCGTTGTAGAAGCCGCATGCCGAGCACACGTGGTGCGGGCGCTTGAGTTCACCGCAGTTGGAGCATTCCTGGAATGCTTCGACCTTCAGCGAATCGTGTGCGCGACGATTGCCACGACGATGCGGGGATACTTTTCTCTTGGGGACTGCCATGGCTAAGCCACTTCCTCAATTAATGCGTTGTTTGCGCCAATAAGGCGCAGCGTGTTTCGTAAAATGCCCGAAGGGCGTGTCGGTGTTGCCCTTAGGGCGTATTCTCGTTGCCCTTAGGGCAAGGCCGCGATGCGCACAAGGCATATACCCTGAAGGCATATGTCCCAGGCGAAAGCGTCCGAGCCGGTCTGGCGGGAAGGCGCGCGATATAGCGCAAAACTCAAAGGTTGCAAGCCATCTGCGTGAGGGCCAAGCAGGGGACTTGATAATTATACGCGAGGGGATCGTTCAATGGCACTGCTTCCTGTGACGCTGGCCGCGGCTGCGGCGGCGGCAATTCTCAATGTCTGGCTGATGCTGCGGATCGGCGCGGTACGCAACGCCGAGAAAGTCTACGTCGGCGACGAAGACTGCGAGCCGCTGATCCGGCGCATGCGCGCGCAGGCAAACTTCGTCGAGAGTACGCCGTTTGTGCTCGCGCTGATTCTCGTGATCGAACTTTCCGGGACAGGCCAGGCTTGGCTGCAATATGTGGCTGCCCTCTACTTCATTGCCCGCATCGCGCACGCATTCGGCATGGATGGAGGCTCGTTCAAGATGGGGCGCCTGATCGGGACGATCGTGACTCTGCTGACGCTGCTCGGCCTTGCTATCGTGGCTGCGCTGATTGCGGCACGGGTGCTTTGACGGGCGGATCGACCTCTACCAGTTTGGCCGCTCTGCCAGCCATGTGTTCCGGCAGACAGATGTTCCAGGCCAGCCCCAGTTTCTCCAGCACCTGAATGAAGCGATAGCCCCAATCGCTTTGACCGGGTTTGAGGCCGATGCGCGCGCTGCCGGGATAGGCATGGTGGTTGTTGTGCCAGGCCTCTCCCATCGTCGGGACGCCCGCCCACGGCACGTCATGGGCTTGCACCCCTGCCCCGCGCACTTCCCAACTTTGCGGCCCGCGGCGATGCGCGAGGTGGCCGACAAACCAGTGACCGTGCACGGTCAGGGTGACGCGCACGAACACGCCCCAAACAACGAACGGCCAGCCGCCTAGCCAGTATAGCAGCGCCGCTATCGGCAATTGCTGGAGCATCCATGTGCGTTCGAGCCAGCGGATGAAGCGACTCTCTTCAAGCCTTGCGACGTTGTAGCGCGGAGGATTGTCGAGATTCAGGGTGCAGTGCAGCTGCCACCATGCGTCCTGCAGCATCGGCCTGCGGTGAGCGAGGTAGTCGTGGCAATCGTCCTGCCGCTGCGCCCAATCGCGCAGGTCGTGAGTCTTCACAATCCAGATCGGCCCGCTCATTCCCGCCACCGCACCGCACCAGATGAGGAAGCGCCGCAGGAAGGGCGTCGTCTCAAAACTGCCGTGTATCAGTAGTCTATGAAACCCGACCGAGTGGCCGAGCAGCACCATCGCTCCGGTCAGTCCCAGCCCCACTACAACCGCTGCGGGCGTGGTGAAGAACGGAATGAGGGCGAGCGATGCCAGCAACATCCCGCCATTCCATGCGCTGTGCACCGGATCCCATTGCACTTCGCCCTTGGAAGAGTCCGCGCCGGGAGTGTCGACGATCCAGTTCACCTCGCAGCGGTCGCGGCTTTGCGCGCCTTCGCCTGCCTGCTCACCCTCGGAACGAATCATCGGCAACTCCATAGGTAATTAATGTATCACTTAAATACCTATGCGCACTGGTAAGCGATTAAGCAAGCGCTTATATACCCAGCTATCATGCAGAAAGTTTTCGAAGCCCTAGCCTCGACCGTGCGCCGCAAGATCCTGGCGTACCTCTCGGAGTCCGAACTGACCGCCGGCCAGATTGCCGAGCGGTTCGACATCTCCAAGCCAGCCGTCTCGCAGCATCTCACCGTACTCCAGAACGCAGGTCTCGTGGAAAGCGAGAAGCGCGGGCAATACGTGCATTACCGACTGGTTCGCGAGAACCTCACCAATACGCTCAACGGATATGTGCAGGAGGTCTGCCCCGTTTCACGGCCTCTGAAGCGCGAAAGCCAGGCGATGGCAAAGGGCGATCAGGACAACGCGTAGTCCGAAACGAACGCATTGGTCTTGCGCTCGCGGCCAAAAGTGCTCGTCGGTCCGTGTCCGGGAATGAACATCACGTCTTCACCCAGCGGCCACAGGCGCTGCGTGATCGAATCGATCAGGTCTTGATGATTGCCACGCGGGAAATCGGTGCGTCCGATTGATCCCTGGAACAGCACGTCTCCCACGATCGCAAAGCGGCTCGGCGCGTGGAAGAACACCACATGGCCGGGCGTGTGGCCGGGGCAGTGAATCACGTCGAGCGTTAGCTCTCCCACCGTCACCGTGTCATTGTTCTCCAGCCAGCGGTCGGGCGTAAAGCTCTGCGCCGTCATGCCATAGCGCGCACCGTCGCTGTCGAGCTGCTCGATCCAGAACAGATCGTCCTTGTGCGGCCCTTCAATCGGCAGACCCAGTTCCTCAGCGAGCATGCCTGCCTGACCGCAATGGTCAAGGTGGCCGTGAGTGATGAGGATTTTCTCCATCTCGACCCCGGCCTTGGCGATGCCGTCTTTCAGTTTGTCGAGATCGCCGCCCGGATCGATCAGTGCAGCCTTGTTCGTTTTGGTGCACCAAATAAGCGAGCAGTTCTGCTGCAGCGGCGTCACCGGGATAATCGCGGCTTTCATCGGGGGAATGGGCGTATCGGTCATGCGCGGTGAAATGGCGGGTCGCTCTACCAATTGCAAGTTGTGGACGAGCAAGGTGCGCGATCGCCACCGCCGCGCTATCGGTAGCAAGTTGAAACCGGGAGAGCGACAAACATGGCCTTGGACACCACTCTAAACCTTCCCTGCGGCGCAACCATTCCCAACCGCCTCGCAAAGGCTGCCATGACCGAAGGGCTTGCGGACACCGATGGCCTGCCAACGCCGGAGCTTGAGCGACTCTATCGCATCTGGTCCGAAGGTGGTGCGGGGATGCTCTTATCGGGCAATATCCAGATCGACGCCCACCACCTCGAACGCCCCGGCAACGTAATCATCGACCGCGAATTGAGCGAAGACGAGCTGACGGCATTCCGCAAATGGACTGCTGCCGGCACTTTCAATGGCAATCACTTCTGGGCGCAGATCAGCCATGCTGGGCGGCAGACGATGGCCATCGTCAATCCGCATCCGAAGGCGCCATCAGCGGTCAAGCTCGACCTGCCCGGTGGACAGTTCGGCGAACCTGTCGCGCTTGAGGCTGACGAGATCGAGGCCGTGATCGAAGGCTTCGTCCGCGCGGCCAAGACTTGCAAGGAAGTTGGCTTCACCGGGATACAGGTCCATGCGGCGCACGGATACCTGATCTCGCAATTCCTCAGCCCCAAGACCAACCAGCGCAGCGACGAATGGGGCGGCAGCCTCGAAAACCGCGCGCGGCTTTTGACCGAGGTCGTGCGCCGCTCACGCGAGGCAGTGGGTCCGGCGTTTCCGATCGCAGTGAAACTCAACAGCGCGGATTTCCAGAAAGGGGGCTTTGCCTTCGAGGACAGCCTCAGGGTCGTAAAGTGGCTTGAAGAACTTGGCGTCGACCTGATCGAGATTTCAGGTGGCACATACGAACAGCCCAAGCTGCTGGGGATCGAGGGGACCGAACCCGCCGACAACCCGCAAGTCGCAGCATCCACGCTCAAGCGCGAAGCCTATTTCGTCGACTTCGCCAAGGCGATGAAGGATGCCGTATCGGTTCCACTGATGGTCACCGGCGGCTTTCGCACCCGCGCGGCGATGGAGCAGGCGCTGGATGAAGGCGCAGCCGACCTTATCGGGCTTGGCCGTCCGTTGTGTGCCCAACCCGATGGCCCCAACCACCTGCTGGCTGGCGAGGAGGACCTGCCGCGCTTCGAAGATGAGCTTTCGCTGCTGCCCGGTCCGCTTTCATTCCTCACCCGGATCAAGCTCGTGCGGACCATGGCCGGATTTGCGACGCAATTCTGGTTTTACGAGCAGATTTATTCGCTGGGTCGCAAGGGCGCTCCTGAAGAGGGCCTCTCGGTCTTCGGCGCATGGCGCCGGGTCGAGGACGAGCACGCCACCTGGATTGCAAAGCGCAAGAGCGAGCGCGGCGGCGTGCTCTAGATCCGGCCGCTCTTCCAGACCACACGGCCGATGATTTCAAGTTCGTCGGCGGCCACTTCGACAGGCGGGTAAGCCAGGTTCTGACTGAGCAAGGCGAACCGCCCTGCCCCCGCACGGGCAACGCGCTTGACCATCAGCGTTTCGCCAAGCCGCACGACGTGCACACCGTCACGAAACGCGCGCTCAGTGCGGTCGATGAGGATCTCATCACCATCATTGAGCAAAGGCTCCATCGAATCCCCCTCGACCGTGATTGCCGACAGCTTCGCATTACTCAGTCCCTGCTCGGCCAGCCAACGGCGCGAGAAACGGAATGTATCGAACGCAGCCTCCTCCGTTGGCAAGGCGCCTGGTCCCGCTGATGCGCCGATAGCAAGGCGTTGAACCACCACCCATTGAGTCGAATCGGCACTGCCAGATCCAGTCGTGTAGGATATTTCCTGCGCCACGCTCTCAGTTCCACCAAGCTCGATTTCCGAGATCCCGAAGAATTGTGCCAGCACTTTCCGGTCTCCCTCTTCGAGCTTTCTCGGGGAGCCTTTCTTAATGAATTGCTGGAGATAACTCGCATTTCTGCCGATCAGCACCGATAGGCTCGCGAGGCTGGCGCCGCGCTCCTGCGCCAGATCAAGCAGGCGCTGTCGAGGTGCGTCGAGTGAGGTGTCGGAGGCGTTTGTCATAAATTCTTCCTACACAAAGGATTTTTCCTAGACAAGTAGGATTTGAGGTGGAACGTTTAGTGAACATTGAGCGATTCGCGGTGCAGGCGTCCCAGCTTCTTCAAGTCCGGAATGACCAGGAAAGGGATCAAAAATGCTGCTTCGGAAAGTCGAGCAATTCCTCAAGGCTCACGAAATGCCTGCAACCAAGTTCGGTCGGCTCGCCGCGGGTGATCCGCGCTTCGTCCTCGACTTGCGGATGGGCCGCATCCCGCGTCCGCGAACCGAAGCGCGAACGCTCAACTGGATGGCCGAGTTTGCCGCAGCGTCAGCGGCTTCACACACCGATACTCTCGAAACCAAGGACCTTGCCCATGCTGTATGATTCCTCCCTGCTTGCCGCGCCGCTTGCCCGCGTCAGCGCGGCGCTTGAAACCAAGTCCGCCGCCACATCTGAAGTCCCTGCTCGGCCCGCAGGTCGCCGCTATCGCCCGCGTCGCACGACAGCTGACCGGGTGCGCGAGGCGCTCTTGATGCTGGCTGATGGCCGCGCGGATCTGCTCACCCATGAGGAGAAGGCGTGGAGTTCGATCACCTTTGCTGGCACGCGGCACGAAGTGATGCTCGATTTCAACGGTGCGGATGCTGTCGCAGTTGGCGAAGAGTTCATCGCCAACCTGCCCGAGCACGAATTCACCATCCCCGGCCAGCTCGTTGCGGATGCTACCATCAGAGAGGTCGACCACCGCTTCGGCGAAGACGAGCGCATGGTGGTAACAGCGGTGTTGCTGCTCTTGGAAGAAAGCTGAGCAAGAAATGTCGGAACGGGCCGTATGGCCCGCAAGGGTGACCGCCCGCCCGCAGCGTGTGCGTAGCGAAGCGGAGCACGTCCAGCGAGGAGGCAGGCCCGGATGGGCCTGCCCAAACCTCACGCCTTAATCACGATCATCTTCTCGATGGTCATTTCGTGCATCGTATAGGGAATGCCGCCAACGCCGTGGCCCGAATGCTTGAGCCCTGCGAACGGCATCCAGTCGACGCGGAATGCTGAGTGGTCGTTCACCATCACCGCGGCTGCGTCGATGTTGCGATAGGTGTGCATCGTGTTCGCAAGGTCGTTCGAGAAGATCGCCGCCTGGAACGCAACGTCGAGCGAGTTGGCTTGCGCGATCGCCTCGTCCACGTCGGTGTAGGTGTAGATGCAGACCACCGGCCCGAACACTTCCTGCGTGGAAACCTTGGCATCCTTGGGCGGGTCGAGCAGCACGGTTGGCGCGTATGTCGTGTCGCTGAGCCGCTCACCGCCGCACAGGACCTTGGCCCCGCCGTCGCGTGCTTCGCTTACCCATTCTTCGACCCGGTCGACCTCCTTGGGCCGGATCAGCGGGCCGCATTCGACGTCTTCCTGGATCGCGTTGCCGACCTTCAGAGCCTTGGCAGCATCGGCCATCTTCGATGAAAGCTTATCGACAATATCGGCATGCGCGAAGACACGTTGAACTGAGACGCAGACCTGGCCTGAATGGTAGAAGCCGCCCTTGATGAGCGAACCTACCGCCGCGTCGATATCCGCGCTTGGATCGACGATTACCGGCGCTACCCCACCATGCTCGAGCGCGCAGCGCGTGCCCGGTGAGAGCTTGGAGCGAAGCCCCCAGCCCACGCCTGCCGAACCGATGAAGGTGAAGAAGGCGACGCGGTTATCGGTGACCATCTTCTCCGACGCATCGCGCGAAGGAAGGACAGCGCGCGCCCAGTCTTCGGGCAGGCCAGCTTCGTGCAGGATCGAGACGAACTCGAAGCACGATAGCGGCGTGTCACTGGCCGGTTTGACAATCACCGGGCAGCCGGTCGCAACCGCAGGACAGACCTGGTGCACGATCAGATTGAGCGGGTGATTGAACGCCGACACAGCCACGACCGGACCAATCGGCTCGCGCGAAGTCCAGGCGAGGCGACCGTCGCCCGAGGAGCTCAACCCCATCGGAATCTCGGTTCCGCGCACATTGCCCAGATCCTCGATACACAGCTCGACGCCCTTGATCGCGCGGTCCGCCTCGACGCGCGCATCGATCAGCGGCTTGCCGCCTTCGTCCGCAATCTGCATCGCGAGGTGATCGCGGCGATCCTTCATGATCTCGACGACCTTTTCGAGGATCGCGGCGCGCTCATGCGTTTTGAGCCAGCCATCGCGGTTCTTGTGCAGGGCCTCGGCCTTGGCGAGATACCCGTCGATGGTCTCCCAATCGTGCGTCGGAACCTCTCCGATCTTCTGGCGGTCGAACGGATTGACGACTTCGTGCATGGTCTTCCCCTGAAAGCGAGGTTGTGAGTTGATCGAATGAAGCGCGCGAACGCTAAGCTTAAAGCTCGGCGCTCAGCTTCTTGATGTCGATGTTCAGGATCTGGTCGTTTTCCGAATAATCGACCGGGCAGTCGATCAGGTGGAGACCCGGCGTCTCGTTGCAATGCTTCAGCAGCTCGGCCAGATGCGCTGAGGATTCCACCCGGTGACCTTTCGCGCCGTAGCTTTCCGCGTACTGCACGAAGTCCGGGTTGCCATAGGTCAGACCGAAATCGTCAAAGCCCATATTCGCCTGCTTCCAGCGGATCATGCCGTATGCATCGTCGCGCAGGATCAGGACCGTCAGGTTAAGGCCGAGGCGGACCGCGGTTTCCATCTCCTGGCTGTTCATCATAAAACCGCCATCGCCGCAGATCGCCATAACCTTGCGATCGGGGTACAGCATCGCGCTCATCATCGCTGACGGCAGGCCTGCACCCATCGTCGCAAGCGCATTGTCGAGCAGCACGGTGTTGGGAAGGTAAGCGGTGTATCCGCGCGCGAACCAGATCTTGTAGACCCCGTTGTCGAGGCAGATGATCCCATCGCGCGGCATCGCATCGCGGACCTGCTGAACAAGGTGCGGCGGGAAGATCGGGAAGCGATCGTCGGCTGCAAGCTTGCCGGTGTGTTCAAGCTCAGCCTTGTGGTAGCCGAGCATCTGTTCGAAATCCCAGTCGCGATTGGGCGAGATGTCTTCCTTGATCTGCCAGACCGCGTTGGCGATGTCGCCGATGACCTCGATCTGCGGGAAGTAGACCGGGTCGACCTCCGCCGTCTTGGTCGAGACGTGGATCACAGTGACGCCGTTGTCCTTCATGAAGAAAGGCGGCTTTTCGATCACGTCGTGGCCGACATTGATAATGCAATCGGAGGCTTCGACCGCGCGGTGAACGAAATCGCCAGCCGAAAGCGCCGCACAACCGAGGAATTTCGGGTGGCGTTCGTCGATCACGCCCTTGCCCATCTGAGTGGTCAGGAATGGGATGCCGGTCTTCTCGACAAACTGTTCGAGCATCCGTCCACACAGTTTGCGGTTGGCGCCCGCTCCGATGACGAGGACCGGGTTCTTTGCATTTTCTATCGCTTTCACCGCAGCGCGAACCGCTTTGGGTTCAGCTGAGGGACGACGCGCCACGCTCTTGGGAAGCGGCTTGAAGTCGGTCGCCTGCTCCTCGGCAATATCTTCGGGAAGCTCGATCAGCGTCGCGCCCGGCTTTTCCTCTTCGGCGAGGCGATAGGCTTCGCGCACGCGGCTGGGGATGTTGTCGCCGGCTGCGATCTGGATCGAATACTTTGTGACCGGCTCCATCAGCGAGACGATGTCGACAATCTGGAAGCGGCCCTGCTTGGATTTCTTGATCGGTTTCTGGCCAGTAATCATCAGCACCGGCATCCCGCCAAGCTGCGCATAGGCCGCGCTGGTTACGAAGTTGGTCGCGCCCGGGCCAAGCGTTGCCACGCACACGCCGGTCTTGCCGGTATGGCGGCCATAGGTCGCGGCCATGAAGCCTGCGCCCTGTTCGTGGCGCGTGAGGATCAGCTTGATCTTTTTTGAGCGGCCAAGGGAGTCGAGAAAGTCGAGGTTTTCCTCACCCGGCACACCGAAGATATACTCGCAGCCCTCGGCCTCGAGACAGTCGATAAAGACGTCAGACGCTTTTTTGGTATCGCTCATTTTCGTATTCCCCCCAATACTTCGCAAAAAGCCGTCGCTTGCCTTTCGCCGTGACCGTAAAATGCTCACGCAAGGACGCCTCTACGTGGAGGCTGCACCCAATGTCCTTGCGGTACGTGTCGTGTGTGTCGCAGCCGTGATGGCCGGACGTCAGAGCCATGTATTGCAGGATTCCGCCAGAATCCAAGGGCGAAGCGGAAATTCCCGGAAAATTAGCGGCCTAGATCAGTAGCCCAGATGCGGATCGAAGATCGGCGCGACGGGCTTTCCGTCCAAATATTTTTGCAGGTTCTCAAGAAAGCGCGTGGCAGAGCGGATGAACATCTTGTCCTGCGCACGGCCTGACAGGTGCATCGAGATGTGCGCATTATCGAGCGTCCAAAGCTCGTGATCTTCGGGAAGCGGTTCGGGCGTCGTCACATCGAGAAATGCCCCGCCGATAGCCTTGCTGCGAAGCGCCTCGACAAGCGCCGGCTGATCGACCACTTCGCCGCGCGCGATGTTGACGAGCACTGCATCCGATTTCATCGCTGCAAGCTCGTCCGCGCCAATCATGTTCTCGGTCTCGGGGGTGGAAGGCACGGCAAGGATCACCCAGTCGAAGTCGCCCAGTTTCCCGCGCCATTCGTCAGGCGTCAGCACGCCCTCTCCGCCTGATCGGCGCACCACGCTCACATCCACATCGAAGGCTTTGAGCCTTGGCTTGATGAGTTTCCCGATTGCACCGTAGCCAAGCAGCAGGGCCTTCGAACCGGCGAGCTCGCGCTTTCCCGGAGAATCGAGCAGCCACTCGCGGCGTTCTTGCGCGCGGATAACGTCGCGGTAGCCCTTGGCGATGTTGAGCATGCCCATCACGACGTATTCGGCAATGGTGATCGCGTTGATGCCGACGCCGTTGGTGACGGTGATATTGCGCTCGATCAGCACATCCATCGGCAGGAAATCAAGGCCCGCATAGATCGAGTTCAGCCATTTGAGATCAGTCGCGGCGTGCAGCGCCTTCGCCATCGCCTCCTTGTCGTTCATGTCGAACCAGCCGATCTCTGCACCCTTCACCGCGTCGATCGCGTCCTCGGCAGTCATGAACCAACGCACATCGAGCCCATTGGGCAGCTGCGGTTCGAGAAGCGGACGGATGAGGCCGGAGATTGCGAGTGTGGTCATTGAAATCCTTTCGTCACCCCGGACTTGAACCGGGATCCAGCTTCTTTTCGCCCAATCGTAGAAGGCGGCCGGACCCCGGATCAAGTCTGGGGCGACGGGAAGTCAGGAGAGTTTCCAGTCCCAACCCAGCGGGTCGCCGTCCATCACTTCCACGCCCTTAGCCGCGAGTTCATCGCGAATTGCGTCGGAGGTTGCGAAGTCCTTCTCGGCGCGCGCAGCCTTGCGGCGGGCGAGCGCGTCTTCGATCTCTTCCTCGGCGATTTCAGCTGAGGCGGGGCGAATGCGCAAGTCTGCTCTGGAAAGGCTGAAAAGGTCGAGGCCGAGCACCGCATCCATATGTTCAACCACAGCGCGCTTGATGCCTGCATCGACCTTCTTGGTCGCAAGCGCGTCTTCCAGCGCAGTCAGAGCAATCGCGGTATTAAGATCGTCCGACATCGCCTCTTCGAACTTGGCAAGCGGAGCAGCGAACTTGGGGTGTTCCGCAACCGGCTGCGACGGCGCATCGGCAAGCCGCTCAACCGCCATGATCATCCGCTTCAATCGCGTCAGCGCCGCTTCCAGCCCCTCCCAGCTGAACTCGAGCTCGCTGCGATAATGCGCTTGCAGGCACATCATCCGATAGGCGTGCGGGTGGAAGCCCTTGTCGACCAGCAGTTGCAGCCGCAGGAACTCGCCCGACGACTTCGACATTTTGCCAGAACGCTCGACCAGGAAGTTGTTGTGCATCCAGATGCGCGCGCCCGAATTGGTCGCATCGGAAAGCCCGCCCGAGCAGCAATAAGCCTGGTTCTGCGCGATCTCGTTGGGGTGATGGATTTCGCGGTGGTCGATACCGCCGGTGTGAATGTCGAAGGGAAAGCCGAGCAGCGCCTCGCCCATGACCGAGCATTCAAGGTGCCATCCCGGAGCGCCTTTGCCCCATGGGCTGTCCCATTCCATCTGCCGCGTCTCGCCCTCCGGCGTCTTGCGCCAGATCGCGAAGTCGGCCGCGTTGCGCTTGCCCTCCAGCCGCTCTATCCGCCCTTCACCCTCTTCGGTGACGGCGCGGGCCAGCTTGCCGTAATCCGCGACCGTCGAGACGTCGAAATAGAGCCCGCTCTCAAGCTCATAGCAGTGCTTGTCCGCCACGCGCTTGCCCCACGCGATCATTTCTTCGACATATTGGGTCGCGCGCGGGTGCTGTTTCTTCTGAACGTTCAGCCGCGCCAGATCGCGCTCGAAGTCTTCCTGATAGAAGCGAGCGATGTCCCAAGCGCTCTTGCCCTGGCTCGCCGCCATCTTTTCCATCTTGTCCTCACCCTCATCAGCGTCGGACGTAAGGTGGCCTACATCGGTGATGTTGATGACGTGAGTGAGCTTCAGCCCTTTGAGTTGAAGCGTGCGGCCAAGCGTATCGGCGAACACGTATGCGCGCATGTTGCCGATATGCTGGTAATTATAGACCGTCGGCCCGCAGGTGTAGACGCGCGCCTCGCCCTCGTGAATTGGAACGAACTCCTCGATCTGCCTGTTGAGAGAGTTGAACAGTCTAAGCGGTGTCTGGGCCATGCCAGCGCCCATGCGACAAACCGCCACCCAGTGCAACAGGAGCCAACGATCAGCACAGATTCCGGAACCGATACGATCTCGCGCGTGCTGGGAGGCATCGCGATTGGCGGATGCCTGATCTCGGTCATCATGGACTTCATAGGCACAGGAATGTCCGAGCAGGTCGGCATCATGCGCGACACGATCAGCGACCTTGCTGCATCCAAAGACGAGGGCACGCCTGCAGACGAGCTTGCCGACCTTGGCATTTACGCGTTCGTCGCGTCGGTGCTGGCAACGACCGCCGGATTGCTGCGATGGCGGATCGATCGGTTGGACTGGAAGATCGGGTCATGGCTGCTGGTGATCGTGGCGGTCTGCGTTGTGCTGATCGCTGGATACGAGGCTTACACGACCGGCGAAGGGCCGGTGATCCATTACCGGCTGGTCTATGTGCTGGGCCTAGCCTTCCCGCTGACCGTCCTGCTGACCGCCGGGCAATTCTGGGAAATCAACAAGTGGCTTGGCCGATCGCTCTATCTCGGCGGAGTGGCATGGGCTGTACTGGGTCCGCTCTTTTTCTTCGTACCGACCGACTATGACGGCGCTTACGAGCGGATGCTGGCGGGCGGAATGCTCGCATGGTTCATCACCATGGGGGTGATGATCTGGGACGACCCCGACGTTGTCCGGCAGGTGTCAGAGGACCAGCGCGGGCACGATTGACCCGCGCTCAGTCGAAGCCGAGGAACTTCACCGTATCGTCGAGCGGCTCACGCTCACGCTCGAAATTGTTCACCGGAGCGTCCGGGTCGCGATAGCCGATCGCCATGCCGCAAAAGAGCATGTAGCGATCATGGTCGATCCCGATATGCTCACGGATGACGTTGGCATAAAGCGCCATGTATTCCTGGTAGCAGCTGTCGAGCCCTTCCTCGCGCAAGAGCAAACCGACCGTGGCGAGCCACATGCCGGTGTCAGACCACTGCGCCTCTTTCATGAAGCGCGGGAAATAGGTGAACATGACGACCGGCGCATCGAAGCTGGTCGTGTTGCGCGCCATTGCGGCCATTCGGCCCTGCCCGTCATCACGCGCTATGCCCATGGCGCCGAACATGCCAGCGGACACGCCGTGGAGACGCTTGGTGTAAGCTTCCTCCTGCCCTGGAGCAGTCCAGTCATACTCGGCCTGCTGCGGAGGAGTGGTCTTCATCTTCTCCTGAAGCTCGGCCAGCGGCTTACCCGTCAGGATCGTCGCTTCCCAAGGCTGGTAATTGCACCCCGAAGCAGCCCAGCGCGCCTTGTCCATGACACGGCGGATGGTTTCGAGATCGACCGGCTTATCGAGAAACTGGCGTACAGAGCGGCGGGTTGTGACGGCTTCGGTAACGTTCATGGCAGCAAGACCTAACAGAGCGGTTTCGAAAAGCAACCGACCACTGTATTGCCTCAATAATACACATATGCTAGGCACTGCGCCGTCGTCGAGGGGAAGAACGATGAGCGATCTCAGCCTGCTTTTGCAAATTCATATCGTCGCAGCGATGGCTGCCATTGTTTTGGGAGCGATCGTCTTTTCGCTGCCGAAAGGTGGCGCGCCTCACCGCCGATTTGCGTCTGCTTATGTTGTGGCGATGCTGGTCACGACTGGCGTTGTCGCCTTCGTGCCTGCGACTGTGCTTGAATTCGGAAATAGCGGCTGGGGCTTCTTCCATCTGTTTATCATAGTCGGTGGCGTCAGTTCGGCGGTTGGCGCGTTTGCGCTTTGGCGGTGGCGCGTAACCGGCGATCCTGAGTGGCTTCGCAAACACCAGGTGCGCTTCGCCTTCAGCTATGCAGGGCTTCTGATGGCGGGGCTGAGCCAGATGCTTACCAACCCGCGTTTCGGTATCGTCGAAGTGATGCCGATCGCGACATTCTGGATGGTCTTTGCATTGTCGAACTTCGCCATTCTCGCCATCGCAATGGTGATCGTGCAGCGCTATCTGATGAAGGGCGATCCACGGCGTCGATTTGCATTGAAGCCCTGATCAGCGCCGCTTCGGCCCCTTCTCATCTTCGAACAGCTCCGCAAGCTGCTCCATGATCGTGCCGCCCAGTTGCTCGACATCCATGATGGTTACCGCACGGCGGTAGTACCGGGTCACATCGTGACCGATGCCGATAGCGACCAGCTGCACGGGTGAGACGTTCTCGATCCAGTCGATCACGCCGCGCAGGTGTGCTTCGAGATAGCCTGCCGAGTTCACGCTCAATGTGCTGTCATCAACCGGCGCGCCGTCGGAAATCACCATCAGGATGCGGCGCTCTTCGGGGCGGTAGATCAGGCGGGAATGTGCCCAGAGGAGCGCTTCTCCGTCGATGTTTTCCTTGAGCAGCCCTTCGCGCATCATCAGGCCGAGATTGCGGCGCGCGCGGCGCCATGGCTCATCGGCCTGCTTGTAGATTATGTGACGCAAATCGTTGAGGCGGCCCGGACCCTGCGGTTTGCCATCCGCCAGCCATGCTTCGCGGCTTTGCCCACCCTTCCAGGCGCGCGTCGTGAAGCCGAGGATCTCGGTCTTTACCCCGCAGCGCTCCAGCGTACGCGCGAGAATGTCGGCGCTGATCGCGGCGATGGAGATCGGTCGCCCGCGCATCGAACCAGAATTGTCGATCAGCAGCGTGACGATCGTGTCCTTGAAGTCGATGTCGCGCTCGACCTTGTAGGACAGCGCCGTGCCCGGAGAAACAACGACGCGCGAAAGGCGCGCTGCATCCAGAACGCCCTCTTCCTGGTCGAAGTCCCAGCTGCGGTTCTGCTGCGCCATCAGGCGGCGCTGCAACCGGTTGGCGAGGCGCGTGACCACGCCCTGAAGCCCTGTCAGTTGGCTGTCGAGATAGGCGCGCAGCCGGTCGAGCTCTTCGGCATCACACAGTTCGGGCGCTTCGATCTCCTCGTCGAAACGGTCTGTGAAGGCCTTGTAGTCGAGGCCATCTGGGATGTCGGCTTGCGGGCGGTTCGGGCGCACAGGCGCGTTGGAGGCATCGCCCTCTTCTCCCGGCTCACCCTCCTGCGTCTCGTCATCGGCGGACATCTCGCTGTCGGCTTCGCCATCGGCGTCGCCTTCGGCCATTTCGCCGGCCATCTCGGCGCTTTGCGGGTCGGCGTCGCCTTCATTCTGTTCGTCGCCGGTCTGGTCGTCGTCCTCGCCCTCGTCCTCTTCGCTGTCGTCGTTCTCGGTCTCTTCGGGCGTTTCGGTCGGGCGCGTGAGGTCGAGATCGCGGAGCAGGTCGAGCGTGAGCTTCTGAAAGGCTTCCTGATCGCTCAGTTGTTCGGCAAGCGAGGCGAAATCGTCGCCCACGGCGTCTTCGATGAATTCGCGGACCAGCCCCACGCCTGCCTGAGCGCGGTCAGGAATGGCTTCGCCGGTAAGCTGTTCGCGCAGCATCAGCGAGAGCGCGGTTTGGAGCGGCACCTCGGAAGCGTTTTGCGCGCGGGCAATCGGGTCACCCGCAGTGCGCATTTCTGTGGCCGAATCGAGGTTCGATTTAATCCCGCCAAACCGGTTTGCACCCAGCGCCTCGTAACGGACCTGCTCGATCGCATCGTAGCAGGCGCGCGCCACCGGCTCGGGCGGCGCGGCCATCGCGTGAAGCCCCGCATCGTGGTGGCGCAATTTGAGCGCAAAACTGTCTGCAAAGCCGCGCGCCTCGGTCACCTGATCGGCCGGCAGATCGCGTCCGGGCAGAGGCACCCGGAAACGATTGCCCGACGCGCCGGGCACGTCTGCACTCCACGCAACCTCAACCTCGGCATCACGCGCAATCGCGCGCGCTGCTCCGGTCAAGGCGTGTTTGAAGCGGTCGAGGGGGGATTCTTCGGACATTCTCTTGGTTCAGATAGGGATACGGCTTGCAGCGATCAATTGATGCCCAAATCAGATGATGCTTTGCCCGGTCGCTTCCCAATCCTTGAGGAAGCCCTCGATCCCCTTGTCGGTCAGCACATGCTTGAACAGCGCGTGGATTACCTTTGGCGGCGCAGTCATGACGTCGGCGCCGATCTTCGCGCTTTCGAGCACGTGATTGGTGTGACGCACCGATGCGACAAGGATTTCAGTGTCGAAAAGGTAGTTATCGTAGATCAGGCGGATGTCACGGATAAGGTCCATCCCGTCAAAGCCGTTGTCATCGTGACGGCCAACGAAAGGCGAAATGAAGGTCGCCCCAGCCTTGGCCGCGAGGAGCGCCTGATTGGCCGAGAAGCACAATGTCACGTTCACCATCGTCCCGTCTTCGGTGAGCGCCTTGCAGGTCTTCAGCCCGTCGACCGTCAGCGGAACCTTGATGCAGACATTGTCCGCGATTTTGCGCAGCACTTCAGCCTCTTTCATCATCGTATCATGGTCGAGGGCGACGACTTCGGCGCTGACCGGGCCATCAACGATGCTGCAGATTTCCTTGGTTACTTCCATGAAGTCGCGGCCCGACTTGTGGATGAGCGAGGGGTTCGTGGTCACCCCGTCGAGCAGGCCAGTTGCGGCGAGTTCCTTGATCGGATCGATCTCGGCGGTGTCGACGAAGAATTTCATGCGGTTGTTCTCCTCAGCCTATCGGGTGTGACGGGTGGCAATCAGAGGCTTGCGCCTATACCCTTATCGCCATGATGAGGGGGCTAAGCCGATTTGCCAGCGTGATTGCCTGTGCGTGGGCGGCTTGGCAACCGTCTCTTGCCTCTGCTGCCGAAGAAGATGTGCAATTGTGGGTTTACGCGGTCGCGCGCGGGGACTTTGACGAGGACACGTCATGGGCGCTCGACGGATCGGCGCGTTGGCGCGAACAAGGGCGAGGCGACGAGCAACAGACGCTCAGGCTCAATATCGACCAGCAGGTTGATGATGGCGTGCGGATCGGCGGCGGCTTTGGAGTGTTCGAGACCGAGGGCGGCATTACCGAGCTTCGCCCGCACCAGCAGGTGACGCTATCCAAAGGGCGCTTTTCGGCTCGCACGCGGGTCGAGCAGCGCTTCTTCGACGGTGCTGACCGGATGGAGCTGCGTCTACGGCAGATGGTGCGCTACACTCTGCCTCTTGGCCAAGGATGGCGCGCGAGCATCGACGGCGAGTTCCTTCATCTCGCCCAGCGGCGCAATCGCCTGAGCACTGCTCCGCGCGATCAGTGGCGGGCCCGCACCATCGTGACGCGGGAGGTGAGCGAAAGTCTGTCACTCGGCGCCGGCTACATGCTGATCTATAATCCGCGAGGGGCCCGCACCGACCGGATCAACCACGTGCCGCAACTTTACCTGACGAAACGCTTTTGAGGATCGGCGAAGGCGCCTTGATCGCACGGTTGAATGGATTAGGTATGCAGCGGGACTGATTACAACTGTAGTCAAAAAGGGATATCCGCAATGCTAGTCACCCCGCGCCCCTTCGCCATCTGCTTCGCCGCGATGGTTGCGCTTTCCACACCCACGCTTGGGCACGCGCAAGAAACGGAGGCTTCAGGCGTCGAGCTTACGAGGGCCGACCTCGATGCACAGCTCGATGCGATCATGACGCAAGGCGGCTATTCCGGCGTTGTCTACGTTCAAATGGATGGAGAGCCCGTGGTCGAAAAAGCCTATGGCGTCGCCAACCCGGCAAGCGGACGAGCCAATGAAGTCGATACGATCTTCGGCATAGGCTCGCGGCCGATCGACTTCACCAAGGCGGCGATTTTCCTCCTCGCAGACGAAGGCAAGCTGTCGCTCGATGACAGGCTCGACAAGTATTATCCCGACGCGCCAGCCGACCGCGCGGGAATGACGATCCGGCATATGCTGACAGGCCAGTCGGGCCTCCCCGATTTTCCCGCCCAGCCCGGCGACGCGGATGCGGACCTGACCTGGATTGATCGCGCCGAGTTCGAACGGCGCACGATGCAGACACCGCTGCTGTTTGCTCCGGGCGAAAGCGAGGCGCATTCGCATTGGGCCTTTGGGCTTGCCTCGGCGATTGTCGAACGGGTGAGCGGAGAGCCTTACGCGCAATTTCTTCGCTCGCGCTTCTTCGAACCGGCCGGGATGACGCGCACCGGCGATTATGGCGAGCGCGGCGAGCACCAACTCGAGGATTTCGCAGTGGGCGGCGGCAAGCAGGTGGGCCTTCCCAACATCCCGCCAAACTGGGGTCCGACAAGCTGGCTCGTGCTCGGCAGCGGCGGGATGTATTCAAATCTCTCCGACCTTCGAAACTTTTACGCCTATGTCACCGACGGCGGCGTTCTCAGTGCGGAACACGCCGCGCATTTTCGGCAGATCAACGCGAGCGTCGACGGGTCCGAGCGCGGCTTCGAGCTCTTCAGCTTCAACGACGAAGGACGGCGAAACGAAACTTTCGTCTTCCTCAACGGTGGCGGGCAGCAGGCGGTAGAGGCCCTCGCAGGTCCTCTTATCGCCCTGTTGCGAGGCCAGTAGGATCAGATCCGCGCCGCAGCTCCAAAAACGCCGATTAGTACGGGATCGCGGGTGGTTTCGGGATTGGCACGGATTGCGGCTTCCTCGCGGCCAATCTCGCTCCAGATGGCGCTGTCGATCGTGTCGGCCATGCGGCCCGCAATCCCGCCAATGTCGGTGCCCGTGGCAGCGTTGAGCAGCTCGGCCACCAGCGGATCGTTGGCAATGCGGATCGCGTCGCCAAGCTCGGGGACCATTTCGTCGATGAGCCGCCCACCCAGCTCTCCGCGAAGCGCTTGCGTGGCAGCCTGCGGTCCTCCGCGAACAAGCTCGATCGCGGCTGCTGGACCAATAATGTCGACCGCATCGCGCACGATCGGTGCGGCGACGTAGGAACCCTCGATCGCGATGTCGGCGAAAACGCCTTCGAGCCGGTCCTTGAACAGGGTCGAAGTAAGGATACGAGTAAGCGCATCGCCGCGCGTCCCCAGAAGGCTGCCCAGCCCAATGCGCGCAACTTGTTCGTCCCAATAGCCATCTGGCGCAGTGAGCCGCGCAAAGGCGTTTTCACTGGCGCGCAAGAGCAGGCGGCGGATCACCTCTGTCATGCTGATGCCGCCCGGGTAAGAAGCGCAGGCGGGGAGCGCGAGCAGGGCTGCACCGGCGAGACCGGTTCCGAGGAAGCGCCGCCGGTTGAGCGTGTTGGGGTCAATTGCGTTCATATCTGCGATCCTCGCGTTTTTATTCGTAACCACCCTCCCTATGTTCCGGTTCCGATGAACCGCGTCCGACTCCTTGTTTTGAATGCCGCATTGGGCGCGCTCGACTACAAGCTTGCAGAAGGCATGGAGGTCGAGCCGGGCAGCGTCGTGATCGCACCGCTGGGCCCGCGCACCGTGACGGGAATTGTCTGGGATGAAGGGCGCCTGCCGGGGGCGGAGGTGGACGCATCGAAGCTGCGCGCATTGCGCGAAGTGGTGCCGGTGCCGCCTCTGTCGGAGCCTCTGCGCCGCTTGATCGAATGGACCGCCGACTATTACTGCGCTCCGCTTGCAAGCGTTGCGCGCATGGTGCTGTCCAGCGGGGGTGCATTGGGCGGCCCGACCACCACGACCGAATATCGCCTGTCTGGCGGAACGCCCGAACGCATGACACCGCAGCGCGCTGCAGCAATTGAGGCGCTCGAAGGCGAGCAAGGCACGATCCGCGAGCTTTCAGGCATCGCAGAAGTATCCGAAGGGGTTCTGCGCGGGCTGGTCAATCAGGGAGTGATTGAGCCGGTGACGGTTTCCATCGACCGCCCCTATGACCGCGCCGACGCAGACCACCACCAGCCGGCCTTGTCCGACGACCAGATGCGCGTGGCCAAGCAGTTGGTGAAGGCAGTCGAAGCACGCAAGTTCGAACCCTTCCTGCTCGACGGAGTGACCGGATCAGGCAAAACTGAAACCTATTTCGAGCCGGTCGCCGAAGCGCTGCGCATGGGGCGGCAGGTGCTCGTCCTGCTTCCTGAAATCGCGCTGACCGAGAATTTCCTGACCCGCTTCGAGGACCGCTTTGGAGCGGCGCCCGTCCAATGGCACTCCTCGCTCAAATCGACCGAACGGCGCCGAGCCTGGCGCGCGATCAGCACGGGCGAAGCGCAAGTGATTGTTGGAGCGCGCTCGGCCCTGTTCCTGCCTTATGCCGACCTTGGCCTGATCGTCGTCGACGAAGCGCACGAGATCAGTTTCAAGCAGGATGACGGCGTGCGCTACAACGCCCGCGACGTCTCGGTAATGCGCGCACGGTTCGAGGAAATTCCTGTGGTCTTGGCGAGCGCAACGCCCGCGCTCGAAAGCCTGCATATGGCGAATACGGGCACTTACACAAAGCTTGAGCTACCCAGCCGTTTTGGCGGTGCGCAGCTGCCCGCGATCAAGCTGGTTGACCTCACGATAGAGAAACCCGCGAGCGGTCGCTGGCTCGCTGCGCCGCTGATCGAAGGGCTCGAAGCGCGGCTGGAAGCAGGTGAGCAATCGCTCCTTTTCCTCAACCGCCGGGGATATGCACCGCTCACCTTGTGCCGCAATTGCGGGCACCGGTTCCAGTGCCCCAATTGCAGCGCCTGGCTGGTCGAACATCGGCTCTCCGCGCGCCTCGCCTGCCACCATTGCGGCTTGGAGACGCGTCCGCCGGATGCCTGCCCCGAATGCGGCGAGGCCGATTGCCTCGTGGCCTGCGGTCCCGGCGTCGAGCGGATCGCGGACGAGGTAAGCGAGCTTTTCCCAGAGGCGCGTGTCGCTGTAGCCACGTCAGACACGCTCGGCTCCCCTGCCCGTGCCGCGGAATTCCTCGCACAGGTCGAAGCCAGGGCGATCGACGTGATCGTCGGCACGCAGCTCGTCACCAAGGGCTTCCATTTCCCCGAGCTGACCCTCGTTGGCGTGGTCGATGCCGATCTCGGCCTTGAGGGCGGCGACTTGCGCGCGGCTGAGCGCACCTATCAGCAAGTCGCGCAAGTTGCCGGCCGCGCAGGACGCGGCGCGAAGCCGGGCGAAGTACTGATCCAAACCCGCCATCCCGACGCCGCGGTAATCGCAGCCCTCGCCAACGGCGACCGTGATGCCTTTTACGAGGCCGAAACCGATGCGAGGCGCGATGCCGGTGCGCCGCCCTTCGGTCGCTGGGCCTCGATCATCCTCTCTTCCGAAGACGAGCGCGAAGCGCGCGAGGCAGCCGCCCGGCTCGGCGATTCCCGCCCACATCTCGACGACCTCATGATCCTAGGCCCCGCGCCTGCCCCACTTGCGCTCCTGAGGAACCGATATCGCTACCGCTTCCTAATCAACGCTCGGCGCAGCGCCAACTTGCAAGGCATGCTGCGCGACTGGATCGGCAGGCAGGACTTCGCCCCCGGCATCCGTGTCGGCGTCGACATTGACCCCTACAGCTTCGTCTAGGCACGATTGCCCTTAAGCCTCTGGTTACGCCCACCTGTCATGCTGCGAGTATGACTGATGGGAGCCGCCTGTGAGCAAATTGGTGAAACTGACTGCCGCCGCCATCGTTTTTGCGAGCGCTGGCGCATTTGCGCAGTCGCCTGACCCTGCTCCGGCTGAGTCCGCGCAGGACGCCGAAAAGCCGACCAAGACCTGGTACGTGATGATCGCGATCCAGCAGGCGCTTGGCCCTCGAGGCTGCGATGTCTGGCGCTACAAGGTCAGCACGAAAGCGCCATTCGCCGTTGAAGGCCCCCAGCAGCTGACAGGCTTTCACGCCGACGAGGTGGTTGGTGCCTGGATGGCCCATTTGAGCGAGCGGTCACCCACGGTCTATCGCTGGCTAACCGGTCCAACTGGCCATAATCGACCTGAAATTTACTTCCGCGATACCCCGGAAGCCGCAATCGAAGCCTTTCGCAAGGATGGCCACCTAGAGCATGATCGCAGCTGCAAAGGCTCGGCGCTGGTGAAATCCCCGACGGTCAATTTCACCTTCGCTCCTCCCGAAGGCTTTGTAAGTAGTGACTTCGGATACACACCACCGCCTGCCGATGCGGTGGTGGTGAATGAGCTTGCGAAGATACCCGGAATGTAACTTGAACCGGCAACCTTTCGCGGCCCCGCGCGTAGCTAAGGCATGCCTTCCGAAAATCCTGTTCTCGTACCGGTCCTCGGCGACCAGCTGACCCGCACCCTTGCCTCGCTTCGCGGGCAGACCAAGGACAACACCGTCATCCTTATGATGGAGGTCTGGGACGAGGCGACCTACGTCAAGCACCACAAGCAAAAGATCACGCTGATCTTTTCCGCTATGCGCCACTTCGCCGCCGAGCTTGAGGACGCAGGCTGGAGCGTCGACTACGTCAAACTCACCGACGAAGACAATGCGGGCAGCTTCACCGGCGAGGTCGCGCGCGCGGTCGAGCGGCACGATCCATCGATGATCCGCGTGGTCGAGGCGGGCGAATGGCGCGTGCAGCAGGCTATCGAGGAATGGCCGGACAAGTTCGCCTGCGAGGTTGAAATCCTTCCTGACGACCGCTTCATCGCCACTCACGCCGAGTTCCGCGACTGGGCCGAGGATCGCAAGCACCTCACGATGGAGCATTTCTACCGCGAGATGCGCCGCAAGACCGGCCTGCTGATGACCGATGACGGCAAGCCCAAAGGCGGCGACTGGAACTACGACAAGGACAATCGCGAACCGCCTAAAGACGAGATGGACCCACCGCCCGTCCCAAAGTTCGAGCCCGACGACATCACGCGCGACGTCATGAAACTGGTCGATGACAAGTTCGGCGACCATTTCGGCAGCCTCGAAAAGTTCGAATGGCCCGTCACAAGTGAAGAAGCCGCGAAAGCCGCCGATGCCTTCTTTGCGGAGAGGATCGAGAAATTTGGACCCTTTCAGGACGCGATGGTCCATGGCTCCGATGACATGTACCATTCGATGCTCTCGACCAGCATCAACCTTGGCCTGCTCGATCCCGTCGAACTCTGCAAACGCGCCGAGCAGGCCTACGAAGACGGCAAAGCCCCGATCAATTCGGTCGAGGGCTTCATTCGTCAGATCATTGGCTGGCGCGAATACATTCGCGGGTTTTACTGGCTGCACATGCCGGGCCTCGAAAGCGACAACAAGCTTAACGCACAGCGAGCTCTCCCGGAGTTCTTCTGGACTGGCGAGACCGATATGCGCTGCCTCGCTGACTGCATCCGGTCGACCCACGACAATGCGCACGCGCACCACATCCAGCGCCTGATGGTGCTTGGCAATTTCTGCCTTCTCGCCGGGATCAATCCGCGCGACGTGCAGGACTGGTATCTCGCAGTCTATGCCGATGCGTATGAGTGGGTGGAATTGCCCAATGTGTCGGGCATGATCCTCTACGCCGACGGCGGAAATCTCGCGACCAAGCCTTATGCGGCGAGCGGGAATTACATCAACAAGATGTCCGATTACTGCAAGGAATGCAGCTACTCGGTCAGCAAGAAGACCGGCGATGGCGCGTGCCCCTTCAACCCGCTCTACTGGCACTTCATGGACCGCCACCGCGACCGGTTGGAAAGCAATCACCGGATAGGGCGCATCTATTCGAACTGGGACCGGATGGATGATGCGAAGAAATCCGATTACCTCGAGACCGCACAGAAATTCCTCGACACGCTGACACCTGCCGATAGTAGCTGGGCGAGAAACGAATAACGCCAAGTCTTGAGGGGAATTTTGCGGCCATGCTGACCATCCACCACCTGCGCATTTCGCAGTCCGAACGCATCGTCTGGTTGTGCGAGGAACTAGGGCTCGAATACGACCTCAAGCTCTACAATCGCGATCCAGAAACACGCCTTGCCCCGCCAGAGCTCAAAGCTCTTCACCCCATGGAGATCGCGCCGGTCATCACCGACGGTGATCTCGTGCTGGGCGAGAGCGGCGCGATCATGGATTACATCGTGGGCAAGTATGCTCCCGATACGGATCTAGTCCCCGGCCCCGATCACCCGGACTTTGCCGACCACCTGTACTGGTACCATTTCGCCAACGCGACTTTGATGACCAACGGCATGATGACGATTGCGGTGAATGCCGTCGGCGCTGAAATGCCCCCGCCTTTGATGAAGCGGGTCACGAACGCTTGGGCTCATATCGAGAAGCGCCTGGGTGAAGCTGATTATTTCGGCGGCTCGGCGCTGACCACCGCTGACATCATGCTCGGCTTCTCGCTGACGACGGCGCGCGCTTTCAATGACATGAGTGTCGATCACATGCCTAACCTCAAGGCGTGGCTGCAGCGCATCGGTTCGCGCGATGCCTATCAGCGCGCAATGGCCAAGGCCGAGCCCGGCTTTCCGCCCAAGCTCGATTGATCGGGAGGGCGACGATGGAGCCGTACAAGCCTCTCAGCCGCTCGATCGCAGGTCACAGAGCGCTTATCACCGGCGCTGCCAGCGGCATGGGCCGCGCGACCGCTCACCTGTTTGCCTCAGAAGGCTCGCACGTCGCTGTGACCGATCTCGATCAGTCTAAATGCGATGCGGTGGCGAATGAGATTGCGGAAGCGGGCTATCCCGGCAGCGCATTTCCACTAGCGCTGGACGTGATGGACGGCGATGCGATTGAGGCACGCGTGGCCGAGATCGCCGAACAGTTCGGCGGGCTCGACATCGTCATCAACAATGCAGGCTTTTCTCTTCACGCGATGATCGAGGATGACGAATATCCCGATTACTGGGACAAGAGCATTGCCGGGCTGCTCACCGCCCATCAGCGGATCATCCGCGCCGCCATGCCGCATCTTCGCAAGAGCGAGCACCCGCGCATCGTCAACATCGCCTCGACCGAGGGACTGGGCGCGACACCCACCAATTCGCCTTACGTCGCTGCCAAGCACGGTGTGATCGGCCTTACGCGCGGAATGGCGGTCGATCTGGGCCGCGACGGGATCACGGTCAATGCGATCTGCCCCGGCCCGATCCGTACCGGCATAACCGAGCGCATTCCAGAAGAGCACAAGGAAATCTACGCCAAGCGCCGTGTTCCCCTGCGCCGATATGGTCACCCCGAGGAGGTCGCTCACATCACTTTGTCGCTGGTGCTGCCTTCAGCGAGCTTCATCACCGGGGCGGTCATTCCTGTCGATGGCGGGCTGACGATCAAGAACGGTTAGCGCCTCAGCGCCTCAAGAAAACCGGCGCTGTCATCAAGCCGCAGTCCCACGCCCGAAATGCGCTTCTCGCCGCCTAGAGCGGTCGAGAAGACGACTGGGTTCTCGAATCGCAGGCTCACATTGGGCGCCGACATCAGGGCAAGGTTGAGGACCGATTTGTCCTGCAACTCCTCGCTGGTGAAGGCGGTGGACGCATCGGCGATCTGGTGGATCGGAACCTCGAAATCATACAGCATCCCGCTGCGCACGCGCACGACCTCGCCGGTTACTAGCACTGGATTGATGCGGAAGCTCTTGAGCAGCGCAACGGTCCAGATGATGCCCCAGATGCTCAGGGCGAAAAGAACCCATGCAAGCGTCGGGCTCCAGAGCATCAGCAGCAAGTGAACGACCGAAATCTCGATCACCTGAAGTGCGAGGAAGGTGGCGACCATCGGGGTCAGATAGGTGTGATAAATGAAGGGTCGCGAACCTGCAGGCACATCGGCCGGAGCGCCCCAGCGAAAGAGGCCCAGTACCAAGACGCGCAGTTCTGCTTGTGCGAAACGGAGCAGGGCCGCAGGTAAAACCCGTTCCAGCCCAGCCATGATCGACCCCTTGGCGCGCCATTCCTTCGCGATGCGCAAACTCGACCAGCCTAGGAAGATCGCGAGCGTCATCGCGGCTGCCAGCAGCACTTCGGGAAAGCCGAGATAAACCGCCTGAACGGGGGCCGCGGCTCCAGCAATCACGACTACACTGGCCAACGAAAGAACAGCGAGCATGTGAAACGGATCGGGCTTGCGATCGCGGGCTTTCCAGATCACGACGAGCATCAGCGCATCGGTCACGACCCATGCGAAAAGGATAGCAGCCCACCCTGCATTCGCCTCTGCCCAGGCGGTGTGCGTCAGCGCGCGGGCGCCCCATATTGTAAGCAAGGACAGGAGCGTCGGAAGGACAGCGGCGAGTGGTGCAGGCAAGCGTTGGAGCATGGCGAACCTCCTGTTCGCGCTTGCACTAGTCGCAGTGCAACGCCCTCACAATTCGGTTTCGTGCAACACCTGCCGCACGCGAGGAAGTGTTAGTAGAACGCAAGCTGGTTGGAGATCGCGAGCAGTTTCCGGCTCGCGGACCAGATGCGTGTCGTCGCAGAGAAGCGCCCGGAATAAACCCGGTCGCTGGTCGCTTCGATCAGCAGGAAATCGCTGCCCTGCTCGGCCAGGTCGGCGCGCGTACAGAACACTTGCAGATCGTATGTCACCGTTGCTCCAAAGCGCGGTGTAGGATCAAGAAAAAAGGTCCGCGGCATCGGCGTATCCGATACGGCCAGAAGCGCCTTTTCATCCCAGGGCCGACCCGCAGCGTCGCGCACCCAGAACGCTGAATGCGGGCGCTCCTGCGCCGAAAACGGTTTGCCAAGTGCCACGCGCTGTTCGTAGCGGCTCAGGAACTTCGGACCCGGCGTTTCGGGAAGACGCGGTGCGTCCTCGGGCACCAGAACCTCGGGAAATTCGCAGGCGTAATCGAGCGCCTTATCCTTCATGTCCGAAAACACGTAGTCGGCTGCGAAGATTGGCTCATCAAAGGCGTCGCCCTTCGCCATTTCAGCGCGAAGGAAGCTGGTGCGCCTCCCCTGTCGCAACTGTCTGACATCGACCATCAGACCCTCGTGCGGAAGAGGCTTCAGGAAGTTTGCAGTGACGCTCGCCAGCATCGCCTCCTGCGGGCGCGCTTGCTCGACGGCACTGTATCCGAGCGCGAGCGCCCAACCGCCGAAAGCGGACTGGAAATTCCAATAGGCCTCGCCGCCCTCAGCCTTGAGACGTGTGTCGGAAATGCTGGTGATTTGTGTGGCGAGATCGAGGGGGAAATCGGTCATGCCCGCGCCCGTAGAGGTACTGTTTCGATCACGCAATGAAATAATGAACGCATCGGTTCATTATATTATCAGCCCGCGAGCGCCTTCGCCAAACCAACTGCTCCTGCGCTATCGAGATATTCGCGCAGCTCGGTGATCTGGCCACCCTCGACTGTCCCGACGACGCAAAGCCGCAGGTCGAGGACGCCGCCATCGGGCAATTGCCCTCGAACCGTATGTTCTTCGACGAAGCCGCTGGGTGTCGCCTCGCACATGATCTCCTCATATCGGAAATTCGCGACTTTGGCGTAAACCGCACCCGAGAACGCGAGCAAGGTGTCAGCGTCCATTTGCGGGCCGCCATTTTGGGAGCCCCTGAATTCTGGCGACAGCAAAGCGCGTGCTGCGGCGGTGTCGCCGGATTGAAATGCGTCGAACAGGGCGCGGGCCAAGAAAGTGTTGTCGCTCATCATTGCTCCTCCAAGCGGGCGGCAAAAATATCGAGCGGCATCAGAAGCGCAAGAGTTCAGCCATTCTCAGAGCCCGAACCCGACCAGATTTCAATGTGTTGCTCGAAAGGTCGCTGACCTTCTCGCATTTCGATTCGAGATCAGCTATGTAAATCTATCTTGACGCTTGCAACCGTAAGGATTTCTGGACATGCCCCCTGAGTTTGCAGAGGCCCGCCTTGGCGAAGCAATCGCCAAGCTTCCGTTCTCCATGGTGCTTGCAAGCGCGACGCTTGAAGATCAACCGATCCTCTACATCAATGAGCGATTTACAGCTGTCACCGGATACAGCGCAGAGATGACGGTGGGGCGCAATTGCCGCTTCCTGCAAGGCGATGACACCGACCCCAGGTCGGTCGCGAAAATCCGACAGGCCCTCGAAGACGGCGAAGATATCACGGTAGATCTGGCCAACTACAAGGCCGATGGAACGAAGTTCACAAACCGGCTTCTCATCTCGCCAATCCGAAACGATGTAGGCGACATCGTCTCGTTCCTGGGCATCCAGCGCGACCTGACGGGTCAAGAAGAGGAATTGCCCGACCCTTCGCAAGACGTCTTGCTGTCCGAGCTTCAGCACCGCGTCAAAAACCACCTCGCGATGATCGTCGGCCTGATCCGCATGCATGAAAGCAGCGAGGCCTCAAAGGAAGCGCTCGCAGCATTGTCCAGCCGCGTTCAAAGCCTGGCTCTGCTTTACGAAGAACTGTCCGGCAGCGGGGTCGCGACAATCTCCGACGACGAGATTGCAGCAGGCGCCTATATCAGCCGGGTCGCTGCCGCGCTGGCCGCGATCGATGGGCGCAAGGCAATCCGCATGAATGTCGAGTGCGATCAGGTGAATCTTCCCGTCAACACCGCGACCACACTTGGCTTGCTTGTCACCGAGTTCCTCACGAACAGCCTCGAGCACGCCTTTGTCGGCCGCGATCTTGGCATGATCCGCGTGCGGCTCGAAAACCTTGCAGGCGGGCTCGTTCGGCTGACCGTTGAGGATGACGGCGTCGGCTTGCCCGAGGGACTGAACTGGCCGAAGGATAGCGTGTCTTTGCGTGATCGTCGCAAGGCGATGCGCGAGGAAGGCGAAGGCGACCGGCGAGGCTTGGGCGGTGCGATGGTCAATTCGCTCGTCGATTCCATCGGCGGAAAGCTGTCGGTCGGAGGGACCGATCATGGCACCATCATCGTGCTCGACTTGCCGCCCAGCCCGACCAACGACCCCGAGTAAGGGCTGGCCCGCTCGCGCAAAACCGCTGGCATACGATCAACTAGGCAAACGCTTCTTTCGCAGCCGCCTCGACGCTTGCCATCGCGTCGCGCCATGGGGCGCCGCCATAGCTGATGCGGGCAACACCAAGATTGGCAAGCTCGTGATTGCTCACCATGCCCGGCATGCGCATGACGTTTACCGGAAGCGCGACCTTGTCGCAGACCTGCGCGATCAGGTCGGGGTCGCTCAGTCCGGGAATGAAGAAACTGCCCGCCCCTGCTGAACGATAGGCTGAAGCGCGCTCGATCGCGGCATAGACAAGCTCGACCTGGTTGGGGTCCTTGCCCTCCATCAGCGGGCTCAGGAACACGTCGGTGCGGGCGTTCACGAACAGACCTTCCGCATTGACCGTGGCGATACGCTCAGCCTGTTCGTCGATGGCGCGCAGGCCTCCGGCGCGGATCAGGCGGTCTTCGATGTTGCAGCCGATGACGCCAGCATGCGTGAGCCCGTCGGCGTTGTGCGCCAGTTCGGCAAGATTGGTCGCATAGCCTGCTTCCATGTCGATGGTGATCGGCAGGTCGACCGCGTCAGCGATCTGCTTTGCGGTTTCGGTAAGGCGCGAGAACGGGATGTGCTCGCCGTCGTCATAGCCTTGCGCGCCAGCGAGCGAATGGCTGCCTGTAGCAATCGCCCTCGCCCCTGCCCGCGCGACCGCAACGGCGCTTCCTGCATCCCAGACATTGAAGAGCACCAGCGGATCGCCCGCCCAGTGAAGCGCTGCAAATTCGGTCTTGGTCATCTCAGAACAACTCCTCTTGCTTGGCGCCTTCGCGTTTGAGCAATTCCGCCTTGATGTCCGGCCCATAGGCATAGCCGCCAATCGACCCGTCAGCCTGCACCACGCGGTGGCACGGGATCAGCACCGCGATGTTGTTTGCGCCATTCGCGCTGCCCACGGCGCGGCTGGCTTTGGGATTTCCGAGCATTGCGGCCTGTTCGCCGTAGCTGCGCGTCTCGCCCGCAGGGATCCTGCGCAAGGCCTCCCAGCAGCGCTGCTGGAATGCGGTGCCTTTCACGTCGAGCGGAATGTGCGAGTTGTCACTGCCCGGCTGTTCGACCGCCTTCGTGACCTGCTCGAACAGCTCGCGGAATTGGTCGTTGCCTTCTACGAGTTCTGCTTTGGGAAAGCGGGCGCGCAACTCTTCCTCTCCTTCGCCGAAGCTGAGACAGCACACGCCCTTTTCGGTTGCAGCGACCAGCATGTCACCGAGAGAGGTTTCTATCACGCTCCAGTGGATGCGAACGCCGTCGCCGCCCTTGCTCCAGTCGCTTGCCGTCATGCCCAGCCTGTCCTTCGTATCGTCGTAGAAGCGCGAGGCGCTCGCATAGCCTGCCTCGTAAAGCGCATCGGTAACGCTCGCCCCGCTTTCCAGCGCGCCGCGCACGCGTTCTTCGCGAAGCGCACGTGCGAAAGCGGCGGGAGACAATCCCACGGTTCGCTTGAATAGCCGCTGGAAATGGGTGGGCGAATAGCCGGTGAGGTCCGCCAACTGGTCCAGCGTTTGCGCGCCATCAGCCCGGATCGCGGCAATTGCGGCGAGCACGCAGGCTTCCTCGGCGCTTTGCGTGTTGGGTGAACAGCGTTTGCAGGCGCGAAGGCCCGCTGCCTCGGCATCGGCAGGACGGGCGTAAAAGCGCACATTTTTTCGCAAGGGCGCGCGTGCCGGGCATGAGGGGCGGCAATAAATGCCGGTCGAATGGACGCCTGTCACAAAGGCCCCGTCATAGCGGCGGTCCTTGGCCAGCGCGATTTGCCAACGCTGATCATCGGTCAATGTGTGTTCGTGTGCCATGGCGCCTTTGTCGCAGCACCCCCAACTAAGCGCATCCCGAAGCTTGCGGTCAATGTTCGCGCCTGCATAAGAGTGGGCGTGATGATAGCACTTTTCCGCAAAGCTCTGGCGATTATTGCCCTCGCATTGATTGCCGCGCCCGCCTCCGCCGATCCGGGCGATATCGACGCGGCTGCACGCGGGGTCGTGCGCGTGGTCCTGATCGACCGCAGCGGGGACGAGGTCGTCCCCGTGACGCATGGCAGCGGCTTTGCGGTCTCGCCCACGCAGATCGTCACCAATGCCCACGTTATCCGCGAGGCATTGCTCGACGACACCTTGCGCATCGGCATCGTGCCGAGCGAAGGCGATGCGGCGACTTTTGCAACGCCGATTGCGGTGAGCCCGCGCAACGACCTTGCCCTGCTGGAGATAACCGACGGTTCGCTTCGTCTAGAACCGCTTACGCTGGCAGGCGCGGGATTGGGCGCCAGGGGGGGCGACATGGGAGAGGTCTCGGCGGTCGGCTACCCGATGAATGTCGACCTCGCGCAGGGGCTGGAGATGAGCGACATCTTCCGCGCGCAGCCCCCGGTGAAAAGTCGCGGGTTCCTTTCGGGCGAGCGGCCCAGCCGCCAGTTCGACACGATACTCCACACCGCACCGATCGCGCGCGGCAATTCGGGCGGCCCGCTGCTCGATGGTTGCGGACGCGTGCTGGGCGTGAACAGCTTCGGTGCCGATTCGGACGGGTCGGATGCCGAGTTCTACTTCGCGGTATCGCTGCGCGAGCTAATGCCGTTTCTGCGCGAGAACGAGATTCAGCCGCGCGTCAATTCGCTTCCCTGCCGCTCGATTGACGAGCTCAACGCCGCTGAACGTGCTCGCTTCGAACAACAGCGCGCCGAGGCGCAGGAGCGCATCGCAGCCCGCGAAAGCGCCTTGCGCGAGGCGCGCGATGCGGCGCGGCTGCAGGCACAGATCGAGGTGATGGAGCGCCGCGACAACGCAATGGCTATCGCGATGGTGCTACTTCTGGTGGCGATCGGCGCTGCATACACAGCGGGGCAGCTTCGCACTTCACTGGCCGACAAGCCCGAGCTGAGAAACCGCGCGATGATCGCCGCTGGTGTCGCAGGAGCGGCGCTGATCGCGACGGTGATCGTGTGGGTCACTCGCCCCGGCTATTCCGAGATCGAGGAGCGCACCGCGGCGCTTTTGGGAGAGGACGATCCCGCGCCTACCGATGCGGGCGATCCGGGTGCGAGCATCGCAGGTGACGGTACGCTAATTTGCACGCTCGACACCGACCGCAGCCGCGTCACTGGTGCGCGTACCGACGACGTGGAGTTCGACTGGGCTGCAACCGGCTGCGTCAACGAGCGCACTCAGTACGGACTGATGAACGGCGACTGGACTCGCGTGCTTGTGCCGGGCGACGAAGCAGCGGTCTCGATCAGCACCTACAATCCCGACACCCGCACCTTCCGCACCGACCGTTATCTGCTCGGACGCCAGGAGATGGATGCCGCGCGCGAGGCTCGCAGCGCCTACGACCCGCCCGCCTGCGGTGTCACCGATGCGGCCCGGACAGTAGCGGAGCAGCAAAGCGCCCTCATCGCGCAGCTGCCCGACCGCCCGAACGAGCGGCTGGTCTATTCTTGCGAGACGAAGCGCGCCGATGGTGGATCGGGCGCCCTCGCGGCGGAGCAATAGAAGGTGGAACAAGCGCTCGTCCTCGCTTCGATCGTGCTCGGTGTCGCGATTGCGTTCGAGCTTGAGCATTTGAACAACGTGCTGCGCTCGAAGGCAGTCAAATGGCACTGGGCGCAGCCGATTTTCGCGCTTTTCGTGCTGCTGACGATCATCGCCTATTGGTGGGGCGCGGCGAAGAACAGCGAGGGAGCGATCACGCTCGGCGAGTTTCTGCCGATCATGTTCCAGCTGGTGATGCTGGCGCTGCTCGCGGCGGTGTCGTTTCCCGGCCAGATCGATGATGATGGCGTGGATCTTGCGCAGTATTATCAGGATAACCGCCGGTATCAGTGGATTTTGATGTCACTGTTCTTCTGGTCGGTAAACGCGCGCTGGTTCTGGACCCTATGGCAGAGAGGCCCGTCCCTGCCGGATTTCCTCGCGGCTATCTCGGGCGATGTCATCGCGGGATTTGTCATATTCGCGATGATCTTCGCGAGCCGATGGTGGCAGGTCGCGCTTGGCTTCGCGATCCTCTCGCTCGCACCGGTCATCTGGGTGGGCCGCTCGTTAGGGTAGACTACCGCTGTGCCGGGCAGCCTATTTTGCGCGGCGCTCCAATGCGTTATGCTGATACGCCCGAAACGAGCGGAGTTCGCAGATGCGCTTGCCTTTTTCTACCTCCCTCAGCACCGCCGCGCTGGCGATCGCAGCCGCCTCGCCCGTGGCGCTTCAGGCGCAAGACAGCTCCGAAACCGTAAGCATCCGCACTGCGGAGCCCGAGATCGAGGTCACGGCAGAGCGTCCCTTGCGAGAAGACGAAGTCAGGCAGGGCGTCAAAGACATCGCTCACAGCCGCCGTCCCAAAGAGGCAATCCCGCGCTTCATTGACCCTCTGTGCCTGACCGTGGTCGGGCTGGGCGCCGAATTGAGCGAGCGCGTGGCGCAGCGGGTCCGCACGAATGCGCAGGATGCGGGGCTGGAACTGGGAGAGCCTGATTGCACCGCCAACGCCGTTATCATGGTTGTCGATCGCCCCGGCGTCCTCGTCGACCGCTTGCGCCGCGAGCGCCCGCAAATCTTCAACGCCGCTGCCGTCCGCGATATTCGCACCGAGATCAATCGCGGCCTGCCGTTCGTTGCGTGGAATATCGAGGGCGTCCAGTCGCGCCTGGCTCGCTCAGCGAACGAACAAAACTCCGGAGCGATTGCCGGGTCTGGTTTCCTTTTCGACGATGCGGGCGCCAATGTTGCGCAGGAAAGGGAATATGGCGCTTCGCGGTTCAGAGCATCGCTCCCGCGCACCCGGAGCAGCAGCTTCATCGTGTTCGATGTGCGGCAATTGGAAAACGTGCACCTCAATCAACTCGCCGACTTCGCCACGTTACAATTGCTCGGATCACCGCGCAGGAATTACGACGCGAACAATCTGGCTGCGGCGTCGATCCTGACTCTGTTTGATGGCGATGTGCTCACCGGACCTCAGTCGCTCACGCAGCTCGACAAGGCCTATCTGCGCGGCCTTTACACGATGCCGCCAGGCACGTGGGGAAGCCGCCTCGAGACGTACTCGAAGCGGGCCTACGAGGAGATCGCCGGGGCCGAGGCGGCTCGCGAACAAGCCGCCCCGTAGCAGGACGGCTCAGGCAGCCAGCGCCTCACCCGACAGCGTGATGCGGTGCATCTCGCGGTAGTGGCCCTGATAATCGTTCATTGCATTGTGCCACGTCGTGCGATTGTCCCAGATCGCGATCGTACCGGGCTTCCACTGTAGGCGGCACTGGTTGTCGTCCGTCAGCGCAGCATCATACAGGCGCTGCAACAGCGGCATGCTTTCCTCGCGCGTGCGACCGACAAAGTTGATCGTGAAGGCGCGGTTTACATAGAGCAGCTTTCGCCCGGTATGCGGGTGGCGGATCACGACCGGGTGGACTGCTCCGGTCTTGAGATCATGCCCGCGAAGGCTCCGACCCATGTCGGTCTGCGCATACAGCCCATCGGCCTTGTAGATGTGGTCGGCGGTGTGAAACGCTTCAAGGCCTTCGATCTCGTCCTTGAGGTCCTGCGATAACGCATCATAGGCCGCTCCCATGTGCGCCCACATCGTGTCGCCGCCCTTAGGGGGTAGTTCGCGCGCGACCAGCACCGATCCCATCGCCGGAATCTGGTCATACGAATGGTCGGTGTGCCAATCGCCGCCGATATTGGTCTGCTGATCGGGGTCCTTTTTGACCACCGCGATCTCGGCATAGTCTTCGGTCAGCGGGAAATAGTTGTTCACATCGATCCCGCCCCAGCGCTTGCCGAAGGTGATATGGTCTTGCTTCGAGAATTCCTGATCGCGGAACACAGCAACACCGTGCTCGTAAATCGCATTCTTGATGTCCTGCATTTCCGCGTCGCTGCACGAAGCCAGCGAGACACCGGAAACCTCGACACCGCATTTGGGTGCCATCGGGGTCATTTGCATAAGTTCCTCTCCCACTTTTGCTGGCTGAGTACCACGGCCTTGCCAGCTTTGCACGCGCTTTACTTACCGGTCGGTAAGCAAAATGTCCAGCGTTTTGGCGTTGCAGGCAGCGGCGCGGTTAAGGCGTGGACAGGTCATCCAATCTGACCACCCGGCTTGCGGAATCAGAATCGAATTGCTAGGCGCGCGCCAGCTTCGGCGCAGAGGCCCCTTGCCCCCTGCAGATTCCCCGAGAGCGTCAGTTGTTTTCTTCACTCCTCAAAGAGGATCTAAACGCGTGGATAATTCCGCCGGTATTCAGGCTAGCCTTGCAGGCCGTTATGCCTCGGCCCTGTTCGATCTGGCTTCCGAAAACGGAACCGTCACTTCGGTCGAATCCGATCTCGAAACGCTCGGCGCTGCGCTGAGTGAGTCGGACGATCTGGCCGCTGCGACCACCAACCCGGAACTCTCGCGCGCACAACAAGGTGCCGCAGTTTCCGCAGTGGCCAAGCACCTCGAGCTGAGCGAGCTCACCACGAATTTTCTCGGCGTGCTCGCGGGCAATCGCCGTCTGTCGAAGCTGCCCGAAATGATTGCCGCATTCAAAACCATCGCCGCGGCACAGCGCGGTGAGGTGTCGGCCAATGTCACCAGCGCGCACAAGCTGACCGATGCTCAGCTTGCAACGCTGAAGGACAAGCTCACGGCCCGCGTTGGCCGCACTGTCATGCTTACAGCCGACGAAGATCCTGACCTTCTGGGCGGGCTCGTCGTCACCATTGGATCGCAGCGCATTGATGCCTCGATCCGCACTCGCCTTAATTCTCTCGCCCAGGCCATGAAGGCTTAAAGGACTACGAACATGGAAATCCGCGCCGCAGAAATCTCGAAGGTCATCAAGGACCAGATCGCCAATTTCGGCACCGAAGCACAGGTCAGCGAAGTCGGCACCGTGCTTAGCGTTGGTGACGGCATCGCCCGCATCCACGGCCTCGACAAGGTCCAAGCCGGTGAAATGGTCGAATTCGCCAATGGCGTTCAGGGCATGGCCCTCAACCTCGAAGCTGACAATGTCGGCGTCGTGATCTTCGGCTCGGACGCCGAGATCAAGGAAGGCGACACCGTCAAGCGTACCGAGACCATCGTGGACGTCCCCGTGGGCAAGGCTCTGCTGGGCCGCGTGGTCGACGCGCTGGGCAACCCGATCGACGGCAAGGGCCCGATTGAAACGACCGAGCGTAGCCGCGTCGAAGTTAAGGCGCCGGGCATCATCCCGCGCGAATCGGTTTCGGAGCCGGTGCAGTCGGGCCTCAAGGCCATCGACGCCCTCGTCCCCGTTGGCCGTGGTCAGCGCGAACTTATCATTGGCGACCGTCAGACTGGTAAAACCGCTGTCGCAATCGATACCTTCATCAACCAGAAGGGCGTCAACGCATCGGATGACGAAGGCAAGAAGCTCTACTGCGTCTATGTCGCCGTGGGTCAGAAGCGTTCGACCGTCGCGCAGATCGTGAAGCAGCTCGAAGAAAACGGCGCGATGGAATATTCCATCGTCGTTGCGGCTACCGCTTCGGAGCCTGCACCGCTTCAGTACCTCGCGCCCTACACCGGCTGCGCGATGGGTGAATTCTTCCGCGACAACGGCATGCACGCCGTGATCGTGTACGATGACCTTTCCAAGCAGGCCGTTGCCTATCGTCAGATGTCGCTCCTGCTGCGTCGTCCTCCGGGCCGCGAAGCCTATCCGGGTGACGTTTTCTATCTGCACAGCCGCCTGCTTGAGCGCGCTGCAAAGATGAACAAGGCAGAAGGCGGCGGCTCGCTCACCGCGCTTCCGATCATTGAAACGCAGGCAGGCGACGTGTCGGCCTACATTCCGACCAACGTGATTTCGATCACCGACGGCCAGATCTTCCTCGAAACCGACCTGTTCTACCAGGGTATCCGTCCCGCGATTAACGTGGGTCTGTCGGTTAGCCGTGTGGGCGGTGCCGCTCAGACCAAGGCGATGAAGAAGGTTTCGGGCTCGATGAAGCTCGACCTTGCCCAGTACCGTGAAATGGCTGCATTCGCGCAGTTCGGTTCGGACCTCGACGCTGCTACGCAGAAGCTTTTGAACCGCGGCGCTCGTCTGACCGAGCTTCTGAAGCAGAAGCAGTTCAACCCGATGCCGTTCGAAGAGCAGACCGTATCGATCTTTGCCGGCACCAACGGCTTTATCGATTCGATCGCTGTCGACCGCGTCAACGAATACGAAGAGCAAATGCTCGCCTTCTTCCGCAGCGAGCACGCCGACGTCCTCGAAACGATCCGCACCACCGGAAAGTTCGAAGACGACACCAAGGCTGCTGTGGTTGCGGGCCTCGAAGCCTTCGCCAAGCAGTTCGCATAAGGAGCAAGGGTAAGTGCCCTCACTCAAGGAACTCAAAGGTCGGATCAACTCGGTCAAGTCGACCCAGAAGATCACCAAGGCCAAGCAGATGGTCGCCGCGGCCAAGCTGCGCCGTGCGCAGGCCGCTGCCGAAGCCGCACGCCCGTATCAGGAACGCCTGGCAGCTGTCATGGCGAGCCTTGCGGGCAAGGTTTCGGGCGACAGCGCGCCCAAGCTTCTCGCAGGCACCGGCTCGGACCAGCGCAACCTTTTGGTTGTGGTGAACACCGACAAGGGCCTGTGCGGCGGTCTCAACTCCAACCTCGTCAAGGCTGCCAAGGCCAAGGCGCAGGCGCTTCTTGCTGAAGGCAAGTCGGTCGAGTTCTACCTCGTCGGCAAGAAGGGCCGCGCGCCGCTCAAGCGCGAATATCCCGAGCGCATCGGCAACCACTTCGACACCTCGAATGTGAAGACGCCGGGCTTTGAAGAGGCCGATGCCATCGCTGCCGAGCTCATCCAGATGTTCGAAGACGGCAGGTATGACGTTGCACACCTGATCTACCCGACCTTCCAGTCGGCACTGGTTCAGAACCCGACCGTCAACCAGCTGATCCCCGTCCCCTCACCTGACACGGCCGAGGAAACCGACGCCGTGGTCGAATACGAGCCGGGCGAAGAGGAAATCCTCGAAGAGCTGCTTCCGCGTTACGTGAAGACGCAGCTGTTCGGCTCGCTGCTTGAGCGTGAGGCATCGGAGCAAGGCGCTTCGATGACCGCGATGGACAACGCCACGCGCAACGCAGGCGACCTCATCAACAAGCTGACGATCCAGTACAACCGCAGCCGTCAGGCCGCGATTACCACCGAGCTGATCGAAATCATCGCAGGAGCCGAAGCACTATGAAGACCCTCAAGACTTTTGTAGCCTGCACTGTCATCCTCGGTCTTGCTGCCTGCGCAGCTCCTGCTGAGGAAGAAGGCGCCGGCGATGACGTCGATGTGGCGACCGTCAGCACCGCCAACGATGACACGGTTGGCGATGCGGGCGATCCGCCCAGCATGGAAACCGTCAGCATGGCGCTCGGCGAGGCCTGCACCGGCTTTGGCACCGAGGTTCGCTCGGCAACCTGCGTTGCGACCGACCTTGCACAGAGCTTCACCTGCGATTTCGCGCTGGCGAGCGACCCGGAAGGCGTGACCCGCGAACTTACACTCACCCAGTCCGATGACGCATGGGCCGTCGAACAGGAGCCGCAATTCTGCTCCTCGCTCGAACGCGCCGACGCGATGGCCGATCAACCGGCAAGCGCGAACGTCCCTACCCAGCCCGAATAACGCTCACGATTTAACGGCCCCAAAGGCCGAACATCACAGGAAACGAAAATGGCAACCGCACCAGTCCTCAACCAGACCACCAACGGCACGATCAGCCAGGTCATCGGCGCTGTCGTCGACGTGCAGTTCCCCGGTGAACTGCCCGCAATTCTGACCGCGCTCGAAACCAAAAACGACGGCAAGACGCTCGTCCTCGAAGTCGCGCAGCACCTTGGCGAAAACACCGTCCGCACCATCGCGATGGATGCGACCGAAGGCCTTGTTCGTGGTCAGGAAGTCATCAACACCGGCGCGCAGATCAGCGTTCCGGTTGGCCCCAAGACGCTCGGCCGCATCATGAACGTCGTCGGCGAAGCCATCGACGAGCGTGGCCCGGTTGGCGCTGACATGACCAGCCCGATCCACGCAGAGGCTCCTGCCTTTGTCGACCAGTCGACCGAAGCCGACATTCTCGTCACCGGCATCAAGGTGATCGACCTTCTCGCTCCTTACGCGAAGGGCGGCAAGATCGGCCTGTTTGGCGGCGCTGGCGTTGGCAAGACCGTTCTCATTCAGGAACTCATCAACAACATCGCAAAGGGCCACGGCGGCGTGTCCGTGTTCGCAGGCGTTGGTGAGCGCACCCGTGAAGGTAACGACCTCTACCACGAATTCCTCGACGCTGGCGTTATCGCCAAGGACGAAGACGGCAACGCTATCTCGGAAGGCTCCAAGGTTGCGCTCGTCTTCGGTCAGATGAACGAGCCTCCGGGCGCACGTGCACGCGTTGCTCTGTCGGGTCTGACCATGGCCGAATATTTCCGCGACCAAGAAGGCCAGGACGTCCTGTTCTTCGTCGACAACATCTTCCGCTTTACGCAGGCGGGTTCGGAAGTGTCCGCGCTTCTCGGCCGTATTCCTTCGGCAGTGGGCTATCAGCCGACCCTGTCGACCGACATGGGTAACCTGCAGGAACGCATCACCTCGACCACCAAGGGCTCGATCACCTCGGTGCAGGCCATCTACGTTCCTGCAGATGACTTGACCGACCCGGCGCCTGCAACCTCGTTTGCTCACCTTGACGCAACGACCACTCTGTCGCGCGCCATCTCGGAGCTCGGCATCTACCCGGCGGTGGACCCGCTGGACTCGACCAGCCGCGTTCTCGAGCCGCGCGTTGTCGGTCAGGAACACTACGAAACCGCTCGCCGCGTTCAGGAAACGCTGCAGAAGTACAAGAGCCTTCAGGACATCATCGCCATTCTCGGCATGGACGAGCTTTCGGAAGAAGATAAGCTCACCGTTGCCCGTGCGCGCAAGATCCAGAAGTTCCTTTCGCAGCCGTTCCACGTGGCTGAGGTCTTCACCAACATCCCGGGCCTGTTCGTGCAGCTCGAAGATACGATCAAGTCGTTCAAGGCTGTGGTCGATGGTGAATACGACCACCTTCCCGAAGCGGCCTTCTACATGGTTGGCGGCATCGACATGGTTGTCGAAAAGGCAGCCAAGCTCGCCGAGGAAAGCTAAGGGATATGTCGGAAACGCTCGACCTGGCAAACTGCGTCAATGCGGTTTGCCCATGGTCGGGCGATCCGGTCTCAGGTGACAGCCTGACCCTTTATCGCGGCAAGGTCGTCGGATTTTGCAATCCGGGCTGCCGCGACAAATTTGAGAAGGCCACATCTTCATTCGATGCGGCGATTGACGGAAACTGATCGATGGCACTCCACTTCGAACTCGTAACCCCTGCAAAGCTGGTCCGCAGCGAGGACGTCCACATGGTCGTCGTCCCCGGCACCGAAGGCGAATTCGGCGTTCTCGAAGGCCACGCGCCTTTCATGAGCACGATCCGCGACGGCGCTGTGCAGGTCTACAAGACCGAAGGCGCTGCGCCCGAAACCATCGAAGTGCGCGGCGGCTTTGCTGAAGTCGGCGACACTGGCCTGACTGTTCTCGCCGAGCATGTCGGCGAGTAACGGGGCCTGACTGTGCTCGCGGAGCACGTCGAAGGGTAAGTAAATCTTTACCAAGAATTGCGATGTGATTGGGGCGGCCTGCGGGTCGCCCTTTTCTTTTGGGATTTCAGGCGGGAACGGGATCAAATGTCCCAGCACCGGTGAGGGAGCCAGGTAGTCATCGCATGAAAATTCGCGGCATCAACATTGGCTATCTGACGGTTGTAGCGGTCGCGCTGATCGCGTTGCTGGCACCCGTGCCAGACAACAATCGCGGTAATGCGTTTATCAATCTCGTCCTTCTCCTGACGCCGGTCTTCGCGATTTTCTTTCTTCTCCGCCCGGTGATCGCTCGCAATCCAAATCCGGTGTCGCAACTGGCCGCCGATTTTCGCGCACATTGGCCGAAGGTGGTTTGGGCCGGTGCACTCTATCTTTCACTGGCGATGTCGCTCGAAGTGTTCAGCGGGATCAAGAAATCGATCCCCTTTGTGATGCCGTTCTATCTCGACCCGTTCCTTGTCGAACTGGACCGTAAGATATTCTTCGGCACCGACCCATGGCGTATCACCCATGCGCTGTTCGGTTGGGCCACCGGACAGATCGTCTGGCTCTACAATGCGTGGCACATGGTCCATATCGGGCTAGCGGTGTGGGTCGCCTTCTCCTTCAACGAAGCGCAGAAAATCCGCTTTGCCCTCGTCCTGCAATTCACCTGGCTTTTCTTGGGTGGCGGGCTCGCCATGTTGATGGCATCGGTCGGACCGGTGATGGTCGGAGACTTCTTCGGCGACCGCAGTTTCGATCTGATGCTCGCAGTGCTGTCTGATCAAGCGCCTTCGGTGATCTTGGTGAAAGATACGCTGATCGACACCATGGACAATCCCCTGCTCATCAGCGGTATCTCGGCCATGCCGTCGATCCACGTGGCGATTTCGGTAGCGGCTGCTCTATGGCTCCAGCAACAAGGGTCGAGAGTGCTGACGGTGATCGGTTGGGCCTATGCGGCGGTAATCTACATCGGCTCGATCCACCTCGGCTGGCATTATGCGACAGACGGCATGGTGTCCGCACCTCTGGTTATCCTCGTGTGGTGGCTGGCCGGAAAATACGTCGACTGGCTGCAAGGACGAGAGTTTGCGATCGCCTTGCCTGCTCCCGTCGCCGAACAAGAACCCGGCTGAGATACGGCGACGGGCGCCTATCGGGCCTCAGGAGCTCTGGCGCTGAACCCACCCGGCAATCTCCATCATATGCTCAGGCGTCGAGTTCATTGCCGCTTCCTGCATGATCGAGGCGAGCGTCTTCGACTCAAGCGCGCTGCGATAGGCCTGTTCGGCAGCCGCGAAGGCCGCTGCAATCTCGCAGGGGCGTTTGCATTCGGAGCGCTCGAGGCCGCATGGTCCGTTTTGACGGATCTCGGTGCACCGAAAGGCGGGCGACGGTCCTTCGATGGCAATGACGATGTCGAGAAGAGTTATGGCATCCGGCGACTGCGCAAGGCGATAGCCGCCGCCCTTCCCGCGAACCGATTGCGCAATTCCTGCACGGCGTAGCGCCTGCATCTGTTTCGATAGATAAGCGGCGGGAAGCTCGAAAAACTCGGCAAGTGCATCGACGCTAAGGCCCTTTCCCTCGGGCAACAGCGCGATGATGGTGCAAACATGCGTCGTCCACTCGATGCCTTTGGCCAGTTGCACTCTTGACTCCTTAATTGGACATTCTTTATCCGGATAAAAGATATCCGATTAAGGAGCGATGCCATGCGAGTTGAAGCGAAGCAAGCCCACCGCCGCCTTGCACTTTTCATAGGGCTCTTTCTCGCAGTGCATTTCGCAGCGCATTTCAGCGCGGTAGGCTCGATCGCGGCTCAGGATCTCGTCCTGCGATGGGGCCGCGCTGTCTATCGGGTTCCTGTGATAGAAGCTGCTCTGGTGCTTGCGCTCGCTGTGCAGGTCGTCCTTGGGATCGGTCTCCTGCGTCGGATAACCAAGCGCTCTCGCAAGGATTTCTGGCACTGGGTCCAGTTCGCCAGCGGATGCTATCTCGTCTATTTCATCGTGATGCATACCAGCGCGGCGCTCATCACGCGCCTTGCGTTCGGTCTCGACACCAATTTCTATTGGGCGGCGGGGACGCTCGTTCTCGATCCGCTTCGGTACGGTTTTGCACCCTATTACGTGCTCGCCGTCATGGCGATCACCGGCCACCTGTTAGCCGCGCTCCACTTTCGCAAGGCTCGCCGCTGGCACAAGCCAGCGCTGGCGCTTGGTCCGCTCGCAGGTGTCGCGATCGTCCTGGCCTATGGCGGCGCATTCTACGCAATCGAATTACCCGCCGAGCACCATGTCTATTTCGAATATTATCCAGGAGTGTCCTGACCGCATTTAGCCCTTCACAATCAAAGGCTCTCCATGCACAAACATTCCCGAAACCCCCAAGGAGAGGACCTTTGAAACTTGTTTCCACGAACACCATCGCTCTGGCTCTTGCAGCTGCCATGACCATGGGCGTTGCGACCTCCGCATCCGCAGATGCGCATATGGACGAAAGCCCAATGGATGAAAGCGGCGTCCCCGGTCCTAACGAAGACCCTTACATCTGGCTCGAAGAAGCCCGCAGCGACGAAGCGCTGGACTGGGTCCGGGCAGAGAATGAGCGCACACTCGCCTCGTTGGAGAACGATCCGCGCTTTGAAACGCTCAAGGCCGAAGCGCTCGCCATCTATGACAGCGAAGATCGCATTCCGTTCGTGAGCTTCCGCCCGGACGGTCTCTACAACTTCTGGCAGGACAAGGAGAACCCCAAGGGTATCCTGCGCCGCACGACGCTGGAAAGCTACCAGACCGACAATCCGGAATGGGAAACCGTGCTCGACATCGACGCGCTGGCCGCGGCTGAGGGCAAGGAATGGGTTTACAAGGGCTCGACCTGCCTGCCGCCCGCGATGGAAATGTGCATGATCGCGCTCAGCGATGGAGGCGAGGATGCCACCATCATGCGCGAATTCAACATGACCACCGGCGAATTTGTCGAAGGTGGCTTTGAGCTCGCTGAGAAGAGCCAGGGCGGGATCCAGTGGCTCGACGCTGACACGCTTCTCGTAGGCCGCGATTTTGGCGAAGGCACGCTGACTGCCAGCGAATACCCCTTCACCACCCGCCTTTGGGAGCGCGGCACAGACCTTGCCGATGCGCCCGAACTGTTCCGCGGCCAAGCCGATGACGTGTGGGCGGGCGCCAGCCTGCTGCGCGATGCGAGCGGCGAAGTGCAGGCCATGACCGCATTCCGAGGCGTGAGCTTCCACGAAAGCGAGTACTTCCTCTACGACGATGACAGTGAGGAATGGATCAAGCTCGACATCCCGAAGAAGGCATCGCCTTACGGGATCGTCGATGGCCAGGTGCTTCTGTCGACCGACGTCGATTGGGAAGTCGACGGTCAGACCTTCCCTGCTGACAGCCTGATCGCGATGGACCTCGACGAGTGGAAGGCGAACCCGAATGGCGCTGCCAAGACGCTCGTCTGGGCCCCGGCAGAACGCCAGACCAAGCGCGGCGGTGCCATCACTGCAGGCGCGCTATATGTCGGCATGCTCGACAACGTTGTCGGCAAGGTGCTCAAGTTTAACTATGAGGACGGCGCCTGGACCAGCGAAGAAGTGGCCCTGCCCGACAATGCGACGGTCGGCATCGCGGCAAGCTCGAATGAGAGTGAGCAGATCATGTTCACTGTCACCGACTTCCTCAACCCGACGACGCTCTATTACACCGACGGTTCGACCGACCCGATGCCGCTCAAGACCTCGCCTGCACGCTTTGACGCTGCTGGTATGGACGTTGAGCAGCACGAGGCGACCAGCGCCGACGGGACCAAGATCCCCTACTTCATCGTCAAGCCTGCCGGCATGGAGATGAACGGCGAAACGGCGATCCTGATGAGCGGCTATGGCGGCTTCCAGATCCCGCGCCTGCCGAGCTATATGGGTTCGACCGGCAAGATGTGGCTTGAGCGCGGCGGAGCCTATGTGCTTGCAAACCTGCGCGGTGGCGGTGAATTCGGCCCCGGCTGGCACCAGACCGCGATCCGCGAGAACAAGCAGCGCACCTGGGACGATTTCATCGCAGTTGGACAGGACCTGGTGGATCGCGGTTTCACTTCGCCTGAACACCTCGGCATCCAGGGTGGCTCGCAGGGCGGCCTGCTGGTCGGAACGGCCTTCACGCAGCGTCCTGACCTGTTCGGGGCGGCGATCGTGCAAATCCCGCTGTTCGACATGCTCCGCTATCACCTGATCGGTCGCGGCGCTTCGTGGATCGGCGAGTATGGCGATCCGCGTATCCCCGAACAGCGCGCATGGATCGAAGGCTATTCGCCCTACCAGAAGATCGTTGAAGGCGTGGACTACCCCACCCCATTCCTTTGGGCCTCGACCGCAGACGATCGCACGCATCCTGCGCACGCTCGAAAGGGTGCTGCGCGTCTCAAGGAACTGGGACAGCCTTACTACTACTACGAAGACATGACCGGCGGACACTCTGGCGGCGTCGATAACGAACAGCGCGCCAAGCTTCAGGCGCTGCAATATGTCTACCTGATGCAGCAGCTGATGGACGAACAGACCGGCGGTTGACCTTCGCGCAAAGCCGACGCGAATCCTAAAAGATGAGCGTATCGAAAAGGGGCGGTTTCCTGCGGGATGCCGCCCTTTTTTTGTCGACCGCATGGTCAGTTGTAAAACAGTCCGACAGTTTTCACTCGGTTCGTCGCAGGCCGCGCACGGGGGGGTTCGTCAACGCGAAATTAACCATGTCTGGCAGGCCCTCGTTAAGTGCAAAAACACACCTTTGATCTCGCCGGGATACAAAGGAGTACTTAGGAAATGGCTTACCCCCGCGATATTTCGATTGCCGACGCAATTAAGCGTTATGGCCTCCCGCGCTCTCATCGCGTCCACTGGTCTGCTTCGCGCAAGGCTGATGTGGTGCGCGCCGTGCATGACCGTGCGATCAGTTTTCACGAAGCGCGCGAGCGCTATCTGCTTAGCCGCAGCGAGTTCGAGGAATGGGAACGTGAATATTCCCGCTCGGCTCCTGTGCGCACGGAGTATCTCGAGAGCGCCTGAGTTGCGAGCGATAGAGGTCGCAGGCGTACCCGCGAGTTCCCCCTACTCGGCCGCGACCTCTATCAGCACCTCATTGCGCCGCATGGGACCTGGCACCATCGGCGCATCGTAAAAGGCGTACTCGAAGTCTCCGACCGGTGTGAGGTTCTGGTCTTCAACCCACTCGGTCAACTGCGCTTCCATCTTGGCAAGGTCGGCGTTTGAGCCGTTGCCATTGAAGCGCACCGCAGCGATCCGGCGAGCGGGCACCTTGGTCAAGGTGATATCCGAAGGCGGTGTGGGCAACGTGTCCATCGTAAAGCGCGAAGGCATGACGAAGCGCATCCGCCATTCACCGGTGGCTGTTTCTTCCTGAAGGACGGGAGACGTCATAGCGATCGGCTCGTCCTGATCGATCCTTTCCTGGATTACCGGAGCGGTCATGGCGATCCGCTCGCGGTTCCCACCCGGTCGGTCCTGAGCAAAGATGTAAGCGGCTAGGCGGCGGAAACTCGCCCCGCTCGCGCGGCGACGGTCGCCCATGTGAGTGACCTCGGCAACGATCATCGGTTCGTATTCGCGCAGCTCGAAAGGCTCGTCCTTGGCGATGCTGCGATAGGCAGGTTCCTCGCTGTCACCGCGATATTGCGCGACCGCTGCGACGCCTGCGATGGCGGCCAAGCCTGCTCCTGCCAGAACCCATTTTGCCACACCCATCTCGCGCTCACTCCTTTGCTGCTGCCTCTTACTTCTACAGTTACGAGAGGCAGCATTTCCCGGATGGCACGGCCCTAGCGGCGGGTCGGCGCGTGAAAGTCGGGTGGCTTGTTCGCGATCCAGCCAAGGAACTTCGCGATGGCGGGCTTGTCGGAAAGGGCTTCCGGGTCATCACCGATCCGGGCAAGCTCGGCATTGGTGAAGTTTGCGTGGATCGTCTTGTGGCAGATCGGATGAACCGGGACGGTCGCGCGGCCTTTCTTCGACTTGGGCACTGGGTGGTGCCACTGGAGGCGATTTTCGATCGCGCGCCCGCACAGCCAGCAGGTCAGTGCCTCTTCGCTCACTACGGCCATTGGGTAAGCGACAGCGTGTTGCCGTCCGGGTCGCGGAACCAGCAAACCTGCGCACCATCGGGCGTAGTCCAGATGCCGCGCTCGTCCTGCTCCATCCATTCAAACCGGGCGAATTCGACGCCACGTTCCGAGAGGCGGTCGCATTCGGCAGCGATATCTTCGACCCGCCATCCCAGCTGGGTGAAGGGATGGGGTTGAAAGCTCTCGACCTTTTGAACGCGAAGCATCGTTCCGCCAGCATCGAATTCGAGAGAGAACGGATTGTCGTCGGTCAGAGTGAAACCCATGACGTCGCAATAGAAGACGCGCGCCTCTTCCGGCTTTGCGGTGGCACTGAAGAGGATTGGCGTCATGCTCACTTGTCCTTTTGCGCTGCCTTTTTCTTCTTCATCGTATCGTGAAAGCGATCGGCCCAGCCCGGCTTCACAGCCTGCTCGCCGCGCACCATGCGAAGGTCGCCTGCGCCGACGTCACGGCTAACAGCGGAGCCTGCCGCAACGATCGCGTCTGCACCGATTGTGACCGGTGCGATGAGCGCGCTGTTCGATCCGATGAAAGCGCGATCCCCTATGGTGGTGTGGTACTTGAAATAGCCATCGTAATTGCAGGTGATCGTGCCTGCGCCGATATTGGCTTTGGCGCCCACCGTCGCATCGCCGAGATAAGTGAGGTGGCTGGCCTTTGCGCCGGGGCCAAGTGTTGCCTTCTTCATCTCGACGAAATTGCCGACGAAGCTGTCTTCTTCCATCACCGCGCCCGGACGTAGGCGCGCGAACGGCCCGACCGCTGCGCCGCTCGCGATGGTTGCGCCTTCGATGTGGCAGAACGCTTTGATGTGGACGTCATCGGCGATGCTCACGCCGGGACCGAAGACTACGTTGGGCTCGATCAGGACATCGCGGCCAATCTTCGTATCCCAGCTGAAGAAAACGGTCTCAGGTGCGCGCAGAGTTGCCCCATCCGCCATCGCCTCTTCGCGGCGGACTGCCTGCCAGCGCTGCTCAGCCTCGGCGAGTTCGGCGCGGCTGTTGATGCCCGCAACTTCGTCCGCATCGGTTTCGACCACGACGACCTTATCGCCGCGCGAGATGGCTCCGGTGGCGACGTCAGGGAGGTAATATTCGCCTTGCGCGTTATCGTTGTCGACCGCGTCGAGCAGCGGCCACATATCGTCCGAATGCGCGACGATCAGGCCCGAATTGCACAGGCGCGTGCGCTTCTCGCGCTCGGTCGCATCCTTGAATTCAACCATCTTGCGCACCGTGCCATCATCGTCGGCAATGATCCGGCCATAAGCGAGCGCATCTTCGGGCCGGAATCCTAGCACCGCGACCTTTGCCCCGTCCTCAAGCGCAGCAATCAGGCGCTGCACCGTCTCGGCGCGGACCATCGGAACATCGCCGAAGCAGACAAGAAGGTTTCCCGAAAAGCCCGAAAGCGCTTCACGCGCCTGCAAAGCCGCGTGTGCAGTGCCATGCTGCGGGTCTTGCAGCGCAGTCGAGACATCGCGCTCTTCAAGTGCAGCGTCCACCTGTTCGCGCCTGTCGCCCACCACCACGACCGTGCGCTGGGGCGCGAGCTCGGCAAAGCTGTCGAGCAGGTGCAGCAGCATCGGTTTGCCCGCAATCGGGTGGAGCACCTTGTGGAGCTCGCTCTTCATGCGGGTGCCCTTGCCAGCGGCAAGGATGATGGCGGCAAAATCAGTCATGCTCTCTCCTGTAGGCCCGGCAGCGCTTGCCATCAAATGCTTGCAGAATGAAGTCGGTTCCTTCACGCGATGCCGCCTATGGCCAAATTCCCTTTCGATGCCGTGGGTTTCGACCTCGATGGCACACTTCTCGACACATTCCGCGACCTTGGCGAAGCGGTGAACCATGCGCTCAAGCTTGGTGGGTACGATACGGTGCCGGTCGACAGCTCAAAAGACCTGATCGGAGGCGGAGCAAAGATCATGCTGGCCCGCGCCATCGAGGCGCAAGGCGGCTTGCCGCCGGAGGAATTCAAGCCGCTCTACAAGGCGATGCTGGCTTATTACTCGGAAAACAACGCGGTTCATTCGGCGCCCTACCCCCACGCCCGCGAGGTGGTGGACGAACTCGCGACGCGCGGTGTGAAGATGGTTGTCGTCACCAACAAGTTTGAGGAATTCGCGCGCTCCATCCTGACGCAGATCGACTTCATCGCACCCTTCGAAACGGTCATCGGCGGCAACAGCCTTGGCAAGGGACCCGACGGCAAGTTCCTCGCCAAACCTGACCCCGCACCGGTCTTAAAAGCGCGTGAGATTTGCGGCGGTGGCCGCTTCGCATTCTTGGGCGATTCGACCTATGACGTTAAGGCTGCGCGTGGAGCAGGCGTTCCCGTGATCGGGGCGGCCTATGGCTATTGCGACAAGCCACCTCACGAACTCGGCGCGAATGCGGTAATTGATTCGCTCGAAGGCCTCATTCCCGCCCTCGAAGCGCTATAGAATAACGATCTGACGCTACGGCAGCTCAACTTCGTAGCTCGCGCTGTTGCAACGCAGCACGAATCCTGCCACGCAGCGCCGCATAAGAGTTTACGCGAGCGTAAAGCACGCCCGCTCACAGACCAGATAAACAAACCCCACGGAAAGGATCAGTCCCCATGACCATCGACTTCAAGGACAAGGTAGCCATCGTCACTGGCGCAGGCGGCGGACTGGGCCGCGAATACGCGCTCGAACTCGCCCGCCGCGGCGCGAAGGTCGTCGTGAACGATCTCGGCGGTTCACGCGACGGCACCGGCCACTCGGACATGGCCCTCAAGGTCGTTGAAGAGATTGAAGCCATGGGCGGCGAAGCCATGTCAAACGGCGGCTCGGTCACCGAATACGAGCAGATGGAAAAGATGGTCGCCGACGCCAAGCAGAAGTGGGGCGGCGTGCACGTCCTCATCAACAATGCGGGCGTCCTTCGCGACAAGACGTTCCACAAGATGACCCCGGACGATTTCGAATTCGTCCTCAAGGTACACCTCACCGGTTCGGCTTTCGTCACGAAGGCTTGCTGGGAAACTTTCCGTGAACAGGCCTATGGCCGTGTTCTCATGACTGCATCGTCGACCGGCCTGTTCGGCAACTTCGGCCAGGCAAACTACGGCGCAGCCAAGCTCGGCCTTGCAGGCCTCACCAAGACGCTCCAGCTCGAAGGCGCAAAGTACAACATTCGCGTCAACACGCTGTCGCCGGTTGCCGGCACGCGCATGACCGAAGACCTCTTCCCTGAAGAAGCCTTCAAGCTGTTCGATCCGGTGAACGTGGTTCCGGCAGCGCTCTTCCTCGTCAGCGAAGACTCGCCCACCAACGCGATCGTCGGTGCAGGCGCAGGCGATTTCCACTCTTCGTGGACCGTGATGAACGACGCGGTGTGGCTCAAGGACGAAGACCGCACCGTCGAAGGCTTCGCCGCACGCTGGGACGAGATCAACGACTTCTCGAACCTCGTCGCCCCGCAGTCGGGTTCCGAGCAGTCGGGCAACATCCTCAAGGCCATGCAGAAGGTCACCGGCACCGGTCCCGCCAGCGCGCGCGGCTAATCCGCACCACTGTATTGACTACTTAATACACCGGGCCTAGCTTCCGTTGCTATTCAGCAGGGGAGGCTGGGCCCGAAATGTATTCAGAAGACGACATCAATTCCGCCGTCGCGGCAGGCGCGCTGAGCGCCGAGGCCGCCGAAAGCTTCCGCGCTCACATGACGAGAGTGCGCGAATTGCCACGCGGGTCGGAAGAAAACTTTCGCCTCATCAACAGCTTCAACGACATATTCGTGAGCATCGGCATCGTCATCTTGCTGCTCGCGGTCGGTGCGATTGGTCAGGCTCTCGCCGCAATGTTCGTGCCCGCCGAGGCTTGGCTTGAGACAATTCCGAGCAGGATGAGCGCGGCCCAGCTGGAGGCAAGGGCCGACGCCCGAAACCTCAAGACCGCGCTTGATCTTTGCCTGCCCGGCTTACTGGTGGCCGTAACCGCATGGCCGCTGGCAGAGTTCTTTACGCGCAAACGCCGGATGGCGCTGCCCTCGATCCTGCTGCTGCTCGCCTTTGTCGGGGGGGTCTTCTTCGCAGTTCTCGGTGCAGGGTTCACCATCATCCTGAATGGCAGCGACCGCATCGGAGCCGTAATCGCCGCGCTCGCAGCCTTTGCTGGAGCGGGCGCCGCCTACCTTCACTGGCGACGCTTCATGGTGCCGATCACGGTCGCAGCCGGTGCTGCGGGTGTCGCAGGCACGGTCATCGCCCTGATGCTGGCAGCTGTCGGTCCCGGGCTGATTACGCCCGATATCCTGCTCGTCCTCGTCTTCATCGCAGGTCTTGCGGTGTTCGGCTTTGCCATGCGCTGGGACATTTCGGATCGCGAGCGTATCACGCGTCGCAGCGACGTTGCCTTCTGGCTGCATCTGCTTGCGGCACCCATGATCGCTCACCCGATCTTCGCCCTGCTAGGCGTGACCGAGGGTGACAATCTGGGCGTGGGAGCGGCTGTGGGTGTGCTTGGCGTCTATATCGCGTTTGGCCTGCTCGCGTTGGCGATTGACCGGCGCGCGCTGCTGGTCTCCGCCCTCGCCTATGTGCTGTTCGCGCTGACATTCCTGTTCCGCGAGTTTGGAGCTGTCGAATTGAATTTTGCACTTACCGCGTTAGTGATCGGATCGGCTCTCTTGAGCCTCTCAGCCTTCTGGCAGCCGATCCGACGTTCGGTGGTTGCGGCGCTTCCGGGCAATGTTCAGGCGAGCCTTCCTGCGACCGAGGATCCGGCCCTGTCGATGGCAGCCTCGGCCTAGTCGTCGACCGCCTTCATCAGCCGCCTCTCGACCGGGGCAAGCACGTTCACGAGTTCAGAGCCTCGCTTGAGGATTTGTCCGTGCTCGCCGAACAGCGTGTACATGCCCTGTTTGCCTCGAAGGCTCGGACGTTTCTCGATGCGCGTTTGCGGGCGCTCGGCGGTGCGGCGGAATGCGGCGAAGGTCGCTGCGTGGCGGTCGAAATCCATCGCGTAGTCACGCCATTCGCCCGCGGCGACCATACGGCCATAAAGGTCGAGAATGCGCTGCAGTTCCTCGCGGTCAAACCCGACCTGATTTGCAGCCTGCTTACCCGGAAACGCAACAACCTGGCCGGAATTCCCGGCTCCTAGACCTGCACTCATCAGGCACCGGTCCCGCTTTTCTTGGTGAGGTCGAGATCGCCCTGAACAGGTTCATCGACTTGGCGATCTGCCTTCAATGCGGCGATCTCAGCTTTCATTGCGATCAGTTCGCTTTCGAGCTTTTCAATGCAATCGACGCGGTTGCCTTCTGCGTCCTCGCAAGGCGTACCGTAGGGAATGAAGTCCTTGATCCACTCTTCGGCAGGAACGAGTGTCGAGCGCGCCTTGAAACCGACCATCGTCGCGCCCTCAGGCACTTCCTCTGTCACCACAGCGTTGGCACCGATGCGTGCACGCTCGCCCACGGTGATGGGGCCAATGACCTGCGCGCCTGAGCCGATGATCACGTTGTCCTGAATGGTCGGGTGGCGCTTGCCGCCCTTTCCATTTGTCGGATTGGTCCCGCCCAACGTCACGCACTGATAGATCGTGACGTTGTCGCCGATCTCTGCAGTTTCGCCGATGACGGTGAAGCCGTGATCGATGAAGAAGTTCTTCCCGATCCTGGCGCCCGGATGGATATCGATCGCGGTCAGCAGGCGGCTGAGATGATTGACGAACCGGGCGAGGAAAAACAGCTTCGCATCGAAGAGCCAATGCGCAACCCGGTGGAAGCCAAGCGCCCAAACCCCCGGATACAAAAGGATTTCCCACCGCGACCGAGGAGCTGGATCGCGCGCCTGGACCGAGTCCAGATAAGCCTTGAGCTTGTCGAACATGGTGCTGATTCTCCCACCAAACGGGCCGAAAGGCAAATCCGCGCTACAACAGTTTTTGTTGGTCGGGCCCATGCAAAGCTTCGAGCGCCGCTCTCCACACAGACATGGTAGCGGGTGCCGCACGTTCAAGGCTGATCCGGTCGATGGTCCGCACGAGCGCCTCGATATCTGCAAAGGAGCGCCGCGTGCGCGGGACGAGATAGTCCGCTGCCCCCTCTGCCAAGGTGAGACCGCGCGCCTCTGCATGTGCTTCGATCAGCTGTGCCGCCATGGCGTCATCGGGATCGCCAATCGCGAGTTGCAGCGATCCGCCGAGGCGCGACTTAAGGTCAGGCAGGCTTATCTCCCAAGGCGTGCTGTCGGCAATCAGCAGCAGTTTGGTGCCTGCGCGTGAACCGCCTTCCTGCACCGCGTTCCACCGGTGGAACACCTCCGCTTCGTCCAGCGTATCGGCTCTGTCGATGACTTCGATCCCCTGCCCTGCGGCCCAATTGCCGAGCAGGCTCTTTCCCGATCGTGGCGGGCCGGTTAGGACGGCCGTGTTGAATGGCCAGCTGACTGGGTTCTGCAGGGCCTCGACCACTTGCAGATTGGCGTTCCCCACTACGATCCGGCGTGGGGCGCCTTCGCCGGCTGGAGCCAACGGGAGAGCTATCTGGGAATGCGAAGAACCAGCCACGACAGTACCACTGGCGGTCTAGCGGCTGATGGCGAGCGCGTTGTTGCCCTCGCGCACGGCAAAGCCGCGTTCGCGCAGCGCCGCCGCCAGCGCGGACAGGTCGCCGCCGTAGCTTACGCTCATCACCGAAGTGCCGCCCATCGCGGTGCTCGTAACCGCTAATCCGCGCACTCCCGGAACCTGACGGACGGTCGAAAGGGCCGAATCGAAAGCCATCGGATCGGGGCTTGCGAACTGGACGGCATAGGCGCGCACGACGGCGGGGGCCTGAGTCGGCTGTGCGACGGGTGCCTCACCGGCCGAGAATTCGGAAGCCGTCGCAGCCGCCTCAGCAGCGGCGGCATCGCGGGCCCGGATAGCGCGCCCAATCTCGATCAAGCGAGCAAGCGCCGGGTCGACCTGCCCCGAACCGCCGAGGCGCAGGGTCGGGTCGGGCTGCAATTTCCCATCGGCCAACGCCTCTTCGTAAATGGCATCCATGCGCTCAACCGCTTCACCGAGCATGGCCTGCAATTGCCCCGGACCGCTCGCTTCCATCTCGAATGTCTCGAGGAACTTGCTGTCCGGCCCATAGCGTGCGGTGAAGGTCCCGGTGATCGGGCCGCCGGGGAATTGGTGATCGAGCTTGGCAATCGGCACGAGAGCATCGGCAGCGCCAAACTGGTCGAGCGTGCTCGCCCACCACGCGCGGCTGCGTCGACCCGCCTGCCCGTATGTCAGCAAAAGCGAATCGCCCCCCGCGCCGGACGGGCGGACGTAGTCGATGCGACTTCCGCCCGGATTGAATTCGGCCCAAGCGCGCTGCCACGGATTGCGAACCTCGAAGGTCATATAAGCGCCGCCGCTCACCGTTACCGGGATGAGCAACATCGGCGCAGACGAACGCGCACTGCGAGCGCCACCTAGGAATCGGCCTGCGCGCTGGCGGTCGAAGGTTACACCAAGCGTTGCGACATAGCGTTTGGGGCCGATCCGCTCGCGCTGGATGACGATGGCCGAGACCATGCCTGCAAGCTGGCTGTCGTTGATCGCTGGCCCACCGACCTGCTCCCACGCCTCACGCTGCGCACGGCGCCACGCCTCATCGCGCGCCTCCTCGCCCGTATCAGCGCGCACATCGACCTCGATCCCGCGCACCTCAATATCGGCGCTCGAAGCGGTGGGAGCGATACCGCGGTCCCCCGACACCTGCGCCAGTACGAGCGCATAGCCGCCGCCCAACAGAGCAAACGCCAACAGCGCTGCGGCGATCCAGCGCGGCGCTGGCAGGGCTCTCAAATTCGGGCCGGAAAGGGTGGATGACATACTCATCGGGGAAATCTGATGCGTCTTTGCCCAATGCGAAGTGGAAATCCAAGCCTGAAAGGCTAAAGCCTTGCGCATGAGTGGCAAGAACTCCCCATATACATACGCCGATGCAGGCGTTTCGATCGATGCCGGCAACGCGCTGGTCAAGGCCATTGCGCCATTGGCAAAGGCCACAGCGAGGCCGGGAGCAACCAGCGATCTGGGAGGCTTTGGCGGCTTCTTCGATCCGAAAGCTGCCGGGTATGAGGACCCGCTGCTCGTCGCGGCGAATGACGGGGTCGGAACCAAGCTGAAGCTGGCAATCGACTATGACCGGCACGACACCGTCGGGATCGACCTTGTCGCGATGTGCGTCAACGACCTGATCGTGCAGGGCGCTGAGCCGCTGTTCTTCCTCGATTATTTCGCCACCGGAAAGCTGGAGAACGGCATCGCCGAGCGGGTCGTCGCGGGCATCGCCGAGGGGTGTAAACAAGCGGGCTGCGCGCTCATCGGCGGCGAAACAGCCGAGATGCCGGGCATGTATGGCGATGGCGATTATGACCTTGCTGGTTTCTGTGTCGGCGCGGTCGAACGCGGGGAGCAGCTTACGGGCGAGAAGGTTGCAAGCGGTGACGTTTTGCTCGGCCTTGCAAGTTCAGGTGTCCACTCGAACGGCTATTCGCTCGTGCGGCGGCTTGCAGCGGACAAGGGTTGGAAACTCGACCGCCCTGCCCTGTTCGATCCCGAGCAGCTATTGATCGACGCGCTTATCGAACCCACGCGAATTTATGTGGCGAGCCTTCTTCCGCTGCTTCGCGATGGGCTCGTCCACGGTCTTGCACACATCACCGGCGGTGGCCTGCTTGAAAACATCCCGCGCATCCTGCCTGACGGCGCGCATGCTCAGGTCGATGCCGACCTTTGGGAGCAACCGCGCCTGATGGCCTACCTGCAGGCGCAGGGCGCGATTGAGCCTGAGGAAATGGCACGCACTTTCAATTGCGGCGTGGGCATGGTTCTCGCAGTGGCCAAGACCGATGTCGACACGGTCACCAAACGGCTCGAAGAGGCTGGCGAGACGGTGCTGCGCGTCGGGACAATCGCGCAAGGCGAGCGCGGCTGCACGGTTCGCGGATCGCAGGGTACATGGAGCGCGCTCGGCGACTGGAGCGCGACACACACGGCTTGATGCAAACTGCCGCGCCTGCCTTGTCCAGACCGGACTTTCGCAGCAGGATCGCGCGGCAGACTATCGGAGGGATCTATGCTGAGACGGGATCAGCATGACTCATAAAGCGAAGATCGCGGTCTTCATTTCGGGCACGGGCACCAACCTTGCCGCGCTGCTTTACGCCAGCCGCCTAGACGATGCGGCCTACGAGATCGTGCTTGTCGCGAGCAATGTCTCGGACGCAGCAGGGCTCGCGCTCGCGCAGCTTGAAGGCATCGCGACATTCACGCACTCGCACAAGGGCATCAGCCGCGAGGAGCAGGACGCCGCGATGGAAGCGGCGGTGGTCGAGGCAGGCGGCGACTTCATCGTCCTCGCCGGATACATGCGCATCCTTTCCGACAGCTTTGTCGAGCGTTGGGAGGGTCAAATCCTCAACATTCACCCCTCCCTCCTGCCCAAATACAAGGGACTCGACACCTTCGCGCGCGCCATCGAGGCGGGCGACAGCCATGCGGGGTCGAGCGTTCATATCGTCACGCCTGAACTCGATGCCGGCGAGGTCTTGGCGCAGGTCAGGGTCGCCATTGCGCCCGACGACACACCAGAAGCACTCGCCGCGCGGGTCAAACCGGCCGAGCACCAGCTCTATCCGCGCGCAGTCGCGGATTATGTCTCGCGAGGCTACGATCCCGAATATCTGTATGCGAAGGTGCGCGAGTTAGCGCTTGCCCTCCCCGAAACGCACGAACGCGACAGCCACGGTTCGCCCGGCTTCCGAGTTGGAACCGAGAAATCGGGCAAATTCTTCGCGCATTTCAACGATCAGCATCACGGCTCGCAGCACATCGCCGTTCTCGTGAAGACGGGTAGCATGGACGAGCTGCTGGACCTCGTCGAAGCGCAGCCCGAAGCCTATTTCAAACCCGCCTATTACGGCGCCAGCGGATGGATCGGCGTGATCCTCAACCGCCCCGGCGTCGATTGGGAGCATGTCGGCGAATGGCTCCATCGAAGCTGGCGCAGCGTTGCGCCTGCGCGCCTGACCAAGCTGCTCGATGCGGCGGACCAGTTCTGATGCCGCAGTTTCCGAGAAAGAAGCCCGCGCGCGAGCATCCTCTTGCGAGAGGACGCCTCGCCGATCGCGCAAGCACTCTGCTTGGCACGGCATGGGACAAAGGCTGGCTGCCCACGCCCGATCTGAGCGCCGACGCGCTCTGGGACGTCGCCACCAATGCCGCCAACGCACACGGCGAAACCGGCGGGCGATCGGGCGAGGATGTGGCCGACTTTCGCGAGCGGCTGGAGCGGCTTTGCAATGCCGTGATCGAAGAGGCCAACCTCAACCCGCTGGGCAAGGCGATGGCTTGGGGTCAGCTGAGCCGCGTGGTCAAGAACCGCCTCGCCTTCGGCAAGCTGTGGAGCGACCGGCCTGAGCTTGCCGAGACCGAACTTGCCCCGCCTATCATCGTGATCGGGCATATGCGTTCGGGCACGACACGCATTCACAAGCTGCTCGCCGCTGACCCAGCGCACTCGCACACGCGCTATTGCGATGCCTATCATCCTGTCCCTGCGGCCAAGGGGGTAAACCGGGTCCGTAGCGCGCTCGACCTGGTGATGCTCAACGCGCTCAATCCCTGGCTGCAATCAATCCATCCGATGGCGCCGGGCGATGTGGAGGAGGAACTCGCCTGGATTTCGGCTGCGTTGCACCACTCGATCTACGAATCGCAGTGGCATATTCCGAGTTATTCAATCTGGAGTGAGGCTGCAGACGCCGCGCCGATCTACCGCGAGTTCGCGCGCATACTGAGAACGGACGCCGCCCATCGCGGGATCGCCGACAAGCCGCGCGTGCTCAAGGTGCCCGCTTTTGCCGAAGACCTTCCCGCCTTGCTCGACCTGTTCCCCGATGCGCGACTGGTCGTGGCCGAGCGCGATAGCGAAAAGGTCCTTCGCAGCGCAGTGTCACTTTGCGCAAATCAGATGGCGATACAGTCCGACACATGCGATCTCGACACGATCGAGGCGCTTTGGCGGCACAAGATCGTGCTGCGCGAGGAGCGTATGGCGAAGACACTGACGCAATGGGACGGAAAGATCGCGCGGCTCCATTTCGACGCGCTGGGCGGAGACTGGGAGGGTGCGATCGCGCGCTGCTATGCCGATCTCGATCTTGAACTGACGCCCGAAGCCCTTTTTGCCATGCACGCGCAGATGGAAGACAGCGCATCGGGCCATCACCACGCGCATTCACAGCAATTAGAGCGCTTCGCAGAGGAGCGCTGATACGAAAAGGGCCGCCCAACCGGACGGCCCTCGTCAAGATAGCTGCTTGGTAAGTGCTTAGCCGACGATCTCGTCGTCGTTGAAGAAGAATGCGATTTCGATCGCTGCGTTCTCTTCGCTGTCCGAACCGTGGACGCTGTTTTCGCCGATCGACAGGGCGTATTCCTTGCGGATCGTGCCTTCGTCGGCTTCAGCCGGGTTGGTTGCGCCCATGACGTCGCGGTTGCGCTTCACAGCGTCTTCGCCTTCGAGAACCTGCACGACAACCGGCTCGCTCATCATGAATTCGACGAGTTCACCAAAGAAGGGGCGTTCCTTGTGAACCGCGTAGAAGCCTTCGGCCTGCTCGCGGGTCATGTGGATGCGCTTCGAAGCGACGACGCGAAGGCCAGCCTCTTCGAGCTTCTTGGTGACGGCACCGGTCAGGTTGCGCTTGGTGGCGTCGGGCTTGATGATCGAAAAGGTGCGGGTGACCGCCATGGTATTCGTCCTTGTTTTGAAAAATCGCACGCCACGCGGCGCGCCAGAGAGGATTGCGCGCGCCCCTAGCGCCAGCGCAGGCGCAATTCAAGCTTTTGGTCGTTTGCGGCTTGGCGAGCGCGAAATCAGCCGGGGTCTTCGCCCACGGTTAGCTGGCCCAATGTCATGCCGTCGCCGTCTGGATAGGCGGTCACCGAAAAGGTGAGCCCGGTCGCCTCGT
>NZ_CH672390.1:1682473-2087367 GCF_000152865.1 Erythrobacter sp. NAP1
TGCCGCCATCTTGGCGGAAAAATGCGCGTTCAAGGCCATCGCTGCTCTCTAGGCTCTTCCACGTCCCGCGAGCCGCCTCAACGGTTTCGTCGTCAAACAGGAGAAAGGCGCGCTCGAACCCGGTCGGTTCGCGATATTCGCCATCGGCAAAGATCACATGGCTGGCCGCGTTCGCAGCCTCGCAGCTGGCAGAAAGCAGGATTGGCTGCCTGTCCGCGCCAGCCGCGCTGGCCTCGCCATTGGCGAGAAAACTCTCAGGCTCTGCCTTCCAGAGAGTGCGCGAGATCGCTTCGCGCTGCTGGGAATTCTTGCTGACGACCAACAGCCGCTCGCCGCTATCCAGCACGCGCTGCGCGATTAGGGCGACCACCTTGTCGACCGGATCGCGCGAGAGTTGCCAGAAATCGACTTTCATCAGGTCTTATTCTTATTCCGCTTGCAGCGCTCGGAACAATAGCGAACGTTGTCCCAGTCGCGCTCCCACTTCTTGCGCCAGGTAAAGGGCAGGCCGCAGCTCTCGCAGATCTTTGACGGAAGATCGGATTTCTTCCGCATCTTCGCCATGGGGCAAATTACTCCACGTTGTCCGCGATGAACTGGTTGATGAGGCGCGCGCCGTAGCCGGTTGCGCCCTTGTCATGCGCGTGGCCGGGCTTGTCGGACCAGACCATGCCCGCGATGTCGCAGTGCGCCCACTTGGTGTCTTTCTTGATGAAGCGCTGAAGGAACTGCGCCGCCGTGATCGAGCCTGCGCCGCGCCCGCCGATATTCTTCATGTCGGCGATCGGGGAATCGATGAGCTTGTCGTAAGCCGGGCCAAGCGGCATCTGCCAAAGCTTGTCGTTCACCGACTTGCCTGCACTTACCAGCTGGCTGGCGAGATCGTCGTCATTGGCAAAAACGCCGCCATGCTCGTTGCCAAGCGCAATGATCATCGCGCCGGTCAAGGTTGCGAAGTCGACGATGTGTTCAGGATCGTACTGTTCCTGTGCCCAATGCAGCGCGTCGCACAGGACCAGCCGGCCTTCGGCATCGGTGTTGAGCACTTCGATCGTTTGACCACTCATCGAAGTAAGCACGTCGCCCGGGCGGATTGCATTGCCATCGGGCATGTTCTCGACAAGACCGACAACGCCAACGACGTTGGCCTTCGCCTTGCGCCCGACAAGCGCGAGCATGCCGCCCGCCACGGCACCTGCACCGCCCATGTCCCACTTCATGTCTTCCATGCCGGGTCCAGGCTTCAAGGAGATACCGCCAGTATCGAAGGTCACGCCCTTGCCCACGAAAACGGTTGGCTTCTCGCCCTCTTCGCCGCCGTTCCAGCGGATTGCGAGCAGGCGCGATTCGCGCACTGATCCCTGACCCACGCCAAGCAGCGCGCCCATGCCGAGCTCTTCCATCTGCGCTTCGTCCAGAACGGTCAGCTCGGCGCCGGTGTCCTTGAACATCTTCTGGCAAACTTCAACGAAGCTTTCCGGGTAAAGAAGGTTCGCAGGCTGGGTGACGAGCATGCGGGTGAAATCGACGCCCTTGGTGATCGCCAGTTCGCGGTCCCAAGCGGCGAGCGTGCCTTCGGGTGCATTGATGACGTGCACGGTCTCGAGCGAGACCTTCTTTTCCTTCGAAAGCTTGGTGCGATAATCATCCATCGACCAGCTACGCATGCACAGGCCTGCGAGGGCAGCGCCAGCTTCCTCAGCGTCCTCTACTGCACTCGCAAGGTCGAGCACCATGTCGGTTTCGCCCGAACGCAGATACTTCGCCGTTAGCGCAGCGCCTGCCCGCTCAAGATTGAGGCGGCGATTGTCTGCGCCCGCTTCACCGGCTCCCGAAATCGCCAGCCGACGAAGCTCCCCATCGATCTTGGCGAAGCCTTCGAACACCTGTCCAGGCTTGCCGCGGAAACGCGCGGTCGGCGCGCCTTCAGCGAGCACTTCATCGATGCCTTCGAGCCCGTCGCCCTCATTGACGATCTGCACATGAAGGCGGACATTGTCGGGTGCGCTGTCGGTGAAATTGATCTGCATGAGGGCTCCGATTGTGATTTGTCGCGAATGGCTCTGCCAAGTTGGCCGTTACTAGGGCGTTTGCGACACGTTTGATCCTGCTTTCAAAAGCAGTTCTGGAATGGCGATTGCGATTAGGCCGCAGCGGTGCAATAGGCAAGCCATGTCCGAGGGTTCGAGGGTCTGCGTAGGCATGAGGCCGTTTACAGTGTCGCGCAACATGACCAGCCCTCTGGCGCTGGCAGCTTCGGCTGCGTGTTTCTCGGCGCTGTTTGTCGCGGTGCCAGCTCAGGCACAGGACGATGCGCCGCTGCCCGGACAGGCGATTTCGCAGGCCGATCCCGATGCACCGCCGCCTCCGCCTACGTTCGAGGACGAAGATCCTCCCAGCATTGAGCCCGACCTTCCCGAGCAAGGCGACCAGATCGCCTTCGAGGCAGAGCAGGTCGAATACGATAACGAAGCCGATATCCTCACCGCTCGCGGCAATGTAATCCTGCGTTCCGACCGCGCATCGGTCCGCGCGAACGAGGTTACTTGGGATCGTGGCAGTGGGGAGATCGTGGCGCGCGGGAATGTTCGTTTCGTCGACGATTCGGGTAATCAGATCTTCACCGAGACAATCGAGCTCAACGATCAGTTCGAAGCGGGCGCGATGGACGACCTGCTTCTTGCCCTTCGCGCAGGCGGACGACTTGCGGCAAGGTCGGCAACGCGGGCGCAGGATGGTACCGTGCTGCTTACGGACGCCGCCTACAGCGCCTGCGCGGTCAGCGATGAGGCAGGCTGCGACAAGGACCCGTCCTGGCGCATCACCGCAGAGCGCGTCACTTACGACCCGGACGAGGCACGCGTCAGTTTCGATGGCGCCATGCTGGAGCTGTTCGGCGCGCGCATCCTGCCGCTGCCCGGGCTTGCCATCCGCACCGATGGCCGCGCAGAAAGCGGGTTTCTGGTCCCCAACGTTCGCTTCGATCAGGTCAACGGGCTTGAGCTCTCGGGCGAATATTACTGGCGGCTGGCCGACAACAAGGACCTGACGCTGGGTGCGCGGGTCTATTCCGACGTGGCGCCGATGGCGACGGGCCAGTTCCGGCACCTAACCGAAAAGGGCGCATACCAGATCACCGGCTATGCGACGTCGAGCCGCCGCGTGTCGAACTTCGGAGCGACCCCGACAACGCAAAGCGATCCGCGCGGGCACCTGTTTGCCAATGGCCGCTTTCAGTTTTCGCCCGAATGGAGCATCACCGGCTCGGTCCGTGTGGCAAGCGACCGCACTTTCCTTCGCCGCTATGACATCAGCCGCGACGACCGGCTGCGCTCGACCATCAATCTCGAGCGGATCGATGATCGGTCCTATTTAAGCGTGGCCGGCTGGGCGACGCAGACCTTGCGCATCAATGCTGAGCAAGGTCAGGTTCCGCTCGCTGTCCCGGCGATCGATTATCGCTACAATATCGAGGACCCGCTGCTTGGCGGTAACCTGCAATTGCAGGCCAATTCCCTGAGTCTCATCCGCAACGAGGGACAAGATACGCAACGCGCCTTTGCGGGAGCGCGATGGGATCTGCGCCAGCTGACCGGGCTTGGGCAGGTCGTGACCTTCACCGGCCTCGTTCGCGGCGATGTCTACAACACGAATGACACGCTCTCGACGCTCACCGCGGCCTATCGCGGGAACGAGGGCTGGACCACGCGCGGCGTTGCCACGGCGGCGGTCGATATCGAATGGCCTTTCGTGGGCGAGGCTTTCGGCGGCACGCAAGTCCTGAAGCCCCGGCTGCAACTCGTCGCAGCCCCATCGATCCGCAACCTCGCCGTCCCTAACGAAGATGCGCGAGCGATCGATCTTGAGGATTCCAACCTCTTCGCGCTCAACCGTTTCTCGGGATATGACCGCGTCGAGGAAGGCTCGCGCGTCACGTGGGGCGTCGATTGGGAACTGACCAAGCCGGGGTGGCGGGTCAAAACCAATATCGGCCAGTCCTTCCGCCTGACCGAAACCCAGCAGGCGATCTTCCCCGACGGTACGGGCCTGTCTGAGCGCGTTTCCGACTTCGTGGGTCGGACGGAGGTTCGCTATCGCAACTTCCTCGCCTTCACCCACCGGTTCCGCATCGACAAGGACAATCTCGCGGTCCGCCGCAACGAGATCGACGCGACCATCGGTTCGCAGCGCAATTATGTCGAAGTTGGCTACCTTCGCCTCAACCGCGACATTCAGACGGTCGAGGATTTGCGCGACCGCGAGGAAATCCGGGCTGCCGGGCGTTTCACCATCGGGCGGCACTGGTCTGTGTTCGGCTCGGGCGTTTTCAACCTGACCGGCGCGGATGAAGACCCGATCTTCTCGCCTGACGGTTTCGAACCAATCCGCACGCGCCTTGGCATCGCCTACCGAGACGACTGCATCGAGTTCGGTGCGACCTGGCGGCGCGACTTCATCACGGCGGGCGACGCGGAGCGCGGCAACTCGTTCCAGTTGTTCTTCGCGCTGCGCAATCTGGGCTTCAACTAGGGCGCCGAAAGCCCCCTCCCCGGTTACTCACACCGCGCGAATTGGCAGCGCGCAAAAAACGAGTTAAAGGGCGCCACGACTAACCTCACTCAGCTAGCGTTAAGCCGGGAGCGTGCAACGGTTTGGCCAAGCTGACGCTGCATTACCTGCGGCAACAGACTTGAAGGTCGCGAGCGAAACGGGACGCATGACGACCGCACGCATGAGAACAATTCGGGATTACGGGACGTGACGTTGAAGGTATTTGCTTCCATTCGAAATTCAGTAGCTGCGCTTGCTCTTGCGGGACTGGTGACAGCACCCGCCGCTGCGCAGACGACCGCTGTTCCAACGGCTGACAACCCGCTTGGGATTCCTGAAAACTTCACTGTCTACGGCAGCGAGAACCCGAACGAGCGTGCGCCTACCGCAGTCGTCAACGGTTTCGTCATCACGGGCACCGACATTGATCAGCGCGTGGCTCTCGTCACCAACGCTTCCGAAGTCGAAGTGTCCGATGCAGAGCGCCAGCGTCTGCGCGTACAGGTGCTTCGCAACCTGATCGACGAAACGCTCAAGATTCAGGCCGCCCGCGCACAGGAAATCGGTGTCGAACGCGCTGAGGTCGAACAGACCTATCAGCAGCTCGCTGCGCAGAACTTTGGCCAGAACCCGGAGCGCATGGACGAATACCTCGCCTCGATCGGTTCCTCGCCTGCCGCGCTCAAGCGCCAGATCGAGGGCGAGATCGCGTGGGAGAACCTGATCCGTCGCAACATCTCGCCCTTCGTCAATGTCTCGGCTGAGGAAGTAACGGGCGTTCTCGAGCGGCTTGAAGAAGCGCGCGGCACCGAGGAATACCGCCTCGGCGAAATCTACATGAACGCGACCGAGGAAAACCGCGAGGCGGTGATCCAGAACATGCAGCGCATCATGGAGCAGCTCGAAGCGGGCGGCAGTTTCGTCGCCTATGCTCGCCAATTCTCCGAAGCATCGACCGCAGTACAAGGAGGCGACACCGGCTTCCTGCGCCTTGCGACCCTGCCCGGCCCGATGGCCGACGCAGCCCGCCAGATGCAGCCGGGCCAGCTTGTCGGCCCGATCGCAATCCCGGGCGGCTTCACGATCATATATATGATCGACCGTCGCCAGGTCCTGACCGCCGACCCGCGCGATTCGGTGCTGAGCCTGAAGCAGATTTCGATTGCATTCGACCAGGGCACCAGCGAGGCCGAAGCAAATGCGAAGATCGAGGAATTCGGCCTTTTCATTCAATCGCTGCGCAGCTGTAACGAAGCGGAAACCGCTCGTTCGGTGCTCGGCGCGACCGTTGTTACCAATGACCAGATCCAGGCACGGCAGCTTCCCGAGCAGCTTCAGAACATCCTTTTGAACATGCAGGTCGGTCAGACCACCCCTCCCTTCGGTAGCGCCCAAGAGGGTGTGCGAGTGCTGATGTTGTGTGGCCGTGATGAGCCTGAAGATTCCGGTACTCCGACCTTCCAGACGGTCATGACCAACATCGAGAGTGAGCGCATCAACAAGCGCGCTCAGCGTTACCTGCGCGACCTGCGCAACGACGCTTACATCGAGTACAACTAAGCCGGCGGCGGGGGCACGAGGTTTGGATCAGGCTCCACTGGCGATCTCGCTGGGTGATCCGGCAGGCATTGGTCCTGAGATCATCCTTGCCAGTTACCAGCGGCTGAGAGGCTCCGGGCGTCCTTTCTTCGTCGTGGGCGGCGCGGATGTCCTGCGTGGTGCCATCCGCAGGGCCGGGCTCGATTTCGCGGTGGTCCCGATCGAGGAGCCCGGCGAGGCTGCCGATGCCTTCGCCAAGGGTCTTCCAGTAATTGCAGGCGCAGATGCGCGCTACACGCCCGGCGCGCCCGATGATGACGGTGCCGCCCTCGCACTGCACTCCCTTGCCGAAGCGACGCGCTGCGTGCTTTTGGGGCAGGCCGCCGCGCTGGTGACCGCGCCTGTCAGCAAATCACAGCTTGGCAGGGTAGGTTTCGAGTATCCCGGCCAGACCGAATTTTTAGCCGAGGTCAGCGGCCTCGCGCTCGAAGACGCCGTAATGATGCTCGCCGGACCTTCGCTTCGCACCGTCCCTTTGACGGTCCACTGCGCGCTCGCCTCTGTGCCAGGGCTGCTTTCTCAGGAGCTCATCACGCACAAAGCGCGGATCGTGGCCGAGGGGTTGCGGCGCGATTTTGGCATCGAAAACCCGCGTATTGCAGTCGCCGGTCTTAACCCTCACTCGGGCGAAAACGGCCAGTTCGGTGACGAGGAAAGCCGCATCATCGCTCCTGCGCTCACCGCACTGCAATCGGACGGCCTCGATGTGACCGGCCCTGTTCCGGGCGATGCACTCTTCACCCCCGTCATGCGCCGCCACTACGACGTGGCGCTGTGCATGTATCACGACCAGGCCCTGATCCCGCTGAAGGCGCTTGAGTTCGACCAGGGCGTCAACGTGACGCTTGGTCTGCCGATCATCCGTACCTCGCCCGACCACGGCACCGCCTTCGACATCGCAGGGACCGGCAAGGCCAATCCCGACGCCATGATCGCCGCGATCCTGATGGCGAGCGACTGCGCGAACGCTCGCTCAGCGAAACAGACCACCGGTGCCTGACCTCCCTCCGATCCGGGAGACGATAGCGAAGCACGGCCTGTCCGCGTCCAAGGCGCTGGGTCAGAACTTCCTACTCGACGAGCAATTGCTGGACCGCATCGCAGCGCTTCCGGGCGATCTCTCAGGAGCGCGTGTGCTTGAGGTTGGCCCGGGTCCCGGCGGCCTGACCCGCGCCCTGCTGCGCGCCGGTGCCCGCGTCACGGCGATCGAGATGGACCGCCGCTGCCTGCCCGCACTCGAAGAATTGAGCGAGGCCTTTCCCGGTCAGCTCACCGTCATCGAAGGCGATGCGATGAAGCTCGATCACGGCGCGATCATGGACGGCGAGCCGTTCCACGTCCTGTCAAACCTGCCCTACAATGTGGGAACAGCCCTGTTCGTGAAGTGGCTGTCGGGCCAAGACTGGCCGCCGCAATGGCTCTCGCTCACACTCATGTTTCAGCGCGAAGTGGCCGAGCGCATCGTCGCGCAGCCCGGTGGTAGCGCCTATGGTCGCCTCGCGGTCCTCGCGCAGTGGCGCGCAAAGGCGAAGCTGGCGATGAAAGTGCACCGCAGCGCCTTCACCCCGCCACCCAAGGTGATGAGCGCCATCGTTCACGTCACGCCCGCCGAAGCACCTGCCGACGTCTCCTCGCGAACGCTCGAACGCCTCACCGAAGCCGCCTTCGGACAGCGCCGCAAGATGCTGCGTCAGAGCCTGAAGAGCGTGCCGGGCGCGCTCGACGCTTTGCAAAGTGTCGGGATCGAGGAAACCCGCCGCGCTGAAACTGTGAGCGTTGCCGAGTTCGTGGCGCTCGCTAAGGCAGTCGGTTCGCCCTGACAGGCGCACTTTAAACCCTGCCGGTTTGGTTAAATCTCTGGTTAAAATGAGGTAATCACGCTCGAATACCCCCTGGTGGGAAATGATGGCGCAATCCTTCAACTTCGGTGTCGTGCGAGGTCGCCCAGATAGCTCCTCGTCTTGCAGGAGAAGCCCATGAATAGCCTCGCCAACAATCAGCAAGTCGTCGAAATCGAGCGCCGCCGAACAAGCCGAACTCTGGTCGACGTTCCCATCGGCCTTCGAACGGTCAGCGGCGTGCGCGAATGCAGGATCACCAACATCTCCGATGCGGGCGCGAAACTCGAGCTTGAAAATCCGCCGCCGGAGGGTGTGACGGGGTGGCTCGTAATGGGCGAGGACGAGGTTTACTGCACCATCGCCTGGTCGAGTGAGGGCACGTGCGGGGTTGAATTCGAGTTCGTCCTTCGCCCTGGCATGATGACCCGCCTCGCAGGGGAACGGGCGAAGGAGGTCGGCCCGGCAGCGGACCGTGGCAACATCCAGATGGGACGCAAACGCTCGGCGCTGGTGTCGCGCTAAACGTCTTCGCGGAGACCGAATCCTACCCCATTTGCGCTAACCCGATTGTCGAAATCTCGTGGCGACGCTCGGATTCGTTCGAGTTGTTCTAGAAGTAGTTGGCGTCGGAAGGTCCGCTTGAATACGAGTTCGGTGTCGATGGTGGCCGCCTCGGCCCAAAGCTCGCTGCAAAAGCTCAAGCTTCAAGCCGAACTCGGGTCCGAGGATGCGAAAGCGCACGAAGAGAACACTGTCCTCCAGGCGTCAGCTTGCCTTCTTCACCTGTCGCCACTGGTGCAGCAGCGGTTCGGTGTATCCGCTCGGCTGCTCGACGCCCTTGAAGATCAGGTCCTTCGCCGCGCTGAAAGCGGGCTTGTCCTCGTTGCCGATCAGCGGCTCGTAGAACGGGTCACCCGCATTCTGCTCGTCGACCTTGGCGGCCATGCGAGTAAGCGAATCCATCACCTGATCCTCGGTCACGACGCCGTGGAGCAGCCAGTTGGCGATGTGCTGGGAGGAAATGCGCAAGGTGGCGCGGTCTTCCATCAGGCCGACATCGTTGATGTCCGGCACTTTCGAACACCCAACACCTGCATCGACCCAGCGCACCACATAGCCAAGGAGGCCCTGGCAATTGTTGTCGAGTTCATCGCGAAGCTCGTCCTGCGACCAGTTTGCGCCCTCGGCGAGCGGGATCGTCAGTAGTGTGTCGAGGCTTGGGATTTCGCCCAGCCCCTTCTGGATCACGAACACGTTTTCCTGGTGGTAATGCAGCGCGTGGAGCGTCGCGGCGGTAGGTGACGGCACCCAGGCGGTGTTCGCGCCTGCGCGCAAATGGCCGATCTTTTGTTCCATCATGTCGGCCATCATGTCGGGCGCGGCCCACATGCCCTTGCCGATCTGTGCCTTGCCGGAAAGGCCGTGCTTCAGACCAATCGCGACATTGCGCGCCTCGTAAGCGGCCAGCCAGTCGGAGCCCTTCATCGCGCCTTTGCGCATCATCGGCCCGGCACGCATCGAGGTGTGGATTTCGTCGCCCGTGCGGTCGAGGAAGCCGGTGTTGATGAAGACAATCCGATCGCGCACGGCGTGGATGCAGGCGCCAAGGTTTGCGCTGGTGCGGCGCTCTTCGTCCATGACGCCGACCTTGATCGTGTGGCGAGGCAGGCCGAGCAGGTCCTCCACCGCATCGAACAGGTCGTTGGTGAAGGCGCACTCTTCCGGCCCGTGCATCTTGGGTTTCACGATGTAGATCGAACCGTGCCTCGAATTGCCATATTTGGCATGGCCTTCGACATCGAGCGCACTGATCGCGCTGGTGAAGACGGCGTCCATGATGCCTTCTGGGATTTCGCTGCCATCGGGCAGACGGATCGCCGGATTGGTCATCAGGTGGCCGACATTGCGCACGAACATGAGGCTGCGGCCCGAAAGGCTGTGCTCGGTGCCGGTATTGTCCTTGTAGGTCTTGTCGCGGGCGAGCTTGCGGGTCAGCGTCCTGCCGCCTTTCTCGAAGCTCTCCTCCAAATCGCCGCGAATAATGCCGAGCCAGTTGGTGTAGGCCGTAAGCTTGTCCTCGCCATCGACCGCCGCGACCGAATCCTCGCAATCGGCAATGGTGGTGAGTGCCGCTTCGACATTGATATCGGCGATGCCCGCCTTGTCGGTCTTTCCGACCGGGTGATCGCGGTCGAACACGACCTCAATATGGATGCCGTTGTTCTTGAAGAGCAGACCCTTGTCGGTGTGGCCGACCCACTGGCTTTCGTCCTGCAACTTGCCGTCGTGCTCGTCGGCGAGGTCCGCCCAGCTCTGGTCCACAAGCGGAAGCGCTTGGTCGAGGAATTCGCGTCCGCGCGCGATCACGGCGGCTCCGCGTTCCTCGTCATAACCGCCGGGGCGCGCTGGCGGTGCATTGAGTGCGTCGGTGCCGTAGAATGCATCGTAAAGCGAGCCCCAGCGCGCATTGGCAGCATTCAGCAGGAAGCGCGCATTGAGGATCGGCACCACCAGCTGCGGGCCCGCCATCGTCGCAATCTCGGCATCGACATTCTGCGTGCCGATCGTGAAATCGCCCGGTTCGGGGACTAGATAGCCAATCTCTTCCAGAAACGCGCGGTATTCGCCAGCTTCATGCGGTTTGCCAGCGCGCTCGGTGTGCCACGCATCGATTTTCGCCTGCAGGTCTTCGCGCTTTTCGAGCAGTGCCTTGTTGCGCGGAGCAAAGGTGGCAAGCAGCTGAGCAAAGCCTTCCCAGAATGCGCTCGGATCGCGGCCGAGCGCGGGGAATACCTCCCGCTCAAGCAGATCGGCAAGCCGCTGGTCGACCTCAAGGCCGGCGCGCGTGGTGGTATCGCTCATAAATGTCCTCGTGACTTGAAGAGAGGTTAGCCAAGTCCGGGGGAGGAGAACGCGGCTGCATATGACGCGGGGCACAGCGTTTTGCAACGCCTTGGACTTAGAGATTTCCGCCGCTAGAGGTGGTTTCCAATGAAACCTCAAAATTCCGATCAAATCGACGCCCGAATTGACGCAGGGGCAATGCTGGATCAGGTCCGGTCGTGGTGCGAAATCAACACCGGAACCGCAAATGTGGATGGCCTTGCAAAACAGGCCGAAGTGCTGGCTGAAGCCTTCTCTGCGTTGCCGGGAGAGGTCGAACTGATCGATCCTGCGCCGGTTACTGCGATTGCAGCAGATGGCAGCGAGTTCGAAAAGGCGCATGGCCAGCATCTCGTGCTGCGCGTGCGTCCGACCGCCAACCGCCGCATCCTTCTGACTGGGCATATGGATACGGTCTTTCCAGCCGATCATCACTTCCAGAAGCTCACCTGGCTCGAAGAGGGCGTGCTCAATGGTCCCGGTGTCGCTGACATGAAGGGTGGCATTGCGGTGATGCTGCATGCGCTCAAGGCGTTCGAGGAAACCGCGTCGGCAGGTTCGCTCGGTTATGACGTGTTGCTCAATTCAGATGAGGAAACGGGTTCGCTCGCGAGCGCGGACCTCATCGCCAAAATGGCGCGCGGAAAGCTGGCTGCGCTAACCTATGAGCCCGCCGCTCTGCCCGACGGCACACTTGCTCATGCGCGCGGCGGGACGGGGAATTACTCGATCACCTTCACCGGCAAGAGCGCGCATGCAGGCAGAAATCCGCATGAGGGGCGCAATGCCATCGTCGCGGCTGCGGACCTGATCCTGAAGCTCAAGGGGCTTGAGCGCGAGGACATCACGATCAATCCGGCCAAACTCGAGGGCGGAGGGCCGAACAACGTCGTGCCCGATCATGCGGTGCTGCGCTTCAACATTCGGCCCAAAAGCACCGAGGCCATGGAAGGCTTCGACAAAGATTTGAATGGCTTGCTGAATGTTATTGAGCGCGAGCATGAGATCTCAACGCATCGTCACGGCGGCGTCACCCGCCCGCCAAAGCCGGTCGATGAGAAAGCGCAAAAGCTGTTCGACCTCGTTCGCGAATGCGGGGCGGAACTTGGCCATGACATAAAGTGGCAATCAACCGGCGGCGTTTGCGATGGAAACAACATCGCTGCCTGCGGCGTGCCTGTGGTCGACACAATGGGCGTGCGCGGTGGCTCGATCCACTCTGCCGACGAATTTCTGATAACCGACAGTCTGGCCGAACGCGCCGCGCTCTCAGCGCGCGTGATCGAACGACTTTCCCAGGGGGCCCTGAATTGACCTATCGCCTGCGCGCTGCGCGTACATCGGATCTCGAACATCTTTACGAGATGGCAAAGCTGACCGGCGGCGGGTTCACCAACCTGCCCCCGGATCGCCCCGCCCTCACCGCCAAGCTTGAGCGCGCCGCTGAGGCCTTTGCCAACACCGACAACGAGCTGGCCGACGAACAGTTCGTCCTGGTGCTTGAAAACCTCTCGACCCGCAAAGTGGTGGGGACGTGCCAGCTGATGACCAAGGTCGGGCAGCAATGGCCGTTCTACTCCTATCGGCTCAACACGCTGACCCAGTACAGCGCCGAACTTGACCGCACGGTGCGCGCTGAACTCCTCAGCCTGGTTACCGACCTTGAGGGATCGAGCGAGGTTGGCGGTCTCTTCCTTCACCCCAACGAACGAGCCGGGGGCCTCGGCCTGCTTCTCGCACGCAGCCGCTATCTCTTCGTCGCGATGCACCGCAAGCGCTTTGCTGATCGCATCCTCGCAGAGCTTCGCGGGATCATCGACGAACGCGGCGGCTCGCCTTTCTGGGACGGCGTTGCGGGGCGTTTTTTCGGCATGAGCTTCCAGGAAGCCGACTATTTCAACGCGATCAACGGCAACCAGTTCATCGCCGACCTGATGCCCAAGCACCCGGTCTATGTCTCGATGCTTTCCGAGGACGCGCGCAGCGTTATCGGTGTCCCTCACCCGACCGGGCGCGCCGCGATGCGGATGCTCGAGAACGAGAATTTCCACTATGACGGCTATGTGGACATCTTCGACGGCGGGCCGAGCATGGTCGCGCGCACCGACGATGTGACCAGCGTCAAGAACTCGGTCGAAGCCAAGCTGGTCAGTTGCGACCTTGGCGAAGGCGAGCGCGCGATCCTTGCAACCGGACGGCTTGAGACGTTCCGCGCCTGTTACGGCGCGCGCCAGCTCGACGGTGAAGGCGGCGTGGCAATCGATGCGGCGGCTGCCGATGCGCTCGACGTGAGCGAAGGCGACACGGTGTGGAGCGTTGCGCGATGAGCCCCAAAGAACTCAATCTGCGCGAAATCAATTTCGACGGGATCGTTGGTCCTTCGCACAATTATGCAGGCCTCAGCCTCGGCAATATCGCCAGCGCGAGCCACAAGGGCGATCCGTCCTATCCGCGTGCGGCTGCGCTTCAAGGTGTAGGGAAGATGCGCGGCAACCTTGCGCGGCTTGGTGTGCAGGGCTTCCTTTTGCCGCTGCCTCGCCCCAATGCGCTGCTTGAAAATGTGCTCGCTTATGACGGGACCGAAGCGCCGCAATTGCGCGCCGCGCCGTGGTCGGCGTCCAGCATGTGGACCGCGAACGCGGCCACCGTATCGCCTGCACCCGATACGAACGACGGCAAGTGCCACCTGACCGTCGCCAACCTCATCACCATGCTCCACCGCGCGCAGGAGTGGCCTGACACACTGCGCCAGCTCGATATCGCGTTTGGCGATCCCGATCATTTCGTCGTTCACGGCCCCGTTCCCCCCACCTTCGGCGATGAAGGCGCAGCGAACCACGGGCGTTTTTGCGAGGGCCATGGCAGCGAGGGCGTCGAATTGTTCGTCTACGGCAAGCCCGGAGGCCGTTTCCCCGCGCGACAGCACGAGCAGGCCAGCCGCCTTGTCGCGCGCAGCCACGGTCTCGATCCCGCAAAATGCGTCTTCGTCGAGCAGAACCCGGCGGCGATCGAAGCGGGCGCGTTTCACAACGACGTCGTCTCGGTCGTCAACGAGCGTGTTCTCTTCACGCACGAGGAAGCATTTGCTGATCAGCAGGGCGCCTATGCCGCGATCCGCGCGGCCTTTCCTGCTCTCGAGGTGGTCGAAGTGCCATCCAGCGCCGTCAGCCTCAAAGAAGCGATCCGGACATACCTTTTCAACGCACAGCTTCTGACGCTACCCGATGGTGGGATGGTGCTGATCGTGCCCGAGGAATGCCGCGAGAGCGCCAGCGTCTGGTCCTATTGCGAGCAGATGATGGCCTCAAACGGCCCGATCCGCGAAGTAATCCCGGTCGATGTGCGCCAGTCGATGGCCAATGGTGGCGGCCCCGCCTGTCTGCGGCTTCGCGTGGTGTGCGATCCGGCGGCGGTCGATCCGCGTTTCATGCTGGACGAGGCTAAGGCGGACCTGCTCGAAAAGGTCATCTCCGAGACGTGGCCCGAGCAGATTGATCCGGCCGATCTGGGGAGCGATACGTTAACCTCGCAGGTGGTCGCCGCTCGCGAAGCACTGCTCACCGCGCTCGACCTCGGTGAGCTCAAGTAATCAACGTTAACGCGTTTGCGCGCCCGCGTCGGATGCGCTTACACTCCTGATCACGTTAACCAATGACACGCGCCCGGTTTGGAACTTGGCACGCGGTTTGCTGGTTATCGGATTAACGATTGGAGATGTGATGCTGCGCAAAATCGGAAGGCTGTTCGTGATCAAGAATCGCTTCGAAGCGTTCGTGATCATCTACGCCTTGGCGCTTGGCGCAACCGCGCGCGGCTCGGCCTATCTCGATCAATATCCCAGCTACTGGGGCGAAGCGCTTTTCCTTGCCGCCTGCACGGCAGTCTTGCTTGCCGGCGCGGCCATTCTGGATTCGGTGAGAGCGAAGAAGGAGTTGGCGGAACTGAAGGCGCAAATCGAGGCCGAAAAGGCATCGCCAGAGCAATCAGCCTCCACACAATAGCGCGCGTTACTTCGCCGGATCGAAGACCGGCTCACCCTCATCATCATAGCGCGGCAGCAGCACGACATCGTCAGGATTGTCGACTACCAGCGTCACCTGCTTGCGGCGGAAATCGCGGCGCGCTCCGATAAACACTGCTTCGAGTTCAGGCTGGCCGCGCACGACGACGCGGCGATTGCGGAAATAGGTGCGCAGCGTCGTGAGCGAAGGTTCGACGAGTTCCTTCTCGCGCGTGCCTTCCACCACGATGCCTTCGCCCTCCTCGCGCCGGATTTCACCCTGCACCAGCGGAGTGGCGACGTTGAGGATGTCGGAGAAGGTCTGCTGATCCAGCTGGACGATGATGAGGTTGGGATTGGTCCCCCCGCGCCGCGCGCTGGGAAGACCGCCGATGCCGTTGCGGCTCGACGTATTGATGCCAGCCGACCCAAGGATCGCCAGCTCCTCGAGCGGCGAATATTGCAGGTCCATGCTGAGCAGCTCGAACTTCTCGCCATTCAGCCGAACCGCGGCGACATCCATGATGAGCGCCATGTCGGCATCCTCGCCCGAATCCCGCTTGCGGGCGGCAAGCTGGAACTGGCGCGGCTGCATGCACTCAGCCGAACACACATCGCGCAGGCGCGAGAGATATTCCTGATAGGTTTCGGCAATGGCTGGGGAAGGCGTTGCTAGCGCTATCAAAGCGGCAATACCGAGGGCCGGCAGTCCGATCTTGGCAAACACATTCTTCACGGCAGCGACCCTTCCAAAAATGTGAGTGGGGGTTTCTGTTGCTAGCTACCCCCGGAGCCCCGGAATCCGCTTCTGTTGCCCGGTGGGTCCAACCGCGCTTTAGCTTTGTAAATTCAGACCGTTAGGCCTTAAAATTACGCTGCAACTGCGAGTGCTTCGTTATCGTTGGCACTTATGAGAATGAGCCTATTACGGGTTACTCAGCCCGAGCAAAAACTACGCTTTTCAGCCCACGTCGATCCTAGTTCGGCCCCGTCAGAAATCCCGTAAAACCGGGGTTTATGGTGGAGCCGCCGGGTACTGCCCCCGGGTCCGTTGTGCCTATTGCACGCAGCAATTTATCGCCATAGTCCGCCGAAGCGAACACCATTGATATAGGCGTCGCGCGGGCAAAAGAAAAGGGGCAGACCACCTAAGGCCTGCCCCATTTCGTTAACGTTTCGAACGCCCTTGCGGCGTTGCAGTCTGCGTTAGCCGATGGTGTCGACTTCGTCTGCCGCTTCGTCGATGGCGTCTGCCTTGTCTTCCATCATGTCTTCGCCAGCTTCGGTCGGCATGTCTTCAGCCATGTCGTCAACCGCGTCAGCCTGGTCTTCCATCATGTCCGACTGTTCTTCGTTCGGAGCTTCGGCGCAGGCGCCAAGAGCAAAAGTGGCCGCAGCGGCTGCAAAAATGAGAGTACGCATCGTCAATTCCTTCAAAAACAAATCGCCAGGACCGCGCTTTTTCCAGCGCGTTCAAGGGGATCAATCCTCAAAGGACGCCGATGGTTCCATAATTTCGGCGAAAATGTGGCCTATTTTTTCAGGCTGTCGCGAATTTCGGTGAGCAGCTCGATCTCGGTCGGACCTGCGGGCTCTTCTGGAGCCGCTTCCTCTTCCTTCTTCTCCATCTGCTCCATCACTCTCAATGTGTAGCGAACCAGCAGGAAGATAATGAAAGCGAGGATCACGAAGTTGATCACCGCCGTGATAAACGCGCCGTAACCGATCATCGCCGCGCCCGCTTCTTTGAGCGCTGCATAATCGTCCATCGCGCCTTCATAGCCCGCCGGTACATCGAGCAAGATGAAGTAGCGCGAGAAATCAGCGCCGCCGAAAATCGCGCCGACAACCGGCATGATGACCTCGTCGGTCAACGACTTGACGATGGTTGCGAAAGCGCCGCCGATAATGACAGCAACAGCCAATTGCATGACGTTGCCCTTGGCGATGAATTCCTTGAAGTCTGACAGCATCCCTGATCCCCTCAAAAGTGCGGTTCGAAAATCGGTTGTTGCAAGATGGATCGACTTTGCCAAGCGCACGGCCCAAGCTGTACCCGGCTTGAAAGCGGGCCGAGGTGCGCTATATGACTAACACAGGACATGTCGCGCCAACTCATCCCCATCCCCGGCGCGAACCTAGGAGGGACACAGATGAAATTTGCACACTTTGGGCGCGCCTTCGTGGTGGCCGCCGTTTCGTTGACGCTGGCCGCTTGCGGGATCAACTCGGTCCCCGCTGCCGAGGAAGAGGCAAAGGCCAAGTGGGCCGATGTCGAAGCCCAGTTCCAGCGCCGCGCCAACCTCATCCCCAACCTTGCCGAGATCGTTCAGGGTGCAGCCGAGAACGAGCGCGCGATCCTGACCGAAGTGACCGAAGCGCGCGCGCGGGCCACCAGCGTCAACATCTCCGCCGACAACCTTGGCGATGCCGAGGCGATGCAGGAATACGCCGCAGCGCAGGGCCAGATCAGCCAGGGCATCGGACGCCTGCTGGCAAGTTTCGAAGCCTATCCGAACATCCAGTCGAACCAGAACTATCTCGCGTTCCAGAGTCAGTTCGAAGGCACCGAAAACCGGATCGCGGTTGCCATTCGCGACTATAACGAGGCGGTTCGTCAGTATAACACCACGATCCGCACCTTCCCCGACACGATCGGCGCGAACATCATCCACGGCGCAGAGCCGCTTGAGCCCTACACTTCGGTCACCGAAGGCGCAGAGGTTGCACCGCAACTCGACATGACGTCGAATTGATCGGGGGTAGCCCGATGGGCGTTGTTCGCCAGATCCTGCTGATCCTTGCAGGCGTGGGGGCGCTGATTGCGTCCCCCGCCCTTGCGCAGCCTGAGTTTCCCGCGCTGACGGGCCGCGTGGTCGACAATGCCGACCTGCTCTCGCCTGCGCAGGAAGCGGACCTCACCGCCAAGCTCGAAGCGCTGGAGACGCAGTCGCAGCGCCAGCTGGTGGTCGCGACGGTTCCTGACCTTCAGGGCTATGACATTTCCGATTACGGCTATCAGCTGGGCCGCGAATGGGGCCTTGGCGATGCGGAGCGCAATGACGGCGCATTGCTGCTGGTGGCGCCTAATGAGCGCAAGGTCCGGATCGAGGTCGGCTACGGCCTTGAAGGCTACCTTACAGACGCGCTTTCGGCGCTGATCATCCAGAACCAGATCCTGCCGCGTTTCCGCGATGGCGATATGCCGGGCGGGATCGTTGCAGGCACCGACGCTATCGTAGCGCAACTGCAGCTGCCGCCCGAGGAGGCCGCGCGCATTGCGCAGGAGGCGGGAGAGGCCCGCAAGAGCGATGGCGGCTTCCCAATCGGCGCGCTGATCTGGATGGGTTTCCTCTTTTTCTTCTTCATCCTTCCCATCATCCGCGGCTCGCGCAGGCGGCGCAAATATCGCTCGAAGGGCAAGGGCCCCTGGGGCAAGCGCCGCGATGATGACGACGACGATGGCTTCGGCGATGCTGTCGGCAATATCATCCTGTGGGAGATCGGCAGCGCGATTGCACGCGGCGCCATGTCCGGCGGCGGCGGTGGAGGCGGCGGCTGGAGCGGCGGCGGAGGCTTCTCCGGCGGTGGCGGCTCATTCGGAGGCGGCGGCGCCTCGGGAGGCTGGTGAACCATGGCATATTTGAACGACGCAGAACGCAAGCAAATCTCCGACGCGGTAGGGGCCGCAGAGCTCACCACGGCTGGTGAAATCGTCACCGTGCTCGCCGATCGCAGCGACGGGTACAGCGACGTCGCGCTTTGGTGGGCAGTGGGCGCAAGCTTTACCGCGATGAGCCTGTTCGCCGCCCTCCCCACCCCGTTCCTCGACCTCTACGACGCGCTTATCGGCGGCTGGAGCCATGAGTGGACGACGGGCGAACTTGCCAGCATGACCATCGCGCTTGGCCTGATCACCTTCATCGCGGTGCTCGCTATCCAGCAGTGGCAGGCGCTCAAATTCTGGCTGATCCCAAACCCGGTCAAGACCGCGCGCTGTCATGCGCAGGCGATCAAGCACTTCAAGGTCGGCGCGGAACGCCGCACCCACGGACGCACCGGCGTTCTCATCTACCTGTCGATGAGCGAACACCGAGCGGAAATCGTGGCCGACGATTCCATCGCCGAACTCGTCGATGCCGAGGTCTGGGGCGAAGCGATGGGCGACATGCTGAGCCACATCAAGCGCGGGTACATCGCCGATGGCATGGCCGCTGGCGTGCGCGATGTGGGCTTTGTTCTCTCTCAGCACTTCCCGCGCGGGGAAGACGATGAAAACGAGCTTCCCGACAGGCTGATCGAAGTCTAAGCCTTCTCGGCAATGACTGATATCCCGATACCCGACTTTGATGCGCTGGTGCGCGACAAGGACGCTGACGCCAGCGAGGAAGCCGTCTGGGAAGGCCGCTTCATCACCACCAAGACCCGCGGTCGCTGGGAATATGTCGGGCGCTCGCGCGGCATCCGCGCCGCTGCCATCATGGCCATCGACGAGGATGCGGACGGCACGCGCCACGTTTTGCTGGTCGGACAATATCGCGTACCGCTGGGCCGCTTCTGCCTTGAGATTCCCGCAGGCCTTGTCGGAGACGACGACGGGAGCGAGGACGAACACGCCATCGAAGCCGCCAAGCGCGAGCTTGAGGAAGAGACAGGCTACGCCGCGTCCGACTGGACGAACCTTGGCGAGTATTACTCCTCACCCGGCATGGTGACGGAAAGCTTCACCCTCCTGCGCGCGCGCGGCCTTACCAAGGTCAGCGAGGGCGGCGGGATTTCAGAAGAGAATATCGAGGTGTACCGCGTGCCGTTGGATGGCCTTGCCGAGTTCGTCGCCAGGTGGCGCGAGGCAGGCCACGGTGTCGACGTGCGCGTGGCGATGCTGATGACGCCCGGTTTCCTCAATTAGGACTTCTGGGGCTGAGAACTTTTTGGGAGAGACAATCACATGACTAAACGCTGCGAAGGCAAACTCGCCCTCGTCACCGGTGGCGCACAGGGCCTTGGCCGCGCGCATTGCATCCGGCTCGCACAGGAAGGCGCGCGCGTGCTCGCGACCGACATTAACGGCGAAGGCGCGGCGGAAACCGCCGAGATTGTGAACGCCGAAATGGGCGAAGGCACCGCGTTCAGCATCGCGCACGACGTGACCGACCCCGACCAGTGGGAAGCCGCCGTCGATGCTGCACGCGAGCAGATGGGCGGGCTCAACGTGCTCGTGAACAATGCCGGGATCGGCGTGCCCGGCAATATCGAGGAATGCGACTTTGGCGACTGGCAGCGGTGCTTTTCGATCAACGTCGATTCGATCTTTCACGGCTGCCAGAAGGCCCTGCCGCTTATGCGCGAACATGCGCCAGGCTCGATCATCAACATCTCGAGCATCGCCGGCCTGATCGCGAGCGATACGATGCCCGCCTACAACGCTTCGAAAGCGGCGGTGTGGATGCTCTCGAAGTCGATCGCGCTGCACTGCGCGAAGAAGAACATGCAGATCCGGTCGAACTCGGTTCACCCGACCTTTGTCGACACGCCCATCCTCGACGGCACGGCCAAGGCGCACCAGCTCGACAAGGGCGTGCTGATGGACAAGCTTGCGCGGCAAATCCCGCTCAAATTCGTGGGCGAGCCCAACGATATCGCCAATGTAGTGGTGTACCTCGCGAGCGACGAAAGCCGTTTCATGACCGGCGCCGAGCTCAAGCTCGATGGCGGTATCAGCGCTATGTAGGATTGCGCGGGCCCGGCCGGGCCCGCGTCCTCGCTAGACGTGCTCCGCTTCGCTGCGCACCCGCTGCGGGCGGCCGGTCGGCCTTGCGACGCCTGCGGCGTCGAATTTTCAGGATGGTAGCGACAAAAACAAAAGGGGCCCGAAGAAGGCCCCTCCCGGTTTTCTCAGATTGTTGGGCGTGGCTGGCCCGAAAACCGGGTTCAGCTTTGCGGTGCCACGCTCGTCAGTCCGCGATCAGTGCGATTGCTAGGTAGATCAGGATCGGGAAGCCGATACCCAGAAGGGTGCAGACGACAAATCCCAGACGCCAGACCAGCGCATCAACACCCGACCAGTTGGCAAGGCCTGAGCACACGCCGAAGAGTTTGCCATTGTGCTTGTCGAGGCGAAACTTGGTGGACGGCGGACCAGCGTTGTTGTTGGTCAGATTGCTCATGCGAGAACTCCTGTTGCGAGAGTGAGAACGGCGGGGCTTGCGGGTTGAAATGCGCCGGAAACGGTCGGCAGCATCAGAACCGCGGTGATGATCAACGAACCGACAGCGGCAACGGCGCTACGCACACCCTGGCTGCCGGAAAGTTCGAAGAAAGAGTACATTCGTGTTGGTCCTTTTGTAAGCGTTAAATCAAGCGATCGCGGGGCTGCCGGGGATGATCGCGTATGCAAAGACGCCGGTGGAAATCACGACCGAAAAAACGGCGGCGAAGATGCGGGTGGCGGTGTCACTGGTAAACATGATGAGGGGGTCCTTTGTGTATACGCTTGGCCGGAACTAATCAGGCAAGCGAGGGGGTGGCGGGAACGATTGCGTATGCAAACATCGCGGCGGTAACGACCAGCGAGAAAGCGGCTGCGGCGAAACGGTTCGAGAAGTCGGTTGCGGTCATTGGTAGTCTCCTGTTTGTGTTTCCCGGGACCATCCCGGGGTTGCCCAACACTTTGCAGGAGGTGTGCCAAACTCGAAAAATGGCGGAATTCAGCCATTCTTAACTCTGGCGAAGCTGAACTCGTCGTTCATCAATCCGAAAGGTTGGGAAATTTCCCCACTGTTTAGGATCGGGGATTTGAGCATTGCTTTTGATGGCCTTTTCGCGCCCGCATGCTACCCGCGTTCGAACCTATGGCGCTCGCAAAGATCACCCTGCAGAACTTCCGCAACCATGCGAGGAGCGAGCTTGCCGAGACGGCGCATTTCAACTTGCTCGTGGGCGAGAATGGCGCGGGCAAGACCAACGTGCTCGAAGCGATTTCGCTGCTCAGTCCGGGCCGGGGCCTGCGCCGTGCAAACCTTACTGACCTTGCTCGCAAGGCCCCCGGCGACGCGCAGCCCGGAGCCTTCGCCATCGGGGCGAGCCTGATCGAGCAGGGACAGGTCTCCGCCCGCATCGGCACCTATACCGAGGCAGAGCGCCCTACCCGCCGCCTTGTTCGGATCAACGGAGCCGATGCGAGCGCCAGCGCACTTTCCGAATGGCACGCGGTCTCGTGGCTCACCCCGGCGATGGATGGCCTTTTCACCGACAGCGCAGGTGCGCGCAGGCGCTTTGTCGACCGGATGGCGCTCGCGATCGAGCCGGGGCACGCAAAAGCGGTGAATCAGCTAGAGATTGCGCTACGGGAGCGCAACCGCCTGCTCGAAGAGCATGGCGATGCCCGCTGGCTAGACGCGATCGAAGCGCAAGCCGCGCAGCATGGCAGCGTGGTTGCGGCCAACCGCTCGCGCCTGATTGCGATGTTAAGCGATGAATTGTCGGCCTTCCCGCCCGAACCCTTTGCCCGCCCCATCCTGACCTATCGCCCCGGCGGCCCGCTCGCACCGGAAGAACTGCTCGCCGAATTCGCCCGCGCACGTCCACGCGACCGTGCTGCAGGACGCGCACTCACCGGACCGCACCGCGATGAACTGGAAGTGGTGATGATGGGCACGGGCCAACCGGCCGCATCGAGCTCCACCGGCGAGCAGAAAGCGATGCTGATCGCGATCACCCTCGCCCACGGCGTCCTTGCCTCATCAGGCCGACCAAGCGTGCTTCTGCTCGACGAGGTAGCCGCCCACCTCGACCCTGTGCGCCGCAAGGCGTTATTCGACCGACTGCGTGCAGGAAAGGCTCAGGTCTGGATGACCGGAACCGAACTCGCTCCCTTCGCAGAGATCGAGGAAGAAGCCGCCGTCTGGCGGGTCAGCGGCGGCTCGCTCGAGCGGCTCTAGCCCTCGCTCACATCAGAAGGCAGCGCCGCCTGCACATCGTCTAGCGTCGATGCCACCAGCGCCTCGATCCCTTCGGCTGTGGGATGAATGCGGTCGTTCTGGAACAGGCTCTGGTCCTCGTAGATGTCCTCAAGCCAGAACGGGATGAGCGCGGTGTCGTATTCCTGCGCCAGCTCGCCATACATCGCGTCAAACTGCGCTTGGTATTCCGGCCCGTAATTGGGCGGCGCGCGCATTCCCATCAGCAGGACGGGGATCCCGCGCTCGCGCAAGGTGCTGAGCATCGCGTCAAAATTCGCGCGCGTTTCATCAGGCGAAAGTCCGCGCAGCAGGTCGTTGCCGCCTAGCTCAAGGATAAACAGGTCAGGCGTCTCGCTTTGCCCATTGAGCACGAATTCGAGCCGATCGCGCCCAGCAGCGCTGGTATCGCCCGACACGCCCGCATCGATCACGCGCGCATTGATCCCGCGCCCACGCAGCGCCGATTCGAGCCGTTCGGGGTAGCCTTCTGGCTCGGCTAGATTGTAGCCCGCAAACAGGCTGTCACCGAATGCAAGGATGCGCACTTCCTCGCCCATGACGGGCACCGCCAGCTCGCCTTCGGCTATTGCGCCGGGCTCTGTACGGGGGGCGTCTACCGGTGCTTCAGAGCCGCAGGCGGCGAGCAAAAGCGCGCCTGCGAAACCAAAAGCGAGGGGAAAACGTTTCTGCAAGGGGGCCATAGCGATCTGCGAACCTTCCATTTCGATCTTGTTTGAAAACCGTTCCTATCCCATCTGAGCCTAGTGACAAACCCAGCAACTCACGCCGATATGGCGATCTCCGCCCGAAATCTAACCCTCACACTGGGCAGCAATGCTGCGCCGGTGGAGATCCTGAAGGGGATCGACCTCGATATCGCTCATGGCGAAGTCGTCGCGCTGCTTGGCCCTTCCGGCTCTGGCAAGAGCTCGCTGATGGCGGTGCTCTCGGGCCTCGAACGCGCGAGCGGAGGCGAGTTGACCGTCGCCGGACAGAATTTTGCCAAGCTCGACGAAGACGGCCTGGCCGCTGCACGACGGGGGCGGATCGGGATCGTGCTTCAGGCATTCCACCTGCTGCCGACCATGACCGCGGCTGAAAACGTCGCGACCCCGATGGAACTCGCCGGAAGCGACGACGCGACCCCGCGCGCAGAAGCCGAATTGACCGCCGTGGGCCTTGGCCACCGGATCGACCACTACCCAACCCAGCTTTCGGGCGGCGAGCAACAGCGCGTTGCCATCGCCCGCGCCATTGCGCCGCGCCCCAGCCTCATCTTTGCAGATGAGCCCACGGGCAACCTCGACGTCGCGACCGGCGAGGAAATCGTGGAGCTGCTGTTTGCGCGCCGCGCGGAAACCGGCGCGACGCTGCTCATCATTACGCATGACCCGCTGCTCGCCGAAAAGTGCGACCGGGTTTTGACCATGGCAGACGGCGTTATCGTCTCCGACACAAGGACTGACATCGCTCCGGCTAGCGAGGCTGCAGAGTGAGCGCCAAGGTCGACGCGAAGGGCCTCACCTGGGGCGGCGCGTGGCACATCGCCCGGCGCGACCTCAATGCGCGCTTCAAGGGATTGCGCCTGCTGCTGGTTTGCATTTTCCTTGGCACCGCCGCGCTTGCCGCGATTGGCACCCTCACTGCTTCGATCGAACGCGAGCTGCAATCCTCGGGACAGGCGCTGCTTGGCGGCGACCTCGAAGTCGAGGTGTGGCAGCGCGACTTGACCGAAGATGAACTCACCGCTCTCGGCGAATATGGCGAACTATCGGGCGGCTACCGTCTGCAAGCGATGGCGAGCACCGATGACGCCGCCGCGCCGGTCGAACTCAAGGCGATCGACGATGCCTGGCCGCTCTACGGCGATTTCACCCTAGTCGATGGCAGCGAACCGGGCGCTCCCACTGCAAACGATGCGTATCTCGCGCAAGGCGCGCTCGATCGGCTCGACATTGCCGTGGGCGAGGAATTCCGCGTCGGCACCATGACCCTGCGCGCGGCGGGCGTGATCGAGAACGAACCCGACCGCCTGTCTGAAGGCTTTCAGCTTGGTCCGACCGTGCTCGTGGCCAAGGACATTCCTGCCGCTGCAGGCCTGTTGCAGCCCGGATCGCTCTATCAGAGCAAGTACCGCATCGCGTTCGAGAACGAGAGCGACGACCCCGAAGCGATCGAAGACGCGCTGACCGAAGCCTTCCCCAATGCAGGCTTCGATTTCCGCAGCCGCGACCGCGCTTCACCCGGAGCAGATCGCTTCGTACGGCAGATGAGCGACTTCCTGACGCTGGTCGGCCTTGCTGCGCTGGTGATTGCGGGGATCGGCATCGCGGGCGGCGTCTCGTCCTATCTCGACCAACGCCGCGCGAGCATTGCGACCCTGAAGGTTCTGGGTGCATCCTCGCGCGACATCGTTCGCGTCTATGCGCTCCAGATCGCAGTCGCGGCCATAGCGGGCAGCGCACTCGGTCTTGCGACAGGGGTGCTGGTCACTCCGCTGCTCGGAGCCGCTTTGGAGGGTCTTCTGCCGGTCGAAAGCGGCTTCGTCATCGAGCCTGCTCCGCTTCTCCTCGCTGGCGCTTACGGATTGCTTGTCGCCTTTGCCTTCGCTGCAGCGCCGCTGCTTCGTGCCCGTTCTTTCCCGGCAATGGCGCTGATGCGCAGCCGGATTGTGCCGCTTGCGCGCGACAAGCGGGCGCTGATTGCCACCGGCGTCGGTATCGCTGCGATCTGCGCGCTCGCGCTCATCACCACGGCGCAGCCCTGGCTTTCGGGCGGTTTCCTGCTTGGTGCTGGCGGAGCGCTGGTTTTGCTCGCGGCGCTGGGTCTCGGTCTGCAATGGGTGGCGCGCAAGCTGCCACGCCCGTCCAACCCGCTCCTTCGCAGCGCGCTTGCTAACATCCACCGCCCCGGCGCGCCCACCTCGGCGCTTGTGACCGCGCTGGGCTTCGGGCTTGCCGCCTTCGTGCTTTTGGCCGCCATCCAGAGCGCGATCGACGGCAACATCCAGAGCCGTGTGCCGCAGGAAGCCCCTGACTATTTCGTCCTCGACGTGCCCGTCGAAGGCGAGGAGCGCTTCTATGAACTGATCCAGGAACCTTTCCCCGAAGCCGCAATCCGCACCGTCCCTACAATGCGCGGCGGTATTCTCGCCTTTGGTCCGGAAGACGACATGCAGGTGGTCGCCGAGCTTGACGAAATACCCGACGGCGCATGGGCGCTTCGCGGCGAGCGCGGGATCACTTATTCCGACACCTCCCCACCCGGTAGCCGCGTGGTCGAAGGCGAATGGTGGAGCCCGATGCATGACGGCGAACCGCTGGTTTCGATCGACAAGGAATTCGCCGATGCTGCGGGCCTTGAAGTCGGAGACATGCTGACCATCGGCATCCTCGGATCGGAGCGCGACGTTCGCATCGCCAACCTGCGCGAAATCGACTGGGAGACGATGGGCTTCAACTTTGCGCTGGTCTTCTCACGCAACGCCATCGCAGATGCACCGCACAAGCTTTCGGCCACGATTGAATTGCCCGATGGCGCGGACACGCAGGATCGCGGCGAGCTGCTGCGCGCGCTCGTTCGCGAATATCCATCAAGCTCGGTTGTCGAGGTGGGCGAGGTTCTGGTGCAGGCGCGTACGCTGCTTGAGCAGGTCGGCCTTGCCACGCTTGCTGCCGCTGCTGTGGCTGTGCTTGCAGGGCTTGCCGTTCTGATGGGAGCGATAGCCGCTGCGCGCGCCGCGCGGACCTATGACACGGTGGTCCTGCGGGTTCTGGGTGCGAGCCGGCGTCAGATCCTTGGTCTGCAATTGGCCGAATATGGCCTGATTGCCGGTGCCCTCGCGCTGGTTGCACTGGCACTTGGATCGGGGCTTGCCTGGGTCATCATCACCCAGCTGTTCGAATTCGACTGGCTGCCCGATTGGGGCGCTGTGCTTGCGGTGCTCGGCCTTGGCCTTGCGATGGTGCTTGCCTTTGCGCTGGGCGGATCGCTGCCGCTGCTGCGCGCCAAGCCTGCACAGGCGCTGCGCGAACTTTAAGGCGCCCTGCCCTCGCTCAGGAGAAAGTCTGCGTAGCCTCTTCAACGCGCGTGTCGGTCAGCTGCGCGTGCAGGCAGGCTGAAATGACGATCGCGATGACCGAGTAGATCAGGAACATCGGGATCAGCAGCAGGAACCCGCCGATCATTGAACCCGCCGCTGCCAGCCCAGCCGCATCGCTCCCGCTCGCCCCGGCAAGGAACACCGATCCGAACATCAGAAAGAACGGGATGCCGAGCAGCACAAGCGCAATGGCGATGATGACGAGGTAGACGCCTAGGATCGAGAGCACCTTGCCCGAAGTCATGCCCCAGGTGCGCCGGATGGCGGTGAGCGGGTTGAACACCCGGTCGACCGCCACGACCGGCACGATCACGCTCAGCCGGAGCGCAAGATAGACAAGGAGCGGGAAGAACAGCACCGTCGTTAGCAGAACCGCAGCACCGTCGATCGCAGAGAGGACAAGTCCTATCAGCGCGGAGACCAGGAAGAAGGCAAAGTAAGCGATCGCCAGAAGGATCGCGATGGCGATGAAGGTAACGCCTCCCTTGAACCCGGCCATGAGCGCATCGTTGAACTGCACCGGCCTCAGCGGCGTTCCAAGCGCCGACATGGCGCATTGCTGCGCGAAGATGATGACGATCGAACCCAGGTAGAATGCGAACATCATCACGGCCACGCCGATCCCGAGACCGCCGAGCAGCATTCCGGGGTCATCGACGCTCGCAGCCGTCGCTCCCATCGCAAAGACAGACCCGCCGATGAAGGCGCCGCCGATCATCGTGTAAAGCAGGTTCAGGACGAAAAAGACGATCCACATCCCGAGCAGCTGAAAGAAGCGCTGCTTGATGATGGTCCAGCTGTCCGAGAAAACGCGTGCGATATCGACGCTCATATTGCCCCCTGATGATCCCCTTGGCTCGGCCCTCGCGGCGCCTGAGAGGAGAGACTGCACATGCAGCGCGTCTGGGGCAACCTCGAAATCCGCAGCTCAGCCGTGGGGACTTTCGACCCGCCTAAAGAAAAGGGCCCCGCCATCGCTGGCGGAGCCCTTTCTTGTTCGGTTGATCGCTGCGATCAGAACTTGAAGCGAACGACACCGCCATAAGTGCGCGGCTGGCTCGGGTAGCCCGAAACCGTTCCGGCCTGTGCAACTGCATCAAACACCGTGAGGATGTACTGATCGTCGAACAGGTTGCGTGCGAATGCGCCGATCTCGAGACCGCTGTTCAGCGCCAGCGTGACCGAGGTGTTCACGAGGTTCACTTCACGGCGGAAGTTGTTTGGACCGAAGGTCGGCAGGCCGTTGTTGATCGGTTCGTTCGATTCGTGGTTGTAATCGATACGGCTGATCAGGCGCGTGCCGCTGTCCCATTCGTGGGTGTAGGTAGCGCTCGTCGCGATTGCGAAGGACGGGATACCTGCCGGCCGGACACCGGTGAGATCGCCAAGGACCGAACCCGGGAAGCTGTCAAACAGCGGATCGAGGTGCGTCATGGCGAAGGTGAATACCAGACCGTCGGTCGGGTTGATCGTTGCGTCGAATTCGAAGCCCTTTACCGACTGCTCACCAGCGTTACGCAGCGCAAAGCCGGTGCCGGTGAACGCGAAGCTCTGGAAGCCTTCGATCGTCTGGTCGAACAGCGCGAGGTTGAAGCCGAAGCCTTCCCACTGCGCCTTCATGCCGATTTCGTAGACTTCGGTTTCTTCCGGACCAGCGAAACGCGAACCTGATACGAGGTTCGGCACTGCGAGACCTGCGTTGATGATCGGGCTGCTGGGAGCCGCGAATGTCGAACCACCCGGACCGGCAACGAAGTCCGAGTTGATCGGACGGCTGTCGCGCGACAGGTTGACCGAGCTCGCCTTGAAGCCGGTTGCGTAGCTTGCATACAGGTTGATCTCTGGCGAGATCTGGTACGAAGCGCGCAGCAGATAGGTGAATTCATCGTCATCCGTGCGACCGTCCTCGACGGCGTTCGGGATGGCGAGGAACGGCGGCTGGAACTGGAAGCCCGCAAGCGGGAGCAGCTGGTTGATTGCCGGGTTGGTCGCGGCAGCCAGCAGGCCCTGCTGAACAGCTGCAGGCAATGCCTGGAACTGGTCACGCGAGGTAACGGTCGGCAGGTTCGGGTCCGCAGCGGTCGCGCCGGTGATGAACGCATCGACGAAGTTGACCTGTGCGAGCGGATCGAAGCTGGTCTGGCTGAGAGCGAAGGTCTTCGAATCGTCGGTGTAGTTACCGCCGATCGTGAAGACGAGGCCATCAACCGGTTCAAAATCGATCGTACCGAAGACCGACCATGCCTCGTTTTCCATCGCGAAGGTTTCGCTGGTGAGAAGCGGCGTGTTGAAGATCGTTTCCTGTGGGAAACCGAAGCTCTGCTCAAGTCCGTTGAACAGGGTCGGCTGACCGGTCAGGACAGCAACCGGATCGGCGCCTGCGAGGATTTCGAAGAAGTTGCGGATCTGCGAACCGTTCTGGATCGCGCTGTCCTGCGTGATGGTCTCGTCGAAATAGAAAGCGCCGAGCAGGAAGTTGATCGGGCCGTCGAAGTCCGAAGCGACACGGAATTCCTGAGTGAAGGTTTCAACCTTCTGCTCGCGGGTTTCCGTAGCGATGTCGGCGCTGGTGAAGTCGATGTCCGACAGGAAGAAGTTCTCGAGCTCACGATAAGCGGTGATCGACGTGAACGAGAGGCCTGAGTCCGTCTCGTAATCCATCTGGATCGAGCCGCCATAATTGTCGACTTCGTTGGTCGGAACGAAGTTGAGGAAGCTGTCGTAGTCGAAGAACGTGTCGGGTCCGCCAATCTGCCCGCCAACAGCGGCAATACCGGCAGCGGTCGGGCCTACAGCCAGAGTGCCAACCTGGCAGCAGACTTCGTCGATGCGCGAGTAGTCGACGATGGCGCGGATCGAGAAATCGGGGGTCGGCTCGATCAGGAGCTGACCACGTGCCGACCAGCGATCGCGGTCGTTGATCTCTTCGTTGAGGTTGACGATGTCGGCATAACCGTCACGGCGCTGGTAGCTGCCGTCGAGCGAGAAGGCGATGTTCTCGCTGATCGGGCCGGTGATATCGCCCTTGAGGACGACCGTGTTGAAGTTGCCGTAAACCGCTTCGACTGCGCCGCCGAATTCGAACTGAGGCTCGCGCGTGACGACCGAGATAACACCGGCCGATGCGTTCTTACCGAACAGGGTCGATTGCGGGCCGTTCAGGACTTCGATGCGCTGCACGTTGGGAAGGTCGCCCAGAGCAGCGGCCGAACGCGAACGGAACACGCCATCGATGAAGACGCCGACCGACGGCTCGATGCCGAAGTTGTTGTCGCCGTTACCGAAGCCGCGAATGATGAAGGTCGATGCCGACGAGGTCTGAAGCTGGCTGACGCGCAGCGACGGGGTGACCGTCTGCAGGTCGAGAACGTCGCGGATCTGCGCCTGCTCAAGCGTTTCGCCGCTGGTGACGCTGACCGAAATCGGCGTTTCCTGCAGCGTCTGTTCGCGCTTCGAGGCGGTGACGATGATGACGTTGCTTGAATTTCTGTCTTCAAGTTCAAGTGCAAGTTCGTCAGCGTCGTTGCTGTCAACTTGCTGCGCCATCGCCACGCCAGGCGCGGTCAGGGCAAGAGCACCAGCGCCAGCGAGCAGCGCAAAACGATACGACCCGGCAGTGCCGGAAACAGGTGAACGCATGGAAAATCCTCTCCTCATATCCCACCAAGCCAGCCGATGATTGTTTTCGCATCCCCAGATGCATCATTCCGGCCGTTTGGAGTTAGCCGCGTGCAATAAAGCACTGTTGCATCAGCGACAAGCAACTAACGCCCGCATTTGCACGGGAGTCGGGGTGATTGTTGCAAGGCCGACACAGTTTCAATTACGCACTTTTGAGCGCTTCGACGATGTCAAAGCTTGCCGCCGGGCCTGCCTTGGGCTAGGCGCGCGCTCGACTTTCCGTGCAATGATGCAATGCAACATGAGACCCGGGCGCTTCGCTTTCCGTAGCGTCCCTCAAGTGGCAGCGTTTTTTGCCGATCCGACCCTTCTATTGCGCTGCACAACAACGCAGCAATCCGGCACTTTAGACCCTAGAGCCGGTAATTTTGGAAAAGTGAAAAAGATGTCCAAGGCCCCCTCCTCGCTCCGAAATGTCGCAATTATTGCGCACGTTGACCACGGCAAGACCACTCTGGTCGACCAATTGTTCCGCCAATCGGGAACTTTCCGCGAGAATCAGCGGGTTGAAGAACGCGCCATGGATTCGGGCGATCTCGAAAAAGAACGCGGCATCACCATCCTTGCCAAGTGCACCAGCGTCGAATGGGAAGCCCCCGACGGCGAGGTCACCCGCATCAACATCGTCGACACTCCGGGCCACGCCGATTTCGGCGCCGAAGTGGAGCGAATTCTGAGCATGGTCGACGGGGTCATCCTGCTGGTCGACAGCGCCGAAGGCGCAATGCCGCAGACCAAATTCGTCACCGGCAAGGCGCTGGCGCTCGGCCTCAAGCCGATCGTGGTCGTCAACAAGATCGACCGTCCCGATGGCCGCCCGCAGGAAGTGCTCGACGAAGTGTTCGATCTGTTCGCATCGCTCGACGCGAACGACGAACAACTCGACTTCCCTTCGCTCTGGGCTTCGGGCCGCGATGGCTATGCGTCGAATGACGAGACCGCGCGCGAAGGCGACCTTCAGCCGCTGTTCCAGCTGATCGTCGACCACGTGCCCGAGCCCGGCCTTGAGGAAGACGCGCCGTTCAGCTTCCTTGCCACGCTGCTCGACCGCGACAATTTCATGGGCCGCGTGATTACGGGCCGCGTCCAGTCCGGCACGCTCAAGATCAACGACCCCATCCACGCAATCGACATCGCCGGTAACGTCGTCGAGACGGGCCGCGCGACAAAGCTGCTTTCATTCCGCGGCCTTGAGCGTGTCCCGGTCGAGAGCGCGAAGGCGGGCGACATCATCGCCCTCGCAGGCCTCGAAAAGGCGACTGTTGCGAACACGATTTGCGACCCGTCGGTCACCGAACCGATCGCAGCGCAGGAAATCGACCCACCGACACTCGCCATGCAGTTCTCGGTCAACGATTCGCCCCTCGCAGGCCGCGAAGGCGACAAGGTGACGAGCCGCATGATCCGCGACCGCCTGCTGCGCGAAGCGGAAACCAACGTGGCCATCCGCGTCACCGAGAGCGACCAGAAGGACGCCTTTGAGGTCGCAGGGCGCGGTGAACTTCAGCTGGGCGTGCTGATCGAGACAATGCGCCGCGAAGGGTTCGAGCTGGGCATCAGCCGTCCCAAAGTGCTGTTCCGCGAAGAAGACGGCCAGCGCACCGAACCGTATGAAACGGTCGTTATCGACGTCGATGACGAGCATTCGGGCACCGTTGTCGAGAAGATGCAGAAGCGCAAAGCCGACCTTACCGAAATGCGCCCCTCGGGCATCGGCAAGACCCGCATCACTTTCTCGGCCCCCTCGCGCGGCCTGATCGGCTATCACGGTGAATTCCTGTCCGACACGCGCGGCACCGGCATAATGAACCGCCTGTTCGAAAAGTACGGCCCGTACAAAGGCCAGATCGACGGCAGGAACAACGGCGTTCTCATCTCGAATGGCGATGGCGAGTCCAATGCCTATGCGCTCAACATGCTCGAAGAGCGCGGCGAGTTGTTCGTCGCTCCGCAGATGAAGCTCTACGAGGGCATGATCATCGGCGAGAATGCGAAGCCCGACGACCTAGAAGTCAACCCGATGAAGGCCAAGCAGCTCACCAACATCCGTTCGTCGGGCAAGGATGATTCCATCCGCCTCACCCCACCGCGCCGGATGACGCTCGAACAGTCGATTGCATATATCGACGACGATGAAATGGTCGAAGTAACGCCCAAGTCGATCCGTCTGCGCAAGACGTTGCTGTGCCCGCACGAGCGCAAAAAGGCCAAGCGTTCGAAGGCTGGGTAAGAAGCGGCGTAGTAGGCCGCTGCTGCTAGGCAGGGATGACTTGCCCGCAGCAGTGGCACACTTCGGGTTCCGGGATCACGACGTCGCCCACCCTGCCGGCCTCGTTCTTGAACGCATCGACGGCGACCCGGCTCAGGAATTGCTTCCAGTTGGCGAGCTGCGAGAGGCCGCCAATGCCCATTTCGTTGCGCACCGCGACAACCGCCTCGCTCGTTTCCGAGCCCCACACTCCATCGCGGCCGACCGGCGTGTGATAGACGAACGTGACGACGTTCTGCAGGAAAATAACGTGGCTTTTCGCGCGCGTTGAAAGGCCTGGCGCCAGGCCGTCATCGAAGTGGAAATGGTCTTCGTGCGCCCTGTTGTAATCATAGGCCAGCACGACACCGAAATACCGCCTGAGCACTGCCTCCATCCCGAGATAGATCTGGCGTCGCTGGGGGAAGGTGTTGGCGACCCAGTTGGTGCCATCGTCGAACAGCAATCCATCGAGATCGAACGCCCGGTTCTTGTGATGCAGGCTCTTGCCGCTTCCCGCGCGGCTGACCCCGCCCGACAGGATCAGCTTCGGTTTGAGCCCGGTGTGCTTTTGCATCTCATCGAACATTTCCTTGAATGCCTTGTCGCATTCCTGCGCGAATGCCTGGTTCATATTGGGAGCAAATGGAACACCGCCGACGCCATAGTCGGCTGCGCTTGAACGGTCGTAAAGCATCTTTACGCCGCCAAGCGTTTTCACCTTGATATCAGTCATAGCCCATCCTCCCTCATGCAATTGACGACTCAATAGTCGGTCACTTCTTATCACGGGGGCGGAAGCCATTGATTGCACTCACCCGACGTCAGTCAGATATTTGCAAATAGGAAGTCTGTATTGACTGACTTGGCTAACGCAGACAGGCTCAGTTCCCAAAGCCGGGTCAGCCAAGCGCGCCGGTCACGAGGTCTTTCTTTCGCAGCATTGCCTGAATGATGTGCTCCATCAGCGCCCTGACCCTCGGTGTTTCGCGAAGGTCCGGGTGAGTAAGCACCCAGATATCCTGCAGCGGCTCGGGCTCGGATCCAGGCAGGCGGATGAGGTCCGGTTCGGGGTCGGCCATGAAGCAAGCCCCGCGACTGAGCCCCAACCCTGTAACCAGCGCGCGGTGGCGGGCGGTTACGTCGTCGAGGCTCAAGACAATCGGCGCGTCGGGATAAGGTGACTTCTCCAGCCATCCGGGCGTGCGCGCTTCCGGGCTGGGCGCAATCCAGCGCAGCTTTTCTGGTGGGGTTGAGGCGAGGTAATCGCGGTGCCCATAATAAGTGACGCAATTGGGAAAGAGCCGCCGCCCCACCAGATGCCCCGGTGGGTCTTTCGCACCGCGCACCACCACGTCGGCCTCGGAGCGATCGAGATCAGCAAAGCGCGAGCTCGTCTCTATCTGGAGGTCGATTGCCGAATGGGTTTGCGAGAATTCGACCAGATCTTCGAGCAATAGGAATTGCGCAATCGCCTCTGGCAGCGAAAGCCGGATCGGCCCGGCAAGGTCAGGATTGCTTGCGCGTTCGAAGCGCTCGCCCTTGAGCGAAAGCTCCTCCATCTCCTGAGCGACTTCGATCAGCGCCTCGCCAAGCGGCGATGGAGCATAGCCGCCGGGCACCTTGTCGAAGACCAGCCCTCGCCGCGCCTGCAGCGCAGCGAGACGGCGCGAGACGGTTGTGTGCGTGAGGCCAAGCTCACCAGCCGCACTGCGCAAGGAGCCGGAGCGCGCAATCGCGAGGATCAGCCGATAGTCGTCCCAGTCATTCATTGGCACATATTCGCACCAATTATCTTACAATTCTAGCCACGACGGCTCTCTTCTTCCCTCTATGGTGCGTTTATCGACCAATTCGGACCGGGAGACGACCCATGACCCTATTAAAATCCATCTTGCTCGGCGCATCAACCTGCCTTGCGCTTGCTACCCTTTCCGGGACCACTTCGGCGCTCGCTGAAGCGGACGGCCATACCGCCAATGCCGGGCCTGCCTTCACCCTCGACATGAAGCGTGGCGAGGTTTTGCAGGTCATCGTCTCGCAGCAGCGAACCGACGGGCGCGAGGCTGCGCGCAGTTATGGTCAGGCGGCTTTCCCCCTGGCACAGCGCCATGGATATGCGCGTATCGGACAGCTCAACGTCCGGCAGACGGTGCGCAGTGATTTCGCCCCGCAGGCGGTGTCCTTCTTCTCATGGCCGAGCCAGGCGGCGCTCGACGACTTCTCCGCCGAACCCGATTGGCCCGCAATCAAGGCAACGCGTCCCGAGGCGTGGAGCGGGCTCGATATCTATTCAGCCGAACTGCACGAGGATCTCACGATCGCCGCCGATCCGAACAAGCACTACACCGTGCTGATCGCTTGGCTGAAGAGCGACGAGGCGGTGGCGGATTACGAGCGCTACCTCACCGGGATCGAGCCGGCGGTTGAGCGTTCGGGCGGGCGCTTCCTCTACAAGATGCGCATGCCGGTGCGCGAGGCCTATGCCGCCGATGCGACCGCTCCGCACCAGCTGACCTTCGTCGAATGGGAGACCACGGACGGCTTCGAGAAGGTCCAGCAAACGCCCGAATATGCCGAGCATCAGCAATATTTCGGATCGTCGATGGAGAAGTTCGAGTTCTACTGGATGAAGACGCCATAAGGCGCCGCGCATTTTCCTACATGCCGCGCGGCTGGTACGGCGCGCGGCATGGGGCTGCCCGCATCTCTGCTCGACCTTTGGCGCACGGTGACACTATCCGCGCGAAAGGTGACACATTTAGCGGATAAGGTGACACTGACGCGCTTTTTGCCCTGGACCGTGTAACATGCGGTCCACTTCTCCCTACAAGTGCAGCAAAAGCAGGGGCTTAGGCTTGGGCCTACCCCTTCTGCATGTAGGCGAGGAAGTTGGGCTGTCCGTTGCTTGCGCTGACCCCGCCATCGACCGGCAGGTTCACCCCAGTGATGAAGGCCGCGTCCTCGCTCGCAAGGAAAGCGCATGCCGCAGCGATGTCCTCGGGCTCACCGATGCGGCCCATCGGCACACGTCGCATGAAGGCTTCGAGCAGGGCATCATTGGCAAGGATGCCATCGACCATGTCGGAGCGCGTAATCGAGGGGTTGATGGCGTTCACGCGGATGCCCATCCCGCCGATCTGCTGCGCAAGACCGCGGGTGAGGTTGGTCATAGCGCCCTTCGACGCGTTGTAGATCGGCAGCATGGAATCGCCGCCAATGCCCGACACGCTCGAGATGTTGATGATCGAGCCGCCACCCACAGCCTCGCTCTTGCGAAGGTGTGGGATTGCGGCACGGCACAGGTAGATGACGCCCTTGACGTTGATGTCGATGATCCGGTCGATCTCTTCATCGTCGGTCTTGTGAAGCATCGACGAACCGCCCACGCCCGCGTTGTTGACGAGGCAATCGAGCCCGCCGAACCGCTCGACCGTCTTGGCGACGATCTCGTTGGCAAAGTCGCTGGAGCTGACATCGCCGGGGCATGTAAGCGTGCGGTCTGCGTCAAGCGTGTCGGCGACCTTCGCGCACTTTTCGGCATTGCGGGCGTTGATGACGACATTGGCGCCCTCGGCATGGAAGCGCCGCGCGATCCCTTCGCCAATGCCAGCCGAAGAGCCGGTGATGATGACGGTCTTGCCTGCGAAACGGTCTGGAATTGCCATGGTAATGTCCCCTGCCTTGATGCTGCGTGTGTGATGCCTGAACGGCTGACTTCGCACTTTGTGCCAGCGCCGAGGGCTGCGCATGATCCTTGCGCGCAAAGGGCGGGAGCGCGCAAGAGGCTTAGCGCGAAACGGCAACGGGTGAGCGAAACGGTCAAACTGGCCTCGTGCTGTGGTCATGGGCGCGGCGGTTTGTTAGGCGCGCGCTCGATATGAACACAGCAACCCTTGCCAGCCTTGCCGCCTACTTCGTCCTGATGATCGCCATCGGGCTATACGCCTGGAGGAAATCGACCGACACGTCTGAGGGCTACATGCTCGCCGGGCGAAACCTGCCGCCATCGGTTGCTGCGCTCAGTGCCGGGGCGAGCGATATGTCGGGCTGGCTGCTGCTGGGCTTGCCGGGAGCATTGTATATCGCTGGTCTGAGCGCGGCCTGGATCGGGATTGGCCTCTTCGTGGGCGCTGTCGTCAACTGGATCGTGGTCGCTCCGCGCCTTCGCGAACAGACGGAGAGCTACGGCAACGCGCTCACCATCCCGCAATTCCTCGCCAATCGCTTCCCCGACCAAGGCACGAACCTGCGCGTAATCAGCGCAATCGTGATCGTGGTCTTCTTCACCGTCTACACCGCCGCTGGCCTTGTCGGCGGAGGCAAGCTGTTCGAGACCGCCTTCGCAGGTTTGCTGCCGGGCACCGGCATGAGCGACTACATGCTGGGCATCGTTATCACCTGCGGCATCGTGCTTGCTTACACGATGGTCGGCGGGTTCCTTGCGGTGAGCCTCACCGACTTCGTCCAAGGCATCATCATGATGCTGGCGCTCGTCATCATGCCGCTGGTCGTCATGTTCGGAAGCGGCGGCGATGCGGGCGGTTCGCTGGCGCAAGTGCCGGTCGATGGGTTCCTGAGCCTGACCGAAGGGCTGACGCTGCTCGGCTTCATCAGCGCGGTCACATGGGGTCTGGGCTACTTTGGGCAACCGCACATCATCGTGCGCTTCATGGCCATCGATACGGTCGAGAAGGTGGCTCGGGCGCGCACCTACGGCCTCTCTTGGATGGCTGTCTCGCTGCTCGGCGCGGTAGGCATGGGTCTTGCCGGGCGCGCCTATGCAGAGCGCAACGGACTGGTGGTCGAGGATGCCGAGACGATCTTCATCGTCCTGTCAGAGCTGCTGTTCCACCCTGCCATAACCGGCTTCCTGTTCGCAGCGCTGCTTGCCGCGATCATGAGCACGATCTCCTCGCAGCTGCTGGTCTCGTCGAGCTCGCTCACCGAGGACTTCTACCGCCTGTTCCTGCGCAAGAATGCCACCGAGCGCGAGGCGGTAAACGTGGGGCGCATCTGCGTCGCGCTGGTCGCGGTTGCCGCGATTGTCATGGCGAGCGATCCGGACAGCCAGGTGCTCGGCCTTGTCGCCAACGCATGGGCTGGATTTGGCGCTGCCTTCGGGCCGCTCATCATCCTTGCCCTGACATGGCGCGGCATGACGGGAGCCGGTGCGGTGGCGGGGCTTGTGACGGGCGCCGGCGTCGTGATGGCGTGGATAGCGCTTGGCTGGAATGCAAGCTTCATGGGCGGCGAAGGGCTCTACGAAATCGTGCCTGGCTTCGTCGCGGCATGGGTCGCCATCGTCGCCGTAAGCAAGGTGACGCAAGGGTCGAACACGGCGGCGCAACCAGCCGAGTAAATCGACCTCGCCGCTGTAACCAAAGGGCAATTGTGCGCGAACTCCTGGCGCAATCCCGGCGATCCAGCCGGGCCACCCCCTATTGGAGCTTACCTCAATGACCCGCCTCTTCCTCCTCATCGCCGCCCTCGGCGCGCTCGTCATCGGCGCGACACAGCTGACCGCGCAGGCCTCGACCGCCGGTTGGCAGACCTATGACGAAGCCGAGTTCATGATGGCCCAGAAGAAGGGCAAGACCATCGTCGTCGACGTCTACGCCGACTGGTGCCCGACTTGCCGCGCACAGGCGCCGATCCTCGACGAATTGCGCGAGCAGCGCCAGTCGGGCGACGTATTGTTCGTGAAGGTCAACTTCGACGATGAGAAGGCCTTCCTGCGCGCTCACCGCATCCCGCGCCAGTCGACCGTGCTGGTCTTCAACGGCATGGACGAGGTCGCGCGCTCGATCGCGGAAACCAATCGCGGCCGACTGCGCAGCATGGTGTTGGGCGCGCTTTAAGCGCCCCACCCTCGTCTGAAGCCTGACGATGTTCGGCAGCACTGTCCTCTCCTTCGTGGCCGGATTGGTCACGATCCTGAACCCCTGCGTCCTGCCGCTGGTGCCGATCCTCGTTGCATCTGCGCTTGGCAAGAGCCGGTTCGGACCGCTTGCGCTTGCAGGCGGATTGGTGACCAGCTTCACGCTCTTCGGCTTCACCGTGATCGCGTTCGGCTATTCTCTGGGCATCAACGAGCAGGCCGTGCGCCTCTTCGTAGGAGCCATGCTGGCAGTGGGCGGGATCGTGCTGCTGGTACCGCAGGCGCAGGCTGCATTTAGCGCCGCCGCTGCCCCCATTGCCAATTTCGGCAACCAGCGGCTGTCGCAGGTAAGCGGCGACGGCTGGCACGGCCAGTTTGCCATCGGCCTGTTGCTCGGCATCGTCTGGGCGCCTTGCGTCGGCCCGACCTTGGGAGTGGCGATTGCCGCGGCTAGCCAAGGTCAGGACCTGGCGAGCAGCTTTCTCATCTTCCTCGTCTTCGGGCTGGGCGTCGCGACTTCGGTGCTCGCCTTCGCCTATGGTTCGCGCAAGGCGATGGGAGAGCGCCGCAAGACGCTCAGCATGATCGCGCAATACGGCAAACCGCTATTCGGCGCAGCGCTGTTGGTGGTCGGCCTGATGGTCGTGACCGGTTTCGACAAGGTGATCGAGATCGCCCTGCTCGACGCGCTGCCCGAAAGCGTCGTCCTGTTCACCACCAGCTTCTGAGCTTTCTTCAAGGGGCCCTTTGCGCCATGATGGCCACCGGGAACGGGAGGAGAGCATCATGAGCAATGCAAATGGTCCGCGCGTCACGGGGCTTGGAGGCGTTTTCTACGTCGCTGCCGATCCGGAGGCGACGCGCGCGTGGTATCGCGAGAAGCTGGGCGTTGACGGCGAATACGGCCCGCAATTCGCATGGGCTGACGAACCCAAGACAAATCCCTACTCGCTCATCAGCAACTTCAAGGACGACGAATACATCAAGCCCGGCAAAGGCGGATTCATGATCAATCTGCGCGTCCACGATCTCGATGGGTTCGTCGAAGGCCTCAAGGCCAAGGACGTCCACGTGCTCGACACCGCCGATGAAGGGTATGGCAAGTTTGCCTGGATCCTCGATCCCAACGGCGTAAAAATCGAGCTGTGGGAACAGGTGGCCGAAGAGCTGCCTTGACCACGGTCGCGTGGCTGCGGCCATCGGGCAAGCACGCATTATCGCGTAGGCAGCGCGGCACACCTCGTTCAGGCTACGCGTTACCACGGCGTTAACCATTTTCGCGTATTCATCCTTAGGTATGAAACGCACGCGATTCTCGACACTTGTCATGACCGGCCTTGCCGCGCTCGCCCTTGCGGGTTGCGGGTCGATCGTGCCGTCATCGTCGGACCGCGGATCGCCAAGCGCGGGCGCAAGTCGCGCGCCCTACTCGACGCCAGGTACATACATTCAGCGACCACCACGTGGGCTCAGTTCGGCGCAGCAAAACGTCGTCACCCGTCCCCAGGATGCGGCCTGCCTTAACGCGCTGGGAGCAGCGGGGGCGGACTTCAATCCTCTGCCCGATACTTACGCCGCTCCCGGATGCCACACGCTCGGTTCCGTGCAGCTTTCATCGATCGCGGGCGATGCCTCGTCGTTCGGGATCAGTAACATCGGCCCAGTGCGGTGCGAGGTTGCAACTGCATTCGGACAGTGGACCCGCTTCGGAGTGGACCGCGCAGCACGGCAAATCCTTGGCAGCCCGCTCGCCCGGATAGAGACGATGGGCAGCTATGCATGCCGCAACGTTGCAGGATCCAATCGCCGCTCTGCCCATGCTCGGGCCGAGGCGATCGACGTCTCCGCTTTCATTCTCGAGGACGGGAGGCGGATTTCGCTGATTGATGACTGGAACGGCGGCAGCCGGGCAGAACGCGAATTCCTTCGCACTGTCCATCGCAGCGCCTGCAAGCGCTTTGGAACCGTTCTTGGCCCCGAATACAACCGCGCCCACGCCGATCACTTCCATCTTGAAAGCGCCGGAGAAGGTCCCGGGACGGGCTTCTGCCGGTAGCCGAAGGCCCCATTTGGCAACTCTCGCGAAACGCGAAACGGCCCCAGTATCCATCAGGATACCGAGGCCGTCCGGGCACCGAGAGCGAGGTTAGGGATCGCTGCTCTGGGAGAACTTGTTGGGGCGCGGTTAGCAGCAGTTCGAGAAGGCTAGGCTGTCACTTCAATCTGTGGCTCCAGGTTGGCTTCAATCTTCAATCGGACAGCTTCAGCTGCATGGCGCGCGCCAAGTTTATGCATCATGTTGGCACGATGAATCTCGACCGTGCGCGGACTGATATCGAGTTCACGAGCGATGACCTTGTTGCTGCTTCCTTCGGCCAGCCATTCCAGCACTTCGCGTTCACGGGTCGATAGGGAAGAGATGCGGTCGCGCGCTTCGATCATGCGGCGACGGGCCGCGCCGAATATCTCGGCCTCTTTCTCGATCCGGGTAAGGCAGCGTTCGAACCGTTCGGTATCAATCGGCAGCGTCAGGTAATCGAGTGCGCCTGCCTTGATCGCTTCGACAATGCGTCCAGGCCGTGGATCTGCATCCATCGCAATGACAGGCAGCCAGATGCCGAGCCTACTCAATCGTTCGAGAATGATACCCACGCCGCCCTCCTCCGCTTGATCGCGGGCGATGATTATCCCGTCGCGAGGAGGATGAGCGGAAAGTTCCGACAGATCGCCATACACCTCCGCATGATGGCCCAATTGGAACCCGACGCGCGCCAGTTCAGCACGGTGGCGACTGTTCGCGTCGATGAAGTGGAGAGAGGCTTTGCGTGACATGCCAAGTGTGGTGCGCGCCCACGCCTCAAATTTCACGCCGGACCTAACCCATTGTGGAGGTAAGCCTGCCTAGTAGCGGATTAGAACCCGCTCAAATCCTGCCAATTTTACATCCGAAACCGACTATACATCAGCGCACACATCAGGGTTAATCACGATTTAGCCGCCTGCGGCTCACTCCGAATCGAAGCTGTAACTCGGCAGGGAATGAAAAGCCGATCGCAAGGCGTCGCCCCAGTTCGCTGATATCTCCGCAAAATACGGGTCGTCATGCATGACGCGGTTTTCGTGCGTGGGGGCAAATTCGTCCTTGCCGATGACCAGCAAATCGAGCGGCAGACCGACCGACAGGTTCGCCTTCAGCGTGGAATCGAATGAGACCATGAGCAGTTTGACCGCATCCTCAAAACTCATGTCACGGTCATAGCCACGGATGATGATCGGACGGCCATACTTGGTCTCGCCGATCTGGAAAAAGGGCGTGTCCCAGCTGGCCTCGATGAAGTTGCCTTCCGGGTAGATCATGAACAGACGCGGCTCCATCCCCGCAATCTGCCCGGCAAGAATGATAGAAGCGGTAAAGCGGCTTTTGCCGCGGTCGCCATTGGCGTTCTGGCGCTCCTCGATCGTGTTGCGCAACAGCCGCCCAATTTCGGTAGCGACATTGAACATGGTCTGGCCCTTGATGAGCGTGTTGTCGCGTTCATCCGGCGCTTTGGTGCGCTCTTCCAGTTGGCTCACCACCGCCTGTGTTGTCGCGAGATTGCCGGCAGTCATCACCGCGATCATGCGTTCGCCCGGCACCTGCCACTGGAACATCTTGCGAAACACCGAGATGTTATCGACTCCGGAATTGGTGCGGGTGTCGCTCATAAGGACGAGGCCCTTATCGAGCACCATGCCAACGCAGTAAGTCATCTGTGATTCTCCAAGAGGAATTGCTGCGCGAATTACGCCAATCCGCGCCTTGCAGGAAGCGCTATTGCTGCTGGTCCTGCTCTTGCTGTTGTTCGACCGAGACGTCGACCCGAAGCATCTGCTCGGTCGTGCCGAAGCTGATCCCCGTCACGGGCGCTGCATCGCGGTAGTCGCGCCCGGTGGCTACGCGGACATAGCGTGGGTCCGGGCTAATGCCGTTGGAAACGTCGAAACCGACCCAGCCAAGCCCATCGATATGCGCCTCGGCCCAAGCGTGGGTGGCTTCCTGATCGATCCGGTCGTTCATCATCAGATAGCCGGAGACATAGCGAGCCGGAATGTCAGCGGCGCGCGCAGCGCCAAGGAAGATATGCGCGTGATCCTGGCAAACGCCGTTGCCAGCAGCGACCGCCTCTTCCGCTGTGGTCGACACGCCGGTCATGCCGGTCTGGTACGTCACGTCGTCGCGGATTCGGGCAGAGAGGGCGTGGAGAAAGTCGAGCTTCGCACCCTCCTCCGGGCCGCCCAGCTCTCGCAGCATCGTACGCATTTTCGGACCTGGCCTGGTGAGCTTGGTTTGGGCGAGGAAGCTCCACAGCGGCAGATGCCCTGCGTGCTGACCAATGACGCCGGCATTGTCCTGCGTCTCGACCTTGCCGGTGCAGGTGACCGTCACCTCGCTGGCCCCCGGTTCAACCGCGACCAGTGTGACCGTGTTGAAATTCTGGTCGTCATACTCAAGTTCGGGATGCGCATTTTCGTACTGCATTTCCCACTCAAGGATCGACTGCCCCTGCGTCTCCTTGGGCGTAAGCCGGAGGCGCTGAAGAGCGTGGATCACTGGCTCGCTAAAGGAATAATGCGTTGTGTGGCGAATAGAGAGCTTCATGCCAGGAACCTGTAATCGTCTGCGATCGCCTGACCGACAGCGGAATTGCGCGCCATGAACTGCGTCAGGAATTCGTGCAGGCCCATTTCGAATATCTCATCAACCGTCATGTGAGCGATGAAGCTTTCCGATTCCTGCATGAGCCGATTGGCCTCGCTCGGTTGACTGTGAATGCGTTCTAGCTGGTCTAGGTTGGTGCGCAGGGCGCTGCGGCAAAATGCCAGACTGCGCGGGAAGCGATCGTCGAGCACCAAGAATTCAACGATCCCGCGAGCATCGATATTCCCCGCATTGAGCCAGCTGTACGCGCTCGCCCCGGCGACCGAACGCAGCACCTGGTCCCATTGCCCGCTGTCGAGGCTGGAGCCGACATAGGATAGCGAGGGAAGCAGCAGGTAATACTTCATGTCGAGGATGCGCGCGGTGCTTTCGGCGCGCTCGATGAAAGTGCCAGCGCGGGCGAAGTGATAGCCTTCATTGCGAAGCATCGACCCGTCCATCGCGCCGTGGACTTGCATCCCTGTGCGGCGAAGGCGCGCAAGCACTTCGCCGAGCGCCAACTGGCTGACGGGGCGTGACAATTGCTTGTCGAGCTTCATCCAGTTTTCGTTGACCGCTTCCCAAGCTTGCGTCGACAAATTGGTGCGAGCCGTGCGCGCATTGTTGCGCACCGCACAGAACATTTCTCGCACGTTTGCCGGGTTCGCCTTGTCGCGAAGGACGAAGTTCCAAACCGAAGCGCCGTCATATCCGTCGTTGTTGGCTTCGTATTGCTGCTTGAGACCCAAGGTCGCGATGACCGAGCGCCATTCCTCCTCAGCCCGCTCAAGATCGCGGGTGAGAGCCATACGCAGCGCCGCATCAAGCAGGCGCGATGTGTTTTCCGCCCGCTCGAGATAGCGGAACATCCAGAAAAGGCCGTTGGCTGTGCGTCCTAACATCAGTCTTTCAACACCCACGTATCCTTGGTCCCGCCACCTTGCGACGAATTGACCACCAACGATCCCTTTTTGAGCGCAACGCGCGTCAAGCCGCCGGGCGTGATCTCGATCCCGTTGGGAGAGACCAGCACATAGGGGCGAAGGTCCACATGGCGCGGCGCGAGGCCGGCCTTGGTGTAGATCGGACAGGTTGAAAGCGAGAGCGTCGGCTGCGCGATGTAGTTCTCGGGATCGGCCTTTAGCTTGGCGCGAAACTCCTTGATCTCCTTTTTGGATGCGGTCGGGCCTATCAACATTCCGTAGCCGCCCGAACCATGCACCTCCTTGACCACAAGCTCTTCAAGGTGGTCGAGCACGTAGCCAAGGCTGTCCGTGTCGGCGCATCGCCATGTCTGGACGTTGGGCAGCAGCGGCTTCTCGCCGGTGTAGAATTCGACGATCTCGGGCATGAAGGAATAGATCGCCTTGTCATCAGAAACGCCCGTTCCCGGCGCATTGGCAATTGTGATCCCGCCTGAGCGATAGACATCCATGATGCCCGGCACACCAAGCACGCTGTCGGGTTCGAAAGTCAGCGGATCGAGGTAGTCGTCATCCACGCGGCGATAGAGCACATCGACCGGCTGAAAGCCGCGCGTACACCGCATCTGCACCCGTCCATCGACGACGCGCAAATCGCTGCCCTCCACCAGCTCGGCGCCCATCTGATCGGCGAGGAAGGCGTGTTCGAAATAGGCTGAATTGTAGATGCCGGGCGTCAGCACCGCGACGGTCGGCTTGTCACCGCTGCTTCCGTCGAACTTGGGCGGAGCGCAGGCGGCAAGGCTCCGTGCGAGGCGGCGCGGATAATTTGAGACGGGCTCGACGGCGACCTTGCTGAACAGGTCAGGGAACATCGCCATCATCGTTTCGCGGTTTTCGAGCATGTAGGAAACGCCCGACGGCGTCCTTGCATTGTCTTCGAGCACGAAGAATTCATCCGGCCCTGTGCGAACGAGGTCGATGCCGACGATGTGCGTGTAGATGCCGCCTGGCGGTGTCATGCCAACCATGTTGGGCAGCCAGGCATCGTTGTTGCGCAGCAGCCTTTCTGGCAGTCGCCCAGCGCGCACGATCTCCTGCCGATGATAGAGATCGTAGAGAAACGCGTTGAGCGCGCTTACGCGTTGTTCAATTCCGCGGGTAAGCTTGCGCCATTCTGCCGCAGTGATGATGCGCGGCACCATGTCGAACGGGATCAGGCGCTCTTCGGCCTCATCCTCACCGTAAACGTTGAAAGTGATGCCTGTGCGGCGAAAACTCTCGTCAGCTTCGGCATTCTTGCGTTTGAGGAGTGCGGGCTCCTGTTCTTGGTACCAATCGCAATAGGCATCGTAAGCGGGGCGAATGTCGCCGCCTGCAAAGTGCATTTCGTCAAAATTTTCCGGAGTGCCCGGCTGATCCCCTGCCATAAACTTGCGCGCTTGCTCCCATCAGGCCGTGCTGCACTAGATCAACACAGTCTAATGAAAGACGTTCCAATTAAAAGGGCGCGATTTCGGGCATGTCGCCCGCTCGTTCAGCGGTCGAGCTGTTCAAGCACCGTCAGGATCGACTCCGGCGCATAGGTAAAGCCGTTATGCGTGCAGCGAAGCGCGATTGCGCGGTCGCGTTGGCCGGGAAGGCCCGCTGCACTGCGCGGCGCGATCGCACCGTCGAGCGGGCTCCACAAGGCGATGGTTTCAACCGGAGGCTTCTGGCCAAGATCGGCTTCGATCGGTGGCTGATCGACGCGGTGCCCGGCGATCGCCTGATAGACACGCCAGACATTGTTCGCACGCGGGCTACCCGAAAAGGGCGAGCCCATCGTGATGACCTTGTTGACGCAGATCGGATGCCGCTTCGCAAGTTCGCGCGCGTAGAGGCCGCCAAGGCTCCACCCGACCAAAGAAACCGATGTCTCGTAACGCTCGCACACTTCGAACAGGCGGTCTTCGAGGCGGTCCATGCTTTCTTGAGCAACGCCCCAGTTGCGGCCCAAGCCCCAGTTCTTCACCTTGTGTCCGGCGCGCTCGATATTCTTGGCCATGTAGCGCATACGGTGCGGGCCCGTGGCAAAGCCGGGCATGAGAATGATGATCTGCGGCTTTTCGGCCTTGGGAATATCGATCCGGCGCGTGAGCCGGCGCAGCGGCTCGGCGAGATAGCTCAGCTCACCGGCCAGTTTGGCGAGCGTCGGCTTGCCGTTTTCCTGGTCTGGATACACCTCCCGCGCGAGCGCGATGCGGCGCGCGAACTCACCCTCGCCAAAGCGGGCGCGGGGACTGTCCAGAAAGGATGCGCGGTGTTCCATATGACGAAAAGGAATACCTCTTGGCCGTGAATAGGAGGTGAAGATTCAGTTCAACTAACTCATCACATCTCAATTTGTGCCACAGAATCGCAACGTTTCACATATCTGTAACAAAGGAAGGCGGCGAAGGCATTTCACCCTCGCCGCCATCGCTTCTGTTTGCTTGTGCCGAGGTTCTTATTCGGCCGGGCATTCGCCGATCAGCTTGCCCTTGCTCGACGCCGCAATCGTCATCGTGCCCATTTCCGGGCTTTCGATCGCGACCGTCATGTCCATTTCGTAGGCATCATCGGAATAAGTGCCGGTGTTGGTGATCTTGGCCGTGCCCGAGGACGGGTCCTGGCAAGTCATTTCCATGTTCATGGTGCCGCCGCCGAATTCGAAGGTGTTGTATTCGCAATCGGCATTCTCGTTGCCAGAGAACATTTCGGCAGCGGGTTTTTCGGCCTCTTCGGGCGTAACGCAGTTCTGCGTCGTGTTGATCTGCCCTTTCATGCCCTCGAGCATTCCGGTGAGCATCCCGCGCGCTTCTTCGGGGACCTTCGTCTCATCAAAGCTGATGTCGACGAATTCGACAGTGTTCTCCCACTGGCCCGGCGAGATGGAAACGTCACCCATCGCTGCCTGAACTTCCTTCTGGGTGATCGTGCCGTCACCATCAGCATCTGCGTCAGTCGCCCCGCCACAAGCGGTAAGCATAAACACCGCGCTTGCGGCCAGAATCGCATTCTTCATTTCGTATTCCTCGTTAGATTGTCTCAGAAATTCTCAACCGCATTCGCCGATGCGCTCGTGCTGTGAACGCAGCTTCATAGAGCCATCGCCCATCCCGAAATCGCCGATCATCGTCATCGTGATGTCGGACGATGTCGCGCCGCCCGTGCCGGTCATTTCCATGCGCATATTCTGCCCGTCGACCCTGCATTCGATCACCGCATCGATTTTTCCGCTCGAATAATCGAAGCGCTCGTAAGTGCAGTCCTGCGCATCGCGGGTCGAGCGGTCGGTGATGGCGCGATAGCCCTCGGCAATCTCCGCCTCTGTCAGACAATAGGTGATCGAGTTCGACATCATCTGGCTCATCATTCCCGCCATCTCCGGCGGAGCGCCGGGCATGTCGATCGAGAGGAATGTCGTTGTTGCGCGATACTGACCCGCCATCGGACGATCGCCCGGATCGATCTGCGCGTTTGAAGCGATGCCGCCAATTACCAGAGCAGCGCTAAGCGCGCCGCCGATCAACCATGCCTTCACGAAGCATCTCCCTTCGACTTGTGAATGATTCGGCGCGACCTTTTGCCTTGGCGAGGCATGCTAGGGGCGCGACAGGCACTTCACAACAGCGCTGCTTGCACACATATCTCGTTCCATGTCTGATCTCATCATCCGCCGCGGTCTTGAAGAGCCCGAGACCGGCGAGGAATTCACCCCTCACCGCCCCAACCGCCCAGAAAAATCGATGCCGGGCAAGAAGTTCAAGCTGGTCTCGGATTACGAACCGGCGGGCGATCAGCCGACCGCGATAAAGGAGCTGGTCGAAGGCGCGCTTGCCGGTGATCAGACGCAGACGCTTCTGGGCGTGACGGGTTCGGGCAAGACCTTCACCATGGCCAAGGTGATCGAAACCCTTCAGCGCCCTGCCCTTATCCTTGCGCCCAACAAGATCCTCGCCGCGCAGCTCTATGGCGAGATGAAGAGCTTCTTCCCCGAAAACGCGGTCGAGTATTTCGTTTCCTACTACGACTACTACCAGCCCGAAGCCTACGTCCCGCGCTCCGACACGTATATCGAGAAAGAGTCGAGCGTGAACGAGGCGATCGACCGGATGCGCCACTCGGCCACGCGCGCGCTTCTTGAACGCGATGACGTGATCATCGTCGCCTCGGTTTCTTGCCTTTACGGTATCGGTTCGGTCGAGACCTATTCGGCGATGGTGTTCGACATCAAGAAGGACGAGACCGTCGACCAGCGCGAGCTGATCCGCAAGCTCGTCGCGCTCCAGTACAAGCGCAACGATGCAGCCTTCACGCGCGGTTGTTTCCGGGTGCGCGGCGACAATCTCGAACTCTTCCCCAGCCACTATGAAGACATGGCATGGCGCATCAGCTTCTTCGGTGATGAGATTGAAGAGATTGCAGAATTCGATCCGCTGACCGGTAAAAAGGGCGCAAGTCTCGACAAGGTGCGCGTTTATGCAAACTCGCACTACGTGACGCCGGGGCCGACGATGAAACAGGCGACCGAGGCGATCAAATTCGAGCTTGAACACCGCCTCAAGGAGCTTGAGGAAGAAGGCAAGCTGCTTGAACATCAGCGGCTCGAACAGCGCACCCATTTCGACCTCGAGATGATCGCCGCGACCGGCAGCTGCAACGGGATCGAGAACTATTCGCGCTTCCTCACCGGCCGCCTCCCGGGTGAGCCGCCGCCCACCCTGTTCGAGTACCTGCCCGAAAACGCGCTGCTCTTTGTCGATGAAAGCCACCAGACCGTGCCGCAGATCGGCGCAATGGCGCGCGGGGACCATCGCCGCAAGCTGACGCTCGCCGAATACGGCTTCCGCCTGCCCTCGTGCATCGACAACCGCCCGCTTCGCTTCAACGAATGGGACGCAATGCGCCCGCAGACCTTCGCCGTATCAGCCACGCCTGGCCCGTGGGAGATGGAGCAGACCGGCGGCGTCTTTGCAGAACAGGTCATCCGCCCCACCGGCCTCATTGATCCACCTGTCGAAATTCGTCCTGTCGAGGATCAGGTGCAGGATTGCATTCAGGAATGTCTCGCCACCGCTAAAAAAGGCTACCGGACGCTGGTCACCACGCTGACAAAGCGCATGGCGGAAGACCTCACCGAATTCATGCACGAAGCGGGCGTCAAGGTCCGCTACATGCACTCCGACGTCGAGACACTTGAGCGCATCGAATTGATCCGCGACCTGCGCATGGGCGTCTACGACGTGCTGATCGGTATCAACCTGCTGCGTGAAGGTCTCGACATCCCCGAATGCGGGCTCGTCTGCATTCTCGATGCGGACAAAGAAGGCTTCCTTCGTTCCGAGACCAGCCTCGTCCAGACCATCGGCCGCGCCGCGCGCAACGTCGATGGCCGCGTTATCCTTTACGCCGACCGCATCACCGGCTCGATGGAACGCGCGATGGCCGAAACCGACCGCCGCCGCGAGAAGCAGAAAGCCTTCAACGAAGAGCACGGCATCACACCCAAGACGATCAAGCGCGACATTGCCGACATCGTCGCACACACAGCCAGCCAGGACGGCGTCACAGTCGATACCGGCGATGACGAGGTCAACAACCTCGTCGGGCACAATTTGCGCAGCTACATCGAAGACCTCGAAAAGCGCATGCGCGATGCAGCCGCAAACCTCGAGTTCGAGGAAGCCGGACGCCTGCGCGACGAAATCCGCCGCCTCGAAAACGACGAGCTCGGCCTTCCCGACGACCAGAAGAAAGCGCCTCGCGTGGGCCGCTCGAACGAAGGCAAGCCGGGGACGCGCAAGACGCGGTACGGCAAGACAAGGTACAAGCGGATGGGCGGGAAGCCTTAGCGGCGAACCCCTTTCGTCGAGCGGCAATGTCGGCAGGCAGGTTTTTCCTTGCGCTGCTCTCTGAAACGCGGCCTCATGCTCCCAGCATACGGGAGAATGCCACAATGAGACGCTTTACCCTCGCACTCGCCGCAGCCAGCGCTTTCGCAATCACCGCTGCCCCAGTCCTCGCCCAGGAATCCGAAGCCATAACCGCCGCGGTCGCCAAGCCCGATCGGCCCGAAGCGGCGCGCGTACAGGATGAAAATCGCAAGCCTGTCGAAGTGCTCGCTTTCCTCGGGCTTGAAGAAGGCATGGTTGCCGCCGACCTTTTGCCCGGCGCTGGTTACTGGACAGAGATCATGGCGCATATCGTCGCGCCCACCGGGTCGGTACTCGCCTTCCAGCCCGAACAATTTGCAAGCGGCGAAGAAGCCATCGCTGCCTGGGACGCGCTGAAAGGACGCGCACCGGGCGTCACGCAGATCATCTTTCCATTCAGCGACTTCGCGCCGGAAGCGGAGAGCTTCGACTTCGCGATGATGAGCCTCAACTACCACGACATCTATTGGGAATCCGAACGCTTCCAGATCCCGCGTAGCGACCCCGACGCCTTCGTCGCGGTGCTTTATGCGGCGATGAAGCCCGGCGGGATTGTCGGCATCATCGACCACACGGGAGAGCCGGGCGATACGCGTGCGATCGTCGATGCGACCCACCGGATCGACCCGGCGGTGGTGAGGGCCGACTTTGAACGCGCCGGCTTCGTGCTGGCGGATGAAAGCGACATGCTCGCCAATCCCGAGGACGACCTCTCGGTCAGTGTGTTCGATCCCTCCATTCGCGGCAGGACCGACCGCTTCGTTATGAAGTTCGTCAAGCCGATGGAGAGCTGAATGGTGGGACGCTTGACCCCTGGTGCCCAGTGCTGCCAAGCGTCTCCCCATGACCAAGCATATTCTGACCGCACTTTCCGCCGCGCTTCTCGCTACCTCCGCCGCAAGCCCGCTCGCCGCTGACGCGCACAAGGAGGGCGCCGCCTCTGCCGAGCGGATCGAGCCGCAGGTTCGCACCTCGCAGCACACCGGCACATTTGGCGGTCAGCGCATCAGCTACACCGCTACGGTTCGCGAGACGATCCTTGAAAGCGATGAAGGCAAGCAGGAAGCGGTGATCGTCACCAGTTCCTATGTGAAGGATCCGGCGGACAAGTCGCGGCCCGTGTTTTTCATCTACAATGGCGGCCCGGGTTCAGGCTCGGTCTGGCTGCAGATGGGTGCATGGGGGCCAAAACGAGTAGCAATCCCCTCGGACGCGCGCGACGATGGCGCGCCGCCCTATCCGCTGCTCGACAATCCCGACAGCTTGCTCGACGTCGCGGACCTCGTCTTCATCGACCCGCCGGGAACCGGTTTCAGCTATCTGACGCAAGGGACCGATCCCAAGAAATATTACGGCCTTCGCCAGGACGCCCGCGCGGTTGCACAAGTGATACGCCGCTGGATCAACGATAACGAACGCTGGTCGAGCCCCAAATATCTCGGCGGCGAAAGCTACGGCACAAGCCGCACCGCGATGGTGGTCGACGAGCTTGAAGGATCGACCTTCAACGACGTAGGTCTCAACGGCCTGATCCTGATCTCGACCATCCTCGACTTTGCCGGGCGCGAGCCGACGCCTGGCAATGAGATGGCCTATATCGTCACGCTCCCCAATATGGCGGCGGCGGCGTGGTATCACGGCAAGGTCGAAGCGCCCTCGGTCGAGGCCATCGCAGGAGAAGCGCGCGAATTTGCAATCGGCCCGTTCGCAACTGCGCTGCTCAAAGGACAAGACTTGCCCGATGCCGAGCGCGCGGCTGTGCGTGCCGAGCTTTCGCGCCTGACCGGCCTTTCCGAGCAATATCTCGACCAGGCAAACCTACGTGTCACGGCGCAGCGTTTCTACAAGGAGCTTTTGCGCGACAGGGGCCTCACTATCGGAAGGCTCGATGCGCGCTACACGGGCGTCGATTATGACAATGCGGGCGAAACGCCCGACAGCGACCCGAGCTTCTACGGCATCGATGCGGGCTACACGGCGGCTGTAAACCAGTGGCTGCGCGAAGGGCTCGGCTTCAAGACCGATCGTGAATATCAATCAATCGGAAGCCTTGGTGCGCGCTGGGACTGGTCGCTTCAGGGACGCGGACGCAATGCTTACCTCAACGTTGCTCCTTTCATCGGGCGTGCGATGCGGCAGAACTCGCAGCTGCGTGTCTTCAATGCGCAAGGGTGGTACGACTTTGCGACGCCGTTCTTCGGGGCGGAGTATTCGCTCAACCGGTTCGGCATTCCGCAGGATCGGATCACCTACACCTATTATGACGCAGGCCACATGATGTATGTCCGCGACGAGGACCGCCGTCAGCTTTCCGCCGATTTGCGCGAGTTTATCACCGCGCGATGAGGATGATTGCACTGGCGTCCGTACTGGCGCTTGCCGCATGCAAGCCGCCGCCGACCGATGCCGACATGACCCGCGACATGCCGGAAGCAGAGCCGACCTTCGCTTCCGAGCCCCTCCCCTCGCCTGAAACCGAAGGCGCGATGTGGGCCCGCTCGCAGCAAAACGCGCAGCGGCTGGTCTACGGCATTCCAGGTGAGCCTGCGCTGGTGTCGCTTGAATGCCGGCGCGAAGGCGGCGCTGTGCCGGAACTCCAGATCACCCGCATTTCGCCAGCCGATGAGGGCGCAGGCGCAATGCTGGCGCTGGTCGGCAACGGGCATATCGGACGCATGGCCGTCGATGCGCGAGAGGTGAACGGACGGCTGATGTGGCAGGGCGAGCGCCTTGCTGCCGATCTGGTGTGGGAACCGCTTGCCGGACCGCGCGCGCTGGGATTGACGGTTCCGGGAGCTGGCCGGGTCGAACTCAATCCGAGCGACCTGCCGGGCGAGTTCATTGAGGATTGCCGCTTGCTGGACCAGCCGCCCTCATCTGTCCCTTAAAGCACGTTCGGTCAGCATGTCGGGGGTGAGAACCTGCGGCAGTTGCTCAGCATCTTCTGCGGGCTCGTACCACAGGTAGAGCGGCACGCCTGCCGCGCCCTGCTCGTTCAGGAAGCCTGTGATCTCCTCGTCGCGCACCGTCCAGTCGCCGACCATCGCGATAACGCCTGCCTCATCGAAGGCTTCGGCTGTCACTTCGCGCTCGATCGCGACACTTTCATTGACCTTGCAGGTGACGCACCAGTCTGCGGTGAACCACACGAAGACCGGCTGACCGCTGGCGCGTGCTTCGGCAAGTGCCTCTCGGCTGAATTCCTGTGGGGATAGGAGCGAGGCGGCAAGGTCGCGGCTGGGAGGCGCATAGCCACTTGGCAATGCGAAGGCGCCGAAGATCAGGAAGGGTGCGGCGACGAGGCCGAAAGCAGGCCACGCCATTTTGCCGGCCTGCTGCAAGCGCCCGACCACGAACAGTGCAAGCACGATCCCGAACAGCATAACAAGCGCAAACAGCGCAAAGCCACGCCCGCCAAGCTGCGCCGTGAGCCAGATGAGCGCGAGCGCGGTCAGCCCCATCGGAATCGCCATCAGGCGGCGGAACCGATCCATCCACGCGCCAGGCTTGGGCAACATCCGGCGCAGAGCGGGCACGAAGCCGATAGCGAGGAATGGTAGCGCAAGCCCCAGTCCGAGGGTCGCGAACAGGACAAGTGCAAGCGGCGTCGGCAGCAACAAAGCAGCCCCAAGCGCCGCAGCCATGAAAGGTCCGGTGCACGGCGTCGCAGCGACTGCGGCAAGCAGCCCGGTCGCAAAGGCGCTGCGCCCTGCTCCGTTGCCGGTGTCGATGCTCGGCAGTTCGAAGATGCCTGCGAAGTTCAAGGTGATCACGGTCGCGAGAACCAGCAGCGCGATCACGACGCTTGGGCTCTGCAACTGGAATGCCCAGCCAACCTGCTCACCAGCCGCGCGCAAGGCGAGCATGATGCCGCCCAGCGCTACGCAGGCGAGCACCACGCCAGCAGTATATGCGATGCCCTCAGCCCTTGCTTCAGTCTCGCTGCCGCCAGCGCGCGCGAGGCTCAATGCTTTCAGGCTCAGGATCGGGAAGACGCAAGGCATGATGTTGAGGATGAGACCGCCCACCAGCGCGCCGAGGATCAGCGTCCAGAGCGGCGGCGCATCCACTCCCAATTGCGCGCCAATCGAGGCCAGCCCCTCAGGCACTTCGCCAGGCTCGGCGGTAAAACGAACGCCTGTTTCCTTGTCGAAGGCGAGGATACCGGAGACACTTTCCGCCTCACCCGCACCGAATGGGTCGAGCGGTATCTCCGCGACCAGCATGTCGCCTTCGCGGTAGAGCGCCTGTGCGGGCGGATACTGGACCAGCCGCGCCTCGGCGATGAACACATGCGGCTCAGTCAGAGTCACGCTTTCAGGGATCGGAATGGCGAGGCGCAGCATCTCGCCCGCGATCTCGAACTGCGCGCTCGCGTCGAGCAGCGGCGCGATCTCGGCTCGCCAGCGCGCGAAGTCGCCGCCCTGCCCCGCGCTCAGCGCCGCGTCCTGCGGCACGCACAGGACGTCGGTGCAGGCGAGGTATTCGACATAGCCGCCCACATCCGGCAGCCCGTCGATCACGGCGCCATCGGGCACACTCACCGGCACGAGTACTGTGTAGGGCCCTTTGTAGATGTGGTTCATCAGGCTTTGCGTGGGCAGCTCCTGAATGAACCGCTCAGGCACTGGATAAAGCGCCTCGCCCATCTCCCAGCCTTCCGGCAGGTTCAGCTGCAACACCATCCCCAGCCCCGCGTCGCCGGGGTTGGACCAATAGCCGTGCCACTCATCGCTCGTCGGGACGAAACGCAAGGCGAGCATCCATTCCTCACCCGCGCGCGGCATGCCGTCAGCCACCAGCTGCACCGCGATATTCTCATCGCCATAACGCACGCGCGGTTCGCTCTCGCTTCCTTGCGCAGCCGCACTGCTCGCCAGCAAGAACGCTGCGAACAGCCCGATCAACCATGCAGGAAGCGCAAAGCGCGGTGCAGCGAACAATATTGCCTCGTCTCGTTTCGTCAGCGTAAGCGGCCTTAACGGGTGAAGATAATGTTCGCAAAGACCGGTTGAAGGGTTACCTAGGGCGATATGAGCACGAAAGCAGAATTCGAGACCGCCGACCTCCTGATCCTTGGCGGGGGGCTAGTGGGCATGACGCTGGCGTTGGCAGCGGCAAAGCAGGGCATGACCAGCCACGTAATCGACCGCGCCGACCCGGCAGAACTCACCGCCGAAGGCTTCGACGACCGCGCCACCGCGATCTCGACTGCAAGCTGGCACCTGTTCCGCAATATCGGGATCGCCGACGGGCTCGAACCTTTCGCTTGCGATATCGCGAGCATTGCCGTCACCGACCAGAACCGCCCCGGCCGCCTCGACTTCACGCCCGAGCCGCATGAAGGAACGCTCGGCCGCATGTTCCCCAATCGCCGCCTGCGACTTGCCCTGTTCGAAGCAGCAGCGGACGAACCCAACATCAACTGGGTATCCAAGGCCGAAATCGTCGAGCGCCAGCGCAGCGAATTCGGCGTTGCCGCCGTGCTTGCCGATGGTCGCAAATTGAAGGGCCGGCTGATGGTCGCTGCCGAGGGGCGCGGATCGCCAACCCGCGACGAGGCAGGCATCACGATCGCCAAGTGGGACTACCACCACCGCGCGATCATCGCCGGGCTCACTCATTCAAAGCCGCACGACAATGTAGCCTGGGAAATCTTCTACCCCGCAGGGCCCTTCGCGCTTCTGCCAATGAATGACGATGCCGACGGCACGCATCGCTCTTCACTCGTCTGGACCGTCTCCGAAGAGGACGGCAGGGCAGTGACCAAGCTCGGCGACCGCGCTTTCATGGCCGAAGTCCAAAAGCGCATGGGCGATATCCTTGGCGAGGTGACCAGCATAGGCGCGCGCTCAAGCTGGCCGCTCGGCTTTCACCACACCGCCAAGATCACTGACGAACGGCTCGCGCTGATTGGAGATGCCGCGCACGGCATCCATCCGATTGCGGGACAGGGCCTTAACCTTGGCCTTCGCGATGTTGGCGCTCTGGTCGAAGTGCTCGCCGACGGCGCGCGCATTGGGCTCGATCCGGGCGATCCGCAGCTTTTGAAGCGCTATGAGACATGGCGCGGGCTCGACAGCTTCATGGTCGCGCTCGCAACGGACGGCCTCACGCGGCTGTTCGGCGTGCCCGGCAAAACGGCTAGCGCTGTGCGCCGGATCGGAATGGCAGCGGTTCAGCGCACGCCCGTGCTCAAGACCTTCTTTATGGACGAGGCGCGAGGCGTCTCGGGCGACTTGCCCGAATTGCTGAAGGCCTAGGAAAGCCTACTCTTCGCCCGTCTGATCGACCGGGCTTGGTTGGCGCACGACATTGCCTGCACCGTCGCGAAGACCGCTTTGGTCAAGGACTGCTGCGGTCTCAATCACTTCCAAAGCCTGCATCGCGTCACGAAAACGCTCGGCATCGGCAATCCAGCTTTCGGCCTGCTCGGCGCCCGGCATGCCGCGTATCTCGTCGATTGCGTTCTGGTAGCGCCCTTGTTCGAGCGCGATGCGAGCACGGTCCAGCCGGCGTTCCGGCTGTGACGACGGTGTGCTCTCGCGGCGGATCACGAAAAGCTGGCTCATTTCGCGCTGCATACGTTCCCAGCTGATGCCCTCATCGCGCTCGACCAGTTGCGGGCCAAGGCCATCGAGACGCGCGGTCAAATTGTCGTATCGGATCGGGTTGCGCGCAAAGGTGATGATCGTGTTGACCGCATTGGGCCATTGATCTGAGAAACGCAGGCGAAGCTGGTCAGCAAGATAGCCAAGTTCCGCCCCACGCTCGACCGCGCGGCGGGTGGCAAAGGCGATCAAAAGTCCTTCGGCGCGCGCCGCGTTACCCGCAGCCGCCTGAGCCTGAAGATCAAGCCGCGCGAGCCGCTGTTCGGCGGCGGCAAGCCGCTGGTCGAGGCCGCCCTGCTGCTCGGCAACGTTGCGAACGGCCTCCGCTGCGCCTTCGGTATCACCCTCTTCCAGTGCTGCGACTGCGTCAGCGAGTGGGCTTGGCGAAGGGCTCGCAGGCGTTGTCGGCGTGGGCGACGGGTCGCCCGCAATCGGTGTCGCACCGGGAAGCTCCGGCGGGACTTCGGCAGCCGCAATCGGCTGCTCTTCTGGTGTCAGATTGTACCAAACCACATACCCCACCAGCGCTCCGCCGACGAGGAATGAAGCAAACGCAGCCAGCGCAAACCGCCCGGTAGAGGCGGGCTTTCTGCGGCTGCCATATTTCGATGCCATCGAATATCCGTCTATAATGACCCAAGAGGCCGGAGTTTTCTCCGTACCGGGACGATCCGCCTGCCTATATGCACGTCTCGCGGACCAATTCCAACAATGCGGTGTCATTGGGCGCGGGCGAGACGTGGATAGATTGCCAGCCGGTTCCGGCAGCTTCGGCGATGCGCGGGCCGAGAACGGCAAGCTTTATGCGCGAGCGTTGAAGTGCAAGGCGCCGGGTTTCGCTATCGAAGCGTTCGGCTGCGACGGCGGAGTGAAGCAGCACCGTCAGGCCAAGCTGGTCGAGCGCGCGCAAGGGTTCGGGCAATTCGAGCGGCACGCTCTCATAAGCGATGCGGGTCACGATCTCGACGCCATCGGAAGACGTGAGCGGAACGTGTTTCTCACCCGCGATTCGCAGGAAGCGGGTTGGCTTGGTGACAGCATCGAGAACGTTCTGAAGACCGCCTGTGCCGACATTCGCAATCTCGAATCCAGCGTCCCGCGCCGCGTCGGCGGTGGTCTGCCCTACTGCGTGGACGGGCTTGTTCGTGATGGAACTGAGCGCATCGCCCCCGTGCCGGATCGCGTTGGCGCTGCCGATGAGGATGGCATCGAAACTTCCCGGCTCAGGGCATTCCCATTTGCGCGCCCGCACCTCGAACAGCGGGTATCCTATCATGTTCAGGCCCAGCTGCTTGCCTGCCTCCATTGTCGCGGCAAGCCCCGGTTCGGGCCGCACGGCAAGAACGAAACCGGACATGGAGTGCGCTTACCCTTCGCCGCCGAAATGCTCGGCGATGGCGGGGGTGGCGCGGTGGAGCAGGTCTGCGGCGAGCGCGTGAACGGGAGCATGATCGCCGGCACTGAAGCTCGCTTCGCCATCGACCCGCTCGGAGCCATCCGGGCTAAACAAGGCGGCGCGCATCGTCAGTTCGCCCGCATCGCCGCTGCAAAGGACAGCCACCGGCGAATGGCAGGTTCCGCCAAGCTTGGCGAGCAATGCGCGTTCCGCCTCAAGCTCGGCGCGGGTCGCTGCGTGGTCGATTGCGGCAAGCAATTCGCCAGCTTCGTCATCGTCTGCACGGCATTCGAGAGCGATCACCCCTTGCGCTGCTGCCGGAATCCAGTCGCCCGTTTCAAGTGGTGCGCCGACTTCGCTTTGCCCGAGCCGTTCAAGCCCAGCCGCCGCAAGAAAAGTCACGTCCGCCTCGCCCGCTTCAAGCTTGCCGAGCCGTGTCGCGACATTGCCGCGGAATGTCACGACCTTGCAGTCGGGCCGAAGGTTCAGGAGCTGCGAGGCGCGGCGCGGTGCGCTTGTTCCAACGGTCGCGCCACGGGGAATATCGGCGATGCTGGCCGCTCCCACCAACGCATCGCGGCGGTCAGCGCGCGGCAGAAAAGCGGCGAAGCGGAATGCATCGGGACGGATCGTCTCGACGTCCTTTGCCGAATGAACCGCCACGTCGATCTTGCCCTCGGCAAGCCACGCATCGAGTTCCTTGGTCCACAGCGCCTTGCCGCCAATCTCGGCCAGCGGGCGGTCGAGCACCTTGTCGCCGCTTGCCACTACGGGGACCAGTTCGACCTCGCCTTCGGCCCAGCCATGCGCCTTGCAAAGCCGCTCGCGCGTTTCGAACGCCTGCGCCATCGCGAGCGGTGAATTTCGTGTTCCTAGCCTGAGTTTTGGACGCAATTCACCCGCGCCCCTGGTCGTTTCTGTCACCAAAGTGTCTCCCGTCACGCTTGCTCTAGCCACGCGAGAGACTAGATGGAAGCGCAATGGGATCGACGCACAACATTGTCCTCGGAATCGAGTCGAGCTGCGACGAAACGGCAGTGGCGCTGGTCACGTCCGACCGCCGCATCCTCGCCGAACGCATCGCGAGTCAGGAGGCCGAGCACGCGCCCTATGGCGGAGTCGTGCCCGAAATCGCGGCGCGAGCTCATGCCGAAAGGCTTGCTCCGATGCTCGAAGGTGTGATGGCGGACGCTGGACTGGCCTTGGACGACGTGGACGCAATTGCGGCGACCGCCGGCCCGGGCCTGATCGGCGGCGTCATGGTGGGCCTCGTCAGTGCAAAGGCGCTGGCGATGGCGTCGGGCAAACCGCTGATCGCGGTGAACCACCTCGAAGGGCACGCACTGTCGCCCCGGCTCGCGGACGAGGCGCTGGGCTATCCTTATCTCTTGCTGCTCGTATCAGGCGGACATTGTCAGATCCTCGGCGTCGAGGGCGTCGGCGAATATCGCCGCCTCGCAACGACAATCGACGATGCGCTGGGCGAGGCATTCGACAAGACGGCCAAGATCCTTGGCCTTGGCTATCCCGGCGGGCCCGCGGTGGAGCGTTTGGCGCTCGAGGGCGACGCCAAGGCTGTTCCCCTGCCTCGCCCCATGAAGGGGTCGAAGGAACCGCACTTCTCCTTTGCCGGTCTCAAGAGCGCCGTGCTGCGCGCTCATGAAAGCGGTAGGCACAACGCAGCCGATATCGCTGCCTCTTTCCAGCAGGCGGCGATTGATTGCCTGATCGACCGGCTCGAAAAGGCTCTTGGTTCATCAGGTCCCTACCCCGCGCTTGTCGTGGCGGGCGGCGTCGCAGCGAACCAGGCGGTTCGCATTGCGCTCGAAAACCTCGCCTCGCGCCATGACATGCGCTTCGTCGCGCCGCCGCTCAAACTGTGCACCGACAATGCAGCGATGATCGCATGGGCCGGGTGCGAGCGGCTTGCGCAGGATCCCGAATTTGCTGGCGACCCTCTCGACCTAAAGGCGCGCCCACGCTGGCCGCTTGATCAGGAGGCTGACAAGGTGCGCGGTGCGGGGGTGAAAGCATGAGCACATCCATCGGAGTGATCGGTGCAGGCGCATGGGGAACAGCCCTTGCCCAAATGCTCGCAAGCGACGGTCGCGAGGTCCTGCTTTGGGCTTACGAGAGCGAAGTCGTGGACGCGATCAACTCTGATCGCCGCAACCCGCAATATCTGCCGAGCGCGCAGCTTGCCAAGACAATTCGCGCCACCGGCGACCTTGCGGACTTTGCCGAGATCGAGATCGCTCTGGTCGTCACCCCGGCGCAACTCTTGGGCAAGGTGCTTTCCGTCCTCGACAAATCGCCGCGCGATCTAGTCCTTTGCTCCAAGGGAATTGAAGCGGGCACCGGACGCCTGATGAACGATGTCGCCCGCGAGGCCGCGCCGGGGAGCGAGATCGCTGTTCTTTCCGGTCCCACCTTCGCCCATGAAGTCGCCTCTGGCCTCCCAACCGCCGTTACGCTCGCCTGCGAAGGCGGACGCGAGCAATGGGAGCGGCTCTCGCCCGCCATCGCACGGCCAGCGTTCCGGCCCTATTATTCCGACGACGTCACCGGCGCGGAAATCGGCGGGTCGATCAAGAACGTACTCGCCATAGCCTGCGGCGTGGTCGAAGGCCTGAAACTCGGCCAGAACGCGCGTGCTGCTCTGATCGCGCGCGGATATGCCGAAATGCTGCGTTTTGGCGAGACGATGGGCGCGCAGGCGGAGACGCTCGCTGGCCTATGCGGCCTAGGCGATCTGGTACTAACCTGTTCTTCGACCTCCAGCCGCAATTTCTCGCTCGGCAAGGCGCTGGGCGAAGGCGAGAAAGCCGCCGACCTGATGGCTGACCGCACAACGGTCGCCGAAGGCGCACACACTGCGCCTGTGCTCGCGAGCCTCGCCAAGGAGCGCGACATCGCCATGCCGATCGTCATCGCGGTCAACGCGATCCTCGATGGCTCCGCGCCCGAAGCAGTCGTTGCCGAATTGCTCTCACGTCCCTTGCGCGCCGAGACGCCGTCCGACCAAGGCGACGTCGAGTGAGCACGCCCACCGACAAACCTGCGGCCCAGCCGCAGCCCGCCTCTGGCGGCAATGACGATATGGAAACGCTTGCCAAGGGCGGGCGCACCAACACGCTCGGCTTTGTCCTGCGCCTGCTCGGCGGCATTCCATTTCTGTTTGTCGGATTCCGGCTTTACGGCGTCGACGAGATGGGGCGATTCGCTGCGGCCTTCGTAGTCATCGAGATCTTCGCGCTCATCTGCGCGCTAGGTGAAAAGCGCGGCCTTGCACAACGCCTGACCGAGGGTGCTGAAGACCACGAAGGTTCGCCCACCAATCTCGTTTTCGACGGGATGCTGACCTCGCTCCTGTTCAGCCTCGTCGCCTGCGCGCTGCTCATCACTTTCCCGGTGATCATCTTCCCAAGCGGGACGAACAGCGAGTTCGACATGTGGATGATCGCCGCGATCCCGGCCTTCGCGCTGACCGAGATCCTGCTCGCCGCGCAAGCCTATCGCTATGACATCGCCACCACGGTGCGCGCCCGCGCGGTGGTTGAGCCTTGGACCAAGTCGATCCTCGTTGCGGGACTTTTCTTCGTCCCCGCTCTTGCAAGCGGAGGCATCGCGCTTGCCTTCCTCGCCTCGATCTATGCCGCGCTTGTCACCGCCGCATGGTCGTTTTTCCGCACCTATGGCTGGCCCAAGGGCTGGCGCCCTCGCCCGCGTTACCTTGCCAAGATGACCGCGCGCGCCCTGCCACTCATCGGGGCTGACGTGATCGAGCGCGGCACGCGACTGCTCGACGTGTTCCTGCTTGGTCAGGCGACTTCGGCAGCAACCGTCGGCATCTACTGGTTTGCCAAGGAAGTCGTGAGCCTGCCGCAGAAGCTCAAATCAAGCTTCGAGCCGATCCTCTCGCCGGTCATCACCAAGAACCTGAAGATCGGCAACATGGACGCAATCGCCGCGCAGGTGCGGCAAGTCGGCTTCTGGATTATCGCGCTGCAATTCGGGATCGCGCTCATGCTCGCAATTCCGGGCGAGGCAGTCATGGGCCTCGGCGGTCCGGCCATCGTCGGCGGTACTGGCGCGCTCGCCATTCTGCTTGCCGCAGAAGTGGTCGCATCAATGGCAGTCGTTTCCGAGAGCGTTCTGGTCTACATCGCGAGGAAGAGGAACCTGCTGATCTCCGTCGGGGTCATCACCTTGCAGGCCGCGCTTACTATCGGGTTCATTTGGCTGGCGCAGGAAATGGGTTGGGGCGAAGGCTTCCAAGCCGCTGGCGCGGCGCTCGCCCTGTTCTTCGCGCTCGGCACGTCGAGCCTTGTAAAAGCGCTGGTGCTCAAGACGCTGCTCAAGGCCCCGGTATCGAACTATCGCGCCGCGCTTGTTTATGCCGCAGCGCCCGCCGTTCTCGTCGGTTTTCTGTTCACCGAATTCACTCCCGAATGGGTCGAGCTTGCAATCGGTGGGCCGTTGATTCTCGTGGTCTATATGTGGGTCATCTGGAAGCGCGGTTTCGAGGAATCGGACAAGGTCTTGTTCCGCAAGAATGCCAAGTTGCCCGAGGAAATTCTGGAAGCCGCCGAAAGCACGGGCAAGCCGCTCTGATCGGCGTTAAAACGTTGGTTTTCAGCCAGTTGCGCCAAAACATTTCATCGTCCTGACAGCACGTTCAGTCGTTATTCACGCCCCGAGGCTGACCTTTCGAACGGGTAAGTCGAGGGGAGTAAGCAATGGGTCCTTTTAAGCATTTCCACCTCAAGCTGGTCGGTGCAGCAGCGCTCGGCCTTTTCGTTGCAAGCTGCGCGCAGCCAAGTGAGCAGATCGTCGTAACCGGGTCGCCAGCGCCGACGTCGGGAACGAAGGCACCTCCGCCTCCGCCACCGCCCCCTCCACCACCACCGCCTCCGCCGTCGCAGGCCTTGGCTGACAACACGGTGGTCGTCACCGCTTCGCGCCGGGCCGGTGCACCAAGCAGGAGCAGAACCGGCGCGGTCTCAGCCGAAGTGGCCTCCGCACCGCGAGGCTACTCGATCCCGCCAGTGGTTGTGCCGGTCGATCCGGGCCGCGAACGCTATGACGGCGAAGAGGTCTCGCCGGTCAAGCTGGTGAGCGCCGAGCCGGTCTCCACCTTCAGCGTCGATGTCGACACCGGCGCGTACGCCAACACCCGCCGTTTCCTGCGGCAAGGGGTCACTCCACCGCGCGATGCTGTGCGGACCGAGGAGATGATCAACTATTTCCGCTACGATTACGCACGGCCAACGACGCGCGACGTGCCTTTCACCACCAACATCGATGTCGCGAAGACGCCGTGGAACGAGGACACCTACCTCATGCGGATCGGCCTTCGCGGCTACGATATCGAGCGTGACGAGCGCCCACCTGCGAACCTCGTATTCCTGATGGATGTCTCGGGTTCGATGGGCAGCCCTGACAAGCTGCCGCTTGTCCAGACCGCGCTCTCCGGCCTTGCAGGTGAACTGGGCGAGCAGGACCGTGTCTCGATCGTGGTCTATGCTGGAGCCGCTGGCCTGGTGCTCGAACCCACCAACGACACGGCGAAAATCCGCGCAGCGCTCATGTCGCTTTCTGCAGGCGGGTCGACCGCCGGGGGAGCAGGCATCCAGCTCGCTTACAACATCGCCGAGGACAACTTCATCGAAGGCGGTGTCAACCGCGTGATCCTTGCCACCGACGGCGACTTCAATGTCGGCGTGTCGGACCGCGATGCGCTCGTCGAGATGGTCGAGAAGAACCGAGACCGCGGGATAACCTTGACCACGCTCGGGTTTGGCACGGGCAACTTCAACGAAGCGATGATGGAGCAGATCGCCAACAAGGGTAACGGCAATTACGCCTACATCGACAGCGCTCTCGAAGCGAAAAAGGTGCTGAGCGACGAAATGAGCTCGACGCTCTTCACCATCGCCAAGGACGTGAAGATCCAGGTCGAATTCAACCCAGCCGTCATCAGCCAGTACCGCCTTGTCGGCTACGAAAACCGCGTGCTGCGCGAGCAGGACTTCGACAATGACGCGGTCGATGCGGGCGATATTGGTGCCGGCCACCAGGTCACCGCGATCTATGAGGTAGTCCCAACTGGCAGCGATGGCTGGATCAAGCCGCGCCGCTATGAGGATGCAGTCGATGCCGAAGCCACCCGCCGCATGGCAGAGGCAGCGCACGTCAAATTGCGCTTCAAGCTTCCCGATGGCGACACCTCGCGCCTGATCGACACGGTCGTGATGAGCGATGCGTTTCTCGAAGCAGGTGCACCCTCGGGCGACTTCGCCTTCGCCGCAGCGGTCGCCGCCTATGGGCAGATCCTTCGCGGAGACGACCTTATGATGGGCTTCGACCACGATGACATCGAAGCGCTTGCCGGACGGCAGAGCAACTTCATCCGGCAGGAGTTCCTTGAACTCAATGCCATTGCAGGCGCCGCTCGCGGGGGCGGCTGAATACACCGGACCCCAAGGCGCCGCGCTACACGGTTAGGGATAGCGCGGCGTCAGGCGCACGGCTGGAGCCACCTGGCGAGTGTGGCTCCGGCCGTTTTCGCGTCTGGCGCCGGGCCAACCGTCTTGGGCTAACCCGCTCGCGCTGCTAAGGGGCTGCCAACCCTTTCCGAATTCGCCTTTTTCGAGGAGCTTTGCATGTCGCCACAATACACCCAGGCTGCCATCATGATCGCGATTGCGGTCGTCTTCGTGGCGCTCGCGATCTGGCTATGGCTGCGAGCCAACCGGAAGACGACGATTGTCGATGATGGCAAGAGCGGCAAGGACGTGCTCGACGAAGGCGCTGAACGTGCGGCGCGCAACCACGCGCTGATCGATGCGCCGACGGCGGTCAAACAGGACTTCGGGCAGACCAGCGCGAACGCAAATTCCGATAAAATCGCAGCGGCTGGTGAAACCGCGGACGCCGAGGCTGGCGTTTCGGTCGCCCCGACCGTTGGCGATCCCGTGCCACCGCGCCCCGATCACTGGGAAGCAGAGCAGCCCGCAGATGCCATCCCGACCCCGGCTCCCGCCCCTACCCCTGCCCCCGAAGCTGAAGCCGAGGCAGACGATCTCACCCGCATCAAAGGCCTTGGCCCCAAGCTGCGCACCATCCTTGCTGAACAGGGCATCACCCGTTTCGACCAGATCGCGGCTTGGAGCGACGAAGACATTGCGCGAATCGATGCAGGACTGGGCCGTTTTTCTGGCCGCATCACTCGCGATCAGTGGGTCGAACAAGCCAAGCTCCTGAGCGCCAAGGACGAGAGCGGTTTCACCTCTAAGTTCGGCCAAACGCGGTAGAAACAAAGGCTAAACGCCGTTCTATGGCAACTTTCTGAGCGTGCGTGTTGGGGTTCGCGCAAAAATTGTGTTATGCAACTTACCGAGGGATCAGGACGCTAACAGAGGACTGATTCGTGGCTCAGAAAATTCTCGTTGCCGAAGACGAAATGATCGTCGCTTTCGATCTGATCGACACCGTTGAAGAAGCGGGGTTCGAGGTCGATGGACCGCATGCCGGTGTCTCATCGGCCATGCTTGCCTATCAGAAAGAAAAACCCGACCTCGCAATTTTCGACATCGAATTGCAGGATGGCAACGCGCTCGAGCTCGCCCGGACCCTGATGGAAGAAGACGTGCCGGTCGTGTTTTACACGGGCAGCCGCCGCGTTAACGATGTCGCCGAGCAATTCCCGAACTCCTTCCCGCTCGCCAAGCCTTGCCCGCCCTCCGCGATGCTGAGCACAATCAGCGAAGCGCTGGAATTTCGTCCAAGCGAAGCGTAAGCTCCCGAAGCGATTGTCCCGCCCCTTGCAGGCCGCCACGAGTCCTGCGAGAGACGGGCAACAAGTTTCAGGAGCAACCAGATGCACGCCCCCCCTTCCCCCGAACTCGCAAGCGCCGGGATAGTCCCGTTCAACTGGGAAGACCCGTTCGATCTCGAAAGCCAGCTGACCGAAGACGAGCGGATGATCCGCGACGCCGCACGCGGTTTTGCACAGAGCGAGCTTCAGCCGCGCGTGATCGAAGCGTTCCGCAACGAGGCAAGCGCACCTGAACTCTTCCCGCTTATGGGCCAGGCTGGCCTGCTTGGCGCGACCATCCCTGAAGAACTCGGGGGTGCCGGCGCCGGCTATGTTTCCTACGGCCTGATCGCGCGCGAGATCGAGCGCGTAGACAGCGGCTATCGCTCAATGGCAAGCGTTCAATCCAGCCTCGTGATGCACCCGATCTACGCCTATGGCTCGCAGGAACAGCGTGAGAAGTACCTGCCCGGCCTTGCGAGCGGCGAGCTTATCGGCTGCTTCGGCCTCACCGAACCCGATGCAGGTTCCGACCCGGCTGGCATGAAAACCTACGCCAAGATGGACGGCGACGGCTTCGTGATCTCGGGTTCGAAGACCTGGATCTCAAATGCGCCGTTTGCAGACGTCTTTGTCGTCTGGGCCAAGTCCGAAGCGCATGATGGAGCGATCCGCGGCTTCATCCTTGAAAAGGGCATGAAAGGGCTTTCCGCGCCCAAGATCGAAGGCAAGATTTCGCTTCGCGCCTCGCCCACCGGCATGATCATGATGGATGAGGTGAAGCTGCCAGCCGATGCGCTGCTTCCCAATGTTCAGGGTCTGAAAGGTCCGTTCGGCTGCCTCAACCGTGCGCGCTACGGCATCAGCTGGGGGGCGATGGGAGCAGCAGAATTCTGCATGCACGCCGCACGGCAGTATGGCCTCGACCGCAGGCAATTCGGTCGCCCGCTTGCCGGCACTCAGCTGTATCAAAAGAAGCTCGCCGACATGCTGACCGACATCGCACTTGGCCTGCAGGCATCTTTGCGCGTCGGTCGCCTGATGGATGAAAACCGTTTCAGCCCCGACATGATCTCGATCGTTAAGCGCAACAATGTCGGCAAGGCGCTCGACATCGCTCGCACCGCGCGCGACATGCATGGCGGCAACGGTATCAGCGAGGAATATCAGGTCATCCGCCACGCAGTGAACCTCGAGACGGTCAACACCTACGAGGGCACGCACGATGTCCACGCGCTGATTCTTGGCCGCGGCATCACCGGCATCGCGGCGTTTTGATCGCTGCGTTGGTGCACTCCGGAGAGCAAAACGGAACGCTGTCCTACATGGCTTGTAATCGCTATGCAGGTCGGGTGAAAACGCGCACCGGCCCTTTTGCGATACGTTCGCAAGTAACCTGCCAAGTGCCTGAAAACGCTGGCGCAGTTTTTGCCCTGGACCGTGTAACATGCGGTCCACTTCTTGGTGCAGGAGCTGCCTCATGAGGCTGTTTGGCTACTACCGAAGCTCGACGAGCTACCGGTTGCGGATCGCGCTTGAGCTCAAGGGTCTTGATTACGAGAGCGCGCCGGTCAACCTGCTCAAGATGGCACAGAAGGAAGAGACCTTCACCAGCCGCAACCCCTTTGCGACCGTGCCCATGCTGGAAGCCGATGGCCGCGACCGGGCGCAGTCGATGGCCATGCTCGAATGGCTGGACGAAGCCTATCCGGCAAACCCGCTGCTGCCAGAGGGACTGGAGGATCGCTACACCGTGCGCGAGCTCGCCTACGCCATCGCGACCGAGTTGCATGCACCGCTCAACCTCTCGACGCTCAAGTATATGAAGAACGAGCTTGGCCATTCGCAAAACGAGATCGACGAGTGGTATCGCCACTGGTGCGGCGTGCGACTGACGCCGGTGGAGCAGCGGCTGGCGCAGCTTGATGCGGGCGACTTCGTGATGGAAGCGCCCGGCCTGTTCGAAGTGGTACTGCTGCCGCAATGCTACAACGCGCGGCGTTTCGCCTACGACATCGACGCTCACCCACATATCGCGCGGATCGAAGCGGCATGCCTTGCCCTGCCCGCCTTCCAGCGCGCTCACCCGGACAACCAACCAGACAATCCCGAGAAGGCCTGACATGAAACTCGCAACGCTTAATGACGGAACACGCGACGGCAAACTGGTCGTCGTATCCAAGGACCTCACTCGCTGCTGTGCCGCAGGCTACATCGCTCCGACTATGCAGGCAGCGCTCGACAACTGGGCGCGGGTTGCGCCGGAACTCGAGGTGCTGGCGCGCGATGTCGAACACGAGGCCGTGCCGTGCGAGCGCTTCCATGAGAGGCAGGCCCACTCGCCGCTTCCGCGCGCCTATCAGTGGGCAGACGGATCGGCCTACATCAACCACGTGGAACTGGTGCGAAAGGCGCGCGATGCCGAAGTGCCGGAGAGCTTCTATCACGATCCGCTGATGTATCAGGGCGGCAGCGACGGCTTCCTGCCCCCGCGCGCCGACATCCCGCTGGGCGATACCAAATGGGGCTGCGACATGGAGGGCGAAGTCGCCGTCGTCGTAGACGACGTGCCGATGGGCGTGAGCTCCGAAGATGCGGCAGGCCATATCAAGCTCATCATGCTGGTGAACGACGTGAGCCTGCGCGGCCTGATCCCCGGCGAGCTTGCCAAGGGCTTCGGGTTCTTCCAGTCCAAGCCTGCGAGTGCCTTCTCACCGGTCGCGGTTACGCCCGACGAGCTTGGCGATGCGTGGAAGGACAGTCTCATCCACCTGCCGCTGATGGTCGACTACAATGGCGAGCCGTTCGGCCGCGCCGAGGTAGGTAAGGACGCGACCTTCAACATGGCCCAGTTGGTCGCACACGCGGCCAAGACCCGATCGCTATGCGCAGGCTCGATCATCGGATCGGGCACGATCAGTAACAAGGGCGCCGACGGCGGTCCGGGCAAGCCGGTCGCCGATGGCGGCCTTGGCTATTCGTGCATCGCCGAGATCCGCATGATCGAAACAATCCGCGACGGCGAGCCGAGCACCCGCTTCATGGCTCCTGGCGACACGGTGAAGATCGAAATGCGCGATGGCGAGAACCACTCAATCTTCGGCTCGATCGAACAGGCCGTGGTGCAGGCTTAAGCCTCGCCCAGCTTGCGCCGCTTGGCACGCGTGCCATCGCGGCGCTCGTCTATGCGGTCGACGAAGCAGTGGTTGACGTCGCGGTGCTCCGCCTCGTCAGCGCGCACGGCGATGATGACATCGCTCAGGCGCGCATCGCTGTGAAGCTGCCAATAGTCGATCGCGATCTGCGGCGCAGGCACGTTCTCATGGCGACCTGATTCGACCTCCTTGAGGTACGCGGTGTAGCTGATCACGGCCTCCTCCTCGAAGTAACCAACCACCCGGTGCGCGGTGCGCGGGGCGAGCAGGTAGAGGAAGAAATAGAAGTTGTAGAACACCAGCTGGACCGAGAGGATCAGGAACCGCTCAAACGCATTGGGCTTGGCGATTTCGATGAAGGTCATGAGGTGCATGCGCTCATTCTCGGCCTCGTCGAGAAGAGTGCGGATCCAGCCCTCGTCATCGCGCATTCGGCGAAGCGCGCGAAGGTGCTGAAGCAGGCCGCCGACCATTCCGGGCACGGCAGCGACGGTCTCGAGCACCACGGCGCGGTGGCCATAGCGCCTGGCGAAGAAGGTGTCGGCGAAGAAGCGCAGCAGCTTCACGAAAGCGAAGGCGACATGGTCGCTCTTCGACTGCGGCGCGACATGCGAGGTGACGTCAGCGTCGTAGTTGACCTGACGGACAAGAGGACGGGTATCGAACTGTTGCATGGGAAACTCTCAAGTGGCCTGATCCCTTCTACTCGACCCTCATGTCGAGCGCCCTGATCAGGTCGCCATCGGCAGCTGAGATATAGAGATCACGCCCCGGAATTACCCGAGAAACGCACACAATAGCTGTTCGTTTTCATGCAACACAGGAGCGAGATCGCCTCCCACTCCTGCGTAATGCGCAATCGCTAGAGATCAGAAGCCGAGGCTCTCCGCCACCGCTTCGTTCACGATCTTGCCCTCGTGAACGTTGAGGCCGAGGCGCAGATGCGGATCGTCCTCGCAAGCCTTCACAACACCCTTGTTGGCGAGCGCAAGGCCGAAAGGCAGCGTCGCATTGTTGAGCGCATAGCTCGACGTATGCGGGACAGCGCCAGGCATGTTGGCAACGCAATAGTGGATGATGTCGTCGACCATATAAGTCGGCGCATCGTGCGTCGTCGGCTTGGACGTTTCGAAACAGCCGCCCTGGTCAATCGCAACATCGACCAGCACCGCGCGGTGCTTCATCAGGCCGAGCATGTCGCGCGTCACCAGCTTGGGAGCGCTCGCACCCGGGATGAGCACTGCACCAACCACCACGTCGGCTTCGGTAATCGCGTCTTCGATTGTGCCTGCGTTCGAATAGCGCGTGGTGGCACGGCCCTGAAACATGTCGTCAAGCTCGCGAATACGCGGGAGCGACCGGTCGAGGATCTCGACGTTTGCGCCAAGGCCAACCGCCATGCGCGCAGCCTGCGTTCCGACAACGCCGCCGCCGATCACGACGACCTTCGCCGGAAGCACGCCGGGCACCCCGCCCATCAGGATGCCGCGACCGCCATTATTGGCGTGGCTCGAATGAGCGCTTGCTTCGATCGAGAGACGACCTGCCACTTCGCTCATCGGAGCAAGCAGCGGGAGGCCTCCGTCACGGTCGGTGACGGTCTCGTAGGCGACAGCCGAAACGCCGCTTTCCATCAGGCCCTTTGCCTGCTCGGGGTCAGGGGCGAGGTGGAGATAGGTAAAAAGGATTTGCCCTTCGCGCAGCTGCACCCACTCGTTCGGCTGCGGCTCCTTGACCTTCACGATCATCTCGGCGCTCGCGAATACCTCTTCGGCGGTGTCAACGATCTCGGCGCCAATCGCACGGTAATCGTCATCGGTCTTGCTGATCCCGGTGCCAGCGCCGCTTTCAAGCATGACGCGGTGACCCGCGGCGATGTACTCGCGCGCGGATTCAGGCGTGAGGCCGACGCGATATTCGTGGTTCTTGATCTCTTTCGGGACGCCGACGAGCATGGCTTTCTCCTCTCGACTCAGGGCTTGCGTCCCCCTAGCGCCGACGCAACAATGTTTCAATTGAAACGAACTCAATTGCTCGCCACATTGATGCGCAAGAGACAAGCAGGAGACACCGCATGACCGCCTACCCTCAAGTGAAGATGCTGATCGCCGGAAACTGGGTCGCCGAGGGCGGTGATGGCGAAATGCCGATCGTGAACCCTGCAAACGAAGAGCGGATCGGCAGCGCTCCGAAGGCTTCGAAGGCGCAACTTGATGCCGCGCTCGCAGCGGCCGATGCTGGGTTTCAACTGTGGAGCAACACCCCTGCAATCGAGCGCTTTCGCGTCATCCGCCGCGCCGCCGAACTTCTACGCGAGCGGGCCGAGGGTATCGCACGTGTCATGACGCTCGAGATGGGCAAGCCCCATGCTCAGGCCCTGGGTGAAACCACCGGGGCTGCAGACCTCATCGACTTCCTTGGAGAAGAGGCCAAGCGCCAAGGCGGCCGCCTAGTGCCGGTGCGCTCGCACAACTTGCTCGAACAGCGCGTGACGCAGGAGCCGGTCGGCCCGGCAGTGCTGCTTACGCCGTGGAACTTCCCAATCAACCTGCCTGCCAAGAAGATCGCAGGCGCGCTCGCCGCAGGGTGTTCCGCGATTCTCAAGCCTGCTGAAACGACCCCTGCTTGCGCGCAGATGCTGACCGAGTGCTTCATGGATGCAGGCCTTCCCGAGGGCGTGCTCAACCTCGTCTGCGGCGACCCGGCGATGATCAGCGAACACCTGATAGCCTCGCCCATCACCCGAAAGGTAAGCTTCACCGGTTCCACCGCAGTCGGCAAGCAGTTGGGCGCACTGGCAGCCCAGGGGATGAAGCGCTTCACCCCCGAGCTCGGTGGCCATGCGCCTGTTGTAATCGGTGAGAGCGCGGACTTCGACCGCACGGTTGCCGCTTGCGCAGCGACCAAGTTCCGCAATGCCGGGCAGGTTTGCGTTTCGCCCACGCGCTTCCTCGTGGCGCGCGGCATCTACGACAAGTTTGTAGCCGAGTTCTCCGCTCGCTCGCAGAAGCTCAAGATTGGCGATGCTAGCCAGGATGACAGTGTCGAGATGGGCCCGCTCGCCCATGCAGGACGCGTCGCGGCCATGCAGGATTTGATGGGATCGATGGGCGGCGATCAGGGAGAAATCGTCAGTGGCGGTACGGCTTTGGATCGTCCCGGACACTTCTTCGAGCCGACCATCATCGCCTCTCCATCACCCGAGAGCCGTCTGATGACCGAGGAGCCTTTCGGTCCCGTTGCCGGTATCGTTCCTTACGATGACATCGAAGAAGCGGTGCGGATTGCGAACTCGCTGCGTTATGGACTTGCGGCTTACGCTTTCACCGCCAGCCTCGACGAGAGCCATTATCTCGGCAAGTCGTTGCGCGCTGGCATGGTCGCAATCAATCACTTCGCGGTTGGCTCACCAGAGACGCCATTCGGCGGAATCGGCGATAGCGGCTTTGGTTCGGAAAGCGGCGTCGAAGGCTATCTGGGCTATACGGAAACCAAGTTGGTCACAGTCGCCAAATCGGCGCCGTAATCGCGTTTGCGGCGTGCGTGGTACTGTTGCTGCGGGTAGCTTAGCGTCGACCCACGAGGCGTGAGAAAACCGACATCCAACCTCTACGTCGCGGCATAGGACGAATGCGTCCGTAACGTGCGCGGCGAGATAGCTCGTCTCCGAAGCAGACGGTCCGGCCCAAAGTATCTGGGCCCGACGAGATGATTGTCGGTCGTTCCATGTATCGCGGTCCCCGAGTCGCGTTGTTGTCTTTCCGTAAGGTAACACGGTTCTGTGGAAAACTCAGTCCGAATTTGACCGATTCGGAGATTCCTTCGCCTCGCCCGTCAAGTGCTCTGAATTCTATCGCAGCTGCAATAACTTGCGAGTGTGGCATTTGCGACCAACGGTGACTAACCTGTGCGCCGGGCCCCGGCTTCCCGGACCGCTTCGAGAGTTGGGTAGCCATTCACCGCCATCAACAGGTCCGCCTCGGCAAGGATCGAACGAAGGACCCAGGCAGCGCCTTTGTCGCCGCCGATCGCCAAGCCATAAGTATACGGACGCCCAACCCCAACAGCGGTCGCGCCAAGTGCGATAGCCTTGATCGCATCGGTGCCAGAGCGAATTCCGCTGTCGAAAAGCACCGGCAGATCGCCCGAAGCCGCAACAACATCGGGCAGCAGATCGATCGTCGAAATCCCGCCATTGGCCTGCCGGCCGCCATGGTTGGAGCAGTAAATCGCATCGGCCCCATGATCGATGCCGCGCTTGGCATCGTCCGGATGACAGATGCCTTTCAGCACGATCGGTAGGTCGGTCACCGATTTGAAGAACTCCATGTCCTCCCATGTCAGGACCTGTCCGAAAATCCCCGCGAACAGCATGATCGCTGCCCTCGGATCCTCCTCCGGCGGCTTGTCCAACATCGAGCGGAAGACCGGATCGGAAAAGTAATTGTGCAGCACCTTCCCGCGCAGTTGCGGGAAGTTGGAGGCATTGAGATCGCGCGGTCGCCAACCGGTGAGCCACGTGTCGAGCGTTACCACGATCGCCTTCGCGCCGGACTTCTCAGCGCGCTGGATTAGGCTCGTCGCCAGTTCGCGATTGCGCGGAGTGTAAAGCTGGAACATCGCAGGGGTGTCGCCGCATGCCGGGAAGACGTCCTCCATCGGGTCATTCGAAAGTGTCGAGACGCAAAAGGGAACGCCCGTCATCGCCGAAGCGCGGGCCGCGGCCATGTCGCCATGCCGGTCCTGCGTCGCCTCTCCATTGAGGCCGATCGGAGCCATGAAAAGCGGAGTCGGAAGGTCCATTCCGAAAAGGTTGATCGACAAGTCGCGCTCGGTGCAGTCGACCATCATGCGCGGGACCATGCCCCAATGGTGAAACGCACTCGCATTGGTATCCTGCGTATGCTCGTCCCCGCATCCCCCGGCAACATAGTTGGTGAGCATGGGGCCAAGCGCCTCGTGCGCGCGCGCTTCCAATGTTGCGAAATCGACCGGATAATCAGGCAGGATACCCTGTAATCCGGCGTTGTAGATCTCGTTCTGCATTCCGCCGAAATTGTGCCCGGAATTGCTCATCGCGTCGTCCTCTCCCATGCGCATTCTGTTTGGGCACAGGAGAGACGATCAGGTGGGCAGCGGCAAGTGTTTTCGTGCGGCTGTCAGCTGGCGAGCTTTTGCAGGCGCGGCCGGACCTTAAGGAATGCTTTGTATAGCCTTTCAAGCATACCTAGCACCGTCCGGTTGCGGGCGACCAATCCGAGCGGTCGCAGAACAGGGATTGCACGCCACATTGCGGCAAAAGCGGCGGCACCGCTCACGATCGCTCCATCTTCCTCGGCATGAAATCGCGCAAGCAATTCACTTTGGTCGACAGGGCAGGACGGGTCACCTTCGCCAGCAACATCGACGAAATGGATGGCGTCCTTGCGGTCGAGCCTGCGCATAAATGCAATCTCACGCCGACAAAGCGGGCAGTCGCCGTCGAACCAGACTTTCACAGGCTTGTCATTCATGACTCCAAATACGCGAAAGGGCCGCGCTTGGACGCAGCCCTTCCATCGTGACGGGCCCATTAAGGCTTCGTCCCGCTGTTGGTTAGCGCGAGGCTTCGGCCTCGGCCACATCACCCAGCAGCGCAAGCTGAGTGGTGCAGCCACGCTCGGCAAGCGCCTGAGCAACCTGAATTCCGGTGCGCGCGTCCTGCGGCATGAGAGCGAAAGACACATTGATTGTCGACGCCGCTTGCTGACCAGCTGCCGGATCTTCCGCCATTGCGTCTCCGCCCTCCATCATCGGCGATGTCGGACCGCTGATTGTGAAAGAAGCGCCGCTGGACAGAGTAAGCCCTGCCGGATCAAGTGCGCGAATGGCTTCGGTTCCCGCGAAGGTCACATCGAGCGAATTTGCACTGGTGGCGTTGGTAACGGTGTAGGTCGCCGCATCTCCTGCGGTCGGGCGCCACAGACGCACGCGCTCAAAATCGTAGAGGCAGGTCGTGCCCTCAGACGTCACGTCGACAAGCCACAGGTTGGGACGACGTGGCTTGCCCTCGCCGGCGCTCCGCACGGCCCCGGTGCGTGACCGCGACGATGCGTTACGGCGTGTGAGGTTTGAAAAGCGCGCTCGCTGGCGGGTTGCCCCCTCGCCCACGCGGAACGTGCCCGGTCCCTGCATGACCTTCGTGCCATCATCGGTAAGCACGGTGATCTTGTCGCCTGCACGCAAAGTAATTGTGGCGCTGTCAGCGACCTGGCGCCCCACCGGGTAGCTGCCGGCTGAAGGACCAGAAGATTTCACCACCACGCCGGCGCTTGCAACGCCGGGAACCGAGAGTACCGCGCCCGCAAGCGCGAGACCCGCAAGGCGGGCCTTAAATTTATCCGAGAACATATGCTCCCCCATCATTCAAATTTCGAATGCGATTGCTGTAGTTTTGTAGCGCCAAATCGTCAGGATGGCCAGCAAGCACTTCGTCAACAAGTTTAGCTGCTAATTCAGGATCAGTGTCTGAAACCTGAACGGCTTCTTCAAGCTTTCGGCGGTCCTCTTCCGGGAACCCGGGCTTCGGGTGATAGATATCGACCGGCTGCGCACGGCCTCGCAGGACGATACGGCCCATCGGGACCCACCAATCCGGATTGGATTTCTCGATGAACTCTCGGCTCGCTGAAACGTTGGAATTCAGAGGCTTGTTCGCCGCCTCAAGTCGAGCGGCGGTGTTCATCGAGTCGCCAAGCGCGGTGTATTGAATGCGCATGTCTCCGCCGAAGTTTCCGACAACCGCCTCACCGAAATGCAACCCGACCCGGGTCTTGCCGATTTTTGGAAGATTTGGATCCATCGCGGCGACTTCGGCTCGGAAATCCTCGCCCGCTTTCCACATCGCATATCCGGCTTCGAGAGCGCGCTGCGCGTCATCGGGTCTCGCGATAGGCGCGCCCCAGAATGCAACAACCGCGTCGCCAACATATTTGTCGATCACACCGCCGTGCTGAAGCACCACGTTGCTGAGCATCTCGAGATAGCGGTTGAGCAATTTCGCGACCATCTCCGGCTGAATGGCGTGGCTCATCTTGGTGAAGCCCTCAAGGTCGCTGAACAGGACGAAAATCTCGCGCTTCTCACCGCCGAGCGAGAGTAGCTCTGGCTCATCGATGATCTGCTGAGCGATATCCTTTGGAATGTATTTCCCGAGCGCACCCTGCGCAAAACTGCGTTGGGCGGCCCCAGCTGACCTGGCGGCCGCGGTCACAGCCGTAAACGCCACGATCCAGGCGACCAGCCAACCCACCGCGGGAAGGCCATAGGTGTCGATATTCTGAAAATGCAACACGAACGGAATGCCTATGAATAACGCTGCGAGGCCGAAAAGGAGCGGCACAAGTTTCTTCGCAGGCCATTCCAGCAGCGCTGTCAGGACAGCGGTGGATACGACGAGGATAGCCATCACCCACAGCGCCCAGACGGGGACTTGTGCCAAGCGCTTGCCATCGAGCATCTGAGCGATCAGCTCACCATGCACCGACAATCCGGCAGGCTCGAAACCGGTCCAGGCATAGAGCGAGGTCACCACGCGGTCGTAATCAAGAATGTCGCCGCCGATCAGGACATACTTGCCCTCAATCTGTTGAGCCACGAACTCGGCGACTGCCGGATCCATGTCGAGGAACAGTTCGATCGAGAGCGACTGGAACAATGGCTCTTCGACAACCGAATCCGCCGCCACCTCGCCCTCACCTCCTTCAAAGTCGGCGCGCAGTGGACGGCGATATTCGATCGCACCTTCATACCCTTCAAACGCCTCATAAGGGCCACCTGCATCTTCGAGCATGGCACGCCCCAGAAGCGGAGGAAGTGTCGGTACGATATCGGGCCAGACGCGGGTCGCACCAAATTCATCGTCTAGCCGGATGCTCGCGCGTCTTGCGTTCGTCCCGCCTTCCTCGATTGCTGCCATGAAATCATCGAGAAACAGCTGTTGCTCGAAAGCGATGTCAGCCTCGTTGGTGGCGACGGTAGCGTAGGCGACTGAAGTAGGCGTTTCCATGCCGCGTAGCGTTTCGATAAGGTCGATGTCCTCGGCCTGAGGTTGGTCGAACAGAATATCGATCCCGATTGCCTTTGCGCCCATGCCGTCAAGGTTGCGCAATGCCTCGGCGATTGCACCGCGCGGCAAGGGGGATCGCTTCTCAAGATTGATCAGCGCCTGATCGTTGAAAACGACCAGAATGATGCGTTCGTCCTGCTCAACGAGGTCCGCTGACAGGTAGGCGCGCGTGTCGTAGAGCGCTCGCTCGGCATCGTTGGTGATTGGAGTGGGCTCTTCCCCACCAGGCAAAACCCAGCTGTAGCGCGCGATGAATAACGCAAGCAGCACCAACAGCACGGTCGAGACAAGTTGAACAGTGCCGGCCTCGCGCACGCTGCGCCAGCCTTTGGCGATAAAGCCGCCGCGCTTGTTCGTCGTGTCGGATTCTTCGGTCATTGCCCGCCCCTAATATCACGGCGCAACAAAGCCGGATTGCATGGCGCGCGCAAGCCCGGCGCCATGCGTATTCCCACTAATCAGTGCCGCTTACCAAAGCGTTTAGCGAGTGACCTGGACCGAGCCGTCGCCAACGACCGCAAAGGCCGACCAATAGAAGGGGTGCGACGTTTCGAGATCGTCCATTAGCCCCAGCTGCGAGCGACGTAGCGCCTCTGCAGTTTCGGTGCCGTTGCCTTCGAAGAGGCCCGAGATGAGCCGCTTGGTCGCATCAAAATCATCGGGCACCGGCCAGTGGCTGGCGAGAACGGTACGACCGCCTGCCCCAACAAAGGCGCGGACCAAGCCATCGAGTGCAAAGTCACCGCCCGAGGTAATCCCAGCCTCAAGCGTCGCGCCCACCGTTGCGCTGCCGGCGGTATCGCAAGCGGAGAGGATCACAAGATCGGCGTCAATGCGGAGGCCGAAAATCTCGGCAAACGTCAAAAGCCCATCAGAGTTGTCATCTCCGAATGAAGTAAGCAGCGCAGGGCGCGGTGGACATTCGGGCTGAGGCGCTGTCACAAGGCCGTGCGTTGCAAAGTGCAGGATACGATAGTCTGCGAGGTCCTCGCGGCTCTTGATGCGGGTGTCGGTGAAGACATCCTTTGTCAGCACATCGGCTCGCGCGGCATCTTCGCCGCCAAACCGGTTGGCAGCATCGTACAACTCTTCCGATGAAATCGGGTTCGACCAGATGGCTTCTGACCACAGACAATTGTCCCCGCCGGCAAGGGCCGATCGCGTGCCCGTTGAAACTGTGGGCGTATCACTGATCGGCGTGTTCTCACCAAGACCGAGATACGCCTTGCTTGCGGTGCTGCTTGGAGCAGCGCGAACGTCACGGAATGCGGTTGGAGCAACTGCGGTGGAGATCTGGGAATTGCGTCCCAGCCAAGCCACTCCGCGGAAGTCGAATTCGTCGCCTTCGGGTCCGGCAAGCTGCTCATTGTAGCGTTCAACGCTTTCATCATCCGTGACGAGCAGGTTGATCGGCAGCTTGAGCATGGCGCCATCGGGTTCAAATACGATGTGTTTTTTGCTGGGCAAGCGATCGGCGACTGGAGAAAACAGGCGCTTGTACAGATCGCGCGATGTCTCAAGTTCAAACGGCAAGGTCAGAACCTGCCCCCCTTCGGCAATCGCAATACTCTCACGCAGCCTTAGCACAATATCGTCAAGCTCGGCCGGTGTCGCATCAATCCGGTAAGCTAGAGCCTCTGCCGGAGTGATGTAGATCATGAACGCCTCTTCATCGAGCGCGATCATTTTGACATAAGCCTCATCGTCCCGCAGAATTTCCTGCATACCCGCAAGGTTGATCGCTCCGCTCGAAACCGCCCGGAAACGAGGATATTCGGCGAGCTTCTGGAGCACCTCGGCTTGCTGTTCGAGTAGCGACTCAAGGCGGGTCTCGCGCTCGGCCAGAACTCCTGCTGCCTGCGGGTTGACCTGAGCCTCACCTTCGATCTCGACAATCGATGCCCTAAGGCGCTGGATCGATCGGCCAAGGTTCACGCTGCGGCGGAACAGAAGCGATGCCTCGTCGCTGCCACCCGACAGTTCGCGCGCGAGCACGGCCTGTGTCTGGGCGAGGCCCGGACGAAGAAGCAGCTGGCTTGCAGAGAACATGTCATCAGCCGCCGAGGCACTTGCTCCGTCGGCCAGCAGAAGTCCGAAGTAGTTGGACATATAACTGCGCAGCGATGGAGCGGGACGCCCCTCTGCCTCCGAAACGATTTCGCGATAGAGATCGATGGCTTCGCTTTCACGACCGTTGCGCGAATAGAAACCCGCAAGCTGGGCCTGCGCGCTGTAGAGCGCGGGAGAATCGGGATAAGCGAAGGAAAGCAACGAGATGCCCTGCTGATGCAGCAGCTCGGCATCGCCGCCTCGCCCAGACGCTTCTGCAAGTTCGGCCAGTTCGCCAAGAACCTGTGCACGAAGCCAGACGATCGACGCAATGCGTCCATCGCGCACTTCAGCAAGCGTTGTGTTGGCACGGTTAAGGTTGTTGGTCGCTGCGGCGTTGTTGCCGACAAGGCGCAATCCGGTCGCCCGCAGGTAGTCTGCCTGGCCATCAAGCAATTGAGCACGCTCAAGCGGGGTCAACGATTGCGACAATGTGGCCCCACCAACGCTCTCGCTCTCAGCCGCGAGACGGCGTGCCATTGCTGGCCCGATCTGCAAGCTACGCAGAGCATTCGTATCGCTGAATTCGGTTTCGAGAGGTCGGTTGAGAATTTCGATAGCGCGGCCAGGTTCACCCTGGTTGAGCGCGTCGATGGCCTCGTAATTTCGCAGCAACCGAGCCAGCACAGGGCTGGTCGTCGCAATCGGCCGGGTCTGGTCAAACCGGCGCTTAGCCTCGGCAAAATTGCCAAGGTTGGATTGGAGCAGTCCTTCGTTCAGTCGCGCCTCGGCTTCGCCGTTCCCGCTGAGGACTTCAGCGGAAGCAGAGAAGAACTCCGCCGCTTCGGCAAACTCGCCCGCATTGGCGCGGCGATAGGCTTCGACAAGCGCCTGATCTGCGGTGATGGATTCCGCCTGCTGACGAATGAAGGCGAGCGAATCCGTTGTCTGTGTGAGCGGAATATCGACCGTGCCTGGAACGATCTGGTCGGTGGCGAGCGACGCCACGCCGAGCTCAAGCGCCGTACCGTAGGCCGATAGGCCAGTTGCGGCATAAGTGCGATTGCCAACTTCTCCGACCAGAAGTTCGGTACGGATGATGCTGCCCTCGCGGCTACAGATCAGTCGTTTGCCATCCGTAAGCCCTGTCGGCATCTCGGCTGCTTCGCGCTCGACGCAATTCGCTCCGGGTCCGATGAAACGGGTCGCCGCCTCGTCGGCCAACCGTCCACGCACAACCCAAAGCGTTCCGATCGATGCCGCAGCATCGCGGCAAAGAACGTTGTATTTGCGGTCGAACAATCCCGCCCCGGCTTCTGGCGCCTGAATCTGCGCTTCGCACAAACCATTCGAGCCTACGGGAAAGGTGTCGCGCAGGCTGATCGAACGCTGTTGGGCGGTCTGAGTGGTGCCGGGGACCGCCCAAAGAGCGGCTGCCCCCACAGCTACTGCGCTGCAAATCGAAAGGAGTGATTTCAATGGCTTGTTAGTCATTTGGATTGCCTTCCACTTGGACATTGCCACTAGCACCCTGACCGTAAAGCGAGCTGTCGCCGCCCGATGCGACCGGATCTTCGATGTCTGATTCCTCTTCAAGCTCTTCGGATTCCAACAAGCCAGGGAAGTCGATGCCGAACTCGTCATTGCTTTCCTGCTCAGTCACAACCACTGGCTGAGCCGCCTGGATTGGCGCTGCTACAACCGCCGGATTGTTGACCGGAGGCGCTTCCTCGATTGGCGGAGGCGGAGGCGGAGGCGGAGGAGGTGGCGGCGTCGGTGTTTCACCAACATCACAGCCATTGAGGATGCTGCAATTGTTGAACATCGCCGCCTCGGCAAAGCGCGATGCCAGCGTCTGAGGATCGCCGAAGTTCACCTCGTCAAAGAAGGCATTGCCGGTAATCCGTCCGCCATCGCTGGTGACACGGCTGCCATAAGCAAAGACGTTGATTGGATCGCCGGTGCCCGGACCAGAAACGCTGTCGGCCCCCCGTACTTCAAAAAAGAAGAACGGTGTGCGATCGCCAAAGTCAGTCTCGCCCGTGCCTTGGAACGGATCGTTGATGTTATCGCCCGCAAAGTTCGGGAAGACCGATACCGATGCGGTGTAGTCGCCCGGCGGAACCGTCAGTTCGAGCAGCGTGTCGAAACGCGAGCCGGTGACCGGATCGGCCGGTACCCCGTCGCCGTCATCGTTCTGGCCGATGAGGTCGCCGTTGGGGCCGAACAGTGCAAGGATCGGGTCAAAGCCGCCTGCTGGTACTTCTGTTCCATCACCTGCGGTGCCGCCAGCATAGCTGAAGGTGCGCAGGGTCACGTTCGACGAATCCGCGACTGTGAACTCGAAGAACAGAACCTCGTCAGGAGTGCTCAAAGTGCCCGAGAAGGTGAACACCTCCTGCCCGCTCAGTGTGATCGTCGAGGTCAGTTGTCCGATAATCAGACCACCATCGCCAACAAGAATACCGCCCGGCACTTCGTTGGTGCCGGTATTCTGGATGAGGATGTTCTCACCGGCGACAACCGCAACCGAATTGGCCCGGATGTATCCATCCGCATCAAGCGTACCGTCATTGCTGTTCAGAGCGTCAGCAAGCCCTGCAAATTGAGGGTCCTCCGCGATCTGGGCAGCAAGGTCGGCGACTGCAGCGACAATTGTCTGCGACGACAAGCTCAGCGATCCGGCCAGGCTTTCATCAGGGCCGGTGATGCTTATGCCACCGGTTGGAATGATCACCTCAAGGGTTTCGCCAGCGTTGATGCGCAATTGATCGGTTGCTGCTGCGCTGATCATTCGGACCTGCCCGGCGACGCGGATTGCGCCAGGGGTCGAGATCGATAGGCTCGACACACCTTCCTCAAGCGAGCCGAACACCGTGATGTCGCCGATCAAAATGTCGGGAAGCGAACCACTTTGTCCGGTGACTATCGGCGCAGTGAACGAAGCTGTTCCCGCATCGATCCGCGCGGCCTCGGCCTGGCTCAAAGTGTAGCCAAACGTGGCCGAGGGATCAGGCGACGGAAGCTCACCAAGAAGCGCAGTCGCGTCCTCATTCGTCGACACCAGGTTGAAGCTGTTCCCGCCAATGCGTGAGCCTTCGTTGATCTCGATATCGTTTGAGGACAGCAGGACCGTTGCGCCGCCGAAGCTGATGAAATCATCGTTATCGCCGAAGAAGCGCAGCGTGCCGTCGGTGAAGATATCGATATCGGCGCTCGGCGAAGAGACGCTCGGCCCGCCGATGATGCTGTTGTTGGCGGTCCTCACCTCAAAATTGTCGAACACATCGATGAACAGGTCATTCGAGACCTGGATATCGCCGCCAGTCGCGATCAGTGCCGACGGGCCCTGTTCGCCGGGCAACGCATCGCCTAGCGCAGTTCCGCGAAGGTTTTGAGTGACCAGTCGGCCATTGAGGACCCGCACCGTGAACTGCCCAACCTCATTGGCTGGCTCTCCGCTGCCATCGATCGAACCGCCGGTCGCGTTCACGTCGATATCGACATTGCCGACATTGACGATCGAAGCGCCGGGCACTTCCTGGCTTCCGACCTGCAGTGTAGCGAAACCGCCATTCGCATCGTCGCCCGGCGATGTCGTGCCGGCAGCGCTGAGATTGAGACTGCTCAGCTGAGCGTTGGTCTCACCAATGAATGTTGCGCGAACATCGCCCCCGCCGACGTCGCCGCCTTCGGTGTCGAGCACTGGTTCGCCAGTCACGGGATCGATCGGCACAGTGCCGGTTGAGTTCGCCGAAAGCGAAAGTGCTCCGCCTGACACTTGCGATCCGCTGACGAACAGGTTGGCGCTGCCCCCGCTGGAGAAGCCAACCGTGCCTCCTCCAAGACCGCCAGTACCATCCGCACTGATCGTGAGCGAGGCGCCAAAGTCGACATCAGAATTCACGATGTCGAGATCAACGCGTCCGCCTTCGCCGTCGCCACCTTCGACAAGACCGCGGCCGCCAAGTCCATCGGCGGTGATCGAACTGGAGCCGGTGAGGTTCACCGTCGAACCGTCAATGCTGATGTCGATCTGACCGCCCTCGCCCGAACCGCCGTCAGCGGTGGGGTCGTTGTCGTCATCACCGCTGTCACCCCCGATTCCGTTGGCAGAGAACATCAGGCCAGCGACATTCAGGATCGAATCGACAAGACTAAGATCGATCGTCCCGCTGCTAGCGTTGCCGGGATTACCGGCTCCTCCGGTGGCGGTGGCGCTTAGTGATAGAAGCCCTGCCTGAGTCATGCTGCCAGCGATCGAAACAGTCGACCCGGTGAGAGTGAGGTCTACGTTTCCTCCGGTTGCATCACCGCCAAACACGCCCGTCCCACCGATGGCGTTTGCCGAGAAGGAATTGAGCGTACCAGGGATGGTTATTGGCGTCTGCTGACCGGATGGGTCGAAGTTAAAGCCGGTCGTGTCCGGTTGGGTCGCCAACTGCAAGTCAGAACCACTGATGTCGACCGTGATAGTGCCGCCCGTGGCTGATCCGCCTTGACCGATCATTGCATCAGATGCCGATCCGCCGACTGCATCCGCATTCACGAGAATCGCACCGCCACCCGTGATATCGGTGCCTGAGATTGCTACGGTTACATTTGCACCTGTGGCATTTCCTCCTGCCTCAATTCCGGCACCGCCAGTCGTGGGGCCTGAGATGAGGAGTTCGGCAATGCCATCAGCGTTAGCAACAAAGTTGATGACGCTGTCCGTGACATTGACGGAAGCCTCGCCTCCCGTCGCATCACCGCCAATTGAGCCTGTCCCACCAGCATTCTGAACCGGCACGATATTGCGACCGACCAGATTGAGCGTCGAGTTCTCAACCAAGAGCGAGGCGCTCCCACCTGAGCCGTTACCGCCGGTCCCTGAACCGGACCCGGCGCCACCTTGGCCGCCGCTCGTCCCGGCGAACAATTCTATGGTGAGTTCGCCGCCATTGGTTACAGTTACATCGCGAACGCCTCCGGTCGCATCTCCCCCCGACACGTCAAAGCCGTTGTCGAACAACTGCCCCCCGATGCTGAAGACCGATAGGAATACCCGCCCTGCATCGACGGTGCCACCGTCGACTTCGACGAGGCCGAGGCCGCCGAAACCGGCACCACCCGTGCCACCATCAACCCTTGCTTCGCCTCCGAAGCCTCGTGCCGTAATTGCATTGCCAAATGGCGCGGCGGGATCGGAGGAGAGGCTAATCGAACCCCCGTTTACTGCAGACAGGATTGATTCACCGCCCGATCCGGTACCGCCTATGCCTGTTCCTCCGGTTGCAATGCCGCCTTGGCCATTTGCTCCGAGGATCGAGCTAGCCGAGCTACCACCCATGTTTTCATTTGCATTGAGAACAGTAACTTGGCTGCCAGAATCGGTGCTGATCAGCTCGGCAAGACCGCCAACACCCGCACCGCCAGCGGTGGCATCGCCAGACCCACCAGTGCCGTTTGCAGCGACCAGAAGGCTTCCGATCGAGATGGTGCCACCTGCTTGAGCCTGTACGAAAGATCTCCCGCCGGTTCCGACACCGCCTGTGAAATCAACACCGCCGTCGCCGCCGAAGCCGTCAGCAACAACTCGCGCATTCCCAGCAATGTCACCAGTACCCGCGCTAGCTGTGAACACGGCAAGGTCAGCGACCCCGCCAGTGCCGTCCCCGCCATTTCCGTTGGCCGAAGAGCCGCCGAAGCCTGTCGAATCCACTGAAACATCGCCGGTGACTCTCGTAGTGCCACCCTGGAAGCCCATAAAGCTCTGGCCACCGATCCCGGCGCCGCCATCGCCGTTGAAGCCAAAACCGCCCTGACCGATAGCAAAGGCAGTCAAGCTATCGATATTGATCGTGCCGCCATCCGTGGTGTTGGTGAAGACGCCAACGCGCTCTCCGCCGGTGCCGGTGCCTCCGACACCGCCTTCGCCTCCGGTTCCGTTGCCTGATGCGAAGACATCAGTAGCGGTAAAGCTGCCACCTCGCGTAGACGCGAGTGCGCGATTGCCCGTGCCATTGCCGCCATTGCCTCGGGCGTCAGTCGTAGAGCCGCCAAATCCGCCTGTGCCGCCAATTCCGTTCGAAATTACAGCAACCGTGCCGAGTTGGATCGAACCGTTGCCAACCAGCGGCGAGGCATCGAGGAAGGAGACCGTGCCGACGTTGGCATCGCCGCCAAGACCGTCACCGCCGGTACCACCCGCTTGATCAGGACCACCATTGCCTCCAGCACCGCCAGTACCATCGGCGGCAATCGTGGAAGCCCCGGAGACGGTGATGAAACCATTGTCGCTTCCAGCCGCAATGCGGGCAAAGCTGACCTCGTTGTCATCGCCAGCCAGAACGAAGTCGAAGTTCCCGCCAAAGCCGTCACCGCCGCGACCGGCCGCGATCGTGTCGCCATCGCCATTGCCGCCGACACCGCCAAAGCCGTTCGAGAATGCGCCGGCTTCGCCGCCAATCGTCAGGCGCGCAGCAAGCGTCTCCGTGCCGATCGCTGCGATATTTGCCTGGCCAGCTTGGCCATCGCCCCCTCGTCCGCCCGCTCCGATAGCCGCACCACCGCGTGCGTCCGAATTGACGAAGAGATTGCCACCGACAGTCGCCTCGGCACCGCCTTCGACGATGAATGCGGCCATGCCAGCGAACGCATCGCCGCCGTCGAAGCCGACACCGCCCATGGCAAAGGCGAGCGTGTCATAGTCACCGGTAAGCTCGAAAACCGCACCGTTCTCAAGAAGCGTAACAGATTCGCCTGCAATGCCGGTGCCGCCTTTGCCGGTCCCGATATTGTTGCCGCCATTACCATCGGCCTGCATGTTGATGTCACCGTCGATGAAGACGGTGCTGAGGCCCTGGATCTCAATGCGAGAGTCGCCGCCTTCGGCTTCGGCCCCCAGCGTGCTCGAGAGGCCCGAGCCGGAAAAGCCGGTCGAATCCAGCCTGACATTGCCGTTGATGGTCAGCAGGTTGCCTTCGTCGACGAGTCCCTCCCCATCGACGCGAATATTGGCATCCCCACCGTTGCCCGATCCGCCTTCGCCAGTGGTGCTGCTTCCGCCGAACCCGAAGCCTTGGAGCAAAACGTCGCCATTGATGGTCAGCTCTCCGACATCGAAAACATCTATCGCAGCACCGCCACCGCTTCCAAGGCCTGAGGCAAGCGTGCCCGTGCCCCCGCGAGCGTCGGAAATCGCATTCAGCGAAGCAATCGTGGCCGAACCGCCAGCGCTGACAGACAGCACCGAATTGCCTCCCAGGCCATCACCACCAATGTTGCCAAAGCCGCCATCAGCGTCGGAAAGAAGCAAAACGTCGCCTGCGATCGCCGTGTCTGCGCGCGCGCTGAATACGGCATCACCGCCTTGGCCAGTTCCGCCGTCACCTGCAGTTGAGCTGGGTCCTGCCGCGCCGCCGTTTCCGCCGAATGCCGTGGCGTCGACCTCAATTGCGCCGAAACTGGCTGAACCAATGCCGATCGATCCGTCGCCGAGCAGGAATGCGAGACCAACCTGCGCAAGGCCGCCAAAAGCGTCACCGCCACGACCGCCCGCCTGCGAGGTAGCTCCAGCGCCTCCATTGCCGCCGGTGCCGGCAGCTTGTGCAATTGAGATGCCGCCCACAGAGATTGATCCGTTATCACCACCTGCAAGGATGAAAGCGCCATTGTTAGGTACGGCTTGCGGGTTTGCCTGATTGGGCGTCAGAAACTGTCCGCCTAGACCAATTCCGCCGTTGCCAGCCGGAGAATCGGACGTCGCGTCGCCACCGTTGCCACCCTCGCCATCGGCGCTGACGGTCGCATTACCTGAGATAGTAAGGCTTGCAGTGCCTGTGAGCGTACCGCTTGCTTGCAAAAACGCATTGCCGCCCTCTCCACGACCACCGTCGCCGCCCGAATTGACCGCACTTCCGCCGGAACCGATCGCAATGGCCTCTGCGTTTCCACCGACAGTGATCGTGCCGACGTCAACCCGTAAGCCCGCGAAGCCGCCGAAAGCGTCGCCGCCGCTGTCCCCTGAGCCACCAGTGGCGCGCGCGACGCCAAGGAAGTCGCCGCTAATGTCCAGTGTGCCGCCTTGGTCGAAGAAGACGTTCGCTCCACCACCACGCGCCTCACCCCCTTGACCGGCCTGATTGAAGCCGCCGAGCGCGCTAGCGTCCAGCGTGAGGTCACCATCGATGTTTATCGACCCAGTCGAACCGATGAATACGAGTGAGCTTCCGGCGGTTGCGCTTGCTCCGGGTCCGGAGATGTTGGAGTCACCTGCGCTCGCGAAAGTGCTGAGTTGGGCGCCGCCATTCAGATTGATCGTACTCGTATCGAGCGACTGAAGAATAGCCAAACCGCCGACGCCGTCCGACCCTGTCGAGGTGTCGGTCAGTGAGCCGTCCGCAGTGAAGAAGGTGCCCGCGCCTAAGAAGGCGAGACCATCGATAGTAACCTGCCCATTTCCGGTCGCAAAGATCTGAGCGGTTCCGCCTGTCAGCGTGCCTGCGGAAAGAATATCGTTAAAGATCGGGAGGATACCGCCTGTAGCGACGACATCGAGCTCGCCAGCGATGAACAAGTTTCCGTCGGTGGACGCAACTGTGGCGTCACCACCCGTAGCGGAACCCGCTTGCTGGAACTCAACATCAAACCCAGCAAATGCACTCGCACTGACTTCGACGTTGCCTCCGATTGAAAGGGTACCCCCGCCAAAGGCATCGATGAAGGCACTGCCGGCTTGCGCATCGATGAAAGAGGTATCTTGGAATGCTGCGCCTTCGAGCGCCAGATCATCAGCCGTAACAAGAACGTCACCGGTGATGGTGAAGTCCTGTCCGTTGCTGGCTGTCAGTTCGGAAAAATTGGCGCCAAGCATGAACAGATTGCCGTCGATGGAACTTGGGCCATTGAAGGCCGTGACCTGCACCTCTTCATTTGCCACGGCGAGGATGCTGCTACTGGCGGTAAAGTCAGTCAGAAAAACACTGCCAGCAACATCGCTAGAAGTGGCACGGTTCTCGAACAGCTGAGTGATATTGCCACTGACATTACCACCAGCGGCAGACCGTCCGCTCACATCATAGTTCGCCGACAGGATGATCTCACCATTCACAATCCCTGCGCTTGCAGCCGGCTGGAAACCCAGATTTCCGCTGAATAGAAGCGAAATAGGATCGGTTTGCGCTGCGGCTACAGCGTAGATCAGGTGGTTGTCGCCGGTAACGCCTGTGCTCGACGGACCTCCGACGTCACCATCGAAGACGATCGCGTTTCCGACAGTCGTGCCGGTCGGAATCTGGATGTCGAACAGGCCGTTCGAGACGGTGATGTTGACCGCCTCACCAGCCACATAGGCCTGGCTGCCGTTGATATCCGAGGTGCCGAACATCTGGATTTCTGCGGCGGTAACAGCAAAGAAGGAATTCTCTGCGCTCGCGGTGATTATAGCACCGGGATTAATCTGGACTCTGGCGGTCGTCGGCGTGCCACCCATCTGCAACTGCCCGCCGTTCAGCGCGAAATTGTCAAAGCTAGCGAGGTCGATGTCGAGCGTCGTCAGAATCAGATTCCCGACGTCGAAAAGGGCATTGTCGCCGATCAGGAGACCTGTGGGCGAATAAAACGCGACGGTGCCGCCAGGACCGATAGGGAGCCCCTGCCCATCGATAATCTGCGAAATGACGGTGCCGTCAATCACCGCAATGTTGCCATTGGTGGACGGCAGAATCCGGTTCAGGACCGCAAACTCGCCAAGCAGTTGATCGCCGTCATTCTGGAAGGTTACATCGTTGCCGTTAGGCAGGAAGTCGAGCGCGTTTCCAGCGTTGTCCTGATCAGGAGTCCAGTCGATCACCGCAGTCGGCGTGCCGAGGATGATAACCTCGCTGCCGGTTGCGGTGAACACGCGCCCGACATCACCTGAGACGATCGTCTCTGTCGCCTGGATCGCCTGAGCGCTTGCCTGGTTCGGCGCCGCCAACATTCCCATGGCCATTGCAGCGGAGCCGCAGCCGATCAGAAGTTTCGAGCGGTTATGGTTCAGATGAGCCATCTTAGTATCTCCACGGGAAAAGTCGGGCGGTTACGCTGAACATGAAGCGGACGTCGCCGCGTTGTATCGCGAGGTCCGGGCGTTCGAGCGGGACCGCGACAAATGCGTCAGCCTGGATCTTGGAGCCCCATGCAGCACGCACGCCGCCGCCAGCTGACCAGAGGCGATCGGGATTGAGCGGCCTGCGGCTGGGATCTTCGTTCCAGGCATAGGCAACGTCAGTGAAAACGTATGGCTGGTAAGCGACCTCTTCCGGCCCGGCGGGTGCGAGCGTGCCGTAGCTGACCTCAAACGAAGCCGCGACGCCGCTGTCGCCAAGGACGGCGCCCGGATCGTATCCACGACCAATCGAGAAGCTGCCTGCTGCGAACTCTTCGAATGCTGGAAGCGGATCGTCGGAATACTGTGCAAACGTCTCCAACGAGAAGGTCACCATGGGGTCAGGACGAAACTCCAGTGCTCCGTCATACCGGAACAGCAGCGGCTCGGGATCAGCCTCGATCCTGCTTGGCGGAATTGAGCCACCGGTGGTGCAAGCGAGCGGGTTCGCTCTGCAATCGGGGCTAGTCTCGAAAACGTCGAGTCCCTTGCGCACTTCGAAGCCCCAGCGATAACGCCAGCGCGGCTCAAACGGCGAGTAGCCATCGATCCGCCGCACGCTGCGCTCATCGGTGCGTTCACCAGAAATCCTGGCGAACAACGTGCGCACGCGATCGGTCGACAAGGCAAAGTTGTTGACGTCGACTTCCTGGTTGACGAGATCGAAACCGCCCGCAGCAAAGATGCTCGACCGGCGCGAACGCTGGAGTGGATAGGTCGCGAAAATGCCAGCGAGGAAAGTCTCTGAATCAACGTCAAAGTTCGGAAGGCCGACATCAGGATTGGTCACACTGTAGGTGAGATTCATTCCGAGCCGCAGACCTTCTCCGCCCACGGCAAAATCGTGACCGAACTGGTACGTTTGTTGCTCGGTAAACTCTAGCGTTGAATAGGCAGCAACCGACGTTCGATCACCCAGCCCGGTGATGTCATAAACCTCGCCGCGGACGAGGCCACCAAAGCGCCCGATGGCCTTCGAGCCGAAATTCTGAACGTTCAGATCGATGACCCCGCGCTGGCGCACGACAGCGATTTCACCCAACAGGTCCCCAGGCGCTCCGCCCGCAGCAGGGCGCAGCGAGAGTCGCACCGCGACGCCGGGGAGGTCGTCAGCAAGCAATAGATATCGCTCCGCCTCCTGGGTGTTGAAGACAGGCTCGTCCGTAAGTTTTTCGAGATATGCGGCGACAAGCCCTTCGGATGGCCCCGCATCGCCGCGGACGCGAACGCCTGTCAGCCTGCCGAACACCACTCCGAAATCGGCGACACCGTCGCTGAGATTCTGTTCCGGAATCTCGACGGTAGCCAGGTAACCCTGTGAGCGAAGGATCGAATTGGCCTGTGCGCGGATATCGCACAAAACCGCAAGCGGGAGTTCACGGCCAAGATAGCCGTCATAGGCATCTTGAAGCGAGAGGCCGGGAACTTTCTCTAGGCCAGAAAACTGAACGCCTGAGAGCGTTAGCGTAATCTCGGAATATTCCTCGCGATCGAGCACACAGGGTGAGCGTTCTAAATCACCGTCGATCGTCAGCGTGACGCTTCGATCTTCACGGCGAAGCTCTGGAGGCGTCAATTGGTTTCGTGCTGGAGGGGTCGTGACCGGAGGCAGTTGCGCACCTGGCGCCGTTTGAGCCGATGCAGCCTCGAACGGAGCGAGCGCCATTGCGGCGATTGCAAATGACGAAATCGAGCCGGCAATCGTTCCGCGCCTTAGCCCGCTTTTCACCGCGTCATTCAAAGACTCAGGACCAGCATCCGATGAAAACCGAACGCAATTCGACAATTGATCAAGTGTTGACAAACGTGCCCCCATCTTTGCCCCCATTCAGCGCTCGAAAGCGCCTCGAAGCAGATATTGCGCTTCGACGAACTCGCGAAATAGGCCTGAAACGACTTTTGTCTTTCATCAGGCATCGCAGTTGGGCGACCCGTTTGTTCCCTTAGTGATACCGCGTTCCGTCCTGAAAACAAGGGTATGAGAAGTGATAGGTGGGTGCAGATGTGAAGTTGTCGCGTTTTCACAAGGATAAGCGGACACAAGCGCTGGTGCGCCGCGGCGTGCGCCCTTCGAAGCGCACGGAATAGCCCTGCAATAGGAGAAAATTTACTTTCTGCTGATTGGGTGGCGAGGCCCCCCAATCCAGGTCGCAAAACAAGGCAGAAAAATCGTGCAGAACATCGCCGCAATATCGCCAGTCCTAGGTGCGTATGATGCAAGCCACACGCGCAGGCGTGCGGCATTTGGCAATCCGGTTAAGCCACGCTATGCAACTCGTATGACAGGCGCAGAACTCGACTGGAAAACCGAAGAACGCGGTAGTGCGCTTATTATCGCACCTTCAGGACGGGTCGACGAATCGACCGCGGACAACTTCAAAACCAACCTGATCGAACACGTGAAGGCGGCGCCAGCCAACGCCGTTATCGACCTTGCAGGTATCGACTATATGTCGTCGCGCGGCCTTCGCGCCCTGACCCTTGCCCAGCGTGCTGGTCAGGAAACTGACACGACAATCGTGCTTGCCAGACCGAACGAAACCATGCGAGAAATTCTCGCGATAAGTCGCTACGACATGGTTTTCCGAGTTGCTGACACGATCGAGGACGCAATCGGACACTAAAATGCATAAGGGGGGGAATTTATGCATATCCGGTTTTGGGGGACGCGCGGGTCGCTGCCGGTTGCTCCTCACGCCTCCACGATAACTGACAAGGTCGCCGACGCACTCCTCAAAGCAAATGGCAAGAGCTTCGAGGATAAAGAAGCCGCGATTGAATTCGCTCGTGACGAGCTCGAATTCGCTGTTGGCCAAAGCTATGGCGGTGCGACAAGCTGCGTGGAAGTTGATGCCGGCAACGGTGCCTTCGTAGTTTGCGACATGGGTTCAGGACTGCGAGAATTCGGTCTCGATACCTTGCGGCGACTATCCGACGGCAACCGCCCAAAAGAATGGCATTTCTTTCTGTCACACCTTCACTGGGACCACATCATGGGGTTCCCTTTCTTCGTCCCTGCCTTTGTCGATGGGGCGAAGGTCATTATCCATGCTGGCCATGCCGACGCCGAAGAGGCACTGCGTCGTCAACAGGAAGAGATTTCCTTTCCGGTTCCCTTCGACTGGCTGAAGGCGGATATCGAGTTCCGCACGCTTGAGACCGAACGCGAATACCAGATCGGCGAGCTGACCGTGGCAATGATCCGGCAGGAACATTCGCATGCAAGCTATGGCTATCGCTTCAAGAGCGCAGATGGGCGTGTTGCGATCTATTCCACCGATGCCGAGTACAAGATCGACAAGATGGAAGACGAATCCGCCATGGCCGACTTCATGGCCGATGCGGACTTGGTCATCGCCGATACGATGTACTCGCTCGCCGACAGTGTCTCCATGAAAGAGGACTGGGGCCATTCCTCGAACATCGTAGCGGTCGATCTTTGTCACGAAGCGCGCGCGAAGAGACTGGCGCTCTTCCATCATGAGCCGACATACAGCGATGCTGATATTCAGCGCATGCATTCCGAGACCATTCGCTACGAAGAACTGACCCGCAACGACACCGAACTCGAAGTTCTGTGCTCTTACGACGGACTCTGTGTCGAACTCTAAATCCGGCAATCCGCAAAGCAGCGCCCGCCGCCTAGCGGTAGTGGCGGTGATGATAGGCGCGCTCATCGGCTCGCTCATCACATGGATCGGCCAGGATTTTGAACGCCGGCTTGTGTTCGACGCCTGGCAAAGGGCGGATGCGCGCGAACTGATGGACGATCAAGTTGTCGTTGTAATGATCGATGACAATTCGATTGCCGCTTACGGTCAATGGCCGTGGACACGTTTCAACGTTGCCAAGCTCCTGTTCAAAATGACCCAAGCGCAGCCTTCTGCTATTGGGATCGACATCTACTTCTTGAAAGAGGACCCCAACAGGCCAGACGCTTTTGTCGAGAATTACCTCGATACTGAAATCGACTCATCGCTCAAAAGCCAAATCACGTCTCTGCCAAATTTCGACGATTTTTTGAGTGATATTATCGCGTCACCTCAATCGCCAAGCGTCCTTGCGCGCGTGGCCGAACCGGAAGGTTCTCCACTGGGTGTTCCGGCGCAGGAAATGACATTCAACACAAGCGCGGTTGAAGGCGAACCGCCGCCGGGCACCTTGTCCCGACCAGAAGTTCTCGCAAGCATCAGCAAGTTTGATACGTCCGCGTTTTCTCAAGCATTCGTCAACGGTCCGCCTGACGACGACGGCATTCTGCGCCGGGTGCCATTAGCAGTGAGAGCTGGAGGCAACATCGGAAACGGCTTTGCGGTCGAACTCGCTCGGATCAAGGCGGGCGGCGAACCTGTGCGGTGGGACGGTCGGACACTCAAAATGGGAAATCGGGCGATCCCGTCCGATGAGAGCGGCAGCCTGTTGTTCAAGATGTCCCCTTACGACGAAAAGTACGAGTCTAGGGTCATCCCCGCAGTCCAGATCATGAATTCTGAAGAGCCAGACGAAAGGCTGCGCGGAAAGGTCGTCATATTGGGTCTCGCGGCAACCGGCACATACGACATCGTGGCCACCCCTCATGGTTCAGAAATTCCAGGACCCGTCGTTCAGGCTCAGGCCGTCGACGCGATATTGAAGGGCGAATGGCTGGCCTACCCATCATCCTCGAAAGCACTTGAGGTGGCTGTTGCGATTGGATTGGTCGCGCTGCTTCTCGGTGCCAGCCTGACGTTCAACAATTGGCTTCTCGCTCCGGCGGCTGCAATCGGCCTGGCCTTGCCTGTCGGATCCTATCTTGCCTACGCGCAGGCAAACCTGCTTTTCGATCCCGCGCGGCCGCTCATTGTGGCCATCTTTGCGGCGTTGGGTCTGCTCCTCGCCCGCTACGCCATCGCGCTTCAGGAACTGGTCGCGCAGAGGATCAGAGAGGCCGAGCAAAAGAAGGAAAACGAGAATGCCCGCGACCTGCAATTGCGCATGGTTCCGAGCCCCGAAAGGCTCGCAGACCTCGGAAGACGGACAGAGATCGGCGCGAAACTAAGGCCTGCAAAATCGGTCGGCGGCGACTTCTATGACGCGTTCGAGTTGGAGGACGATCGCCTTCTTTTTCTCGTCGGCGATGTCAGCGGCAAGGGCTTGGGCGCTGCGTTGTTCATGGCCTTTTCCAAGACTGCGGCGAAGAGCAAGTTTCTCTCGCACGGCGCTCGATTGGACGATGCCGTTATTGCTCTCAATGACGAACTGTCTCGCGAAGAAGACGATGCAATGGACCTGACCCTCCTTGCAGGTGTTATCGATTGCGCCAGCGGAAAGGTCGAAATGGTCAATGCCGGGCATGAAAATCCGTTACGTGTCTACGCAGAAGGCAAAGTCGAGATGGTCAACCTCAGAGGCGGGCCAAGGCTTCGAAGTTTTGACGGGTTTCCCTATCAGATTGAAAGCGTGCAACTGGAGCAAGGCGATACCTTGGTCCTTATCAGTGATGGCGCTACCGATGCCGAGAACTTGCAAAAGGCACAGTTCGGTTTTGACGGCGTGATCAAGGCGCTCGAGGAACAGCAAGGCGCGAGCGCGGGTGCGCGGGTGCAATACCTAGCGGACAGGATCGCCCAGTTTGAAGGCGATGCCGATCCCGCCGATGATCTCACCATCTTCGCGCTTCGATATCTGGGCGAGTGACGCGAAGATCACTCGCCTAGAAGCTTCACCGAACGGTCACTGAGACAACCCGAAACTCCGAATCATCTACACGCCGACCATTGTGTTTGCGCAATGCTGCATACTGACCATTACCACGTGCAGAGATCTGAGCAGCTGTGATCGGAATTCCTGCCTGTTGCACCAAAGCCAGAACCTGATCTCTCACGCCGTTTGCGCGGTCTTGTGACAGATCCTGATTCCTCTGCTCAAGAACATCGTCGGGTGTTTCGGGTAAACCCGCAGAATCGGTAAAACCTTCGATAATCACGCGGAATTCCGGAAGGTCGGCTTCAGCTGGCGGTAGGTCAGGGTCCTCGCATTCAGATGCTGATAGGCCGCGATAGTAAACGCAATAGCTCACCAGATAGGCTTGAAGAAACGTCTGAAGTTTTCCCAGCTCTTCCGAATCTAGGGCCTCAGTGTTTCGAGCAAAAGTGAAGCTCTGCGCCGCAACGGGCAATGGCAGCCCTGCCATGACATCCGAGTGAACGTCACTTCGAGCGCTCAATTGCCTAACGGTCGGAGGCCGATCGCCGCGCAGTTGCGCCTGCTGGTTGGCCATGGTGATTGGTGTTGTTTCTCCATCTCCATGGATCACCACCACCGATCCCATTTCGCTGTTTGCGCTCCCCGGCGTTTCAGCCGGATCCAGCAGCGTTACACGTTCTTTGGAGGTTGCACATCCGGCAAGAACCAGCGCGCCCCCCAGCGCTAGTATAAGTCGCATCAGGCATCGACCTCTATGATGAAGTGGGTACCTGCTACTCCAAGGGTCGAAGAGCCTGCCCGAAAACGCATGTTCCCGGTCGACGAGAGCTGACCGGAATCAACCCCGACCTTGCCGCGCTCAACGTTCATTTCAGAAGCGCCAGTGCGGCGGGCACGATCAAAACTGTATCGCGAGATAATCATGCGACTGCCTGGAGCGACTGCGATACGAGTGTCATCGATGAAGGTAATTCCAACGCGTCCGCTGCGGGTAGTTTCCACAATATCGCCTTCGAATAACTGAAGGCCCGATGTGGCTTGTATCCGGTCACCAGCCCGAATGATGTTGACCCCTTCAGAGGTCACATTCTTGACGCGCCCGATCTCATTCGCAAACGCAGGTTGCGCTACCATGGCAAGCAGGGCAGCAACCAAGAGCCAAATTTTTTGCATATCTTCCCTCCATCGGAGTCTGTGTTAGCATACAATTATGGATCAAAGGAGACGCTTTTCTGCTTTTGTGGCCGCAGGTCACGATCCGCGTCCCTCGATCCTGGATGCGATTGAGTTTGCACGCGAGTTCATGAACCAGACCGGACTTTGTGAGCGTACCGTGGTCAAGGTCTCGATCATCGTAGAAGAGCTTGTTTCCAACGCTCTTCGACATGGCGGTGGGGACTGCGATGTTTCCTTGTGGATGTCCCTTTCCCGATCTGGCGATGCGGTCGTGCTCGAGGTCGAAGATGACGGAGCTTCGTTCAATCTCGCCAAAGCGCCCGCATTCACTAGCCCTCACCCGCAGACTGGAGGCGGCATCGGCATTGCGATCGTCCGCGCCTGGGCGCAGGACATGGTCTACGCAAGGCGCGGCAACCACAATGTGCTCAGCCTCAAGATCGGTTGATCTGCGCGTTGCGGCTACTCGATCAGGACGAATGGCGCCCACACCGACGGCGAACTTCCCCCGGGCACATTAGCATCGTTGATCAGGCTCAATTGCGCCTGACGCAGAGCTTCGCTGCGCGACATCCCCGCTCGTGATGCGGTGAGTGTTTTGATACTCAGCCGCGAAGCCGCGTCATCGCGCACAGGCCAGTGCGACAGCAGGAGAGACCGCGCTCCTGCAAGCTGAAACGCGCGAGCCAGCCCACTGTACGTCGGCGAATGGCGTCCTTCTCCAGCCGCCGTGTTGCATGCCGACAGGATTACCCATTGCGCCGCAAGCCTGAGCTGCGCGATCTCGCTCGCGGTGAGCAATCCGTCATTCTCAGCAGAAGCGGTTCCTGGTTCAGGTGTCATCACAAGTGCTGGCTCTGAGAGGCCAGAAATCTGACCACTGACCAAGCCATGAGTGGCAAAGGCAAGAACCTCATACTGTTCAAGAGAAGCGGAGCGGACGGCAGCTTCGGTCGCCGCATCACCTGTCATGATGAGCGGCTGACTATCGGCGAACGCGTCGCGCAAGGCTTCAAGCTCGGACATGGCGCCAGGCAGTGAAGGCAACGCGAGAATGCTGTTCACATCGACCACCGCGCCGCGCAGTCCGGAGCGGTCCGCTGGCGCCGCAGCAAGGGTCGGCGCGCCTATTCCGGCAAATGCCATTGCCGAAGACGTGAAATCCCTTTTGCGCAGACCAAGCCCCGGAGTGATCGCGATCGCGTATTCGCGGATGAGATATGCGGGCGCGGCGCTTTCTTCAGGGGGACGGCTGACCAAAACGGAAGGTGGGATCGCGGCGAATGAACCGCCTGCTGGAAAGATGAGCTTCGCCTTTCCATCGAGCCCGGCAACGATCTCATCGGTGAATATGCGCCGATACAGTTCGTGAGCCGCATCGGCATCGAAGGTCCTATCCCCGCCGAGCCCTGCGTCCAGAGATGCACGCAAGCGTTCGACCAGCTCGCGTGTCGAATAGAGTTCGCTGGTAGACTCGCCCCAGACAAACCCGTCGGACGTGATTGCAATCGTTACCACGCGATCGGAGAATACCAGCGGTACAAGATATGCCTCGTCGTCACTCAAGATCGCTTGCGCTTGCTGTATGGAAAGTGGCCGTGGCCTCAGGAAATCAGCGTGATCGGGATACCGCGTCTCAAGCGCCAGTTCTGCCGCTTTTCGTACGTCGCTTGCGTCGGCAAGCGCGTTGGCTGAACCTTCACCAGCTGCGAGGCTTTCTCGCGCGGCGACCTCGGCCGCACGCGTTGTTCGAACATTTTCCAAAGCCGCAGTGAAACCGTCCGGGTCGCCGGGATAGGTCAAGGCAACAGCGCTAGCCTGAAGATCGCTCATCACTGCAAGCTGCGCGCTACGCCAAGCGCGTTCAACGTCCGCACTTAGCAGTGCTACAAGCGTCGAATCCCGGAAGATCGTCTTGCCATCGGACGCAATCGCCGCACGCTCCTGATCTCGGCTGTAGATATCGAGCAGGGCTTCCTCGTTTGCGCCGAGTACCTCCCCCATGATGGCACCAGCATCCGCGATATGGCCTGCCCGGGCATGGATTAGCGCGGCGGTGGACTGCCGCGTGCGGCGATCCGGATTGATGGCGTCCAGCTTTTTGTAAGTCTCAAGCGCGCGCTGCGACAAGGATATCGCCTCGTCGTGCTCACCGGCCACGCTAAGCGCATTGGCGAGGTCCAATCGAGTTCGGGCCACGGTCGTTTCATCATCCGAGGCTGCATTGTAGGTGTCCAAGGCCCGGCGATAATAGGATATCGCTTCTTCTCCGCGCGCATCTTCGAACAAAAGCCGAGCAATCAGAGAATGGTGATATCCCAGTTCGCGCTCGTCGGAGTAAGCCTGGTTGGCCTCAGCTGTAAGAGCCACCTCTACCGCCTGTTCGGTCCGCCCCACACGTGACAGCAAGATCGCGGTGTTCTGATATATGCCGAGGAGTTGCGGATCACTTGGTCCCCACTCCTTCACCCCGATATCGGCGATCTTGGAAAACAACTCGGCCGCCTCGCCAATTCGCCCCTTGTCGAGCGCCACGAGCGCATTGTTGAGAAACACGTAAAGCCAACCAAGGTGATCGTCGCGCGGAAGCAATTCCAGAGCGAGCGCCTCGGTCTCGCGAGTAGCGAGTTCCGCCGCTTCGAGATCCTGATTGCGGAGATAGGCAGCATATTGATAGGCGAAGTTCACGCGCGCGGGATCACGAGGCGCCAGATCCTCGCGCGACAAATCCAGCGCCCGCTTGTGCCATCGGATCGATTTCGCAAGATCGTCTTCAACGTTGAAGAAATAGCGAGCGAGGTGGTGCGCTGCGAAGGTCCGCGCATAGCATGGCGCGCAACTTTCCGTTTGGGCGAATTGCTCCAGAGTCTCGATGTACTGCGCAGCCAGAGCCTCGTCCTTGGTGAAGGCAACCAGGCCATGACCAATCGCAGCCATCCGGGCATCGGGATGAAGCGCCAGCGACTGGTTTGCGAGAAAAAGCTCGTAGGCTTCCTTATATTTGGCCTTCCCGATCAGGCCCATGATGAGGCCGGACACCCGCTCGGCGCGAAGCTGCATGCTCGCATTTTCAGGCATCGCATCAAATGCCGCTTGCGCCGCTGGCAAAGTGCGGTTTGCCTCACCGTAGACGTCGAAATATTGCGCGGCTGCCGGGCTAGCCAGCAGCAAGCTCGTCGCTGCAAAAAAGCCCTTAGTCAAAAACGAGGAAATAGACGGCACGGCCCGTTCCTTCGTTCACGAGCTCAATCTCGTAGCGCTGGGTGTACATCGGCGTGAACCGGCAGGCTGGCTTGTTAACTCTTCCCGGGTCGCAGATGGCGCGAGCGCTTTGATCGCGCACTTTCATCCGCACCGGGCCCGATCCTTCGTGAGAGACCGCGAGAGTACTTGGCACGCCCGATTTGAAGGTCTGGGCGCTGCGCCAGACTTCTCCTGCGGCAAGCTCGCCACGAACATAGGCCGGGCCGAGCAAACGCCCTCGATAAGGGGCCGCTTCAGCGCCGGTTGCATCCGACCATGTGGCAAGTGCGTCGTCCTCGGCTTCCGCGTGCTTGGCGAGCCCGCTTGCTCGCAGCGATCCGACGAGCGAAGCAAGTTTCGCCTGTTCCCCGCTGGTGTAAGCGGCTTCGGCCTCAGCAAGCGAACGGGCGATCCTGGTGGCTCGTGGTTCGACGGCATCTGGTCCGTTTGCCTGGGCCGCAGCATTTCCTGACGCACGTTGAGCAGGAACACAGGCTGCTGCCGCGAAAATCGCGAGGATTAACAATGATCTTGCCATGTCCGTTCTCCCCAAGCCCCATGAATTGATTACTGCTTCCTCAAGCTAACCTCTTGTATGGATACGACGCCGAAGAATGGCCTCAGCTAAGGCGAAAACTGGCTCCCCTGTCAGTATAATCGAGCGTCAGGCTTAGCCCATGCCGCTCGGCAATCGCCTGCGCGAGCGCCAATCCCAGGCCGCTTCCGTGCGTTTCGTTCATGCTCGCCCTCCCGCGATAGAAACGCTCGAATATCCGCAGACGGTCGGATGGCGCGATGCCCGGGCCGTCATCTCGAATGACCAGCTCTGGCCCTTGAAAGAGGATCACCTCGATGCGGCCACCGGCGGGCACATATTTCAACGCATTATCGAGCAGGTTGGTCAAAAGACGACCAAGTTGGTGCTCCTCACCATCGATCACCACGCCCGGCTCTACGTCGCAGACCAGCTCATGTCCTGTCTCTTCCGCACTGCCTGAATAAAGGTCGCAAATGCGCGAGATCAGCGCACTGAGGTCGACAGGTTCGAGGCCAGCTGCATCTCCGCGGCGCGTCTTGCTGGACGCAATGTCGAGCAGCGACTCCAGCGTTTGCACGAGCCGCTTGATCTCCGCCCGTGCTTCAACCAGCCGTTCACCAACCTTCGCCTCAGGCCCGGATTGCAGCGCCTTCAGGAGGCGGTTGTCGAGATGTGAGAGGGGCGTGCGCATCTCGTGTGCAAGCTGTTCGGAGGTTTCCTTGTATGCTTCCATAAGGTTTCGCTGACGCCGCAATGCCTTTGCCGAATGGCTCGCAAGCTCGTCGATCTCATCGCCCTCGATCCGCTGCTCCAATTCGCTTTCGGCTTCGGGGTCACGAAAGGCGGAGTTGATTTGGCCAATGCGTCGCTGGAGTTTGAGCGCGGCGAGCCTTCCAAGGAGTGCGACGAGCACCACAAAGAAGGTACCTGCGAATGCAAAGGCGAGCGTAACATTGCGAAGCACCGCATCATTGCCATCAATTCGCCGCGCCACGAGCAGCCGCAGATCGGGGCCAAGCTGAACCGCTCGCGCAAACGCCTCGGACTGATCTCCGATCGCAATCACGCCAGCTTCAGAAACCCGAGCATCCAAACCCGGCCAGCTTGCAATATCGCCTGCGATGACGTTCCCCGCGTTGTCAGCGAGGAGATAATGCGGCGTGCTGCCCTCCGATGGCGTCAGCGCGATCCGGTCGGCGATCCGGCGTTCGAGCTCGCCCTGACCGCTCGTCGCATAGATGTCGACCAACCCGGCAATATCGACATCAACCTCGCTTTCAGCGCCCTCGTTCAAGGTCGATAGCACTGTCTGGTGGGTGACGAACCAGAGCGCCAGCACAAGCGCCAGAGAGAGACCTATCGCGGCCAGAACAAGGCGCGAGAATATTGAGCGGCGCGCCTCGATGCCTACCTCCCGTCGAGGATGCGGTATCCCGATCCCCAGATCGTTTCGAGCGCGGGCGCATCGAAGCCTTCTTCAAGCTTGCGCCTCAACCGCCCGATGTTGACATCGACCACATTGGTCTGCGGATCGAAGTCCATTTTCCAAACGTCGCGCAACAGCATCTCGCGCGTGACGGTCTCTCCGGCATTCTCCATGAAATAGCGGAACAGCTCGAACTCTTTCGGGCTGAGAGCAAGATGGCGGTTATCGCGAAAAGCGGTTCGTGCCTTGAGGTGGCACTCGAAGGCACCGTAGATGATGACCGCGCTGTGCTCGCGCCCCTGGGATCGGCGATGCAGGGCGCGCAGACGCGCCATCAATTCTTCGGGCTCAAACGGCTTTGCCATGTAATCGTCCGCACCCGCATCGAGCCCGTCGGTCCGGTCCGCACTTCTGCCCAGAGCCGACAGGATCAGGATCGGCGTTCCGATCCCACTTTCGCGCAGCCTTTTAGTGATGGTCAGACCGTCGATATCGTCGAGCATGCGGTCGAGGATGATGACGTCGAACGCTTCCATGCCTGCACGAAGCAGGGCTCCGCTGCCCTGCTCTTCCCAGACGATCACATCGCCGCTCTGTTCGGCAAGCTCGCTTACCGCGGCAGCCGAGCGCGCATCGTCCTCTACATAAAGTATCCGAAGCGGCGTCCTGTCCATTCCCCCACCCTGGCTGTTCGCGCCCGCCAGCGCATGCCCCTGAGGATCAAAAGCTGCCATGCCTGTGTTGCCCCTGCAAGCGTTTGACGCAAAAGGCGGAAGAAACGCTGATGCGCCCTCCCGCCTTCCCCCTTGCCTCTTTAGTTGAGCGCTTCGACCGAGACCCAGCCCTTGGTGCCGAAATTGTCCTCGACCTCGATAAACAGGCCTTCGCGCTTGCCGGTCGGCGAAAGAGTCGTGCCTTCCATGAGGCCACGCACGACTTCGGCATCATCCATCGGCATCGCCATCATGGAGGTTGCCACTGCCACTGTTGCCACCGTCGGCTCTTCGGCTGCGGCTGCGCTCATTTTTGGGATTGAGGTGATAGTCGCATCCTGTGCCACCACCTGATTGAAAGCGATGACGAAGGCTTCGACCAGTTTCTTGCCCTTGCCGCTGCTGCGATAACCGATTTCGTCCGCACGCGTGCCCCACGTCGAGTTGCGGCGGAAGCTGAGCGAGGTGCGGCGCACTTCGCCCGATCCGGTGACAATAGTCTGACCTGTTGCGGGAGAGAGAAGCTTGATCCCGGCGGCGAGGCGCTGGCTGCGCCCGCCAAGGCCGCCGAACATGCCAAGCATTGCGCCTGCACCCGGAACACGCGACATGACCGAAGCTGCTGCGCCCGAACGCACCAGCCCTTCGACAGCAGCGGTTTTGGCCAGTTCAATCGACTGGTCGACCTCCTCGGTGGTGCCAGCCACAACGTTCATCAGGAAGTCTGCCGGGACGCCCGACGCGGCGCTGTGCGGAGTGAAGCATCCGGATTCGACAGCGAGCGTGTTGATGAGTTCGCGCGGCGAACCAAGGCTGAAATCGGCCCAACCCTGTGTATCGCCATCGACCACCGCGATCGTGCCGAGGCTCTCTTCACAAGTCACCAGCTGCAACTCTTCATCGTCGGCCATCGCTGGCGCCGGCATGGCGAAAGCCGTCATGACCGCTGCGACTGCGAGGCCCGAAACTGCATTTTTCATCGTTGAAACTCCCCATTGATTGACTGCCAAGCGTCAATGGAACCGGGGAGCCATGCGAGCCACACACAGTCCTTGTCATGACCATGACAAAGGCTGTTAGGCGGTGGCTTAACGGCTTAGGATCAGGATCGGAGGTGGCCGAATTTGGCCATGAAACGCAGCTTTGCGCTGTTACTCGGCCACCCAGTCGCGGCGAAGCGCTGGACCCGCGAACGCCATCAGGACCCCTGCGACACCATAGAGACCAAGCGCATAGAGCATCGAAAAGCGCAAAGCCTCGTCTCCATAAGTCGGCGCAAGGAAGTCCGACAAGGCGCCCAGCGCGTAGATACCGCCGCCAAGGCCAATGAGGTTGTTGATCAGCAGGAACAGGGCCGAAGCGGTCGAACGCGCTGACGGAACGACCAGATGCTGGATCGCCGAAAGGACCGGACCCAGCCAGACATAGGATAGGGCTTGCGGCAGAAGGAACAGGAAGAAAGCAAGCTGCGCTTCGCTGCTCAAAATTCCGGCGCCAAAAAGAGGTGCGCCAAGAATGAAGGCAATCGCTGGCAACCAGGCATAGTATGCACGATCACGCCCGCCGAGCCTGTCCGCCAGCATACCCCCGGCAAGCACGCCCGCTACGCCGCCGATCAGCAGCAAGGCTCCATAGAATTGCGAGGTTTGCACGAGATCGAAACCGAAACTGCGGATCAAAAGGCTCGGCAGCCAGAAAGCGATGCCATAGCCGAGCATCGAAGAAGACGCTGCACCGAATGAAAGGAGCCAGAAGGACGGCTTCTTCGCGAGGATGCCAGCCGTCTCCCTGAGCGTAGGCTGCTGGGGCATTTCGCCTGCCGCATCGGGCACTTCCACGTTCTTCGTCTTATCACGCACCAAGAATTTGAAGAGTGGGGCGATGAGGACGCCCGCGAGACCAACAACGAAAAACGCCGTGCGCCAATCGACCGTGGCCGCGATATAGCCGCCCATCAGGACGCCAAGCCCGGAGCCGATGGGTATGCCGAGCGAATAGACTGAGAGCGCAGTCGCTCGCCTCTCGCTCGGGAAATAGTCGCCAATCAACGCATAGGATGGCGCAACCCCGCCGGCTTCGCCAATTCCCACCCCGAGACGTGCAAGAAAGATGTGCCAGAAATTCTGCGCGAGCCCGCATAGCGCTGTAAAGCCACTCCATGCGGCGAGCGAAACCGTGATGACCCACGACCGGCTCGTCCGGTCTGCCAGCGCTGCGAGCGGTACTGCCATCGTCGAATACAGGAGCGCGAAAGCAAGGCCGCCCAACAAGCCCATCTCGCCATCGCTCAACTCTAAGTCCGCTTGTATCGGGGTCGCGAGGATCGACAGTATCTGGCGGTCTACGAAATTGAAGATGTAAACCACCAGGAGCATGAACAGCACCGTGTTGCGATGCGGATCGGCCCTGGCCGTTGCGACGTCGGTCATTTGCAAGTCTCGTCAAGGAAGCAGGCGATGGCCGATACAGCTTCCGGCTCATCAAGCAAGGGCGCATGGCCGCGTCCCGCAATCTCGACCGAACAAAAGTTATCGGGATGGCGCAGGCCCATCTCTGCCACTGTCTCCGCAGTCAGGATGTCACTCTTCGCACCGCGGATCGTAAGGACCGGTTTGTCTCGCAGCGCCTCCCACATCTGCCAAAGATCCGGTGGGACGGCGTTCGTGTCCTCAACAGCCATGCCCTCCGCGATACCCGGATCGTAAGCGAAACGGACCGAGCCATCGTTCAATTCCTCGCATGTCCGCCGAGCGAAAGCGACCCAGTCCGCATGATCGAATCCGTCGAGCGCACCCTGGTTGATCTGTTTGCAGCGCCTTGCGGCTTCATCCCAGCCTTCCATCGGATCGGACGGACCAACGTAAGAGCGGATGCGATCGAGGCCTTCCTCACTGACGGACGGTCCGATGTCGTTGAGCACGATGCTCGTAACCGCAGAGGGTCTTTGCGCCCCCATCATCATCGACATGAGGCCGCCCATGGATGTTCCGATGCAAACAACGCGTTCGATGCCGAGATTATCGAGCAGCCGCCACATGTCCTCGACATAGATATCGGGACGGTAGTTGGCGGGGTCCTCATCATATTGCGAGCGCCCCCTCCCCCGTTGGTCAGGGACGATCATTCGCCCCTGCCAATCAAGGTCTTTGATGAGCGACTCGAAATCAGCGCTGTTGCGAGTGAGACCATGCATCATCAGGAGCGGCGCTGCATCGCTTGCCTGACAGGCCTGGTAATCCCGCGCAAACAGCCTCAAGCGGCCATCCGCGCTGGAATACTCGATGTCTTCGTATCGGGTCATCGGCTTCACCGACTTCGCCCGATCAGAAGCGGATTTCTCCGGTGACAAAGACCCGCCGCGGATCGCCATAGAAGCCGGTCAACGTGCCTTCGAGGCCGAGCGTCGGTACGAACGGAGTGCCCGGAGGCGTGCCGCCTGCGACGAAGTTGTAGCCTGCGACGATATATTCCTTATCGAGCAGGTTCTTGCCGTGTACGCCGATCGAGAAGCGATCGGAATCGTCGGTGTATACGATACTCGCATCAACCAGCACGAAGCCATCCTGATCGAGGAACGGGTTGGGCGTTTCGAACTGGCTGGCATCCGAGCGTAGCGACGCGCTGCCGAGGAAATCGATCATCCCTTCCGCTGCCGGAATGCCGAGCACGAAACCCATATGCGCAGTCACGTCAGGCGTGTTCTGGAAAACCCGCTGATCAGCCACGTCATTGCCGAAAGCATCAATGAAAGTGTTGAAGCTGGCATCGAGATAGCCAAGCGACCAGTTGACGCTGAAGCGGCTGCCGTCGCCGGCGAAGTCTTCACCCACAAGCGCGTTGCCTTCGAACTCGAAACCGTTGACGTCCGCGCTTGCTGCGTTCGACGTGATGCCGATAAAGCTATCGTTGATGCCGTCGCCATTCGTGTCGAGACCGACCGAGCCCGGAATCTGGACATCGTTATAGTCGCCGATGAATGCAGCAAGGCTCACATTCAGACGGTTGTCGAGCAGCGAGGCCTTCCAGCCTAGCTCGTAACTGTCGACGGTTTCGGGTGCGAAACGCAGGAATTCAAACTGGTCATCGAAATCGATGTCGCCATCGCCATCAAGGTCAGGCGCAGCGGTCGTCTGTCCGCGCGGATCGAAGCCGCCGCCTTTGAACCCTTGCGAATAGGTGAAGTAGATATTGTGATCAGGCGTCGGCTGCCAGCTGATCGAGGCGCGCGGGTTGAAGTCCTCGAAGGTTTCGCTGCCCTGAAAATCGCTCGTAGTCGCAATCGCGACTGCTGGGCTGTTAGGGATGAACAGGTCCGAGAACCCACCGATAAAGGTCGTGCGCAACACACGGCTTGTGCGCTTGTCGTTGGTGTAGCGGCCACCCACCGAAACGCTGATCGTGTCGGTCAGGTCATAGGTGAAATCGCCGAAGAAGCTGAATGTTTCGGTGTCCACATCACCCAGTGTCTGAGCGTTGAGGCCCGGCAGACCGATCAGGTCCCCGGTCGTGAAAAGCGCCACATCGAACGCGGTAAAAGCGCTCGCATTCAGGTAATAGGCACCGAAAACTCCCGACAGACGATCGCCTTCATAAAGAAGCTGCAGTTCCTGACTGAACTGGTCGTTCTCGTAGATCGCCGGGACATCAAGGTCAGCCGCAGGCAAGCTGTCAAAGTCGATAGGGGTCGTCGAGCTGTCCTCGCGATAGCCGGTAATCGACTTCAAGGTGATTGTGTTAGACAGCTCAATCGCGATGTTGAGCGCGCCGCCATAGGCCTCAACTTCCTGGTCAACGACATTCAGCCCTGCCCTTGTGTCGAACACATCGTCGAGCACGGGCGCTCCTGAAAACAGGCCGGGGATCAAGCGACTGCCCTGGCGTGCCTCGCTGTTGTCCTTCACGTAGTCGCCGGAAAGGCGAACAAAGACCGGGCCATTGTCGAACTCGATAGTTCCGCGCGCTGCCCAGATGTCCTTGTTGTAATTCTCAGTCCCGAGCGTGAGGTTGTCGCCGAACCCGCCGCGCGAAAGCCGAGCACCGCTTGCCCCGATCTTGAGGTTCGGAGTGATGGGCGTCGAGGCAGAGACGATCAGATCGGCTTGATCATAAGAACCGTAAGTGCCGCGCACGGTGACGCTGGTCTCGTCAGGAAGACTGGCGGTCACATACTTGATCGCGCCGCCGATTGTGTTGCGGCCATACAAAGTTCCCTGGGGTCCGCGCAGGACTTCAATCCGCTCCACATCGTAAACGTCGAGCACTGCCGCTTGAGGGCGGTTGAGGTACACGTCATCGATGTAAAGACCGACGCCTGCCTCAAAGCCTGCGACCGGGTCCTGCTGACCCACGCCGCGGATGAAAGCGGTGAGCGTGGTGTTTGTCCCGCGGCTCACCTCGAGCGTGATATTGGGGATTTCCTGCGCAACCTGCGTCAGCTCCTGGATGCCGCGTTGCTCAAGTTGCTCGCCAGATAGCGCAGTCACTGAAAGCGGAACGTCCAGCAGACGCTCTTCGCGCCGGCGGGCGGTCACGACGATCTGATTGCTGCCAGCCTGTCCGACACTTTCGCCTGCATCGTCATCCGCGCTTGTTGTCTGTGCTGTCGCAGGAGCTGCAATGAGCGCGATGCCGGCGCTCCCGGACAAAAGTGCAGCGCGAGTGATAACCGAACGAATGGTCATTGAATTTTCCTCCCAAGAATCCTCTCGCGATGGTCATTACTGAAAGTTGAACCACCTTTCAAGTTCTTCTCTTGCGAATGCACTCGCTTACCCCTAATCCACGCAAACAGAGGGGAAGTATGGTCGACACACCAACCGAATTGAGCGACGCACCGGGCGCCAAGACGCCGCGGACGGAACGCGGCCGCAAGACTCTGCGCAAGTTGCTCGACGCATCGGCAGAGGAATTTGGCGAAAAGGGATTCCACGAAGCATCGGTAAGTTCGATTACTCGCCGTGCAGGTGTCGCGCTTGGCTCGTTCTACACATACTTCGACAGCAAGGAGGCGCTGTTTCAGGCGCTTGTCCAGCACCTGAGCAGCCAGGTGAAAGTGTCGGCTGGTAAATCTGTCGACGAGCTCAAGGCCGGGGGTCAGTTCAACGCGTTCGACATCGAGCAAGCTGCGCTCTCAAGTTTTCTCGACTTCGCGCGCGAGCACAAGGAAATCTACCGGATCATCGACGAATCCGAGTTCGTCGACCCGCAAGCTTATCGCGCTCACTACGAAGGGACCGCACAACGAATTCTGTCGCGTCTGCGCGAAGGTGCGGCGATGGGAGAGATGCGCGAGGACATCGAAGAAGCGCATGCTTGGGCGCTGATGGGTATGAATGTCTTCCTCGGCTTGCGCTTTGCAGTCTGGTCCGACGAGAAAAGCAGCGAGAGCGTTGCGATGGCTGCTCGATCCATCCTGGAACGCGGAATTGGCGCTTCGAAACGCAACGCGGAGGACTGACTGCCCGTAGTGGTTCAGACAGAAATCGCCGTTCGTCGATGAACGTGTGCACATTCTCGGCAAGCGTCGATGTTCAAGGCTTGCCAAATGCTTGAAAAGCGTGATCGTTAGCCGCGTCGCAACACTGCATCAGGGGGTCGAATGCAGAAAACTCGGGAAAGAAGGTTCGCAGCTGTCGCTGCGGCGCCCGCAATCCTTGCGTTGGCGCTTTTGCAGGGCTGCTCGCTTCCCGGCACGGCCCAGCCACCAACGCTGCAGGAAACCATTCCTTTGCCCGAACGCTGGACGTTTGCCTCGCAAGAAGGCCAAGCGATCGAGCTGGGCGAATACTGGGCGCTTTTGAACGATCCGCTGATCGACGAATTTGTCACTCAGGCCCGCACTCAAAACTACGACATCGCTCAGTCCCTCGCCCAGCTGCGTGCAGCTGAGGCTGGGCTGCGAGAGGCACGGGCAGCGCGCTTGCCCTCGGCATCTGCAGGCGGTGGTGTCGGAAGAGACTTCGGCGATTTCTCCCGGGACGAATTTCAATTCTCGCTCAGTGCCGATCTTGCATGGGAGCTCGACCTGTTTGGCAGGATCAGTTCTTCCATCGATGCTTCGCGCGCCGATCTTGCCGCAGCAGGCTTTAACGCAGCCGATCTGGAACGGATCGTGGTTGCAACAGTCGCGATCCAGACCATCACAGCGCGTTCTGTCGCCGCTCAGCTTGAGTTTGCCCGTCAGTCGCTCGCCAACCAGGACGACAACCTGCAGATCGCAAGGTGGCGCAATCAAGCCGGGCTTGTGTCGAGCCTCGACGTTGAACAGGCGCGAACACAACGCGCGCAAACGGCCGCTACCATACCGCTGCTCGAAGGTGATCTGGTTGCCGCAGCCAACGCCATTTCGACGCTCATCGGAGATCCGCCTGGCGAGGTCTACGCCCGCTTGCTTGCAGATCCGCGTGAAGTCCCCTCACCTCCGCTCGCGAACGCCGTCAACGCGCCGGCCGACATCCTTCGAATGCGACCGGATGTCAGCGCTGCCGAAGCGCGGCTCGTCGGCGACTTTGAAAGGATCGGTATCGCGAGGACACAACTCTACCCGATCGCTCGCCTCACCGGCACGGTTGGCACTTCCTCATTCGGAATAGACGATCTGTTCGATGTCATTACCGGCAACGTCTTCGCCAGCTTATCGCAACTTCTTTTCGATGGCGGAGCGGCCCGAGCGAGGGTCGATGCTTCGCGAGCGATAGCTGACGGATCGCTCGCAGCGTGGCGCCAGTCGATCCTAACCGCGCTTGAAGACGTCGAAACAGCATCGGTTGACCTTGATACCAGCAATGAACGCGTGATTGCGCTGGTCGAAGCGAGCGACGGCGCTCGCAATGCAGCCATTCTCGGACGAAGCCAGTATCAGGCAGGGCTGATCGATTTTCAGGTGCTGCTTAATGTAGAGAGCGCGCTGCTCAGCGCCGAAACTTCTCAAATTTCAGCCGAAGCTGCGCGGGCGATTGCTTTTGTGCAATTGGCGCGGGCAATGGGCGGCGGGTGGCGATCGCCACCCGAACAGAATTCGCAAGACAGGGATAACGGGCAATGAGCGAGACGGCGGACACGCCCCAGACGGATGACGGTACGAACGTCGATGAATTCCTTGGCGTGAAGGAACGCCCGCGCTGGCGGCGCTGGATGAAGTACTGGCTTCCGGCCTTGATCATCCTGATCCTGATCTTTGCGATATCGCGGTGTTCGGGCGGCGATGGGGAGGTTACCTACATCACCGAGGAAGTGACCGAAGGCTCTCTCGAACTCACCGTCACGGCGACCGGAAATCTGCGTCCGACGAACCAGGTGACGGTTGGTTCAGAAGTGACCGGCCCTGTCGATCAGGTGCTCGTCGACGTCAACGACCGCGTAACGCGCGGCCAGGTCATTGCGATCATCAATACCGAGATCATCGACCAGCAGATCGCGCAGTCCCGCGCTAATCTTAACGCAGCGCGTGCAAGCCTCGTCCAGGCACAGGCCTCGCTCGAAGCAACCAATGCGCAGCTCGTTCGCTTCCGCGAAGTGCGCGAGCTTTCGGGAGGCCGCGTGCCTTCCCTTATCGAGCTCGATCAAGCAGAAGCAGCCGCGGCCCGCGACGAAGCGGCTGTATCGTCAGCACGCGCCAACATTCAGGCCGCCGAGGCGACGCTCAGGGCGAACCTTACAACTCGATCTCGCGCCGTGATCCGCGCGCCGGTGACGGGCGTGGTGCTCGCTCGTCAGATCGAGGTTGGACAAACCGTCGTTGCCGCGTTCAACACGGTGACCCTGTTCGTGATCGCCGAGGACCTTGCCGCGATGCAGCTTCGCGTATCCATCGACGAGGCGGATGTCGGCCAGGTAGCAGCGGGTCAGGATGCAACCTTTACAGTGGACGCTTATCCGGGCCGGCGGTTCCCTGCGACGCTGGACCGGGTGGACCTTGCTTCAGGCAACACGGTCAACGAACAGGCGGGCGGCGCTGCTGCGGCGGCGGGGGCCTCGGTTGTCAACTACGAGGCGCGGCTCAGCGTGCAGAACCCTGAAGGCCTCTTGCGACCCGGCATGACCGCAACCGCAACGATCGCAACTGACACGACCGGGAGCGTCAAACTCGTGCCCAACGCCGCACTGCGCTTTCGCCCCGGTCAACAAAACGAGGACGAAGGCGGCGGTGTGCTCAATGTCAGCGTCGGGCTTGAGCGCGAAGACCAGCAAGCGACCATTGGTGTGGGCAGCAGGCAGACTGTCCAAGTGCTTCAGGATGACGGCACTCTCAAGGCAGTCGAAGTCATCACCGGGCGAAGCGACGGTCGGACGACCGCCGTGCAGTCGGATGAACTTGAGGCGGGTACGAAAGTAGTCACCGGAGTGGAGGCACAAGCCGGATGAGCGAAGTGCCGCTCATTGAACTCGAAGGCATTACCAAAGTCTTCGGCAACGGGCCTGCCGCGTTCAAGGCGCTCAAGGGAGTGGACCTCACCATTGATCGTGGCCAGTTCGTCGCGATCATGGGCCCGTCGGGTTCGGGCAAGTCGACGACAATGAACATCCTCGGTTGCCTCGATGTTCCGACTGAAGGAATCTTCCGTTTTCGCGGCGTCGAAGTGCAGAAGATGGACCGCGATCAGCGCAGCCTGCTCAGGCGCAAGTATCTTGGCTTCGTGTTTCAGGGCTTCAATCTGCTCTCGCGCACGACCGCGCTGGAGAATGTCGAGCTTCCCCTGCTCTATCGCGGCGAAAAAAAGTCTGTCCGCCGCGATGCTGCCATGCATGCGCTTGATCAAGTTGGTCTTGCACCATGGGCAACGCACACGCCGGCGGAGCTTTCGGGCGGCCAGCAACAGCGTGTCGCGATTGCGCGGGCGCTTGTTTCCGATCCCGACGTGCTGCTCGCCGACGAACCGACCGGCAATCTCGATACAGAACGCTCGATCGAGATCATGGAGCTGATGCGCGAGCTCAACGCGGGCGGCATCACCGTGATCATGGTGACGCATGAAGAGGAAATGGCCGCCTTCGCAAAGACAGTCATTCACTTCCGTGACGGTCTGGTGGAACGCACTGAACGGGGCACTCGCAGCCTTGAAGCTCAGGGAGGAGATGCCTGATGCTCGGTGCAACCTTCCTTCTGGCCCTTCGCGAGATCAGGCGTCACCTCATGCGCTCGATCTTAACGACCCTCGGCATCATCATCGGCGTTGCAGCGGTTGTGACGATGGTCACGCTCGGCAACGGCGTGACCGCATCGGTCCAAGACGAAATCTCCTCGCTCGGCTCGTCAAATTTCATCGTCTTCCCGGTACGCGTGGACAATGGTCCGGTTCGCCAGTTCGATCTCGACGACGTCGAAGCGGTTGAGCAGCAGATTGCAGGTGTCGAAGTTGCCGCCGCCAATGTCGGGGCAAGCGCGACCGCATTCTACAACGGACAGGACTGGGACACGCGCGTCACGGGTGCGGATACGAACTTCCTCGAGGCTCAGGCGATCGAAGTGGTCGAAGGACGTCCCTTCACCAGCGACGAGGAAGCTTCCGGGCAAAACGTCTGCCTGCTTGGCCCTAAGGTTCGCGAGGCTATTTTCCTTCCTGACGTGAGCCCGATTGGCGAGGAAATGAGGCTCGGCGATGTGCCCTGCACCGTCATCGGGGTGCTCGAGGAACGCGGCCAGGGCGGCGGCGGGGCGGACGACGATGACACGGTGTTCATGCCGCTGAAAACAGTTCAGCGACGGTTCCGAGGCAGCGACAATATCGACTATTTCGTCCTGAAATATAACGCGGCCTACTCGGCCACTGTAATTCAGGATTCGCTGATCGACCTGCTGCGCGAACGTCGCGTGCTGCAAGGCGACGCGCCCAACGACTTCAACATCATCGACACAGCGCAAGTGAATGACGCACTTAGCTCCGTTACAGGCGCGCTGACGGCGATGGTTGCCGTCATCGCTTCAATCAGCCTCTTGGTCGGAGGTATCGGCATCATGAACATCATGCTGGTTTCGGTCACAGAGCGAACTAGGGAGATCGGGATCAGGCTAGCCATTGGTGCGCTAGCACGAGAAGTCCGGTTACAATTCCTGACCGAAGCGGTGGTACTTTGTGCGTTTGGCGGATTGGTCGGTCTTTTGCTCGCCTTCTTCGCCTCTGTGTCGCTGGCAGGCGTCATTGACGTGCCCTTCGTGTTCGATCCGATGATCAACATCTTCAGCTTCCTGTTCGCTTCAGGAATGGGGATCGTCTTTGGCTACTATCCCGCACGCCGAGCATCACAGCTCGACCCAATCGACGCTCTGCGCCACGAATAACGGCGGCACTTCAGGGCTTAATCGGCAGCCGCAAAAATGGGGTTGGCTCGCAGTCGCTCGACCGCGAAGTCGACGAATGCCCTGACCTTTGCAGCCGTGTTGCGTGTCCCTCCGTGGACGATATGAACGGGAAGCGAGGCCTCTTCATAATCCTCCAGCACCAGCCGCAGTCGACCGGCGTTTACTTCAGGTCCGACCTGATATGACAGGACGCGCGTCAGGCCCCACCCATCCGCCGCCATTCCAATGGCCGCTGCATTGTTGTTGCAAAGGATCTGTGGGTGCACCCTGACGACGGCTTTCTCGTCCTTGCCAAAGCGCCAGTCGACGCCTGAGAACCCGCTCGAGACGGCAACAATCTTGTGTGACTTTAGGTCTTGCGGAGACTGCGGCACGCCGTTGCGCCTGAGATAAGCGGCCGATCCGGTTACCACCCGTCTGACATGCCCCACTTGTGCGGCTTTAAGCGAAGAATCTCGCAAGTGACCGATGCGCAATGCGATATCGAAGCCTTCGTCGACCATGTTGGTCACACGGTCGAGCAAAACGAGTTGCACACTCACATCAGGATAGAGGTCGCAAAACTCCGTCACGATCGGAGCAATATACAATCGCCCAAAAAGGACAGGAGCGGTGATCGCAAGCAAACCGACCGGTTGCGCCTGGACACCGGCAGCTAGCGCGTCTGCAGCGTCAATCTCGGCGAGAATGCGTTCACATTCCGGAGCATATCTTTCGCCCGCTTCGGTCAGGCGCACCGTACGCGTGGTTCGCACGAACAAGTCAGCACCGATCATTTCCTCAAGCGCAGCCACGGTCCGCGTGACGGTCGCAGGGCTGGCGTTCATTTCCCTTCCGGCAGCGGCAAAGCTTTGCCTGCGCGCCACCTCGAGAAAGACCTTCATGGCGTGAACTTTATCGATGGTGCCGCTCCGACGCACATTATTTCATAATTCGAAATACTGACTTGAATATTTGCCGCATTCTAACGTCAAGCGCAATTGCCTAGATCGAAATCCGTCGGACGCACCGACCCACAGTCAACTCCTCCCCAGGACGACATTTCGAAAGGCGAATGTAATGAAACTCTACCACTTCCCGCTCTCTGGCCACGCTCACCGCGCCCGGCTCTTTCTGTCGCTTCTTAACGTCGAGGCCGAGATCGTCGATGTCGATCTTGCCAATGGCGAGCACAAGTCGGCCCCGTATCTGGCGCTCAACTCCTTTGGCCAAGTTCCTGTGCTGGTCGACGGTGACACCGTGATCTCAGACTCCAACGCCATTCTTGTCTATGTCGCAAAGAAGTTCGGCCGCAGTGACTGGCTTCCTGAAGCACCCGCTGCTGCAGCCCGCGTCCAGCGCTGGCTTTCGGTCGCCGCGGGGGAACTCGCAGCTGGGCCAGGTGCTGCTCGCCTGATTACCGTCTTCGGCGCCGATTTCGATCCGGAAAAGACGATCGCAAAGGCTCATGCCATTCTCAAGCTGATCGATAGCGAGCTGGAAGGCCGCAACTGGATTACTGGCAGCGCCCAGCCGACGATCGCTGACGTCGCGCTCTACAGCTACATCGTCAACGCTCCCGAAGGGAACGTAGATCTGTCGAGCTACAACCGCGTCAACGCCTGGCTTGATCGGATTGAAAAGCTCGAGGGCTTCGCACCCTTCCAGACCACTGAAATCGGCCTGCGCAAAGCCGCATGATCACCCTCGCAGCCGGGGCGGGAACCCGTCCTCTCCTCTCCCCCACCCGCCCCGGCTGCACCCCTTCCTCTCACCCGACCGGAGTACGAAAAATGGCGCATGCAACGGCACAACAATCGTTCCCTTGGCATTCCGGCGAAGTCGCCGTGCAGGAGCGGCTCGGTGTTGCGGAGCGTATGGCGAAGAATGGTTCGCAGGTGGTCCGGGACTACATGCCCGAGCAGCACCGCAATTTTTACAACTCGATCCCCTTCATGATGATCGGCTCTGTTGATGAAAGCGGCGATGTCTGGGCTTCGATGGTCACAGGCGAGCCGGGTTTCATGCGTTCTCCGGATCCGCGCGAACTCACCATCGATTTTGCACCGGACAGCAGTGACCCCGCTGCTGCCGGGCTGAAGGACGGCAAGGCAATCGGAATGCTCGGGATTGAGCTTTCGACCCGCCGACGCAACCGGATGAATGGACTGGTCCACTCGACCACCGCTAGCGGTTTTGCAGTGAGCGTCGGTCACTCTTTCGGGAACTGCCCGCAATACATCCAACTGCGTGATTTTGAATTTGTCCGTGACCCGCAGGCCGATTTCCCGATCGAGGTAGAGGAGCTTTCCTCTCTCGACGATGAAGCCCGCACCATGATCGCAGCCGCCGACACTTTCTTCGTGGCTTCCTACGTCGACCTCAAAGAGGAACGTCAGGTCGACGTCTCGCACCGCGGGGGAAAACCGGGCTTCGTGAGGGTTGATGGTGAAGGCCGGATGACGATCCCCGATTTTGCTGGAAACCTTCACTTCAACACGCTTGGCAATTTTACCGTCAATCCACGCGCTGGACTGATCTTTGCCGACTTTGAAACAGGCGACGTCCTCCAAATCACAGGTGACACGCAAATCGTGTTCGACGGTCCGGAAATAGCCAATTTCCAGGGCGCCGAGCGTATTTGGCATTTCACTCCGCGTCGCATCGTACGTCGCCGGGCTGCACTGCCGATCCGCTGGAAACTGCGTGCCGGTGATGCCTTTTCGCCCAACTCGCTCATGACAGGATCATGGGAAGAGACCGCTGCGAGGATTGAGGCGCAGAAGGCTGCGAAGACATGGCGCGAATTTCGCATCGAGACAATCACGCGCGAGACCGCAGAGATTTCTTCCTTCACCCTGGTTCCCATGGACGGTGGCGGAATCTCGACTTTCAAGGCGGGACAACATCTGCCGGTTCGCGCAGACATACCCGGTTCGGCCACGCCGGTCACCCGGACGTACACACTCTCGTCCGCGCCTTCGGATGGAACCTACCGTCTGAGCGTGAAGCGGCAGGGGCTCTTTTCTGAGCACCTCCATTCATTGAAGGAAGGCGATGTCATTGAAGCGCGCGGTCCCGGTGGAGACTTTTTCATTGAGGGCGATGAGAAACGTCCTGCCGTACTGGTTGCCGCCGGCGTGGGTATCACGCCGATGCTCTCGATGCTGCGCCAGATAGTATTCGAGGGTAAACGCACGCGAGGGACCCGCCCGACATGGCTGGTCCACGCCGCCAAGAGCCGCGACCTGCGCGCCTTTCACGATGAGATCGGAGAACTCGTTCGCGAAGCTGCAGGCGCGGTCAAATTCATCGCGGTGCATGACGCTCCCGGCGACGATGAGAAACAAGGCGAGGATTACAGTTGGCACGGTCGCTTCAGAGCCGCCGATCTTGGCCGGTTCCTGCCTTTCGGTGACTACGATTTCTACATGTGCGGCCCGCCGGGCTTTATGCAGGGAGTGTATGACGGCCTTCGCGACATGAACGTCTCGGATGCCCGAATTCACGCCGAGGCATTTGGTCCATCCTCGCTCATTCGTCGCCCCGATGAGGGCGTGGCCGTCACCGAGGTAGTACCCGCGGCAACCGAGAGCGTACCGGTGATCTTTGCCGGATCAAACAAGGAAGCGCGTTGGGAACCTCAAGGCGGAACCCTGCTTGAACTCGCCGAAGCGCGCGGCATCGAAGCACCGTTCAGCTGCCGCCGAGGCACTTGCGGAATGTGCGCGGTCAAGCTGCTCAAGGGCAAGGTCGCATACACCAACAAGCCCAGCGTAGAGGTAGCCGAGGGCGAAGTGCTCACTTGCTCTGCGGTCCCTCATCGCGATGTCGACAAGCTGGAGATCGAGCTATGAACTGGTCCCTCATTCCCATGCCGGCAGCTGAAGAACTTGCTGGCGGATTCGTTCCCCCGGTGGCTTTCGACGAAGCAACTCGGAAAACTCAAGACGACCCCGAACTGCGCGAGATGCGCCGATATCTGGTCGCCCTGTTCGTCGCGCTCGGGATGATTGCCTGTGTCGAAAGCGCGATCATCGACCACCCGGCTGACGGCCAGAGGCGCCTCGCAGAGGTCAATCTCTCAGAACGAAAAGCCGAATGCCGCGATTGCGCGTTCGCCTTTGACCACTCCCCGGAAATGGAGAACTGAACATGTCCCGTCCCCCGCTGCCCCCATTCTCTGACGAAACTGCGCGAGAAAAAGTGAGGCTTGCCGAAGATGGCTGGAATGGCCGTGACCCGGCCAAGGTCGCGCTTGCCTATACGCCGGATTCGCGTTGGCGAAACCGCGCCGAGTTTCCGCAGGGACGCGAGGAGATTGAAACCTTCCTCACCCGCAAATGGTCCCGCGAACTGGACTACCGGCTCATCAAGGAACTCTGGGCTCACGACGGAAACCGTATCGCCGTGCGCTATGCGTATGAGTACCGCGACGACAGCGGAAACTGGTTTCGCGCCTATGGCAACGAGAACTGGCAGTTCGACGCTAATGGCCTGATGGAAGAGCGCCACGCAAGCATCAACGAGAAGCCAATTCGCGAAGAAGAGCGCCTGTTCCACTGGCCACTCGGCCGCCGCCCCGATGATCATCCGGGACTAAGCGACCTGGGCCTGTAAAGCGCGTCCTACTGCCAGGTCTGGATTAATTCGTCGTATTCGATCGTGATCGGAGCGGGGTCTTCATTGGCAAGCTTTGCCTTCGGAGACCCTGGCTGGTTGAGCCAGTAATCGGCACTTCGAACTTCGTTGAGCTTGGGTCCGAGATCGCCCTGAAGCCCGGCGCGTTCTAGACGCGCGAGTACGCGCTCCTGCTGTTCGCAAAGCGCGTCAAGCGCGGCCTGCGGGCTCTTGGTGCCTGAGGATGCGTCGCCGATATTCTGCCACCATAGCTGCGCGAGGCGCGGATAGTCCGGAACATTGGTTCCGGTGGGCGACCAGCGGGTGCGCGCAGGCGAACGGTAGAACTCGACCAGACCGCCAAGCTTGGGAGCGCGCTCGGTGAAGCTTTCGTGCTGGATCGTGCTTTCGCGAATGAAGGTGAGGCCGACATGCGCCTTCTTCACATCGACAGTCTTCGACGTGACGAACTGGGCATAGAGCCATGCCGCTTTGGCGCGGTCGACAGGTGTCGATTTCATCAGGGTCCACGAACCTGCGTCCTGATAACCGACCTTCATCCCTTCTTCCCAATACGCGCCATGCGGGCTCGGAGCCATGCGCCATCGCGGAGTGCCGTCGTCGTAGAGGACTGCCGATGCCTCTTCGCCTACCATGTTGGCGGTGAATGTGGTGTACCAGAAAATCTGCTGCGCAATTGCACCCTGGGCGGGCACAGGGCCAGCTTCGGAGAAGGTCATCCCAGCCGCGGACGGCGGCGAATATTCGTTGAGCCACTTTGAGTACTTGGCGAGTGCATAGACCGCCGCAGGCGAATTGGTCGCCCCGCCGCGAACGACACAGGAGCCGACCGGCTGCGAATTCTCGTTTACGCGAATGCCCCATTCATCGACCGGCAGGCCATTGGGTTCGCCGACCGAGCCCATACCAGCCATCGACATCCAGGCATCGGTGAAGCGCCAGCCGAGCGACGGGTCCTTTTTGCCGTAGTCCATGCTGCCATAGACCGTCTGACCGTCGATTTCGCGGCCGGTGAAGAACTCGGCGATGTCCTCATAGGCCGACCAGTTGACCGGAACACCGAGGTCGTAACCGTAGGCTGCCTTGAAATCCGCCTTGATCTCCGGGTCGGTGAACCAGTCGTAGCGGAACCAATAAAGGTTCGCGAACTGCTGATCGGGCAGCTGGTACAATTTGCCGTCGGGGCCAGTGGTGAAGTCGGTCCCGATGAAATCGGGCAGATCGAGCGTTGGACTGGTGACGTCGCTGCCCTCGCCAGACATCCAGTCGGTGAGATTGCGTACCTGCTGATAACGCCAGTGAGTTCCGATCAGGTCGGAATCATTGACGTAGGCGTCGTAGATGTTCTCATCCGACTGCATCTGCGTCTGCAGCTTTTCGACCACATCGCCCTCACCGATCAGGTCGTGAGTGACGTCGATGCCGGTCATCGCAGAAAATGCCGGGGCGAGAACCTTGGCTTCGTATTCGTGGGTCGCGATCGTTTCCGACACGACCGAGATCGACATCCCCTGATACGGCGTTGCCGCGTCCATGAACCAGTCGAGCTCGGCCTGCTGCTCCTCTCGAGAAAGTGCGGACATCTCGCCAATTTCATTGTCGAGGAAGTCGCTCGCCGCTTGCTGCCGCTCCGCCTCGCTCAGCACCACGAAATCGCTGTCGGCAGCATCCGAACACGCCGCCAGCGCGAGGCTAACGCCCAAAACAATTGCAATTCTCATTAGGTTATCTGTCCCGTCCCGATGTCTCTCTCGCCTGCATCATACCCAGCGGAAAACGCAGAATGCAAATAGGGCAGATAAGATAAGTGCCCAATATTGCGGCAAGTCCAAAAGCCCGATCCAGGCAAGGTTGATGAATGCGCTACCCAACAAGCTAATGAACAACCGATCACCCCTGGCGGTCTCGATACCCAGAATGCCAGTCCTCGGCGTGGTCGGGTAGCGAACCTGCAAGATCGCCATGACGGCCAATGTCAGCGCAATCGCTGCAAAGAACAGCGCTGTGGGCCACGTCCATGCCATCCAGTCCATGATCAGGCTCCTCGCATCTCAAACCCTGCCAAGGGCGAAACCCTTGGCGATGTATCCGCGCACGAAATAGATCACGATCGCTCCCGGTATGATCGTCAAAACGCCCGCCGCTGCGAGCACGCCCCAGTCGAGCCCTGATGCTGAAACTGTGCGCGTCATTGTCGCGGTTATCGGCTTTGCATCGACACTTGTCAGGGTGCGGCTCAGAAGCAGTTCTACCCAGCTGAACATGAAACAGAAGAACGCCGCGACCCCGATCCCAGGGGCAATCATGGGTATGAAGATGCGCGTGAAGAAACGGGGGAAGCTGTAGCCGTCGATGAATGCCGTCTCGTCGATTTCGCGAGGAACGCCGCGCATGAAGCCTTCGAGGATCCACACCGCAAGCGGCACGTTGAAAAGGCAATGCGCCAGTGCGACCGCGATATGCGTATCGAACAGGTTCACGCTCGAATACAGTTGGAAAAATGGCAGCGCGAACACCGCAGGCGGCGCCATACGGTTCGTCAGCAACCAGAAGAACAGGTGATTGTCGCCCATGAAGCGATAACGGCTGAAAGCGTAAGCGGCCGGCAGCGCGACGCTTAGCGAAATCGCGGTGTTGAGCGTCACGTAGATGAAGCTGTTTACATAGCCCATGTACCAGGACGCATCGGTCAGGATCGTCCGGTAATTATCGAGCGTGAAATTCTCTGGCCAAAGAGTAAATGCGCCGAGAATCTCAGAGTTCGGTTTAAAGCTCATGATGACGAGCCAGTAGATCGGCACCAGCAAGAACAGCAGATAGGCAACCAGCACCAGCGCGGAGGGCCGAAAGCTCGAACCTTTCATCGTGCCACCTCGTCTTTGTCCGCGCTGATCATGACCGTGTAAAACACATAAGAAATCAGCAGGATCAGCAGGAAGTACATCAACGAGAAAGCGGCCGCGGGCCCCAGGTCGAATTGGCCAAGCGCCATCTTCACAAGGTCGATCGACAGGAAGGTCGTCGCGTTGCCCGGCCCTCCTCCGGTCAGGACAAAGGGTTCGGTGTAGATCATGAAGCTGTCCATGAAGCGCAGCAGCACCGCAATGATGAGCACGCCGCGCATCTTGGGCAATTCGATGTAGCGAAAGACGCTCCACCGGCTCGCCTGGTCAATCTCGGCCGCTTGATAGTAAGCCTGCGGGATCGAGCGCAGCCCCGCATAGGCAAGCAGCGCGACCAGCGACGTCCAGTGCCAAACGTCCATCACGATCACCGTCACCCACGCATCGAATGCATCTTGCGCGTAATTGTATGGAATGCCGAGATCGGTGACGAAGCGCCCCATAAGTCCGATGTCGCTGCGGGCAAAGACCTGCCAAATCGTGCCGACAACGTTGTACGGAATGAGCAGCGGCAAGGCCATCAGGACAAGGCAAAGGGATGCAAGCCATCCCTTTTTCGGCATGCAGAGCGCGACCAAGATGCCAAGCGGTATCTCGATCGCCAAAATGATCGAGGAGAAGAGCAATTGCCGGCCGAGTGCGTCCCACAGCCGTTCAGAACGCAAAAGCTCGCGGTACCATTCAAGGCCCACCCAGAAGAACTCGTTTCCGCCGAAGCTGTCCTGGAACGAATAATTGACCACCGTCATCATCGGAATGATCGAGGAGAAGGCGACCAGCACGAGCACCGGCAGAACCAGAAACCATGCGCGCTGATTTGTGGTCTTTTCCATCACGATCCCTCCGCATTTTCGGACGTGATCGGAGTGCCTTCGATGCGCCATTCGTCGCAGAAGATGCTCGCCGCTCGCGGATCGAAGGTGACTTTGTCCATGCCCGCTTCAATTTCGAATCCTGCGTCGGCAACAATGTTTATCTCGGTGCCAAACACACTTGCATTGATGAACTTCTGGCGACCCACGTCCTGAAGGCGGTTTACGGTGACGGGCAGCCCCTCGCCTTTGGTGAGAGTCAGGAACTCCGGCCTGATGCCTAGTGCTGCGCGACCTCCGGGACGGCCATAGTTCGAGCCGAGACTGATCGTCTCGCCCTGCGCGTGGGCCTGCGCTCCCTCGATCTCCACGGGCAGGAAATTCATCCCCGGCGAACCGATGAAATAGCCGACAAATGTATGGGCTGGTTCTTCGAAAAGCGCCTGAGGCGTGCCGATCTGCAGGACCCGCCCTTCATGCATGACCACGACTTCATCCGCAAATGTTAGCGCCTCTGTCTGGTCATGAGTGACATAAACCATCGTGTGCCCAAACTCATCGTGCAGCGACTTGAGCTGGGTGCGAAGTTCCCACTTCAAATGCGGATCGATGACCGTCAGCGGCTCGTCGAACAGGATTGCATTCACGTCATCGCGGACGACACCGCGTCCGAGCGATATTTTCTGCTTGAGGTCTGCAGTGAGGCCGCGCGCTTTCTTTCGCAGGTGATCCTCCAGCCCGATCATCTGCGCAACCTTCGCGACGCGCTCCGCGATGTAGCCCGCTTCCATGCCGCGATTGCGCAGCGGAAAGGCAAGGTTCTCGCGCACCGTCATCGTGTCGTAGACCACCGGAAACTGGAACACCTGCGCGATGTTGCGCTGCGCCGTCGAGGCATGCGTCACGTCCTCACCGTCGAACAGAATGCGTCCGCGGCTCGGTTCAAGCAGTCCCGACATGATGTTGAGCAAGGTCGTCTTGCCGCACCCGCTGGGGCCCAACAGCGCGTAGGCGCGGCCATCCTCCCACTGGTGATTCAGCTCCTTGAGAGCAAAATCCTCTTCTTCCATCGGGTCAGGGCGGTAGCTGTGCGCAATCTTGTCGAGGGTGATCGCCGCCATCCTTACGCCTCCACCAACTGAGGCAGAGGGTGTGCGAGCCTACCTTCTTCATCGAAATACAGCAGATCTGAGGGATCGATACAGACGCGCAGCTTCTCGCCCGACCGAAAGCTGCGCGGTCCCCTGAGGAGACCGACCCATGTTTCGCCGGCCGCGTCGATGTGAATATAGGTTTCTGACCCAGTGAGCTCTGTGACGCTCACCGTCGCGTCGAACGCGATCTTGTCCTCGCCGCCTTCGCCAACATCTAGATTGTGCGCCCTGAAGCCAGCTTTGTAGTTGCCGTTGGGAAGGCGCAATGCGGCATCGCTCGACACAGGCGCTTGCCCACTCGGAAAGTGGATCGCACCATCATTTATCCTGACGGGCAGGAAGTTCATCGGAGGGTCGGAGTAGACGCTTGCCGTGACCATATCCACGGGCTGCCTATAAACCTGTGTTGAGGGGCCGAACTGTGTCACCCTACCCTGCCACAAGGTCGCAGTGTTCCCGCCAAGTAGCAGCGCTTCTTCCGGCTCGGTCGTGGCATACACAAAGATGCTTCCCGATGCGGCGAACAGACGCGGGATCTCTATGCGAAGCTCCTCGCGCAGCTTGTAATCGAGATTGGCAAGTGGCTCGTCCATGAGCACAAGGCCGACATCTTTCACGAGGGCGCGCGCGATTGCGCATCTCTGCTGCTGCCCTCCGGATATCTCGCTTGGCTTGCGATCGAGCAGCGGTGTCAGCTGAAGCAGATCGGCCATCTCGCCGACCTTTCGCTCAATATCCTGCGCCGAGACACCACGCAGCTTGAGCGGAGAGGCAATGTTTTCGCGAACCGTCATCGACGGGTAGTTGACGAATTGCTGGTAAACCATCGCGACGTCGCGCTTTTGCACCCGCTTTCCCGTTACGTCCTCACCGTTCCAGAATATCTGGCCGGTGTCCGGCTCGTCCAGCCCCGCCATCAGCCGCATCAGCGTGGTCTTGCCAGCAAGCGTCGGCCCAAGAAGGACGTTCATTGTCCCCTTGTGCAATTCCAGATCGAGAGCGTGGATGTGGGCTTCGCCATCGACTGATTTGGAAACCCCTTGCAAGCGAAGGGTCATGGATCAGTTTTCAGCTCGGTATTAGTCAACATGCCCACCCGTTTTTCGCATCGCGCATCGTGGAGCGGCGATTGCGTGCAGGCACAAGCATTAGGTTCGCGGACCTCTTTGGCAATGCTTTTCTGGCGCCTGCCAAGTCAGCACCGGAGCAATCGACCTGCTCAACAGACCGATGACGCCGGAAAGTCTGGATCACTTAGTCGACAATCGCTTGAGTGCGGACTGGCAGGTTGTCGCGGTTCGGATAGCTGAGGAAGAGGTCAAACCCCTTTACCTCTAACCCTTCCAGGACCAGGGCCAGTTAAGCCGTTTGTCCAATTGTCTGTAGCCAAACGGGCGCGGTGGCTCTTCGTTTCACCATTTCTCTAATCGTTTGGCTACCAATTCTAGAGTTCAGATCAAAGAATAGTGCGTTTGGCGATCAAGTGACGCGACATACGCAGTCTATCCAATCCAATTCTCAATCTTCGCAAATCTCAAGACAAACGCTGTCAGTGATTATTCGGACGAACTCTTAAACTTCCCTGAGAAATTCGGACCATGTTTCATGTCGCAGACGCCCTGCGGCTACGTAAATATGGGAGTCAAAGGTATGTCCGACGAATTCACAGCGCAGGAATTGCGCGAACTCGAAGCAGAACTGGGCGAACTCGCCGCCGACTTCGGTGACTTTGAAATGTCCGACGAAGATTCCGCCGGTGCGAGTTCCGGAGAATTGGGCGAACTGGAAGCGGAACTTAGCGGCACGGAACTCGAAGTGTTCGGCGCCGATGCCGGTGACGGCGACGTAATGTCGCTGAGCGCCATGGCCGAAAACGAAGCCGATGCGCTCTTTGTCGGACGGTTTCTCCGCAACAAGGTCAAGAAACTGATCCGCAAGCTCATCCGGCTTGTGAAGAAGTATCGCAAGCTCGCAAGCTGTGTGCCGAAGGTCACGGCTGCCGTGATTGCGTTCAAGCGCGGCAAATACGCCACTGCGCTTCGCCGAGCCTGGGCCGCTTACAGGTGCATTAGATCGAAGCTCTAGTTCGATCGGGGGATCTCACTGGCGGCGCCTCGCGGTGCCGGCCAGTGGCCCTCCCCAAACCAAACCTGTCGAAGAAGGGCTACCGCGATGCCTGAAGATCAGTCGATTACCACCGCGAACATCGATGAGCAGGTCGAGTTTCTCGACGCCTGGTACCGAGAGACCGCCGGCGGCGCCGAACGCGAACGACGCGCGGCGCTTGTCGCGCGGCTCGTCAAACAGATCGATGCGGCGCTGGAGACACTCGCAGAACTGGCCCCGCGACCGAGTTGAGGAGCTCGCGAGGAATCAAACGGTCTGGGAGCGCCATGCCGCCGACCCGCCGTTTGCCCCCGTACAAATATGTGAAGGTTGAAGGCGAGAACGAGGAGAAGCGACGTGGCCAACACCATCAAGCCGCGCAACCCAGTCTATCTGGTGAGCAACAAGAAGACGATGCCGCTCGACGGACAACCGATGAGCGAAGCGCAGATCAAGGAAGCGATCGAGCAGGTCATCTCGGTCACCCCGGCAGCCGAAGCCGATGAGGGAGACGAGATGGAAATCATGTCGGTGATCGCGCCGCCCGAAGGGGATGAACTTGCCCTCGCCGAAGAAGGCGCGCCGGATTCGACCATCGTAACGGCCAAGCTGACAGAGGCGGCAGCGGACAATCTGCGCAACCGCCATGCCAATCTTCTCGTTGAGCTCGACGAAGATATCGAGATGCTGGACACGGGCGGCTTGCTGCGGATGCATGGGCTCACCACGATGGTCCCGCTCGATGCCGACAGCCTGCGCATCCGGATCAAGGTCGTAGACGCGGATGGCAAGGCGATCCCGAAAGCGCGCGTAAGCCTCGGCGGAGAGATGTGGTTCGACCAGGCGCTTACCGGCAATAACGGCGTTGCGGAACTCAATATGCTTGGCGAGACGCTGGAAAGCCTCAATTCACTCACCATCAAGCCAGCAGCCGGTTTCTGGTCACGCACAATCGCACGCCCAGACCTTGTCAGCGGCACCGGCGCCGCAGCGACCAACGTTATAACGCTGCTTTCGCTTGCCGAAGGGACTGGAGGCCTGCCGGGCTTTCCCGAAGAGCAGGGCACTCCCTGGGGCATGCAGGATCTCAACGTTACGAACCATCCCGAAGACCCGCCGCTTGTACGGCTGGCCATCATCGACAGCGGGATCGACAACGATCACCCCGACCTCGCTCATGCTACGCGCGGCAAGGCCTTCGCGATCGGCGATGATCCTGATGATGACACGTTCAACCTCGACAGTTCAGGCCACGGGACACACGTCGCCGGGACCGCCGCCGGACAGGCTGCGAACGCGTTCGGCGTTCAGGGCGTTGCGCCCAAAGCCGAGCTTCACGGCTTGCGCGTGTTTCCGCAGGCCAAGATTTCAAAGCTCATCAAAGCCCTTCGGTACTGTCGCGAGAACGAGATCGACGTCGTCAATATGAGCCTTGGCATGGCCAGCCCCTCGCAACTGCTAAACGACGAGATAGACCGATGCTTTGAAAGCGGGGTCGTGATGATCGCCGCCGCAGGCAATTCGGGCGGTAAGGTGAACTACCCCGCGGCCTTCGACAATGTCATCGCGGTTGCCGCGCTCGGCCGCGCCGACCGCTTCCCCGAGAACAGCACGAACAGCGCCGCCGTGACCGACGATACCGACCCTGACGACGTCTATTTCATCGCGCGCTTCTCCTGCCGCGGACCCGAAATCGATGTCGCGGCCCCGGGAGTGGGCGTCATCTCGACATATCCTTCGGATCATCCCGTGCCCTTTGCCGAGCTCAGCGGTACGTCGATGGCCAGTCCGCACGTCGCGGGTTTCACTGCAAGGATCTTACAACACAACGCCGAGCTACGGGACATGGCCCGCAACGATGCCCGCTCGTCCGCCATTCGCGACGCGTTGTTTGAGGCCTGCAGGCCACTGGGTGATGCACAGCTTTGGGGCAGAGGCATTCCCGACTGGTCGAAGCTCAACCTAGGTTCGGAGCCTTCAGCGCCCGACGCGGGTGGCAATGTCGACAGGCTCGTCGCAAAGCTGACCGATGCCCTCGATCTGGCAAAGGCGCTGACCTGAGAGCGGTGATCAAAGGTCCCGCACGCACGGCGTTGGCACAAGCCCTCTTACCACCAGTGCAACCGCAACCTGAGTGCGGTTCCTCACGCCAAGCTTGCGCTGCAGCGCCTGGATCGAGAGCTTCACGCTTGCTTCGGACAGGTTGAGATCCCTTGCGATCACCTTGTTCGGATGCCCCTGCGCCACTTCGGTCCCGACGTGGCGTTCGCGGTCGGTCAGTTTGGGATTGGATCGGGTATGCTCGAGATTGTCGCGCCGCCAACCGTTCAGGGCTTCGCCCAGATTGTCAGGATAAACCCGGTGACCCGAGGCGACGAAGTTGAGGGCGCAGCTCAACGCTTTGATCGGGATCGAGGTCAGGAGGAAACCATGGCAACCGATCGAGAAGCAATCCGCCAGGCGAAACAGGTCGAACTTTTCTTCGAGCATCACGCACCGCAGTTGCCCTGCTTCATCGCGCAAGGGTTTAAGCGCGCGCGCCAGAGGTCGCAAAGTCGATGGTGCTTCGGTCAGCACCACCAGCGGTTCATTCTCTTCGTTGAACGGGCAAAGCTCGAGCCGGTCTACCGAGGGAGCGACATCTGCGACCGTATGACCCAACCGCGACAAGCTGTCGGATAATGCAGTGCGATACAACGCATTCCTCAGCGCGAGGGCAACGGCCATTTCCCCCTCCAATGCACCCGTAGCTAAGTAATGCTCATAGCATATTAGGCGGCTTCGAGCCAGCGTAACTTATTGTTAGATCGCAATGATTATGACTTATTTTGACTTCGCGTGAATAGTCCTAAAGAACTCTGAACCGGCTCTTTAAGCAAACTTACGATCTAATGATCTGTTTATTATACGCGAAAACTTCTAACTCAAACTAACCAACGTTTCGCTTCCAAGAAGATCGGCTGGTGCTCTCGTCTCGATCAATGCGTCAATACGTTCTCTGCTTGCGTCGTAATTGAGGCACATTTGAGAATAGCGACACGCACAGCTGCTCGTGACGCGCTGCTGCAAATTACGTAGGGATCGGAAACTCGCGATCATTCATCGAGAGAAATGGCGGAGAGGGAGGGATTCGAACCCTCGGTACTCGTGAGAGCACAACGGTTTTCGAGACCGCCCCGTTCGACCACTCCGGCACCTCTCCGCGTGTTGTTCGCGCTCTCGCTTTGCTGCTTGAGTGCTGTCAACGCCCTGTCTGCGCTGCCGCTTCGCTGAATTCTCGCGAAGGAAAGGCGCGTCGGCTTGGTCCTGCCGACGACAAGGAGCGCGCCCGTTAGCGCAGGCTCATGCGCTTGCCAACCCCTGATCGCGGCATTGGGGCGTCAAAATGCGGGCATATCTTGCTCGCAACCTTAGCAGGAAACTTGTTTTGCACGTGCGAAGGACCATATTCTGCAAGTTATGGAACGCGCTCACTTCTTTTCCAGCCAAGCGGGACGGACCATCAACGCTCCGCGCTCTTCACGCAGCCGGTTTGGTATTGGCGAACTTGTTCGCCACCGCCTGTTCGATTTTCGCGGCGTTGTTTTCGATATCGACCCTGTCTTCGCCAACAGCGAGGAATGGTACGAATCGATCCCCGAAGAAATTCGCCCTCCCCGCGACCAGCCATTCTACCACCTCCTCGCCGAGAACGAGGAGTCGAGCTATGTCGCCTATGTGAGCCAGGGCAATCTCGTCGCTGACCCCAGCGGTGGGCCGATCGACCATCCTACCGTCCCCCAGCTGTTCGAGCAGTTCAAGGACGGGCGCTATCGGATGCGGCGCAGCCTCACGCATTGACGCCCCGCGGCTGGCTGGGCCATCGCCGGGCTAGCTCTTAAGCTTCCAGCCGGTGCGCAGGACGGCATAAACCGCGAAAGCGATAACGAGATTAAAGACCGCGATGCCGATGGCGGCCATCGCGACGGCGCTCGCATCTCCGATATCGCTTTGCCCGAGGAAGCCATAGCGGAAGCCCGAGATCACGTAGAAGAACGGGTTCGCACGGCTCACAGCCTGGAAGGCGGGTGCGAGGTTGTCGATGACGTAGAACGTGCCCGACAGCAGCGAGAGCGGAGCAATCACGAAATTGGTGATCGCGGCGTTATGGTCAAACTTCTCGGCCCAGATCGAGGTCGCAAGACCAAGCAGCGCCAGCATCACAGCTCCCATCAGCCCAAACCAGATCACCGCCCAAATGTGTGTCACGGCCAGAGAAACGCCCGGCCAAAGCGCCATCGCGAGCGCAACCGTGCAGCCCACAGCGATCGCCCGCGTGACAGCAGCCGCCACGATCCCGCCCATCAGCTCTCCGGGAGAAAGCGGCGGCATCAGTAGGTCGATAATCGTCCCTTGGATCTTGCCCGAGAGCAGTGAGAAGGACGAATTAGCAAATGCGTTCTGCATCATGCCCATCACGATCAGGCCCGGTGCGACAAAGCTTGCAAACTCCACACCCAGCACCTCGCGGCCTCCACGGCCCAGCGCGACGGTGAAGATTATCAAAAACAGCAGCGTCGTGACCGCTGGCGCCCAGATCGTCTGCGTCTGGACCTTGAGAAACCGGCGCACCTCCTTCATATAGAGCGCGAAAAGACCCACGCGGTTGATGCCGGTTATCACCGGGACACCGCGCTCCGGGAAGTTTCGCGGACGATTGGGGTTTGCTGAAAGCTCGTCTGTCATGGGAAAGGTCGCCTACGGCCTCTGGCAAGATGTGACAAGCAACCTATCTAGGCCTCGACGACAAGGTCGGGCACGACAGGAACGGATGTTTTATGAGTTGGACTGACGAGCGCATCGCAACGCTCAAGAAAATGTGGGAAGGCGGATCGACCGCCAGCCAGATTGCAGAAGAATTGGGCGGCGTCAGCCGTAATGCAGTGATCGGCAAGGCACACCGCCTTGGCCTGAAATCGCGCCCGTCACCGGTGAAGGCGAACGAAAAGAAGAAGGCTGCGGCCAAAAAAGCGGCTCCCAAACCTGCGCCAAAGAAGGCGGCGAGCAAACCGGCGGCGAAGCCCGCCGCAAAGCCCGAGCCCAAGGCCGACGCTCCGGCAGCCGAAGTCGAGAGCGAAGCCTCCAGCGCGAAGGCAGCAGATCCCAAGTCCACAAATTCGCAAGCCATCCCCAATCCCACGCCAAACCTGCCGAAGATCGTCTCGGTCGGCCCCGGCGGCTTTCTGCGACAGGGCCCCGGCGACCAGCAGGCACCGATCCCGCCCGCACCGCCGCGTCGCCTTGTGCCCGCCAAGCCGAGCCCCGAGATCGCGGACAAGACCAGCCTGCTTGACCTGTCGGACAAGGTCTGCCGCTGGCCGATGGGCCATCCGGGTGAGCCTGATTTCCATTTTTGCGGCGAAGCGGTGAACCCCGGCTTCCCCTATTGCGTCGAACATTGCGGCCGCGCTTATCAGGCACAGCTGCCTCGCGGTGCGCGCCGTCCCCCGCCGCCGCTTCCGTTTGGCGGCCCGCGGGTCCGCTAACAATCACAGTCACGTAAGGCCCGGCAGCGCACCAAGCGCCGCCGGGCCTTTCTGTTTTCAGGAAGGAACAGCCCATGCCGCTCACTCTTCACGCAGCTTTTGTCCCGAGCGCACTCCAGATGCTTGGCACCGCATCGCATCTTCTCGACAAGACCGAGGGCTGGTGTGCTGAGCGCGAATGCGACCATTCGGCGATCCTGAGCGCGCAGCTGATCGATGACATGCTGCCCTTCACATATCAGATCAAAAGCGTCGCCGAGCATACGGCAGGCGCCATTTCAGCTGTGCGCGAAGGGTTGGCGACGCCTGACCTCAATCCTCCGCCCGCCACGTTTGACGCGCTGCGCGAGAAGCTTGCCGGTGCGAAGGCGCTTCTGAAAGGCCTTGACGAAGACGAGATGGAAAGCTGGATCGGGCGCGACATGCGCTTCGAGTTCAAGGACACGCGGCTTGCTTTCACGGCTGAGGATTTCTTGCTTAGTTTTGCCCAACCCAACTTCTATTTCCATTGCAGCGCCGCTTACGCCATCGCGCGTCACCTTGGCGTTAAGATCGGCAAAATGGATTTCATGGGCCGCGTGCGGGCGCAGCAGGGATGAGGCGAATGAAGTTCACGAACGTCCGGATCGCGGCCTTTGCTCTCGCGCTGAGTGCCCCGGCCTACACAGCACAGGCTCAATTGCCTGAACCTGTGCGCGCAATGATCGATGCGGCCATCGCCACCGGCGACGAAGAGAAAGTGCGCACCGTCATCGAGCTCGCTCGCACTACCAATCCCGATGACGCGGTCGAGCTCGACACAATCCTGGCAAGCTTCGAAACCAACCTCGCCGCTGCCGAGGCCGAAGCTGCAGCGCTTGAAAAGCAGGAAATCCGCAGCGCCGGACTGTTCGAGAACTGGAGTGGGCGCGGTGAATTGGGCGCTTTCAACTCGACCGGCAATGCGTCGAACACCGGCATCACCGCATCGCTCGGCCTGACGCGCGAAGGCATCAATTGGCGCCACAAGCTGCGCGCCAGGGCTGATTATCAGCGCAATAATGGCGTCACAACGCGCGAACAATTTCTTGCCGCCTACGAGCCCAACCTGAAGCTCAGCGACCGCTTGTTTGCGTTTGCGCTGGCGCAGTATGAGCGTGACCGGTTCCAGGGCTTCTCAGGACGCTACTCGCTTTCAGGCGGTCTCGGTTACGAGGTCATCGACGAAGACGATATGACGCTGTCCGTGCAGGCAGGCCCGGCTTATCGCCGCACCGAATTCGTAGGCGGCGGAAGCACCAGCAATCTTGCAGGCCTCGGCAGTCTCGACTTCGACTGGCAGCTGGCTGAGAGCATCTCGCTTACTCAGGACGCAAGCGCTTTCATCCAATCCGGTAGCAGCACTTTGATCTCGGACACCGGGCTTCAAGCGGCGCTGATGGACAATGTAAAAGTGCGCCTGTCTTACACGGTGGAGCATGACACCGATCCGCCAGCAGGCGCGGTCAAGACCGACACTCTGAGCCGGATAACGCTGATCTACGATTTCTGATCGCAGCTCAGACCTTTTCGCCAAACTCGGCCAGCGAACGTAGATATTCGATATCGCGCACGCTCAAAGTGCGCCCGTCGCGCGCGATGATCCCCTGGCTTTCCCATTCGGACAGCAAGCGACTGACATTCTCGCGCGCAAGACCTGCAAATGCACCAAGGTCGCTCTGGCTCGGATTGTAGAGCAAGCCGCCGTCGTTCCGGTCCTTGTCGATGAGGCGAACCAGCGCTCGGGCAAGTCGCGGCCCCATCGAGAAAGTACGGTCGCTTTCGATGATGAGGTTTTGTTGCCGCACCCGCTGCGCAAGCTCGCGCATGATCCGAGCCACTGATGTTGGGTTCGAGGATACGGCCTCAAGGAATTGCTTCGAAGGCAACAGCAGAACGCTCGATTCCACGACAGCGGTTGCAGTCGCGGTCCGCGGTTCGCTGTCGAGCAGAGCGATCTCGCCGATCACTTCACCCGGCGAGCAATAGCTGAGAATGATCTCGCGACCGCTCGCGCTCACAAAGCTGATCTTGAGCCCGCCTGACAGGACGTAAACCGCATAGTCGCCGTTCTCGTCGCCCTGATTGATAACAACGTCGTCGGGCTTCAGATCCTTGCGAGTGGCGTTCTTGAGCAGCGCTTCGATCTGTTCGGGCTCTAGCGCCATCAGGAGGCTGTCGGGGGCCAGATTGGCCATCATCTCCTTCAATGATTCCATCACGCTTTCCCACCATGCGAATCTGACGAGCTCACGCGAGCTTTCGTGCGTGCTCTCTTACAAGCCTTGGTCTCAAAACCACTGATTGCAAAGGACTTTGATCTCAGCTGTCCCAAAAATGGTTAATTTGTGACGACCATCACAGACCGATCGTGAGAGAGGGCTTAGACACGGCTTTAGCAATGGGGTTCTGGGAGCGACCCGAGCGGAGGGCTGTCCCCTACCGCCGACTTGGCCCACACTTCGGGGGGAGTGTGGGCCATTTTCATTTCGCACGAAAATCCGCGCAGGCTCAGCGTACCTTGCGCCCAAACCAAATGGTGTGGTGCGCGCCCTTGTTGTTCGGGCGGGAGCGCACGCCTTTCTCCTCAACCGCAAAGCCAGCCTCCTTCAGCCGGCGGCGAAAGGCAGGATCGGGCGCTGCCGACCAGACTGAAACGATCCCTCCGGGCTTCAGCGCATCGCGCGCCTTGCCGAGACCGGTTCTCGAATAGATGCGATTGTTGTCAGCCCGCACCAACCCGTCGGGACCGTTGTCGACATCGAGCATGATGGCGTCGAATTTTTCGCATGTCCCGTCATTGGCATCGTCGATGAGAGCCGCGACATCGCAGATCTTGAGATCGAGGCGCGGGTCGGAGAGGGTCTCGCCGGTGAGGTCCTTCATCGGGCCTTCCGCCCATTCGACGATCTTGTGCGAGATCTCGCCAACCACGATCTCCGCCCCCTCGCCCAGCCGCTCACGCGCGGCGCGGTAGGTAAAGCCCATGCCGTAGCCGCCGATCAGGACGCGCGGAGAATCATTGTCGAGGCGGTCGAGCGTCATCTCGGCAAGTTGCTCTTCAGAGAACCGCATACGCGTGCTCATGAGCTCGTTGCGCCCCAGCACGATCATGAAATCGCGCCCGTGGCTGAAAAGTTCGAGAGTCTCGCCGTCTTCGATTTCGGCCGTGTCGATGAGTTCGCGTTTTAGCATTGATATCTCTTACCCAAAAGGAAGGCCCGCCGAAATCGCTTCCGGCGGGCCATCTCGTGTTCGGTTTGCCCGAAAGACTTAGTCCTTCAGGAAGTCCGGCATCGCTGCGGGGCCGTCATTTCCGCCCCCGTCGCGATTGCCGCCGCCATCACGGCGCGGGCCGCGACCGCCACGGCCACCGCGGCGATCGCCGCCACGGCCGCCCTTGCCACCGCGATCACCGCGCGGTTCGCGCGGCGGGCGGGTGTCTTCGAGCTCTTCGCCGGTTTCCTGGTCAACGACGCGCATCGACAGGCGGACCTTGCCGCGATTGTCGATCTCGAGGACCTTGACCTTCACTTCCTGGCCTTCGGAGACAACATCGGTCGGCTTCTCAACGCGCTCGTTCTTCATTTCGCTGACGTGAACGAGGCCGTCCTTGCCGCCCATGAAGTTCACGAACGCACCGAAGTCGACGATGTTGACGACCTTGCCATTGTAGATCTTGCCGACTTCGGCTTCCTCGACGATGCCTTCGATCCACTTCTTCGCGGCTTCGATTTCATCGGCGTTGGACGAGCTGATCTTGATCGTGCCCTCGTCGTCGATGTCGACCTTGGCGCCGGTTTCAGCGACGATTTCGCGGATCACCTTGCCGCCCGTGCCGATGACGTCACGGATCTTCGACTTGTCGATCTGCATCGTCTCGATACGCGGTGCGTGCTTGGAAACCTCGGTGCGGGCGCCGGTGAGAGCCTTGGCCATTTCACCCAGGATGTGCGCGCGGCCAGCTTTCGCCTGCTCGAGCGCCTGAGTCATGATTTCCTGCGTGATGCCGGCAACCTTGATGTCCATCTGAAGGCTGGTGATGCCCTCTTCCGAACCGGCAACCTTGAAGTCCATGTCGCCAAGGTGATCTTCGTCACCCAGGATGTCGGAGAGAACCGCGAAGTCCTCGCCTTCAAGGATCAGGCCCATCGCGATACCCGAAACCGGGCGCGCAAGCGGAACGCCTGCATCCATCATCGACAGCGCGCCGCCACAGACGGTCGCCATCGAGGACGAACCGTTCGACTCGGTGATGTCGGACAGGACGCGGATCGTGTACGGGAATTCCTCAGCATCGGGCAGAACCGGACGCAGCGCGCGGAATGCGAGCTTGCCGTGGCCGGTTTCGCGGCGGCTGGTGAAGCCGAAGCGACCCACTTCGCCGACCGAATAAGGCGGGAAGTTATAGTGCAGCATAAAGTTGCTGTAGCTCAGGCCTTCCAGACCATCGATCATCTGCTCGGCGTCCTTGGTGCCGAGCGTGGTGGTGCAGATCGCCTGCGTTTCACCGCGGGTGAACAGCGCCGAACCGTGCGTGCGCGGCAGCAGGCCGACCATAGCTTCGATCGGGCGAACCTGATCAAGCTTACGACCGTCGATACGCGTGCCGTCCTTGAGGATCGAGCCGCGAACGATTTCGCTCTCAAGCTTCTTAACGAGCTTGAGCGTGCCGAGATATTCTGCCGGATCGCTTTCGGCGAGGTCAGCAAATGCTTCGCGCGCCTTTTCGCGTGCTGCGTTGACAGCATCCTGACGGGCCGACTTGTCGGTGATCTTGTAAGCGGCTTCGAGGTCTGAACCGATGGCTGCGCGAAGCTTGTCCATTTTGGCCGACTTGTCTTCAACCGGATCGAGCTCCCACGGAGCCTTGGCAGCCTGTTCGGCAAGCTCAATGATCGCGCCGATGACCTTGCGGCTTTCTTCGTGTGCGAACATCACTGCGCCGAGCATTTCTTCCTCGGTCAGTTCCTTCGCTTCGGATTCGACCATCATCACCGCGTCCTGCGTTGCAGCGACAACGAGGTCGAGGCGGCCATCTTCACCGAGCGCATCAGCGACGGTCGGGTTCAGGACATATTCGCCATCATTGGTGAAGCCGACGCGTGCTGCGCCGATCGGGCCCATGAAGGGAACGCCCGAAATGGTCAGAGCAGCCGACGCCGCGATCATCGCGACAATGTCGGGCTCGGTTTCGCCGTCATAGGACAGGACCTGAGCAATGACGTTGATTTCGTTGTAGAAACCTTCGGGGAAAAGCGGGCGGCACGGACGGTCGATCAGACGCGAGGTAAGCGTCTCTTTTTCCGTCGCGCGGCCTTCGCGCTTGAAAAAGCCGCCGGGAATACGGCCGGCAGCGGAGAATTTTTCTTGGTAGTGGACGGTCAGCGGAAAGAAGTCCTGACCTTCCTTGACGCTCTTGGCTGCGGTGACCGCGCAAAGAACAACAGTTTCGCCATAGGTGGCGAGGACCGCGCCGTCAGCCTGACGGGCAATACGGCCGGTTTCCAGAGTGAGGGTCTTTCCGCCCCACTCCAGCGATACGGTTTTCGTGTCGAACATGGATTTTCCTTCTGAACCCGCACAGCCACATTGCATGCGCGGGGCCTACTTGTGCCGGGTGTACCGTCCCGGTCCGGTGTGGGGCTTGGTTTGCGAATGCCCCAAGGCTGGATCACCGAATTGTGATCGCTGCCCCTTTTTACAGGAAGAGCGGTCTGACGTGAATCGTCGCCGTTGATCCCTCCCCAGATGCGAGAAAGGCGACCCGTGAGAGCCGCCTTCCCGAAACTCTTACTTACGCAGACCCAGCTTCTGGATCAGGGCGTTGTAGCGCTCGACATCCTTCTTCTTGAGGTATGCGAGCAGGTTGCGGCGCTTGTTGACCATCATGAGCAGACCGCGACGCGAGTGGTTGTCCTTGTGGTTGGACTTGAAGTGCTCGGTCAGGTTCTTGATGCGCTCGGTAAGGATCGCGACCTGGACTTCCGGCGAACCGGTGTCGCCCTTGGCCTGTGCGTTGTCCTTGATGATTTCAGCTTTACGTTCGGGTGCTACCGACATGTATTTCTCTTTCTACTCAGCGACATCGGGAAGGTTGAACCCCCTCACCACTTTTGCGGTGCCATCCGAAATTTCCATCAGCGCCACCGGCACACTGTCCAGCATCGCACAATAGAGCCCGGATGATTGGGGCATTCCAGACAGGACCCGGCCTTGTCGGACCGCCTGCGCGTCTGTCTGGGTGAGGTTGAGGGCCGGGATGTCGTCCAGCCCTGCCTCTAACGGCAGGAGGAGGTCTTCAAGGGCAGCGCCATTAGAGACTTCGTTGAGTTTGTCCAGCGAAATCGCCTGTTCCTGAAGGAACGGCCCGGCCTTGGTGCGACGTAGATAGGTAACGTGCCCGCAGGTTCCAAGAGCGCGTGCGATATCGCGTGCAAGGCTGCGGATGTATGTGCCCTTGGAAACATGCGCGGTGAGAGTGATTTCGTCGCGATCATGCGGGCCATCGGCAATGGTGAGCGAATGGATCGTCACAACGCGGGTCTTGAGGCTCACTTCCTCCCCTGCCCGTGCAAGATCGTAGGCACGCTTGCCGTCGACCTTCAGCGCGGAATAGGCGGGCGGAACCTGCTCGATCGGTCCGGTGAACTGCGGCAGCACGGCTTCGATCTGCGGCAGGCCTGGCCGTACATCACTGCGCTCAATCACCTCGCCTTCGGTATCTAGCGTGTCCGTCTCCACCCCGAACTTTACGGTGAAGTCGTAGATCTTGCTCGCATCGAGCATGCGGCCAGCAAGCTTGGTCGCTTCACCCAGCGCAATCGGGAGCACGCCTTCAGCCAGCGGGTCGAGCGTGCCTCCGTGCCCTACCTTGGTTTTAGCATAGCCGCCTTCGCGCAAATTGCGCTTCACAGCCCCCACGGCCTGCGTCGAGCCAAGCTCGCGCGGCTTGTCGAGAATGATCCATCCGTGGGGTGCAGGCTTCGTGTCGCTCATCGCGCCCCCGCTAGGCGATCAGATGACAAGCCTCAAGCGGTGCTCGTCGCAAGGCTGTCGCTGGCCTCCTCGGTGTCCTCACCGCCCAGCGAAAATTGCGGCGTCGCGTCGAACACCAGCTTGTTGACCACCAAAGCTGTCGCGATGGACAAGATCAGCGTAGCAAACATGCCGTGGATGTAGTGCGCAGGCTCCCACACCATGCTCCAGAAGCCATAGAACGCGACGCCCGTCACCACCCCGATCATCGCCGCGCCCGCCTTCACGTTTTTGAACATGAGGCACACGACAAAAGCGGATAGGATCGGCATGGAGAGCAGGCCGTAAAGCTGCTGCACCGTGTTGATCAGGCTTTCCTGGCTCGCAAAGAACGGCACGAGGGCCAGCGCAAGAACGCTCATCACAATCGACACCGCCGCGCCAAGCTTTCCGACCCGCGTGACGTCGCCGATATACGCCTCGTGCAAGTCGCAAACATACAGCGCGGCACTCGCGTTCAGGATCGAGTTGAAACTGGTGAGGATCGCAGCGGCAATGGCCGCGGCAAAGGCTCCGGAAAGCCAAATCGGCAGTACCTCACCCACGATCCGCCCATAAGCGACGTCGCCGACATCGCCGAACAGCTTGTAGGAGACGATTCCGGGCACCACCACGATGATCGGCACGATGAGCAGGCGTATGCCGGCTGCAACCACGACACCTTTTTGCGCCTCGCGGATGTTGGGAGCGGCCATGGCGCGCTGGGTGATCGTCTGATTGGTCGACCAATAGAAGGTCTGGATGAAGATCATGCCGGTGAGCAGTGTGTGCCAAGGGATCGGGCTGTCATTGTCACCCACCAGCGTCAGGCGCTCTGCCGGAATGCCGGTCAGGTCGAAGTCGATGGCTTGCAAGGCGAGGAACACGACCAGCAGCGCAAGGCCCAGAACCAGCACGCCGGAATAGGTGTCCGATACGGCCACAGCGCGCAGCCCGCCAAAGATCGCGTAGGCGGCTCCAACAGCGGCAAGTACGACAGCGCTCACCATGATCGTGCCGAGATCGGTCGGCAGCCCCGCCAGCGAGAGCAGGAATAGCGAGCCGCCATAGAGGATCGCAGGCAGAAAGATGAACAGATTGCCGAACAGGAACAGCACGCTGATGAGTGCGCGAATGTGTTTGTCGCCGTACTTCTTCTGCAAAAGCTCGGTTGTCGTCGTGCAGTTGTTCTTGTAGTAGACAGGCAGGAAGACATAAGCGAGGATGAACAGCCCCGCGACCGCTGCAAATTCCCACCATGCGAGCAGCGCCATCTGGTTGCCGTTCATGCCGACAAGCTGGTCGGTCGACAGGTTGGTAAGCGTGATCGAGCCTGCCACGAAATACCAGGCAAGGCCCCCGTTCGCGAGGAAGTAGTCGCGCTCATCCTGCGGCCCTGCGCCGCGCTTGCCGCGGCAATGCAGATAGGTTGCGAGCGCGATCAGCGCGGTGATGACCAGAAATACCGCGACCTGGGTGGTGCTCATGTCGACTGTTCTCTCCCCAATTCCGCCTCTTCGTCGCGGATTTGGGTTGTCCTATAACAGTCGGTGCCGCATGGCGATCCTCGATGAGCAGGCCTGTTGATGACAATGCTGGATGGTTCGAACTTCGCGCGGGCGGGACGCTGATCGCGTTCGAGGCTGCGGTCGGCGAGCGGGCCCATATTGTCTATGCTGGGCCCGATATCGTCGGAGCTTCCGCTGCTGAACTCGCCTTGCTCGCAACCCGCCAGCACGCGCCGGGAGGCCCGGCAGTGCACCAGCGCGGGTCGCTACTTCACACGATCGGGACAGGCATTTCAGGTCCGGCGGGGTTGATCGGGCATCGCGGCGGCAAGGACTGGGCTGTCGATTTGAGGGTCGTGTCCGTGGAGACGCACGGTCCAGCCTCGCTCTCCATCCGATGTGAGCATGCAAATAGCAGCCTTTCGAGCATCCACAGCTTCGCCCTCGACACCATTACCGGCCTATTGACGACAAGCACCGAGATCACAAACAATGCCAGCGAGCCCTTCGAGCTCGAGTGGTGCTCGGCTCTTTGCCTCCCAATCGACCAACGCCTGTCCCGCTACCTCAGCTTCACAGGCCGCTGGGCAAACGAGTTTCAGGTCGAGGAAGTCCCAGCCTTCCAAGGCAGCATCGTGCGCGAGAACAAGGCCGGGCGAACCAGCCACGACGTTTACCCCGGCGGCATCCTCGCGGCCGCGCGAACCGGCGAGACAAGCGGCCTCGCGCTCGGTTTCCACCTCGCTTGGAGCGGCAACCACCGCCAGCGCATCGACCGCCACAGCGACGGGCGCGGTTTCGTGCAGTTGGGAGAGATGTTCTTCCCCGGCGAAATGAGGTTGGCCGAGGGCGAGAGTTACCGCACGCCGGACATGCTCGCCGCGTGGTCGATGGATGGCCTGAACGGCGTCAGCCACGCCTTTCACGATCACCTGCAAGAAAAGCTATTAGACAAACGGGCCTTCGCGAAGCCGCGCCCGGTCCACTACAACACGTGGGAAGCGGTCTATTTCAACCACAATGAAGCGACGCTCCTCGAACTCGCTGAGCGAGCCGCCGACGTTGGCGCAGAACGCTTCGTACTCGACGATGGCTGGTTCGGCTCGCGCCGCAATGACGCAGCGGGCCTTGGCGATTGGTGGGTCTCGAAAGACGTCTATCCGAACGGTCTTCACCCGATCGCTGATCGCGTGCGCGACCTCGGGATGGAGTTTGGTCTTTGGTTCGAACCGGAAATGGTCAACCCCGAAAGCGAGCTCTACCGCGCGCATCCCGACTGGGTACTAGGGGTCGATAGCGTTGAGCCAATCGCATCGCGCAACCAGTTGACGCTCGACCTCACCAATCCGGCTGTTACCGAATATCTTTTCGAATGCATCAACGCACTCGTTGAGGAATACGACATCGCCTACATCAAATGGGACATGAACCGCGACGCGCAGCACCCGGCAAGCGGCGGACGCGCGGTCATGCACCGGCAGACGCGGGCCGTTTACGCCTTGATCGAGAGGCTTCGCACGGCGCATCCGGGTCTGGAAATCGAAAGCTGTTCGTCGGGCGGCGCTCGCGCGGATTTCGGCATTTTGCGCCACACCGACCGCGTCTGGACGTCGGACAACAACGATGCCCATCATCGCCATTCGATCATGCGCGGCGCGTCACATTTCCTCCCGCTTCGCGTGCTAGGTAACCATGTCGGGCCCAAGACCTGTCACATCACCGGGCGCCGGTTCTCGATGGCCTTCCGGGTCGCCAGCGCGATCTTCGGTCACATGGGCATGGAACTCGACCTGAGGCGCGAGATCGAGCGCGACCTCAACGTGCTGAAAGCGGGAATTGCGCTTCACAAGCAGCATCGCAACCTGATCCATTTGGGCCGCTTCTGGCGCGGCGAAAGCGGGCCCAATTCGAACCTCGTCGGCTGCGTAGCCAAGGATGCGACCGAGGCATTGTTCGCTTTCACCGTGCTGGACCTCGAAACCGCGCCCTTGCCTGCGCGCATTATCTTTCCCGGCCTAGATCCAGCGAAGAGCTACCGCATCAAGCTTGTCTGGCCGCCGCACAATCCCTCGATCTCATCGCCATCAATCATTGACGCGGCAAAGCTTCAGGGAGAGGGAACTGTGGTATCCGGCGCGGCGCTCACCAGCTATGGTATCCAGCCGCCGCTGACCCGTCCTGACACCTGCCTCATCTATCACCTCAAGTCCTGCGAGTAGGCGCCTCTTATGGAAACAGATTTCGATCTTCTGGTGGTCGGCGGCGGCATTAATGGCGCAGGCATCGCGCGCGATGCGGCCGGGCGCGGGCTGAAGGTATGCCTCGTCGAAAAGGACGACCTCGCGCAGCATACTTCAAGCGCCTCGACCAAGCTGGTGCATGGGGGTCTACGCTATCTCGAGCATTACGAATTCAGGCTCGTGCGCGAGAGCCTGATCGAGCGCGAGCGGCTGCTCAAGATGGCACCGCATATCATCTGGCCGCTGCGCTTCGTGTTGCCGCATGACAAGGGGCTGCGGCCCAAGTGGATGCTGCGCCTTGGTCTGTTTCTTTATGACAATTTGGGCGGTCGCAAACTCCTCCCGCCCACGCGCAATGTCGATCTGCGTCAATCACCGCACGCGGACGTCCTCGAAGAACGCCTGACGCATGGCTTCGAATATTCCGACTGCTGGGTCGAAGACTCTCGCCTCGTCGTACTCAATTGCATGGACGCGAAGGAACGCGGCGCGTCGATCCGCACCCGCACCGAATGCATCGGGCTGACACGCGGCGATACCCAATGGACTGCGACGTTGCGCAGCGAAAGCGGCGAGGAAACACTCACTGCAAAGATGGTCGTCAACGCCGCCGGCCCCTGGGTCGACACAGTGCTTGGCCGCGCCATTCCGGGCGAAACCCATGCCAATCTGCGTCTTGTAAAGGGCAGCCACCTGATCTTCCCGAAGCTGTACGATGGCGAGCATTGTTACATCTTCCAGAACAAGGACGACCGAATCATCTTCGCGATTCCCTATGAGCGCGACTTTACGCTCGTCGGGACCACTGACGTGCTGTTCACCGGCGACCCGTCGGACATCGACATCAGCGCTGACGAGGCCGACTACATTTGCAAGGCCGCCAACGAGTATCTTCGCACCGACGTCTCGCCCGACGAAGCCGTCGCCAGCTATGCCGGGGTGCGCCCGCTTTACGAGGACAAGGCCGCGTCGAATTCCACCGTCACGCGCGATTACCAATTCGAGCTCGAGGAGGACGGGCCAAAGCTACTCTCGATCTTCGGAGGTAAGTTGACAACCTATCGCAAGCTTGCCGAACATGCGCTTGAAAGAATTGGGATAGATGGCGGATCTTGGACTGCGGACGCAGTCCTGCCGGGCGGCGAGATCGACCCGATCTATTTCGACCGGTTCGTGGGAGATCAAGCGGCGCTCTTCCCGTGGCTTGATGAGAAGACGGTTCTGCGCCTCGCGCGAGCTTATGGAACGCGCATGATCGACCTCTTGGGCGATGCGCAGGGGATCAACGACCTTGGCGAGCACCTTGGCGGCGATCTTTATGCGAGCGAGCTTGAATATCTGGTCGAGCACGAATTCGCTGCAACCGCCGAAGATGTGCTCAAGCGCCGCTCGAAACTCTACCTTCACATCGACGACGCCGCGCAGGCAAAAGTCGCGCGCTGGTTCGATTCCCGCAAGGTGCCTGCGTGAGCGGCAATGTAGCCCTCAAACGCGCACTTGGCGGGCCGATCCATCGGCGCGATCACCGCAAGGCCGATGGGCGCATGCTGCACCTTTATGGCCGCACGCCGCACACCCTTCCGATCGTGTCGGAGAGCTACGAAGACATCGCGCAAGGCGGCGAACTTCGCCGCCATCCCATGCGGCAGGAATGGAATGTCTACGCCGCGCATCGCCAGAACCGCACCTTCAAGCCATCGGCAGCTGAGGACCCGTTAGCCCCCACCCTCCCCGGCGGTCCCGAAACCGAAATCCCCTTCGCGGACTTCGAATGCGCCGTGTTCGAGAACAAGTTTGCCGCCTATCATTCCGGCGCGAGTGAAGCGGCCGTCATCGATGGGGTCGAGACCGAGCCTGCGCTGGGCGCATGCGACGTGGTCGTCTATGCGCCCGAGGCGGAAGGCAGCCTGCACACGATTGGATCGGACCGGAGGCAGGTGCTCATCGGCGCATTGCTTGATCGATACGACACGCACTTCGCCAATGGCTGCGATTACGTCCTGCCGTTTGAAAACCGCGGCGACGAGGTGGGCGTCACGCTTCACCACCCGCACGGGCAAATCTACGGCTTCAATCGCATACCCGAAGTTCAGGCCCGCGCGGTCGACGCCTTTGCAAGTGGCTATAACCTTGCTGCCGAGATCGAAGCGGCAATGCCCGATTATGGCCTTGGCATCGAGGGCGGCATGGCGGCCTTCGTGCCGCGTTTCGCACGCTTTCCCTACGAGACCTGGATCGCCCCTCAGACACGCCGCGCAGGGCCATGGGATTGCACCGATGAAGAGCTTGGCGCGCTGTCATATTGGCTTGGCGAATTGACCCGGCGCTATGACGCCTTGTTCGAAGGACCGGCGGCGACCATGATGGCATTCCACGCCGCGCCGAATCCGGACCGCAGCAACGGGGCTGCGAACTACCACTTCACCGTGCAATTCTATCCGCTGCTGCGCACGCCAGGGCGGATCAAGTATCTTGCCTCTGTCGAACAGCACACGGGCACCTTCACCGTCGACGTGATGCCCGAAAGCGCGGTCAAGGCCCTGCGCGAGCAGGCTAGATCGTGAGCGCCACATTCACCGCACGTGCGCCGGGCCGCGTCAACCTGATCGGCGAGCACACCGACTATAATGGCGGCTGGGTACTGCCCGCTGCCTTGTCGGTCGGGATCGAGGTGACGTTGGCCCCGCGAAGCGACAGCTCGGTGGCGGTGAGCTCGCTCAACTACGACGCGCCCGCCATGCGTGAGCTTTCCGACGATGCGGTGGGCGAGTGGTCGGACCCATGCGTCGGAGCATTGCGCGAGGCGAACGCGCTCGGCCTCTTAACCGGGGGCGCGGCGCTCGACGTGACCTCAAGCGTTCCCGAAGGATCGGGTTTGTCCTCCAGCGCGGCTCTGATCGTCGCGATCCTCAAGGCTGCGCGGGAAGCGGCTGGGAGCGACCTGAGCGATGTAGACCTCGCCATCGCAGCGCGGCGGGTCGAGAACGAGTATATGGGCGTACCGTGCGGCATCATGGACCAGATGGCAGTCGCCCTGGCCTCACCCGGAAGCGCGATGGCGCTCGACACAAAGTCACTGGACTGGGAAATCCTGCCGCTGCCAGCGGGGCATGAGATGGTGGTCGTGCACTCCGGTCTGACCCGTAAGCTGACGGACGGACGCTACGGCGCCCGAAAGGCCGAATGCGATGCGGCCAAGCGTCATTTCGGCACCGAAGACCTATGCCTGCTCGATCAAGCAGAAGTCGAGAGCGCTAATATCGACGAAGTGCCCAAGCGCCGCGCGCTTCATTGCGTGACCGAGCACCAGCGCACGCTCGCGGCGGCCAAGGCACTGCGCGATGGCGATGTCGCTCGGCTCGGGCATCTGATGAGTGAAAGCCATGTCTCGATGCGCGACCTTTTCGAGATGTCGCTGCCCGAGATCGACACACTGGTGGAGACTGCTCAAGGCCTCGGTGCAATTGGCGCGCGCTTGACCGGTGGCGGCTTTGGCGGATGCATCGTCGCCTGCGTCCCCGCAAGCGAGCGCGGCGTCTGGATGGCCGAACTGCTCAAGCGTCACCCTCATGCACGCTTTATCGACGCAGCCAGCGCGGCCTAGAAAAAGCCGGGGTTGTATCCGAACAGGCCGAACAGGAAGACGAAGGCCGCATCGACCAACGGCAGGATCGTGAGCTCAAGCCACCCTGGACCGAAAATCCAGCTGTAGGCGATCACTCCGACGATCAGCAGGACGCCCACGTTCTGCAATCGCATCCAGTGGCGACGCAGACGATCTGGCAAGAGCCCGCCAACGATGTGCGAACCGTCGAACGGTGGGATCGGCAACAGGTTGAAGAGGCCCAGGAACAGGTTGATCAGCACGAAATAGAGCAGCGCGGTTTCCGCTGTCAGCGCTTCGCCAACCGCGTCCGCCACAAAGACCAGTCCGCCCGGCCCTTCGACCAGCCCCACACCCTGTCCGAAACTCGCGAGCAGAAACGCACTCAAGGTCGCGAGCACGAAGTTGATCCCCGGCCCTGCGGCGGCGACCGCCATCATGCCGAAGCGCGGGTTATCGAGCCGCCGCTGGTTGACTGGCACCGGCTTCGCCCAGCCGAACGGCGGGCCGCCCAAGAGCAACAACCCGCCCGGCACAAGCAGTGTGCCGATGGGATCGACATGCTTGATCGGATTGAGCGTTAGCCGCCCGCGCTCGCTGGCGGTAGGATCGCCCAGCGCCTTGGCTGCGTAGCCGTGCGCAACTTCGTGGAAGACAATCGCAATGACGATGCAAGGAATGACCATCGCTGCGAAGACAAGGTTGTCGTACATGCCCCTCATATGGTGCGGCGCACGAAGCTTCGCTAGTCTGCGCCGACCACGCCGGTCTTGAGCGCCTTGCTGAAATGCTTGCGGCACAAGGCGAGATAGCGGTCGTTTCCGCCGATCTCGGTCTGGGCGCCTTCGCTTACAGGGGTGCCGTCCTCCATGACGCGCAGGTTCATGCTCGCCTTTCGCCCGCAATGGCACACCGCTTTCAGCTCGACGAGCGCATCGGCGATGCCAAGCAGCGCGGCGGAGCCGGGAAACAGTTTGCCCAGGAAGTCCGTACGAATGCCATAGCACAGCACAGGAATGCCCTTTTCGTCGGCCAGGGCGGCAAGTTGCCAGACTTGTTCTTCGGTGAGGAATTGCGCCTCGTCGAGCAACACGCAGTCGAGCGGAGTGTCCTCGTGCGCCGCGCTGATCGCAGCGAGCAGGTCGGTCTGAGGAGTGTAAAGATGCGCGCCTGCCTCAAGCCCGATCCGGCTGCGCACCATGCCTTCGCTGCGTGTGTCCAGCGCCGCAGTCCACAGCATCGTTCGCATCCCGCGCTCGCGATAGTTGAAGTCGGCCTGAAGCAGCGTGGTCGATTTTCCGGCATTCATGCTGGAATAGTAGAAATAGAGCTTTGCCATCACCGCCAAGCCTAGCGAGCGTGCTCGAAGCGCACCAGAATGTCCCCCGCGCAAGGCTGTTGATTAATCCCTGTGACAGCCACGCTGCGCGATGCTAGCCCTCACGCGAACTACTGGAATTGACTTACGGGGATCACGAATATGGCATCGGCCGCACTAGCGACCAATAACGAGCAGCACATGACCGGCTTTCTCGGCTGGATCGAGCGAAACGGAAACAAGCTGCCGGACCCGGTATTCCTGTTTTTCTACCTGATCATCGCGCTGGTTGCGATCTCGATGCTGAGCGCGGCACTTGGCGTTTCGGCGCTCCATCCGACCACGATTGACGAGGCAACCGGACAGCCGCAGGTGATCGCAGCCGTCAGCCTGCTTTCCGCCGAGAACATCCAGAAACTCTGGGTCGAAATGCCCAAGACTTTCACACACTTCCACCCGCTAGGATATGTGCTGGTGGTGATGCTCGGCGCAGGGGTTGCCGAGCGGTCGGGCTTCTTCGCCGCCGGCATGGCGAGCGCGGTCAAGAGCGCTCCCAAGAAGCTCCTCACCCCCGTCGTCGCGCTGGTCGCGATGATCGGCAACCACGCGGCTGACGCTGGCTACGTGGTGCTGATCCCGCTTGCAGGGATCCTGTTTGCCGCAGCCGGTCGCCATCCGATGGCGGGTATCGCGGCAGCATTTGCGGGCGTTTCAGGCGGCTTCTCGGCCAACGTATCGCCGGGTCAGCTCGATGCGCTCTTGTTCGGCATCACTGAAGAGGCCGTTGGCGCAAGCGCGCTTGACCCCAGCTGGACCGCCAACCTTGCAGGCAACTGGTACTTCATCAGCGCGATGACGCTGATCTTCCTCCCCATCATCTGGTATGTCACCGACAAGATTATCGAGCCAAAACTCGGCCCGTGGAAGGGCGGCGCTCAGGCCGGTGCAAGCGAGGAAGAGGAGCTCAGCCAGGGTGATCCGTCCACCGTGAGCAAGGGCCTGCGCGCAGCGGGTCTCGCTGCGCTTGCTGTCGTCGCACTGTGGGCAGTGATGGTCTTTGCGCCCGGCACGCCGCTGATGAACGAAGCCGCTTGCGACGGCATCCCGGCAGCGGACTGCTCAATCCACTCGGTGCTTCGCCCGTTCTACCAGTCGCTGGTGGCGGCGTTCTTCGTTCTCTTTCTCGCAACCGGCTGGGCCTATGGCCGCGCGACTGGCACGATCAAGGATCACCGCGACCTCGTCGGCATGATGTCGGAATCGATGAAGGACATGGGCTACTACCTCGTCCTCGCTTTTGCAGCCGCTCACTTCGTTGCGATGTTCGGCTGGTCGAACCTTGGCCTGATTTCGGCAGTCCACGGCGCAGCTGCGATCCAGTCGACCGGACTGCCCCTGCCGCTGGTTCTGGGCCTGATGGTTCTGTTCGCGGGCCTTCTGAACCTGTTCGTGGGCTCGGCGAGCGCCAAGTGGGCGCTGCTTGCGCCGATCCTCGTGCCGATGCTCATGCTCCTCGGCATCAGCCCGGAAGGCGCGACCGCAGCGTACCGTGTCGGCGACAGCGCGACCAACATCATCACGCCGCTGATGGTGTACTTTCCGCTGATCCTCGTCTTTGCGCAGCGTTGGCAGCCAAGCTTCGGTCTCGGCAGCCTTACCGCGATGATGCTGCCCTATTCGATCTGGCTGCTCGTTTCGGGCACGCTGCTGATCGTGCTATGGTTCTATCTCGGTATCCCGCTCGGTCCGGACGCGCCGGTTGGCTACGTCCTGCCGACGGGCTGAGATACGCGCCAGACAGGCCCAGGCGCCGGGTGAAGGGTGAAACCTAACACGGCCCTCGGGCGTAGTAAGGTGTAAGGAGAGCAATGCCATGACCGTCCTTCGCCTGATCCTCGCCAGCGCAATGGCTTTGGCCGCGCCGACGGCAATCGTCGCGCAGTCGGGCCCGACGACAGCGGCGGCGCAATCGACCCTCAATTATCGCCTCGATGCAACGGCAAGCCAGGTGTCGGCGCGCGTTCCCTTCTTCGGCCTTTCGAGCAAGACCGCCCGCTTCCCGCAGATGTCGGGCAATGTCCGCATCGTGCCCGGCGCGCCCGAGCGTGCGGTCATCGACGTAACCTTCGACGCGCGCGCGCTTGAGGCGCCTGACGAAACCACACTGCGCAGGCTACGCGGAGAAAAGTTCTTCTGGGTCGAGCGTTATCCGACAATCCGTTTCGTCGGCACGTCGCTCAATCTCACCTCACCGACAAAAGGCAAAGTGACCGGAGAGCTGACCGCTCGCGGCGTCACCAACACCGAAACGCTCGAAGTAACCTTCGCCAGCGACCCCAGCATTGCGAGCAGCCAAGCAGTTCGCTTCACCGGAGACATGGAGATCGACCGGCGCGAATACGGGATGCGCAGTTACCAGCTGATCGTTGGCAACAAGGTCGATATCAAGCTGGATGCGCGGATGGTGCCGCGCGGGATGTAAGCGCCTATTCGGCGTCTTCCTCACCCGTTTCGTCGAGATCACGCGCCACCTTCGGATCGCGCAACAGCGCTTCGATCCGGTCCGCCTCAGCAAAGCTTTCATCGCTGCGGAACTTGAGCTTGGGCGCGAATTTGAGCCCGAGCCGCTTTGCAACCTCGCGCTGGAGAAACGCGGTATTCTGCCGCAGCGCGTGGACCACATCGGCATCGCTGATCTTGGGGCCAGCGGCCAGAAGCGGTTTCACATAAGCAGTCGCGTGGCGCAGATCTGGCGTCATGCGCACTTCGGTGACCGCGATGTTCGAGGCGCTTACCACCTCGTCATGCACTTCCTGCCGCGCGAGCAGTTCGGACAGGATGTGACGCACCCGCTCGCCCACTTTGAGGACGCGGACTGATTGCTGTTCTGCGGTGAAATCTTGTCGTTTGGCCATGGTTGTAACCTTCGTTTGCGCGCCGCCGTACAGTCTCGCGACCGATTTGCCAATTCATCAGCAAATGGGCTCAGCGGCTTTACTTGACATTAAGTCGCAATTGCATAGATACAAAGTCCCCTAGTTACTAATGAAACCAGATGAGGATGTCCCCGTGAAAAAGCTGACTTCGATACTCGTTGCTGCTGCACTCGTCGCCCCCACGATGGCTTCAGCACAGCGCATTGCCACCCCCGGTACCTTTGAGCGCCACGAACAGAACCTTGAAAAGGCCGACGACAAGCGCGCCGAAGCTCGCATGACCGAACGCCGCGCCGACAACGATCGCAATGCGAATGAAAACCGCGTGCCTGCCGCCAAGGCTGGCAAGGTCAATACCGCTGCTCCGGCTGTGGGTTCGCCGAACTAAGAGATAACGCTCGGACGGGCGTTAAGCGGGCGGGTGATGGAATGCCATCGCCCGCCCGTTTTTGTTTGCGTAAGCAGAGCGCGCTTGCGCTCAGCCCATCTTCGATAGGATGTTCTTCAGCGAGTTCATGTTGCGCGCGGTGCCTTTGCACTTGAGGCGGCGCTCGAGCACCTTGTTCGACAGATCCGACACGCCAACGCCGTAGATGTAATCGAGAAACAGCACCCGGTCGCCGAGAGCAAGCCGCTCGCTTCCTTTGCTGGCATGATCGGCAATCAGCGCGTCGACCGCATTTTGCTCGGGCTGCTCGCTGAGGAAGATCGAGTGCACCATCTTGTCCGAGCCATGTTCTGGGCCGGTCCCGTGAAACGGGTTTTCCTCGATTGCGTAGCGCACTTCATCGACGGTTCGCACCATCGCGCAGGACTTGAAGCCGAAGCGATCCTGAACGAGGCTTTCCAGCTGCACTTCGAGCATGGCGGGATCGCGCTCGTCTGTCAGGATCACGTTGCCACTGGCGGCGACTGTCGCGACATCCTTGAACCCAGCATCCTCCAAAGCCGTCCTAAGGTCAGCCATCTTGATGCGGTTGCCGCCAATATTGATGCTTCCAAGAAGCGCCAGATAGCGTTGCCCGCTGGCTGCCATCAGCCCATGCCCGTTTCGGTCGGAGACGGGCGCGGCGTCGGGATCGCGGTAGAGGTGGAGCGGGCGTAGACTGTCCCGTCCTCGCCCAGGAGTTCGCCTTCGAGGAAGACGACGCGCCGCCCGGCCTTGACCACCCGGCCCTTGCCGATGATGGTCGCGCCATCAGGGATCAGCCGGATGAGGCTCATCGAAATGTCGAGATTGAGCGGCGCCATCTCGCCGCCGGTCGCCGCGACATAGGCATAGCCCATCACATCGTCGAGATAGCCCGCAACAAGACCGCCCTGAACGCCGCCGCGCCAGGTGGTCATCTCGCGTTTGACGGTGAAATGCATGGTCGCGGTCGCTGTCTCCTCGTCGAAGGAAACGAACCGCGAGCCGAGAAGGTTGGAGTGAGGGGACCCTTCGGCCCCCTCCTCGATCTGGTGTCGCCAATCCATGACGCAGCCGGGCCGTCGTTACCCGACTTCCAGTGTCCGTTCGCGCTCTTCGACTTCGAACACCTCGAGCTGGTCGCCCGGCTGGATGTCGTTCGTGTCTTCCAGAACCACACCGCATTCGAGGCCAGCGCGCACTTCGTCGACGTCGTCCTTGAAGCGCCGCAGCGAGGCGATGGTGGTCGCCGAAACGATGACATCCTCGCGGGTGAGACGGGCGAACAGACCCTTGCGGATGACGCCTTCCTCGACCAGCAGACCTGCTGCCTTGTCCTTCTTGCCGGACTTGAAGACCTGCTTGACCGCAGCACGGCCCACCACGGTTTCGATCCGCTCGGGACCAAGCTCGCCGGCCATTTCCTTCGCGACGTCTTCGGTGAGGTGATAGATCACATCGTAATACATCATGCGCACACCGTCGCGCTTCACCAGCTCGCGAGCCTTTGCGTTCGGGCGAACGCCGAAGCCGATGATCGGCGCGTTCGAAGCCGCCGCGAGCGTCACGTCGCTTTCGGTGATGGCGCCAACGCCTGCATGCAGCACGCGTGCCTTGATGTCGTCGGTCGAGATGTTGTGCAGCGCGTTGACGATCGCCTCGACCGAACCCTGCACGTCGGCTTTCACCAGCACAGGCCATTCGATGACGTTCGACTGAAGGTTGTTGAACATCGTGTCGAAGCTGGTCGGAGCAAGCGCGGTGCGCTTCTCGGTCGCCTTTTCCTGACGATATTCAGCAACTTCGCGGGCACGCTGTTCGTTCTCGACAACGGTCAACTGGTCACCAGCCGAAGGCACGCCGCCAAGGCCGAGGACCTCGACCGGCATCGACGGACCAGCTTCCTTGATCTGCTTGCCCTGGTCGTTGACGATTGCGCGCACACGGCCGCTCTCGGTGCCGACGACGAAAGTGTCGCCGCGCTTGAGAGTGCCGCGCGTGATCAGCACCGTTGCGACAGGACCACGGCCCTTGTCGAGCTGTGCCTCGATCACGGTTGCATCGGCATCGCGATCCGGACGCGCCTTGAGTTCGAGCAGTTCGGCCTGAAGCGCGATCTTCTCGAGCAGTTCATCAAGGCCGGTCTTCTCCTTGGCGGAGATTTCCACGTCCTGCACGTCACCCGACATCGCCTCGACGATCACTTCGTGCTCGAGCAGGCGGCTGCGGATGTTGTTGGGATCGGCCTCGGGCTTGTCCATCTTGTTGATCGCAACGATCATCGGGACACCGGCTGCCTTGGTGTGATTAATCGCCTCGATCGTCTGCGGCATGATGCCGTCATCCGCCGCGACAACCAGCACCACGATATCGGTCACGTTAGCGCCGCGCTGGCGCATCTCGGTGAACGCGGCGTGGCCCGGCGTGTCGAGGAAGGTGATCTTCTGCTTGTCCTTCGTCGTGATCTGGTAGCTGCCGATATGCTGGGTGATGCCACCGGCCTCGCCCTTGGTCACATCGGTGCCGCGCAGAGCGTCGAGCAGCGAAGTCTTGCCGTGATCGACATGGCCCATGATCGTGACGACCGGAGGACGGGCTTTGAGCGTTTCTTCCGGATCGACGTCCTCTTCGGTGTCGATATCGACGTCAGCTTCAGAGACCTTCTCGATGTTGTGGCCGAACTGTTCGACCAGCAGCTCTGCGGTGTCCTGGTCGATGGTCTGGTTGACCGTGACCATCATGTCGAGGTTGAACAGCTCCTTCACGAGGTCGGCGCCCTTCTCACCCATACGCTTGGCAAGTTCGCCAACCGTGATGGCTTCAGGCACGATCACGTCGCGGACCTGCTTTTCACGCGGCTTGGAGGAGCCGCCGCCTTGCATGCGGCGCTCTTTCTCGCGCGCACGCTTCAATGCGGCGAGGCTGCGTGCACGGCGGCCTTCGTCCTCGTTCAGAGCCTTGGTGACGGTCAGCTTGCCAGAGCGGCGCTTGTCCTTGCCGCCGCCGCCGGTGTCCTTGGCGGCGCGCTTGTCTTCCTTCTTCTTGGCCGGGCGCTTGGGCTCGGGCCGGGCGACAGGCGTGAACTTGCGCGCAGCAGGCGTCGGGCTGCCCTTGGCGGCAGGCGCTTCTTCCTTGGCCGGTGCAGCCTCAGGTTCGGCTTCGGCCTGCTTGGCGGCTTCAGCTTCTTCCTTGGCGCGCTTTTCGGCTTCTTCCTCGGCCTTCTTGTTGTCTTCCTGGCGCTTCTTTTCTTCCTCGGCAGCCTGCTTTGCCTTCTGCTCGTCACGCTTGCGCGCTTCTTCGGCGAGCTTCAGGCGGTCTTCCTCGGCTTCGCGCTGAAGGCGAGCGACACGCTCCTGCGGGGTTTCCGCAGCCGGTGCAGGCTTCTTGGGAGCGGCCTTCTTGGGCGGCTCTTTCTTGGCGACCGGTTCGGGCGCAGGTTCTGGCGCCGGCTCCGGTGCAGGTGTCGGCTCAGGCGCAGGCGCTTCGCCCGGTTTCACGAGCTTGCGGCGGCGCTTCACTTCCACCGCCACCTTGTTGGTACGGCCATGGCTGAAGGTCTGCTTGACCTCGCCAGCATCGACCGCCCTTTTCAGGCCCAGCGGTTTACGTGCAGGTTTTTTTTCTTCGTCGCTCATTCTAGCTCGTTCGTCCTTCAAAAATTCTTCTGTCGCCGCGCTGGGCAGATCCCGGCGCGCATATCTGCATCATCAAGGGCCGCTAATCGGGAGGGTCGCTCCCCATAAAACGAGACAGGCGCATGGCCGCCTGCCCTACCCGGTCTGCCGCGCTCGGTCCTTTCGACCGGACACCGCGCGGGCCCGAAACGCCCAGATGGACGACATTTTCGCGGCCCAATGCCACAGACAGAGCATCGCGGTCCAGTGGCAAGACTGTCCCGCGCTCACCCGATCCCTGCTTTTCCATCCCCACGCGCCATGCCTGGTCGAGCTTCTTGCGCCCGTCCTCGCTGCTGTCGCTGGCGTGCAGCAACAGCGCGATGCGGCCCGTGCGGGCATGTTCTTCGATCTTCGCAGACCCAAGCACGATGTTTCCACCGCGCAGTTCAAGACCCAGCCTGTCGGCAAGGACCTTGATCAGCGCGGACTCGATCCTGTGCGGCAAATCGTCGCTGTAGGAAAGGGTTACGCGCTTTCCATCGTCATTGGCTGGTCCACCCTTGAATGCGCGCATCAGCGCCCGCTTGAGATGGCCATCCGCCATCGCGCTTTCAAGCGCAGCGCGATCAGGCGTGATCCACGCCCCGCGGCCCGGGGCCTTACCCGCAGGGTCGGGATGGACGGATCCATCAGGCGCAACGGCAAGCCGGATCAATTCCTCGCGAGGATGCACCTCGCCAGAAAGGACGCAGCGCCGTTCGCTCCCGGAAGCGTTTCCGGGAGCTGTTTCTTCAGCGATGTCGGGGTTTACGCGCTCATTGGGTGGAGTCCGCATCGGCGGCCTCCTCAGCGGGAGCGCTAGCTGGCTCCTCGTCTTCAAACCAGTGTGCGCGGGCAGCCATGATGATCTCGTTGCCCTGCTCTTCGGTGAGCCCATACTCACCAAGCACACCGCCCTTGTCCTGCTCGCGCTGCGGGCGACGCATCGGCGGACCGTCGGTGTTGTTCCGACGGCGCGGTGCTTCGCGCTTCTTCGCGATCAGTTCGTCGGTGGCAAGATCGGCCACATCGTCGAGCGTTTTGAGACCCGCCTTGCCGAGCGTGACAAGCATCGCTTCGTTGAGGTGGGGCAGTTCGGCAATCGCATCTTCAACGCCAAGTTCACGGCGGGCGGTGCGATGCGCTTCTTCCTGACGTTCGAGCGCTTCGATCGCGCGGCTCTGAAGCTCTTCGGCGAGCTCTTCGTCAAAGCCTTCGATTGCCGCGAGTTCGGCCATTTCGACGTAGGCGACCTCTTCCAGCATCGCGAAGCCTTCGGCCACGAGCAGCTGCGAAAGCGTTTCGTCGACGTCGAGCTCTTCCTCGAACATCTTGGAGCGTTCTGCGAATTCCTTGGAGCGCTTCTCCGAAGCTTCTTCCTCGGTCATGATGTCGATCTGGTGACCGGTCAGCTGACTGGCGAGACGCACGTTCTGGCCGCGGCGACCGATGGCGAGCGACAGCTGGTCATCCGGGACGACCACTTCGATGCGGCCATCTTCTTCGTCGAGGACCACGCGGGCAACCGTTGCCGGCTGAAGCGCGTTCACGACGAAGGTCGCGGTGTCTTCCGACCACGGAATGATGTCGATCTTTTCGCCCTGAAGCTCCTGAACGACAGCCTGAACGCGGCTACCCTTCATACCGACGCAAGCGCCGACCGGGTCGATGCTGGAATCGTGGCTGATGACGCCGATCTTGGCGCGCGAACCCGGATCGCGGGCAGCGGCCTTGATCTCGATGATGCCGTCGTAAATTTCCGGTACTTCCTGAGCGAACAGCTTGCGCATGAAATCAGGCGCGGCGCGCGACAGGAAGATCTGGGGCCCGCGATTGTTACGCTCCACCTTGGTGATGAGAGCGCGGACACGCTCACCGACACGGGCGGCTTCACGCGGGATTTGCTGGTCGCGGCGGATGACGCCTTCTGCGCGGCCAAGGTTCACGATCACATGACCGAACTCGACCGACTTGATCACGCCGGTGATGATTTCGCCTGCGCGGTCCTTGAACTCTTCGAACTGGCGCTCACGCTCTGCATCGCGGACCTTCTGGAAGATCACCTGCTTTGCCGATTGCGCGTCGATACGGCCAAGGTCGACCGGGGGCAGCGGATCGACGATAAAGTCGCCGACGCTCGCGCCGTCCTGAAGCTTCTGAGCCTGCTTGAGGTCGACCTGCTTGAAGTAGTCCTCGACCTCTTCGACCACCTCGACCACGCGCCACAGTGTCAGGTCACCGGTGTTGGGATCGAGCTTTGCGCGAATGTCGTTCTCGGCGCCGTAGCGGTTGCGAGCCGATTTCTGGATCGCTTCTTCCATCGCCTCGATGACGATGGTCTTGTCGATCATCTTCTCGCTAGCAACGGAGTTTGCAATCGCGAGCAGTTCTGCCTTGTTGGCGGAAATGGCACTGGCCATCAGTCGTCTGCCTTTTCTTCTTGGTCTTCTACAATGTCTTCGGCACCAGTGGTGTCGATGGGTTTGGTTGCAGCGATAAGCTTGTCGGTAAGCTCAAGCTTTGCGCTGTGAATCTGGTCTTGCGGGAGTTTTGCCTCACCCGCCTTGGCATCAGTGATGGTCACCATACCATTTTCGACGCCGCCAAGCTCGCCTTTATAGACGCGCTGCCCATCGAAGCCCTTGGTCATGACGATCCGCGCTTCGTGACCGGCCCAGTTCGCGAAGTCCTTTTCACGGGTTAGCGGGCGGTCGATGCCGGGCGACGACACTTCGAGGTGATACGCGCCTTCGATCAGAACTTCGCCTGCTTCCTCGCGCGCGTCGATCATGTCGGAGACGCGGCGCGAGAGCTCGGCGCATTGTTCGATCACCAGCTGACCGGTGGCGGGGTCTTCCGCCATGATCTGCAATGCCTCGCCGCCATCGCCCGCTTCCGAAGGCATCATCTTCACGCGCACCAGTTCGAAACCCAAAGCCTCGGCTTCAGGTTCGATCAGGTCTGTAAGACGTGCAATGTCGGTCATGCGGCGGCGTGTTACTCTTCAATTGTGACATCATCGAAATGGCATGGGCCGTTGGTGCCGGCCCCTTGCGGCGCCAGCCCCTTCAAAGTTTCGACGATGTCGGGATTGGTGATCAGTTAGGCGTCCGATCCGGCTTTGGCAAGCCCCGCGCCACACGCATAATGTTTTTTGCCGCGTGGGTTTATCAAACTCCTGTGACCCAGCGCCTCACCTCTGCTCTGAGTGCGCGCACCTCGTCTTCTTCGTACCGTTCAGCAAAGGCGCGCACGCCCAGCACATCGGCCTCTCTGAGAGGAGGATCGAATGAAAGACCGACTGTCCCGCCATGGACTCCCTTTTGGCATCGCACCACCTCGCCAAACGGCTCGAGCGTGCCAACTTGCAGCAGAGCGTCTTCTCCCTTGGCGAGCGGATCTTGGAGACTGACCTTCGCCCCGGTGAGGGAAAGATCCACCAGAATGCACCGGCGCGTGTCGTAGCGCGAGACAAGTTTTGCAGGGATCGCCAGTCGCAGTCGCGGAGCGCCGCGCCTGCCAACCTGGATCGGATCGTCAGGAGCATAGGCTTTACGTAAAAGAGCAGATGGCCGGTTCATGGCCAAGCATTGCTAAGGCCTTATGGCAAAGCCGTTCTTGAAGCCTACCTAGGGTGTTTCCCTTAGGCCATTAGCCGGAGGTTGCTGTCGGGCATCATCGCCCCACGCATCATCGGCAACCTCGTCGCCCCAGCCTTCATCGGCCAGCTGAGACGCGTGCTCGCTGCGCTGGGAAGCCGCCTCGTAGCCAGCGATGGCGCGTTCTCCCGCCTCTTCGCGCAACTCGACGATCTCCCGCATCTCTGGATCCATCAGGTCGTGAAGCAACATCGGGCCCAGATTCCAGACCGCAGTCGCGAAGATTGCGGTCAGGATGATGCTCTGACCATAGGAACGAATCCCGGACGACACACTTTGCAGGAGGGTGCTTTTTCGCATCACAAAGCAGACGTAGAGGCCCGCGCTTAAGGATTGGTTGCCCTAGAGACGTGCCGATTGGCGCATGTTTACGCGAAACAGGTCAGTCGGCCTCTTCCATCAGGGCATGCTTCTTGATGCAGTGGCGCAGCTGGTCATAGCTGAGGCCAAGCGCCTTTGCGGTCTGGCGCTGGTTCCAGCGATGCTTGCCAAGGGCATGTTCGACGATGGCTCGCTCATGCGCATCGACCGCAGCGCGCAGATCCTCGATCTCGTCGAAACACGGAGCCTGCGTCGCAAAGTCGTTGGCGGCGGGCGCGGAAGACGGCGCAGCGGGAACTGGAGCATTGGAGCGGCGGTGGCTCGGCGTTGCCGGTTTCCAGGGGCTGTCAAACGGGTCGAACTGAACATGCGCGATCGGCGTGTCGGGATCATCCCAGCGATAGACTGAACGTTCGACCACATTGCGCAATTCGCGCACATTTCCGGGCCAGCCATATTCTTCGAGCTGGTTCATCACGTGCGGCGCAAAGCCGGGCCAACCATGCCAGTCGAGTTCGGCAGCCATTCGCCGTGCAAAATACTCGGCCAGAACGCCCACATCCCCTTCGCGCACGCGCAGGGGAGGAAGCGTGATGACTTCGAAACTCAGTCGGTCAAGCAGGTCGGCACGAAACTCCCCGGTTTCGGCAAGATTGGGCAGGTCGTCATTGGTTGCAGCGACAATGCGCACATCGACGCGGACCGGGCGCGAGGAACCGATGCGGGTCACTTCGCCATATTCGACGGCCCTGAGAAGGCGTTCTTGCGCGCCCATCGACAAGGTGCCCAGTTCGTCGAGAAACAGAGTGCCCTTATCGGCTTCCTCAAACCTTCCCGCGCGCGCTTTGGTAGCGCCCGTAAAAGCGCCCGCCTCGTGACCGAACAATTCGGCCTCGATCAGGCTTTCGGGAAGCGCCGCGCAGTTCATGGTGACGAGCGGTTCGTCCCAACGGGTCGAAAGACGGTGGAGACGTTCGGCGATCAATTCCTTGCCGGTGCCGCGTTCGCCGATAACGAGCACGGGTCGGCTCATGGGCGCAGCACGCGAGGCGCGCTCGACCGCGTCGAGAAAGGCGCCGGACTGGCCGATAAACTGGTTTTCGCGCTCCATGATCCCTCCTTGCACCAACCTATAGTGAAAAATCCTAATGTTTGGCAATAGGGACCATGCCATTCATGCTGGAGTCATCAAAAAGCCAAGGATTTCCGCCGGTTTCCAAGTTTGGCACGCTGGTTGCAGACATGGGGGCAAACGCAGACACGTTCTTGGAGACCCACAATGTACAACGCCTCATTCTTCCGCAGCAAGCTTGGCCACGCCTCGCTCGCCAGCGTCGCTGCAATGGTCGCGATGATCGCTCTGACCAGCCAGATGAACCTGGGTCTGGAAGATGCTCACATTGCACAGCCCAGCGGCAACAGCACCATGCTGGTCGAGCTCGCTTGAGGCTGATTGTGAGCAAGCGAGACGATATTCCAGGTGGTGATCCTTTCGGGCCGGAGCGCAAGTCTCCAGTCGCGAATGCCGATCTCAGCGACGCGCTTACCCCGATGCGCGTTCGCTCCAACGGCAGCGCTTCGGCCCACCCCTCAAAGCTCTCGCGTCTCGACGAAGAAATCGAGGCCTTGCGTCGCAGCCCCACCCCGACGCAAACTCATGGCTCAGGCGATCGTGACGACGACTCGCGCCAGAGCACTAACCCGTTCCTAGATGGAGTAGCCTTTATGGGCATTTTCAGCCGCACTCGTGACATCATTGCCGCGAACTTCAACGACATGCTCGACAAGGCGGACGACCCGCAGAAGATGATCCGCATGATCATCCTCGAGATGGAAGAAACGCTGGTGGAAGTCCGGGCAAGCGCGGCGCGCACGATTGCAGACCAGAAAGAAATGCACCGTCACGTCGTCAAGCTCGACAAGCTCCAGGCAGACTGGGGCGAGAAAGCGCAGCTCGCGCTTTCGAAGGACCGAGAAGACCTGGCGCGCGCTGCTCTCGTCGAGAAGAAGAAAGCGACCGGTATGGCAGACCAGCTGCGCGCCGAGATCGCCGTACTCGACGACGCGCTGCGCGCTTACGAAGACGACATTCAGAAGCTGCAGCATCGCCTGCGCGAAGCTCGCAGCCGCCAGACCGCCATCGCGGCGCGTCTCGAAAGCGCGGAGAACCGCGTGAAACTGCGCACGCTGATGAGCACCGAACGCACGGACGAGGCGCTTGCCCGCTTCGACCAGCTTGAACGCCGCGTCGACTATGCCGAAGGGCGCGCCGACGCGATCCAGATCGGTCAGGACCAGCCGCCGTCGCTCTCTGACGAGATCGCCGCGCTCGAAGGTGCCGATGCGATCGACGACGAGCTTGCAGAGATGAAAAAAGCGCTCGGCAAGCCTGAAAAAGACGACTGAACAACGATTAGAAACACGACAGGGAATTGAACCGTGGACCCCGAATTTATCATCATCCCGATGCTTTTCATCGGCCTGCCGTGGCTGATCCTCCACTATGTGACCAAGTGGAAGACGGCAGCCACGATCACCACTGACGACGAGGTGCTGCTCGAAGAGCTCTACAACCTCGCCAAGCGCCTCGACGAGCGCATGGATACGGTGGAGCGTCTGGTCGCTTCCGATGACCCATCATTCAACCCGGTCAAGCGCCTTCAGGCCGACCAGGAAACCGACAACCAGCAGCTGCGCGAACTCGAACAGCTGATGGCCGAAAAGAAAGGAGCCAGCCAATGAATAGCCCCCGCACCTCGCTTTACCGAGACAAGCACAATGCAAAGCTGATGGGAGTGTGCTCCGGCATTGCGGACTACACCGGGATCGACGCCTTCTGGCTGCGCCTTGGCATGGTGGTTCTCACCGTCACGCTCGGCTGGCCGCTGATCGCCTACTTCATTGCTGGCGCGCTCCTCCAGAAGAAGCCGCCGCACCTGTACCGCGACAACCAGGAACAGCAGTACTGGCAGCGTGTCCGCCAGAGCCCGAAGCGCACGGCGCGCGAAATCCGCTCCCGCTTCCGGGACATCGACCGCCGGCTTGCTGACGTTGAAACCTACTATGTCAGCAACAACCCGCGCCTGACGGCCGAGATCGAACAACTGCGCTGATCCAGCGTTCGGAGGGGAGATAGGGTCATGCCAATCGGCGAAGTATTCCTGAACGCAATGCTCGTGATCCTGGCGTTCTCCGGTGTGTTGGGACTGACCAGCATGTTCCTGAGCCACCGCCGCGAAATGGCGCGGATCAAGTCTGGCAATCAGAGCAGGTCAGCGGCCCTCACACACGAGAACATCGAGCTGAAGGAAACCGTCAGCCTGATGCAGGACCGGATCGCGGTGCTCGAACAGATCGCCGTCGACCCGGCCCGCAGAACGGCCGACGAGATTGAAAAACTGCGCTGAGGCGCATCAACACACGAAGGGGCAATTAAGTCATGGATCCGGGTCAACTCGCACTTCTCATTCCGATCATTGGGGTATCGATCCCGGTCATCGCGATCTGGGCAAAGCATCAGCAAAAGATGGCAGAGCTCAAGATGGACGCGACCGCCGACGCGACGGCTGAGAAAGCCGCGCAATACGCCGCGCAGGTCCAGAAGCTCGAAGACCGGGTCCAGGTGCTCGAACGCATCGTCACCGACCGCGGCTACGACATCGCGACCCAGATCGAGGCACTGCGTGACACGCGCTCGGTCGAGGACAGCGACGCCGGTGTCCCCCTCAACATCAGCAACAAGGAAACCGCATAATGGATTGGGGCGGCCCCTCTTTCGTCATCGCCATCATCGCTGTCAGCATGGGCGGATGGCTGATCAACAACTGGATCCGCGCCAAGCACGGCTACGACCTCGAAGACGAGTGGGGCGGCAAGACCTCCAAGCGCGACACGAGCGGCGAGAATGAGAAGCTCAAGGCGGAAAACCGCGAGCTCAACAACAAGCTCGACGCCATGCAGGACCGCATGATCGTGCTCGAAAAGATCGTCACCGACCGCGGCTATACGCTCTCCGAAGAGATCGAGGCGCTGCGCGACAAACCTGCCGGCAGTGACAGCGGCACTCCCCTGAACTTTGGCCAGAAGGAAAAACAGCAATGAGCCCCGACGCTGCTGCAGTCATCATTCCGAACCTACCGTGGATCATCGGCGGCGCTCTCGCCGTGGGAGGAGCAGGCGTGCTCGGCTGGATCTACACGACCAAGCTGCGCATCCAGAACGGCTACCCGCTCGACGGTTCGTGGGGACAGGCTCTCCACCCGAAAACCGACCACGAAGCCAAGCAGCGCGTGACCCTGCTCACCCAGGAAAACGCAGAGCTTCGCGCGGAACTGGGCTCGGTCAAGGACCGGCTCGCAAACGTGGAACGCATCGTCACCGACAGCGGCTATCACCTGTCGAGCGAGATCGACCAATTGAAGGATCGCCGCCTCGAAGACCGCAAGGATGAAGGGAACGCATAATGGATATGGATCTCGTCCTCATCTTCAGTTTCATCACTGTCGTGGTCGCGATCACCGGCATCAGCATCAACGCGATCGTTGCCAAGGTCTACGCCCACAAGAAATGGGCACGCGAACATTCGCTGATCGGATCGAAGTCCAGCGAAACGGTGAGCCAGATCGCCGAACGCACCGAGATGATCGAAGACCGCCTCAAGGTGCTCGAACGCCTCGCAACCGATCGCGGTTCGCTGCTGTCGGATGAGATCGAAGCCCTGCGCGACGATGTGAAATCGCGCCGCCAGTTGGAGAACGGCTGATGTTTGGCCCTGACACCGCCTTGATGTTCGATGCCATGCAGATGTCGGCAGTCGTGGCCGGTGTCACGGGCGCAGCGGTCTACTTCGCCATGCGCTGGCGCCGGACGAGCAAGAACCGCAAGGTCATCGACAGGTCCGAAGGAATGAACCTCGAAGAACGCGTCCGCGTGCTTGAACGCATCGCGACCGACCGCTCGATCGACCTTGCCGAAGAAATCGAGGCGCTGCGTGAACCGGCTGCCAAACCGAAGCTTGGAGGAAACCAGTAATGAGTTCTTGGGCCATCGTCGCTGTTATCGCCATCGTCGTCTGGGGGATCGTCCAGATGGCCAAGGCGCGCCACGGCATCACGACCGATGCCGAAGGCAACGAAACGTGGACGCCGCGCGCCCATGACGAGGACGATCGCCCAAGCCGCGCCGAGATCGAAGAGACCCGGCGCGAAATGGAACAATTGCGCGAGCGCCTTCACGTGCTCGAACGCATCGCAACCGACAACAACACGATGGATGCCCGCGAACGTGCGCGCATCGCCGCTGAAATCGAAGCTCTCAGAAGCCCTGGCGAGGGATCGGTAGCTTCAACCCCACTCCCGTCCAAGGAGGAGCAGAGCCAATGATGATGGACCCCGTACTCGTTATCGCCGCAACCTGCCTTGTTGGCATTACCGTGGTCGCCTTTGCGCTCTTGCGAGCGTGGCAGGGCTGGCTTCAACTGAAGCGCGAGGAGATCGAACGCGGCACCGCCCGCCCCGATCCCGCAGCCGAAATCGAAGGCGGCGCCAGCGTCGGTGCAGCCCGGATCGAGCTTGCCGACATGAAAGAGCGGATCAAGAAGCTCGAAGCGATTGCCAGCGGAGTTGAGCTTTAAAGGCGCTAATTCGCGGCTTACCCGTCTGCGCCCCTTTCGCTTCGCAGCCGCGCATCCTAAATGCGCCCCCATGCGAAGTCTTGACGATATCCAGGAAGAATACGAATTCCTCGAAGGCGATGAACGCTACCGCCTGCTGATCGAGCTGGGGCGTGAACTTGAGGACATGCCCGACGCGCTGAAAACCGATGCGACCCTCGTGCGCGGTTGTTCGGCCGCGGTGTGGGTCTATCCCACCGAGACGGCAGGCGATGGCGCCCTCCACTTCCTTGCAGACAGCAATGCAGCAATCACCAAGGGCATCGTCGCGCTCGTCATCGCCGCCGTGCAGGACAAGCCCGCGCGCGAAGTGGCCGAGATGGATGTGACCGCCGCGCTCGATCCCTTCGATCTCAAGAACCAGCTGTCATCCAATCGGACACAGGGCGTCCCCAACATGATCGCGCTCGTCAAGGAGCATGCGGCGCGTCTGGCCGATGCCTGACCCCCTGCTCCGCCCGCTGCATGCGGAGGAGCTGGAGCAAGCGAGCGCGCTTTGCCTGCGGTCAAAGGCGCATTGGGGATACGACGCTGCTTTCATCGAGGCATGCCGGGCGGAACTGACGCTGACCTGCAATGATCTTTCGACGAGCGAGGTCGTCGTCCTAGAGGATGGAACCGCCATCATCGGGCTTGCGCAACTTCGGATCGACGGAGCTCAGAGCGAGCTTGAGAAACTCTTCGTGGAACCGCGCCTGATCGGAACAGGTCTCGGCAAGGCGCTCTTCGCCTGGGCACGCGATGCCGCAGAGCGCAAAGGGGCAGCCAGAATGGTCGTGACTGCCGATCCTGATGCCGTCCCGTTTTACCGCAGCATTGGATTTGAGCCGGTCGGGGAGGAGCCATCGGGCTCGGTATCCGGACGTATGTTGCCGGTGCTGGGAATGGATTTGCGTCAAAGCGGACCGGGCGGCTGATCCGGTGCGCTGGCTTTACCTCGTCTCCGGGATCATTTGCGTTGCGCTTGGCGCGATTGGAGCGGTTCTGCCGCTTATGCCGACTGTGCCGTTCCTGCTGCTGGCCGCGTTCTGCTTTGCGCGCAGCAATCCGGAATGGGAGCGACGCATTCTCGCCGATCCGCGCTGGGGGCCGCAAATCCGCGACTGGCGCGAACGCCGGGCGATCTCGCGCAAGGCCAAGGTCGCTTCTGTAGCAGCCATGAGCGCCGGGGTCGCATTCACGGGCTTTACGCTTGGCCAACCGTGGGTCTGGGCGTCGGTTGCGGTGCTGGTGATCATCGGCGGCTGGATCGTGACGCGCGCAGAATAGGCGCTCGGCCCACTCGGTGAAGGGGCCGACACCGGATTGCGCTTCAGTATTTTCCTACACGAGGGATGACCTTTATCTTCGATCAACTTTGGCATGATGCCGAGGCAAATCGAAAGGTCACACATCCTACATGGGAAATGGCGCGAACGCCTCATTCAAACCATTGAATTTGCGCACATTTGCGAAGCTCAACAAGGTAGCTGCGTTTTTCCCAAACACCCCTTTGCGCGTTCCAACACGGGCCAGCAGGTCAGATCTAAACGCCCGCCTCGGCTTCCTCGCTGACGCTGACTTCGACAGCCGGAGGGGGATCGCGGGTCATCTCGAAGGGTCCGCGCCAGTGGTCGATGCGCCACTCGCCCGCAATGCGCGTCCCGTCATCGTTGAGCGTGCCGTAATAGAGCACGGTCTGGCGGTACTCCCAGCCAGCGCCGTGATAGGTCTTTGCGAAGTGGACCGCCTTGCCGATGCGGGTGCCGCTGATCGTCGCCTCAGCAGTGCCTTCGGCGAACTCGTGCGGTTCGATCACGCTGCCGCTCAGCACGCCGCCCGCTTCGCTGAGGCGAGCAAGGAAGGGCGTGACAGGCCCCGCTTCGGGGACATCGGGATAAGCGAAGGTGCCGTCCCACTCGCCGGAGAGGTTGTGGTTGCCGCCCATCCGCGCCGGTCAGGCCGATCAGGCCCCGGCACTCTCGCGGACGATAGCCTCGCCGCTTTGCGACTGGCGCTTAAGCTCGGCCTTGAGCTTGGCCGGATCGCGCGCGAGCACGAAGCCGAAGCTCACCCCGCCCTCCTTGCCGATGGTGGCGTGGTGAAGACGGTGAGCCTGCACCAGCCGCTTGGCATAGGCGTTCTTGGGCACGTACCGACCAAAACGCTGATGGACGAGGCCATCATGAACGAGCGCGTAGATCACGCCGTAGAGGTTGACGCCCAAGGCCGCCCACCACAGCGCGTCCCAATAGAGCGCGCCGAAGATGTACATGCCTGCGTTGATCGTGCCGAAGACGACCGCGAACAGGTCGTTCTTTTCAAGCTTGTTGTCGTGCGGCTCGTGATGGTCGCGGTGCCAGCCCCAGCCCCAGCCGTGCATGATGTACTTGTGCGCATACCACGCAAAGAACTCCATGAAGATCAGCGCGCCAAGCGTGACGGCGATGGCTGCGGGCCAACTCATGCTGCGATCTCCTTCCTCACGGTTCCTGCTTCATACGACTGTTCAACCACCCTCGCGCGGCGCGCGGCGGGCAGCGCCCACCATGGCACGTCGGGCCGGTGGTGATGCTCGAGATGATAGCCGAAATGAAAGCAGGTCAAAAGGCTCGTGAGCGTCGAAAAGCCATCGGTGCGCGCATTGTGCTTGTCGGCAAACGGCTTGGCATCGGCGTGATGATGGGGGCGGTAGGTGCCGAAGTAGAACAGCTGGAGCGAGGAAAGCAGCGCAGGCGCTCCGTAAAGCAGCACGATCTGCACCATCGGGATGCCCAGCACCAGCCAGTAGATGCCGACCACGGTGTGCACGAAGATCAGCGACTGCCAACCGAAATAGCGCTTGAAGAAGGTCCAGTACCAGCGCGCGAAACTCGACGGGTTGTCCTCGTCGAAATCGGGATCACCCTTGTGCCCGGCGAGCCGGTGATGCGTATGATGCGCGTCGCGCAAGGTGCGCCAGGCAAAGCCCGCATAGAGGAACAGAAGCACCGTCGCGATCGCAGCGTTCACTCTCCCCTTGCCCGGCAGCAGGCTGCCATGCATCGCATCGTGGCAGACGATGAAGACGCCAACGGAAAGCCAGCACTGCACCGCCGCCATGAGGATCGCGAAGGGCAGGTTCGACCATGAAAGCTCAAACACGAACATCGCGTAGGCATGGATACCCAGCCACCCGCCAGCGATCAGCGCGGCAAGGGCAAGGCCGATCAGCCCCTGCGCGCTGCGATAAGGCAAGGTGAAGCGTTGCTCGCTCATGTTGGTAGATACGCTAGGGGCGGCCATCGGGTTGCGTATAGGGGACGCATGGCTGCCTGTACAATCGCTTGTAGACGCTCAGTCTTCCGGGAAGAAGAACTCGCGCAGATGCTCTCCGATGCGCGCGGGACGCAGCGTTTCGGCATCAATGCAGCACCAGCTCGATTGCACTTCGGCCAGCACATCCTCGCCGCGGCGGATGACGGTGTGGTAAAATGCGCGCGCCCCGTTGAATCGTTCGAGCACGGTTTGCGCGATCACATCGTCTTCGAGGAAAGCGGGCTTGCGATAGGTAATCTCGTGCTTGAGGGCGACCCACGCCTTGGACGCGACCTCCTCTGCCGGCGCAAGACCGCGCCAATGCGCCAGCACCGCATCCTGCACCCAGTTGAGGTAACGCGCATTGTTGACGTGCCCCATGAAGTCGATGTCTTCGGGGGTGACAGTGATGGGGAAGCGGAAGGGCATTGCTGACATGAATGTCAGTTAGCGTAAGAAGCCCTGCATTGCCATGACAAACTGCACCGAAATCGCATCGAAAGCAGAGTGCGGCTTGCTTCAAGCCTCAGCCCGACGCTAACGCATGGCTCGAAAGACCTGAAAGACCCCTTCCAATGGCCAGCAAACCGCGCACTCTCTACGACAAGATCTGGGACGACCATGTGGTCGAGACCCGCGATGACGGGACCGCGATCATCTATATCGACCGCCATCTCGTGCACGAAGTAACCAGCCCGCAAGCTTTCGAGGCACTGCGGCTTGCAGGGCGCTCAGTTCGTCGGCCCGAACTCACCCTTGCTGTGCCCGATCACAATCTGCCGACGACGGCGCGGCGCGATGCGGCAGGCAGCAAGGTGCCAATCGAGGACCCGCAGAGCGCAGCGCAACTCGCAGCGCTTGAACGCAACGCTCCCGATTTCGGCATCCGTTATATCGGCGATGCCGATGCCGAGCAGGGGATCGTCCACGTCGTCGGCCCGGAACAGGGCTTCTCGCTCCCCGGCACCACGATCGTATGCGGCGATTCGCACACGGCGAGCCATGGCGGCCTCGGCGCGTTGGCCTTCGGGATCGGGACGAGCGAGGTCGAGCATGTGCTCGCGACGCAAACGCTGCTGCTCCAGCGCTCCAAGTCGATGGAGGTGCGTGTCGACGGCGAACTGGGCCCCGGTGTGACCGCCAAGGACCTGATCCTGCACATCATCGGCGTGATCGGTGCAGCCGGTGGCACAGGCCACGTGATCGAATATCGTGGCCGTGTCTTTGAAGAGATGAGCGTCGAACAGCGTCTGACCGTGTGCAACATGAGCATCGAAGCGGGCGCGCGCGCCGGATTGATCGCGCCCGATGAAACCGTGTTCCGCTACCTCAAGGGTCGCCCGATGTCGCCCAAGGGCGCCGCCTGGGATCATGCGGTCGCATACTGGAACACGCTTCGCACCGACGAGGGCGCCCAGTTCGACAAATCGGTTACGATCGACGCCGCCGATGTCGCGCCAACCGTCACATGGGGCACAAGCCCTGAAGACGTGCTCCCAATCACTGGCACAGTCCCATCACCTGACAGCTTCGCTGATCCATCCAAGCAAGCCGCGGCGGCCAAGAGCCTCGATTACATGGGCCTCACCCCCGGCACGCCGATGACGGAGATCGCGATCGAAAACGTCTTCATCGGCAGCTGCACCAATAGCCGCATCGAAGACCTGCGCGACGCGGCAAAGGTTCTGAAGGGCCGCAAGAAGGCCGACAACGTGCGCTGGGCGATCGTCGTGCCCGGATCGGGCCTTGTGAAGCGCCAGGCGGAGGAGGAAGGGCTCGATCGTATCTTCACCGATGCAGGTTTCGAATGGCGCGAGCCGGGCTGCTCGGCCTGCCTCGGCATGAACCCCGACAAGGTGCCCGCAGGCGAGCGCTGCGCCTCGACCAGCAATCGCAACTTCGTAGGCCGCCAGGGCCCCGGCGCTCGCACGCACCTCGTTTCGCCTGCAATGGCCGCTGCGGCCGCCGTCGCCGGCAAGCTTACGGACGTGAGGGAACTGACCGAATGAAGGCGACCTGCTTATGCGGCAGGGTGGAGGTAGCGTTGCCCGAGCGCCCAACCTCGATCACATTTTGCGACTGCAGCCTGTGCCGGAAAAGCGGAGCGGCGTGGAGCTACTTCTCACGCGGAGCGCTTCGTGTGACAGGCGAGACGGTCTGCTTTCAACGCGAAGACATCGACAATCCGATAGTCGAGCTTCATTCATGCAGCCATTGCGGCGCGACGACCCACTGGATTGCCAGCGAGGCCTCGCAAGTGGACCGGATGGGCGCGAATATGCGACTGTTCCACCCAGCCGAGTTAGCAGGTATCGAAGCCCGCTTCATGGACGGCCTGGGCTGGGATGGAGTATCAGAGCCAAGCGAGCGGCGCGAACGAGGCGTGATCGGACAAGACGTGCTGATCGCCTGACGACAGAACTGCCTACCTACTCAACTGCCCCTTGCCTTTCCCCTCACCCCTCAGCATGAGACACCAATGACCAAGACTTCCAAAGCCGCTATCGCCGCTGCCGGTGCCATCGGTTCTGCAGCTATCGCCGCAGCTCTCCTCTATGCAGGAAAGCGCTCGAAGGCGAAGAAGCCCGTAGAGCCTTCCAAGACAATCCCCTCGGGCGAGCCGCCCGAAACCGACTAAAGGGACGGGCAAGTGGATCCCATCTCTCAGGTCGAAGGCCGCGCCATTCCCTTCGGCGCAAAGAATGTCGACACCGACATAATCATCCCGGCAAAGTGGCTGAAGACGATCAGCCGCGAAGGGCTTGGCGAAGGCGCTTTTGAGAGCATTCGCGCAAGCGAAGACAATGTCTTCGATGACCCTGCCTACAAAGGTGCACCAATCCTGATCGCGGGCGACAATTTCGGCTGCGGATCGAGCCGGGAACACGCCGCATGGGCAATCCTCGACCTCGGCATTCGCGCGGTGATCGCACCGAGCTATTCGGACATCTTCTCAGGCAATGCGGTGAAGAACGGCATCCTGCCCGTCGTCCTGCCGCAGGAAGTGATCGACCGGCTGATGGAAGTGGCAAGGGATGGCCATGAGATCACCGTTGACCTTGAAAACCAGACCGTCACGACACCGTTTCAGGACCGCTTCACCTTCGAGATCGATCCATTTCGCAAGCACTGCCTTCTCGGCGGGCTTGATGAAGTGTCGCTCACGCTCGAAAGCAGCGACGCGATCAGCACATTCGAAGACCGCCGCAGTTCCGCGCAGGCGTGGGTCGCGGCAGGCACCAATATCTAAGGGAGAGACCTCACATGAAAGCCATCCGCACGCACGAAGTCGGCGGCCCCGAAACGCTGACGCTCGACGAGATCGACACGCCCAAGCCCGGCAAGGGCGAGGTACTGGTCGCGGTGAAGGCTTGCGCGATCAACTATCCCGACACGCTGATGATCCGCGACCTTTACCAGTTCAAGCCGGAGCGTCCCTATTCGCCTGGTGGTGAGATCGCTGGCGTGATCGAAGCGGTTGGCGAAGGCGTCGAAGGCTTCAAGGTTGGCGACAATGTCATGGCCGGGATCGGCAATGGCGGGCTTCGCGAAAAGGCGATCGTGCCTGCCAATCGCATGTTCCCGGTTCCCGACGGTGTGCCGCACGAAAAGGCTGCATCGTTGCTGATGACCTACGGCACCACGATCCACGGCCTGAAGGACCGCGGCCACATCAAGGAAGGCGATGTCGTCCTCGTCCTTGGCGCGGCAGGCGGCGTTGGTCTTTCGGCGGTCGAACTCGCCAAGGCGTTCGGTGCGCGCGTGGTCGCAGCTGTGTCGAGCGAGGCCAAGGGCGAAGTAGCCCGCAAGGCCGGCGCTGACGAGGTGGTGATCTATCCGCGCGAGGAGATGGACAAAGCGGCCTCCAAAGACCTCGCCAACAAGTTCAAGGAAGCCTGCGGACCGAACGGCGCCAACATCGTCTATGATATCGTGGGCGGCCAGTATTCCGAACCCGCGCTTCGTTCGATCGCATGGGAAGGCCGCTTTCTGGTCGTCGGTTTCCCGGCGGGGATCGCGAAAATGCCGCTCAACCTTACGCTGCTCAAATCTTGCGACATTTGCGGCGTCTTCTGGGGCGCTTTCACCGCACGCGAGCCGGCCAAGTTCGTGCAGCAGGTGAAGGAGCTTTTCGCGCTGATGAAGGAAGGCAAGATCGACCCGCTCGTTTCCGAAACCTTCCCGCTCGAACGCGCGGGCGAAGCGATCGCCAAGCTCGAAAACCGCGAGGCAGTCGGCAAGCTTGTCGTTACGATGGACTAAATTGACGGGTCAGCAGGGCGAAAGCCTGTTGCCGCGCGCCCTGCCCGACCCTATTTCAAGCAGGTATTTTCCAAGGGGATCACCATGACCGATTTCAAAGACCGCGAACGCGCCGAAGAAGCCAAGTTCGCACTCGACGAAGAAACCGCATTCAAGATCGCGGCACGCCGCAACCGCCTGCTCGGCGAATGGGCTGCCGGGATCATGAACCTCACGCCCGAAGAAACTGAGGCCTACAAGAAGTCTGTCGTACAGGCCGACTTCGAGGAAGCCGGTGATGAAGACGTCATTCGCAAGCTGCTCGGCGATCTGACCGCAGCGGACACCAATGTCAGCGAAGCCGACATCCGCGCAAAGCTCGAAGAAATGGCGATCGAGGCCAAGCGCCAATACATGAGCGAGAGCTGATCGCCCCATGCCCATGTCCGGCCCTGATATCGAAGCGGCGATCCTCGCTGCCCTGCCCGGTGCGAGCGTAGAACTCACTGACCTTGCAGGCGACAACGATCACTGGGCGGCGGTCGTGACCGCTCCGCAATTCGTTGGCAAGACCCGCGTGCAGCAGCACAAGATGGTCTACGCCGCTCTCGGCGGGCGCATGGGCGGCGAACTGCACGCCTTGCAAGTGACCACCGTGGTCCCCACGTAGTTTTCGACACAAGAACACCCAGAACGAAGGCCCTTTAGAATGGCTGATATCAACACCCGCATTTCCACCCTCGTCGGCGAGAACGACGTCGTCCTGTTCATGAAGGGCACCCCGCTCTTCCCGCAATGCGGCTTTTCAAGCCGCGCAGTCGCGATCCTCGACCATTGCGGCGTTCAGTATGAAAGCGTCGATGTGCTCCAGGACATGGAAGTGCGTCAGGGGATCAAGACCTTCTCCGACTGGCCCACCATCCCCCAGCTTTATGTGAAGGGCGAGTTTGTCGGTGGTAGCGACATCATGATGGAAATGTTCGAAGCGGGCGAACTTCAGCAGATGATGGACGAGAACAAAGTCGCCAAGATCGAAAGCTGACCGTCTTCGCTGATCGGCAAAGAAAAAAGCCGCCTCGCAACGGGAAGTGCGAGGCGGCTTTTTCTTTGGGGAGGTGAGACCCAGAGACCAGGAAGGCCGCACCTCAATTCGAAGACCACATTCTTCGCGCTCTCTCATGCACTTGTCGTGCCAAAACAGCGAAGCCCCGGAATTGTGCCGTTTATGATGGTTAGCAGCCTTTAACTTTTGTCTCGGCTGTAAGGGATCCCGACACCACGCCTCACTGCCCTTGGCAAGCGGGCGAAGCCGCGCCATCACTGGCTACATGACAAGCGAATCTGCACCGCAAGGTATTCCCGCCGCCACAATCATCATCTTCCGAAACGATCCTGAAGGCGGCGACCCTCAGGTGCTCATGACGGTCCGATCGCGCACCATGGTGTTCGCTGGCGGTATGGCGGTGTTTCCCGGTGGCCGGGTCGATCCTGACGACTTCGCTCTCGGGGAGGATGCCGCGGCAGACAGCGGCGGCGCGATCACCTCCGATGAGGCTGCACACCAGATCGCCGCAATTCGCGAAACGCTCGAGGAAACCGGACTGGCGCTTGGACTTGCAGGCGATATCGACGCATCAAAAGCCGCCGAGGCCCGCGCGATGCTTGAAAAGCGCAACGAACTTGAGCCAGTGCTGAAAGCGTTCGGTTGGACACTCGACCTCGATCAGATCGTGCCCTTCGCTCGTTGGTTTCCCAAGAACGAGAACCTTTCACGCGTCTACGACACGCGCTTCTACCTTGCCGATCTGGGCACCGGCGAAGTCGATGTCTCGATCGACAATTCTGAAAACACCCGCCTCTTCTGGACCAGCGCCAAGGGCGCGCTGAAGATGGCAGAGGAAGGCGAGATCAAGCTTATCTTCCCGACCCGCCGCAATCTGGAACGCTTAGCCCTCTTCGCAAGTTTCGAAGAGGCACGCGCGCAGGCCGAAGCGATCCCCGTCAAGACGATCGTCCCGCGCGTCGACACCACTGGTGCCCAACCGATGCTGACGATCATGGAGGACGCGGGCTACCCGATCACTTCCGAACTGCTCGAAACTGTCGCGCGCGGCTGACTTGGCGCTCTAGCGACGCGCCATGCGGTAGCGGTTCTCGCGGAAACTGACGACGCGATAGCCGCGCTCGAGCATTTCTTTCTCGTAATCGTATTTGGCATCTTCAAGCTCGCGCTCATATTCGCGGCGCGCATCGAAGCGGTCTTCTGCATCGGTCGCACGGCGCAGATCGCTGCGCAGCTCGCGGCGAGCCTCGCTTATGTCGGTCTGGTAATCGACCCACCATTTGTTCGTGAAGTTGTTGGGTGAAGGCGGAAGCGAGCGGTAGCGCTCGACAACGATTTCGCGGTCATGCGCAGCTAGAGGCGCTGAGAAGAGAGTTCCGGCAACTGCCAGCGAGGCGACGAGGATACGGGTCATGGTTGGTCTCCTGTTTGCTTCGATGACTACACTTGTCATTCCAAGATGAACGGGAGCGGACTCGGCGCGCAACGAGATCCATCCCGGCACCAGCCGTGTCTGAGCTGCGATGGATGAAAGTTGGCGCGCCCGGCAGGACTCGAACCTGCTGCCTCAAGATTAGAAGTCTCGCGCTCTATCCAGATGAGCTACGGGCGCGCATTCCTGGTCGGAACCGGCCCCCATTAGCGTGCTTTGCGGCGAATGGGAATCGCGCTAGTGCCCGCGCATATGGAAAACGCATCCGACCCGGCCGATCCCGGCGCCGCCTTCGACCAAGACCCGAATGACGGAATCCAGGCGACCAGCCATGCACCGGTGACTTTCCGCTACTACGATTTCGTCATGGCGGCTTTCGTTGCGATCCTGCTGTTGTCGAATATTATCGGTGCGGCCAAACTGACTTTTGTCGACGTCGCGTTCTGGCCCGAAGGCTGGTGGCCCGCTCCCGATGGGGTGTTTATCTATGGCGCGGGCATCCTGTTCTTTCCGCTTGGCTACGTCATCGGCGATGTCCTGACCGAGATATACGGCTTCGCAAGAGCGCGGCGAGTGATCTGGACCGGCTTTGCGGCGATGATCTTCCTCGCGTTCATGAGCTACGTCGTGGTCAGCTTGCCAGCCTTTGACGGATGGGCTTGCGGGGCGAGCGGGTTTGACGGGCAAGGCCCTCTTACCTCCACCACCGATCCCGCCGGACCAACAGGCTCGATCTGCCAACAAACCTATGAAAGCGTTTTTGGGAGCACCTGGCGCATCGTGCTTGCCTCGATCACCGCGTTCTGGGCTGGCGAGTTCGTCAATTCTTATGTCATGGCAAAGATGAAAGTCTGGACCAAGGGCAAGGCCCTGTGGACCCGCACCATCGGCTCGACCGTGGTGGGACAAGGTGTCGACAGCCTGATCTTCTATCCGGTCGCCTTCCTCGGCATCTGGACCACCGAGGCCGTCATCACCGTGATGATCACAAACTGGCTGCTCAAGGTGATCTGGGAAGCCGCGCTCACCCCCGTGACCTATCTGGTCGTCGCCAAGCTCAAGAAGGCCGAAGGCGTGGACCTGTTCGACACCGACACTGATTTCTCACCCTTTTCGGGCAAGGAAACCAAGTCATCAGCCTAGATCAGCTCGTTTTCGAGAAGCTCGTCATCGGGAATGATATCGACCTTCCAGTCGACTCCGAGCCTGCCCGCGAGCAGCTTCATGTCCTTCTCGGTCGGGATGCCAAACAAGGCCTCGTGGCTTTCAGCAAGGCGCAGGACGAGGGTCTTGTCCGCGACCAGCAGACGGCTGACCTGAAGCGAACGCCGCGAACGCGCGCCCAAGCGGCGAGCGAGGCGCACCGCAAGGCCCCAGCACATGGCTTCGTTCAAAGCGTCTTCACTGGCAAGCTCGCGGACTTCGTCGGGCAGATCGAGAGCGTTGCCGTTCGCCGCGATTGCTGCGGCGAGCATAGCGCGGTCCTTGCTGCTGACAGCGATCCAGCGTTTGTGCAGCGCCCAGTCGATTGCCTGTGGCAAACGGATGTTGGGCTCGATCTGCATCGATGCGAGAGCCAGCATGGTTGCAGCTAGTCTAAGCCGTTCGGTCCCATGCTTTTGCGGAGGGGCAGCATCGACGGTCCAGCCCGCTATCCGCGCAGCCAGCGTCTGGGGAGAGCCGCGCTGGGTCGCAAAAACGCCTACACCGGCGAGCAGTGGGTCTTGCGCTTTCGCGTGATCGGGTAGCCGGTCGTAGAGCAGGCCTTCGCGCAGGCCCCATGACGAGAAGATGAGGCAGCTGGGGCCAAAGCGCGAAAGCATCGCCTCTGCAAGGACGGACGCATCAGGCAGCTTTTCTGCGCGCATTGAGGAGATACGGTCGCGCTCTTTCAGGCTCTCAACGCTCTCTTTGGCAAGCGCCTTGCCGATGTGCGACTTGGCTTCATCAGGCTCGAGCATAAAGCCATGAGGGTCCGATAGTGGATGCCCCTGCTCCTGCATGGCGTAAACCGCCATCGTGCGCAGCGTGCCGCCCACAAGATAAAGCGGCTGCCCCTTCTCGATTTGAGGTGCGCCCTTCTTGAGCGCTTTTTCCAGCGCTTTGCGCATCTCGCTTCGCGAGTCTCCGCGGTATTCTGGAAGACGCAGAGTGCCGAGCGGAAGAGATACCGCCTGGCCTGGCTTGCCATTCTCGATGGTGACGAGTTCGAGGCTCCCGCCGCCAAGATCGGCGACGGTCCCGGTCGCGCCGGGAAAAGCGCCGGCCACTCCGCTCGCACTCAAGCACGCTTCCTCTTCGCCCGAAATGATCCGGGGCTTGAAGCCCAGCTTCTTCAGTTCTTTGACAAATTGGGAGCCATTGCTCGCCTCGCGGACTGCGGCAGTTGCGACCGTCTCAACGTCGTCGACACCCAGGTCGTCGAGTAACAGGGCGAACCGCTTGAGCCCGCGCATAGCGAGGTCGATTGCCTCATCGGCAAGCTTGCCATCAGTTGCGATATCACGGCCAAGCCGCGCGCTGACCTTTTCATTGAGCAGCACCGTTGGCGCACGCATCGTGCCACCGTAAACGACCATGCGGACCGTGTTGGAGCCGATGTCGATGATTGCACGGCCCGGGGTGGCTCCGGCAAATGTTCCATCGCGCTCGGCACGCCTGCGTTTCGAGCTCATCCAGCACGTCCCCGGCGCAAGCTGAGCTTAGGCACCGCTCCCGCCTCCAAGGCGCCCCCGCGCCCTGACAGAGAGGGGTTGGTCATAAAGTAGCGGTGGCAATTGAACGGCTTCCCGTCGGTCTCAACCCGCGAATAGCTGCCATCGGCATGGAGCCACCAGCTTTGCTCGGTGTCGAGCATGTTGGCGAGCAGCACCTGCTGTAGAATCTGGTCATGTACGGTCCGGTTGGTAATCGGAATAAGCGATTCTACACGGCGATCGAGGTTGCGGCCCATCAGATCGGCCGAAGAGATGTAAACTCGTGCATTTGGCCCCGGCATCGCGCGGCCGTTCGCAAAGGCGTAGATGCGCGAATGCTCAAGAAAGCGTCCGATGATCGATTTGACCCTGATGTTCTCCGAAAGGCCCTCGACTCCCGGGCGCAGGCAGCAAATGCCGCGCACCACCAGTTCCACGCGAACTCCTGCATTGCTGGCGGCGTAGAGGCGGTCGATCATGCCTTCGTCCGTGATCTGGTTGCACTTCATCCAGATCGCGGCTGGCTTGCCCTTGCGAGCGTTAGCGATCTCGGCGTCGATGCGCTCGTAGATCTCTTCGCGCAAGTCGAGCGGCGCGATCGAGATCATTTCAAGGCCATGCGGTTCGACATAACCAGTGACGAAATTCATCATCTTCGCCGCATCGCGACCCAGTTTGGGATCGGCGGTGAAGAAGCTCATGTCGGTGTAGATTTTGGCCGTGATCGGGTGATAATTCCCGGTCCCAAAGTGGCAGTATGTGCGAAAACCGCTCTCCTCGCGCCGCACCACCATCGCAACCTTGGCGTGGGTTTTCCAGTCGGTGAAGCCATAGATGACCTGCACCCCGGCACGCTCCAGCTTAGTCGCCCATTTGAGGTTCTGTTCCTCATCGAAGCGGGCTTTCAGTTCGACCACCGCAGTTACCGACTTGCCGTTCTCCGCCGCCTCGATCAGCGCGCTGATGACGGCGGACTGAGACCCTGCACGGTAAAGCGTCTGCTTGATCGCGACGACATCCGGATCGGCAGCCGCCTGCCGAATGAAATCGACCACCACTTCGAAGCTTTCGTAGGGGTGGTGAATGACGATGTCTTTCTCGCGAATGGCGGAGAAGGCATCTCCATCATGTTCGCGAATGCGCTCTGGATAGCGCGGTGAATAGGCGTCGAACTTGAGATCGGGCCGGTCTTCATCGACAATCTCGGCAAGGCCGTCGATACCGATCATCCCGTCGGTCTTGATGACGGCGGCCTCGTGCACGCCAAGCTGCTGGAGTAGGATTTCCTCGCCCTGCGGATCGAAGTCCTCTTCCAGCTCAAGCTGGATCACTTGCCCGCGCCGACGGCGCTGGATGGCGCTGCGGAAGGTGCGCACGAGGTCTTCGGCTTCTTCCTCGATCTCGATATCGCTGTCGCGCAGCACGCGGAAAAGTCCGTCGCCCTCGATTGTGAAGCCCGGGAAGAGCTTCTTTGCGTAGCGCTGGATGAGGCTTGCTATCGAGATGTAGACCGCCTCCCCTGCCCCGGCGATGTCACCCGGCACCCGGACAAAACGCGGCAAGGCGGTCGGGATCAGGATCATCTCCATGATCTGTTCCTTGTCCGCATCGCGGCTCAGCGTGAACAGCAGGCCCATTCCTTCGTTGTGCACGAAAGGAAATGGGTGCGCCGGATCGAGCGCCTGCGGCGTGATCACGGGAAGAATCTCTTCAAGGAAGAACGCCTCGAGCCACTTGTGAGCGGCGGGCTTCACTCGCTGTTCGTCGGCGATATGAATGTCGGCTTCGGCAAGCAGCGCATGCAGGTTGCGCCAGATATCCTGTTGGCGCGCGGACAATTCGGCCAGCTTTTCGCGTATGGCGCTGAGTTGCTGGGTCGGAGTGCGACCATCGATGGCTGGTTTGTCGATCCCGCGCTGCGCCTGACCGACCAGGCCCGCCACGCGGATCATCATGAATTCATCAAGGTTGCTGCCAGAGATCGACAGGAACCGCAGCCGCTCAAGCAGCGGATAACGCTCGTTACATGCCTCTGCGAGGACTCTCTCGTTGAAGGCCAGCCATGACAATTCGCGGTTGAAGTAAGCCTCGCCACCGGGCGCGATGGACGCAGGAGGTGCCGACGGCGGAGACGCCGCCGAAACGATTTGATCGCTGGTAATAGGCTGGCTGCTCATTCGCGTTTCTGTCGAAGCTCCACACGGCTGTTGACGCACGCCAACGCGTTGCGCTCACTGCGTTATACACTGCGCCCAATGTTCGTGCGCGCGCGACGTGTAAATCACGCAAACGCTGTTGTCACACGAATGTCAAATTCGCAGGCAGGTGAACCGGCGCGCGAAGCTTCAAACCAAGGTGCGACTGTCCGCTATCGCCGTGATACCACGCTTGCCATTCGCGTCTCGGCCAAGTTGGACGATTACGTCGATCACGCTGGCGGCGTAAGAGATCGTGTCGCTGCGGGTCAGGCCAATCCCAGTCTGCATCACCATAAGCGACAGTTGTTCGAGCGCACCGCGCAAAGAGTTGGCGTGGATGGTCGAAAAGCTGCCTGGGTGACCCGTATTAATCGCGCGAAGGAAGGAGACGCTTTCGGCACCGCGAAGCTCACCCAGAACGATCCGGTCAGGGCGAAGACGAAGGGCAGCCTGGAGTAGCTCATTGGGCGTGACCTTGGCCTCACCCAACTCGCCCTTCACCGCGACGAGGCCAACCGAGTTCTCGCCCAGAAACTTCAGCTCAGGCGTATCTTCGACCAAAACGACGCGCTCTTCGCGCGGGATTTCCCCGAGCATGGCGTTGAGGAACGTCGTCTTCCCCGTGCTGGTGCCGCCAGAAATCAGGATCGTGCGACGATGCCGGATCGCCTCGCGCAGATACTCGATAGGCTGGAACTGCGGATCCGGCATCTCGATAACCTGCTCACCTGCAAGCGGCCCGGTGTCATAGGCATCAAGCGGCAGATCGAGACGGCGGTGGCGACGGATCGCCATGACCCAATGCTTGCGGCTTGCGGGAGGGCCGCAGAACTGAATGCGTGCACCATCGGGCAGTGTTGCGCCCAGGAGCGGGTGTTCGCGGTTGATGCCCTGGTGGCTTACCCGCGCTACCTGCTCGGCAAGTCGCTGGACAAGCCGGTCGTCGATTTCAGGCGTGATGATCTTCTTGATGCCGGGATCCGACGCATCCTCGACCCAAACCTCGCCCGGTTCGTTGACCATGATTTCGGTCACGGTATCGCGGTCGAGCCAGCGCTTGAACGGCGCGAGATAGGCGTCGAGATAGACGCTGCGCTCACCGCCGATCGGCGCATCAGACGCGCTCGCCGCCTCCGGCTCCTGCGAGGAGGCGGACTGGCCTGCTCCAGAAGGAAGCGGATGGATATCGGCAGTCATAATCGTCGCTATCGGTTCAAATCACTCGGCAACGCCGGTGAAGTCGAGGTCGCGCGCGGTAAAGACACGGATCGGTTCACCCATGCGCACGCGGATCGTCGGGCCGATCTGGCCGTCTTGCTGTGCAGCGATGCTGGCAGCGCTCTGCCCTGCTCCGCCTAGGACAACCGAAGTCCCGCCCGACGCGATAGCGCCAAGGCCGCCGACAACCGACAAGAGCATGGCAGAACCAAACCGGCGGAAGAAGTGGTTGTTCACATCGCCTTCCAGACCAGTAGTGCCGTCAAAGGCGACAGCGGGAGAGGCGATGTTGACCGATGCGCCATCCGGACGGATTAGGCGGGTCCAGATCACGTAAGCACGCTTTTGACCCTGCTGCACGCCCGATTGGTATTGGCCGATCAGACGCGAGGAGCGCGGGATCAGCACGTTCGTCCCGTCAAAGCTACGCACGTCCTGGCTCACGACCGCGCGGACATAGCCCGGAACATCGGTGTTGATCGCGGTTTCAAGCACCGCCGGGATCATCGTGCCTTCGGTCACGGTGGTGGCCGGATTGACCATCGGGCGAGCCTGCGCGGGTGCGCCGCCGACGCCGCCGACAGCGCTTGCAAAGGCTGCTGCAGAGCCGATGGCCCCGGAATCGCCGGCACCCGGTCCGCTGGCGACCACCGCACCGGGTGCAGCTTCAGCAGCCTGCGCATTCAACGCGTTACGGCTTGCATCATAGATCATGGTCGGGCTGGCGAGCGGGTTGGTCCCTGGGGCTGCTGCGACAGCAGGCGGATTTGCAAGGATGGGAGCCGGCGCCGGATCTGGCCGTGCAACGACGGGGGCAGGAACAGGAACCGACGCAGGCTCGGTCGCAGGGACCGCAGCGGCCTGGGCTGGCTGAGCGCCAACCCCGCCCGTGTTTTCCGCATCGGGCAGTTCCGCCGCCGTCATCGCCCAGAAGGTTGTCGCTCCAAGCAAGCCGACAATCGCAACACCTGCCGCAAGGCCCAACCCTTCGGTCTTGGTCTTGCGCTCGGCGACGGCGGAATAACCGTTGCGGCTCGCCAGATCGATGACTTCTGCGGATTCGCCGTCGCGCGGGTCGCCGCCCTCGGCATTGCCGTTATCGCCCTTCTTGGGCGGAAGACGCATGGCAAGACGCATTACTTCATCTCCCTCATGATCCGCGACCGCGATCGCTCGCGGCGCTGACGCGGCGCGAAGGCACCGGGCCATTGTTGGTCAGTGTAGCACTATCATTCCCCGAGCGCAGGATGATTTCGCTAGGGACCATATCGAGCACGACGGTATCGCCGCGCACGGTGAAATTGGCAGGCCCTTCATCGCCTTGATCGTTGGTGATCAGGATCGCCGGAATGGCTGTGCCGGCAGGCCAGGTCAGGAAAACCGCCTCGCCATCATCATAGGTGCGCGCTGGCAAAAGCTCGCTCTTACCTTCGCCCGCCCATTCAAAGTTGAGCATGGCAGGATCCGCCACAGCATAGGGATCGTTGGCCGCTGCAAGCTCGACCTCGTTGGCCTCCTCCCGCTCCTGAGCGGCGGCGGCAGCGAGGGCGGCTTCCTCAGCCGCTTTCTCAAGCTCGGGATAGCGGAACTGCATCACGTAAAGCGGCGCGTTGCGAGGGCTCGCCACGAGATCGAACAGGTAGGTGCGTTTGCTCGTCACGACCGTCATGTTGGTGCGAGCGCTTGCTTCGAGCGGTTTCACAAACAGGATCGACTGAGCCTGATTTGGCTGGACCTGCCAGGAATTGCTGTCGCCGATGCCGACATTCTGGATCGATTCATCAGGCGCGAACTTGATCGTCGTCTGGACGCGGACTTTTCCGTTGATGGTGTAAACGCGGGTTTCGTCGAAGACGAGCGTCACAAGCCGAGGATCGCCGCCGGGCGTTTCCTGAACGGTTTCTGCTCCTTGCGCTGCGACGGGCAACGCAGCCACCGGGGCAAGCGCAACCGCCAGAGCAGTCAGTGTGAGCCGAAGCTGTTCGGCGCGGATCATTACTTGGTCTCCGATTTCGAAAGAGCGATGTTGGCACCTGCCGAGCGGAACCGGTTGCCGATCCCACGGGTGCGCGAAACCTGCGTATTGCCCGGCGCGGCCTGACCGCTGCCTGAAGTTGTCGCGAAGACCTTCGTCTCGCGAACGGTCGTAGGCCCATTGGAGCCACTATCATTCGCTGCGGATTGGCTGGGCACGTTAACGTCAATGCGGCGCTGCGCTGCAGCGTTGGCGGACGCTGTCGGGGCGACCTGAGTGGACCGGGGCTGGCTCGCCGGGGCAGCTTGAGCGGCTGCGAGTGCAGGCTCCGGGGAGCGGTCCACAACCTTATCGGGCCGTGCGAAGCCGAAGACTTCCCATTTGGCGACCATCACTGCGGAAACGAGCAATGCCATCAGCATCAGCACCACGTGGACAAAACCGACTACGAAGAAACCCATCGCGGCTTGTTGATCGATCTGGCCCGGTACGGCGACGAGCGCGGCGAGGATCGGCACAGCAAGCTCCAGCATAATCGAACCGCCCACCACTGCGAAAAGCGGGCCGAGCGCGAGCATGACCAGTCCCTTGAGCCATCCAACGAACAAACCGCGCGTCCCATTGAACAGGGCAAGCACAACAAAGATCGGACCAACTGCCAGAAGCAAAGCAATCCCGATACGCGCAGTGACCAGCAAGCCGACTGTTCCCAGCAGAAGCAGCATCGCCCCCGCCCACATCATCCCAGGTGGTGAAAACAGGTTGATGTCGGTCTGACCGGTCGATGCCTGCTGCACAGCGATAAACACGATGTCGAGCTTGGTTGCGAAAGTGGCAGTCGCCGAACCCTGACTTTCGGTGAGGATGCCTGCAATCTGGTCGGGCCCTCCAACCACGAGATTGTAGAACACCGTCTGGAACGCAGCGAAACTCGTCGCGAAAGTCAGGACGAGGCCGATGGTCATCATTTTCGGGATGACTGCTCGCACCGACAGGTTCGAGCGGCCCAGCATCAGGCTGAAGCCGAAAAACGCAACATACATCGTCAGCAGGACAGTCAGTACCACGCCAAGCTGCCCTTCGGCGCCGAACAGGCGGTTGAAAGCCTGCTCGCTCACCTGGCTGGCGATGCAGTCGACCGCGGTCAGCGCCGCAGCGACGCCTGTGCCCATGTCCTGGGCTGCAAGGTCGCAGCTTGTCGTCATTCCGCCGCCTGCCAGACGGGCGAGCCGTCCTCGTCGACCGCGCCATTCCCGCCGTCGGGCCACGCCTTGTTGGTGAGCGCCGGGTACCATGCGCTTGGCTCGTCACCGACGGCTTCACGCAGTAGGTCGAGCCGCCGAACAGCACTTTCGCGGCCCGAAAGGATGGTGAGCACTTCGGGTGCGCCGGAAAGATCGAGTCGAACCACCACGCTTGCATCGGGCTGGCGCACGAGGAAGCAGCGCGAATGCGCGGGCAGAGTGCGGATCAGCGCAAGTTCGTGGTCGGTAAGGCCGAAACCATCGCAGTAATCTTCGGGCCGCGCGCGGCTGTTCGGCATAAAGACCATCGTGGCAGTCTGCTCGACCAGAGCCGTTGAAATCCGGCTTTCAAGCGCATCACGCGCGGACTGCGTCGCAAATCCGACCAGCGCGTTGCGCTTGCGCAGGGTCTTTAGCCAGTCGCGGATGCGCGCGGCGAAAACCTCATCATCAAGCGCCTTCCACCCCTCGTCGATCAGGATCATGGTCGGCTCACCGTCAAGCCGCTCATTGATCCGGTGGAACAGGTACATCATGGTCGGCGTGCGCAGACGCGGGTTTTCAAGCAGCTGCGTCATGTCGAAACCGAGCACGCGCTGGTCGAGGTCGAGCGCGTCCTTCTCGTTGTCGAAGAGCCACGCATGTTCGCCGCCATCGCCAGAGGCGCTTCCGATCCAAGCGCTCAGGCGGTCGGCAAGGTCGCCCGGTTCGGGGCGACGAGCGCCGGCCAGCAATTCCTTGAAATGGCGCAGCCGGCGAAGGCTCGGATCGTTGGCGTAGGTCGCATCCACCGCCGCGCTGATCGTCGCGTATTCCTCGGGCCCCTCGGCTTTGAGCAGCACGCCCAGCCAGTCACGCAGGAACGCCTTGTTTGCAGGCGTATCGGGCAGCGAGAGCGGATTGAAGCCGGTCGGCTCACCCGGATTGATCCGGTCGTAGCGTCCGCCGATGCCGCGAATAAAAAGCTCCGCCCCGCGATCCTTGTCGAACAGGATCGTGCGCGGTTTGAACTTCTGCGCCTGCGCGGCCAGGAAGTTCATCACCACAGTCTTACCCGAACCCGACGGCCCGATGACCGAGAAGTTGCCGAGGTCGCCGTGGTGGAAATTGAAGAAGAACGGCGTCGCGCTGGTCGTTTCCAGCAGCGTGACCGCATCGCCCCAGTGATTGTTTGACGCCTGCCCCAGCGCAAAGCCGTGGAAGCTGCCGAAGCTCGCCATGTTGGCCGAGGAAATGAGCGCTCGGCGCACAACGAATTCCTCGTTTCCGGGGAATTGCGCCCAGAAAGACGGCTCGAGATTGGTGTCCTCGCGCACCGCAATCGCGCCGGTGTCGGCAAGCGCAGCCGATGCAGCGGCCGTCGCTTCGTCAAGCCGGTCGAGCGAACGCTCGCGCACCAGCACGGTAAGGTGATGATCGCCAAAGCCGACTGAGCCGTTACCAAGCTCGTCGCGCGCGGCCATCATGTCGGCGCGTTCAGCGGCAGCCTCTTCATCGACCGACCGCGAACGACGCAAAGCAAGATCGATCCTCTCACGCGCCGTCGTACGCTCATTCGGGGCGTAGCTTTCGGTGACCACCATTTCGTATGGAAGGCGCAGCAGCCCGTCGAGCAGCCCCGGCGAGGTCGCCTCGGGATAATCCTTCAATCCGATGATCGCCGCAAAGTCAGGCTTGCCCGAACCCTTCAACTCCATCGCATCGAGACCGAAACTGGACCGGCGATAAGGCAGCATGTGTCCAATGTCAGTGTCGGCATCGGGACGACGAACCGGGCGCATCTCGCCATTATAGAGCGCCGATAGCAGCTCGAGCATTTCGGAATTGGTGCCGTCCTTGGTTCCCGGTGCGATATAATCGCCGAGGACTGCCGCACCGTAGGCCGAAAGCGAGGCCGTCAGGCCGGTCACTGCCGCCTTCAGACTTCGGATGTCTTTCGGATCTGCCTCAAGCTCTTCCTTGCCCTGGCGCGAGAAGAACTTGCTCATGCGCTCAGGAAGTCCGGTTTTGCCGCGTGCGGGACGGCGGATGAGCGTGACGAACTGGTCGTTGATGAACAGCGAGCCGCCAGCAAGCCGCTCTTTCCAGCGCGCGTCAATGTGGCGCGAGAGCGGATCGTGGAACTCGGCGTCGAGTTCAACCTCAACCCGGCGGCGGATCACATGGTGATACAACACGAAGCGAGCATCGAGGGTCGAACGCAGGACCACTTCGCGCGTCGCGGCATGTGCGTTGAGAGCGTCGGAATCCTCGGTCTCGAACAGCAGTCCGGGCACCTGGATCGCGCTCATGACCGATCCGTCGCGCAGCAGCACGGTGCTTTCGTCGATCAGCCGCTCATAAGGCAGGCGATCGCCGACACGCGTTTCTCGCGCGCTCCATGCGGCAGGTCCGATCCATTTCACCATCTGTGCCCCTCCCTAAGAGGCGGATAAATCGTCGCTTAAGGCGCGTAGCTATTGCAGCCCCAACGACGGAAATTCGGAATGCGCGGGCATTTCGATACCTTCGTGATCCACAAATCGAAGATACGCGGTTCGCGCAGCGAAGCAAAATAGCCGATGGCGTGCATCACGAACGGCACCGGCACGATCCAGAACGAATTCAGGATCAGGAACGAAATCGTCGTCACCATCATGTTGATGATGAAGAAATTCATCGTCACGCCCATGAACATCTGCGGGCGGGTCAGCGTGCGGTGCACCGGGTGACGGATGAGATCGCTCATGGCCTAGGTCACACTGCGCTGATCGTCGCAACGAGGCGCGGCGCGCCGAAGATGATGAAGACGCCGATGATGACCGTTGCGCCATAGCGCCAGTTCATCCGGCCGGTGAGCATCATGAAGCCAACACCAGCGACAGCCATGACGGCCACGGTGGTCGCAATAGGGCCAAGCAGGATCGACTGCATCCAGACGAGCGCGGTCGTGATCGGATCACCGCTCTGCTGGGGCGTCTGCTGCGCGAAGGCGGCGCTCGGCATGGCGATGAGCGCGAGAATAGCAGCCAGACGGGCCGAAAGACGAGAAAGCGAAGTCATTGGGTAATCCATAGTCCTTTAAACGGAGAAGCCTGGGCAATCCTGCGTCTACCGCACGCCAGGGCGAGAATGGTTCGACAGCCGTCCCATGATGGCGGCAACATATTGGCGAGTCTCACGAATATTGGGAATGCCGCCAGCGCGGATCACTCGCCCCGGCCCTGCATTGTAGGCGGCGAGCGCCTTTTCGAGATCGCCTTCGAAACGATCGAGCTGTTCGCGCAAGTAACGCGCCCCGCCCTCGAGATTCTGCATCGGATCATCCGGATCGACGCCAAGATCGCGCGCCGTGCCAGGCATGAGCTGGGCCAGACCGCGCGCTCCTGCATGCGACACGGCGGTGGGGCGCCAGCGGCTTTCTTGCCATACGACCGCTTCGAGCAAAGCGGGGCTCAGATCGAACCTCTCTGCGAGCTCGTGAATCTTGGCTGCATATTGCGGCGGGATGCCGGAAGCGTGACGGACCGTGTCGCCCACGATGTTTTCCGGGACGTAGATCGCGCTTAACTCTGTCGCGCCGTCTTTGACGAGAAAGCCCTGATCCGTTTCGCCGACAAGCACGGAGTCTGCAGCCTCCACGGGCTGACCTCCGGCCACCCAACGGGCACCGTCTGCGTCAACTTCCATGACGTCAGCGTGGGCCGTGCTCGCCACAAATGCCAGCGCGAGAAGCGCCGACGGGAATGTCATGCCCAGCGATACAGATCTGCTCGCACGCGCGAGAATCATTGCTGTCCTCCAGAGGCTTCTCCTTTGTCTACCGTAAATGACAAGCGGGTGACAGTCTCGCAGAACACGCCTTGCTCCGAACCGTCCTCGCAGTCTTTCTTCGCAATGAAGCGACAAACAAAAGCGGGCGCGAAGCGATGTGCTTCGCGCCAGCTGTAAAGGGCACCTCAGACGCGCCCTAGAGTATTAAGCCACAGTGCGGATCTTTGGCATCCGATTTTAAAGCAATGGGCGCAGCCAACTTTTGCGAGCCCGAACCGCGCTTGTTGCTGTGACCGTCAATCAGTCACGCAAGGTGAACTGGCTGCCACTTGCCCGCTCAGGGAGGAACTCCCCGCGATCCAGCATCGCGATGGCCTTGCGAGCCAATCGGCGCGAGTCCGTCGTGGTTCCGTTCACCGTCTCGAGATCGAGCACTTCGCGACTGCGCATCGCAGCCTCAAAACTTGCACGAGCCTTTTCGGTCTCGCCTATCTGCGCATGTGCGATGCCAAGATTGATGAGCAGCGCAGGATCGCCAGGATGCGCCTCAAGCTCAGCCTCGAGCGCGGCGATGGCGCGGATGGTCTGTCCGTCCGACAGCGTCTGCGCTGACAGACCTGCGTCGGTAGGCGTCACAGATTGTGCGTTTGCAGGCATAGCGAATGCAGCGCTTGCTGCGAGAATCGCTGTCAGGCCGAGCCGGTTCTTGTTTTTGTATGACATTGGCATGCCCTCCTTTTCTTGTGAGAGCATGATGCGACGTGTTTCTTAAAAATGCAATACAACTGTAACATTGTCATACAGCTGCCATTGAACGGCATTTTTTATTGATATTTCAGTGGTTTGAATACGAACCTCTATTTCGTTTATGTTACAGTTACGTAATTTTGCTCAGTCGCATTTGTCTTTTTTCAGTCATGTGACAGTCCTGTCGCAAAAAGCATCGCACAGCAAAAATTCTGTCACTTACCGTCCCTAGCGGAGTCTGCGGCGCCACCATTCGCGCGCTTTCGATTTTTCGATTCTCGGTTTTTCTAGGGGACCGCTCGCTGTGAAGAATATCCAACGCTCTCTCGTCCTTGGCGCCAGCATTGTTGCTCTTGCGGGCTGCGGCGCGGACGAAATCGTCTCGCCTGGCACCAGCGGCGACATCATCATCAACAATCCGTCGCCAACTCCCACCCCGACGCCGACCCCGACGCCGACCCAGTCGCTCGTCACTCCGGCTGCCGGCTGCCCGACAATTGCATCGACCGGCGGTCTTACCGACGCAGGCACGATCGAAGGCCCGACCGGCGAATATCGCGTGTGTCAGCTGCCGACGACCTTCAACGCAGACGACACCCTGCCCTTCATCGACGGCCTTCTTTATGAGATCTCGGGCCGCGTAAACGTCGGCACCGACCAGGGCTTCTCGAGTACCGGCAGCGACGTCAACCTGACGATCGAACCGGGCGTGATCCTCTTCGCGCAGGCCGAATCGTTCTTCGTCGTGAACCGCGGCAACACCATCGCAGCTGACGGCACCGCCGATCGCCCGATTGTCTGGACCAGCCGCGACAACGTTCTCGGCCTTTCGAGCGACGGCAGCGATGCACAGTGGGGCGGCGTCGTTCTTCTGGGCCGCGCTCCGGTCTCGGATTGTTCGACCCAGGTCTTCAACACCGCAGCGGCTCCCAACGCCAACCCGCAGTGTGAACAGCAGCTCGAAGGTACCGTCGTTGCAACGCCGTTCGGCGGTACCGACGATGCTGACAGCTCGGGTTCGTTCACCTTCAACCAGATCCGCTTCTCGGGCTTCGAGCTTCAGCAGGCGAACGAACTTCAGTCGCTGACCACCGGCGGCACCGGTTCCGGCACGGTTATCGAGAACCTCCTCTCGTTCAACAGCTCGGATGACGGTGTCGAATTCTTCGGCGGCTCGGTCAACGTCCGTAACCTCGCCGTGATCGGCGCGTCGGACGACTCGATCGACCTCGACAGCGGCGTTCAGACCAACATCGAAACCGGCATCGCTGTTCAGCGCACCAACACCGGTGACAGCCTGGTCGAATTCGACTCGCCCGACGATCTGGGTGACGGCACGCCTGGAAACGCTCTCCCGCAGAGCCGTGGTCAGTTCAACAACTTCACGTTCGTCCAGCGTTCTTCGGCTTCGGGCCAGGCTCTGCGCGTTCGCGGCGGTGCTGCTCTCGGCTTGACCAACTCGGTCATCGACCTCGACACCGCAGCCGACGTCTGCATCCGCGTTGACGAGCAGATCACGCTCGACGCCCTGATCGGCTTCGACTCGGTAGTCTGCGACGGCGTCGATCGCCCGGTTCGCGGTTCCGACGGTCCTTCGGATGCACAGGTTCAGGCGGTTGTCGATGCCGGTACCAACAACGACCTGACCGCGACGCTGACACTGACCGACACGGTTGTGAACGGTTCGTTCGAAAACGGCGTGACCGCTTTCGACGCGACCGCCCGTTCGTCCTTCTTCACCGACCTCGGCTTCGTTGGCGCAATTGAAAGCGCCATCGCCGACGACTTCGGTGACTGGACCTGCAACTCGTCGATCCTCGACTTCGGCAGCGCCACCGGCGACTGCACCTCGCTGCCGGTCTACTAATCGGCGCCTTTCGATCTTTGTGGGAGGCGCCCGTTTCTGGCGCCTCCCATTTTGCCATTTACGGGCCCTTCCGGCTCGATCCGATCTACAAGACCTAATCATGAGGGGGTCTCATACTATGTTGACTGGCAAGCGCCTGGCAGGGCTGCTGCTTCTCACCACGTCGCTCACTTTTCCAACGGTCCTGCACGCTCAGTCGACCGATACGAACGAGACCGACGAACTGGCGCAGGACGTCCAGCAGGACCCGCAGGACGAACAGGTTGAGGAGCCCGATATCTCGGTTCCCGGCGGATCGGGGATCATTGTCACTGGACGTCGCAACCGCAATCCGGAGCGTTCCTCCACGCAGGTGCTCAACGTCCTGTCCGAGGCGGACATCGCACGTACCGGCGAAGGCGACATTGCAGGCGCGCTCGGCCGTGTGACGGGCCTTTCGCTCGTCGGCGACGGCCGCGTCTTCGTTCGCGGTCTGGGTGATCGTTACTCGCTCGCCCTCCTCAACGGTCTTCCCCTTCCAAGCCCGGAACCGCTCAGCCGCGTCGTTCCGCTCGACATCTTCCCGACCAACGTCATTGCATCAAGCCTTGTGCAGAAGACCTATTCTGCCAACTATCCGGGCGAGTTCGGCGGCGGTGTGATCAACCTCACCACCAAGGCAGTCCCGGTAGAGGACTTCCTTTCCGTCAGCTTCGGCATCAGCGGTGACAGCGAGACCACGTTCGAGAACGGCCTGACCTATTTCGGCTCCGATCTCGACTCATTCGGTTTCGACAACGGCAACCGCGACATTCCGTCGAACCTGCAGGCCTTCTTCGACAGCGGCGAGCGTATCGGTACGGTCGACCTTGCAACGTCCGAAGGCATTGCCGGTCAGCTTTTCCCGCTGAACCTGGTAACTCTCCAGCGTGACAACTCGCAGCGCCCGAACTTCTCGGGCTCGATCACCGGCGGGCTTTCGTTCGAGCTTGGTGATGACACCTTCCTCGGCGTGATTGCGACGGCTTCGATCAAGAACAGCCTGCGCAACCGCCAGGTCCTCTCGCAGAGGGGTAACAACGACCTCAGCGAAGTGTTCGAGACCAGCGAGACCTTCATCACCGATGAGAACATCCTGGTGAACGGCCTCCTCGGCTTCGGTCTCGATTTCGGACCGCATACCGTTCGCTGGACCAACCTCTACATCCGCGACACTCTCAAGACCGCACGTCTTGAGGAAGCCTTCGATCCCTTCCCCGGTGAGACAGGCTTTGACTTCATCAACCAGCAGACCGCATGGTTTGAGCGTCAGCTGATGGACACGCAGTTGGTGGCGGAGCTCGATTTTGATCGTCTCAGCGTTGATCTGCGTGGCGGCTATGCTCGCACCGATCGCGAAGCGCCGTTCAACACGACCTTCAGCTACACCCGCACCAACTTCACCGGCAACCAGTTCGGCGATCTGTTCGTCGCCTACTTCAACCAGCTGTCGGACGCGGGGATCACCACCGTCGCCTTCGACGATCTGCAGGAAGAGCTGTGGTATGGCGGCATCGACCTCGGCTACGAGATCACCGACAACTTTGAAGCGACCGTCGGCTACGCCTATTCGGACACCGACCGCCGTTCGGAGAGCCGCGAGTTCCGTCCGTTCATTTCGCCCGACCCTGCCAATGTCGATCTGGGCCTGAACGAAACCGCAGCGGTTGCGCTCGGCCTTCGTCGTCCGGGCGACATCATCAACGGCGCAACCCTCTCAGGGTTCAACGTGAACCTGACCGAAGCAACGCCGTTCCCTGTGTTCGATGCAGCTCTCGAAACGCAGGCTGGCTACGGCCTCGTGCGCTGGCTGCCGACCGACACGCTGACGCTGGAAGCGGGTCTTCGCTACGAAGATGCAAGCCAGGTCGTCGCGCTTGACCAGTCGGTGTTCAACACCCCGATTGCAGGTGCCACGCCGACCGACATCTTCAACGACTACTTCCTGCCGTCGGGTACGATTACCTGGGAGCCGATTCCCGACTTCCAGCTGCGCGCTTCGGCATCGCAGACGATCGCCCGCCCGCAGTTCCGCGAACTCGTCGAGCAGCGTTACTTCGATCCGGAATCCAACCGGCTCTTCCAGGGTAACCCGCTGCTTCAGGACTCCGAGCTGATCAACGCCGAAGTCCGCGCCGAGTACTATATGGGCGGTCCCAACCGGGTGAGCCTTGCAGGCTTCTACAAGGAGATCGACAACCCGATCGAGAGCACGTTCAACGTCGCATCGGGCCAGGTCTTCACCAGCTTTGCAAACGCACCTTCGGCTGAGCTCTACGGGCTTGAGCTCGACGCGGTCTACGGCATTGACCTGTATGGCATGGGCGGCAGCTTCTGGGAGACAAAGCAGCTGCTCTTCATCGCCAACTACACCTACACCCAGTCGGAGCTTTCGGTCAGCGACACCGATATCGCTCCTGTGCCCGGCAACGCCAACCAGCTCGCAAGCCTCATCTTCGATGATGGCGCTCCGCTGGTGGGTCAGTCCGACCACCTCGCCAACATCTCGATCGGGATCGAGGACACCGAGAAGACGCAGCAGCTCTCAGTGCTCTTCAACTATGCGAGCGAGCGTGTGACGCAGCGTGCCGGCGCGCAGCCTGACTTCGTTGAGGATCCGGGCCTGACGATCGACATCGTTGCCCGCACCGAGCTTCAGCTTGGCGTTCCGATGGAGCTGAGCTTCGAGGTCCGCAACATCACTGGCCGCGACAACTTCGAGTTCCAGGAGCTCGGCGCGAACCGCGTGGAGTTCAACACTTTCGACGTGGGCACGTCTTTCTCGCTGGGGATCAAGGCCGACTTCTGATCGCCTGACCTCTCCCGCACTCCAGAAGGGCCGCTTCCATCATGGGAGCGGCCCTTCTCGTTGGAGCTCTGGAAGTGCTGGCGCGCTCAGCCGATGTCGAAGACGTAACCTGCCCCGCGCACGGTGCGCAGGGGGTTGCCGCCGCCCGCCGCCTTGATCGCGCGCCGCAGCCGTCCGACCCAGACATCGACCGTTCGCTCGTCGATCTCCGGTTCGCGCTTGCCCAGCCCTGCGATGAGGTCATCCCGGCTCATCACCGTGTTGGGGTTCTCGGCGAAGAAGCGCAGCAGGCGGAACTCGTTGGGCCGCAGCTTGATCGGCTCATCGGCCCAGCGCGCCTGAAGCGCCGCCATGTCGATCGACAGTTCGCCGATCTGAGTGCGGCGTGTTGCATGCCGGTCGGGCGTCTTGCTTTGCAGCGCGAGCACCCGGTCGAGCACGCCGGTGCGGCTGAGCGGTCCGACCACGTAGTCATCGGCTCCTGCCTTAAGCGCCCGGCGGCGATCCTCTTCGTCGTCCTCTTCGAGCACCATCGTGATGTGCGCTTCGGCGGTGCGCTCATCAGCGCGCAACCGGCGGCACATTTCGAGGCCTGCGAGGTCCTCCATCACCCAGTCGACGAAGACCCACAACGCGCCATCGACGAGCCTTTTGGGACCATCAGAGCCCAGCCGGTCGAAGGTGATCCGGCGACCATCATGGATGAAGTCTTCGCGAAAGCTATCCGGACCATCGCCGAGATCGCTGGTCAGGAAGACGGTTATGACATCCATGAGCCGGGCCAAGTCCAGTGGTTGCAAAGGCAGTGCACCACGGGAACTGACGCGCGCTTGTGACGCGTTCGTGACGAGAAGCACGCGAGTTCGTCATGCTTGTCACAAACCGCCCGAAACCGGCGCTAAGACGCTCAACTCCTGACCGAAACCGTCTCCATCGGCGGCAAGCCCATGCCCAGCCCCGTGGGCTCTTTGGGACGATAGGGTTTCTCCAGCAAAGCAACCTCGTCATCGGCCAGTTCAAGCTCCACTGCGGCAAGCGCAGCTTCGAGGTGGTGCGGCTTGGTCGCGCCGATGATCGGCGCGCACATGGCTGGCCGGGTGAAGTGCCAGGCGAGAGCGATGCTCGCCATCGCATCGCCGCGTTCCTCGGCAAGCTCTGCAAGCGCCGTGATGATCGACTGGTCGGCCTCGTCCTCGTCCTTGTAGAGCGCCTTGCCCACCCCGTCGGTTTTCGATCGCACCGTTTCCTCGCCAAGCGGCCTAGCCAGTCGACCGCGTGCAAGCGGGCTCCACGGGATCACGCCCACGCCTTCATCCTCGCACAGAGGCAGCATCTCGCGCTCTTCTTCGCGGTAGAGCAGGTTCAGCTGATTCTGCATCGAGATGAAGGGCGTCCAACCGTTCGCCCGCGCGGTCTCCTGCGCCTTGGCGAATTGCCACGCATACATCGAGGACGCCCCGATATGCAGCGCCTTGCCCGTCTTCACTATGTCGTGCAGCGCCTCCATCGTCTCCTCGATCGGCGTTGCATCGTCCCAGCGGTGGATCTGGAACAGGTCGACATAGTCCATGCCCAGCCGCGTCAGGCTGTCATCCATCGCCTTCATCAGCGCCTTGCGCGAATTGCCCCCCGCATTGGGCGCCTGCCGCCACGGGAAGTAGGCCTTGGTCGCAACCACGATCTCATCGCGCCGCGCCATCTCGCCGAGCAGCTTGCCGGTGATCTCTTCCGACGTTCCGCCGGAGTAGACGTTGGCGGTATCGAAGAAGTTGATCCCTCCCTCCAGCGCCTGCCGGAAGAACGGGCGGCTTGCATCCTCATCAAGCAGCCAGTCGCCGTGCCAGCCCTTGGTCGTATCGCCATAGCTCATGCAGCCAAGGCACAGGCGCGAGACCGTCAGGCCCGAGTTTCCAAGACGGGTGAATTTCATGAGCGGTTACTCCTTCGATGGACCACGCAAGGGGGTGGTTTGAAAATATGAGCCGTTCCCGCAAGGTCCTGTGAATATTGGAGTTTTCGAGAAATGCGGCTGTAGGATGTGTGACTTTCCAGATTTCGGCGGCGTGACAATGCTTGAGATTGCGTTCTATCAGTCGCCCACTCAGTAGGAAACCGACGCGGGCCTCAACTCAGCGTCAGTCCGCCATCGACCACCAGCGTCTGCCCGGTCATGTAACTCGACAGGGGCGATGCAAGGAACAGCGCCGCGCCAGCCATGTCTTCGGGCGTACCCATTCGGCGCAGCGGGATCGAGCGCAGCGAAGCCTCCAGCCGCTCAGGATGCTGCGTCGTGACAGCGGTCAACTTGGTCGGGACCAGCCCCGGCGCGATGCCGTTCACGCGGATGCCGTCGCGCGCCCACGCCTCGCCCAGTGTCTTCACAAGGCTCGCCGCGCCGGCCTTTGACGCCGCATAGGCGGGGTTGCCAATTACCGACTTGAACGCCGCGACCGAGGAAACGACGATCATCGTCCCGTCGCTTTCTCCAAGTGCAGGATGAAACGCCCACGCGCAGTCGGCGACCGAGTTCAAGTTGACCTCGATCACGTCGTCCCAACCGGGCCGCTCGAATTCCTTGCGGCCATAGCGCACGATGCCCTGGCACTGAACCAGCACGTCGAGCGCGCCAAAATCCGCCGCCAGCGCCGCCGCGCCGTCGCGGTCGGTCACGTCCAGCTGACGATAGCCGAGCCCTGTAAGATCGCTGTCCTCCGCCTCGAGATAATCGCCCTCATCGGGCCGCGTACCGGTGACATAAACCTCAGCACCGCGAGCGCGAAAGCCCTGCGCGATGCCATTGCCGATCCCACTCGACCCGCCGATGACGAGGACGCGTTTGCCGGTGAAATCGAGGGGGTTGGTCATGCTTGTTCTCCGCTAGCCATACTAGAAGAGCGGGACGACCGGTTTGTAAAGTCAGAGGTTGCGGCGCAAGTCCGCTAGTGGACTAGAGCATGCGCGAAACAGATGGCGGGGACGGGGTGGAAAGCGGATAGCAGCGATTAGGGGGCGATCACGCCGTAGACACCCCAAATGTCTTCGATCTGGTTGTCCTTGGTCCGCCAGCGGACTGACCACAGGTTTCGGAAGATGAGGCCTCGCTTTACTGTGGCCGACTTGAAATCGGCCTTGTTCGGATAGGACCGAACCGAAAAACCCTGGCTCCGTAGCTCCTTGAGAAGCTCGGCTTCGCTCATACCAATCGGGAATTTGGCCTTCACGCGCTCGTCGAAGACCTTCTCGCCTTCGGCATAGTTCGAGGGCAGGTCGTAACCGAGAGCCGGTGGTCTAGGATATGGCCAGCGCATGCCACTGTTTCACACGACTACCGATTGTCCGCAATGGGTCGAGAGCAATATGTCCGCTTCCATATAGCCCGGCCCACACACCCGACCACCAGAACCCTCAGATCGCGCGGCTGACCACTTCCTTCATGATCTCGCTCGTGCCGCCATAGATGCGGGCGACGCGGGCGTCGCGCCACAGGCGGGCAATGGCGTATTCGTTCATATAGCCTGCCCCGCCATGCAGTTGCAGGCAGGCATCGACCATCTCCCACTGCATCTCGGTGTGCCACAGCTTGGCAGCCGATGCCTCGTCGGTGGTCAGCTCTCCGCGAAGGTGGCGCGCTATCGCCCAGTCGAGATGCGCCCAGCCGACCTGCAGCTTGGCCTTGAGGTCGGCGAGCGTGAACTTGGTGTTCTGGAATTCGAAGACGGTGGTGCCGAACGCCTTGCGGTCCTTGGTGAAGTTGACCGCTTCGTCGAAGGCGCGCTGCGCCCCGGCCTGTGCGGAGACCGCGATGCTGAGGCGTTCCTGCGGCAGCTCTTCCATCAGATGGATGAAGCCGCGCCCTTCTCCGCCAAGGATGTTCGTCTTAGGCACGCGCACATCGGCGAAGAATAGTTCCGAGGTGTCGGCCGAATGCTGGCCGATCTTGTCGAGATTGCGACCCTTCTCGAAGCCCGGAGTGCCTGCATCGACCAGCACAAGCGAAGTGCCCTTGGCGCCTTCTGCTGGATTCGTCTTGGCGACCACGATCACCACATCGGCGTTCTGGCCGTTGGTGATGTAGGTCTTGGACCCGTTGACGACGAGGTGATTGCCATCCTCGATCGCGGTGGTCTTTATCCCTTGCAGATCGCTGCCCGTGCCCGGTTCGGTCATCGCGATGGCGCTGATGATGTCGCCCGAGATCATGCCGGGCAGGTACTTCGCCTTCTGTTCCTCGCTGCCGAGCCGCTCGAAATAGTTGACGGTGATGTCGTTCTGGAGCGTGAAGCCGGCGGACGAGCCCATGTAAGCAAGCTCTTCGGCGAGCACGCAGTTGAACCCGAAATCGAGGCCGAGCCCGCCGTTCTCTTCCTTGACCGTGGGGCACAGCATGCCCGCTTCGCCCAGCGCCTTCCACGCCTTGCGCGGGACCAGGCCGTCCGCCTCGTGGTCGTCGAGATACGGCTCCATGTGTTCGGAGAAGACCTTGCGAACGGTGTCGCGGAAGGCTTCGTGGTCGTCGTTGTAAGCGGTGCGGTGCGCGGTATCGAGCATGCGGGTGTGGTCTCTCTCTAAGGTCCAGTTTCGAGGTGCAACTGAACCTCAGAGCCACGCTCATGTAAAGGGGGCAATCTGCCCGCGGCGGTTCAATTCGCCTTGTTGCAGATCACCAGGACGCGCATCGTTTCGCCGTCATTGCTGAAGACGGGTGAGGCCTGCCCGGTTGGCAGATCGCGCAGCAGTTCCTGCACCGCGCCCGGCAGGCGTTCCTGCGGGACGTGGCGGTTGCGGGTGATCTCTGCGTCGATGTCGCGGGCAACGTTGATCGCGTCCGCGCAGGAAGCGATTTCCCTGGTGCGCGCCTCGAATGCCTCTGCCGACATGCCAGCCGATGCGACCGACAATTGCACGAGGTGATAGCTGGGCTGAAACGAACCACGCGCGCCTTCGACCACCTGCGCGGAAGCAGCGACCGGAGCGATTGTTGCAGCGAGCAGCGCGGCTGAGCCAAGGGACTTTGCGGAAAGAGACCGTGCGAACATTTGAGACACCTCCTGTTACCCCCGTCGGAGAGTGTCGAGTTCAGCCATGAACGCGGGGTGAATTCGCCCTTGCGGCGTGGCCGAGATCAGCCCACGAAAGCGCGCTCAATCACGAACTGGCCGGGCTTGTTGTTCGCGCCCTCTTCGAAGCCGCGCGCTTCGAGGTCGGCGGCGTGGTCCTTGATCATCGCCATCGAGCCGCACAGCATCACGCGGTCGGTTTCGGGGTCGAATTTCTTGGGGCCCTTGGAATCCTTGAACAGGCGGCCGTCGTCGATCAGCACCTGGATGCGGTCCGAGGTGTGGAACTCCTCGCGGGTCACAGTGGGGACGTAGATCATCTTTTCGCGATCCTCGTCCTCGAGCAGCGGATCACCTTCGAGCTTGCTTTCAAGAAGCTCGCGATAGGCAAGGTCGGCAACCCGGCGTACCGAATGAACGACGATCACCTCGTCATACATCTGGTACACTTCGGGATCGCGCACGAGGCTCATGAACGGCGCAAGGCCGGTGCCGGTCGATAACATGAACAGCCGCTTGCCTGGAAGCAGCGCATCGGTGACGAGCGTGCCGGTCGGCTTCTTGCCGAGATAGATCGGATCGCCCGGCTTGATGTGCTGAAGGCGCGAGGTCAGCGGGCCGTCCTGCACGATGATCGAGAGAAACTCGAGCTCCTCCGCGTATGATGGGCACGCCATGGAGTAAGCGCGCAGCAGCGGCTTTCCGTCGTCTTTGGGCAGGCCGATCATGATGAACTCACCCGAGCGGAAACGGAACGGGGCCGGGCGCGTCATCTTGAGGCTGAAAAGCTCTTCATTCCACTGGTGGACCTCTGTCACGGTCTCAACGGAAATCGCTCCGCTTTCCTGAAACGCATCGCGCGGGGGAATCGGGGAGGTGGTGGTGGCAGTCTCAGTCAAAACATCGGCCTCGAATTCAGGTGTGCGAGGCGCGGGGCGCACCTCATGCTTGCGGGGGCAAATGGCGGTTTTGCCCCCGCGCATCAAGGTAGATTAGCGTTTTCGCCCTAAAGCGCGCCTTTTGAAGGTGACGTGTCCGTCAACGCCCGATCAGTTCCAGCCCGCGCGGTCGAAGACCTGCACCGCCTGCGCCTGATTGCGCCCGATTTCGGCGGCGTTGAGCGTGTCGGCCTTGAACTCGCCAAGTTGTTCGACCGCCGAGTTGGCTTCGAGCCCGGCAACGGCAGGATACTCGTTATTGCCATCCGCGAAGTAACGCTGCGCGCTTTCCGAAGTCAGGTATTCGAGGAAGGCAATCGCGTTCTCGCGGTTGGGTGCGTTCATCGTCACGCCTGCGCCCGACAGGTTGATGTGCGTGCCGCGCCCATCCTGGTCGGGGAAGATAACGCCAAGCTTGTCGAAGATCGCGCGCTGCTCCTCATCGCCGCCGGCAAAGCGCGCGAGGTAGTAGGAGTTGACCACCGCAATCCGGCATTCGCCTGCGGCCACGCTTTCGATCTGCGCGGTGTCGTTGCCCTGCGGATCGCGGGCAAAGTTGGCGACCACGCCGCTCGCCCACTCCTCTGCGCTTTCGACCCCGTCATGCGCGATCAGCGCGGAAAGCAGCGAGATGTTGTAGATGTTCGAGGAGGAGCGAATGCAGATGTCGCCGCGATAAGCCGGGTCGGCGAGATCGGCATAGGTTTCGAGGCCCTCGGGCTCGCCTGCGTCCTTGTTGTAGATGATGACGCGCGCACGGGTCGACAGGCCGAACCACAGGCCATCGGGATGCCGCAGGTGATCGGGCAGACGCTCGGTCAGCACGTCGGACTGGACGGCGGAGAGAATGCCCGCTTCCTCGGCGCGCCAGAGGCGGCCTGCGTCGACAGTGATGAGAAGGTCGGCAGGCGAAAATTCGCCTTCGCTCTCGATCCGTTCGATCAGCGCGTCCGCATCGGCCTCAATGCGGTTGACGGTGATCCCCGTTTGCTCGGTAAAGTCCTCGTAGAGCGCCAGATCGGTGTCGTAGTGGCGTGAGGAATAGATGTTGACCTCGCCATTGCCAGCGACGCTCGCCTCATCTTCGCCGTCGGCACAAGCCGTCACAGCAAGAGCGCCAAGCACGAGCGACGCGCTGCCGAGAATCAGTTTCTTCATGGATGTTCCTTCCGTCATTCTTGCGAATGATTTGCAATAGTAGAATGGCGAATGCAAGCTCTAATCGCGCTTAAAGGCGCGAACGCTCCCTGCGCGCGGGGTAACGCGATAGCGCTGCCCTTCCTCGACCGGCGATGTGGTCTGGATGCTGATTTCCTCGCCGTTTTCGCTTTTGACCAGCACCCGGCTCGCAACGCCGAGCGGGTGAACGTCGAGCACCGCGAGGCCACCGGCATCCGGCGCGCATTCGAGTGCCTCTGCATGGATGAGAAGGTCGAGATCGGGCCCTTGCGGGATATCGCCCGAAACGCTGGCGAGCGGCCAGATGCCGAGCGGAGTGCGCAATTGCTCGCCCTCGCGCGCCGCAACGAGGATCTGCGCGCCGCCGAAAATCGCTCCGACCGATGCGGTCGCGGGCCGCTCGTGCAGGTCCTCAGGCGTGCCGAACTGGACGATCCGTCCGCCTTCCATCACCGCGATCCGGTCGCCGACGTCGAGCGCTTCTTCCGGGTCGTGCGTGACCATCACCGTGGTCGTCCCTGCCTCGCGCAGCAGGCGTCGGCAATCGCGCCGCAGACGCCGCCTCAGCACGATATCGACGCTCGCAAAGGGCTCGTCCATCAGCAGCACCTTGGGCCCCGGAGCCATCGCGCGGGCGAGCGCCGCGCGTTGTTGCTGCCCGCCAGAGAGTTCATGCGGATACCGCCCGCCCAGCCCCGAAAGCCCGACCCGCTCGAGCCAGTCCTCGATCACCGCCTCGCTCGCACTTGAGCGCGGCAGGCCGAACGCGATGTTCTTCGCGATCGTCATGTGCGGGAAAAGCGCGCCGTCCTGAAATACGAGGCCCACCGGACGCGCCTCGGGAGGCGGGTTTCGTCCGGGCTCCGCCATCACCTCTCCGCCGACGCTGACGCTGCCTTCCTGCACTTCGAGCAAGCCCGCCGCGAGGTTCAGCAAGGTTGACTTGCCGCAACCCGACGATCCAAGCAGGCAGGTGATTTCTCCGGCATTCGCGCTAAAGGACACGGCCTTAAGCGCCGCAACATCTCCGTAAGCATGGGCAATATGACGAAATTCAAGGCTCACACGATTGTCCGTTTTGGAAACGCACCCGGCAAATGCAGGTGAGCCGCATTACGCAGGTCGATGGGGCCAAGGCAAGCACAGCTGCGCGCTTGCAGCTTGATGGCTGGACGCTTAGCGCGCTCGTGCTGGCCGCCTTTGCCGCGCTGCCGATTGTCGCCATTCTTGCCACAGCGCCCGAAGGCGGGTTCGAGGCGATCGCGCACCTCGCGCAGACCGTGTTGGGACGATATGTCGCCAACACGCTGGCGCTGATGGTGATGGCTGGCGGCTTTGCGTTGGTGGTCGGCACGGGATGCGCGTGGCTGGTGAGCGCGGCGCGGTTTCCGGGAAGGCGCCTGTTCGCCTGGGCGTTGGTGCTGCCGCTCGCGGTTCCGGCTTACATCGCGGCCTATCTCTATGCCGACCTCCTCGATTTTACAGGACCTGTCCAAAGCGGGCTTCGCAGCACATTCGACCTGTCTGTGGGCGAATACTGGTTCCCCGAAATGCGCTCGCTCACCGGCGGTGCGTTTGTGCTCGGCATCGTGCTTTACCCTTACGTCTATCTGCTCGCCCGCTCCGCCTTTGCAGCGCAGAGCCTGTCCCAATTCCGCGCCGCGCGCAGTCTTGGAGCAACACCTGCGCGAGCCTTCTGGCGCGTCGCCTTACCCGCCGCTCGCCCCGCGATTGCTGGCGGGCTGGCGCTGGTTTTGATGGAGGTGCTCGCGGACTTTGGCGTGGCTCAATACTTTGCGATCCCCACCTTCTCGACCGGCATCTTTCGCAGCTGGCTTGCGATGGGCGACAAGCAGGCTGCGCTAAAGCTTGCCGCCTTCATGCTGATCTTCGTCATCGCGCTGATCGCCTGGGAAGCGCGTACACGAACGGGTCGCACAGCGAGCAAGGACGGTCTTGCCGCGCGCGAGGACACGCCATTGGTGGAGCTTTCTCCCATGGGCAAGGCACTGGCGAGCATCGCCTGCGCGCTTCCGCTGCTGCTCGGCTTCGTCGTTCCGGCGGTCCATCTCGCGATGATGTCGATGAGCGATACGGCAATCGCGGCGGCAGGCGACCTTTGGGACTATGCAAGCGGCAGCCTGTGGCTGGGCCTAGCCACCGCGCTCGTCTGCCTTGTCGCCGCGCTGGTGCTCGGATTTGCCAAGGCGCGCTCGCAAAGCCGCATCGCGCGCGGGGCAATCCGGGTGTCGACGCTCGGCTATGCGATGCCGGGCGCGCTGCTCGCCGTGGGCTTGCTGGCTCCGCTCGGCGCGCTTGATATCGGGCTGACGCGGGGGCTGCGCGACACATTTGGCTATACCGGCGGACTGGTGCTGACCGGCACGTCGTTGGTACTTGTCTATGCGCTCGCTGTCCGATTCCTGACCGTCGCTTACAACAGCGTCGATGGAGGGCTTGCTGCAATCCCGCCCTCGCTCGACGCGGCAGCGCGTTCGCTTGGCGCAGGCCCTGCACGGGTGTTGGCGAAGATTTACGTGCCGCTGCTCTCGCCCAGCCTTGCCGCAGCCGCCGCGCTCGTTTTCATCGACACGGTTCGCGAACTACCCGCGACGCTGATCCTGCGGCCCTTCAATCTCGAAACGCTCGCCACGCGCACCTACCGCCTCGCCAGCGACGAGCGGCTGGTCGAAGCCTCGATCCCCGCGCTCATCCTGCTCGCCGCCGGATTGCTCCCGGTCTTGCTGCTCACGCGGAGCGCGAAGCGCTGAACTGTCAGGATAAATTGTCAGTCCAAGTGTAACCTAAGCTTGTCGAATGGCGCTTGAGGGTTCACAAGGCGCCTTACATGGCCCGGTTCCCATTCTCCGCGATCGTCGGACAAGACGAGATGAAGCAGGCGCTGCTGATCGCTGCGGTCGACCCCAGCGTGGGCGGCGTGATGGTGTTCGGCGACCGCGGGACGGGCAAGAGCACAGCGGCGCGCGCGCTTGCTGGATTGCTTCCTCCGATTACCGCGCACCAGAACTGCGCCTATGGTGGCTCGAAAGAGGATGCCGAGCGTTATCCGGACGTGTGCGGCGGCGGGCCGTTGCGCAAGAGGCCGGTGCCCTTCGTCGACCTGCCACTGGGTGCGACAGAGGACCGGGTGATTGGCAGCCTCGACCTCGAACGTGCGCTGCGATCGGGCGAGAAAGGTTTTGAGCCCGGCCTCCTTGCAAAAGCGCACCGCGGCTTTCTCTATATCGACGAAATCAATCTGCTCGAAGACCACCTCGTCGACCTGCTGCTCGACGTTGCCGCCTCGGGTGAGAACGTGGTCGAACGCGAAGGTCTTTCCGTGCGCCACCCTGCGCGCTTTGTCCTGATTGGCAGCGGCAACCCGGAAGAAGGCGAACTTCGCCCGCAATTGCTCGACCGCTTCGGCCTTTCGGTCGAAGTGCGCACGCCCACCGACATCGAAACGCGGGTCGAGATCATGCGCCTCGTCGCGGCGAACGAACGCGACCCCCAAGCCTTTGCGGCGAAGTGGGCGGGCGAAGACGAGAAAATCCTCAAGCAGATCGCGCGGGGCAAGAAGCGGCTTGAAAAGCTTGAGCCGGGCGAAGACGTGCTGACCGATGCCGCGCATCTGTGCCTTGCGGTGGGAGCCGATGGCCTTCGCGGTGAACTCACCTTGATGCGGGCAGCGCGGGCGCTGGCGGCGCTCAAGGGCGCCAAGGCCGTGCGGCGCGAGCATCTGATTGCGGTTGCTCCCTCGGCGCTGCGCCACAGATTGCGGCGCGATGTGCTCGACGAAACCGGCTCGACCGTGCGCATCACGCGCGCGATTGACGAGCTGTTCGGGTGAGCGGAAGCGCTCCTGACCCGCTCCACGACGCGATCCGCGCCGCACAGCTCTTCATCCAGAACCCCACCCTTTTTGGCGGCATGGTGCTGCGAGGCGCTTCGCCTGCGCGCGACGCATTGGTGGCGGCCATCGGCGAGGCGCTCCCTACCCGCCGCCTGCCCGGTCATGTCGATGATGAGCGACTGCTCGGCGGAATAGACATTGCGGCGAGCCTTGCTGCCGGCAAGCCGATCGAAACCGCAGGATTGCTGGCCGAAGCTCAGGGCGGCGTGCTTGTCGTGCCCATGGCCGAACGCCTGGACGAGGCCGTTGCGGGCAGACTTGCACAAGCGCTCGATGACCGGCGGGTTGCACTGGTTCTGCTCGACGATGGGATCGAGCCCGAGGACGCCCCGCCTGCGGCATTGACCGAGCGGCTGGCGTTCCTGTGCGACCTATCGCAGTCGCGCGAATGGCGCGGAGTAGAGCTTGGCGCGAAGGCATCGGGCGAAGCCGCGCCTTTGTCGGATGATGCGCTCGGGGCGATTGCCACGACCGGAGCCGCGCTTGGCGTCCCTTCGCTGCGCCCGCTGATTCACGCCGCCGAGGCCGCCCGCGCTCATGCTGCGCTGGAGGGACGCAAGGAGGTCGCCAAACCCGACCTTGAAGCGGCCGCGCGCCTTGTAATTGCGCCTCGTGCCACGCAGCTGCCGCCGCAAGAACCACCGCCAGAGGAGGAGCAGGAACCACCCCCTCCTCCGCCAGAAAGCAGCGACACACCCGACGACACCGACATGCCCTCGCCCGAGCAGCTGGAAGAAATGCTCGTCGAAGCTGCTGCTGCGTCGATCCCGCGCGATCTTCTCGAACAGCTCGTGAATGGCAAGACGCCCAAGCGCGGCGCGTCGGGCACAGGGCAGAAACGCAAGGCAGGCCTGCGCGGCAAGCCGCTGGGCGCTCGCGCCGGTATGCCGCGTGGAGGTGCGAGACTCGCGCTCATCGACACACTGCGCGCCGCCGTTCCGTGGCAGGGCGTGAGACGCCGCGAGCGCGATGCCGATCCCGATGCCCCGATCCTGATGCGCAAGGAAGACCTGCGCATCCGCCGCTATGAGGAAAAAGCCGCGCGCGTCACGATTTTCGCGGTCGATGCGAGCGGATCGGCTGCTGCAGCCCGGCTTGCCGAGGCCAAGGGCGCGGTCGAACTGATGCTCGCACAGGCCTATGTCACCCGGTCCGAAGTCGCGCTCATTGCTTTTCGCGGGGAGAATGCAGACCTGCTCCTGCCGCCCACCCGCTCTCTCACCCGCGCCCGGCGCGCGCTGGCAGAGCTTCCCGGCGGCGGCGGAACCCCGCTCGCCATGGGGCTCAACGCCGCACGCGAACTGGCACGGTCGGTTACGGGCAAGGGCCGTACGCCGAGCCTGATCGTCCTCACCGATGGCCGCGCCAACCTCGATGCAGGGGGCCAGCCGGGTCGCAAGCAGGCGGGCGAAGACGCCGAAGTCGCCGCCAAGGCCATCGCCCGCGAAGGATACGATGCGCTCGTGGTCGACATTTCGGCAAGGCCGGGACGCGAGGGGCAGGAACTCGCTGCCAACATGCAAGCGCGCTACCTCGCCTTACCCCGCGCCGATGCCAAGGCGCTGCATTCGGCGATCTCGACCAACATGCGAGAGCCAGCATGAGCGCAGCGCTAGACTGGAACCGCCAAGGGCAAATCTGGCCGCATCGCGAGGCGTCGAGCTTCGTGCGTATCGGCAGCGCGAACTGGCACGTCCAGCGTATGGGAGACGCGGGAACCCCGCGCATCTTGCTGCTCCACGGAACGGGCGCATCGGTGCACAGCTGGCGCGGTATCATGCCAGCGCTGGCGAACGATTTCGAGGTGCTTGCCTGCGACTTGCCGCGCCACGCCTTCACCCATGGCCACTTGCCCGACGACACATCGCTCCTTCGCATGGCGCGCGCGATAAGGCGGCTGCTCGACAACACCGCATTCGAGCCTGACATGATCGTCGGCCATTCTGCCGGAGCGGCGCTGGCCTTGCAGATCGCGCTCGACCACGGATTTCGCGGTCCCATAATCGGCTTCAATTCCGCGCTTCGCCCATTTCCGGGGCTCGCCGCGCAGGTCTTTCCGGCGATTGCAAAGGTGCTTTTCGTCAATCCGTTCGTCCCGCGCATTTTCTCGGCCGCGGCGAGCTTTGGCGGGGAAGCGGATCGGTTCCTCTACAAGTCGACCAATTCGCGCATCGATGCCGAAGGGCTTGCCTGCTATTCAGCGCTTCTCAAGAATCCGCGTCACACGAAAGGCGCGCTGGCGATGATGGCAAACTGGGATCTGCCGACGTTGCGTACCCGCATGGACGAGGTCGTCAATCCGGTGCTGCTGGTTCATTCGACCGACGATGCGGCCATCCCGCTCGACTGGGCGAAGGAGGCGCATTCCTGGCTTCCGACGTCTCGGCTTGAAGTGCTCAAAGGCCTCGGCCATCTTGCGCATGAGGAAGTGCCCGAGCATGCGGTGCGACTGATCCGCGCATTCGCCGCAGAAACGCTCGCACCCGCCGATTGAGGAGGAGCCACCGCGATGGAAAACTTCACCGAAAACTTCGGCTGGATCGAGATCGCACTGTTTTACGGCATCGCGATCGGGGTGTGCTTTTGGCAGTGGTGGAAGATGCGCAAGGAAGTGCGCGAGATGCGCGCCGAACGCGAGGCGCGCGAAGCGGAAGAAGCCGCTCAGAAGGCCAAGGCCAATTCTGCCGAGGACGTAGGCTAGACCAGCCTACTTCGCCGCTTTGCGCGGCATCCGAAACGGGAGCATGAATTGCACCACGGGCGAGGCAAAGCGACGCATGTCGAGGCTTTCCTGAACCGCGACGACCTCTTCACCGTATAGCTTTGAGGCAAGCTCGCTGCGCGCGTAGAAAGGCGTATCTTCCCAGGTCCTGCGCACATGGCCCACGCCAATGTCGGAGCGCGTGCGCCGCTCGATCCGCCAGCCGCTCTTCGGCAGTGAGGCGATGGGAGGCAGGTCGACTTCTTCCGGGATCGCGTCGGCATTAAAACGGATTGCGCTTGCGAAAACCGAACCGTCCGAACGCTCACCTTCGTAACAGACCACAGCGCCTTCGCGCATGTGAGCGCGCGACCAATGCCACATGTTGAAGCCGCTCTCGAGGCTTTCGCGTCCGCGATTGTGGTCGAAATAGCCGCTGCCGCTCCATGAAATGCCCGGCTCCTCCATCTCGACCTCGATCCGGGCGCGCGGGGCCATGCAGTGCCAGATATGGTTCTGCGCCGGGTCGAGCGCGAAGCTCGCTGGGTTAAGCGCTTCGGGATGGACGCGCACCTTGCCAGCCACCCTTCGGTGGATCGGGTTGAAGAGCCGCGTGTCGCGCTCCTCAATATCGATTTCGAGCACGTTCCCATCCCAGCGAACAGCGCTTGTCCCGATTTCGAGATTGCGTTCATCGCGGCTTACATCGCTGCTCGGACGCTCGTGCATCACCCAGCGATGCGAGGGGCCATAGAGCGCGACATTGAGCGAGGAATGGTCGAGCGGATCGCCCCGCCCGCTACTCTTGTAATAGGGTGAGAATACGCTTCCCAGAAACGCGATGATTGTCAGCCCGTGACGCCCCTCCTCGCTGATGGCATCGACGTACCACCATGAATAGCCACCCGGCTCGATCGCCTCGTTGAAGCGAGGTCCGCGTCGACCTTCTTCGCTGCCAACAGCCCGGACAAGGCGGCCATCGGGACCCCGGCTGACGGATGCGTCGCCCCGCCCGCGCAATACAGCCCCGGCATCCTCGTTCGCGGGCCTTGCCGCAGGAAGGAAGCTGCCGAGCCGTGAGACGCTCTGCCATAAAGTGCCCCCCCGGTTGCCGGGAACAGCCGTTCCCATTCCGCCGGGCTGGCGAGCTCTTGGGGCATGTCCTGCTCCAGCTCCAGCCCGCATCTTTCGAGCGTCGCTCTCATCTGCGTGGTGCATCGCTCTTTCTCCTCGTCTGGGTAGGGATGGGTGTCGCCGTTGGCGGGTGCGTTGACGATGATCTGGATGCGCTCGCGCTTGCCCTGCGCGATGGACGAGGCGGTGGCCGCATGGCCTCCCCGGTCCTGCGCGCAGACATAGACGCTGGGTTCGCTCGGAACCTGGCCGCTTGCGATCTCGTCGAACTCGCGCCGGTAATCGCGCGAGAAAAAGACGTTGTGATGGGTGAGGTCGAAACCGCTCGTCCCGGCATGGGCGAACCAGACCATCGCGGAAAGCGAGCGTTTTTCTGGGGCGAGCGCCTTGACCGCGCGCTCGCTCGATTTGCCAAAGCATCCTTGCGCGATGGCGTTGGGATCGGCGTTGCAGATTACCGCATCGGCTTCGATCACGTCGCCATTTTCGAGCCGCACTCCCTTCGCGCCGCTTCCACGCTCAGTCAGGATCTGCGCCACCGACGTGCCGAGCCGGAATTGCGCGCCCTTCGCCTCAGCCGCGTCTTTCAGCGCCTCTGCAAGCGCGTGGATGCCGCCGTCGATCAGCCAGACACCGGTCGCCTCGACATGCGCGATCAGCATGAGCGTCGCAGGCGCATCGAAAGGCGAGGAGCCGCAATAGGTGGCATAGCGCCCGAACAGCTGGCGAAGGCGCGGGTCGGGGAAGAATTCACCCAGCGCGTTCCACATCGACTGGTGCGGGCGCATCGCAGCGAAATCAGAAAAACGCCACAGGCCGATGCGCCACAGCAGCGGGAGCGGGGAGGAAACGTTGTCGCCGCGCATCATCGGCTTGTCGAGAATGTCATGCATGCGCCGCGTCGTGTGGCGGAACTCGCGATAGAGGCGCGCTGCCTCTGCTCCGGCAAAGTCGCCCACCGCTTCCTCGCTGCGCAGAGGGTCGGCGAAGAGGTCCAGCGTTTCGCTGTCGTCCCAAGCGTGGCGGGCGATGATCTCGGCGCGGCGGATGCGGACGCGATCGTTGAGCCGCATCCCGCATTCGGCGAAGATCTCGTCGAACACGTCGCGCATGGTGAAGACGGTGGGGCCAGCATCGACCGGGTGGCCATCGACAGTCACGCGGCGCGCCTTTCCGCCGACGCCCTCTTCTTTCTCGACGACCGTCACGTCATAGCCGCGCGCAGAGAGCCGTGCGGCGCTGGCAAGCCCGCCCATTCCGGCTCCGATCACCACGACTCTGCCGCCCATCTCCCCACTTTCCGTGCGCCTTGCCCGATGCTGCAAAAGCTCCGAGTCCGGACAACATCATTGACGCAAGCCTAGCATCTGTCCAATCATTTGGACATATGCAGTGTAAATCGCAGCCGCGCACATGACCAAGGGGTCGCCCAAAGACAGCTGGAAGGTGCGCTATGTCGCACGCCGTAACCGCGTGTTCGCGAACCCGCGATTCCAGTACTGGGCTGCCAAGCTGCCGCTTGTCCGGCGCATCGCCAAAACCCGCGCGAGCGAGGCTTTCGACCTGGTGGCAGGCTTCACCTATTCGCAGATCCTGCGCGCCTATGTCGAAAGCGGGTTGTTCGACCTGCTCGCTTCCGGCCCGGTGAGCCACCGGCGCGTCGCGGTCGACCTCGATCTGAGTGAGGAAGCGGCGCTGACCCTGCTTCGCGCAGGAAGGCCGCTAAATCTATCCGAAGAGCCGATCAGCGATGGCTGGATGCTCGGCGAAGCGGGCGCGGTTCTGGCAGCTGACACGGGCGCGCAGGCGATGATCCGCCACCATCGGCTCCTTTACCGCGATCTCGCCGACCCGCTGGAGCTTTTGCGCAAAGACCGCAAGGTACCGACCGAGCTTTCGCGCTACTGGTCCTATGCAGGCGCACTGCACGGTGCTGCCGAGCGCGGACAGGAGACCTCAGAATATTCCGAGTTGATGGCCGCATCGCAGCACTTCGTCGCCGACCAGGTGCTAGCAAGCTTCCGCTTTCCCGAAGGCGCACGCCTGCTTGATGTTGGCGGCGGGCACGGCGCGTTCCTCTCCCGCATGGGAGAAGCCTTCCCCTCGCTTCACCTCGGCCTGTTCGACCTGCCGGAAGTCGCAGACCAAGGCGCCGCGGTGCTCGAGGACAGGTTCGGCAGCGATCGGGTGAGCGCGCATCCAGGCAATTTCTTCGAAGACCCGATCCCCACCGGATACGACATCGTCAGCCTTGTTCGCATTCTGCACGATCACGACGACGGACCCGCCTCACGGCTGCTAGCCAATATCCGCGCCAGCCTTGCCCCCGGCGGCCGCCTGATGATCGCAGAGCCCATGGCCCGCGCGCCCGGCGCTGAGGGCATGGGGGAGGCGTTCTTCGGGCTCTATCTATGGGCGATGGGCTCTGGCCGCGCCCGATCAACAGATGAGATTGCCGACATGCTCCGCAAGGCCGGATTTGCCAAGGTTCGCTTCGTCGCGACCCCGCAACCGGTCAACGCCAGCATAATTGTCGCGTCAGCCTGACTATAAGCTGTCCGCTTTAATTGACACTTAGAGGTGTAAGGCGTAGCACACGGATGAGCAAAAAGGTTTTTGCTCACATTGGACGAGTCGAAGGGATCGCGGCTCGGGCAGTGGTTTGACGGGGAGTGTGACAGGACCATGCAAACATTGGCCGTGATTCTTGAGGGACCTGAGCGCCTTGCGCTTCAGGCGCTTGAGTTGAACGCGCTCGGTGACAGCGACGTCCTCGTCGATATTGCGTGGAGCGGAATCAGCTCCGGCACTGAAAAACTCCTCTGGACCGGGCAGATGCCCGAATTCCCCGGCATGGGTTATCCGCTCGTCCCCGGTTACGAATCGGTTGGACGCGTCGTCGACGCAGGCCCGTCGGCCCGGTCGCGTATTGGTGAGTGGGTGTTTGTGCCCGGTGCCAATTGCTATTCCGGCGCACGCGGACTGTTCGGCGGCACTGCCGAGCGGGTGGTGCTCCCATCGGCCCGCGCCCTTCCCGTGCCAGAACGACTGGGCGCTGACGGGGTGCTTTGCGCCCTCACCGCGACCGCGCTTCACGCAATCAATGGCGGCACACCGCCCGATCTCATCATCGGCCACGGCGTCCTCGGACGTTTGCTGGCCCGGCTGACCCTGGCGCTCGGCGCACCTGCTCCCACCGTTTGGGAGAAGAACGCGCATCGCAGCAGCGGCGCGGTCGGTTACGCGGTGACGGACGGCGAAACCGATGATCGGCGCGATTATCGCTCGATCTACGATGCAAGCGGCGATGCAGGGCTGTTCGACACCCTAATTGGCAGGCTCGCCAAGGGCGGCGAGCTGACGCTCGCCGGCTTCTATTCCGACCGCATCAACTTCGCCTTTGCGCCCGCTTTCATGAAGGAAGCGCGCCTGCGCATCGCTGCCGAATGGCACCCGGACGATCTGGCCCAAGCTTTGGCGCTGATCGAACGCGGCGATCTCGATCTCACTGGACTGATCTCGGACCACAGTCCCGCAGGATCCGCAAGCGAGGCCTATCCCAAGGCCTTCAGCGATCCCGATTGTCTCAAGATGGTTCTCGATTGGAACGGTACTGAATGACGATGCTTGAATCCCAGGCTCAGGCCCTGCGCGACGAAGCCGCAGAAGAGCCCGATCCGGTCCACACCGGTGAAGCCAAGAGCGAGACACAGGTCATCGCGATCTATGGCAAGGGTGGCTCAGGCAAGAGCTTTGCCCTGTCCAATCTCAGCTACATGATGGCGCAGCAGGGCAAGCGCGTGCTGCTGATCGGCTGCGATCCCAAGTCGGATACGACCAGCCTGCTGTTCGGCGGCAAGAGCTGCCCGACCATCATCGAAACATCATCCAAGAAGAAACTCGCAGGTGAAGACGTCACGATCGAGGACGTCTGTTTCCAGCGCGACGGCGTGTTCGCGATGGAGCTTGGCGGGCCGGAAGTCGGTCGCGGCTGCGGCGGGCGCGGGATCATTCACGGTTTCGAACTGCTCGAAAAACTCGGCTTCCACGAATGGGGCTTTGATTACGTGCTGCTCGACTTCCTCGGCGACGTGGTCTGCGGCGGGTTCGGCCTGCCGATCGCGCGCGACATGTGCCAGAAAGTGATCGTGGTCGGCTCGAACGACCTGCAATCGCTCTATGTCGCCAACAATGTCTGCCACGCGGTCGAATATTTCCGCAAGATGGGCGGCAACGTCGGCGTTGCCGGCATGATCGTGAACAAGGATGACGGCACGGGCGAGGCACAAGCCTTCGCAAAAGCGGTCGATATCCCGGTGCTCACCGCGATCCCCGCTAACGAAGACATCCGGCGCAAGAGCGCCAATTACCAGATTATCGGAACGCCGGGCGGCGAATGGGCGAGCCTTTTCGAAGAGCTTGCTACGAACGTCGCGGAGGCACCGCCGCGCCAACCCTCTCCACTCGACCAGGATGGCTTGCTCAATCTGTTCAGCCCGGAGGAAACGGGCGGGAACGTAGAGCTGATCCCGGCCACCCAGGCCGATATGCGCGGCGGAACATTCGAAGAGAAGCCGTCACTTGAAGTGATTTACGACGAGATTTGATCTGACCGATTTACCCGCCTCGAACGCGCAACGCACCGCTGACCGGCTCGACATGAGCGCGCCTGCCGAAGGCGGCTGCGCGAGCGGCGACACCATGCGCGAAGCTGCGCGCAAGGCGGGTAAGAGCGAAGTGCTCGACCGTTACGAGGCGGACTATCCCGTCGGCCCGCACGACCAGCCGCAATCGATGTGCCCTGCCTTCGGGTCATTGCGCGTCGGCCTTCGCATGAAGCGCACCGCGACCGTGCTCTCGGGCTCGGCCTGCTGTGTCTACGGTCTGACCTTCACATCGCATTTCTACGGCGCTCGGCGGACGGTGGGCTACGTGCCTTTCTCGTCCGAAACGCTCGTCACCGGCAAGCTGTTCGAGGATATCAAGGAAGCGGTCGAAGACCTCGCCGATCCCGAACACTACGACGCCATCGTCGTCACCAATCTGTGCGTGCCCACGGCCAGCGGTGTCCCGCTGCGGCTGCTCAAGAACGAGATAAACGGCGTACGCATCATCGGGATCGACGTTCCCGGTTTCGGCATTCCTACCCACGCCGAGGCGAAAGACGTACTCGCGGGCGCGATGCTCGCTTATGCGCGCGAAGAGGCCACCCAGGGCCCTGTCGCAGCGCCAAAGGAACGACCGGACCGGCCCACCATCACTCTGTTAGGAGAGATGTTCCCGGCTGATCCCGTCGGCATCTCACAGATGCTCGAACCGCTAGGGCTTGCGGCCGGTCCGGTTGTTCCTACTCGCGAGTGGCGTGAACTGTATTCGGCGCTCGACTGCGCTGCGGTCGCGGCCATCCACCCGTTCTACACCGCCAGCGTTCGCGAATTCGAAGCCGCTGGCCGCCCGGTCCTGGGCTCCGCCCCGGTGGGAGCGGAAGGAACCGCCGCCTGGCTCGATGCGATCGGACAGACCTGCGGTATCGCGCAAGCGAAGGTCGACGTCGCGAAAGATCGCTTTGTCGGCGCAATCCGCGGCGCGCTTTCGGCAATGCCGGTCAATGGACGCATCACGGTGTCAGGCTATGAAGGCTCTGAATTGCTGGTCGCGCGCCTGCTTGTCGAAAGCGGCGCGGACGTCCGCTATGTCGGGAGCGCCTGCCCTCGCACCAAGTGGTCCGATCCGGACCGCGAATGGCTCGAGGCGAAGGGCATCCGTGTGAACTTCCGCGCGAGCCTCGAAGACGACATCGCGGCTGTCGACGAATTCCAGCCCGACCTTGCAATCGGCACCACCCCGGTGGTCCAGCACGCAAAGGCGAAGGCGATCCCGTCGCTTTACTTCACCAACCTGATTTCTGCTCGCCCGCTGATGGGGCCAGCTGGCGCAGGCAGTCTCGCGCAAGTCGTGAACGCGGCAATTTCGAACAAACATCGCTTCGACAAAATGCGCGATTTCTTCGAAGGCGTCGGCGATGGCCACGCCACCGGAGTATGGGAAGACACTCCCATCGACAGGCCCAAATTCCGCAAGAAATACGCGGCCCTCAACGAAGCGGCGCGCAAGGCGTCCGAGGCGGTGGGCACATGACACTCGTCTTGGACCATGATCGCGCCGGCGGATATTGGGGTGCCACTTACGTCTTTACGGCGGTGAAGGGCCTGCAGGTCATCATCGATGGTCCGGTGGGCTGCGAAAACCTGCCCGTGACCAGCGTGCTGCATTACACCGACGCCCTGCCCCCGCATGAATTGCCCATCGTGGTGACGGGGCTTGGCGAAGAGGAACTGGGCAAAACCGGCACCGAAGGCGCGATGAAGCGCGCATGGGAGACGCTCGATCCGGAACTGCCTGCCGTCGTGGTAACCGGCTCCATCGCCGAGATGATCGGCGGCGGCGTCACGCCCGAAGGCACCAACATCAAGCGCTTCCTGCCGCGCACGATCGACGAGGATCAGTGGCAATCGGCAGACCGCGCGCTGACCTGGCTTTGGACCGAATTCGGCCCGAAGAAAGCGCCCAAGGTCAAAGAGCGCAAGGAAGGCGAGAAGCCGGTCGTCAACATCATTGGCCCGTCCTACGGCATGTTCAACATGCCTTCGGATCTTGCGGAAATTCGCCGCCTGATCGAAGGGATCGGAGCCGAAGTCGGCGTGGTCTTCCCGCTCGGCTGCCATCTTGCTGACATCCGCGCGCTTGGCACGGCAGACGCGAATGTCTGCATGTACCGCGAGTTCGGTCGCAACCTGTGCGAAACGCTTGAAAGGCCCTATTTCCAGGCGCCGGTTGGCCTTTCCAGCACCACCAAGTTTCTCCGTGCGCTCGGCGAAGAGTTGGGGCTTGATCCCGAACCCTTCATCGAGCGCGAAAAACACACGACGATCAAGCCGCTTTGGGACCTTTGGCGTTCTGTCACCCAGGACTTCTTCGGCACCGCCAATTTCGGCATCGTTGCAAACGACACTTATGCACGCGGCATCCGTCACTTCCTCGAAGAAGACATGGGGCTGCCTTGCGCCTTCGCCTTCAGCCGTGAGGCTGGCGTAAAGCCCAAGAACGACGAAGTGCGCGCCGCCATTCATAACAGCCGTCCCCTGGTCGTCTTCGGCAGCTATAATGAGCGCATGTACATGGCCGAATGCGCCGGCGGGCTCGGCCCGAGCGGCATGTTCATTCCGGCAAGCTTTCCCGGTGCAGCCATTCGCCGCCACATCGGCACGCCCTTCATGGGCTATTCGGGTGCGACCTATCTTGTGCAGGAAGTGTGCAACGCGCTGTTCGATGCGCTGTTCCATATCCTCCCGCTCGGCACCGACATGGATAAGGGCGAGGCAACCCCTGCCCGCCTCGAACGAGAGCTGCAATGGGATGCGGACGCCAAGGTCCGGCTCGACGAGCTGGTCGAGAAACAGCCCGTCCTCATCCGAATTTCCGCTGCCAAGAGGCTGCGCGATGCCGCTGAGGCAGCCGCGCGCCGAAAGGGCGCAACAACAGTTTCCGCAGATTGTCTCGCCAAGGCGCTTCTCGAAGGAGAGGTGGCATGATGAGGCTACGCAACTTGCCTGAATGTATCGGGCATCCGCAATCCACGTGGGGGATCACGCGCGGATACCGTCGGGGGCAATCCAGCTCCCGCTCCAATGTAACTATACGGAGATACGACTATGGCCGATGGTGATCGCCCCAGCGTGGGGACTTACCTGACCGACGAAGAAGCAAAGGAAATCCATGGCGCGTTCATGGGAACCTTTGGACTCTACGTCGCGATTGCAGTGGTAGCCCACATTCTCATCTGGGCTAACAAGCCCTGGCTGCCGCTCTGATCTTCCAAACCGCCTGATTGCCCTCGCTCTCGCCCTTATCGGGCGTGCGCATCGGCAAACCAAGCTCATGGAATAAGGAAACAATTATGTACAAGATTTGGCATCATTTCGATGTTCGCCGGACTCTGGTCGCACTTCATGTCGGCCTCGCTGTCCTGGCGTTCACGATCCACTTCATCCTGCTCAGCACCGAAAGCTACAACTGGCTCAGCTAATCCGCTGAGTTGGCCAAGCTTTTGAAGCTGAACAGCCAAACTTCGTGAGGGGGCAGGTTCGCCTGCCTGCCTCCCACAGACCGACACGCAACGATAACGCCCGCCCTTGAGGTGGGAAGGATGGACCTATGGCGCTCCTTAGTTTCGAGCGGAAATACCGCGTGCGCGGTGGCACAATAATCGGCGGCGACCTTTTTGATTTCTGGGTCGGGCCGTTTTACGTCGGGTTCTTCGGTGTATTGGTAGCGATCAGCGCCCTTTTGGGCACAATGCTGATCTTTGCCGCTGCAGCGCAGGGACCGACCCTCAACCCCTGGCTTATCGACATCCAGCCACCGCCGATAGAAGCCGGGCTAGCCTTTGCACCTCTTGCCGAGGGCGGATACCACCAGGTGATTACCCTGTGTGCGATCGTCGCTTTCGGGTCGTGGGTGATGAGGCAAGCGGAAATCTCACGCAAGCTGGGCATGAATTACCACGTGCCGATCGCATTCAGCGTCGCGGTTTTCGCCTTCGTTACTCTCAACGTGATCCGTCCGTTCTGGATGGGCGCCTGGGGGCACGCATTCCCGTATGGCATCTGGTCGCACTTGGACTGGGTTTCGTACACGGGCTACAACTACGTGAATTTCCATTACAATCCGGTGCACATGCTGGCGATCACGTTCTTCTTCACGAACTGTCTCGCGCTTGCATTGCATGGTGGTCTGGTTCTTTCGGCGGTCAACACCGGCGAAGGCAATGAGGTCCGTTCACCCGAGTACGAAGACACGTATTTCCGTGACTTCATTGGTTATTCGGTCGGCACGCTGGGCATCCACCGTGTCGGGCTATTCCTTGCGCTCAACGCAGGGTTCTGGAGCGCCATCTGCATCGTGATTTCGGGTACCTTGTACGCAGGAAGCTGGATCGAGTTCTGGGACTTCTGGCGGGCTATCCCGATTTGGGAAGGAGAACCGATCTGATGGCTACCTATCAAAACATCTTCACCCAAATCCAGGTCAAGGGGCCGCCCGAAATGGGCGTGCCGCTGCCGCCCGGTAACGAGCCGCGGATCAAGGCCACTGGCTACAGCTACTGGATGGGCAAGTTCGGTCAGGCTCAAATCGGTCCGATCTATCTTGGCCTGCTCGGCACGCTCTCGCTGGTCTTCGGCTTTGCCGCCTTCATGATCATCGGGCTCAACTTCTGGGCTCAGGCCGGTTGGGATCCCCAGACCTTCATGCGCGAATTGTTCTGGCTTTCGCTTGATCCTCCGGGACCGGAATACGGCTTCAGCCCGTTCGTGCCGCTCAATGAGGGTGGCTGGTTTATCATGACCGGCGCTTTCCTGACGATTGCGGTGCTCTGCTGGCTCGCCCGGACATATTACCGGGCAAAGGCGCTTGGCATGGGCCTCCATATCTTCTGGGCGTTTTCCTCGGCGATCTGGCTGTTCCTCGTGCTTGGCTTCATTCGGCCGCTGCTGCTTGGCAGCTGGGCAGAGGCAGTGCCTTACGGGGTGTTTAGCCACCTGGATTGGACGAACAACTTCTCGCTCATTCACGGGAACCTGTTCTACAATCCATTCCACGCGCTTTCGATCGTGTTCCTGTATGGCTCGGCAGTTCTGTTCGCCATGCACGGCGCTACGATCCTCGCGGTTGGCCGCTACGGCGGTGAACGCGAGATCGAGCAGATCACCGATCGCGGGACTGCGTCTGAGCGTGCAGGTCTGTTCTGGCGCTGGACCATGGGCTTCAACGCCACGATGGAATCGATCCACCGCTGGGCGTGGTGGTTCGCGGTTCTCACGACCCTTACCGGCGGCATCGGCATCCTGCTTTCAGGAACCGTTGTCGACAACTGGTACCTATGGGCACAGGAGCACTACTACGCTCCGATGAATTAGGCGGTTCAAACGCCTCATAGGTCTATCTATCCAGAAGGCCCGGCTGCGCAGCGATGCGCGGCCGGGCTTTTTGGTTTGAGAATGAATGAGAGCTCTTTGTGTCCGATGAGAGCACAGGCGAAGCGGGTGGACTGGGGCGCAATGGACCTACCGGATGCAGTGCTCCAAAGTCTCGATAGCCGATGATGAGAGTGGTTGATTGTGAGAAACCCTGATCTCGACGATGTCATCGGAATGCCGCGCTGAAATACGCATTTGCCCGTCTGCCGAGAGATACGTCATACCTCTTGAGCAAGCCCTGCGATTGGTCCGGCAGGTATTGATAGGCTGGATGTCAGTCTTGATCCGTGTGCGGTTGCTGGAGACGCACTTCATCACATTGCGCAGGCTTCGGTCGCTCTCGTAGATCGTTACCGAGGAATACTCATCACCCCGTACGAAATTCCACGCAACGGCGGCTCCGACCAGTAGAACGAAAATAGCGAAGAGGATCCTGATCAAGGCGCGCCTTTGACGTCATCGAGGTGGGAGCGCGTTGTTTCGCCTTAGGATCGCGCTGTCAATGTACGCAAATCTGGTCGACAACCAGATAAAGCCTGCACCAACCTACCCGGCCCCTGACAACCGCGTGCGCAGGTCCATAAGGTGCAGGGGAAGCGAAAGCGCGAGCAAGACCGCGACCCACTCCCAACCGGCCCCGACCAAGGCGGCGCGAAGAGCAAGCACTATGAATACCGCGGGCCCCACAAGCCCCAAGATCTGCGCCCAACTCCATTCGCGGATGCGAAGCCACACCGCCTCCGCCGCCAGCACCGCCAGCACAAGATCGGCGGCGTGACCGCTCGCGAAGAAAGCTTCGATCATGTCCATGGTCGTACAGGCGCGCTCAGCCGAAGGGGCCGTTGAGATCAACCACCGCCCAGTTGAGCGCTGCGGCAAAAGTCACCCAAAGCAGATAGGGCAGGAACAGCAAGGCTGCTGGCTTCGAATACCGCCCGCAATAGACAACCAGCGCCACGATCGAGAGCCACAAGAGCAACACTTCTATGAACGCCCAGTCGGGCCGCTGGATGCGGAAGAAGATCATCGACCACGTGATGTTGAGAAACGCATTGAGCGCAAACAGCCCGATGATCGTATCCGAAACCTTGGGCGTAGGCGCGGCGCGCCACGCCGAGACAATCGCTGCGGTATTAAGAGCGAATATGATCGTCCAGCCCACCGGAAACAGGACATCGGGCGGGTTCCAGCCCGGTTTTTCGAGGCTTTGATACCATGGCCCCAGATCGGTGATCGTTGCTCCGAGAACCGCAACAATCGCTGCGGCAATGGCCGCCACGACAGCGGGCAATATCCAGGTCTTGCTCATACTCATGGCTGGTGATCCCTCTCCCGCCGATTGAAAAACGTTACGAACTCGCCGGTCTGAGGCCGAGCAGGTGCGCTGTGTCCTTCAGGAATATCTTCACATGGGCGAGCGGTTTTTTCCGGACCAGCTTCTTGTTCATGTAGGCCTGCCAGGTGAGGTGCTGGACGTCCTTGTCGTCGCACATATCGACGAAACGCTCGCGCCTCTTGTCGCTCGAATACCAGAAATACTGCATGATCCCGAGGATCCAGAAAACGCGGCCGTGATCCTTCATAAAGCGTTTGCGCGCTGTCTTGAGCGCCTTGGCCTCGCCGGTCAGGAGCATTTGCGATGCCGCCTCAGCGGAGTAGCGTCCGCCGACCATCGCGTAATAGATGCCCTCGCCCGATGCCGGGGCGACAATGCCGGCGGCGTCGCCCGCGACGATGACGTCTGCTCCATTGTCCCAGCGCTTCAACGGCTTCAAGGGAATGGGCGCGCCTTCGCGGCGGATCGTCTCGCAGCGGGTGAGGTCGAGCTCACTGCGCATTTCGGAAACCGCGCCGCGCAACGAAAAGCCTTTGTTTGCGCTGCCGACGCCGATGCTAGCCGTATCGCCATGCGGGAACACCCACGCATAGAAATCGGGCGAGAGCTTGCCTTGATAGAAGACGTCGCAGCGGTCTGGATCGTAGGCATCATCGTTTGCGATCATGCCCATTTGCGGCGACTTGATGATCTCGTGATAGGCGAAGACGCATTTGACCCGTTCCGCATCGGGCAGGCACTGCTTGGCAACGGAGGAGCGTGCTCCGTCTGCGCCGATGATGCAGCGTGCACGGACCTTTTCGATTGGCCCGCCGCGTTCGCGCCTGAAGGTTACGATTGGGTGCGCATGCTCGTCGCGCTCGACCTTGTCGAAAGTGGCGGTCAGGCGCTCCACGCCGGACATACGGGCACGCTCACGCAGCCACTCATCGAACTCCTCGCGGTCGACCATGCCGACATAGCCGATCTCGCCGACCGGCATATCGACGGCGCGTCCCGAGGGCGCGATCATGCGAGCTGAACGAGCGCGCGCGACCAGTAGCGATTGCGGAATGTCGAAATCGTCGAGCGCACGGGGCGGAATGGCTCCACCGCACGGTTTGATCCGTCCCCCTCGCTCCATCAGCAGCACCGAATGGCCCGCAAGCGCGAGATCGTTTGCAGCGGTTGCGCCAGCGGGGCCTCCGCCAACGACGACGACATCGTAGATTTTCTCGCTCATGCAAACACCTCTTCGTCCCTCTCGATAATGGCGCGCGCAGGCGCGAGCCCTCTGGCGGTGGCACGCACCGCAAGCCAGGCGGCGAGCACGAAAAGCCCCGCCTCAATGGCAAAAACTATCTGAAATGCGCTGGGGTCATGCGCGATGGCGCGTCGAGCGACGTCCAGCCCTCCCCCGCCGAGCATTCCGCCCAGACCGAATGCAATCGCCTGCGCCGCGCCCCAGACGCCCATACGCACGCCCTCGCGCGTTTTCTCACCGGCCCCGGCAAGACCCATCATCGCGCCGATCGCAGCGACCGCGAACAACCCGTTGCAAAAGCCGAGGACGAAGACGTTCACGGCAATCGGCCAGCCCGGTCCAACCTGCGCGGCGATCGCGAGGCACGCGAGTGCGAGCGCCGATCCAAGGCAGCCGAACACGATCCAGTGGCGAAGCTCGAACGGGAGCCGTCCGGCAAAGGCGCTGCCCCCGATCCCGGCGACGATCATGCCGACGAGCACGCCGCCAGACTGCATGCCGCCAAGCTGCGTGGATTGGCCCGGCGTCATGCCGAAGATCAATCCTGCGAATGGCTCAAGGATCAGGTCCTGCATGTTGAAGGCCATCATCGAGACGAAGATGAAAAGCGTGAAGCGGCGCGCGGCCTTTTCGTGCAGGATCTCGCGCAGGGCTTCCTTGAAGTCGGGAGGCGGATCGCTCTTTGCGGTTTCAGCAAAGGCAAGCACCGCGCCCGATCGCGGCTCAATCCGGTAGACCGCGATGCAGGTTATAGCGATGCAGGTGATCAGCAGGCCGGACGCAACCGATAACAGGCGCTCGGGCGAAAACGGTTGAAGCAAAGCGCCGACCGTGATGGCCGATACGACGATACCGGCGACCATCATGATCCATGTGACCGCCGCAGCAGCTGCGCGCCGTTCGGGCGCAACACCCGATGCCAGCAGCGCCAGCGCCGAAGTCCCGCTCGCCCCGACGCCGACGCCGATCAGCGTGTAGCCGAGCACAGCGATGACCATGGCGAGCGTGAATTCCTGCTGGATCATCACCGTCGCCTGAACCGCCATGATCGCGCCAAGGCCTAGAACCACGATCCCGCCGGCGATCCAGAGCGAGCGGCTGCCGCCCTTGTCCGAGCCATGCCCCCACAGGGGGCGGCCCAGCTGGACCGCGTAATGCCAACCAACAAGTGCTGCCGGGATGGCTCCCGCCAACGCATACTCGACCACCATCAATCGGTTGAGGACCGTGGTAATCAGCATCACCATTGCCCCGATAGAGGCCTGCACCAGGCCGATGCGGATGATCGCCAGCCATGACAGGCCACGATTCGCCGGAGGCGGTGCTGGCGCGTGCATCAGATGTAACCCCCAAGGCCGAGGGCAGCGGCAAGCATGCCGAGAACGTAAAGCGTCACGCCCACACCATTATACCAGGGTGCATAGCGCTTCGGATTGCCAAGCAGGCGCGGCATGGCCGCAAACTGAGCCAACAGCACCCCGCCGACGATCAAAGCTGAAAGCGTAAGGCCCCAATAGGCCAGAAGCGCAATGACCGCGATCTGCGCGAGCGCCATGACCGCGCAGGCAAAGCGCGCTGCGGGCGTCACGCCCAGTATGACGGGAAGCGAGCGAAGGCCTGTCGCCCTGTCTCCCTCAACCGCCTTGAAATCGTTGAGCGTCATGATGCCGTGAGCGCCCAGACTGTAGAGCACCAGAACTATCAGGACCTCTGCGCGAGGCATGGCGCCGAGGATGACCGCAGCGCCCGTGAACCAGCTCAGCCCTTCATAAGTAAGGCCGACCACGGCCGGACCTGTCCAACCGCTTGTCTTGAAGCGGAACGGCGGCGCGCTGTAACCCCATGCGAGCGCCAGCCCGACGAGTGCCGCGACGAAGACCAGCGGTCCGAGCAGCCATGCGACCACTCCTGAAATGATGGTCGCCATTATGGCGATATAGAGCCCCCAGCGTCCGGGAATGCGGCCTGAGGGAATGGGACGGTCAGGTTCATTGATGGCATCGACATGGCGGTCGAACCAGTCGTTGACGGCCTGGCTCGTCCCGCAAACGAGCGGACCTGCAAGCAGCACACCGCCCAGCACGAAGAGCCATCGTCCGTCCAGACCTGCCCCAGACGAGACAGCACCACACATGAAAGCCCACATTGGCGGGAACCACGTGATCGGCTTGAGCAGTTCGAGAATATCACGAGGTCTGGGACGCAAGGGCGCTGGCGCCTGAGTAATGGGCACTTCGCGAGTCGAGACGGCGGACCTCTCCATGTCGTAAATCTATGCCTGACAGGCGTATGCGTCAAACTAATTGGACACTATGATGTGTCCGATCGCCCGTTTTGCGCCGATATCCGGATTTTGAGCGCCAATTGCGCGTCTCTAGAGGCGCAGAGCGTGCGCGCATGCAGCACAGCCTCGCCGAAAGCGCCTGGATTTCGCGAATCTCCAAACACCTGATTTCACGATGCAATTGATGTGAATGAGCCAGCGGAGGACTACCCAGCACTCCTGCGCAGGCACTCGGCGCGCGTTGAAGTGTGCCTATTCGGGATCGCTCGGCAGGTTGCCAAGCCCATGCCTGTGAAGCTTGGAATAGAGGCTCTGACGCGACAGGCCAAGGATTTCTGCGGCCGATGCGCGGTTGTCCGAGGTGTATTGAAGCGCCGCCTCAATGCACAAGCGCTCGATCAAATCGGTGCTTTCGCGCACGATTTCCTTGAGCGACATCCGGCCGACCAGGTCGGTGAGTTGCTCCACCGAACGCGGCAGGTCCTGCGATCCGGGCGGCAGATCGCGCAACCGGCGGCCGATCGGACGGATCACGAAAGCATACAGTCCACCTTCGCCACTTGAGCGCACCGCTGACAACTCGATCGGCTCGCCCTCGATATTATCGCCGATGCGAAGCACGGTCGAAACGTTGCGGGCACATCCATACTGGTCGATCTGACCCTCGATCAGTTCCAGATCGATGCCCGGACGTCCAATCCAGCTTGCCAGCGCCCGGCCTCGCAACGGGTCAACACTGGCGGCCTGCACCAGCTCAACGAAAGCGTTGTTGCAACTGACGAGGTCGAGGTTGGAATCGGCCAAGACGAATGCGTCCGGCATCTGATCGACCAGCTCGAGCGCCGGAGAGAAGCCGCCTGCATCGCCTTGATCCATTTGAGGCGAAAGCTTGAGAAGGAGGTATTGCCCCCGGTCCTGAGTAAAGGCCGCAGCGGTGGCCGCTACCTCTGTGGAGCCCTTCGTGAGGGTCACACTCAAAGGTGTTACATGCTCGGACGCCAGTGCCGCTCCGACGAGATTTTGAAGCGTGTCACGCGATCCCTTTTCCACAAGCGTGGGGAGCTTCTTGCCCGGCAAGCTACCCGACCGAACACCCATCAGCGTGTGAGCAGCGGGGTTGGCCTCACGGATTCGCAGGGTTGCAGCCTCGACGATCATAACCGGCTCGCCCGACATCTCGAACAGCATCCGATATCGCGCTTCGAGCTGGCGCATGCGCAGATAGTCGCGTTCAAGCGATTGCTGCACCTGAAGCAGGCGCTGCTGCATCTTGCCGGCCTCGCGCAGATCGCGCCCGAAGGCGATGCGGTGCTCGCCTCCATTGACGGTCAAAACGGCATAGCGGATCGGTACATCGCCATCGCGGGTCGGATGATTGACCTGGCGCCAATGCTGCACCTCACCGCGCCTCGCGGCGGCCAGCATTTCCATGACTTTGGGGCGACTCTCGACGGTTACCGTGTCGATCCAGTTGGTGCCTTCCCAGCCTTCAAAGCCGGGGAATTCCTTGGGATCGAAGGCGGTGTCGACAATCATCCCGGTGTCGTCGAGGACGAGGGTAATGTCACCGGCAACCATCGCGAGCTTCATCGCCGCGTCGGCGTCAAGCGAGTTGAAAAGCTCGGCGGCCTTGCCGAACGGATTCTTGCCTTCGATGGAGTGCTTTCGGGTCAGCATCTACAGGCCCACCCTATTTCAGCATATGCGCACGCACCACGGCGGACTGGACCAATCGCTCTGCCACATCGAGTGCGGCCCGAGCGTCGGCGCCGGTCCCATCGGCTCCCACTTCGGCAACTAGTGCTGGGTTTTGGTTGATCATTCGACCACCGATTAAAATAGAGAGGTGCGGATTTGCAGACACGCTGCGCATCGCCTTGATTATGTTTGTTACAGCGGCGCTAGGGCAATCGCGTGAAAGCGTCAATCCTACGACGTCGAACGGCTCTCTAGAGAGCGCGTCGAGAAGCTCCTTGCGCAAAGGCTTGGTCAGAACCCTGCTGTTCCACCCTGCGCGGGCGAAAATCTCGTCCATCATCAGCGCGCCGAAATTGTGCTGGTCGCCCGGCATCGGCGCGAACAGCGCACGGGCCGCCTCAGGCGGCGCAAGCGGCGGGCGAATGGGAGCGCGCGCGGAAATCTCGCGCATAACTTCCTGCAGTCGCCACAAACCCATCGTGACGTCCAGGAAATCGGCTTCATCGTCTTCCCACATCTCGCCAAGACGGCGCGCTGCGGGAGCAAGAAGGTCGAGGAAAACCGCTTCGACACTGACACCATCGGCGAGGAAAGCATCGACCTCCTCGAGCAAGTTTGCCGCCTCGAGCCGCAAGGGCAGTAGCGCGAATTTGTTCGCGGCGGAAGGATCGATTTCCGAATGGGGTACGGCCCCGCCTGTACCAATGGCGTGAGCCATCAGCAGGCGCGGTATGATCTCGCCTTCGATGATTGCGTTGATAGAGTCGCCGGCAAGCGCTTGTTTGTCCGGATTGGCGGACTGATCATCGTCCTCGGAGTCTTTGCGAAGCTTCAAGGAAGCGGACATGACCCTGCGCAACGCGGCCGAGCCGGCGCCGATCATTCCTGTGCCCTTTTGAGCTGCCATTGCTGACCCTTCCCGTCCACCGGCTGATAGTCTCCGGTGATGGCGCGGGTCCCCGCGTCGAGGCTGACGAGGTCGGATGATGCCCGACACCTGTTCCGTCAACGCGACTCCACTACACCAATCACTCTTCCTTAGCAAATAGCCTAAGGAACTCGCTGGCAGACTGTCCACTTTATTTTACGTCTAATTTATTTGACACTCACAGGTCGAGGGGCGTAGTCTTGCATTCTGACAGCAAAGGCTATCGATGAGGATGACTCGACAAGATCTCTCATCCTCGGCTGGCTCCGCACCGCCTTCCGGCAGTGCGCGAGGACAAGCGGGGATCCAGGGGGCGCTCTACTCACCAGAGGAGCGCCGACGGAGGGACGAGTCGGTCTGGACCTTGGTCCAAGGCTTCCTCGCGCCGCTGCAATTCCTTGTTTTCCTTGTCAGTCTCGGACTTGTCCTTCGCACGCTTTCAAGCGGCGAAGGCGCATGGCTCGCGGACGCCTCGATCGTGATCAAGACGCTGGTGCTCTACACCATCATGATCACCGGCTCGATCTGGGAGAAGGTCGTGTTCGGCAAGTGGCTCTTCGCCCCCGCCTTTTTCTGGGAAGACGTTTTCTCGATGGCGGTGCTTGCGCTGCACACGCTCTACCTTGTCATGCTCTTTGGTGCGATCGGCACGATGGAGCAGCGACTCGGCGTCGCGCTGGCGGCTTACGCGGCCTATGTCATCAATGCCGGACAGTTTCTCTGGAAACTACGCATAGCGCGCCTGCAGGGCAGCAATGCCGAGGCGGTGCCCGCATGACGCCGCCGCTCGACACTCCACTGGCTGGCTGCGATGCCCCTCAGGCCGCACAATCACGCCCGATCCTGCGTGAACGCGGACAGCGCGAGGTGTTCTGCGGGCTCACTGGGATCGTGTGGCTGCACCGCAAGATGCAGGATGCGTTCTTCCTGGTGGTTGGCTCGCGCACATGTGCGCACCTTCTGCAATCGGCAGCGGGCGTGATGATCTTCGCCGAACCGCGCTTTGCAACCGCGATCATGGAAGAGCGCGACCTTGCAGGTATGGTCGATGCGCAGGACGAACTCGACCGGGTGGTGACGCGCCTTCTGGCTCGCAGGCCCGATATCAAGACGCTGTTCCTCGTTGGCTCGTGCCCTTCGGAGGTCATCAAGCTCGATCTTGCCAAGGCTGCACAGCGTCTCGGCGCCCAGCACATGCCGAATGTGCGCATTCTCAACTATTCGGGCAGCGGGATCGAGACGACCTTCACGCAAGGCGAAGACGCCTGCCTTGCCGCGCTTGTGCCGGAAATGCCGGTTCTGGCAGCGGACGCGCCCAAGCAATTGCTCGTGGTCGGCTCCCTCCCCGACATCGTAGAGGACCAATTCCTGCGGCTGTTCGAACAGCTCGGCATCGACAATGTCGGCGTCCTGCCTGCTCGCAATGCCCGCGACCTGCCGCCCGTCGGCCCGAATACGCGCTACCTCCTAGCCCAGCCTTTCCTGTCAGACACGGCCATGGCGCTCGAGGGTCGCGGAGCGAGGCGGATCGATGCGCTCTTCCCGTTTGGCGCGGAAGGCACAACCGGTTGGCTACACGCTGCCGCGCGCGAGTTCGGCATCGACGAAGCACACTTCAACGCCGTCGTCGCACCGGGCCGCGAACGGGCAAAGCGCGCCATCGAGCATGCCCGCGAAAACCTCGAGGGCAAGCGCATAAGCTTCTTGCCGGATTCGCAGCTTGAAGTGCCACTGGCTCGCTTCCTCTCGACCGAGCTTGGCATGGTCCCGGTCGAAGTCGGGACGCCCTATCTCCACCGCGCTCACTGCGCTCAGGAGCTTGACCTCATTCCGCCATCGGCACGCATCAGCGAAGGCCAGCACGTCGAGCGCCAGCTTGACCGCGTACGCGAGGACAAGCCCGATCTGACCGTCTGCGGCCTCGGCCTTGCCAACCCGCTCGAGGCTGAAGGCTTCAGCACGAAGTGGGCGATCGAGCTCGTCTTCTCACCGATCCACGGTTTCGATCAGGCAGGCGACCTCGCCGAACTTTTCGCCCGGCCCCTGCGCCGCCGAGACAGGCTGGAGGTGTAAGGATGCAGCTCTCTGTCTGGACATACGAAGGACCGCCCCACGTTGGCGCGATGCGCATCGCCACCGCGATGAAGAGCCTGCATTACGTGCTCCACGCGCCGCAGGGCGACACCTATGCCGACCTGCTCTTCACCATGATCGAGCGGCGCGGTGAGCGTCCGCCGGTAACCTACACCACATTCGAAGCGCGCGATCTTGGCAAGGATACAGCCCAGCTGTTCCAAGACGCCGCGCGCGACGCGGCGGAACGGTTCAAGCCGCAGGCTATGATCGTGGGCGCTTCGTGCACGGCGGAGCTGATCCAGGACGATCCTGGCGGATTATCCGAAGCGATGGACCTGCCCTGCCCGGCAATCCCGCTTGAGCTTCCCAGCTACCAACGCAAGGAAAACTGGGGCGCGGCGGAAACGTTCTACCAGATCGTGCGCCATCTGGCGGACAAGGACCTGACGCAGGCCCCGCGCGAAGGACGCGCCGCTCGCGCCAATATCCTCGGCCCCACCGCGCTTGGCTTCCGCCACCGCGACGATCTCGTGGAGATCCGCAAAATCCTCGATGCGCTGGGCGTCGAGATCAATCTCGTCGCGCCGCTGGACGCGACCCCGTCGGACATCGCGCGCATTGGCGCTGCCGACTTCAACATCGTTCTTTATCCCGAAATCGCAGATGAGGCGGCCCGCTGGCTCGAACGTACGTTCAAGCAGCCAACGGTCCGCACAACGCCTATCGGTGTGAGCGCCACACGCGCGTTCATTGCCGAGGTCGCCGAGTTGGCAGGTGCAGATCCCACGCCTGCCCTCGGCGACCAATCATCCAGGCTCCCGTGGTGGAGCCGCAGTGTCGATTCGACGTATCTCACCGGGAAACGCGTCTTCATTTTCGGAGACGCAACCCACGCCGTCGCGGCCGCGCGCATTGCTCAGGACGAGCTTGGCTTCGAGGTATGCGGACTTGGTTGCTACAACCGCGAATTCGCCCGCGAAATTCGCGAAGCGGCAAAGCTCTACGGCGTCGAACCGCTCATCACCGACGATCACCTTGCGGTCGAAGATGCGATTGCAGAGGCTTCTCCCGAACTCGTGCTCGGCACGCAGATGGAGCGGCATATTGCCAAGCGTCTCGGTATGCCTTGCGCGGTCATTTCGGCGCCGGTTCACGTGCAGGACTTCCCGGCGCGCCACAGCCCGCAAATGGGTTTCGAGGGCGCGAATGTGATCTTCGATACCTGGGTTCATCCGCTCGTCATGGGCCTGGAAGAGCACCTGCTCACCATGTTCCGCGAGGATTTCGAATTCTCGGACGAGGCAGGTGCATCGCATCACGCAGCACACTCACCACGCGCCCCGACAATCGACGCCGAAGTGCCAGAAGAGCCGGTCATTCCTCAAACGCCGACGAACCCGGACAGCATCTGGACGGTAGAGGCAGAGCGCGAGCTCAAGAAAATCCCGTTCTTCGTAAGAGGCAAGGCACGGCGTAATACCGAAGCCTTCGCCCAGGATCAGGGCCGATCAGAGATCGACCTCGAAACCTTGTACGACGCCAAAGCGCATTATGCACGGTAGGGCAGACCATCCTACTGCCCCAGGTGGTGACCAGCGCAAGGCTCCTGTGCGCGTCACCATCATCACGCTCGACAGCCACCTGAAAGGCGCGGTTGACCGTGCTGACGAGGTGCTTGCCCGAGATAACATCGAACTCACGCTCCACGCCGCGTCCGAATGGGGCAGCGAGAACGGCGCGCTCGAATGCGCCAAGGAAGCGGTCGAGAACGCCGACATCGTCATCGCAACGATGCTGTTCCTCGACGACCATGTGCGCGCGATTCTGCCTACGCTCGAAGCGCGGCGCGAGGAATGCGACGCGATGGTCTGCCTTATGTCGGCAGGCGAAGTGGTGAAGCTGACCCGCATGGGCGGCTACCGCATGGATGCGCCCGCCAAGGGCCCGCTCGCGCTTCTCAAGAAGCTGCGCGGATCGAAAAAGGCAGGAGCAAGTTCGGGCGCGGGGCAGATGAAGATGCTGCGACGCCTGCCAAAGATCCTGAAATTCATTCCGGGCACCGCTCAGGACGTGCGGGCCTATTTCCTGACGTTGCAATACTGGCTCGCCGGTTCGGACGAGAACGTCATCGCCATGGCCCGTGCCCTGATCGACCGCTACGCCGCGGGCGAGCGCGCTGATCGCCGCGGTGAAACCAAGGCCGACGCACCAATCGAGTATCCTGAGACCGGCGTCTATCACCCGCGCACCAAGCAGCGGATCTCAGAGACGCTGCGCCTGCTGCCGCGCGATGGCAAGGCAAACGGCAACGGCAAGAACGGCACGGTCGGACTGATCCTGCTGCGCTCCTACCTGCTGGGACACGATAGCGGCCACTATGACGGCGCTATCGCTGCTTTCGAAGCGGCGGGAATGAAGGTCGTTCCCGTCTTTGCAAGCGGGCTCGATGCGCGCCCCGCCATTGAGAAATTCTTTGTCGAGAACGGTGAGCCCGTGGTCGATGCCATCGTCAATCTGACCGGCTTTAGTCTTGTGGGCGGCCCCGCCTACAACGACGCAAAGGCCGCACGCGAGATTTTGGGCGATCTCGATGTGCCCTACGTCGCGGCGCACGCCATCGAATTCCAAAGCCTCGAGGAATGGCGCTCGCGCGACCAGGGCCTGCTCCCGCTCGAAGCAACCATGATGGTCGCCCTTCCCGAGCTCGACGGTTCGATCACGCCGAGCGTTTTCGGCGGTCGCCCCGCCCCCGGATCACCCGTTTGCAATGGCTGCGAGCGCAAGTGCGAGCGCGTGGCGTCCGAGCGCCTCAATCCGATGCAGGGCTGCCCCGAGCGGGCCGAGGCACTGGCAGACCGAGTCGCGAAACTGATCGAACTGCGCCGGTCGGAGCGGGCGAGCCGCAAGCTCGCAGTCGTCCTCTTCAACTTCCCGCCCAATGCAGGTGCGACAGGATCGGCGGCGTTTCTCGCGGTCTACGAATCGCTCTTCGCAACGCTCACCCGGCTTGCGGCAGAAGGCTATTCGGTCGATCTTCCCGAAAGTGTCGACGCCCTGCGTGACGCGATCCTAAACGGCAATTCGGAGCAATTCGGCGCTGATGCCAATGTCGCGCACCGTGTGCCTGCCGACGAACATGTGCGGCGCGAAACCCATCTGGCCGAGATCGAGGCACAGTGGGGCCCGGCACCGGGCAAGGCGCAGACGGACGGCTCGCACATCCAGGTTCTCGGTGCGCATTTCGGTAACGTCTTTGTCGGGGTGCAGCCTGCCTTCGGATATGAAGGCGACCCGATGCGGATGTTGTTCGCTGGCAACTTCGCGCCGACGCACGCCTTCAGCGCCTTTTATCGCTACATCCGCGAGGATTTCGGCGCGCAGAACGTCCTGCATTTCGGCACACACGGTGCGCTCGAATTCATGCCTGGCAAGCAGACCGGCATGACCAGCGAATGTTGGCCGGAGCGCCTGATTGGCAATGTGCCAAACTATTACCTGTACGCCGCGAACAACCCGACCGAAGGGATGCTCGCCAAGCGGCGCAGCGCGGCGACACTTGTGAGCTACATGACGCCGCCTCTCGCTCAGGCTGGCCTTTACAAGGGACTCAGCGAACTCAAAGCCAGCGTCGAACGCTGGCGCATGAGCGATGACCCACAGGAACGCGCGGACCTGGCGCAGATCATTACCGACCAGAGCGACGCGCTCGACATCAGTTATGCGGACTTATCGGAGCTTCCGGCCAAGCTCTACGAGCTGGAAGAGGCACTGATCCCGCATGGTCTGCATGTCTTGGGGAGCAACCCAGCTGGCGAACGGCGCGAGGCGATGCTCGACGCGATGGTGGAGGCTTCGGGAGAAGACACCGACCGCGAAGCGCTCGGTGAAAAGCTCGACTCAAGCGATGAACTCGCCTCGCTGATCCACGCGCTCGACGGTGGCTACGTCCAGCCTGCTCCCGGCGGAGATGTGGTGGCGAACCCCGATGTCCTTCCGACGGGCCGCAACATTCACGGCTTCGACCCCTTCCTCATCCCGAGCGCATATGCTTGCAAACAGGGCGCCGAACAGGCCGAGCGGCTGCTTGCCCGCCATGTCGAAAGCGGCGCCGAATTCCCGAGCAGCATCGCCATGGTGTTGTGGGGCACAGACAACATGAAGTCCGAAGGCGTCCAGATCGCGCAGGCGATGACGCTAATGGGCGCAAGGCCTCGGCGCGATTCCTATGGCCGGCTGTGCGGGGCAGAGCTTATCCCGCTCGAAGAACTCGGCCGCCCGCGCATTGATGTGGTCATGACGCTTTCGGGCATTTTCCGCGACCTGCTGCCGCTGCAGACCCGAATGCTGGCCGAAGCCGCCTTCCTCGCCGCTCAGGCCGACGAACCTGCCCATGCCAACTTCGTGCGCAAGCACTCTCTCAGCCACGCCGAGGCGCATGGCGTCGATCTGGAAACGGCGGCGCTAAGGGTCTTCTCCAACCAGGAAGGCGCTTACGGCGCGCAGGTGAACCAGATGATCGACGGCGGCGTCTGGGCCGATCCCGACGAACTCGCCAATGCGTTCGAGATCAATAAGGGCTTCGCTTACGGCGTGCATGGCGAACCCGTGCAGCGCCGCGAATTGCTCACCTCGGCCCTGAGGGATGTCGAGTTCACCTACCAGAACCTTGAAAGCATCGAAGTCGGCATCACCGACCTCGACCAATATGTCGACGGACTTGGCGGGGTCAGTCGCTCGGTGGCTCGGGCCAGGGGCAAGGACGCACCCGTTTACATCCTCGATGCGACGCGCGGGAACGCGAAGGTGCGCACACTCGCCGAACAGATCGACCTCGAAACCCGTACGCGCACGCTCAACCCGAAATGGTTCGAAGGCCTGCTCGATCACGGTTTCGAAGGCGTTCGCAACATCGAGCAGCACGTCACCAACACGCTCGGCTGGTCGGCGACCACGGGCAAGGTTGCGCCGTGGGTTTACCAGAAGATTTCCGAGACATTCGTGCTCGACGAAGAGATGCGCCGACGTCTCTCCGAGCTCAATCCGAAAGCCAGCGCGCGCGTGGCCGGACGCCTGCTTGAAGCCTGCGACCGCCATCTGTGGGAGCCCGACGAGGCCACCCTCGCTGCGCTGCGCGAAGCCAATGACGAACTCGAAGATCGCCTCGAAGGCGTCTTCGTGGCTCAAGAATAAGAGGGATCGACGACATGAACCTGCACACACCGAAATCCGGCTTTTCGAAGCCTGACGGGGAAGGATCGGTCCAGGTCCAGCTCGACCCGCGCGACCAGATCAAGGGAGCGAAAGTGTTCGCGGTCTACGGCAAAGGCGGGATCGGCAAGTCGACCACCTCGTCCAACCTTTCGGCTGCGTTCTCGAAACTTGGCCACCGCGTGCTCCAGATCGGCTGCGACCCAAAGCACGACAGCACCTTCACTCTGACCAAGAAGTTGATGCCGACTGTGATCGACGTGCTGGAGACGGTCGAGTTCCACTCGGAGGAATTGCGGCCCGAGGACTACATGTTCGAAGGCTATAATGGCGTCATGTGCGTCGAGGCCGGCGGGCCTCCGGCAGGCACCGGCTGTGGCGGTTATGTCGTTGGGCAGACGGTCAAGCTGCTCAAGCAGCACCACCTGCTCGAAGACACCGATGTCGTCATTTTCGACGTGCTTGGCGACGTGGTGTGCGGCGGGTTCGCTGCCCCCCTCCAACACGCAGAGCGCGCACTGGTCGTGGCCGCGAACGACTTCGACAGCATCTTCGCGATGAACCGCATCGTCGCGGCAATCGGTGCGAAATCCAAGAATTACGACGTCCGCCTCGCAGGCGTCGTCGCCAATCGTAGCCGCGAGACTGATGAGATTGATCGTTTCTGCGACCAGATTGGTATGCAACGGCTCGCGCATTTCCGCGACGTCGACGCGATCCGTCGTTCTCGGCTCAAGAAATGCACGCTCTTTGAAATGGGCGACGATCCCGAAGTGATTGCCGCGCAGGACGAATATTTGCGCCTTGCAGCGATGCTCTGGGCAGGGGTCGAGCCATCGACCGCGCAGCCGATGAAGGACCGGGACATCTTCGATTTTCTGGGGTTTGAGTGATGGCCACCCGGATCGACGACACGCCCTACACGATGCGCCGCGAGGCGCTTGCGACCTATTTCGATTCCACCGCGAAACAGGCGTGGATCGACCTCACCTCCGACGCAAAGGTCAGCGGTATCCGCGCGACCGTGCGCGCCGGGCGCAAGTCCATGCGCGAGTTGCTGGTGAGCTGGCTTCCCTCGGATTTGCGCCGCACGCGCATTCTCGATGCCGGTTGCGGCACAGGCGCTCTCGCAATCGACGCAGCCTGCCGCGGCGCAGACGTCACAGCGGTCGATGTAGCGGGCGGTTTGGTCGAGGTCGCCAGAGAGCGCGCCACCGGCTTTACTGGGCATGGGAAGGTCCGCTGGCGGGCTGGCGACATGCTCGATCCCTCGCACGGCACTTTCGCGCATGTCGTCGCGATGGATTCGCTCATTCACTATTCGCCCGAGGATCTGGTCGACGCCGTTGAGGGCCTGAGTGAACGCACGACAAGATCGATCCTGTTCACTTTTGCGCCGCACACAAAGCTGCTCGGCGCGATGCATACGGTGGGCAAGGCCTTCCCTAAAAGCGACCGTTCACCCGCTATCGTGCCCGTCTCGGAAACCGAGCTGCGCGCACGTCTTGGCCGCCTCTCTGACTGGAAGATCGGTCGCAGCGAGCGCATTTCGAGCGGGTTTTACACCTCGCAGGCACTCGAACTGGTGAGACGCGGATGAGCCAAACCCCTCGCCAATCCTACCGGTTTGCCCGGATGATCGCAGGGCTGCTGCCTTTCGCGGATGCGGCCAGCACCGAGCTGCCGCTTTCGCGGCTGCTACGACTTGCGCTCTTTCAGGTAAGCGTCGGGATGGCGATGGTGCTGCTTTCGGGCACGTTAAACCGGGTCATGGTTGTCGAGCTCGGCACTCCGACCTGGCTTATCGCGCTGCTGATCGCGGTGCCGCTTGTGGTTGCACCCTTCCGTGCGCTGATCGGGCACAAGTCCGACCAGCACGTCTCCGCGCTCGGATGGCGGCGCGTACCCTACATCTGGTTTGGCACGATGATGCAGTTTGGCGGGCTGGCTATCATGCCCTTCGCGCTTCTTCTGCTTGAGATCGAGGGGCGCTTTGAATTGGGCCTTGGCGCAGCAGCGGTGGCGTTCCTGCTGACGGGCCTTGGCTTCCATGTGACGCAGACCGCTGGCCTTGCGCTCGCGACTGACCTTGCGCCCGAAGACAAGCGCCCGCGCGCGGTTGCGCTTCTTTACGTGATGCTGCTGGTGGGCATGATGCTGGCAGCCTTCGTCATCGGCGGTTTGCTGATTGACTTCTCGCCCACCCGGCTCGTGCAGGTCATCCAGGGCGCTGCCGTTCTGACCCTCGTGCTCAATGTCATTGCGCTTTGGAAACAGGAAGCGCGAGCGCCCGAGCGGGCCAAGCCTGACCCGAACGCGCCCAGCTTCAGCGAGCTTTGGAACAATTTTGTGCGCGACGGGCGCAATGCGCGGCTGCTGACCGGCATTGGCATCGGCGCTGCCGGTTTTGCCATGCAAGACGCGCTGCTCGAACCGTATGGCGGCGAGATCCTCGGCCTCTCGGTCGGCGCGACAACGACGCTGACCGGCCTTTGGGCACTCGGAGCGCTGCTGGGCTTCATGTATTCGGGCCGCGCCCTGTCGCGCGGCGGCGATCCGCTGCGGATCGCGGGCCTTGGCCTTGTTGCAGGGCTTAATGCATTTCTGCTCGTGCTGTTCGCCGCGCCCATCGGCTCACCCACCATGCTGTTCGTTGGCGCGGCGCTTATCGGTCTGGGGCTCGGCATGTTCTCGGTCGGCACGCTCATCGAGGCGATGGCGCTCGCAAAAAGCGAAACTGCCGGTCTCGCGCTCGGCGCATGGGGTGCCGTTCAGGCAACTTGCGCTGGTGCAGGCATCGCGGCTGGCGGCGCGCTGCGCGATGTGATCGCAGCCATCGGCGTCAACGCCGATGCCGCCCTCCTGTCGAGCCGCGCAGCCGGTTACACCACCGTCTACGCTCTAGAAATCCTGCTGCTTCTTGCAGGTCTCGCCGCGATTGGGCCGCTTGTCGGCAACTCTCGCACCAATGACAACCGTTCAAGGGATAGCGCAGGCCAGCCGTTCGGCCTGCGCGAGTTCCCGACATGAGCCGCGCCAGCAGGGATAGCGCGGCCGTTACCGCAGCAAGGGGCGAGAGGCGTGTCCGCTCCTTTGCATTTGAGAGGAAAGTACCATGACTGCCACCAACCTTTTGGGGACCGCTTACATCGTGGGCGTGTTTGATGTTGCCGAATTGGCATTCATCCTGTTTTTCATCTTCTTCGTCGGGCTCGTTATCTATCTCAACCGCGAGAGCCGCCGCGAAGGCTATCCGCTTGAGCATGAGCAAACCGGCGTGGTCGAACGCGGAACGCCGCTGTTCGATGCGGGGAAGAAGACCTTCAAGCTGCCGCACGGTCGCGGCACCTACACTCCCGAGGATGTAGCGCGTGATCCGGTCGATATCCCGGCCAAGCAAGCCTTCGGAGCAGCTGGCGCGCCTTTCGTGCCGACCGGCGATGCCATGGCCGATGGCCTCGGCCCGGCAGCCTACGCCAATCGCAACGACTATCCCGACCTCACCATGGAAGGTGCACCGCGCATCGTTCCGATCGCAGCCAGCCACGGCATCACGATCGCCGAAATGGACATGGATCCGGTCGGGCTGCCAGTCTACGCCGCCGACAAGAAGAAAGCGGGCGTGGTGAGCGATGTCTGGGTCGACCAGGCAGAGCACATCATCCGCTATCTCGAGGTGACGACCAATTCGGGCAAGAAAGTCCTCGCACCGATGGGCTTCTGCGCGGTTCAGGGCAAAGGATTCCTTGGCGGGATCACTCCGCTGGTGGATGACCAGACCGCTCTGATCGACATCACAGCCATTCGCGCCGACCAGTTCGACGCGGTTCCTGCCATTGCCACCGCCGGCCAGATCACCCGTCTCGAGGAAGACAAGATCCAAGGCTATTTTGGCGGGGGCTACATGTATGCGACCGCGGAGCGCTCTGAGCCGTGGCTGTAAACGAAAGCAAGCCGGACGCAGGCGCGCAAGACAGCCTGGAGGACCTTGAGGCCGTCGGCCCCAAGGCCTTCGGCGATCCAATGGGCACGCCGAGCGAAAAAGAGACGGTGCTTTGGCGCGGGCAGCCCGAGTTGTCGGTGCTCGCCCGCACTGCCTTCCACACGCGCAGTGTCGGGATATACTTTTTGCTCCTGATCGGCGTTTCGGCTGCCTTCGGCAACATTAATGCGGCGATTGTCTGCACGGTCCTCGGTGTGCTGGCGGTTGCAATCCTGCATGCTTTGGCCTGGGTGAGCAGGCGCACGACGCTCTATATCCTGACCGATGCGCGCCTGATCATGCGGATCGGGATGGCGCTTGAAACGCGGGTCAATATTCCGCTCAAGCGTGTCACTTCAGCTGACCTCAGGATGCGCGGCGAGAGCCATGGCGATATCGCGGTGCAGCTGGCCGGCGAACGGACGCTTGGATATGCGCTCCTCTGGCCGCATGCCCGCCCGTGGCGTTTTGCCAAGCCCGAGCCGATGCTGCGGGCTGTGCCTGATGCACAGGCGGTGGCGAAAATGCTGGCCGAGGCCTGCGCCGATCACACCGCGATTGAGCAGAACTTGATGCAGATCAAGGACGCCGCGCCCCAAGAGCCTCAGCAGGTGAACGGCCCTGCTGCGGCGGGAGCTTATTCCGACAGCGAGCTCAAAGGAGCGCATGCATGATCGTCCGCGAATATGAAGATGATGAGATCGTCGTCCACCGTGTGCCTCTCATGATGGCAGGAGCCTTGATCGTGAGCGTTCTCGCCCTGACGGCGGGCACCACGATGGGTTATTTCGAGCGGCAATCGGTGCCCAGCGAAGCCCGCGCCACTTCCGGCGCCCAGCCGCTCGACACGCGCGCACTCTATTTCTTCGACGAAACCGACGGAACGGTCAGAGTCGAGGATGCTGAGACCGGCGAGGTGATCGAAAGATATGGCCCCGGCACCGGAGGCTTTGTTCGCACCTCGCTGCGCAGCCTCACCTACCAGCGCCGCGTCAACGGCATCGGGCGCGAAGTGCCCTTCGATCTCATCGAGTGGGACAATGGCGAACTCACCCTGATTGACAGCACGACCGATGCAACGGTCGAACTCGGATCATTCGGACCCGGCAACCGGGAAACATTCGCAGCCATGCTCGAGAGAGGAAGCTGAACAATGGCAACGCTAGCCCAGGGATCGGCTAAAGCCACAAAAGGCGCCGCGACAGCGCACGGCGCGCGTCGCTTCGACACGCCCTGCACGATCACAGTCGAACAGTCGTCGGAGCACTTCCACGCGCATGTAGAACTGCCCGAGGAAATCGTGATGGAGCCGGGCGACAAGGTCCGCGTCCACGGCGATCCAATCTCAATTCCGTTCGGAAGCCGCGAAGTGTTTGAACGCACCGCGACAGTCACGCGCGCAGGACCGCTGAAGCGGCTGCTGACCCGCTGCGCTGCCTATTTCGACTTGGCCGAACTCTACGAAGTCAGCTTCAACGCCGGGAGGATCAAATGAACGCTTACAAGCCCATGACGAGCGAAGAGGCCATGGCGCTGGCGACCGAAGACACGATGCTCACGCCGCGCTTCTACACGACCGATTTCGACGCGCTCGATGCGATCGACGTATCGCTGGTGCGCGAGGAATGGGACGCGCTAATCGAGGAGATGATCGGCGATCCCAACAAGCAGCACTTTAAGCATAATGACAGCTTCAAAGGCGTCATCGAAGGCCTCGAACCCGAACTGCGCAAAGAATTCATGGACTTCCTCGTCAGCTCGATGACCTCTGAGTTTTCGGGCTGCGTCCTTTATGCAGAGATTGCGCGGCGCACGAAGAACCCCGACGTGAAGCAGCTCTTCAAGCTGCTCGCTCGCGACGAAAGTCGGCACGCGGGCTTCATCAACGAAAGCCTTAAGGATGCCGGCGTCGGGGTCGATCTGGGCTTTTTGACACGGACCAAGAAGTACACCTTCTTCAAGCCGAAATTCATCTGGTACGCGGTCTATCTGTCCGAAAAGATCGGTTACGCGCGCTACATCACGATCTATCGCCACCTCGCCGCGAACCCGCAGCACAAGTTCCACCCGATCTTCGATTGGTTCGAAGAGTGGTGCAACGACGAGTTCCGTCATGGCGAGGCGTTTGCGATGCTGATGCACGCGGACCCTGACCTGCTCAAGGGCCGCAACAAGCTGTGGATCCGGTTCTTCCTGCTGTCGGTCTACGCCACAATGTATGTGCGCGATCACAATCGTCCGGTGTTTCACCGTGCGTTGGGCGTCGATCCGACCGAGTATGACTACAAGGTGTTTTCGATCTGCAACCAGATCAGCCGACAGGTCTTCCCGGTCGAACTGGACATCGATGACCCGACCTTCCGTGCCAACATGGAAGCGCTTCGCCTGGCGGCCCTTCGGATCGAGGAAGGTAAGGCGCAAGGCGGTCTTGGCGGCTTCGCCAAGCGCGTCAGCGGCATGGCTGGTGCCGGCCTCAACTTTGCAAAGATGTATTTCCACCGCACGAAGCCCAACACGCTTCCGCAGACGATCAGGCTGCACCCTGCGTGGTAAGCTGGAGCGGCCATATTCTGCCGTTCATCGTAACGGTCGTGATCTGGTTCTTCGCAACCGGGCTCATCGCCTTTTCCGTGAGCGTTGGTCCTGACAATCGCGGTCGCGCAACTTTCAGGCGCAGCGTTGCATTGGGTGGTGCTGCCGGAATCGCTGGGCTGATCGCGATCCTGCTGGCCTCAAAAAGCGTGAGCGTTGCCGCAGTCTACGTCTCGTTTGTTGGAGCGCTGCTGGTCTGGGGCTGGCACGAAGTCGGTTTCCTGACAGGCGCGGCTGCCGGCCCGCGCAGGTCGGCGTGCCAGCCGGGCGCGCGAGGCATGGACCGGTTCATGCAGGCAAGCGCAACCGTGATCCATCACGAAGTGGCTCTCGCTCTCACCGCCCTCATGCTGATTACGCTTTCTTGGAATGCGGCGAACCAGATCGGAGCGATGGTTTTCGTGCTGATGTTCGCTCTTCGCCTTTCGACGAAGGTGAACCTGTTTGTCGGCGTTCCCAACTCGACGACTGAAATGCTCCCCGCTCACCTGAGCTATCTGAAGAGCTATTTCGGTCGCAACCGTATGACCTGGCTGCTTGCAGTTTCGGTATCCGCGATCCTAGCGGCTTCGGCCTGGTTTGGCAGCCTTGCGATCGCCGCTCCGCTTGGCAGCGTAGAGATGACGGGTGCAAGCCTGCTGACCGCGCTGTGCCTGCTTGGCGTGCTTGAACATCTTTTCCTCGCCCTGCCCTTCAGAGATGGGATGCTGTGGGGGTGGGCATTACCGCAGGCCGGGGCACGCTCCGGCTCGCACTCAAACCTTGGCGGCAAGGGGGGCTCTCAGCCGTCATGAGCAACGACAACAAGACCATGCAGAACAGGGGAATTCCCATGAATTTCGAAGCCTATTTCGCGGAGCAGCTCAATGCGGTGCGCGAAGAGGGGCGCTACCGCGTCTTCACCGACATCAAGCGCCATTGCGGCAAGTTCCCGCACGCGACGCGCTTCGTCGATGACGAGACGCGTGCCGTCACGGTGTGGTGCTCGAACGACTATCTCGGCATGGGCCAGCATCCCAAGGTGATCGAAGCGATGCATTCGTGCCTCGATGAATGCGGCGCGGGCGCAGGGGGCACGCGCAATATCTCTGGCACCAATCACTATCACGTCGAGCTCGAAGCTGAGCTTGCCGATCTGCACGGCAAGGAAAGCGCGCTGCTCTTCACCAGCGGATATGTCTCGAACTGGGCGGGTCTGGGCACCCTTGCCAGCAAGATCCCCGGCTGTGTGGTGTTCTCCGATGCGCTCAATCACGCGTCGATGATCGAAGGCATCCGCCACTCACGCGCACCTTACAAGATCTGGAAGCACAACGATGTCGAGGACCTCGACCGGCACCTGTCCGAATTCGGTCCCGAGGTGCCCAAGCTGGTCGCGTTCGAGAGCGTCTATTCGATGGACGGCGACATCGCACCGATCGCGGAAATCCTCGACGTTTGCGAAAAGCACGGCGCGATGAGCTACATCGACGAAGTGCACGCTGTGGGCCTTTACGGACCGCGCGGCGGCGGCGTTGCCGAGCGTGAGGGCCTGATGGATCGCATTACAGTGATCGAGGGCACGCTGGGCAAGGCCTTCGGCGTCATGGGCGGATATATCGCTGCCAGCCGCGACCTTGTCGATTTCGTGCGTACTTTTGCCAGCGGGTTCATCTTCTCGACCGCGCTCCCGCCTGCTGTTGCAGCCGGCGCGGCGGCAAGCATCCGGCATCTAAAGGATAGCGATGCCGAGCGTGAACTCCAGCGTGAGCGGGTCGCGCAGGTCCGCCGACAGCTCGACATTCTGGGAATTCCGCACCTGCCCAATCCCAGCCACATCATTCCGGTGATGGTTGGCGATGCGAAGAAGTGCAAAATGATCAGCGACTGGCTGATGGACAATCACGGCATCTATGTGCAGCCGATCAATTATCCCACCGTTCCGGTCGGGACCGAGCGACTGCGCCTCACGCCCTCACCTGTCCATGACGATGGCGATATAACTCGGCTGACAGAGGCGCTGAGCGAAATCTGGTCGCAGTGTGAGCTTGCTCGCGGCGCTATCGCTGCCTGAGAGCCTGAGCGGACAGATTGAGGCCGGGCCCTTCCCCCCAAACCTATCCGGGCCTGGGCCAAAAGAAAGGGCGGCGTAGTATCCCACGCCGCCCTTTCCTTTTTTGTGTGACCGGGATCCCGGTCAAAGCTTTCAGCTTATTCGTCTGTCGCGTCGAGATAAGCGATGACGTCAGCGCGGTCCTGCGGGTCCTTGAGCCCCGGGAAGGCCATACGGGTGCCAGGCATGTATTCACGCGGTGCTTCGAGATATTCGAACATCACTTCGGGGGTCCACGTGATGCCGCTGTTCGCGTTGGCGTCCGAATAGTTGAAGCCTTCGATCGAGCCAGCTTCGCGGCCAATCACGCCGTATAGCGACGGCCCAACGCCGTTCTTGCCTTCTTCAACGAGGTGGCAGGTGCGGCACTGTGCGAAGACGGTTTCACCAGCAGACGCATCGCCGGTGAGGTCAGCGAAGGCGACGTCCATCGGGACTTCTTCTTCAGCGGGTTCTTCGACCTCGGCCACTTCTTCGGCGTCGGCAGGTTCTTCATTTGCGGGGGCGCCGCCACAAGCGGCCAGTGCGAGCATGCCGGGTACAGCGACAGCGCTCATAACAATCTTACGCATAGGATCTAATTCCCTCTTACTTATTCACACGGCCCCCCTGATGGAGAGCGCCTGCGAACCGTCCAAATTGATCCCGACCCCTGTGTAGAAGCCAAGGTCCGGATTTTCAACACCGTCGCATCCCGGCAGTAGCACGGGTTCACGGGATATCGATGCAAACCAACAACGACCTGCCTGGCGATTGGTTTCCGATTCCTCGGAAAAAACCCCGCTTGGAAACTCACCCCTTCCAACCGGACACGTAGCGAATGGATTGCCAATCGACATACGAACGCTAAAGACACGCGGATGAAAAACTTATCGTGGCATTCGAAGCTTGTCCTCGCCCTGATCGTGTTCCTGCCGATCTACTTCATGATCGCAGCGCTGGGCACAAAAGTCGGCCTGTGGGGCTGGGTGACAGGTCTGGTCAGCATGACTTTCACTGCAGGTCCGATCCTGCTCGGCATCGTGGCCGTGATTGCACTGATCTCGCTCATCATCGGCCTCGTCAAAAAGCCGCGCAGCAAGGTGACCATCGGCATCGCTTTGGTGGGCATCGTGCTCCCGGCGCTGATGTTCACGAGTTTCATGTCGGCGCGTTCGACGGCGGGCGAGAATCCGATTCACGATGTTGCCACCGACACCGCTGATCCTCCGGCTTTCTCGGCTGAGACCATGGCCGTGCGCGAGGAAAGCGGCGCCAATCCGCTGAGCGACTATCAGACGCCGCTGAGCGAGATCGAGATGTATGCAGGCGCCGCACCAGAGCTTGCCATCAAAAGCCACGCGCAGATCATCAACGACACTTACGCTGACCTGTCCCCGCTCCCGCTAGGCGGTGCAAGCAGGGCAGACGCTGTTGCTGCAGTCGCCGCCGCGATGGGCAATATGGGCTTCGTCGACATCCGCTCCGATGTCGAACAGGGCCGCGTTGAGGGCGTTGCCGAGACCTTCTGGTACGGCTTCAAGGACGATGTTGTCGCCCGCGTAGGCGAGAGCGAGATCGACTTCCGCTCGGTAAGCCGCGTGGGACGCAGCGATTTGGGCGCCAATGCCAAGCGTATCGCGGAGCTTCGAGGCCGCGTCGCCGAACAGATCGGCCAGCGCTAAATCCTGCCTACCTGAATTGCGCGGCGGCCATTGCGCTGCGCTGAAAGACCGTGAGCACGCACAAGGCCGCGTAGCCATAAGCGATCGCGCCGAACCATGCGGGAAACAGGCACATCGCAACGAAGACCGCGATTGTTTCTGTCCCCTCGGCAAGGCCTGTTGAATAGAAGAAGCTCTTCTTTCCATGCGCCTGCGTTTCCTCGCCGCGCTCAGCGGCAATCACGGCGAACGCGAGAAAGCTGACCCCCGTCAGGACGAAACTGGCGACAAGGACTAGGGCGGGGAGCGTGTGCTCGGGCGCCATGACGCCGAAGCCGAGCGGGATCGATACGTAGAAGGCAAAGTCTGCGACGATATCGAAATAGCCGCCCAGTGGGGTCGGGGCGGTGGCGCGAGCGACCGCGCCGTCCAGCCCGTCGAGCAGGCGGTTAGCGATGATGAGCGCAAGGCCAATCGCGACCTCGCCAAATCCAATTGCAATCGCACCACCCAACCCCAACGCGAGTCCCGTGAACGTAAGAAGATTGGCCGTCACGCCCATCCGCGCCAGCGCTCGCCCTGCCCTGTTGAGTGGTGGGTCGATGATCGGGCGCAGCTTTGCATCGAGCATCGCGTCAGGCTCCGAATGTCACGAGGCCGATCCATGCACCCGTCATAGCCGTGGCGATGTTGCCCGCGATCCAGCTTTTCATGCCAAGACCTGCCGCTTCCGCACGGCGCTCTGGGCACAGGGTTCCGATGGTCGAGACTAGCAAGCCGACGCTCGCGAGGTTTGCGACCCCGCACAAGGCATAGGTGACGATCAGAAGGCTGCGCTCTCCGAATGTGTCCTGCGGCAAGGCTGCAAGCTCAAGGTAAGCGACATATTCGTTGAGGATCGCCTTGGTGCCCATCAATCCGCCCGCCGCCTGCGCTTCGGCCCACGGCACCCCGATAAGCCACATGAAGGGTGAAAAGAGCCATCCGAATACGCGCTTCAAAGTGATCGGTTCATCACCGACAAGCGGGAGGAGAGCGAGCACCTGGTCGGTAAGCGACACGAGCGCGAAGATCACGATGATGACCGCGATGACCGCCAAGAACAGCTGCATCCCGTCCATCGTGCCTTTGACGATCGCGTCGATGGAGCTTTCATATCTTAGCCCCGGCTCGTCCTCGTCGGCGTCGGTCGCAGCATCCTCCGGGTTGCCCGGCACCATCAGCTTCGCGATCAGGAGCGCGGCGGGCAGCGAAACGAGCGACGCCGAGATCATGTGCCCCACCGCATCGGGCACGGTCTGGCGAAGCGTTGTCGCGTAGAGGATCAGGATCGCGCCCGAAATCGTCGCCATCGCGAGCACCATGATCTGGAACAGCTCGGCGCGGCTGACTCTGGCGAAATAGGCGCGAACCGCGAGCGGGCTTTCGACAACGCCGAGAAACATGTTCGCCCCGCCCGACAACCCGACAACGCCGCTAACCCCAAGGCTTCGCCGCAAGAGGAAAGACAGCCCGTTAACCAGCCAGCGCAATACGCCCCAATGCCACAGCAGCGCGGCTAGCGCGGAGAACACGATCACCAGCGGCAGGATCTGGAATGCGATGATGAGCGGCGGCTGCGCGCCCTCTTTCAACTCGAACGGCAGGTCCGCCCCGCCGAGATATCCGAACATGTAGGATGATCCATCGAGCGTCGCGCGTTCGATAGCCGCAACGCCTTCATTGGCGAGCGTCACTAGGTCCCAAACGAACGGCACGCGCACGATCAACAGCGCCAGCGCAGCCTGGAGGCCCAGCGCGCCCAATATCCAGCGCCAGCCGGGACGCGCCGCGCGATCCTCGCTCACCGCCCAGGCCAGTGCGAGCAGCGCCGCAATGCCGATTATTCCGCGAAACTGATCGAAATATTCCAAAAAGCGATCCCCTTGAGCGCTGCCTCTCTAGGCCTGCCTCACCCGCGTCGCCAGCCGTGATACTTTTCGACCCATTCGAGAAGCTTTTCAGGCTTGTTTGCTTTCTTCCAGTTGCCGGCAGCAAATTTGTTTGCCTCCGCCATGGTTGGGTAGGGATGGATCGTACCCAGAATCTTGTTGAGCCCCAGCTTGTGCTTCATCGCCAGCGTGTACTCGGCGAGCAACTCCCCTGCGTGGCTGCCGACGATTGTTGCGCCAAGGATCGTGTCCTTGCCAGGAGGGGTCAGAACCTTGACGAAGCCCTTGGTCTCGCTTTCGGCAATCGCGCGGTCGAGGTCGTCTAGGCCGTATGTCGTCACTTCGAACTCAATGCCCTCATCGCGCGCTTCGGTTTCGTTGAGGCCAACGCGGGCGATCTCGGGATCGGTGAAGGTCACGGCCGGGATGACGCGGTAATCGGCCTTGAACTTCTTGAACTGGCCGAAGAGCGCGTTGACGCTCGCATACCAGGCCTGATGGCTGGCAGTGTGGGTGAACTGATACGGGCCCGCGACGTCGCCGGCGGCGAAGATATTGGGGAATTTGGTCGCGAGAAACTCATCGGTATTTACGGTCTTGTCCGTGTCTACGCCGAGTTTCTCTAGTCCAAAGCCCTTGAGCCGCGCCTTGCGCCCAACCGCGAGGATGAGCGCGTCATAAGGGATGTCGACTGAGCCTTCCGGGCCTTCAGCTGTAAGCACTTTGTCAGCCAGACGAACCGCCTTGTGCCCTGTCAGCACTTTCACGCCGGACGCTTCGAGCGACGACTTTGCAATTTCGGCAACGTCCTCGTCTTCACGGCCAAGCAGTTGCTCGCCCATCTCGACCTGGGTGACTTGCGACCCGAGCCGAGAGAGAGCCTGGCTTATCTCGCAGCCAATTGGGCCACCGCCAAGCACCGCGACACGCGCTGGCGCTTTGTCCATCTGCGAGAACGCATCCCACATCGTCTCACTCGTGAGATAACCAGAACTTTCAACGCCCTCGATCGGCGGAACCACCGGCTCAGCGCCGCTGGCGATAACGATGCTTCGTGTAGTCAGGCGCTGCGTACCGCCGTCATTCAGCGCGATTTCGACCGTCCAGGGATCAATGATCGTTGCGTAGCCCTTGATGACATCCACACCCAGGCCTTCATAGCGCTCGACGCTGTCATGCGGCTCAATCGTCTTGATAATCTCCATCACGCGCGCAATCGTCTGGCGGAATGGCACTTCGGGTTTGACCGGTGTGATGCCGTATCGGTCCGCATGCTCCATCATGGCAGCGACCTTCGCACTCTTGATCAAGGCCTTGGAGGGGACGCAGCCGGTATTGAGACAATCGCCGCCCATTTCGTTCGCTTCGACGAGTGTGACCTTCGCCTTGACGGTTGCGGCGATGTAGGCGCTTACAAGGCCAGCCGATCCCGCGCCGATCACCACCATGTTTCGGTCGAAGCTCTTGGGCTTGGTGTAGCCTGCATAGACCTTGCGCCGCTTCATCAGGCCGATGATCCCCTTGGCAATCCAGGGCACGATGCCGAGCAGCACGAAGGAGCCGATGACCGCAGGCGACGCGATCCCCGAAAGGCTGTCGATCTGCGCCAGCTGCGTGCCTGCGTTGACGTAGACGATTGTACCCAGCAGCATCCCAGCCTGACTGACCCAGGCAAAGGTCCAGGTCTTGATCCGGGTCAGCCCCATGACGAGGTTCACCACGAAGAACGGGAACAAGGGGATCATGCGGATCGTGAAGAGGTAGAACGCGCCGTCGCGCTCAAGCCCGTTGTTGATGGCCTTCAGCCGCTCCCCGAACTTGCTCTCGATCGTATCGCGCAGGACATAGCGCGACGACAAGAAAGCAAGCGTTGCGCCGAGCGTCGATGCAAAAGAGACGAGGATGGTGCCCGTCACCAGTCCGAACAGCGCGCCCGCTGCCAGCGTCATGATCGCAGCGCCCGGAAGCGAGGCCGCCGTCACCGCTACATAAGCGGCGAAGAACACGCCGAGCACAAGCGCAGGGTTCTCATCATAGAACGCACTTGCATCGTCCGAGACCTGCTTGATCCCGTCTAGCGTGAGATACGCCCCCAGGTCGAAGAAGAAGTACGCGGCGATGAGCGCAGCCAACGCGGCAAGGATTACGATCTTTTTCATGTGTGCCCCTTTGTACGACCCTTCTTCGCGCGCCTTGGCCAATTTGTTACGGCTCTAGCCCGATCCGCCAGCAAGACCAGCGTATTTCCTGAGCCATCGCATATCGATGAAGTGCTTGAGCCGCGAAACCCAGCGGCCCTTCGCTGACAAGCGGCCATAGCTCGCAATCGCGCGGCCATCTCCGGTCGACAATAGGTAAATGTTGTTCCAGCGCGGGACGTAGGTTTCGCGAGGCTGCCGCCCTGCCATCACGGCGCGCAAGTTTGCCGCAAGTACAGGTCCGGCAAACACCGCGTGAACACCTGAATGTGGCACATGACGATCTTGCCGGGCGGCAACGTCGCCGACGGCAAATATGTGTGGGTGCGAAAGTGAGCGCTGGTGCTGGTCGATCGCCGCGAACCCGGCTTCGTCAACTGCGAGCCCGCTTGCCTTCACCCAATCAGGAGCTGCGCTGCCGATCGCCGCGACTATCGTGTCGACAGGCTCGAGAGGCTCTCCTCCGGCATAAAGTCCGTTCTCGTCGATGCGTGCATCTTCTTGAACGAGCACGATTGATTGCCTCGACAACTCTTCAAGAGCGGTTTTTCTGACGGAGGATGAGAATTCAGGGAGCAGACCGGCTGTGCCAGCAACGAGCGCCACCTGCGGCTTTTTCTCAAAACCTGCGCGGTTGCGGAGGGCAAAGGCGAGTTCAACACCGCCTGCCCCGCCGCCAATGACCGCAATCCTGGGTGAAGGGCCTAGCGCGTCCATCCTCTCAACGAAGCCTTGGATGGGACGGATATCGATAAGGCGCGGATCCTTGCCCAAGACATCGCTCGCTTGCCCAACGCCGCCAGTGTCGAGCGAGGCGATGTCAAATTTAACTCGCTCTCCAGCATCGGTTTCGACGCGGCGAGCATCCGGATCAATCAGGGCGCACCGCCCCTCGACCAAACTCGCACCTGCACGAAGCGCCAACCCGGCCACGTCCACCAGACCCTCATCACGATTGTAGTGGCCCGAAATCCATCCGGGTACTGTCCCCGAATACCTCAGTTGCCGCGAAGGCGTGAGGATGGTGGCGCGCGGACAGGGCAGCCCATGCCTGATCCAATCGGCAAGCACCGCGACATGCGCATGGCCGCCACCGATCAGCAGCAGATGCTCTGGTTTGCCATGTGAGGACGGCATATTCATCACACGAAGCCTTCCCTGATTGGGCAGCTTGTGTCGAGCGCAAGCTCAGCGTCGCCAGCCATTTTGCAAAAAATGCGGCATCCGGCGCATTTCCTTGCTTTGACCGTTCGCCCTCATACATCTAAGGCCTTCTGCAATGCGCCGGCCGTTTGGCTGGCTTCACTGGGACCGTAGAGGGATCATCCGGCTCCAGTAAGCGTTGGTGCATAGATTGAAACAAAGCTGACTGGACAGGACAGCATAGATGGCCCTCGAGACCCCTACTCACGGCTCGAAAATTTCGCTGGTCACATTTTTCCGGCACTTCTTCGCAATTCTGCGGCCCGAGGCCAGTTTCTACTGGTTGGCGGTGGTCTACGGCGTGGGCGTGAGCCTGCTGTCACTAGCGACGCCGATCTCGGTTCAGATGCTCGTCAACACGGTCGCGAACACTGCTCTAACTGCGCCGTTGGTGGTGCTCTCGCTGACACTGTTCGGCCTGCTGATCCTGTTTGGTTTGTTGTACGCGCTTCGTATCCATCTGATGGAGCTGTTTCGGCGACGGTTTTACGCCCGAATGGTTGCGGAGATATCGCTGATTGCGGTCTACGCGCAGGATCCGTTCTTCTCCGATCGCAAATCGTCAGCGCTGTTCAATCGATATTTTGACGTCGTGAACGTGCAAAAAGCTCTGCCTGTGCTTTTCATTGGCGGCTTCTCGGTCGTGCTTCAGGTCGCAGTGGGCTTCGTTCTGGTGTCGCTCTATCACCCGTTGTTCCTGGTGTTCACGCTGGTCATGTCGGCACTGATCTGGGTGATCTGGCTGATCTGGGGCGCAAAGGCGATCCGCACGGGCATCGATTTGAGCCATGCCAAGCACGAGACGGCCAACTGGCTTGAAACGGTCGGCGGTTCGAATGGCTTCTTCAAGTCAGAGCGCCGGGTCGACTACGCGCTCGACCGGACGGACGAATATACGCACGCCTACCTCGAACAGCACAAACGCCACTTTCGCCAGCACTTTGCCCAGACCCTGGCGTTCCTGCTGCTCTATGCAGCGGCAAGCGCAGCGTTGCTGGGTCTTGGAGGCTGGCTTGTCATTCAGGGGCAATTGACGCTCGGCCAGCTCGTCGCGGCGGAACTCGTACTTTCGGTGGCCTTCTTCGGTGTCGCGCAGCTGGGGACCTACCTCACGTACTTCTACGACCTTTGCGCCGCAGTCGAAGAGATCTCTCTGTTCTACGACGTCGAGCAAGAGCAGCCGACTTCGCAAGACCCTGTCGATCTTAGTGATCACACACTGGTATTCACCGGCGTGAAAGCCAAGGCGCGCAGTGATGAGATCACGTTCAACCTCGAAATTCCTAGCGGCGCGATCATCATGGCTGTCGCCCGCCATCATGGCATCCAGCGGCTTTTCACCAACCTTCTGAAGATGCACAGACGGCCAGATTCTGGATTTCTCACCATCGGCGGCACCGACTTCCGCGACATCGAGGGATATAACCTCAGGAAAGACGTTCACGTTCTTGAGCGCGCGACATTCGTCGGCATGACAATCCGCGAATATCTCGCACTGTCATGCCCCGACACGGCGAACCAGCGCATGGTCAAGGCTCTCGAAACCGTCGGGCTCATCGACACGATGTCGAAGCTAGAAAATGGGCTCGATACACCCATTGCCTACACCGGCTATCCGCTTTCAGCAGTCGAAGTGCAGCAGTTGAAGCTCGCCAACGCCTTGCTCGAACAACCGCGCATTCTGGTCCTGAGCCCACTGTTCGATCTTGTGAGCGAAAGGCATCTCGCCGCCGCAATTCGGGAACTGCGCGAGCAAGCTTATTCGACCGTGATCTATTTCTCGAACCGCGAGACCGATTTGGGCTTCGACAAATTCCTTTATCTCGATGTCGAACAGCAGGGCTATTTCGAGGACTTCGAGCATTTCCATGACGTTGTGGGAGCATCGCAATGACCCTGCGCGCCTTGCACATGAAGCATTTCACCGCGCTCCAGAGCGTGCGGACCCCGCGTATCTTCCGCACGATCTTCGTAACGGTGCTGATTGCGATCGTGCTTGCGGTCCTGTTCCTGATCTATGTCCCCTGGGTCCAGACCACTGGCGGACGCGGAACCGTGACGACGCTCAACCCCAATGAGCGCCAGCAGGAAGTCAACGCTTTGGTCTCAGGGCGGATCGAGGAGTGGTATGTCGGAGATGGCAGCCGGGTCCAAAGAGGAGACCCGATCGTCCGCATCGCCGATATCGACCCAAATTTGCTGCAAAGACTCGAAGCCGAACGTGGGCAGGTCGAGGTTCAGCTCCAGACAGCGCGCAACGCGCTCGCGACCGCAGAGATCGACCTTCGGCGTATGCAGGAGCTGTTTCAGGCAGGCCTCGCAGCCCGCCGCGAATATGAGCAGGCGCAAATCCGGGTCGAAGAAATGCGCGGCAACGTGGCCGCAGCCGAGGCGAGCCTGGTGCGGACAGAGACGAACCTTGCGCGCCAGTCGGAACAATTGATCACGGCCCCTCGCAACGGTTTTATCCAGTCTATCAATGCAGGCGACGAAGCGACGTTCATAAGCGCAGGGCAGGTCCTCGCAACATTCGTGCCGGAAACACAGACGCGGGTCGTCGAAGTGTTCGTCGATGGCCGCGATGTGGCGCTTGTGCAGACCGGCGAAGAAGCCCGGATCGAGTTTGAAGGCTGGCCCGCCGTACAATTCAGCGGATGGCCCTCGGTCGCGATCGGCACCTTCCCCGGCATTGTCGAGACCGTCGATCAGGTCGCACAGCCGGACGGGCGTTTCCGCGTACTCATCAAGGAAGACCCGAATGCCGAAGAAGGCTGGCCGGAAGATCGCTATGCCCGCATCGGGACGGTGGTCCGGGCCTGGATCCTGCTTGAAACTGTGCCTGTCGGATATGAGATCTGGCGTCAGCTCAACAACTTCCCGCCCGAACTTCCGCCGGTCAGCGCCAACGGCTCAACCAACGGGTCGCAGGGCTACTGATCATGAAGGTCCGCTCTGCCACCAGAGCTGCTTTACTATGCGCTGCGATGATTGCAGCGCAGCCATCCAACGCGCAGGATATCGAGGCCCTCGAAGAACCGCTTGAACAAGCGATCAAAACGGGCCCGCTCCTGCCTGAGGAAGTGCTGCGCTCTTCTGCGCTCACGTTCCCCAGCATCCTTGAAAGCTTCCAGCGCGAGGCCGCTGCCCGGTCGGACCAGCTTGCGGCCGATGGTGCCTTTGATCTGATCCTCGAAGGCGAGGCCTACGACCGTATCACCGGCACTTTTTCAGGCGGCTATGCCGAAGTCGGCGCACGCCAGCCGCTCGCCCCGATGGGTGCGGAAATCTACGGAACCTACCGCCTGTCTGACGGCACCTTTCCGATCTACGAGAATATCTACAACACCAACCAGCTTGGCGAATTCAAGGTCGGTGGCCTGTTGTCGCTACTGCGCAACAACAGGATCGATCAACGCCGTTTCGATGTCGAGGACAGCCGCCTCGCCGCTGGCCAGGCGGGCCTCGACGTGCTGCTGGTGCAGCTGAAAGTTCAGCACGAAGCGCTTGGCGCATATTGGCGCTGGGTGGCGGCGGGTGAAGAGATCCGCGTATACGAGGAATTGCTCGAAATCGCCGAAGCACGCGCGGTCGGGCTGTCGCGCGAAGTTCGCCTTGGTGCGCGAGCGCAAGTCGACCTTATCGAAAACGAGCAAAATGTCCTTCGCCGTCGCACGCTTTTGCGAGAGGCGCAGCGCAATTTCACGATGGCTGCGACTTCGCTGTCCTATTACCTTCGGGGGTATGACGGCGAGTTGATTGTCCCGACCAGAGCAAATCTCCCAACGTCAGACGTGATTGCCGAGTTGCCTGACATGGCAAGCTTGATGGCGATTGAAATGAGCGAAGTACTCGCCAATCGCCCCGAACTTCTGAATTTTCGCCTCGCGGTGGAGCGCGCTGAGAACAAGGTGGCCCTGCGCCAGAACGATTTGCAGCCCGACCTTCAGCTTCGGGCAGAGGTTTCGCGCGATTTCGGGGCGATCGGCGATGGCGGACCGACTTTCGATTCCACCGACACCACAATCGGCGTTACCTTCACTGTGCCATTACAGCGGCGCACGGCGCGCGGACGGCTTCAGCGGGCCGAGGCAGAATTGCGCGAGATCGAGCTTCGCGAGCGCAGGGTCGCTGACCAGATATCCGTCGAACTCGACAACATTCTGACCAATCTCGACGCCTCGCTCCGTCTGGCGAACCTGGCGACCCAAGAGGTGGAACAAGCCGAAGCCATGGTCGCGGCAGAACGAAGGCGTTTTCGACTTGGCGCTGGCGACTTCTTCCGCGTGAACCTGCGCGAGGAAAGCGCAGCCGATGCCAAGATCCGAGGCATTCGTGCCCAGCTAGTCGGCAGGCTCGCCACGGCAAGCTACAATGCGGCGGTGATGAACCTCGACGAGCTGGGCCTCGAATAGCGTCCCCTAGGTTTTCTGTCGGCCCTCGATCAGGCGGTCGACCAACGAGGGATCGGCAAGTGTCGAAGTGTCGCCCAGCGAGCCGTAGTCGTTTTCGGCGACCTTTCTCAGAATTCGGCGCATGATCTTGCCCGAACGTGTCTTGGGCAGGCCGTCGGTGAACTGAATCTGGTCAGGCGTCGCGATGGGTCCGATTTCCTTGCGCACATGCGCGCGCAACTCCTGATAAAGCTCGTCCGAGCCTTCGACGCCCGCATTGGTTGTGACGTAGCAGTAGATGCCCTGCCCCTTCACATCATGCGGGTATCCAACCACCGCCGCTTCGGCGACTTGCGGGTGGAGCACCAATGCGCTTTCGACTTCGGCAGTTCCCATTCGGTGGCCTGACACGTTGATCACGTCGTCCACGCGGCCCGTGATCCAGTAATAGCCATCCTCATCGCGCTTGCACCCGTCCCCGGTGAAGTACTTGCCGGAGTACGTCGAGAAATAGGTCTGAACGAACCGGTCGTGATCGCCGTAAACGCTGCGCGCCTGTCCGGGCCAGCTGTGCGTGATGCACAGATTGCCCTCGGTCGCTCCGTCCAGCACGGCTCCATCATTGTCGACCAGCTGCGGGCGGATACCGAACATCGGCAAACCGGCGCTGCCCGGTTTCATGTCGTGCGCACCTGGAAGAGTGGTGATCATGCAACCGCCTGTTTCGGTCTGCCACCATGTGTCTATGATCGGGCAACGCCCCTCTCCGACCACGTCGAAATACCAGCGCCAGGCTTCCGGGTTGATCGGCTCTCCTACGCTTCCGAGCAGTCGGAGCGAGGAACGATCGCGGCTTGTCACGTAGTCATCGCCTTCACGCATCAGGGCCCGGATCGCGGTTGGCGCGGTGTAGAGGATGCTGACCTTGTGTTTTGCGACAACATCCCAGAACCGACCAAAATCGGGGTAGTTGGGAACACCCTCGAACAGCACCTGCGTCGCGCCGTTCTGTAGTGGGCCATAGACGATGTAGCTGTGGCCAGTGACCCAGCCGATATCGGCCGTGCACCAGAACACCTCACCGGGCTGATAGTCGAAAATGTAACTGAACGTCGTCGCGGTCCACACGCCGTATCCGCCGGTTGTGTGGAGCACACCCTTGGGCTTTCCGGTTGAGCCCGATGTGTAAAGAATGAAGAGCGGGTCTTCGGCTGCCATGGTCTCGCAGGGCACATCTGCGTCCGATTTGACCTCATGGAACCAGTGGTCTCGCCCTTCGGTCATCGGCACGGCTAATCCGGTGTGCTGGACGACCAGCACTCCAGTTACATCGACCCCTTCGACTTCCAAGGCGGCGTCCACATTGGCTTTCAAAGGAACGCTCTTTGCCCCGCGCTTGCCTTCGTCCGCGGTGACCACGAAGCGGCTTTCACAATCAATGATCCGACCAGCAAGCGCCTCAGGCGAGAAGCCGCCAAAGACAACGGAGTGGATCGCGCCCAGCCGCGCGCAGGCGAGCATAGCCGTCACGCCCTCGACTATGTTCGGCATGTAGATCGTCACGCGCTCGCCCTTGGTCACCCCGATGGCCTTGAGGGCGTTGGCCATGTGGATGACTTCGGAGTGAAGCTGGCGATAGGTGAGCGTGCGCGAAGGCGTTGCTGGGTCGTCGGGTTCAAAGATAATAGCGGGTGTGTCACCGCGGCTGTCGAGATGCCGATCGACCGCGTTGTGGCAAAGGTTCAGCGAACCGTCGGCAAACCACTTGATATCGACCGGGTCGTAGCTCCACTCGCCACCTTTCCTTGGCTGCTGGGTCCAATCGAGGCGCTTGGCCTGTTCAAGCCAGAAGCCATCAGGATCAGCCAGCGAACGCTCATACATCGCAGCGTATTGAACACCGGTGCAATTGGGAGTGTGCGCCTGCTCGGGCCGCTCGACAAATCCAGTCATTATCTCTCTCCTTGCAACGGTTCTTAAGGGCCCTCAGGGCGGCCTGTCCATTGTTCAATCAAGAGATTTGAGAGCCTCCGGAGTGTCGATGTCCACCAACCAGTTGGGTGGGCATAAGATCGGTTCGCCTCTCGCGAGAAGATCCCGCGCGCCGATGTCTCCTTCACGCGAAGCGAGTGCCGAAAAGTGGCCTCTCCCAAAAACAGCCGGCGGCGAGCGATGTTTTTTGAAAGCGGAAACGGCGATTGCCTGTGGTCCATCGAGCGCGGACATGAGCGTCATGAAATGCCCTCGCGGGATCATCGGCATATCCGCCAGCGCAATCACAAGGCCATCGAGACCTTCTGCCTCGGCGCGCCTCGCCGCGCAGGCTACAGAAGTGCCCATTCCATTGGCTGCTCTTGGATTGACAATCGGTTCAAGACCGCGCTCCTTCCAGAGCTGCTCGCAAGCATGGCCTGAGCGGGAAGTGATAACCCACGACGCGGCAAACTCCTCGATCGGAATTGCCATCGCAGCATGTTCGCCCAGCCGCCTGCCCCTGAAGATCGCCTCAAGCTTGTCCTCGCTGCCGAAGCGCCGCGATGCGCCTGCTGCAAGTAATGCAACACCAAGACGCGGTGGGTCATCCAAGATCGCCCTCGAACCGGGTAGCCTCGTATGTGCGAATGACCTCTCCAAGCGTCGACAGCGCGAGGGTCTGCGGATCGCGAGAGGAGTGAAACAGCCCTATCGGCGCGCGGATCATGGCGAGCGACTCATCACTAACGCCTCGTGCGGCGAGGGCTTCACTACGAAATGCATGCGCTTTTCTACCACCCATCGCGCCCAGATAGAAATGCGGCTGCGTGAGAGCGCGCTCCATCAGCTCGATCTCCCAATCGTGGTCGTGGAAGAGGAAGATCGTCGCGGTCCACGGGTCGCTTTTGAGGAGGTCCGTCTGGCTCGTACGCTCTAGCAGCAGCGCTTCGATGCCCTTCTCGCGCAAGCCAGAAACGATCCGCTCATCCGGCGTCAGGATCCGCGTCGAGCACCCATGTGTCCGCCCAAGCACAGCCAGAGCCTCGACCCCCGCACCGTGACCGATGATCTGCAACAGCGGCTCTGGCCAATGGCCAAACGCTGCCATGCCGACGTTGGCATCGAAGGTCGGGGGCAACCATTCTCCCACGTGCCTTGCGCCATCGGGGCCAAGGGCGATGGAGAAGGGAGCGCGCTCCGCGATGGAACTGAGGCACTGTTCTGAAAGCTCCGCGCCCTCCAAAGGCTGAAAGTGGAGATCCAACCCGCCACCGCATGGGAGCTTGATGTCGAGATAGGGCGACCCGGCGCCAAAGCGCACGATCCGAGCGTCGCCACTAGTAAAGACCTCGCGCGCTTCGGCGACCACCGCGTTCTCGATGCAGCCTCCGGATAAGGAACCGGCGTAGGTGCCATCCTCGGCAACGCCCATGATCGTGCCCGGATTGCGCATCGACGACCCTTCGACCGCGACCACCGTGACAAGGACGCAGTTCTTTTCCGCGCGAGCGGCATCGGCGAGGAATTGGCAAACGTGCTTCAGGTCCAAGGCAACTACTCGCCTGTCTCGGTCGCAATTGGCTCCGACGCCGCTTCATTCAGATTTGAGAGGTAGGCGATCAGCGCGCGTCGAAACTCGGGTTCCCTCACCGTGCCGCGCTCCATATCGGTGCCCGGGACATAGCCTTCGGGATCGGCCAGATAGGCATCGAGATGAGCGGCGTCCCAAGTGATCTCGGAGGAAGCCAGCGCTTCGGTAAAGAGATATCCCTCAAGGCTGCCTGCCCTTCGCCCGACTACGCCGAACAGGTTGGGCCCCGCAGCGGAGGTCCCGCCTGGCTCGACCGTGTGACACCCGTCGCACATGTCGAAGACCTCGCGGCCAAACGCCACATCGCTTGGATCGAAACTCGCAGGAGGCTCGGTTTCCGATGCGCCGCTGGCGCTGGCGATGAGGATTGCAAGCCCCGATGCGCCCAATGCGCGAATGCTCATCCCTTACGCCCTTCGATCAGGCAAACTGCTTGGCAATCGGCAGTTCGCGCAGGCGCTTGCCGGTGGCTGCGAATATCGCGTTGGTCAGGGCAGGCGCTGCCGGAGGAAGACCGGGTTCGCCCGCACCGCCAATCGGGACAAGCCCGCTATTGATCACCGCGACTTCAATATTGGGTGTCTCGTCGATCCGCAGCATCTTGTAATCGTGGAAGTTGCTTTGGACGATGGCCCCGTCCTCAAGGTCGAGTGCGCCATACTTCGCAGCGGTCAGGCCAAAGACGATCCCGCCCTCGATCTGGTTCGCAAACCCATCCGGATTGACGACATAGCCCGCGTCACAAACCGCCCACGCATTGAGCATCTTTGGCTTCCCCGAGCTCATGTCGACCTCGATCGCCTCGGCAACGATCGTGCCGAAACTTTCAACGATTGCGACGCCTTTCGCCGTCCCTTCGGAGCGCGGCTCATCCCACCCGCTCATCTCGCGCAGCTTTTCGAGCACGGCCACATGGCGCGGCGAGCCGGATACCATCGCGAGACGATAATCCATCGGGTCCTTGCCAGCCGCATGCGCTGCCTCATCGATGAAACTCTCGATAAAGAAGCCGTGCTGCGAATGGTCGACCGAGCGCCATGCCGCAAATGGTAAGTGCAAAGGCGCTTCTGCGACGCGGACGCTCGTGTTGGGGATCGCGTAGATACCCGGTACACTGGCTTCAGCCGGGTCGTGGCGCTGGGTGAAGATGTTGTCATAGGCAACCAGCGCGCCGCTTTCATCAAGCCCTGCCTTGAAGCGGCTCAATTCAGCCGGACGATAGAGCGCCTTCTGGGTATCTTCTTCGCGGCTCCAGATCGACTTGACCGGATAGCCGGTCGCCTGTGCAACCCGTGCTGCCATCACCGCATAGACGGCCTCAAGTCGCCGCCCGAACGAACCGCCCAGATAAGGATGATGGACGGTGATATCGTCCTTCGAAATGCCGAGCGCATCAGACAGCGCTGAGCGCACCATCAGCGGAACCTGCGTACTGGTCCAGACGTCGCATTTACCGTCGGTCACCTGGGCGGTGCAGTTGATCGGCTCCATGGGTGCATGCGCGAGATAGGGTGCTTTGTATTCGGCCTCGATCACAGTGGCGGCGTTGCCGAGAGCGGTCTGCACATCTCCTTTAGCAGCCGCTTCCTCACCGCCGGTCGGCCCGGCTTCGTCGATAGCCTTGGCATAGGCTGCGAACTGGTCTTGTGTTGAGCGGATCGGGCTTTCAGACTCTGTCCAGGTGACGTCGATCTTATCCAGCGCCTGTTGCGCCTGCCAGTAGCTGTCGGCCACCACTGCGACGAAATCACCCATATTGAGGACCTGGAGCACCCCGCCCATGGTCTGGGCCTTTGACGCGTCCATGCTTGCGACGCGCGTGCCGGGCACGGACGGGCGAAGGCTTGCCGCATAGGCGTAGTCCACACCCTCGGGGGCAGCGTCGATGCCAAACTTGGCGGTGCCGTCGACCTTGGCCGGGATGTCGGTGCGCGCCTTGCTCTTGCCAATCAGACGATATTGGTCGGGTGACTTAAGCTCAGGCGTCTGATCCATGGGCTGCTCTGCCGCAGCGGTTGCGAAGTCGGCATAGCTTGCCTGCCTGCCGCTTGCCTCATGGATCAGCGTGCTGTCGCGTGTTTCGATCTCGCTTGCGGGCACGCCCCATTCATCGGCAGCTGCTCCGACCAGCATCTTGCGCGCGGCCGCACCAGCGACGCGCATCTGGTACTGACCCGTCGTGCGGATCGACGACGAACCGCCGGTGATGAGCGCGTCTGCCAGACGACCGATCTGGGTGAACAGACCATTCCAGGTCGGCTCGATCCAGTCGGCGGCGTTCATCGTGAACGGTGCGACGAACATGCGAGCCGTGTCGGTCACGATGTAGGAGCCATCGGTCGGCGCCTGCATGACGTTCACCTTGCTCCAGTCCGCATCTAGCTCGTCCGCGAGCATCTGTGCGAGAACCGAGTGAGCGCCCTGCCCCATCTCGCAGTGCGGGACGATGGCGGTGACGATGTTGTTGGTGTCGATCTTCACCCAACTATTGACTAGCTGCTCATCCGCGCCAGGGGCGACCTTGGAAGAAAGCTTGCCAATCGGATTGCCGGGACGAACGCCAATACCGATCAGCAGGCCGCCGCCCGCAAGCACGCCAGCACCGATGAATCCTCGGCGGCTCCACTTGGCGAGGCGCGAGCGTTCTTTCTTTTCAGGAGACATGTCGTTCATGGCTTATGCCTCCTCATTGCGGGGTTGAGCTTGCCCGGCGGCGACTTTGATAGCGCGGCGGATGCGGGTGTAGGTGCCGCAGCGGCAGATATTGCCGCGCATTGCCATATCGATGTCTTCATCGCTCGGGTTCGGGTTTTCGCGCAGCAGGGCCGTCGCGCTCATGATCTGGCCCGACTGGCAATAGCCACATTGCGGGACCTGCTCACTGATCCAGGCTTTCTGGATCGCAGAGAGCTCACCCTCAGGTCCGGCAACACCTTCGATAGTGGTGACTTCGCGGCCCTCTGCCTGAGAGATGGGTGTCGAGCACGAACGCACCGGCTGACCATCGAGATGCACGGTGCAAGCGCCGCATTGTGCGATGCCGCAGCCAAACTTCGTGCCGGCAAGCCCTGCCTTTTCGCGCACTACCCAAAGGATAGGCATCGCGGGATCGGCGTCGATTGTCACCGGCTCCCCATTGAGGATGAAACTTGCCATAACTTGATTTCCCCGAGCGCTCTTGAGTTGCTATCCGCAATCTATCTGATGGGCGCGAGCTTGTAAAAGGGGAACGATGGTGGACACGATCAGCTTTGACGACTTCATGGCGGTCGATATCCGCGCGGGCACCGTGACTGCAGCCGAGCCCTTCCCCGAGGCGCGAAAGCCCGCGATCAAGCTTTGGGTCGATTTCGGCGAGGAGATCGGCGTGAAGAAAAGCTCAGCGCAGATTACGGATCACTATTCGCCCGATGAGTTGGTGGGTCGCACCGTCATGGCGGTGGTGAACTTTCCGCCGCGCCAGATTGGGCCGTTCATGTCCGAGGTGCTGGTCTTGGGCTTCCCGGATGCGGAAGGTGCAATCGTTCTCGCTGCGCCAGACAGGCAGGTGCCGAACGGCGCACGGATGGGCTAGGCGAGGTCGCCGAGCGCTTCCTTGAGCGGATCGAGCCACGGCTCAAACGGCTTCCACGCGCCTTGCCCCTTTCGGTTGATCGGTTCGCGCACCTGCTCGCTCGAAGCGGTGCGCACGGCACGCTCGGTCTTGTGGAAGGCGAGGCACTGCTCCTCGAATGGCACTTCGAGGAAGTCGAGCATCCGCCGCGTTTGCCCTTCGAGATCGTCGAGCACATCCTCGTGCTGGACGCGCAGAACCTTGCCCGGAAGCACTTTGTCCCAGTGATCCATAAGATCGACGTAGTCGGCGTAGTACCGCCCGATCTCGTGAAGTCCGTACGTGAATTCCTGCCCTTGCGCGAACAGCTGCTTGAAACCGGAAAAGCAGCAATCCATCGGCGCGCGGCGCGCATCGATGATTTTCGCATTGGGCAGGATCAGGTGGATCAGGCCGATATGCCGGAAATTGTTCGGCATCTTGTCGATGAAGAACGGCGCACCCTGACGATGGACGCGGGTGTTCTCGATGAATTGCTCGCCGAACTTGGCATAGTCCTCGGCGCGCAGATCGTGTAGATTGGCGGGATAAAGCGGAGCGCCCGCCTTTCGACCTCTCAGGCGGTGAGCAAGAGCGAGGATATCGGGGAGCTCGAGCGTCCCGTCGATCATCGAATGGCTTGCGAGGATCTGTTCGAGCAGCGTTGAGCCTGCGCGCGGGAGGCCGAGTATGAAAATCGGATCGGGTGCATCGTGGCCCACACCCTCATGTCTCTCGAATAGGTCGGCAGTGCAGAACTCTTTCTGTCGCGCCAGTTCCTCGCTCATTCCTTGGGCGCTGTAGCGGGTCTGTGCGCGCTTCAGCGCATTGCCTTCATCGTAGTGCTTGAAGCTCGCTTCGTAGTCGCCGCGATCTTCCAAAGCCTTGCCGAGTGCGAAGGCGATGTGAACGCGGTCCATGAAAGCCAGATCGCCGCGCGCAGCCTGCTCGCGCATCGCGTCGATCTCATCATCGGTGAAGCGATAGGTCTTGAGATTGGCGAGCGCGTAATAGGCATCGCCGTGATCGGGGCGCACGGCGAAGGCGGCGCGGTAGCTTGCGACTGCTTCGTCCTGCTTGCCCATGGTCTTGAGCGCGTGACCCTTGCTCGTCAGAGTCGAGTGGTCGCGCGGGAGCTTTTCAAGCACCTTGTCGAACAACTCAAAGGCGCGCTCATATTCGCCAGCCTGCATGCTCTCGATCGCAAGCCGCGACTGGAACAGGGCGTTGTCCGGGTCGCGCTGGTAGAGCGTCTCCGCCTCTTCGCAGGCGCGTTCGAACTTCTGCTTGCGGCGCAGAACGTCGATAAAATCAAGGCGAAGCTGGATGTTCTCGGGCTCGAAGGTCACTGCAGTCTCGAGCAGGAACTCCGCATCGTCGAGCACGCCAAGCTCAATCCCGATGCGCGCGAGCAGTCGCATGCCTTCAGCGTTTCGCGGGTTCTGGCGAAGGAAATGCCGGCAGATTTCCTCTGCCCGTAGCAAGCGCCCTTCGTGCAAATGGTTGGTCACAGCCACCAATTCGCGCGGCAGGGAACGCAATCGCTCAAGCTGGGCATTTGCGGCCACGGCATCATCATTGCGCCCCAATTGGCCTGCCAGCCGCGCCTGCTCGCGCCAGCTTGCTTCGAGCGCAGAATTGAACCGGGTTGCCTGCGCGAACGCAGTCAGCGCCGCGTTCGCATCGCCACGCGCAAGCGCAAGGTGGCCTTCCTCCTGCCAGGCGCGCCCATACTCGGGCATCGCGGCGTGGAGCCGCTGGAGATACGCCGAAGCATCATCGAACCGCTTCAGGTACCGGCACGCAACCGCCGCTATGTAGAGCGCTTCGCCATCAGCCGCGTCTCCGGACAGCACCCCCTCGACATGCGCCAGTCCCTCGGCAAAGCGGCCTGCCTGCAGCGCGGTCTGCGCAGTCTTAAGCTGTTCGTCGCGTGAGCTCATGATGCCCGCCTGTTACACAGCAAACGGCGGGAGTGAACAGTCCGTTCACCCCCGCCGCCAATTGTTGGATCGCTTTCGATCAGTAGTTGAACGTCACCCGTGCACCCACCGTCAGCGGACGGTTTGTGATGATGCGTTCGCGATCGTTGCCGAAGATGCCTGAGATTTCGGCACGCTCGTCGCTCAGGTTCTCACCGAAAATTTCGAAGCCCCACTGCTCTGCCTTCACGCCGACCGAAAGGTCGAACAAAGTGTAGGAATCGAGCTCGATCTTGTTGATCTCGATGATGTCGGTGAACTTCGAGGCCGAGTAGGAAACCTGCGGCTGAATGTAGGCCGTCAGCTCGTCAGAAACATCCCACTCATACCGAGCGCGCAGGTTGCCCTGGAAGCCCGGCGCGTATGCCAGTTCCTCGCCCTCGATCACATCGGTGGTCGGGATGAGCACGTCGGTGATCTCGGTGTCCAGGATCGAGAATGCGCCTGCAATCGTCAAACCCGGTGTCGAGAACGGCGCGATCACGAAGTCCGCTTCGATCCCGTAAATCTCTGCATCCGCCGCGTTCGACGAGAAGAATAGGTTGGTGATCGAGGGATCGAAAATCTGCGTCTGCAGGTTCGAAATGTCCACGAAGAAGGCCGAACCGTTGAAACGGAACTGGCCGTCGATGAGGTCCATCTTCCAGCCAAGCTCGTAGTTCTTCACCTCGTCGGTATCGACTTCGAACGGCACCACGAAGCCCGTACCCGGAGCGACTGCGCCGCCCGGACGGTTGAGCAGACCCGGACGGAAGCCTTCCGAGTAAGTCGCGTAGAACAGCAGATCGGGGGTCGGGGTCAGCGTGACCGTACCCTTGAAGATCGTGCCACTGGTCGATGCCGTGTCAGGCGCGCGAATGGCGTTGAAGACCTGCTGTGCCTGGCCTGCGCTCAGCCCCGCGTTCTGGATGTCCTCAAGCGTGTCGTTCAGGTCGAACGTCTGGCGCAAAGCCGGATCGCACGAACCGATGAAGTTGAACACGCCGTCGCCGTTATAGAGGTCGCTTATATCGGTGCCGAAGGCGTTCTGGTCTTCCGCGCTGAAGCTGTTGCAGAACGATCCGTTCGCGCTTCCTTCGAAATCGACCTCGACATCGTAATAACGTGCACCGAAGGTTGCCGTGAGGAGGTCGGGCACGATGTCGAAGCTGACTTCGCCGAAGATGCCGAACTGTTCGTCTGTGCGGCGAATGTCGTTGCGGAAGATCGTGTCAGCCGGGAATGGACCCGGATCCGAGACGAAACCAGTCATCTGCGGGAAGTTGGTTTTGAACGGACCGAACGGTGCCGCTGCGACATTGCCCGGATAGGCGAAGTCGACGCGCTCTTCGAGGCTCAGGTCTGAATAGAAGCCGCCGCCCTGGAAGCGAACACGCCAGTCATCCGGCGTGCTCAGACGCAGTTCCTGCGTGAACACCTCGGTCTTGGAGAACGAATTGATGTAAAGGTTGGGCGGCTGACATGTGCCGCTGGGATCAGCGGAACCCGGATAGCTCACCGATCCGTCACAGATGTAGTACGGCAGGTACTGACCTGCGAACAGGTAGTCGGTGTAGTCCGCACGCTGGTCGCTTTCGCGGTCGGTGTATGCGCCCGTATAGATCACGTCGAGCATCGCGATGCGACCTTCGACAGTCCAGCTGGTGTTCGAGAAATCGTCTTCGAGGCGATCTTCTTCGAAACGCTCGATCTCCAGATCGTCGAGACCGCCAAGTTCCGGATCGGCGAAGAATACGCCGTCCGATTCAAGGCTCTGGCGCTGGTGCGAGACGTTTACGGTCCAGTCAGGTGTGACTTCCCAGAGGCCGCTGATGCGGAAACCGGCATACTGGGTGTCGTTGAAGTCGTCTTCAACAAGCCCGGCGTTGTTGGTTTCGAGGAAGGTGACGCCGGAAAGGTCGGAGGTCGACTGGAAACCGGCGCGGTTGGCGTTCACCGGAACGCCGTTTTCGCGCACGAAGCCTTCAGGGCGGAAGCGAGCGCTTTCCGTAAGATCGCGCGTGCCCTGGACATTGTCGATGTAGCCGCCCTGGTCATCGAGATAGACCACCCCGCGCAGCGCGAAGGTGTCAGTGACCGGCACGTTGACCGTAACTTCACCCTGATAGCTGCTCTCGCCGCCCTTGGTGAACGAGACGCCAGCGGAACCATTGACCGAAAAGCCGTTTAGGTCGGGCTTGTTGGTGATGAGGCGAACCACGCCTGCCTGCGAGCTTGCACCGAACAGCGTGCCCTGCGGGCCCGACAGAACTTCGATACGCTCAAGGTCAGCGGCGTAGACATCGAGGTTGCGCCCTGGCTGCGAAAGCGGCTGATCGTTGAGGTAGAGCGCAACGTTCGGTGCGAGACCTGCGACACCGGCCACCGTGATGTTCGGCGTGGTCGAGGCAAGACCGCGAATGTAGATCGTGCTCTGGCCCGGGCCGTTACCGCCTGCGGTCACGGACGGGATCTGTTCGAGGTAATCTTCGAACGTGTCGATGTTAAGCTCTTCAAGCTCCTGTGCGCCGATGGCCGAGACCGAAACCGGCACGTCCTGCAGGTCTTCGCTGCGACGCTGCGCGGTGACGACGATAGTGCGAACGCCGCCCTGGCGTTCTGCTTGCGCAGGGGCCGGAGCCTGTTCCTGCGCGGCGACTGGCGCTGCGAGTGCGACCGCAAGCGCGCCCATCGACGCGCCAGCAATTTGTTTTCTCATTCTGAACCCCTTTAAGGTTTTTGTTGTTTGCGCGATGCGTGGGACGCATCAGCAGGATCAAGCAAACCCGCGCGCTCATGAAAGTAACGGCGCGCGTGTGGGGGTCGGGTATCAACCCGAACCGTGTCTGACCACCGGGTCAGGTGTGTTTTGCAGAAGCTGCGGATGCTTGTTGCAGAATAACCACACAGAAATGGATAAAAACGCAATTTGCAAATATAACTCTTCGTCACTCAAATGGAGCGAAGATCAACTTATTTTATATTTGCAAAGGTGCGTGGACCCCCGCAAATAACTCAAGAAAAGTGCAGAAAATATAACTTTTTACTGGTTCTTCGCCGAGTGAAAAGCAAAGTCCTCGCGAAAACTGTTACTTAGCCAGCCCAGCTTTCGCACGCCTCGGCAGTCGTCGGAACGCCGTGCCGTTTGCGAATGAGGTCGAACACGACCGCCTTGATGATGCTTACGCACATGGCCACGACTACGATCGAGAAAGGCAATGCGCCGATGATCATCGTGATACGGATCGCCTCGATACCGCCAAGAATGAGCATTGAGCCGACTACGAAAGCGAGCGCCATGCCCCAGAAGATGATGTGATAGCGGCGAGCGCCCTCGTCATCCCCGGCGCCGTTGATCGTGTTCACGATCAGGATCGCGCTGTCCGCCGAGGTGATGAGGTAGGTCATCAAGAGAAGCACCACGAGACCCGATACGATTAATGCCACTCCCGGGCTGAGGAGCACCGCAAGAGTTGCATAGAGTTGATCGGAAATACCCGTTTCAAGAATCTGCCCACCGGCCTGTCCGCTGAGCTCCAGCTCGATCGCCGTCCCGCCAGCAAGCGCCATCCACAAGAAGCACATCAGCGACGGCACCAGAGCCACGCCCAGCACGTATTCACGGATCGTGCGCCCGCGCGAGATGCGGGCGATGAACATTCCGACGAAGGGCGCAAAGGCGATCCACCACGCCCAATAGAAGACCGACCAGTCGAGCTGCCATTGCACGAGTGCATCCCCCGCTGCGCTGCCATCGCTTGTGAACAGGGTCAGCGAGTTGGCCGGAAGCGTGACGATATAATCCCAGATTCCAAGGGCCAGCAGCTCCAACCCGCCCAGCCCGACGCCGACGGTCGCGAACAATGCCAGCAAACCAAACGACAAGGCCATGTTGATGTTGGAAAGCCATTTGATTCCGCGCCCGACGCCCGACAGCGCGCTTAACGTGGATGCGCCGACAAGCACCAAGAGCGCGGTCACGATGGCAGCAGCCGAAGCAGTTAGCCCGCTGCCGTCGCCCGCTTCAACCATCAGCCAGTCACCCATTCCGACCCGGTAGAGCCCTGCAACGAATTGCTGCACGCCCAGCCCCATCGTAACGGCAACGCCCAGGATAGTGGCGACCACCGCGACGATATCGACGACATGGCCCGCAATACCCGACATCGACTTGCCGAAAATGGGCGCAAGGCTCGAACGGATCGTCAGAGGCAGACCGCGCCGATGTGCGACGTATCCGATTGCCAGCCCGACAAGCGCGTAGGTGCACCATGCGCCGAAACCCCAGTGCAGGAAGGTCCACATGTAAGCTGGCCGCACGGCTTCGGCTGTGCCTGCCTCGATGCTTCCGCGAATGATGTCGGGGTTGTTCGCAAAATGTGCGAGCGGCTCTCCCGTCGAATAGGTCAGCATCCCAATACCGATCCCTGCCCCGAACAGCATTGAGAACCACGAGAAGCGCGAGAACTCCGGTTTCTCCTCCGGCCCGCCAATCCGCAGCGAGCCCGTTTGAGGCACCAGCGCGAGCGCTCCACACACTACGATCAGAGCGGCCACAAGATAAACGTACCAGCCGCTGAAAGAAGAGATTATCGTCGAATTGGCGACCTGCAGCGTCTCCATCGCGCTGACAGGGAAGAAGATCGCCCACATGATGATCAGCGAGACAATGATCTTGCCCGGGATCGTCACTTCACGGCTGAAGCCGTCGTAAAAACCGCTGTCATGGGTTGAAATTGGAAGTTCGATGATCGGCGGATCAATCGGATAATTTCCGGTAGAAGAGGCGTCAGCGCTTTCGCTGGTCATGTGCAACCTTGGTTCGGCAACCCTTCGCGGGAGCCATTATTGGAAGCATCGCACCTACAGGGGCCAAGCGCCTCTTTGCAACCCCACCCCCTTTTCGCGTTCACTTCGGAACATTCGCTGCCAAGCCCCTTGCGCATTCAGGACTTTACGCAGATACAAGGGAGCAACAAAAAGAACATAGTTTTCATAGGTCGCGTGTTTCCTAGTGGGGGGAGAAAGCAATGGCCGTTACTGATCACGTAAATCTCGAACAGTTCATGGAAGGCGTGAAAAAGCGCAATCCGGGACAGCCCGAATTTGTCCAGGCAGTACATGAAGTTGCACAGGACATCTTCGAGTTCATGGAAGACAAGGTCGAATATCACGAAGCGCAGATCTTGCGCCGTATCGCAGAACCGGATCGCATCGTGTCGTTCCGCGTCTGCTGGGAAGACGACAATCACAACATCCGCGTTCAGCGTGGCTGGCGCGTTCAGAACAACAACGCGATCGGCCCTTACAAGGGCGGCATCCGCTTCCACCCGAGCGTGACCGAAAGCGTCCTGAAGTTCCTAGCGTTTGAGCAGACCTTCAAAAACTCGCTGACCGGCCTGCCCATGGGCGGCGGTAAGGGCGGCGCGAACTTCAATCCGAAGGGCAAGTCGGACGCCGAAGTGATGCGCTTCTGCCAGAGCTTCATGACCGAGCTTTACCGCCACATCGGGCCCGACACCGACGTTCCCGCCGGTGACATCGGCGTTGGTGGTCGCGAGATCGGCTACATGTTCGGCCAGTACAAGCGCATCACCAATCGCTGGGAAGGCGTTTTGACGGGCAAGGGCCAGGAATATGGCGGCTCGCAGATGCGTCCCGAAGCGACCGGCTACGGCGCGGTCTATTTCCTGCAGAACATGCTCAAGCACCAGGGAAAGGATGTCGAAGGGCACACCGCCGTCATTTCGGGCTCGGGCAATGTGGCAACGCACGCTGCCGAAAAAATCACTCAGCTGGGCGGCAAGGTTCTGACCCTGTCAGATTCGGGCGGCTTCATCCACGATCCCGATGGCATCGACCAGGAGAAGATCGACTGGGTCAAACATCTCAAGACGGTCAAGCGCGGCCGGATCAGCGAGTATGTCGATGAGTTCAAGAGTGCGACCTTCCACGAAGGTCGTCCGTGGAACATCGCAGCTGACCTAGCCCTTCCATGCGCAACGCAGAATGAGCTCAACGAAGACGAGGCCAAGGCGCTCGTGAGCAATGGCTGCAAAGGCGTGTCGGAAGGCGCAAACATGCCGACCACGCTCGAAGGCGTGAAGGTATTCCATGACGCCAAGATCTTGTACGGCCCCGGTAAGGCGGCCAATGCAGGCGGCGTTGCCGTCTCCGGGCTCGAAATGAGCCAGAACTCCGAGCGCATCAGCTGGAACCACGAACGCCTCGGTGAAATGCTCACAGATCTCATGTCGGGCATTCACGAGAAGTGCACCGAATATGGTGAGCAGGACGGTGGTTACGTCGACTACGTGAAGGGCGCAAACATCGCGGGCTTCAAGAAGGTCGCTGACGCAATGCTCGCATTCGGCGTCGTCTAAGCCGCTCGATTTAAGCAAAGAAAAAGGGGCGTCTCCGTGCATGGAGGCGCCCCTTTTTCATGACGGTTATAGGCCCCTAGCCCGTCACCGCACGCCCAGCTGTTCTGCTGCCGCGCGCAATTCTCCGGCCCGCGAAGGGTTCGCCGCGATTGCGGAATCGAGCGCAGCGCGTGCCGCGTCGGGCTCACCCAAAGTCATCCGGCTGCGCATCAGCATTACCCAGCCATCGACATTGGTGGGCTCGCTTTCGAGCCGGCTTTCGAGCCTTGCCACCATGCCCTCGGCCATCGTGCGCTGTTCCCCCGGAGGCATGCGGCTCGCTTCGACAACCTGCTGTGCCGAGGGACCGCGAATGTTGGCCGATGCTGCCGGCCCAGCCGCCGCGCCCGATCCGGGAAGCATCGGAGTCTGCGCCGCGCGGGTTTCCATGACTGTTGCCAGACGCTGGTCGACGGCAATGTCGTTGATTGCACCGACCTGCTGGATCGTTCGCACCACGTCCGATTCCCAAGGAGCGCCCGGAGGCGTGTCGGAAAGAAGCGCAAGCCAGTCGGTAATCGCGCCCTGATGATCGCCGTCGATATCCTTCTTCACGGCAAGGAAGTAACGCGAACGTGGATCGGAAGGGTCGAGTTCAAGGGCCTTTTCAAAAGCATCGAGCGCAATCTGCGGCAACGGATCGGCAGCGGCACTCGCTGCATCCACCGCCATAACCCGCGCTTCTCCAAGTGCCGACCACAATGCTGCGGCGCTGTCGTCAATCTCGACCGCGCGTTCATAGGCGCTCACGGCATCGCCGAATTCGTTGCGTTGAAAATGCGCAAAGGCGAGCTCGCTCCAAGGCCCCGCATCGTCGCTCGACGCGTTTGCTGCGGCGCGAAGGTCTTCCATCGAGGGGCCGGTATCAGCCGTAGCGACGGTCTCAGCCTCGGGTTCACCGCTGCCAATAACGTTATAACCAATCGAACCGGCCGCAAGCACAGCCGCACCACCTAGCAGGACCCAGCCCGCCTTACCCCCAGACATAATGCTATAAATCCCTTCAATCGCGCTATTTGCATCGGATCACATAAGAAATTCACTAGCAAGCGGTGCAGAAAACGGCAATTGACTCTGGCATTGGGGGCCACTTTCCTTATGGTGGCACTGGGATTTGATCTATCCAAAGGGGGGGGTAGATTGTCAGACTTGTATGAAGTCGCCATTATTGGCTCCGGTCCTGCCGGGATGAGCGCCGCTGGTCAGGCTGCCAAGCGCGGTCTGTCGCACGTCCTCCTGGAAAAGACCGACCACCTCTCGGACACGATCTACAAATACCAGAAGGGCAAGCACGTCATGGCAACGCCCTCGAACCTCCAGCTGCGCGCTGGCGGGTACGAGGAGGGCGCGGGCGGCGGCATGGAATTCGACGAAGGAAAGCGCGAATTCATCCTCGACACCTGGGATCGCCAGGTCGCCGAGATGGGCGTCAATGTCGAATACAACGCAGAAGTGGTCGAAGTTTCGGGCGAGAAAGGCGACTTCACGCTCAAGACAAAAGCCGGGGCGACATTCCGCGCGAAGACCATCATCCTGGGCATCGGGACGCAGGGTAACCCCAACAAGCTGCGCTGCCCGGGGGCCGATCACCCGATGATCACCTCGCAGCTCGACGATCCTGCCGACTTCCACGACACGCATATAACCGTCGTGGGTACGGGCGATGCCGGCATCGAGAACGCGCTTGGCCTGTCGGAAGAAGCTCTCGGCAACACCGTCACCATCCTCAACCGTGGCACCGACTTTGCAAAGGCAAAGCAGCGTAACGCCGACCTGCTTCAGGCCGCGCATGACGATGGCAAGCTGCAAATTCGCTTCAAGACTTCGCCTGCCGAGGTGCGCGATGGGGAGATGGTGCTGGAGACCGAGACCGGTCAGGAAACCATTCCCTGTAATACGATCATTGCGCGCATCGGCTCGCAGCCGCCGCGCAAGTTCATCGAGGCGATGGGCGTCGAATTCACCAGCGAAGACCGCAGTGCGTTTCCAATCCTCTCGCCGGTGTTTGAATCGACCAAGCCAGGTATCTTCGTGATCGGGGCGCTGGCGGGCTATCCGCTGATCAAGCACTGCATGAACCAGGGCTACGACGTCGTCGAATATCTCGCGACCGGCGAATCGCCCAAACCTGCCGACGAACCGCTGCTAGAGGAAGTCTTTGCTGGCCTTCCCGGCAACAAGCCGGTCGACCACTGGCTCGAAGTTTACCAGAAGAACGTCGACATCTTCAAAGGTCTCTCCACGCTGCAGATGCGTGAGCTCATGCTCGATTCCACTTGCACGGCCTTTGCGCCGGGCGAAGTGATCTTCCGCCGCAACGAACAAGGCTCCTCGCTATTCGCTATTGCGCAAGGCAGCGTGGCGGTTGAGGTCGACCCGAACGATCCCTCGATCACCGTGCCGATCGGCCAAGGGTCGATCTTTGGTGAGGTCGGTCTGATTTCGGGCCGCCGCCGCGGTTCGACGATCCGCGCTGCGGAAGAAACTGTGGTGGTCGAACTGTCGCGCAAGGCTGCGCTCAAGCTGATCGGTTCCTCGCCCGAAGCGAACGAGACCGTGAAACGCATCTCGATCGAGCGCCAGATCCTGCAGATGTTCGGATCGGGCCTCACGCCTGACGACATCGCTCCTCTGGTCGCCAGCGCGCAGACAGAGGAAGTGCGGGCAGGCCAGGTCGTTATCCAGGAAGGCGACGACGACAAGGACCTTTTCATCCTGCGTTTCGGTTCAATGCTGGTCGAAAAGGCAATCGGCGACCGCCAGATCTTCCTGTCCTACCTGCCAGCAGGTACGTTCTTCGGCGAGATGGCCGTTATCGACGGCTCGAAGCGTACCGCAACGGTCAAGGCATCGGTTAAGTCCGAAGTCATCCGCCTGCCGGGAGACGGCTTCCTCGAACTGCTCGACAAGAAGCCGCAACTGCGTGAACGCGCGCTCGAAGTGATGGCGGATCGCCGCCGCACTACCGACTTCATCGAAAGCCAGAAAGACAGCGTCGACAACGCGCTCGAACTCTACACCGAAACCGCCAAGTTTCTGTCCGAACAGGGAATTGGCGAGGCAACCGACGCACTCCTCATCGACGAGAAGCTGTGCATCGGCTGCGACAATTGCGAGCGCGCCTGTGCCGATGCGCATGAAGGGCTCTCGCGGCTCGACCGGGAAGCGGGCAAGAGCTTTGCTCACCTCCACGTTCCGACGTCATGCCGACACTGCGAGCATCCGCACTGCATGGCCGATTGTCCGCCCAACGCGATCCAGCGCGGTCCCGATGGTGAGGTCTCGATCAATGCGGAAACCTGCATCGGCTGCGGCAATTGCAAGAGCAACTGTCCTTACGGCGTGATCCGCATGGATCCGGTGCCACCCAAGAAGCCATCGCTGCTCAGCTGGCTGTTCTTCGGCAGCGGCCCTGGCCCTGGCGAAGCATCCTATTCGTGGCGCAAGTCTCACGGCGACCCCGACCTCGCGAAGAAGGCGATCAAGTGCGACATGTGCGCTGGCATCGACGGAGGCCCCGCCTGCGTGCGCGCCTGCCCGACCGGTGCTGCCATCCGCGTGGCGCCTGACAAGTTCCTCACCTTTGCCAAGATTACAGAGGACGTCGAAGACTGATGGCGAGCGTGGCAGGCAACCGTTTCAAACAAGACGAGCGTCGGCGCAACGCCGATCATGTCAGCTTCCTAAAGCACCGGCGTTTCCGCTGGCTCTGGATCGCGCTCATGCTGTGCATCGTGACCGGGCTCGGTTACGCGATGATCGACCAGGAACCGCGCCCGAACGGGGGCAGCTGGTATGGCTATACGCTTGGCACGATCGGGCTGCTGCTGATCGTCTGGCTCTCACTGCTCGGCGTCCGCAAACGCAAGATCACGACCGGCCAATGGAGCTTGAAGGCGTGGACGAGCGCGCATGTTTACCTCGGCCTTGCATTGATCGTGGTCGGCACGCTCCACACCGGGTTCCAGATCGGGTGGAACGTCCACACGCTCGCCTATTTCCTGATGCTGCTGGTCATCATCAGCGGCATCTACGGGGTCATCGCCTACGCCACCTTGCCCTCCACGCTCTCGTCCAACCGCAAGGAGATGACGCGTGCAGAGATGCTCGATGCTCTGACCGCGCTCGACCGCCAGCTTGAAAGCGCAGCACAGCCGCTGGGTCGTGAGCAGACCGACCTCGTCATCGCCGCGCTCGAACAGGACGTCTTCTATGGCGGGGCATGGGGCCGTCTCACCGGAACCTATCCGGGCTGCAAGACCAACCGCGCCCTTGCTCGCATTTCCGAGAGCGGGAGCGAGGCTGAAGAGCGCGTCCATGCGCTGCTCGTCAAACGTGCCGACCAGCTCGGCCAGATCCGTCGCCACCTGCGCATCAGGGCGCTGCTTGAGGTGTGGCTCTTCATCCATATTCCGGCGACGATTGCCCTGCTCGCCGCACTGCTCGCGCATGTCGTGAGCGTGTTCTACTACTGGTGAGGCTGGCGTCATGGCATTCCTGATCCGCACCATCGACATCACCGCCTCGGGCCGCGAGATTGTCCGTGACCGTGAAGTCGGCAAGTCCGAACTTGTCGTCGGCCGCGCAGCGGAAAGCGATATTCACCTGGCTGACCTCGCGGTTGAGCAACGCCACGTGCGCCTTGCCGATGCGGGCGGCGGAATGCTGAGCGCGGAGTCGCTCGGTGGACTCGAATTCGGGCTGGACGGCCGCTCGGTCAAGGAAGGGACCATTGATCCCAATGTCGGGGCCGAAGTGTCTGTCGGCTCTGCGCGCCTCGCGATCTCGCGCGAAGGTGACGGCCCGGTCCAGATCATCATCAAGCAGGTCGAAAGGGACGAGGCAGCAGGAGACGCGTTGTCCTCCTTCGCACTTGCCGCCGCCCTGCCCAGCAAGCGCACGATGGCATGGGGCTTCACGGTCGCGATCCTGGGCCTGCTGCTCGCGGTTCCTATCGTCACCAACCTTACAAGCACGGCGCCCGAGAACGACCCGATGGACAAAGACGTCGTGGGCGCAACCAAGTTCGACGCCGCCTGGATCTCGGGCGGGATGAGCGTCGAGCACGCGCACCTCGAAGACAATTGCGAAGCTTGCCACGCAACGCCCTTCGTATCGGTTCAGGACGAAACCTGCCTTTCCTGCCACGAAGAACTTGGCCTTGGCGATCACGCCGAGATGCCGCGCCTCCGCGAAGGCATGGCGCCGCTCAGCACCGGCGATGCGATCCAGTGGTCGATTGCAGAAACGCTCGGCAAGGAAGGCCCGCTTGGCTGCGTCTCATGCCATTCCGAGCATGAGGGACCAGTCGATCTCGCCGCCGAAGAGCACCAGTTCTGGGACCAGCAATTCTGCTCTGACTGCCACGACGATCTCGACGCGCGGCTGACCGACGTCAGTTTCGGCAACGCGAACGACTTTGGCGACAAGCACCCGCAATTCCGTCCGCTGATCTACACCGCACACTTCTCCGACAAGCCAGTGCGCGTGTCGCTCGACACCGAGCCGGTCGAAATGAGCGGTCTCAAGTTCACGCACGACGAACACATGGACGAGCAAGGCGGCGTTGCGCGGATGGCGATCAGCCTCGGCAAGTATGGTGCGCCGCTCGAATGCAGCGACTGCCACTCGGACTGGAGCGAGGCTGAACGCGACATGATGCGCGAGGGCGGGCTGGCCGATGCTGCCATCGGAACACTGGGCAACGTGAAGTGGTCGCAGGCCGATCTCAAGAACCTCAAGCAGTCTGGCCTTTCAAAGCGCCGGGTTGAGGACCTTGGCGACTACAAGCCGGTCGTCATGGAGGATTCGTGTGAGGCATGTCACAGCCTCGTCTTCGACCGCGCTGGCCCCGCTTTCCGAACCCTTCGCCACGGCAATGTCGATGACCTGATGGCCGACCTTGCTACCATGGACCGCGGTCCGCGCGGCGATATCGTGAGCGGGCGCGGTCGTCCGGGGCAGTTTGCTCGTGGCGGGCGTTACTACTCGAACTTTGGCCGTCCCATGGGGCTCTACATCGCGATCAACCGCGCTCTGGAGCGAGACGGGGTCTGCGGCGAGTGCCACATTCCGACCATGACCGATGGCAGGCGCGACCTGACGCCGGTCAATCTGCCCAACCGCTTCCTGATGCACGGTGCGTTCTATCACTCAGCGCATGAGGAAGACGCAGCCGGCAATCCGCTCGAATGTACCGAGTGCCATGCGACCAGCACCTCGAACGAAGCGACCGATCTGCTGATCCCGGACCTCGAAAGCTGCCGTGATTGCCACCTTGGCGAAGCCGCAGCAAAGACCGAGGAAATCGTGCCCTCGACCTGCGCGATGTGCCACGGCTATCACACGCCAACCTCTCCCTGGCGGCCCGAAGATCATCCAGATATGCCCGGAAATGGTGCTAACGATAATGTCGCAGCAATCTTGAGCAGTCTAAGACGCTAAGAATGGAGAGCGAGAAACGCGGTGTGCTGATTGCACAGATCACCGATACGCATGTCGGCTTTGAGCCGGAGGCGGGAGAGAACGAATTCAACTTCGTGCGGTTTCGCAATGTCTTGGGACATCTGCTGAACCAGAAGATCCTGCCCGACATGCTGATCCTTTCAGGCGACCTCACCGACGGCGGGCAGCCAGACAGCTACGCCCGTATTCGCGAGCTTGTCGCTGAATGCCCCTTTCCGGTCCATGTGATCCCGGGCAATCACGATTCGCGCGATGAGCTGCTCAAGGCCTTCCCCGACTGTCCCACGGCCGATGGGTTTGCGCAATTCGCGATCGATTGCGACGATGGAGCGGGCAATGCTCTCCGGGTGCTCTGTCTCGATTCGTTCGAGCCGGGCCGCCACGGCGGCGCCTTTTGCGAGGTGCGCGCCGCCTGGCTCGCCAAGGAGCTTGCCGCCCATCCCGATACGCCGACAGTCATCTTCATGCACCACCCACCGGTGGTAGCAGGGATCGACTGGATGGACCCCAAGCCCGGCGAAGCGTGGTTCAAGCGGTTCCATGACACCGTTAAAGGTCATGACCAGATCATCTCGATCCAGGCTGGGCACCTGCACCGTCCTCTGCACTCGGTGGTCGAAGGCATTCCTTTGAGCGTCACGCCCGCGGTCGCGCCGGCGGTCGCACTCGACCTAAGGCCAATGGATGCCGAGGTCGCGGACAGCCGCCCGATCGTCGCGGCAGAGCCACCCTTCTATTCGCTCCACCTGTGGCGCGGTGGCGAGTTCGTCTCGCACTTCCAGCCTGTCGGCCATTGGCAGACGCTCGCTCGCTTCGAGGAGCACCTGAAGCCGATGATGAAGGGCCTGTTCGCAGAGCGCGTCTAGTCCGCGCCGCACTCACCTGATCTGCAAGCGAGTGGACCACGCAAGGGGTGCGTTTGGAAAAACGTGCTCGCCCCGCCCAGAAGCTCGAAAATGGCGCGAAACCGGGGTTTGCGGGCGTTTCAGAACGCGCTTGCACTTGTAGGACGTGTGACTTTCCAAGTTCGCGCCCGGCGCGCGCAATCTTCCGACAAAACGACCACCAAATCAAAGAGCCGCCCGCACCCTAGTGCGAGCGGCCCATTGTAGGAAAGTTGATGTGAGCGGGAGCGTAATCCGCCCGCCCTAACTCAGCGTGAGCTGTAAGCGATCTCGTCCGTCTCTTCGCGCTCGGCGTCCATGCCAGCGCTGCGGCGCCATACGCTGTTGCGCCCGACCCAGCGGCTCATGTCGACCTCGTCAGTTACGCGGTACGGCACGCCCGAGCGGGTGATGAAGAGCTTCTCCATCTCCTCGCGCGTGAAGGGCCGCGAGCCGAGCCTGCCGAAGACTGCCATCTGGCCGCCCGTCTCATCCACCGCGCGGTCGCGGTCGAGGCCCTTGGAAAGCGCAATCGCAGGCGATGGTGTTTTCGCATAGGCGATGAGTTCGGGCATCGGCGCAGGGCTGAAGCCGTAGAAGTTGCGCTGGCTGTCGGGCGAGGTCAGTTGGAGAACTTTCATCCCGTTCACCCCGTCCGCGACGTAAGCGAACAGCGAGGCATTGGTCGAACCGACCACCACGTCCTCCGCATCGTTGAGCGTCCCGTCGAGCGTCACCTGCTGGTAAAGCTTGGGCGCACGCGGGTTGGTCACGTTGAAGATCATCAAACCGTCGCCCTTCGCCGCGACATAGGCATAGGTGCGCGCGACGTAGATCCGGCGGGCATCCGCGATCGGATAGGTCGCCTCGGGAACCGCGACGGGATCGTCCATTTTGGTCACGTCGAAGACTTTCAGGCCTTCCGCATCAGTCACCCAAAGATAACGGAACTGGATCGTCGTCGCGCGGGCGTCGGTCATCGGGATGACCTTGGTCACGCGCGGGGCGAGGCAGCTTTCCGCCGGGTTTTCGGGATCGACTTCGCACTCATCGCGCCAGGCGGTCGCCGGATCGTCGGCGATATCCTTGGGCAGGTAGACCACGACCAGCCCTGCATCGGCAGTGATGTAGGCATAATCGCCTGCGAGCGTAATGTGTTTCGCGCCGGTCAGAACACCGTCCGGGTTCCACGCATCTGAGCCATCGGGGAAGATCGCGCGCTCGAAGAAGTTGTCGCGGAATTCGCCGTCGGCCAGCGTGTTGACGTCGACTGCGATCAGGCCTTCGACGCTGTCGGTGATGAATGCGTAGTCATAGACCGGACTAAACGCCTGCTCCTGATTGACTTCGCGCATCTGGGCGGTGTTGCGCTCAGGCGCGATTGGCTGGTTGGTAGCAACCGCCATGCAGGTCGCGTCTTCGGTGTCGACATGTGTATCGTGGCCGAGCGGCGAGAACGGCGCGGTGATGATGCGTTCCGAGATGCCCTTGTTCCCGATCGAGGCGATGTCATAGGCGCGGAAACCGCCCCGCCCTTCGGCGACGAACAGATATTCGCCGCGCATCTGAAGGCAGCCGACGCGGTCGCGCGTGCCTTCGTGGACGTTGACGAATTCCTCGAACGGCTTGGTCTCGCCCGAATAGTCATCATCGAACGCTTCGCCGCGCACCCAGTTCTTGAGCTCACGCCCATTGTCCTCGACGTGGCGGCGCCAATAGTCGGGATAGGAATAGCGGTGGAGGTAGGAACCGAGCACCGCTTGCGGCTCGTCATATTCGGTGACGCGAATGGCGTTGATGCCGCCTTCGAGGCCGGTGAAGGCGTGCATCCCGACAAAGTTCACATAATTCGTGCCGAGCAGCAGCAGCTGCGCCATGATCGCATTGTTGTCCTCTGCTTGTGAGAGGTGGCAATCGGTGCAGGTCTTCGTCTCGTTTAGACGGACCGTGTGCGGGAAGTGCGGTGCGAAGGCTTGCGAAGAGAAGCCAACCGCGCTGATCGGCGGCTGCTGCACGTAGATGCGCTCGCGGTTGATGTTGGTCGAGGACAGGATCAGCGCCGAAGACGACCGGATCGGAGCGGTCTGGTTGCCCTTGGTCGTCTGGTGCACGCCAAGCTGGAACATCTGGTCGCGCGCAACCTGCGGGTTGTAGGTCGCAAAGTTTCGCGTCTCGCCACCTTCGTAGCGGTGCGACTTGGTCTTCCAGTTTGCCTCGATCGGCAGGTGACAGCCGCCGCACGATGTCGTCCAGGAAAGGTGGCAGGTGAAACATGCCATTTCCGGATCGCGGTGGGCGCGGTCTTCCTCGGCAATGCCGGGGCCGAATTCATAGCGGCCGGTTTCGCCGCCATATTTGCTCATCAGCTTCGAGCGGGCCGAGCGGTCGTTGAAGCATGCGCCGTTCGAGGTGCTGCCTTCGTTGTCGCAGGCCGGAAGCTCGGGATTGACCGAGTCCTTGGTGAGGCTGACCTGCCATTCGAGCTCCGGATCGACGAGGCTGCGCTGGATCAGGATGCGGTGGCCGTTGTCGTCTTCTTTCCACTCGAAGCGGCGCTGGCCGTCCGGGTTGCGAAGGAGCGCGAGATTGTGGCCTTCGGGCGGTGCGGCAGGGCCGCTGGTGCGCAGCGTCGGGTAAGCATCGGCGGTGCCGTGGCAGTCCTTGCACCCGATCTCGATCGCGTTGGCGACTTCGCCGTAGATGAGGCCGTTGCCGTGGGTGTCCTGTTCGAAGTGACAGTCGACACACTGCATCCCAGCCTCGGCGTGGATCGACATCATGTGGACCGCGACGCCGGGATTGTTGGTGTCGTTTTCAGCCGGGTTCTTCTCAACCTCGACGAAGAGTTCCTCGCCATCCTTGCGCCAGCGCTGGCGCCAGCGGTCCTGGTGGTAGGCGAATTCCTCAGCGCTGTCGGTTTCCGGATCGCCGGGGCGCAGGATGTTGCCTTCGGCATCGAGCAGATTGCCTTCGCGGTCGCGCTTGAAAATGCCGCGGAAGTTCCAGCCATGGCCGTGATAGTCGGCAAACTGGGTGTGCTCTAGCTCCGGGTTGAGCTCATAGACGTTGCGCAGGAAGTCGAGGTTCGCCCACATACCGCGAGCGGCAGCGCCTTCAGGGTTGCGATCCATGATGGCGCGCACTTCCTCGGCGGTGGGGAAGCGTTGTTCCTTGTAGAATGCCTCGTAATCCTCGTCGCTCATGCCATGCGGGCGCGGGGTGGTGTTTTCGGGACCCGACCACATGAAAGGCGCGTCGCTCTCGTAATCCCACATCGTGTAGCCGAGATACGAGTTCAGGAAGATGTTGGGCTGGTGCATGTGGCAGTTCATGCACTGCGCGGTCGGGATCGAGCGGGTGAAGACGTGGCGGATCGGGTGACCGCTTTCGCGCGTTGGTTCGTCCGAATGCGTGTCGTGACCGTCGCCATAGGGATCGTCGCCTGGCCCCTTCAGCGCGCCGTGGCCGTCGGTGTAGTCACCACCATGGTCATCGCCGTGGCCGTTACCGTCATAGCCTTCGCCAGGAATGCGCCCGCCGTAGCCCGCGCTCTCGCGGGAGTAGCACTGGGCCGCAGCGGCGGCGTTGGCGTTGGCAACCGGGTTGATGCAGGGATCAACCGTCTGCGTCTGCCCGTCGCGGCCATATTGCGCGTAAGTGAGGCTGTGACGCGGCTCACGGTCGTTGGCATAGACCACGTGGCAGCTTGCGCAGCCCGAGTGACGATAGTCGCCCGGCTGGTCGTTCGTGCCCATGAACCAGGTGAACGGGTCGTTGAGGCGGGTCTTGTGAATGTTCAAGGCCGGGATCGCGACGCGAAGGCCGGTGCCGGGACCACGGTTCGACTGCTTGAGGTCTGGACGGCCCGGTTCCTCGAGGCGCTGGATCAGGCCGGTCGGGCTTGGCAGGCCGATTTCGGGGAACTGCGAGTTGATTGTGCGCCCGCCGCGTTCAAACACGCGGAAGACGTCGGCAGGCGGGATCACGTGCCATGTCGGCAGCGGGTAAAGCTGGCCGAGCACGCCGCGCGCCTCTTGAGCCTCGGAAAGCGTGCCGTCTTCGCCATAGCCGGGCGAGGAAATGACATTGGCAACACCCGAGATCGTCGCCGGGTCTCCCGAGCGGGTGTAGGCTTCGCCAAGGATGTAATTCTTGAAGGGCAGAATGCCGTTATTGTACGTCGCCCCGCCCCACAGCATTGCGCCGGTTGCCATGATCGAACGTTCGGCGGCTTCGATCGACTGGATGTGGCACGAACCGCATGCCTCGCGCGCCACGCGGTAGTCCGAGGGGTTCACGAACTTCACAAACTCCGGCGATTCCTTGTTGAGCAGCGCATAGGAGCGCTTGGGGTTCGCCGATGAGGGGGCGTGCCAGCTGTCTGGATATTTGGGCAGAACGTGTGCAGCATCGCGCGCGGCTGCGTAATCAGGATGGTCGTATGGCAGCGCGGGATTGCCTTCGACGCCTGCGTTACCGCCGTGACAGTCGGTGCAGCCCAGCACGACAGCAGGCGTTTCGTGCATCGTCGCCGCATCGCTTGCCTTGTGGCAGGTCTTGCAGCCCATTGATTTTGCATCGGCCTCGGCCTGCGACTGCCGCGCAGGAGCGGGCGGCGCGAGCACGCCTGCGTCCTTGTAATTGCGATAGACCGGCTTTTCCTCTGCCGCCGCAAATCCGGTCGACTGGAACACCGATACGCCAAGCATCATCACGGCAAGCGCAAAAAGCGCCTGAGCAGGTGAAATGAGGCCTCGTAGCGAGATGAGTTTGCCAAGCATCAGTAGGTCAACGTCACGTTTGCGAGGATCGAGTAATACTCATCCTGGTTGCCGAGATTGTCGAACAGGTCCTTGAACCCGTCGCCCGAAAGGAGCGCTGCGCCCGACAGGCGGAAAACGATGTTCTGGTTGGCTTTGGGCCGCCAGATGGCCGAGGCCGAAAGGTCATAGCCAATCTCGCTCGGGATCGATCCTTCGACACGCAAAGCCTCGAGCGAGGAGGTGTTTTCGAACCAGAGGTGATTGGCGTTCGCGCTGAGGCGGAATTCCGGCGTCAGGTCAAAGTCCGCGCCAACGCCGACCAGCCACAGGCCCGGATTGTTGAAGTTCGACTGCCCCTGCTCTTTCGAGGAGCGCAGGTTGTTGAGGATGCCGTTACGGCCGTTAACCGCAACCGCGCGGCCTCCGCCTGCGAACGGGATCGTCTGCCTGATCCAGTAGGAGGTGTCAGCGCCTGCAAAGACCGGGTTTTCGAAGATCGCGTCGAACCCGCCCTCTGTGTCGTCATAGGGATCGCTGTCGCCGCTCTGGAAAGCGCCCGACAGGCGGAAACGCGCCCAGTCGCGGTCGTAGCTGAGCTCTACGGCAGCAAACTGCGCGTTGATGTCGGCCTTTTCGCCGGTGAAGAAGTTGTTGCGATCCTCACCCAGCGCCCAATAGGCGCTGCCCGTGATGTTGATGCGCCCAATGCGGCCATCAACGTTGTAGCCGAGATAGAACACATCGTAATCGCGCCCGCGAATATCGCCGAGCAGCGCCGGGCGGACCGGGAAGCCGTTATCGTCGATCTCGATATCGTTGCCCTCGCGGTTGCGGTTGTAGGCAAAGGTGATCTGGCTGGTCAGCGCCGGGATCAGGAAATCCTGACGATAGGCGTTGGCGATGAAAACGAAATCGTCGCGCGGTTCCTGCACGACCGAGTTCAGACCGCTGTTCGTGTCCTTCTCAAGCCGCCAGAACGCGCCGAGGTTGAACTGGAAACGGTTGTTGTCGCGGTTGCCGAACAGCCGCACGCCAAGCTGCTGATCGTTGAACAGGAACCCGCGGAAATCGGCCTGGAACGGCTGGATGCCGGCGCGGATCGAGATGAAGTCAAACCGATCGGTGTCGAGCGGGGTGAAGTGATAGTCGACGAACAATTCCTGGACGCCCAGGAAATGGTCGAGACGGTCGGTCCCCTTCGACGGCTCAACAAACAGAACGCGCCGCTCGGGCACGTCGACATAGTTCACATTGTAGGCAAGCGTGACGCGGTATTCGACCGAGGGCGGCTGGTAGGCGGTGTTGCCCTTGAGCAGCGCTGCGCCGACGATGAAAGTCTGTGACAGGACGGTCGAGAAATCGTTGCCGAACACATCGAGCCGGTCCGGGTCTTCGGTCGTCTGAACGCCGACGGGGATCGGGAATGTGCGCGGCTCGTAAACCGTGTCGCTGATCGCGTTCAGGACAAAGAACCACTTGCCCGGCGATTTCAGGCCGAGAAACTTCGGCGTCCCGCAAGGCGCACTGCCATAGGGCGGCTCTTCGCCCGCTGCCTCTGCCGCTTCGCGAAGGCGGCGGCGGCGTTCCTGCTCGTCCTCGGTCGGGATGCAGATCGGCCGGTCGCCCTTGTAGGTGTTCTGCGCGTAGGGATCGAAGAAGTCTTCCTCGACCACGCCAAGCGATTCAATCAGACGCCAGCGATCCGGGATCGGCACCTGCGAGGGATCGAAAGCCTGCGGCGGCGGGGCACGCACGGCGCCCTCGTTCACCTGTATTACCTCTTCGGGAAGCTCTTCGTTGAAGCCGGGACGCTCGCGCCCTTCGAGGATTTGCCGGTCGAGATCCTCACCCTCTTCGCGCGCGGTGGTGTTGAGGCCTTCGCCTACGCTTCGATTGTGATCCTGCTCCTGCCCCTGGCTCTGTTCGGGCTCAGGCGGCTGCTCCTGCTGCACGCCGCCACCGGAGTCCTGCGCCATTGGCTGCGAGAGGATAACGAGCGGGAGAAGCGAGAAGGCCGACATCGTTACAGCCCCTCACACACGTTCTGTGTCGGATCATCGAGGAACGGCGCGAACGGGCAGTTCACGTAGCGCAGCCGAACCTGCCGCCCGGCGACATTCACGACGATGCGGTCCGCGCGGATCTCGTTGGGCGCGTTGTTGATCGAGCCGGTGCGCACCCCTGCATTGTGAAGGCCGAGGAAGCTGACCATGTCATCCTGATCGATACCGTCGCCCGAAACCCCGATACCGCCAATCAGCTGGCCGCCGCGATAGATCGGGACCGAGCCGGGGAAGATCTGGATGCCGTTGGAAATGCGCGGCGTGCCTTGCGAAGTGTTGGGCAGCCCTGTGCAGGCGCGCGGCGTATCGGGCTGTGTCCCGTTGCTCACAATAAAGCCCGCGTGCTGGAAGATGTTTCCGGCAACTAGCGTCAGCTGAAGCCCAGTCGCGAACGGGCTGAATGTTTGCGGATCCTCAACCGAGAGGGGCCCTGCGATCGGGCCGACTTCGCCATCCGGGAAATAGGGACGCGCAAGGTTGCCGCCCGAACGGTCTGCAAAGGCGAATGTCCCGGTCAGGGCATTGGGATCGCCGAGAAAGTCGCGCACCCGCTGCACCACTGCCGCCACTTCGGGCGGAGCTGCCGAGAAGTCCTGCGCGGCAATCGGGTTCGAGAAAAGCGCCGCGGTGCGCGCCTTTTGCAGCGACACATCGGTGCCGAAAATCGGCCCGTCAGGGCTGCGGACGATGCCGAGGATCTGGCCGTTCGTGTCGACCACGCTGATCGTCGCCTGCATCCGGCTGTCGAGCGGGCGACGGATCTGTGCGCGAGCGCGGCTCAATACAACAAACGCTTCTTCGAGAACCGCGCGAACCTCGCTCGCCGTCAGGGGCTGGCTAACCAAAGTGCCATCGGTCCCGGCGCGGATCGGATAGCGGTTGTTGCCGTTTCCATCGGTAAGGACAAAGGCGTCGGGGTTGGAAAATTCGGCGCGGGTCGAGGCCCGGATGCCGCTTGCCTCGGTGCCGTATGCAGTGCCTGCGCGAATGTTGCCGTCAGTATAGCCCGCGACTGGAATCAGCCCGCCGCCCGGACCGTTTACCGCCGCAAAATTCGTCTGGAGCGGAGACAGCTGGTCGAAACGCGCATCAACATAGCGAAGCGCTGTTCCGTCGACATTGATGCGGTTGGCGCGGATCGTTTCGGGTGCGGCGAAGCCCTGCGTCCCGGCGAGCGCTGCGAATTCTTCGGAATCGTTGTCGACATCGAGAATGTTGGCATCGAAGCCGTAATTGCCATCGCCTTCCACCCCGATCCCGCCGACGATCACGCCGTTCTTGTATATCGGAAGCCCGCCTGAATCGGCTGCAAGGCCAAGCGGCGAACGCTTGGGTCCGATAAAGGCCCCAGGCCCGCCCGATGCCGAAAAGCGCTCGCTAAGGTCGGAGCACGGAAGCTGGCTGAACTGCACGCCGAACAGCGGGCCGCTTTCAAGCCCCACCGTGGTCGGGGCAGGCGGAAAGTGTTCTTGCACGATCTGGCTTGCCGTGCGGGTCGAAAACGCATTGCCGCCGCTCGACAGATATGCGCCGGTGACGGCCTTTGCGATGGCCGCTGCTGAAGAGGGAACGTCAACGCCCTGAAGACCGATCCCTGCGCCCGGTGCTGCCGTGCCGCCAATCTGATTGAGGCTAACCTGCGTTGTGCCCGGTGCGCCTGCCATCTGGAACACGGCGAGTACATTGCCCACGCGGTCGGTGACAGCGATCGTCGATGGAATGCCGCGCGCGCTCGCCTCACCTGCGGCCTGGGCGATGATCTGCTGAACTTCGCCGACCGAGAGGCTTTCCTGCGCTGGAAAGTTGAAGAGTTGCCCCTGCGGTGGAGGCGGCGGTGGTGGAGGTGGCGGCGGATTACCGCCCGTGCCCCCGCCGCCGGGAGCGGAGTCCCCACCGCCACAGGCGGCCAGCACCAGAAGCGGTGCACCTGCCAGAACTTTCCATCCCCCCGCCATGGTCAGCTCAACCTGCGGATCGCCGCGATGGCCGAAGCCAAAGACGCGCGGAAGTTATCGGGGTCGTAAGCGTTTGGCTCCTGCACAGCAGCATAGGCCTTGTTGATGTCGGAGCGGATACCGGCGGCAGCGCCGGATGTGACGCGGCCATTGGTGACAAGGCCGTTCAGAAGCGTGTCGATAGCCATCACCGCCTGCACCGAGCCGGAATAGTCCGTGAAGCGCGGGCGGATCGCGTTGTCGCCGATGATGCCGATCACCCGGAAGGCGTCGGCGTTGGCATAGGCCCGCTGGCTCAGAGCATTGGAAAGCGCCCCTGCCCGCTGTGACAGCGCAATCGCAGCCTCGCGCGGATCGGAGCCGTTGCCGCCCATCGCTGCGTGGAAGCTGCGGCTAGCTGCGCGGAATTCGTCGGCCTGACCCGGCACCAGAGCCCCGGCAACGGCGGTCAGCATGATGATGCTCTCATCATTGAACGGCGCATTGCCAAACGGGATCGGACGCCCCGGATTTTCCTCGAACGTCAGGCGGCGCTGGCTCGAATCCTGGATTTCGCGGTGACATGAATGGCAGTCGAGGAAGTAGTATTGCGGGAAGATCCCTTCCATTCCGAACTTCGGATTGGCGAAAAGTCCGGTTGCGCGGCGCACGGCCTCGGCCTGGCCCACCGCCCAGAAGCGCACCGCGTTGGGCTTGCGCTTACGCTGGACATAATCGTCGTCGATATTGTGGTGCTGTTGAAGCGCACTGAACAGGTCAAGTTCGAACGAGACGCGCGGGTGGCCCGCTGCCATCATCGAGTGCGTGACGAATTGCCCCGGTTTGGTCGAACCGTAGTGGCAATCGAGGCAGACATTGGCGCGAACCTGCGGCTGCTCGAGCGGGGTAAGGCCGTCGGCGACGTTCGAGGCATGCGTCGCAGGGCGAGCATAGTGGCTCGACAGCCACGCATCGCCTGCGGGGCCATGGCAGCTTTCGCAGCCGACGCCATCGGATAGCTGGAAGCGCGGACCCTTGGGAGCGGAGGGTACGTATGTGGCGTGACAGCCAAGGCATTCCTTGGCCTGCGTCGCATCACCAAGGCCGAGCGTTGCGGTAATCTGCTGGCCACGACGACCGGCGAGCACTGCATAGGCGCGGCTGTGAGCGCCGCTTGGCGAGGAAGGCTCCTGCCAAGTTGCGATCTCGTCTTGTCTGACTACAGCGCCGTTCCCTTCGGCACGGCCATGGCAGGTCGAACCTGCGCAACTGGCCACGCCTTCGAACTGCGCGTTGCCCGATGCGGTCGCTGCTGGATAGATTGCGATGAGCCCGAGCACGGCGAAGACGCGCGCGAAACCCGCGACATTCCGGCTCAGGGAATTAGCCAATCCCCACTTCGGCCCTGATCTTGTCATCTCATACCCCCCACGAGATGCCTGCAACTTTGCCTTTTTATCCGAGCGACGCAAGCCCTTAGCGCCATGCGCACCCAGATATCCCGTCTGCTACCTGCGCAAACTACGCCCAAAGGCTAGCAATGCGCAGACCGCGATACTTGTATGGTAACGTCAAGTAATGGGTGATCCCCCGACTCTGCCCTCCCAGGCAAGTGCACCTTTGTCACAGTAGCGACGGGTAGATGCAACCTTCAATCCGATGATTTCCCGGACAAACCTCGCGAATTTTTTGCAAGTGTTGCCTCAATATGAGCGAAAGTGTCGTCTCAGTCCTTTCGCGGATCGAGCAGTCTTGTCATGAATAGGTCAGGCGCGATTTTCAGGGGAGCCGAGCCGATATCATGACACCACCGCCCATTCCCGTCGGCAGCGACGGCCTCTTCCATCCTGCAAACGAGGATCAGGTGATTGCGCTTGTCCATTACGCGCGCGAGGCTGGCGTGCAGATCCGTGCTCGCGGTGCGACGCACTCGGTCGCGTGGAGCATCTACACCGACCCCAGCAGCGACAATCCGCGCAATCGCACGCTCCAGCAAAGCCCGCCTCCGCCCAAGGATGGCAAGCGCGAGATCAACATCGCCTTCGACAAGATGCGCGATCTCAAATGGGTCGATGCTAACAAGGGCGTGATCGAGGCAGGACCGGGCATCAATCTTGGCTGGGACCCGCAGGAACCGTTCGGCGTCTCGACTTTGGAAAACAGCCTGCTCTACCAGATTTTCCAGCAAGGCTGGGCCGTCAGCACGCTAGGCGGGATTACGCACCAAACGCTTGCCGGGTTTACCGCCACCGGATCGGCGGGCGGATCGACTCGCTTTGGTTGGGACAACGCAATCGCCTTCAAGGTGGTCGACGGCACTGGCAATTGCGAATGGATCGAGGAGGGGCATGAGCACTTCCACGCCTATGCGACCTCGATGGGATTGCTGGGCATTGTCGTCGCGGTCCGCATGCAGCTCATCAAGATGTACAACGTCGAAGGCTCCGAACAAACGACGCCTCTTTCGGGCTCAGGAGCGCCGATGGATTTCCTCGGTTCAGGCAGCGCGGACCAGCCTAGCCTAGAGCAGTTCCTCAAGGACACGGAGTACACGCGCGTCGTGTGGTGGCCACAAAAGGGCGCAGAGCGCATCCAGACGTGGCAGGCGAAGCGGGTCGATCCGCCGAAGAACCCCGACGACAACGTGCCCTATCAGCAGTTCACGCCGAACTATGGCGGCCAGACCGAGCAATATCTCGGCGCGCTCATTTTCGTACTGGTGGGGAACACCAACCCGGGGCGCATTATCGGACTGATCTGGCAAAAGACCTGCGCCTATCTTGAAAACCTCGCATTCGTACTGCGGCAGAGCGAGAAGGGCGAGATCTCGCGCTTCCTGACCTTCCTGCTCGGGTGCCTGACCGGGGTTGTCGCCGGGGCAATCGCGACGGTGCTTGCCTTCTTCAACGCAGCCATCACCGCGGTCTTTCCCAAGCTGCTGCCGATCTTCCAGCCGATGACCGAGCGCGGGGAAGAGACGACATTCAACGACTGGTATTGGCGCTCGCTGTGCATGGACAATACCGTCAGCGACGAATTGCTCGGCACCGAGTTCACCGAGATTTGGGTGCCGATCGACCGAACGCAGGAGGTGATGAACATCTATCAGACCATGTTCGAGGAAGGCGGCGAAGAGGCCACCGGCTATTTCTCGACCGAGGTTTATGGCGGCTCGCCCACCCGTGGCTGGATGCATCCCGGATACAGCGATGGCGCGGATGAATATGCAAACGGCGCGGTGCGGATCGACGTCTACTGGTACCGCGACAATGACGGTATTCCCAACGACGACGAGGGCTTCCTCGACCAGTATTGGGACATCCTGAAGCAGAACAACATTCCGTTCCGTCTGCACTGGGGCAAGTTCATCCCGCGTGACAGCCTCCCTTTCTGGGCAAAGTATTACCGCGACAATCTGCCGCGCTTTGGCGACTTCATGGACCTGCGGGCGCAGCGCGATCCGCATGATTTGTTCTTCACCGAATACTGGAGAACGAGGCTGACCGGGAAGTAGAGCCCATCCGCCATTTTTGCTGCGCTGCAACAAAGCGCTTGGCGAATCCTCGAACACGCGTATGTTCGAGTTGGTGGGCGACATATCTGATCTCGCATTGACAGGGGCCGCACTGCTTTTGGCAGGGGCGGCTGCTGGCTTCGCGGGCGGATTGTTCGGCATCGGGGGCGGCTTCGTCGTTGTCCCAGCCCTCGTCTTCCTGCTGCCGCTGATGGGTGTGTCTGCCGAACAAACGGCGCATGTCGCGGTCGGAACCTCGCTTGCAACAATCATCTTCACATCGGTCCGCTCGACCATGAGCCACGCCGCGCGAGACTCGGTCGATTTCGATCTACTCAAGGGCTGGGCCCTGTGGGTGGTGCTGGGCACGTTCGCAGGCGCGTGGATCGCCGACTTCGTTTCAGGCGCTCAGCTCGCGATGATCTTTGGCGTGGGCGTGCTTGGCTTCGCTTTCTATTTCCTGCTGCCTGCGCGCGCTGCCGAGCCAATGTTTGCTGGCATGCCCGCAGGCATTCCCCGCGCAGGGATTGCGGGCACGCTCGGCGCGTTTTCGGCGCTGCTCGGGATAGGCGGAGGGACCCTGACAACGCTCACCATGACCGTGTGCGGCGCGCCGATCCACCGCGCAATCGGAACCGCTGCGGGCATGGGCGCGATCATCGCAATCCCCGGCGCGATAGGCTTTGCGATCATCGGGTTTGGAGAGACGGGATTGCCGTGGGGGTCGCTGGGCTACGTCAATCTGCCAGCCGCGCTCGGCATCATCGTCACCTCGATCATTTTCGCGCCGCTCGGAGTAGCGGTCGCTCACAATCTCGCGCCGCAGGTGCTTCGCCGCGTCTTCGGAATCTACCTCATTGTCGTTGGAGTAACGATGATCGCCAAGTTCTAGTGCCAGTTGAAAAGGGGACCAATCATGCACGCCAATCGCCGCACATTCCTTGCAGGAGCCTCCATCGGAGCCGGGCTTTCCGCCCTTCCCGTAGCCTCCACCGCAACGTCCCCAATGGCCGAGCCCGATTTCGGACCCATGCACGGACAGGCGCTGTTGAGCCGCAATGAGAACCCCTATGGCCCCGCCCCTTCGGCGATCCGCGCGGTGAACGAGAGCGCGCAGATGGGCTGCTATTACGCAGACCGCGGACAGCGCCGCCTGCGCGACATGATCGCAGAACGGCACAATGTCTCTCCTCAGATGGTGGTGATCGGATCAGGCTCGACCGAAATCCTGTGCGCCATCGCGCTTGCATGGGGGCGGCAGGGTTCGGTGCTGGGCGCTGAACTGTTCTGGGATACGACGCTGCTCTATGGAGAACGGCAGGGCGTGCAATCGGTGCGCGTGCCTCTGGCCACCGACATGAACCTCGACCTCGATGCGATGGAAGCGGCAGTGAGTGATGAAACCTCGCTGATCCAGATCTGTAATCCCAACAACCCGACCGGCGTTCTGATCCCCGCAGCTGACCTGCGCGCTTTTGCCAGCAAGGTGAAAGGCAAAGCCACGCTGTTGGTGGACGAGGCCTATAACGAGCTCACCGACAATCCCGACGACAACACGATGATCGATCTGGTGCGCGCAGGCGAAGATGTGATCGTGTGCCGCACATTCTCGAAGATCTACGGCATGGCAGGAATGCGCGTTGGCTATGCGATCACGAGTGAAGAGAACGCGCAGCGCATCCGCGGCCACCTGATGAGCTTTGGCGGCAATATCTCTGGCGTTGCCGCCGCCATCGCCTGCTACAACGATCACGGCTTTCTCGACCGTTCACGTGCGATGGTGCTTGAAGGGCGCGAGATGATCATGGATGCGGTTGCAAAGGCGGGCCTCACCGCGCTGCCGACCCAAACCAACTTCGTCTATGTGAAGGTGCCCGATGCCGACGCCGTGCGGGCTGCCATGGCTGAGCGCGGCATCTCTATCCGCGGCGCCTACGGCAAGTGGACCCAGTATTCACGCGTCAGCACCGGCATGCTCGAGGACGTTTCGCGCTATGCATCCGCGCTGCCCGAGATTATCGATGGGATGAGAGCATAGAGAGAAGAGGATTAGCCTGATGCGGTTTTCGGCATGGGCGGCGCTTGGCGCTGCGATCGGTCTGGCGAGCCCTGCGCTGGCAGACACGCTGGTCGATGTAGAGAGCGAGCATGTCGACGAAAGCGTCGCCATGCCCACCTTCAAGGTCGACACGAGCTGGCCAAAGTTGCCCGATGACATGATCCTTGGCCAGATACCCGGCCTCTCGATTGCCGAGGACGACACGATCTGGGTGCTCACCCGCCCCAATTCGCTCGGCCCCACGGAAATCGGGCGCGACACTGATCCGCCGATCACTCAGGCCTGTTGCACCGCTCCGCCGCATGTTTTGCAGTTTGACCAGGAGGGCAATCTCCTGCGCAGTTGGGGAGGCACAGAGCTTGCGCCGGGTGAAAGCACGGTCACGGGCAGCGGGCGCAACGCGGTCGAGGAAGGCGACGAGCAATGGCCCGCCAACGTGCACGGCCTCTATGTCGACAAGGACGGCACCGTCTGGATCGGCGGCAACGGAAATGGCGACCATGTGGTGCTGAACTTCACCGCCGATGGCGAGTTCATCCGCCAGATCGGCCGACGCCAGACGACTGAAGGCAATGCGAGCGAGGAATATCTCGGCAACCCGGCTGATATCGCTGCCGATGGTGACAGCGTGCTGGTGGCCGACGGCTACATCAACAAGCGCATCATCGCCTTCGACCACGGCGACCTCGCCTTTGACGAGCTCTACGGCGCTTATGCCGAGGACCCCGATGGCGGCACGCGCGACGAACCCTTCGACCAGAGCCAGGCGACAAGCACCGGCGATGGTGGCGCGAACCCGGAAAGCCGCAGCTTTGGCGATATCGTCCACTGCGTGGTGCGTGGCCCTGACGGCACCGTTTATGTCTGCGACCGCCGCAACAATCGACTGCAAGTCTTTCGAGAAACCGATGACGGTACCGAGTTTGTCCGCGATGTCGTCATCGCCGACGGCACGGGAGGAACGCGCACCGCGAGCGACGTCGCGTTCAGCCCGGACGGCACCTACGTCTACGTCGCCGACATGATGAACGGGCGGGTCTGGATCCTGCTGCGCGACACGCACAATGTCGTCGGCTGGTTCGGACGCAATGGCCGTTATCCGGGCCAGTTCATCTGGCTCCACAGCGTCGACGTCGACAGCGAGGGCAACGTTTACACAAGCGAGGTAAATACCGGACGCCGCGTCCAGCGCTTCGTCTTGCAAGGAGCCGAGGACTAGGCTTTACGTAAGCCTGACGGGATTCAAACGGGGACTATAATTCAATGCGTTACTTGGGGTCGCTCCTCGCCACGACAGCGCTCGTGGCACAGCCTGCCTTGGCCGGTGATGAAGTTCTGTATGACGATCGGCCCGATTGGGTCGATGTGCGCGAGATCGACGCAGAAGCGCGCGAGGAAGGTACGCCGATCCTGCTTCTCGACCAGCAGGCCCGGATCGAGAGCGGGCAGCTCTGGCGCTATAGCGACACCGCCGTTGCCGTCGATTCCCCTCAAGCCCTGACCCAGTTCGGTACGCTTTCCGCCAACTGGCTTCCGGACAAGGGCGACCTCATCGTTCACGCGGTCCAAATCATCCGCGACGACGAGGTGATCGACCTGCTCGAAGGTGAGACGCGGTTCGAAGTGCTTCGCCGCGAACAGGGGCTTGAATCGCGGCTGTTGAACGGTGCGCTGACAGCGACGATGAACGTGCCGGGCGCGCGGTTGGGCGATATCATCCGCCTCGCCTATTCGGTCACCACCAGCGACCAGGCCATGGGCGATAACGTGCAATGGCAATCGGGCATCATCGCCGATCCCTTCCCTCTTGGAAGTGGCCGGATCAGCGTTTCCTGGCCCGAAGACTTGGCCGTTGCACGCCTGCGCAAAGGCGACGCCGAGGTGGGCGAGCCTCAGCTTGTCGATGGCTACAATGTCTGGTCGGTCGACATTCCGGTAAGCGAGGTCGACCCCACTCCAGGCGATGCACCCTCGCGCTTCCGCATTGGCGAGCTGATGCAGGTCTCGACCTATGCCGATTGGCAGGCTGTCTCCTCCAACATGGCCAAGCATTACAAGGTCGAGGGCAGCATCGAGCCGGGAGGCGATCTGGCCGGGGAGGTCGCGCGCATCGCCGAGGCGAGCGATGATCCACTCACCCGCGCCGCGATGGCTGTGAAGCTGGTGCAGGACGATATCAGCTACCTCCTGAACGGCCTCGATGGCGGCAATTACTTGCCCCAGTCGCCCGAAGAGACATGGGAAAACCGTTTCGGCGACTGCAAGGCGAAATCGGTGCTGCTGCTCGCCATGCTGCGCGAGCTTGGCGTCACATCCGAGGTCGTTCTGGTCAAGAGCCAGGGCGGCGATTCTGTCCCAGAGCTCGCCCCCATGCCGGGCAATTTCGATCACATGATCGTGCGCGCGGAAATCGACGGGGTGAACTACTGGCTCGACGGCACATCCTCGGGCACGCGGATCGACACGATTGATGCGGTCCCACGCTTCTTCTATGCCCTTCCCTTGCGCGATGAGGGCGCCGAACTCCTCAAACTGGATGAACGCGCGAAGGCGACGCCCGACCGGCTGGTGCGGCTTGAAGTTGACCATTCATCCGGCGTGCGCCTGCCTGCGCTTTTCAACGTCGAAATCGAGTTTCGCGGTACGGCCGGCGCGCAGTGGCGCTCGGTGGCGGAGCAAGGCGACGAGGAGATGCGCGAAGGCGCGGTCTACCGTGCAGTTTCCGGCGTCGTCGGCCCAGCGCAATTGGTCGATCACGAGATCTCCTACGACGTTGAAACCGGTGTCGCCCGCGTCAGCGCTCGCGGCGCTCGAACGACGCCATGGCGGCGCGACGATATTGAATACAAGCTCGTCGCCCCCGCTCAGGCTGCAAAAGCGGTCGGTTTCAACACCGACCGCGCACGGGCGGCATGGCGCGACATTCCCCTTAAGCTCAACGGCCCGATCTACTTCGCTTCCGAGCTGGAGATGAAGCTCCCATCGACCGGTCCCGATTTCGAGCTCGAAGGCAGCGAGGAATCCTCGCAAACAATCGGCGGGGTCGAGTTGTCCTCGATGGCCAAGCTCGAAGGCGACCGCTTCATCCTGTCGCAGTCCATGCGAAGCGTAACCGAAGAATTGCCTGCCGAAGACATCCCGGTCGCCCGCCGCGCTCTTGCTCGTTTCGACCGAGCCTTGCCAGTGGTGCAGACCTCTGGCGGCGTGCGCGAATTGTGGGAGTATTTTGGCGAGGATCGCGCGCTGCTCGAAGCGCACGAGGCCTTCTACGCGCAGGCCATCGCAGAAGCCGACGAGGATGAAGGCAATCCATACCTCAACCGCGCGGCCTTCCGCGCCGGAGTCTACGATCATGCAGGCGCGCTCGAAGACGTCGAGGCCGCGATCGAAATCGAAGCTTCGCGCGACCTTTACCTGCGCCGCGCGTCGCTTCGCCGGCAATTGGGCGATCTTGAGGGTTCGCTTGCCGACCTGCAGCTCGCAGAAGACCTCAAGCCCGACGGCGCGACCTACGAGAACCAGGTAGAGGTGCTCGCGCTGCTCGGAGAGACCGAAGAAGCGCTTGCGCTAGCCGAGGACTTTGCAAGCTTCGCCGAAGATCCGGTTGATGAGGCGAACCTGATGGCGACCGCGCTTGGCTGGGCGGGATCGGTCGAGGAAGGGCTGGACCTGCTCGCCGCACAAGTGCGCCGCCGTCCGGGCGATGGCACGCTGCTCAATTCGGTGTGCTGGAATGCGAGCATCTGGAACGTGCTCAACGATGAGCGGATGCAGTCCTGCATCGATGCGGTCGAAAAGAGCGACTATTCCGCCGCCGCGCTCGACAGCCGCGCGCTGGCTCACTTGCGAATGGGCAACCTCGATGCGGCTCTGGCCGATGTCGATGCAGCGCTTCTCTCACAGCCGGGCCTGACCGCATCACGCCTGCTTCGCGGGATCATCAAGGTCCGTCAGGGCGAGGAGGCGGAGGGTCGCCGCGAGATCGAGCTTGCGCTGGCGATGACTCCGGCCATTGAGCAGACCTACCGCGCGTGGGGACTGGATTTCTAGGGGGCCTCGACTTCTAAAGCAAACGGGCGGCCACATCTCGGTAGCCGCCCGCCATGATATCAGTCGCGACCGATTTTAAGAAGACAGCGCGACGTGCCGCTTCATGTGGTGGTCGATATTGCCGAACTCGTTGTCGAAGATCGTCAGGCGCTTGAAATAGTGCCCGATCGCATATTCGTCGGTCATGCCGTTGCCGCCGTGGATCTGGATCGATTCCTGCCCGACATGATGCGCCGCCTGGCCCACGCGAACCTTCGCCGCTGACACGGCAAGCTTGCGCTCACGCTCTTCAGCGTCGAGGCGCAGGGTCGCAAGATAGGTCATTGAGACCGAGCTTTCATACTCGGTGTACATGTCGACCATGCGGTGCTGGAGCACCTGGAACTTGCCGATTGGCACGCCGAACTGCTTGCGCTGCTTCGAATATTCGAGCGTGATTTCGTTCGCGACCTTCATCGCGCCGCATGCTTCGGCGCATTGCGCTGCGATGGCTTCGTCGGTGACGCGTTCGATCAGCGGAAGGGCGCCCCCCTCTTCACCAATCAGGGCGTCGGCAGGCACCTGCGCATTCTCGAAATAGACTTCCGAAGCGCGGCGTCCATCAACGGTCGCATAATCGCGGGTGACGACGCCGTCGGCGCTCTTGTCGACGACGAACACCGACACGCCCTCGCTGTCGCGGCGATCACCGCTCGTGCGCGCTGTAACGATCAGGTGGCTCGCCCAAGGTGCGCCAATTACGACCGCCTTGTGGCCGTTGAGAACATAGGCGTCGCCGTCCTTCTTCGCGGTGGTCTCGAGGTCGGCATAATCATACCGGCCCTTCGGCTCGGCATAAGCGAAGGCGAAGACCCGGCTGCCATCGACGATGCCGCCAATATGTTCTTCCTTCTGCGCCGCCGTACCAGCGTGCTTCAGGAAACCGCCTGCGCATACGACGGTCGGGACGAACGGCTCGACCACGAGGCCTTTGCCGAACTCTTCCATCACGACCATCGCGTCGATCGAACCGCCGCCAAAGCCGCCATCTTCTTCGCTGAACGGCATGCCAAGGATGCCAAGCTCTGCCAGCTGCGCCCAGATTTCGGGACGCCATCCGGCCTCGCTCGCGATCACTTCGCGGCGGGTTTCCGAGCCATATTGCTCGCGGACAAGGCGCGACAAGCCATCGCGCACCATGTCCTGTTCTTCTGTGAAATTGAAATCCACGTGTGTTCCTCTCTGGTGTCGCTCGGTCCCTTAAAGGCCGAGGATCATTTTCGTGATGATGTTGCGCTGGATTTCGTTCGATCCGCCGTAGATCGATGTCTTGCGCATGTTGAAATAGGTCGCAGCCGAGTGCTGCGCGTAATCAGGCCCGATCGGGTACTGGTTCGAGCTCGCATCCGCGATCGAACCATACATCGGCGTTCCGTACGACCCGACCGCTTCGAGCGTGAGTTCGGTCAGGCGCTGCTGAATTTCGGTACCCTTGATCTTGAGGATCGAGCTTTCCGGCCCCGGTCCCTTGCCCGCCTGCTCGCCTGCAAGAGTGCGCAGTTCGGTGATTTCGAGCGCGGCGAGGTCAATCTCAAGCTGGCTGACCTTGCGAGCAAAATCGAAGTCGCTCATCAGCGGCTTGCCGTCGAGCGTTTCGCTGCCGGCAATTTCGCGCAGCTTCTCAACGCCGCGCTTGGAGCGTGCAACGCCTGCGATGCCCGAACGTTCGTGGGCGAGCAGGAACTTCGCATAGGTCCAGCCCATGTTTTCCTGACCCACGAGGTTCTCGACCGGCACGCGCACATCGGTGAGCCAGGTCTCGTTGACCTCGTAACCGCCGTCGATGAGCTTGATCGGCTTTACCTCAACGCCGGGCGTTTTCATGTCGATCAGGATGAAGGAGATGCCCTCCTGCGGCTTGGCGGCATCGGGATCGGTGCGGCACAGGAAAAAGCCCCAGTCGGCGTGCTGAGCAAGCGTCGTCCAGGTCTTCTGGCCGTTGATGACGTAATGGTCGCCATCGCGCACGGCAGTGGTCTTGAGGCTGGCGAGGTCAGACCCTGCGCCCGGCTCGGAATAGCCCTGACACCACCACACATCGCCCGACAGGATGCCGGGAAGGTGGCGCTGCTTCTGCTCGTCATTGCCGAAGGTGTAGATCACCGGGCCGACCATCGAGACGCCGAACGGCAGCGGCATGAAGGTGCCGACGCGCGCGTTCTCTTCGGACCAGATGTAGCGCTGCGTCGCGGTCCAGCCGGTGCCGCCATATTCGACCGGCCATGCGGGCGCAGACCAGCCCTTCTTGCCGAGGATCTTGTGCCACGCGGTCATGTCTTCGGGCGACATGTCCTCGCGATTGCCCATGCCTTCGAGATGCTTGGGGTGGTTCTCTTCGATGAAGGCGCGGACCTCTTCGCGGAACGCCACTTCTTCGGGGGTGAATTCGAGGTTCATAGCTGTGCTCTCTCTTCAAACTTTCTGCGGTTCAATGTGCCACGAGCTACGCAGCACTTAAAGGATAAGTTTCGTTTTTGAACCCGTATCGAGTGCTTAAGTGCGCAAGAGCGCCACCTGACGTAACGTCACGGCGGGATGCCCGTGTTTTCCACTTCCCGCCGCTGGGCGTTGCTGCATGGGCTGGGGCTGATTAGGACTGGTCAAAACGCACACTTGGGACAGGATCAGCCATGCAATTCACCGAGCAGCACGAGGCTCTCAAGGCCTCGCTCGAATCGTTTATCGAGCGCGAAATCAATCCGCATGTCGATGCGTGGGAGGATGAAGGCATCTTCCCTGCCAAGGAGTTGTTCAAGAAGATGGGCGATGCCGGGTTCCTCGGCATCAACATGCCCGAGGAGTTTGGCGGCGCAGGGCTCGACTATTCCTACGGCCTCGTCTTTGCCGAGACGGTCGGCACGATCAATTGCGGCGCCCTGCCGATGGCGATCGGGGTGCAGACCGACATGGCAACGCCTGCCCTTGCCCGTTTCGGCAATGACGATGTGCGCGAGCGGTTCCTGCGCCCCTCGATCAGCGGCGATTATGTCGCTTGCCTTGGCGTGTCAGAGCCCAGCGCGGGGTCGGACGTCTCGGGCATCCGCACCACGGCGCGCAAGGATGGCGATGATTACATCATCAACGGCACCAAGATGTGGACCACCAACGGCACACAGGCCGACTGGATGTGCCTGCTCGCGATCACCGATCCCGAAGGCGGCGTGCACCACAACAAGTCGCTGATCTGCGTGCCGATGGATACGCCCGGCATCTCGACCGCGCCGCGTTTCAAGAAGCTGGGCATGCATTCCTCCGACACGACGCAGGTGTTTTTCGAGGACGTGCGCGTGCCTCAGGCGAACCTCATCGGCGAGGAAGGCAAAGGTTTCGCCTACCAAATGTCGCAGTTCCAGATCGAACGGTTGTGGGCAGGCGCGGCGGGGCTTCGCAGCATGGAGAACCTGATCGCCGCGACGCGCGAATATGCGGCGGGTCGTAAGCTTTTCGGTCAGAGCGTGATCGATTTCCAGTCGGTCGCTTTCCGACTTGCGGAGCTGGAGACCGAGGTCGAATTGTTGCGCAGCCTTACCTACCGCGCGGCGGAACTGCACATAGCGGGTGAGGACGTGACGCGGCTTGCGACTATGGTGAAGCTGAAGGCCGGGCGACTGAGCCGCGAGGTCTCCGATGCCTGCCTGCAGTACTGGGGCGGCATGGGTTACATGTGGGACTCGCCTGTCGCGCGCTCCTATCGCGATAGCCGGTTGGGCTCGATTGGCGGCGGGGCTGACGAGGTCATGCTGCAAATCCTCTCGCGACAGGCGGGTTCGTGAGCCTTCCCGACGCGACGAACAGGGCAAGACCAGCCTCACTGCTTTGGACATATCGCGCGCTCGGCATTGCGCTTGCCGCTTTGGTCTACGCGCTGCTCGGTTCGGCGGAAATGTCGGGCGATGCTCGCTTTGTCGCCGCCATCGCTACGCTGATGGCGGTCTGGTGGATTTCCGAAGCCGCACCGCTTGCGGTCACATCGCTGCTTCCCATCGTACTTGTCCCTGCTCTGACAGAAAGGACCGTGCGCGAAACGACCAGCGCTTATGCGAACCCGATCGTATTCCTGTTCCTCGGCGGATTTCTGATCGCGATTGCGATGCAGAAATGGGGACTGCACCGACGCATTGCCTTGCTCACAGTCAAACGCGTAGGCGTCTCACCGACCCGCATTGTGCTCGGCATGATGATCGCGACGGCGTTCCTCTCGATGTGGGTGTCTAATACTGCGACGACGCTGATGATGGTGCCAATCGCGATCTCGGTGCTGTCGCTGGTCAGCGCCAACGCTGCGGTCGCAGGAGGCGGAGACGCCGAGGCAGACGCCAACATCGCGACCTTTGGCGTGTGTCTGGTGCTCTCCATCGCATGGTCGTCGAGCATGGGCGGTCTCGCGACGCTCACCGGCAGCACGCCCAACGCCTTTATCGCAGGTTATGCACGCGAGCAGCTCGACATCACCATCGGGTTTGCCGAGTGGATGATGCTCGGCCTGCCGCTGTCGGTCAGCTTCATCGCCATCGGCTGGTTCGTGATGACGCGGTTTCTCTACCGCTTCGACCTTGCTGAGATACCGGGCGGCAAAGAGTTGATTGATCGCGAGGTTGAGGAACTGGGCTCGATGAATGCGGGCGAGCGGCGCGTGGCGTGGGTGTTTGCAAGCGCTGCCTTCCTGTGGATCGTACCCGCCTTGCTCGAACAATTGCCGCTGTCCGAAGGCATGCTCGCAGTGCTTGGCGTCCTTGACGATGCAGTCATCGCTATCGGCGCGGGCGTAGCCCTGTTCCTGCTGCCTGCAAGCCGTCCGGGCGAGATGGTGCTCAACTGGAAGGACGCGGAAGAGGGCCTGCCATGGGGCGTGCTGCTGCTGTTCGGCGGGGGACTGAGCCTTGCCGGAGCGGTCGCGGGAACCGGGCTCGATTCCTGGTTCGGAACTCAAGTCGCCGGGCTCACCACCCTTCCCGCGATCCTGCTGATCGCAAGTGTCACGGCCATCGTGCTGTTCCTGACCGAACTCACCAGCAACACAGCAACATCGGCCACGCTGATTCCCGTTCTGGGAGGCGTGGCGCTTGGTGTCGGGATGGAGCCGATGGGGCTGCTCGTGCCCGCAGCGCTCGCCGCGACCTGCGCGTTCATGCTGCCGGTCGGCACGCCGCCCAATGCCATCGTTTTCGGCACCGGCGCCGTTACCATCGGGGAGATGGCGCGCGGCGGCGTGGTGCTAAACCTGATCGGCATCGCGCTCATCACCGGCTTTGTCTATTGGCTCGGCGGCACAGCGATGGGGCTGGTCTTCAGCTAGAGCGGCGCGCTGATCCGGGGCCAGAGCGCAGGCTCATCCTCAGCCAGCACAGCATGGCCAAGCCGGATCGCCCACTCGCTTTCCGAGCCGAATTCGTCCTGCCATTGCCACAGGCGGCGGGTGTAACGGCCCAGCTTGTATTCGCGGGTGAAGCCCATCGCACCATGCGCCTGATGTGCGCCCGCAGCGACCCGTGCCGCCGCCTGGCCGCAGCGGATCTTGGCAATCGCGATTTCCTCGATCGTGCGCGCGCCGCAATGCGGATCAGCCGCCAGCGCATCGCTCGCGATCTCGACCGCCGCGATGGAAGCAGCGGTTTCGCAGGCGATGTCGGAGAGGTGATGCTGGATCGCCTGAAACTTCGACAAGGGCCTGCCGAACTGCTCGCGCTCGCTCGTATAGGTCAGCGTCAGGTCGAGCACCGCCTGCATCGCCCCCGCCATCTGCGCCGACCGGACAAGCGCGGCGAGTGCATGGAAAGCCTCTGCCGTCAGCCAATTCGGCGCAGCGATGTCCTCCATCGCCTCAATCCGCGAGCCGCGCGGCGCCGCACCGTCCTCCGCGCCTTTCAAGGGCTCCACCTGGCCGGGCGAATGAGGCTCCAACCTCAAGCGCCCATCCTTGAAGACCAGAACTGCATCGCTCTGCGTCGAATGAGCCAGCGGCGCGCCTTCATTGAGCGGATCGGAAATCGCGATGCGATACACCGCAGGCTCGATCCCACAAGCCGACAGGATACCGATTGCGAGCACCGTATCAGCCAAAGGAGCCGCAAGCGCGTGACGCGCGGTGATGCTCGCAACGAACGCGGCATCGCCGAGCGAACCGCCCATTCCGCCATGCTCCTCGTTCGCGCAAAGGAGCGGGTAGCCATTCTCGTAAAGCGTTTGCCACAGGGCGTTCATGTCTTCACCGACCCCGCCCGCATGGTCGATGGCTTCGAGCGGCGCATCGGCAAGGATACGCTCCAGCCCCTCGCCGATCATCTGCAGGTCGCCTGCTTCCATCCCGCCAGCCATCACCGCATTCCCATTTCGCGGGCTATGATGCCACGCAGGATCTCGGTCGTCCCACCGCGCAAGGTGTTGGACGGCAGATGCAGCACCGCGTCTCTCAACAGCGTCCCGAGTTCATCCGGCCACTCTGCCTTTGGGATGCCCGCCAGCACGCCTCGAAGCTTTGCGACAACGTCGTTCTCCAAACGATTGCCCATCTCCTTGACCACGGCGGCAAGAGTCGCAGGCGATTCCCCGCGCTCAAGCAACTCCGCCACACCGAGCGACATACGCCGCAGCACGCGCAGATTCGCAAGGATCGACCCGATCTCGCCAGCTCGGCGATCATCGGCATGACGGGCGATCACCGGCATCGCGGTTTCGAGCACGATCAGCGAGGTCAGAAATCGCTCCGGCCCCGAACGCTCGAGCGCAAGCTCGCCCATGCACTGCGCCCAGCCATTGCCTTCGATCCCGAGCAGGGCGTCCGCAGGCAGTTCGACATCCTCGAACAGCGTCTCGTTAAAGTGAGGCGTCCCGCCAAGATCGCGGATGCCTGAAATGTCGACGCCGGGAAGCGAGAGGTCGACCAGGAATTGCGACAGGCCCACCTGCCGGTTGCGCCCCTCGGCAGGCGACGTGCGCGCGAGCACGATCATGTAATGCGAAAAATGGGCCCCGGTCGACCAGATCTTGCGACCCGACAGCACCCAGCCTGTATCCGTGCGCCTCGCCGCTGTCTTGATCGCTGCGAGGTCCGATCCCGCCTGCGGCTCGCTCATCCCGATGGCGGTAAAGCACTCGCCCGCAGCGATGCGGGGCAGGATATCGTGCTTCTGCTCTTCGCTGCCGTATTGCAGGATATGGCTGCCGGTCTGGCGGTCCGCGATCCAGTGCGCGGCAACCGGCGCGCCCGCTGCGAGCAATTCCTCGGTCACGACGAAGCGGTGCGCCATGGGCCGCGCATGCCCGCCATATTCCTTCGGCCACGTCATGCCGAGCCAGCCATTTGAGCCAAGCTTGCGACTGAATTCCGGGTCCGCTGCCGAGACCCAGCAATCGGCCTGCGGCACGAAGCCACCCGACGCGCGCTCGGCCTCGAGGAAGGTGCGCACCTGTGAGCGTAGCTCGTCGGCCTCAGCGTCGAAAGCGAAACGGGGGAACTGGAACATCAGGCGCAGGCGTAATCGGCAAGCGACTGCGCGTCCAGTGCGGATGGCAGAGCGAATGCCATCGCGGCTTTTCACTCTCGCAATTGTCTGGCAGACATCGAACCATGGCCACGAACGCGACGCTAACACCGATCCCGCAACCTCCCGGCAAGCCGCTGATCGGCAACGCTCTGACGGTGGATGCAAGTCAGCAGATCCAGTCGCTTATGGAGCTTGCGGAAGAGTACGGCCCGATCTTTCAACTCGACATGATGGGCACGCCGATCGTGATCATTTCGGGCGCGGATCTGGTCGCTGAAGTGTGCGACGAGAAGCGCTTCGACAAGTCGGTGCGCGGGCCGCTCAAGCGCTTGCGACTGATCGGCGGCGACGGCCTCTTCACCGGAGACACTGATGCGCCCAACTGGTCAAAAGCGCACAACATCCTGCTCCCTTCCTTCAGCCAGAAGGCGATGGGCAGCTATCTGCCGATGATGACCGATATCGCGACGCAGCTGGTCATGAAGTGGGAGCGGATGAATTCGGACGATGTCATCGACGTGCCCAAGGACATGATCCGCCTGACGCTCGATACAATCGGGGTCTGCGGCTTCGGATATCGGTTCAATTCGTTCTACCGCGAGGACTTCCACCCCTTCATCCGCGCGCTCACCCGTACGCTGGAAACGACCCAGAAGATCCGCGGCATTCCAGGCGAAAAGCTGCTCAAGGGCGACGCCGTCAAACAGCTTCACCGCGATGCGAAATACATGAACAATCTCGTCGATGAGATCATTCGCGAACGCCAGCGCAGCGGTGGCGATGGGCCGGAAGACCTGCTCGATTTCATGCTGTCGGGCCGCGATCCGCTGACAGGAGAGCGGCTGTCGGATGAGAACATCCGTTACCAGATCAACACCTTCCTGATCGCAGGCCACGAGACGACTTCGGGCCTGTTGTCGTTCACGCTCTACTACCTGCTCAAGAACCGCGACGTTCTGACCCGCGCTTATGCCGAGGTCGACACGGTGCTCGGCCGCAACATCGACCAGCCGCCAAGCCTCAAGCAGATCGGCCAGCTGCCTTACATTCGTGCGATCCTGTTCGAGGCCCTGCGCCTGTGGCCGACCGCGCCCGCTTTCGGCCTCGCTCCATTCGAGGACGAGGTGCTGGGCGGCAAATACCTGATCCCCAAGGGCACGTTCACGACCGTCCTGATCCCTTCGCTCCACCGCGACAAATCGGTGTGGGGCGAGAACCCGGAGGTCTTCGATCCGGAGAACTTCACTGCCGAGGCCGAGGCCGCGCGGCCGCCGCATGCCTACAAGCCGTTCGGCAACGGACAGCGCGCTTGCATCGGACGGCAGTTCGCGATCCAGGAATCGATTCTTGTCCTCGCGATGATACTCCAGCGGTTCGAGCTGTTCGACCATTCGGACTACAAGCTCGACATCAAGGAAACGCTCTCGATCAAGCCCGACGAGTTCACGATCAAGGCGCGGATGCGCAAGGACGTGGAGCGCGGCGGCAAAGCGACCGAAGATGCGGAAGAGGCATCAACCGAACCCGCCGAACCCAAGGTTCCCAAGCACGACACGCCGCTGCTGGTCCTTTACGGATCGAACCTGGGATCAAGCGAGAGCTTCGCACGAGAGGTCGCGCAGAAGGGCGAGTTCAGCGGCTTTGAGGTCGAGATGGCTCCGCTCGACGACTATGTCGGCAAACTGCCCGAGGATGGTGCGGTCGCGATTGCATGCGCGTCCTACAATGGCATGCCGCCCGACAACGCCGCGAAATTCATCGACTGGATCGAGGGCAAGGACGGCGCTGCGCCTGACCTTTCGGGCGTTTCCTACATGATGCTTGGTTGCGGCAATTCCGACTGGGCGGCGACCTTTCAGGCTGTACCGCGCCTGATCGATGCGCGAATGGAAGAGCTTGGCGCGAAGCGGATCGTCCCCACTACCGAACTCGACGCGCGCAGCGATGTCGACACGCAGTTCCACACATGGCTCGACGCGCTGATGCCGCAGCTGGGCGAGCATTTCGACCTCGACCTTTCGGGCGAGGCTGCCGGGATCGCAGAGCCGCTCTACAAGGTTGAAGTCACCCAAAGCGTCACCGCCAACACGGTCGCCTCGCGCGTCGGAGCGCATGCCGTCAAGATGGTCGCCAATCGCGAATTGAAGAACACCGACATTGGCGAAGGGCGCTCGACCCGGCATATCGAGGTCGAACTGGCGCAAGGCGAAACCTACCAGCCGGGCGATCACCTTTGCGTCGTACCCGAGAATGACGATGCTGTGGTCGAACGGCTGCTGCGCCGCTTCAATCTTGATGCCGATACTTACGTTCGGATCGAATCGCGCAGTGAAATGCGCGGGCCCTTCCCGAGTGGAAGCACCTTCTCTGTCTACAACCTCGCCAAGACGGCGGGCGAATTGCAGGCGGTCGCAACCCGCAAGGACATTGCCACCCTTGCGCTTTACACCGAGTGCCCAAATTCGAAGCCCGCTCTCGAAAAGCTTGCCCAGCCGCCTCAAGAAGACGGCACGGACCAATACGCGACCGATGTTCTGGCGAAGCGCAAATCGGTGCTCGACCTGCTTGAGGATTACCCCGCCTGCGACCTGCCGCTGGCGGTTTTCCTCGAAATGATCCCGTTCCTGTCGCCGCGCTATTATTCGATTTCGTCCGCCCCCGGAGACACGCCGCAGACCTGTTCGATCACGGTTGGCGTGGTCAAAGGACCGGCGCTTTCGGGCAAGGGCACGTTCAAGGGCACCTGCTCGAATTACCTTGCCGAGCTTGAACCCGGCGCGTCGTTCAACGCCGTGGTGCGCGAGCCGACTGCGAACTTCCGTTTGCCCGATGATCCCAAGGTACCTCTAATCATGGTCGGACCGGGCACAGGCCTTGCGCCGTTCCGCGGCTTCCTGCAGGAGCGCGACGCACTCGCTAGTTCGGGCGAGGAACTCGGACCGGCCCGGCTCTATTTCGGGTGCCGCACTCCGGATGAGGACTTCCTCTATCGCGACGAGCTGGAGGACTATGACAAACGCGGCATCGTGACACTGCGCACCGCCTTCTCTCGCGTCGATGAAGGCAAGTGCTACGTCCAAGACCACATCGCCGACGACGCCGACGCGATCTGGGAAATGCTGGAGGCTGGTGGCCGTATCTATGTCTGTGGAGACGGGGCGCGCATGGAGCCCGATGTGCGAGCGGCTCTCGCCAAGATCCACAGCGATAAGACCGGCTCCACCCCTGCTGAGGCGCAAAGCTGGGTCGGCGATCTGATTACGAACGAACGTTATTCGCTCGACGTGTGGGTCGGGTGAGCCACACGTCAGGTACGAATAGACGCACAACGCTGAAGGCGATTGCCGGTGCGGGGGCGCTGGCGGCGCTCCCCGCAGCTTTGCATGCTCAAACCGCGCCCGGCAGGTTCATCGAATACAGCAACGTGGCGGCACTCGGCCTGCCCGATCAGCGGCTCACCATCTGGCTGCCTCCCGATTACGACGCGGGAACAGGGCGATTCCGCGTGCTCTACATGCACGACGCGCAGAACCTGTTCGATCCGGCGCTGTCGAACTTCAACAAGGTGTGGGCTGCCGACCGCGCGATGCTGAACCATGCCGACGCGCACGGCGAAGACCCCTGGATCATCATCGGCATCTGGTCACCGGGCGAGGATCGCTATCGCCAATACATGCCCAGGTCCGCCTATGATGCAGCTGGACCGGTCCTGCGCGCCAAGATGGACCAGTTCGGGAATGGCAAGCCGATCGTCAGCCGCGAGTATATCGACTGGATCGCCGGCACGCTCAGGCCGTGGGTAAACCGTTCCTTCCGCACCCTAACCGCGCGCGACGACACCGCGATCGTCGGCTCCAGCATGGGCGGACTCATCAGCCTCTACGCTTTTCTCGAATACCCTGCGATCTTCGGACGCGCTGGCTGTGTCAGCACCCACTGGCCCGCCATCGCACCGCAAAGCGTCGATGCGACCGATCCCGAAGTTCTCGACATCTGGCAGAATTTGCTCACCACGCAGCTGGGCGAAACGGACGGGCGGCGGCTTTGGTTCGACCACGGGACTGCCACGCTCGATGCCTTCTACCCACCTTATCAGCGCGCCATCGACACTCTGATGCAAGGCTCAGGCTGGGAGCGAGGGAGTGAGTGGGAAAGCCGCGTCTACCCAGGCGCGGAGCATGAGGAGAACGCCTGGGCAGCGCGGCTTCCCGAAATCTACGACTGGGTGCTCGGTTAGCGAGCGGCTCAGTCGCGTTCCACGAAGCGCACGGCGAGCCCGCCCGATGACGCGAGTTTCGCATCCATCGTGCCGCCGCCGGTGACTTCGATCTCTTCGATCACGAGTGCGTAGGGGTTGGTGTCCCAATGCGCGCCCTCGCCATCGCGATAGACCTGCGCGGTGTAGCTCTTGCCGTCCTCGAGGAAGTCGAGTGGCAGCGTCAGTTCGCGCTCGTCCTCATCGGTGACCGCGCCGAGGAACCACTCGCCGCCTGCACGGCCCTTACGAGCGATCGCGACATATTCGCCCACTTCACCAGCAATCGCGACGCTCTCTTCCCAGTCGGCCTCGACGTCCTTGATGAACTGGAAGGCGCCCATGTTCGCCTCGTAATTCTCAGGCAGGTCTGCTGCCATCTGGAGCGGCGAATAGAGCACCACGTAGAGCGCAAGCTGCTTCGCCAGCGTGGTCTGCGGACGGTTCGAAGCATCGCCGCGCTGCATGTCCTCGCGCACCGGAGGCCGCTCGTTTGGACGCAGGTCAAAGATGCCCGGCGTGTAGTCCATCGGACCGGACAGCATCCGCGTATAGGCGAGAATCGAGATGTGATCGGTCGGATTAGGCGGGCTGCCCCATGCGTTGAACTCCATCCCGCGCGCGCCTTCGCGGGTCATCCAGTTGGGATATGTGCGGCGCAGCCCGGTATCCTTCACCGGCTCGTGCGCGTTGATCGAAATCTGGTGACGAGCCGCCGCTTCGACCGCGCGCAGATGGTGGCCCACCATGAACTGGCTGTCGTGCCACTCATACTGCTTCACGCCGTTCTCGTCGTAGCGCACGATATCGCCCGCATCGGCGACGTAGCCGGTTTTCACCTCGCGCACGCCGTTTTCGGCATAGAGCGCGAAGGCGTCTTCCATCTGCGCTTCGTAATTGGCGACATTGCCGCTGGTTTCGTGGTGGCCGATGATGCGCACGCCCTTGTCGGCGGCGTAGTCAGCCAGCATCGGCAGGTCGAAATCGGGATAGGCCTGCGTGAAGTCGAATAGCTCGCCGTTGTTGAACCAGTCGCCGTCCCAGCCGATGTTCCAGCCTTCGACCAGCACGCCGTTGAAGCCATGCTCGGCCGCAAAGTCGATGTAGCGCATCACGTCTTCGTTGTTCGCGCCGTGAATGCCGTCATTGCCCCAGGTGCGCTCGCGAATATGCATCGCCCACCAGATGCCGATATACTTGCCCGGCTCCACCCATGAGACATCGCCGAGCTTGTTGGGCTCGTTGAGGTTGAGAATGATGTCGGAGTTAATGAGGCCCGCGGCATCGGGCGCGATTTGGATTGTGCGCCAGGGCGACTTGAAAGGCGCCTTGGTATGGACCTTGATCCCGTCAGAGCCTGCACGCAACGCGGCCTCGAAGCTGCCGGGGCGAAGCGCGAGCAGCGACATGGCCGAGTAATCGACCAGCGCGGCCTCGTGGATAGAGATGTGCAGCCCATCGGGCTGACGGAAGGTCACAGGAGTATGCGCATCATCGACGATCGCTGCCTTGCCCTTGCGGTAAATGTATTCGTAGCGGTTGAACTGGCGGCTCGGCGTCCACCAAGTGTCAGCGTCCGGGCCAATCGAGAACTGTGTCAGCTCGTCGGTGATGCGGATATCGCCTGAAAGCGCCTCCTGCTCAGGCAATTCGTAGCGAAACCCAACGCCGGTATCGAAGACGCGGAAGCGGACGACCATCGAGCGTTCCGGTCCTTCTGATGCGCCAAAGGTCACGGCCAGTTCGTTGTGATGGTCGCGCACGTAGCGGCGCTCTCCCCACGGTTGCTCCCAGGTTTCATCCTGCGAAGCGCGGACCGAAGCAATGATGGTCAGATCGTCTTCAAACCCATGATGGTCTTCGAAAAGCAGGCCAAGACGCGAAGTGTCGACAGCCTGTTCGCCGTCATGTGTGATGCGATAGCTCGCATGACCGCCGTCGTCGCTGATGCTGACGGTGATTCGACCATCGGGCGACGCGACCGTCAGCGTCTCCGCACTGGCAGGCATGGCCGCCCCGAAAGCGAGCCCCGCAATAGCGGCAAGTTTGATCCCCAAACGCATTATCGACCTCTCCCTGGCAAGGCTTGATCTGCCCGCTTCGCGAGCTTTTGCAAATTTTTGCAATTCATTGCCTCTCTAAAGCGACAATAACATGGAATTCCCCCTTCCCTGCAAATCATTTTTATGCAAAATTTTGCAATGGGCGGCGAAGTATCGCTCAATGGGGAGAGGGATAGAGATGGTTTACCGGCACGCATTTGCGTTCGCCAGCGTTCTTGCCTTGACGGCGGGGCTTGCAGCTTGCGGCGGAGGCGGTTCGTCAAGCGGGAACAGCGCCGGGCCGACCGGTGGCGGAGGTACGCCGACCCCTACCCCTTCGATCGCGAGCGCGACTCTGCCAGCGGGGCCGATTACGACATTCGCAAACAGTACCGCTTTGGCAGGGATCGACCATTCGTTTGGCTTTTCCGAGGGCCTCAACCCGATGGTCGCGCAGTTCGCGGGCGGAGCGGCAGCGGGCGATATCGACAATGACGGAGATATCGACGTGTTCGTCGCGCGCGGCGACCTGCAACCAAACCTGCTTTACGTGAACCAGGGCGGCTCCTTCATCGAAAGCGCCGGGGTGGCTGGCCTCGACTTCACCATCGGCCCTTCCACCAATGGCAGGCACAGCGGGCCAACCTTTGGCGACCTTGATGGTGACGGCGATCTCGACTTGCTACTGGGAGGGCTCGAAGGCGGTCCGATGAAGCTCTTCGCCAACGATGGCACCGGGCGCTTTACCGACGTGACCGCGGCATCGGGCTTTGATCGTGCACAGGCCGACCAGACGATCTCGATGGCACTTGGCGACTATGACGCTGATGGCGATCTCGATGTTCTGATGGCGCATTGGGGCACGCCGCGCGATCCGGCGATACCGGGCGAGACTGAGACTTTGTGGCGCAATGACAGCCAGCCGGGCGCCTTTGCCTTTACTCCGGTGAGCGCGACCACAGGCATTGCAAACCTGCTTGCCTTTGACTTGCCGCAAGGGGTGCTCGGGGCGAATTTCGACTACACCTTCGCCCCCGGATTTGCCGATATCGATGGCGACCGTGACCTCGACATCCTGATGGTGTCGGACTTTCGCGGGTCGAAGGTGCTGCTCAACAACGGCAACGGGACGTTCAGCGCCTCCACCTTCACGCCCGACGATGAAAACGGCATGGGCGCTGCGATCGGCGACTTCGACAATGATGGGGACTTCGACTGGTTCGTCTCCTCGATCAACGGCAACCGCCTGTTCGAGAATCTTGGTGGTGGAAGCTTCCTGCGCAACTCCGCCTCTGGCGTTGAGCCGGGCGGATGGGGCTGGGGCTCTTGCTTTGCCGATTTCAACGCCGATGGCTGGCTCGACATCTACCAGACCAATGGCTGGGAAGCGGGCAAGGATCCGTCCGCCTCGCTTTACGTCAACGACGTCACTCGCCTCTGGATGAATGGAGGAGACGGAACCTTCGCCGATGCGGCGGAAGGATCTGCGATTGCCGAAACCGACCAAGGGCGCGGCGTCGTGTGCGACGATTTCGACAATGACGGCGACGTCGATGCGCTGCTGCTGACCGCGGAGCCGACCGGCGCTGCGTACTACTGGGAGAACCAGCTGGCGAACGCCAACTCGGTAAAAGTGCGGCTGCGCGGGCGTGCTCCCAACACCTTCGCCGTGGGAGCGATCGTGCAACTGACGATTGCCGATACTGTTCAGACCCGCATGGTCTCGGTGAACAGCAACTTCATTTCGCACAATTCGACCGACCAGATCTTCGGCATGGGCCCGAATACGAGCGGCGGCCTGCGCATCATCTGGCCCGATGGGACAGAGACGATCGAGCCGAATGTTTCAGCAGGCCAAACGCTGGTGATCGAACAGCCCTAGTTGGCGGTGTAAATCCGGTAATCCCAAGCGCCGAGGGTCAACGCCGTATCAGCTCCGAATTCGCTACCCTCGCCTGACAGCGCGTTGGCGAAGCTGCCGTGATGCCGGGCGAAGTCGAATGTCACGGTGTGCTCGCGCGGGGAGAGGTTGAAGACGCCGAAGACGCGGGCATCACCCTCGCCCCTGACGAAAGCGAAGACATCTTCGTCGACGCTGGTCGGAATGTCGATCATAGGCGCACCGCTCGCGCCATTCCACAAAGCGCGTTCCTCTGTCTTGAGCGCAATCAGTTGGCGGAAAAGCGGGTCATATTCGCCGACCTTCCACTCGATCTCGTCCTTCTCGAAAAAGGCGAGCTGGCGGTCGAGATCGGCTTCCTGGCCGTTGTATATCAGCGGGATGCCGTGCGAAGTGAAGCTGAGCGCGATTGCGGTCTCGTAAGCCGGGCCGTAGATTTCCGAGGCAACGCCGTCCCACGAATTCTGGTCGTGGTTGTCGGTGTAGGTCATGCGCATCGCGGCATGCGGCCAGGTGACCTTCTGGCCTGCGAAATAGCCGCGCATGGCATTGGCATCAGCCTCGCCCTTGGCGATATCCTGCATGACCTCCTTCCAGCCCCAGGCGTAGGTCGCATCGAAGGCGCTACGGTGCAGGTCGCGGGTTTCCCATTCCGCGAGCATGAAAACCGGCTTGATCGCGTCGAGCTCAGCGCGGGCGGTCTCCCAGAAGTCGGTCGGTACATAGCCAGCGACATCGGCGCGGTATCCGTCGACGCCGAACTCGCGCACCCAATAGGCAAGGCTTCCGGTCATGTATTCGCGAAGGCCGGGGTTCGAGAAGTCGAAGTCGACGACGTCGGACCAGTCGGTCCCTTCGGGCGGCATCATCTCGCCTTCGGGCGTGCGAGTGTACCATTCGGGATTGCTCTGGGTGAGCGGATTATCCCAAGCCGAATGGTTCGCAACCCAGTCGAGAATGACCTTGAGGCCTTGTTCGTGCGCGGCATCGACGAAGGCGCGGAATTCTTGTTCTGTGCCAAGGTCCGGATTGACCGCGCGATAGTCGAGAACCGAGTAGGGGCTTCCCATCCCGCCCTTGCGCTTCTCCTCGCCAATCGGATGGATCGGCATCAGCCAGACGATATCGACGCCCATCTCGGCGAGGCGTGGCAGGTGCTCTTGGGCGGCGGTGAAAGTCCCTTCCTCGGTGAACTGGCGCGTGTTCATCTGGTAGATGACTGCGTCCGCCGCCCATTCGGGCGCCTCGACCTGAACGTAAGGCTGCGGCTCGTAAGAAGTCGCCGTTTCCGACCCTATTGCTGCATCGCAAGCAGTCAGCACCAGCGCGGCGGTCAGCGTCAATCCGATACGCAGCATCACGATGCCTCCTTCAGCTGAGCCTGCCGCTCAAGGATCGCGCTAGTCCCGTCGGTAACGAAGAATGTGGCGACCGCTGCGAGCGCGAAGGAGACCGCCGAAATCATCATCGCGTAGATCGGTGCGCCATCGAAGAACGTCGTCAGCAGGAAGCCGAGCAGCGTCGCGGCGATCAGCTGCGGCACGACGATGAAGATGTTAAAGATGCCCATGTAGATGCCCATCTTCTTCGCCGGAACCGACCCTGCAAGGATCGCGTAAGGCAGCGACACGATCGAGGCCCAGGCGATCCCGACAGCGACCATCGGAAGCCACAACAGCCCCGGGTCGCGGATCAGCAGCATCGAGGCAAAACCCACTGCGCCGATTGTAAGGTTGAGAGCATGCAGGCGGCAGCGATCCATCTTGGCAGCGATGATGATGAAGCCGAGCGCGGCTGCGGCGGCAATTCCGTTACGTACCGAGCCAAGCAGGCTCCACCAGTCGGCCGCGTCCTGATATCCTTGAGTCACCGGATCGGGCGAGGCGAAGTGGTACTCGGCAACCGCGGGCGTTCCGTAAATCCACATCGAGAACATCGCGAACCAGCTGAAGAACTGTACGACCGCCAGTTGGCGCATAGTCTTTGGCATGGCGAACAGGTCGTTCACGACTTCCATGAAGCCGTTGTCGTCGCGCCCGCTCTTGCGAAGGAAGGATGCGATGAACTGGATCACGCCGAACGCCGCAATCAGGCCGGCAAGCACGTAAAGCTCCTGCGCGATCTCGAGATCGCCGAGCCATGCCGGGCGCGGGTCGGTGCGTGCTGCCATCACGAGAGCGGCGAATGCGATGCCGATGATGATCCAGAGGAGGCCTCCGCGCTGAAACTTCGCGGCGCTGCGGCGGGTGGTTGAGGCATCGCGCGGCGTGACGCCCAGAGCCATATGCCGCGCAGCCTCGAACCCAGCGAGTTGTTCGGGGCTGTATTCGTTGGTCTTGAAAACTGTCCAGCAGACGGCCGCAAACAGCGCCGCGCCGCCGATATAAAATGCCCACTGCACCGTCTCGGGAATTTGCCCTTCCGGCGCGACGTTGCTCAGCCCCATCCAGTTGGTCATCACCCAAGGCAGCGCGCCCGCGATCACCGCGCCCACACCGATGAAGAAACTCTGCATCGCATAGCCACGCGTTCGCTGGCGGTCGGGCAGGTTGTCGCCGACAAAGGCGCGGAATGGCTCCATCGTGATGTTGAGCGAGGCGTCCATGATCCACAGCATCCCCGCCGCAATCCAGAGCGTTGGCGAGTTGGGCATGATGAACAAGGCCAGCGTCGCCAGCAACGCGCCGACGAGGAAGTAGGGGCGACGACGCCCGAACCGGCCCCAGGTGTTGTCGGAAAGGTGCCCGATGACCGGCTGCACGATCAGCCCGGTCATCGGCGCTGCAATCCACAGGATCGCCAGCTCGTTCACCTCCGCGCCGAGCGTCTGGAAGATGCGGCTGACATTGCCGTTCTGAAGGTCGAAGCCGATCTGGATACCCAGGAAGCCAAAGCTCATGTTCCAAATCTGGCCTGCATTCATTGCCGGCTTGCGTGCAGAGCCGGTGGCCGCTGCCTGATTCATCGCTAGTATCCCTCTCCTGCGCCCGCCCATGCTTAGCACACGGTGCCTTTGCGCCTCCCGGTTGGAACATTGCATATACCAACCTTCGAACGCGCAGTGTGGCGCTTATGCAAAAATTTGCAAGAATCTTTGGCGAAGATGTGAGGAAAGTCGCCGTTAGGGCAGGCCTATACCCACTATCCCATTGATTTACCGAATTAAACAAGCACTCGCTTGTCTCTGTCCGAATTTTCACAAACAATTGCAAATTGTCGCTTCTGGTGGCAATCAGAGTTTGGGAGGACTTCATGAGCAAACGAATCTGGCTGTCATGCCTTGCAGCTTTGTCGCTTAGCGCGGGCAGTGCCTGGGCAATGACCGAGGCACCGGCAAGCGAATCGAGTTTTCGAGACCGCCTGCCTGAAGATGAAGTTGTGTATTTCGTCCTCCCGGATCGTTTTGCCAATGGCGATGCTTCGAACGATCGCGGCGGTCTGACCGGAACCGCGCTCGATCATGGCTACGACCCGACTCACAAGGGTTTTTACCACGGCGGCGATCTTGCCGGCCTGACCGCGCGGCTCGACTATCTTGAAGGTATGGGCGTGACCGCGATCTGGTTTGCGCCGATCTTCAAGAACAAGCCGGTGCAGGGCCCGGAAGGCCAGGAAAGCGCAGGCTACCACGGCTACTGGGTGACCGACTTCACCAGCATAGATCCGCATTTCGGCACCAATGAAGAATTCAAGGCCTTCGTCGACGCAGCGCATGCGCGAGGGATGAAGGTCTATATGGACATCATCACCAACCACACCGCCGACGTGATCCAATACGCGGAAGGCTACGACTATCGCAGCCTCGCCGACTATCCCTACACGCGCCGCGGCGGCGTCGATAGCGAGCCGATCAACGAGGGCTTCCTGGGCGACGATGTCCAGACGGCGGAGAACTTCGCCAAGCTGACCTCGCCCGATTATGCCAACGTGCCGTTCGTGCCCGGGGCCGAGCGCGATGCAAAAGTGCCCGCCTGGCTCAACGATCCGATCTACTATCACAACCGCGGCAGCACGACTTTCAGCGGTGAGAGCAGCCGCTATGGCGATTTTGCCGGGCTCGACGATCTCTACACCGAGCATCCGCGCGTGCTCGAAGGGATGATCGACATCTACGCCAGCTGGATCACCCGCTTCGGCATCGACGGCTTCCGCATCGACACGGCCAAGCACGTGAACCCCGAATTCTGGCAATCCTTCGTGCCCGCCATGCTTGAGACCGCTGAGGCCGAAGGCATTCCGAATTTCCTGATCTTCGGCGAGGTCTATTCGGCAAGCCCCAACAGCGGATATCTTGCCCAGTTCACCCGTCGCGACGGCTTTCCCGCCGTGCTCGACTTCGCGTTCCAGGCCTCGATGCAGGAAGCGATCAGTCGCGGCGCGCCCACAACTGTCATCGTCGACATGTTCGATGGCGACGTGAATTACGAAGGCGGCGAGGAAGCGGCGCGGGCCATGCCGACCTTCCTCGGCAATCATGATATGGGCCGTTTCTCGACCCTCATCAAAGCCGACAATCCCGATATCTCGCAGGACGAATTGCTCTCACGGGTAAAGCTTGGCCACGCCATGCTGATGACGCTGCGCGGCAATCCGGTGATCTATTACGGCGATGAGCAGGGCTTCGTCGGCGATGGCAACGACCAGGCCGCGCGAGAGGACATGTTCCCCAGTGTGACCGACAGCTACAATGACAACGCGCTTATCGGCACCGATGCGACGACGGCGGACGAGAACTTCGACACAGCCCATCCGCTCTACGTGCTGGTTCGCGAATTCGCAAAGGTGCGCGCCAATCACGCGGCCTTGCGGCGCGGCAAGCAGGTCACGCGAACCTACAACGACACCGGCCCCGGCCTCATCAGCTTCTCGCGCTTCGATCCGGAGACTGGCGACGAATATCTGCTCGCCTTCAATACCAGCAGCGAGGCGTTGAGCGTCGCATCCACGATCGGCTATACCGCGCGCAAGCTTGAAACGCTTGGTGGCTCGTGCCCCGCCGAAGTTTCGGCGCCGGGCAGCGTTGCCCTCGAATTAAGGCCATACGGGTGGTGCATCGCCCGTGTATCCGAGACTTCTCAATGAGTGAAATGACCGAAATGACCAGCCGAATGGTGACCAGCGCTGCCGAATGGTGGCGCGGCGCCGTCATATACCAGATCTATCCGCGCAGTTTCCGCGACACCAATGCCGACGGGGTCGGCGACCTTCGCGGTGTGGTCGAGGGACTCGATTACATCGCTTCGCTGGGCGTCGACGGCATCTGGATCTCGCCGTTCTTCACCTCGCCGATGAAGGATTTCGGTTACGATGTTTCCGATTATTGCGGGATCGATCCGAGCTTCGGCACCTTCGAAGACTTCGACGCAGTGATCGCCAAGGCGCATGAGCTTGGGCTCAAGGTGATCATCGACCAGGTCTATTCGCACACGTCTGACGAACACGCCTGGTTCCAGGAAAGCCGCCGCGATCGCGATAACCCCAAGGCGGACTGGTATGTCTGGGCCGACCCGAAGCCCGATGGCTCACCGCCATCGAACTGGCAGTCGGTGTTCGGTGGTTCCTCGTGGCAGTGGGACGGGCCACGCCGGCAGTATTACCTGCACAATTTCCTCACCAGCCAGCCCGATCTCAATGTCCACAACCCGGACGTGCAGAACGCGCTGCTCGACGTCGCGCGGTTCTGGCTCGATCGCGGAGTCGATGGCTTCCGGCTCGATGCGCTCAACTTCTCGATGCACGATCCCGAGCTGCGCGACAATCCGCCCTCTGGCGTGCCGATGAGCCAGGTTACGCGGCCGTTCGACATGCAGATCAAGCGTTTCAATCAGAGCCATGCGGACATCCCGGCATTCCTCGAGCGCATTCGCGCAACTATCGACGAATTCCCCGGCCGCTTCACCGTGGCCGAAGTGGGCGGTCCTGAACCGCTTGAAGAGATGAAGGCGTTCACCGATGGCGGAAAACGGCTCGATTCTGCTTACAATTTCGACTTCCTCTACGCGCCCGACCTGACAGCGGAGCGGGTGCGAAGCTCGCTTTCGAACTGGGACCAGACGCCGGGCGAAGGCTGGCCCTCCTGGGCTTTCTCGAACCACGACGCGCCTCGCGCGACCACGCGCTGGGCGGGCGATGACGATTTCGAAAAGATCGCTCGGCTGAGCATGCTCCTGCTTCTGTCGCTGCGCGGCAATCCGATCATCTATCAGGGCGAAGAACTGGGTCTGCCCCAAGGCCACGTCGCCTTTGCCGACCTTCAGGACCCCGAAGCGATCACCAACTGGCCACACACGCTGGGCCGCGATGGTGCGCGCACGCCCATGCCATGGTCTGCCGAAGCGCCGCAGGCTGGCTTTTCGCAGGCTAACCGCACTTGGCTCAAGGTCGACCCCGATCACGCCGCACGCGCAATTGATCGCCAGTCGGCAGAGCCCGGAGCAGTGCTGAACTACACGCGCAAGCTCCTCTCAGTCCGCAGCGACAATCCAGCGCTCGTAAATGGGTCAAGCGAGTTGCTCGACACGCCCGAAGGCATTATCGCCTTCATCCGTCATGGCGTGGAAAGCGAGGTGCTTTGCGCCTTCAATCTTGGCCATACAGCAATCGACTGGACGCCCCCTCAGCGCTTCCAGTCAGCCACAACTATCGCAAGCGAAGCGGTGGCTGAAGCGCGCGAAGGCGTGCTAACGACAATGGCGCCGCGAACGGGATATTGGGCGGCTATCGGGGGAAAGTAGACGATGGGCTCGGCCGGTCTGAAATCTAGGAAGAACGCGCGCCTCGAAGATATTGCGCGCCAGGCGGGCGTATCGATCTCGACCGTCAGCCGCGCTCTCAACGACAGCCCAGCGGTCAAGCGCCGAACCAAACAGGAAATCTGGAAGATCGCGCGCGAGCACGATTACGATTTCCGCACCAATATGCCCAATGGACCGGTGGGGGCAGAGGCCACCATCGCCGTCATCGTCCCTGCCCCTCAAGCGCGTGAGACGCGGGTTGCCGACCCGTTCTTCCTCGAGCTTCTCGCAGGGATCGCCGAGGCCGCGCGCGAGCGGAACGCAGACCTGGTCATCAGCCACGTCTTCCCGCGCTCAGCTGAAGACCTCGAGTTCGCGATGACCACCAGCCGTGCGACCGGCATGATCTTCATCGGGCAGAGCTCGCTGCATCATGCCTTCAACACCTTGTCCGACACCAATGACCGTTTCGTTGTCTGGGGTGCGGAGTTTGGCGATGCGCGCTATTGCACCGTCGGGTCGGACAATGTCGCAGGCGGGAAGCGAGCAACCTCACACCTGTTGCGGCTTGGCCGAAAGCGCGTGCTGTTCCTTGGCGACACCGAAGCGCCCGAAGCAGAGCAGCGCCATCGCGGCTATCGTATCGCTCACACTGAGGCTGGGGTGCCGCTTGACGACAGCCTTGCCCTGCCAGCTCACTTCGATGTCCATTCGGGCGAAGCTACCACGCGCGCCGCTATCGAGCGTGGGATTGAGTTTGACGCCGTGTTCGCAGCCAGTGACCTTATCGCCATCGGCGCGATCCGAGCGCTCACCAAGTCGGGCCGATCGGTCCCCAGCGATGTCTCGGTCGTCGGCTACGACAACATTCCGGCTGCGCGGCTTGTCACTCCGCGTCTTACAACCATCGACCAGGACACCAACCTTGCAGGCCGGATGCTGGTTTCCAAGCTGATCGACACGCAAGGTGCGCAAGCCGCCTCGGAGCGGCTTGAGACGAGCCTCCTGATCCGGGAGAGTTGCGGCGGCTGACATGGCTGAGGAAGCATACGCCCCACTCAAAAGCATCGTCATCGTCGGCGGGGGAAGCGCCGGTTGGATGACGGCCGCGGCCTTGTCCGATGCGGTTGGTAAATCGTGCTCGATCACTCTCATTGAAAGCGAGGCCATCGGCACGGTCGGCGTTGGCGAAGCAACAATCCCGCCTATCCGACAGTTTAATGCCCGCATCGGCATCGACGAGGCGACCTTCGTCAAGGAAACGGCAGGCTCCTACAAGCTCGGCATTCAGTTCGTTGACTGGTCGCGCAAAGGTCACAGCTACTTCCATCCCTTCGGTCAGTACGGTGCGGAATTCGATAAGGTTCCCTTCTACCACTACTGGATGCGCGAGGCCCTCGATGGCCGCATCGCGGGACCGATTGACGAGTTTTCGATGTGCTGGGCGATGGCCAAGGCGGGCAAGTTTGCGCGGCCCGAACCGGACCGTCGCAAAATCCAGTCGACTTTCGATTACGCCTACCACTTCGACGCGGGTCTCTACGCTGCGTTCCTGCGCCGCGTATCCGAAGCGCGCGGGGTGAAGCGGATCGAGGGCCGCGTCACCGATGTGATCCAGCGCGGTGAGGATGGCTTCATCGAAAGCGTCACGCTCGACAAGGGCACGAGCGTTTCAGGCGAGTTGTTCATCGATTGCAGCGGCTTTCGCGGACTGCTGATCGAAGACACGCTCAAAGCAGGCTACGAGAATTGGCAGCACTGGCTCCCCTGCGACCGAGCAGTTGCCGTCCCCTGTGCCAAGCAGGCCGAGATCACGCCCTACACCCGCTCGACCGCGAAAGAGGCAGGCTGGCAGTGGCGGATCCCGCTCCAGCATCGCACGGGCAATGGCTATGTCCATTGCAGCGAGTTTATTTCCGAGGATGAAGCGACCGAGACGCTGATGGGCTCGCTTGACGGCGAGGCGCAGGCAGACCCGCGCACGCTTCGCTTTGTGACCGGACGCCGCAAGAAGTTCTGGGACAAGAACTGCGTCGCCATCGGGCTATCCGCCGGGTTCATGGAGCCGCTGGAATCGACCAGCCTGCATTTGATACAGTACGGCATTCTGCGGCTCATCGCGCTGCTGCCGGACAGCGAAATGTCGCCGCTGCTCGCGCGCGAATACAACCGCCAGACGGCCGATGAATATGCGCGCATCCGCGACTTCCTGATCCTGCACTACAAGGCCACGACCCGCGATGATGCGGAGTTGTGGCGCTATTGTTCGGCGATGGATATCCCGGAGAGCCTGCAATACAAGATCGACCACTTCCGCAATTACGGCCTGCTGGTTGCCGATGAGCGCGAGTTGTTCGCCAATCCCAGCTGGATCGCGGTCTATATGGGTCAGGACATCATGCCGCGCCGTGCCCCTGCAATCACCGAAATGCGCGACGGCGTTCCCGTGGCGCAGCGCATGCAGATGATTTCGCAGGCCATGCGCGAAGCGGTCGCGCAAATGCCGACGCATGCCGACTTCCTTGCTCGTCACTGCCCCTCCCCGCTCGCCAGCTAGGCGCAGTTCTCTTCCGAAATGCCAAGAAAAAGGGCCCGCCGATCTCTCGGCGAGCCCTCCCCGGTGTCCTGTAGGTTGCGACCCTTCAGGCTCTAAAAGTTCTTACGGATCGTGAAGTTGAACGTACGACCGTATATTTCGTGACGGCTCGGGAACGTGCCCACCTGATTGCCGCCTGCACCGAACAGATCGTTCTGAGTCACGAATGGCTCGTTGGTGAGGTTGAACACCTCAATCAGGATGCCGAGATCCTTGAGCGGACCAGCTTCCTCCTGGAAGGTGTACCCGATCTGCGCGTCGAGAATGGTCTCACTTTGCGCGTCCGCACCGCTTAGCGATCCGTCGAAGTTCTGAACTTCGGACAGGAAGCCGCTGCGATAGCGAGCCGCGAGTTTCGCACGCCAGCCATTGTTTTCGTAGAAGATGTCACCCGACCAGGTCTGCTCCGAATAGCCCGGAATGGGCAGGAGGTTCATGGCCTGATCTTCGATCTCTGCGTCGGCATAGGTGTAGCTGAAGAAGCCGCCGAAGCCTTCGAGTGCAGGCGTGACATCGCCGAAGTCGACGCGAACCGTTCCTTCGATGCCGGTGATCGTTCCGTCAGCGAAGTTGACCGGACCGCTGAACACACCCGTTGCAAGCTCAGGAGCGGTGTCCAGAATACCGCCGAACCCAGCGTTCTCGATCGGCTGAGTGAGGTCAATCAGCTCGTTGAAGTCGATGATCCAGTCGGACAGGTCCTTGTGGAACGCCGCGACAATGATCGCGCTGCCCGGTGAGAAGTACTTCTCGAACGAGACGTCGAATGCGAGCGATTCATACGGCTGGAGGAACGGGTTGCCCCCGCTCAGGTTGAAGCAGACCAGCTGCGGCGGAGCAAAGCCGATCACAGTGTCCGGGAACTGGTCTTCGTCGGTGTCGACACAGCTCAGCGGGTTGAAGTTGATGTTCTGGTTTGCAGCCAGCTGATCAAGACGAGCACGCGTCACCGTCTTCGCTGCTGCGATACGGATGAACGTGTCGGTAGCCACTTCGAAGCTGAGATTCAGGCTTGGAAGCCAGTCGTCGTAGCTTTCAGCAACGGTGTTGGTGAACCCGCCGCCGATCGTACCGGTCGACGACTGGTCGGTGTCAGCATAGCGAAGCCCGAGATTACCGCGAACCGGAACATTGCCGAGCATGCCGTCGATGTTCGCCTGGATGTAGAAGTTATGAACCTCTTCATTCACCACCCACTCGGTGTCGTCGGTTGCCCGTTCGAGCACATAAGTGCCGTCGGTGAGCAGGCTCGACGGATCGTAGGCAATGATGTTCTGGCCCAGATCGCCGGTGTCGGTTGCACCGCGGATCAGGTCAGCCGGGATCGGTGCGGCGTTGTCGACGAACGGGGCACCGGCGCGCAGGAACGTGCCGTTGTTGTCGAAGTCCTTCTCGCGATCGGTGTGGAGCCAGCCCACGATGATGCTGTCGAGGAAACCGCCGTCGAACTCGTATGCGAGCTCAGCACGCAGCTGGTGAAGTTCGTCGTTGATGACAGGCTCACGAAGGAAGCCGACCTGGCCCCAGCCACCCGGATCGGTGAGCAGGACGTTCGACGGATCGGTGTAGTCGATGAGACCGTCGATCGAATACTCGCCGTTGGACGGGAACGTAAAGTTCAGCGTGTCCTGGGCGCCCGAACGTGCGGGGCCCGTACCGGCATAGGATTCGTAATCGATATCCGTGCGATCAAGGGTCGAGAATCCGTAGTCGAGGATGAGGCTCAGATTGTCGGTCACGCCGATATCTGCGTTCGCGCCCAGAGCGAAGATCTCGCTGTCATTGCCTTCGGTGTCGGTGCGAAGGATTGGAACGACAGCCGAATACTGCGCGCTGTCGGCGAACGGACCGCTGCCGGTTGCGCCGTCGAACTGCGCGCCGCTCCACGAAGCGATCGGCGTTTCGGTGCCGCGGAAGATGCCGTTGTCCTGCGTGTCGGTGTAGAACGCGTCGAACATGAGAGCAAAGTCACTGCTCGGTTCGAACTGGAGCGAACCGGCGATCGAGGTACGCTCGAATTCGCGGCTCACCGCACCCTGACGCGGGTTGTCGGCAGGATAGATGATGCCGTTTTCATCGGTCGCGACCTGGAACTGGTTGGTCTTGAGTTCGCGGCTGATGAAGTGGGTCGGGTTCGACTGAACGGTGACACCCAGCGACCAGCCAAGAGTGCCGTCGGCATTCTGGTCAATATACGAACCGAAGAAGCGGTAGCCGTCATCCGGGAAGTCCGGGTTGCGCGAACCGCTGTCGTTAAGGACGTAGGTGGCCGAAACGCTGAGCTGCGTGTCGTTGAAGTCGAGCGGACGCACGGTGCGAAGGTCGACCGCACCGGCGATGCCGATTGCAGCGAGGCGCGCATCGCCCGTCTTGTAGACAACACCCTGACCGATCAGCTCGCTCGGGAACTGGTCGAATTCAATCCCGCGATTGTTGCCTGCCGAAACGACTTCACGGCCGTTGAGCAGCGCAAGGCTGAAATCCGGGCCGAGGCCGCGGATCGAAATCTGCTGCGAGCGACCACGAACACGCTGTGCGGTGACGCCCGGAAGGCGTGCGAGCGAATCCGCGATCGAAAGGTCGGGCAACTGCCCGAGGTCTTCCGCCGAGATCACCTCAACGATGGATGTCGCTTCGCGCTTCGTTTCAAGTGAGTTCTGAATAGCGCTGCGGATACCGGTGACGACAATCTGGTTGTCCTCGCCTTCCGCAACGGTTTCTTCCTGGTTTTCCTGTGCGACCGCTGGCGCAGCGGTGGCAACCAATGCCAAGCCCGTTGCTGCACTGCACAGCAGACGAGTGTTAGCGGAATAACGCTTCAATCCCATTAATCATCTCCCCGACGCATCACGATCTTTGCGTGTTTGCAGTTTTTTTCATAGCGACAAATTTCGCCCGCGTAAATCACCAATCGTGAAAGTCGCGTGGCAGGGGTGGAGGCATACTTTTTCTAATTATCTCAGTATCTTGAACTGTGTATTGCGCCTCTCGCTCGGAATCCGACGCCAACTATCAACATATTGTGTCTGAGGTGTCACACTTTTGCGCGCCAGAGCCCGCGCCGACACGGGGCTGGGGCCCCCAGAATGTAGCGTCAATCACGGACAATTGATATTTTAGTACTTTTAATCAGTGCTTTAAATCGGGCCGATTGGATTCACTCGCACGCTCTGTTAGCCTTCATAGGCAACTCGGATCGAGAAAAACGGCTTCGCACATCATGCAAGACTGGACACTATCCCTCGCGGATACACAGATTGGGACTTTTTCGACGCAAAATCATGTGTTTGCGTCGGTATCGAACCTGCTCGCATCGCCCGAAGAAGTCATTCGCGCTGCAACTTTGCAAAAATTTGCAAAGATCACGCCGCAATATCCCGGAGTGCGCTCCGAGCTGCCGCGCGCTGTCTCGCTTGCATGGCTCAAAGAGCTGTCACCCTTGCTGGACAAGGCGTTCGGTGCATCAGACAATGGCTGGGAGATGCAGGCGTGGTTCTCGCTTGTCACAGCGAAGCCGAGCGAGCTTGTACCGATGCAGCGGTTTCCGCATGTCGACGGCACCAATCCGCGCCAGCTTGCGATGATGCTCTACCTTCATGATACGCCGCACGGAGGGACCGGCTTCTTTCGCCAACGTTCCACTGGGCTCGAAGCGCTGACTGACGAAAATTTCCCGCGCTACCGTCAGGCGCTCGAGAACGATGTTCGCACCAACGGCCTGCCGCCCGCTGCATACGTAACGGACGGCGCACCGTATTTTGAGCGCACGCACACATGCGAGGGGGCATTCAACCAGGCGTTCTTCTATCGCGGCAACGTGTTGCATTCGGGGCTGATCGACGGATCGCAGGAATTGTCACCCGATCCTGCGAAGGGCCGCTTGACGATCAACGCCTTCTTCCGGCCTATTGAATAGGCACGAATGGGATCACGATGAGCAACACAAACGTCCAGAAACTCGTCATTGTTGGGGGCGGAACGGCTGGCTGGATCACCGCCGCCGCGTTCTCACGCCTCATGGGACGCACGCTTTCGATCGAGTTGGTGGAGTCCGATGCCATCGGCACGGTCGGCGTGGGCGAAGCGACGATCCCGCAGATCATCCGCCTCAATAGGATTCTAGGCCTCGACGAACATGACTTCGTCAAGCGCACGAACGGCACCTTCAAGCTCGGTATCGAATTCGTCGACTGGGGCGATGTAGGTACGCGCTACCTGCATACCTTCGGCGATGCCGGCATGAACCTCGCCAGCGTACCTTTCCACCATTACTGGAAACGCGCTGAGGCATCAGGGTCGCGCCACAGCCTCTGGCATTATTCGCTTCATCAGCTCGCCGCCAATCACGCCAAGTTCGGCAAGCTCGACCGTGTCGGCAACACATCGATGACAGGTCTTGCCTATGCCTATCACTTCGACGCGAGCCTCTATGCGGCATATCTTCGTGCCTTTTCGGAGCAGAAGGGCGTCACTCGCACCGAAGGCATCGTCCAATCGGTTGCACGCGATGGTGAGAGCGGCGACATTACCTCGATCACGCTCGACAACGGACGAGAGATCGCAGGCGACTTCTTCATCGACTGCACCGGCTTTCGAGCGCTCTTGCTCGGTCAGGAACTGGGCGTCGGCTATCAGGACTGGTCCAAATGGCTTCCCTGCGACAGCGCTCAGGCCGTGCCGAGTGAGCGGCTCGAAACACTAGTGCCCTTCACCCGCGCGACCGCCAAGACGGCTGGCTGGCAGTGGCGCATTCCATTGCAACACCGCACCGGTAATGGTCATGTCTATTGCAGCGACTTCATTTCAGATGAGGAAGCGGGAGAGACGCTTCTGGCCGGTCTCGACACAAAACCGCTGGCCGATCCGCGACCGATCCGTTTCACCACCGGACGGCGCGAGCAGTTCTGGTCGAACAATTGCGCAGCGATTGGCCTATCGAGCGGATTCCTCGAGCCGCTGGAATCGACCAGCATCCACCTGATCCAGTCGCATGTCAGCCGCCTGCTTCAGCTGTTCCCGGCCAGCAACCGCTCCGACGTCGAGCGCGCCGAGTACAACAGGCGCTGCGAGGCCGAGTTCGAGCAGATCCGCGACTTCCTGATCCTGCATTACCACCAGACCAATCGCGAGGATTCTGAGTTCTGGCGCTACTGCAGGAACATGGATGTGCCGGACAGCTTGACGCACAAACAGGAGCTGTTCGCCTCCTCAGGCCGCGTTGGCCGCGATGCCGACGATCTGTTCCGCGAGGCAAGCTGGGTGCAGGTGATGCTGGGTCAGGGCGTCACTCCGCAAAGTCACGACGCGATGGCGAACGGGCTGAGCGATGCTCAGCTTTCCGAATTCCTCGGCAATGTGCGGACTTTGATCGAACGCGCAGTGGGCACTCTTCCCACGCATGAGCAATACCTGAAGCAGAACTGCGCGGCGGCCGAAGCCGCCTGACGCAGGCTTACCAGAGCCAGATGTAAAGCCCCACGAGGATCGCCACCGTGATCGCGGCGAGCGTGTTGAACAGCGTACTCGTCGCAAAGGCGATGTCCGACAGATTGACCGTGCGCTCTTCGTCGGGTCGCGCCGTGACGCGCGACACTACCATCGCCGCCACGATGCCGACCATGAACACAATCCAGATGCGGACCACGAACGGCAGTTCGGGGAAGACCGCGTTGACCACGAGGTTGAGCGCAACCGACCCGATCAGCGCCGTGAACGCTCCAGCTGTGTTCGCGCGCTTGTCGAAGAAACCGAGCAGGAAGACGATCACGATACCCGGTGCAATATAGCCGGTGTATTCCTGAACGGTTTGGAACGCGCTCTCGAAGCCGCCAAGGAAGGGCCGAGCCAGTACAAGCGCGATCACCATCGCGCAGAAGGCAGCGATGCGGCCCACGGTGACGTAGTGCGTCTCCGCCTCGTCAGGCTTCCAACTGCGATAGAGGTCCATCGTGAAGATCGTCGAGATCGAATTCATCATCGATGCAAGCGACGAGACGATCGCCGCAATCAGCGCTGCAAAGACCAGTCCGCGAAGGCCAGCCGGTGCAAAGCCCATAAGTTCGCCATAGGTGCGGTCCGATGCCTCGCTCAGTGCATCGCCATTGAGCAGACCTTGTTGAGCCAGAATTACCGCCGCGATGCCAGGAATGACCACGATGAAAGGCACCAGGAGTTTCAGGAATGCCGCAAAGGCGAGACCCTTTTGCGCTTCGCCAAGGTTCTCTGCGCCAAGCGCGCGCTGGATGATGTACTGGTTGAAACCCCAATAGCTGAAGTGAAGCACCCACAGACCGCCCAGAAGCGTCCAGATACCCGGCAGCTTGTCGTAGCCCACATCGTCAGTGTCGAGGATCATTTCGAAGTGCCCAGGCATCTCCTGCATGAGATAACTGAAGCCAGCGACCGCCCCATCAGCAGGCAGCGCATCGAGCGCAAACCACGTGATCGCAAAGCCGCCAATGATCAGGATAACGACCTGAATGATGTCGGTAAGCGCGACAGCCTTCAGACCGCCATACAGCGAATAGAGCGCCGCAAACCCGGCCAGCGCCATCATTGCTGGCATCACGCCCCAGCCGGTCAGCGTGTCGATCGCAAGACCGCCAAGCCAAAGCACCGCCGTGAGGTTCACTGCGGTGTAAAGAGCGACCCAGAAGACGCTCATCAGGTTCTTCACGCCTGCGCCGTAACGCTGCTCGAGGAATTGCGGCATCGTGTAGATGCGACGCTTGAGGAAGATCGGGAGGAAGTACTTGGCGACGATCAGAAGGACGATGGCCGCTTGCCATTCATAGGCAGCAATCGCGATCCCGATGGCAAAGCCTTCGCCTGACTGGCCGATGATCTGTTCGGCCGAGATGTTCGATGCAATCAGCGATGCGCCGATCGCCCACCACGGGAGCGCACGACCAGCGAGGAAGTAATCCTCGGTGTTCTTGTTATGCCCCTTTGGCTCGCGGCTCACATACAGAGCGATGCCGAGAAGCGCGAGCGCATAGCCCGCGATGATAATGATATCGATAGTCTCAAGCGTCATCGCTGCTTCACTCCCCAATGCGCGCGAGTTCTTTCAGGCGCGTCGTATTTCCCCATGACTGCGAACTAGCACGCGGCGCGGTCTTTCCCAGCCACGCTCGCGCACATGTCCTCAGCTATTCCCTAGAATGAACACTCCGTGCCCTCTGGCAGAGTGCTGCGCGAAATTTGCGCGATCGAGAATTGCAGCGGCGCGTTCGTGGCGATGGTGAGACCATCGCCAAACTCGCCTAGGCACGCCTCGGTTAGCACCATCTCACGCCAGCCTTTGCCAGCTGCGACCGTCATACGGCGCGTGACGTCTTCGGTCCGCTCGCCGCTTGCAATGGTCACAGTGCCTGCGGGAGCGGCGGGCAGGTTGTAAGTGATGATATAAGCGCCCTCGCCTTCGCCCGAGACGGTGAAGCTCGAATCCGGCCCGAAGGTCAGTTCGCGTGCATCTTCCTGACGGTTGCGGTCGATACCGCGAGCGACAACGCCCCCGCCCTCGCCGCGCAGGTTCGGCAGGTCCATTCCGCCAGCACTCGCGCTGATACCGGCAGACAGGCGACCGTTGACGAACCAGTCCGCAGCCGGAGCCCCATCGAGGAAGCCGCAGCCTTCATCAAGGTCACCCAGTGGCGCCGTGTCGTCGAGCGAACGACCATAGCCAAGAGCAAACAAGGCGCCATCGGGTCCATTGAGTGGATTGCCTTCGCAGTTGGCAGGCCAGCTGAAGGAAAGCTTGCCCGTCGCAGCTTTGGCGCCGAACAGAATGTCAGCAACGCCCGCGCCTTCACTGCCCGGAAGCCACGAGGCAACAAATGCGTCGGATGCGTTGAGTTCGCGGTTCACCCACATAGGACGGCCGGAGAGGAATACGGACACCGTAGGAATGCCCTGCTCCTCGAATTTGCGTAGCAGTTCGAGACCCTCGGTATCGGCGAAGATCAGGTTTTTTCGATCGCCTGCAAACTCGGCATAGGGTTCTTCGCCGAAGACCACGATCGCGATGTCGGGACGTTCTTCAAAGGTGCCGTCTGCAGAAAGCGTTGCGCTTCCGCCGCTTTCCTGCGCCGCCTCTTCGATCCCTGCCCAGATCGAGGTCGCTCCCGGGAAGTAATCATTGGTCAGTTCGCGCCCGCCTTGCCAGGTGAGCGTCCAGCCGCCAGCGGCCTGCGCGATGCTGTCGGCGGCAACACCAGCCACGAGAATGTCTGCGCCCGGCTTCAAAGGCAGCACGCCGTCATTCTTGAGGATGACCTGCGACTTGGCGACAGCTTCGCGAGCGACCGCGCGGTGCGGCGCCATGCCAAGCTTGTCGTATTCGCCGGCATTGGGCCGCGCCGAAGGACGCTGAGCATCTGGACCCAGCAGTCCGGCACGCTGCTTGATGCGAAGGACGCGGGCGACCGCCTCATCAACGCGCGCTTCGGGAATGGTGCCATCGCGAACCTGGGCTACCAGTGAGCTATGCAATGCGACAGCATCGTCGGGCACCATATAGATATCGAGCCCTGCCATGAGCGCCTGCGGGCAGTCGGAAACAGTGCAGCCAGCGATTTGTCCGTGACCATTCCAGTCGCCGACCACCAGTCCTTCAAAGCCCATTTCGCCGCGAAGCACGCCCGTGAGCAAAGCTTCGTTGCCGTGCATCTTGGTGCCATTGATCGAGTTGAAGCTTGCCATGATGGTTTCGACACCGGCCTCGATCGCGACGGGGTAAGGAACCGCATGGATCGATTTGAGCGCATCGATGTCACCGTTGACGTCGCCCTGGTCGACACCCTGATCGGTGCCGCCATCGCCAAAGAAGTGCTTGGCGGTTGCGATAACGCGGCCGCGGCCGAGGTAATCCTCGGCGCCCTTCTTGCCCTGCAAACCTTCTACGAGAGCAGCGCCCATCTGAGCGACCAGCTCAGGATCTTCGGAATAACTTTCGTAAGTGCGACCCCAGCGATCATCGCGCGCGACCGCAACGGTCGGCGAGAAGTTCCAGTCGATCCCGGTCACCTCGATCTCGGTAGCGGTCGCAGCACCGATCAGCCGGACAAGGTCCGGATCGCCTGTCGCACCAAGCGCGATGTTGTGGGGAAAAATTGTCGCCTGAACGACATTGGTGTGGCCATGAACCGCATCGGTTCCCCACATCGTTGGGATGATAGGCTCGCCATCGGGAAGAGGCTGCGTCGATGCATCCCACATCTCGTCTGCCAGGCGCAGCCATTCCGATGCTGGCGCAAACTCGTCGCCGTAAGGGCCGCCATTGCCGCCATTGAGATAGCTGCCCCAGCGATACTCGCGCATCTCTTCTGCATCGAACGAGTTGATCTGCGGCTGAATCAGCTGCGCGACCTTGCGCTCAAGGCTCATGCGCGAAACCATGTCCGCGATCATGTCATCTAAAGCGGTAGACGCAGCTTGTGGCGCTGTAGCAGCTACGGGCGCGCTGCTCGCAGATTGAAGGCTGCCTTCGCCGCATGCAGACAAGGCACCAAGGCTGACGGCGCTGACCAACGCCAGACGAAAATTCAGTCGCATTTTAAGGCAAGCCCCTCCCAAAGGCTCTATGATTCTGCGCTCGTTGAGAACGTTATCAAGATACTACATCTCGTCCTTCGAAATGCAAGTATCCAGCGATTATCGGCGCACATGCAGCGCCGCGAGCAAGATGGCTGCGAGCAGCGCAAATCCGGCAAAGAGCGCAAAAAGTGCAGCAAATCCGAAACTTGGCACCAGCGTTAGCGTCAGCCACGGCATCACGATCGACGGCACGGTGTTGGTGAGATTGAAAATTCCCATGTCGCGCCCGCGATGTTGCGGTTGGGGAAGCACTCGCAGCGTTTGCGCTGTGTGAAGCGAGAGGAATATCGAGGCGCCGATCCCGAACACCACATAACCCGCGATTGCCAGTTCAAGCCCGGCCGCGATTGCCATGGTGCCAAGGCCTAGAGCAGCAAGAACAGCACAGACGCTCAGCGGCAAAATGGGTCGCCCTGCCCGGTCCGACCACCGCCCGGCGACAAGCGCAAGGGGGACCGAGACAACAAGCACGATGCTGAAGATATTTGCTGCGGTATTCTCGTGAAAGCCATCAACAATCGAGCGCAGCCAGAAAAGCAGGAAGGCGAACAATCCGGCCTCGGAAATCTGGATAAGGAACCGCGCGAGCCACATGCGCGCCACGGTTGAGCGATCGCTGGCTTTACTTACCGTTTGTGTCGTCTGCTCGCGTGGCTGCATCAGTTCCGGACGAACTCGGTCTCGGCCGAGCACAGTGACCGGCACCATCAGCACGATCACCATCAACGCCACCACTTCGAGCCGCATTCCTGTGGGCACAAGCAATTCGAAGGTAACCAAAGACCCCGCAATCGCCCCCATCGCCGGAGCCAGCGACAGCGCGCCGCCAAGAGTGCCCTTCTGCTCATCGGGAAAACAATCCCCCGCCCATGCGAAGAGCGGCGAGAGCATCATGTTGAGCGCAACCTGCCACAGCATCACGAAAAGGATCAGCTCACTCACGCTGCTGGCCCGATCGATCGCGATCAGGAGCATGCTCGATCCTGCAAGACCCGCGACGATCCATGGCAGGCGCCTGCCGCTCCGGTCGCTCAGCATTCCGATGATGATGTTCGCTGCGCTCGCCATCAACGCGCCGTAGAATGTCACCTGCGCGAGCGCGGGCACGTCTTCAGCCCCGGTGAGCTCGGTGATCTTCAATGGAAGGAGAACGGTCAGGAGCGGCACATAGGCAATCGAACCGCCGCCCGCCGCCAATGCGAACAGGACAAGGAACCAGAGAGGCTGGCGCTCGGCAGTGGATGCGGGATTGCTCAAACTGATCTGGGAGCGGGGCCCGTCGAGGCGCGTTCCACCAGCGACGCCTTTACATCGATGACGCCGCCCTTGTGAGGCTGACCCTTGAGCGTGATGAGCTTTTCGACGGCCAGCGAAACGGTCTCTGCAATCGGCTGGTCAACAGCGGTCAGAGGCGGCTGCGAGAACCGGACGATCGGCGTATTGTCGAAGGAAATGAGCGACATGTCGCGCGGCACATGCATACCGCGGTCGCGCACCACTGCAAGAGCGGCAAGCGTCATCTGGTCACTGCTGCCGATGATCGCGGTGATATCGGGATTGCGGTCGAGCAAGGCTCGCGCGGCCTGCGTGCCGGACTCGTAACTGAAGTCGCCGCGCTCATTGAGGCCGTGAATATCGAGGCCATGCTCACCCATCGCGCGTTCCCAGCCCGCAACGCGCCAGCCCGAAAGGCTGTATTCGCGTGGACCTGCGATGATGCCGATGCGTTTGTGCCCCAATTCGATCAGGCGTCTGGTCGAGGTGTAAGCCGCGCCTTCATCGCCCATCGTCATCGGGATGCCGGGTTCCTCGCGGTTCGATCCAATCCGCGCGAACGGCACGCTGCGCTTTTCGAGAAGCGTGGTGATCAGCGGATTTTCCGAGTGCGGCGGGGTCAGGATTACACCGTCCGGCTGCAAAGCCGCGATCGTCGCGGCCAACTCGCGCTCGACATGGTCGGCGTGCGTATCGACCAGTTCGACCATCATCCTGTAGCCATGCTTCGAACAGGTCAGGATTCCGCCCAGAAGCATCTGGTCGACCCAGTCGGTCCCTTGCCGCTCGCGCCAGTCGGCGAGCGTGCGTTCGCGGTCGTTGATGGCAAGGATGATGTACGAGCGCGAACCACTCATCCGCTGGGCGGCAAGCGACGGGACATAGCCCAGCCGGTCTATCGAGGCCTGCACCTTGTCGCGCATTTGTGGGCGCACGTTCGGCCCATCGTTTATGACACGGCTCACCGTTTGCAAGGACACGCCTGCATCCTCCGCAACCTCGCGGATGGTGACCGATTTGTGGCCTCTGCCCATTGCGATGCCCGTCCTTAGCTTCGCCTATTTGATGCAGGCACGCCCCGTCCCTGGGTCGCTTCTGCATTGGTAAACTCTGATCCAGTCAATCTCGAATTGAGCCGGAACGCTTTGAGGTGCAAGCCCCTTTTCATTGTCGCGTTCAGGCCAGCGCCCGCCCACTGCAAGGTTGGCCATAACATACATTGGCTGATCGAAGGGAGCGTTTGCGTTGCCTTGCGCCTTGGCAGAACCGGTGTCCCAGTCTTCCGATGTGTAGACCGCATGGACGCGATCATTGACAAGAAAGCGGATGATCCCCTCGCCCCATTCGACCGAGTAGACATGAAACTCGTCCGAAGGCAGCGAAAGATCGGGCAGCGCGGTCTTGCTGTCGACATAGCGGTTGTTCGGGGGAAGATCGCCGAAATGGAGCGCGCTGACCGTGCGGTTTTCGCCGACATCGCCCTCGCACTCATCGCACTGCGCGCCAATATTGACCGCCTCGAGAATGTCGATCTCACCCGAAAGCGGCCATCCACCATAATGGTCATCCGCCGGCATCATCCAGACCGCTGGCCACATACCTTGTCCGGGCGGGACCTTCGCTCGAACCTCGACCCGTCCATAGCGCCATGCATGAAGACCGCGTGTCCGGACCTTGCCGGAAGTGTATTCCTGCGTGACCTGCGGATTGGGGTCGGCGGCAATTTCAGGCGGTCGGTCTGGGCCGGTGAAGGTCTCCTTGCGCGCCTTCAGCAGCAGGACTCCATCTTCAACCGAGATGTTCTCAGGCCGGTCGGTGTAGCATTGGCGCTCATTGTTGCCGCCGCCCCAGCACGATTGCTCAGGTGTCCAGTTCGTGCGGTCGAGGCTATCGCCGTCGAATTCGTCCGACCAGACCAGCTCCCACCCCGCACCTTCGAGCGGGGCGACTGTCGTTTCGGACACATCGCTCTTGGCCACGCCAGGCTCCGCGCAAGCTGAGAGCACGAGCGCCGCCGTGCAAGCCGTTACGATCTGCATGGTTCGCTTCATGTCATTCCCTCCCGCAACGATCTCTAGGTGCATGGAGCCCGAGCAAGAAGAGGGGACTTTGCCCCCTCAAGCAAAGCCCCCTCTTGCCCTTACCCGATACACTAACTCGAGGTTTCGATTGCTTCGACAGATCCCCTAGAAGTCGAAGCGGGCAAGGAACGTGAAGCGGCGGTCGTTGCGGAACGCCGAACGCGTGATGCGTGTGCCGTCGAAGTCGATAACCTGGCTGGTCACGGTAACTTCGTCGAGCAGGTTCACACCTTGCACGCCGAGCTTGAGGTAATCGGTGACCGATACAAAGATCGACGCATCGAGCTGTCCCGTATCCTCCTGAAATACCGGCGAGAACGGGAAGATGTCGTCTCGCGGCGTGATCAGGAAGTCAGAGCGCCAATTGTACGCGGCGCGCATGGACAGCCAGTCCTTCTCGTAGAAGATCGTGGCGTTGACCGTATGCTCCGAGATGCCTGCCAGAGGCTGGCTTGAGGAGAATGGGCCGGTGTTGCCAGCAATGTCGGCGTTCGAGAACGATCCGCCATCGATGTAGGTGTAGGTACCAGCAAGGCCCAAGCCACTCAGGATACCCGGCAGGAAGTCGTAGACCTGCTGGTAACCGACCTCGAAGCCCTTGAGCGTTCCGCCTTCGGCATTGACCGGTCCGTTGACCTCGACCGGAACGGTCAGGTTCCCGCTCGGCGCGATGAAATCGACCGTGTCGATGCCCGAATTGACGATGCCCTCGATGTCCTTGACGAAGCCCGAAAGCGTGAGCGAGCCGACATCGTCGAAGTACCACTCGACCGATAGGTCGTAGTTCCACGATTCGACCGGTCGAACGTTGCGGTTGCCGGTGAACAGCTGGAACAGCGGGCCTGTTCCCAAAGTGCCCTCGGCCTGCAGATCGCCGGTATTGTCCGCGATTGTCCCGCCCGAGCGGAACAGCTGCAAGTCTGGCCGCGAAATGCCCTTCGAAACCGCAGCACGGAACAACAGCCCGCCTCCCACATCGAGGCGCGCATTGAAGCTGGGCAACCAGTGATCGAAGGTGATGTCGCGATCATCGACGATAAGGTCGCCCGTGAACGCGGCAGCGAACTCGGCCTTGCGAGCATCGGAAAGACCGCAGAAGCCCGGCAGCGTCTGACCGGGAGGTGTGCGGCCGCACGAAGCGTCGATCTCCGCCACCTGGACGATGCCATCGCCGTTGCCCTGACCGTTGGTCACACTGGGATCATCGAAGCCGAACGGGCTCGGGAAGCCGATCAGGCCGCCGGTGCGAACCTCGGTCTCGACATAACGCAAGCCGAAGTTGCCCTCGAGGTTCCAGCCATTGTCGAAGTCGGAACCAAAGTCGATCCGGCCATAGGCCGCGCGGGTAACTTCTGCGACGTCCGAAACTTCGGGCGGGCAGAAGGGATCACATGCGGTGACATTGCCTGCGATGTCGGTGAACGAGCGGCCCTGAACACCGAAGAACGGGTTAGGGGTTTGCGAGAAGGTGTTGATCTCGCGAGCCTGACGCGCCGAGTCTCCCGAAAGGTATTCACCAAGGAAGTCGTCACCGCCAAAGAAGAAAGCACCACCGCCCTCAATCGGGGTTGGCGCATTTCCGCGCTGGAAGCCGTCACCGAACGGAGTGCGATAGTTCGAGAACGCCGGGAAATCGTCCACATAGGCGCCGCCGGCAATCGCAAATTCCTGGCCGGGAAGACCGGTGAAGAAACGGCCCGGAATAAATCCGTTGCCGAAAGGTCCGGGGCCGCTTGCGCCGCAACCCGGGCCTGCGCCCCACGGCGCACAACCGGCACGGCCTGCCCAAGGAGCCGACAGGTTGCCCCAGGTGCTGAAGTTGGTGTCGCGGGTGATGCGCTCACGCTCTGCCCAGCGCGCACCGAAGCGGGCGCTCTTGAAGAAGCCGTCGTCGCTGATGTCATACTCGGCGTCGAAGCGGACGCTTTCGAGGTCACCTTCGTTCTGCGCAAGCGAGTCGAGCAGGAACCAGTAATAGGTGTTTGCTCCGCTGGTGAAGTAATCCGAAGGGGCTCCCGGAGGCGCAAGGAAGCTGACTTGCGGCGTCTCGCCGGTGAGGTCGAGACCGATGTTTGCCCAGCTGTTCATCACGCCAATGATCGAATCTTGGCGAAGATCGCTTTCGATACGCTGCGCTTCGATATTGACGCGGAAACGATCCGTGACCTCCCAGTCGACGTCGATCGAGAAGTCCTGCGTGCTGGCCTGCGTCTCACGCTGGAAGCGGAGGGACTCAAGCGGGATGCCGCCACGACCAAACGGGTTGGCATAAGCATCGCCAACGCGCTGGCTCAGCACACCGCTCTGGAAGACGCCATTGCTGTCGAACTGCCAAGTGCTGCCTGGAGCTTCGACCGGGAACAGCGCATCGTCGTTGACGAGCGCGAGAAGTGCGTTCTCGTCGGTGAAGAACGATGTCTCAGCACGCAGCCACTCGACCGTTACGAGGAAATCGCGGTTCGGGCTTTCATACTGAACGACAGCATTGAACGCCTCGCGATCGCGCTCGAGTTCGGTCGTGCGAACACCTGCACCCTTGGGCACCACGACGGTGTTTGCCGGAGGGAAATTCGATGCGTCAAAGCCCGTCGGATCGCCGACGCCATCTGACGAGACCGCAGTGGTACGGAAACATGGGCCATCCAGCGTATCGGCTCGGAAGCATGGGTCAGTGACCTGCGAGGCATCGGTGCGGCTGATCAGTTCAGAGCGCGCATAGCCGAACTGCAGACCGACAGAGCCTGCATCGCTTTCGTAAGTCGTCGAGCCAAGGAAGGAGAAACCTGGCGAGACTTCTTCGGCAAGATCTCCAACGTTGGCTTCGATCGTACCGGCAAGGCGCGTACCGCGGTTGTCGAGAGGCTTGCGGGTGACGAGGTTGACAGTACCGGCGATACCGCCATCGACCATGTCGGCGGTGACGTTCTTGAACACCTCCACGCGGCCAAGAAGCTCAGGTGAAACGTCGTTGAAGCTAAGCACGCGGCCGCCGGTCGCGGAGAAGATGTCGCGGCCATTGAGCTCGGAGCGCACAAACGGAAGGCCGCGAATGATGACGCCGGTACCTTCGACCGAGAAACGGTCGGGGTCGGAAGTCTTTTCGAACCGGCCAATGTTGACGCCGGGGATCCGCTGAAGCGTCTCTGCAACCGAGCGGTCGGGCAGCGCGCCGATGTCTTCTGCGGTCACCGCATCGACAAAGGTGTCGGAGTCGCGCTTGATGTTCTGCGCGTTTTCCAGCGAGGCGCGGAAGCCTGAAACGATAATGACATTTTCGGTATCCGCCGTTTCGGACGCGACCTGTTCGTCCTCGTCAGCGTCGTTGTCCTGAGCATAGGCTGGCATCGCTGCCGCCATCGAGATGGCGAGGCCGGAAGCGGTGCTCAATGCAAAAAGACGCCCTTTGGGCGCAATTCGACCGGTGTTCATTACTAGGTATCCCCTCCGAAAAATCGCATGCGGGCTTTGTGCCGACAATTCGATTGACAGAGGGCTACCTCATTTTGTTAGCGTTCACAAGGCTTGCAACAAATCGTTCATAATTGATGTGGCCATCATGCCACAGCGTGGTATTTGGCAGGGGCGCGAAAGGTCTGTTACGCTGCCGGTCTGGGGATAGAGGAACACATGGCAATTCAACACATAGTGATCGTCGGCGGCGGGACCGCGGGCTGGATGGCGGCGGCAGCCTTGTCTCGTCTGAAGTCAGGTCGCACGCTCGACATCACCTTGATCGAGTCGGAGCAGATCGGAACCGTGGGCGTGGGGGAAGCGACCATTCCGCCCTTCGTTGGCTTCAATGATCTGCTGGGCATTCCAGAGAGCGAATTGCTGTCCAACGTTCAGGGCACTTTCAAGCTTGGCATCCAGTTTGAGAACTGGGGCAAGCGTGGCGACAGCTACATTCACCCCTTCGGCGCGTACGGCTACACGATGGGAGGCATTTCCTTCCATCATGTCTGGCACAAGCTTGCGAAAGAGGGCGACAACCGTCCGATCCAGGTCTTCAACGTCGAAACGATGGCTGCCTATTTCGGCAAGTTTATGCGCAGTGAGGACTACCAGAAGCAGCGCGACGACCTGCCGCCGATTAATTACGCCTATCACCTCGACGCGGGCAAATATGCCGCCTTCCTTCGCGGTTACGCAGAGAAGCGCGGCGTGGTGCGCCAGGAAGGCAGGGTCGATGACGTATCGCTCGATGGCGAAACGGGCTTCGTCACCGGCGTCACGCTCGACGATGGGCGCAAGATCGACGGCGATCTCTTCATCGATTGCTCGGGTTTCCGTGGTCTGCTGATCGAGCAGGCGCTTGGGACAGGCTATGAAGACTGGACTCACTGGCTACCTTGCAACCGCGCAGTCGCGCTGCCTTGCGGGCGCGATGATGGCAGCCCTCCCCCGCCTTTCACCCGGGCGACGGCGCACAGTGCGGGCTGGCAGTGGCAGGTTCCGCTGCAGCACCGCAACGGCAACGGCCATGTCTATTGCAGCGAATTCATGGAAGACCAGGAGGCGCTTGATATCCTGCTGGGCAACATAGCGGGCAAACCTCAGGCAGATCCAAATTTCCTGCGCTTTACGACGGGTCGCCGCAAGAAGTTCTGGAACAAGAATGTAGTAGCGCTCGGCCTCTCGGCGGGTTTCATGGAGCCGCTGGAATCGACATCTATCCACCTCATCAACACCGGGGTGGACAAGCTTCTTTCGCTTCTGTCGCTGGACGGAGTGACGCAGACGCAGGAAGACACGTTCAACCGGCTGACGGGCCGCGAATATGCCCGCATCCGCGACTTTCTGATCCTGCACTACAACGCCACCAGCCGCGACGATTCCGGCTTCTGGAACTATGTGCGCACGATGGACGTGCCCGAAACGCTCACCGAAAAAGTCGAGCTGTTCAAGGCGAATGGGCAGATCTTCCGCGAGGAGGACGAGCTCTTCACCGAGACCAGCTGGGCAGCAGTGATGATGGGACAAGGCATCGCGATGACGGGCCACAACGCGATGGCGGATTCGCTCGACCCGGCCTCGACGCGCAAGGAGATCGACGAGATGGAGCAGTCCATCCGTTTCCTCATCCAGCACATGCCTGGCCACGGCGAATATCTCTCGCGCTACTGCCCTGCCAAGGCTGCCTGACCAGCACCAGACGTAACCCACGCAATCGCCTGCAAATTTTTGCATTCCTTGTTGTTAGCGTTATCAATATTGACAGGATCGTCCGTAAGGAAAGGCGGACACGGAGAAGAAGCATGAGAAAGCAAACCAACCGGATTATGGCAGTCCTGATGGGGCTTGCATGGATCGCCTCGCCGCAGATCGCGACCGCCCAGAGTGAAGATGAGGTTGCTGCGCTCGACGCGCAATTGCCGGGCGACCTCGTGAACGATCCCTCGCGCATAGACTGGCAAAGCTACGGCGCTGATCTCAACGCGTCTTCAGTGGTTGACGAGAGCATTCCTGGCGGCGGCGCGGCGCGTCGTTTCGAGGTCACCCGTGCAGCGGAGTTCATCTACACTGCCGGGACCAACATCCCGCTGACCGAAAGCGTTTCGCGAGGCGATACAGTGACTGTCGGCTTTTATGCCCGCACCATTTCCGCCGACACCGACGATGGTCGCGGTGTCGTGCGGGTCCGTTTCCAACGCAACGTCGAGCCGTTTCCCGGTTTCGGCGAGGAGACGCTGAGCATCGGCAATGACTGGGAATGGTACGAAGTCACCGCCAGTGCCGAACAGCGCCTTCGATCGAGCGACGGCATTATCGCGCTGCAATTCGGTCGCACACGCCAGACGATCGAGATCGGCCAGGCGATCGTCGTGACCGGCGCTGAGACCATCGCGGCGACTGGCCCTGCGACGCTCGCCCCGGTGGTCTACGAAATCCCCGAACTCGAAATGCCCGAAGCGCTCGAGGACGCTGGTCTTCTTATCAACGACCCAAGCCAGTCGGCATGGAAGTTCGGTGGTTCGACCGGGACTTTCGAAAATCGCGCCGAAAACGAAATCTGGATGATGCGCGCCACGCGGTTCGCGGTCGATGATCCGGCATCGCAGCTGACCGATATCGCCGCGACAATCCCGATCACCCGGACGATCAAGGAAGGCGACGACCTCCTGATCGCAATCGCCGCTCGCACTGTCAGCGCCAGCACCGAAGACGGCAAGGCAGTCGCAGCCACGCGCATTCAGGGCACCCTGCCCCCGTTCGAAAGCTTCGCCTCGAACCGCTTCCGGATCGGCTCCAACTGGCAACTCATCCGGATCGAGACCAAGGCCCCGCGCGACTACGGCGCAGGCGGCGCCGAGCTTGAGGTCTATTTCGGCGGGACCGCGCAGGAAGTCGACCTCGGCCCTGTCTATGTCTTCAAGACGGGCAGCGGGCAGTAATCAGGCGATCCTGCGCGCTTCGCCTGTCAGATCTCCCGATCCGGTCATCCGGTCGAGGCGTTCAAGCTCCTCAAGCAAAAGCGGCATCACATCGCGGCTCGCATTGCGACCGATGAAGAGGTCCATGTGGCCGTAATCGGGCACAATACGCTGGCGATAAAGCTCGCTGCCATTGTGCTCGGTCAGCCAGACGCGCGTGCGCTGTCCGCTTTCGGGATAGAAGATCTGGTTGGTCGCGCCTGACAGGAAGGTGATCGGCAGCGCGAGACGCCGCGCGGCGTCTTCGTCGGTGTAGATAGCCTTGCCGTCGGCGTTCACCGCCAGCCCCTTGTGCATGATATCGCCCAGGTGTTTGAACGGTGAAAGCGACACGCGGCTGAACATGCTACCCAAAGCGAGGTGCGTGTCATGGCCAAGCTGGCGATGATCCCAACTTGGGCCAAAGGTGCCAAAGACACGACGACAAGTCGGGTTCTTGCACTCCTGGCCCTCCGGCACGGGCAACTGATAGGCAACCGCGTCGATCTCGTAGTCTGCCTCGGTCCCCTGGCTCACGAAGTCCATGTGCCCGTCGAGCAGGGAGATCTCTCCCAGCGCTCCAGCGATACCCAGATCGGCCTTCATGTAGTTGAGCCAGTCGGTCACAGGGTGAAGCGTCAGCTGCGAACTGATGAGCGAGCGCACGTGGCTCACCCAGCCCGCACCGATGCCCATCAGCAGGCTCATTGAGCCGACGCAGTGAGCGAGCGCCTGCACGTCGGCAGCGCCAGTAACATCGCGGATCTTTGCAACAGCCGCGGGCCAGTCGTAGCGCGCGATATCGTCGATGTTGAACTCGGGCGGATGCTCGGTGTCGTTGCCGGAATCTGCGCTCGCGCGGTAGTCGAACAGCCACACGTCGTATCCTTGCGCGACAAGGCTTTCGCTGAGGTTTTCATCGACCGTCGGCGTCGCAAAGCTCGATGCGCGCACCGAGAAACCGGGCGCGAGCACAATCGGCCCCCGCGAGCCGCCGCGATAGCGGGTAAGGCCGATATTCACGCCGTCGCCGGTTGGAACGATATGTCGCTCGGCGCTCGGCAAGCGTAGGTTACGCAGCTTGAGCTCGGCTGCGTCCGACTTTGCGAAGTCGTTGAGCGTCGCCAGCATGCCGCCATATGCGCGGAACACCGTCATCGCGAAGAACCCGGCGTATTTCGCGACGAAGAATGTCTCGACCGCCTTCTTCGCACGCGGGATCAGCCCGACGATGTGGCCGACCAGCGTATCTGCATCATGGACGGTGATGGTCGTAAGCTGACGCATGAATTCGTCGATGCCCAGCTTGAGCACCCCGCGCCCGATCAAATCGCCGCTTTCATCCATTCCATGACGCAGTGTCACGAACAGCGTGGTCAGGTCGGTCCAGGGATCGGACTTGCTAGTGCCCGAGCCGCGCTGTTCCAGCGTTTTGAAGCCGTGGAAGAGGATCGGTCCGTCCGGACCCTCCAGCACCATGTCGTAGAGCATTTTCCAGCTCTCCGCCTTGTCGGGATCGGCAACCAGCAGGCGGAAAGTGCCTTCGCGCACCGGCAAGGGGTCAGGAGCGATCGCGCTCACAAGCACCTCGCCAGTGATCTTTGAGCGATGTTCGCGTTCCTCGATCATGCGGTGCAGGTTTTCGGTGGTGACAGTCAGCTTGAAGCGGCACTCGCCGCCCTCGGCCTCGCCCCATGCCGCGCCATTGGCATAGTCGTCGCGAATACGCTCGACATGGCCGTACGGGCGATGGTGGCAGCCGGTTGCGCTGATGTGCCCCGACATCGTTTCTGTGAAGGAAAGACCAGGGCTCATCGCTTCCGGATGGTCCTTCACCAGTTTGCGGATCGCGGCCTTGCCCTCTTCGATCGCACCGTCTTCGAAGTGCTTGCCCGCTTTTGTCACGGCATCGGCGACCGGCCCGATCGCATGACCTGCCACCCACTTCGCGATGCCGAGCTTGAGGTGTTCGTGATGAGGCAGCGGCTTGTGTTCGCTAATCTCCTCTTCTTCAGTCACCGGCGGCGGCAGTGCGGATTCCTTACCTAGCGCATAGTCGATGGTCCAGCCTTCGCGCTTTGCCATTTTTTCGACAGCACGCTCAGCCACGGCGGTGATCGTCAGCAGCGGGTTTACGCCCACGGCGCCCGGAAGCGCCGCTCCGTCGCAGACATAGAGCCCGTGATGAACCTCGCGACCATCAGCGCCCGCGAAGACGCGGCAGGTGTCATCGACGACGCCGGAGGACGCATCATCGCCCATGCCGCATCCACCGATTGGGTGGACGGTGATGAGCTTGCGGCCAAGCTTGTCCGACCAGAGCGGATCGGAGAAATACTGCGCCTCGATGGCCTCCGCCGCCTCACGCATCTTGTCATCGTCGTGGCGGAAGGTCTGCTGCTCGCCGGCATGTGCCCAGTTGATCGTAATGCGGTCGTCTTCGAGAGCGAGCGAGCCGCCCGTGTCGTCGACGCTCATTACGAGATAGGTCTGCGTGCGCGACATCGGGCCCTTGTAGGCCCAGTCAGCGATGCTGCCCGGATCGGTCTGCACCGCCTCGCCCATCGCTTTTGCGTCGAGCAGGCGTGGTTTCACCTGATCGAAGCCGAAGCGCGTGAAGCCATCGGCCAGCGCCTCTCCGAAGAAGAACGCAGGACCGAGAGCGGCCGCGATAATACCGGGAGCAGCGCCCTCTTCGATCACAAGGCCTTGCGTCACATCCTCTGCATCGCGCATGTCGATAATGCCGGTGATGCAAGGGCCGGGATAGGCTTCTTGGCTCACGTCATTCGTGCCGACGCCCAGCGCATAGATCGGCTGAGCGGTGACGACGTCGCCGTCCTTCCGGGTCTTGTAATAGCTGTCATAGGCAAAGCCGAGCGCATCGCCGTTGCCCGAGAAACGCTTGCCGAGATGATCGGAGAGCGAAAGCCCCTTCTCGCGCGAACGCAGCAATATCTCGGTCGACCCGATAGCGCCTGCGCCCAGCACAACATGCTCGGCAGTGATCGACGTTACCTCGCCGGTCGAACCTTCCGCGTTGTGTTCGACATGGACGCGCCATTGCTCGCCATCGCGCTCGATCCACAGCACCTTGGCCTGCGTCAAGATTTCAGCGCCGTGATTTGCCGCATCGGGCAGGTAATTCATCAGCGTGGTATTCTTCGCGCCGACATTGCAGCCCGATGTGCAATCGCCGCAATTGGTGCAGGCAGGCTGAGGCACGCCGAACTTGTTGGTCTTGTCCTCAAACGTGACGTTGATCGGCGTCTTGTAGAAGCGCTTGCCCATCGCCTTGGCCGAATGCTCCAGCGCATCGAGCTTGCCGAGCGCGGGGTAGGTATCCGGGTAAGGATTAGGCGAAAGCATCTCGCGCGCGCGTTCGTAATAGACGTCGATTGCATGGGGGTCCTCGCGGAAAGCCGCCGGCCAATGCGCCTGGTCGAGCAGGCGTTTGTCGAGTTCGAGCGAGACGTTGGCGTTGATCAGCGATGTTCCACCAAGCCCGCAGCCGACGAGCGCGTATTGGTCATCGTTCACGTGGACTTCGAAAAGAGCATCAGGCGAACCGATCCGACCACCTTTTGCGTTGAACTGCATAGCGCCCTGCGCGTCTTCGAGCTTGTTCGGATATTCACCGGGGAGGATCTCCTTGCCGCGCTCAAGCACGCACACATCCTGTCCCGCCCGCGCAAGGCGCGAGGCTGCGACGCCTGCGCCATAGCCAGAGCCGACGACGAGGACGGTGTAATGCGATTTCGCCTCGGCAAGCGGTTTGGCGATACGTTTCTGGCCGTAATTTGGAACTGCCTTGGTCATTCTGCTGCCTCCCGCAGCTGTGCGTTGGAGCGATCGAGCAACAGACGGGTGCGCTTTTCCGCCTCTTCGATGATGCGGGCGTGGACGAGGCGCGAAAAGTCGGCCCAGCTTGCTGAAGCGCGGTCCACGGCCTGCGATGCATCGTCGACGAGGCGGCTGATGCGGCCGCTTCCCTCGACCCGCACAGGGGCGATGGTGCCGTCGGTGGGATCATTGAACAGCCGCAAGGATGCGACTTCGAGCGTGTCGGACACCAGCATCGCTGCACAACCCTGCACCGGCATCAGGGTCGGCTCATCAAGCACCCAGCCTCCGGTGTTGAAGACCGCGACGGGCAGGTCGAAGCCGTCGACCTTGAGCTCGTCCTGAAACGGCTTGTGGGTGTGCCCGAAAATGAAGGAAAGCTCGCGCGGGCGGCCAGGTAGCTCGTCCTCCATCGCTTTTGCGAGCGGGGTGCCGATGTACCAGTCAAGATCGTCGACCTCGTCTGCTCCGAGCACGTGGCCGTAGCCATCGCGCTGACGCTCTGCGGTGCGACCCGCGGTGATGTCGATGCCTGCACGAATTAGGTTGTCGAGGGTGACCCCGTATTTGAGCGGCATCTTGGGATTGATGCCCATTTTGGCATGGAGACCGCCCGTGATCCGGCGCGCGAGACCCTCTGCGAAATCGTGGCTCGCGCCAGCGCTCAACATGGTTTCGTAAAGAGAGCCGACCTCGCCGCCGACATCGCCAGCACTTCCCAGATCGGACCACAGGAAGTCGATCCACGGACCGTTTTCCTGTTCCAGCTGGCGCATGGTCGAAGGGCGCGCATCGCTATCTTCGAGGAAGCCGCGCACATTCGAGAGCGACCGGTACATGCCGTCAAGGTAATGGCCGTGATGCATGACCACCGCGCGTCCGCTCTCACGGTCCGACAGACCCCAGTTCGGATAGGCAATCCTGACCGAAGCGCCCTCCAGATGCGGACGGTGCGCGATCAGCGATTCCATCAGGCGGCAACGATGGCGCGGCGTACCGAAGATCGTCGTGACTGCTTCAAGGTCACCCGGCAGTTCGCCGCTCTGGAGCGCGGTCACGAAGCCGTGATCCTGCGCCATGCGCCACAGGTGATGGTCGTGATTGCCTGCAATGTAGATGATCTCGCGCTGGAACAGCTCGGGCCCATCCTTGGGAAAGAAAGCGTCGAGCAATTGCAGGAAGCTCTTCGACACATCCCCGAATGGGGAAAGACCAAGGTCGAGCGCATCGCCAAGCAACACAAGCTGCGGCTTTTCGCCTTGCATGGTCTCGCCGATCGTAGCGGCAAAGGCGCGCAGAACGTCTGACGGGCCATCGGCAATCGCGCCGGTGACATCGACATGGGTCAACAGGCTATCGCGCGCGCCGAGGTGGATGTCCGAAAGGACGACGTGACGAATGCTCATTTCGTGTTCTCCAGACATGCGTAGAAGGCGTCGCGAACGATCTTCTCGCGCGGGTCGTCCCATTTTCCGGTGCCAAGCTGGTTGGTGATCCATGCGTAGGAGACCCCGTCTTCGGGGTCGCAAAAGGCCAGCGAGCCACCGACTGCAAAGCTGCCAAAGGCGCTGCGCGTACGGGCGAACTCCCACTCGCTGAACGGTTTTTCGAAACCGTAGGAATAGTACATGTCGGCGGTCAGGATCTGGTCCTTCAGACCCTTGCGAGGGTATGGATGCCCCTGCTTGAGCGTTGCCATGACTTCAGGCGTGACCCCCAGCATGTCGCCGCCTTGCGCAAACGCATCGTAGAGCGTCGCGAGACCGCGCGCCGACGCCATGCCGCCAGCCGCCCCCTGCCCGACGCGCCAGAACGCTTCGTTATCGAGCGCGCCGGGCCCTTCGAGCACCAGCGGATTGTTGAGCGTGCGGAAAGCGAGCGTTCCCGGCAGGCACATCTTAAAGGTGAGCGGCCAGGGCATCGTGGTGTGATGGATGAAGAGGTCCTGCATCCCGAACCCTTCGATCCGCGCGATGCGACGCCGGTCGAAATCCTCAGGCAGCCCCACAAAAACGTCAGCACCGAGCGGCTGTGCGATCTCTTCGTTGAAGAACTCAGGCAGTCGGCGTCCCTGAGGATCGCGGCGGTGGATCAGTTCGCTGGCGATCCAGCCCAAAGTGTAGGCGTGGTTCCCCGAATGGTCGCCTGGCGTCCAATTTGGTTTCTGACGCGCTATCGCGGCACAAATCGCCTCTTCATCGCCGAGACGTTCGACCGTCAGCTTGTAGTCTATCGCGGCAAGGCCAGCCTGCTCGGACAATGCCTCGCCGACCGTCACCGCCCCTTTGCCATTGGCTGCAAATTCGGGCCAGATATCGGCGACCGGTTCGTTATAGGAAAACAGACCACGCGATACGGCCACGGCGGCAGCAATGCCGGTCAGACCTTTGGTGAGTGAGTAAACCAGTGCGACCGTGTCATTGGTCCATGGCCGCGCTCGCTCGACGCTTTTCCAGCCGCCCTGAAGATCGACCACAGGTTCGCCGCGGTGCATGATCGTGCAAGCTGCGCCCAAGGCGCTTCCCGAGATGATTGATGCTTCGAAAGCGTGGGCAACAGGCTCAAACCCATCGGCCACGAAACCGCCGATCCCCGCCCGCAAATCACCGCCCTGCACATCGGCGTGCAGAAACGGGCTGCTTGATAAATGCATAATGCGTCCCCGTTTTCGCGATGACAGAACGCCTCGCGCCTCGTGAACAGGGCTAGGGGAGAATGGTTAATTGCGAGTTAGGGGCGTTTACCGAACCGATCTATTCGACCTGAAAAGTCAGCCGCAATTTACTTGCCGAATACATTAAAGCCCAATTTTCAGCATAATTCTGTTCTCGGCAGACAAGTATTGTTTGACGCAATCCGTTAGGCGGGCAGCGCGAGATGCTTGGCTCCGTAGACCGCCTGCCAGCTCTCAATTTCCTCCACCACGATATCGTCGATCGCGCGCACGAGGTCAGAGGTCACATGGTAGGTAAGGCGCTGCTCGTTGCCATCGAGGAGCAGCTTGATCCGCTCCTCAACATCGCCCAGTTTCGCGGCCGTCACGCGGGAAATCGAGGAAAAGCGCTCGAAATCGCCAAAATAGCGGATACCGGCAAGGTTCGCGCCGATAGTGGGAAATGCCACTCCGAGGAAGGTGAAAACCTTGGCCGTGGCGTAGGGCCAGTCCCGAGGAAGAACGCCGGTCAACGCGCCCAATTCGAGGAGCAGATAGACCGAGACCGAGAACACCGCGGCGAGAAAACCCCATTCAGCGGTCTTGTCTATCCGATGGTGCACCCGGTGCAGCTGCTCGGCCTTGGCCGCATGGTATTGGCGCTGACCCTGTACGTGCGGAAGCACGACGTCTGAGAGGACACGGCGAAGATAATCGCGATCGACACGGGCTTCGGGCAGTCCTGCATCGCGCAGGGCGTCTCTGACAAAGCGCTCGGGCCATTGCGCCGTCTCGCCTCTCGGCCAGCGCGCGATCGGGCGCGAGACACCCATCATCAGGATACCGGGTGCAAAGCGCAGATATTCAGCGACGCGGCGCGTCTCGAACCAGCGCCGATGCCAGGCTCGGCGTGATCCTGCGTAGGTGATTGCGAGAATGAGCACGAGCAGAACCAGCTCGGTCGATGCGAATATCCATTTATACTTGGCGAGGTCGAACGGCAGGTAAGCAATCCCGGCAATGATCGCGAGCGCCGAGAGGATGAAGTTGACCGACATCCCGCTGCGATAGGCATCGGACAATCGGCTCGACACCCCGTCAGCCCACGCAAACATGGGCAGCAGGCTGTCGCGCAAGCGGCGATGCAGATGCTGGTCTTCCCCGAGCAGTCCTCGCGTTGCATCGAGAACCGCCGAAGCTGATCCGTCCGCGATCGCTTCAGGAGATTCGTAAGCGGCCTTGGTAGTGCCCGATTTGACGGAACGCCCTCCGAACAGCGCTTCGATCTTGCGATAGAACCCGAATGCGAAACCGGGCTTGCGCCGCCACTTCTCGCGGTCAAGCGCGTCCATGCTTTCACCGTCGAGGCCGAGCGCACTTCGGATATGCGCGTCCAGCCGGTCCCTGTCGGGACCGCCACGATCAGCCCCGCGATGACCAAGTTCCTCGGGCCGAACCAGGATCGACCACCTGCGCGGCTTTGCAGGGTCGATCACCAAAACCGGCGTGCCCTGCTCCAGCGCGTGAAGTACTGTGTGCCCCGTGCCTCCTGGCAGGTCGGTCATCTTGCCGTCCCAGACCGCGATCAGGAGGTCACATCGCTCGATCATCACGCGGCCCGCCAAAGCGACGTTGTCTGATGCAAGCGCAGCAAACCGATGCGCTGCACCCTTGTCGGCGGGATCGTCGAGCGTTTGCTCCAAGACATTGCGTATCTCGTCATCGCGATCTGCGATCTCGAACACATGCGCCCGGTCCATGAGGTCGCGTATAGCGGCAGCCCGGGCTTCGACCTCAGCATCGCCAGGACGTTCGCCCTTTGCGAGAGCTTGCACATCTGCGGCGCTTTTCGCCTCTGCGTTGATTGCAAGGTTCAGCTCGGCCCCGAATGGCAGCGGCGCAACCAGCGACCAATCCCGCTCAAGCGCGAGATGGGCTGCAATTTGATCAATACCGCCCGCAAGCAGGCAATGCAGTCGAACTGCGCGCGCAGAATCGACATCTTCGCGTCGCAGGCGGTCAAAGCGATCAAAGAGGTCGGAAAGGACGTCTCGAACCTCAGCCTCGTTCGCTTCAAGTGAAGCGTTGTCGGGACGGTGTCCGGTAATCGCGAGCGCCAGATGCGGCGTCCAGGGAGCGAGCGCTTTGGGATCCATTAATGCTTCGCTTTATGCCCCTGTTGTCACCCGAAATGCACGCTGCCTGAGCAAGTGCATGCCATTCCTTACCGTCCGATCATTACCGGGCACAAGCCCGCACAGGTTGACACCCCCGAGAGCTGGGCGCAGCCTGCCCTGCAGCGGGGTAAGGATGCGAGTAATGCACCGACAAATTGCAAGCGGATTGCTGGCTGCGGCGATAGCGATGGCGCCAATTGCGGCCCATGCGCAAACATCTGGAAACGATCTAAAGCAGCCGGTCGATACGCCTATCGACAGGATCGAGTACGACCGGATCTCAACGCCCAAGGCGCCCATAGGCAAATCCGAGCAGCGGCTGCGCGATGAAGCCGCAACCTTCGCCGCGTTACAGCAGGCCTGCGAGATGGGTCAGCTCGCGTCTTGTGGCGAGCTCGGCAAAGCGTACGAGAACGGTGAGGGAACGCCCCAGAACCGCCCGATAGCGGGGATCCTAATGGATAGAGCGTGCGAGGCTGGTAATGCCCAAAGCTGCGTCGATCTTGGGCTATTGCTTCTCGCGTCACGGTTAGAGCAGCCTCGAATCCGCGCGTTCGCGTCTTTCAGCAGCGCCTGCGACTTGGGCTCGCTTGATGGCTGCGCGGAAGTCGCCCGCGCCTATCGCCGTGGTGACGGTGTCGAACAGAACGAGGCACGGGCGGGTGAACTCGTGCGCAATGCATGCGAAAAGGGCGGCGCGCTTGCCTGCCGTGACATCGCGGACCAGATCGCGTCGTCCGACCCCGCTTACCTACGCCGCGAAGAGGTCGTCTCGCTATACTCGCGCGGCTGTTTTGGGGGCGATGCACGCTCCTGCGCCGACTTGTGGAGTTATTACGGCCTCGACGAAACAACGCCCCGCCATCCCCGCAAGGTGCAACTCTTTGAACGTGGCTGCGAGCTCGGCGACGCATTGGCCTGCAAACGGCGCGGCGAGGTCGCACTCTTGGCCAACGGCGGCTACCGCGACAACCAAGCAGCGCTGCCTTACTATGATCGCGCCTGCTACCTGAGCCCGGATCGCATGTGCTGGGAGGCGAAAGCGTTGCGCCAGGAGCGGATAGAGTCCGATGCCTGTCAATCCGGCGACAATTCGGCATGCGCAAGGCTGGGCGAGATCTACGGCTATTTCGACACGCCGCTTCACGACCCAGAGCTGGCCCAGGCTTATTACGAATACGCCTGTTATGCCGGAGCCAACGAAGCGTGTGCGCAGGCGGGGCAAATGGTGTTGGATGGCCCTGGGCCTTTCGATGCCGACGCCATTTACCAAGGCATCGCCTATCTCGAGCGCGGCTGCGCGGCGGAGCACGCGTTTGCATGCTCGCAGCTTGCCGAGCATCTCGAGCGAGGCGAGATTATAGAGCGCGACATGGCTCGCCATTACGATCTGATGCTGCGCCTTTGCGATGCGAATTGGGGCAGAAGCTGTCAGGATCTCGAAAACGCCTACGCGACCGATCCCGACGCTCCGTTGACACAGGCCGGCATTCGCTACCCCGCTCCGATCGAGGAAGGCGATACCGATTGGATCGAGCCTTTCCTCACCGAGCAGGAGCGCGAAGCAAGGCGCAATCGGTGCGCCACAAGCGAGATCGAGTTTGAAGGCACGGTCTATACCGACACCGTCTGCATGCCGCAGGATCTCGTCATTGGCGGCAAGAGTTTAGAGCCGGGCGCGGCGCCCTGGCAGGCCTTGATCTGGCGGCCTGAACGAGGCTTCGGGATCGATCTCAATGAAAGTCAGCGGGTGCTGTGCGGTGGCTCGCTTATCGCAACCGGCTGGATCCTGACGGCGGCGCACTGCTTGACCGACGATGGAGGGCTGATCGAGGGTCGCGGCTACACGGTAAGGTTGGGCGTTCACGATCCGCATGAAGATCAGGGCATCTCTTTTCCAATCGTGCAGGTGTTGGATCACCCGGACTATGATCCTGAAACCTTCGCCTACGATATTGCCCTTGTTCGCTACAATCCGCGCGCCGGTCGGCGCGACGGCCCGGTCAACTCGATCACCAGCATCGCGACCGACCGCGAAACGATCGAAGACCGCGTGATCCGTCGCGGAGCGCCTGTCTACGTATACGGTTTCGGACGCACGCAGCTTGATGATGCATCGAGCACCGCATCGCTTCAGAGCGCGAGGCTGCTTCTGGAATCGCAGGCACGTTGCAACGGCATCACCCGCTTTCCGCGTGAGCAATGGAACACGATGCTATGCGCTGCCGGCCCCAATCGCGAACAGGCCTGCAAGGGGGACAGCGGCGGCCCGCTGATCACTTATAGCGACGCAGACCGGAGGCCGCGCGTAATCGGAGTGGTGAGTTCTGGTCGCTCCTGCGGCCAAACCGGCGAAGCCAGCCGTTACACCCGCGTCGCGGCGGCACGGGATTGGCTGGACGACATGCTCGGCATCCGTCCCTGAGGTCCAGCCCTCGTCGGAATCAAAAGGCCCGGTTCAGACGATCCTGAACCGGGCCTTCGAATAAGCAGTCCTGCCGCGGTTTACATCGGGTCGACAGGATTGCCGCTACCCTCGACCGGATCGGCTTCCGGAGTTTCCGCAGTTTCTTCAGCGCCCTCTTCGGCCATTTCCTCGCTGGCTTCTTCAGCCATTTCGTCGGTGGTCTCTTCAGCGGCGTCAGTGGCTTCGCCGGCACAGGCGGAAAGGGAAAGCGCAGCTGCGCCTACCAATGCCGTCAGGTATGTTTTCTTCATTATTTCCCCCTTGGAAAATCGACCCGCGACACGGCTATCACGAGGAAAGCCGCAAAAGCAAACGATCAAGCCCCGGCTCCCCTCGCAGAGGGTCAAGCAGAGGATCGTTGGTAGTAAGCAGCACGCCTGGATCGCCTTTGTCGAAAGCGCGGGTGAGCACCGCGAGAGCGCGTTCGCTTTCACCCCATTGCGCAAGCACCTGCGCCTGTTGGTAAAGCCCTGAATCGCCATAATCGGAAACAAGCTTGGAGAACGCCTCACTCGCGCCTGCCTCATCACCCAACCGTCGCCTCGCGATCGCAAGGCCGGGCAGAGCAAAGAGGTCGATCGCCTCTGCCTCGAACGCATCGCGTGCGCCGACATCATCTCCCAATGCAAGCTTGGCGGCGCCAATCGCGTAAAAGGAATTGGCAAGGCTGGGATTAAGCTCGAGCGCCTTTTCCATGTAGGCAATCGCCTGATCGAAAGCCCCGGCAAAAAGCGCGACGAAGCCAGCGCTGCGAAACGCCAATGCGTTGAGCGGATCAAGCTCGACAACGCGCTCGATCATTTGCATCGCCAAAGCCCGCTGGTTCCCAAAGGAATAGAAAGTGGCGACTGAGCGCATCGTGTCGGCATCGCCCGGAGCCAGTTCCTCAGCGCGCTTGTAGTGAGGGTAGGCGCCAGCGCGATCCATCCGGCCAAAATTCAACACATATCCGAGCGCGAGATGTCCCTTGGCATAGTCGGGTGCAATTTCGATCGCTCGCCTCGCTGCCTCAATCGACTGGTCAAAAAGGCGGCCTACCTCGTCCGGATCGGAAGCAGAGTTGGCGATAGCGGCAAGCGTGTTTGCCCTCCTTGCATGGGCTGCGGCGTATTGAGGATCGAAACCGATCGCTACGTCATATTGATCGAGCGCGGATCGCTTGATCTCTTCGCCCGGCCCCAACGCATAGAGCGCCTCACCGCGAAGGAATGCCTCGTATGCGCGCACATCTTCGGTTCCGCCGACGCCTTCCTGCTCTTCCACGCTGCTGCGCGCCGCCCTGTCGCTGGCAATGCGTGCAACGAGCGATAGGGCAACCGCCGCGGCGATCTCCTTTTGCAAGCCCAGAACATCGCTGAAATTGCGGTCATAGCTTTCAGACCATTGGACCACCCCGCCGTCCACTTCTAGCAGCTCCGCATAGATGCGAACCGTTTCGCCCACTTGCTGCACATTACCGCGCAGGATCGAGCTAACGCCCAGCGCAAGACCGATCGCAAAATCGTCGTCTCCGTCGCTTGCATTGGACGAGGTCGGAGCCGAGACCCTGAGCCGAGGATTGCGAGAGAGCGCCTGCCTCAATTCGTTGGACAGTCCATCGGAGAACCAGATCTGATCCTCGCCCCCTGTCAGATTGGCAAAGCGCAGGACAGCCATCGATAGGAAAGCATCGCCATCGCCGCTCGAAAACAGGCCCTGCTGCCACGCTGCAAACACTGCCCCCGCGCCAAGGACCCCTGCCCCCGCAGTCATTAACGCCCTGCGCGAAACGCCTTCCTTTGCTGGCGCGCTCGATACTGATGAAATAGGGGCGGGTGAGGCCTTTGGCGCAGCCATGCCGCTTTCGCCGGCATTGGCTGCGACCTGTCCGTTGATCGCGTTCACCAGTTTCGTGATTTCAGGCGCATCGGATGCCCCTGACCAGTTGCTCATATCCAGAAGCTGAATCTGTCGGAAGCCAAGAGGTGACATCGTTCCGTCCAGAGTGACTGGAACAAGGCACCCTCGCTCCCGCCCGCGTTGCGCCTCGTCGCGCACCCAGCTCGAATCGACTGACCGCTCGGTCCACAAGACGACCACACAATCCGCCCCTTCAAGGGCGGCTTCGGTCGTAGGCAGATAGTTCACGCCGCCTTCGAGCAATTGGTCCCACCAGACCTCGAAACCGTTGGCTTCGAGTATCTTGCGCAAATTGCCGGCTTGGTCGATGTCGGCGCGGGTGTAGCTCAGGAACAGTTTGGGACGCGGCGAGTGACGCGCTTCGTCTGCTGCATCGAGACCAGCCATATCCCCTCCAAGAGACCCCTTACGCGGACGAGCCTAGAGCGAGGTGTTGCCGATGACCAGCCTTCGCGAGCAGACCGGACGCATCACGTCATCTACCTTGAGGAAGGGTGGCGGTGGAGGCAGTCGATTAGCAAGTCGCTTGCACTTAGCAGGGCCGCTTTCACCCCAATACACGATCATACTATGCTGATGGGGTATTTGGCCAATTCAGTCGAGCGGTTCGATTTGTAGAATTCTCTGCCGGTTTTCGATGCCAAGATCTCACATTCATGATCGGCGGCAGCCTCAGATAGTGCGTCTCGCCTTTGGATTTACGAACACCTGATCGGCATATTCGCGCCAGTCTGCGTAGCTCTTCATGCTACTGATCCGCCTGCGCTTGATGTGGGCTACGAACTTAATGCCGAGCCTGTCCCACTAAAGCCGTAAGGACCGATGAAAAGTTTCGATGCCATGCTTGAACAGCAGGTCTTGGACGTTTTGCAGCGAGAGCGGACGCCGTAGGTAACAGTGCTAGAGTAAGCCGAGCGGCTTTCGGCGCAAATGCGCCTGCGCCGGCGTCAGTCGCGACGATGTATCAGGCGACGTTGCGTTGTGCCGATCTGGCTTCGTGAACCAAGTTCCGATCAAACCTGCGCGCGCCGTGAGTTTCTCGTCCATCAATCCCTCCGCTGATCCCTTCTGAAAGATGCAGAGGAGTTGCCGACGCACTGACCGAAAATCGGTGAGTGGCTCGCTTTGCCCTGTGAGTGGCTAGCGCGTCTTTAAAATGCCAACCTGATCAGAGTTTTAGAGCGTCGAAGACCGCACGCTTGAACGATTTGCTTACTCGTACTCGCGCGCCAGACTTCAAAGTCAGGCTGATCGCAGAGAACTTCTCCCGATTGATCTCACTGATCGCCTGGATCCTGACTATGGCGCCTCTATGTACCTGAAAGAATTGATCAGGGTTGAGGCGCTTGGCGAGCGAGCGGATGCTGTCGTCAGCAAGATATTGGCCGCCTGCTGTATGCAGCGATACGTAGTCGTTGGCCGCTTCAATCCAGTCGATATCCTCGACTCTGACGCGACGCACGACCCCGTTTTCTCGCACCCAGATATCCCGTTCGTATGGCGACGGTATGGCGGTTGAAAAGTCGGTGTTCATTTGGCTCAGTGCGCTACGCAATTGCGCGAAGCGTTCCTGGTTCGCGTCCAGCTCCATCCTTTCTCGCGCACGCTCAATTGCTTGAGCGAGCCTTGTGTCGTCGAGCGGCTTGAGAATGTAATCCACCACCCCTTGAGCGAAAGCGTCGACAGCGAAGTTGTCGAACGCGGTGATAAATATCACCGAGGGTGTTTGATCCTCATCGAGATGTTCGAGGAGCTCGAAGCCCGTCAGGCCGGGCATCATGATGTCGAGCAGGAGCAGGTCTGGCCTGGTGGCGGCAATGACCGCCAGCGCCTCTTTTCCGTCTGATGCGGTCCCTACGATTTCAGTGTCGTCGACCGACTTGACCGAGCGAAGCACACGCCGAAGCGCGAGGGGCTCATCATCTGCTATGAACACGCGCAGTGGTTTCATTCTGATCGAGCCTGATCCTGCTCTGATTTAATGCTCGCCTGATAGGGAAACCTCATACGGACAAGATAACCGCGTTCCGGGCGCGCGCCCGAAGAGAACAGAACTCGCCCGCCGAATCTCGCTACAAGTCGGTTTCGGACGTTAGCCTCGCCAGTGCCGAGCCCATGTGTTTGCGGGGCACCTGGCCCATCATCAGTGAGTGTAATTTCAACATCGTCTCCGATCCGCTTCGCCGCCAATTCGAGCGAAACGAAATCAGCCGACGGTGCGACTGCGTATTTGATCGCGTTTTCAACCAGTGGTTGCAAAAGCAGACCGGGAACCAATGCATCGCTTGCACAATCGGAAAGGCTGAACTTTAGATCGAAGCGCTTTTCGAAACGAATCCGTTCGATCCGGACATAGACCCGAAGGTCCTCAAACTCCTGCTCTAGCGTAACATCGTCGTTCGCTTCGCGCCGAAAGCTGCGCCTGAGAAATACCGCGAGCTTGCGCACCATTTCCTCGCCTTTTTCGAACTGGTTTTCACCCACCAGCGAAGACACCGCTCCGAGAGTGTTGAAGAGAAAGTGAGGATGCACCTGAAAGGTAAGTGCATCGAGCTGCGCAACTTGCGCCTCGCGCTGTGCTTGCAACCGCGCCTGCCGCTCCGCGCTCGCCTGCGCGCCCATCACCAGAGTCAGGATCAGCACTCCCCAAGCGAGTTGGAAGTGAAGCCAGTAAGTCACCAAGCCGAACATTTGAAAGGGCGTCGCCGACAACCCGGCTAATTCGAAATAGAGAAGCGAATTGGCTATGGTATGGAGCGCACCAAATACGCAGACAAGCACTACAAGGGAGACAATCGGTCCGACCGAACTGCGCTCCATACTCCATTCGAGAATGCGATAGATAAGCCACCCCAACGCAAAGCCAGAGGCCATCCAAACAAGACGTATCAACCACAATTCAAACGGCGGGATTGGCCCTCCCGAAGTGAAGGTGCCCGCGTAATAAAGCAGTCCCATCATGAAGGCCCACAGCGCTAGGCTGAGAACAAGCGCACGCTGACGAAGACGCGCTCGATCGCTCTGCGAAATCACGTTGGTCTCAAGCGTATGCGAATTAGCCATCGACCTGCTCTGTCGCTAACGCCGATTCGCCGATCAAATTCGATGCCGCCTGGCTTTCAGCGTCGACGATGTAACGCAGTGTCCCCGTCAATTTCAGCAGTACACCCCCCCGCCGGTTTTCAACCGCCAAGTCGTATTCCTCAGAGATAACACTTGTAAGATCTGGAAGTCCGGCAACCGAGTTTGAAGGACCATCATCTGCAAGTTGCTCGCTTCGCCAGCCAAGCTCGACCTGAAGGGTCTTGTTGTCGCGGATGGCCCTGATCTCCAAGGTGACTGGTCCTGGGCTGCGAGACACCCCTTCGCCGATCGCTAGTTCAATTAGCGGTTGAATAAGGAACGGCGGAACAGCAGCGTTCTCCAAGTGCTTCGGCAAGTCGACCTTGGTCGAAAGCCGATCGGGAAAGCGGACCTGCTCGATTTGCAAGTAGTCGTCAGCCTGTGCGAATTCTGCAGCGAGAGAATGATACCCGCTCACGTCCTTGCGCAGGCTCGCACGCAAGAAGGTCGCAAGACGGCTGATCAGCGTCTCCGCTTCGTGCTTGCGCTTTTCAAGAGCAAGCAGACCGATTGAATTGAGAGTGTTGAACAAGAAATGCGGGTTCAACCTGTATCTCAACGCTCGCATCTTCGCGCGATGCGCAGTGGCGATGGCCTCCCGGCGCAGGGTCTTTTCGCGCGTGAGACGAGTGCGATAGAAACTTGCAAGAACTGCCGAACCCCACAGCAGCAGGAACAGCGCCCAACTTTCTGCAGCAAAGACGATCGGCCCCTGCTCACCCTGCACTAACCCAAACGCACTGCCGAGCACTCGCATCACGTGGGCGTGACCTATCGCCAGTGGAAAGAACCCAAGCGCAAGCGCGAGTATCGCCGCGAGCTGGCTCTCCCTTTCGAGCCATTCAAGGACGACGTACGCAAGGACGCAGGTGAACAGCAGTACGACGAAACGCAGTGCATACATGTCCCAGAATACGCTTTGCCATATGCCCAGAAATCGCATCGCGTGAAGAGCGAGCTCTGCGCAAATCGCAAGGAGGGTGAACAGCAACACCTTGCTGCGGAAGCGCCAAAGCTCCTCACTCGAATTCAGGGGTGGGTGCACGTCTTCCATCGCTAGCCGGGCGATAGTGCGATAAGTACCTTTTGGGAAGTGCGTAGTTTTGACCGTCCCGCTTCGGCTAACTTGATGCGACTCTGACACATGCCTATGGCGTCCGGTCAGGGGAGACTTGCGGCGATGGCGCACCACGTATGACACATGCGGTTTCGGATGGAGAAGGCACGCTCCTTTCGCTCATCGAGCGCGCCCAGCCGGTCACAGTCTATGAGATCTCAAAAATCTACATGTCCTCGCCTGTCACCCATTTCGGGACAAGCAAAGGCAAGCTTTACCCAATGGTTCGTCGACTGAAGGATCTGGGCCTCCTCGTGGGTGAGGAAATCGCTGGAGACAAACGGCGGACCGAACACCTTAGGTGCACCGAGCAAGGTATCGCGTCATTACGGGAGTGGGCGAAACGCGTTGATCCAGCGCACCTGCTTCTCGACGACCCGCTTCGGACCCGGATACAATCTCTTCATCTGCTTGAAGTCGATGAACAGATCGCCTGGCTCGAACAGATCGCAGAAGGGATGCGCGCGAAAATGGAGGAAGTCGCAGCCTATATCGAAGCGACCGAAGTGCCAGAGACGTCAATCATGGCGGATAACATCAACGCCACAAGCCAGGCTCGGCTTCAATGGGTCGAGCGTACTCTCAGTGGGATACGGGCGCGCCTCAAGACGTCATGAATTGAAGAGAGGGCCGGCACTTTCGCACCGGCCCTCCAAGGGTCCCGCTGTCGCAACACACGCGGGGAAGAGATCTCGTCCTGTCCTTAGAAGCGGAAGCGGACACCGGCGTAATACCGGCGACCAAGGATATCGTAGACACCAGATGCTGTATCCGTGCTGGTCGCGTTAAATGTCGTACCGGTCAGCAGGTTCGGAGCATCATTATCAAGCAGGTTGTCGACGCCGGCAAAGATTTGAAGCTCGTCGATGTCGAACACCACCTGCGTGTCGAGATTGAACTCCGCTCCTTGCCGGAAACAGCCCGCATCAAGCCCGAACGCCGAGCAGAACTGGTCGTCTTCGGTCGATGCGCCAATGTATGTACCTGTAAGCCCCCAGCTGATTGCGCCGAAATCGAACAGGGCCGTCGTTGTGAAACGATCCTTGGCCGAGCCGACTTCCCCGGCCAGCGGGTTCGCAGGCTCGCCAACGGCAGGAAAGAAATTGAGCTTGATCAGGTGCGTATACGCGCCGGACAGGTTGAGATTGGCGTTTTCGAGCCCGATCCCGTCTAGCGATGTATTGTACTGGACTGTCACGTCCACACCCTCGGTCTCGCGAAGCGCGCCATTGGACTGGATCGCATTCACGAATTCGAGCGAACCGGCGCTGTTGGTGCTGTCCCCAGCTGCACGGCGGGTGATGAGGTCGCAGAAGACCTGATTGCCCTTGTTGAAGCACTGATCGAGCGTGAAAGGCCTTGTCGGCGCTGCAATCACGTTTTCGATTTCGATGTCGAAGTAATCGACCGTCAGTGTCAGATTGCGCAGCGGCTCAATCGAACGCGGGTTGATGACGAGGCCTAGCGTCAGAGTATCAGCGGTTTCCTCCGTAAGGTTCGGGTTGCCGCCATTGAAGCCGCTGATGCCCTGAATATCGGCTTGGTTGAGCGTGAAAACTCCATTCAATGCGATGTTGTCGTTCACTCCCGCGAACGAGCGGCACGTATCGCCCAGAATGCCGCCGCCACTTGGACCGATGCCAACGCAAGGATCGGTCAGGCCCGGCGGGAAGGTCTGCGATTGAGCGGAAAACAGCTCGCCAATATTCGGTGCGCGCACCGCCCTCGAATAAGTCCCGCGGAAGCGAATATCGTCGATTGGCTCCCAGAGGACCTGTCCGTTCCAGCTCGTCACTGAGCCGACAGTCGAATAATCGGAAAGCCTGACTGCCCCAGCGAGTTCAAGCGTGCGGAAGAAAGGCACGTCGCTCAGGATCGGGACGCGCACTTCGACGAACCCCTCGATCACGTCGAATTCGCCCTGCGTATCAGGGATCTGGTTACTCGCGTTCAGGCCCTGGTTGGTCAGAGAGTCGAAGTCGGCGAGCGAAGCCTCCTCGCGATATTCAATGCCTGTCGCAAAGCCGACCGGGCCGCCCCAAATCTCGAACAATTCGCCTGAAAGGTTTGCCTGGAAGACTCTTTGTTCAATCTCCGTCTGGAACGAGCCTGGGGCGTCGATATAGGCGAGTGCCTCTGGGGAAATCGCGTTCTGCCCGAAGATGTTTACCGGCACACACCCCTGTGCTCTGGCATCAGCACTTGCACAGATCACCTCGGTCGTGTCGCCGTCGCCATCGACGTCGTCAATGTCCGCCACAGCGGCAAATGCCTGCTGGAAGTTTGGCACGTTGAGGGCGCCAGCCGAACGCTGGTTCTCAGTGGTCTGGCCGTAGTTGTAGCTGACATCCCACCGGAATTGCCCATCGGCGAACTCGCCTTGCAATCCGGCCACGACGCGGAAGAAATCGCGGGTGGTGTCGTTGGTACGCTCACCTACCTCGAGCAGGCGGCGAACGAAGCCGATATCGCGCAGCCCATCACCGTCAAGATCGGAAGCTGCCGCGACGATTTCGTCCGGCACAAGTGGATTGACCCGAATTTCGGAACTGTCGAGCACACCGTCGCCGTCGCTATCGACCAGCACACGGGTTTCAATCGGGGCACGACCGGTGGCCGGGAACAGTCCGTTGGTCCCGCTCGACGATGAGGGGAAGGGTTCGATGATCCGTGCGCTCTGTGTCTTGACGTAGGTACCTTCAAGAAAGGCGGTAACGCCGGACGTAATTTCGTAATCAGCGGTGCCCGCGAAAACATAGCGCTGAACCGGCGATGCGAGCGTGCGGAAGAACTGACGGTTGAAGCCATTTGGTCCGCTCGCTGGCGAACCGTCAAATGCGGTGCAGCTCGGGGTTCCGTTTGTGGAGAAGCACGGTTGCAGGACTCCAGAAGGATTGAAGGTGAAGTCGTCGGCGTTGCTGGCAGTGCCATTCACATCGAAGCGTCCCTGAGGCGGGAAGCTCGAAAAGAAGGGCTCGCTGGGAGTGCCGAAATCGGCCGGGTCGCCGCTCAGGCGGAATAGGTCGATATCGTCGACCAGAGTGTTGCTGCGCTCGCGCGATAGCAGCTGACCTTGATCGGAATAACCGGCGTGGAGCATGAAGCGCCCTCGCCCGTCGTCGATTGATCCGCCGAATGTGGCATTCAGGCGATAGTCCTCTGCATCCCCCTGTTCGGTGACGCCATAGCGACCTTCAAGGTTTAGTCCTTCCAGATCGTCGCGATAGACAAAGTTGACCACACCCGCGATCGCGTCGGAGCCATAGAGCGAAGATGCGCCGCCCGTCAGGATATCGATACGACCAATGAACTGGGTTGGGATGACGTTGAGGTCGACCGTGTTGGTCCCTGCAAGTCCGCCCACTACGCGGCGACCGTTCACGAGGACAAGGGTCCGGGCGATCCCGAGGTTGCGCAGGTCGACAGTGGCAACCCCGGTACCGGTCACGCCAAAGGCGTTATTGGTGCGCGCGAAGGTCGGCGCGCCGAAGACGGGATTTTCCAGAAGCAGGTCCTGAATATTGGTGACACCTGATTGAGCGATGTTCTGGGCGTCGAGCACCTGCAATGGCTGCGTCGAGGCAGCACTGTCAGAGAGGATGCGCGACCCGGTAACGATAATCCGGCCACCCGATTCAACGTCTGCGTCGGTGACGTCCGAAGTGACGTCCTCAGCAGGCTCTTCAAGGTCCTGCGCGCTTACAGGCGATGCTGCGATCGCGATTGAAAGTGCGGCGCAGGATCCGAACAGCCGGCGACGTGTCTGAGAAATTTGCACTGAGAAATCCCCTGATTTGCAAGACGGCGATCCGATATCGACCGTGTCCAGGGCATAGTTAGTCCGATTCGCACTATTAGCAATTGCAATTAGTACGATTCGCACTAATTAGGGCCGCATCGTTGCAATTTGGCAACAAAAACAGTGGCCATGCCCGGCATGGCTCGAAAATCGGGAGTTTTGCATGAGTATGTTTTCGCTGCTGGGCGCAGGCCTAGCCCTAGTCGGATCGCCTCTCTCTTCGCTGTCACCATTTGTGGACCCGGATAAAACGAATCCCGAAGCGCAGGCCGCGGCTTGTCGGGATGGCAACACGTCCGCTTTCGGTCGCTATCTCGGCGATTGGGTCTTTGATGACAGCATGATCACCGAGGACGGAACCTGGCAGGAGGGCCCGGGCGGCGAGTGGGACTTCCATTGCCTTGGCAACGGGATTGCGGTCACCGACTTCTTTCGCTCGCGAACCGGAGTGTTTGGCATGACTGTGCGTATGGTCGACCCGGAAACCGGGAAGTGGGACATCATCTATACCGGCGAAGGAAGTCAGGCGATGAACCAACTGACCGGCGAGCTTCAGGAGGATGGCACGATCGTGATGCACTATAAAACGCCCGCATTCGACCCAATGCGGCGGATAACATTCACTCCGATCATCGACGACAGTTTTACCTGGATGCTGGCTATATCGCGCGATGAAGGCGAGACATGGCAAGATGTGTACAGGATGGACGCTAGACGACGCGCCCCCTGATTGCAGGCTTGAAGCCATTTCAAATGGTGCACGCTCCGCGAGGTGGCGAAGCTAGTGCAGGGATGGTCGGCAATGTGGATAGGTGGCGGAGCAGGAGGGATTCGAACCCTCGATACGGGGTTACCGTATACACACTTTCCAGGCGTGCGCCTTCGACCACTCGGCCACTGCTCCGCGCCTTGGCTGTCCCACTGCTTTGCTGCTTAAGGACAAGCTTCCCATCAGGGCCACCGCAGCACCTGACCGGTACACACGGAAGCGCGAAGGCGTGCCTCTAGCCACGAAACAACCGGATCGCAACCACGGCTTGTCGCCAATGGTTTCTGGCCGAGGCGAATTGTGGTAAACGAGTCGCATTGGATGGCGCTGCGCGCGTAGAAATTCGCTGCGAACGCTGTCTGAAGAGCCCCTTTCCGCCCTCGAAAACGCGTGGAAAGGGGTTTTCTTTTGAGCGCCCCGGATGGCAAGAAGCTTTCCATGAAAAAGCACCTGCTCACGCTCACCGCCATCGCCGCACTCGCCTCGCCCGCTGTAGCTCAGGAGGCGCCGGAGGGCGCCCCTTCGCCTAACGAAATCGTCAATACGGCCGCGCAAGAGGAATGGGTCGCGATCGAGGCGGAAGACCTGCTCGTGATGACGCTTGCCCCTGATGCTCAAGGCAATGCGCGTAAGGTTGTGATCCAGCTCATGCCAGCGCCTTTCTCACAAGGCTGGACCCAGAACATCCGCACTCTTGCCCGCGCTGAGTGGTATGATGGGATCTCGGTAAACCGCGTGCAGGACAACTACGTCGTTCAATGGGGCGATCCGGGATACGACAATCCCGAAAGCGGGGAGACTGAGACCAAGCCTTTGCCCGACGGGCTGAACGTCATGAGCGAAGCAGACTATGCTGCGACTGGCCTTATCAGCGTTCCGGATCCGCGTGGACGTCCGCGCATCAATTACACGCTCGGTGCAGCGATGATGCGCAATGCGATGATCGCGGCAAACGGCGCTATCGAACTGCCCGCAACATTCACCGAGGCACTTGAAAGCGGCGAGACTCCACCGCCCATCAAGCTCGAGACGGGCGATGCCTATGGTGAGCTCGCAACGCTTGCCTTGGGCTGGCCGGTCACCGGCAGTTTTGGAAACGCGGAGGAACCGGCAAACCAGTTCTGGCCCGTCCACTGCTACGGCATGGTTGGCGTCGGCCGAAATTACTCGCCCGACACTGGCTCTGGCGCAGAGCTTTATACCGTTATCGGCCACGCGCCGCGTCATCTCGATCGCAACATCGCGCTTGTCGGCCGGATCGTTAGCGGGATGGAGCATTTGTCCTCGCTGCCGCGTGGTTCGGGTACGCTTGGGTTCTACACCGAAGAGGAAGCCGACAAGCGCATGCCGATCCTCTCGATCCGTGTCGCCAGCGACCTGCCTGAGGATGAACGTCCGCTGTTCGAGTATCTCTCAACCGAAAGCGAGACCTTCGCACGCTACGCGGACGCCCGCGCCAATCGCCGTGATCCGTTCTTTATCGTACCGGCTGGCGGCGCAGATATCTGCAACATCCCGGTGCCGGTGCGCGCCTTCGAATATGCGGAAGACGAGTGAGCGAGACTATCACTGCAACTCTGCCCCTGCGCCGCTGGCAGGGCGAGAAAGCGGTCTATCACCTCGTCACATTCACCGGCGAAGAGGCGGAGACCATTGCGGGCCACGCGCTGATGGAGAAGCTCGAATACGGGCGCTCGCGCGGTTTCGGGTCCGTCAAAGTAAGCGCCTGCATCGGCGATACGGTCTGGAAGAGCTCGGTCTTTCCGCAAAACAAGAAGTCCGAATGGGTTCTCTTGGTATCGAAAAAGGTCATGCGGGCAGAGGATCTCGCAGCCGGTGACGAAGTCGAGGTGCGCATCACAATCCTGTGAAATTCAAGCATTTTGCATCCGGCGCGCTGTATCTTGCGTAAGTTTCAGCATGGTGGACATACAAAACGCACACTCAGAACCCCCTCAATCACCCGAACGATCGCGCAAGCGCTATTGCGAGGCCTCCTCTACTGGACGTTTCGCGCGGTTTTTCGGTCTTCGCGGCGCTCTTGACCTCAAACGCGATACGGCTCAGCATCGTCGCCACGCGTGGCTTTACGAGGATATGCTGACATGAGGATCGCCGACCGGACAGAATTCGCAAGCAAGGCCCCGCCACTCACCTGCACGCCCGACACGATTGTTTTCGACGCCGTTACACAAATGGCAGAGAAGAACTTCGGCTCGATCTTCGTGACCGATCCGGACAATCGCGTTCTCGGCGTCATGACTGAGCGAGACATCTTCCGCCGCGTGATCGGTGCAAGCCGCGATCCAAAGACCACGCCGGTCAGCGAAGTGATGACGACCGAAGTGCGCGCTGCTCACAAGGACGACCAGATCCTCGACTGGATGCAGATCATGTCGAATGAGAGGTTTCGCCGACTGCCTATCGTCGACGAAGACAAGCGCCTCATCGCGGTGATGTCGCAGGGTGATTTCGTCGGCTACACGTGGCCGCAACTGCTCGGGCAGGTCGGCCAGATGGCGCAGGCGACGCTGGGTCCGCGCTTCAATCAGCTAGCCATTGCCGGTGGCATTGCGGTCTACACGATCATCCTTGTGATCGTGCTGCTTTACGCAACGCGTTAGCCGCCCACCTCGAGATCGCGCGCCGAGCGGCGAACATCAGCGATAAAGCGGCCTGCCTTCGTGCGAAGATCATCGGCATGGTCGCCCAGAGCGTTTGCGCTTGCAACCACGTCATCGGCAGCCGTGCCCGTTTCCTCGCTAGCTTTACGCAACTCGGAGAGGCGCTGGCTGACCTGACGCGAACCTTCGGCGACAGTGTCGATATTGCGCGCCAGTTCCTCGCCCGAAACCGATTGCTGGTCCACCGCGCTCGCGATCATGACTGCGGCCTGTTCGAGTTCGCCGATCTGTTCGACGATCGAGGTCAGGTCGCCCGCGCTTGAGCGAGTAGAATCCTGCATTGTTTGAATCTTCTCGGCGACCGAGCTGGTCGCGTTCGAGGTCTGCATGGCCAATTCCTTCACCTCGCTCGCGACGACCGCGAAACCGCGGCCCGCTTCGCCGCCGCGCGCCGCTTCGATCGACGCGTTCAGGGCAAGCAGGTTCGTGCGCTGAGCGATGGTTTGGATGAGACCTGCAATCTCGCCAATCTCTTCACCGGCTTTCGCAAGGTCGTTCATGCGCGTGTTCGCGCTTGCAACGAGAGTGGTCGCATCGCGCGCAAGCGTCGCCGATGCAGAAGCCTGACGGCTAATCTCGGTGATCGACAATGCAAATTCGTCGGTTGCTGCGGCGGCCGCTGTAACGTTCGCGGTTGCCTTTTCCATCGCATCGCTGGCGCTGTCGGCTTGGTTGTTCGAGCCATCTGCGAGGCTGACCATCTGTTTTGACGTCGCCTTGAGCTGTTCCGATGCCGCTGAAACGGCGGTGATCAATTCGCCGACTGAAACTTCGAACCCGTCTGCCAGCCCTTCGAGCAGCTGGCTTTTTTCAAGGCGCAGCTTGCGCATTTGCTCACTCACATCTTGCTGTTGAGCCAGTTGCTCCTCGACCTCGCGGGCACGGGAATCGGTCATTTCACGCAAGGTCTCTGCACTGCTGCGGAAGACCTCCAGCGCCCGCGCCATCGCACCAATTTCATCGCCGCGTTCGCGGCCAGGAATAACCGTGTCGGACGCCCCTTGAGAAATCTCTTCCATGGCATGGGTCATCTCGGTGATCTTGCCCGAGACGCTGCTGGCGATGCGGCGCGATCCTACGAAAGAGGCGAAAGTCAGCGCGATAAAAAGGACGAGTAAAAAAACGAGCGAGCGGGCGATACCTGCGAAAACTGGCTCGGCTGCTTGGGTGGAACGTTGGTTCAAGCCATCGGTTGCGATCTGAAGCGATGCGTTGATTTCATCAATCCGCGCGGCGATTGATCCGGCCTCTTCAGCGCTCGGCGTCGTCGCGGAGGCTTGCTGAGCAATGCGCTCCACATCGCGTCCTGCGGTGGTTATGGCACTGAGCAGACCGGCGTCCAGTCGGCTGACATCGCTGTTGAGTGCGCCGGTAAGAAGCGTTGAAGCTTCGTCGAGCGCCTCACGCGATGCGGTAAGGTCGGCCCCATCACCGCTTTGCGCAAACGCGGTAATGTCGTCGCGAGCATTGAAAAGCTGGACCGAGGCATTTGCACTGCTGGCATCGGCCGTGCTGAGCGCGCGAAGATCTTCGCCAGCGTGACTGAAGTAAGTCATCGTCCCGAGGATCGCGCCAGCCAGCACGAAGGTGACAAGCGTGCTCGCGAACACCACAGCCTTGAGCTTTACGGCCAGAGAAAGACGCTCATGCCAGGCGTGCGTGTGCTCTTCGCTCTCACGCCCGACCCCATCCTCAACGTCCGTTGCAGGCACGAAGCCGGCAGACTGAATGTTCACTACAGTTCCCCCTCGATCAAACCGGGAAGTTTGATCCGGAACCCTAAAGCGATGCTCCCTAAAATTGAGTAAACCCGGATTTAACCATGCGCGGTGCGCGTGCAGTTACTGTGCGGTCCGCTGCATGATTTCAATCCGGTTGCCGAACGGGTCTTTGGTGAAGAACCGGCGATAACCCTCGACCGGCTTATCTTGCTTGGTCTCGTAACCGGCTTCGACAAGTGCGGTTTCTAGCGCATCAATGTCGTCGACGAGCAGCGCCGGGTGCGCTTTGCTGGCGGGGCGAAAGTCTGGGTCAACGCCGATATGGAGGCTGAGTGTCCCGCTTTCGAACCAGCAACCTTGCGATGACAGGTTCGCCGGTTTTGGCACCTCGCGCATACCGAGCAGGCCTGCAAAGAACTCGCGAGCTTCGTCCTCGCCGCCTTCGGGTATGGCCAATTGGACGTGGTCGAGGCCGATTACGGCCATCAGATACGGTCGGCCTGTGCGACCGCGTCGCTCGCGCGAAGGGCGCTCAGGATACGGGTGAGGTGTGCGAGGTCGTTGACCTCGGCGTCGATCTCGTAAGTCGTGAAAGGATGGTCGAGCTGTGTCTGGATCAGGCTTTTGACGTTGATCTTGTTCTGCGCAAACACGCCCGCCATTTCGGCCAGCGTACCTGGCCGGTCATAGATCGTCACGGTCAGTCGACCCACCGCGCCATGCGAACGGCGCCCCCAGTTGAGGTCGAGCCAATCCGTGTCGACGCCGCTTGCCAGTTCGAGGCAGTCGATGGTGTGAACCGCCACGCGTTCGCCCTTGCGCCTCAAACCCACGATCCGGTCGCCAGGAAGCGGGTGGCAGCATTCTGACAATTCGAAAGCAACTCCGGGCGTCAGACCGCGGATCGAGATCTGGCGCTCATGCTTTGACCATTCCTCGTCCTCTTCGAATTCCGCCGTGCAGCCGGGCACAAGCGCTTCCATAACTTCGCGGTCGGAAATCTTGCCCGCGCCCACCGCGAACATCAGGTCATCAGGTTCATCCATGCCGAGCCGCTCGACCGCCTTGCGGATCGCTTTCTTGCCGATGCGCGCAGGCACGCGGGCAGCGATGGCGTCGAACAGTTTCGAGCCGATCTCGGCAATCTCGTCCCGCTCCTTCAGGCGCACCGCGCGCCGGATCGCCGCGCGCGCCTTGCCGGTGACGACGAAGCCAAGCCACGACAATTGCGGCTCCGCGCCTGCACCCTTGATAATCTCGACCACGTCGCCATTCGTGAGCTGCGTGCGAAGCGGCATGTGGCGCCCGTTGATCTTTGCGCCAACGGTCGCAAGTCCCAGGTCGGTGTGAACCGCAAAAGCGAAGTCGACCGCGGTCGATCCCTTCGGCAGCTGAAACAGCGCACCCTTGGGCGTGAAAGCGAAGATGCGGTCCTGATAAATCGCAAGCCGCGTGTGCTCGAGCAGCTCCTCTGCATCGTGGCTCGCGTCCACGATCTCGATCAGATCGCGCAACCAGCCAACCTGCCCGTCGGCCTTGTCGTCCTGCTTGTAGGCCCAGTGCGCGGCGAGGCCGAATTCATTCCTCTGATGCATTTCGCGCGTGCGAATCTGCACTTCGACGCGCATCGAGTTTTCGTACATCAGCGACGTGTGAAGCGAGCGATAGCCGTTGTTCTTGGGCGTCGAGATGTAGTCCTTGAACTTGCCCGGAAGGAACTGCCACGTCGTGTGCAGAACGCCCATCGCCCGGTAGCAGTCCGCGACGTCCTCGGTCAGGACGCGGAAGGCCATGATGTCGGTGACCTGCTCGAACGAGACGTGGCGTTCGCTCATCTTGGTCCAGATCGAATAGGGATGCTTCTCGCGGCCCGAGACTTCGACCTGAAGCCCCGCTTCGGCCAGCGCCTGCTTGATCTTCAGCGCAATCGCATCGACCTGCCCGCCATCCTTGCCGCGCAGTTCATCGAGGCGCTTGGTGATGGTGGTGAAGGCTTCGGGCTCGAGCTCCTTGAAGGCGAGCGCCTGCATCTCGCGCATATATTCGTACATGCCCACACGCTCAGCGAGCGGCGCGTAAATATCCATCGTCTCGCGCGCGATGCGCTGGCGCTTTTCGGGCTTCTTGATGAAGTGAAGCGTTCGCATGTTGTGAAGCCGGTCGGCGAGCTTGACCAGCAGAACCCGAATATCCTCGGACATGGCGAGCAGGAACTTGCGCAGGTTCTCCGCCGCACGCTCGTTTTCCGGCATCGCTTCGATCTTTGACAGCTTGGTCACGCCATCGACCAGCCGGGCGACTTCCGGACCGAAGTTTTCCTCGATATCGTCGATCGTCGCGAGCGTATCCTCGACCGTATCGTGCAAGAGCGCGGTCATGATCGTTTCCTGATCGAGCTGCAGGTCGGTCATCAGGCCTGCCACCTCGATCGGGTGCGAGAAATAGGGATCGCCGCTCGCGCGCTTCTGGCTGCCATGCTTCTGCACGGTGTAGACATAGGCGCGGTTAAGCGCGGCCTCGTCGGCCTCAGGGTCGTAATCCTTGACCCTTTCAACAAGTTCGTACTGGCGCAGCATTGACGTGAATATGTGCTGCACCGCGTCATCCGGCAAGCGCAAAGCTTGCAAGCATGAAAGGTTGTGATCGGGGTTTGTCCCTACAGGTGAGAGCACGCTATCTTGGTCATGACCGCGCTAGCCATTCCTGGTGGCCCATATGCGCTCCCCCTCCTTCATCCGCTGGCTTTACCTGGCGAGCCTTGCGTGCCTCCTCGCATGCGTGGGGGCCGTGGCGGCCATTGTTCTGGGACTCGTCCAGACAGGATCGAATGACGAGCTTGGCCTTGCTGCCATTGTTTGCCTGCTTGCCTCGGTATTCCTGCGAGAAGCGGTGTCGCGCCAACGGGCGCGGCTCAGGAATACAGACCTGCGGACCAAGCTTCGCAAACTCGAGGAAGCCAACAGGCTTCTTGAACTCACCGAGACAACGGCAAGGGTCGGGCACTGGCGGCTCGATCTGGCCACCAACGAAGTTTACTGGTCGCCCGGCACCTTCGCCATCCATGGGATAAAAGGCACGACCCCGCCCCCTCTCGACAAGGCGATAGAGCTGTTTCACGAAGATGACCGCGACATTGTCGAGAACGCCGTCGAACAATCGCGTCGGAGCGGCCTCCCGTTCGAGTTTCGTGCTCGCCTGATCCGCGCCGATGGTTCGGTTCGCCACACGCAAAGCACCGCGCTGGTCGAGTACGGCGAAGACGGCGCTCCGGTGGCCTTGTTCGGGGTTTTCTGCGACCGGACCGACGAAGAGGTCATGCAAAGCGAATTGCGCACCGCGCGCAATGAAGCGAATGCGATGGCCGAAGCCAAGAGCTCGTTCCTTGCAAAGATGAGCCATGAAATCCGGACACCGATGAACGGCGTCATGGGCTTTGCCGAGTTGCTGTCGCGCAGTGATCTCTCACACGAACAGGCCCGGCATGTCGAATTGATAAGGGAATCGGGGAAGGCGCTTCAGACGCTGCTGAATGACATCCTCGATCTTTCGAAAATCGAATCCGGCGAGTTCCGCGTCAAGGAAGAGCCAGCGAATATCTCTCACTTGGTCAAACGGACAATCCAACTGTTCGAGCCGCTCGCCCGCGAAAAAGTCATTGGGCTTTCAAGCCAGGTATCAGATACGCTGCCCCAGTTCGCGATGCTGGACGCGCTGCGCCTTCGGCAGGTGCTGAGCAACCTCGTGGCCAATGCTATCCGGTTCACCGATCGCGGAGGTGTGAGCGTCATCGTCGAGCCCTCGCCATCAGGCATCGCCTTTACCGTGAGAGACACTGGCACCGGCATTCCGGAAGAAATGATCGAGGCCATCTTCGATCCGTTTTCGCAATCCGACGGAGGTAACAGCACTCGGCGCGGGGGAACCGGTCTTGGCCTTTCGATCAGCCGTCAGCTTGCCGAATTAATGGGCGGTGAGCTGGACGTGATAAGCACTGTCGGGCTGGGTTCCTCCTTCATCCTGACCTTGCCGCTCGTACCAGCAACTTCTGCGCAGATACCGCCGCGACAAGAGCCGCTGAACTTTGATCCCAATCCTTGCGATGCCTGCCATTGCCGGATCCTGCTCGCCGAGGATTTCGACATCAATCAGGAATTGATCCGCGAAATGGGCAAGCAATTGGGCCTCGATTTCGACCTGGTCGAAGACGGTCGCGCCGCCCTCGATGCGGTCATTTCTGCAAACGCGCGCGGCAAACCTTACTCGCTGGTCCTGATGGACTTGCAGATGCCGCGCATGGACGGATTGGAAGCCACCCGCGCGATCCGTGCCGCCGGTTTTGATGCAGAGACTTTGCCCATCATCGCGCTAACCGCCAACGCTTTCGAGGATGATATCGAGGCGTGCCGAGAGGCTGGAATTCAGGAACACGTCGCAAAGCCGCTTGAATTGCAGCGACTGCGCGATGCCCTGCAACGCTGGCTCAAGGGCACCGACGCTGCCTCCGGCATGCGCCGTAGCTGCGCGGCAAGAGCGATCAACGGGTAAGGCGGATCAGCTCCAGGTGGCGCGCGGCGGCAGGCTCATCAGGATGGCGTCGATATTGCCGCCGGTCTTGAGGCCGAAGATCGTGCCCCGGTCATAGACCAGATTGAACTCGGCATAGCGCCCGCGATATTCGAGCTGCTGCGCAACGTCGGCATCGTCGAAGTCGCTCTCCATCCGCTTGCGCACAAGCTTGGGATAGATGTCGAGAAACGCCTTCCCTACGTCCTGCGTAAAGGCAAAATTGCGGTCGAAGCTCTGGTCGTCCTCACATTCGAGGTGGTCGTAGAAGATCCCGCCCACGCCGCGATGAACTTCGCGGTGGGGGATGTAGAAGTAATCATCCGCCCACTTCTTGTAGCGTTCGTAGTAGGTCGGATTATGAGCCATGCAGGCGGCCCGCATGCTCGCGTGAAATTCCTCGGTATCTTCCTCGTAGGGAATCGGCGGGTTGAGGTCCGCGCCGCCGCCGAACCATGCGGCCTGCGTGGTCAAGAAGCGCGTGTTCATGTGCACGGCGGGCACATGCGGATTGTGCATGTGAGCGACCAGACTGATGCCGGTCGCGGTAAACTCGGGATGCTCGACACTCGCGCCGTTGACCTGGTTTGCGAACTGTTCGGAGAAGCGTCCGCGAACGGTCGAGACATTGACCCCGACCTTCTCGAACACCTTGCCCTTCATCAGGCCCTGCACACCGCCGCCGGGGTCGTCATTGCCTTCTTCTTCGCGGTTCCACGGCGTGTACTGAAAGCTCGCATCCGAGCCGGCCTCGCGCTCGATACTTTCGAAAGCCGCGCAGATCTGGTCGCGCAGACTTTCAAACCATTCCTTCGCGCGGCCCGTATGGCCTGCCCATTCGCTCATGCTTGTCGATCCCTTCCCGTCTTAGCTTGGCATTGCCCGATGACAGCATGAGTGTCCACCCGCTTTGACACTTGTCAAACGCCTGCAATCGCGCCAGATGAGGCAAATGGTTCCCGTTTCGTTCGCTCCACTCCCCTTCGCCGGGGAAGAGCTTGTCCTGACCAAATCGAATGCGCTTTACTGGCCGCGCGAGCGTGCTTTGCTGGTCGCTGACCTGCACCTTGAAAAAGGAAGCTGGTTTGCAAGCCATGGCCAGATGCTTCCACCTTATGACAGCCGTGAAACGCTCGAGCGGTTGGCGGACACGGTCAAGGCAACGGGCGCGCGGCGGGTCATTACGCTTGGAGACAACTTCCACGATGATGACGGTGTCTCGCGCCTCGACCCCTATGCGGCTGGAATGCTCGAATCGCTGACGCGCGCGCTCGACTGGGTCTGGATAACCGGCAACCACGACGAGAACATGCACCGCAGCTTTGGCGCTCAGCTGGCGAGCGAGATGGACGTCGCCGGCATCGTCCTTCGTCATGAAGCGCGGATGGGTGAGACCCGGCCAGAGCTTTCGGGGCATTACCACCCCAAGATGCGCGTTCATGTCAGGAACCGGCACATTGCGCGACCTTGCGGCGTGATCAGCCGATCACCGCTATCGGGCGATCGCATGATCCTTCCGGCGTTTGGTGCGTACACCGGCGGAATGGATGCAGGCTCGCCCGAAATCCTGAAGGCACTCAGCCCGGCAAACAGCATCGACGCCGTGCTGCCCGCGAAGGGCAAATTGGTTACCTTTCCGCTTTATCGCGCGGCAGCGTAAGACTCATCTGGAGTTTTGCGCCCCGGAGCACTACATAAGGCGCATCAAGACTCAGGCTACAACAGGAGAACACACATAGCCCGTCCACCTCGGCGTTCGATGGCCCCGCCAACTAAAAGCGGCCCTCGCTACGATCAGTTTATCCAGGTTCCCAAGGTCCGCGTCATCGACGACGAAGGCGAGAATCTGGGCGTAATGTACACCCGCGAAGCAGTTGAGCAGGCCCAGGACAAGGGCCTCAACCTGGTCGAAGTCAGCCCTAACGCTGACCCGCCGGTGTGCAAGTTCCTCGATGTCGGCAAGTATCGCTACGAAGCGCAGAAGAAGGCCAACGCCGCGCGCAAGACGCAGAAGACGCAAGACATCAAGGAAGTGAAGATGCGTCCCAACATCGACACGCACGATTACGACGTGAAGATGCGCAACGTGAACAAGTTCATCGATCAGGGCGACAAGGTGAAAGTCACCCTGCGTTTCCGCGGCCGTGAGATGGCTCACCAGCATCTCGGCATGGACCTGCTCAAGCGGGTTCAGGAAGACGTCGAGGAAATCGCCAAGGTCGAAGCATTCCCACGCCTCGAAGGCCGCCAGATGCTGATGGTGCTCGCACCGAAGTAAGGATCAGGGAGCCGGGTGGACCATGGTCCAGAATTTTGGACCGCCACTCGGCACCTGCCATTCCTCGATAATCTCAAAACCCAGCCGGGCATAAATCGCGACGTTGCTTTCGGTCGCGGTTTCCAGAAGCGTGCCGAAGCCTTGCGCGGCGGCATGCTCAACGCCTGTGCGAACCAAGGCGCCTCCCCAGCCCTTGCCCTGTGCCTCAGGCGCGACGCCGACATAGCGCAGATAGACGTGCGGCTGTGGGTCGGGATGGCGTGCATGCATCGCCTCGGCCAGCTTGAGCCCGCGAGCGAGAGCCGGGCCAAAGACCCGCGCAAGCCGGAGATTGTCCCGAAAGCTCGCGATCAGGCCATCGGTGACCACGCCGGGCGGATACCACAGGGATGCGGCGGCGGCATCGGGCGAAGCCAGCACTTCACCATGACGATGCGACTGCTCGGCCATCACGGCGAAAAATGCCGGAAGCGCACGGCGTCGACGTTCGGGCTTGGGTAACAGCCATCTCAGTGCCGGATCGTCCTGAAACGCGCGCGCGAGTGTCTCGGCTATCTGCTCTGACTTCTCGCCCGGCTGGACTGGCAAAATGGGGCGATCGTCCCTCACAGGCTTTGCATGACGCTTGGTTGATCAATCAGGGCAAACGCGAACGCCAGAGCGATGCAGCCGAGCAATACGGTCAATGCAATCGACTTGCGCCACGCGCCGGTGATCACGAGCAACACGGTCGCGCCTGCATTTGAAACCAGTCCCATCGTGACCACCCCAAGAGGAAAGGTGTCTCCTACCACCCACGAGAGGCCAAAGCTGTAGCCGACGAGAAGTGCGAGCACCGCCCAGCCATAAAGCCGGATCAATGGCATCGCCGCTTCGGCCCCTTCGATCCCAAGCAAGCGCACCAGCTGCGGGGTCGGGATCAACAGCAATGGCAGGCCCACGAAAAGCCCGGTTCCGGCGATCTTAATCAGGAGGATCAGATCAAGATAATTCATCGCCGCCCCTCTCATTCGAACCGGGCCCTGCCCAGCCGGAACACATCTTCAAATAGCTGCGCCATTCTCGCAAGTTACAGGGCGCAGAAATCAACGACGAATTCTGTCTGTAAGAATTTCGCCCGAGCCCGGACTAAAGGGTCATTGCCATTTCAACAAAGCGTTGATCCGCGACGACGAACGACAATCGGTTTCGACGAAAAACACTAATCATCCGATTGCCGGGAACACTCGTAGATCAAGACAGGTTATACAATAAAACCAGAGGCGCGGACCGGGGCGCAGGCCCTTTTGCGAACTTTCGGGCTATCCCCCACGCACCGGTCCCACTCCTCTCGCGACAACAAAATCATCCCCACGGCCCTCATCCCCCGGCCACCCACCCCGCCAAAGGCTCCGCTCAAGAAGGGCCGCATCTTTCAGGAAGGAATAGACGCACATGCCCCGCACTCAGGCTCTTCTGCTGGCAGCATCCGCTCTCGCTTTCACCGCTGTCCCGGCCACCGCTCAGGCACAGCCCGCAGCCGACCCCCAGTTTGAAACCTTCGCGCCCCAGGGTGCACCGATCGATCACACGATCGACTATTCGATCTGGGACGAGGCGATGAAGAACCTCGTCATTTCGATGGGTCCGAGCCTTCGCGAAACCGCTGGTTCCCCGCCGCAGAGTTTTGGCACGCGTCGCCAGTACGGGCACACTTCGCGCTATCGCCTCGAAGGCTCGCGTATCATGTTCAGCTTCCTCGATGCCGACATCCGGGCAAGCTTCACCGAGTATCGCCGCGATCTCGAAAGCGTGGCTGACCAGGTCGATATCCAGTCGCTGTCGCGCAACGAACAACTCGCTTACTGGATCAATCTCCACAACGTCGCGATGATCGAACAGATCGCCGATGCCTGGCCGGTTCGCCAGCCGCGTGACATCAAGATCGGCGGCGTGCCACTCGACGAGGCTCGCTTCATCACGGTCGAAGGCATCGCCATGAGCCCGCGCGACATTCGCGAGAAGATCGTCTTTGCCAACTGGAGCGATCCCAAGGTCATGTACGGCTTCTGGCGCGGTGAGATCGGCGGACCGTCGATCCAGCGCGAAGCCTTCAACGCCGACAACGTTGCCCGCCTGCTCGACCGCGGCGCGCGTGACTTCGTGAACTCGCTGCGCGGTACGCAAAAGACAGGCTCAACCCTTCAAGTCTCTGAGCTCTACCAAGAGGCAGCTCCCTTCTTCTTCGACAATTTCGAAGCCGATCTGCGCGCGCACATCGCCCTGTATGCGGACGAGGACACCGCCACATTGCTCGCCGGAACGAGCCGCCTCGAAGCATCGGTGAGCGAGCCCGACATTGCCGACCTCGCCGGCGGCGTGCGTGAACCGAGCTACCAGAACATCCAGAGCGCCGACGGCACCCAGGCGAGCTTCCGCATCCCGCAGAGCATGCAGCGCCTCCTTGCCCAGCGCGAAGAGAAGTTCCAGCGCATTATCCGCGAGGGCCGCACCGGAACGGTTACCTTCTCGAACATCGATCTGCCTGGCGATCCAGAGGGCGACGGCGAAGTCGAATAACCCGATTTCACATCCCAAAACCAAAGAAAAGGCCGCAAATACCACACAGGTTCTGCGGCCTTTTCTTTCCCTCACGGGTAATATTGTTACCTATTTGAAAAGAGGGGATATTTAGGGCATGTAATGTTGCATCATTGATCGCAGCAAGGATGCCTCTCCCATGCCAAGCTTTCGTCTCCCCGTCCTCTTGATCGGAACTTCCAGCCTCGCCGCTCTGGTTGCAGCGCCGCTGGCTGCGGAAAGCGCTCTTCCCCAGGAACGCCAATCGGAAGATGCCGAGGAACGCGCATCCTACGTACCGGCAGCAAATGAGGTTGGTCAGCCAGCCTCCAGCGATCGTTTCGCGCTATTCGTCCCGACCGACGAACCGGTACGCCACCGCATCGACTTCGAGAATTACGACTTCATCTTAAAGAACATTGTCGTCTCGATGGGGCCGAGCATCCGGCAGCTTCCCTTCCGTCGTCCCGAAGCGGTCGGTACGCGGATTCGTCAGGGGCACAAGTCACCCTATCGGCTCGAAGGCAGCCAAGTGATGTTTCTGTTCATGGAGAACGATGCGAAAGCTGCGTTTAGCGACTATCGGCGTGAACTCGAAGGGATTACCAACACGCTCGACATTGCCAGCCTGCCGCGCAACGAACAGCTCGCCTTCTGGTTCAACTTCCACAACATCGCGATGCTCGAACAGCTCGCCAACAATTGGCCCACCCGCGAACCGGCGGAGATCGAGATCGATGGCGTGCCGCTCAACGATGCCAAGTGGCTGACCGTGCGCGGTATCCCGATCAGCCTGCGCGATATTCGCGAAAACATCGTCTTCGCCAACTGGAAGAGCCCGAAGGTGATCTATGGCTTCTGGCGCGGCGAAATTGGCGGTCCGGCGCTTGAACGCGAAGCTTTCACCGCAGCCAATGTGAACTCGCTTCTCGATATCGCAGCGGAGGACTTCATCAACTCGCTGCGCGGTACGCAAAAGCGCGGCGACCGGCTCGATGTCTCGACTCTGTATGACGAAACGCGCGCGTTCTACTTCCCCGATTTCGAGACCGATGTGCGCGCGCACCTATCGTCCTATGCGAATGAAGAAGTGAGCGAGATTCTTTCCAAAACCAGCATGGTGAACGCCTCGATCCGCGATCGCACCATCGCGGATCTTTCGGGCGGAGCGCGCTTTGCGAACTATCTGTTCAATTCGACCGAAGGCAATCCGATGTTCTACGACGATGCGCCGTCCAGCCGGGTACCGATCCCGCTGTGGCTGCATCTCAACGATCGCCAGCGCAAACTTGAGGGCATGGCGCGCGACGATATTCCGACAGGCCGCGTGATCTTCTCCAATATTGACCTGCCGGGCGATCCGCCGAATAAGAACGCGGTCGAATAAGGACGCTCTTTAATGAATAAATTCCGCAAAGCCGCCGCTCTCGGCGTCTCTTCTCTTGCGCTTCTAGGCGCGCCGCTTTCGGCTGCGCAGGAAGGCGCTGTTAATGCCTCGGTCCAGTCGGGCGGGGAGCGCGCGGACCCCTTTGCCAAATTCGTGCCCACGACCGATCCGATCCGCCACCGGATCGACTACGAAATCTGGGATTTCGCGCTCAAGAACATCGTCATCTCGATGGGGCCTTCCACTAGGTCGCGGCCCTATGCCGAAGTCCCGCCAGTGGGCACGCGCATCCGCCAGGGGCACAATTCGCGGTACCGCCTCGAAGGTTCGATGGTTTCCTTCTCCAGCTTCCAGACCGAGACCATCGAAAGCTTTGCCGAGTATCGCCGCGACCTCGAAAGCGTCGGCGACAAGCTCGATATCTCCACCCTTCCGCGCAACGAACAGCTCGCCTTCTGGATCAACCTCCACAATGTCGCGTTGATGGAGAAGATTGCGGCCGAATGGCCCGTGCGCCAGCCGCACCGGATCGAAGTGGACGGCGTACTGCTCGATAGCGCGAAGTTCATCACGGTTGCCGGCGTTTCGATGAGCCTCAAGGACATCCGAGAGCGGATCGTCTTTGCCAACTGGAAGAGCCCGAAAGTCATCTACGGCTTCTGGCGCGGCGAGATCGGCGGCCCGGCGCTTGAGCGCATGGCTTACACCGGCAACAATGTCGGCTCGCTTCTCGACGTGGCGGCAGAAGACTTCGTCAACTCGCTTCGCGGCACTCAGAAGCGCGGCGACCAGCTCAATGTCTCGCGGCTCTACACCGAAGCGGCTCCCTTTTACTTCCCGGATTTTGAGAACGACCTGCGCGCGCATCTGGCCGAATATGCCAATGAGGAAGTCGCAGAGATCCTCGCCGAAACCGGCGTAATCCGCGCTTCGATAGCGGAGCAGGATATCGCCGATCTGGCAGGCGGATCGCGCGGGGCAAACTATCTCAACGGGTCATCGAGTGGCAGCCGCCCAGGTATTCCTCCAGGCGCGGCGCTTCTGCTGGTTCAGCGCGAGCGCAAGCTAGAGGTGCTGCGCCGCGAAGATGCGCCTACCGGCCGCGTGATCTTCTCCAATATCGACCTGCCCGGCGATCCGCCGAACAAGAACGCGGTCGAGTAGGTGAGCTAGGTCATGGGCCTGATGACCTAGGCCGCGCGCGTTCATTCTGGGTGCATCGATTCAGGCTAAACTCCTGATTCTCGGACGCAAACTGTCAGGTGGAGACACTTTATGTTCAATTCCACGCAATACCGCTTCGCCGCGGCTCTTTTTGTTACAAGCGGCCTCACCCTGCCGCTCGCTGCCGAGAGTACGACCTTTGTGTCGCCCGCTCAAAATCAGGCAGACGCCTCCTCTGTGGACGCCCAATCCGAGCTAGCCCGCTTCGCTCCGCAGTCCGAACTGCGCGAGCATCGTATCGATTACGAACATTGGGACGAGGCGCTCGAATGGCTCGTGGTGCCAATGGGTCCCTCAATCCGCGAAACTGCGCCGCGCGTCGATCCGCGCACTGGCACTCGCCGCACTTACGGCCACGAATCGCGCCTTCGCCTCGAAGGCAACCGGCTCGCATTTTCCTACATCACCCCTGACATCAGGCAGGCGATCAGCGACTATCGGGCCGATCTTGAGCGGGTCGGCTCCGAGCTCGATATCTCAAGCCTGCCGCGCAACGAGCAGCTCGCCTACTGGCTGAACCTGCACAATGTCGCGATGGTTGAGGCGCTTTCGGGCGAGTATCCGATGGTCAAGCCAGATGACCGCACGTTCGGTCCGAACGAGACCGCGCTCGACGATGCCAAACTGGTGACGGTCGCCGGCGTGCCGCTGTCGCCGCGTGATATCCGGGAAGGCATTGTCTACCCCAACTGGCGCGATCCGAAGGTCATCTATGGCTTCTGGCGCGGTATCCTGGGGGGGCCATCGATCCAGCGGCTTGCCTTCAACGGCGCGAATGTCGACCCGCTCCTTGCTCTTTCGGCTGAGGACTTCGTCAATTCGCTTCGTGGTGTTGAGCGCTGGGGCGGCGCCTTGCGCGTGAGCCCAATATACGAGGAAGCCAAGCGCTTCTATTTCGAGGACAGCGAATATTTGCGCGCGCACTTGTCGCAATATGCACGTGACGAAGTGCGCGAGCTGGTGAGCGAGACCACAGAGGTCGCATACCGACCGCTCGAAACGGACCTCGCTGATCTTTCGCGCGGTGAGCGTGAGCCGTCTTACACCAACCTTTGCGTCCAGCCCCCGGGCATGAATGGCGGTCAGCCCCCCGTCGTCGATGTCGCGAACTGCGCGACCACCCTCACCCGTACCAATCCCGCCATTCAAAGGCTGATGGCAGAGCGTGCCGAGAAGCTCGAGCGGGCGCGGCGTGCCGGTATTCGCACCGGTATGGTGATCTTCGGCGATGGCCGATACGCCGAAGGCGAAGCGCCGCCCGAAGTCGAATAGTTTTTCGCCTGATCCTCGGCGGCCCCGCGCAACGTGACATGCTTTGCGCGGGGCTGTTTCGTTTGCCCACATGATCCTGCCGAAAGCCCGCCTCAAACCGGTTGCAAGTGCAACCAGTGCGCGATAACTCCCGTTCAAAGGGCCGAGGGGAGAGGCGCTTCTGCGGAGGTTAGAAGCGGGTGCCCCGTTCGTCCTGCCAATCGGCTCCTGCCTTCCTGGGAGCGCTTTTTTAGGAAGGACGCTGCGCCATGACTGACGCAATTGACGCCACCGACACGCCCACCCCTCGCCGCAAGCCCAAGCCAGAGCGCACCGAGATCGCAGGCCGCCCGCTGAAGCCATCCACGCTGATGATGGGCCATGGCTATGACCCTGAGCTGTCGGAAGGCTCGCTCAAGGCGCCGATCTTCCTCACCTCGACCTTCGCATTCCCCAGCGCCGCCGACGGCAAGCGCCACTTCGAAGGCATCACCGGCAAGCGCCCGGGCGGCGCGGAGGGCCTCGTCTATTCGCGTTTCAATGGACCGAACCAGGAAATCCTCGAGGACCGGCTCGCGATCTGGGACGGCGCGGAAGATGCGCTGACATTTTCCAGCGGCATGACCGCGATCTGCATCCTGATGATGGCCTATGTCAGCCAGGGCGACGTGATCGTCCACTCGGGCCCGCTTTACGCCGCGTCCGAAGGCTTCGTTGCGAAAGTGCTTGCGAAGTTCGGCGTCACCTATGTCGACTTCCCCGCAGGCGCGTCGCCTGAAGAAATCGAGGAAGTGATAGAAAAGGCAAAGTGCCAGGCTGGCGAGAATGGCGGCCAGGTTGCGATGATCTACCTCGAAAGCCCGGGTAATCCGACCAATGCACTCGTCGATATCGAAGCAGTGAAGGCTGCGCGCGACAAGGTGCTGGGCAAGCCCTGCCCGATCGCAATCGACAACACGTTCCTTGGGCCATTGTGGCAGCGTCCGCTCGACCACGGCGCGGATATCGTTGCCTATTCGCTGACCAAATATGTCGGTGGCCATTCCGACCTCGTCGCAGGCTCGATTGCGGGCGCGAAAAAGTGGATGGACCCGGTGCGCGCGCTGCGCAACACGATGGGCGGCATCGTCGATCCAAACACCGCATGGATGCTCCTGCGCAGCCTCGAGACGGTCGAACTTCGCATGCAGCGTGCCGGAGAGAACGCGGCCAAGGTCTGCGCATTCCTCAAAGATCACCCCAAGGTCGAAGGCCTCGGCTATCTCGGCATGATCGAGGATGAGCGCCAGCAGGACATCTACGACCGGCATTGCCTGGGTGCAGGCTCGACCTTCAGCGTTTTCCTGAAAGGCGGCGAGGCGGAGTGCTTCCGCTTCCTCGACAACCTCACCATCGCCAAGCTCGCAGTCAGCCTTGGCGGGACCGAGACGCTTGCGAGCCACCCGGCTTCGATGACTCACCTGTCTGTGCCGCATGCGCGCCGCCAGATGCTCGGCATTTCCGATAGCCTGGTGCGCATCAGCATCGGGATCGAGGACGCAGACGACCTCATCGCCGACTTCGAACAGGCGCTTGAGAAAGTCTGACTGTCAGACTAAGCTTTCCCGTGAAAGTACGGGAGAGCTTCACATGAGTAAGTTTGAAAAGGTCTGTCTCGTGCTTGGCGCAGGCGCGGGGATCGGGGGGCATGTCGCCGCCCGCTTCGCACGTGAAGGGTATCACGCGGTCCTCGCACGCCGATCTGACGAGGAAGGTCTGGGCCGGCTTGTCAGCGCCATCGAGAGCGGCGGCGGCAGCGCCACCGGAATGATGGTCGATGCAAGCGAGGACGGCTCTATCGAGGACATGGTCGCCCGGATCGAGAGCGATATCGGGCCGATCGATACCGCGCTTTATAATCTGGGCGCGCAGATCGGGAACCGGCGCTTGCTGGATACGCCGCACAGGACGTTCGAGCTGGGTTGGCGGCTAGGGTGCTTCGGGCTGTTCCGGCTCGCTCACGCGATGTTCCCGGCGATGCTTGAGCGAGGTGGTGGGACGCTGCTTGTCACCTCGGCTACGGCAGCCGTGCGGGGCAATGCGGGGCAACACAGCCACGCCGCCGCGATGGGCGGTCGCCGGATGCTGTGCCAGACGATGAACGCTGAATTCGGGCCGCAGGGCATTCACGTTGCGCATGTAGTCGTCGACGGATCGGTCGATGCGCCTGACACGCTCGGCAAGCTGCTTGGCGACAAGTTCGATGCCTACAAGGCGTCAAAGGGCGAAGATGGCGTGCTCGACCCTGCGAACCTTGCCGACACTTACTGGCATCTCGCGCAGCAGCCTAGAAACTGCTGGACCCACGAAATCGATGTGCGTCCCTGGACCGACACACCGTGGTGGAACGACAATCCGCCAGCCGCGATCAACACCTCTGCACGCGACGGCAAGGCCGCGTTCGGAGGCGAGAAGGACTAAGCTTCGATCAGGATTGACCGTAAGCCTGCTTTTTCAGGTTGCCTCAGACTGGCCTAGGCTCAGCGGCAGGGAGCACGTTCGTCCTATCGGCCTTTTGAGACAGGAGAAACGACCTCGCCAGGCCATCCCATATTGGACAGCCCGTTCTCAAATCGCCAGTCGGCTACCCTCTTCGCACGCGCTTCCAGCAGCTCGATTGCGAGACTGCGCTCGCGCAGCGAGCCAGAGCGATCGACCTTCATTGCGGCGAGCTGGTGATCGAACAGAAACTGGTTCATCGGCATCTCGGTGCACCCTTGCAAGAGGGAAGGAAGCGTGAGCCGGGAGGATGATTGCCCCCCGGCCCTGCGTTGTTGTCAGCCCTGCTGTTTGCTGGCCTGATTCTTCTGGTTCTGGCCGTCGCCCTGCTGGTGTTGCAGGTTCACGGCGGACTTCTTGCCGCCATCGACTTCCTTCGGTTCGTAGCTGTAACGCTGATCGACCTTCGGGACCTGACCTTCCTGTTGAAGGTCGGCCTTCTTGAACCTGAGCACGTCGCCGCCTTTCTCTGCGGTGATCGAGCCTGCGCCCATGCTACTGTCGTAGCTCTTGATTTTGCCAAAGTGTGCCATGTGTCATTCCTTCATACGAGTTTGCAGCGCGCCAGAATTGACCCGGCTGCGACTATGAGGCGGAACTGAAGGAAAGGGCTTTCGATGTAGAAAGCGATTACCGTCGATTACGACTGGTAGCTGATTAGTAGATGGCCATGCCGGGCCATGAATACAACAGCCGCCATCGCATTATATATTTGTGTGAACCAAGTCTGCGGTAAACGCCCGGTTTCGGGTAGGGCGGCCTAACCTTTCCACTCGCGTCGCTCTTCGGCAGCGCGCAGGACTTCATAAGCGACCTGGAGCTTCTGAAACTCCTGAGCGGCCTCCTCGTCTCCCGGTTTCACGTCAGGGTGCACCAGCTTGGCCTTGGCGCGGTAGGCTTTTTTGATCGCCGAAAAATCGGCATCCGCCTCCAGCTCCAGCACATCGAGCGCGCGCATCTCATCTGCCGAGCGCGACCCATCGCCTGATCCGGTCCAGCCGTAATGCGAAGCCTCGGCATAGCCCGCGCTCTCGGCGCGCTCGGCCTTGGCGCGTTCTTCCTTCTGCTCCTTGTCGAGCCCTTCGAAATAGTCCCAGCCCTTGTTGTATTCAGCGGCGTGGGCCTGGCAGAAATACCAGCGGTCGGGACTGTTGGGTGACTTGGGCGCGGGACAGTCACCCGGCTCATCGCAGCCATGCCGGTCGCAGATGCGCACATTGGTTGTCTCGCGCGACGAGCCGTAGCCACGCCAGCGCGGGAAGCCCCAGTCATTCGAGCGACGCGCCTTAGGCATGGCAGAAAGCGATTGGGCTGGGCTCGCGTGAGCAAATGTCGTTGGTCGGATAGATCACGCGCCTAACCTAGGGTCGGTGGCGCAGATTGCAAAGATGTGGAACCAGTTGCGATGTGAAATGTTGCATTGCAACTAAGCGTTCACTTCTTCGCTGCATATCGCAGCACTCAATCAGGACACGATGAGCCAGCAACTGACCATATCCAGTCTGTTTTCAGCCCTCGCGCTGGTCTGCCTCGCGCTTGTCGCGCGGGTCGGAGCGGACCGCGACGTGCAGATCAGCGCTGCCGGTCCCGTGGCTCAGGTCATCTCTACAAGCTCAAGCGCGAAGTAAGCGCTCCAACGCAAAAGCAAACGCCCGCCCCTCCCTATCGGGAGAGACGGGCGCATGGTTCGTGATTATCGCGATCAGTTGATGATGATGCTCGCGGCGCGGCGGTTCTGCGACCAGGCCGCAGGCGTTGAGGCAAGCGCGACAGGGCGCTCCTTGCCGTAGCTGACCGTGCGGATGCGGTTCGGCGACACGCCCAGGCTGACGAGGTAATTCTTCGCCGCATTGGCGCGCCGCTCACCAAGAGCAAGGTTGTATTCGCGCGTGCCGCGTTCATCGCAGTGGCCTTCGATGGTGAAGGTCAGCTGCGGGAAGCGTGCGAAGTACTGCGCCTGCGCCTGAAGCGCGGCAGCATCGGTGCTGTCGATGTTGAAGCGGTCGGTGTCAAAATAGATGACGCTCGACGATCCGACTGCGGCCTCGAAGTGACCCTGAGTGCCGGGAACGGGGCCAGTCGGAGCGGTCGGAGCCGGCGCCGGCGCCGGGGTCGGGGTCGAGACCGGTGCGGGTGGAAGCTCTTCGGGAGCCTTCTTCGAACACGCGCCCAGCGCGAGAGCCGAGGTCATCAGGGCAACGGTGGCCGCTTTGGAAATGGAGAAAGTCATATCGGTGATCTCCTGTCTTTGAACCGGGCGGCAGAGCGCGCCGGTCAGGTTTAACCTTGTAAGTTGGTGAGGATAAAACGCAATCAGGGCCGAATAGGTCCCCATGCGGGATCCGACGCGTCCACCGGCGTCGGCAATCTCCTTTCGTTGCGACCCGTAAGGTCGACCTGCCATAGCGAGGACCGTCCCGCGTCGCGGGTGGTCCGGAAAAACTGGATGATTCGGCCATTGGGCGCCCATGTCGGGGCCTCGTCCTGCCAACCGTTAGTGAGGACGCGCAAGCTGCCCCCTGATGGCGTCATGACGGCAACGTTGAAGTCGCCTGCAATGCGCGTGAAGGCGATCTGGTCGCCGCGCGGGCTCCATTCGGGCGTCGCGCAGCGGCCTCCGAAAAAGGTGATCCGGCGCTGGTTGGAACCGTCCGCATCCATGACATAGCATTGCTGCGTGCCCGAACGGTCGCTCTCGAACACGATCCGACGACCATCGGGCGAATAAGAGCCGCCAATGTCGATCCCCGGCGTATCGGTCAGCCGCTCGCTGCGACCGCCCGTGACAGGCACGCGGTAGATGTCCGTGTTGCCCGCAACGGCCATCGAATAGAGGATATGGCGCCCATCGGGCGACCAGCGCGGCGCAAGCGTCGGATTCTGGTTTTCGGTCACCAGCGTCTGCTGACCGCTGCCAATATCATAGACATAGATGCGCGGGTTCCCGTCGACATAGGACAGGTAGAGGATCTTCGAATAATCGGGCGAATAGCGCGGGGTGAGCGCGGTTGCGCTGCCGAGGGTGAGGAAGCGGTGGTTCGCGCCGTCGCTGTCCATCACCGCGAGGCGCTTGACCCGGTTATCCTTGGGCCCGGTTTCCGCGATATAGGCGATGCGGCTGTCGAAGAACGGGCTCTCCCCCGTCAGACGTGCATAGATAAGGTCAGAGCATTTGTGTGCCGCGCGGCGCCAGTCTGCAGGCCTCACAACCCAGCCTTCGCGGATGAGTTCGTCCTGAAGCGCGACGTCGTAGAGGTAGCAGCCCACCACCAGCCGATCGTCACCACGCGCGCGGACATAGCCGTGCACCAGCATCTCCGCCCCGCGCCCGGTCCAGCTCGACCAGCTGGGAGCAGTGATCTGCTGAAAGCGCGGTTCGGGGAGGCTGTCGGGACCGGTCGGCTTGAACAGGCCATTGTTGCGAAGGTTCGCGGTGATGACGCGCGCGATCTCGCGGCCAAGCGCTGCGGTGCCATCGCTGTTCGCAGGCGTCGGACGGTTGGAGTCGGTCGCGAAAGACGGGATCGCGATACCGAGATCCTGCCAGTCGCTTTCGTCGGTCACGGTACCGCGCAGCGGGCCGAGTTCCTCGCCGTCACCGCCCTCGATCGCGATATCCTCGACCTCGCCGCCTTCACCAAGCGGTTCGCCAAGGTCCTGATTCTGAGCGGTCGCTATCGACGCGGACGTGGCCATCAGGCCGGCGAGTAGGGTGACGAAAATCTTGGTCTTCATGGGGTCAGAGCCTTCTGTTGAATTCCCATTCGAGGTCTTTCCAGCGATTGTAGAATTGCTCGGGCAAGTTGAAAGGGGCGGCAAGCTGGACCGCGCGAATTGCGCGTTCGCAGTGCAGGCCCGCCTGTGGTCGGTTGCTGTCGGTGACGCTGCTCGACACGTTGCGGCAACGCGGGCGGCCTTTGAGGCTGCCGTCTTCGTTGAGTTGCCAAGTGACCACCGACTCCAGCAATTCCGCTTCAACGCCTGACGGCGCGTTCCAATGCGGACGAAGCTGGCGGGTGATCGCCGATGCCAATGCGGCCCGTTCGGCGCGGCCAAATGCTGCTGCCGGGGCGCTCGTCGCGTCGGTCTGAGTCGAGCTGCCCTGCCCTTCGAGGAAGTTGTCGCCGATGCGGCTGCCGCCTGCGGGCTGCTCGGCGCGGCGCTGTGAGGGTTGCTGGCGCGTTTCCTCTGGACGGCGACGGTCGCGGGTGTCGGGCGGCGCTTGTGTGCGTGGCTGAGTGCGAGACTGCGGGCGCGGCGGGGTTGGCGGCGCGGTTTCCTCGGCAGGCTCGGACGAAGCCTCCTGAGGCGGAGAAGGCACATCAGTAAGCGTCGGCGCAATCGCCGCGCGGCTTTCGGGCGTTGGATTGGGCGCTGTCGATTCAAGGCTAACCTCGGTCGCGAGACTTACCGCGACGCGTTGAGGTGGGGCGAAGGGTTCAGGCGCGAACAGGACCTGCGCGGCAAGCAACGCGACCAGCGCGCCGTGCAGCACGATCGCGGCGATCAGCCCGATCCTGTCTTCTCTCCTGAACGTGCTCTCTCCCATCTCTGCCACTCGCTATGGGGGAGTAACTGAACCGTCGGTGACCAGCGATATCGAGGTGAAGCCGGCGCGGCCCAGTTCCCCCATCACTGCCATCACCCGGCCATAGTCGAGGCTGCGATCGCCGCGCAGGACAATCGTCGGAAGCTCGCCCGCAGCGTTGCGGTCAAGCGTGGCCAGCGCGTCGGGCAGAGCGCCCGTGGGCACGGCATTATCGCCGATATAGACGCGGCCTTCGCTGTCGATGCTGATAGTCACCTGCTCGGGTGCTTCCTCGACCGCGTTAGCCCTGCTTTCCGGCAGTTCGATCGGCACGCCCACGGCGGGAAGCGTCACCGTCACCATGAAGATGATGAGCAGCACCAACATCACGTCGACGAGCGGCGTGACGTTGATCTCCGCCATGGCCGCGCGCTTTCCGCGCTTCCCTCGGCGTTTGCCGGGAGTGGTGAGGCCCATCGCCATTTATGCGCGGTCCAGCTCGCGGCTGAGGCCTGCGTGAACCTTGTCGGCAAAGCGTTGCAGCTTTGCCTCGTACTGGTTCACCGAATTCGAGAAGCGGTTGTAAGCGATCACCGCCGGAATAGCGGCGAACAGGCCGATGGCGGTGGCGAACAATGCCTCTGCGATGCCCGGCGCGACCACGGCGAGCGAGGCCGATTGCTGCGCACCGATCTGGAAGAAGCTGTTCATGATGCCCCACACGGTCCCGAACAGGCCCACAAAGGGCGCGACCGATCCGGTGGTGGCAAGGAAGTTCAGCTTGCCCGCGAGATCGTCTGCCTCTTCGGCAACCTGGCTCTCCATCGCAGCACCGATCCGCTGGCGAGCGGCGGGGCGATCGGGTGCCCCGCCCTTGGTCGACCGGCGCCATTCGTCCAAACCAGCGCCCGCAACGCGCGCCGAGGGAACCTTGGCGCGGCGCTGCTTGGTCAGCACGGCTTCTCGGTCGCGGGTGTCCCAGAACTCGGCCTCGTATTCGCGCGAGGCGGAGTTGAGCTTGCCGATGCGCAGCAGGAACGAAACGATGATCGCCCAGGTCCAGATGCTGGCGAGGATCAGGCCGATCATCACCGCCTGCACCACGATGTCGGCTTCCAGAAACAGCTCGATCGGATCGAGCCGCGTCGGCCCAAGAGAGGTCACCCCAGCCTCGGCAAGTCCGGCGCTCAACAGGTCAATCAGCACTCTCTAGCTATCCTCTCGTGTCATGAAGGTCTTGAACGCGGCGCGCCACTCGGCAGGCTGGCGTTTGGGCCGGCCTTCGAGCGAGATGAACCCGACGCGCAAGGTTGCTTCGCACAGGTCTTCGTCTCCGCGCCGCGCCACTTGGTGCATCCGGCAGCTTGCCGCGCCAAGCTCGGTGCAGGTGGTGGTGATCACCACGTCGTCATCGAGCTTTGCGGGCCGCAGATATTTGAGATGTATTTCGGAAACCGCATAGGCCCCGCCAACGCCTGCGCCGTCCGCCCCAGCCTCGATCTCGGCGCGCTGGTCGATGCCGAGCATGCGCAACAGATCGCTGCGAGCACGCTCGAACCAACGCAGATAATTGGCGTGATAGGTGATGCCCGACAGGTCGGTATCCTCGTAATAGACGCGCACCGCATAAAGGTGCTGCGAACCATCGATGACGCCGCCCGGAGGAGTTGGTTTTACCATGTTGCAAAGCCACCTAGCGCAGCGGAGATTCGCTGGAAAGGTGCGTTTGTCGCTGGCCGCATGAACGGGGACGAAACGAATCTCAGCTGCGGTGAGGTGTTAGCCCTTTTTCCAGATCATCGGCCCCAATGGCTGGCCGCCGAAGATATGGACATGCAGGTGCGGGACTTCCTGCCCGCCATGCGCGCCGATATTCGCCATGAGGCGATAGCCGGGTTCGACGAGCCCCTTCATCCGTGCGACTTCGCCGACCGCGCGGATGAAACCGGCGATCTCGTCGGCGCTCGCCTTGGCGCTGAAATCGTCCCAGCTGACATACTTGCCCTTCGGGATCACCAGCGTGTGAATCTCCGCCTGTGGGTTGATATCCTCGAACGCGAAAGCCCACTCATCCTCGTAGACCTTGTTTGACGGGATTTCCCCGCGCAGGATTTTCGCGAAGATGTTGTCGTCGTCGTAAGGCAGCGTCGGGTCGATCGGCATGAATTACTCCGTGCTACTAGAATCAGGGGCGTGAAGCTTTTTCCTCGAGCCCCGAAAGCCCTTCGCGCCGGTCGAGTTCGGCAAGGACGTGGTCGAGGCTGACGCCCTTGGCCTGAAGCAGGACGAGCAGATGGAAGATGAGGTCGGCGCTTTCGCTGACCAGTTCCTCGTTCGAGCCGGAGACCGCCGCGATCACCGCTTCGGTCGCTTCCTCGCCGAGCTTCTGCGCGATCTTGGGCAGGCCTTTGGCGTTGAGCTTCGCGACGTAGCTGGTCTCGGGCGAGGCAGCACGGCGCTGCGCGATGGTCTTTTCGAGGCGTTCGAGGGTTTCCATGGACGCGAGGTCTCGCTCAAACGCCGCGCGCAGGCAAGCCTGCATCGCGCAGGGCCTTGTGCGCCTCGGCAATCGAGTGGGTGCCAAAGTGAAAGATCGAGGCGGCCAGAACCGCGCTCGCATGCCCTTCGCGTACCCCTTCGACGAGGTGTCCGAGATTGCCCACGCCGCCGCTCGCGACCACCGGAATGCTCACTGCATCGGCAATGGTGCGGGTGAGTTCGAGGTCGTACCCGGCCTGCGTCCCATCGCCGTCCATGCTGGTTACGAGCAATTCGCCAGCGCCAAGCTCGGCGACTTTCTTCGCATATTCGACCGCGTCAATGCCGGTGGCCTCACGCCCACCATGGGTGAAGATTTCCCACTTGGGCCCTTGTTCTGGTGCTTCACCCTGCACCGGGATTTCGGGCGCGACGCGGCGCGCATCGACGCTGGCAACGACGCATTGGCTGCCGAACTTCGCCGCGATCTCGCTCACCAGTTCAGGCCGCGCGACCGCCGCTGAGTTGATTGCAACCTTGTCCGCGCCCGCGAGCAGCAGCGCACGCGCGTCCTCGACGCTGCGAACCCCGCCTCCGACGGTAAGTGGCATGAAGCAGACCTCTGCGGTGCGCTTGACGATATCGAGCAGTGTCCCGCGCCCTTCATGGCTGGCCGAGATGTCGAGAAAGCACAGCTCGTCCGCACCCGCCTCGTCATAGGCGCGCGCCTGTTCGACCGGGTCGCCTGCGTCCTTCAGATCGACGAAATTGACACCCTTCACCACACGCCCATCGGCGACGTCGAGGCAGGGGATGACGCGGATGCGGACGGTCACGCCCGCGCTCCCATCTGGATTGCTGCCGCGAGGTCCAGCTTGCCCTCGTAGAGAGCACGTCCGGTGATGACGCCCTCGATCCCGTTATGCGCGTTGAGGCTGAGGACGTGAATGTCATCGAGGCCCTTCACCCCGCCGCTCGCAATCACGGGAATGTCGACCCGCTGCGCTAGGTCGACGGTCGCGTCGATATTCACGCCCTTGAGCAGCCCGTCGCGCCCAATATCAGTGAAGAGAAGCGAAGCGACGCCCGCATCCTCGAACCGGCGCGCGAGGTCGACCACGGGCACGTCGGACACTTCCGCCCAGCCCTCGGTCGCGACCATGCCGTCTTTCGCGTCAACCGCGACGACGATGCCGCCTTCCCATTCGCGCGCCATTTCTCGCACGAACTCGGGGTCCTTGAGCGCAGCCGAACCCATCACCACGCGCGCAACACCGAGGTCGAACCAGCCCTCGACTGCCTTGGCATCGCGGATGCCGCCACCTAACTGCACGTAGCCGGGAAAGCGCTCGACGATGGCTTTGACCGCCTCGATGTTGCGGCCCTCGCCAGCAAAGCTTCCGTCGAGATCGACCACGTGGAGGTGCTCGGCCCCTGCTTCGGCGAAGATCATGGCTTGGGCTGCCGGATCATCGCCGTAGATCGTGGCGCGGTCCATGTCGCCTTCGGCAAGGCGCACGACTTCGCCGCCCTTGAGGTCGATGGCTGGGAATACAATCAAGGCCGCCACTCCAGGAAACGTTCGAGGGTCGCCAGACCATAGGCCTGGCTCTTTTCGGGGTGGAATTGCACCCCGGCGATATTCGCGCGGCTGACCGCTGCCACAAGGCCTTCGCCGTGGTCGGTCAAAGCCGCGACGTGATACGGGTCCTCGGAAACGAAGTGGTAGGAGTGGAGAAAATAGGCCTCCCCCTCCTCAATCACCTGATGGCCGCGCGCATGAGGCATGATCGCAACGTCGTTCCAGCCCATGTGAGGCACCTTGATCGCCGGGTCGTGCGGCTCGATCAGGCGCACTTCGCCCGGAATCCAGCCAAGGCCTTCATGCGTGCCATATTCGAGCCCGCGATCTGCAAGCAATTGCATGCCGACGCAGATGCCGAGGAACGGCGCACCGCCGATCTCGACCCGCTCATGCAGCGCATCGACCATGCCCGGCACGGCCTTCAACCCATCGGCACACGCCTTGAACGCGCCCACTCCGGGAAGCACGATGCGGTCGGCTGCGCGCACGACGCTGGCATCGGCGGTAACTTTGACATTCGCCCCCACCGCCTTGAGCGCATTGTAAACCGAATGCAGATTGCCCGCGCCGTAATCGACGAGAGCGACAACCTCAGCCACCGAGCTGCCCTTTCGTACTGGGAATAGCGCCGCCCTTGCGCGGGTCGCGCTCGACCGCGATGCGCATCGCGCGGGCAAAGCCCTTGTAGAGGCTTTCGCAGATGTGGTGGTTGTTGGTGCCGTAAAGCAGCTCGCAGTGGAGCGTCAGACCAGCCGACTGCGCGACCGAGTGGAACCAATGCTCGATCAGCTCAGTGTCCCATTCGCCCAGCTTTTCCTGGCTGAACTGTGCTTTCCATACGAGATAAGGCCGGCCCGAAATGTCGAGCGACACGCGGCTCAGCGTCTCATCCATAGGAGAATAGGCGCTGCCATACCGCCCGATCCCGGCCTTGTCGCCAAGCGCATCGGTGAGCGCCTGACCCAGCGCAATCGCAGAATCCTCGGTCGTGTGGTGCTGGTCGACATGCAGGTCGCCTTCGACCTTCATCGTCACGTCGATGAGCGAATGCTTCGAGAATTGCTCAACCATGTGATCGAGAAAACCGATTCCCGTCGAAACGTCATAAGTGCCTGTTCCGTCGAGGTTCACCGCGATCTCGATCGAGGTCTCTGCGGTTTTCCGCTCAACTTTTCCGGTTCTTGGCTGGTCAGTCATGGCGCGCGCTATAGGCTTCTCGTCGGGGTGTGCAAACGGGTGATTGGCATAATTGCATACAATCGCTCACGAAACGCTTGACCCGCGCCGCGAGGCTCGCCACGCTTTGTATCGTGATGACCGAAGACACACCCGATAGCCTGATCCCGTATGACGAGATCGTTCAGGAGGCGCTGCGCGCCGTGGTTGGGCGTGTGCTCGGAGAGATCGAGCGTGGGGGCAGCGAACTGCCCGGCAACCATCATTTCTACATCACTTTCAAGACCGGGGCGAGCGGCGTTTCGATTCCCGCTCACCTGCGCGAACGTTTCCCGGACGAAATGACCATCGTCCTGCAGAACAAGTTCTGGGACCTCGAAGTGCGCGAGGACGGCTTTACCGTTGGCCTTTCTTTCAACCAGATCCCGGCCAAGCTCGAGATTCCCTTTGCCGCGATCACGGCCTTCGTCGATCCGGCGGTGGATTTCGGCCTTCAATTCCAGGCATCGGTCAGTGAACTTGCTCCTGAAGAGCACGAAGACGCTGAAAACGACGCCGAAGTGCTGGTTCAGGGCGATCCCGATGATGGCGGCGATGGCTCGAACGTCGTGACCGTCGATTTCGGGCGCAAGAAATAGCAAAGCCTCACCTGATCTGGTGCATTTACACGCGCTGGAAACCATCTGCGGCTATCCTTGTTGATAAGGTATGAGCGAAAAACGATCCCGCAGAGCGCGTGACTACGCCCGCGACAAGGCCAGCAAACTCAAGGATGAGGCGCTGGGCAGGGATAGTGTTGCGCGCGAACTTGTCCGGCCAAGCGCCGATGCAAAGGCCAATTCCCGCATCCCGGTGCCCAGCACCAATCCGGCCACCAACCTCGTCATCGCAGAGATCATCATGCGCGGGGCATCGACCCTGTTTCGCCAGAACGTCGAACGCCAGGTCGCAAAGGCGAGCTACGGCGATGAAGGCAAGGCCCGCGAAGTTCTCGACGGACGTACCATCGTCACCTCGCTCGCTCTTTACGGCGCGAGCAAGCTTGCCACGCGCTCGCCACTTGGCCTGGGCGTCGTGACCGGCGCGCTGGTTGCAAAGACGCTCTACGACCGAGGCAAGAGCCGCCAGCTGCGCAAACGCCGCGAAGGGGCTGCGAAGCTCACCTCTTCGGAGGAATAGCGGCGAAAGCCCCCTTGATTTGGAGCCGCGATAACGTCAGTGGGCGATATGGGCGACTTCCAAACCATCGACAAACTCGCACGCCGCGGCCTGCTTTTCATCCTGTCCTCGCCATCGGGCGCAGGCAAAACGACGCTTTCGCGCATGCTGCTGGCGAAAGATCCCGAAATCCGACTGTCGATCTCCGCCACCACTCGCCCGCCACGCCCCGGCGAGGAAGACGGCGTGCACTATCACTTCGTGTCCGATGCCGAGTTTGACCGCATGGTCGAGGAGGACGATTTCTACGAGTGGGCGCACGTCTTCGGCCATCGCTACGGCACGCCCAAGGGCCATATTCGCGAGGGGCTGAAACAGGGGCAGGACTACCTGTTCGATATTGACTGGCAGGGCACGCAGCAGCTGAAGCAGAAGGACGACCAGGACGTCGTTACCGTCTTCGTTCTCCCGCCCAGCCTCGATGAACTTCGCCGCCGCCTCGAAGCGCGCGCGCAGGACACAGACGAGGTGATCGACGCTCGCATGGAACGCGCCCGCGCCGAGATCAGCCACTGGGCAGAATACGATTACGTCGTCATCAACGACAATGTCGATGAATGCTTCGCGCGGGTATGCGAAGTGCTCGACGCAGAACGCATGCGCAGGACGCGGCAAACCGGGCTGATCCCGTTTGTGCGGGAGTTGATGGGGTAGGTGGTGCCGGGCTGCTTGCGGCCCGAACCTTGGCCACACAATGCGTGTCTCCTCGCTGCGATTAGCGGACACGGTTTGCGCTGATTGTTTAAACGGCAAAATTGGGTGGAAAGCGCAACGAGAGGCTATCTGAGACCCTCAGGTCTACCCTGTTGATGCAGAGGCTTTGCCTTTGGAGTATGCCAGAGCCAAGCGAAACACTGCCCAAGCGGGAGCGAGCCATGCTGCTGCGATCAAACACAAGGCGAAGTCGGGCTGGTAGAGTTGGAGGGTTGCGATCGACCCGCCGAATATGTTCGGCAGTGTCGAGATCAGGAACCATGAAAGACCGAGCATCGCCGCCAGTGGGAACCAGAGGCTGAGCTTGCCGCTCATGCTCTCCCTTTTCGCAATCAAAGCTGATCTTCCTCTCCAGGAGACGAAGGCGAACAGCACGAACAGTGGGGGCAAGATCGCGATTGAGAGATAGGCGACCTTCGGTCCCAAACGTGACCCGTCATCATCATGAGGTTGGCCCAAGGCTCGCGCCCCAACGCCACCTATTAGGTACCACGTATCCGCAAAGCCCAAACCGCCATTGGCGTTGACCAAAACCACCACGCCTTTCTTTTCAGCGGGTCTGAAGGAGGCCAGCGCTTCGGCCCCGGGCACCAATCCGGTGTGATAGACTGCCCCGCGATCAGCATCGATCGACCAGCCCAGTCCGTAGAAAGGCGAGGCCGGACCCGATGATGTTACCATCGCCGTCTTTTTTTCGGCCGAGAGGATGTCGTCCTCGCCGTTAAGCCACATGGCTAAATAGCGTCCCATATCCTCCGCGCTCGCCACGATCCCGCCAGCCGGGGCGTTGATCGGATAGCCTTCACCGCTTCCATAGGCACGGACACTGCCAAACCACGGACGATGCCCAGTTGCCAAGCCGGCAGGATTGGGTCCGCTCACCACAATGCTGCTTGTCATTCCAAGGGGTTTGAAAATCCGTTCGTCGATGTAGTCCGGGTAGCGTTGGCCGCTCTTTTCCTCGATCACCGCTCCTAAGATCTGATAGTTTGCGTTTGAGTATTCCCAGACCACGCCCGGCGCATTGGCGGGGCCCATTTGCGCAAGCTGCTCCGCATATTCGACAAGTCCAAACTGCGATGCATCGGCATTGCCATGTAGGTTATTGCCCTGAACGGTCGAAAACCCGCTTGTGTGGTTCAGGAGCTGGCGCACAGTCACGCCGCGTGCTGGCCCTGTCGCGAAAGCGGACAGGTGCTGCGAGACAGAGTCATCCAGCGTGAGCTCTCCGGCTTCGACCAGCTGCATGATGGCGAGCGCTGTAAAGCTCTTGGTGACCGATCCGACCGGGAACAGCGTTTCGGAGGACACGCTCTCGCCGCCTCCTTTGGTCCGTTCGCCGAAAGCTTTTGTGGTGATCTCTCCGTTTTCCACTCGCGCATAGGCGAGCCCCGGTGCTGCGCTTTGTGGAAGCTCTGCTTCTACAAAAGCATCTATACGAGAGCTGGTCGTGTTTGCTGAAAGGGCCGAGGCCAGAAAAAACAAAGCTCCGAGCGTCCAGCCCTTCATCATGCTCAAATCCCCCTATGGGTTCGAAGCTAGTCGACTGGACCCGAAAACGAAACGGGAAGGTCAGAAAGGCTCGGCTCCAACTGAACTGCTTCTCACATTGCGACGAAATGCCGGCCTGAGCCTAGATGACCGCAATTAGGGTCTCAAGCGGACCAAGCAGACATAGGAAGTCTGCGAAGAAAGCCCCGGAAACTCGGGCCTTCGCTTCTGCAACCAGATATTCCGCTCCCCGTCACCTTGCCGACATTTTCCTACTCACGGACGAACTGCTAACCGGCGCAGTGTTGTTTTACATTGTCGGCGTTTGAAAAACCCAAGTCGCGCGGCCCCAAGGTCACACTTTGCATGCTCGCACAGTGACGCTTGGACCTGCAAGGGTCACACTTTTGGCGCCAGAGTGACGCCTTTGCTTACTAGGGTGACGCTTCGCCAGCTTTCGGCCCTGGACCGTGTAACATGCGGTCCACTTCCAGGGCGCGAAAGGCTGGAAAAGTCAGTTGCCGATGGCGATCACTCGCCCGACGGATCGACGAAGTTGCCCGCGCCGACATTGGCGTTCACGACGCCGCCGTCGATCGCGATGGTGGTGCCGACGACATAATCGCCTGCACGGCTGAGCAGATAGATCGCGCCGCCTGCCATGTCCTCGGTCACGCCGACACGCTTTGAAGGGATGCCGCGCTTGACGAGGTCTTCGTTGTCGCGCGCGGCCTTGTTCATCGAACTCGGGAAAGCGCCCGGGCCGATGCCGTTGACGATGATGTTGTCGTTCACCAGCTCTGCGGCCATGCGGCGGGTGAGGTGGATGAGGCCAGCCTTCGATGCCTGATAGGGATAGGTCGGCCACGGATTGGTCTTCATCCCGTCGATCGAGGCGATCATCAGCACCTTGGCCGGACGCTCGGGCGTGCCGGCGGCCTTGAGCAGGCCGTGCAGCTTCTGGGTCAGGAAGAACGGCGTCTTGACGTTGAGGTCCATCGTGCGGTGCCAGCCCGCCTCGCTGAACTCGGTGAAGGGTTCGCCCCACGCAGCGCCTGCATTGTTGACGAGGATGTCGAGCTTGTCCTCGCGGCTCGCGATCTCGTCGGCAAGCTGCTGGATGCCATCCATCTGGGAGAGATCTGCGACAAGGCCGATGACCTTCTCGCCAAGCTCAGCGGCGGTTTCGTCGACCTGCTCCTTCTTGCGGGCGACGATGTAGACCCGCGCGCAACCTGCAGCGAGCAGTCCTTCGACGATCATCTTGCCGATGCCGCGCGATCCGCCGGTGACAAGAGCGATGCGGCCTTCGAGGCCGAAAAGTGAATTGATGTCCATGCTTCGTAAACTCCTCAGTACCCGCTCAGCTCGGCAACGCGGCTGGCGTGGAAATAGGCATCGCCCAAGAACTCCTGCAGCGCACGGTCGCGCTTCATGTAAAGGCCGATGTCGTATTCGTCGGTCATGCCAATACCGCCATGCATCTGCACGCCTTCCTTGACCGCGAGCCCGGCTGCCTTGGCGACCTTGGCCTTGGCGACCGAGATCATCAGGTCGGCGCGCTCGCTGTCGGCGTCGAGCAATTGCTGCGCCTTGATCGTGGCGGCGCGGGCGATCTCGACTTCGGAATAGAGGTGCGATGCGCGGTGCTGGAGCGCCTGAAACTCGCCGATGACCTTGCCGAATTGCTTGCGCTGCTTGAGGTAGTCGACGGTCATGTCCATCGCCCCTTGCGCAACGCCGACGCCTTCGGACGCTGCACCCACGCGGCCTGCTTTCAGCATCGCGTTCAGGATCTCGCGCCCGCCATCGACTTCGCCGATGACTGCATCGCCATCGAGCATGGTCCCGTCGAACTTCGTGTGTGTCGCCATCGAGCTGTCGACGAGGCGAACGCTGTCGTGGCTCATGTTGGCCGCATCCTTGGGAACGGCGAAGAGCGTGATGCCATCCTCGTCATCGTCTGCCCCGCTGGTGCGAGCGGCGACGACCAGCATGTCCGCGCTGGCGCCGTGGATCACGAAGCTCTTGGAGCCGGTCAGCTTGAAGCCGTTGCCCGATTTCTCGGCGCGGGTGGTTATGCGGTCAGGGCGGTGCTTGGCGGTCTCGTCGATGGCGACGGCAAAGACGCTCTCGCCTTCGATCAGGCCCGGGAAATAGCGGCCCTTCATGTCCGAACTGCCGTGACCGAGCGCAGTCGCGGCGAGTACGGATGATGTCAGAAACGGCGATGGCGTCAGGTTGCGGCCGATCTCTTCAAGCACGATCCCTGCCTCGACATGGCCCATGCCCAGCCCGCCATCATCCTCGGCAACCAGCATGCCGGTGAAGCCCATTTCGGCCATCTGCTTCCACAGACCGTGGCCAAAACCGTCCTTACAATCGCGGTCACGCCAGTGGCGCAGCTGCTTCGCGATGTTGCCTTCTTCGGCCATGAAGCCGCTGGCGCTGTCGGCCAGCATGGCCTGATCTTCGTCGTGAAAAAGGGGCATTTCAGGGTCCTCGAATTTGTCTTCTTATTGCTGTGAAACCGCGTTGGACAGCCAACGGGTCAGCTTGATTTTGTCGATCGGGTCGTTGAACAGGAGGTAGGCGCCATCGAAGCCGCGCCCTGCCAGTTTCACTTCGAAGAGCGTCCCTGCATCTACCGAAACGACATCAATCGACGCTGTGCGGATGAAGCTGATGATCGAACGCTTCTTGAACAGGCCTGCATTGTTGACGAGTATGAGGCGGAGGTTGGTGAAGGCCGCGCCGCCGCTTTCGCCACGGGTCGCGATCTCTATTTCCTCACCATCAAGGAGCAGTGGGTTTACCTGCTCGATGGTTTCCCCACCGCCCGTCTCATCACCAAGAGCTGCTCCCCAGAAATGCGAGAGCAGTATGTTTGTGTCGCCCACGGCTTACGACCCCGGCAGTTCGAGGATGCGCTTCGAAATGACGTTGAGCATGACTTCCGAGGTTCCGCCCTCGATCGAGTTTGCCTTGGTGCGGAGCCAGTTGCGCGAGGGCTTGCCGCCGCTCGTTTCTTCGCTTTCCCATTCAAGGCTACGCGAACCGCCTGCGCTCATCATTAGTTCGTGGCGGCGCTTGTTCAGCTCGGTGCCGACATACTTCATCATGTTGGGCTGAGCCGGGTGGCCCTTGCCCGCTTTCATCTCGTCCATGAACTTTTCGGCCATGGCGGTGAAGGCGAGCGCGTCGACGTCGAACAGCGCAAGCTCGCTGCGCAGGATCGGATCGAGGTCGTCGCCGGTTTTGCCCGCATGGCGCTTCATGGCAGAGCCGATGGCTGCGGTGCGTTCACCGCCGCCCATGCCCGAAATCATCTCGCGCTCGTGGCCGAGGAGGTACTTCGCCACGTCCCAACCGCGACCCACCTCGCCGACATGGCCGGGAACGTCCTCGCCGTAGGACTTGGGTACTTTCACGTCGTCAAAGAAGGTTTCGCAGAACGGGCTGTTGCCGCTGATCAGCAGGATCGGCTTTGTCGAGACGCCCTCACCCGCCATGTCGAACAACATGAAGGTGATGCCCTTGTACTTGTCGTTCTTGTCGGTGCGGACAAGGCAGAAAATCCAGTCGGCCTGATCGGCGTAGGAGGTCCAGATCTTCTGACCGTTGACGACCCAGTGGTCGCCCTTGTCTTCGCCATAGGTCTGCATCGAGACAAGGTCCGAACCGCTGCCCGGCTCCGAATAGCCCTGGCACCAGCGGATTTCGCCGCGTGCGATTTCGTTGAGGAAGCGCTTCTTCTGGCCCTCGGTCCCGAATTGCAGAAGCGCAGGGCCGAGCATCCAGATGCCGAAAGATGAGAGCGGCGGACGCGCGCCGATGCGGCTCATTTCCTGACGCAGGATCTTGGCCTCGGGTGCGCTGAGGCCTGCACCGCCATACTCCTTGGGCCAGCTTGGCACGGTGTAGCCCTTGTCGCGGGCGGCTTCGAACCATGCCTTTTGCGCATCGTTCTTGAAGGTTGCATTGCGGCCGCCCCAGTAGACGTCATCGTCCTCGCGCACGGGTTGGCGCATTTCTGGGGGGCAATTGGCTTCAAGCCATTCTCGGGTTTCCTGACGGAAGGCTTCCAGATCGGTCACAGTTTGGTCAGCCATTGGAGGCGACTCCTCTCTCTTGTCTCTCGCGGGATAAGTTGACGCTTACGTTATCGTCATTTGCCCATGCGCCGCAAGCACACTTCGCGTGTGCTTGCATGCCGTAACGTCATCCGGATTACGTTGACGCAAGCCTCATTGCGATTAGGTTGCAATTGAGGATGCAAGAGAGGGTAACAATTAATGAGATTCGCCGGAAAAACGGTAATCATCACGGGCGCGGCATCGGGCATCGGCCTTGCCACTACGCAGCTTTTCGCCCGCGAGGGTGCTACCGTTTTTGCAAGCGATATCGACAGCGTCGGCGGTGAAAAACTGGCGGCGGAGAGTGAGGGCGATGTCCGCTTCGTCCATAGCGACGTCACCGACCCCGCTTCGATCAAGGCCCTGATGGACAAGGCTGCGAGCGAGACAGGCGGCATCGACACCGTCTTCAACAATGCAGCAGCGGGCGGCGCGCGCCCCGGCATCGACGAGATCGAGCCTGAAGAATGGGACATGACGATGGACCTTGTCCTTCGCTCGGTCGCATTCGGCATCCGCTATGCCGTGCCGCACATGAAGGGGCGAAAAGGCGCGAGCATCGTCAATGTCTCCAGCGTCGCAGCAGTCGGTCCGGGCTATTCGCCGACCGCCTATGCCGTTGCGAAAGCGGGCGTTCTTCACCTGACCAAGTGTGCCGCTGCCGATCTGGCCCAGCACGATATCCGCGTGAACGCGATCCAGCCCGGCTTCATCAACACCAACATCTTCACCTCCACGCTCGAAATTCCGGACGAGATGAAGACGATGGCGAACGCTGCCATCGCGCAGCTTTCCTCCAACGCCCAGCCGGTCAAACGCGGTGGGCAGCCCAATGACATTGCCGAAGCGGTGGCTTATCTCGCAAGCGAGGCTGCGAGCTTCGTAACCGGCACGTCCCTCATCGTCGATGGCGGGATCACCATTGGCCCGAGACATTGCTGGGACCCGGAGGAAGAGACGCTGTTTGCCGGGCTCGAAGCGATGGAAGAACAAGCCAAGGCCGCCGCCGCTGCTGATGCGGCAGGCCAGTAATGGCGTTTACGCAAGGCAAGCTTCCCGGTCGTCTCAAGCTGATCCACGGCTTCGGCGCAGTTGCGTTCGGGGTGAAGGATTCCGGTTTCTCATTCTTCCTGCTGATCTTTTACAATCAGGTGCTCGGCATGGATGCGCGGTTGGTCAGCCTCGCTTTGCTGATTGCGCTTCTGGTCGATGCGGTGATTGACCCGATCATCGGCAACCTCTCCGACCGCACTTACACCCGCTGGGGCAGGCGCTTGCCGTGGCTCTACATCGCGCCCATCCCGCTTGCAGTGGTTTGGGTGATGCTGTGGTCCCCGCCGGGGGGCGAAGCGCCGAGTTTCTATGGCCTCGTCGGCATCGCCATCGCGGTACGCATTCTGCTGTCAGCCTGCGAAGTGCCTTCGGTCAGCCTCGTGCCTGAAATCACGCAGGATTATGACGAGCGTACCACGCTCTTCCGCTATCGCTTCCTGTCGGGTTGGCTTGGCGGGCTCTTGATGATGGCGCTCGCCTACACCGTCTTCATGCCGGGGGCGGACGGGCTCCTGCAGGAAGAGGGTTACATTTACTTCGGTGCGTTCGGAGCCGGGCTGATGGCGATTTCGGTGATCGGGTCGGCTGCGGGCCAGCACTACCTTGTCGCCCACCTGCCCGAGCACAAGCCGCCACCTTTTTCATTGAAGGGCGCGTTCGCCGAGATCTTCGATGCGTTCTCTGAGAAAAGCTTCCTGATCTTCGCCGCGGGCGCGCTCGCGGCATATATCAGCCAAGGGATGACGTTCTCGATCCTCAACTACCTCAACCTGTTCGTCTGGCAGTTGAAGGAAAACGAGCTGATCCTGTTCCCGGCGACACTGTTCCTGTCCGTAGTGCTGATGTTCGTCATCGTCGGCCCGATGCACCGCAGATGGGGCAAGGCCCGCTCAGCCGCAATTGCCGCGCTGGGCGCGCTGCTGATCGGTTTCACGCCCTACGCGCTGCTGCTTGCCGGTCTGTGGTTCGAGCGCGGCACGCCTGCTTCGACCTATGGCTATTTCGCGTTCCTTCTGTTCGGCAACACGCTGGGCGTCGTGATGATGATTTCGGCCACCTCCATGATCGCGGAGATTGTCGAAGCCTTCGAAGAACGCACCCACCGCCGCGCCGAGGCTGCTTTTTATTCGGGTAACTGGCTGATCCAGAAATGCGCCACCGGAGCAGGCATTTTTCTGACCGGGCAGATTATCGGCCTTGCACAGCTTTCGACCGACGCCGATCCCGGCTCGGTACCCGGCGCGGTGATTAACGACATGGTGCTCTACTATGGCAGCGCCTCGATCGTGCTCGCACTGCTCGCGGCATACTGGCTCGGCAGCTTTCCAATCGGACGTGAAGAGCACGAGGCGCGGCTCGAACGCCTCCATCGTCGGCATGCCGGCAAGGATGAAGGCGTGCCACTGGGAGGCAAGACCATCGGAGACGCCGCGCGCGCCGACCCCGATGCCCATTCGGTGATTTGATCGGCAAAACTTACCCTTGGCGCAGCTTACCGGCTCTGCCACGGTCGATTTCAACAGATTCGGTTTCAGATAAGGACGAGAGAGGAACACCCCCATGGATTTCGAACCCACAGAACGCCAGGCCTATTGGCGCGACCGCGTGCGCAATTTCATCGAAAAGCACGTGCGTCCCAACATGGACACCTACAAGCAGCAGGACGCCGAGGGCGACCGCTGGAAGGTGATCCAGATCATCGAAGACAAGAAAGCCATCGCCAAGGACGAAGGCATCTGGAACCTGTTCATGCCCCCGCGCAATGACAGCCACCACCATGTCGACGACACCTTCGAATTCGAAGGTCCCGGCCTCACCAACCTCGAATATGCGCTGTGCGCAGAGGAAATGGGCCGCATCGGCTGGGCATCGGAAGTCTTCAATTGCTCCGCTCCCGACACCGGCAACATGGAAGTGTTCCACCGCTACGGCACGCGTGAACAGAAGGAAGAGTGGCTGCGTCCGCTGATGAACGGCGAAATCCGCAGCGCCTTCCTCATGACGGAGCCTTACACGGCATCCTCGGACGCGACGAACATCGAGACCCGGATTGAGCGCGACGGCGACGAATATGTCATCAACGGCCGCAAGTGGTGGTCGTCGGGCCTTGGCGATCCGCGCTGCAAGGTCGCGATTGTCATGGGCAAGACCGACTTCGAAGCCAAGCGTCACGCGCAGCAATCGATGGTCCTCATGCCGATCGACACGCCCGGTGTGAACGTGATCCGACACCTGCCCGTCTTCGGCTATGACGATGCACCGCACGGCCACATGGAAGTCGAGATGAAGGACGTGCGCGTCCCTGTCTCCAACATGCTGCTGGGCGAAGGTCGCGGTTTCGAGATCGCACAGGGGCGCCTCGGCCCGGGCCGTATCCACCACTGCATGCGCACCATCGGCGTTGCCGAAGAAGCGCTGGCGAAAATGTGCCGCCGTCTGCAAGAGCGCGAAGCGTTCGGTAAGCCGATCTACAAGCACTCGGTCTGGGAAGAGCGCATTGCGCGTGCCCGCATCGACATCGACATGACGCGCCTCCTGTGCCTCAAGGCCGCAGACATGATGGACAAGGTCGGCAACAAGTCGGCCAAGCAGGAAATCGCCATGATCAAGGTGCAGGCCCCGAACATGGCCCTCAAGATCATCGACGATGCGATCCAGGCCCATGGCGGCGGCGGCGTGTCCGAGGATTATGGCCTCGCGAGTGCCTACGCTCACCAGCGCACGCTTCGCCTTGCCGATGGTCCCGACGAGGTCCACGCACGCTCGATCGCGCGCATGGAAATCGGCAAGCACGCACCGCAAGAAGGCCCGACCGCTAACGCCCTTCGCGATGGTGGCGGCGCTGCGAACGATGCAGGCGCGTTCAGCTCGGGCGACATGGGCGTCGCTCGCTAAGCCACACGTAAAGGCCCGCAAGGGCGCGAGAGGGGAAGCCAAAGATGGCAAAAGCAGCAATCCTGGAGCAACCGGGAGAGGGGCTAGTGATCGGCGAGGTCGAATATTCCGACCCCGCCCCTCACGAAGTCCTGATCGACACCAAGGCGTGTGGCCTGTGCCACTCCGACCTACACTTCATCGACGGTGCCTATCCGCATGCCCTGCCCTGCGTGCCGGGCCACGAAGCCGCTGGCGTCGTACGCGCGGTGGGCAGTGAAGTGCGAACGGTGAAGCCGGGCGATCACGTCGTCTCGTGCCTTTCCGCCTTTTGCGGAACCTGCGAGTTCTGCGTGACGGGCCGCATGGCGCTGTGTCTTGGCGGGGCGACCCGCCGGGCCAAGGGCGATGCCCCGCGCATGACCCGCGCGGATGGTTCACCGGTTGCCCAGATGCTCAACCTCTCGGCCCTGTCCGAGCAGATGCTGATCCACGAAAACGCCTGCGTCGCGATTGACAAGGACATGCCGCTGGACCGCGCTGCCGTCATCGGATGTGCGGTCACGACGGGCGCTGGCACGATCTTCAACGCATGCAAGGTGACACCGGGTGAAACCGTGCTGGTCGTCGGCTGCGGGGGCGTGGGACTTGCCACGATCAACGCAGCCAAGATCGCTGGCGCTGGCAAGGTCATCGCGGCCGATCCGCTTCCCGAAAAGCGCGAACTCGCAAAGGTTCTGGGCGCGACCCACACGGTCGATGCGCTTGCCGACGATGCGGCAAAGCAGATCCTCGAAATCTCGGGCGGCGGCGTCCACTGGGGGATCGAGGCTGTGGGTCGTCAGGCCTCGGCAGACCTCGCGGTTGCTTCGCTGAGGCGCGGCGGGACGGCGGTGATCCTCGGCATGATGCCGCTCGACTGCAAGGTCGGGCTGGGCGCGATGGACCTGCTTGGCGGCAAGAAGCTGATGGGCGCGATCATGGGGATGAACCACTTCCCGGTCGACCTCCCGCGCCTCGTCGATTTCTACATGCGCGGACTGCTCGACCTCGACACGATTATTGCTGAGCGCATCGGGCTTGAGGATGTGAATGCCGGGTTCGACAAAATGCGCGAAGGGAGCCACGCACGCAGCGTGGTCATGTTCGACTGATGGACATTGATTTTGACAAGGAAATGGTCGGCACGGTCGAGGTCGAAGAGCGCGACAAGCTCGACCTTGAAGCTCTGACCCAGTGGTTCGAGGCCAATGTCGAAGGCTTCGCCGGGCCGATCAGCTACACCAAGTTCAAGGGCGGGCAATCCAACCCGACCTACAAGATCGAGACGCCAGAAACGAACTACGTCCTGCGCCGCCAGCCCTTCGGCAAGCTGTTGCCGTCGGCCCACGCGGTGGACCGCGAATATGCAGCGATGACGGGCCTTCACCCGACCGGCTTTCCGGTGCCCAAGACCTATGGCCTTTGCGAAGATGCCGAGGTTATCGGCTCGAAATTCTTCGTTATGAGCATGGCTGACGGTCGCTCGCTGTGGAACGGCGCGCTGCCGGGGATGGAGCCGGAAGAACGCCGCGCCCATTACCACGCGCTGATCGACACGATGGCCGACCTGCACCTCAAGAAGCCTGCCGAAATCGGGCTTAGCGATTATGGTAAGCCGACCGATTATTGCGCGCGCCAGATCTCGCGCTGGTCGAAGCAGTACAAGCTCTCCGAAACAGAGCACATGCCCCAGATGGAGCGGCTGATCGAATGGCTGCCCGAGACGATCCCGCCACAGCATGAAAGCTCTGTGGTGCATGGCGACTACCGGCTCGACAACGTGATTTTTCACAAGACCGAGCCCCGCATCATCGCAGTGCTCGACTGGGAGCTGTCGACGCTAGGCGATCCGATTGCGGATTTTAGCTACCTGATGCTCAACTGGTTCCAGCCTGCAGACGGGCGCGCGGGGCTGCTTGGGCTTGATCTGGGCGATCTCGGCATTCCCACTGTCGAGGAAGCGGTCGAACGCTATGTTGCGCGCACCGGTTATCCCGTGCCGCCGATGGATTGGTATTTTGCCTACAACCTGTTCCGGCTGGCGGGCATCATGCAGGGCATCAAGAAGCGTGTGATCGACGGCACTGCCTCGTCTGCACACGCCAAGTCGATGAGCGAACGCGTTGCGCCGTTGGTCGAGCGCGCATACATGTTTGCGCGCGATGCCGGGATGCCTGAATAGAGCGGGTGGCTAGAACGCAGCGCCGATGCTGAGCAGCGCGCCGATATCGCTTGGCGCGCTCTCGATATGGCCGGGCTCCTGTCGATAATAGACGCTGGTCGAAATGCGCGCGGAGCCGATCCAGCCGCTCCAGTTGAGCTCGCTCATCAGCTCGCGCCCCGCAGGCGCAAGATTGAGCGACTGTCGGCCAAGGATCGCGCTTTCGGTCGCATAGTCATAGGCAACAGGCAGGTCGAAATTGAGGGCCCCACCGGTCACGCGCAGCGGCTGGCTGACGCGCAATCCGATGCTGTCATGGTGCTGGAACAGGCCTGCTTGCGTCAGGTCGATCGACCAGCCCTGCGTCTCGACCTGCGAGCCTGCACCGATCAGAGCCGAGCCGCGCGGGCGGGTAAAGCCAGCGCGATACGCACCGCCCAATCGCCAGCGTGAGCCGATCCGCTGCACCAGTCGCCCGTCGAGGAAAACGCTATCCGCGCCCGAAATGCCGAATGCGGGATTGAAGTACCCGCCGAGCAGCGTCTCTTCTTCTGCGAGCCACGACATCGCGACGCTCGCATCAAGCCCGCCCCAGCTGCGATCGGCGGCCAGCGCCATGCTGGTGGTCGCGCGCCGCTCGCGCACGCCGAACAGAACATCGCTCGCCCGGCGGTTTTCGCCGAGCCATGCGCGTCCGCGCTCTCCCGATATTGTGAGGCCCCAGTCGCCGAAGGTTTGGCGCGTGGCGAAAGCAAACTGGCTCTCTTCAAGAAAGCCAGCGTCACGGCCCGCTTCGGGTGCGATCATGAAGGCAGCGCGGTCCGAACCCTGCATCTGCGCGACAAGGCCCGATGCACTCTGGCGGAAGGCCACGCCAAGCTGTGTATCCGGCGCGATCCGGGCCGCCACGCGTGCAGCCAGCACCCGCGCGCCCTGCGCATCCTCGGGCGACAATTGCAGCGCCTGCGTCCAGCCGACACCTGCCGCGCGGTTCGTCTCTCCCACCGTCACCGCAAGCGAAAGCGCCGGGCTCGACGCTGCGCTGGTATAGCCGCCCCGCTCGACCGCGCCGCGAAGCCTTTGAACCTGCGCGGCGTTCTGCGTGCGCCCGCCGAAGCTGAAGCTATAAGCGCGATCATACTGGTCGGTGACGATCGTGCCGAGCGAAGCGCCCGACAACGCGTCACCCATCGCCGCCGATCCAATCGCAAAATCGTCAGCAAGGCCGAGCGCGTTTGCCGTGCCCGCGAGCGTTGTGGTCCCTGCTGGCTGAAAAGCGCGGGCGATGTCGAGGATGCCCGTTCCGAACACTCCGTCCGTACCCGTCGCGCCCGCATCGCTCGCGCTGGTGAGCAGGATTTCGACGATTTCCTCTCCGGTCAGATTGGGAAAGGCCTGCGCCAGCAGCGCCACTGCGCCTGCGACTTGCGGAGTGGCGAAACTCGTGCCTGAAAACAGCGTCACGAACTGCGAACCGTCGATGGTTTCGACGAAGATTTCGCCATCCTGATAGACGCAGCAAATCCGCTCTCCCCGGGCGCTAAGAAACGAGGCTGCAGAGGTTCCAGCGCGGTTGCTGAAGCTGGAAAAACCGCCATTGTCGTCAACCGATCCGACGATGATTACGTTGCCGCCGCCTGCATCGAGCAGGCTGGTTGCGAAGGGATCGGGCTGGTTCGGGTCGATGTCCGGATCATCGCCCCCTCCCCCATTTCCCGCCGCGACGACCACCACGATTCCGGCATTGGCTGCGCGCGAGATCGCGCCGCGAAGGGCCGCCGATGCGGTTCCTCCTCCAAGGCTCAGGTTGATGACCGCCGCCCCGCTTGCAATCGCCTGGTCCACTCCAGCGGCGATATCGCGGTCGGTGAAGGAGCAACCGAGCGTCGGGTCCTGCGGCGTGTCCGTCCCGCACGAGCCGGGCATGTCGGCACGTAGAGCGAGGACCTGCGCATCGAAGGCGATGCCGAGGATACCTTCGTCATCGCGCGCGGCGGCCGCGACCATGGCGACATTGGTGCCGTGGTCATCCTCTGGATCGATCCCGCGATTGCCAGCGACGTCGCGCGAATCCGGGTGGATGCGCCCTGCGAATTCAGGGCTGTCGGAATCGATGCCGCTGTCGATCACCGCGATGATCTGTCCCTCGCCCGTCGCACCATCCTGCCATGCCGCAATCGCGCCGTGAAAGTCCGGCCCGTCCGAACGGCGAAACTCCGCCGTGTCGAAATTGGTCGATGGCGGAGGAGGCGGCGGTGGCGGTGGAGG
>NZ_CH672390.1:2087467-3212467 GCF_000152865.1 Erythrobacter sp. NAP1
ACAAGCAGCGAGCGCCGTACAGGCAAGCGCTGCGGCAGCGACTTTCCAGACCACAGGCGCCCTTCGGTCGGGACGCGGCGCGACTGGAATCCGCGTGATGCGGACGGGCGAAGACGTGGCTGAAGACGGTGTTAGAGCGGTAGTGCGAGGCATTGGTCTCATCCTAAACTGCCGGCCCCCTAACGCGAGTGAGCATAGGCACATGCCTTACCTCTCGGCAAGCGCGGTCTGGACTTCAACGCGAAGAAGCGCCGAATTGGCCCATTCTGCCGTCTGGCACGCTCGCACCTTGCCGCTCGCCTCAGGGCAAGCTAGCAGCTTGGCCGAAACCTTAAGGCGAAACCAACGCTGCTCTTACGCGTTAGCCTTCCAATGCAAGGCGTCCCCTTTTTTGAAAGAGGGCGCGAGCCGGAGACATCATGAACGACACCCTCATCAGCCAGATCGAAGCCGCCTGGGAAGAACGCGACACCGTCACTCCCGGTAGCGATGTTCGTCATGCGGTTGGCGAAGCGCTCGCGCTGCTCGACAGCGGCGAAGTGCGCGTCGCACAGCCTGGCGAAGATGGCACATGGTCGGTGAACCAGTGGCTTAAGAAAGCGGTTCTGCTTTCCTTCCGCCTGCAGGACAACCGCGTCATGGAGCATGGCTCCGCTGGTGAGGCCGCGTTCGACAAGGTGCCGCTCAAATTCGCCGGATGGGGCGCGAACCGCTTCAAGGAAGCCGGTTTCCGTGTGGTCCCGGGCGCAATCGTTCGCCGCGGCAGCCATATTGGCAAAGGCGCGGTGCTGATGCCGAGCTTCGTCAATATCGGCGCCTATGTCGGCGAAGGCACCATGGTCGACACCTGGGCAACCGTGGGCTCGTGCGCGCAGATCGGCAAGAACGTGCACCTGTCAGGCGGCGCCGGCATCGGCGGCGTGCTCGAACCGCTTCAGGCCGAACCGGTCATCATCGGTGACGGCGCATTTATCGGCGCTCGTGCAGAGGTTGCAGAAGGCGTGCGCGTGGGCGAAGGCGCGGTGCTTTCCATGGGTGTTTATCTCGGCGCATCGACCAAGATCATCGACCGCGCCACCGGCGAAGTGCATCGCGGCGAAGTGCCGCCCTATGCCGTGGTCGTGCCCGGATCGCTTCCGGGCAAGCCACTTTCCGACGGAACGCCCGGTCCTTCGCTTTATTGCGCGGTGATCGTGAAGACCGTCGATGCGCAAACGCGCTCGAAAACCGGGATCAACGAGCTGCTGCGCGACTGATCTCGCCAACACATCATTGCTGCAAAGGATCGCGTGCGGGCTTTCGCCGCGCGCCGATATGTCCTAGAAGCCGAACGCAAACACGAATTTGGGATTACGGAGTTTTTCATGAGCGAAGTCGACAAAGACGGCCGCATTCACATCGAAGATGACGACGCACGCGGTGCGCACACCACCGGCTACATGCGCTATGTGCTCGGCATCGGACTGCTGCTTGCCATCATCGCGATGAGCATCATCTGGATCATCCCGGCGATCACCGGAGTCTGACAATCCAGCGGGTTCTGTGGAACCTAAAGCCCCCCTTGCTCGTAAGTCTTCCGAACCCCCAATCGGAGACAAACAATGAGCAATTCTAACAGCTTCCAGACCGACCAGTACGTCAAGTGGAACTGGGGCAACGGCGAAGGCAAAGGCCAGATCAAGGAACGCTTCGAGCGCGAGGTGACGCGTACCCTTCAAGGTACCGAAGTCACCAAGGACGGCGACGAGGACAACCCGGCTTACCTCATCAAGCAGGAAGACGGCGACGAAGTCCTCAAGCGCGGTAGCGAACTCGAAGCACAGGATTGATCCATGCCCAAGGCAAACAGCAAGGCGCAGCAACAGGCTGCGGGCGCCGCGCTTTCTGCCAAGCGCGGTGAAACCGACAAGTCCGACCTCCAGGGTGCATCGGAAGAGATGTACGAGAGCATGACGGAGGAAGAGCTCGAGGAAATGGCCTCGACGGCTCGCGAAAACCTGCCCGACACGGCCGATGATGAGGACGATTGATCGTGGAGCAGGATGAAAAGGACGAGATTTTCGACACGTTTTACGACCGGGTGAACATGCAACCCAAGGAACTCGAGGAATGGCTCGAGACCGAGGAATCGAAGTCGGTCGGTGACAATGATGACGGCGAAAGCACCGGGCACAGGTCCGGTCGCCGCATCGTCGAGATCAAGCGCACGAACAAGGACGATCTCACCGAGAGCCAGTTCGAGCATATGAACAAGGTCGGCAACTACATCAAACGCCACCTCTCGCAGCGCCCCGATGGCGGTGTCGAGGAGACAGACTGGCGCTATAGCCTGATGAATTGGGGCCATGATCCGCTCAAGGACGATTGAGCCCTTTCAGCGGCAGGGTCGTAACCAATCGACTAGTTCAATCGAATTGCTCCTTATTGATAGGAGAATACGATGAATAACGCCCCTGCCCTCACCATGCCGCGCGCCGCTCTTCGCAAGCCGGCGCGCATCACCGCTCTCGCTGCACGCGCGGCGCAGGACAATCCAGCGACGCTCACCGTTCTGATGGTCAGCCTGGCGCTGGCGATCTTCCTGATGAGCCTCGCCTGGGTTGTGCCCGCGCTTTACCTCTAATCCGCTGCTCGGATCAGTCGTCGGTCGGAATCAAGGTCTCGATCGGTGGCTGGCCCGACGCGCGCGCGGCATAGCGTTCCGCTTCGCGCAGGACGCGCATGGCGTTGCGGCTTGAGATCAGCTCAAGCTCGACCTGCGAATAGCCGCGACGTGACAATTCGGCGAAGAGCTGCGGGTAGCCGCTGACGTCCTCGAAGCCTTCGGGGCCGGTCGGCATCCCGTCGAAATCGCCGCCAATCCCGATATATTCGACCCCGATGAGATCGCGAATGTGGTCGATATGATCGGCCATGTGGCTGATCATGGTCGGCGGCATCTCGTTCGCTGCGTCCCATTCCGCCATTGCGCGGGCGACGACGTCGGGCTGCCCGCGGAACAGCGAATTCTGGCGGGCCAATTCAGCTTCGCGCTCGGCGAACCATTCGCGCTGTGCGTTGTTGAGGAAGCCGGGCAAACCCACCACCATTACAACCCCCCCATTGTCAGGCAGGCGCTGGAGCACGCTGTCGGGAACGTTGCGCGCATGGCCATTTACCGCGCGCACGCCCGAGTGGCTGAAGATCACCGGCACGCGCGTCACGTCGAGCGCGTCATGCATAGTTTTCTCGCTCACATGGCTGAGGTCGACCAGCATGCCCAGTCGGTTCATCTCGCGCACCACGTCCCTGCCGAAATCGGTGAGGCCGTCATGCTCGGGATCATCGGTCGCGCTGTCGGCCCATGGCGTGTTCGCGCCGTGAGTGAGCGTCATGTAGCGCGCGCCGAGGTCATACATCTGGCGAAGCACCGCGAGGCTCGACCCGATCGAGTGCCCACCTTCCATGCCCAGCATCGAAGCGATGCGCCCCTCGGCAATCGCGTTCTCGATATCGTCGGCGGTCTCGGCGAAGGCTAGCTCGCCGGGATAGCGCGCGATCAGACGCTTCATCACGTCGATCTGCTCCATCGTCATCTGCACCGCCTGCGGCTCGGGCAGGCTCGCTGGCACGTAGACCGACCAGTACTGCGCGCCCACGCGCCCTTCGGCGAGGCGGGCAATGTCGGTGTGCATCGGGTTTCCATCGACTTCCGGTCCGGTGTCGGTGGTATCGGCGAAGTCGAACGTGTTGATCTGATTGTCGAAGCGGCGGCGCAGCTGGATGGGCACGTCGTTGTGCCCGTCAAACACCGGCGCAATTGCGAGCGCTGCCTCGGCGGCTTCGAGCGCCATGTCGTTCTCGATCACGGGAGCGATGTCCTCGGCAACGCTGCCTTCGACATCCTGAGCTTGGGCGGGCGCGCTCCAGATAAAGGCGATGGCAGCGCAGGCGGCGACGTGGTTAAGCGCTTTGTGTTGCATGAGGCGTAAAACTCCCGATACTTGTGCGCTTCCTTGAGGGGCGCAAACTCATGACACAGGCGAATAGCGCGGACGCGCTGATCGAACAATTGCAGATGCAGCCGCATCCCGAGGGCGGGTGGTACGCAGAGACGTGGCGCGCCGATAGCGATGGCTCAGGCCGCGCGCGAGGCACGGCGATCCACTTCTTGCTAAAAGCGGGAGAGGCCTCGCACTGGCACCGCGTCGATGCAGACGAGATGTGGTTGTGGCAGGGCGGCGACCCGCTTGAACTGGGCATTGCAGGCGGTGACGAAGGGCCTGCGCACTGGCTGCGATTGGGCAGCGACGTGGCGGGCGGTGAGAAGCTGCAAGGCCTTGTCCCCACGGGTGCATGGCAAGCCGCGCGCCCGGTCGAAGGTCCGGCGGGCTATGCGCTCGTCTCCTGCGTCGTCGTGCCCGGTTTCGAGTTCGCAGGCTTCGAGCTTGCGCCGCCCGGATGGGCTCCCGGCCAAGAGCTCGACAAGGAGGCGCGCGCATGATCATGGGTTTCATCAAGGCGCTCGCCCGCATCATCCTCGCCGCGTTCTATGCCTTTGCGGGCTACATGCACATCGTGAAGCCCGAGCCGTTCCTTGCGATCATGCCAGAAATGATCCCTTATCCCGAACAGATCGTGTTCTGGACCGGGATTGCTGAAATCCTTGGCGCGATTGCGCTGATCCAGCCGTTCAATGCACGCCTGAGGCGTATCGGCGGGATCGGTCTTGCGCTTTACGCGCTGTTCGTGTGGCCCGCCAACATCAACCACTTCGCGATGGACATGGCGCGCGCTGATGGGGGCTTGGGCCTCGAATACCACATCCCGCGCATGATCGCGCAGCCGATCATCATTCTGTGGGCGCTGTGGGTCGGCGATGTGCGGATACCGCACCGCAAGGACCTGCCTTGGCGCCGCCGCAAATATGAGAAGAAATAGCGAAGCCGCGGCAGCGATCCGAACACTGCTGAGCCAAAGGCGCAAAGTAGCGACGGTCTGCCCCAGCGAAGCCGCGCGCCTGATCGCTGGTCCCGGCGGAGAATGGCGCGCGCTGATGGAGCCGGTTCACGCAGCAGTCGATGCGATGCACGAAGCGGGCGAAATCACTCTGAGCTGGAAAGGCAAACGGCTCGCCCGGCGCAGCGGTGCTTATCGCATCGCATTGCCCGGCGAGCCGCCTGAATAAGAAGCGAAGACGCGTCTTAGCTGAGGTGCTTCGAAACAGCAGCCGTCATCTTGAACATCGAGATCTGGTCGTTGCCGATCACCGCGCCAAGCTTCGCGTCGGGATTGATCTGACGCTTGTCCTTCGAATCTTGAAGGTCATTCGCCTTGATGTATTCCCACACCTTCGAGGTGACCTGTGCGCGGGTCATCGGACCCTTGCCGACCACGTTTTCCAGTTCGCCTGAAAGGTTCACTGGTTTCTGCAGTGCGTTGGTTTTGCCAGCCATGGTTGTTCTCCCTAATATTTTGGCAGGTTATTCGAAATCGTCGTCGTCAATGAAACCGTCATCCGCCTCAATCCCGGTGAACGGTGCATAGAGCACGGCGCAGCCGGTTATGAAGCCCTTGATGGCGGCCATCACTTCTTCGCGGCTTGCCCCTGGCATGATGGTCAGCGGCAGGTCGGTCGCGAAAATCTGAAATACATAGTGGCGCGTCTCTCCGACCGGCGGGTCGGGCAGCAGCCATTCGGAATTGCCAAAGGCGTTCTTGCCGGTGCGAGGCGGCACTTCGCCTTCAAGCAGCTTGCCGCGCTGTCCGGCCAAGCCCCAGACGACCCAGTGGCACGCAGGCTCTGCGCTGTCTGAGGAGGCATCTTCGACGATGACGATCAATTCCTGCGAACCCGGAGGCGGCGCGGACCATTCCAGCGGGGGCGCAACCGCGTCTTCTTCCTTCGCGGTGAAGCATGGGTCGAGTTCGTCGCCCGACTTGAAGGCCGGGCTGGTCAGGGCAAAGCCGCCGCGCTCAAGCGTCTTGGCATCGCCCAGGCTTGCGATCGCAAGTCCGGCGTGGCGCGCTGCAGGCGGCAATTTGGCGGTCAGCCAATCAGGCAGATCGGTCATGATTCTGTCTTTCCATGTCTAGGTTGCTAGTAGGATAAGGGGGTCAAAACGAGGGAGCGGGCGTGGATTTGCCCCGGTTTCTGAGGAAAACTTGCAAAATATTGAGCATTTTCAAAGCAAGGGCCCGTTTTGTAGCGGTGGACAAGTGCGATTTGCGTGTCGAAAACGCTTTGCGAACTTGCCGTTGGCGGGCTGCTCATGCATGCTCTGCGCTCAGGCGTAAACATCAATTGCTACAACTTTTCGGTCCGGAGTCGCCTTCATTCCATGAAATCTGATGCAAACACCGCGTCCCTTCCTGTCGGGCGCAACGCACTTTCTGCAACTCTCGCGCTGGCGCTAGCTGCCTGTGGAGGCGGTGGGTCTTCGCCGCCACCAACCGGCGGCCCTACGCCAACCCCGACGCCAAGCGTCGCGACCTGCGCGGTGCAGAACCAGATCGCCTTTGCCAATGACGTTCTGAACGAATGGTACCTGTTCCCGGACCTGCTCGACAACACGGTCAACGCGGCAGACTTCAACGATGTGCAGAGCTTCCTCGATGCGCGCGTCGCGCCGGCCCGCGCACAGTCGCGCGACAAGGGCTTTACCTTTGCGACCTCGATCGAAGCCGAAAACGAGCTGATCAATTCCGGCTCAAGCGCAGGCTTCGGTATTCGTCTTTCCTATGACACGGTGAACGACAGGGTGTTCCTGTTCGAAGCCTTCGAGAACGCGCCCGGCTTTGCCGCCGGAATGGACCGCGGGACCGAATTGCTCGCCATCGGGACGACCGCCAACAACCTCGTCTCGGTCAACTCGCTGATGGCATCGGGCGGTCCGCCGGCAGTCATCAACGCGCTTGGGCCGAGCGATCCGGGCGTCACTCGCGTGATCCGCTTTGCGCAGGTCGATGGCACGGTGATCGAAGCCAGCATCGTCAAGGCCGACTTCAATCTCGATCCCATTTCCGACCGCTACGGCGCGCTCATCATCAACGATGGCGGCAAGTCGGTCGGCTATCTCAACTTCCGCACCTTCTTCCCGCAGACCGCCGATGCGCAGCTGCGCGATGCCTTCCAGCTGTTCAATTCGAACAATGTCGACGAGCTCATCATCGACTTCCGCTACAATGGCGGCGGGCTGGTGTTCCTTGCCAATGTGATCGGTGACCTTCTGGGCGAAAACCGCGTGGGACAGGTGTGGAGCCGCACGGTTTTGCGCGAATCCAAATCCTCGGAAAACGAAACGCGACTGTTCCAGAACGAAGTGCAATCGCTTCAGGCTTCCAAGGTCGCGTTCATCACCACCGGCAACACCGCCTCGGCAAGCGAGCTGGTGATCAATTCGATGGTCCCGTATCTCGACCCGGCCAATGTCGCGATTGTCGGGCGCAACACCAACGGCAAGCCCGTCGGCCAGTTCGGCTTCGACTTCGAGGAATGTGACCTGCGCATCCGCGCCGTCACCTTCCAGACGCTGAATGCCAATGACGAGGGCGAGTACTTCACCGGTCTTGCGAGCACCGTTCCCAACACCTGCCGCGCGGGCGACGACATCTCGGTCCAGCTCGGCGATCCGGCAGAGGCCTCGATCGCGACCGCGCTCGATTTCCTGTCAGGGCAAAGCTGCACGCCGATCAGCGGCAGCGGAGCGCAAGGCGCGCAGAGCGTTGGCGGGCTCGAAACACTGCAACCCGAGCGTCCCAACGCAGCGCAGTTCGAAATTCCAGGACTGTTCTAAAGGCGAACGCCTGCGTTCAAGCCGCGTCTGCACCGCATGGCAATTCGCGCTGCTGAAGCGCGAGTTCGATTACGTCTGCGGGTAAAGCGGGCTTTGGAATGAATGGCACGCCTGCGGCTCGCCCAATCGTGGTCTTGCGATCGATAGCACCGGAGTAGATCACGAAAGGAACATCGCGCTTCGCCAATTCGCGCGCCACGGGCGCGCAGGTCTTGCCGACGCCCAGGTTTACGTCGAGCACGGCAACGTCAGGAGTGAGACCTCTGCTAATCAGGTCAAGCGCCTCTTCTACGCTTAGCGCTGTGGCGACATCGTGCCCGAGCTCCTGTGCGGCCAATTCAAGGCCCATGAGGACAAGCGGCTCGTCCTCAACAAGTAATATGGAGCAAGGGGTGCTCACCCGACCCTTGCAACCGGAATGCAGATCTTCGCCTCCAGCCCCTGATCGGTCCACTCGCGCTCAATCGTGCCGCGCGCTGTTGCAAGCAAACGGTCGACGATTTCGGTTCCGCCGCCAGCGGTAATCTCATCGCCGTTGGTGGCTGGGCCGCCGCTCTCACTCCAGATAAGAGTGATCGCTTCGGATTGGCCCCCGCCGGTGTCGCATGACAAACCATCGCAGCAACCCGATTTCAGTTTGACCGAAACCGAACCGTCGCCCTTCCAGGCGCCGTGTCTCTTCGCGTTGATTGCAAATTCGTGAAGCACCATGCCAACGAGCGAGATGGTAGCACTTGGAGCGCGTATCTTATCGCCTTCGAGGCTAAGCCTTGCGGTCGAGCGCGCATAGGGACGAAGGACAGCTTCGATCGCTTCGCCTATATCAAAAGCGCCAGTGTGCGATCCTTCGAACGTTGTTTCGTAAGCGCGGCCCAAGGCCTGAATGCGGGCGTTGATATCCGCCGCTTCGGTCGGGATGCCTTTGACGCGTCCGGTGATGCTGACGATCGCATTGATAACAGCGAACATGTTTTTGACCCGGTGCGAAAGCTCCCGCTCCATGTCCAGCGCGTAATGCGAGGCGTCGCCGGGTTTGGACCCGGCGGCGCCAGCTGCGCTGTCTTGAGGTGAGCTTGGAGTCGTCACTTGGTTGTTTCTTCCGTAAATTGTCGGCGTGCAATCGTGACTGCGATGCCTGATCCCAAAGAGGTTAGTATTTCGCCTTCAACGCGAGGATTGACGCAGGGTTCCCGCCGTCACCAATCGAAAATGGAGGAAAATTCTGCTTTTGCAGATCGCCGGACTCAGCAGTCTACTGTCAACCGCTGATCGCAATGGGAATGACTATTGGTTTTCAATAGCTTGCCGAAATCACTGTCGGCCCCTTCATGGGACCTCTTGGCACCAGTTTGCCAGTGGCAAATTTTAAGGTTTTCTTAGAGAAGTCGGCTATTTACCCGGTTATTACGCATTGACCGGTCAGGGCATTTGCTCGCCAATGTATGGTTGTGCGCTTGTATATGCGCAGCCGAAATAGGTCTCATCGCCAAGGGCAAAGGTGGCGGTGTAGGGGTAGATGCGGTCGCTCATCGTGTCGCTGCATTCGCCCGGCGTGAGGGCAAGGCTTGCCGGAGCGCCATCAAGCTCACCGCTCATCCCGATCCCGTTATTGCCTGCAAATCGCGATACGGCGAATTCTCTGCCCTCGATGTTCTCGGGCGTCGAATAGGTGGCAATGAACCCGCCCTCGCCGGCTGGCTCGACTTTCACGTTCCAGAACGGTTCGTTCCCGAGCGCGGTGAGCGTTTCTTCAGGAGCGATCCCGGCAAAGGGCTCGGTATCGCGGGTGATTTCGCCGGGCACATCGCTGCATGCGGCGAGCGCGAGCGGCAATGCCAGAACGGCGAGCTGAATGGGCCGGGCAATCATGGCGGGCGCTATACCGCAGGGATTTGAAGTGCGAAACCGCCTGCCGGCGACGGGTGGCTGGTTGCGCAAAAAAAGCGGGCCGCTGCACTGTGCAGCGACCCGCCCTCATTTGCGTTTCGCAATATGCGGCGCAGATTACTGCGGCATCAGCACGCCGTCGATCACGTGGATCAGGCCGTTCGATGCTTCAACGTCGGTTGCGGTGACGTTCACGGTCGCGCCGGTGGCATCGGTGAGAACAACGCCGCCATCGACTAGCGTTGCAGTCAGTTCGCCGCCACCAAGCGTCGGGACCGGGTGGCCTTCTTCGCCAGCTGCTTCGATCATGCCGATCAGCGTTGCGGCATCAACGCGGCCTTCGACCACGTGGTACTGCAGAATGGCGCCGAGCGTTTCGGTGTCGTTGGTGGTGAGCTCTTCGACGGTGCCTTCGGGCAGTGCGCCGAATGCGTCGTTGGTCGGTGCGAACACGGTCAGCGGGCCTTCACCCGAAAGCGCGTCACCAAGACCGGCTGCGGTAACGGCTGCAACGAGGGTCGAGAAGGTGGCTTCGTCGCCCTGTGCAACTTCAACGATGGTGCCCGGAGCGGTTGCTTCTTCGGCCATGGCGGTTTCGTCGGCCATCATCGAATCTTCGGTTTCGGTTTCCGAAGCACAGGCGGCAAGAGCAAGCGCGGTGCCTGCAACGAGGCTAAGCTTGATGAATTTCATTGGGATCTTCCTCTAGTGATTGAGGTGGGGGAGTGATTTACAAAGCCGCAAGAATTGTGGCGGCTCTGTGGCAAGATACGCATGAAGGCTTCGGTTGGATCCAAATTCTTTTGAGATCATTTGGAATATGACACACAATCCGGAAAGCTTCGATGACCTTTACCCCTGACCGCAAGGCTGGTCTTGACCGCCTTGCCGAATTCGCGCCCCGATCCGGCAGCGCCTATGCCAGCAACCGCAATTACGATGATGGCGTTCCCGAAGACGGGATGCTTTCCAACGTCTCGCAATTGTCGCCCTGGCTCCACGCCGGCCTTTTGAGCGAACGCGAGGTTATCCTCGCCGCGCTGAACGAGCATGGCCCCGGCAAGGCGGAAAAGTTCATCGCCGAAGTTTTCTGGCGGGTTTACTTCAAGGGCTACCTCGAACAGCGCCCGAGCGTATGGGACGCCTACAAACAGGGCCGCGACGGCGCTCTGATCGCGGTCGAGAACAATTCGGGCCTCGCCAAGGTGTACGAGGAAGCCGTCGCAGGCCGCACCGGGATCGAGGCATTCGACCAGTGGGTGCGCGAGCTGGTGCAGACCGGCTACCTCCACAACCACGCGCGCATGTGGTTTGCGAGCGTCTGGATATTTACGCTAAAGCTCGACTGGCAACTTGGCGCAGACTTCTTCCTGCGGCACCTGATGGACGGCGATGCGGCCTCGAACACGCTTTCGTGGCGCTGGGTCGCGGGGCTCCATACCAAAGGCAAGAACTACGCCGCGCGCGCATCCAACATCAAACGCTACACCGAGCGCCGCGATGGTGGGCCACTGTCTGCCGAAGGGCTGAACGAAGACCCCGAACCGCTGAGCGAGGAGACCGAGCACCAGCGCCAGAAGCTCGACCTGCCGGAAGCACCGCCCGAAGACGCGTTCGACGCGCCCTTCGCGCTGCTCTTGCACGACGAAGCGGCGAGCCATGTGCCGCTAGACCTGCCCAAGGCTCCTGCTGCGGTGATTGGTGCAGCCCGCCCGAAGGCTCGCTCTACCGGAGAAGTGGGCGAGCTTGCGGCGAAGTTCGCTACGGGCGCGGTCGAAAACGGTGCGGCCGAGGCGGCGAGCGCGTTCGACTGCCCTGCCCTCACTTGGGAAGCAGGTGCAAATCTCAAGGACCTGATCAGCGAGGTTGGAGTGGAGCGGCTCGCGGTGCCTTACCTTCCGACCGGATGGACCAGAGATGCGTTGATGCCAGGCATCGCGCCGCTCGCCGAAGCGGGCAGCACCATCACCCTGCTAGGCGACCTCGACCGCCTGACCTGGCCACACGCGCGCGCCGGGTTTTTCCGGGTGAAGAAGGAAATTCCCGGCATTCTCGGCGAATTGGGGCTGGCGCCCGGTGACTAGAGCCGCCTTGCCGCATTGATCCTATCGCTGGCACTCTTCACGCGATAACCCTTTGAAACACGACAAGGGGAGCGAAACGCATGGCTGGTGGACTGGGATTGGCGCTTAGCGGTGGCGGCGCAAAGGGCGCGTATCAAGTCGGCGTGCTGGATGAATTGATCCGCGTAAAAGGCGTTGATTTCGAAACGGTGGTCGGCACATCGACCGGCGCGATCCAAGCGGCGGGTGTGGCGCAGGACACGATCCCCGAACTCGTCGACTTCTGGACCGGGCTCAAGGGGCCCGACGACATCTACAAGAGCCGGGGCGGCCCGATCTGGGCGGTCATCACCGGCAAAAACTCGGTCTACAGCACCGGGCCATTGCGCAAGCTCTTGAACGATGCCTTCAAGGACGAGGACATTCGCGCAACCGGCAAGAACCTGCGTCTCGCGGTCGTCAACATCACCACCGGCGATCTCATCACCGTCGCTGAGAACGCCAACAACATCGCCGACTGGGTCTATGCAAGCTCGGCCCAGCCACCCTTCTTCCCGCCCTTCGAAACGCGCGATGCGGGCGGCAAGCTGGAACAGTGGGTCGATGGCGGGGTGAGGGACATCACGCCTTATGATTCCGCCATCCGGCTGCGCCCGCGCGCGATCCTGGTGGTCCGCGCCGAAGCGCCCTTGCCCAAGACGCACAACGAATATGACAGCATCATCGACATCGGCCTTCGCTCGGTCGAGCTGCTGACGCGAGAGGTTGCCGACAGCGACCTTGGCAGCATCGAGCTGATCAACGACCTGCTGCGCGCCGAGATGGAACAGCGCCGCGTGCTCGAAGGCCTGCCCCTTTCCCCCGAGCAGGTCGAACAGGCGATGGCTCCGATCAAGGCGCGGATCGACCAGTATTTCCTGATCCCGACCATGGTGCTTCAGCCGCCGACCGACCTTTACGAAACGCTCGACTTCATTCCGGAGCTTATCGCCCAGAATATCGAGCGCGGCCGCAACGAAGTGCGCTCGCGCTGGAGCGAGATCGCCGCGTTTCTAGGGGTGCCGGAATAGCGCCTATTCGCGAGCGCCCGCCCGCGCTCCGGGTTCACCAGCGGTCAGCCTGCGGATCGACTGGATCGTGCAGCGCTGCGGTCCGGTTACGTCCGGCACGATGACGTCGATATCAAGCCCGTCGCAAATCCGCCCGACGCCTGTGCGCGTGAAGCGAACTGTCTGCGCCCAGCGCACATCGGGGCAACGCTGCGCAAAAGTAACGAGGAACGTCTCGCCCGCGCGCACATCGACGAGAATGCTCGTATCGCTGCGCTTGCCTCCTTCGTCCTTGGCAGTGCGGTAGCCGGTAATCTGGCGCTGATAGAAACACTCGCGCCCACCCCGTTCGCGCGCAGTCGGCTCATCCGCATCGTCGCCTTGCGCGAGCGCGGGGACGCCTACTGCGAGAGCGGATACAAGGCCAATGGCCAGCGGAAGTTTGGGATCGGTGACAGCCATGCCTCATATCGTTGGCCGAAGCGGCTGAACCTAAGATGGATGCTGCGTGGTCATCGCCTGGCGGCGAGATTGCGGGCCCTCGCCCGGACTGAAGCCCGATCGTCCTTGGCTCCGGCTGCGAGCGCGGTTTCGAAACGGTCGGCAAGGCTCTCATCAGCACGCGCCAGATGGCCAAGTGCATCAAGCGACCAGGCTCGCACAAAGGGTCGCTCATGCTCCAGCAGCGGCTCAAGCCAGTGCGCAACAAATCCGGTGTGGCGCGGCGGGATATCCAAAAAACCGATCGACTGACAAAGGTGAAGCTGCGCCGCCCAACCAGTGATGGCGGGTAGAGATGCGACCAGAGCATCGGCCTGCGAGGCGCTCGCCTTGTGTCCTGCCTCAAGCGCGCTCTTGATGAGCCAGGTTGCACCGGCAGGCACATGGCCTTTGCGCGAACCTGCAAGCTCAATGAGCGCGTCGAAATAGTCAGGATCGCGGGAACATGCCGCCTCCGCCTCGCCGAGCAGCGTCACGGATTGCCCGTCATACTCCGCCAGCCGCGCGCGCAGCTGTCTGCGCACATCGCTGGCGGATGTCATGATTACATCACCTTGTCGGGACGCGCGTCGTGCTTGTGGCGCGATTCCTTGCCGAAGTGGCGTTCGAGCCGCTGCGAGAGGGTATTGGCAGCCTTGCGCGCAGCATCATCGACCTTGTCGGCCTTGCCTGTGACGCCGATGGGCTTCCCGCCGCGCGGGCGCGCTTCGATCACGCAGTGTTTGTCGTCGGCACCGTGCTTGGAGCCGTTGACGTCCGACACGTGCACTTCGACCCGGGTGAGACGATCCTCGAAGCGGGTAAGCTTTTCGCGCACCATGGCCTCGATCCGCTCCGAGACGTTCTCGGTGCCCATTACGCTGCTGTCGGAATTGAACTGGAACTGCATGAAAGTTTCTCCTCTCTTTCTTGCCCCTGTTGGGACTGAATATGGGTGTGACGCTCTACAATTGCGAGCAAAATCGGTTCCGTTCCGGCGGCTAAATCTGCCTGCCCCGGGGAATATCGGCCAATCGGGCGTAACCATCCGGCGCACGCCCACGTAAGGCAATCGAACAGTTTTCCAGGGGAACCTTCACATCATGCACGCAACCTTCAATCGCAACGTGACCATCGTTGCATCGCTCCTGCTCATCGCGGCTATCACGCAGGCGATCTACACCGCGCTCTACATCGCCGAGATGGACGTGCCGCGTCAGCTCCTGTGGGGCAGCGAGGGCGTGCTGTTCACGATCCTCGCCGCTTATGCGGGCGCTGCGATGGTGCGTGCGAGCGAATGGCAGGTCGGCTGGTCTGCGATCACGGCCGCTGCAGTGCTTAACGTTGTGCAGGTCGGCATAGGACTTACGCTTTTCGGCCCCTTCTTCGAAGCGGCAGAGGCTGTTCCCGAGCTTGCTCCCGTTGCAGGCGCGATCGTCGACTATTCCTTCATGGTCTACAACGCGGCCAAGGTGCTCCTCGCGCTCGCTGCAGTGGTATTTGGCGTTGGCCATTTGAGCGCCGAATCAAAAGCACTTGGCGGCGTTACAGCGCTGGTTGGTGCGGTCGCGCTTGTGAGCAACGCTTTGAGCCTCGCCCTGGGCCGCGACTTTTCGGGCGAGCTTCCGATTGCAGGCGGTTCGGGCGTGCTTGCTACGGTGCTGCTGGCGCTGTGCCTCTTCACGCTGCGCAAGAGTGATTGATGCCGGTCACGCGAGGATGCGCATCCAGTCCTCGCCCAGCCAGCCGCCAGCCGTGTCGCGATCCGCAGGCGCGAGCGCTTCGAAGCGCGTGCGCAGATCGGCAAGGCATTTAGCCTGGTACTTGAAGACCGGCTGGGCGAACTCGTGTCCCATCGCTGAGAAAGACAACTGCTCTTCACCTGCTGCCAGCGCCTTCGCATTGGCGGCAAGGAAAGGCGCGTAGACCTCTCCAGCCATTTTCAGGATCGCAAGCGCCGCATCGCTAGGCCCGTCCGACCACTCGCCCTCGATCCCTGACACGTCCTCGAGGTGCATCAGCCAGCGATAGGTATAAGGATACTCGCTGCGCATCATCGCTTGCGGTGTGGGATCGACCGCCAATTGCGAGAGCTGTCCAAGCAGTCCGAACTCCGCAAGGCTCGGGCGCGATCCGAACAGGAAGAAGCTGTCGGTGACGTGATCCTCTAGCGCGCTCAGGACCTGCTTCGTCGATGCCTCGATCAGCGCGAAGTTCTCGCGCGTGCAGCCGACCAGCGGCATCCGCCCCACCTGCCGTTCTCGGAACTCGGCGGCATAGGCGGTGCTTTTTGCAAGGCCGCCCCCTTCGAGCAGGTCGAAGGCCAGCCACTTGCTCATCTGCTCCTGATCGACTGGATCAAGCCAGCGATATCCGAACATCGCCTTGGTCAGCCATTCATCGGCGAAATCCTCGATCACATGCGCGGCGAAGGCCATAGCTGGATCGCCCGGAATGACCGAGCGTTCGCTATGCTCTTCCTCAAGCCGATAGATGAGCGGGGTGGAATCGTTGGCGTAGCCGCCGTCGGGAAATTCCAGCACCGGGATAACCGGCGCGCGCACATGGCGCTGCGCCTCGCGGGTCGCTGCGCCGCTTTTCCAGACGAAGGGAATGCGCCGATAGCGCAGCAGGCTGCGCATCTTGACCGAATAGGGCGAGGCGAGCGCGCCATAGAGCGTATACATCCATTCTCTCCACCAACTGTGCTGGATTCTTTTGTGCCGCTGTTATAGACGCAAGTCATCCCCGGGGAGCCAGCAAGTCTTGGCTGAGAGGTGGGTGTTGCGGCCCACGACCCGTTGAACCTGAACCGATTAGCATCGGCGGAGGGAGTGGGCGGCTGATTGCCAGAAGTCCGCGCTCCGTCCTCGCAAGGAGAGACTTCGCATGGCCGACATCAATTCCCCCGTAGAAATTGGCGTAACCACCGGGCCTATCCGTGGCAGCCGCAAGATCCATGTCGGCGCACGTACCGGCAGCGGCGTCCAGGTCGCCATGCGCGAGATCGACCTCGAAGGCGGCGAGGCTCCGGTGCGCGTATACGACACGTCGGGCCCCTACACCGACCCCGACGCCAATATCGACATCAATTCAGGCCTTCCCGCCTTGCGCCGCGACTGGATCATGGCTCGCGGGGACGTCGAGGATTACGATGCGCGCGAGGTGAAGCCTGAAGATAACGGCCAGCTTGGCCCGGATCGCTCGGGCGGCGTCCCGCAATTCCCCAACACGGTAAAGCGCCCCCTTCGCGCCAAGGCAGGCATGAATGTCAGCCAGATGCACTATGCGCGCAAAGGCATCATCACGCCTGAAATGGAATATGTCGCCGAGCGCGAGAACCTTGGCCGCGAAATCGCTGCCGATTTCGTGCGCGATGGCGAGGATTGGGGCGCGGAAATCCCCGATGTGATCACGCCGGAATTCGTTCGCAGCGAAGTCGCCCGTGGCCGCGCGATCATTCCCAACAACATCAACCACCCCGAAACCGAGCCGATGGCCATCGGGCGCAACTTCCTCGTCAAGATCAACGCCAATATCGGCAATTCCGCCGTCGCTTCGGACGTGGCGCAGGAAGTCGACAAGATGGTCTGGGCGACCCGCTGGGGCGCGGACACGATCATGGACCTTTCCACCGGGCGCAACATCCACGACACGCGCGAATGGATCATCCGCAATTCCGCCGTGCCGGTTGGCACCGTGCCAATCTACCAGGCGCTCGAAAAGGTCGGCGGCATCGCCGAGGAGCTGACGTGGGAGATTTTCCGAGACACGCTGATCGAACAGGCCGAGCAGGGCGTCGACTACTTCACCATCCATGCAGGGGTGCGCCTGCCATACGTCCCGCTCGCCGCCAAGCGCGTCACCGGGATCGTGTCGCGCGGCGGATCGATCATGGCGAAATGGTGCCTCGCGCATCACAAGGAAAGCTTCCTTTACGAACACTTCGACGACATCACCGAGATCATGAAGGCCTACGACATCGCCTATTCGCTGGGCGATGGCCTACGCCCCGGCTCGATCGCCGACGCCAATGACGAAGCGCAATTCGCCGAGCTCTACACTCTGGGCGAGCTGACCAAGAAGGCGTGGGCGCAGGACGTTCAGGTCATGATCGAAGGGCCGGGCCACGTGCCCATGCACAAGATCAAGGAGAACATGGAAAAGCAGCTCGAAGCGTGCGGCGAAGCGCCGTTCTACACGCTTGGGCCGCTCGTCACCGACATTGCGCCGGGCTACGACCACATCACCAGCGGCATCGGGGCTGCACAGATCGGTTGGTACGGCACCGCGATGCTCTGCTACGTCACGCCCAAGGAACACCTTGGCCTGCCCGACCGCGACGATGTGAAAGTGGGCGTTGTGACCTACAAGCTCGCCGCCCACGCAGCGGACCTTGCGAAGGGCCACCCGGCATCGAAAGTGCGCGACGATGCGCTGTCAAAAGCGCGCTTTGAATTCCGCTGGCGCGACCAGTTCAATCTGTCGCTCGATCCCGACACCGCGGAGCAGTACCACGACCAGACGCTCCCCGCAGAAGGCGCGAAGACCGCCCACTTCTGCTCCATGTGCGGGCCCAAGTTCTGCTCGATGAAGATTTCACAGGAAGTGCGCGAGTTTGCGGCGAAGCAGAATTCGGACCCCGACAGCTTCCTTGCAAGCGAGGACCTCAAGGGCGAAAACTCCCCCGCCGAGCGCGCCGAGAACGAGGCTGGCATGGAAGAGATGAGCCGGGTGTACAAGGAGAAGGGTGAGCGGTTGTATTTGCCCGAGGAGAATTAGGAGGTGCCGAGAAAGTCTAACCGACAAAAGATAGAAGACTTTCTAGATGAGCAAGATGAAGGGTTCCAATGGTACTTTCTTGTCCTGCCGGAATTGCTGGAAAAGATTTCTAGTCGGAATCCTGCGTTAGCTTACACATTTCAGCAACTTGAAGCGGGTCAGCGTATCGCGCTTTACGCTTTGCTTATGCGAGAGTACCGTACCAACAGCGATATGGCTTGGGACGCAGTTGATCAGATGAAGATTGACCGGGCTGAATATCCTAAGCATTTTCACCGGATTTCTGGGAAGTCACTGAGCAAGAGAAGTCGTCAATTGATTGCGCCCGCTGAAAAAGTCAGGGACGCGATCATGCACGGCCGCTATGAAACATCAGCAGAAATCGAGAAAGCTATCCTACGTTGCCTGCAATACGCGAAGCTTCTTAACGACGAGTTTGAAGCAAAAGTTGGTTTTCGGCCTTTTGGGAAGTTGCAGGGGGTCACCAGCAAAAAAGGAAAGCCGCAACTTGATGAGCGAATATCTACAGCGGTGCTTCGTGGTTTAGGTTTTGAGGTCGCAATTGACTAATTCTGAATTTGATTCCGAATTAACCCATCGCCCTGAACCAATCCCGTAGCGCCAGATGGAGCCTCACGACCTCGTCTTCTGCCAAAGTTTTGCAATGCGCGATTGGACCGCGAAGTGTGTTTAAAGTTGAGATCACCTTCTCAAGAGCTTTAATGTTCTGAAAGATGTCTGAAAATGTCTCCCAGTTGGTTTTGATTATCTCCCCTAGCTCGCCAAAAGTTGTATAATCGATGAGTTCTTCGGACCTTACGCTGATCCCGGACTCTAGCTCTCTCTTATGCGTCGCTTCAGCATGATCTTTCACATTCGGCGGGACAGCTAGGTTCCACCAATCTGTTCCGTGCTGCTCCAGCAATATGTCCGAGATCAGAGTGCGGATCGAATTCTCGAGACAATAAAAAACCCGATAGTGGACAGCCATAGCCGCCGCCTCTGAACGGATGGTCGCGTCGAACTGGGGGTAATAAGTCTCGTCAGGCTGGGACACGCTATCTTCGCCGTGTCCCAAATCTACTTCATGCAGCTTTTCCAAGTGGCGTACGGATGCTTCTATCGCGAGATTGTTCAGACCAAAGAGACGGACGTTTCTATTCGTCGAAGGCATCTAGCAGGTTCTCTCTGAGAGATTTGAAGATAGCATTGAACACGTCAATATTGTCGGTTTCGGGCAGATTCAGATTGATCGTGTAGGAAAGGCCCAACGCTTTTCGGGCATTGCCCGTCCGACGATATTCAACAAGCGCTTGTGGCGAACCCATTGAAGCCGGTTCTTCTCTATGCTCACTGTGTGAATCAGGATCAGAGGTCTGAGACGAGTCGAAGTCAGCCAGCGAGTTGCAAGCGGTGAAACTTCCCGTAATCCCTTTAACCGAGGAATCGCTTTTTTCCTTGCCAGTGACTTCGACGATCAAGTTTTTCAGTTTATCAGGAGTTAGCTCGTAGGCGTATTCATTGCGCTTGAATATCTCTGCGAAACCGTGCTTCATCGCATCTGCCATTGCAGCACCACTGCTGTCGGCATTGCGAAAACGGCGATATAAATCTGTGGGACGTCCGTCAGATTCTAAGAATCCCATTCTTTTTAGAAATGGAATGAAGGGTTTCGCGCTGCCAGAACCGTAACCCAGCACTGTCGATTGGAAATCTTGTGTGTAGCGATCCGGAACCTTCGCCTCTTGAATCTTGGCGAAGATTTTCGAAATAAGCCCGGTGGAATTCATATATGGCGGCAGAGCCATTTTGCCCTCCATTCATCTTAGCCAAGATTGCTAGTAAGCGCCTTCATTTGGCCTGACGTCAATGGGCTGGCGCTGGTCCTCCACAACTCATCTTGCCCTTCCAAGTTTGCCGGCAGAAACGGATGGTGCAGTCGCGTGAGCTAACCCCGCCCCATCCCCACCATCACCCGGTCCAGCGCCTGCAGGAAGTTCGACCGATCCGCCTTCCTAAACGGCGGCGGGCCTCCACCGACCCCGTCCATCCCGGCGCGCAGGTCTTCCATTATCGCGCGGGTTGCGATGGCGCTGCCGATGCTGGCGGCGTCGAATTCGCGGCCGTCGTGTTTCAGCACGCGCGCGCCTGCTTTGAGGCAGCGCTCGGCCAGCAGGATGTCGCCGGTCACCACCACGCTGCGGTCGTCGGCATGCTCCGCGATCCAGTCATCCGCCGCGTCGAAGCCGTCGCTCACCACCACCCGCTTCACCCGCTCGCTCACCGGCACGCGGAGGGGCGAGTTGCTCACCACGCGGACCTCGGCCTTGAACCTGTCCGCCACGCGGTACACTTCGTCCTTCACCGGGCAGGCGTCGGCATCAACAAGGATGGTGATCGTCATGGGAGCACGCCTTAACCCACGGGCATGCCGGAATCCAGAAACGCAGCTGCCCCGCGAACAATAATTAGCTATCCGCGCAATTCCATGCTACAGCCTCCGCGCTGACGTCGGAATTTGCGACGGAACTTGAAATTTGCGCTCCGCCGTCTGGTTCTTCGAACCCCCGGCGTTAACCGGACGACGACTTCCTTTCATCTGAACGAATTGACGCACGACCTTGCCGCATGTCGCGGTGAGGCAACCCCAACGTTCTTGAAAGGAACGATATTATGTCCAGCAAAACTGGCTCCGTAAAATTCTTCAACGCCGACAAGGGCTATGGCTTCATCCAGCCCGACGACGGTTCGGCCGACAGCTTCGTGCACATCAGCGCGGTGCAGGCCGCCGGCATGCAGACGCTCGATAAGGAACAGCGTCTCAACTACGAAGTCGAGACCGGCCGCAATGGCAAGGAAAGCGCCGTAAACCTTTCGGCAGCGGACTGACGAACATGCGCAGCGCGGAACATCATGCTCCGCGCTGCGTTTTAACCGCTCAGTACTTTTCCCGATACCGAAAGGCAGACCACATGGCGCAGACTTACGAATTCTATATCGAGCGTGCGGGCGAATCCGCGAAGGCTGCGAAGGAAGCGGTTCTGCAGAATGTGCGCGAGCGGGAACTGCGCTCTGAGCAGCATTGGCTCGGCCTTGCCGAGCGTACCCGCGCAGGCAAGATCGCCCGCGAAAAGGCCGACGCTGCACGCATGGCCAAGCGCGAGGCGGAAGCCGCCCTCAGGAACTGACACCCATGCGGTGAGCATGTATGGTCCCTTCCCGACAACAGGGAGGACCAGCCATGCTCAGATCAGTCACTTTGCTCGCCGCAGCCGCGGCTTTGAGCGCAGCCACCACCAGCCCCGCGCTCGCCGATGCGCATGTCGAGGCAGGCGCCGAGGCGACCTCATCCGAAAAGCGCACCATCATGCCCGAGGACCCGGGCGCGCGCGCTTTTCTTGAGCAGTTCGGCTTTTCCGAAGCGGTGATCCACGGCGACACCGTCTACCTATCCGGCGTGATCCTCGGTCCCCCGCAAGAGGGCGAGACGCAGGAAGAGGCGTTCGACCGCACGTTTCAGTATATCGGCGGCATCCTCGAGCGCGCCGGATCGAGCTGGGGCGACGTGCTCGACATCACCACCTACCACACCGACATAGACGCCTCGATGCCCGCGCTCGCCGCGGTGAAGAACCGCTACGTCAAAGCCCCCTTCCCCGCCTGGACCGCGATCGACGTGGACCGCCTCTATGCGCCCGAGGGCGTGGTGGAGATCAAGATTACGGCTCGCAGATCAGACTGAAGCTTGTCGATCAAAGAGTTAAAGGGATTGACGGCAAATCTAATACTCACAAGTAAAGAAGCCTGATTTCTGCTGCGGAGATGTTGTTTGATTGAACAGGGCGATCGAGAAGAACTAGATCTTGATGACGACATTGTCGGCGAAATCGAGATTGATTTTGCGAATGACGAAATAGAGCGAGGCGCGATAGGCCAACTCAAAGAACGTTGCGACGCTGCGGACATTGAAGTGCGCGAGCGAGAATTCGAAGATGGAGAGAAGCTCCTCAGTATCTTGCTGCCCCGCGGCAGAAATACTCGGGCAGTCCCTGCGAGCGGGGGGCGTGCCGATAAACTCCTAGAAATCAAATTTGAAAAGTATGTTTTCTTAGAAGGGTTCGATGCAGTTTGTTGTTACAATGAGCAGACTATTGAAGCCTTAGTCAGAGGCTATCCGATCCCTGCCGCATTGAACAGATTCATCGAGCTAGCTTCGCAAGAAGATGACAAGTCGTCCGCAATCGTCCTCGAAGGGGACGCCCCATCAGGAGCACCGGTCGCATCTCTTGGAAGAGTTTCTAACGACCTAGCAGTCCTTCTTGGGGCAAGATACCTTTCGCGTTCAATTAGCCTTAAAATTCAAGGTGGAGGCTTCACCAATCAGGAGGAGGCGCGAGCTCTACTAAGAAAGCTTGCTGATAGCATAGGTTTTCAAATGGACCTTCAGTATGGCACTGGCTTCAGTCTTATCCAAGAAAGGAACAGGAGGTTTATTTCCAGGCGTCGAAGGCCTGATCGTGACGCGAAGATTAAGTTTCCGACCCACGAGTACGAAGCGGCCCCCATGTCGCTTTACTGGTACGCTAGAGACGCGCGCGGACTGCCGCTGCTTCGCTTCCTTGGCCTCTATCAGTGTATTGAGTATTTCTTTCCGACCTATTCTGAGTCGGAGGCCAAAAGACGGCTTGGTCTGATTTTGAAGGATCCATCATTCAGAACCGATAGAGATAGTGATCTCGCCCGGCTCTTAACGGCGATGAAGCTGAGTAGAAATGGCTTTGGCGACGAACGTTCTCAACTACGCGCCGTCTTCGATGCATGTATTGATCCCGATGAGTTGAGAGAGTTCATAGCTTCAACTAGTGGCTTGCAAGATCACCTGAGCTCAAAAAGCAAGAAGATGAATATTCACAAAGTACCCACCGCAAACACAAACCTCGACCTCAGGAATGACGTAGCGACGCGTATATACGATATTAGATGCAAAATTGTTCATACAAAAGATGATGATCATCCAGATGGTCGGGGCATGATATTACCATTCAGTGAGGAGGCGGAGACCTTAGAGTTCGATAACCTTCTACTCGAATTTTTGGCTCAGAAGGTGTTGATAAGCTCTAGCGTGCCAATCCGTTTCTCAGTTTAAGCCTTTAACCCGCCTGCCAATACCCCACTTTCCTACACCGCCAATTTCTGCCTTAACCTCGCAGATGGCATCCTCCCCCCCCCTCCCCACTCGCCCTCGCTTCAACCTGACACCACCCGCTGGACCGGCGCCAAGGCTGCCGCGTTCCTCAAGGCGCTTGCTCGCAGCGGGAAGGTTGCGCCTGCGGCTCGCAGCGTGGGGATGAGCCGGCAGGCGGCTTATCCGTTGCGGGCGCGGGCTCCGGGGTTTGCGAAGTTCTGGGACTTGGCGATGGAGGAGGCGGCGCAGCGCAGGGCTTCGGCGCGAAAGCCCAAGCGCGTGCATCCGCTGCTCTCGCGCGCGCCGGTCGATCTTGCTGCGGGTGCCATGCGGGAGGATGACAGTTATGCGCCCCATGGGTGACACTCTGGCCCGCCTCAGCGCGACACTTTGCCGCCGATGGGTGACACTTTGCGGCCCCTTGGTGACGCTTTGGCGGCCAAGGTCACACTTTTGGCGGGGCACGGTGACACATGGGCCGTTTTTGCCCCTGGACCGTGTAACATGCGGTCCACTTCGTGAGGAAAACGCTCACTCGACAGGCACGATCTCCACCATCTGGCCGACCTCGGTGAAGAAGGGGCGCTCGCCCCTAGCAAGGTAGCCGGGCGCCTCGATTGGCACGTGCATGGCGACGGCGGCATGGGCGTTGAAGGTCTCGTCCAGCAGCGCGTCGAAGCCGCCTTGCGCATAGTGCCAGTAGGGGACCATGGCGAGGCTGGTGCGCCGGGCCTGAAGGAAGGCGGTGAGGGCCTCGTAGTGCTCGGAAGCCGGGTCCGCGTCGCCAAGGTGCATGACGCGTGCCGACAGGCCCTCGCCAGCCGGAGCGGAGACGCGGAAGGTGATGTTGTGGACCTCTGCGTGCCGGTCGGGCCAGCCGGAATGCGGGGAGCGGAAGGCCTCGATGGTGGCGCCCGCGATTGCGATGGCCTCGGCCGCCTCGCCATTGGCAAGCTCGATGGTGCGGATGCGCTCGGCGAGCGCTTCGTCCCAGCCGGGCGCCTCGCGCATGCGGTCAAGCGCCTGTGCGGGTGCGACCATGACGAGGTCGGCCTGGGCGGCGAGCATGGCGGTCAGCTGCTCCTCGGAGAAGTGGTCGCCGTGGGCGTGGCTGACGAAGACGGCGGCGACGCCATCGTAGGGGGGCGCTCCGGTGACGAGCGCCTCGACCAACTCGGGCGGCGGCACTTCGAAGGTGCCCCAGTGGTCGTCATAGAGCGGGTCGAACAGGAGCTTGACCGGGCGGGTGCCTGCGGTGTCCCCGCGTTCAAGGTCGCCGCCAAGCTCGGCCATGACGCCTGCGTTGAGGATCGCGGTGGCGGTGTTGGGATTGGGGCCGGTGGCGAGCTCGGTCGGTGGGGCGACGGTGTCATTGGGTGCCTCGGCGCAGGAAGGGAGCGCCATGATGGCGGCGAGCGGCAGGGCGGAAAGGAGTAGCTGTGATGCACGAATGAACGGCTCCTTCGCAGACGGGCGGGGTAGGTTGCGAGCCTAGCACAGCGGGCGCGGCTGCCAACTGGCTCGGAAGTGGAGGCAGTTGCACGGGTCTGCTGTGGCGGCGTGTGGCAGGTGAGCGCGCATGGTCCAGCCTTGCAACTCTCACCGCCGCCTTGGCTTTGCGCTCGCAGCGCTCGCCGCCGGCACCGCTCTTCATGCGCCCGCCAAGGCGGACGCCACCGCATCGTGCAACGTTGCAAGGGGGGCGGACTTCATCCTCCTCACCAGCGACGACAGTCTCGAATGCGGGGAGAACGCGGATGCCGACGGGGCGAATGCGACAGCCGCCGGGAACGACGCGGTCGCCAGCGGGGACCTCAGCCTTGCGGTGGGCGATAGCGCCAGCGCAGCAGGGGACCGCGGGACGGCCGTGGGCCAGTTCGCGCAGGCAGGCAGCGTGAGCACCGATGCAAGCGCCAGCGCCTTCGGCCAGTCGGCACAGGCCACCGCCAGCGGGGCGACCGCTTTGGGCGCAGGCTCGGATGCGACGGCGAGCAATGCGATCGCGATCGGCATCCTCTCGGTCGCCAGCGCCAGTGACACGGTCGCAGCGGGACGGCTTGCTCAGGCAAGCGCGGCGGAAGCCATCGCGATCGGCAAGTCGTCGAACGCATCGGGATTGGCTGCGATTGCGCTTGGCTCGGGGACCAGCGTCGCCGGGGCGAGAGCCGTTGCGATCGGCGACCTTGCCAACGCTCAAGGAGATGGCGGCGTGGCCCTTGGCGCAGGCGCGATTGCGCAAGGGCTCAACACCACCGCCATCGGCACCGGCGCGCAGGCCATCCGCGCAGAGGCGCTCGCTATCGGAACGGGAGCCGTCGCATTCGACTTCAACAACGTCGCGATCGGGACGGGCGCACAATCGACAGCGCTCAACTCTACTGCCTTCGGGAACAGGGCGCGGGCCACCGGGACCAGCTCGGGTGCGTTCGGACAGGAAGCTCAGGCGACCGGCACCTTCTCGACCACCACGGGCACTGCCTCGGTCGCGGCGGGACTGTCGAGCGCGGCTTACGGTGTGCTTGCAAGCGCGGTGGGCGATCAGGCGACGGCGCTCGGCGCCAACGCTTCGGCCAGCGCAGCGCGCGCGACGGCCATCGGGCAAGGAGCAGTGGCGGCCAACGCTGGTTCCACCGCCGTAGGTCAGGGAGCGGTGACGACAGCGGACAACCAGGTCGTGCTCGGCGGCGTGAGCACCTCGGTCAAGCTGGGTGACATCGCGGCAAGCACCGCAGCGCAGGTCGGACCGGTCGATGTCGTGACGGTGGATGCAAATGGCACGCTTGGCCGAGAAGAGGTGGTCAGCCCTCTCGCGGTCGAGAACGTACGGGTTGCGGTGAACTCGCTCGCCATGGTCTCGGATCGCCAGTTCGAGGCGCTAACCTCGCGCGTTGCAGGCCTAGAATTCGCGCTCGAGGATCTGGACGAGCGCACCAGCGGAGGGATAGCCGCTGCGATGGCGATGGGTGGTGCAATGGTAGTGCCCGATTCCACCATCTCGCTCAGCGCAAATGTCTCGACCTATCAGGGCGAAGAGGGCTTCTCAGGCGCAGTCTCCGCGCGGCTAGGCGAGCGGCTCTACGTCTCGGCCGCCATCGCCGGGTCGAGCGCGCCAGACAGCACTGGTGGCCGTGTCGGGGTGGCGTTCGGATTCTGAGGGCTTGTGCACCCTAGCGGTCCGCTACAACGCCATCGACGAGGCAATGACGGTCGCCTCGACGCGCGACGTGAAAGCCGCGCTCGGCGACAAGCGCGCTTTCGGCGCTTTGCGGCTCACGGATGGGGTTGGTGTGATTGTAGTGGATGAAGTGAACCTTGGCGCGCTCGGCCTCGGGCAGATGGGCCAGTCGCTCCATGGTTGAGCTGACGCGCGGGTGCGGAATGGCGCTCATATCCCTTCCGGGCAGTTCGTTATCGTCGAAGAAGGTCGCATCGACGAAAGCGAAATCGACCCGCGCGATCAAGGCCTCGAGGCTGTCCCCGCTCATCTCCTCCCACTCGTCCCAGCTGTCGAGATCGGGTATGAAAACGACGCGCTTGCCGGTGCTGGACATCTGAAAGCCAACCGTCTCTGAGTATTCATCGCGGTGCGGAACGCGCATGGGCGTGACGCTGAAGTTGTCGGACAGTTTGACGGGCTGCTCATCGGCGAGCTCGACCAGATCGATGTTACCGAACTCTACGAGCTGGCTCCAAGGGCCGTTCACGCGAAGGAACTGCGCCATACGAGGCATCGCGAATACACGCTGCCCATCGGCGCCTGCGCTTTCAACGCCGAACTGCGCAAGGCCAAGATAGTGCCCGATGTGAGCGTGCGTCACGAACACTGCATCAAGCCCCAGACTGCCCGGCGTGCTGGCGTCGCCTGCCTCGATCCGGTCCAGCGCATGAACCTGCTCCGTAATGGCAGGCGTTGCCTCGAAGAGGTATCGCTGGCCCGCAGCCCGGTCGACTATGCCAAGCGCGGTCGGCAACAAGGGCGGAGCCTCATCCAAAGGATTGCCAAGCTGAGGCGCCCCTGCATCCTGTCCCGCGCCCAGCACCACCAGTTCGAGAGCACATGTCGGTTCCTGATGCCCATCAGAAACGGTTGCCGATGAAGTGGCCGATGCCGCGCTGACAATTGCGGCGAGCGCCGCCAGCGGACGCAGGATCATTCGATCACGCGACCGCGCACCATCACCCAGTCGACATTTTCAAGCACCGTTGCATCGGCAATCGGATTGCCATCGACCGCGATGATGTCGGCTGAATAGCCTGGTGTCAGCTGACCGATCTGGTCGCTCATCCCGAGAATGTCGGCAGCGACGGTGGTGGCGCTGGCAAGAGCTTCGCGGCTCGACATTCCGCCGCGCATCATGAGGCCGAACTCGCCAGCGTTGAGACCGTGCGGGAAAACGCCCGCATCGGTCCCGAATGCGATCCTCACGCCGTTTGCACGGGCGCGCTCGATGATAGTGTCGGCGACCTTGGCGACCTCGCGGATCTTGGCTTCGACCACCGGAGTGTAGAAGCCCTTGCCAAGGTTCTGGCGGATGCCGTCAAAGGCCATCAGGGTCGGCACGAGCGTGGTGCCGCTCTCATTCATCGCCTGAGCGGCGGCATCGTCGATATAGGTTCCGTGCTCGATCGTATGAACACCGGCGCGGGCTGCAGCCTCAATCCCGCGAGCGCCGTGTGCGTGCGCCGCGACTTTCAGGCCGAGGCTCTCTGCCGTATCGACGATCGCCTTCATCTCCTCGTCCGAGAAATGCGCTTCGAGCCCGCGCCCCTGTTGCGAGAGGACGCCGCCGGTCGCGGTGATCTTGATGAGATCGGCACCGTACTGCGAGGCGAGCCGGACCTTTGATGCGCACTCGACCGGACCGGTGCAGGTAAAGCCTGAATCGAGCACATCATTCACATGCTCGACAAAGCCATTGGTGTCGCCATGCCCGCCGATGATCGAGATGGTGCGAGCGCTGGTGACGACGCGCGGTCCGGGCGCAAGCCCCTCTGCGGTTGCACGGCGAAGCATCTGTGTCACTTGATCGGTGCGCGAACCGAGATCGCGCACGGTGGTAAAGCCCGCGAGCGCGGTGATGCGCGCATTCTTGGCAGCGATCAGTGTGAAGTATTCAGGCGGGGTCGTCGCTGCCCGCCAGAATTCACCCGACGGATCGCCAGAAAGGTGAGTGTGCAGGTCGATCAGGCCGGGCAACACGGTCTTGTCGGACAGATCGACATAGTCCCACACCCATTCGCCCGCCTCATTCGTGGCTGCTGCTTCGTAGCCGCGCGCCTGATCGCTGTCCGAAGCAACGATGTCGTGGATGCGACCGTCCTTCACGATAATATAGCTGGGCCCTGACGGCTCGCTCGCCGCATCGGTGATGACGCTGCCAGCATCGATCAGCGTTTCGGCAAAGGCCGGCGACGCGGCCATCGTCGCGAGGCCCACGGCGGTTCCTACAAGCGCGCTCCGAATGGTCTTGAGCAGTCCCATATCTCTCTCCCTGCTTCTCTTGATCCCCGAAATGCAGGTGATGCCGCTGTCCAGCCGTGCTGACAACCCCTGCCCGTTAAGCGCGCTCGACATTTGCGATTCATCCGGTGGTCGCTATTACGGCGCGCATTGTCTGGAATTTGAGAGGACTGTACGACAAACCCATGAACCGACTGACCGTTGCTACCGCCGCGCTGTTCGCGACCGCTTCGCTGACCGCCACCGCACATGCCCGCCCGATGACTCCCGAAGACGTCGCTAAGATCGAAAGCGTTGGCGCCATCGCCATTTCGCCCGACGGCACGCGCATCGCCTACACCACCGGCAGCCTGCCCGACGTCACCGAAGGCGAGGACAATGGTGGATTCAAGTCGCAGCTCAGCATTGCCACCGGCCCCGATATCGCGCGCCAATTCCTGCCCGAAGACGTGTCGCCGGGCGATGTTTCGTTCTCGCCCGATGGCCGGATGCTCACCTTCACCTGGTCGAAGGATGACGAGGACACCGCCGTTTGGGGCGTGCCTGTCGATGGCGGCACCTACATGAAACTCGCTGCGGTCAAGGACAGCGGCGTTCGCGATTACCGCTTCAGCCCGGATGGCCGCACGATCTACATGATGGTCGGCCCGGCCAAGGACGAACAGCGCGAGGCGCAAGCCAAGGGCGGCTTCACGAGCAAGGTTTACGAGGAAGAATTCCGCCCTGCTCGCATGTTCGCCGCAAACATCATGATGGATGGCGAGATCGACGAGGAGCCGCGTGAGATCGCGCTGCCTGGCTACGTCTCGGCATTCGACATCGCGCCTGACGGATCGTTCGGCATCATCGAGACAACGCCGACCCCGCTGGTCGACGACAGCTACACCTCAAAGCGGGTGAACGTCATCGACCTTGCAAGCGGCGATGTGCGCGCGGTTGTAGAAACGCCGGGCAAGCTCGGCGACGTCGAGATTTCGCCGGATGGGTCGCAGCTTTCGCTGATTGCTGGGGTCGACATGAACGATCCGGCTGCAACGACGCTGCACCTCGTCGATACAGCCACTGGCGATTTTCGCGCAATCAACGCGGGCGAGCCGCTTGCCACTGTCGATGCTGAATGGCTGTCCGACGGACGACTGATGACGGTCGTGCACCGCGGTGTTCAGTCCGAGGTGCACGTCCACAATGCCGATGGCACCCTCGCTGAAGTCATCGATCCGGGCGAGCTGATCCTCACCGGGGTCGAAGCAGCAGGCGACCACGTCGCCTTCACCGCCAATGCCCCGCAACATCCGACCGAGCTCTTCGTCTGGAACAACGGCGCTTTCGAACGCTGGACCGAGCATAATGAGTGGCTGTCCGAGATCACCTTCGGCGAACAGCGCGCCTACACCTTCACCGCGACCGACGGCCAGGAAGTCGAAGGCGTGCTGATCCTGCCGGTCGGCGGCGTTCCCGAAGGCGGCGCCCCGACGATCATGAATGTCCATGGCGGGCCGGAAGCGCACGATTCGAACGGCTGGCAGACCGCCTATTCGAAGCCGGGCCATGTTGCCGCGGGTCAGGGCTATGCCGTGTTCCTGCCGAACTATCGCGGCTCGACCGGCTATGGCACCGCTTTCTCGAAGCAGCACCAGGGCCGCTACACCGACCCGGAATTCCGCGACATCGTCGATGCGAAGAATGCGCTTGCCGCTGACGGCATCACCGATCCCGATCGCACCGGCATCACCGGCGGATCGTATGGCGGTTATGCAAGCGCCTGGGGTGCGACCTACTATTCGGCTGAGTTCGCAGCGAGCGTCATGTTCGTCGGCATCTCGGACCAGATCAGCAAGTTCGGCACCACCGACATCCCTTACGAGATGTACAACGTTCACAGTCTCGCATGGCCGTGGGACAACTGGCAGAAGATGCTTGAGGTTTCGCCGATCTACTACACCGACCGTGCTGAAACCCCGCTGCTGATCATGCACGGCGAAGAAGACACGCGCGTCGATCCGTCTCAGTCGATGGAGCTTTATCGCTTCATCAAGGTGCGTAAGCCCGACACGCCGCTGCGTCTCGTGTTCTTCCCTGGCGAAGGGCACGGCAACCGGATGGCTTCGCACCGCTATGACTATAACCTGCGCATGATGGAATGGTTCGACACCTATCTGAAGACCGGCGACCGCGACGCTGAAATGCCGCCTGCGCGCCCGCAACTGGCCGAAGGCGCCAAGGGCGCTAGTGCTGAAGAGGACGACAGCGAGGACTGATCGCCGTCGAAGTCAGATAAAGGAAGGGCCGCCCGGCTAGGCGGCCCTTTCGCCTTTTGAGCTCAAGCAAATCGGCCCGGAAGGGCGCTCACAGATTAGAACGTGTACCCAAGCCCGATGCCGCCGATGAACTGGTTGGCGCTGCCACGGTCTACGGTGAACGGGGTGTCAGCGGCATCGCCTACAAGCCGCGTGTAGCCAGCGACGGTGTAAATGTTCAGGCCGCCGTTCAAAGCATTGCCATCGAGGTCGAAGGTGAGGATCGCGATTGAACCGACGCTGTTCAGCCCGCCATCGGCGGTAAACTCGGCAAGCCCCGTCGCTGCCGCATCGGCGGGCGTGACGGTGTAATAATAGTCGGCAAAGTCATCGTCGACGAAGCTTGCATTGACGCTCAATTGCAGGGCGGCGCTGTTCCCGAACGGCCTGAAATAGCTGATACCGGGTTCGAACAGCATGCCGTTATGTGCATCGAGAACATCCCAGCGAACCTGCGCGTTGAGGGTGATACTGTCGCGCTCTGCGAAGATCCCGGGAAAGCTCACGCCGCCATTGACGCCCACTTCGATTGCCACATCGAGCTCGGTTGCAAGCTCGACCACCTCGTCTTCGATCTGGTTTGCCCGGTCATTGCGAAAACGGAAGGACGGGCCGAACGAGAAGCTTGTCTCGGGCGGCATCAGCGAAGGGCCCTGTGAAAGCAGGTCGAGATTGAAGCCGGGACCGTTCGGGCTGATCCCGACACCGGCCACGCGCCCGACAATCAGCGGTAGCGGGAAAACGACGTAATCGTCCGATCCCGAATAGCTTGGAACAAGCCCTGCCCCGATCCCCACGGTCGCCCATGTTTCGTCGAATACGAACTTGAATGGCGCAACGCCCGACGGCGGGCCGCTCGTCACTGGCCCCTGGGGTGGACGCTCCTGCTGGGGAACACCCTCAGCGCTTTCTGGTGCGGTATCTTCTGGCTCGCTGGCAGCATCGGCAAGGTCGAAACCGGTCAGATCATCGCCAGTTTCGGCCGCCGCAGGGGCCGCAAAGAGGGCCGAAAGCGCGAGAGCGGGTACAGCGAGCATTCGGGGAGCGGGGTACAAGGGTGTCTCCAGTCGGGGATAGGGTGTAGAGTGCGCGCGAGAATTGATGCACACAATGCACTTAGAGGCGAGCGGTTCCGGTTGCATGACACCCCGAGCACACCGTGCGCAAGGCCTGCCGGGATCAAAATCCAGCGCGTCATTGCCCCTGCCCTCACCAGCGCCTAGGGCCTTGAAACAGATGAGCGACTCACAATTCGATTGCGTCATTGTTGGCGGAGGCCTTGCTGGCGGGCTGATCGCGCTTGCGCTGCACAAGGCGCGGCCCAATTATCGCATCGCCCTCGTCGAAGCGGGTCGCGTGGTGGGCGGCAACCATCGCTGGAGCTGGTTCGACAGCGACCTTTCCGCGAAGGGCCGCGAATTGCTCTCCGCCTTTCGTCAAACCGGCTGGGACGACGGATATGAGGTCCGCTTTCCAAAGTATCGCCGCAAGCTCAAGACGGCCTACCGTTCAATGGCATCGGCCGATTTCCATGAAGGGCTTTTGCGCGAACTGCCTGAAAGCGCGCTTTATCTTGGTCGCAAGGCGGTGGGTCTCGATGCGAGCGGCGTCGATCTTGCGGCGCCAGAATTCGGAGAACCCGAGCGACTCAATGCGCGCAGCGTGATCGACTGCCGCAGCTTCAAGCCGAGCCCGCATCTCAATGGTGGCTGGCAGGTCTTTCTTGGCCGCCACATCCGTTTGAGCGAACCGCACGGGCAGGAGCGTCCGGTAATCATGGATGCGACGGTCGACCAGCATGCGCCGCATGGCAACGGTTCGGCCTATCGGTTCGTCTATGTCCTGCCATTGGGCGCGCACGACGTCTTCCTCGAAGATACCTATTACGCCGACGATCCGATGCTCGATCGCAGCGCGCTGTCGGGCCGGATCGATCAATATGCCAGCAAACACGGTTGGCAGGATGGCGCAATCGTTGGACACGAGGCAGGCGTGCTCCCGGTCCTGACCGGCGGTGATTTCTCAGCCTATCAGGATACTATCCGCATTCCTGGCGTCGCAGTTGCGGGCGCTCGCGGCGGCTTCACTCACCCGCTGACCAGCTACACGATGTGTGTCGCGGTTGAAAATGCGCTCGCAGTTGCTGACAACGCCGATCTTTCGGGTGAGCAACTCGCAGCTTTGTTCGAGGTTCGCGCACGCCGCCACTGGCGCAAGACCGGCTATTATCGCCTGCTCGCCCGCTTCCTGTTCTTCGCCGCCCGGCCAGAGCGGCGGGTCAAGGTCTTTCAGCGCTTCTACCGGCTGCGCGAAGGGCTGATCGAACGCTTTTACGCGGCCCGCTCAAATCCTTTTGACAAGGTCCGCGTCCTGTGGGGCGAGCCTCCCGTACCTATCCCAAGCGCGATCACCGCCATGTTTAAACGCGGCGCGCCTCTCAAAACAGATGCGCAAACGGAGTTTGGACACTCTGAGTTTGCACAAAACGAAATTCCAGCGGAGAATGAGGCATGAACGTCAATTCGACTATCCAGGGCGGGCTTGACCTCAACCCGCCATCGGGCCGCGAAAAAGGCATCAATCCGGCTATGGCCGAAAAGTATGCAGGCAAGCGCGCCTGCGTCATCGGTGCGGGCTTTGGCGGGATGGCGCTTGCGATCCGGCTGCAATCGCATGGTATCGAGACAACGGTCGTGGAAGCGCGCGATAAGCCCGGTGGCCGCGCCTATTTCTGGGACAAAGAAGGCTTCACCTTCGACGCTGGCCCGACCGTCATCACCGACCCGCCGTGCCTGAAGGAGCTGTGGGAACTGACCGGCCACGACATTGCCGAAGATGTCGAGCTGATGAAGGTCATGCCCTTCTATCGCCTCAACTGGCCGGACGGCACAAACTTCGATTATTCGAACGACGAGGAACAGCTCGCCGCTGAAATCGCCAAGCTGAACCCCGATGACGTGGTCGGCTATCAGCGCTTCCTCGAATATTCGGCGGAAGTCTACGAAGAAGGCTATCTCAAGCTTGGCACTGTGCCGTTCCTCGATTTCAAGTCGATGCTGAAAGCCGCGCCTGCCCTCATCAAGAAGCAGGCCTGGCGCAGCGTCTACGACATGGTGTCGAAATACATCAAAAGCGAAAAGCTGCGCGAAGCATTCAGCTTCCACACGCTGCTTGTCGGCGGAAGCCCGATGAAGACGTCGAGCATTTATGCGCTGATCCACAAGCTTGAGAAAGATGGGGGCGTCTGGTGGGCACGCGGCGGGACCAACCGCCTGATCGCCGGCATGGTGCGACACTTCGAGCGCCTCGGCGGCACAATGCGCGTCGGCGATCCGGTGGTTCAGGTTCACACGATCGGCACTCGCGCGAGCGAGGTCGAAACCAAGTCGGGGTGGAAGGAACGCTTCGATGCGGTCGCCTCGAACGCCGACATCATGCACTCCTACAAGGACCTGCTCTCAGGTTCGGAGCGTGGCCCCAAATACGCAAAGTCGCTCGCGCGCAAGAGCTACAGCCCGTCGTTGTTCGTGGTGCATTTCGGGCTTGAGGGAACGTGGCCGGGCATCCCGCACCACATGATCCTGTTCGGCCCGCGCTATCACGGGCTTGTCGACGACATCTACAAGCACGGTGTGCTGCCGCAGGATTTCTCGATCTATCTGCACCACCCGACCGTCACCGACCCGAGCATGGCACCGCAGGGCAAGAGCACGTTCTACGCGCTTGTCCCCGTCGCTCACATGGGCAAGCTTGCGGTTGATTGGGACGCGGTTGGCCCGCAGCTTGAAAAGGCGATCCTCGATGAAATCGGGCGCCGCCTGATCCCTGACATCCACGACCGGATCGTCACCAAGTTCAGCTACGCACCCAAGGATTTCAAGCAGGACCTTTCCGCCCATATGGGCAGCGCCTTCAGCCTTGAACCGGTCCTGTGGCAGAGCGCTTACTTGCGCGGCCACAACCGCGACGACGTGATCGAGAATTTCTATCTCGTCGGCGCAGGCACCCATCCAGGCGCAGGCATTCCGGGCGTGGTCGGCAGCGCGAAGGCTACGGCAGGTATTGTGCTGGAGGACTTGGCCGCTAAAGCGACCGCATGAACCTTGTCAATGCAGTGAATGATAGCTGGGCCTGGACGGGTATCTCGATCAACCGAATCCGCGCCCAAAGTCCGATGGGTCATCTCGTTGTCTCTGATCGCGAGGAGCAGTTCTTCTATCTCGATCCCGATGGAATGGCGGTGATCGCGCTCGGTAGCAACGACCAAGCCCAAACACATCTCCGCACTGATGAGGCCAAGGAGCTTTGGTTCGGTGGCGAGCTATACTCGAAGGCGCTCGAGCGATTGGGCGAACCGCCGCAAGGCTATGTTCTCAATCTGGAATTGCCTGCCATGATCGAAGGGCGTTACTCGCCAGAAAACATGTGGACTTGGCCACTCGAAGAGCTGATCCGTGTGACCGGCGACGTGGCTCGTCAGATAAGCGACCTGCCAGACGGAGCGCAGGTGGAATTGGAAGTGACCGACTGACATGAAACGCCTCGCCATCTATTGCGGCTCCGCCACCCCTGCCGATCCGCGCTATATCGAACTCGCCGAAGATGTCGGCGCTGCCCTCGCCCAGCGCGGGATCGGGGTTGTCTATGGTGGCGGAAGGCTCGGGCTGATGGGCGCGGTGGCCAAGGGCGCCTTGCAGGAGGGCGGCGAGGTGATCGGGGTGATACCTGAGGCGCTCGCCAATTCCGAAGTTGCCAACAACGACTGCACCGAGCTTCACACCGTTCGCGGCATGCATGAGCGCAAGCAGAAGTTCACCGACCTCTCGGACGGCTTCGTCACGATCCCGGGCGGAGTGGGAACGATGGACGAGCTCTGGGAAGCAATGAGCTGGGCGCAGCTTGGCTATCATCAGGACCCTGTTGGTCTGCTCAACGCCTTCGGCTTTTACGACGACCTCATCAAGTTCAACGCTCGCATGGCGGACGTCGGCTTCGTCCGCCCTGCCCACCAGAATATCCTGATCCATGCAGATCGCCTGCCCGATCTGCTCGACAAGATGGCGGCCTACAAACCGCACACCCCGATCTTCAAGATGAAAGCCGAAGATTTGTGAGCACCAAGCCGCGCCCGCTTTTCCTGAAGGACCGGCGGGATACGCCCAACGTCCCCGGCGGCGGGCGCAAACGCGAGGCATTGGTCGAAAAGTCCCGGATCGCAATTCGCGAAGGCTCGCACAGCTTTCATGCGGCCGCGCGCCTGTTCGACAAGACCACGCGTGAACGCGCATGGCTGCTCTACGCATGGTGCCGCAGATGCGATGACATTGCCGACAATCAGCACATGGGCGGTGAGCTCGGCGATCAGTCAAACGCCGAAGATCGCCTCAAGTCCATCCGTCTGCTGACACGCCGCGCACTCGATGGCCTTCCCACCGCCGATCCTGCTTTTGATGCTTTCGGCTTGGTCGCTGCCGAAGTTGGCCTGACCGAACAGATGGCCGAAGACGTCATCGCAGGCTTTCAGCTCGATGCCGCAGACTGGCGGCCTCGCACCGAGGCCGACATGATGCGCTATTGCTACCACGTGGCTGGCGCGGTCGGGGTGATGATGGCGGTTGTTATGGGGGTGGACCCCAAGGACAAGGACACGCTCGACCGGGCCAACGATCTGGGCCTGGCGTTTCAGCTCTCGAACATCGCCCGCGATATTGTCGAGGATGATGCCGCGGGCCGCTGTTACCTCCCTGAAATGTGGCTGGTGGAGCAGGACATCGAACCCGGCCAGCACACGAAGCCGCACCACCGCGAGGAACTTGCCGAAATGGCAGCGCGCCTCGTCGATCTTGTCGAAAAGCACGAGGCCGCCGCCCGCGTTGGCGCAGCACGCTTACCTTTTCGCAGCCGCTGGGCGGTACTCTCGGCAGCGCGTATTTACGGCGCGATCGGGCGCAAGGTCAGGAAGCGCGGTATCGAGGCTTGGAATTCGCGCACATACGTCCCGCGCTGGGAAAAGGCGTGGTACGGCGTGCGCGGTTTCGTCTCGGCTGTCATCAATCGCCCGCACGAGCCTGATCAGCCAATCGACTGGGGTATCGCGGATTATCGACCCGATCCGGCTTGAAGCGCGCGCGCTTGCGGCGTAGCGCTGCGAGGCATGAGAGGATTTCACACAATCGCTGCCAGTGCACTTGCGCTCGTCGCCACTCCGGCGCTTGCCGAAGCTCATGACGAAGCCGCGGGTCCCGAGGCCGCCGTCACCGCATTCATGACCGCTTTTGACGCGCAGGATGCAGAGGCAATGCGCGCTCATATCATCGAGGGCACAAGCGTCACCGTGATCGAAGAACGTGAAGGTGAGGACCGCGTGCGCGCCGTCCCGCTCGACGGCCTGGTTGCAACCATCGCAGCTTCGCAAAACGATCTAGCAGAGCCGATTTGGAATTTGCGCTCGGTCGAAGACGGCCCGGTTGCGACCGTGCTCGCCGATTACGAATTCCTCGTCGATGGAGAGCGCTCGCATTGCGGGACCAACATCCTCAACCTCGTGCGGGTCGAAGGCGTGTGGAAAATCGCCGGGATTGCTTATTCGCACCGTGAAGAAGGCTGCGAAGGAGCGCCGCAATGATCTCCAAGCTTCTCATCGCCAATCGCGGCGAAATTGCCTGTCGCATCATGCGCACGGCCCGCGAAATGGGCGTGGCAACGGTTGCGGTCTATTCGGACGCCGATGCCAAGGCGCTGCATGTGCGCATGGCTGACGAGGCGGTGCATATCGGCGCCTCGCCTGCTGCCGAGAGCTATCTGGTCGGCGAGAAGATCATCTCGGCGGCAAAGGAGACGGGCGCTGAGGCGATCCATCCGGGCTACGGCTTCCTGTCGGAAAACGCCGGGTTCGCGCAGGCCGTGATCGATGCCGGGCTGATCTGGGTTGGCCCCAAGCCTGAAAGCATCGAGGCAATGGGCCTGAAGGACGCCGCCAAGGAACGCATGATCGCAGCCGGTGTGCCCGTTACACCCGGCTATCTTGGCGAGGACCAGTCCGTTGAACGGCTCACCAAAGAAGCGGGCGACATCGGCTATCCTGTGCTGATCAAGGCGGTCGCGGGCGGCGGCGGCAAGGGGATGCGCAAGGTCGATGCTGCGGCGGATTTCGAAGCCGCGCTCGAAAGCTGTCGGCGCGAGGCCAAGGCGAGCTTCTCCAATGACGAGGTGCTGCTCGAAAAGTGGATCACCTCACCCCGCCATATCGAAGTGCAGGTGTTCGGCGACAGCCACGGCAACGTCGTCCACCTCTTCGAGCGCGACTGCTCGCTCCAACGCCGTCACCAGAAGGTGATCGAGGAAGCCCCCGCCCCCGGCATGGACGAGGCGACCCGCGAGGAAATCTGCGCCGCCGCCGTGCGCGCCGCGAAGGCGGTCGATTACGAGGGCGCAGGCACGATCGAATTCATCGCCGACGCCAGCGAAGGCCTGCGCGCCGACCGCATCTTCTTCATGGAAATGAACACGCGCCTTCAGGTGGAGCATCCGGTGACCGAAGAAATCACCGGAGTGGATCTGGTGGAGTGGCAGCTGCGCGTGGCGAGCGGCGAGGCGATTCCGCTGACACAGGATGAACTCAGCATCGACGGCCACGCCATTGAGGCGCGGCTCTACGCAGAAGACCCAGCGACCGATTTCCTCCCCTCGACCGGCCCGCTCGACCATTTCGACTTGGGCGAAGAGGGGCGGATCGAAACCGGGGTCGAACAGGGCGACGAGATTTCCCCATTTTACGACCCGATGGTCGCCAAGCTGATCGCGTGGGGTGAGGACCGGGACGAAGCGATAGACCTGCTCGCCGACATTGCAGAAGAGGTCGAGGTCTGGCCGGTGCGCACCAATGCTGGTTTTATCGCGCGCGCCCTGCTCGACGATGATTTTGTCGACGCAAATCTCGAAACCGGGTTCATTGCGCGCAAGATGGACACGCTCGTTCCCGATCCCTTGCCGAGCGATGCGGCCTGGCAGACGGCGAGCGAGTTTGCGCTTCTTGCCGCCAGCGAAGACCACGAAAACCTGCCCACTGGCCTGCGTCTTAATGCTGCGCCGCGTCTGTCGGTGCACCTCGCCCATAAGGGCGAGGGCCGTGATGTCCCGGTGACCGGAGCAGACGCGGATATCGAGGCAACGGGCATTGTCGATGGCGAGCGTGTGCTCCTGTTTTCGTCGGGACAGGCCTTCGAATTTGAAACCGCCGTGAGAGGCTCAGGCCACGCTTCCGCTGCAGACGGCGCGATCCTGGCGCCGATGCCGGGCAAGGTCATCGCGGTTGACGTCTCCGAAGGCGACGCAGTCACCGCTGGCCAGCGCCTGATGGTGCTTGAGGCGATGAAGATGGAGCACGCCCTCACCGCGCCCTTCGACGGGACTGTCACCGGCCTCGAAGCGAGCGTCGGCGGACAGGTGCAGGTCGAAGCGGTCCTCTGTGTGGTGGAGCCTTCGGAGTGATCCGGGTTTCCTTGTCATTGCGAGGAGGCGCAGGCGACGCGGCAATCCATGGACCAATTCTTGCCCGACACAATTGCCGTTGTTGTGGCCGCGATGAGTCGTCCATGGCTTGCTTCGCTACGCTCGCAATGACGAGATAGAGATGGGTTGGGAAAAAGAACTCGAAGAACTGCGCCAGCGCGAAGCCTTCGCCGATCAGATGGGCGGCACGGACAAGGTCGCCAAGCAGCATGGTCGTGGCAAGATGGATGCGCGCGCGCGGCTCGATGCGATATGCGATCCGGGTTCCTTCCGCGAAATCGGCAAGATCGCAGGTAAGGGCCATTACGACGAAAACGGCGACCTGACCGGCGTCACCCCTGCCCCGTTCCTCTTCGGCAAGGCCACGATCAATGGTCGCCCGGTGGTCGCCACCGCGGACGACTTCACCATTCGCGGCGGCGCAGCAGACGCCGGGATCGCGCGCAAGATGGTGCAGGCCGAGACCATGGCGAACGAACTCAAGCTGCCAATCATCCGCATGATCGACGGCACGGGCGGCGGGGGTTCGGTCAAGACCCTCGAACAAATCGGCGCGACCTACATTCCGGCGGTCCCGGGTTGGGGGGCCGTGGTTGAAAATCTCGACACAGTGCCGGTGGTCGCGCTTGCTCTTGGGCCCACGGCCGGCCTTGGCGCGGCGCGGACGGTCGCCAGCCACTATTCGATCATGGTGCGCGGACTATCGCAATTGTTTGCCGCTGGCCCTGCCGTGGTCGACGGCCTCGGCGCAGCATACAAGAGCGCCGAGGACCACCAGCAAGCAAAAGAAGAGCTTGGCGGCGTCGACATTCACACGCGCAACGGCGTGGTCGATGACGAAGTCGCAAGCGAGGCCGAGGCTTTCGCCCGCGCGCGCTACTTCCTCTCCTTCATGCCCGAACATGTCGGCCAGCTTGCCCGCCGCGCTGAGAACACCGACCCGGTGGACCGCCGCGAAGAGGCGCTGCTCAGCCTTGTCCCGCGCGATCCACGCCAAGTCTATTCCATGAGGCAGGCGATGGAGATGGTGCTCGACCAGGGCACTGTTTTCGAGATCGGCAAGAACTGGGGACGCGCCGCCATCACCGCCTTTGCCCGGCTCGATGGCTGGCCGGTTGCGGTGGTCGCGAGTGATCCCAGCTATCTGGGCGGCTCTTGGGAGGCAAAGACCAGCGAGAAGGTCGAGCGTTTCGTTAAGCTCGCCGATCAATTCCGCCTGCCTATCGTTCACCTCGTCGACAATCCCGGGTTCATGATCGGACGCGAGGCGGAAGTAGCGGGGACAATCCGCTACGGCGTGCAGGCGATGAACGCGATCTACAAGGCGAGCGTGCCACTGGCGAGCATCGTCTTGCGCCGTGCCTACGGCATTGCGGGCAGCGCGATGAGCAATGCCGAGCGCTTCCAATATCGCTTCTGCTGGCCGAGCGGAGACTGGGGAAGCCTGCCCATCGCAGGCGGGATCGAGGTCGCTTACAAGTCCGAGCTCGAAGCGTCGCAAGACCCCGAAGCCGAACTCGCCGCGATCCGCGAAAGGCTGGCGAAAGTCACCTCGCCGTTCCGCTCAGCCGAGCGTTTCAATGTCGAGGATATCATCGACCCGCGCGATACGCGGCCATTGCTGTGCGAATTTGCGCAGCTTGCATGGCGCAAGCTTGAGGCGGAGGCCTAGGCTTCCTTCGCGCCCAGTCCCATTTCAGGCTCGGGCGGACCAAACAGCTTGCCCTTTTCGCTGAACAGGACGAGCGCAAGGCAGGCGAGCCCGGCGGCCAGTAGCGAAAGCGCGAGTGGCTGCGGTGTGCCGTCATAGGCGTAGCCCACCGCTGCGCCCAACAGGGCCGCGACAGTCAGGCGGATAAAGCCGTGAACCGAGCTTGCCGCACCTGCGATGTCGAAAAACGGGTTCATCGCGATTGAACCGAAATTACTGCCGATAAAGCCGAGCAGCATCATGTTGATCGCCATCAGCGGCACGAATTGCCACAGGGTCTCGTTTGGCTGGAAAGCGAAATAGACCTGCAGGCTGGCAACGAAGATGAAGGTGAGCAGCGCGGTATGGCTCACGCGGCGCGCGCCGAAACGCTCCACAATGCGCGAGTTCGACCAGCTGGCGAATGCCATCGAGCCTGCGCAGATCCCGAATATGATCGGGAAAAGATCCGGCGCACCGAAGCTTTCGGAGATGAGCTGCTGCGAGGAATTGATGAAGCCAAACAGTGCCCCGAAGACGAGCGAAGATCCGATTACGTAACCGATAATGCTCGGCATGCTCACCGCGCGCAGCATGTTGCCGCCGATCACGCGGGGGCGGATTTCCTGACGGTTCTCTTCGGTGAGGCTTTCCGGCAGGCGGAAATAGACCCATGCTCCGATGATGAGCCCCTGAAGCGCCATCGCGCCGAAGATCATGCGCCAGTCGCCGATAAGCAGGATAACCTCACCGATGCTGGGGGCGATGGCGGGGACCATCAGGAAGATCACGAAAATCAGGCTCATCATGCGCGCCATCTTGTCGCCGCCCACCCGGTCGCGAATGATCGCCGGCGGCAGAGCGACAATGCCCGCACCGAAAAAGCCCTGCGCCGCACGAACGGCGATCAATGCCTCGTAAGTGGTCACAAGTGCGCTTGCGATGGAAAGGACAATATAGACAGCGATCGACCCAAGGAGGATCGGGCGGCGACCAAACCGGTCCGCCAATGCGCCGGGGATTAGCGCCCCGATGCCCGCGGTCAGCAGGTAGACGCCGACCACGAACTGACGATCATTGCCTTGGACGGACAGCGACACCGCAAGCTCGTCAAGCGCAGGCAGGATCGCGTCGATCCCGAACGCCTGGAGCGCCATGAGCAGGGCCATCATCCAGATCATCTCGGTCTCGCCGAGACGTTTGGTGGGCGCAGAGATGGGGGCAGCGGTTGCCATTGCCGCTCCCTTGCCCTGAGGCTCACCCGATGACCACTGTTCTTTTCGCATATGCACAAAATCGCTGTGTTCGCGGAAAGTTCCAGCAATGCTTTCTTCGCAGCAATGAAGCGACTATTTCGTGAGGCATGTCCGAAGACCCCTCCAACGATGCAGAAGACGAGGCCGAAGCCTCGGGCAGCGGAGGGCTGCGCAAGATCATTCACGTCGACATGGACGCCTTCTTCGCGAGCGTCGAACAGCGCGACGATCCGGAATTGCGCGGAAAGCCGGTGGCCGTCGGAGGATCAGGCGGACGCGGCGTGGTGGCTGCGGCAAGTTATGAAGCCCGCAAGTTCGGGGTGCGCAGCGCCATGCCATCGGTCACGGCCAAGCGGCTGTGCCCCGACCTGATCTTCGTGCGCCACCGCTTCGATGCCTACAAGGAAGCGAGCCGCCAGATCCGCCGCATCTTCGAGCACCACACGCCGCATGTCGAACCGCTTAGCCTCGACGAGGCCTATCTCGACGTGACCGAAGACCGGCTCGGCATCGGCAGCGCGACCCGGATCGCTGAACTCATCCGACAGGAAATCCGCGCGAAGACCAAGCTGACGGCGAGTGCGGGGGTGAGCTACAACAAGTTCCTCGCAAAACTGGCTAGCGACCAGAACAAGCCGAACGGATTGTGTGTCATACGTCCGGGTCAGGGCGCTGACTTCGTGGCCGGCCTGCCGATCCGGCGTTTTCATGGCGTGGGGCCAAAGGCCGAGGAGAAGATGAAACGCCTAGGCATCGAAACGGGCGCCGATCTTGCTGCAAAGGACATCGAGTTCCTGCGCGCCAATTTCGGCTCCTTCGCCGACTACCTCTACCGCGCCGCGCGTGGGATCGACCTGCGCCCGGTGCGCGCGCACCGCGTCCGCAAGTCGGTCGGTGGGGAGCGCACTTTCAGCGAGGATATCTCAAGCGGGGCGGCGCTGCGCGACACGTTGGAGAACATCATCGAGATCGTCTGGGGCCGGATCGAGAATGCCTCCAAAGACGACAAGCCCACTCGCGGGCGCACAATCACTCTCAAGGTGAAGTTCACCGATTTCCAGATCATGTCGCGCGCGAAGTCAGTCCCGCACTGGATCGAGGACAAGCAGGAGTTTGCCCGCCTGTCGCGCGAACTGCTCGAAGAAGCGCTGCCACTTCCGATGCCGATCCGGTTGATGGGACTGACGCTGAGCAATCTTGAAGGCGCGCAGGATCGCGGCAAGGAGCAACGCGAGGACGCGCAGCTCAGCCTGCTATAGCGATCACTTTCGGTTGCCCGCCTTCCACTGCTCGATCCGCCTGCGAGTGACTCGCCCTAGAGGCTCGGGAAGCGAGTGGGAGGGGAAAAAGCGCGCATCAACGACTTCCCTTCCATCCGGCTTGGGCCGCGTATCGCAGATCGCGTGAAACAGGTACGCGGTGTGAGGAGAACCTGAGATGCTCTCGGTCAAGGCACCCAGCGTCTCGATTTCGGCAAGCGCAATGCCGACTTCTTCCATCACTTCGCGGCGCGCGCCTTCCTCCGGGTCTTCGCCGCGCTTGATCCCTCCACCGGGAAGCGCCCAGACGTCAGGGCCATAAGAGTGCTTGAGCAACAGGATATCGCCGGAAAGGTTGGTGACGATCACGCTTGTCCCGGCAATCGGTGCGCCTGAAAACTTGCGCCATCTGTGTCGAACCGAATGAGCGATCGGGAGCAAGGCCCGGTGCAGTGGCTTAGGTAGCAGGCGCTCTGCAATGCTCGCGATCAGGTGAAGCATGTCACCGGAATACCTCTGGTCTTTGCTGCACCAAGGAGGCGCGCGATCGGCAGGTCGTTTTCTCCCGCCACCGCAGCTTGGAAGACTGCAGCCTTCTCAGCAGATCCGCCAAGGGTAAGCACCACTTGCCGCGTCATGAGAAGCGCAGGCAGTGTCAGCGTGATCCGGTCGAAAGGCGCGTTTGCTGGCAACGGATCAGGCGTGATGCGGCGGATGGCCTGTGCATCGTCCACCTGCGGGTCGGTGTTTGGGAAGAGCGAGGCGATATGGCCGTCCGCTCCCATGCCGAGCCAGGTCAACGCAAACTCAGGCACCTTCTCAAGATCGCCGAGCGCAGTGATGCCCGCGCCGGTCGGTTGGAGAAGTGCGCGCATTTTGCCCGTGTTGGATGCCTCATGATCCTCCGGCACGATGCGATCATCATTGGGAATGAAATTGGCGCGCTCCCAGGACGGCCCCGGATCGGCCGCGATCAACCCTTCGAGGATCGGAAAAGGCGTCGATCCGCCAGGCATGGTGATGAAATAGCCGCCCTCGTGGGCGGCCTCAGCGGCAGCCATGCACTCGCCAAGCCATTGGGCGATTGCTTGGTTGTCAGCGCCTTCGATGATGTCGATCGTGCTCATCGCACCCGCATAGCAAAAGGGCCGCTCCCGCAAAGCGGAAACGGCCCAGTATTCGCATGAGTGCCGAGAATTACGCGGCCGTCGGCTCTTCGCCCAGGATTGAGCTCAGGAACCACACGCGCTCTTCGGCCATGTCGGTCCAGTCGTCGATGAGGCCATCGGTTGCATTGTCACCGGCGTCTTCCGCGAGCGGCTTCATGCCCTTGAGGCGGTCGACCATTTTCTTGTTGTCGTCGCGAAGTTCGCGAACCATCGCGTCGGGATCGAGGCTGGCTGAGTCCTGATCCTTGATGTTGGTGTGCTTGGTGATCGAGCCGATCGAAGTCAGCGTTTCGCCGCCAATCTTGCGCACGCGCTCACCAATCCCATCGATCTGGTCGCGGATTTCGATGGCCTGTTCGTCAAACAGCAGGTGCAGGTCGCGGAAGCGCGGGCCCTTGATATGCCAGTGGAAATTCTTCGACTTGGTGTAGAGCGCAAAGTGGTCTGCCAGCAGTCCATTGAGCTCGGTGATGAGTGCGGTTTTCGAATTGTCGTTCGTGTCTGCCATCGGGGGTTTCTCCTAATTTATAATGCGAACTGTTCGCAAAGCATCGCTTTCCGAATGTTACACTCAACCAACCCGCGAACTGCGAAATCGTTTCGAGAAATCGGCAATCAGCCTGATCGCCTTAATCGATCACAAGAATGTGTAACGAGCATTCAACCCGATCATGAGCGCTGCAAGAAAAGAACACACAGCGAGCCCCATGCGCAGAGCCCGCAAAGGGAACTTCTGCAGTCGATCAAGGCCCAGACCCCATCCAAGCCCAACCGCCGCAACTCCTCCAACGGCTCCGCCAAGCAATGCGGTCGTCGGGTAGATCGCCCAGGCAGCGAGCGCAAAGATCACGAACCGCGCAGCGTCTCCAATCTGGCGAAACACAAGCACCGCTCCGATTGCGACATAGGAGCGGGTCGGCTCTTTCATGCGCTTAAGCTTGACCGGCCACGCCAGTTCGAAAGCCGCGAGCGCGAGCGCGAAAGCAACCAGCATCTCCGCAGCGCGCCGTGGCAGGATGGCAGCGATGCTCGCGCCCGCATAAGCCATCACCGCAGCGCTCGCGATGGCGCATGCGCCGGCGATCAAGAGCAGTGGTACGTTTCGGTCAAGCTGCGACGAAAAGATCGCGACAATGCTCTGCTCTCGCCCGCCGAAAGCTATCACGAAAGTGAGGATCATGGCTAGAAGAAAGGCGTCCATGCGAGAGCTCTAGCATTGTTGCCGGGGTGCGCCAGTCGCTTGGCAAGACGCGGTGCGCGCTTCCTTTACAAGGTCCACGAAAAGCGTCGTTTTCCTACTCGCCCACATTGCGTTAAGGGTCTCGCTATGCCTTGGTTTTCCGCCAATTTTGCCCGACTGTCACTCGCCTTGGGGAAGGCGGGTATTTTGCGTCCAGGACCGTGTAACATGCGGTCCATGTTGCACTATCTCATGCCGCTAGCCATGACCGGCTATGGCGCGTAGGCAAAGCCAGATACCAACAGGGAGAGGCGAGCGATGAAACTCGAAACGGGAATGGCAGCAGTTGTAACGGGCGGCGCATCAGGACTTGGCCGGGCGAGCGCTGCAGCACTTGCCGAAGCCGGGCTCAAGGTGGCGATCTTCGATATCAATGATGAGGCGGGTGAAGAACACGCTGCCGCGATCGGCGGGACTTTCCACCATGTCGACATCATGGATGAGGACAGCGTCGAAGCCGGTTTCGCAGCCGCTCGCGCAGCCAATGGTCAGGAACGGGTGACAGTGCACTGCGCCATGGCATCCAAGCGTGGCAAGACGCTTGGCTGGGACAAGGAAAAGGGTGGATATAAGCGCCTGCCGACAGAAGACTACGCGTTCGGCGCCGAAGGCATTCTGGTCGCGAGCTACCGGGTCGCGAGCATCTCGGCTCTCGGGATGGCCAATTCAGAGCCTTTGAATGACGATGGGGAGCGCGGGTCGATCACGCTGACGGCCAGCGTAGCGGCGCAGGATGGCCAGATCGGACAAGTCATCTATGGATCATGCAAATCCGGGGTAAACGGCTTGGTGCTCCCGATGGCCCGTGACCTGATGGACCTTGGCATCCGGGTGAACTCGGTCATGCCCGGCATATTCGCGACTCCGCTGATGCTCGGGATGAAGGATCGCAATCCGCAGATGTGGGACCAACTCAACGCGAGCGTCCCTTTCCCCAAGCGGCTTGGCGAGCCTGAAGAGTTTGCATCGCTGATCTGCGAGATTGCGCGCAACTCCTACATCAACGGTCACCAGTTCCGCCTTGATGGCGCCATCAGGATGCCGCCGAAATAGGAGCGCTGCTGACAGGGCGTGGAGCGGGTGAAGGGAATCGAACCCTCGTCTTAAGCTTGGGAAGCTCCTGCTCTACCATTGAGCTACACCCGCATGTCTCGAACGCTGTCGCGGTGGTGCCAATGTCCCCGCTATCGCTGCGCGTCAATGGGAAATCAGCGCGCGCCTTTCGCGATCGCGAGAGCCTCAGCGGCGAGCGCGGTCACTTCATCGAAACGGCCTTGAGCCACAGCATCCTTGGGCGTGAGCCAGCTCCCACCGCAGGCGATGACGCTAGGCACACCGAGGAACTCGGCAAGGTTGCTGGCCGAGACGCCGCCGGTCGGCATGAAACGCATGGCCTGAAACACCGATGAGAACGCCTTGAGCATAGGCACCCCGCCTGCAAGGCTGGCCGGGAAGAACTTCACTTCTCTCAGGCCCATCGCATAAGCGCGCTGAACCTCGCCAGCAGTCATCGTGCCGGGAAAGATCGGGACCCCTTCGGCAAGGCAATACTCTGCGATCTCGTCGACCAGACCGGGGCAAACGATGAACTGGGCACCGCTTGCGAGGACCGACTTCGCCTGATCAAGCGTGAGCACAGTGCCCGCGCCGACGACAAGATCGTCCGTCTGGTCAATGATGGCTTCCATACCCGCCTGCGCATTCGCGCTGCGCATCACCACCTCGATCACGCTAAGACCACCGGCGGCAACGGCCCGCGTGATCTCGACCGCCTTTGCAGCGTCATCCTCGGCAATGAGAGGCACGACAGGCGCCGCTTCAAGTCGCGTGGTAAGGTCAGTGCTCAATGCCGGTCTCCTGATGTGTTATGCCCCGCGATAGAAAGTTTTGGCCGCGCCAGCAATCACGCGACGAATGCGTCACGAGGAAAGCTCTACGCGCACGATTTTGCATACTCGCGACCATGCTCTTGCAACGCGTCAAACGCCGCGTCATGTGAGGCGCAACTGGAGAGGAGTTTCAAGTAACCATGCGTCAGGTTGACCATTTTATCGTAGGCGAGCGCCCAGCCCCTACCCGCAAGGCAAATGTCTGGAACCCGTCGACCGGCGAAGTTCAGGCCGAAGTCGCACTGGGTGACCGCGACCTCCTCGAACGCGTGGTTGCGACCGCCAAGGAAGTGCAGCCAGCCTGGGCGGCGACCAATCCGCAAAAACGCGCCCGCGTCATGTTCCGGTTCAAGGAACTGATCGAGGCGAACATGCAGGAATTGGCAGAGCTCCTGTCCTCCGAGCATGGCAAGGTCGTCGATGACGCGAAAGGGGATGTGCAACGCGGGCTCGAAGTCATCGAGTTTGCCTGCGGCATCCCGCAGGTCCTGAAAGGGGAATACACGCAGGGCGCTGGGCCCGGCATTGATGTCTATTCGATGCGCCAACCCCTTGGCATTGGTGCGGGCATCACACCGTTCAATTTTCCTGCGATGATCCCGATGTGGATGTTCGGCATGGCCATTGCCGCTGGCAACGCCTTCATCCTGAAACCCTCCGAGCGCGATCCGTCCGTTCCGGTTCGCCTCGCCGAACTGTTTGTCGAGGCAGGCGCTCCCGAAGGACTGCTTCAGGTAGTCCACGGCGACAAGGAGATGGTCGATGCCATGATTGAGCATCCCGACATTCCCGCAATCAGCTTTGTCGGCTCTTCGGACATCGCACACTACATCTACCGTCGCGGCGCCGAATTCCACAAGCGCGTTCAGGCCTTTGGCGGCGCCAAAAACCACGGCATCGTGATGCCTGACGCTGACCTCGACCAGGTCGTCAACGACCTGTCCGGTGCTGCGTTTGGTTCAGCCGGCGAGCGTTGCATGGCTCTGCCTGTCGTCGTTCCAGTCGGCGATGAGACCGCCGACAAGCTGCGCGAAAAACTGATCCCCGCAATCAACGCACTCCGCGTCGGCGTCTCTACCGATCCCGATGCGCACTATGGTCCCGTTGTCACGCCGCAGCACAAGGAGCGGATCGAGCAGTGGATCACCACGGCAGAGCGTGAAGGCGGCGAAATCGTAGTCGACGGTCGCGGTTTCTCGCTCCAGGGCCATGAGAATGGCTTCTTCGTCGGCCCGACCCTGATCGACCACGTGACGCCGAACATGTCGTCCTACAAGGAAGAGATTTTCGGACCCGTCTTGCAAATCGTGCGCGCCAAGGACTTCGAAGAGGCCGTGCGCCTCCCGAGCGAGCACCAATACGGAAACGGCGTCGCCATCTTCACGCGCAACGGCCACGCGGCGCGAGAGTTCGCGAGCCGGGTCAATGTCGGGATGGTCGGCGTGAACGTTCCGATCCCGGTGCCGGTCAGCTACCACACATTTGGTGGCTGGAAACGCTCGGGCTTTGGCGACATCGACCAGTACGGCACCGAGGGCCTGCAATTCTGGACCAAGAAGAAGAAGATCACCCAACGCTGGCCCGATGGCGGCGGCGACGGATCGAACGCCTTCATCATTCCGACGATGGGATGACGGCAATGCGGACCGCTCTCGTCTTGGTCAGTGCATTCGCGCTTGCTGCTTGCGGCAGCGATCCGGCCCCGAATGAACCTGAAGCCGTCGAAACCCCGATGCCGGTCGAACCTGATGGAGGGATTGGCGATGGAGCCGGTCCGCTACCCGAGGACGTTCTCGCAAATCGCATCCCCACGCGCTTTCATGGCGCATGGGACTACGTCGGCGGCACATGCGACCTTGCCTCTGACATGCGCATGGAGATCAGCGGCAGCGAGATTCTGTTCTACGAATCGGTCGGGATCGTCACCGCAGCCGAAGCTGCAGGCGATGCGGTCATCGTCGATCTCGCTATGGAAGGCGAAGGCGAAACCTGGCAGCAGCGCACCCAGCTCATGATCGAGGGTCAAGGAAGCGATGAGCGGCTGCTCACTTCCGATGGCGATCTGCCTCCCACCGTTGACGAGCATCCAAGCAAACGCTGCCCATAGTAAAACTGCATGGCATGAAGGGGTTATTGTGATGAGAAAGACGATCGCGGCGATTGGATTTTTCTCTCTGCTCTCCGGCTGCGCCACAATGACGGAGCAACCGCCCGCTTCATCGCCGGAACCGCTGCGCCCGCCTGCGGGGAATTGCGATGCCTCAGCTGTGCAAAGCTATGTGGGCGAGATGGCTAACCAGCAAAGCGGCATTGCCATTCGATCTGCCAGCGGCGCGCGCGCCCTTCGTTGGGGGCCGCCTGACAGTGCCTGGACGATGGATTACCGCGATGACCGTGTGAATGTTCGCTACGACACGAACATGGTTATCACAGCGATCACCTGCGGATAGGGCGTCGACAATGCCGACCCGTCATCGCACCACTTCCGGATCACCATACGAAGCACAATTCGGTTTTTGCCGCGCGGTGCGCCAAGGCAACCGGATCATTGTCGCAGGAACCGGTCCGATTGAAGAGGATGGCTCGACAACGCCAGGCGGCGCAGCTCAACAGGCCGCGCGTTGCTGCGAACTGATTGTTGCTGCAATCGAGGAACTGGGCGGTTCGGCACGCGACGTTGTCCGTACCCGGATGCTGCTTACCGATTTCGAGGATCAGGAAGCTGTGGGCGCGGTTCACGCGCGCTTCTTCGGAGATGCAAAGCCTGCTGCGACCATGGCGGGCGTTTCGTGGTTGTGCCGGAAAGAATGGAAAGTAGAGATCGAAGCCGAAGCGCTACTTGATTGATGCCTTAGGCTACGATCCTCAGTTCAGGCGCCCGAAAATGCGCCGAGACGAGCGCTTGCCGAACCCGTTCCATCAGCTCTGTCGTCGTCTCGATACGAACGAGTTCTTCGTTTGAGATTATCACCTCAGGATACTCGTCACCCGTATCGATTGCGATCGTTGGCAAGGCAATCCGGTGACCGGAAAAGGTTTCTTCGAAGTCATCCTTGTGATGAAAAACCACCTCCATCGGCAAGCTATCTAGGAACCGTCGCCATTCGTTGTGCATCAAGACGGCACCATAGGTTATCGCGCAGAGCGAGCACGGATAGGTCTTGGGAGAAGCGATCTTCCAGACCGCATCCTTAAGCGCGTTTATGATGCCGCTGTCAGCGTTGTAGACGAGCAGCAGACGAGTTCGCTTTTGGGTCATATGGAAAGATACGTCGCCATCGCACAATTAGTTACATGATTGCGTGATTTTTGCACTGAGCGCGCGAAAAGAACCACTCTGAGCTCTTGCGCGGATCGCACTTTTCTAAGCCGCGCTCAGGGGCTAAATGGCCTCCCATGACAGGACAATTTGCACTCACCGACGACCAGCTCGCGATCCAGGAAATGGCGCAGCGCTTCACCGCCGACAACATCACGCCGCATGCAGGCGAATGGGACGAGAAGCACATCTTCCCTATCGATACAATCAAGCAGAGCGCCGAACTCGGCTTTGGCGCGATCTACGTGTCGGAGGAAAGCGGCGGAATTGGCCTTGGACGCCTTGAGGCGGCTCTGATCATGGAAGCCATGGCCTATGGCTGCCCGTCGACCAGTGCCTTCATCTCGATCCACAACATGGCCGCATGGATGATCGACCGCTTCGGATCGCAGACGGTGAAGGACAAGTATCTTCCCGATCTCGTGGGAATGGACAAGATCGCAAGCTACTGTCTGACCGAACCGTCGAGCGGCTCTGATGCAGCAGCGCTCAAGACCACGGCCAAGCGCGACGGCGACCACTACATTCTCAACGGCACCAAACAGTTTATTTCCGGCGCAGGCTCGAATGAGGTCTATGTCGCGATGGTACGCACCGGCGAAGACGGGCCGAAAGGCATCACATGCATGGTGATCGAGAAGGACTTCGAAGGCGTTAGCTTTGGAGCGAATGAGAAGAAGCTTGGCTGGCACTCGCAGCCCACGGCACAGCTTATCCTTGAGGACGTTCGTGTGCCGGTCGAAAACCTCGTCGGCGGCGAAGGCGAAGGCTTCCGCATTGCGATGATGGGCCTCGACGGTGGGCGCCTCAACATCGGCGCGTGCTCGCTCGGCGGTGCACAACGCTGCCTGGATGAAGCGGTCCGTTACACAAAGGAACGCTCGCAGTTCGGCAAGCCGGTGGCCGAATTCCAGAACACCCAGTTCACCCTCGCCGACATGGCGACCGATCTCGAGGCGGCCCGCGCGCTTCTCTACCTCGCAGCAGCGAAGGTCACGGAAAACGCGCCCGACAAGACTCGCTTCTCCGCTATGGCAAAGCGGCTCGCGACCGACAACGGTTCGTCCGTGGTCGACCGCGCGCTGCAACTGCATGGGGGCTACGGCTACCTTCAGGACTACCCTATCGAGCGTTTCTGGCGCGACCTGCGCGTGCACTCGATCCTTGAGGGCACCAACCAGATCATGCGAATGGTCGTGGGCCGTGACCTGCTGCGTCAGTGACCACGCTAAGCCTAGCGACGGTCACTCTCGTCGTCCCGCAATATGATGCCGGCATAGCGTTCTATTGTGGCCGGCTCGGCTTCGAGCTGGCTCAGGATACCGATCTGGGCCATGGAAAGCGCTGGGTTGTCGTCACTCCGAGCCGAGGCGCTCGGCTGCTTCTCGCCAAGGCATCGGGCGACGACCAGCTCGCGGCGATCGGGAATCAAGCCGGAGGGAGAGTTGCCTTCTTCCTCGAAACCGACAACTTCACAAAGACTTACGAGCATTTCTCGCGCGCAGAGGTAAATTTCCTCGAACAGCCGCGCGAAGAACCCTATGGCAAGGTGGTTGTCTTTAGCGATCCGTTTGGAAATCGCTGGGACCTGATAGAACCGAAAGACACATGATGACCGACGACGTCCTCATCCACACCAACGGCCCAATCGGCCACATCTCTTTGAACCGACCCAAGGCGCTTCATGCGCTCACTCTCGATATGTGCCACGCGATGAGCGCGGCTCTGTCTGAGTGGGCAAAGGATGACGCGATTGAAGCCGTTATCCTCGACCATCACGAAGGGCGAGGCTTTTGCGCAGGCGGTGACATCAATCTGCTGCGCGAATCCGCCCTGAATGATGGCGGCGTCAGTGGTCGAAAGTTCTTCCACGACGAATACCAATTGAACCATCAAATGTTCACCTACGAAAAGCCGATCGTCGCTTTCATGGATGGGATCACGATGGGCGGCGGCGTCGGTATCGCACTTCCCTGCAAATTCCGTGTCGCGACCGAGAACACGCGTTTTGCCATGCCGGAAACAGGTATTGGTCTGTTTCCCGATGTTGGCGGCGGTTGGTACCTCTCGCGCCTGGGCGGCCGCTTGGGCCAGTTTCTCGCACTGACCGGAGCAAGGCTGGACGGCGCAGAAACGCTGTGGACCGGGCTCGCCACGCATTACGTGCCCAGCGACATGCTCGAAGACATCAAGGCCCGCATTGTTGAGCGTCCGGGCCGCATCTCTGGTATCTTGTCCGAACCTGTCGGCACTCCTCCCGAGGCTCGGATCGAGAAAAACGCGCTCAAGATCGCCAAGCACTTCGCCAGCGACACCTATGAGGACATTCTGGCGAGCCTCGAAGCTGCGATCGAAGACGGCGATGACTGGGCGCAAAAAGAACGCGACACGCTTGGCACCAAGAGTCCGCAGACCTGCAAGGTCGCGCTTCGCCAGCTTGCAACCAGTGCGACACTCACTGATTTTGCCGACAACATGGCGATGGAATATCGCATCGGCAGCCGCGTTCTGGTGCGCCCGGATTTTGCCGAGGGCGTGCGCGCGGTGATCGTCGACAAGACACACGACCCCAAGTGGGATCCCGCCACACCTGAGGATACGAGCGAGGAACTGATCGACAGCATTTTCGCTCCGCTTCCGGCTGATGAAGAATGGAAACCCCTCTAATGACTGAGACCCAAGGCTACGAAACGATCCAGATTGAGACTAACGCCCATGGCACCAAGGGCGTCACGCTGATCACGCTCGATCGTCCCAAGGCACTCAACGCGCTCAATTCCAAGGTGCTTGATGAGCTTATGTGCGCCTTTGCCGGTTATCAGGCGGACGATAGCCAGCTTTGTGCCGTTATCACTGGCTCGGGCGACAAAGCATTTGCAGCAGGCGCTGACATCAAGGAAATGTCAGAAAAGCCCGCTTCCGACTTCTATCTCGACGACTTCTTCTCGCCGTGGACCTCCGAAATCGTAAAGAAGACTCGCAAGCCTTGGATTGCCGCGGTCAACGGGTTTGCACTTGGCGGCGGGTGCGAGCTTGCGATGATGGCAGACTTCATCATCGCTTCGGACAACGCCAAGTTCGGACAGCCCGAAATCAAGCTCGGAGTTGCTCCGGGCATGGGCGGCTCACAGCGTCTTACCCGCGCAATCGGCAAGTCCAAGTCCATGGAAATGTGCCTGACCGGCCGCATGATGAGCGCGGAGGAAGCAGAGCGTGCAAACCTCGTCGTGCGCGTGGTGTCTCAGGCTGATTTGCTCGCCGAGACGCTCAAGACGGCAGCAACAATCGCCAGCATGCCGCCTATGGCAGCCATCGCGAACAAAGAGATGGTGAATGCCGCGTTTGAAACGACGCTCGACCAGGGCCTGATCATGGAGCGCCGCATCTTCCAGATCCTCACCGCAAGCGAGGATAAGGCAGAAGGCATGGCAGCTTTCATCGAAAAGCGCGAAGGAAACTGGAAAGGGCGCTAAGCCCAAACCAGCGGGAGAGAGACATGACGATCGCATTCATCGGCCTCGGCAATATGGGCGGCGGGATGGCCGCGAACCTTGTGAAGGCTGGCCACCACGTGCGAGCCTTTGACCTCAGCGAAGACGCACTAGGCGCGGCGAAGGACGCTGGTTGCGAAACCTTCACCAGCGCGCGCGAGGCAGTTGAAGGTGTCGACGCGGTCGTCTCGATGCTGCCCAATGGTGCGATCGTCAAAAGCGTCTACCTCAACGACGTAATCGGTCATGCGCCCCACGCTGCGACCCTGATCGACTGTTCCACTATCGACGTTGCCACCGCGCGAGAAGTGGCTGATGCCGCTCATGCCGAGGGCTACAAGATGGTCGACGCGCCCGTCTCTGGCGGTATTGCAGCGGCCAATGGCGGAACCCTGACCTTCATGGTCGGAGGCGAACATCATGCATTCGAAGCCGCAGAGCCGATCCTTTCGGCCATGGGCAAGGCAGTTATCCACGCAGGCAGCGTGGGAGCGGGCCAGACCGCCAAGATTTGCAACAACATGCTGCTTGCTATCACGATGATCGGCACGTCCGAGGCAATGAAGATGGCTGAAAAACTCGGCCTTGATCCGCAGAAATTCTACGAGATCAGCTCGCAATCCTCCGGCTACAACTGGTCGCTCAATGCTTACACGCCGCTGCCCGGCGTGGGCGTCGAAAGCCCCGCGGACAACGACTACAAAGGCGGCTTTGCAACCCCTTTGATGGTCAAGGACCTGCGGCTCGCGATGGAGGCTGCAGAGACTGCCGATGCAGCTGTCCCGCTTGGCTCGCGCGCGGCTGCGCTCTACGAGGATTTTCTCGGGGCAGGCAACGAAGCCCTCGATTTCTCGGCGATCATCAAGACCTATTGATCTCTTCGATCACGCTCTCAAGCCATTCGCGCGGCGCCTTACGGCGACCAATATCGGCGACGAATTCCTGACCGCGTGCAACGCTTTTTAGCCTGCCGCCACGCAGCCACCGATCTGCTCGGTCGTGATAGGATAAGCCGCCACGCTTAAGCCACTCGGGTCGGTGCCAGAGGCTTGGCGGACCGTCCGGCACCGTCAGGCGCAGCGCATCACTTGCAATGTTCGCCTGCCTCCCCTCACCGCGCCAGATTACATCGTTGCGATGATGGAGCGCCAATGCGTGCGGGTGAGCTATGTCGGTGAGCTCGTCAGGAACCTGTTGGGTCAGGGGAACAACTTCCGCAACCCGAAGGTAGCCAAAAATCCTGTGGTGAGGTTCACGCGTCTGCTCATCTGCAAACAGTCCGAAAAACACGAAAACATCGCCCAAAGTGACGCCCTGGCGCTCAAGATGCGTTTGCGCTGCGCCGCATTGCCCGAAGACACAGGTTCCATCTGCCAGAAACATCGGATCGTGGTGGCACAGGTCACTTGCGCCCAGTTTCCCGCGGCTTGCCGTTTTTGCCAGCGAGGCAAGCCCAAGATCGCCATAAGTCGTCTTGCTCGCAGCTCCTGCCGGGATGGGCAAGCTGACCGGCCTGCCTCCGACAATCGGTGACGGACCGCCCCCGGCGCTGGAATCGAACCCCTTGCGTGAGAAGATGATGCGCATGGCCGCCCCTTTGCCACGCGACAAAAAGTTGCACAAACGAACGCTTTCCTTGCTTTGCGCACAAGTCCGAATGGCGCTAAAGGCGCGGCCATGACACAGGAAAACAAAATCACCGCGCTCATCATGGCTGGCAAGCGTTCGGGCCGCCTCGACCCGCTCGCGGCCAATGCAGGCGTTTCGCAAAAAGCGGTCGTGCCGGTGCTCGGCGTTCCGATGGTTGAGCGCGTGGTCCAGCAGGTTGCTGCGTGCGAGCTGATTGGCGACATTCGCATCGTCGCGCACGAACCCGATGAAATTGCAGCGCTCCCGACCATCGCTGCGCTGCTGGATGAGGGGCGCCTCAAGTTCGCCGAAGGCAAGTTCAACATCGTCGACAGCGTAATTTCCGGCGCGGAAGACGTGACCTTCCCGATGCTCATCACGACCGCAGACAACTGCCTCGTGACGCCAGAAGGCTACAGCGAGTTCATCACCAAGTGCCTCGCCAAAGAGGCGGGTGCCGCAGCGGGACTCGCGCGAAAGGAAGACGTCATCGCGGCCGACCCGGAGGGGCAGAAAAAGTTCTACCAGTTCCGCGACGGAGGATTCTCCAACTGCAACCTCTATTGGCTGGGCAGCGAGAAGGCACTGAGCGCGGCCGAGATCATGCGCGGCGGCGGTCAATTCGTGAAATTCCCGAGCCGCATCATCAAGGCGTTTGGCCTCATGAACCTTATCCGGTTCCGCCTTGGCACCGGTTCGAAAGAGAAGCTTTTCGAGCAGGCATCGGGCCGCTTCGGGGTAAAGCTTGTGCCAGTCGAGCTTTCGAATGGGCAGTACGCCATCGACGTCGACAACCAGCGCACCTTTGACGTGACAGAGCGTCTTTTGCGAAAGCGCGGGGAGCAAGAAGCGGCCTAAGCGCCGGATGATGCGCAGATGAAGCGTCTTTTCACCAATATGGGCTGGCTGCTCGGTGGGCGCGGCATCAATGCGGTCCTGAGCCTCGTCTACCTCGCCTTGGCGACGCGGACGCTGGGGCTCGAGGGTTTCGGCTATTTCGCGGCAATCGTCGCGTTGGGGCAGGCGGTAACCGGGCTCGCGAATTTCCAGACCTGGCAGTTTATCGTGCGCTGGGGAGCCAATGGCGAAGGGGCGAGCGAGGCGACCGGCTTCGCTATCGCGCTCGACACACTCTCAGTGATCATGGGGACGGTTTTCGCCGCCCTGCTGGTCTGGAGCGCACCCTTGTGGCTTCCGCTCCCACAAGAGCTGCTGTGGCTTACGTTCGGCTATTGTGTCGTGTCGCTGCTCTCGATCCGCACCACACCAACCGGGCTGTTGAGGCTGCGGTTCAAATACGCGACTGCAACCGCAGCAGAAGCGGTGCAGCCGATTATCAGGGCAAGCGGCGCTGTCCTTGCATGGCTTTTCATGCCGACAGTCACCGGCTTCATTCTAGCTTACGCTGTATCGGAGGTGGCCGTCGCCGTTGCGCTATGGGTCGCGGCGGCCCGGGCCGAGCGGATCGACCTTAGCGCGTACAGCTTCACCCGCATTCCTGCCAAGCACAAGGACGCCTGGCGTTTCGTGTGGTCTACCAACATGTCGGGCAGCCTCACCATCGCTGGCAAGCAGGTGATCATCCTGTTGGTCGGAACCTTTGGCGGTGCCGCACTGCTCGGGGGATTCCGCGTGGCGAGCCAGCTGGGTCAAGCGCTGGTTGAACTTGCCAAGACTATCTCGAAAGCGATCCTGCCAGAGCTTGTTCATGCGAAGGATGACGCGCTATATATGGCTCGGCGAATGGCAAACATCGCTCTGATCGGCGGTGTGCTGGCGGTGCTTGTTGCGCTGTTCTTTGGCCGTTGGGGCCTTGATCTGCTAGCAGGCGGGGAATTCAACGGGTTCTATTGGGCTATGGTCATTCTGGCGATTGCCGGCGCGGTTGAGCTGGTCGGTGCGAGCCTCGAATCGCTGCTCGTGTCGGCGGGACGTGCGGGCACGGCATTCGTGGTGCGCGCGGTCCCGACTATTCTAGCGCTATTGCTGCTAGACGTGGCAATCGACTGGAACGGCGCCAAAGGCGCGGCCTTCGCGGTGTTGGGTTCCAGCTCGCTTGCGGTGATCGGCTTTTACGTCGCTATCCTTAACATGCAGCAGATCCGGATTACGCTTGAACCTGACGAGGGCGCAGAAATCCCGCCCTCGCCCAGCTCCGGCTCTGATTCCTGATCAGCCCTCGGGCTCTTGCCAAGAAAGCTTCGGCTTACGCGCGGCTGCCGTCTCATCGAGCCGGCGACGCGGCGCATAATAGGGCGCCTGCTTCAATGTTTCATCGCCGGCCTTCGCACGCTCAGCAACGCTGCGGATAGCGGTGATGAACTGATCGATCGCGGCCTTGCTTTCCGTTTCGGTCGGCTCGATCAGCATCGCGCCATGAACCACAAGCGGGAAATAGACCGTCATCGGATGGTAACCCTCGTCGATCAGGCCCTTTGCAAGATCGAGTGTGGTGAGGCCGTTTTCGAAGCCTTTGTCACCGAACAGTGCCTCGTGCATGCACGGGCCGCTATCCGCAAACGGTGCGTAGAGCGAGCCCTCTAGATTGCGCAGAATGTAGTTGGCATTGAGCACGGCATCCTCGGCAACTTGCTTGAGACCGTCTGCGCCGTGGCTGAGCATGTAGGTGAGAGCGCGGGTGAACATGCCCATCTGACCGTGAAATGCGGTCATCCGGCCAAAAGTCTGCCCGCGCGATTCCTCGCGCGCTTCCTCTTCGACAAGCTCATAGGTGCCGTCTTCGTGCTTGCGGACGAATGGCAAGGGCGCGAAGGGTTCCAGCGCCTCCGAGAATACGACCGGACCTGAGCCTGGTCCACCGCCGCCATGCGGGGTCGAGAAAGTCTTGTGCAGGTTAATGTGCATCGCATCGACGCCGAGATCGCCCGGACGCACGCGCCCGACAATCGCGTTGAAGTTCGCGCCATCGCAATAGACGTATCCACCTGCTTCGTGGACCGCATCGGCGATCTCTCTGAAGTCCTTTTCGAACAGGCCGCAAGTATTGGGATTGGTGATCATCACCGCCGCGACGTCCGGCCCCAGGCGCTCCTTGAGCTTGGCTACGTCAACGCGGCCCTCTTCGGTCGCGGGGATATCTTCAACGCGGTAGCCAGCGAACGCCGCCGTGGCAGGGTTGGTGCCATGAGCGCTCTCAGGAACCAGCACAACTTCGCGAGCGTCGCCTCGTGCCTCATGTGCAGCGCGGATGGCAAGGATGCCGCACAATTCGCCGTGAGCGCCCGCCTTCGGGCTCATCGCCACGGCAGGCATCCCGGTGAGGGTCTTTAGCCAGTCGCCCAACTCGTAGATCACTTCCAGCGCGCCCTGCACGCTGTTCTGCGGTGCGAGCGGGTGAATATCGGCGTAGCCGGGCAGCCGCGCCATTTTCTCGTTCAGGCGCGGATTGTGCTTCATCGTGCAGCTGCCGAGCGGAAAGAAGCCGAGGTCGATCCCGTAATTTTGACGGCTGAGGCGCGTGTAATGACGCACCGTTTCAGGCTCGGTAAGGCCGACGAGACCGATTGGCTCGGAACGCGTGAGCGAGCCGAGACGCGAGGGCGCTTCGGGATCGATCTCGGGCAGATCGACGCCGGTCGTTTCGGTGTGTCCGATCTCGAAGATCAGCGGTTCTTCGAGCATCAGCGCGCGATTGCCGGTCGTGGTTTCGGGACCGTTGTGCAGGCCATCTTCAGCGACGGTCATTTCGGGCTTCCAGCCAGATTTGTTAGGCGCGTTCATTGTGCGACCTCCTTCACGCTGGCTTCGAGCTCTCGGGCGAGCGTCTCGATGTCTTCTTCGGTTGTGGTTTCGGTCACTGCGACCAGCAGCGCGTGTTCAAGCGCCTCGACACCCGGATAGAGCCTCCCAAGCGAAACGCCGCCAAGGACGCCACGATCGGCCAGATCACGCACAATCTCGCGTGCAGGCTTGCCATCGAGCATGAGCGTGAATTCATTGAAGAACGCATTGTTCAGCAGCTTGACGCCGGGCACCTTCTCCAAGCGGTCAGCCGCAAGGCAAGCAAGGCGGTGGTTCTCGGCAGCGAGTTCGCGCAGCCCCTTTTCGCCAAGCAATGTCATGTGAACACTGAATGCGAGCGCGCACAATCCGCTGTTGGTGCAGATGTTCGAAGTCGCCTTTTCGCGCCGGATATGCTGCTCACGGGTGGACAAGGTCAGAACGAAGCCGCGCTTGCCTTCTGCATCGGTCGTTTCACCGCACAGGCGTCCGGGCATCTGGCGCACATGATTGGGATCGCGGACGGCGAAGAGACCGAGGTAGGGTCCGCCAAACTGCAGTCCGACGCCGATCGACTGGCCCTCGCCCACGACGATGTCAGCACCCATTTCGCCCGGAGCCTTGATCGCGCCAAGAGCTACGGGCTCGGTGTTAACCACAACCAGCAGCGCGCCCACCGCATGGGCTGCTTCGGCGACAGGCGTCAGATCGCTGATCCGGCCTAGAATATCAGGGTACTGGACGACCACGCAGGCGGTGTCTTCGTCGATCCGCGCGGTAAGGCCATCAAGGTCGGGCTCGGGCTGGATCGCCGGGGCACTGTCGGCGATCACATCGCCCGTGAAGTGCGCCATGGTGCGCACGACTTCGGAATAGTGCGGATGCAGTGCGCCCGAAAGAACCGCGCGCTTCTTGCGGGTGACGCGGGTCGCCATCGCAACAGCCTCCCAGCACGCAGTCGAACCGTCATAAAGCGAGGCATTGGCTACAGCGCAGCCGTAGAGCCGAGCCACCTGGCTCTGAAACTCGAACAGCATCTGCAGCGTGCCCTGCGCGATTTCGGGCTGATAAGGTGTGTAGGCCGTCAGGAACTCGCCGCGCTGAATGATGTGATCGACGCTGGCCGGTATATGGTGACGATACGCGCCTGCCCCGAGGAAGAAAGGCGCATCGCCCGCCGCAAGGTTCTTGGCCGCGCGCGCCTTCATGTGGCGTTCGACCGCCATCTCGCTTGCATGCATCGGCAGATCGCGGATCGGACCGTCAAGCCGGGCCACTTCGGGCACGTCTACGAAAAGGTCGTCGATCGAATCCGCGCCAATCTTGGCGAGCATTTCGGTGCGGTCGGTGTCAGTGAGCGGGAGGTAGCGCATGGGGGGAATTCCTCAGGTGAGCCTAACGGCTCGGGTCACACGGTCACAGGCTGTCTACGAAAGCCTTGTAGCCCTTTTCATCCATCAGGCCTTCGAGCTCGGAATTGTCGCCGATCGTCATGCGAAAGAACCAGCCTTCCTCTTCGGGCGATGAATTGACGAGCGCAGGGTCTTCTTCGAGGGCGCCGTTGGTCTCGGTCACTTCGCCCGATATCGGAGCGTAGACATCACTCGCCGCCTTGACGCTCTCGACCACTGCCGCATCGCCGCCCTTGTCGAGCATCGTGCCGACGTCGGGCAATTCGACAAAGACGATATCGCCCAGCTGTTCCTGAGCGTAGTCGGTGATGCCAACCGTGGCGCTCTCGCCCTCGACATCGATCCATTCGTGTTCATCGGTAAAATAGCGCGGCATAGGTCAGTTTCCCCTGAAGTAGCGATGCGGGACAAACGGCATTGGTGTTACGGATGCCGGAAGGCGGCGGTTGCGAACTTCGCATTCCAATTCGGTGCCGGGCGCGGCGAGCACCGCGTCGACGAAAGCCATGGCGATAGGATGGCCAAGCGTCGGTGAAAAACCGCCGCTGGTGACGATTCCGACTTTCTGGTCGCCGTGGAAGACTACGGCGCCCTCACGTGCCGGCAGACGTCCGTCAAGTTTCAGGCCCACGCGGCGCTGGGCGAGCGTGCCAGCCTCGAGGTCGGCAAGCCGCCCTGCGACCGCCATGTGCCCGGCATACCCGCCGATCTCGCGGCGCTTCTTCGACAGCGCGAATGTCAGATCTGCAGTGACCGGATCGGTGTCGGTGGTCAGATCGTGGCCATAGAGCGGAAGACCGGCTTCAAGGCGAAGGCTGTCACGCGCGCCGAGACCGGCGGGCTTGACCCGCTCATCGGCCACGAGCGCGTCAGCAAGGGCAGCAACCTTGTCTTCGTGGACAGCGATCTCGAAACCGTCTTCGCCGGTATAGCCAGCGCGGCTGACCCAGATGTGGCCACCGTCCCATTCGAAGAGGCCAGCGGTCATAAAGGTCAGTGCGCCGGTCCCGGGGACCAGCTCCTCAAGCACAGCTCCGGCCTTCGGTCCTTGCAAGGCAAGCAGAGCAAAATCATCGAAGTGAGTGAGCGTTACGTCGTCATCAAGATGTTCGCGAAGGTGAGCGATGTCGTCCCACTTGCAAGCCCCATTGACCACGAGCGCGAGGTGCGGGCCGGTGTTGGTCACCATCAGGTCATCAATGATCCCGCCCGCTTCGGTCAGGAGAAACGAGTAGCGCATCTTGCCGGGCTTCAAGTTGGTGATCGCGCCGGGCAGCAGCTTTTCGAGTTCGCGCGCGGCTAGCGTGGGATCATCCTGCGGAGACTTGAGAGCAAGCTGACCCATATGCGAGACGTCGAACAGGCTCGCGCTGTTTCGCGTCCATTCATGCTCGGCGACGATGCCTTCATACTGGATCGGCATCTCATAGCCCGCAAAGGGCACCATGCGTGCGCCGCGTTCGCGATGCCACGCATCAAGAGGCAAGGTCCCCAACGGGATTTCCTCAGGCAATTCTTCTTCGCTCAAATCAGGTCCCCGAACAGGCAATCAAACGCTCCGAATTGAAGCGAGTTCCTGCCCCCTCTGTCGGGTAAACCTGAGAGCTTAGCCGCGGCCAATAGTGCGCAGCATTCCCCTTCGGTGGCGACGAACCAATGCGGTCCGCAGCGCTTTCCAGAGTGCCTATGCCTTTTCGCGGTCCATTTGCCTGAGAGTTTCCGGGGCGGTTGCTCCTTCGGCGCCGGATCCGGGCTTAGCCGGGACCAGTCTCTCCCGCGAAAGACGCCGGAATCACTCCCGGCAGGCGCGCTCTATGTTGCGGATGCGAAAAGAAGCGTCAATCGCCGGATTGATCATTGGGCAAATAATTATGCACAAAGTGCGCAATCAGGGTTTCAACCTTGCGCGCAGGCCCCGGCGGTAAGCGTGTATTGCTCTCCGTTCGCCTCGGTCACGTCAACGGTCGCACACCAGCTTTCGGCGAAGCTCGTTTTCAGCCTTGAAAGCACATGCCTCTCGCCGGCATTGACGCTGGTGCTTCCAGCATGGCGAGCGGTCGAGGAACCTGTGAGCTTGAGCTTGTAGTCGACCTTCTGACTGGTTGCGGAATCGGCGATGAGCTCGATTTCTACGCTGCCCGCCTGTTCCGCCACCTCAAGCGTCAGCGCCCTGTCCTGGTCTCCCATGCTCTTCGCTCCTGCAACGCTACCGACAGCCAGCAAGGGCAGAAGCGCGAGCAATCGGATTTGCGGATTGCGCATCAAGCCTAGCCTCAATTGCCGCCCAGCTGCGTGACAATTGCGTTCACCACAGCCTGGGTTTCTGGCGAGAGACCGTCGACGCCATCGCCTTCTGCTGCGGTCGCTTGCGCATCGCTCAGCGTTTGTTGGCTGAGCGCAACCGATGCAACGGCTTGGTCTGAGAAATTCTGTGCACGTCCCGTATTTTGAGCGAGCCGCGAGATTGCCGATTCGAGCGTCGCGATGCGGTCGCTGTCGAAACGTCCACCCAAAAGCGTATCTTCGGCAGAGGCAGTGCGGCGTTGCCCGAATTCGGCTGAGCGCGTTTCAATGCGATCTTCGCAAAGCGCGCGGATCGCCTCGATATTGTTGGCTTGTTCGCAAATATCCGTGCCCTCGACCGCCTCGAGAAGGACCTGCCGTTCTGCCGGGCTCAATTGTGCGAGAGCTTCTGCGGACTGCCCATCGGACAGCTGATCCACGTCGCGGGCGCCTTCGCCCCTGGATACCTGCGCGAGTTCGCCTTGCGCTGCGGCCGCGCGTTGACGCGCAAACTCTTCTTCCTGCGCGGCTCGAGCCCGCGCTTCGGCGACGGATTGCGGGGTGATCTGGTCCGGGAAGTAAACTGGCGAGCCAATCTGCTGGACTGGCTGTGCCACAGGCTCAACCTGTGAGGATCGTTCGGGAGCCTGATTTACAAACGCGCTTTCATCGCGCGGAACATCGTTGGGATTTGCCTGAGCGAGCGCATGTCCGGGCATAGCAAGAGCGAGCCCAAAAAGGGCCAGACAAGTGACAGGCCGGGCACACGAGTTCGTCAGGGCTATCCTCCGTTGGTTTGCAGGATAAACATTGTCTGGCCGCCCGTCTGTTCAACGGTCATATCCGACAGGCCAGAGCCATCCTGCACCCACTCAAGCCGGTTACCCGAATTGAGCTGGGATGCGGTCATTGTATTGTTATTTCCATTCTGCACAAGTCGCGCCTGATTGTCCGAGCCATCCTGGACAAGGCCGATCATGTTGTCATTGCCTGACTGAGCGATTTCGGCTGCGGTTCCCAGCAGGCCGTTATCTGTCTGTGAAAGCAGAATCGTGTTGTTGTCGCCCTGCTGAATGAGGTTGGCAACCGCCTCGCCATCGCCCGACTGAGCCACTTCGGCCGTATTACCCGCGCCGTCCTGTCCAAGCACGGCGATGTGCGAGCCATTGTCGTTCTGCTCAAGCGTGGCTTCGTTGTCGCTGCCTTCTTGTCGGACTTCCGCGGTCTGAGTGTTGGACGACTGCTCAATCGTCGCTTCGTGGCGCTCTCCGATCTGTTCGACAAAGACGTTGAAGTTGCTCGTCGATGGCGTCTCGACAGGCGTGAAGGTCTGCGCCGAAAGCGGGACCGCCACAAATGCAGCACCGAGCAGAAGCGGTACCGCTGCTGCCGTCGTGGATCGGATGGAACGCTTTGTCATACTACACCTTGGCATTCTCTGATGGGATGCCGGACGAGCCCCCCGCCCGCCCGGCATGCCTAACTCAACAGCCTATCAGGGGGTGCCCTGCGTGACGGTAGCGATCGAGCCGGTACCGCTTTGGGTTACGAAGGACGAGCTGCCGTCATACTGGGTGACGAAAGCCTGGTGGTCGCTTCCGTTCTGAGTGATGCGGCTGAAATTTCCGTCGGTGCCGAACTGGTCGACATCTGCAAGGTTGTTGCCGCCTGCAGCCTGATCATTCTGGTAGATCTCGCTGAAGTTATCGTCACCGTCCTGGTTGACCAGCGCGTCGTTGTCGGCGCTGAGTGCACCCGAACCCTGAACTACGAGAGCGAAGTTGCCGAAAGTGGCGCCGCCGCTGCTGTCCTGGTCGATGTCCGCAAACTGATCGGTGCCGCCCTGAACGACTGAACCGAAGTTCAGGTCACCGATCTGATCGATCGTGGCAATGCCGCCGTCGGAGTCCGTAATGGTGCCAGGTGCGATGCCGCGGATCGTATCGGTAAACACGGTCGTGCGCCCTTGAACGATCGCTGCGTCATTGAGGAAACCATCGGTCTGGACAATGGTCGCAGTGTTTGCTCCGCCACCCACAGCGCCAGTCTGCTCGATGGTCGCGAAGCTGAAATCTGTGAGTGCATTCTGCCCGATGGTGGCACTTCCACCGGCTTCGTTGCCAACCTGATCGATGTCAGCAAGTGAATTGACCCCGTCCTGCACCACAATTGCCGCAACTCGAGCAGTGTTGGTCGCGCTCGTGTCCTGGGTAACGAAAGCGAAGTTTTCGGTCCCGGTTTGATCGACCGTCACAAGATTGCCGGGAGCAGCGAATGTGCCCGTCTGGCTTACATCCGCAACATTGCCGGTGCCGGTCTGATCAACCGTTGCATCGTTCTCTTCACCGGTCTGCTCTACGAGCGAGCAATTGTTGACGCCAGCCGGGCAACCGGCCGGAACGTCAGCCGCCGGAACAGGACCATTGCCCGCATTCTGAGCCATGGCCGGGGCGGCGAATGTCAGTGCGGCGATCGATGCACCTGCGAGAATTACCTTTTTCATACTATTTCCTCACGGAGTCAGGTTGAAACCAAATTCGTTCGGTCTTTTTGAGCGCGGGGCTCTGAGCTTTTTTCCGAAGGGGACGCCGAGGCGCCCCCATCAGAATGTTCATGCCAATTAAGGGACCACAGGGCCCTGATTGACGGTAGCGGTGTTGCTGGTGCCGGTCTGGCTGACGGTCGAGAAGTCGCCCGTGCCCGCCTGTGTCACGGTAGCGGTGTTCGACGTGCCATCCTGGAAGATCACCGAGATGCTCGTGTCAGAAGTCGCCTGCTGGAACACGTTTGCATCGTTGAGCGTACCGGTCTGTTCGATACCGGATTCGCTGAACACACCGTCCTGATTGACATTGGCGTCGTTGCCGCCGCCTGCACCATTCTGGTTGATCTGCGAGAAGTTACTCTCACCGATCTGGTCAACAAAAGCGATGTCGCCAGCGCCCAGTTGGAACACATACGAGATGTTGTCCGTACTTGTGCCAGTAACGCCCTGACGGACTGTCGCCATCGAAGCGTCGTCCTGGTCGATGTCGGAATTGTTGCCAGTACCGTTCTGCGTGACGAACGCAATCGCGTCCCCGCCAGCGTTGTTGTTGGTCTGACGTGCATCCGAACGGTTGCCAAAGCCGGTCTGATCGACGGTGATTTCGGTACGCTCAGCGCCATCCTGGACAATGTTCGAATAGTTCGCACGAACCGAGTTGAACACCGGGTTCAGTGGATCAGTCGTGTCGAGAATGGCGAGACCATCAGTGCCGAGGACCATTCCCGAGGTGTCGGTCGAGGTTTGCGTCACCTGCGCACGACCCGTTCCCGACGATTGCGAGATGAAGCTGTCGTTGCCGTCTTCGTTTTGCTCAACGAGAATGCCGCTCGCATCCGCGCCAGTGGTCACGTTGTTCTGTTCGACGCGCGAGAGGTTGTCGCTCCCGCTCTGGATGATGTCGACATTCACGCCGTTGAAAATGCCGTTGCCAGCGACACCGGTCTGGACGATCGACGAAATGTTGTCGTCGCCAAGCTGGTCGACGCGCGCATCAACATTGCCGTTATTGCTCTGGATGATGATCGAGTCGTTGCGATCACCTTCCTGATCGGTCTGAGCCGTCACGAAACGGCTGCCAGCAAGTTGGAAGACATCCGAGAAGTTGTCGTTGCCGTTCTGGGTGATGCCGTTGCCGTTGGTGTTGCCGTTACCAAGATCTACGCGGTCACCTTCCTGGATTGCGAACGCATTGTTTCCGGTGCCACCCGATTGACGGACCGTCGCGGTCGGCTCGAAGCCGTTGACGCTCTGTTCGACATAGGAGTCGTTGTCGCCGTCCTGGACGACGCTGACGCTCGAATTGCGAGTGCCGAGCTGGAAGATTACCGACGATGCACCGTCACCGGTCTGCTGAACCGTCGCACGGGTCGGGAAGTTATCAAGCACCACGCTGTCTTGGACGATGGTGGACGCTGCATTGTCACCCGACTGAGTGACGGTAGCGATGCCGCGTGCTGAGCCATTGATCTGGTCGATGTCGGAGTCGTTATTGTTGCCCGACTGGGTCACGGTGGCTGCGTTGCCGGTGGCCCCGCTACCATCTTGCTCGATATTCGACGTGTTGCCGTCACCGGTCTGGGTCAGCGTCGCGGTGTTGTTCGCGCCGCTCTGCTCGATGATCGAGCAGTTATTGGCACCCGGAGGGCAGTCCTCGATAACCGGCGCCGGATCGGGCGTACGCGGATCGGCAGGTGCCGAGACGGACTGCGCCATCGCAGTTCCGGCCATGCTCAGGGCAAGGATTGATGCCCCCGTCATTGCTAGCTTCTTCATCGTTTATGTCCTTTGTTCTTACTTCAGCTTTTTGGACGCGACGTGCGGAGCTTTTCGCTCCATCTAGTTGTCCCGGACCTCGCGGCCCGTAATTCAAACTGCGAAAGCCGCGCTCGTGCGAGCGCGGCTTTCAAATGTCTTCATCAAGGTCCCTGATTGACGGTAGCGGTGTTTCCAATTCCGGTCTGTGAGACCGACGAGAAATCGCCGACACCGGTTTGATCAACATCCGCGATGTTCGTGTCGCCGTTCTGGACGATGAGCGACACCGAGTCCTCGCTCAGATCACCTTGGGTCAGCTCGGCAAAGTTGCCGTTCCCCGTTTGCTCGACGCCTGAGAAACCGCCGAGACCGCGCTGGAACACACTGGCAAAATTGCCGCCGCCGCCGAGGGCTTGCTCGACCTGAGAAATGTTGTTCGAGTTCAGCTGCTCGACAAAGACAGTGCTGGCGTCATCGGCCTGAATGACCAGCGAGTCGTTGTTGCTGCTGGTCGGATCGGTGATGCCCTGCCTTACCTGAATAAATCCAAAGCTAAGCTGCTGAATATCCGAGTTTTGCAGCGTCGCTTCCTGAGTTGCGGTTGCAATAGCTGTTGTTGCGGCAGTCGGATTGTCCTGCCTCAGGTCCGAACGATTGCCGAACCCTGTCTGAGACACGGTCGCATCGGTGATCCCGTCGCCCGACTGAACGACGTTAGAGAAGTTAGCTCGTACCGAGTCAAAGACATCATTCGAACCGTCTGGCGCACTGTCGAGCACGTTGAAGCGATCAGTGCCGCTGACCATTCCAGATGTGTCGGTCGAGTTCTGAGTTACGTTTACTGTCCCTTCTCCAGAACTCTGGTCAACGAAGCTGTCGTTGCCATCATCATTCTGAGTGACGAGGATCGTGCTGGGCGTGGCGCTCGAGCCGTTCACCTGCACCACCCTTGAGACGTTGTCATTGCCGTTCTGGTCCAGGTCGACATTGTAGGTGTTGTTGGCCTGGCCGCCGCGATCGCCGGTTTGCACAATCGATGCAGCATTATCGTTACCCGACTGGTCGATCCGAACATTCGAAATGTTAGGAAAAACGGAAGCGCCTGCGTCCGTGTTCTGACTCACGAATGCATCGTTATCGTCACCGGTCTGATTGATGGTCGAGCGCAAACCAAACCTGTTGGTCGTGTCGCCCTGAAAAGTCTCGGCGTTGTTGCGATTGCCCGTCTGGGTGGTCGTCGCACGTCCCGAGTTGCCGCCCAGTTGAACCGTGACAGCAGTATTCAGATCGCCGCCGCCCTGATCGATGGTCGCCTGAGTACCACCGGCAAGAAAACCGTCGGTCTGCAGAACGAATGAGTCGTTTTCACCATCCTGCGTGACGTTTGCGGTGAAATTCGTCGTACCGTCTTGAAGGATGGTAGATTCTGCTCCGTCACCCGCTTGGCTGACATTTGCACGTGATACGCGGTTAGGCGATAGGCCAGTCCCATCCTGAAGGACATAAGATTGAGCGTTCGTGCCGGTCTGATCGACGTCAACACCGACAATCGTTCCGTCACCGAATGATCCGTTGATCTGGTCGATATCCGAAACGTTGTCACTACCCGTCTGATCGACCTCAACCACGAGGCCCGTCCCATCCTGCTCGACGAGCGAACAGTTGTTTGCCCCCGGAGGACAATCAGTCGTTGCTGGTGCGGGTGTCGGCGACGATGGCGGCGTGGGCCGGTCCAGCGGATCGCTTTGCGCCATGGCCGGCGCTGTTAGGGCAAGCGCAAAGATAGACGCGCTGCCAAGAATAGTTTTCTTCATTTCATTCCCCCCGGTTTTGGGTCTGAGGTCATTGCTTGCCCGCGCTCCGGCCATTGCCACCGAAACGCGAGAACCTCATGCTTCATTCAACGGAGCTGGAGGGTTCACCCCGGCTCCTTTCAAATGCGACCCAGTTGGCGCGCCACTCAAATCACTGACTGCGCACGCCTCGACTTCGTTGCCCGCTTAAATCACGAGCCTTCTTCGTCATCCTCTCCACTGTCCACGACCGTCAGAGCGGTCAGCGAACCGGCGCGTTCGACGGCGTCCTGCACGTCGCCCGCGTCGTAAATCCCGTCGCGCTCAGCGCGATAGGTGCTCATCAGGGCTTCGGCGCTTGCCATGTCGGCAAAGCGCCACAGTCCCAGATCAACGCCTTCGAGAACGAGGCCATAGACCGCCTTCTCGATCGCCTGCTGCAAGGCGACCTGGTCAGGCTCGTTCGAAGTGATGCCCGCTTCGGCTTCCAGCAGTTCGCGGAAGGCGACAAAGCGATAGGCGCTCGCACCGATTGCCTGGCTGGCGATCGTCTTGGAGGCCTGAACGTTGGTGAGCACTTCGCCGGTGCGCACCGACACGGCGCGCAGGTAAACGGTTACGGTGTCCTGGCGATATTCGGTGCGCGCACCTATGCCCAGGAACGCCGCGCCAGCACCGCCGGTGACGGTGTTGGTGTCGTAACCAATAATCCCGCCTTCGAGCAGCACGCCCGCAAACAGAAGCGCCGGAAGCGCGCTCGGATCGACCTGCTCTTCGCCAAGATAGCGGCGACGCATCTCGCCGATGATCTGGCGCTCTTTAAGAAGGTTATCGAGACGCTCACGCTCGACCACCGTGAACCATTGACGGTTGCCAGCGTCCTGAAGCGCCTTGACCAGGATCGAGCCCGCGCCTTGAGTCACCGCACGGGATAGCGTTTGCCCGGTTGTGGTCGGTCGGAACTGGCCAGTCTGGTCGGTAAACCCGTAAACAGCGATAGCCACCTGGCGCTGCGGCGCAGGCAGTTGGTTCAGCAAACCTTGCGTCTGGGTTTTCTTTGGGAAGTAAGCGAGACTTGTGGTCTCAGGAAGGAAATCGCGCCCGTCTTCACCGATGGACATACATCCACCAAGACCAAGCGCCAGCGCTGCGAGCACGCCGATTTTCGCAAACGAACGCATCAATTCACCTCAATAAACAGAGGGATCACGATGCGGGTCTCTTCGCCCGTATCGTCGTTGCGGATAATCAGCGTCACCTCGTCGAGGCCGCGGAAGAATTCGATGGTCTGACCGCCAAAGGTGATCGTGCCCTGCTCTTGCGGATTGTCACCGAAAATCGCGTCGACAATCTGCGAAGAAAGCGCCGAAAGCAGCCGCGATTCAAGCTGGCGGGCAAAGATGCTCGACTGGTCATTGCGATCAACCGCATCAGGGTTGGTCGTGTCATTCTGAGCGTTCGCGGTGCCCAGAATGTGTGCTGAGTTGAATGGGTTACCCCCGAAAGTCGGGCTGATCGGCTGATGCACAAGATCCTGCGCAAATGCCGGACTTGCAATCGCGGAACCGGCTAGCGCCAGTGTCACCGCTACTATGCGTAGCATTGTCTTTCCCCTCTGTCCTAACGGACAGCCCTAACCAAAAATTAAGACTCTCGTACGGGTTAGTACGGTGAGTCGCCCCCAAAGTCGAGGCGTTTAATACATTATCGTGCTGAAATGGCCAGCAAACCAGCGGTTTGCCGACCGCTCAGTTAGGGTTCTGTACCTAATTGGCACGAGAATTCGTAACGCCTTGCAAAGACGTGAAATAGTTAACGCGTGACCTGTTGAGCGCGTGGCGCGCACCCGATCCCGTTAAAGATTGGGGCGAAGCCAGCGCTCTGCGGTGGCAAGGTCGACGCCTCTGCGCTCGGCATATTCCGTCAGTTGATCGCGGCCTATCTTAGCGACGCCGAAGTACTGGGCTTCAGGATGGCCAAAGTAGAATCCACTGACCGCGGCCGTGGGCCACATGGCGAAACTCTCAGTAAGTGAGAGGCCGACATTTTTCTCCGCCTCGAGCAGATCGAAAAGGGTCGGCTTGAGCGAATGGTCCGGACAAGCGGGATAACCCGGTGCCGGGCGAATTCCGCGATACTGCTCCTTGATGAGCGCTTCGTTCGTGAATTGCTCATCGGGTGCATAGCCCCACAGATCCTTGCGGACATGCTCGTGCAGCGCCTCGGCAAAGGCTTCGGCAAACCGATCGGCCAAAGCCTTGAGAAGGATGTCGGAGTAGTCGTCCTTGTCTGCCTGAAAGCGCGCAGAATGCGGCTCGATGCCGTGAATGCCGACCGCAAAGCCGCCGATCCAGTCGCCGTCCGGGTCTATGAAATCGGCAAGGCACATATTGGCGCGGTCGCGGCTCTTCTTGATCTGCTGGCGCAGGAACGGGAGACGCACATGCTCTTCGCGCTGAACGCGATGGATGGTCACATCGTCCCCGTCGCGCGCGCAAGGCCAAAAACCGCATACACCGCGCGCGGTCAGCCATTTCTCCTCGATGATACGGTCGAGCATGGCATCCGCGTCGGCCTTGAGGCTGCGAGCGCTTTCGCCGACCACTTCGTCGTCGAGGATCCTGGGATAGGTTCCATGCAACTCCCATGCGCGGAAGAACGGCGTCCAGTCGATGTAATCGCGCAAATGTTCGAGCGACCAGTCGTCGAAGACATGAACGCCCGGTTTGAGCGGCGGCGCAGGCTTGTCCGACAGGTAGGCATCGTAATAGTTTGCGCGCGCCTCTGCGAGAGGGAGCAGCTGCTTCTCCGCCTTGCCCTCGCGCGCATCGCGCACATGCGTATACTCGTCCGCTACCTCGGTGACGTAATCATCGCGCAGGGTGTCGGAGAGCAGCTTCGATGCAACCCCGACCGCGCGGCTTGCATCGAGGACGTGGATCACGGGACCTTCGTAGTTCGGGTCGATCTTGAGCGCGGTGTGCACCTTACTCGTGGTCGCCCCACCGATCAGCAGCGGCATGGTCATTTCGGCGCGCTGCATTTCCTCGGCAACGGTCACCATTTCGTCGAGCGAAGGCGTGATCAGCCCCGACAGCCCAATCATGTCGGCATTGTTGTCGTTCGCTGATTTGAGGATGTCCTGCCAAGGCACCATCACCCCGAGATCGACCACCTCGTAGCCGTTGCATTGAAGAACCACGCCGACGATGTTCTTGCCGATATCGTGCACGTCGCCCTTTACGGTCGCCATGATGATAGTGCCCTTGGCCTTCGAGCCCTCCTCCTTCTCCGCCTCGATGAAGGGGATGAGGTGAGCCACGGCCTTCTTCATCACACGCGCGGACTTGACCACCTGAGGCAGGAACATCTTGCCTGAACCGAAAAGGTCGCCAACGACGTTCATCCCGTCCATCAGCGGGCCTTCGATCACCTCGATCGGGCGGCCACCTGATGCCTCGAGCGCGGCGCGGGCCTCCTCGGTGTCTTCGACCACGTAGGCATCGATGCCCTTGACGAGAGCGTGTTCTAGACGGCGTTCCACTTCCCAGCCGCGCCATTCTTCCGCCGCCTTTTCATCGGCTACGCTCTTGCCCTTGTAGCTTTCTGCGAGGTCGATGAGACGTTCGGTCGCATCCTCGCGGCGCATCAGGATTACGTCCTCGCAAGCATCGCGTAGCGCCGGGTCGATCGTGTCGTAGACGTCAAGCTGGCCCGCATTGACGATCGCCATGTCGAGCCCTGCCGGGATCGCATGGTAAAGAAACACCGAGTGCATCGCGCGCCGCACGGTCTCGTTGCCGCGGAAGCTGAAGGAGAGGTTAGAGAGCCCGCCGCTGGTCTTCGCATGCGGGCACTGCGCCTTGATCTCACGCACCGCCTCAATGAAGTCGAGTCCGTAGCGGTCGTGCTCCTCGATGCCGGTCGCCACCGCGAAAATATTGGGGTCGAAGATGATGTCTTCGGGCGGGAAGCCGATCCCGGTCAGAAGGTCGTAAGCACGCTTGCAAATCTCGACCTTGCGGTTCTTGGTATCGGCCTGTCCGACCTCGTCGAAGGCCATGACCACGACTGCCGCGCCATAGGCCATGCATTTGCGTGCCTGATCGAGGAACGGCTCCTCGCCTTCCTTCATGCTGATCGAGTTCACGATCGGTTTGCCCGAAACGCATTTGAGCCCGGCCTCGATCACATCCCACTTCGAACTATCGATCATGACCGGTACGCGGGCGATGTCAGGTTCGGCGGCGATCAGCTTGAGGAAGGTCGTCATCGCCTTTTCGGCGTCGAGCAGGCCTTCGTCCATGTTGACGTCGATCACCTGCGCGCCGTTCTCGACCTGCTGGCGAGCGACCTCGACGGCGGTGGCGTAATCGTCCGCCATGATTAGCTTTTTGAAGCGCGCCGAGCCGGTGACATTGGTGCGCTCGCCGATATTGATGAAGCGGGCGCTGGAATTTGGGTTGGTCATTGTCAGGCAGCCACCACGAATGCTTCGAGGCCGGAGAGGCGCATGGCGGTTTCCGGAGTGGGGACCGCGCGCGGGGGCAGGCCTTCGACCGCCTCGGCAATCGCCTTGATATGGGCAGGCGAAGAACCGCAGCATCCGCCAAGGATGTTGGCCTGCCCGTTCTGCGCCCAAAGCTTCACCAGCCCCGCTGTCGTATCAGGGATCTCGTCATATTCGCCAAGTTCATTGGGAAGGCCGGCATTGGGATAGGCCATCAGCAAGGTATCGGCGATGCCGGAAAGTGCCTGAATGTGCGGACGCAGCTGGTCTGCGCCAAAGCTGCAATTAAGGCCGATCGTTACCGGCTTGGCATGCCGCACCGCGTACCAGAACGCCTCGACAGTGTGGCCTGAGAGATTGCGGCCAGACAGATCGGTAAGCGTCATCGAAATCATCAGCGGCACTTCGCGGCCGAGTTCCTGCTCGAGCTGCTTGACCGCCATGATCCCTGCCTTGGCGTTGAGCGTGTCGAACACCGTCTCGATCAAGATAAAGTCCACCCCGCCCTCGACGAGAGCAGCGGCCTGCTCCTTATAGACGGCGGTCAATTCGTCGAAGTCAATCTCGCGAAAGCCGGGATCTTCGACGTCGGGGCTGAGCGAGAGGGTCTTGTTGGTCGGGCCTATTGCGCCTGCGACAAAGCGGGGCCGTCCATCCTTGGCCTCATACTCATCGGCAAGCTCGCGGGCGATCTTGCCGCTTGCAATGTTGATCGCAGCGACCTGGTCTTCGGCAGCATAATCGGCCTGGCTGATGCTGTTTGCGGAGAAGGTGTTGGTGGAAACCACGTCCGAGCCTGCATCAAGGTAGCTGCGCGTGATGTCTTTGATCACGTCAGGCCGCGTCAGGGCGAGGATATCGTTGTTACCCTTCTGATCGGCTTTCAGGCCAAGGTCGCCTGCGTAGTCTTCTTCGGTGAGCTTGCGCTCCTGTATCTGCGTTCCGAACGCGCCATCGAAGATCAGCACCCGCTCTTTCGCGGCTTCATTCAGCCTATCGCGCGCGTTCATGCGGCTTCTCCTGCAGGACGCTTTCCGAGCATGTGGCAGATCGCGTAGCTAAGCTCTGCCCGGTTGAGCGTGTAGAAGTGAAACTGTCGAACGCCGCCTGCATAAAGCTTGCGGCAGAGTTCAGCTGCGATGGTTGCGCTGACCAGCTGGCGAGCCGCCGGGCGTTCGTCGAGCCCGTCGAACAATCCTTCCATCCACGAGGGGATAGCCGTCCCGCACATCGCGCTCATCCGCTGGACCGCAGCGAAGCTCATGACCGGCATAATGCCCGGGACCACCTCGGCTTCGATGCCGGCGGCGGCAACTTCATCGCGGAAGCGGAAGAAGCATTCGGGATCGAAGAAGAACTGAGTGATCGCACGGTCAGCGCCTGCGCCAAATTTGGCTTTGAGGTTCTCGATATCGGCCTGCGCATCGGGCGAATCCGGGTGGACTTCCGGGTAAGCAGCGACCGAGATTTCGAAGTCGGCGACCTTCTTTAGCCCGGCGATGAGGTCAGCGGCGTTCTCATACCCACCGGGATGCGGGGTGTAAGCGGACGCACCGTCAGGTGGATCGCCGCGCAGCGCGACGATGTGGCGGATGCCCTCTTCCCAGTAGTGGCGGGCGACTTCGTTCACCTCTTCCTTGGTCGCGTTGACGCAGGTGAGGTGCGCGGCTGCGGGAATGCCCGCTTCGTTCTGGATGCGCACCACCTGTTCGTGCGTGCGCTCACGCGTCGATCCACCCGCGCCGTACGTGACCGACACAAAACGCGGACCAAGCGGCGAGAGGGTCGCCACCGAGCTCCACAACGTCTCGCCCATCTTCTCGGTCTTGGGTGGGAAGAATTCGAAGCTGATGTCGATATCGCCGGGGAGGTCGGAAAAGAGCGGCGCATCAAGCGCTGTCTTGGCCTCGTGAAGCTGATTGAGTGTCGGGGTCATGAGTTTGCTTCTTTGAGGGAAGGATCGGTCTTTTGATCGTGAGTTACGGCGGGAAGCTTGCGGCGGGTGCCGATCCAGATTTTAACCACGAGTTCGCCACCTTCGAGCGCGATCGGTGCCTTGGGCGAGAAACCCGCATCGCGAAGCAACCTTGCCATCTGCCGGTCACTGAAGCCAAGACGCGCATGTTGGTAGCGGCTTCGCAGCTCTTCGTGATCGTGCGCTGCAAAGTCGACAATCGCAATCCGTCCGCCGGGCCGGGTCACCCGTGCTGCTTCGGCGAGCGGCAAGGCAGGGTCCTGCGCAAAGTGCAGCACCTGGTGGAGCAGCACCGTATCAAAACTCTGTGCTCCAAAATCGAGTGCGGTGAAGTCGCCTTGCACGAGTTCGATTTGCGCCGCCGGGAGATGTTGAAGCTTTGCTCTTGCAACGCGCAGCATCTCAACATTCTTGTCGAGGGCCACAACCCTCTCGGCATCGTCTGAGAACAGCTCCGCCATGCGCCCGGTGCCCGTTCCAATATCAAGAACAACGCCGAGCGGCACATCGCCAAGGGCCGCCGAAAGCTGCTGCTCGACCTGCGCATCGGGCGTATGAAGCGCGCGCAATTCATCCCACTCGCCAGCATGGCGCGCGAAGTAGTCCTCGGCATTGCTTTCGCGCGACTTGCGGATGGCGGCCAGCTTGCGCCTGTCATCATCGCACTGCGCGGCGAATTCAGGGTTCTCCTGCTCTGCCGTAGCGAGCAATCGGTCCAGCGCAGCTAGGGTCGCATCCGCATCGTCACCGCTGCCGGTCGATCGCAGGAACACCCAGCTGCCCTCACGACGTCTCTCGGCAAGACCAGCATCGCAAAGGATGCCAACATGGCGCGAAACGCGCGGCTGGCTTTGCCCCAGCACCTGCGCCAACTCACCGACGGCAAGCTCCATAGTCGACAACAGCCGCGCAATGCGCAGCCGCGTCGGATCGGCAAGGGCCTTGAAGATGGTATCGATCGCCATGACCCGACTATCATATAAAGATATTTAGATATGTGTAAATGCAGTCATTGCGCGCGCCGTGTGATTGCGTCAAATCCTTCTTCGGCCTGCATTTCCTAGCTTGCCAATCCTTTGCGACGCGCACAAGAGCACCGGCCATGGGTGAGAGCAGACGATACGCGATCATTGGCTGCGGCATGATGGGCCGCGAGCATATGGCGAACCTTGCTCTGGTGCCGGGCGCCGATCTGGTCGCGATCGCCGATCCTGACGAAGGGTCGCGCAATGCCGCGCTTTCCCATGCGAAGACGCTTGGTCAGGATGTTTCGCTGTTCAGCGACACTGCGACCATGCTTGCCGAGGCGAGGCCAGATGCCGTCATCATCGCCTCGCCCAACTTCACGCACTTTGACGTAGTTCGCCCTGTGATGGACGCGGGGCTTGCGGTGCTCATGGAAAAGCCAATGTGCACCGCCATCGACGAGGCGCTGGTCCTCTTCGAGAAGGCGCGCGATTATCCCAACCTGTTCTGGGTCGGGCTTGAATACCGCTACATGCCGCCGGTCACCGATTTCATCCGCCGCGTCCATGAAGGGCAAGCAGGCGACATCAAGATGCTCGCGATCCGCGAGCACCGCTTTCCCTTCCTCGTCAAGGTCGGCGACTGGAACCGCTTTAACCGCAACACCGGCGGCACGCTGGTCGAGAAGTGCTGCCACTTCTTCGACCTCATGCGCCATATCCTTCGCGACGAGCCGGTACGCATCTATGCGAGCGGCGCGCAGGACGTGAACCATCTGGACGAGCGCTATGACGGTGAAGTGCCCGACATCATCGATAACGCCTTCGTGCTGGTCGACTTCGCAGGCGGAGCGCGCGCAGTGCTCGACCTGTGCATGTTTGCCGAGGGGTCTGAGGAGCAGGAGCAGATCAGCGCAGTCGGCCCGACGGGTAAGCTCGAGGTCAAGCTTCCCGGCGGCTTTGTCACCTGGTCTCCGCGCGACAAGTCGGGGCCTTTCTCCCAGCACATCGCCACCCCGCCCGATGCGCTTGCCGCTGGCGATCACCACGGTGCGACCTACTACCAGCAGCGCGACTTTCACGAGGCTTTGGTGAGCGGTAGCGCGCCGCTTGTCTCCGCACGCGACGGCTATCGCTCTGTCGTGATGGGAGCCGCCGCGCAGCAGAGCATTGCCACCGGCCTTCCGGTCGAGATCCATTTCGAAGACGAGAGTTAGGACATGCCCCAATCCATGCCTCCGGTTGGCTTCGGCCTCTGGAAGATCCCCCGCGAAGACACTGCAGCAAGCGTCGTCGAAGCCGTAAAGGCAGGCTACCGCCACTTCGACAGCGCCGCCGATTACGCCAACGAGGCCGAGACAGGCCAAGGTCTGGCCCAGGCGATGACGGACGGTCTCGTCGCCCGCGACGAGCTCTGGATCACGTCGAAGCTCTGGAACACCTTCCACGCGCCCGAGCATGTCGAGGAAGCGTGTCGCAAGACGCTTGCCGACCTTAAGCTCGATACGCTCGACCTCTACCTCATCCACTTCCCGATCGCGCTTGAGTACGTGCCGATCGAGACCCGCTACCCGCCTGAGTGGCTCCACGATCCTGACGCTGCCGAACCCGTCATGATGCCTGCCAAGGTTCCGCTCCACGAGACGTGGGCCGCGATGGAAGCGCTCGTTGACAAGGGGCTCGTGAAGCAGATCGGGGTTTGCAACTACAACTCCGCGCTGGTGCACGACCTGATGACCTATGCCCGCATCAAACCCGCGATGCTCCAGATCGAGGCGCATCCCTATCTGACGCAGGAGAAGCTCATCCGCTGCGCGAAGGGCTACGGAATCGATGTCACCGCCTTCTCTCCGCTTGGCGCGCAGAGCTATTTCGAGCTCGGCATGGCGGATGAGGGCGAGAGCCTGCTTGGCGCAGCGCCGGTGATGGTGGCAGCCCAGGCTCACGGTAAGACGCCCGCGCAAGTGCTGCTGCGCTGGGGCGTCCAGCGCGGCACCGCGGTGATACCCAAGACCTCCAAGCCCGAACGGATGCGCGAGAATCTCGACATCTTCGACTTCGAGCTTTCGTCCGTCGAGATGGCCGCGATCAGCGCGCTCAACCAGGATCGCCGTTTCAACGACCCCGGCGTCTTCACAGAAGCCGCCTTCAACACGTTTCACCCGATCTATGACTGAGAACCAGACCAGCGAGTTTCCCGGCATTATTCCGGGCGGCGGCGACTTGGCCGCCTTCATTTCGGCGAACAAGGGCGCGGTGGATGCAGCACTTGCGGATGCGGGAGCGTTGCTGTTCCGCGGCTTCGACGTGCCCGATCCACAGGCCTTCGATGCCGTGGTCGAGGGCTATGGCGAGCTGGGCTTCACCTACGAGGACTCGCTCTCCAACGCTGTGCGTACCAATGTGACGCCGCGCGTCTTCACCGCCAACGAAGCGCCGCCGACGACCGAGATCTTCCTCCATCACGAGATGGCGCAGACCCCGCTCTATCCGGCAAAGCTCTTCTTCTACTGCGAGATCGCTCCGCAAGCAGGCGGCGCGACGCCGCTTTGCCGCTCGGACTGGGTGCTCGAACGGCTTGCCAGCGACGCGCCGGCGTTCGTCGCGCGGGTCGAGGCCGAGGGCGTGCGCTACACCAATGTCATGCCGGGCGACGACGATGCGGGTTCCGGTCAGGGACGCAGCTGGCGCAGCACGTTGAGCGTTGCTGACCGCGACGGAGCCGAAGCGCGGCTCAGGCAACTTGGCTATGATTGGCAGTGGCGCGACGACGGGAGCCTTCGCGCGACCACGCCGCGCCTCGAGGCGGTGCGCGAGCTTGCCGATGGGCGCAGGACGTTCTTCAACCAGCTGATCGCCGCCTTCCGGGGCTGGGCCGACAGCCGCAACGATCCGAACCGTACGATCACGTTCGGCGATGGATCGCCGATCACGAGCGAGGACATGGCCCCGGCCATCGCCATTGCCGATGAGCTGACACACGACCTTGCGTGGCAGGCGGGCGACGTCGCGCTGGTCGACAACTTCCTCGTCATGCACGGACGCCGCCCGTTCGAGGGCAAGCGCCGGGTGCTCGCAAGCCTTGTTGCTTGAGTGCGTCGCCTGATCGCCGCGCTAGAAGCGCGAGCGCTGGATCGCCCCGTCCCTTGCGCGGGTAAAGCTTCCCCCCGTCAGGTTTCGCACGGTCCCGAAGCGGGCAAGCACAGGTGCTGTGTAGCGATGCTTGCGCAGCCGCTTTGCTGTTGATGTCATTGACGAACTCCAGTCCGAGTCTCGCCCCCGCCATCAGTCTACCTGTACCCCACGTGCCCGCAATCAGGCCGCACGCCCGATCAGGCACCCTGTCCCGCTTTGCTACCGGGCCGTCGTAAGCTTAACGCCCATAACGCGAGATTGCCCGCAATCAGCGCTCCCAGCAGCATCACGAAGGTTAAGCCCGGCCCTCCCGGCGTGGCCGCTCCGAGCGGTGAGAACAGCAGGTAGGTCGCGACCACGCAGCTGAACAGCGTCACCGCAAGCGGCTTTGCATGAGGCCATGGGGTGAGGTCGACCTGCTCGTTACGGGTGAACTTCCACGCGTTCTTGCGAGGCGCGAGCCAGCCGCAGGAGAGCATGATGCCGACCTCGATCACGAACAGGATCGCATATTGGTGGAGGAAGTGGATCGTCACCACGTCGTCCAGCGCGAACCGCAGCAGGCCGTACGCGATGACATGGAACACGATCACGATCTTGGCCCCCAGCGCAGGTACGCGGGCGGTGAAGAGGCCAACTATGACGATCACCACGGTCGGGATGTTGTAGAAGCCGGTGAAGATGCGAATGATCTGCCAGAGCCCTTCTGGCGAGAACCACAGGAGCGGCGCGACCACGAAGCTGAAGAGCGCGATCACCACGCTCGCGATCTTGGCGACCTGCACCAGTTCGGCATCGCTCGGCGGCGCGCCGTTCACGCTTTCCCTCGCAGGGCCATAGACGTCGAGGCTGAACAGCGTTGCCGCGCTGTTGAGCAGCGAGTTGAAGGACGAGAACACCGCGCCCAGCAGCACGGCGAGGAAGAAGCCCGACATCCACAATGGCAGCACGTCGCGGATGAGGCGCGGGTATGCCTCGTCGATCGTGCCCAGGCCGGGGCCATACATGTGGAAGGCGATGACGCCGGGGATCATCATCAGGAACGGCACCATGATCTTGAAGAAGCCCGATAGCAGCACCCCCTTCTGCCCCTCGGCCAGCGACTGCGCTCCGAGCGTGCGCTGGATGACGTATTGGTTGGTGCACCAGTAGAACAGGTTGGCGAAGATCATGCCGGTGAAGAGCGTGCCGAACGGCGTCGGCGCGTCGGCATCTCCGATGGCGTTGAGCTTTTCGGTATGCTCGCTGCCGAGCGTCGCCAGCCCTGCGCCAAAGTCGCCATTGCCGAGCGCAATCAGGCCGAAGACCGGCACCGCGATCCCGATGATGAGCAATCCCACGCCGTTGAGCGTATCCGACACCGCCACCGCGCGAAGCCCGCCGAAGATTGCGTAGACCGCCCCGATGCCTCCGATGGCGATGACCGTGACCACCAGCGCCTCGAAGTCGCCAAGGCCCGTCAGTGCGGGAACGTCAAAGAAGGCAATCACCGCAAGGCTGCCTGAATAGAGCACGCTGGGGATCGTCACGAGGCCATAGCCGAGCATGAACAGCACCACCGACATGCGCCTCACCATCGGGTCAAAGCGGTCACCTAGGAACTGGGGCAAGGTGGTGAAGGCACCTGCGAGGTACTTGGGCAGGAAGATGAGCGCCATCGCGATGGTCGCGACCGCTGCCGTCACCTCCCAGCCCATGCTCGACATATTGTAGCCATAAGCCGAACCGTTGAGCCCGATCAGCTGTTCTGCCGAGAGATTGGTGAGCAGCAACGAGCCCGCGATGAAGGTCGCGCCCAGCCCGCGACCGGCGAGGAAGTAGCCGTCTTTCGTCTCTGCCGTGCCGCGCGTTTTCAGCCAACTGATCCAGCCGACCAGCCCCATGAAGGCGATGCAACTGGCGAGCGTGAAGGCGATGTTCGCTCCGCTCATGCTGCGACCTGATTTGCGGGGTGGATGTTACACAAAAGGCCGCTTCTGGAAAAATGCCACACCCCCGAAATAATAGCGATTTCAGCGCGTTGCCGCGAAAACGCCTGTAGGAGGTGTGACTTTCCAGTTTTGAGGTGAGCACAGGTCTTCATCGCGCCGGTGCTTACCAAGCCGCGTGCGAGTAGGAAAACGCGGGCACTCACGAACCTGTGGCCAGCATGGCGCGGTAATGATCGCGCAAGGTGTCCTCACCGTATTCGGGCGTGGCATCCGCATCGTACTCACCCGTTTCCTCGTCGAGGACCAGCATGCTCTGGGTCGCGTAGTAATGGGCGATCCGGGCGTACTCGGCCTTCTCAGCGAACCATTTCGAGAACGGCGCACCGAGCGATAGCACCCGCGACGCGGCCATGAACAGGCGCGGCGAGATCGAGCGGAAGCGAGGTGGCTTGCCCGCGAGTTCGAACAGCATCTCTCCCTGTTCGCGCAGCGAGATCGCCGGGCCGGGACCGCCGATGGGCAGCACCTTGCCGTAGCGCTCCGCATTGCCGACGCTGTCGACGATGAAGCGCGCAAGATCGGCGTCCGAAATCGGCTTGCAGCGAGTGAGCTTTCCGTCGCCGAACAACAGGAACGGCTTGCCATCACGCACCCGCGCGACCTGCCCGGACAACGACTTGAAAAACGCAGTCGGGCGGATGATTGTGTGCGCGATATCGGCCTTGGCCAGCGCAGCCTCAAAGGCGAGCTTGGCGCGTTGGAAAGCAAGACGCGGGCGCTGCACGCAGATGGCGGAGAGCAGGATGAAATGCTCAGCGTCGCAGGCACCAGCCGCCGCTAGCAGGTTGAGATTGGCGTCGAGATCGACCGCCTTTGCATCCTTGGGCGATCCGCTGCGCGAGGCGATGCAGGAGATGACGCTCGCAGGCTTGGCTTCGCCCAAGGCGAGCACCACCGCCGCAGGATCGGACAGGTCGACCACGCGGGTCTCTGCACCCTCAAGCTCAGGCAGTTTTTCCGCCGCCTCGGTGCGCACCAGAGCCGTAACCGCATACCCGCGCGCCATGCATTCACGCACCACAGCGAGGCCAATCGTCCCGCTCGCCCCGGCGACCGCCACCCTCATCTGGCGCCCTTCATTTGGCAGGGCTCATTCGGCAGCTTCGTCCAGGTCGTCGCGGCCCATGATCTGGTCCATCTGGTCGCGCAGCAGCGGGTCCCACTCGCTGCGCAGCTTCTTGACCAGCGCGATCATCTCCTCGTTTTCCCACGGAGGCGTGTCGGCGTCCCAGACATTGGCCATCGGGACCATCATCTCGCGGTCCATATCCTCGAAAACGCGGACCAGATCCTCCGCCTTTTCGCGCGTCAGACCGAGTGCTTCGTATGCAGAGCGGCCCATCCGTAGCGAGCTGTCATAGGTTTCGCGGATAATGTCCCGGCAGCCCAGCGACCAGAGTTCGAAGACGTGGTTGCGGTCATAAGCGCGCGCGATGATGTGGACGTGGGGATAGGCCTTGTGGACGTAGGAGACGAGGCGGTTGGTCGCCTCCTTGTCGTCGATGGCAACGACGAGCAGCTTGGCGCTGTCGATACCCGCAGAGGCAAGCAGATCGGGCCGCGTCGCATCCCCGTAATAGACGCGCATTCCGAAGCGGCCGAGCCGTTCGATCTGGCTTGAGGAATAGTCGATCACGGTGGTACGATAGCCGGCGGTTTCCAGCATCCGGTCGACGATCCCGCCAACGCGCCCGCGCCCTGCGACGATGATGTCGCGGCTCTCCTCGATCGCGTCGAACTCGCGCTCGCGGTCGAAGCGCGGCAGGATCACCTTGTCGTAAAGGATGAAAAGCAGCGGCGTGATCAGCATCGACATGGCGACGACCAAGAGGAGCAGGTCTGCGGTGTCCTGAGGGATGACCGAATTGCCGACCGCAAAGCTCAAAAGGACGAACCCGAACTCGCCCGCCTGCGCGAGCGAGAGAGCAAACAGCCAGCGCGCCGTGCCACTGATCTTGAAGATGCCACCGAGCACCCAGAGCACCGCGAGCTTGGTCACGACCAGCACCGCCGTCCACATCAGCACTTCGCCCCACTGGGTCGCGAGCAGGCTGAAGTTGATACCTGCGCCCACGGTGATGAAGAACAGGCCGAGCAGCAATCCCTTGAACGGGTCGATATCGCTTTCAAGCTCGTGGCGGTATTCGCTGTTCGCCAGCACAACCCCGGCAAGGAACGTCCCGAGCGCAGGCGAAAGGCCCACGACGGTCATCAACAGCGCAATGCCGGTCACGAAGAGCAGCGCGGTTGCGGTGAACAGTTCGCGCAGGCCAGCAGAGGCGATGAAGCGGAAGACGGGCCGCGTCAGGTAATTGCCCGCCAGCGCGACGAAGGCGATGGCTCCAAGCGTGATCAGGCCCGATTGCCACGCGGGCATACCGTCCATCAAGCTACCCGCGCCGCCACCGTGGTCGCCCGCTTCACCGGCATGGCCACCGCCCGCATGGGCGACATCGGCAGCCAGCTCTGCTCCGCCCAAATCGGGCAGCGCCAGCAGGGGCAGGATCGCCAGCATCGGGATAACGGCGATGTCCTGAAACAGCAGGACCGAGAACGCCGACTGGCCGCCTTCGGACTTCATCAGACCTTTCTCGTCGAGCGTCTGCAGGATGATCGCGGTCGAAGACAGCGCCAGGATCATGCCGATCGCAAGCCCCGTCTGCCACGGATCGCCGACGATGAAGATCGCGGTCGAGGCGATCAACAGCGTGGTCACCAGAACCTGTCCCCCGCCAAGGCCGATCAGGCGGCTGCGCATCTCCCACAATTTGCGCGGTTCAAGCTCAAGCCCGATCAGGAACAGCATCATGACCACGCCGAATTCGGCGAAATGCTGAAGCTGGATGACGTCCACTCCCAGCGCGCCGAGCACCGGGCTGATCGCCATGCCTGCAATCAGGTAGCCGAGCACCGAACCCAGCCCCAGCCGGGTCGCGATCGGAACGGCAATGACGCCGACGCCGAGCAGGATGGTGGCAAGGACGAGGAAATCGGTCATCGAGGCCAAGCGCTATGGCATGACGCGGCTTCGCTCAAGCGATTAGAGGAAGGCCGACCTAAAGAAGAACTTCGAGCAGCGGGTTGGGGAACTTGCGCTCGACCGTGACGCCGTAGAAGCTTTCCATGAAGCCGGGGAGCTCGGCACATTCGACAAGGATGTCGTTTGCAAGCTCATCGCGCACGACGATGGGCGGGATCACCGCTATCCCGACCCCCTCGCGCGCGAGCAGGCGCATCATGGCCATGTCGTCGACTTCGGCAGCGATCTGGGGACGGATACCGAGACGGTCGGCCATGGAATCGAACCCCATGCGAAGCGCGGTTCCGGGTGTGGGCAGGATGAGGGGGGCTTTGGACAGTCGCTCTTCGATGGAGAGGTCTTCCTCGACCAACTCCGGCACCGCAATCAGGCCTACCGGCTGCTCATCAATGCGGGTGACGACAAAGTGACTGAGCGCGTCCGTGTCGGGCGGCTGGTTGGTGAGTACGATATCGAGCTGCAGATCGGCGAGCGCGTTGAAGAGTTCGCCCGCACTGCCCGAGCGCAGGATCACCTCGACATCGCTGCGGCCAAGGATCGGGCGAAGAAAGCCCAGCTGGAAATTGCGCGAGAGCGTGGCGAGCGATCCGACCCTAAGCGCACGGCGCTGCCGCCCCGCGGCTTGCAAAGTCGCCACCAGTTCATCGCCGCTCGCAAAGATCGAATTGGCATAGTCGAGTGCGATGTGCCCTGCCTCGGTCAATTGCAGGGATCGCCCGCGCCGCTCAAACAATTGCTGACCGAGGCGTTCCTCCAGCAGCTTGATCTGCGTCGAGACCGCGCTTTGCGAGACATTGAGGCTCTGCGCCGCGCGCGTGAGGTTCCCCATGACCGCGACGGTCTGGAAATAGCGCAGGTGGTGGAAGTTGAAGTCGCTCATCTATCGTTCTTTAAATCAGAACGTTTCGTAACAAACAATGTATTTTTCTTAAATCCGGGTTCCCGCTAGTTCGTCGCAATTCTCGCTCGCCCTAACCCCCCGGAGCCTCTCGAATGATCCACCCCTTCCTTCCTCTGGCTGCGCCGCTCATTTTCGCGATTGTCGCGCTGATCGCATGGGCGAGCCCAAGCCGCCGTCCGAAAGCGCTCCTGCGCATCGCAGAGATCGCGGCGCTCGGCACCATCGCGATCTCGCTTGCCTCGATCGTTCAGCTCGTTGTGGCAGGCCCATCAACCTCGGCGATTATCGGTTCGGGAGGGTTTGGCATTTCGGCGCGGCTTGATGCGGTGAGTGTCACGATGCTCGCCATGATCTGTTCGATCGGCTGGGTGCTTCTGCGCTATTCGGCGAACTATCTCGACGGGGAAGAGCGGCAGGGTGTTTTCATCGGCTGGATGGCAGCAACGCTCTGTGCGGTTCTGCTGTTCGTGCTGGCGGGCAATCTCGTCCAGCTGGTGGTCGCCTTCATCGCGATCAGCCTTACGCTCCAGCGCCTGCTCCTTTTCTATCCCGACCGCATTCAGGCGGTGCGCGGCGCGCGCAAGCGCTTCATAGTCGCTCGCCTTGGCGACGCGGCGCTGATCGGAGCCGCCTTCGCGCTTTGGCAGGGCTACGCCACCACCGACATCGCCACCATCCTCGCTGAAGCACGCGCGGGCAGCGCGACCACGGCAACGCTCGTCGCGGCCAGCCTGCTGGCGCTCGCGGCGATCCTCAAATCGGTGCAGTTCCCCACGCATGGCTGGCTGACCGAAGTGGTCGACACGCCCACTCCCGTCTCCGCGCTGCTACACGCAGGCGTCGTCAATGGCGGAGGCGTGCTGCTGATCCGTTTTGCTGACGTCATGCTGCTTGCGCCCAATGTGCTTGCGGTCCTTGTAGTCATCGGCGGGTTCAGCGCTTTGCTGGGCAGTCTGGCGATGCTCGGCCAGCCGGCGGTCAAGAACTCGCTCGCATGGTCGACCATCGCGCAGATGGGCTTCATGATCATGCAATGCGGCCTCGCGCTATTCCCGCTCGCCCTGCTGCACATCGTCGCGCACTCCTACTACAAGGCGCACGCCTTCCTTTCCTCGGGAAGCGCGGTCGAGAATGTCGCCGCGATCCGCAAGCCCGGCCCCATCGCCGTTCCCAGCATGCGCAACGTGATGACCGCTTTCGCGCTGGCGCTCGGCATCTATGCCGCGATCGGCGCGCTGTTCGGCCTCAGCGACAAGTCGCCGCAGGCCATCGCGCTGGGAGCGATCCTCGTCTTCGGCGTCGCTTACCTGTTCGCGCAGGGTCTTGCCGACAAGGCACCGCGCGAGCTGACCCGCAAGACGGTGATCTATTCGCTCGCCGCGTCGCTGGGATATTTCACGCTGCAACGCGTGTCGGAATGGCTGACGCAAGGCACTCTCCCTGCAACGCCCGCCCCCGGCCCGCTCGAATGGGCGCTGATCGTGCTGGCAGTGGCAAGTTTCGGCGTGGTCGCGGTTGCACAGGCGCTGTTCCCGCTCTGGGCGCTGCACCCAGCGGCATCGGGCCTTCGCGTCCACCTTTCCAACGGGCTTTACGCCAACGCCGTCTTCGACCGCCTCGTCGGCAACTGGTCGACCCGCAAGGCCCGCTGAGCGACTTCGAACAAGGATAATAACCATGAACACCCAGTTCCCAACCACCCAGTTCGAAGTCACAGCGATCGCGGTCGCCATCGAAGGCGCGATCGAGCATGCCGTTCGCCAGATCCCGCCAGCATGGCCGCTGTCGGCGACCGTCGCGGTCAATCCGTTCCTCGGCCAGACCGAAGAGACGCTCGCCGCGACCGCCGCGCGCCTTCGCCGCGTGGGCGGCGTGCCGGTCACCATGCCGCGTTCCTGGTATCGAGAGAGGATCGCCGAGGGTGAGATCACCAGCGACGACCTCGCCGCCGCGCTCGCCGCTTCGCCGCACTCGCCAAAGCCGTCGTCAATGGAAGCGCTCAAGTTCGAAGTGCAGACCGAGAGCAACAAGCCCACAGCCCTCCCCACCATCGCAGACCTTGCTTCCGATGCGAGCGGCACCGACTGGGCGGGCGTGTGCGCGGATCGCACCGGGTCGTGGCTGTCGAGCTATTTCGATGAAGGCCAGGCGCTTTGGCCCGCCATTCCGGGCCGCTCGGCCTGGGCGGCGTGGCGCACCTATGCGACACATGATCTGACGCCTGAGATCATGGGGCTTTCGGGCTTTGGCCGGATCGTCGCCGAAGCGCCGCAGAACCCCAAAGTTCTGATCGCGCGCGCGGTCGAGACATTGGGCCTCAGGGACGAGGAGATGGCGACCTATTTCCACCAGCTGCTGTTCTCGCTGGGCGGCTGGTCGCAATATGCGCGATACAAGCTGTGGCAGGCCGAACTTGCAGGCAAGACGGACGAGGTGATCTCGGACCTGCTCGCGATCCGTCTGCTCTGGGAAGAGACGCTCTACCTGCAATATGCCGGTATGGTCGCTGACGAATGGCGTGAGACCCGCGCTGCCCACGCCCGCGACACGCGCGCCGACCGGGCCGACATTGTCGATGAGATCCTTCAGGAAGCCGCCGAGCGTGCTGCCCAGCGCGACCTTGGCGCAGTGCTCGCAAGCGAAGGCCGCACGCCCACAACGGAGCGCCCCGCCATGCAAGCTGCGTTCTGCATCGACGTTCGTTCCGAAGTCTTCCGCCGCGCGCTCGAAAGCGTCGATCCGGCGATCCAGACATTGGGTTTTGCCGGCTTCTTCGGGCTTGCCGCAGAGCACCGCAGCTTTGCCTCCGACGTCGCCGAGCGCCGCCTGCCGGTGCTGCTCAACCCGTCGGTTCAGTCCGTCTCAGGCAGCGAGGGCGACAAAACCCGCGACCGCTCCACCCGCTTCACCGCCCGCGCCAAACGCGCATGGGGCCGTTTCAAGCTGGCCGCGGTTTCGTCCTTCGCCTTCGTCGAGGCGACGGGTCCGCTCTACGCTGCAAAGCTGCTGCGCGACACGTTCGGGCTTCAGACTTCTGGCAAATCACCCGAACCCGCACCGCGCCTGACGACGCGCATGGAGCTGAGCGAGCAGGTCGATGCGGCCGAGACGATCCTCAAGGCGATGTCGCTGACAGGCAATTTCGCGCCGCTCGTGCTGATCGCGGGACACGGTGCCAGCGTCACCAACAACCCGCATGCAAGCGCGCTTCATTGCGGGGCGTGCGGCGGCTATTCGGGCGAGGTCAATGCGCGATTGCTCGCTGGCCTGCTCAATACCGGAGCTGTGCGCGATGGCCTCGCGCAGCGCGGGATCGAAGTGCCCGCAGATACGATTTTCGTTGCCGCCCTGCATGATACGACCAAGGACGAAGTCACGATCTATGACGGCGACCTTGGTGGCGCAGCGCCCGATGAAGCGATCCGGCAGGCGCGCACCTGGCTGGCAATGGCGGGCGAGCTCTCGCGCACCGAGCGCAGCCGCCGCCTCCCCGGCGCTTCAAGCCAGCGCGACATTGCCCGGCGCGCACGCGACTGGTCAGAGGTTCGCCCGGAATGGGCGCTCGCCGGGTGCAAGGCCTTCATCGCTGCCCCGCGCCATCGCACCAGCGGCAAGGCGCTGGATGGTCGCGCCTTCCTGCACGACTACGATTGGCGCCATGACAAGGAAAACGGCTATTCGGTGCTCGAACTCATCATGACCGCACCGGTCGTGGTCGCGAGCTGGATCAGCCTGCAATATTACGGCTCGACCGTCGCTCCGCAGGCATTCGGTGCGGGCAACAAGCTCCTGCACAATGTCGTCGGCGGCATCGGCGTGTTCGAAGGCAATGGCGGCAACATGCGCGCCGGTCTTGCGTGGCAGTCGGTCCATGACGGCGAGAAGCTCGTCCACGAACCGCTGCGCCTCTCGGTCTGCATCGAAGCGCCGACCAGCGCCATGAACGACATCCTTAAAGCGCATCCGCAAGTGCGCGCGCTGTTCGACAATCGCTGGCTTCACCTGTTCGCCATTGGCGAGGATGGCGAGCTCGCACAGCGCTATGTCGGCGACCTCAAGTGGGTGGCGGAGAACCCGGCCAAGTCGCAAGGCAGCGACCAGCCGGAATTCGCCTCCGCCTGAGATCAGCGCATCGCGGTGCGCTGGCTTGAGCCTGCAAGCTCGATTGCCTTCTCAAGCGCCGGATCGCGGCCTTCGAGATAGGCATCGAAGGTCATGGCGACATTCACCTGCGGGGTGACGCCCATGCCCTCCTCAAAACTGGCGGTGTTGTTCCACTGGCGGAACATCGGGATGCGCAACCGCATGTCGCTTTCTGGCAGGGTCAGGAAGAAGATCACGCCCGCCGTCGGTCCTTCCGCACTGCCGCCCGTTTTCTCGCCTACCGTCACGGTGTTGGGGCGGTCTGCGAGGTGCGCCAGAATGTTGGTGCTTCCAGAAGAATTGTTGCTGCTGGTGAGGATGATGAGCTTGCCGTCGAACGCTATGTCGGTCGGGCTGACCGTCCCGGTGTCCTCCATGATCCCGTCACGCAAAGTGTAGCTGCCGTCGGCATTCGCGATGAAGCCGCGTGGGTCGGGGTTGAGCGCCGTCTGGTCCCACGTCCCGATCATCCCCTCCCACGGCGAGTGGTCGATGGTAGCCACGCGAAACTCACGCATGAAGCGCCGCTCGTCGGGCACGAGGTTCGCGACGAGCCCGATCGAGGCATCGGTCGAACCCCCGCCATTGCGCCTCAGGTCCAGGATCAGCGTGTCGCGCCCCTCATCGCGCAGCGCGTTGAACAGCGGTTGGTAAAGCTCCTGCGGGTCGACCGGCGTGCGGTAATTGACGAAGGTGTCGACCGAGAGGATCGCGGCGTTTTCGCCCACCCGCTCGAACCGCACCGCGTCCTTGAAGTTTCGCGCCCGCCCAGCCTCGCGGCCAATCGCGAGCCATTGGGCGTAGTCAATGCGCGGTGCCTCGACCGTTTCAAGCGTGCCATCCACCCGGCGCACTTCGAGCGTCGCGGTCGCGGGCACGTCCCATAGAAGCGCGCCGAAATGGTCGACCCCGCCGCCCATCACCTCGGTGCTCGCTGCGATCTCTCCGCGCCGGGCCCATTCGGTGAAGCCATCGACCGGAATGTACTTGGCGACCTGATCGACCACATCGGCGAGAGCGCGGCCGTCGATCGAGAGGATTTCATCGCCGCGCGCGAGGCCCGTGCCCTCGCCAGCGATCTCGATCACCCCGCGCGCTTCGACGAGCTCCCAGCGAAACGGCATGTAGAGCGGCTGTCCTGCGCGGCCCTCTCGCATGGCATCGGGCAATTCGGCCTTGGTGTGGTCGCAGCGGATGTTGGTGAGCGCGAGCGTCACGGAGAGGTAGAAATCGCCCGAAGTCATGCCGCCACTTCCGCGCGCTTCGTCCAGGATCGTCTGCCACTGTGCGCGCATCTCCGCTTCGCTCGCATAGCGGGTGTAGCCGGGATGGATACGCGAATAGGCATCCTCGGCAATGGCGAGGTCGGCCGCGATCTGCTCGGTGGTAAGCCACTCCTTTGCAGGATCATCATTGGCGGCGAGCGGGCTCGCAAAAGTGAGCGAGGCCATCACAGTCAGGGGGGCAGTCAGGGGGGCAGTCAGGGGCAGGTAAGCGAGGGTTTTCATATTCAAGTCTCCTTCGCCCCTTCACCTAGCCATGCTGGCAGGCGATGCGCTGCAAGAGACCACATTGCTTGAGCTTTTTACGAATTGAGACGCTTGTATTCGGACGGCGTCACCCCGGCATGCGCCTTGAACGCGCGGTTGAAGCTCGCCTTCGACCCAAAGCCGGAGGACAGCGCCACATCGAGCAGGTTGACCTCTTCGCGAAGGATCATTGAGCGCGCATGCTCGACCCTGAGCGCGTTGACGAAGTGACTGAAGCTCGTCCCCAGCCCCTGATTGAGCGCGCGCGAGACATAGGCCTGGTTCATGCCGAAGCGCCGCGAAAGCGTCTGCAGCGAGAGCGAGGATTCAAGGTGCCACCCATTGGCGATCACCTGATCGCGCAGCCGCTCGCCCTCCGCCTGCCAGTCACGTTCCCTTTCGGTATTAGCGCTCTCCACCAATTGCTCGATAGAAACCGCATCGGGCGCGAGCATCTTGGGATAGGGCTGAGTTAGCCGGGTAAGCGCTTCAAGGGAGAGCAGCATAATCGCGGCGAGCACGGCGAGGTCCCACCAGAATGCATCGACATAGGAGAGGCCCAGCGACAGGTAGAGCGCGGTTTCCAAGGCCCAGATCGCCGCAGCCACCACGCCGAGAACGATGAAATGCCCTATCCATGTCGGCTCGAAATCGTCCCCGTCCGAGCGGTTCGCATCCAGCCACGCCTTGTAGCCGCGCCGCATACGCAAGATCTCCCACAGCGACCATGCGCTAAGAGCGATTGCCGTGACCATCACGAGCGGCACGACGAAAGGCTCATGCACCGCATCGTTGAACGCCCACTTGGCGCGGTAATCGCCGAGCATGGTGAAGGCCCAGAGTTGGTAAAGCCAATAGATCGCGCCGGGTGCGAGCAGCCAATATTGCCCTCGCGGCGCAGCGCCATCGAGCAGCTGGCGCGCATGGAACAGGAGCAACGGACCGAACAGCAAGGTGAGGTCAGTCGGCAGGAAGGTGAGCCCCGGCCAGATGTCATAAGCACCCGCAAAGCCAATGATCATCGGGATCGTCGTGATCGCAATCGCGACGGCGAAAGCGGTGAACCAGGCGGAGGCGCGCCGTTCGATTCCGCGTGACAGGATGTAAAACTGCGCAACGAGAATGCTCGCCAGCACGCAGGCGAGCGCAACGCTGCGCCAGTTGAGGGTCAGTTGATCTGCGCCTTCCATCAGGCGGCTGTCTGTTCAGGAATGTTCATGCCCCTCGCCCCCTACATCCCTCACGCCGCTGGTCGTCTCAAATCATGCGAAGCGCGCTCAAGCTCGCAAAGGATTTAAGAATTGAGACGTGTGCCTTTCAGCCGGCCTCAGCCGCGGCGCGGTGGACCTGCTCGACGAACGCGGCCTTTTCCGATTCCTCCAGAAACGAACCCTCGAACGAGTTTGCCGCCAGCGTCGTGATGTCCTCGATCGAAAGGTCGAGAGCTTCGGCGACCGCACGGTAATTGTCGTTGATGTAGCCGCCGAAATAGGACGGGTCGTCCGAGTTTACCGTCGCTTTCACCCGGCTTTCGAGCATGGTGCGAACCGGGCTCTTGGCGATGTCGTCGATTACGCAGAGCTTGAGGTTTGAGAGCGGGCAAACGGTCAGCGTGTGGCCTTCGCGCACGATCCTCTCGACCAATGCCGTATCTTCCAGCGCGCGGTTGCCATGGTCGATCCGGTCGACTTCAAGCACGTCCAGTGCCTGCCAGACATATTCGGGCGGCCCTTCTTCGCCCGCATGTGCGACTAGCTTGAGACCAAGCTCGCGGCACTTGGCGAAGACGCGTGCGAATTTCTCCGGCGGATGGCCTACTTCGGACGAATCCAGCCCAACACCCTCGATCCGCTCAAGCCACGGCATCGCCTCTTCCAAGGTGGCAAAGGCCTCTTCCTCCGACAAATGGCGCAGGAAGCACATGATGAGCTTGTAGCTGATGCCAAGCCGTGCCTTGCCTTCGTCGAGTGCGCGAAGGATGCCGGTGATGACCGTCTCGAACGCAATGCCGCGCTCGGTATGGCCCTGCGGGTCGAAGAAGATCTCGACATGGCGCACATTGTCGCGATGGACACGCTCGAGATAAGCGATGGTGAGGTCGTAGAAATCCTGCTCCTCCACCAGTGCCTGCATGCCGAGGTAATAGAGGTCGAGAAACTCCTGCAGGTTCGAAAACTGATAAGCGGCGCGCACTTCCTCGACGCTGGCATAAGGCAGATCGACGCCGTTGCGCTTCGCCAGTTCGAACATCATTTCCGGCTCAAGCGAGCCTTCGATATGTAGATGCAGTTCGGCCTTGGGCACCGCGGCGATGAATGCCTCGCGGGTCTTGGTTGCGGCCCGGTCCATCAGGCTTGTCCTTTCAGTTTGAGTATCTCGTTCGCGCACGGTTTGTTTGCGCGGATTTCCTCGTCCGAAAGCCCGTTAAGCTCATGCGGGAAGATCAGCCAGTCCTCGGTCTCGCGCATATAGTAATCGGGCGTCAGGGCGGTCTGGTTTTTCGACGGCTTGTAAAAGACGGTCGCGATCTTGATCGTCTCGGGCGTGTTGCGGCGGCAGCGTTTGCCCAGCTCCTCGATGAATGCCTCGACCGAGCGGCCGGTGTCGAACACGTCGTCGACGATGAGGAGCGAATCCTCGGCATTGAGCGTGTCGATCAGGTAGCCGAGCGCATAGACTTTGACGTGGCGCGATTGCTCACCGATGCCGGTGTAGGACGAGGTGCGGATCGCGATGTGGTCGCATTCGAACCCGCGCGCTTCGAGCAATTCCTGCACCGCGATCCCGATCGGCGCGCCGCCGCGCCAGATGCCGACGATATGGCTTGGCACGAAGCCCGAAGCGATGATCTGGTTCGCGAGTGCAAACGACAATTCGAGAAGTTCGTTCGCGTCCAGATACTGTTTTTCGTGCAACGTGTGGCTCCGTCCGGTTCGAGTACGGTCCAAGAGCTAGCGATATTTCGAGAGCCGGTCCAATGCTGCGGCAAGACCGCCGGCTTTCATGGTTTAGCGTTTGTAAACACTACCAAATTACAGCGAGGTTCGAACTGGAATGGATGGTTTGAAGGGGGTTGTAATGGGTTTCATGGGGTTCGGTCGCAAGACCTTTGGTCGCAAGGGTCTCGCCCCGCTTCAACCGGAGAAGCCCAAGTCCGGCCGGATTTTCGGCAATCGCCCATCGCGCGGCGGTGGTGGTGGCTCGCCATTCGATCGCTTCTATGCCGACGCGCGCGAGCTGGTCACCAACCCATCCTATCCCGCATCCGGCTGCAACCAGGCGCTTGAGCTCCTCACCCCGGAAGAACGCGGCGATCTGCTCGCCGATATCGTCATGGGCCAAGGCCATTACGGCGAATATCAGCGCGACGCGTCAGAAGCGCAGCTGATCGCGCAGCATGGCCTTTCAAGCCTCTGGAACAAGGAAGTCGAGGTCCGCAAGGAGCATCTTGCCGCGCTGCTCACGATCCTGCTCCGCAACAAGGATTATCGCCAGCGCTACTATTACGAGACGCAGGTCTCCAAGCTGCTCAAACTGATCAACAGCGCGATCAAGCAGGGCGCTTACCTGTCCTCAGGCGATTGCGAGGCGCTCGCCGAGATGGCGAGCGAGATCCGGCAAGCGCGCTCGACCTATCGCAAGTCCGACACCAAGAAGATGATCCTGCGCGCCGAGAAGCTAGAGAAGCTCGCCGGTGTCGAGGTGAGCGCGACCGAGTTCCTGATGGAGCGCTGTGAGGGCGCGGAAAACGAGTTTGCGATCCCCGACAAGGACCGTCCGAACGCGCAGTTCTGGGCCGACCTGCTGGCTGAGGTCGCGACCAATCTGAACGATATCCGTCTCGCCACCAAGGGCTCGAAACGCGCCAATTGGGCGAGCACCGAAGCGGCCTTCAACGAGCAATGGCCCGCCTGCGGCGACGTGCGCCCGAGCTATACCGACTGGAAAAGTTCCGCCCAACCGGTCGCAGAGCTCAAGGCCAACAATGGCCGACGCAATGGCTGGGCCGATACGGAAGCCTACCGCACGCTCCCCGGCGCAATCGCGGGCGCGGTTGCGCATTCGCGATATGACTGGAGCATGGGCCAGATTCCCGGCCTCGATGTGCTGGCCGACCTTGAGAACCCCGCCTGGACCGCTTTGGTCGAGCATCTTATCACCCAGCGCCGCGCAACCAAGGCGACGAAAACCTGGCTCAAGGAAGCGCTTGAGCTGTGCAAGCCGCTCGGCCTCGAAACGGTGGAGGAGAAGCTGCACGATTGGCTTGCGCTGTTCCATTCGCCCGCGCTTGGCCGCGCGAACTACACCTCGGTCATCAATGGCGACCGCTTTGCCTACACGATCGACCTGCTCGAAGAAGCGCATGGCGACTGGCCACAAGGCCACGCTGACGAGGTCGCAGCGCTTGGCAAGGCCATCGCGATCTGCGTCGCCAGCGGCAGCAGGGACGGGATCAACTACGCGCTGAGCACCAATCTCGTGCTGACCGACGATCACAGCTACAAGAACAAGACCGCGACGACCGGCGTGCTTCACATGCCCAAGCCAAGCTACAAGCATGCCGACGGCCGCACCGCCTACAAGTCGCTTTCCAGCTTCATGCGGCTGAGCGTCGAGAACGAGGAATTCGTGCGCGGAGCGTTGTGGCTGGTGGCGCTGATGCCCAACCGGGCGCGCGCGATCGAGGCGCTGGAACTCACCGCACTGAGCGCAGCGACTTATCTTTGGACCGGCGAGGACGCGATGCGTTCGAAGATCATCGCCAACGCCGCCATCGCGACGCTGATCGCGATGGGGGGCGACGATGTCGATGCACCGGTGCTGCGCCTCTCGAAACTGGTCGAGCACCGCACCGTTCAAGCACCGCTGCTCAAGCACCTCAACGCCGAAAGCTGAGGCGGGGCAAGGCGAGGCGTTCAGCCGAACTCCTCGTAGCCCTTGCGGGTCTTCTCAAGCGTGAGCTTGTTCGCCTCGCGCCGCGCACGGTCTTCGTCCGCGAAGGACTTGATCACGCGCTGGCCCTTGGTCCCCACCCGCCCGAATTCGACGATCAGGTCGGCCCCATCGACGCCCACGCGCCAGAACTTGTTCGAAGCGCCCGCGACGAGGCGGTATTCGGTCATGCCGGTTGCCTGGCCTTGAGCCTCGTCCTGCTGAGCCTCGCCTTGTTCGGGCGCGGCCTCGGCGGGAGCAGGTTCGGGCGTGGCTATCGGGGTAATGGTCGTGCCCGCGATTGGATCGGGGTCCGCAAGCTCCCAGCTTGAACGGGCAAGCTCGCGCTCGATCCGCTCTACCACCGCGCCGCGATTGCGCAGCCAGCTGGTCACCGGCACATCGACCACCCGCCAGCCAAAAGCGCGCAGGATGCCGGGCCGGAAAACGTATCGCTCCTCGATAGCCTCAGGCGACGTCGTCTCGCGGTCGAGCAACACGCCAAGCGCATAGCCCCCGCCCTCAGGATCGACGATGGCGAGGTCGCAGCGGAAGCTTGCCCCGCCGACATGCTCGTGAACCTCGTGTCCCTTGGCGCGCAAAGCTGCCGCGATGGCGCTTCGCACCGGATCATTGGGCAATTCGGCATCAAAGGTTTGCGCCGCATCCGGGTTGAGCGTTGCAAGCACGGCCTGCGCGTTGTCATGCGCGCCGTCCGATTGCGCCTCGGCAAAGGCGAGGAAGCTGCGAAGCGCGCGTGCGCCGTCATTGTGGATGTTGGTGATCGCCTCGGGCGCGATGGTGGAGACGATTGCCATGTGCCGTTTCGCGCGGCTGAAGATCACGTTGAGGCGCTTTTCCCCGCCGCGCTGGTTGATGGGTCCGAAATTCATCACCATCCGCCCGTTCGGACCGGGCGCATAGCACACGCTCATCAGGATGATGTCGCGCTCGTCCCCTTGCACGTTTTCGAGGTTCTTGACGAAGAGGCCGGTATATTGCCCGTCATCCTCGCGCTCGACTTCGCGGGTGAGCGCGGCGGCGAAGGGTTCGTCCTCTGCCGCCAGCTTCTCGAGCGCGTCCTCGATCTCCGATTGCTGCGCTTCGGAGAAGGCGACGATGCCGATGGTTTGCCCTGTCTCGCGCATAAGAAGCTCGCGCACGATCCCTGCGATATAGCGCGCTTCGGGCAGGTTGGCGCGGCGGTCGTAGACGCCATCCTCGATCCGGTGCGCGCTGATCGGCGCGGCGAGCAGGCGGTCGACGCCTGTGCTCCACGCGCCCTCATCCTCGGAATTGACCGGAGCGCCAGCCGCATCGCGCTTGCGCAATGAACGGTCGGGGATGGTGACGAGTTCGCCTGCGTAGAACGCGGCGTTCGAAAAGCTGATCAGCGCCTCGAAGCGGCTGCGATAATGCCATGCGAGCAAGGTCGCTGGCAGGTTCCGCGCCGCCTGGCTGAGCAAGCTGTCGGCGTCGAGAACGATCGCAATGCGTTCCCCGCCCTCTTCGGCGACGATCTCCATGTCCTCGTCGTTCTGCGAGGTTGCGAAGAAGCTGGTTGGCGGCAGCTGCATTTCGTCGCCCACAATCACCACCTGCTGCGACCGGCACAGTGCGGGCACGGCATCTTCGGTCGGGACCTGGCTCGCCTCGTCGAAGATTACGACATCGAACAAATCGGGTTCGAGCGGGAGTGTGTCAGAGACCGAAAGCGGACTCATCAGCCAGACGGGTTTCAGGTCATTGACCACGCGGCCCGTGTCGCCGCTCGCCAGTTCGCGGATCGACTTGTAGCGCATGGTCTTGCCGAACTCGTGCTCGAGCTCGCGCCTGCCATTGGCGTAGACCTTCTTGAACGCGCGCCCGTCATTGTCGAGCTGCGTCACCGAGGTCTCGGAGATCTTCACATTGTCGCGGAACTGGCGGTGAAGCGTCGCGCGGATCGCCGCCGAGTTCTGGTCGCGCACCACCTCGCGCGCGGCAGAGGCCCGGCGCGAGATAGCGATCATGCGGTCGATGTCAAAGCGGCGGATCTCCGGATTGCCGCGCTCTTTCTGTGCAATCGCTTCATCGACAATCAGCGCCTCGATCCCGCCAAGCGGCAGGGGCAGCTGGGTGAGAGCTCGCGCCACCGCTTCGGGCGCGCTGTGCAGCTCTGTCAGGTGCGGGAGGCAGTCGGGAAGCTCGTCGAGATTTTCGCGCAGATCGCGCAGCAATTCGGCAAGCTCATCAAGCGTAATGTCACCCAGAGTACCAAGCGTGCTCTCGACGGTCTCGCTGAGCGAGCGCATGGCGGAGGCAGCCTGCGCCATGCGGGCAAGTATCGATGCGCCGTTGGGAGACGAGGAAAGCGCGAGCAATTTCTCGGTCGCCTTCGAAGGCGTGCCTTCGAGGATCGTGTTTCGAAATGCGAGCAGGCCGGCAAGATCATCGGTGCCGAGACGCTCCTCAATCGCCTTGCGTCCGCTCGCCAACTCCTCACGCGCGCCGTGAAGCTGCGACAGCGTTTCTAGCACGGCGGTGATCTTGGGCTTCACTGCGTGCGACGCGAAGTCGTACCGCGAGGCGACAGTCGCCTTGAGCGTGCGCCACTCGCCGCTGAAGAACGCGAAAAGGGAACCTTCTTTCGAGCGCGCCAGATCAAGCGCGGCGGCGGTATCGGCGGGATCGAGCGGATCGCTCCACCCGCTTGACTGTTTAGCGGCCTCCCTCTCTGCCTCTTCGAGCGAGGCGATGCGGCTGACATCGGCTTTCAGCGCCTTGGTATCGTCCGAAAGCGGGTCGAGCAGGCCGGGCGAATTCGCAAGGCCGGTCGCCGCCATCTTCTCGGCAAGCGCGACAATCTCGCTCGCCTCGGCAAAGGCGCTGCCGCCGGAAACCGGAATGTCTGCATCCTCGAACAGGGGGTCGAGCCGCTGGAGCTGGTTTTCGGCATTATCGATGGCGGCTTCGATCGTGGCGTAGGGGCGATCCTGACGAAGGATGTCGGCGCGCAGCCGTGCAAAGGGATGCACCGCGATCTGCGAGACGCCAACCAGTTCGTGCATCGCGCGGGTCACGCGCTCGATCATCGCTCGGCTGGCATCCCATTGCGACAGGTCGGGCAACATCTCTCGCGTCGCCGCCCCTACCGATCCATCGGGCGCAGGCAGCATCGCAGCGCGGCGCACAAGATCGCGCAGCGAAGCGCCATTGCCTTCATCCGCAGCCCCGACGACCGCCTCGAATGCAGCGATTTGCTGCAAATGCTCCTTCAACGCAGCAACTGTTTGCGAACGCGCAGCGCGCGCGTCTTCGAGCTGATCCGAAGTCCGCCCCCAGCGCTCGTAATGGTCGCGCAGATCGGCGATGAAGTCCTTTTTGTCGTCCTGCGCATCGTGGATGATCGTGGCGAGCCCATCGAGGCCAGCCTGCCCCAGCCGGTGATACACCACGTCGAGCGCCGCGCGCTTCTCGCACACGAACAGTACCCGTTTGCCCTGCCCCGCATAGTCAGCGATCAGGTTGGTGATCGTCTGCGACTTGCCGGTGCCCGGCGGCCCCTGGATTATGTAGCTGCGCCCCGTGCGCGCGAAGGCGACCGCCTGTTCCTGCGTCGCATCGCTCGGCACGACACTCCACTGCTCCTCAGGCGGGATCGGCGGCGGCGCATCCTCGACGAAGGGGCGCGGTTCGATCGAGAAGACCTGGTCGAAGCCCGGCTGCGTTTCAGGGTCTTCGATCAGCGCGTTGTAATCGCGCACCAGCGACATCTTCTTGTAGTTGAAGTTTGCAAGCGTCACGCCGGTGAGGTCGATCGACCACGAGAACTTGTGCCCCTCGCCGCTCGCCTTTCCGTATGACAGCGCTTCGGTTTCGGCGACCATCAACTCGCGCTTGGCCTTATAGCCACCGCCTGCCGCCATGCGCTGCGGGAGAGCATCGGGCTTCACGAACTTCTCAAACAGGGCAAGGCCGAGCGGGCGATAATCGTCGCGCGAATAGTTGAAGTCGGCTTTGGCGCTGATCCTCTCCTTGCGGCCCGAGCGGCGGCGGTTGAACTTGTTCACCCGCGCAACGGCGCGCTGCATGATGAGGCGGATTTCGGGCCGTTCCTGCAATTCCAGCCGCACGCCGGGCTCACTCTCATGGATCTGCGTGCGGATCGCCTCGTGCACTGCCTCAATCGGTGTTTCGGAAAGATCGACGCTTTCAGGCAGTTCGATGTCGTAAAGCTGACGCAGCATGTGGCGCAGCGCCGGGTTGAATTCCGCGATGCTGTCCTGGCAGGTCATCACGTACTGATCGCGCACGCCCTTGCGCTTTTTAACTTCAACCGGAAGCCACAGAAGCGGCGAGCTGATGCGGTCCTCGGGCGCTTCCTTGAGGTTGTGCCAGTGCAGGAACGCGACCGTCAGGCGCAGGCTGGAGAAGCCGTATTCATTCCGGTTGCGCCGGTTTTCCTGCATGATCCGGTCAAGCTGCGAGGGGATCTGCGGCTGGTCTTCGAAACGCAGCCAGCGATTGAGCGGCACGGATTTCCCGCCCAGCACGTCCTGCGTGAACTTGCCCTTCCACGTGCACAGCGAATCGGCCCGCACGCTCTCGATCCGCATCACCATCGGCATGCTGGCTTCGGTCAGGTTGATCGAGCTTTGCGTGGCGCGGAAGTGGATCAGGCGGTTGCGGCGCGAGAGGTCGAACAGCCGATCGCGCAAATGCGAAAGCACCGCCGCGCGGCGTCCGGGCACGCCTTGCGCCTCGGCCATGACGCGCTCGACCTCGATGCCCGTGGGCTGGTCGCGCCACGTGTCGAGCCGTCGTGCAAGCTCGGCCACATCGGTCGCGCGCGAATGCCGGTTCAGTTCGGTGGCTTCGAGGATCAGCGAGGCAATGACCGGGTGCAGGCGCGGCGCGATGGCAAACAGGTTGTCGCGATTGAGCGAAAACTGCTTGAGATCCTCAAACTCCCTCGGGTCGATCCCGCAGGCGAGCGAAGCCATGATCATGCCGAGCTGGAAGACGTCGGTGATCTCGTCGTGATGGCCAAGCTCGATTTCCCAGCTTCGCAGCCCGGTCATGTAGGACGGGGCCTTTAGATCGATTTCGTCGCCCTCGAGTACCGAGAGATCATCGATCTTGGTGCCGCGTTCCTCGTCCTGCGTGACGCGGTAATTGCCGACCAGTTTGAGCGCGCTGGAGACCTGCGGCTGGATGTCGTGGATGGCTTTCAGATTGCTGCTCGGAGCCTCGCCCGTCGTATCAGCGAGTGCCAGTTGGCCGTCTTCGAGCTCCACCACGCTGTCGAGCGCGATCCTTGCGACTAGCCCCTGTTCATGAAGCTGCGCGACCTGCCGCATGAGGCCGAGCATCGCGTGAACGACATCGTCCTGCGAGAGCATGCGCGCATCCTCGAGAACCGCGCCCAGAAGCCGGGTCGGTGCTGCCTGTTCCAATGTCTCGCTCATGCTGTCTTCGCCGCCTGCGCAACCAGCTTGTCACTGCGCGCCTTGGTCCATTTAAGGTCGCGCCGCAGCGCGCCGGTCATGCGCTCGCTCGCCCCGATTTCTGAAGCGATCTTGGCCCCCGCCAACATCACCGCGTCGGTCGCGTCGGGATCGGCCATCGCAATATCGAAAGTGAGCGCGACGAAGTAGTCGCGCGTCGCGTCATCGATCCGCTCGACGCCGATTTCAGCGAGATCCAGCGGCGTCTCTTCGCGCTTGCCGAAGTCAGGAAAATACGCGCGCAGCTGGGTCGTGATCTCCTCACCCGCATCCTCGATATCGACCATCAATCGGGCAAGGAATGCGCGGGTCATTTCCGTCAATTTGCTCTGGCCGAGCAGGTCGAGCGCCTCGATCGAAAGCGGGCCCTGGAGCTGCTTTTCAAGCCATGGCTCCATCTCCGGATCGCCTGACCACCACAACTGAAGCGCGCGCGCGCGCACATACGCCTCTGGGTGCGAGAGCCCTTGCGACTTGCCGCCGCGCGTTTCGACCTCTTGCGCCTGACGCAGGTAGGCGTCGGGATCGACATTGGTGAGACCGGTCATGACCTTGACCAGCACCGCAACCGATGGCTCGAAAGCACCCGCCGCAATCGCTGCGCCGCGATCGGCGAAAAGTTCGGTGTGAAGGCTGAGCAGTCGTGCCGTCTCGCGGTGCGACGGCTTAGCGTCCGGATAGGCCAGCGCGTGTTCGAACACGCGGTTCGCGCGATAATGCTCGCCTTCACCAATCGACCACAGCAGGTAATGCGACAATTCGTGGCCAAGCAGCGCGAGCAGTTCGGCCTCGTTAAGCTTTTCAAGGATCGGGCCGAAGAAGATCATGTGGATCTCGCCGGGCGTATAGACGAGGCTTGCATTCATAGTGCCGTCATTCGCCTGGTAGAGCGTGACCGGCGCCTCGATCCCGAGCCGTTCCATTGCCGTGCGACATGCCTCGAACACCTCCGGATGGCCCGCAGGCTCCAACCGGTATGTATCGCGCAGCATGGTGTCGCGAATTTCGCCAAATTCCTTCGTCTGGGCCTCTGAGGCGGACCATTCCCATGCATGCGATTCTTCGCGCTTGAGATGCGCGATCACGTCATCATGATATCGAAAAGGCGCGAGCGAACGCTCCTGCGCTGATACTTCCATTCCCCGACCCCAAGGTAACTGTCTCGTAAAGCTAGCTTATAATTCGAAGGGCTTAAAGACAGGTATTTGCTGCGCGCAATTGCGCGATCGAGCCGGCAGGGTTGGTCACAGGACGATACCTGAAGCCAGGACGAAAAATGCCCCCGCAATCTCTAAGGATGGCGGGGGCTAAGTTCGGGGGCACCGCGGGTCATTGAACGATGCAAAGAGAAATATGCACAGCGCGCCAAAAGGTTGCATTGTAACGAAAATTTTTCCTGATCGCGGGATTTGACGGGCCCCTTCGTGGCCTCGGATCGGCTCGAGCCGCTCTTCGATGCAGGTTTCGAAGTGAAATACCGCGAATAGAGGTTGATGGGGCGCGAAGCAGACTGGAGCTGAGCTCTAAAACCAGGCCCGTACGCCGATCAGCACCTTGAAGCCGTCAGGATCGTCACCGGCTGCGCGAGCAATGTCAGCGGTTTCGCCCAGTTTCGCCTCGTATTCGACACCGATATATGGCGCGAACTCGCGCTCGATCTCGTAGCGCAGCCGCAGGCCCGGCTCGACCTTGGTCAGCCCTGCGCCGATGCCGCGCTCGGGGTTGTCCTGAGCAGCAAGCTCTACCTCGAGTCTTGGCTGAATAATCAGTCGCTGCGTGATGCGCTGGTCGTATTCGCCCTCAAGGCGCGCTGTCAGGTCTCCGCGATCTGAAAGGAACAGCGCCCCGTCGACGTGAAACATGTAAGGCGCAAGGCCCTGAATGCCGACGACCAAATGGCCGCGCGTATCGGGCTCTGGGTCAAAGCGCACACCGGCCTGAAGGTCGAAAAATGGGCCGATGGCGCGGCTGTAGAGCGCCTGGATTTCCGCATCTTCGAGCTCGCCGCCAAATTCGCCTTCGCCCTCGGTCTTAAGGACAAAGCGGTTGATATCGCCGCCATAGAATGCCTGCGCGTCCCAGACATAGCCATCCTCGCCGCCATCGGCAGCAATGCGCGCTTCGAGCCGCTCGATCAGCACGCTGCCGGTGCGCATGCCGCCATTTTCTCGGGCGAGGTTGCGACGGCTGGAAGCCATCGCATCGGTTCCCCAAATCGCGTCGGCGGCGTGGCGCGGGCCGTCGAAGGCGCGCTCGGGGACGGCGCTTTCGGGCGCTGCGCCGGGTGCGGTTTTATCGACCGAAGCGCCGCCGTGCTGGCCGTGCCCCATTTGCGAATGATCCATCGCGGAATGGTCCATCTGAGCGTGGTCCATGCTTCCGTGTCCCATATCGCTGTGGTCCATATCGGAATGATCGGCCGCACCTTCATCAGCACCGGTTTCTTGCTGGTGCTGGCTGTGGTCCATCTGCGAATGGTCGATGTGGCCATGCTGCGCCTCGCTCTTCTCGGGAGGGCATTGCTCGGGCGGCAGATGCCCCATGGCGCAATGATCGACTTCGGTCGTCGGCTCAGGCTGCGCTGCGTGCTCATGAGTCCCATGGGACCCGTGCGCGGAGTGATCCTGCGCGGCAACAGGAGCAGCGAAGAGCGCCGCGCTTGCAAGCAAAACAAAACGCATCAGGACGGCGTGCCTTCGGGAAACGGGCGCACGGTCACGACCTGCATCATGCCAGCGTGCATGTGATAGAGTAGGTGGCAGTGAAAGGCCCAGTCGCCCGGCTCGTTCGCGGTGAGGTCGAAGGTCGCCGTGCCGCCCGGCTGAACGACCATCGTGTGCTTGAGCGGCTGGTGCATGTGATCCGCGCCATTCACCATTTCGAAGAAATGACCGTGAAGGTGGATCGGGTGCGCCATCATGGTCTGGTTGACCAACTTCACGCGCACGCGTTCGTCATAGCCAAAGCGGATCGGGTCATCGGTAACGCTGGTGAACTTCTTGCCGTCGAAGCTCCACATGTAGCGCTCCATGTTCCCGGTAAGATGGATTTCCATCTCGCGGTCGACCTCGCGGTGCGGGTTCATGCGCTTTGCCTTGAGATCGGTGTAACGCAGCACGCGGTGCGGCACGTCGTCGAGCCCAAGGCCGGGGAAGTCCATGCGATCGGTTGGCATGGGTGCGACCATGTCGATACCGGGGCCAACCTTCACGTCATCGGGCAGTTTTGACGTGTCGCGCATGTCGTGATCCATACCGCCCATATCGTGACCCATCGCGGCATGGGCGGAATGGTCCATCATGCCCATATCGGTCATGGTCAGCGTGGGTGTCTCGCGCAGGGCCGGAGGCGTCGCGATGTGGCCCTTGTGGCTCGTGAGGCTGGCAACGCCCATGCCGCTTCGATCCATGGCCTCGGCCACGATCGCGTGGCTCCCGTCCGAAGGCGCGACGATCACGTCGTAGGTTTCCGCGACACCAATCTGGAACTCGTCCACCTCGACCTCGTCGACGTCCTTCCCGTCGGCCTGGATGACCGTCATCGGCACGCCGGGGATACGGACATTGAAGAAACTCATCGCGCTGCCATTGATAACGCGCAGTCGCACTTTCTCGCCCGGTCGAAACTCGAGCTGAAGGTCGTCTGCCGGACCGTGGCCGTTGATGAGATAGGTATAGGTCGAGCCTGTCACATCCGAGATGTCGCGCGGGTTCATGCGCATCTGGCTCCACATGCGGCGCATTTCGCCAGACATGTCGCCCTCGCTCGCGGTCTGCATCTGGCGGTTGAAGTAGTGCTCGCCGACCTTGAGCTTGCGCATGATCTCATGCGGGTGGATCGGCGTGAACTCGCTCAGCAACACGACATAATCGCGGTCATAGCGCGGGTCGGGATCGGCGCTTTCGATGATGATCGGGCCATAGTGCCCAGCCTGTTCCTGAAGCCCGGAATGCGAGTGCCACCAATATGTGCCGTTCTGCCTAACAGGAAATTCATAGGTGAATGTCTCACCCGGCTTGATGCCTGGAAAGCTGACACCGGGAACGCCATCGAACTGGAAGGGCAGCAGCAGGCCGTGCCAGTGGATCGAGGAATCCTCTGCAAGGTTATTGGTGACGTGGAGGCGAATGTCCTGCCCTTCGCGCAAGCGGATGAGCGGGCCAGGAACCGTGCCATTGACCGCAAAGGCATGTCCCGAACGCCCGCCCGTCATGAAATGCGCATCGCCAATCGAGAGATTGATGTCCTCTCCCGAAAGTTCGCCGAACCCGTTTTTCGCGTGCGCGAAACCACCGCCTCGCGCCCATGCAGGCATCGGGAGTGAGGTTGCCGCGGCAAGGGCGGCAGTGCTCGAAATGAACGCGCGGCGTGAGGTGTTGAATGGCATTCTGGCTTTTGGGTTGCTGCAATCTCGAGATCGGGATACTATACCCCCCTATGGTATGCAAACGGGATTTCATCCGATGAGCGGAACGGACAAGATCAAGAGGTTGAACCGCATCGCAGGACAGGTGCGCGGTGTGGCCCAGATGATCGAGGATGACCGCTATTGCATGGACATCCTGCACCAGATCGCAGCGATCAAGTCAGCCTTGGCCAAGGTGGAAAGCCAGGTGCTCAAGGACCACGCCGCGTGCTGCGTAGCCGAGGCCATCGCAAGCGGTGACGAAGTCGAACAGCGCGAGAAGTTCGAGGAACTGGTCGAGCTTTTGGAACGCACGCGCAAGTAAGCGTTTTTCTGGATATGAAACAGCCAAATACAGCCAAGCTCTATCGCATGGTCATGGAAGACCATGTGTGCCCCTACGGTATCAAATCGAAGTGGTTGCTCGAGAGCCGCGGCTACCAGGTTGACGACCACCACCTCACCACGCGTGAAGAAACCGCCGCTTTCAAGGACAAGCACGGGGTCAAGACCACCCCCCAGACATGGATCGGTGATGAGCGCATTGGCGGCTACACCGACCTCGCAGCGCATTTCGGCAACCCGGTTCAGAATGAGGGAACGTCCTACCAGCCGGTCGCGGCGCTGTTCGGTATGATGGCGTTGATGGCGCTCGGCGCTGCGTGGGTCGCGACGAGTGAGCCGCTCTCGATCCTGTCAGCTGAATGGTTCGTCAGCTTTTCCATGTGTGCGCTTGCCTATCTGAAGCTGCGCGATGTCGAGAGCTTCTCGACCATGTTCCTGAACTATGACCTCCTGGCAAAGCGCTGGGTGCCATACGGATATATCTATCCGTTTGCTGAGGGATTAGCAGGAGTGCTGATGACCGCGCAGGTCCTCAACTTCGTATCGATCCCCGTCGCGCTTTTCATCGGTACAATCGGTGCGGTGAGCGTGTTCAAGGCAGTCTATATCGATAAACGCGAGCTTAAGTGCGCCTGTGTCGGCGGCGACAGCAACGTGCCGCTGGGGTTCGTCTCACTGACCGAAAACCTGTTCATGATCGGCATGGCGGTTTGGATGCTGGCGAAGCCCTTGGCGATATGATCTGTCGCGCCTGCAATTGGCTTGTTGCTCGATAAGCCGCTCGCTCTTCCGCGACTTACTCGGACCCTTGCGGGAACCACAGCTATGCTGAAGTCTTCGATCGCATGGCTGCAGGGATCTACTCAATGAACTCTGCGCTCAGGGGGCCAGCGCCTTCTGGGTCGCTGAAGTCATTTCGACATCGCCCATGAACACCCGCATCGTCTCGCGTGCTCGGCTGACGCGGCTTTTGACCGTGCCGACATTAGTGTCCATGATACTCGCTGCCTCATCGTAAGACATTCCAGCCCCGGCAACGAGCCACAGGGCCTCTGCCTGATGTGCTGGCAGGCGCGCCATGGTGCGCTCGACGTCATCGACGTGGATGCCGTTTTCTTGCGTTGCCTGCTGAATGAGTAAGCGCTCGGCCTGTTCGGGTTCGAGATCTATTTCGCGCTTTGTCTTGCGGAGCGAATTGTAGAATTCGTTGCGCAGGATCGTGAACATCCATGCCCGGAAGTTGGACCCCGGAATATAGGTTTCACGCGCGGACCATGCGCGAGCCATGGCTTCTTGCGCGAGATCGTCCGCAAGATCGCGGTTGCGACAAAGGCCACGCGCAAAGGCACGCAACGAAGGAACCAGCGCGACCATATCCTCTTGGAACTGAGAGAAGCCGTCGGGTCGCGAAGATCGTTCCAGGGTGCCTGCCATCAGCTCTCCCTCGACCGGGTTTGTTTGCTGGCGAACTCTGCGATCAGGTCGCAAAATTCATCCGGCACCTCTTCTTTTTCCACTTCGTTGAACATCTGACGCAGTGCCGCGTCAATTGGGTCAAATGACGTAGACCGTTGTTTGCGCTCGTTTGTCATCGTGCTTGCATAGCTCATTTGTCTTTCCAGATCGGTGCCTTGAGCACCGCAAAAATCAGGTTGGATGAGCAGCATTTTGATGAAGCTGCTCGATAGTCATACCCATGCAAGTGGGTCGCGACGCAAAATGTTCCATAAAAAGCGGGAACAAATCCGACCGGGCAATCTTGGTCCATCAGGGAGTTTACTGATTATGACCTTTGAGAATGAAGTCGCGCGCGAGCTGCCGTTCCTCCGCCGCTACGCACGAATGCTTACCGGATCGCAGGCCGCTGGCGATGCCGCTGTCCGCGAAACGCTGCAGGCGATGATTGCCGCGCCCGACGAGTTTCGCACCGAGTTTCCGGTGCGAAATGAACTGTACCGCGTGTTTCACAAGCTCTGGACCGACGCGTCCCTGCGTTCTATCGACCTGTCGAGCGCAGTAATCGGCGCATTGCCGCACAAGGCCCGCAAGGCATTGCTGCTGACCACGATCGAGGGTTTCGAAGCGGACGACGCAGCATTCATTCTCGCCATCGAGGAAAGCGAAGTGCGCGCCCTTACTGCCGAAGCGCGAGAAGCGATCAGTGCGATGCTTTCTTCACGCGTGCTGGTGATCGAGGACGAGGCGCTGATCGCGCTGCACCTCAAACAACTGCTTGTCGACATGGGCAATGACGTCGCCGCGGTCGCCCGCACGGCGAGCGAGGCGGTCGAAGCCGCTGACCAAGTCCAACCCGAACTGATCCTTGCCGACATCAACCTGGCTGACGGGTCGAGCGGGATCGATGCGGTCGACGAGATCCTGCAGAAAATCGACGTGCCTGTCATCTTCATCACGGCTTTCCCGGAAAAGCTGCTGACCGGCGAACGTCCTGAACCGGCCTACGTCATCGCCAAACCGTTCAATCCCGATCACGTCGCGGCAACGGTCATGCAGGCTTTGCTGGTGAGCCGCGAGGCTTCGATGGATGCAGAGCACGCCTGATAAGGGCGGCTAACCAAGAGAGCTGACAGATGACCTCTGGCACAGGTTCCTTGTGCGTTCTCTATGTCGATCCCGACGAGGCATCGGCAATTGACATCGCGCGCCAGCTCGGCGGCATCGGACATGACGTCACTCATGTGGCGAGCTCAGGCGATGCCGCAGATCTTCTTGCCAATCGTGAGTTCGATGCTGTCCTTCTTGCTGACAGCGAAGACGCAATGAAAGGCTCAATTGGTTCGCTGGGCGAGGTCGACAGTCTGCCACCGGTCATCTGCCTGCTTGCCTCGCACAATGCTTCGCTTGCTCTTGATGCGTTGAAAGCCGGGGCGCAGGATTATCTCGTCAAAGAGACTGATCCGGGGTTTGTTGGCCTTCTCGATGCGATCCTTGGCCGCGGCGTTACCCATGACCGTGCGCGGCGCGGTAAGATGATCGCGGAACGAGAGGCCGCTGTGTCGCGTTCGCGCTCCGACATGCTGCTGGACGAGATGAAACATCGCATCGCCAACAGTCTCGCGCTCGTCGTGTCGATGGCTCACATGCAGGCCGGTGCATTACCAACAGGCGATGCGCATCGCGCCATGGATGACTTTGCCGACCGCGTCCACGCCATCGCACAGGTTCACAAAGGACTTTACGCCTCGATGAAGGTCGGGACGGTCGCGATTGACGACTATCTGACGCGGCTGGCCCGAGAGCTGCGCAGCGATCACCTTGGTAGACGCTCGCTTTCCGACCTGAAATTCGAATGCATAGAAGCGACCGTCTCGGTCGATCAGGCGATTTCGCTCGGTATCATCCTTTCAGAACTGGTCGGCAATGCAGCCCGGTTTGCCTATCCGGGCGGCGAGAAGGGCGAGGTGCGCGCCGCGCTTTTGCGAGACGGTGATGATGCAGCGACACTGGTGGTCGAGGATGACGGCGTCGGCATTGCGGACACTGCGCTGATGCATCCCGGCCTCGGCTCGCAAATCATCGGCGTGCTTGCACACAGCCTCGACGGCAAATTCCAGTTTGAGACCAAAGAGAAAGGGGTGAGAGCGGTCGTGCAATTCCCCCTGCCGGACAAGACCAACTCTCGCGCCATGGACGCATAGTGGTGTTAGGACGAATTGACTCGCGCCTTTTGGCAGCTTTCCGTAGGGGCATTGAATGACAACTGCCCTTTCCAGCAAGGTGGTCGAAGCAGCCGTAATGCTGTTGAACGAGAGCCCCTCGTCAATGGTGCTGTTCACGCCCGACCTGACCATGCTGTACATCAACGCCGCTCATGAGCAGATGACCGGGCGCAGCGCCGATGAGGTTGTCGGGCGCGGAATGTTCGAGGTGTTCGCGCCCAATCCTGAAAAGCCCGATGAAGCCAGCGCCAAAGGTGCAATCGAGGATGGTGTGGCGAAAATGGTGCGCACGCGCGAGCCTTTCGTGATCACCGAGCAACAGCACGATCTGCCTGACGAGCATGGGGTCTACGAGCCGCGATTCTGGTCGCTGGTCATGTGGCCGGTCGTCGACGGCGATGAAGTCGTCGCCATTATTCAGCGGTCAGAAGACGTGACCGAGCGGGTGCGACAACGCCGCCTCACCGATGCGGTGAGGATAGCAGCCGAGGAAGCCTCGGGCCTGTCCTTCTTCTCTTACGATCCGCGAAATGACCGGTTCGTGAGGAACAGCGCAATCGACGAGATGTTCGGCTTCGAACCCGACGAAGCCGGACCAACCGCAACACCCTTTTTCGACCGCATCATGCCCGATGATCTGCCTGCAGTGCAGGCCGAGGTCGAGCGCGCCATGGCCGGCGGAGCCGGGACGAGTGCGGCCTTCGACTACAGGGTCATCATACCCGAAACTCCGGGCCATCGGTTCATTCGCGTGCGCGCCGGGATCGAGCGCGATCCGGTCGATGGAAAGCTCAAGCTGTTCGGCGCCTTCATCGACATGACCGACGTCGAAGAAGCCCGCGCTCGGATGGAAGACCTTTCACAGCGGAACGCGGCGCTTGTGATCGAGAGCAACCACCGGATCAAGAACTCGCTCGCGATTGCAGCAGCGATGCTGTCCTACCAGATCGGTGCGACCAAGAGCGACGAGGCCCAGGAAGCTCTCAAGGCTTCTGCCAATCGCATCATGGCAATCTCGGATGTCCACGGCGAACTGCACGCGGATACGGGCGTTGAATACGTTGATGCAGGCGACCTGCTCAAACGCTTTGCGAACAGTTTTGCCCGCACCATTGAAGGCGATGAGAACGGTTGCAAGATCAGCGTGACGACACAGTCGATCGCGCTGCCTTCGCGCTTTGCCGTTTCGCTTGCGCTGACGCTCAACGAATTGCTCACGAACGCCGTCAAATACGGGATGTCGCATGACCAGGATTGCGAAATCACCGTCTCGCTCGCCCAGGAAGGTGAGACGGTACATCTGAGGGTGGAAAACCCGATTGCCGAAGTCCGCTTCACCAAGATCGTGTCCGAAGGCGTTGGCAGCGATCTTATTCATGCCTTTGCCCAGCAATTGGGCGGCGAGATCGTCTCGCACGAGGACGACATGATCTTCAAAGTGCGTTGCAGCTTTCCGGTTCCAAGCGACCACGAAAGCTGAACAAGCGCATGCCTGCACAGGCCGCTACTGGGCCAACGCCGACTGGATCCATCTGGCATTTCAGCAAGAACGGTCTGTGAGGGCTGGCGACTCAATTCTGGCGAAAAAAGTTGAGCGGGGTCCAGAAGCCAAATGGCTTTGCATTATGGACATGATGAGCCGTCTCCTAGGCGTCGTCTTGGTGCTTCATAATTCCAAGGCGAGGATCTCCCCTCGCTCTCGAGCCAATTGACTGCGGATGGGCTGAAGAACTTGACGTACTTCGGGCAGAGACCGGATCTCATCATAAAGTGGGTCGCCGCGCAGCAAGTTGATTACGGTCGGATTGACCCGCGCAAATGCGTGGGGCCATCCAAAATCAGGCAGCTGACGGACCAGCTCGATTGCGCGCTCATTATCATTCTTGAGCGCAGCAACATCGATCTCGAATAGCACCAGATCGAGCCAAGGGCGCCCGACACCGCGCATGGTTTTCACCGCTTCCTCAAGACTCGCAAGATGCCGCTTTGCTTCTGCCACCCGGCCCGCCCGGCGAAGGGCCATCACCAGATAAGGAGAAATGTCGCCGACTATCCGCTCGGGCTCGCTCGCTTGCTGGGTGTAGAGAATGTAATTTGCATGACTGGCGAAACGTGCATCGTAATCAGCAAGCAATTCGTCATGGCGATCATACTGCAGGTAAAGGGGCAGTACCACCGCGATGAAATTCCTGTCGTCCCAGGCGCTGGCCCCTGTGAGGCCATTCGCGGCCAGAACGTCGCGATCCAACAGATTCTCACGATAGAGCTGCTCCATGAGCATCTGCGGCGCGCCAGGTATAGGCATGACCAATCCTTCTTGAGGCGGAAGGTTCAGTAGAATGCGGACAGCGCGTTCCAGCAAGTTTTGACTGAACATGCGTTCAGCCTCCGTGTTGGTCAGGGCCGCGCGCCGAGTTAGCCGGAGATATTCGGAGAGATCCCCGTCGAGCCTCGCAAGCCGTGCCTCGACGAGCAGTCGCTGCGAAGGGGTGACTGACGCAGCTAGGATGTCCTGCTCCATTTCCCGTGCCATCTGCATGTCGCCAAACTCGGCAGCGAGCGTCGAACCATTCCAGCTGGGAGGCCAGAGCGGGTCGATCTCAATCATCGTTCTCGCGCTGGTCAGCGGGTCCGCTCCGTCAAGGACGAAGCGACGCTGGACGATGCCAAGCCAAAACCATCCTTCGGAATCACCGGGGTCGAGTTTGACGACCCGACCAAGGCTAGCGAGCGCAGTTTCGGCGTCTTTGGCCGACATCCCAAACACTTTGAGGGCGCCGATTGTATTGGGCTCGATGGCTACAGCCTTCTCAGCCGTTTCGAGAGCCTTGGCCAGATTGCCCTCGATTTGTGACGGGTCACTCGGCCGCTGAAGGAAGTACGCCATCGCGAGCGCGCCCCATCCATCAGCGAAGTCGCCGTTACGAGCCGTCACAAGCTCCAGGATTTCGCGCGCAGCTCCGACCTGATCCTGGCCGCGTGTCTTCAGAAGACCGGTCGCAACGAGATAAAGCCGGAAGTCGCTTGCCGAAATGGTCTCCTGGGTCGCAGTTGCGCGAACCGGCCGGTCCAACGCTGTCGCCACCGCGCGCGCGGTTCGGAAAGGAAGGCTCTGAGCAGAATCCGTTGCGCTGTTGACGCTTTGGGAAAGGACAGTCTCGCCGGTCTCAGAGTTAACTACGTTGACATCGAGCACGATCCGCTCGGCCTCGACCTCGAACCGGCCAGACCAGACGAACTGCACTCCAAGCTTCGTGCCGATCTCGGCGGGTTCAAGATTTTCGCCCAAGAGAAGCTTGGCACTTTCGCTAGCGGTAACTTCCATCGCACCGACTCTGGCGAATTCTGCGCGCAACTCGCTTTCGAGACCCGCTGCATAGATCGGATCGACGCCTTCGGAGATTTCAAGTGGGAGCATCGCCATCCGGACGGTGCCTACTGGCCCGCCCGCAAATGGCTTTAGCCAGATCGCCGCGCCTACCAATGCCAGAACCGCAAGAGCTCCAGCGATGATGATAGTAGCCCGCCTGTTTGCTTGCAGTCTCCGAGTTGCTGCGACCTTTGGCTTTGTCGGCTGCTCGATGACATCAGGGGCGGGCTTTTCCAGAACGTCGTCGGGGGCTTCACGCACGACAATGCGATACCCAACCTTTGGAACGTTCTCGACGACGGCGGCGTCGCCAGCCACTTCGCGAAGGCCCGTTCGCAAGATTGAGATAACGCGATTGATTGATGTATCGCCCACCACGCGGCCATCCCAGCAGCGATCAATCAAATCGTCGCGAGATAGGATCGTGCCGACGGGAGAGGAAAGCGCGATCAGGACTTGCATGACCTTGGGCTCGAGCATCCGCTCCCCATCTGGTCCGGTGATACGGCGAAGCGAGGGCTGAACGAGGATCGAACCCAGGCGAAAATCGCCATGGTGAGCAAGATCGACCCGCCCCACCTGCCGTTCAAGTGCTTCGTCCGAGCTCCCAATTTGGTCGTTCATGGCATTGGCCCCATTCCCCTGCCGCTATGTCCAGCCCGAGAGCCGACAGCGATCATTGTGCAGAAAAACATGCTCAAGTCACCAGAGACTGGCCAAAATAAGCTTTTCATAAGCTCAATATCACTGAAATCTCAGCGTTTCTGCGCAGCGCGATAAGCCGCAGCCCGTCATTCTCCAACTCGTCCAAACGGCAACCGGGCTTCACCGGACGAACGCCACCCAGGGACAGACACACCCGACCAGCCAAGGCTGGATAAACACTATGGAGAATTATGATGACCAAGACTTTTGCTACCGCCGCTCTCGCTCTCGCAGCTATCGCACTTCCGCTTGGCGCAGCACATGCGAGCGAAGGCCGCTCGGTTTCGATCAGCTATGCTGACCTCGACCTGTCGAGCCAGGCCGGGCAGGAAATCTTCGACCGCCGCATCGAACGCGCAGTGCAGGCTGTCTGCGGCACGATGCAGGGCCGCCCGAGCCTCGATGCAGCCGTACGCAAGTGCCAACAAGAAACGCAGGTTTCGGCCAACAAGTCGCGAGACCTCGCAATTGCCAATTACGGCCGCACCCAGTTGGCAGGCGCGGATCGCGAAATCCGGCTCGTCATCCGGTAAGCTGTTACGCCAAGATCTCGGCGAGCGCTTCAGAACAGCCTCGCCACCTATGATGCCGGGTTTCTTGAGTCCCCTTGGAGCCCGGCATCTCCCTGTTTGCGACAGTTGAGCCAATGATTCAAAAAGACGTGTCCAAGCGTACCGAGATGATCCTGGGGTCTCCCAGAAATCCTACAGGCGCGCTGAAATTGGCCACCGACAGGAAGGTGAAATAGTCCTCGTTAAAAAGGTTGCGGGCCTGAGCACTCAAACGGAAGTTCTCCCACGCATAGCCAATACGCGCATTAACCGTAATCCGCTCGCAGCAACGATTGGCAGCGATATTCTCGGAAGAATTGAAAGTGCTTGTCTGATGGTTACCTTCAATTCCGCCGAACCATCCCAGTCCTTCGTCGAATGAAAGCCCGAAATTCGCGGAGAATCGAGGCGCGTTCGGGAACCGGTTGCCAGCAAAGTCTGCTTGATTGAATTCGCTAGCAGGTCGGGTCGGGTTGAAACGGGGGTTGGGAAAGCGATCAAATTCGGTGTGGGCATAACCGACCGATCCATAGATCGTGACGACATCGCTTACATCGAAAGTGGCGTCAGCTTCAAAGCCATAAAGTGTCGATTTGCCGGCGTTCGTGACGATGAACACGAACGGGAAATCAGGCCTTCGCTGAGCGACCTGCTGGTCGGTCCAATCCGCATAATAAAGGTTTGCGTTAACGACCAAACGGCCGTCCATCCAAGCGGTTCGCGCGCCAAGCTCGTAATTCCAAAGGTATTCGGGATCGAATTCGCTAACCAGGCCGTCCACGACATCGAATATCCCGCCTCCTGCCTGATAAGCTCGCTGTGCGACAAATGAGATATTGGCGTCGTCCGATACAGTCCACCGCAAGCCAACTTTGGGAAGCCATGCATCGTAGGAAGCGTCAATCGCTTCGGTTTCGGTACCGAAGAAGCGGTTGAGTGATTCAGCGCCTTGCGGAAATGGTTCCACGGGCGAAGTGACAGCGCGCGAAAAGCTTTCAAACTTCTCATAATCGTATCGGAGCCCGAATATCAGATCTACAGTATTCGAGACTGCAAACTCGCCATCAGCAAACAGCGCGTAATTGCGCGTGCGGTTGGACAAGTCGCTCTCTCGCTCGATGAAGGCATCGAATGGCGCCACTGGAGAGAGAAAGAATCCAGGGATCACGAAGTCGTCTGTTTCATCCGCGTTGCTGTCGAAGAAATATCCGCCGACCACACCGCTGAACCATTCGTTAGCGAATTGAGCTCGCAATTCCTGCGTGAAAATCTCGTCGTCACCGCTGCGAGTGCTGATCGACAAGGACTGCGGCATGTTGTCGCCATCGAACTGCCGGAAGTAATCGGTTTGCTGGAAAGTGCCGATCGATTGCAAGGTAAGACCGGGAGCGACTTCCCACGACGCGTTGAGCGATTGGATGAACGACTCAGTGCCCTCAATGCCTGGCACATTGTAAGCGACTTCCCGGTTCACCTCCCCCGGACGCAATGCAGGGCCTGCGGGGACCCGATTGGTAGGACTAAGCGACCCCTCACCACCCATATTGTCGGTGTAGCCAGATGTTGAAACGATCGAGATATTGGGCGCCGGTTCGAACAGCAGTTTGAAACGGGCCGTGGTCAGCTCGTTTTCGTCGGCCTCCTCGCCAAGGAAGGTGTTGAATACAAACCCATCGCTTGCCTGGTGGTTGATGGATGCGCGGAAGGCCAAAACGTCGTCGACAATCGCGCCACCACCAGCAGCAGCGATTTGCCTACGGCCAAATTCTCCAACTTCACCGCGAACGTCGAGCGTCCAGTCAAAGGTCGGGTCCTTTGTTCGCAGATAGATTGTGCCCGCCAATGAGCTACGCCCGAAATTGGTCGATTGGGGACCGCGGTAAACTTCGACCTGGGCAAGATCCCAAGTGTCGTTCGGGCCGAAAAAAGTCGTCCGGTTGCCGAGCGGGGAATCGTCGACATAGACGACCAGCGTGGATCCTCGCCCGCTAACGCCCCGCTGATCGATGCCACGGATCGCGAAACCTCGCTCATCGACGGATGCGGAGACGTTGGGAATTCTCTCGATCAGATCATAAAGGTCCAAAACCGGTTCGCGGGCTATTTCTTCGTCTGTGACGACCACGACGCTGTCCGTTACCTCGTCGAGCGGTCTTTCGATTTTCTGGCCCAAGACGATGATGCGCGTCTTGTCCCCGCTCTCGGCGCTTTCGCTGACCAGACCGGGTTCGAATTCTTGCGCGAACAACCCGGGCGAACCGAACACGGCCGGTATTACAAGCGCAGCGCGCCTAAAAAGCCTCAATGACATGGAACCCCCATCACAGCCGACCACGACGCACACGCCACACTCTGTGCGCGCGCCATAGACCGTCCCCCTAGGCACAGCTTTCGCAAATTGCTGGCACTTGATCAACTGGTTAGTCCGAACAACACCCAGGCTTCGGTACGGGTGACTGAACTGTCGCTTCGCCTGCAATCTCAGGCATGGACTACAGCTGGTCCTCACTTGGCGGCGCAGAACGGTCAGATTTCGGTCTGCTCAAATGCGCCTCTGATTTGGATTGGCTTCAGGCAAATCTTTGCACCGAGACCCTGAGTAACTCGGCTAGCGGCGGATGGCTCGCATGTTTAATGGATCGTCGTCATACCCTTGTGCCTCAACAGTCTTAGGGAATGTCTGCGGTCGGGTCGGAAGCCGACCGGCAGCCCTTGGGTCTTAGAATTGGTCGCGCCATTGCCAAACGCCGGCCCGTTTGCCGACTATTCCAGTGCGCTTCATCTTGCGATCGGGGGGATCGCGACCCGCCTGAATTTTCGCGCACGCCTTGTTGCGAGCCTTCCGGAGGCGCTCGCGGAAACAGTTAGCGCCGCAATGAATCCCTATATCCCGCAAAAGTGGCGGGATTTCAGGACCTCAGGAGATAACGAGATATGTACAGGTGGTGCCGCTTACGTGACTCGAACACGTGACCCCATCATTACGAATGATGTGCTCTACCAACTGAGCTAAAGCGGCACATTCTCATTGCTGAGAAGGTGGAGGCCCGAGCCGGAATCGAACCGGCGTGCAAGGATTTGCAGTCCTCTGCGTAACCACTCCGCCATCGGGCCGAGCCGCCCCGTTTCGAGGGCGGAAGCGGCGCACTAACGATTCGGCGCGCGAAAGGCAATGCAATCATTCGCTTCAGCCGCGCAATTGTGCTGCCGGTGGGTTACGCAACGTCACTCTGGACCGGCGGGGTCGCATTGGGCACAGGGCGTGCCATGACCATTGCAAGCCTTCTTGAACCGATCACCGGCAAGCCTGGCCCCGCCCGGCTCGAACATGCAAGCGACTGGATGCAGGGGCGAACGCTTTATGGCGGCGCATCGGCGCTGGTCGGCTACACGGCGGCTGTTCGCGCATTCCCCGATCTGCCTCCGCTTCGCGCAGCGCAGATTGGGTTCGTGGCTCCGGTTGGCGAAGAGATCGAGCTTTCGGCCGAGATCGTTCGCCAAGGGCGCAATGTAACTCAGGTGCGCAGCGAGGTTCGCAACGAAAAAGGCGTGGCTCTCACTGCGTTCTGGCTATTTGCAGAGGGCCGCGACCCCAATGCGCGCCGCGAGGCGGATGCGCTGGAGAACTGGCCCGGCCCGCCCGAAGACGCTGCACAGGCGATGAAGGGTCAGGGGCCGTCCTTCATCCAGAACAATTTCGAAATCCGATTTGGTCAGGCCAAGGGCGAGGACCACGGTGCGACGATCAGGCGCTGGGCACGGCTGACCGAAGAGCACGATCTCGATCCAGTGAGCAAGCTGGTGCTGATGGGCGACGTCATGCCGCCGGGCGCAATGCGCATCATGCAGCGCATGGGCCCGATCAGCTCGATCAACTGGTCGTTCAACGTGCTCGACCCCGAAACGCGCTCGAAAGACGGGTGGTATCTCGCCGAAAATGCGAGCCAGCATGCCGATGCCGGCTATTCGTCGGAGCGTTTGAGGATGTGGGATGCCGAAGGCCGCCAAGTGCTTGACGGCCTCCAATGCGTCGCGGTTTTCGGGTGAGGCGCGCGCCTACTCTACGTCGGTGAAATCGGGCTTGCGCTTTTGCAGCGCGGCCATGACCGCTTCGATCTGGTTCGGGCTGCGGATGATCGAGTGCTGCTCGACGCTTTCCTCCATCAGGATCTCGTCGGTGTCCGCTTCCTGCATCACCGCGTGAAGCCGCTTGGCGCCGCGAATGGCGTGCGGGTTGCGATTGGCGATTTCAGTCGCGATCTCGGTTGCGCGGCGGTGCGGGTCATTGTCGACATAGGTCGCAAGGCCGAGCGTATGCGCCTCGGCGCCGTTGAATTCGCGGTTGGTGTAGACGAGCTCGCGAAGCACATCGTCACGCACGAGGCCGCGCCACAGAGCATAACCGCCCATGTCGGGCACGAGGCCCCATTTCAATTCCATGATCGCCATGCGCGTATCGGGATGAGCGATGCGAATATCTGCACCGCTTGCGATCTGGAGACCGCCGCCGAAGCACACGCCGTGAAGCGCGGCGATCACGGGAACGGGCACTTTGCGCCAGACCATCGCTGCATATTGCGGGCGGTTGGAATTGCCGTTCGTGCGCTCGAGCAGCGTTGGCTCGTTCTCGTCAGGCGCCTGCGAAAAGCGTGACGTATCAAGCCCTGCGCAAAAGGCGCGGCCCTCGCCCGACAGGACAACTGCGCGGACACCCTTCGCTTTCGCCAGATACTCTCCCGCCTCAATGATCGCGGCGAACATTTCCGGGTCGAGGGCGTTCATCTTGTCCGGGCGGGTCAAGCGGACCTGTGCTACCCCATCCTCGCCGATGTCGATCGACACGCGGTCGTTCTCTGGCTTTGTCGGTACCTTGGTCTGGACATGGCTTTCGGCCTCGATTTGCGACATCGCATTCCCTCGCATGTGTCTTCAAAATAATGTCCCGAAAGTGGAGCAACGCACACGCGCTGTCCAGCTGAAACGGGACAATTCGGCGCTCTTTACGCCTGGTTTTCGCGCTTGAAGGTTTCCGGTGTTGCGGGGCAATCGAGATAGTACCCACCCTCAGGATGGGTCACCAGAAGTCCGCCGAGTTCAACCGCGAGGAGCTTGCTCCGGACCCGTGCAACATGGACAGCCACGCTGTTAGTGGCAGGCTCGAAGTTCAGTCGCCATACCTCGGCAAGCAGTTGTCGCTTTGTCACCGGTTCGCCCGGCGTGTCAGCCAGTCGCCAGACCAATTCGAATTCGCGGGGATGAAAGCCAAGCCAGCGATCGTCCACCCGCCCGTCGCGGTGGAAAAGGTCGAGTGTCAGATCGCCCAACTCGCGAAATCGCGGGATGAGCGAAGCGCTGTCCGGAAACCGGCGCCTGACGGCGGAATTCTTCATAATTGACCCCCTGCGCGCATCGAATAGACCGCGCTTGTCGTAAAAATGAGATGGTCGAGCAACTCGATATCGAGCGTTTGCGCAATGGCTTTCAGCTTCCGGGTCGCCTCTACGTCATAGGCGCTGGGTCGGCATAAACCGGACGGATGATTGTGAGCGAGGATGATGCCATGGGCATCGACGCTGAGTGCGGCCTGAAATAGCTCGCGAATGCGCATCGAAAGGCTACCCGCTGCGCCCGAACCGATCGGCGTATCGCCGAGATAGGATCGTGTGTTGTCGACAAACAAGGCATGCATCCGCTCGCATGTCCCCGATGGGCCGACCACCATGGCCCGTAGCAGTTCGACAAGCTCGCGCTGCTGTCTGGGATAGGCCGCCCGGCGTTGTTCAAGCGGCCTGAGGATTTGCTGGATCATTTAAGCTCATCCCGCCAAGAAGTCTGCCCCGGAAGCAGCGAACCCGCAGACGCGCCGGACGTATCGAACGGCAGATTTGTCGGCGGGCGACCGCCCACAACGCGCCAATCGCGATATCGACCGTAAAGCTGCTCGCGCCGGATGTGTCGGAACAGCCCGATCGCGAGGAACACCAACTGGAACCAGCCGGGCACGACCACCAGGACGTTGTAAGCGATCGGCGAGATTATCTCGCTAAAACCGCGCGCCATATGAGCGGTGATCGCCATGAGTTGCATGCCTGCGATCCACAACGGATAGTTGCGATTGGCGTATAGCGCGACAGCGACGAAGATCGCTCCTGCGAGCAGGTCCATCGCTGCTGCAAATGGATCTACGCCCACCAATTGCATGCTTTCGCCGGTCCACCAGTTTTTCAGCCACGGCAGCCCGTCGAAACAGATAAGCCATGTTGCCGCGATGATCCGCTCGGGCTTCCCGCCAAAGAAGAAAGCGGCGCCGCAGACAAGGATCGCGAGGATCGTCTGCAAAGGACCTCGGAAACCACCGTCTGTCAGGAGTTCAATCATCGCGGCAGATCAATCACGCGTCGGCAGGGACACGCGTTTCGGCAACCGGCGCATCAAGCGTCAGGGCTTCATTGGGAATGACGGTGTCCGACCCGTTGTCGCCGCCCATCTTTTCGCGGCCGATCTTGCTAAGCTCGTCGTGGACGCGAAGCAGGGTGGTCGACATGGCGAGCGCCTGGCTTTCCGCCTGGCTCAGACGCAGCAGCGCGCGCTGGCCTTCGACGACTTCGACTTCCGGGTTCTGACGTGCAGCAAGCATCGCCTGCTTAAGGCGAGCGCATGCGATCATGGATTCATCAGCCAGCGCTTCGGCTTCGCGGATCAGTTTGCGGATATTGTGAGCGTCGCTGAGGATACGATCGGACATGGGAGGATCTCCAAACAGGCCCCTGTGCTCGTCAGGAAAACCCTCGTTCATCGACCGGGACGGTCGCGCGTCCTTCCAAAGCATCGCTAAGCGTCACCGCTGCGGTGACAGTGAGAACCACTGCGGCAAGAAAGCCGAATGCGATACCCACGATTGCTGCGAGGCGATAGAGGACAGCGTGTTCGCCGTCGAGCGCCCGGGCAACAACCCTTGGTTCGCCAGGCCTCAGCCATGGGGCCTGTTCCTCCAGCGGGAGAACGTCGCTCATCACGAGCTCGCCCGGGTCGTTGCCTGAGTGGGTATTGGTGATCAGGTCGGGATTGGGGACCTGATTATTCTTGTATGCAGGTTCGCTGTAGGGGTTCTCTTTTGACGTAACCCCTTCAGTTTGCTTGGCATCTTCATACGCACCCGAACCTTCGGTATCGGAAATTTCCGCATTGTCCGCCCGATAGCACTCGACCAGTTCGCCGAGGCTTTCGGCCTCATAGATGTCCTTAAGTGCCCGGATATGCTGGTTGATTCGGGTTTCGGATACCCCAAGCTCCTGCGCGATAACCTTAATCGAGGCGCGCCTGTCTATCATTTCCATAACCGCACGCTGCCGCTCGGTGAGCGATCGCGCTGCTGGGCTAGGCATGGGAGTCTCCACCTGTTTATTCATCGGGTACTCACTAAGACAACAGATCGTTTCGCTTGTTAGTTCCGCCCCTTACACATCAACCTATCAAGCACTTGAATAATCACATCATGCCGCTGAAGTGTTCACTCCAGCCGAAGCGAGGTATCGCTTGATGTTGCGAGCCGCCTGTCTCAATCGCTGCTCGTTCTCGACCATCGCAATCCGGACATAGCCCTCGCCTTTCTCACCATATCCGACACCGGGAGCGACCGCGACCTGCGCCTCGGTCAGCAATTGCTTTGAAAACTCAAGGCTCCCCATCTCCTTCAAAGCAGGAGGCAGAGGCGCCCAAGCAAACATCGAGGCCGCCGGAGATGGAATATCCCAACCCGCGCGGCCGAACGCCTCGACCATCACGTCACGGCGCTTACGATACAGGTCGCGGTTGCTTTCGACAATGTCCTGCGGTCCGTTGAGCGCAGCGCAGGCTGCCGCCTGGATCGGTGTGAACGCGCCGTAATCGAGATAAGACTTCACGCGTGTTAGCGCGGCGATTAGTTGTTTGTTTCCTACCGCAAATCCCATCCGCCATCCGGCCATCGAATAAGTCTTGCTCATGCTGGTGAACTCGACCGCGATGTCCTTTGCCCCGTCAACCTGCATGATCGAGGGCGTCGGCACGCCGTCATAATAGAGCTCGGAATAGGCAAGATCGGACAGGACCCAGACCTGATTCTCTTTCGCCCAGGCGACCAGTCGCTCGTAAAAAGCGAGGTCGACCGTCTCGGCTGTAGGGTTGGAAGGATAGCTCACCACCAGCACGCTTGGCCGGGGTACGGTGAAATTCATCGCACTTTCGAGCGAGCGCCAATATTCCTCGTCGGGCGTTGTCGGGATCGATCGGATCGTCGCGCCCGCAATGATGAAGCCGAATGTGTGGATCGGGTATGACGGGTTGGGCGCAAGGACCACATCGCCGGGAGCGGTGATCGCATTAGCAAGGCTCCCGAGGCCCTCTTTCGAACCCATCGTCACCACGACTTCGTTTTCGGGATCGAGATCGACCCCGAAGCGGCGTCCGTAATAGTTCGCCTGAGCGCGCCGCAATCCAGGAATGCCTTTGGACTGGGAATAGCCATGCGCATCGGGTTTCATCGCGACTTCGCATAGCTTGTCGATCACGTGCTGCGGAGGTGGCTGGTCGGGGTTGCCCATGCCAAGGTCGATGATGTCCTGACCCGCCTGGCGCGCCGCGTGCCGCATCGCATTCACTTCTGCGATGACATAAGGCGGCAGCCGCTTCATGCGGTAGAATTGTTCGTCCATCTCTTGCCCTTGGCTGGTGCAACCTGAAATGCCCGATTGACGCGTCAATGCGACCATCGGGTTACACGATCCTAAGGCATTAGCTATCGAAGTGAAGGGCCGTTTGGGCTAGACATTGAAATCTCGACGAATGCAGACCGGATTGCCACACACGCCAATCTGTTTGGGGCAAGGGACCGGGACAGACCGAAAACGTCACAAGGATGGCTGACACCGATGGCTGACAAGGAAGACACTCCCTCGGGCGCTGACGCGATGATGGACGCGATGGCTCCGTTCGGTGCGATGCTCGATATGCAGGGCAAGGCGATGCAGGGCCTGTTTGCGAAGTCCTTTCCCGGGCTCGGCGAAGGCACTGAAGGTGTCGCCAGCAACCTGGCTGACCTGATGCCCAAGAATGTCAGCAATGCAGAGCTTGGCGAGTGGGCCCGTGCGGGCGCCGAGCTGCAGCAAATGTGGCTCGAATTTGTCGCCAGCCAGGCGCAATCTGCGATGAGCCGCGCAGCCGATCCCAAGAACATGTTCGACCCCGGCCAATGGCTGATGGTCGCGCAGAGTATGGCCAAGCAATTGCCCAAGGCAGCCATCGAAGCACCCGCAAAGCTTGCTAAGGAATCGATGGAGCTGTGGCAGGGCGTGCTGGGCAATATGGCTGGCAACCTTGTGGGCGGTGATGGGGCGGGCGACGCCGCCGAGCCCAGTTTGCCGCGCAAAGACCGCCGTTTCGCCGACCCCGCCTGGCGCCAGCTTCCCGCTTTTGCTCTGCTTCACCAGACTTACCTCATGCTGGCAGAATACTTCCAGCAAGCGGCCGCCTCGATCGACGGGCTCGACAAGGAAAAGAAGCAGCAGCTAGTTTTTGCCGTCGAAGCGTTGAGCGAGGCTTTGAGCCCCGCCAACTTCCTGCTGACCAATCCGGTCGTGATGAAGCGCACGGTCGAAACGAAGGGCCAGAACCTTGTGCGCGGTATGCGGCACCTGATTACCGACCTCAAGCGCGGTCAACTTACGCACACCGATCCCAACGCCTTCACGCTGGGCAAAAACCTTGCTGCTTCGCCCGGCAAGGTCGTGCACGAAACACCGCTTTACCAGCTGATCCAGTATTCGCCCTCGACCAAGGACGTTTACGAGGTGCCGCTGGTGATCTTTCCGCCGTGGATCAACCGCTTCTACATTCTCGATCTGACGCCGCAGAAGAGCTTCATAAAATGGGCGGTCGATCAAGGGATCACCGTCTTCGTCGCCAGCTGGAAGTCAGCCGACGAAAGCATGTCCGACGTCGTGTGGGACGATTATATCCGCGCACAGATGGAAGCGATCGACACCATCCGCGAGCGGCTCGACGTGCCCTCGGTTCACGCAATCGGGTATTGCGTTGCGGGGACCACGCTTGCCGCGACGCTCGCCGTTCTTGCACGCCGGGGTGAAGCCGACCGGGTCAAGAGCGCGACTTTCTTCACCGCGCAGGTCGATTTCGAGCGCGCAGGCGATCTCAAGAGCTTCATCGACGATACGCAGCTCGACATGATCGGAAACCTGTCGAGCGATGGCTATCTCGACGGGCGTTACCTTGCCGCGACATTCAATGCGCTGCGCGGCAAGGACCTGATCTGGAATTACGTCGTCAACAATTACCTGCTGGGTGAGGACTATCCCGCCTTCGACCTGCTGCACTGGAACGGCGACGTCACCAATCTGCCTTCCAAGTGGCACAGCGACTATCTGCGCGACCTTTACCGCGACAATAAGCTGGTCGTGCCTGACGCTCTTTCAGGAGACGGGACGCCGATTGACCTCACGCAGGTCGAGACCCCTTCCTACGTACAGGCGGGGCGCGAGGATCACATTGCGCCAGCGGAAAGCGTGTGGCGGATCACCAACCACTTTAAGGGACCGCTGGAATTCGTCCTCGCTGGTTCAGGCCACATTGCCGGCGTCGTCAATCCACCTGCCGCGGGCAAATACCAATACTGGCTGGGCAACAGCAAAGCTGCATCGCTCAAAGAGTTCGTCGAGGGGTCTGAGGAGCATAAGGGCAGCTGGTGGCCGCACTGGCTTGAGTGGCTCGATGCCCAGGCGCCCGAGCGCGTTCCCGCGACCGGCAAGCGCAAACCCGGCGGGCGCGGCGACAAGGTGATCGAGGACGCACCGGGCCGCTATGTAAAGACGCGATGAGGCCATAATTTTCTTGCTGCAATTGCGCGATCACGCAAGAAAACCCATATAAATCATAGCCATGTACATTTTTGTGCACTGCACAAAAAATCCTTGACTTCGCAGCTGCAATGCCTATTTTGTGCACTGCAACAAACGCAAACATTACTGCGAGGTTCTTATGGCTGACGCCGCAAACAAATCGAAGATCGATGCTGCTGCTGAAAAGGCATATGCCGATGCAGCTGCAAAGAAGACTGCAAGCGCTGCAAAGGTCGCCGAAGCTGTTGAAGCCGATGCGCCCAAGCCGGCTCCCAAGGCCAAGACGGTGAAGAAAGCCGTCGCCGCCAAGAAGGCTCCGGCCCGCAAGGCGCCTGCCAAGAAGGCACCTGCTCGCAAGACTGCCGCCAAGAAGCCGGCTGCTGCGAAAAAGGCTCCCGCCCGTAAGACTGCTGCCAAGAAGCCGGTCGCCAAGAAGACCGCTCCCAAGGCAGCCGCAAAGACCTCGACAACCAACCCCGTTACCAAACTCAAGGACACCATCATGGCAACTGCTGAAAAGACCGACATCACCGCCCAGGCCAAGGAAATGGCTGCTGACGTGCAGACCCGCGTAAAGGGCGCCTACGCCAAGGCAACCGAACTCGCTTCGGAAGCAGGCGAATTCAACAAGGCAAACGTTGAAGCTGTCGTCGAAAGCGGCAAGATCTTCTTCGCCGGCGCACAGGAAATCGTGAAGTCGGACGTCGAAACCGGCAAGAGCGTTGTCGAAACCGTCACCGAAGACGCCAAGAAGGTCGCAGCCGTCAAGTCGCCGACTGAGCTCTTCGAACTTCAGGGCGAACTCGCACGTCGCAACTTCGACGCTGCCGTTTCGTTCGGCTCGAAGCGCACCGAAGCTCTCGTGAAGCTCTACAACGACGCATTCGCTCCGATTTCGAACCGCGTTAGCGTTGCAACCGAGCGTTTCAACAAGGCTGCCTAAGCCAAGCAGTTTCTGAGCCGGGCCTCTCTCCTCTCTCTCCCAAACCCGGCTTATGAAAGCGCGCGAAAGCGCAAGGGCCGGACGAACCAAAAGCGGTTCGTCCGGCCCTTTACTTTTTGCACCCTAGAAGCGGCTTAACGCTTTGTGCAGACCGCTTGCCCGACAAGTCTTGCGAAGCCGCATGCGTGCACCCATAATGTAGGACCGATGGCCGACACCGTTCTCTCCCTTGCCGACCAGGACTTTGATCGCGCGTATGGTGCAGCGTTCGCCGCTGTGCGACTTGCGGACGACGATGAGAAGAAAGACGGCGGCAGCGATACCGATGAAGGGGACGGTCAGGTCGTCATTGCGACCAAGACCCGTACCAAGCCTAAGAAGCCGAGCCAGTACAAGGTGCTGATGCTAAACGACGACTACACGCCGATGGAATTCGTCGTGATGGTTCTTAAGCGGTTTTTCGGAATGGACCTGGAAGCGGCGACACGCGTCATGCTTCACGTCCACCAAAAGGGCGTCGGCGTTTGCGGCATCTTCCCTTACGAAGTGGCCGAGACAAAGGTGAACCAGGTGATGGACTTCGCTCGCCAGAACCAGCACCCGCTTCAGTGCACGCTCGAAAAGGCGTGACCGCGTGATGGGCCACCCTGAGCCCGATACACCCGGCCCCGGACAGGAAAGCGTCTGGGACTACCCCCGCCCTGCGATCTGCGAACCGACATCGCGCCGCATTCAGGTGCGTCACAAGGGCGTCGATCTCGTCGACAGCACCTCTGCCTACCGCACGCTAGAAACCTCGCATCCACCCACATATTACATCCCGCGCGCAGACATCGCGATGGACTATCTGGAACCCAATGCGCGCCGCTCGCTGTGCGAATGGAAAGGGCAGGCGCGCTATTTCGACATCGCGATTGGCGGCACGCGCATTGATGCAGGCGCTTGGACCTATCCAGAGCCCACGCCCGGCTTTGCTCCCATCCGCGACATGATCGCCTTCTATCCAGACCCCCTCGATGAATGCCTTGTCGATGGCGAGAAAATCACGCCGCAGCCGGGCGGTTTCTACGGTGGATGGATCAGCCAGTACGAGGCAGGGCCCTTCAAAGGCATACCTGGAAGCCGCTTCTGGTGACGTTCATCGCCAAGGGGGCATGACGGGGGCGAGATTTCGCGCTAGGGCGGCGCCAGAGTTTGAAACTTACGCTCAGTAGACGGACAATACGTGCTCAACTTTCTGCCGAGTATCGACCGCTATATCTTTCGGCTCGTGATCGTGCCGATGCTGGGCGTGTTCGCGCTTGCGGCCTCGTTGCTGCTGCTCGACAAGATGCTGCGCCTGTTCGACTTTGTCGCGGTCGAAGGCGGCCCGATTGGCGTCGTCTTCAAGATGCTCGGCGCGCTGATCCCTGAATATGCGAGCCTCGCGATACCGCTCGGCCTGTTGCTTGGCGTGCTGCTCGCCTTCCGCAAACTCGCGACATCTTCCGAACTCGACACGATGCGCGCAGTGGGGCTGTCTTACTGGCGGCTGTTGCGCGTGCCTTACGCGATCACGCTGGTGCTGGTCGCGGTCAACATCGCGCTCGTTTTCTACATCCAGCCGGTCAGCCGCTATTACTACGAGCAGATGGAGTACGAGCTGCGCTCGGGCGCGCTCGGCGCTTCGATCAAGGTGGGTGAGTTCACCACACTCGCAGACCGCATGGCGCTGCGGATCGAGCGAAGCGAGGATGATGGACAGCGCCTTATCGGCATCTTTGCCCGCGTCTCGAATTCGCGCGATCAGGTGCTCTCGATCAGCGCGCGCGAAGGGTCGTTCATGGCGACCACCGACGATCCCGACACCATCATCCTGCGCCTTACCGAAGGCACCATCGTACAGGACACCGGCAGCGAAACACCGCGGGTCCTCTCTTTCAGCCGCCATGACCTGCCCATCGACCTGCCAGCAGTCGAGGAATTTCGCGCACGCGGCGAGGCGAGCCGCGAATACATATTGCCCGAACTGCTCAGGATAGGATGGAGCGAGCAGGCCGAGGAAGATGAACGCGACGCGGTGCAGGCGGCGTTCAATTATCGCACGGTCGAAGTGGTGATGATGTTGCTGATGCCATTGCTGGCCGTGGCGCTCGCGATACCGCCCAAACGATCTACCAGCGCGCTCGGCGTGTTCGTTTCGATCATCCTCGTCGTCGCCTATCACAAGATCAACCAATACGGAGAGGACATCGCCGCGCTCGGGCGGATCGATCCGATCATAGCCTTGTGGGGACCGTTCTGCGCCTTTGCGGCGCTGATCATCTGGATGTATTACCGAACGGCCTATGTGCCGGGTGGTCAGGCGCTCGGCGCGCTTGAGACCATCTTCGCCAAGATTTCCAAACGCATCGCCAAGCTGTTCAAGCGCCGCGAGCGCGCCTCGCTCAAGTCCGACCACTCGGCCGAGAGCGACGCTGCGCTGGCTCCGGCGGAATAGACGGCAGGCCCTCTCACCATGCAGCTCGACTTTTTCCCATCGCGCAGCCTGACGCTCTACCTTGCGAAGATGTTCGTGGTGCGCATCCTGGCGGTGCTGGTGATGCTGGTGCTCGTACTGATGGCGCTCGACCTGCTTGGTTCGACCGGCAAGATCCTTGAACCTGAAGGCAACGGGCAAGCCGAAATCATCAAATATGCAAGCCTTCGAATACCCCAGCTCATCGCGCGTTTCCTGCCGTATTCAGTGCTGCTGGCGACGCTGATCACACTGGTGACGCTCAACCAGAACAGCGAGGTTGTGGCGATGAAGGCCGCCGGGCTTTCAGCGCACCAGGTTTTGGCCCCGCTGCTTCTGACCGCAGCGGTCGTCGCTCTTATCAGCTTTGCCTTCAACGAGCGCGTCGTCACCCGCGCAAACTCGACACTCAAGGCTTGGGAGGCAGTCGAGTACGGTCCGATCCCCGAGCAGTCGGGCGTGCGCGCCAATGTCTATCTCACCGATGGCGACAACATCCTTACCGCATCGTCGCTGATCGGGTCGGGCGAGGATATCGAGCTTGATAACGTCACCTGGTATTCGCGCGCGCCGGGCGGGATCATCAGCGAACAGATCAAGGCCACCGGCGCGACCTATGCAGCCCCCGGCTGGCGGCTGGAAAATCCCAAGCGTTTCGACGTGGGCTCAGCAACGACCGAACCCATCGATGATGTAGTGGTAGGCGAAGGGCTCACGCCAGAACAGATCGACCTGCAATCGGTCGATCCCGATGCGCAAAGCTTCTGGGAGTTGTCCGAAACGATCGACGCTTACGAAGCCGCAGGTCGCCGCACGTCAGAGATGCGCGCGAAATGGTGGCACCGGTTGTCCGGTCCTTTGTCGGCGCTACTCATGCCATTGCTCGGATCGGTAGCGGCCTTTGGGCTTGCGCGTTCAGGCCAACTCTTCGTGCGCGCGGTGATCGGGATGGCGCTGGGCTTTGCCTATTTCGTCGTCGATAACGCCGCGCTCGCGATGGGCAGCTTTGGCGGATACCCGCCCTTCCTTGCCGCATGGGCGCCGTTCTTCCTGTTTCTGCTGGTGGGTGAGACAGTCCTCATTCGAACCGAGGAATGAGCCGGTCAGACTGGTCGCTGCGCCTTGCCCGGCCAGCCGACGCCGAACGCATGCCGGCGATTGAGGCGGCAGCCGGCGAGCTATTCCGCACGGTTGACGGCTTAGCCGGACTTGCAGGCGAGCACACGCTGCCGGTCGAGAGACTTGAGCGTTACATCCGCAAGGGGCACTGCCTTGTCGTGCATGTTGGCGACGAGATGGTCGGCTTTCTCGTGAATGAGCCTTTCAATCGCGAACTGCACATCTGGGAGGTTGACGTTCACCCGGACCAGCAGGGCCGAGGCATCGGTGCTGGGCTGATACGCGCCTGCATGGTCGATGCGCGCAATTCGGGCTTTCGCGCGATCACGCTCACCACCTTTCGCGATGTGCCGTGGAATGCGCCCTTCTACGAAAAGCTTGGGTTCGAGGAAGTCACCGCTCTCGACGCTCATCCGCGCCTTGCCGGAGAGCTCGCGGTCGAGGCCGATCATGGCCTGCCTGCCGAAAGGCGCTGCGCCATGATCTGTTTCCTCGATTGAGCGCGCTGCGCTATAAAGCGCGAAGAATTCAGGAGGACACCCAATGCGTTACGCTCCCCTCGCCTCGATGGCGGCTCTCTCGATCCTGCTGGTAGGTTGCCAGAACCAGCCTGAGGAAACTCCCGATATCGAGGAAGCGATCCCGCTTGATGAAGAGGATGGCAGCGAGGCGTCGAATGAAGGCAATGCCGCCGAAAGCGATGACGACGACGAACGTCCTCCCGCAACCATGGAGAGCGGCTCAAACGACGATCCGAGCATTTATGGTGGCGAAAACGAAGGTGCGCCCGGTCCGGGCTCAAAGCTGCAACCGGCTGACCCGGTCGAATAAGCCCTAGCGCGAAATCATTGTGCTGCGCGCAATGCGCGACACGAGGTTTGCCATGCCGGGGTGGTTCGCGCCTTCATAAGTCGAACCGTTGCCGAGCTCGCGGTTGAGCCGGCGGTGCGCTTCGGGAAGGTCGTGATACGGCATAGAGGGCATCAGGTGGTGCAGCGCGTGATAGCGCAGGCCAACCGGAGCCCATACCTCTGCGATGACGCCCGGCGGCGGCACATTGACGCTGTCCAGGAATTGCGCGGTCACCGTCATCGGCTCGCCCTCGTTCTCCCAAAGATGAGCCACCAGCGTGCGCAGCTGGTTGAGCAGTGCGGTGAACGAGAAGATCGCAAGCGCCACCAGAAGCGGCTTCCATCCGATGACGAAAGTGCTCGCGATCAGCGTGATCGCCCAGATGCTCGCGCCGATTTCCTGCCAGCGCACACGCTTTGCAAAATCGCCGGTCGGTGCCTTGCGACGGAAATCGGGATTGATCGCGAGGGCCGAAACTCGACCCCATGTCCAATTGCGCACGGCAGGGAAAATCGCCCCCAGCGGCACGAGAATGGCCGAGCGGATGATGAGTGCAATCGGCGCCAGCAGCGCGACGATTACGAACAGCGGCAAGCTCCAAGGCTTCATCAGTGCGAGCGGCAGGTATTCGGGATCCTCCACCGTGCCATATTGCGTGCGCTTGTGATGGATCACGTGCACGCCTTCATACATGAAGCTCGGCGTAAGCATCGGAATGCCGACCAGCAGGTTCCACCCGGTTCGGAAACCCGGCAGCGCGTTTTTGTGAATGTGGGTGAGCTCGTGGATAAACATCAGCGCGCGGTAAAGCGCAAGCGAACCGACAAGCCCCGAAATTAGCGCGACCACGAGATTGTTCGTCAGGATAGCCAGAGCGATCGCGCCATAGCCGAGCCCAGCCGAAATCAGCATGTCGGGCCAATAGATATTTGCCCGCGCCTCGCCCAGATCCTTGGTCAGATCGCGCGCAGCACGCAGCATGTCCTTGTCATCGGTCTCGATGAAATCGGCGCGCACCGCCTTCTGGCGAGTGACTTGAGCCGCAGTGGACGTGGTGATCGATTGGTGCATGGTCATGGCTGTTGGCAGTCGTAAGTGGCGTGTCCTTACCGCAAGTCAGGGGCTCTCGGCAAACCGGGTTTGTTTATGGCTGTGATCGATTGGGTTGGCGACTGGACATTGCGCGACTAGGTACGCAGGCCAAATCGTAAGATATTCATACACGATCGAGGAAAACCCCGCGTGAACGAGCGCCAGATAAGCATTGAGCCCGTCTCCGACAAGAAAGGGCGTGCGCGCTTCGTCGACCTTGGGCGCGATTTTGCCGCAAAAGTGCCCAATTCCGTGCCGCAACTGCGCAGCGAACAGCTTGAATTGGTCAATCCGGACAAAAACCCGTTTTTCGGCCATGCTCGCGCGCAACTCTTCATCGCACATCGAGGCGGGCGTCCGGTGGGCAGGATTTCTGCTCATATTGACGAACTTGCCCTGCAGATGCCGCCAGAACAGGGCTTCGGCCCCGGCACCGGCATGTTCGGCTATTTCGATGCCGAAGATGAAGACGTCGCAAAAGAGCTTCTGCGCACAGCTCAGGAATGGCTCGCCAAGGAGGGGATGACCAAGATCGTCGGTCCCATTTCGATGTCGATCTGGGAAGAGCCGGGTCTGCTCGTTCGTGGCCAGGATCATGCTCCGGTTATCATGATGGGCCACCATCCGGCACAATATGCGGGCTGGATCGAAAATGCCGGATTTGCTCGCGCCAAGACGCTCTACACCTACGATCTCGACGTCAGCCACGACTTCCCGCCACTGATCCAGCGGATCGTCAAATCGGGCGAACGCAATTCGAAGATCACGGTCCGACAGGTTCGCAAGGCCGACTGGGATGAAGAGGTCGACAAGATTCTCGGTATTCTGAACGATGCGTGGTCCGACAATTGGGGTTTCATCCCGCTCACCCCTGAAGAGATCGCGCATACCGGCGTGAAGCTTCGACCGATCATCCATGAAGAACTGAACATGATCGCCGAGGTCGACGGGCGCGCGGTGGCTTTCATGCTGACCTTTCCCGACGTGAACAACGTTCTGGCGCGCACGAATGGCAAGCTGTTCCCCTTCGGCTGGTTCCACATGCTGCGCTGGCTGAAGAACCCGACCGGCTCGGACATGCGGGTGCCGCTTATGGGTGTGCTGAAGGAATTCCAGAATTCGCGCCTCGCAAGCCAGCTGGCTTTCATGATGATCAGCTACATCCGGCGAAACGCATCGCAGCGCTTTGATTCGCAGCGCGCAGAGATCGGCTGGATCCTCGATGACAATCAGGGGATGGTAGCAATCGCCGATGCCATCGACAGCTCGATCAACCGCGAATACGCGATCTATGAAAAGCCGCTTTCGGCAGGCTGATCACAAGTCTTGAGACGGAAAGATTAAAGGCCTCCACTTACGGAAAGTGGAGGCCTTCGGGATCGTATCACAGCCGCTCGGACGGGAGAAGAATCGGCAGTGACAGAAAATAAATGATCTCCCTCAATTTCGGTTCCCAAACAATTTTCGAAAAATGTATACAAGGTTCCTGCACACGCTTGCCGCGCGGGATCTCGGTAAAGCGGTTGCAGCAAATGCAAGAGCCGTCTAGGCGACTAAGTCATTGAAACAGAACCAAGTGGCGAACGGGGAGTCGGCCATGAGTTTGAGCCAGAAAATCGCATCGCATTTGCCATACCTCAGACGGTATGCACGTGCTCTTACTGGCTCGCAGGCAGCCGGCGACTCGATGGTGCGCCTGACGCTTGAAACCGCTCTCGCTGACGAGGCCCTGAGGCAGTCGCTCAACGAAGGCAGAGTTCCGCTCTATCGCCTCTTCCTCCAGGTTCTTGCCAAAGAGAAAACAGAAAGCCCGACAAGCGCGGCCGATGCATCCAAGCGCGAAGCCGCTGCGCAAGGCCGGCTGGGCGGAATCACGCCTGCAAGCCGCAAGGCACTGCTCCTCACGACGGTAGAGGAGTTCTCCCTCGCAGAGGCAGCACAAGTGATGGAACTCGATCTCGACAAGGTCGAGGCCCTGGTCGCGGACGCAATCGCAGAGCTTAACAGCGAACAAGCGGCACAGGTCATGATCATCGAGGATGAACCGATGATCATGGTACAGCTGGAAGACCTTGTGCTTTCCATGGACCATCAGGTTTGCGGCAGGGCGACAACGCACAAAGAAGCCATCCGGGCGGTGCAGGCTCACAAGCCCGACCTTGTCCTTGCCGATATCCAGCTTGCCGACGGGTCTTCAGGGGTCGAAGCTGTGGCGGAAATCCTCACGCAGATCGATGTCCCGGTGATCTTCATTACCGGGTTCCCCGAAAGGCTGCTGACCGGCGAAACTACCGAGCCCACTTATCTGGTTACCAAACCATTCCGCGAGGAAACCGTTAAAGCAACTATCAGTCAGGCCCTGTTCTTCGCCTCGCCACGGCACAAGGCTGCCTAGACCTTGTCACTAGGCATGCGAGAAAAAGAGATGCAATTTGGCATGAAGCCTCGGGCACTGTAGGGCTAGGCGGGCACAGAGCGAAGCATGGCAACCGAGAAGAAATCCGAAATCGACCCTTCGTCCAGCGAAGGCGACAAGACTTCCGACAAGGAAAATGAAGCACCGGCATGGGCTGATGGGCTCAAGGAGCTTTACGATTCGGTTGTCGACGAACCATTACCGGACTCGTTCCTTGAGCTTCTGGAAAAGTTCGACGATGAGCCGGCCGCCAAAGACAGCGACCCGAAAGGCAACGGCCAGGATTCAGCTAATACTTCGGATAAGTCCAACTGATGGGTGATGCCAAGCAACCACCGCCCGTGAGAACTGCGGCTGAACGCGCGCAGTTCAAGCGCGACCTTACCGAAGTCGTCCCTCACCTGCGCGCATTTGCACGCGGCCTTTGCGGGCATCCCGATCTTGCCGACGATCTGGTGCAGGAAACGCTGCTCAAGTCCTGGGCCGCGCAAGACCGGTTCCAGCCGGGAACGTCGATCCGCGCATGGACATTCGTGATCCTTCGCAACGCCTATCTCACCGAGATGCGGCGCAACCGGTTCCGAGGCGACTACGATGAGACGACAGCAGAGCGCATCCTGACCGCGCCTGCCGACCAGGAAGAACCGATCCACCTGTCCGACCTGCATCGCGGGCTTCAGGCCTTGCCGCCGGAGCGGCGCGAGGCGCTGTTGCTGGTGGGCGCTGGTGGTTTTTCCTACGAGGAAGCGGCCGATATCTGCGGCTGTGCGCTTGGCACCATCAAGAGCCGCGTGGGGCGTGCCCGTGCCGCGCTCAATGACATGCTGAGCAAAGGCAGTCTGCCAGACGAAAACCGTGGCAAGGACAGCGCTCATCGCTCGATCCTTGATGAGCTGGACCGTGTTGTGGGCGGCAGCGCGAAAGCATCGCCCTCCGAATAAAGTGAGAAGCCGGTCGGCGGCTAAGACCTAAGTGCTTGCGCGCGCTAGGCGCACTGCAATACAGTCCTGCCTGAACGCCAGGGGGGCATGCATGGACAGCGAGGGAACTGACAAGACCGCAGTGTCGGACGACGCGTCGCCCGCTCGCTCGCGTTCGCTGGACGAATTGCGGCTCCTTTCCGCGCTTGTCTTGCTTCTCGGCTTTGGCGCCTTTCTCGCGCTGCCCTTCGTCCTGTCGCATATGTCAGTGGTGTTTTTGCCGATTGTCGCGGCACTCGTGCTGACGATCCTGCTTTCCCCCCTTGCCGACTGGATGGTTCGCTCAGGCATTCCCAACGCGCTCGCTTCGCTGAGTTCGCTGCTCATGTTCTTTGGCGTCTTGGTCGCTGCGCTCGCCCTGATCCTTCAACCGGCTGCCGCGCTGTTCGAGCGGATGCCGGAAATCATCGCGCGGGTGAGCGAGCGGTTCGCCGAACTGCAAGCCGAGTTTGCATGGGTGTCGGGCATCGACGAGCAGATGTCAGGCGCGATGGGCGAAGGCGACACGCGCGAAGTCGTGATCGCCGCGCCCAGCATGCTCGAAGAGATCGCATTCGCAACGCCCAGCGTCGTCGTGCAGGTGCTGGTCATGTTCCTGATGGCGTTCTTCATGATCGAAGCGCGTGGCCGGATGCGCCGCAGCCTGCTGTTCGACCGCGCCAGCTTCGGGTCGAGCGTGCGCGCCGCACGCGCCATCCGCGAAGTGCAGGACCGGGTGGCCGCCTACATCATCACGGTGAGCATGATTAACGCAGGGCTTGGCATAGTCGTGGGCCTCGCCGCATGGGCCTGGGGGCTCGATGCTCCAATCATGTGGGGCGGGCTCGCCATGATTCTGAATTTCATCCCCTATATTGGCCCGCTCGCACTGATGGCGCTGCTCGCCGTGTTCGGGCTTGGCACGGCGGACACGATCTGGCTCGGCCTTGTTCCGGCGCTTTCCTACATGGTCCTTAACGCGATCGAGGGGAACGCGGTCACGCCTTCGATCCTAGGGGCGCGCTTCACCATGAGCCCGGTGATGATCCTCATCGCGCTGTCCTATTTTACCTGGATTTGGGGCGCGATTGGGGCGCTGTTGTCGGTCCCGATCCTGCTGACGCTGACGGGCCTGTTCGACCATATCGGCAAGCCCAACGTGATCGGGTTTCTCTTCGGCGAACCCCTGTTCACGGGCGAGGAGCCCGAAGCGCCGCTTCCCGAAGGTCTTGGCTGACTATTGCCGCGAGCGGTCGACCGCGCTCACCACCGCAACATTCATCGTCACGTTGGCAAGCGTGCGCATAATGTCGGGCAGCATCTCGACCGCGACCAGCAGGGCGAGCGGCTCGATCGGCACGCCCATCGCGAGCGCGATGGGGCCGATCGACACGACAAAGCTGATCGAACCGGGCAGGCTGACCGACCCGACAGAGATGATCACCGCGACTGCAATCCCTGCGAGCATGAGCGGCCATGCCACCTCAATCCCCGCCAGCTGCGCGACATACAGCGCGACGGCGAGGTTCATCGCCACGCTGGTCGCGCGGAAGATCGCGACTGCAAGCGGCAGTACGAACTCCGAGGTCGCCTCTCGCAAGCCCAGGCGCCCGGCGCTGTCCAGCATGGCAGGAAGACTGGCGAGCGAGCTTTGCGTCGAGACCGCGACCGCCTGTGCCGGGATCAGCGCTTTGGCGAAGCGCAGCGGCCCAATACCGCCGAGCACCGCCGCGATGACGTAAGCCAGCACGAGGATGAACACACCCATGCCCGCAACGACAAGGATATAGTGCGCAAGCGCCGCAAACGCCCCGCCTCCGCTTTTCAGCCCGACCCCGAAGGCAAGCGCCAGAACCCCGGCGGGCGCTGCCCACAGCACCCAGCCGATTACGACCAGCATGGCGTTGGCGATGGCATGGAAGAAGCCGAGCAGGCGCTCGCCCTGTTCATCCGGCAAGCGAGAAATCGCGAGCGCGAACAGCGCGAAGAACACCGTCAGCGGGAGCATTGAAGTCTCTGCCGCTGCGGCGATCACGTTGGGCGAAACCAGCGAGGCGACGAAGTCCAGAATGTCGGGCACTTGCTGTTCGCCCACAGGTACTTCGGCAAGGAAGGCGCTTGCCCCATCAGGGATCGGCACGGCGGAAAGCAGCGGCGGCAAAACGCTCGCGGTGAACAGGCCGCCAAGGATCGACACTCCAAGCACCAGCGCGATGAAATAGCGTGCCGCCGCACCCGCCCTCGCCGCACGGCTCATTTGCGCGATGCCGAGGACCAGCAGCGAAGCGACCAGCGGGATGATGGTCATCTGAAGCGCGCGCAGCCATAGCGTGCCGACCAGCGCGGTCGTCTCAAGGAACCAGTCGGGCAGCGCAGCACCGGCGAGCAGGACACCCGCGCCAAGGCCTGCAATCAGCGCGATAAAGGTCGCAATGACCGGCAGTCGGATCGTGACGAGCTCGAAAGGGCTGCCTGCGTCTTTGCCGATTGCCTCGCCGCCGGGCGCCTCTGGGGTGCTGTTCAAACCGTTTTCCTTGCCTCGGCGCAATTCTCGCCGGATTGCTCATGCGAGGCGAGAGGCCCCTTCCCTTCGCGCGTTACCTGCGTCATTAGCGCCTGACAATTCCAACACCGACCAGCGATGGGGGCAGTTTCACGATATGGCGCGCAAGTTCTTCGGTACTGACGGGATCAGGGGTCGCACCAATGCAGGCGTGATGACAGCGGCGACCGCCATGAAGGTTGGCCAGGCAGCCGGGCATTACTTCGTGCGCGGCGGCCACCGGCACCGGGTCGTGATCGGCAAGGATACGCGCCTGTCGGGCTATATGATGGAGAGCGCTCTGGTCGCGGGCTTCACCAGCGTCGGCATGGATGTGATCATGACCGGCCCCCTGCCCACTCCGGCCATCGCGATGCTGACCCGCGAAATGCGCGCTGATCTGGGCGTGATGATCTCGGCGAGCCACAATCTGTTTCCCGACAACGGGATCAAGCTGTTCGGCCCCGACGGGTTCAAGCTTTCCGACGAAGCCGAATCTGAGATCGAGGCGCTTCTCGATCAGGAGCCGCAACTGGTCGAAGCGGAAAAGATCGGGCGCGCGCGCCGGATCGAGGATGCGCGTGGGCGCTATCTCAATGCGATCAAGCAATCGGTCGGCAGCGATATCCGGTTCGATGGCCTCAAGGTCGTCGTCGATTGCGCGCACGGAGCGGCGTATCAGGTTGCTCCCAGCGCGATCTGGGAGCTTGGCGCAGAGGTCGTGACGCTTGGTGTCGAACCCAATGGGATTAACATCAATGACGGCGTCGGCTCGACGGCAATTGAAGCGGTGCAGGCCAAGGTGGTCGAAGAAGGCGCGGATATCGGCATCGCGCTCGATGGCGATGCTGACCGGCTGATCGTGGTCGATGAGAAAGGCCGCAAGGTCGACGGCGACCAGATCATGGCCGCGATCGCCACACGCATGCACGAGAAGGGTGCGCTTACCGGTGGCGGCGTGGTGGCGACAGTCATGTCGAACCTCGGGCTTGAGCGCTATCTCGGCGGGCTCGGCCTCACGCTCGAACGCACCAAGGTCGGCGACCGTTACGTGCTCGAGCGCATGAAGGAAGGCGGCTTCAACGTGGGCGGCGAGCAGTCGGGGCACATGATCCTGCTCGACCATGCCACCACGGGAGACGGCACGGTTGCCGCGCTGCGCGTCATTGCGAGCCTCGTGCGCTCGGGCAAACCTGCAAGCGAGATCCTGCATAAATTCGAACCTGTGCCGCAGCTTCTGAAGAATGTCCGCTATGACGCAGGCGCTCCGCTCGAAAACAAGACCGTGAAGGCGGTGATCGCCGAAGTCGAAGGCGAGCTTGAAGGAAAGGGCCGCCTCGTCATCCGTCCCTCGGGCACCGAGCCGGTGATCCGCGTCATGGCCGAGGGTGACGATTCCAGTCAGGTCGAAAACGTCGTCGACCGCGTGTGCGACGCGGTGCGCGCAGCGGCTTGAAGATGGCCAAGGCCCCGCCTCGTATTCTCTCGATCGCTGGTTCGGACTCTTCCGGGGGTGCCGGGATTCAGGCCGACATCAAGACCATCGCGATGCTCGGCGGCTATGCGATGACCGCCATCACATCGGTCACCGCTCAGAACAGCGTCGGCGTGCAGGCGATCGCCCCCATGTCGGGTGACGTGGTCGCGCAGCAGATCGCTTCGTGCATCGACGATATCGGCGTGGATGCGATCAAGATCGGGATGCTACACGATGCCGAGATCATCGCGGCCGTGGCCGATGCTCTCGATGGCGTGTCGGTCCCGATCGTGCTCGATCCGGTGATGATTTCGACCAGCGGATCGGCGCTGATCGATCCGAAGGCCATAGCAGCGCTTCGCGACACGCTGTTCCCGCGCGCTGCACTGATCACCCCCAACGTGCCTGAGCTTTCTCACCTGCTTGAACGAAGCCTCGGCACCTCGCTTGAGATGGCAGAAGCCGCAGAGGAGCTTGCGAACAAGTGCGGCGCTGCCGTGCTCGCCAAGGGCGGGCATACCGAGGATGCTCGCATCGTCGACGTCCTCTACGCGCCCGACAGCGCGCTGGGTGCACGCGCAGTGCAGTTCGAGCATGCCCGGATCGACACGCCGCACACGCATGGCACGGGCTGCACGCTGTCATCGGCAATCGCGACGCTGCTAGGCCACGGCCAGCCGCTCGAACATGCCGTGCGGCTGGCGCGCAACTTCGTGCTGCGCGCCATCGAGGAAGCGCCCGGATTTGGTGCAGGCAATGGCCCGCTGGGCCATCACGCCGTCAGGAGCCTCAAGTAGCGCCGGTTACTGCTCGAGTTCGTAGAACTTCGACACGCAATCCCACGCCTCTTCGGCGGTTTCGCACCAGCTGAACAGGTCAAGATCGCTCTTCGCAATCGTGCCTTCTTCGGCAATCGCTTCGAAGTCGACGACGCGCTCCCAGAAGTCCTTGCCGAACAGCATGATCGGGATCGGCTTCATCTTGCCGGTCTGGATCAGGGTCAGAAGCTCGAACAATTCATCGAACGTGCCAAAGCCGCCCGGGAACACCGCAACAGCGCGCGCGCGCAGCAGGAAGTGCATCTTGCGCAGCGCGAAGTAGTGGAAGTTGAGCGACAGGTAAGGCGTGACGTAAGAGTTCGGCGCCTGCTCGTGCGGCAGCACGATGTTGAGGCCGATGCTCTCTCCGCCCGCATCGCTGGCGCCGCGATTGCCCGCTTCCATGATCGAAGGACCGCCGCCGGTGGTGACGACGAACTGGCGCTTGCCATCTTCGATGATCGCCTTTTCGGAAACGAGCCGCGCGAGCTTGTAGGCCTCGTGATAATACTTGGCCTTGTCGGCAAGGCTCTGCGCGACCTTCTGCTCGTACTCGCTGGCATTCTTGGCCGCGTCGATCTTGGCCTGCGCCTCTTCGGGTGAAGGGATACGCGCAGAGCCATACATCACCATGGTCGAACCCACGCGCGCTTCGTCGAGCAGCATTTCGGGCTTCAACAGCTCAAGCTGGAAGCGCACCGGGCGAAGTTCGTCGCGCAGCAGGAAATCGTGGTCGCGGAAAGCGAGCTTGTAGGCGGGATGCTCGGTTTGCGGAGTGCGTTCGGGGGATTCGTCGGCGAACCGGCTCTCTTCGCCGGCACGGTAGAACTTGCGGTCTGTTAGGTCTTTTTCAGTCATAGGAGAACGCCCCTAGGCCCGCCGCGTGACAGCGGCAAGGCAAATGAATTTGCCGTGTTAGCGGTTTGTTAAACGAGAGAAGTTGGATGCCCCGTGAGGATTCGAACCTCAATTGACGGAGTCAGAGTCCGTAGTCTTACCATTAGACGACGGGGCATCAGCGCGAAGGGGCCAAGGAATCAGTGTCCGGCGCCACGCGAGAGGGGGCATCTAGTTTTGTGCGGGGGCTGGGTCAAGGGCGACTTGCTTGCTCTTGCGCAGAGCTTGGGTTAGCGTTGCCATCAGGTGCTGGCGCAAGAGGTTCGCGTCAGTGATTAGGAAAGATCAGGTTTATGGCGGATGCGCTTCCGCCGGACGAAAACAGGAGAGCTGGTAAAAAACGGAGCGGCAAGTCCGGCAAGGTAGCCGATTTTCGCTACAAACGCTCCAGCCAGCAGGGAAAAGGGTCGCGCCAGGCAAATTCCCGCGCAAACGCTGCTCGCGCCAACGGCTCCGCAAAGCCGGACGCAGCGCGTGGCCCGGCAAACCACGCGCAGGCTCTCAACGACCCCCACCGCACCAATTTCAAGCCGCGCAAGAACGAGGCATACGCCGCGCTCGATCTGGGCACGAACAATTGCCGGTTGCTCATTGCCCGCCCCTCTGGCCGCGACTTTACCGTCATCGACGCCTTCAGCCGGGTTGTGAAGCTTGGCGAGGATTTGGCCAAGACCGGGCGACTGTCTGATGAGGCCATGGACCGCGCCGTGGGTGCGCTCGCAATCTGCGCTGAGAAGCTGCGCCGCCGCAATGTGCGTCTTGCCCGCTCGGTCGCGACCGAGGCTTGCAGGCGTGCTACCAATGGCGAGGAGTTCATTGAGCGCGTGAAGCGCGAGACCGGCATAATGCTCGACATCATCACCGCTCAGGAAGAAGCGCGCCTTGCCGTCCTTGGCTGCCATATCCTTCTAGAATCGGGTGAAGGCCCGGCGGTGATTTTCGACATTGGCGGCGGCTCGACCGAGTTGGTGCTACTCAAGCCAGGCGGGAAGATCCCCGAGATCATCGACTGGCAGAGTGTACCCTGGGGCGTTGTCTCGCTCACCGACACTGTCGGGCGCGGCGAGTCGGGCCGCGAGGCGAGGATCGAGCGTTATCGCAAGATGCGCGGCATCGTCTCCGACGCCTTTGCCCCCTTCGCAGGGAGGATCGCCGATGCCGCCAAGAGCAGCGATATCCGCTTGCTCGGCACATCGGGCACGGTCACGACGCTTGCGAGCCTGCACCTTGAACTGCCTCACTATGATCGCAAGGCGGTGGACGGGCTTATCGTACCCTCTGCCGCAATGCGCGATATCAGCGGAAGGCTTTCGGCCATGTCACCTCAGGAGCGCAGCGAGCTCCCTTGCATCGGGCAGGACCGCGCAGACTTGGTCGTAGCCGGGTGCGCCATTCTCGAATCGATCCTCGACTTGTGGCCGGCAGAGCGGCTTGGCGTTGCAGATCGCGGCATTCGCGAAGGTATCCTTCGCAGTCTGATGGCAGCCGAACGTCACAGCGAGCGCAGCCTCAAAGCCTTGCATGAGAATCGCGCCGGTCGTCCAACACCGCGCAACGGAGAATAAGACTTGGCACGTTCAGGCCGCGACCCCGACAAGCGGGTTAAGACCGCAAAGAAGCGGACCGAAAGTTCGACACGCTGGCTGCAACGCCAGCTGAACGATCCGTATGTGAAGCAGGCGAAGGCCGATGGCTATCGCAGCCGCGCGGCCTACAAGCTGCTCGAACTCGACGAAAAGTTCTCGCTCCTGCGCGGCACGAGGCGCGTGGTCGACCTAGGCATTGCGCCGGGCGGTTGGAGCCAGGTGGTTCGCGCGAAGGCTCCGAAGGCAGAGATCGTGGGCATCGACCTGCTCCCGACCGAACCGATCGAAGGCGTTACAATCTTCGAGATGGATTTCATGGACGACGCTGCGCCCGAAAAGCTCGAATCGGCCCTGGGAGGTCCGCCTGATCTCGTCATTTCAGACATGGCGGCAAACACGGTCGGTCACAAACAGACCGATCACCTGCGTACGATGGCGCTGGTCGAGGCGGGCGCATGGTTCGCGGTCGAGACGCTGGAGAAAGGCGGGGCATTCGTTGCCAAGGTGCTGGCCGGAGGCACCGATGCCGAGCTGCTCAAGCTGCTGAAGAGGCACTTCAAGACCGTCAAACACGCCAAACCACCCGCGAGCCGCAAGGGCTCGTCGGAGTGGTATGTCGTGGCTCAGGGGTTCAAGGGGCGCGAATAACCCCCTGAGGATGCCGGGGCTTAGCCCTCGGCGGCTGCGGTTTCTTCGGAGGTCTCTTCAGCGACGTCCTGCTCGGCTTCTGCCTCGCCCTCGGCCGCTTCTTCGGCTTCTTCAGCCGGCGGCACGAATTCCGGCACCGGAATGCCCGAACCGTTCTCGTTCATGTAGAGCGAGACAGCGGCGCGGTCTTCGATGCTCGACAGGCCGGCAAAGCCCATCTTGGTGCCGTCCATGTAGCCACGCGGATTGTCGAGCCAATTGTTCATCTCTTCCCAGCCCCAGTTGCCGCCAAAGCTCGCCATGGCGCTGGAGTAGGAATAGCCCGAAACGTTGCCGACCGGCGCGCCCATGATGCCGTGAAGGTTCGGGCCAACGCCGTTAGCGCCGCCCGCTTCAATGCTGTGGCATGCCGAGCACTTGGCGAAGACGCGCTCGCCATCGGCAGCGGTCACCATGCTCAGCGCTTCGGTGAAGGTCGGGCCCGAGGGGCCTTCTTCCACGTCCGGAAGCTCGATCACATAGCCCAGCGTTTCAGGGCGCTGCGGATCGTCGGCGTGAAAATACTTGCTGGCGAGGATCGAGAGGCCGAGGCCAACCACGCCTGCAAACAGGACCCAGCCTGCGGCTGTGTTGAACATGTCGCCCGAGCCAGTTTCGGCTTCCGGCGTGCTTTTTGAAGAATTGTCGTTTGTCATCCCGGCGCTCCCTTAATGCCCCCCTCGCGCGCGTGCAAGGCGAAACGCAACATCTATTCGTGCACTATTCGCAAGCCCTCTTGCCGCCCCTGTATGAGAGCTTTAGCACGCCCGATACACATGAAAAGTTTTCCCGCACCTGCCCTGCACATTGTCGACGCGCTGCGCTCTGCCGCCGCGGCCGATCCTGTACGCGCCATTGCATTCCAGGGGTCCCCCGGAGCGAACTCGCACCGCGCCGCGATCGAAGCGCGTCCCGACGCGTTGCCGCTGCCGTGTTTCGGGTTCGAAGACGCGCTCGAAGCGGTGAAGGACGGGCGCGCAGGTCAGGCGATCATCCCGATCGAGAACTCGCAGCACGGACGGGTCGCCGACATCCACTTCCTGCTGCCCGAAAGCGGGCTGTCGATCGTGGGCGAGTATTTCATGCCGATCCACCACGCGCTGATGGCGCCCGGCCCTCGCACAGACGGCGACAGGATCGAGGCGGTTTACAGCCACCCACAGGCGCTCGGCCAATCACGCAAATATCTGCACGAGCGCGGGATCACGCCGCTGAGCTACATCGATACGGCTGGCGCTGCGGCTCATGTGGCCGAAATTGGCGACAGGACGATCGGCGCCATCGCTCCGGCTATCGCGGCTGAACATTACGGCCTCGAGATTATCGAGAACAACGTCGAGGACGCGCATGACAACATGACGCGCTTCGTCATCCTTGCCGACCGGCCCACTTTCATCACACACGACGAAAGCAAACCGGCGATGACCACCTTCATCTTCGAGGTGAAGAACATCCCGGCGGCGCTGTACAAGGTGCTTGGCGGGTTTGCGACCAACGGGGTCAACATGACCAAGCTCGAAAGCTACCAGATCGGGGCGAGCTTTTCGGCGACCATGTTCTATGCCGACATTATCGGTGCACCTGGCGATCCGGCGGTCGACCGCGCGCTGGAGGAGTGCGCGTTTCATTCCAAGGAGTTGCGCCTGCTCGGCACCTACGAACAGGCCCGCAAACGCGGTTAAGCATGGCTGTCAGCCAAGCCGGTTGCGCGCGCCGATGAGCCGTGCCACCACTGCAAGAGCATGAGCAACGCGGCGCAGACCATTACGCGGCCCTCTTTTCCGCCTGAGGCGAGCCGTGAGGTCGCATTGGCTGATCCCACATCCGTCGCGCCCGTCCCCGAAAGCTGGAGCGAGCTAAGAGAAGCGCGCGACATCCAGTTTGAAGAACTGACGATTGTTCCACCTCCGCTGCCCGAGCCGGCAGAGCCGAGCTGGTTTTCGCAAATGCTACGCGAGGTGTTTGCATGGCTGGGTGAGGTGCTGTTTCCGGTTGCGGCGTTTTTCGGAGAAAGCTGGCCGGTGATGAAGTGGGTGCTGCTCGCCCTGCTCATCGCCTTCGTCCTCTATCTGATCGCGCGCAATATCGGCCTCATTTCGCGCCGTCGCCAGATGCCCAGAAGCGCGACCAGCGAGCCTGAATGGCAGCCCGACCAGAAGGAAAGCACAGCCCTGCTGCAAGATGCTGACGAGCTTGCCGCTCAGGGGCGCTTCGATGAAGCGACGCGGCTTCTCTTGCAACGCAGCGTGCGGCAGATCGCGGCGGCAAAGCCGGACTGGGTCGAACCTTCCAGCACCGCGCGCGAGCTTGCCGCGCTTCCCGCGCTATCGGACCGGGCGCGCGCGGCGTTCGGGGCGATATCCGAGCGCGTCGAACGCAGCCTTTTCGCGCTGCGCTCGCTCAGCAAGGAGGACTGGGAAGCGGCTCGCGCCGCCTATGCAGATTTTGCGCGCGTCGAGATCAAGCAGGCGAGCGCATGACCACGGCAGCTACGCCAGCAAGCGCTCACAGCAGATCGCCGTTCAGCAGGGGAGCGGTGCTCGCAATCGTGCTGGTCGGTTTCACTGCCTTCATCGCCATGCTCTATTTTATCAGCGCAGGCGATACCGGCGGCGAGCGTCCGGGCCGTGCGCATGCCTCAGCCAATGGCCTCAACGGTTATTCGGGCCTCTATCGACTGCTTCAGGCCGAAGGGCTCGATGTCGAACGCTCGCGTAGTCGCGAGAGCCTTACGACCTCGAACCTGCTGGTGCTGACCCCGCCACAGAATGTCGATTTCGAGGAGTTTGCCGACACCCTGCAATCGCGCCGGTTCTATGGCCCTACCCTCGTGATCCTGCCCAAATGGATTGCCGGTCCGCCTCAAGGTGAGCTCGTCGAGGAGGACCAGATTCGCATGCGCGATGACTGGGTGACGCTGTCGCGCACTGCGCCCGTACCTTGGACCGAAGACCTGCCCGAACCTTACGCGTTCACTTACGGCGCTCAGGAATTCGGCGGGAGCGGCACGCCTCGTTGGTACGCCGATGGCCGGCAGGGAAGGATGCCGACCCGGATCATGCTGCATGCGGAGCAGAATGAGGGGCAACAAGCTATCGTCACTAACACCGCCGGCCATTCGCTCGCCTTTCAGGTTGCAGGCGACGAAGGCATCAACCGGCTGATCTTTGTCGTCGAACCAGACCTTGTGAACAATTTCGGCCTCGCCGACGGGCAACGCGCAGGACTGGCGCTCGACCTCATTCGGCAAGCGAGCAATGTCGAAGGGCAGTCTGTCACCTTCGACATGACCTATCTTGGCTACGGACAGACGATGAACCTGCTGACGCTGGCCTTCCGCCCCCCATTCCTTGCAGCGACACTTTGCCTGATCCTTGCGCTTTTCATCGTCGGCTGGAGGGCATTTCTTCGTTTTGGTCCGGCGGCTGTGAGCGGTCAGGCGATTGCTTTTGGCAAGCACCAGCTGGTCAGCAATGGAGCAGGCCTGATCGTTCGCGCCCGCAGGCTGGGCTTGCTGGCAGACCCATTCATCCGGCTAACCGAGCGACGCGTCGGCAAGGCGCTCGGGGTCGCGCGGCCTGACAGCGAGAAGATCGACGCCGCCCTCGCCCAGCGCCTGCCCGATCAAGAGCCGTATTCCCGTCTCGCAGCGCGGCTTCACGATGCCCGCAGCCCCACCGAAATCCTGCGCGCCGCCAAGGCAATGAGCGCGCTCACTTCAAGACTAACAGGGAAAACCGCCGAATGAGCACTGATACACCGCCCCAGACAGGCGGCATGAGTCTCGCCGAACTGCGCGATCTAGCCGACGCGATCCGCGCAGAGGTCGCCAAGGCGATTGTTGGGCAAAGCGACATGGTCGACCAGCTGCTCGTCGCCCTCGTCAGTCGTGGTCACGTTCTCCTCGAAGGACCGCCAGGCACGGCAAAGACGTTCCTTGCCCAGTCTTTCTCGACCGCGCTTGGGCTCGATTTCGGACGCATCCAGTTCACGCCTGACCTTTTGCCCGGGGACATTCTCGGCTCCAACCTTTTCAATTTCCAGACGAGCCAATTCACCCTCACGCGCGGGCCGATCTTCTGCGAATTGCTACTCGCCGACGAGATCAACCGCACGCCGCCCAAGACACAGGCCGCGCTGCTCGAAGCGATGCAGGAACGCCGCGTGACGCTCGATGGCGAGACGCACCAGTTGGCCGATCAATTCATGGTCGTCGCAACGCAGAACCCGATCGAGAACCAGGGCGTCTATCCGCTGCCCGAAGCGCAGCTCGACCGCTTCTTGTTCAAGCTGCTCGTCCCTTATCCCGATGAGGCCGAGGAGGCTCGGATTGTCGCGAGCTATGGTTCGAGATCCGGGCCCACTCGCCCGGCGGATCTGGGTGTCACGGCCGTCGCGAATGCGCAGATCCTCTCGAGCGCCAACGCCGCGCTTTCGCAGGTCGCTGTGGCGGACGAGATCACGCAGTATGTCGTGAGGCTTGTGCGCGCGACGCGCGAGCATTCCGAACTTGCGGTGGGCGCGTCGCCGCGCGCGGCGGTCATGCTGGCAGGCGCTGCAAGGGCGCGCGCGGCGCTTGAAGGGCGCGATTACACGATCCCTGACGATGTGAAGGCGCTCGCGCTCCCGGTCCTGCGCCACCGCCTGACGCTAAGCCCAGCCGCCGAGATCGACGGACGCGATATCGAGGCGCTGGTTGCCGAACTCATCGAAAGCACGGAGGCACCGCGCTAGTCCGATGGCAGGTACCCCCGCCCTTCCCCTGGTCCCGACCGAACGCGCGGCATGGATCGCAGCTGGCTTTGCCCCAGTGGCACTGGTGATTGCGGCGGTCTCTCCTGCTCTGTGGGTGGTAGCCCCGGTGCTGGCGGTAGCGTTCGCCGCGCTGATCGCGCTCGACGGGATGCTTGCAGGCCGCGTGGAGGACTGGCAGGTGATCGCGCCCGACGACACCGAGATCGGCCAGCCGACCGAGCTCGACGTGCATGCTCGCTTCGACCGCAGTCAGGTGAGCGGCGTCGAGGCAGCGCTTGAATTCGACCCAAGGCTCGCCCCGGGCGGTCGCGCCACGATCGCGCTGGTGCCCGAACCCGATACCGGTGCACAGAGCGGCACATTCGGGGCCCTGCCCGCGCGTCGCGGGACCGCAGCCTTGAGCAGGGCGTGGCTGCGCTGGACCGGCCCCCTGGGCATCGGAGCGCGCCAGACCAGCCGCGATCTGACGCAAGAAATACGCATCTGGCCCGATCTCTCGCCCGTGCGCTCGAAAGAATTGCAGACTTTCCTGCGCGACGCTCAGACCGGCCTCATCGCGCGGCGTATTCGCGGCGAAGGCACTCAGTTCGAAGCGCTGAGCGAATACGAACCGGGCATGGACCGCCGCCGGATCGACTGGAAGGCAAGCGCGAGGCACAATCACCTCTATGCCCGCGAAAACGAGAGCGAGCGAAACAACCCGATCGTCTTTGCCTTCGATTGCGGTCAGGCGATGTGCGAGCCGGTTGATGGGATGCCGCGCATCGACCGAGCGGTATCGGCAGCGCTCACATGCTCCTATGTCGCGCTCAAAGGCGGGGACCGGGTGGCGCTGTTCGGCTTTTCGCAAAGGCCGCAGCTGATGACCCCCTTCGTCAGCGACACGCGTTCCTTCCACCGCCTGCAAAGCGCAGCGGCGGGCCTCGACTACGATGCGAGCGAGCCGAACTTCACGCTAGCGCTCGCAACGCTCACCTCGAAACTCAAGCGCCGTTCGCTGATCGTACTGTTCTCCGACTTCACCGACCCGACCGCTGCGGAACTCATGGTCGAAAGCATCGGGCGACTGGTGTCAAAGCACCTCGTCCTGTTTGTCACCATCGCCGACAGCGAGCTTGAGGAAATGATCGCCGAGGAGCCCACATCCATCACCACGCTGGCAAAATCGGTGACGGCGGACAGCCTGCTTCATCAGCGCCAGATCGTGCTCCAGCGTCTTCGCCAAATGGGTGTCGACGTGATCGAGGCCCCCTACGAACAAATCGGCTACCAGCTGATCGACAGCTATTTCAGGATCAAGCGCAGCGAGGCGATCGGATGAATTCGCCTCTCCTCTCGAGCTGGTTCGGGCGTGGCGAAGTCGCAGCGCCAGTCGATATCGAAAGCGCGACCTTGCGCTCAGACCGCTTCCGGCTGGAGCGAGAGGGCGATTGGAAGCGGCTTGAGGATATCGTTGCGCGCATGGAGAAAGGCGGCCTGTCGCGCATCGACGATGCCGAATTACTTGCGCTGCCGACGCTCTACCGCACCGCTGCTTCCAGCCTGTCGGTCGCGAGGGAAACATCGCTCGACGCAGCGACTTTGCGCTATCTCGAGGGCCTCGTGCAGCGCGCATGGTTCCAGGTCTACGGCCCGCGCCAAGGGTTCTTCGCGTGGTTTCGCGGGTTCCTTTTCGGTGGCTGGAGCCGCGCCGTTCGCGAGATCTGGCTCGACATCTGCATTGCATTGTTCGTGATGGTCGCTGGCGCGATTGTGGGCTGGCTGCTCGTCGTGCGCGATGTTGATTGGTACTATCGGCTCGTGCCCACGCAGTTCGTCGACACGCGCGTGCCCGGAGCAAGCCGCGAGGAATTGATGGCGACGCTCGCGGTCGAGGAAAGCGCGAGCGGGCTGTCGACTTTCGCCGCCTCCCTTTTCAGCAACAATGCGGGCGTCTCGATCCTCGCATTCGCACTTGGGTTCGCGTTCGGCATCCCCTCGCTCCTGCTGCTGATTCACAACCTCGCAGTGCTGGGCGCGATGATTTGGCTGTTCGATTCGGCAGGTCTCGGCATCGAATTTGCTGCATGGCTGAGCGTTCACGGAACGACCGAGCTCTTCGGCATTCTGCTTGCCGGGGCGGCGGGCCTGCATATCGGCCGCTCGATGGCGTTTCCGGGCGATAAGTCGGTACTCGATGCAGCCGCTGAGAGCGGGCGGCGGGGAGCGGTCGTGATGGTGGGCGTGGTCATCATGATGATCGTCGCTGCGCTGCTCGAAGCCTTCCCGCGCCAATTGGTGGAAGGCGCAGGCAGCCGCTTCGTGATCGGCGGAGCGTTCCTCGCCTTCTGGCTGTCCTATTTCTTCCTCTATCGTCCCGCCTCCGCCGCGCATGAAAGCGAGGCGGCGGGATGACCATGGCAACAGCCTCCCCATCGCAGACCCGGCAGGCGGCTGCCGACAAGCGCCTGCGCCAGATAATCACGCCGGAAGGCATCGCGCTGCCCATCCGTGTTGCAGGGCGCGGAAGCAGATTGGGTGCGCTCGTGCTCGATTTCGTGCTCGTCATCACGGCCATGATTGCGATCTACCTGCTAGTGATCTGGCTGGCGGCCGAGTTAATGCTGGCTTCGGCCTTCGGGGTGACCACCGGGGCATCGGAAGCGGTCAACATATTCCTGATCCTCACCTTCTTCCTTGCGCGCTACGGCTATTTCCTCGCTTTCGAACTGGGCCCTCGCGGCGCGACCTGGGGCAAGCGCGTGCTCGGCATTCGCGTGGCTGCGCGCGGCGGCGGCAGGCTCACGCCCGAAGCAGTGGTCGCGCGCAACCTCCTTCGCGATATCGAACTGTTCATGCCGCTCATCTTCCTCCTCGTCGCGCCGAGCGGTCAGGCGGGAAGCTTCGGGCTCGCAGGCCTCGTCTGGTTCCTCACCTTCATGGCCTTCCCCTTCTTCAACAAGGACGCGCTTCGGGCGGGCGATATCATCGCAGGGACATGGGTGGTCGAGGCTCCGCGCGCAAAGCTCGCAGACGCGCTGTCGGTGAATGGCTCGGCTGCGAACGGCAAGAGCGACGTCACCGGCGCGCGCTACGATTTCGGCGAGGCCGAGCTATCGATTTATGGCGAGCACGAATTGCAGGTGCTCGAACGCATGCTGCGCGAAGATCAGCCCGAATCTCTCGCCGCCGCGCATGCCGCGATCTGCAGGAAGATCGGCTGGGATCCGGGCGCAGGCGATGAACGCGCTTTCCTTGAAGCCTTTTATGCGCAATTGCGGGCCAAGCTCGAAGGCGACATGCGCTTCGGAAAACGCAAGGCGGACAAGTTCTCATGACGATCCAGAGGCGGGCATTCATCATTGGTGCGCTGGGCGCTGGGCTCGCGGCGAGCGCGTGTTCGACGCGCCTTCCCGACATCACCCTGCCGCCGGGCACCCAGCTGCAATTCGGTCCGGGCAACCGGTTCGAGGCGATGCTCAGGCAGATCGAAGGAGAGTCGAACGGCACGCTGGGGGTCGAATTGTTCGATGTCTCGACCGGTCACTCGGTCGGGATCAACCGGGACCGGCGCTTTGGCCATTGCTCCTCGTTCAAACTGTCGCTTGCCGCGATGGTGCTGGCCTCGGATTCGCTCGGCATTGTCGATGCCGACAAGCGCGTCATGTGGAGCGAAGACGACCTCATGGCCGTCTCGCCCTTCACCACGCGGCGTCTTATCGAAGGGGCGACCTTGCGCGAACTGGCCGAGGCGACGCAGAAGTTTTCGGACAACGCCGCCGCCAACATACTGCTTCGCGAATATGGCGGCCCGGCGGCGCTGACCGCGTTCTGGAGCGGGATCGGCGATAATGTCAGTCGCCTCGACCGATATGAACCTGCGCTCAACAATGTCCCAGTCGCCGAATATCGCGACACCACTACGCCCGCAGCTATGGCGCGCACGGTGGCAGCACTCGCATACGGCGAAATCCTGCCTGACGAAGATCGGGCGACCTTGCGCCAATGGATGATCGACACGCCCACAGGTGTGCGGCGTGTGCGCGCGGGCCTGCACGAAGAACTGGTCGGCGGCGACAAGACCGGCACGTCGCTATGGCTGGGCATGGAGAGCCTCTATGTCGATATCGGCTTTGTCGAGCCGCCAGCGGACAAGAGCGGCGACGGCGAAAAGTGGAAGTCGGGCCCCTTCACCTTCGCGACCTATTTCCGCCCGCGCACCATTGTCAATGGCCTCGATCCGGCTGCCGAAGCCGCACTCGCAAGGGTCGGCGAGGTCTTGAGTGCATTTGCCGAAAGGCCCGATCGCTGGCCCTTCTGACGCGCTGACTGGTCTCTCAAGTTTCGATCTGCTACCGGTCGGTCAGGAGAGGGATCATGGAACGCGCACTCAAACTTGTCGCAGCCAGCCTGCCGCTCGTCTTTGCCTTCGCATTCCTGGTGCCTGTGATTGATCAGGGGATGCGCGCGCTCGGACTTGGCGCGCCGTTTGGCCTCTCCACACTCACATTCGCGCTGATTGTCGGCGGCGCTTGGGGCCTGTTCGCTCAGGTCACGGGGCGGTGGATATGAACGCGCAGTCCCCGATCCTGCCCGAAGATCTCTCGCAGCTTTCCGACGGCGAATTGAAGCGGCTTGAGCTCAAGATCGCGCGCAAGCATTCGGGCATGGTGCCGTGGGATGCGGTGATCTGGGCCTTTGCCAATATGGCGGTGTGGCTGTCGCTGTGGCCACTGGTCTTTTCTGGGCTGCTGCCGCTCTGGATCGCGTTTCCGATCGCGACGATCAACATGGCGCTCGTCTATCTGCCCACCCACGAAGCGCAGCACGACATTATCGCACGCCCCGGCACAAAGCTTCGCTGGCTCAACGAGCTGGTGGGCCACGCGACGAGCTGGATGCTGATCTTCCCTTTCGAAGTCCTGCGCATCACTCACCTCGACCACCATCGCCACACCAATGACCCCGAGCTCGACGTCGATATAACCACCAAGGCTCCGGGCCCGTGGTCGGCGATCTGGTATGCCATCAAGAACCGCCAGCCCAATGCGAAGCGCAATCACGATTACGCCGCCTCGATCATGCGCGCGGGGCGCACCGATCTGATCCTGCTGAGCCTTGCCTACAAGATCGGCTTCATCGCGATCCTCGGGACGCTTGCGTGGAACGGCTATGCCTTGGAAGCGCTGCTCTTGTGGTGGCTGCCCTATCAGATCGCCATAACCTACATCGTCTTCTTCCTAAGCTGGGCGCCGCATCACCCGAGCAATGAGCAAGGGCGCTATCGCAATTCGCGCGCGTGGAAGTCGAAGGTCGGCAATTGGGGCTCGATGTGGATGCAGTTTCACATCGTGCACCACCTGCACCCCTACATCCCGCTCACGCGCACACCGGCGGCGTTCTGGGAGATGAAGCCGATCCTCGAAGCGCGCGGTTGCGAGCTTGGCGAGCTTTAGTGGTCGGGCGTGTCTGACGCCTCTGCTTCGACGTCGCCGCCAAAGATCGCCACTTCGTTGACGCCATCGCTGGTCGCGCGGCCGCGATACATGCCGGTGGTGTTGAAACTGTAGAGCGCGTTGCCTTCTGGCGTGACAAGGATAATCCCGCCATCGCCGCCCAGTTCCTTGACCTCGGCCATGACGCCATCAGCGATCTGTTGCGGTATTTTTGCATTCTCCGACATGATCAACTCGAACATCTCGTTGGCTCCCTCATCGTCCTCCAAGACTTCGCCGATCTCATTGATGCGCATTGCGATTACCTCGGGAGGCGGCGGCTGAAGCATCCGCAAGCGCGTGCAGATCTCCTGCGCCACGCCGACACGAATGAAGTACTCACCCCAGCCAGTCGCCGACACCGCGCAAGAACGATTGTCCGCGTAAGTCCCCGCGCCAACTACCGGCGCATCGCCGATCCGGCCCCAGCGCTTGCCGGTCATGCCGCCGGTGGAGGTGCCCGCTGCAAGGTTGCCGTCCTGGTCGAGCGCCACCGCGCCCACCGTGCCGAACTTGTGATCGACATCGAGCGCGGACATTTCCTCAGCCTTCATCCGCTCGAGCGACTGGCGACGCGCCTCGGTCGCAAACCATTCAGGGCCGGTCACGTCAAAACCGCGTTCGAGCGCGAACTGCTCCGCGCCTTCACCCATCAGGAAGACATGCGGGCTGTCGGTGCGCACGCGGTCGGCGAGCAGGATTGGATTGCGCACGGTGGTAACGCCCGTGACCGCACCTGCGCTGCGATCGCGTCCGTCCATGATCGAGGCGTCGAGTTCGTTCTCTCCCTCCCACGTAAACACCGCACCGCGTCCTGCGTTGAACAGCGGATTGTCCTCCATCGGGATGATCGCCGCCTGGATCGCTTCCATCGCGGTGCCGCCATCGGCCAGAATCTGCGCGCCCGCATCGAGCGCTTCCTGAAGCGCCGCTTCATACTGCGCGCGGCGTTCGGGCGTCATGTTGTCGGGGCTGAGCGTGCCCGCACCGCCGTGGATCGCGATGGACCACTTGGGCGCTTCTGCATCCTCATGGGCCTCTGCAAAGGCGTGAGTGGGAGCAAGCGTGGCGAGAGCCGCAGTCGCGGCGGCAAACAGAGCGTTTTTCATGGCTTGCATGGCTAGCTCAAACCTGCGCAACAGGCCACATACAAGATTCGGGAGAAGCACCATGAGCGAATTCGGCCACGACACGACCGCAGACGAAGTACTCGAGGGCAAGGACCTGTCGGGCAAGACGGTCTTCATCACCGGCGGAAATTCCGGTCTCGGGCAGGAAACCGGCCGGGCGATGGCTGCCAAGGGCGCTCACGTGATCCTCGCCGGGCGCGACCAGGGCAAGCTCGACGAAGCAGTCAGCGCGATCCGTTCGGAAGTTCCCGACGCCAATCTCGAGACGATCACATGCGACCTCGCCTCGCTCGACAGCGTGCATGCGGCGGGCGCTGAGGCGAATGAGCGTTTCGACAAGATCGACCTGCTTATCAACAATGCCGGTGTGATGGCCTGCCCCAAGATGCACACCGACGACGGGTTCGAGATGCAGCTTGGCACCAATCACCTCGGCCACTTTGCACTGACCAAGCATTTGATGCCGCTGGTCGAGGCGGGCACGGACAAGCGCATCGTGAACCTGTCGAGCCGCGGCCATCACATCGCGCCGGTCGATTTCGACGATCCCAATTTCGAGAGCACCGATTACGTGCCGTTCCTGAGCTATGGCCGGTCAAAGACTGCCAACGTGCTGTTTACCGTCGGGCTCGAGAAGCGCTTTGGCGACAAGGGTATCCACTCATATGCAGTGCATCCCGGCGGTATCCAGACCAACCTCGGCCGACACATGTCGGAGGAAGAATCCGCCGCACTGGTCGAACGAGTGACCGAGAACGACCCCGGCTTTTCATGGAAGACGATCCCTCAAGGCGCAGCGACGCAGACCTGGGCAGCGACCGCCGACGAACTTGAGGGCAAAGGCGGGCTCTATTGCGAGGACTGCAACGTTGCCGAAGTTGACGACGCATCGCCGAATAGCGGCGTTCGCACTTACGCGCTCGACCCGGTGGCGGCGGACAAGCTTTGGGCGATGTCGGAAGAGATGACCGGCGTAACCTTCGCCTGACCTACTCCTCGATAAAGTCCTTGAGCAGCGCGAGCGTATCCTTTGCCTCGCGAGTGGGGACGATCGCCATGAAGACGTGCGGCGCTGCCTCGTATTCGTAGAGCTTTGCGTCGATACCCGCATCGCGCAGTTTGCCGGTGAAGGTGCGGGAATCGATGATGAATAGGTCATGCCGCCCGGTCCAGATGCGGGTTGGCGGCAGCTGCGCCAGATCCTCTTTCGAGGTGTAGAGCGGGCTGCATTGGGCGCTGCCGGGTGCTCGCTCGCCTGCGAACATGATCCCGCACGAGCGCAGGGTTCCGATCTTGAGCATGATGTCGTGCGGCTCGACCGTCTCGATCGCCGGGTCTGCCATCGTCACATCTAGCCACGGGGCGAAGAGTGCGAGTTTACCGGGCTGCGGTCCGCCGGCTTTTGCCAGCCTGAGTGCAAGGCTTAGCGCCATATGGCCGCCCGCGCTGTCGCCGTTGAGGATGATCTTCGCGGGATCGTGATCCTCGGCAAGCTTGGCAAAGGTGGCGTCGGCGACTGCGTCCTGCGCTTCCCACGAGCTTTCAGGCACGACCGGATAAAGCGGCGCGGTGACGCTCACCCCGCATTTCTCGACCATCGCCTCGATCAGCGGCCAGTGCTCCTTGAACATCGGCAAGACGAAGCCGCCGCCGTGGAAATAGAGCATGTGCCACTCGCCCGGCCCGGACTTCGGATGGATCGTGACGACAGGGTTCTGCGCGGCGGTCCAGTGGATCACATTATGCTTGTGCCTCAGCTGGTTGGGCATCGATGCATCGTTGGGAAGCGGACGCTTCGCCATGTAATCCTCGAACTCGAGCGCGGTGTGCGGGAAGACCGGCTTGCGCTTCGCCATCAGCCATTTGACCACGCGCATCAGGATGCTGGGCTTGGCGCTGCGCAGTTCGATGGATGTGTCGGTTAGCATGTGTCTGTCCCCTATGCGTGCGAGAGTGCCGGAGACTGACCGAGTGTCAAGCAGCCGGACGGCCAATCCCGGTGATGAGCCCTTCCTGCAGCCAGCGTCCCAGCATCGCGCCTGCACGCATCGCGGCAGCCTGGATCGCTTCGGCAGTGGGCTCGTTTTCGCCGAGCAGGACCGCGATAAGTTCGCCGTAACTCGCCCCGCTTTGCATCGCTTGAATGGCACCGGCATGATCGGCTTCTGCAAGGATGAAGGTGGGCCGATCACCCTCGCGCCACACGATGCAGGATTGCGGGGCGGCGAGCTTGATTTCCGGGCGGTCATCGCTTTCGCCTGAAAGCGAGCGCCACATGGCCTCAAGGTCATGATCAACGAGCCGGACGGTGCTGCGCGGCTGAAATGTCAGCGTGAGCGCGCCCCAGTCCTCATCGCCGAACCCCGCGCTCGCCTCGGCAAAGGCTTCGGGTGTGACAGGCTTGCTGTCGGGCGCGGTGCCGACTTCCATCATGGTCCATTCCAGCCATGCGAGTTCGGCGACTTCGGGGTTCTGGCCGAACAATTCAGCACAGGTCGCGTCAAAGCCTGCCCCAGCCTCGTCGATAGTCCAGCCAGCAGGGGGGTGCTTGATCGCATGGTGCATCGCGACCTGCTTGAACGGCCCTTCGCCGACATAGGCGCGCGTGCGCTCGAAGGTTTCTTCAAGCGCGCCCATCAGCGCGGAGCGGTAATTCCCGCGATAGACCGCCATGCCCGCCGCCTGCCGGTTGCCCCAACCTTCGGGGAGCGCGGCGCGGTCGTCGAGGATCGCTTTAAGGAATGCCTCCTGCCGGTCAGCCAGATCGGTCATGCCGGGACGAGTGCCTCGCTCGCGATGCCTCGCGCTCGGTCGAGTTCGATCAGCAAGTCGGCCAAGGGCGGGATATTACCGTCGCGTTCGATCATGGTCGCGACCGGCTGCGGCAGCATGGCTATGGCTTTGGCGTAAAGATCCCACACGCCATCGGCGACTTCGCGGTCATGCGTGTCGATGATGATGTCACGCTCCGGCGTGGCAGGGTCGTGGCCCGCGAGGTGAATTTGGCGGACGCGGTCAAGCGGCAGTCCGGCAAGGTAGTCTTCCGCCGAAAAGCCGTGATTGCGCGCGCTCACATAGATGTTGTTGACGTCGAGCAGCAGGTGGCACCCGGTCCGCCGAGTCATCTCGGTCAGGAACTCCCACTCGGTCAGCTCGTCCTCCGGGAAAGTGAGGTAGCTTGACGGGTTCTCGAACAGCATCGCGCGGCCCAGCACCTCTTGTGCGCGGTCGATATTGGCGCAGACAGCAGAAAGCGCTTCTTCGGTCAGCGGCATCGGCAAGAGGTCGTGCGAATTGTGCGCGCTCGTGCGGGTCCAGCACAGGTGGTCGGAGACCCACAAGGGCTCGATCCGCTGCTCCAGCCGCTTGAGCGCCCTGAGATATTGCTCATCCAGCCCGCGCGCCGAACCGATCGACATCGAGACGCCGTGCAGGATCACAGGCAAACGCTCGCGCACTTGCTCCAGCACGCGCAGCTGGCGTCCGCCTTCGACCATGTAGTTTTCGGAAATGACCTCGACGAAATCGACCGGCACGCCGATTTCGTATCCGGGGCCGCTCAGATAGTCGTCGTAATGCGTGCGCCTGAGGCCAAGGCCGAAGCCGCCAAAGGGCGCAATGGGGTCGTGGCTGGTTGGCATGTATTCCTCCTTAGCAGACATTTATTGCTGCCGTCGCCTCCCCGGTTCGCCCTCGCCTGCGCCATTGTTACACTCTTTAATACGGCGCGCTTCCGATGCGGGGTGAATCCAACTTTTTTGCGATTTTTGTAACCGACCACGGAGGCAGCGCGAATGACAGGGCAGTCCCGCAACCCCGCCGGACGCAAGTTTTGAAGAGTTTGGAGAACTGCCATGAACAAGAAGTCGATCACCGCACTCGCCGGTCTCGCCCTTACCGCCGGCATCACCGCCGGTCTCGCCACCACCCCTGTCGCTGCACAGGGCGCCAAGGAAAAGTGCTACGGTGTTGCGCTTGCAGGCAAGAATGATTGCGCCGCAGGTCCGGGCACGAGCTGTGCCGGTACCTCGACCCGCGACTACCAGGGCAATGCCTGGGTCTATGTCGACAAGGGCACCTGCACCAGCATCGAAACGCCCAAGGGCAAAGGCTCGCTGACCCCGATCCGTCGCTAAACCGCACGGCACGGCCACACACAGACTGATCAGGCGGCCAATCAGGCAAACATTCGGCCGCCCGATCAGGTTCAAGGAGGAAAGACAATGAACAGCATCACATCAGCATGGAACCGATTGACCGGCGCCCTTTCGGGCACGTTCGTCGAAAGCATCGCGCTTCTTATGAGCCGCGTTGCGCTCGCCGGGATTTTCTGGCGGTCCTATGAAACCAAGGTTGTCGAAGGCAGCCTGCTGCAAATCGACGAAACGCAATACTTCATCTTTGCCAACGAGTTCACCGGCCTGCCGATCTCCCCCGATCTCGCCGTGCCGCTGACCGTCTATGCAGAGTTCGCGTTTCCGATCCTGCTCCTGATTGGTCTTGCCAGCCGCTTTTCCGCTGCTGCACTTGCCGTGATGGCGCTGGTCATCCAGATTTTCGTGTTCCCGACCTGGGCTCACTTCTTTGGATGGGATCTGACCGTTCTGGCTCTTGCAGCCATCATCATCAGCCGTGGCCCCGGCCTCTTCTCGCTCGATGCCCTGCTGGGCCGGTTCACCGGTTCGCAGAAATCGAGTGGCGCGGAGCCCCAACTTGCCTAAGGTCCGATAAGGACTTTGGGAGGGGATCACCATGGTTGCCGATGAACCGACATTCGCCCGCCTCATGGTGGCAGCGCAGGACGGCGATAAAGCCGCTACCAATGTGCTGCTCTCCGAGGTGGGCGTATGGCTCGAGCGTTACTTCAAACGCCGGGTCCCGCCGCATTCGATTGATGACCTCGTTCAGGATGTGTTGATCGCGTTCTACACAAAGCGCGCGACCTGGGATCCGTCACGGGCCTTCCTGCCATGGCTTGCAGCCATTGCGCGCTATCGCTGGGTCGATCATCTGCGCAAGGTCTACAAGCATGACGCGAAGGAACTGTTCGAAGACGACGCGGTTGAAGACAGCGAGGAAGAAGTTGTCCTGGCCCGCGTCAGCCTCGACCGCCTGTTTGGCCAGCTCCCCGACAAGCAGGCCGAGGCGATCCAACTGGTAAAAATAGGCGGCCTGTCGATCCGCGAAGCCGCCGAAAAGACCGGGCAAAGCGAAAGCCTGGTTAAAGTGAATATCCATCGTGGCCTGAAGAAATTGGCCGCCATGGTCGAGAAAGCCGATTGAAATGAAAAACGACATTCCCTCTTCCACCCGCATGGACCGCGACGCCCTCATCGCGGCCCTGACCGAGGATCTGACGCCGGTAAAACGCGTAAAGCCCGCCAATGGGGCGATACTGATCGGCTTTGCGACGATCGTTGCCGCGATTGTCTCGATTGCGATCTTCGAGTTCTGGACCGGCATGGTATCGGGCGAAGCCTCGGGCTTCTTCTGGATCACCAATGGCCTGCTGATGGTGCTGGGTGCGGCAAGCACGTCCGCGCTGGTCGCCTCGGCGCTGCCCCGCGTCGGAACGCGCGCAAACGCCCCGTTCTGGAGCGCGGCGATGCTGGCCGTCATGCCGGTCGCAGCGCTGCTGACCATGTTCTCGATCGAGGCAACGCACGACCATTCGGTCAGCGCCTTTGCCGATCCGGCGCTCTTGTACTTCGAATGCGCGCTCTATGGCACTGGCGCCGGACTTCTCGTCGCAACTGCCGCCGTGATGTTCCTGCGCCAGGGTGCGCCGGTTTCGATCGAGCGTGCAAGCTGGCTCACCGGCCTTGCCGCCGGATCGCTCGGATCACTCGCCTATGGCATCACCTGCCCGCTCGACACGATTTCGCATGTCGGTATCGTCCATGTCCTGCCAGTTGCGGTCTCAGCAGTCGCCGCCCGCTTCGTGGTCCCGCCGCTGATCCGCTGGTAACTTCAGGAAAAATACTTGCGTGAGCCGTCCCCCCGCGGGACGGCTCACAGCCATTTCCAGCGCCAGAACAGTACCAGCTGCAGCGCCATGATGCTGAGGCAGATGCCGACCACGATCCAGAACGCATCGCCGTTCTCGACGCCTGGCATACCCCCGACATTGATCCCCATCAGCCCGGTCAGGAAGCCAAGCGGCAGGAAGATGCCCGCCACGATGGTAAGCATGTAGGTCGCGTGCTCGTTCGAGGCGAGGCTGCGGGCGCGCAGCTCGTCCTGAAGCACCAGAGCGCTTTCCTTGCTGATCTCGATATCGTCGATGTAGCGCCGGAGCCGTGCAATCGACTCCTCGATTTCGCGCCGGTCGTGATCCTCGAACCATGCGGGCGCATCGCGAGCAATGCTCTGCAGCGCTTCGTGCTGCGGCGACATGTGCCGCTGCAAGGCGAGACAATTACGCCGGATTCCGGTTATCTTGGGCAGGATTTCCTCGTGATCATCCTCGATATCCATCTCGTCGAGCTCATCGATCCGCAGGTTCATGTCGACGATCGTATGGTTCATGCGGACCGTCAGCTGTTCAACGATTGCCGTGATCGCCCCGCCAGCGTCGAGCGGCCCCTTGCCCAATTCGAGCAAGGCGCGCACGTCGCGCGGTGTCTGCATGGGTGCCTTGCGCAAGGTCATGAGGCGCACACCATCGGACCAGACCTGCAACGAGATCATGTCCTCAGGTTGCGCTTGCTCGGCGAAATTGATGCCTCTTAAAGTCGCGGCGATGGCGTTGCCTTCGCGCAAGGCGCGCGGTCTGGTCGAATCGGATACGAGGAATTCAGCTGTCGGCTCCGGAATGCCGAGGTCGTTTTCGAGCCATGGCTGCACTTCGGGTGCGTGGCGGCGAAGGTGCAGCCACAGAATTTCTCCGGGATGCGCCGGTTTCCAGCCATCGACCTCTTTCCTGCCGATCGGGGTCGCACCACCCTTCCCGTCGAGCACGCAGCCAAATATCAGCGGTCCCTTGCCCTCGGTCGCATCTGTTCCGGTTGTTTCCATCGTCGGCCACCATGGCGCAGGTCGCGACGTTTTCCTACTCTCCATGCTCCGTGTTAATGCGCGAGTGATGCAAAGGGTCGCAAATCTGGAAAACCGCCGCCATATGGTGACACAACCGGCGTCCAAGGTGACACTTTGGGCGGCCAAGGTGACAGACATGCTATTTTGCCCTGGACCGTGTAACATGCGGTCCACTTTCAGGAATCAGGTCAGTTAGATGAACGCAATCCGCCCCTGGCGAACGGTTGAACGGCGCGAATGTCGCCAGATCATGGTCGGCGATGTGCCCGTCGGCGGCGATGCGCCGATCACGGTGCAGACCATGACCAACACGCCCACCGAAGACGCGGCCGCAACGATCGACCAGATCCGCCGCTGCGAGGACGTGGGCTGCGACATCATCCGCGTCTCGTGCCCGACTGAGGAAGCGACCGCCGCGATGCCGCTCATCACGCGCGCGGCTAACATCCCGGTCGTTGCCGACATTCACTTCCACTACAAGCGCGCGCTCGAAGCCGCCGATGCAGGCGCCGCTTGCCTGCGCATCAACCCCGGCAATATCGGAGGTTCCGACAGGGTCGCCGAAGTCGTCCGCGCGGCAAAGGCCAATGGCTGCGCGATCCGCATCGGCGTGAATGCGGGCAGCCTCGAGAAGGACCTGCTGGAGAAGTATGGCGAGCCCTGCCCTGAAGCGCTGATCGAAAGCGCGCTCGATCACATCAAGCTGTTGCAGGATCACGACTTCCACGAATTCAAGGTCGCGGTGAAAGCCTCCGACGTGTTCCTAGCGGTCGCCGCCTATCACGGACTTGCCGAAGCGGTCGATTGCCCGCTGCACCTTGGCATCACCGAAGCTGGCGGGCTGATCGGCGGGACGGTCAAGTCCTCGATCGGCATGGGCTCGCTGCTCTGGGCGGGGATTGGCGACACGATCCGTGTCTCGCTTTCCGCCGAGCCGGAGGAAGAGGTCAAGGTCGGTTACGAGATGCTCAAGGCGTTGGGCCTTCGCACGCGCGGCGTTCGCGTTGTCTCGTGCCCGTCTTGCTCGCGTCAGGGCTTCGACGTGATCCGCACGGTCGAGACGCTGGAAAAGCGCCTCGAACACATCAAGACACCGATGAGCCTCAGCGTACTCGGCTGCGTGGTCAATGGCCCGGGCGAAGCGCGCGAGACCGATATCGGCCTCACTGGCGGCGGATCGGGCAAGCACATGGTCTACCTCTCGGGCGTCAAGGCGCACACGATCGAGGACGAGGACATGCTCGACCACATCGTGCGCCTCGTCGAGGAGAAGGCCGCCAAGATCGAGGCCGGCGAAGAGGTCGCCTTCGACCCGCACGCCAAGGAGGCAGCCGAGTAAGGTGAAGCGAGAGGCCAGCCTCCCCGACGCCGCAAACGATACTGCGCTCGTCAAGCGCGCCTCGGCAGGCCGGGCATCGGTCGGCGCGGCCAGCGTGGGAGCCTTGGCGCTTGGAGCGTTAGCGGTCGGCGCATTGGCCATCGGTGCGCTCGCCATCGGCAGGCTTGCTATTGGCAAAGTGCGCGTGCGCGAGGCTCGCATCGACAAGCTGACAATCGGGCGTCTCGAAATCGAGGAAGGTACCAACACACAATGATCCGGCCCATTCTGGCAGGCTTGGCCGCTGCGCTGCTGGTCACCGGCTGCGCGACCATTGCCGATACCAGCAGTCATGCTGCCCACGATTACCCCGAGGCGCGATCCTACGTTGTCTCTAGCGATGCGATGGGCGACGTCGACGCCGCGCTCGCCCGAGCGACAGAAGTTGACAAGCGCGTGCTTCTGGTCATGGGCGCCAACTGGTGTCACGACAGCCGCGCACTCGCCGGATGGCTCGAAAGCGAGCGGATCGGCGCGCTGGTCGACGAGCAATATGAGCTCGTCTTCGTCAATATCGGGATGCCTCAGCAAGGTGACGGCCACAATCTCGACATCGCGCAGCGCTTTGGCCTCGACAACCTGCCCGGCACGCCCAACGTGCTCGTGCTGACCGCAGACGGCACGCTGGTGAATGCCGAGACCGCGACGACGTGGCGCAATGCGGCAAGTCGCAGCGAAGAGGCCATCTACGACGAGCTGGCGAGCCTTGCAGGATAAGCAGACGGCACGGGCGTGATTGAGGCTCTGCTGCTCGCTGTCGCGCTGGCGATGGATGCGTTCGCGGTGGCGCTCGCGCAGGGCGCGCGGTTCCGTCCCGACTTGGGTCCCACGCTCCGTATCGCGCTGGTCTTCGGCTTGGCGCAAGGCCTGATGGCGGCGCTTGGATGGGCGCTCGGAGAGGCGGCGCTGGCATGGGCCGGGAGCGTCTTCCACTGGATAGCCTTCGCATTGCTCGTGGCAATCGGGCTGCTGATGCTGCGCGGCGGCGGAGACGGTGAAGCGCGCCCGATCCTCGGAACTGCCGCGCTTCTCGGAGCAGCGCTCGCCACCTCGATCGACGCGCTCGCCGCCGGGGTTGCGCTGCCCGAGATTGCGCTCGACCCGCCGATCACGGTCGCACTGATCGCCGCGTGCACGCTCGCTCTATCGCTCGCGGCAGTGCAATTGGGCAAGGCCGCTGGCGAGCGCTTTGGACGACCCGCTGAGGTATTCGGAGGGCTGATCCTGATCGCGCTGGGTTGCAAGATCGCCCTCGAACACACAGCTGTCATCTGATGCTCCACGTCGTTCACCACGCCGACTACATGGCCCCGCGCCCCACGCGCGGGTCATTCAAGTTCGACAAGTACTACCTCGTGATGGAGGAACTGCGCGGCTCAGGCGCTGCGATCATGGAGCACGCGCCGGATCCGATGCCGCGCGACTGGCTCGAGGCGGTGCATGATCCCCAATACGTTGAAGAGGTCTTCAGCGCGCAGGTTCCCCACGCCAAGGAACGCCGCATCGGCTTCCCGGTAACGGAGCATATCCGCGACCGCGTGCGGCACACGAATGGCGGCACATGGCTCGCAGCGCAGCTCGCGATGGAGCACGGCTATGCCGCCAACAGTGCGGCGGGCAGCCATCATGCGCTTGGCGATACGGGAGCGGGGTATTGCGTCTTCAACGACCTCGCCGTCGCCACCAACCGCCTGCTCGCACAAGGCGATGCGGCGCGTGTTCTGATCGTCGATCTCGACGTCCATCAGGGGGACGGCACCGCCAGTCTGTTGGCCGGGCGCGAGGACGTCTTCACGCTCTCGGTCCATGCCGAGAAGAACTTCCCGGTACGAAAAGCGCGTTCTACTCTCGATATCGGTCTACCCGACGGGACCGATGACGATGGCTACATGGAAGCGCTCGACAAGCACCTGCCACGCGTCATCGACAGCTTCGCGCCCGACTTCGTCTTCTACCAGGCAGGCGTCGATCCCCATGTCGAGGACAAGCTCGGTCGGCTCGCCCTCACCGATGAAGGGCTTATGCAGCGCGATCGCTTCGTCGTGCGAGAGGCGCGGCAACGCGGGCTCGCGGTCGCTTCGGCGCTCGGCGGTGGCTACGGCGAAGATCAGCGCGCGGTCGCGGCACGCCATGCGCGCTCGATGCTCGCCATGGCCGAGGAAAATACGCTATGGAGCCAAGCCGCAGATCAGCGCGCATCAGGGAGAGTGTGAATGAGCAGCCAGGATACCGACTACCTCATCGTTGGAGCCGGAGCCGTTGGCCTCGCCTTTGCGGACACGCTGATCGACGAGGACCCTGACAGCCACATCACCATCATCGATAAGCACGCGGCCCCAGGCGGGCACTGGAACGATGCCTACTCCTTCGTGACCTTGCACCAGCCGAGCGCGACTTACGGCGTCAACTCGATGGAATTGTGCCCCGACCGGGTCGACACGCACGGCCACAATGCCGGCATGTATCCGCTCGCAAAGCATTCGGAGATCCTCGCCTACTATTCGAAGCTGATGAGCGAGCGCCTGATCCCGAGCGGACGCGTCGCATACCACTCGCTCACCGAATATGTCGGCAAGGATGGCGCCGTGCATTCGGCGCGGCATATCCTGTCGGGCGAGACGATCCAGTTCAACGTGCGCCGCAAGCTGGTCGATGCAACGTGGTTCAAGACCAGCGTTCCTGCAACGCACAAGCCCGGCTTCGAGATCGCCGAGGGGACGCGCTTTGCCAATCCGGGTGACCTGCCCGCACTCTGGAAGGATACTCAGAACCTTCCCGATCACTATGTCGTGATCGGCGGCGGAAAGACCGCGATGGACACCGCCGTATGGCTGCTCGAAGCGGGCGTTGCTCCGGACAAGATCGACTGGGTCCGCCCGCGCGACAGCTGGATGTTCAACCGCAAGCTGCTGCAACCGGCCAAGCATCACATCGAGGACCTCATCCGCTTTCAGGTCGACCTTGCCGAATGCGCGGCGTCGTCCGAGACAGGCGACGAGATGTTCGAGAAGCTGGACGAGCGCGGGACGATGCTTCGGATCGATCCCGAGGTCACGCCCAAGATGTTCCACTATGCCGTCATATCCGAGGCAGAAGTCGCGCTGCTGCGCCAGATCACGAACGTGCATCGCGGCCGCCGCGTTACCGCGCTCGAGCCGGAGGCGATGCTGTTCGGGGACGAGCGGGTTGAGCTTCCGGAAAACACGCTCTTCATCAATTGCACCGCCAGCGCCGTCCCCTTCGAACAGCGCGCCAACACCCGCCCGTTCTTCGATGGCGACACCATCACGCTGCAATTGGCGCAGACGCCGTTCGTGCCGTACAGCGCCTCGCTCGCAGCCTTCCTCGAAGCCAATTTCGAGACCGATGAGGAGCGCAATGCGCTCTGCCCGCCGGCTCCGCTAACCGATACGACCGACACCTATCCTTATGCGGTGATGGCCAACCTGATGAGCACCGCGATCCTTTCGAACAACGAAAAGACCAACGCCTTCAATGCGAAAAGCCGCCTTCATCCGACCGGGCCGGCGGTGGCTGAGATGATCGCGAATAATGACCCGCGCCTTGCCGCATTGTCGAAAGTCGCCCCTGCAATCCAGGCGAACATGCCCGGCATCGTCCAGCTTGGAATGAAGGCGAAAGCGCTTCATGAAGCTGCGTAAGAAAAGGGATTCACGGGAACCTCATATTTGAGGTAATAGTAGTGTTGATATGAACCGCCGCGATCTCCTTAAGTCCGGCCTTGCCGCCGGTGCCGCCATGGCCGTTCCCGGTCTGCCCGCGAAACTCGCCGCCCAGCCGCGCGCTGGCAGCCAGCGCGACCGCGCCCTGTTCGACATCGCCAAGCGCGAGCTTGACCGTGCAGGCGATGCGATCTGGCGGCGCGACATCGTCGGGATTGCCGATTTCGGCGTGCACTCGGCCAAGCCGCGCTTCTACTTCGTCAACCTCGACCGCGAAGACGTGAGCGCAGCCCATTGCAGCCACGGCGCGGGCTCCGATCCTGAACATGATGGCTGGCTCAACACTTACTCCAACGTCGAAGGTTCCAACGCGACGAGCAAGGGCGCTTACGTGACTTGGGAGTGGTATCAGGGCCGCTATGGCACTTCGGTGAGGCTCGGCGGGCTCGACGAAACGAACGATGCCGCGCTGCGCCGCTACATCGTGATGCACCGCGCCGCCTATGCCGAACCTTCGCATATCGAGCGCTGGGGCCGTCTTGGCCGTTCCAACGGTTGCTTCGCCTTTGGACAGGACGACTTCCGCTACGCGCTGATGAACCTGTCGGGCGGACGCCTGCTCTACGCCGACAGCCTCGGCCTTCAGGAAGACGGCGCGATGCTGTCGCGCGAGCAGCAGCTTGCCGTGCTGCAACCTGCCAAGCCGAACCTGACCCAGCGGTACAATCCGGGTGTTTACTAGCCTCGGCGAGGAACCACTCTACCGTCTCGCCTATGCGCTCTGGCTTGCGATGGTCGCAGGCGCGGCAATTGGCGGCGGCGTCCTGACGCTGACGCTCCTTTCTCAAGGCAACATGCCGGGTCTGCTCGAGAACTGGTGGATGGTGCCACTGGCTCCGGTCATGTTCGGCTGGATCAGCCTGATCTACGTGATCCCTTGCGCAGTCGCTTTCGGCATCCCGAGCGCGCTCCTCATCATGCGCTTGAAGCCCGGCAGCCTTCTCTCGCTGGCTGTGAGCCTAGGGTTTGCCACCGCGGTGCAGATCGCCTGCATCGCGCTGTTCATGTGGGACGAGTACTCGCAAGCGTCAGACTACGCTTTCACGACGCCCTTTGCGTGGGGCGCGGCGCTGGGACTGTGGTGGGCGCTCAGGCCTCGCCGCGCGGATCGTTCTCAATCACGATAACTTCGTCATCGCTCTCGCCCGAACGGTTCGCTTCGCGCGGCTTGTCGAGGCTGGCGAGGACCGGCGCATCGCGTCCATAGATATCGTCAAAGGTGCGAAGCTCGCCCTCGATATCGACGCCCATGGTGAAATAGGTGATGTAGGCAGGAAGCTGCTTCTCGATCATCACCTTGGTGTACTTGCCCGAGGTCGCGATTTCGACCGCCTCGTCGCGGGTAGCGCCCTTGCCGAGGATCGCCATGGTGATTGCCAGTTCAAGCGCGCGCTCTGTCCGGATGCAGCCATGCGACAAGGCGCGGTTGGCGTTCGCGAAAAGGTGCCGTGAGGGGGTGTCGTGGAAGAAAATCGCGTGCGGGTTAGGCATCTCCAGCTTCATGCGGCCAAGCGAATTTCCCGGACCCGGCTGCTGCACAACCGTGATCCAGCCATTGCTGCCGCGCGTAGCGGTGTAGCCGTTGGCGCGCGCCCAGCCCGGATTGCCGAGCACGCGTTCGCCAAGCCCTTCGCCCTTCACGATCGATTGCGGCACGGTCCAGGTCGGGTTGAACACCACGCCCTCCACCATCTCGGCAAGCTGCGGGGTAGCGGTGCGACCCGGCTTGCCGACCACCGTGCGATAGGTGCTGATGATGCGGTCGCGCACGGTCAGGCGCAGCTGATACTCGGGCACGTTGGTGATGAGATATTGCGTGCCAAGATCGCGCGCGAGCCAGCGCCAGCGATCCATGTTCGCTTGGATCAACTTGCGCTTCTCAGCCTCTTCCGCCGGCGTGACCGCCAGCTCTTCGCGAAGGCGAGCATAGTCAGGGTGCGTAGGGTTCAGCTCTGCAAGAACGCCCGCGACATCGCCCGTTTCGAGAGCCTTGGTCAGCAGATCGCCGGTGCGATACGTGTCGCGGTCGGGATCGACGACGAACCACTGCACACGCGCCGACATCGGAGTGCGGCCATCGCGCAGATCCTCGACCAGCCAGACGAAGCTCTTCGAAGCCGTCGCATCGAGCACTTCGGAGCGGCCTTGTGCGGCGAGCGTCTTGAGCTCGGTCAGGTTGTAGTCGGCAGGATTGAGACCTTCGGCTTCGATCCCTTCGATCACACCGATCAGAGCGTCGACGTGGCTAACCTCCCATTCCTGAACCAGCGGTCCTGGAGGTGCAAGGTCGCCCTGCACCAGCGGCTCGGAAACCATGCGCGGAAAGGCTTCGTCGAAGCTCGCATCGGCGGGTGTTTCGGCCTGAGAAGGCGCTTCCTCAATCGGCGCAGTTTCGTCTTGCGCGAGCGCTCCGCTAGCCAGAAGTGCCGCACCCGCGACACCGGTTGCCAAGCTGCTGACCCAATTACGCATGTGTATCATCCCTTTGCACAAAGCCGCCTCACGACCGGGCGGCGATGCGTCTCGAAGCCAAATATACTCCGGTTTCGCAGGCGCTATCAAGCAAATCAGCTTGCCCTCACCTTAATCGGTGCACAGCCGTGAAGCGCCAGACACGTGACGCGGGCGTGCACTGACCGTAAAGCGAGCCCACCATGAGCGAGCCCTCCCCCCTCTCCCGGCTGATACCCTTCGCTGTCGCGGCCTTGGGCGTGGGGTGCCTGTCGACGATGGACGCTTTCATGAAGGAAGCCGCTCTCACGACCGGAACCTACACCGCGACCATTTTGCGCTCACTCATCGGGGCAGCGATCATCGCGCCGTTCTGGCTGTGGCAGCGCACGGGCTGGCCGAAATGGGCAACGCTCAAACTGCATCTCGAGCGCGGGATCATCTCGGCTTTCATGGCGCTGACCTTCTTCTATGCCCTGACCAAGCTTCCGCTCGCCGAATCTATTGCAATTAGCTTCATCGCTCCGCTGATCGCGCTCTATCTTGCGCGCATTTTGCTGGGCGAAGTGATCCAGCCCAAGGCGATCTTCGCAAGCCTGCTCGGCTTCGCAGGAACGATCGTCATCATCAGCGGCAAGATCGGGCAGGACAGTTTCGACAATGACGCAGCGCTTGGCCTCGCCTCGCTGCTCGTGTCGGCCCTGCTCTACTCTTACAACTTCATCGTAATTCGCAGACAGTCGCAGATGGCCGGGCCGGTAGAGATTGCGACATTCCATAGCGGGGTCGGCGGAGTTGTCCTGTTGCTGGGCGCCCCCTTCCTCGCAACGCCGGTTGCAACCGAAGCGATCCTCCCGCTGGTTCTTGCCGGAGTTCTCACCGTTTGCGGCGCCATGGCATTTGCTTGGGCCTATGCTCGCGCCGAAGCGCAGGCGCTGGTTCCGATCGAATATTCGGGCTTTTTGTGGGCGAGCGTACTTGGCTGGGTCTTTTTCCGTGAGGCGGTCACGATCCCGACCTTGGCGGGCACGGCGCTGATCGTGACCGGGTGCTGGCTCGCGACGCGAAAGGGCCGCGAGAGGCAGCCTGAACCGGCCTGAGCGCGCAAGTGGGCCAAATCGACTAGCAAAAGGTCGCAAATCGGGCGCTTGCCCTTGACCTAGCCCCTTCTCTCTAGCAGTTGCAGCGACAGATTTTCCGCCCGCAAGTGGGATCACATTGGCGGGCCCCTACAAAGGATCGATAACCCCATGACAGCCACCGGCAAGGACACCCTTTCGACGCGTTCCACTCTCGATGTGAACGGCAAGAGCTACGCTTACTATTCGCTCGCCAAAGCGGCCGAGCAGCTTGGCGATGTGTCGAAGCTCCCGACCTCGATGAAAGTCCTGCTGGAAAACCTCCTTCGCTTCGAGGACGAAGGCTTCACCGTGGGCCGCGATCACATCCAGGCGATCGTCGACTGGCAGAACGATCCCAAGACCGGCAGCGAAATCCAGTACCGCCCGGCGCGCGTTCTGCTCCAGGACTTCACCGGCGTCCCTTGCGTCGTCGACCTTGCCGCCATGCGCGATGCGATCAAGGAGCTCGGCGGCGACACCCAGAAGATCAATCCGCAGGTTCCCGTGAACCTCGTCATCGACCACTCGGTCATGGTCGACGAGTTCGGCCACCCCAAGGCGATGGAAGCCAACATGGCGCTCGAATATGAGCGCAATGCAGAACGTTATGACTTCCTCAAGTGGGGCTCGAAGAGCTTCGAAAACTTCTCCGCGGTCCCTCCGGGCACCGGCATCTGCCACCAGGTGAACCTCGAGCACATCGCCAAGGGCATCTGGTCGAGCGTTGACGAGAACGGCGAAATGGTCGCCTATCCCGACACCTGCGTCGGAACCGACAGCCACACAACGATGATCAACGGCCTTGGCGTTCTTGGCTGGGGCGTTGGCGGGATCGAAGCCGAGGCTGCGATGCTCGGCCAGCCGATCTCGATGCTGATCCCCGAAGTCGTCGGCTTCAAGCTGACCGGAAAGATGGCCGAAGGCGTGACCGCAACCGACCTCGTGCTCACCTGCGTGCAGATGCTGCGCGAAGTGGGCGTGGTTGGCCGCTTCGTCGAATTCTATGGCGAAGGCGTTGCCAACCTCACCCTCGCCGACCGCGCAACCATCGCCAACATGGCTCCTGAATATGGCGCGACCTGCGGCTTCTTCGGCATCGATGCCAAGACCATCGAGTACCTGCGCCTCACCGGCCGCAGCGAAGAAGAGATCGCGCTTGTCGAAGCCTATTCCAAGGAACAGGGCATGTGGTTCGATCCGGCGAATGAGCCGGTCTTCACCAAGACCCTCGAACTTGATGTCTCCTCGGTCGTCCCGAGCCTTGCCGGGCCCAAGCGCCCGCAGGACCGCGTGATCCTTCCCGAGGTAGACGAACTGTTCAACGGCGACCTCAAGACGGTCTATGGCAAGGATGCGCCACACCGTACCGGCGTCGATGGCAAGGACCACGACATCGGCGACGGCGACGTCGTGATCGCCGCCATCACCAGCTGCACCAACACATCGAACCCCGACGTGCTGATTGCTGCCGGTCTCGTCGCGAAGAAGGCGAATGAGCGCGGCATGAAGCCCAAGCCCTGGGTGAAGACCAGCCTCGCACCGGGATCGCAGGTTGTGACCGATTACCTCGAAAAGTCGGGCCTGCAAGACGATCTCGACGCGATCGGCTTTGACCTTGTCGGCTATGGCTGCACCACCTGCATCGGCAATAGCGGCCCGCTCGCGCCGCCGATTAGCGCCGCCATCAATGGCAACGACATCGTCGCGGCCAGTGTGCTTTCGGGCAATCGCAACTTCGAAGGCCGCGTGTCGCCTGACGTGCGCGCCAACTTCCTCGCATCGCCGCCGCTGGTGGTCGCATACGCGCTCAAGGGCACCGTCACCGAGGACATCACCACCACGCCGCTCGGTCAGGATCAGGACGGCAACGACGTCATGCTCGCCGACCTGTGGCCGACCAATGCCGAGATCGCAGAACACCGCGCTGCCAACATCGATCGTTCGATGTTCGTGAAGCGATACGCCAACGTCTATGACGGCGACGAGCACTGGCAGGCGATCACGGTTGAGCCCTCTGACACCTATCAGTGGCGCGCGGGTTCGACTTATGTCGCCAACCCGCCCTACTTCGAAGGCATGGACATGACGCCGGCTCCGATCACCGACATCGTCGATGCAAAGCCGCTCGCGATCCTCGGCGACAGCGTCACCACCGACCACATTTCGCCTGCTGGCGCGATCAAGGAGGACTCGCCTGCCGGTGAGTATCTCAAGTCGAACCAGGTGCAGAAGAAGGACTTCAACTCCTACGGCTCGCGCCGCGGCAACCACGACGTGATGATGCGCGGCACCTTTGCCAACATCCGCATCAAGAACGAGATGGTCCCAGGCGTCGAAGGCGGCGTGACCACCTATAATGGCGAGCAGATGCCGATCTACGACGCCGCGATGAAGCACAAGGCGGACGGCACGCAGCTGATCGTGGTCGGCGGCAAGGAATACGGCACCGGCTCCTCGCGCGACTGGGCGGCGAAGGGCACGATCCTTCTGGGCGTGCGCGCGGTCATCGTCGAAAGCTTCGAGCGTATTCACCGCTCCAACCTCGTCGGCATGGGCGTCCTGCCGCTGCAGTTCGAAGAGGGCACCACGCGCGAGACGCTTGAGCTCGATGCGGACTGCACCTTCTCGATCAAGGGACTTGCCGACCTCACGCCGGGCCAGACGATCGAAATCGAAGCCACACGCGGCAACGGCACGACCTTCACCTTCAACGCGCTTTGCCGTATCGATACGGCGAACGAGATGGAGTATTATCGCAACGGCGGCATCCTCCACTACGTGCTGCGCAAGCTCGCCGCCTAAGGAGCAATCATGATCGAACCGCGCCTTGTCCTGTCCTCGCTAACCGTTCTCGCCCTCGCGGCCTGCGCGCCGAGCAAGGACAAGGATGAAGGGCGCGATTCGGCTCCGCCTTTCGGCTATGAGCTGGCGATGGCGAAGGAAGCCATCCCTGCCATAGCCGAGGAGGCGAGCGTGGTGGACCTTTCGGTCGAGGAGCTTCGCGCAAAGCTCGACGCTGGCGACATCCGCCTGATCGACGTGCGCACTTCGGAAGAGGTCGCGCAGGGGATCATCCCGGGCGCGGAGCATGTGGCTCTCGTCGATTTCGACCCGGCAAGCCTAGACCTCAGCGATGGCCGCGAAGTGGTGCTCTATTGCCGCTCGGGCCGACGTTCGGGCATCGCAGGTGAGAAGCTGACCGCTCACACCGGCAAGCCCGCGGCGCATCTGGGTGGAGGCATCCTTGCTTGGCAGGAAGCGGGCGAGGCGGTCGAAATGCCTTAGTCGCGCGGGCTCACCAATCGGACAGCAAAAGGGCGGCAATCCCGTGGGGGGGTGCCGCCCTTAGTTTTTCCAGGTCAGCTTTGAGCGCGCGAGTTACGCGTCTGCTTTTTCGACCTTGAACTTCTTGCGTCCCAGGATCGCTGCGGCGGCGAGGCCGAACAGGATCATCATCGGCGGTGCAGGCACTTCGGTGCCACCGCTGCTCGACGAGGACGACGAGCTGGAGCTGGAGCTCGACGACGAACTGCTGCTGCTTCCGCCGAAGCTCGAGGTGCTGCCACCCGAACTGCTGCTCGACGAAGAACCTGACGAGCTGGACGAAGACGAACCACCGAAGCTCGACGTGCTTCCGCCAGAGGAGCTGGAGCTGCCCGAGCTCGAACCCGACGACGAGGAGCTGGACGAGCCGCCATTGCTGCCGCCCGAAGAACCGCCCGACGAGGACGAGCTGCTGGAGGACGACGAGGAACTCGAAGAACTGCTCGACGAACCCGATCCACCCGACGAACCGCCGGTCGTGGTGCCAGGTTGACCGCTCGACCCGCCGGTGCTGGTCATGCCGCCCGAGCTACCGCCCGACGAAGACGAAGAGGAGGAACTGCTCGAGGACGAGGACGAGCTCGTGGAGCTGGTCATGTTCCCTGAGCTACCGCCGCTGGTTGCTCCGCCCGAGGACGAGCTCGAAGACGAAGAACTCGACGACGAGGATGAGCTCGACGAACTGCCGCTGCCACCGTTGCTGCCGCCGCTGGTCATACCACCCGAGCTGCCGCCCGACGAGGACGACGAGCTTGAAGAGCTGCTCGACGATGAGGACGAGGACGAACCGGAGCCGCCCGACGAACCGCCGCTACCGCCTGAAGATGACGATGAGGAACCGGACGATGACGAACCCGAAGAGCTCGACGAGCCCGAACCTCCGGACGAGCCCCCGCTCGATCCGTTATTGCCGCCCGAGGACGATGACGATGAGGAGGACGAAGAGCTGCTCGATGACGAGCTGCTCGACGACGAACTCGACGACACGTTGCCAGACGAGCTGCTCACATTGCCCGAGGAACTCGAAACGTTGCCTGAGGAGCTGGAGACGTTCCCGGACGAACTCGAGACATTGCCTGAGGAGCTTGAGACGTTGCCCGACGATGTCGATACCGCGCCGGTCGAGCTCGATACTCCGCCAGTCGAAGTCGAAACACCGCCAGTGGAGGTCGACACGCCGCCGGTGCTCGACGAGACTGCGCCGGTGCTCGAGGACACTGCGCCGGTCGACGAACTGATCGAGCCGGTCGAGGAGGTCGACGTCACGCTGCCCGACGTGGTGGTCGAGGAGATCGTGCCCGAGGATGTCGAGGCATCGACGTCGATGTCGATATTGATGTCACCCGAAGAGCCGCCGCTGCCACCGCTCGAGGTGGAGCTGGAGCCGCCGCTCGTCGAGGAGCTGAAGCTGCCGCCGCTGGTGGTCGAGCTGAAATCCCCGCCCGAAGTGGTGGTCGTGGTCGAGACGCCGAGATCGCCCGATGACGAACCGCCGCCACCAAAGAAGCCGCCAATGAAGCCGCCTCCGAAACCGCCGCCAAAGCCTCCACCGAAGCCGCCGAAGACCGGACCGCCAAAGCCGCCGCCGCCACCGGTGATGGGCGGAAGCGGAGGAAGCGGAGCGGGTGCATAGGCGACCTGCGCAATCGGCGGGCATTCAGCCGCGTCGATGTAGGCGCTTGTGGCGCCTGCGGGCAGCCCCGCGTCGTTGTAAGCCACAGCGCCAGCACCGGCTGCGCCGAAGCCGCCGGGAATCGGCTGGCATTCGATCGTGCGCTCAACGATGCGGCGACGACGATCAGGCTCGGGAAGCGGCGGAAGCTCGCGAACGCGCGGCTGGTCCTTGACGTAGATCGGTTCAGGCTGGCCCTTCACCGCGATTGGCTGCGTTTCGACCAGCTTGCCGTCGGCGTCGGTCGTGAAGCGCGGCTGATCGGTGTTCATCGGCTCCGCGACGCGCACTGCCCCGCCCTGCAGAAGGGCGATGCCTGCAGCGGTCGCTGCGAGTTTCGCTGTTGCCAGTTTGATCGACATAGAACCGAACCTTGTTTGCCTGCCCTGGCTGGATGCGGCCCACCCGCACCTTCACCAAATCCAATACTGTCATGGGATCGGAGACCGGATCACGGCAATGCGGTTAACCATGTTTGGCGCGTGTTAGCGGCGCCGGAACACCGGAATCGGGCGCTTTTCGGGGGTGCTGTCCCGTTTTGACACCGAAAACGGCGGCTGTGTTAGTCGTTCTCGTCGAACATCGAGGGCTGAGCGCCGCCACGCGACACCGGTTTTGCGACTCCGAGATGCTCCCAGCCGGCATCGTTAAGCATGCGCCCGCGTTCGGTTCGGGCGATCAGGCCAAGCTGGATGAGGTAGGGCTCGATCACCTCCTCGACCGTGTCCCGCTGTTCGGACAGGCCCGCCGATATCGCCGCTACCCCGACCGGCCCGCCCTTGTAGGTCTCCGCGATCATGGTGAGGTAGCGGCGATCCATCGCGTCGAGACCAAGCCGGTCGATCTCGAGCCGGGTCAGCGCATCATCCGCCATCGCGCGGGTCACGGTGACCTGGCCTGCGACCTGCGCGAAGTCACGCACGCGCCGCAGCAGGCGGCCCGCCACACGCGGCGTCCCGCGCGAGCGCCGCGCGATCTCGCGCGCGCCCGACGCTTCGATGTCGAGGCCGAGCAGTCGCGCGCCGCGCGTTACCACCTGGTCAAGCTCGTCATGGGTGTAGAATTGCAGGCGCACCGGAATACCGAACCGGTCACGCAAGGGGGTCGTCAGCAGACCCTGCCGCGTCGTCGCCCCGACCAGCGTGAAGGGCGGCAGGTCGATCCGCACGCTCCGCGCCGAAGGCCCTTCGCCGATGATGATGTCGAGCGCGCGGTCCTCCATCGCGGGGTAGAGCACTTCCTCGACCACCGGATTGAGGCGGTGGATCTCGTCGATGAAGAGCACGTCATGCGGTTCGAGATTGGTGAGCAACGCAGCCAGATCGCCCGCCTTGGCGATCACCGGTCCGGACGTTGCCCGAAACCCCACGCCAAGCTCACCCGCGACGATCTGCGCGAGCGTCGTTTTGCCAAGGCCCGGAGGCCCGTGGAACAGCGTGTGATCCATCGCCTCCCCCCGCGCGCGCGCTGAATCGATGAAGACGCGCAGGTTGTCCTTCGCCGCCTCCTGACCGATGAACTCCGCAAGCCGCTTTGGCCGCAGAGCCGTGTCCGGATCGCCGGGCTGGTTCTCGCCGGAGTGGATAGGAGGGTCGAGATCGCTCAAAACGGGTTCACCGTATAACCCTGCTGCTGGAGCAGCGCGTGGGCGGTCATGGCGGAGAGCTGCATCTCGACGCCCTCGATCAGCTCGTCAGGATTGACGCCGCGAGCTGCTGCGCTCTGCCCGCACAGGATGAAGCGAATGCCGCGATCGAGCATCGCGCGGATCATCGGCTCGGAGGTGTTGCCCTCGCCGCTGACCAAGTCGCCTGCCGCTAGGCCATGGACTACCACCACGAGCTTGATGCGGTCCTCAGGCACTCCGGCTGCGACGTGCATGTTCATGAAGCGGGCAGCACTCTCGAACCCGCGATTACGCGCGCCGTCCTCGGCAGCGGTGGCAACGTCGAAGGCGATCTCGAAGCGCGAGAAGCTGGGGATCGGTTCGACGTCAGGGACGGGCGCGTGCGGGCCGAATTCATCGAACACGGGGCCGGTCGCGAAGGCCTCCCGGCTCGCCTGTTGGGCAGAGAGGGGACTTGCGATGAGCGTTGCAAGAGCAAGGGCGAGAGCGTGTTTCATGATGCAGCCTTCTTGAGAGCAACGCGGATGAGGTCGCCTTCGGGCGCATCCTCGCCCAATTCGGCAGTGGCGCGGGCAACGGCCTGCGCGGCGATGGCGGGCTTGAAGCCGAGGTTCTCGAGCGCGCTCACCGCATCGGCGCTGGCAGAGCCTGCGGGGGCTGCGGCGCCCATGGGCACTCCGGCCATTCCGCCGCCGGGCAGCGCGCCGACCTTGTCTTTAAGCTCGTTGACGATCCGCCCGGCCAGCTTCGGCCCCACACCGTTCGCTCGCGCCACGCTGGCCGCGTCTCCCGCGGCGCAGGCATCGCGCAATTCGCCGGTCGATAGGGCAGACAGGATCGCAAGGCCGACCTTCGACCCTACGCCCTGAACCTGTGTCAGCAGGCGGAACCAGTCGCGCTCGGCGCTTTCCGCAAAGCCCAGGAGGCGCATGTCGTTCTCGCTCACCTGAAGGTCGGTGTGGACGGTGCACGCCTCGCCCTTTTCGCCCAGCGCGCTGAGCGTTCGGGCCGAGCAATGAACGAGGTAACCCACGCCCTGCACATCGACGATCGCCCAATCCTCGCCGATCTCGTCGAGGCGTCCTGATAGCTTTGCAATCATGGTTTGTTCTTGGCCCAAGGCGCTTCGCAACACCACCCCTGCACCGCGCTTATCGCCAGCAGAGGGTGGAACGCGCATGGGTATGGTTTGGAAAAGTCGCTCGGGCTCGCAAGCCTCTGTTCCAAAGCGATAATTCGAAAAATTCGCTGTAGGATGTGTGACTTTCCGATTTTTGCCAGCATTTCGCGCACCGCCGAGGTCTCATCCGTTCATCATGATCTCACACCATATCGTCGCGCCTGCGTGTAGGAAATCGGCTGAATTCTCGACACCGCCGCCGCTTTCGCTAAAGGCTTGGAGCCATGAGCTTCAACACTTTCGGACGGTCCCTGCGATTCACGACATGGGGGGAAAGCCACGGCCCCGGCCTTGGCGTGGTGCTGGACGGGTGCCCGCCGGGCATTCCCTTGCGCGAAACCGATATCCAGCCCTTCATGGATGCGCGCAAGCCGGGACAGAACAAGTTCACCACCCAGCGCAAGGAAGCCGACGCGGTGCGCATCCTTTCGGGTGTGTTCACGACCTCCGAAGGCGACCAGGTGACGACCGGCACGCCGATCCACCTGATGATCGAGAACACGGACCAGCGTTCGAAGGACTATTCGGAGATCGCGCAGGCCTATCGACCCGGACATGCCGATTACACCTATGACGCAAAATACGGCATCCGCGACTATCGCGGCGGCGGGCGCTCAAGCGCGCGCGAGACCGCTGCGCGTGTGGCAGCAGGCGCGGTCGCTCGGCTCATCATTCCCGAGGTCAAGATCACCGGCTTCGTGTGCGAGCTTGGCGGCGACCGGATCGAGCGCGACGCGATCAACTACGCCATCATCGACCAGAACCCGTTCTTCTGCCCCGACAGCTGGGCCGCGAAACGCTGGGAGGAACTGGTCGACCTTGCCCGTAAGAACGGATCATCGCTTGGCGCGGTGGTCGAGTGCGTGGCTGAGGGTGTCCCGGCCGGCTGGGGCGCGCCGGTCTATGCCAAGCTCGACAGCGAGCTTGCCGCCGCGATGATGAGCATCAACGCGACCAAGGGTGTCGAGATCGGCGACGGCTTCGAAGCAGCGCGCCTCACTGGCGAGCAGAACGCCGACCCGATGAGCCCGGGCGAGGACGGCAAGCCGGTCTTCGCAAGCAACCATGCGGGCGGCACGGCGGGCGGCATCTCGACCGGCCAGCCGGTGGTCTGCCGCGTGGCGTTCAAGCCGACCTCCTCGATCCTGACGCCGGTGGACTCGATTACGTCTGACGGAGAAGCCACCAAGGTCCGCACCAAGGGCCGCCACGACCCCTGCGTCGGCATCCGCGGAACGCCCGTGGTTGAGGCGATGATGGCGCTGGTCCTGGCCGACGCAAAGCTGATGCACCGCGCTCAGGTTGGATGACCTATAGCGCGGGGAACAACCCGCTCAGGTTGGGTAGGCTTCAAAGACCCTCAGCGAAACAGGACGCGGTAGGTATACTGCTCCGACAACCATCTGAGGCCGAACCAGAACGGCGCTATCCAAACGGCGCATATTGCGGCCTTGATCGCGCGGGCTTCGAAGCTCGTGTCTTTCGCCTCGGCAAATAGCGCGCTGAGCCCGAAGTAAGCTTTAAGCCACAGCACTCCGAGCGCGATCAGCGCCAGATAGATGATGGCCATCTGCTGTGTCGGTACGGTTTTCATCTCGGAGCGCATGAGGCTGCGCACCGTCGAGGTCGAATTGCTGATGCCCCAGCTCCACCAGCCGATCATGACAATCGCGCCAACTAAGTGGAGCCACCACTTGGCCGGATCGTTCACGAATTCGAAGCTTGCAGCGATCAGGCCGCCAATCGCGAAAAGGTTGAAGAATGTTGGGCGCATCTCGTCGCGCGCCTCGCGCATGTCCCACGTGACGATGTTGGACTTGGGCAGGTCGAGCCAGAAGCCGGTGCGCACGTTTTCGGGGCGCTCTTCCCACGCTTCGGGGCCATCCATCACTTCCTTGCCCCAGATCGGTTTGATCATGTCGCGGTGAGGCCTCCATGGCGGGTCGTCGATCTTGGAGACAAACCCCTTCATGTCTTCGAAATCGCGCTTGTGCATGGGCTCTGCGTCCCAGGCGATCTTTCTGCGCTTGTAGCCCTTGGCCGCGATCCGCTTGGCGATGTATTCGACCATCATCGCTTCGTCGCGCTCGTAAATCGGTTCATTGCCCGCAAGCTTCATCAGCTCCCATTCGGGGCAGGCGTGCCAGAAAACGTGAAGCGCGGTCGCCATTTCGCACTGCTCGTGGCGCGCGATCCAGTAAAGCGGCGCGATGTCGTCGCTCCAGTTGAAACCGGTCGCGAAGCGGTGCCATTCTTCGGGCGAAGCCTGTCCAAGCCAGTCGAGCCGTTCATCAGCTTGGGCCTGGTAGTCGCCATTGGCAGGCACGGTGGTTTCCCATGCGCGACGACGCAATTCTTCCATGTCCAGATTAGCATCCGCAGCAGACATCGCGTTCCCCTTCGCGCAAATGATTGTGCCGCAAGGGTTTTAGCGTGCACCGGTTACCTTGATGCTAACCGGCTCGCTTGCAAGGCTTCACAATCGTGTCATCACACCGGCGCATGTTGACGCGAGCGCCTTGCAGGGCGATGGACACAGCGGACGCGGCTTCCCTTGGCCGCGCAGGAGAAAAACGATCGCCATGCCGGATCGCGACAATCGCATAGATACTGACAATCCGCGGGCCATCGCCCGCACCCTCGCCCGCTTTCGCACTCCGCGTGCCAGCCGCAGCGGGTGGGAACTGGCGGTCACCTTCATCCCGTTTGCCGCGACGTTTGCGGCTATGCTGTTCGCGGTGGAGGCGGGGTATTACATCGCGCTGCTCCTCACACCGGTCGCCGGGCTGTTTCTGCTGCGGCTGTTCATCATCCAGCACGATTGCGGGCATGAGGCGTTTTTCCGGAAGCGTGGGAGCAACAATTGGGTCGGGCGCGGGATCGGGGTGTTCACGCTGACGCCCTACGATTGCTGGCGCCGCAGCCACGCGTTGCACCATGCGAGCACGGGAAATCTCGATGCGCGCGGGTTTGGCGATGTCGATACGCTTACGGTCAACGAATACATGCAGAAGGGGCGGATCGCGCGCGGCTTTTATCGGCTGTACCGACACCCGGTCTTCCTGCTGGGATTTGGGCCTGCCTACCTGTTCCTGTTGCGCCACCGGCTGCCCATCGGGTTGATGAAAGCAGGCGCGATCTATTGGGTGAGCGCGCTTGCGACCAATGCCGTGACCGCCGCGATCCTTGTCGGCCTCGCTTTTGCCTTCGGTATCGCCACCACTGCGCTGGTGTTCGTGCCCGTGCTGGTCACCGCCGCTTCCATCGGAGTATGGCTGTTCTATGTGCAGCACCAGTTCGAAGAGGCCGCATGGGACAATCGCGAGGACTGGGAGTTTCACGCCTATGCGCTCGCGGGGAGTTCCTATCTCCACCTGCCCGGATGGCTGCACTGGTTCACCGGCAATATCGGTATCCACCACGTGCACCATCTGATGAGCCGGATCCCGTTCTACCGCCTGCCCGATGTGCTCAAGGCCTATCCCGAGCTTGCCGAGGTCAACCGCATAACCCTTCGCCAGACGCCGCGCCTATTCCTGCTCACTCTGTGGGACGAAGAGCGGCGGCGGCTGGTGAGTTTCCGCGAGGCCAAGCGGATCGCGGCGGCGCAATGAAAGGGCGCGGCAGCCCGCTTGGCCCACCGCGCTTCTTTCCCGACTTTGATCTGGCGGATCAGACGTTCATCCAGCCACCATCGGCAACATAGTCGGCTGCGGTGACAAAGCTGGCTTCGTCTGAGGCCAGGAAGACCGCCACTTCTGCAATCTCGACAGGCTTGCCCGCGCGGCCAAGCGGCGCGCCCTGCCCGGCCATGGCTTCGAAGTCGTGATATAGCTCAGTCGGGGCGTTCGAGTTCTCGAAGAAATTGGTCGGCACGATGCCGGGTGACAGCGTGTTGACCCGGACACCGCGCCCGCCAAGCTCTGCTGCCATCGTGCGAGCGAAGCTGCGAACCGCGGCCTTGCTGGCGAAATAGAGCGTGCCGCCGGGCGCACCCTTGGCGTGGACGGCCGAGCTGGTGATAATGACAGAGCTGTTGCCCGACAGGACCGGGAGGAAGGCCTGCACCGTGAAGAAGGCGCCCTTCACGTTGAGGTCGAACTGGCGGGCGTAGAGCTCTTCGTCGACCTGGTCGATCGGTGCGAACATGCCGTTTCCGGCGTTGGCGAAGAGGATATCGACTTCGCCGAACGTGTCCTTGGCGAAATCAGCGAGCGCCTGAAGATCGCTGATCGAGGTGGAATCGGCGACGAAGCCGTGCGCGCCCGCGCCCAATTCGGCGAGCGCTGCGTCGATCCCTTTCTGCTTGCGACCGGTGATGATGACTTCGGCCCCTTCCTCAAGATAGCGCTTGGCCGAAGCGAGGCCGAGACCGGTGGTGCCGCCAGTGATAACGGCTTTCTTCCCGGCGAGGCGGGCGTTTGTGTGTGTATCTGACATTGTCCTAACTCCTTTTCTTGACTGATTGGTAAAGTTCAGCTAGGTATCCTTGAACGAGCAGTCAAGAACTAATTTGAACGAAAGGTCAAAAAAGTGCGCTCAGCGAGTTTTGACAAAGGTGAGGTCATCGACAGCATCATGCGGGCCTTCTGGGAGCATGGATATGAGGCGACTTCGATCCAGACGCTTGAAGCGGCGACCGGGCTCAAGCGGCAGAGCCTCTACAACGCATTCGGGAACAAGGACGCGATGTTCGAACTCGCCGCCGACCGCTACGATCTGGTGGTGTCGCGCCGCCTCCTTGCCGCGCTCGATAACGATGACCCGCGCGCGGCCTTGAGCGACTTCTTCGCAGCGCAACTTGCCGTGCTTGAGGACGCAGGTCAGCCGGCAGGATGCTTCGTCGCCGGAGGGCAGCAGGAACTTGCCAACCGCGCTGACACTGCAATCGGTGAAAAGATGAGCGCGCTCATCGGCGTGCAATACAGCGCGCTGGTTGCCGCGTTTGAGCGCTGGAAGGAACAAGGCGCGCTGACCGATGACGCCGACCCGCAAGCACTCGCGGGAGCGGTAATGGCGCTGGTGCGCGGCCAATCGGTGCTTGGCCGCTCGCAATCCGCCTCCGACATTATCGCGCGCACCGCCAAGACGCTTCCCGACCTGTTCGAGCGTTACTATGCGCACTGAAGTGGGGTGACTGCGCTATGAAGATCGTCCTCACCGGATCATCAGGCCGCATCGGCCGCGCGATCTTCGGTGCACTGGCCCGCGAGCACGAGGTGGTCGGGATCGACCGCAACGTCTTTTCGACCACGCATATCATCGGCGATTGCGCCGACCCCGACGTGATCGCACCCGCGCTCGAAGGGGCAGATGCGGTGATCCACACTGCCGGGCCGCACGCTCCGCATGTCGGTGTGTGGAGCGAGGCCGAGTTCGAGCGCATTAACGTCGAGGGCACGCGCACCCTCTTCGATATGGCAGCGGCAAGCGGCGTAAAGCGTTTCATCTATACCAGCACGACGGCGCTTTACGGCCACGCCATCGCGCCGAGAGAATGCACGTGGGTGGACGAAACAACCGAGCCGCAACCCAAAAGCATCTACCACCGCACCAAGTTTGCAGCGGAGAAGCTTCTTGAGGAATCCGCCACCCCGGCCATGCCGGTGCGGGTGATGCGGATGTCGCGCTGTTTCCCCGAGCCTGCCCCCGCAATGGCGCTGTACCGTCTGCATCGCGGGGTCGATGCGCGCGATGTCGGGACCGGCCATGCGCTCGCGCTGTCTCACGAGGGCGCCGCCTTTGAACGCTTCATCCTGTCCGGTGCGACGCCTTTCGCCAAAGAGGATTGCCAAAGCCTTGCCAGCAATGCGCCCGAGGTGATCCGCCAGCGCGCCCCTGCTCTTGCCGAAGCATTTGATCGCCGGGGCTGGACGCTGCCTCGCACCATCGACCGCGTTTACGATGCGAGCGCTGCGCAGCGCGAGCTTGGCTGGCAACCGCGATGGGGTTGGGAAGAGGTGCTTGCGCAATATGACCGCGACAGCATCGAAGTGCTCGCGCCCGATGCCACCTACGCGCGCAAGTCCGAATAGATCAGCCTGCGCGGGTGTAGGCTTCCTTCATCCAGCCCTTCACCTCGTCGTCGAACTCGCCCGCGCTGGTAAGCCTGACGCGGTGGCTGCACATCGCATCGCCTTTTTCCAGCCGCCCGGCAGGTTCGTCGCCCTTGAGAGCGAGCCCAAGATCGACGCGTGTCTTGGTCGCAGGGGTGATCAGCGCAAATTGCTTCTTGCGGCGCAGCGACACGCTGGCCTTTTTGGGCGCGACCTCGACATCGCTGCCAAGGCCTTTGGCAAAGTCCATGATCGCATCGTGGATCGGCTTCAGATCTGCCTTTGCGCCCGAATATTGCGAGGCGACGAGGTCGACCTCTTCATCGCTGGCAAGCGCCTTGGCTGCGACGAGGTTGGCAAAACCATGCGTCATCGCGTGATCGCTTTTAAGCATGGCTACGATCTTGCCGTGCTTGTCGAGACCTGATTTCGCCACGATGCCGAGCCACTCTTCAAGCGGCTTGCCGGTCTTTTCCGGCATGTTGGCAATCATGCTCGCAGCCATTTCTTCCGGAGTTGCCATCGTCTCTCTCCCCTAGCCTATGCCTGTACGGGGAAGGGTGTAGCACGCTTTTATCGTGTGTTTCGATGGTTCCCGAATTCGTGATTGAAAATCCCGATCTTCGCAATCGCAACAATCAATTTTTGTGCAGCGCATCAATCCCTATTTGAGCCGGGAACAAATTTCCGACCTCTTCATTTAACTTCCAACTCAACGAGGAAACACACCCATGGGTATCATTGGTTCGACCATCAAACCTTTCACCGCAACGGCCTTCAAGGCTGGCGAAGACTTCTATGAAGTTTCGGAGAAGGATCTCGAAGGCAAGTGGTCGGTTTTCTTCTTCTATCCTGCTGACTGGACCTTCGTCTGCCCGACCGAGCTCGAAGACCTCGGCGAAAAGTACGAAATGCTCCAGTCGATGGGCGTCGAAGTGTTCGCGGTTTCGACCGACACGCACTTCAGCCACAAGGCATGGCACGACACCTCGGAGAAGATCGGCAAGCTCAAGTTCCCGTTCCTCGGCGACCAGATGCATGTCCTTTCGAACAACTTCGGCGTGCTGCGTGAAGGCGTCGGCCTTGCCGATCGTGCAACCTTCGTTGTCGACCCCGACGGCGTGATTCAGATCATGGAAATCACCTGCGAAGGCGTCGGCCGCAATGCCAACGAACTGACCCGCAAGATCAAGGCTGCTCAGTATGTTCGCGACAATCCCGGACAGGTTTGCCCGGCCGCATGGGAAGAAGGAAGCGAAACTCTTGCACCTTCTCTGGATCTAGTTGGCAAGATCTGAGTTTAGATAACACAGATAGGGCGCGCGCGGCTCCTCTCCCCTCCCTCTCTCGCCGCGCCGCCCACCTTTACCCGGCCTTATACCGGGTCGTTTGAAGCCCGGGGCCTGACCCTCCCCCTCCCCCCCCAAAGTCAGGCTCCGGGCTTTTTTTCTCACATTTTCGCATTCGGCGCGCCTCGCGCCGGAGCCCCACGTTTTCTCAGGCAAAGGTGTACGCCCATGCTCGACGCAAACATGCAAATCCAGCTCAAGCAATATCTCGCCAATCTTCGCGAGCCGATCGAACTCGTCGCATCATTGGACGATGGCGAGAAGTCCGCGCAGACCCGCGAATTGCTGACCGAGATTGCCGAGTTGCACGAGATGGTCACCGCTTCGTTCGACGGCACGCATGAAAGGAAGCCAAGCTTCATCATCCGCCGTGCCTCGGATGCGAACAAGTGGGTACGCTTTGCAGGCCTTCCGATGGGCCATGAATTTACCTCGCTGGTGCTCGCGCTGCTTTGGGCTGGCGGTCACCCGCCGAAAGTCGACGCCGACCTGATCGAACAGGTCCGCGCGCTCGAAGGCGATTATGAGTTCGAGATGTTCTTCTCGCTCTCATGCCACAACTGCCCCGACGTGGTGCAGGCTCTGACGCTGATGGCGCTTGAGAACACGCACATCACAGCGACGCTCATCGAAGGCGGAACCTTTCAGGACGAAGTCGAAGAACGCGGCGTGCTCGCGGTTCCTGCGACCTTCCTCAACGGTGAGAGCTTCTACAACGGCAAGATGGAGCTCGCAGAGATCCTCTCCAAGCTCGACAGCGGCGCCGACGAGAAGGCAGCCGAGAAGCTTTCGGCCAAGGACCCGTTTGAAGTGCTCGTTATCGGTGGCGGGCCCGCAGGTGCGGCTTCGGCGATCTACACCGCGCGCAAGGGTTTCCGCACCGGCATCGCGGCAGAACGCTTTGGCGGCCAGTTGCAGGACACGCTCGGCATCGAGAACCTGCCAGGCACATCCTACACCGAAGGCCCCAAGCTTTCCGACGACCTGAAGAAGCAGGTCGCGGAGAACGAAATCGACATGATGGACCTCGCCCGCGCAACCGAGCTTCGTCCGGCCAAGGAAGCTGGCGGCATGCATGAAGTGACACTGGCGAATGGCGCGGTGCTGAAGTCGCGCTCGCTCATCCTCTCAACCGGCGCGCGCTGGCGCAATCTCGGCGTTCCGGGTGAAGCCGAATACCGCAACAAGGGCGTTGCCTACTGCCCGCACTGTGACGGCCCGCTGTTCAAGGGCAAGCGCATCGCGGTGATCGGCGGCGGCAACTCGGGTGTCGAAGCAGCCATCGACCTCGCCAAGATCGTCGGCCACGTGACGCTGATCGAATTCGACGCAAAGCTGCGCGCTGACGAAGTGCTCCAGCGAAAGCTGCGCAGCATGGACAATGTCGAGATCATCACCAGCGGCCAGACGACCGAGATCACCGGCGACGGCGCAAGGGTGAACGGCCTCGTGCTCAAGGACCGCGAGAGCGGCGATGAGCGCCGGATCGATCTCGAAGGCGTGTTCGTCCAGATCGGCCTTGTGCCCAACACCGAATGGCTTGCCGACACCGGCCTCGAATTGTCGAAATTCGGCGAGATCATTGTCGACGACCACGGCGCAACCAACCTGCCCGGCATCTATGCCGCAGGCGATGCGACCACGGTGAAGGACAAGCAGATCGTCGTCGCGATGGGCACCGGCGCAACCGCAGGCCTCGGCGCATTCGACTACCTCATCCGCAACGAGCCGGTCGACGAAATCGCACAGGCTGCGTAATTGGCTTTGCGCTCGCCCATCCGGGCGAGCGTCCTCGCTAGACGCCCTCCGCTGCGCTGCGGCCCCGCTGCGGGCGGGCGGTCGCCCTTGCGACACCTTTGGTGTCGATCCAGCTCAAGCTTGCTACCTTGTCGCCTATCCGGTCGAAGACCAACCAAGGCTGCAATCGCAAAATCCAATCAATCTTCGCACTTTAATCGATTGGACTGATCAAAGCCCCTCCATCATCCTCCTGTCATCCCAATCGGATATTCCGAGTCCCAAACAGGGGACCACGTGAGAGGAGAGATTTCATGGACGCGAAGACTGGTGAAATGAGTGGCTGCCCGTTCCACGGCGATGGCGGAACCCGCACGCTGCTGGGCCGGACCAATATGGACTGGTGGCCCGAGACAACTCAGCTCGACCTGCTGACCGAAGAAGGCAAGTCCGCCAACCCCTATGGCGAGGACTTCGACTATGCGAGCGCCTTCAATGCGATCGACTATCAGGCGCTCAAGGATGATCTGACCGCGCTGATGACCGACAGCCAGGATTGGTGGCCGGCTGATTATGGTCACTACGGCCCGTTCTTCATCCGCATGGCCTGGCACGCGGCAGGCACCTACCGAACCGGCGACGGTCGCGGCGGTGCAGGCTCGGGCCAGCAGCGTTTTGCCCCGCTCAACAGCTGGCCGGACAACGGCAACCTCGATAAGGCCCGCCGCCTGCTTTGGCCGATCAAGCAGAAATACGGCAAGGGCATCAGCTGGGCCGACCTCTACATCCTCGCGGGCAATGTCGCGATCGAGAGCATGGGCGGTCCGGTCTTCGGTTTCGGCGGTGGCCGCGCCGACGTGTTCGAGCCCGAAATGGTCTATTGGGGCACCGAAGAGAAATGGGTCGATACCGGCGCAGAAACGCGCATCATCCCCGATGAAGGCAGGGCGCTCGAAAACCCGCTCGCCGCGATCCAGATGGGCCTCATCTACGTCAATCCCGAAGGCCCGGGCGGCAATCCCGACCCACTCGAAAGCGCGCGCGACATGCGTGAAACCTTCGCCCGCATGGCGATGAACGACGAGGAAACCGTCGCTCTCACCGCAGGCGGCCACGCATTCGGAAAGGCCCACGGCGCTCAGCCCGCAGACACGTTCGGTGAAGCGCCCGAAGGCATGCATCTCGAGCATCAGGGCTTTGGCTGGCTGCATGACGCCGAAGAGATCGGCAAAGGCCACATCACGACCTCGGGGATCGAGGGTTCGTGGTCGAACAACCCGACCTCGTGGAGCCACGACTATTTCCGCCTGCTATTCAAGTACGACTTCGAACTCACGCACAGCCCGGCTGGCGCGCAGCAGTGGACGCCGATCAACCCTGACCCGGAAGACATGGCTCCCGATGCGCGCGATCCGTCGAAGAAAGTGCCAACCATCATGACCACCGCTGACATGGCGCTGAAGATGGACCCGGAATATCGCAAGATTTCCGAGCGCTTCCACGCGAACCCCGAGCAGCTCGACGACGCCTTTGCCCGTGCATGGTTCAAACTGTGCCACCGCGATATGGGCCCCAAGGTCCGCTATCAGGGTCCTGAAGTCCCCGCAGAAGACCTGATCTGGCAGGATCCTGTTCCCGCTGGCACCGCGCCTTCAGACGCCGATGTCTCGGCCTTCAAGGATGCGATCCTCGGATCGGGCCTGACGGTCAGCGAACTGGTGAAAGCGGCGTGGGCCTCGGCCTCGACCTATCGCAAGTCCGACCATCGCGGCGGATCGAACGGAGCGCGCGTGCGCCTTGCCCCGCAGAACGGCTGGGCCGCGAACGATCCCGATGAGCTGGCCAAAGTGCTTGCAAAGATTGACGAGCATCGCGGTTCGATGAGCATGGCCGACGCGATCGTGCTTGCAGGGACGGCAGCGGTTGAGAAGGCTGCCAAGGATGCAGGCTTCGACGTCAGCGTGCCATTCACGGGTGGCCGCGGCGATGCAGGCGACGAGCATACCGATGCCGAAAGCTTCGAGCCGCTAGAGCCGTTCGCCGATGGTTTCCGCAACTACCTCAAGACCAAGGCCAATGTGAAAACCGAGGACATGCTGATCGACAAGGCGCACCTTCTGGGCCTGTCGATCCCCGAAACGACCGTACTGGTCGGCGGGATGCGCGTGCTCGGCGCGAACAGCGGCAACCGCAAGCACGGCGTCTTCACCGACCGCGTCGGACAGCTGACCCCCGACTTCTTCACCAACCTCCTCGACATGGGCACCAAGTGGGCTCCGGTCGATGGTTCGGGTGATGAGGAATATGTCGGCTCCGACCGCGCATCGGGCGAAGAGAAGTACCGTGCCACGCGCACCGACCTCATCTTCGGCTCCAACTCGCAGCTTCGCGCCCAGGCCGAAGTCTATGCCGAGAGCGGCGCGGAAGAGAAGTTCGTGCACGACTTCGTCGCCGCATGGACCAAGGTCATGAACGCAGGCCGCTTTGACATCTGATCGAGCGGTTCAACGAGCCCCCCACCCTGACCGCGATTGCACACTTGGTCAGGGTCGCAAGAGGCCCCCGGCTTTCCTCCCTCAAGGAAAGGAAGACCGGGGGCCTTTCTTGTATGGGGGCGCGGCGTTATTGCTGGCGCAGCACACGCCCAGACGGGAGTGGCGGACGGGAGGAGCGAATGCAGCCAGTATCAGTCGTCGCAGCGGGAGAGGATCGGCGCGATGCGGTCCTCAAGACCATCACGCTCGGCTTTGCGACCGATCCGGTGGCGCGCTGGGTTTGGCCCGATCCTGCGACCTATCTCGAAATCCAGCCGCAATTCGTCGATGCCTTTGGCGGAAACGGCTTTGCGCAAGGGACGGTCTACCAGACCCAATGCGGGCGTGCAGCGGCCCTCTGGCTCCCGCCCGAGGTCGAGCCTGATGGCGAGCGCATGCAAATGCTCGCGGCGCAAAGCGTCGCGCCTGAACGGATGGAGGAAATCGGCACCTTCATGGCGCAGATGGAGGACTATCATCCCACGGAACCGTGCTGGTATCTGCCGATGATCGCAGCCGATCCCTTTGCAACCGGACAGGGGCTGGGTGCGGCGCTGATGAAGCATGCGCTCGCGGTGGTCGATGAAAGCGCAATGCCCGCTTATCTGGAATCCTCGAACCCGAGGAACATCTCGCTTTATGAGCGCCACGGTTTCGAAGCCATTGGCGAGATCCAGCATGGTTCTTCGCCGGTGATGACACCGATGCTGAGGCCAGCGCGCAGCTAGATCCAGCCGGCGGCCTTCAATTCGCTGACCTGCGCGCGGGCAACGGGCGCTTCGATCCCGCTTTCGAGCACCAGGCGCACATTGCGTCCCTCGCGCTTCACGTCTTCGACTGCGAGGCGCGCGACCCACCAGCTGCGGTGCACCTGCCGCCCTTCGATCTGCGAGACATGCACCATTGCATCGCGCAGCCGCATCAGCACTAGCTCAGAGCCGAGCGGCGTGTGGACGCGAACATAGTGGTCCTCCATCTCGAGCGCGATCACGTCGCTGCCGAGTTCTGCGGGCAACTGGTCGAGCAGCGGGTTTTCGGCCCGGCTGACTTCGCTTTGAGCGGACTGCACCTCCGCGCTGCCGTCGACCACGACATCCTCGATCCGATCCTCGGGTTCCGGCGGGGCATCATTGCCGCGCGCGCCGAGCACGTTGAAAAGCAGCGTCACCGCCCCGCCGATCACGAACACATAGAAGTACGTGGTCAACGCCTCCTCTAGCGGCGGCATCGTTGGCCAGTCGGGCATGTACTGCACGATATAGACGAGCGCGGTCATCGGCACCGTCGCCACCAGCACTCCGACGAACCACAGGGGCGCAACCGGCAGGTCGAGCGCCTCGTGCGCGCGGTCCACGAAGACGCCCATCGGTGAATAGATCGCATAACCGGCGAAGGCGAAGGCAAGCCATGAGATGAGCCGCACCGCGAGCGGCTGCTCAATCGAACCGAAGGGACCGATCACGGCAAGGAAAACGCCGATCACCGCCATGATCGCGAGGTCGGACAGGGTCTTGCGCAGAAACAGCCTGCCTTTGCCCATGCCCGTGCCCATCGACTGTTCGCTTGAAGCGTTTCCCATGAGCCAGAAATGCCTGCCCGTTCGCGCTTCGTAAAGTGGCAAATGGCGGGTTTCCGGGGCTTTTGCGCGCCATTTGACGAAGCTGTGCGCCGATCCGCGAAGGGGCGATTGCTGGTGAACGGGCAGGCGGCAGTTTGGCTGCAACAGCTTACCGAAACGGAGAAACAGCCATGACCGCCGCCATCACTTCAAACCCCTTCGCCGCCCTTAAGCGTTACAACGAGCCTGCTGGCACGATGGACCTGGGCCCTGTGACACGCGCTCTGGTTCTTGTGTCGGGAACGCTGATGACCGCTATCTGCATTCTCGCCATCGCCCGTGCGCTGCTCGGTTTCACGCCGGACCTGCCGCATCTCGGAAACATCGCGGTCATGTTCCATGTCGCGACCGTCATTCCGTGCGTCCCGCTAGGCCTTTACCTGCTGGTGGCGCGCAAGGGCACGCCGATGCACAAGCAGTTGGGCAAGCTTTGGGTGGCATTGATGGTGACTACGGCAACCTCGACCCTGTTCATCCATGACGGCATGGCGCTGTCGTGGATCCACATCTTCGTGCCTTTCACCTACCGCGCATCATGGCTGATCGTGAAGACCGCGCGCGCTGGCGACATCAAGGCACACAAGGCGGAGATCGTCAGCTTGTTCCTTGGCGCTTTGATGATCCCCGGCATCTTCAGCTTCGTCATTCCGGGCCGCCTGATGAACGTGATGCTGTTCTGGTGAGACGCATTCAGCGCTGGCGTTTAAGCACCAGATAAAGCGCGCCCTCGCCTCCATGGCGGATATGGGCGCGCCGGACCGCAGCGATGGCATCGGCATGACGGCTTGCGGCAAGCCAGTCGAGCAGTTTGGCCCGGATCGCCCCGCGCTTGGTCGCCCGGTCAGCAGGGTCAGCAGGCCGTTCCCGCCCCGCGATCACCAGCACCACCCGCGCTCCCATGCTACGCGCCTGGTCGATCCCGTCCATGATCCGGCCATAGGCAGAATCAAGCGAGTGCCCGTGCAGATCGAGCGTGTAGTCGGGCGCGATCTGGCCCGCCTTGAGCTTGCGGTTCCAATGCGAATCGAGCCCCGGATCGGGCTTGATCCGGCGCGGAGGTGCAGGAGCAGGCTGACGCCGCGCTTGGGTCGTCGGAGCGGGCCGGGCTTTGACAGGCTTCGGCTTTGGAGCGGCGGGTTTGACCGCCTTAGTCGCCGTCGTGTCGGAAGCAGGTTGCGGCGGCACGCGCTTGCCCGCCATCGGTGTCACGCTTTGCGCAAGCCTCGCCCATGCGGTCTGCTCCGCTTCCGAAAGGCCGCGCGGGATGCTCATTGCTGGTCGTTGAGGCGTGCGACAGTGCCCTTGGGCAGCAGCAGGAGCGCGGACCCGCGCGCGCTCATCCCGCCCGCGATTTCGCGCGCATCGGCGCCTGCACCCCAGAAAGTATCGAAGCGGTTTGCGCCCTTGATTGCGCCGCCCGTGTCCTGCGCGATCCAGAGCCCGTCCGCGACGTCACGGTCGAGGTCGAGCCATACCGGAGCGCCTAGCGGGACGAAGGCGGGGTCCGCTGCGACCGAAGCCTCGCGCCGGACAGGGACGCCGAGAGCGCCGAGAGGCCCGTCGCCGCGCAACTCGCGGAAGAAAATCCAGCTCTTGTTGAGGCGCATGAGCTCGCGGCCCTCACGCGGATTTTCGCGGATATAGGCCATGATCCCTTGCATCGATCCGGGATATTGGCCCGGCCCGTCACCCAGCAGCCCGCGCTCGCGCATCACGCCGCCAATGCCGGTGTAGCCGCGCCCGTTCTGTCCGGCATAACCGATGCGAATGACTTCGCCGTCGGGCAAGCGCAGGCGGCCCGAGCCCTGAATTTGCAGGAAGAAGAACTCGACCGGGTCCGCTGCCCAGCCGATTACCGGAACGCGGCCTTCGAGCGCGCCGTCCTCAATCTCGGCCCGTTCGTAATAGGGCACGAAATTACCATCGCTGTCATAGCGGCCAAGCGGCGCGCGTCCCTCTCGCTCGGATGCGGGCGTGTCGGCGGGCCATGCGCGCACCAGGTCGTCGGGCATCGCATAAACGGGCACGTCATATCCGGGACGGCGGGTTCGGCTGCCGAGAATTTCCGGCTCGAAATAGCCGGTCGCGAACGCGCTGCCGTCGCCGATACGCGCGGTTTCGAAGTGCTGCTGGAAAAAGCGCGGCGCATCGCTGACCGGCCAGCCCACCGCGGCTTCGCACGATGGGCGCCAGTCTGCGCCATAGGCAAGACCGCTGCGATCTTCGCGCGCGAGCAATTGCGGGCAGCTTTCGATGTAGCTTGCAAGCGCAGTCCCGGCATCCTCGCGGTTTAGACGAAGCGCGCCGACGCTTGGCCCGCGCACGACTCCGGCGAGCGCGGCGCTGGCGGCGGCTGCGGCTGGCGGCGGCGTTGTCACCACGGGGCGCGGCGGATTGCTTTCAGGAACGAGGCGGATGCAGGCGGTGAGCAGGACAAGCGCGGTGAGCGCAGTGCCAAGCCCTGCGCCGACCGATTTGAAACTGCGAGCTTTGGTGTCGGGCCCGCCGAGCCAGATCACCCCGGCATCAGACGCGCGCCCGCCCCACACGAAGGATCAGCCTTCGTCGGTTTCGTCGAGAACCCAGTTGGGATCGCGCGAGCCGATATTGCGCGAGAAGGTCCACACGTCGCGGCTTTCGATTGCATCGTCGAGCGAACCAGCGACCACGACACCATCCTTGTCGCGCGTCACCGCAGCGATGTCGGCGACGAACAGCACCGCGATGCGGGCCATGCGACCGTCCATCGAAGCCGAGTGGATTCGCGTCTCTTCGATACGGATCAGCTTGTTGTCGAGCGTGTGCCCAGCCTCCTCGCGCGCGTCGATCGCAGCGGAGAAACCGGCATAGACATCGTCATCGCACAGTTCGCGCAGGGTATCCTTGTCGCCTTCCCAGAACCCTTCGAGGACCATCTCGTAAGCGCCCTTCGCGCCGTCCATGAACTGGCCAATGTCGAACGAACGGTCGGCACTGGCGATTTCGCGCACGCCGCGTTCGACCGCAGGCATGACGCCTTCGAGTTCAATGGAGCGCTGCGGAGCGGGTTGCGCGGGCTGACCGGCGATCGGCGGCTGTGCCTGAGGCTTGTCGCCGGCATCGAAACGCTGGGGTACCGATTCCTCTTCATGCTCTGCACGCCGGCCGAGCACGGAATAAAGCCTAAGCCCCAGGAAGGCTGCAATCATGGCGAGGATGACGATTTCTAGAATCACGTTAGTACCTTGATACCCTTTCGGCGTGGGGCGACACACCTGATCTTGTCCAGACAGCTATCTTACCGACAGCGTCACCCTAACAATACATAGTTACGGCGACTGTTCCAGCCAGATGCGTCTCGTCCCATAAATAGGCATCAAATTCAATTCGCCAACGTCAAATCGGATGCAGTTCGGCGCGAAGTGGTGCCGTGATGGCGCAATATTGAGCCGCTTGCCGAGAGACCTTCGCCTGAGCGGCTGCCCATTGCCTCTATCACCCGCCCCTGCTAGGCGCGCGCCCTTGACGAGATCAACGCATCGCACAGGCTGGGTCAGCTGGCCGCGCGGGGCAATATCAGACCACCACACGAAAGACTTATGACCATGGCCGAAGAAGGCGACATTCTCACCGACCTCAACAATCCGGGCGCAGGCGCAAACGGCGCTGACAACCAGCCGGCAGCCGGGATCATCACCCAGTATGTGAAGGACATGTCGGTCGAAAACCCGAATGCGCCCGAAGTCTTCCAGTGGACCGACCAGCCCAAGGTCGACGTGCAGTTCAACATCGGCGCTCAGCCCAAGGGCGAGCAGGTCACCGAGGTCGAATTGAAGATCAACGTCACCGCCACCACCGACAAGGGCCCGGCCTACATCGTCGAGCTTTCCTATTGCGGCCTCGTCGGCCTGCGCAACATTCCCGATGAGCAGGCGCACGCTTTCCTCTTCGCCGAAGCACCGCGCATCCTGTTTCCCTTCGCACGCCGCGTTGTTTCGGACGCCGTTCGCGATGCAGGCTTCCCGCCATTGAACGTCGATCCGATCGACTTCAACGGCCTTTACATTCAGCAGCTTCAGGCACGCCGCCAGCAGGAAGCGGGCGCAGGTGGCGACACCCCGCCGGCTCCTTCGGGCGACGCGTAAGCTGGATCTGAACGCGGGCCTTTAGGGATGAGCCTGCTCAAAAATGTCGGGACCATCGGGTCCCTGACTATGCTCAGCCGCATTGCCGGAATGGCGCGCGAGATGATCTTCTCGCGCGTCCTTGGCGCCAATGCGGTGACCGATGCGTGGTTTCAGGCATTCATCATCCCCAATGTCTTTCGCCGCCTGTTCGCCGAGGGTGCGTTCTCGGCCGCCTTCGTGCCGATGTTCTCTAAGCGGCTGCACGGTCATGACGACTCGGAAAAAGGGCTGGAGGAAGCCCGCTCGTTCAGCGCCGATGTGCTGAGCGTTTTCCTCCCCGTGCTGATCGCTCTGGTCGCGGTTTTCGAGATCGCGATGCCGGGGGTAATCTGGCTCCTGAGCGAGAAGCCGGTCGATCCGCAGACCTATCCGCTTGCTGTCGATTTCGCGCGGATCATGTTCCCTTACATCATCCTCGTCAGCCTCGTGACGTTGTTTACAGGTATGCTGAACAGCGTCTCGCGTTTTGCGCCCGGAGCAAGCTTTCCGATCATCCTCAACATCGTCCTGATCGCGGCGCTGCTTACGGGCGAATGGTTTGCCGACAACACCGGGGCGAGCGTCGAGCAGATCGCCTACGGCATCGCGTGGGCGGTGACGGGCGCGGGGGTGATGCAGCTTGCGTGGCTCTACTACTGGACGCGCGTCGAGGGCTTCAGGCCCAAGCTGCTGTGGCCGCGCATCACGCCTGAAGTGAAGCGCCTCGGCATCATTGCTCTTCCCGCGGCGATTGGCGGCGGCGCGTATCAGATCAACACGCTGGTCCAGCTCTACTTCCTCAACCAGCTTGAGGACGGCTCGGTCAGCTACATGAACTATGCCGACCGCCTGAACCAATTGCCGCTCGGTATTATCGGCATTGCGCTTTCGACCGCGATCCTGCCGACGCTTTCGAAATTCGTGGGCGGCGAAAACAAAGAAGGCGCGGACCGCATCCAGTCGGACGCGATTGAGCTTTCGATGTTGCTGACGATCCCGGCAGCGGTCGCACTGGCGATCTGTGCGGAAGCCTTCGTGACGATGATCTTCCAGGGAGGCCGCTTCGATCTCGCCGATGCGAGCGCGACTGGAGAAGTTCTCGCAGCGCTCGTGCTCGGCCTTCCCGCCTATGTGCTGGTGAAGGTGCTGGTACCCAACTTCTACGCCCGCGCCGATACCAAGACGCCGGTGGTCGCAGCCTTTATTTCGCTGGGCGTGTTCATAACGACCTGCATCCTCGTTCTCGACACCTATGGCGTCGTCGGGGTGGCCTTCGCCAGCGTGATCGGCGCTTGGATCAACGTTGCCTTCCTGCTCATCGTGCTGGCTGCGCGCGGGCATTATCGCATTCCGGGCGTGCTGCTTCTTCGCATCGCGCGGCAGGTGGCCGCCGCCGCCGCCATGGGCGCGGCCTTGTTCTACACGAATGACCTGCTAACGGACTGGTATTCGGCAGGGCTCTTCGCCCGGCTGGGCGCGCTCGCGGCGCTCGTCGCGGCTGCTGCCATTGTCTATTTCGGCCTCGCTTTCGCCACCGGCGCCATCGACCGGCAGCGCATCGCGGCTCTAACCAAGAAAGCAAAGTGAAACCCATGCGTGTCGTCTCTGGCATCCAGCCCACCGGTAAACCGCATCTCGGCAACTATCTTGGCGCGATCGTCAATTACGTGAAGCTGCAGGACGAGGCGCATGCCGCTGGTGGCGAGTGCTTCATCTTCCTCGCCGACCTGCACGCGCTTTCTCAGCCGCATGACCCGGCCGAGCTGACAAAGAACACCCGCGAAATGGTGGCGACGCTGGTGGCCTGCGGGGTCGATCCATCCAAGACGATCCTGTTCAACCAGGCGCAGGTTCCCGCTCACGCAGAGCTGCAATGGCTTTTAAACGGAACGGCCCGGATGGGCTGGCTCAACCGCATGACGCAGTGGAAGGACAAGGCGGGCAAGAACCGCGAGGGCCAGTCGGTTGCGCTCTTCACCTACCCCGTCCTGCAGGCCGCAGACGTACTGCTCTATCAGGCGACGCACGTTCCTGTGGGCGAGGATCAAAAGCAGCATCTCGAACTTGCCCGCGACATCGCGCAAAAGTTCAACAATGACTTCTGCTCAGAGGACGCACCGCTCTTCACGCTGCCCGAGCCTTACATCCCGCCAGCCGCCGCTCGCATCATGAGCCTGCGTGACGGCACCGCGAAGATGAGCAAGTCGGACCCGTCGGACATGAGCCGCATCAGCCTTACCGACGATCCCGACACGGTGATGAAAAAGGTCAAGAAGGCCAAAACCGACCCCGAGCCCCTTCCATCGGAAGAAAAGGGCCTCGAGGACCGCGCCGAGGCAAAGAACCTCGTGGGAATCTACGCCGCTCTGACCGGTAAGAGCACCGCGGACGTCCTCGCCGAACATGGCGGACAGGGTTTTGGCGCGTTCAAGCCTGCGCTGGGCGAAGTGCTCGTGGAAACCCTGCGCCCGATCAATGCGCGCTTCATGGAGCTCAAGGACGATCAGGAAGCGCTAGACGCCATTCTTGCGCGCGGCGCGGCGCAGGCACGCGAGCACGGGCTACCGACGCTCAATGCCGCCTACAAGGCGCTGGGTCTGGTGCGCGGCTGAGCGCACAGCTGATTGGCGCTCATTGGCCTAAGCCAGGTGGCCAAGCAAAACGTTCAATTTCGGTTCAGCACAACAGGTTATTGTGCGCCGCAACAGTGATCGCCTGATCGATAGGGTCATCATTAAGGGGTCGTAGAAAGGCTGACAGCAGGGCCGCGCACAAGCGCCCGCGTTCAGCCTCGACACGCATTGTAGGGAATGGCGCACGGTCACTGGCACACCTGCCGGTGCGTCCTGCATTTGGGTCGCACTGGCGAAACACTGAAGGATATGTCATGAACCGTATTGCTATGTCATCGCGTTCGAACCGTTTCAGTCGCCTCTCCCGCCTTGCTCTGGCAGGAATTGCGACAGCAACGCTCGCCGCATGTGCTCCATCATTCAAGGCTGACGTCTCGCGCTTCCAGGCGCAACTGCCCGCTCCGCAGGGTCAGACCTTTGCCGTCGTGGCCGAAGATCCCACGCTCGCAGGCGGGCTGGAATTCGCGCTTTATGCCGACATGGTCGCTGCCGAAATGGCAGAGCTTGGCTATAACCGCGCGGCAACTCCGGAAAGCGCTAACCTGTTGGTTCGCTTCGATTACGGGGTTGATAATGGCCGCGAACGCATCCGCAGCAACGGCCTTGCCGGCGACCCGTTCTTCGGACCGTGGGGCGGCTTTGGCGGCTTCGGTTTCCGCCGCGCCTATGCGTTCGGCTTCTACGATCCGTTCCTCGCCGGACCGCAGGTTCGCAGCTACACCGTCTACACCTCGGACATCGATCTGAAGATCGACAACACCGCAACGGGCGAGCGCCTTTTCGAAGGTTCCGCACAAGCTGTTTCGCGTTCGAATCGCCTGCAGTCACTGGTCCCGAACCTCGTCGACGCGATTTTCACCGACTTCCCTGGAAGCAATGGTGAAACTCTTCGCATTACGATCAAGGAAGATGGTAAGACGGTCAGACCGGCACGATAACAACCGCCATGGGCTAACTGGGAATGCCCACGGACGGGAAGAAAGGGCGGCGCAAGGGATCAGCGCCGCCCTTTTTCATGTCTGCAAAGCGCGCGAGGCTCATCGGTTGTCGAGCTGAGCACGCACCGCGAGCAGCCCTTCGCGCGTGATGCGGTATGGTTTGCCGCTGCGGCTGCGGATGAGCCGACGTTTTCGAAGCCGCTCGAAGACAGGCAAGCTGCAATCGGCGAGGCGAAAGCCGTCGCGGTTGTAGCAGTCAACGCCTGTCACTTTTCCGCGATGGTCGCGCTCAAAGCGGATCAATCCGCCCTGCGCGAGGACGTGCAGCACGCGCTGCTCGTGTTTGGAAATGTTCAATGAAATTGTCCCGATTGGGTATGCTGAGAGCCGCTCTTCCGGCGCATCGGGCCGGAGGCGGGGCAATCGGTTTCCGGCGCGCAATCAACGCGCGAAACCGGTTCAGCAGGTCACAATCTCGAACATAAAATCCCTGTGTGGACGTGAGGCGCAAATGCCGCGCATCACCTTACGGGTCAAGTTTTCTAGAGCTTGGCGTGTCCGCCGGTCGAGCCGAAACCGCCCTCGCCGCGCTGGGTCGCGTCGAGTTCGTCGACTTCGGACCATGCGGCCTGGACCACCGGGGCGAGAACCAGCTGCGCGACCCGGTCGCCGCGCGCGATCGCAAAATCCTCGCTCCCGTGATTGATCAGCAGGACCTTCAATTCGCCGCGATAATCGGAATCGATTGTGCCCGGCGTGTTGGGAACGGTGATCCCGTGCTTGAACGCGAGACCTGAGCGCGGACGCACCTGAATCTCGAACCCTTGCGGGATCGCAACAGAAAGCCCGGTGGCGACCGCGTGACGCGCTCCCGGCGCGATGGTCACGTCCTCGGCGCTGACGATATCCATGCCGGCGCTGCCGTCGGTAGCGTAGGCCGGCAGCGAGAGGCCCTCGCCATGTGGGAGGCGCTTTACTTCGACCTGAACTGAGCTCGTCATTCTGCGGCTTCGGCCTTCAGGGTGGCAGCGATCCGCTCAACCAGCGCCATTGCGACTTCGCCCTTGGGCATCTTGTCGAGTTTTTCGACGCCGTCTGCGCTGACGATGTGGACGAGGTTGTCGTCTCCCCCCATCACGTCGCCAGAGACATCGTTCGCAACGATCCAGTCGCACGCCTTGCGCTTGCGCTTCTGCTTGGCATTGGCGAGCACGTCGTCCGTTTCGGCGGCAAAGCCGACCACGAGTTCAGGACGGTTCGATGCGCCTGCGAGATTGGTGAGGATGTCAGGATTCTCGGTCAGCATGAGAGCTGGCGGAGCTGAGCCGCGCTTCTTGATCTTTTCGTCGCGATATTCCTTGGGCCGCCAGTCGGCGACCGCTGCAACCATGACTGCGACATCGGCAGGCAGCGCCCGCTTGACTGCAGTCGACATTTCTTCGGCGCTTTCAACATCGATCCGCTTCACACCCGCCGGGGTCTTGAGCGCAACCGGGCCTGCGACCAGTGTCACGTCTGCACCCAGAGCAGCGGCCGCGGCGGCGATGGCAAAGCCCTGCTTCCCGCTCGACCGGTTGGCGATGTAGCGCACAGGATCGATCGATTCCCAGGTCGGCCCTGCGGTCACCAGCACGTGGCGGCCATCGAGCGGGCGGTAGGAGGCATCGACGTCGAAGCTTCCCGCGACCTCTTCCTCGTCGGCCTCGATAGTCGCTGCCTTCTCGGGCGCGGCCTTCTTGGCGGCGACCTTCTTGGGAGCGGGCTTTTCTTCTTCGGGCTCCTCAACCTCTTCAGGCGCAAGACGGCGCTCATCGACCTCGTGGTTGATGGCGTCGGGATCGATGGGCGGCGCAGCCTTGCCCTTGCCCTTGGTCGCCAGCGGCGAGCCCTCGAGGTCGGGATTGAACTCGATGTCCTCGTCCTCGATTTCGACGTCTTCGGGCAGCTCCTCCTCGCCCAGCGCATCGAGTTCGGCCTCGATCTCTTCGGCGCTGCGTTTCTCGGTCGATCGATTGATGATCTTGGAAAGCAGTCCGCCAAGCCCGCCACCGAGCGTCGATCCGGTATCGTCCTCGGGTTCGAGCGCTTCGACCTCGAGCTCTTCAGCAGGCGCATCGTTGGCCGCGACCGGCGCAGGCGCTTCTTCCTCGACCTCGATCCCGAATTGCGCGGCGATTTCGCGCCAGATGGCGTGCGGTTCGGGCAAGCGACCATAGCCGAACTCGCCGCAGGCCATCGCGCCTTCATCCGGGTGGATGACGGTCACGCCCGCTTCTTTCAGCGATTCGACGTTGCGCTGTGTGGAGGCATGCTCCCACATCTTCACGTTCATCGCGGGAACCGCCATCACCGGCTTGTTGGTCGCAAGGATGAGCGTCGTGGCCAAGTCATCGGCGATGCCTGCTGCCATCTTCGCCATCAGGTCGGCGGTCGCGGGGCAGACGACGATCATGTCGGCCTCACGCGAGAGTTCGATATGCCCCATCTCGACCTCGTTCTTGAGATCGAAGAGTGATGTGTAGACCTGGTTTTCGGAGAGCGCGGCAAGCGACATGGGGGTCACGAATTGCTGCCCGCCCTTGGTCACGACGCAGGTGACATCGCCCCCGCCCTTGCGGATGAGCCGGACGAGCTCGCACGATTTGTAGGCCGCGATACCGCCGCCAACCACAAGCAGGATCTTTGGCCCAGCCTCGCTCACTACCCGGTCTTCCTCCACGTTCTTGGTCTGTCAGTTTCCGTCTAGCGGTCATATCAAGCCGCGCCAAGTCCAGCAGACTCCTTGCGATAGGATGGTTAAAATTGCACTTAGAGCCGAGCAGCAAATTGACGGCAATCGTGCCGGTCCGGGCGCTGCGTTGAAGGGGGTTTACAGATGATTTTAGCGCTCAAGATGCTTTTGACGCTCGGCGGGGGACTGCTGGTATTCATGGGGTTCGGCTTCTTCACCGATCCAGTGAGCTCGGCTGCGGATTTCGGGATCGATGTTGAAGGCGCGCATGGCCTCACGTCGATACGCGCCGACATGACCGCCTTTTTCGGAGTGTCGGGCGCGTGTTTCATCTGGGGCGCGTGGGCCAATCGCAGCGATCCCCTGATCATTGGTGCGGCTTTGATGTTCGTCACCCTGGCAACGCGGCTCGTCGCGCTTGGCGCTTATGGCGCATTTGAGGGTTATATCCTGCCGATGGTGGTCGAGGCGTTGCTCGGCATTTTCGGCATCGTCGGCGCGCGAATTCTGCCGAAGACCGCCAGAGGCTAGAGCAGCCCGGCGAGCATCGCGCCGTATACAGCGCCTGCCCCCGCCAGCACTGCAACGAAGTAGCCGAGCAGGCCTCCGCCTGAGCGTTCCTTCCGGTCGGTCATCAGGCGGATTTCTGGAAGCGGTGGAGGTTCGGGTGCGCCGCCCTTGGGCGGGAACTTCTCTTCCAGCCGGCGGATCAGGCCAGGCAGGCGGAACAGCGTTTCGGTGTCTTCCTTGATCCGGTCTGCAACCGCCGCTTCCGGCCCGAGCTCGTCGCGGATCCAGCTGCGCACGTAAGGGGCGGCGGTGTCCCACATATTGATGTCGGGATTGAGCTGCGTCGCGATCCCTTCGACCATCACCATGGTCTTTTGCAGCAGCAGCAGGTGCGGCTGGGTCTGCATGTCGAAATCGCGGGTGATTGCGAACAGCCCGTCGAGCATCTGGCCTACGCTCAATTCCTTTACCGGCTTGCCACGCATCGGCTCGCCCACCGCACGAAGCGCCGTCGCGAACTCGCCGACCGAGTGATAGCTCGGCACATATTGCGCTTCGAAGTGGATTTCGGCGACGCGCTGATAATTGCCGGTCGTGAGGCCATAGAGGATTTCGGCAAGCCACTGGCGCGCGCGGCGGTCGATCCGACCCATGATGCCGAAGTCGATGGCAACGATTGTGCCGTCTTCTTCGACGAACAGGTTCCCCTGGTGCATGTCGGCGTGGAAGAATCCGGCGCTGATCGCCTGGGTAAGAAAGCTGATGACGAGCTTTTCAGCGAGCGCCTCAAGATCGTGTCCCGCTGCGAGCAATTCATCGCGCTTGGAAATCTTGATGCCTTCGACCCACTCGATGGTCAGCACCCGGCCATTGGTCCTGTCCCAGTCGATAGCGGGGATGCGATAACCGCCGACGCCCGCCATCTCCTCGGCAAGTTCGGAGGCCGAGGCGGCTTCGCGGCGGAGGTCGAGTTCGGAATTGGTCCAGCGCTTGAAATTTGCGATGGTCAGCCGGGGGCGGAGGCGTGCGGCCTCTCCGCCCATCGCCTCGACATGGGCAGCGGCCCATTCGTAGGTCTGGATGTCGCGCGCAAACTTCTCGCGGATGCCCGGACGCAGCACTTTGACTGCGACCTTGCGCCCGTCGATGGTGGTGGCACGGTGAACCTGCGCGATAGAGGCAGCGCCAACCGGCACCGGGTCGATATCCGCGAACAGCGCGTCGAGCGGCTGCTCGAATGTCGCGGCGATCTGCTCTTCGATTTTTGAGAAAGGCACCGGCGGCAGGCTGTCCTGCAGGCTCAGCAGATTGTGCGCGGCCTCTTCGCCAACGAGATCAGGCCGGGTCGCAAGCGACTGACCGAGCTTGATTGCCGCAGGCCCGATGGCGCGAAAGGCTCCCGCATAGTCGCGGGTCCCACGTTTGCCGGTCAGCGTCGCAAGCCGAGCGATCCGTGCAAGCCTGCGCACCGTGGACGGCGCGTTGGGATCGTCCTCGACCCCGACAAGCGCACGGCGGCGTGCGAGCGTGATGCCCCATCGCGCAAGGCGGAAAAGATGCGTGGCAGGCGTTGTCATGCGCTCTTAGATTTTCCAGCCCGAATGGATCGCGACCGCACCGCCCAGGATGCTTTCGACCTTGGTGTTGGTGAAGCCCGCTGCGCGAATCATGTTCTCGAACTCGGCCATCTTGGGGAACTTGCGGATCGATTCGACGAGATAGCGATAGGAGTCCGCGTCGCCTGCGATCATCTGCCCCATGCGCGGGAGCAGCAAATCGGAATAGACATCGTAGACTTCCTTGAAGCCCGACCATTCGGTGGTCGAGAATTCCATGCAGTAGAACCGTCCACCGGGACGCAGCACGCGGTAAGCCTCGGCAAGCGCCTTGACCTTGTAGGTGACGTTCCTAATGCCGAAGACGATGGTGTAGGCATCGAAGCTGCCCGAGGCGAAGCTGACCTCTTCCGCATTCTGACAGGTAAAGACGAGGCTGCCCGTTTCGGCGCTTTCGGCGCGCTCCATCGCGCGCTCCGCACCCACGTCGAGCATGTCCTGATTGATGTCGGCAACGGTGATGTTCGCGCCGCGATCGGCCATGCGAAAGGCGATGTCGCCCGTGCCGCCTGCCATGTCGAGAATCGATTCGCCCGGCTGCGGCTTCACTCGCTTGACGAAACGGTCCTTCCAGCCGCGATGCATCCCGATCGACATCGCGTCGTTCATGATGTCGTATTTCTTCGCGACACTGGTGAAGACCTCGCCCACGCGCCGTGTCTTTTCTTCCGGACTTACATTCTCATAGCCGAAGGAGACGGTTTCGCTTCCCGCATCGTTCGCGTGGTCGTTGATGTTCTCGCTCATGCGAGGTGCCCTAGAGGGAATTGCGGGATGCGCAAAGGGTGTTAGTGGGGTCCAAATGCCCGAATTACCCGAAGTCGAAACCACCGTGCGCGGCCTTGCCCGTTTCCTTGATGGCGAACGGATCGAACGAGTGACGCTGAATCGCCCCGATTTGCGCCGCCCATTCCCGCCTGAACTCGTGCAAGTGATGACCGGTGCGACGGTCACGGGCCTGTCGCGCCGCGCCAAATACGGCCTCATCCACCTCGATCGCGGTGCGACCATGATCTTTCACTTGGGCATGAGCGGGCGATGGCGGATCGACCCGGAAGAAGCCGACAGGCACGACCACCTCCTGATGGAAGCCGCCGGTCACCGTTTCGCTCTGTGTGATCCGCGAAGGTTCGGCTCGGTTGATTTGGAGCAGACCGACGCGCTCGACACTTGGCCGCAATTCGCAGCGATGGGCCCCGAACCGCTCGGCCCGGACTTTACGTCCGAAAAGCTCAAGTCGGCGCTGAAGGGCAAGTCCCAGAGCATCAAGCTGTGCCTGCTGGATCAACGCATCGTAGCAGGGCTCGGCAATATATATGTGTGTGAGGCGCTTTGGCGGTCGGGAATTCATCCGCTCAAGGCAGGTGGGAAGGTAACGCGGCCTCAGCTTGCCCGGCTTGTCCCCGCGATCCGAGACGTTCTTACGGCATCCATCAAAGATGGTGGCTCATCTCTGAGGGACTACGCTGCACCTGATGGTGAGCTTGGCTATTTCGCAACGCGCTTTGATGTCTATGGACGCACGGGCGAACTGTGCAGGCGCGAAGATGGTGGAAAGATTCGCCGGATCGCGCAAGGCGGGCGCAGCACCTGGTACTGCGCGAAGTGCCAGCGCTGAGCCTGTTTCGGCAACGACCCGTGTACCGCAACGAGAAACCCACAGTTTCCTTGACGATTCGCCCCTTGCCGACTATGTGCGCCGCTTTCCGGCGGTGAATCGCCGATTTTTCGAACAGACCAGACTATTTCCGGTCGCAAAGCTGCGGCCTGCACAAAACGCGAGACAGACAGACATATGGCCAATTCGCCGCAAGCCCGTAAGCGCATTCGTCGCAACAACCGCCGTGCCGAAGTGAACGGCGCGCGCATGAGCCGCATTCGTAGCCACGTGAAGAAGGTCGAAGCGGCCTGCGAAGCTGGCGACAAGGATGCAGCAGCAGCAGCTCTCAAGGCTGCTCAGCCTGAACTGGCTCGCGGTGTCGCACGCGGCGTGATGCACAAGAACACCGTCGCGCGGAAGATGTCGCGCCTGACGAAGCGAGTCGCCGCTCTCTAAGTCAGTTTCGCAAGCGCGATTCGGCCTCTCCGTGAGCCGCCGGTTACGCGTTTGGACTTAAGGAATGTGGATAAGGGTCGTGCCGATTGGGACGGCCCTTTTCTTTTGTGACCAATGTGACAGGGCAGGCCGCCGAGAATGTCAGGAAACTCAACGATTCGCGGCCTCAGAAATCGAAAATCTATGTAAATCAGTGACTTGTACGTACGCCTGCGGGGTTGCGCCGAGTCAACAAATATATTTCGATTTTATTGCAATTCCCCGCTTGCTCTCAGCGCCCAACAGTTCTTTATTCGTCTCTCACCCGGAGCGGGACAGACCGGGTGCCACATAGTTTAGCTGACGGGGGATCCCGGAAAAACACCATTTTCCGGTCAGGGACGTTATTGCCTGTCAAATGTTTGAAGTCGCACCTCGGACAGCGGTTCCGGGTACGGGAGAGTAGTGGGGTTTCAATGGTGCACAAGATGGACAAGACGCGGACAACGCGTCGCAGCGCGGATGATGATTTGATGGAAGATGCCGAAGCCGTAAATCTCGCAGCTGACTGGGCTGATATCAGTCAGGGACTGCGAAAGGACCTCGGCCACCAATTGCACAGTCAGTGGATCAAGCCGATCCAGGTTGGTTCGATCAACAAGGAAACGGGCACGCTTGACCTGTTTCTCCCAACCGAATTCTCAGCCAACTGGGTGAAGGATCGTTTTCACGACCGCCTTCAGCTCGCGTGGAAGATCGTGCGCGGCGACGTGCGCAACGTGAACATCCAAGTTCACCCGGGTCGCCGCCAGCTGCCTGAACTGCGTATCGACGATGGCCGCCGTCCGGCCAATGACGGCGCGAGCGCGATTGCGGTTGCCGCGGGCACGATCGGCGATGCAGGCTTTACCTCGAGCGTCGGTCTCGACCCTTCGCTCACCTTCCAGGCATTCGTCACCGGCGAAGCCAATGTGCTCGCCTGCAATGCAGCACAGCGCATGGCCGCGACCGAACAGCCGCAATTTTCGCCGCTCTACCTCAAGGCCGCGACTGGTCAGGGCAAGACGCACCTGCTGCACGCAATCGGCCACGCCTTCCTGCAGGCTCACCCGCGCGCTCGCATTTTCTACTGCTCGGCAGAGCGGTTCATGGTCGAGTTCGTGCAGGCTCTCAAAGCCAACCAGATGATCGAGTTCAAGGCGCGCCTGCGCAGCTTCGACCTGCTGCTGGTGGACGACATCCAGTTCATCATCGGCAAAGCTTCGGCTCAGGAAGAGTTGCTTTACACGATCGATGCTCTGCTCGCCGAGGGCAAGCGACTTGTCTTTGCAGCCGACCGCGCACCGCAGGCATTGGACGGTGTCGAACCGCGGCTTCTGTCGCGCCTTTCGATGGGGCTCGTCGCCGACATTCAGGCGGCCGATATCGAGCTTCGCAAGAAGATCCTTGAATCGAAGCTGTCGCGTTTTGCGCCGCTCAGCGTTCCAGAAGACGTGATCGACTTCCTCGCCCGCACGATCACGCGCAATGTTCGCGAGCTGGTCGGCGGTCTCAACAAGCTGATCGCTTACGCTCAGCTGACGGGTCAGGAAGTTTCGCTGCAACTCGCGGAAGAACAGCTGACCGATATCCTGTCAGCGAACCGCCGCCGGATCACGATCGACGAGATTCAGCGCACGGTCTGCCAGTTCTACCGGATCGACCGCAGCGAGATGAGTTCGAAGCGCCGTGCGCGCGCCGTGGTTCGCCCGCGTCAGGTGGCGATGTACCTCTCGAAGGTGCTGACCCCGCGTTCCTACCCGGAAATCGGCCGCAAATTCGGTGGCCGTGACCACTCTACCGTCATCCACGCCGTGCGCCTGATCGAAGATCTGCGTCAGCGCGATGCCGACATGGATGGCGATGTCCGCAGCTTGTTGAGGCAGCTGGAAAGCTGATCTCAATTCCACTGGCGGTGCACTCCCGGTCAACGGCATGTGCACCGCCAGACCAGCCTCGGCCAACAGCTTGACCACAGCCTTATCCCATCGGCTGCCCACAGACTTGTGCGCAACCTATTCACATGCGCTCCACAGCCTGCCAACAGGCTGTCCATGAGCTTATCACCTGCAAGGCTGGACCGTTTTGCGCGCCACATCGTGCTTCCCGAGATCGGCGGAGCGGGTCAGGTGGCCCTGTCTCAAAAGCATGTCGCGGTGATCGGCCTTGGCGGGATCGGCTCGCCCGCGCTGCAATATCTGGCGGGCGCCGGCATTGGCCGCTTCACGCTGGTGGACGATGATGCGGTCGATGTTTCCAACCTCCAGCGCCAGACCATTTTCACGCAGCGCGATGTCGGCCACGGCAAGGCGACCAGCGCGCGGCGCTGGCTGGCGAATTTCGACGATGCCCTGGATGTGACCCTCAGCGACAGCCGGGTGAGCGCGGACAACGCTGCTGCCCTGCTGGACGGGGTCGATCTGGTGCTCGACGGAACGGACAATTTCGCGACGCGGCTCGCGGTATCGGATGCCTGTGTGAAGGCAGGCGTGCCGCTCCTGTCAGCTGCGGTCGGGCGCTTTCAGGGTCAGGTCGGTGCCTTTGCAGGGCACTTGCCCGATCAGCCCTGCTACCGCTGCTTCGTCGGCGATGCTTTCGACGCCGAGGACTGCGACACCTGCGCAGAGGATGGCATGCTCGGCGCCATGGCAGGATGGGCCGGAAGCTTCGCGGCGATGCAGTCGGTTCGGGTGCTGCTGGAAGGCGTGAGCCGGCTCGGCAATCCGATGTGGGGCAAGCTGCATATCCTCGATGGCCTGAAGCCGGGCCTTCGCACGCTCAACATCGCCAAGGACCTCGCCTGCAAGGCCTGCGGTTAGGCGTGCTACCAGCCGCGCTGCTTTCGCTGGTTCAACTGCTCGATCATTGATGGGCGGTCGGCGTCAGGATCTGGGCGACAGACCTCGCCCGATCGTGTTTTCTCGCAAATCCTGCCTAACCGGTCGCGACCCGGCTCGGGTGTGTCGAGGACAAAATAGAGGATCACGAGAACGCCCGGAATTCCGGCAGCCAGCATCTTGTATCCGATCGATGCGCCGATCCCTCCGCTCGCCACACTCGCGGTGTTGCGGCCCTTGACCCCTTCGCTGACCTTGCGCGCACCGCAAAAAGCGAGCGCCCCGCCGAAGATGATAAGGAGCACCGGCAACGCCACAGCAGCAATCATCGTGGCAAAGATCATGTCGCCATCGATCAGGCAGCGCGTGCTGAAGCACTCGGCCCAGTACCAGGCGAGATAGGCATAGGGCGCGCCGAACACGCCCAACAGGATGATCGTCCTTATCGACATGGGCACATGCTTAGCGCGAAGTGGTTAAGGCCCGGTGCGCAGCGTATTCTCGGAACGTTTGGCCTTGCTTGTTTGTAAGTCAGACAAACACGAAAGGAATACTATCATGACAGGCGCAGTCCTATCGCTTTTCACCCTTGGCGCAGTTGGCACGTTTGCCCTCAGCCAGTACCGCAAGATGAAGAAGGAGCTTCCCGACGACAGGGAAGTGCGTCCCGAAGACAAAATCGCGGTCAAGCAGAGCCTCGCGAAAAACGATCCAGTTCAGCAGACCTCCGCGAGCCACGGCACACCGTCGCGCCAGCCTGCATAAATTGGACGACACGCAAGAAAAAAGGCCGCGCTCACCAGCGCGGCCTTTTTCGTGTTTGCCCCTGAAGTCAACCTTCCTAGTGGTCGTGGCCCGGATTCTGGCGCTCGAGCTTTCGCAGCAGGCCCGGCCACACGAGGTTATCGCCCATGCCCGGCGTGAAAGCGGGCTTGGCCTGTTCGAACACGCGCGCCGCCATCGCTTCGCTTTCCTCCACCAGCCCGGCATCGCTTCCCACCGCCTGCGCCAGGATCTGCGTCTTGCAGCTGTTTTCGAGCAGATACATCCGCAGGAAGGCGAGCGCGCAGTTGTGGCCAATCGTCAGCGTGCCGTGATTGCGCAGCATCAGCAGGTTCTTGTCGCCGATGTCGGCCACAAGCCGCTCGCGTTCGTCGAGGTCGAGCGCGATGCCCTCGTAATCGTGATAGGCGAGATCATCATGCACCTGCATCGCGAACTGGGTGTAACGCCTCAGCCCTTCCTTCTGGACCGACACGGCAACCCCATAGGGCGTGTGCACGTGGATCACGCAGCCCGCATCCTCGCGCGCAGAGTGCACCGCGCTGTGGATCGTGAAACCTGCCGGATTGGTGAAATAGGGCGTTTCCTGCTGCGGCACGCCGTTCATGTCGATCTTGACCAGCGAGGATGCCGTCATCTCTTCGAACATCACGCCATAGGGATTGATTAAGAAGCGCTCTTCGCCGTTCTCGTCAGGCAGCCGCGCAGAGATGTGCGTGAAGACAAGGTCGGTCCATCCGTAGAGAGCGCAAAGGCGATAGGTCGCCGCAAGCTCGTAGCGCAATTGCCACTCGGCATCCGAGACCTGGCCTTCGAGGCGGTCGACCTTCGTGGGGTCGGGAATGTCGAAGTTCTGCGCGATGGCCATCGTGCCCTGCGGGGGCTGTTGGTGCGCTGTTGCCATTGTTTGTCTCCCTCAAAGTCTCGATTCGCTTCTCGAAGCGAAGCATCACCCAATCATCCTAGCACTTCGTCGACCCATTGCGGGACCAATTGTCCGGCAGGGCCGTGGCGCGAAGTGGCGAAGAAGTGGCTGCCCTCGCTTGGCTCGAGATTGAGCTCGAGCGTGTCGGCGCCGTATGCGCGTGCCTCCTGCACGAAGCCCGCCGCGGGGTGGACCGCGCCGCTGGTCCCGATACTGACGAACAGGTCGCAGGTGGCGAGCGCCGAATAGATCCGCTCCATCTGATAGGGCATCTCACCAAACCACACGACGTCGGGTCGCAAGGTCGGAGCCTGGCAGACCGGGCATGCCGGGCGCTGTCCGTCTTTGGCTGACATCGGCGCATCCCAGCGCGCGCGGGTCTCGCAAGACTGGCAAAGCGCGCTTTTTAACTCGCCATGCATGTGAAGGACGCGGGCCGATCCACCGCGTTCATGCAGGTCATCGACGTTCTGTGTAACCAGCAGCAAGTCGCCAGCAAACTCCGCCTCCAGCCGCGCGAGCGCATGGTGCGCGGGGTTCGGTTTGACACTGCCCAACGCCTCGCGCCGCGCATCGTAAAAACCGAGTACGAGATCGGGATTGCGAGCAAATCCTTCGGGCGTTGCCACGTCTTCGATGCGGTGCTGCTCCCACAACCCTCCTTCGGAACGGAACGTGTCGATCCCACTTTCGGCGGAAATGCCTGCGCCGGTCAGGATTACGATGGAGCTTGGAGTTTCTGACATGTGGCCGGAATGTTTACCAAATCGGCTTACCACGCAAGGCCAGCATGGCGACAACTTTGCCCCCTCACTATCGCCCGGACATTGACGGGCTGCGCGCGCTCGCCGTGTTGCCGGTGCTGCTGTACCATGCAGGACTTCCCGGCTTTTCAGGCGGCTACATCGGGGTCGACATATTCTTCGTGATCTCGGGCTTCCTGATTACCGGGATCATAGTGCGAGAGATCGACGCCGACACCTTCTCGATCCTCGACTTCTACGAACGCCGGGCGCGGCGGATCCTGCCCGCTCTCCTAGCGATGATCGCTTTCGTGCTGATCGGCGCGAGCTGGCTATTCCTGCCGAGCGACCTCGAAAGCGTAGGCCCTTCTGCGCTTGCCGCAGTGTTGTTCATGGCGAATGTCTGGCTGTTTACCGAAACCGGTTACTTTCAGGCCGATGCCGAGGTCACGCCGCTGCTTCACACCTGGTCGCTGGGTGTCGAGGAGCAGTTCTACATCGCGGTGCCCATCGGCCTGCTGCTGATCGCACGCTTCATGCCTAAAAGGCGTGTCGCCTTGCTGGTGTTGGCAACGCTCGCCAGCTTCGTCTGGGCAGTCGCGAAGCAGGCCGACAGCGATGGGTTTGCGTTCTACATGCTGCCGACGCGGGCGTGGGAATTGCTGGCAGGGTCGCTGCTGGCTCTGGGCATCGTCCCTCAGGTCAAGCGCCAGTGGGTTGCCGAAGCTCTGTGCGCCGGCGCGCTCGCCCTCATCGCCTTCGCGGTCGTCACCTATGACAAGGCCACCGTCTTTCCGGGCATTACGGCCCTTGCCCCGGTCCTCGCTGCGGTGGCGCTGATCCATTGTGCGCCGGGTACGTCGGCAGGGCGGCTGCTGTCCCTCAAGGAGCCCGTCGCAATCGGGCTGATCAGCTATTCACTCTATCTGTGGCATTGGCCGCTGATCGTATTCTGGCGCTATATTCTGAGCGACAAGCTGACCCTCGTGGATTCGCTTGGACTGATCGCGGTATCGCTCGCAATCGCATGGGCAAGCTGGCGTTTCATCGAGCAGCCCTTCCGCAGCAAGGCACGCTTCCCCACACCTCGGATCTGGCGCTGGAGCCTTGGCGGGATGGGTCTTGCTGCCGCAGCGGCGCTAATTTTGATGTTCCAGGGCGGTTGGGAGAGCCGCTTCGAGCCCGGCACCTTGCGCTATGCAAAAGCAAGTGAGGATCACAGCCCGCTGCGCAGCGAGTGCATTGCAGACCGTGTCGGCGACCATTCACCGGCCTGCACCCTCGGGTCTGGAAGCGACGCGCCCACCGCCATGCTCTGGGGAGACAGCCACGGTGTCGAGATTGCCTATGTCCTCGGAGAACAAGCCTCCGCGCGCGGAGAGGCGCTGGTCCAGCGAACGCGCGGATCGTGCCCGCCTGCAATCGGCTACGATCCCGCGCGCGATCCTCGCTGCATCGCTTTCAATCAAAACGTGCTTGAAGAAATCGCGGCAACGCCCTCGTTGCAGACCGTCTATCTCGCCGGATACTGGGAGCAAGGCCCCTATCGAAGTGCAGGCGTCGACAAGCTGATCGACAAAACGATCACCGCGATTCAGGCTCTCGGACGCGAGGTCGTACTCGTCGGCCCTGTCCCCACTCAGCCGGTCGCGGTGCCCCGCCTGCTAGCCCTGCACGGTGAAGAGGCTGACACCACCTCGGCCGCACGCTTCCTCAGAAGGATCGGCTATTTCACGCAGCGATACCCCGAATGGCGGGCGCGCGGCGTGACGATCATCGACACGCGCGACATTTTCATCAAAGGCGAGCGGACGGTCATTCTTGCGGGCGGAAGGCCGCTCTATTACGACGATAATCACCTGAGCCTCGCCGGAGCGCGCCGCCTGCTGGAACATATGCCTGGCAGCTGACGGTCCCCCTCCCCCTAGCGAGGCCAAAGCGCACGCATACGAGGACGGATCGATGGCAGACTTCGCAGTGATCGGACACAAAGGCCGCATGGGCCAGGCGCTGGCTGACGCGATCAAGCAGGCGGGGCACAATCTGTGCGTAGGCGTCGATCTTGGCGGAGAGCCTGGCAAGCTGGTCGCAAAGTGCGACGTTATCGTCGACTTCTCGGCTCCCGATGCACTCGCAGCCAACCTCAAGGCAGCGACGAGCGCGGGCGTACCGATCCTGATCGGGACAACAGGGCTTGAGCCTTCGCACTTCTCTGCGATCGATGAAGCCGCCAAGGCGATCCCCGTGCTTCAGACCGGCAACACCTCGCTTGGCGTGACCTTGCTATCGGCGCTGGTCCGTGAGGCGGCGTCACGACTTGGTGATGATTGGGATATCGAGGTGCTCGAAATGCACCACCGCGCAAAGGTCGATGCGCCATCGGGCACGGCCAAGCTGCTGGGTGAAGCCGCCGCCGAGGCACGCGGGATCGACCTGTCCGACAACATGGAAAGCGGGCGCCACGGCTATACCGGCGAGCGCGGTGAAGGGCATATCGGCTTCGCCACTCTGCGCGGCGGCACGGTCGCAGGCGAGCACAGCGTTATCTTTGCCGGTAACGAGGAACGCCTGACCCTCTCCCACTCGGCTGAAAACCGCATGATCTTTGCGCGCGGCGCAGTGCGCGGGGCCGAATGGCTGATGGGCAAGGAACCGGGCCGCTATTCGATGGAGGACGTGCTGGGGCTTTAATCCGCACCGGCACGAGTGAGGGGAAACACATCATGACATTCGATCCCGAGGCCGCCACGCGCGACCTCATGAGCACGCTTTCAGCCGAAGAGCTGGAGCTTGCCCGCGCCTACACAACCAGCAATCACTGGCTGATCCTCGCCGGGCTTGTCGTGAGCGCGCTGGTCACGTGGCTGGTCATAAAAAGCGGCGTGCTCGACTGGGTGTTCTCGAAGGTCAGCGAGAAGTGGCAGAACCTGCGGGTCTTCGTCGTCGCTTTTGTTTTCGGAGTGGTCAGCGGGCTGCTGTCCCTGCCCTATTCGATCTACACCGATTGGTACCGCGAAAGCGCCTATGATCGCACCAGCCAACCGCTCGGCGATTTTCTCGCGCAGGGCGCGCTCGGAATGGTGATTTCGAGCATCCTGCTCTCGCTGCTTTTCATCGGGGTCTATGCGCTGATCCGAAAGACGGGAAGGCTCTGGTGGCTGTGGTCGGGCGGTCTTGTCGCGGCCTTCACCGCGCTGGCGCTCGCCTTCCTGCCGCCGCTGATTGAGCCGCTCTTCAACGAGTTCGAGCCGATCCCCGAAGGCGAAGTGCGCGATGCCGTGTTGGCGCTTGGCGCAGAAGCCGACATCTCGCCCGACCGCATCTTTATGTATGACGGCTCGCGCCAGTCGAACAACTTCACCGCCAATGTTTCAGGGATCGGCGGCTCGGCGCGCATCGCGATCTCGGATGTGGCGATGGGTGAGGCTTCGCTCGACGAGGTGAAGGCGGTGACCGGCCACGAGATCGGGCATTACGTGCTCGGCCATGTCTGGCGCTCGATCTTCGTCCTGAGCGTGATGGCGGTGCTGGTCTTCTTCCTCACCGCGAAGAGCTATGACTGGTTTGCGCGCAAGTTCGGCAGTTCGGCGGAGCTGTCTGACGTGCGCGGGATCCCGGTGCTGCTTTTCATCATGGGACTGTTCTTCACGCTCGGCCAACCGGTCATAAACACCATGACCCGCATCGGTGAGCGCGAGGCGGATGCCTATTCGCTGCGGACCGTGAACCTGCCCGATGCGCTCTCGATGGCGCTCATCAAGACCGCTGAATATCGCTATCCGCTGGCGGGCGATCTTGAAGAGGCCATTTTCTACACTCACCCCACGGTCCAGAACCGCGTGCGTGCGGCAATGGAATGGAAGGCTGACAATATGGACGCGAGCGAGACCGAGTGACCCCACGGGTATGACCAAAGACCAGATTTTCGAGTTCTTCCGCCGTCTGGCCGAAGACAATCCCGAACCCGAAACCGAGCTCGAATACGGCAACGCCTATCAGCTGGTCGTGGCAGTTGCCCTGTCTGCGCAAGCGACCGACGTTGGCGTCAACAAGGCGACGCGGGCTCTGTTTGCGAGGGTTGAGACGCCGCAGCAGATGCTCGATCTGGGGCTCGATGGGCTGATCGAGCACATCAAGACGATCGGCCTGTTCAACTCCAAGGCGAAGAACGTGATCGCGCTCTCGCAACTGCTGATCGACGAATATGGCGGAGAGGTTCCCGACACGCGCGAGGACCTCGTGCGGCTACCCGGCGTGGGTCGCAAGACTGCGAACGTGGTGCTCAATTGCTGGTTCAAGCAAGAGACCTTCGCGGTCGACACCCACATCCTGCGGGTTGGCAACCGCACAGGCCTCGCCAAGGGGAAGACGCCCGAGCAGGTCGAAGCGAAGCTCGAAAAACGCGTACCCCAACCCTTCCGCCTGCACGCGCATCACTGGCTGATCCTGCACGGGCGCTATGTCTGCAAGGCAAGGACGCCCGAGTGCTGGCGGTGTCCGGTGGTCGATCTGTGCAGCTTCAGGAAGAAGGTGCTGGAGAAGCCGAAGGGGCGGTGATGGCTAGTTCCTTGACACAAGTTCAAGCTTGAGCAGTTCTTCTACAACGATCTTTCTGTCTGACGTGCCCGCGTGTCCGAAATGGCCGGGTTCAGAGGTTTGACGACCGATAAACTCGATCTGATAGAGCCTGATTTTGCCGTCGAAAGCAGGTCGCTCTGTCGCTCTGATTTCCTCTGCGAAGGTCAACCAAACTCGCTCTCCTGCGCTGTGGTACGTGCAATCATCTGCTGGCGCTGCGCAGAAACGCGACCCTTCGAACTCATCGAGCCAAAGGCCTTCCCATCGTCGTGCCTTGTCCATTGGAAAGCATTCACGGACATCGCTTGGAAACGCATTAGGTCCCCCCGACAAAAATAGTTCAACACATCTGTCGGTCACTCCTGGCAATGTTTCGCGGAGAAGTGCAGCGTCAGCCGACGCCTCAGGGTCTGGATCTGGATCAGCTGCTGGAGAGCAGCTGAGCAGGCCAATTATCGAGGCAGCCCCGAGGACCTTAAACATCATCCGCCGAAATCAGCTCGGCCCGATCCAGTTCGCCGGTCAGGCTTGCCACGGTCGTCGCCACGGCCGCGTCGCCGCTGACATTCGTTGTGGTCCTCATCATGTCCATGATCCGGTCGATGCCTGCTACCAGCGCGATAGTCTCAAGCGGCACACCGACCGCGCCGAAGACCAGCACCATCATGATCAGGCCAGCGCCCGGAATGCCCGCTGCGCCGATGGCTCCCAAAGTGCCGAGGATCGAAATCGTGATGTAATCGCCCCATGTAAGATCGACACCAAAGGCCTGCGCTCCGAAAAGGGTCGCAAGTCCGAGATACATCGCGGTGCCATTCATGTTGATCGTCGCTCCGAGCGACACGACGAAACTCGACACCGAGTTCGAGACCCCCAAGTTGCGCTGGGTGCAGCGCAACGTAACGGGCAGCGTCGCGTTCGAACTTGCGGTCGAATAACTCACCGCGATCGCGTCAACGATGCCGCGAAAGAAATCGATCACTGGCAGTTTCGCGATGAACTTGATCATCCCCGCATAGATTAAGCCAATGATCAGGAAGCAACCGAGATAGTTCAGGAACACGAGGATGCCGAGCGCCTGCAGCGCTTCGAGCCCCAGTGTGCCCGCGACCCATGCCATCAGCGCAAAGACACCGAACGGGGTCAACTCCATCACGATCATCGTGACCCTCTGCATCACGATTGACCCGCTTTCGAAGATCTTGAGCACCGGCTCACCGTCTTCCTTCGCCATGAGGATGCCAATGCCGATAAGAAGCGAGAATACAATGAGTGGAAGGACATTGACGTCTGCCATGACCTGAACAGGGCTCGATGGAACGACCTCGAGGATCATCTCTGAGAACGACTTGGCGCTTTCTTGCCGCTCCTGCGCTTCCGCAAGTTTATCGGCGTCGAGCTGCATCGAACTGCCATTGATCCCGCCACCGGGTTGGGCAAATGTGCCAATCGCAAGGCCAAGCCACACTGCCATCTGACCTGTGACCACAAAGATCAATAGCGCACGCCATCCCACGCTTCCTAGCTTGCGCAGGTCTCCGATACTGGCGACGCCCGCGACAAGGCTGAAGAAGATCAACGGAACGACCAGCATCTTGATGAAGGCGATGAAGATGTCACCGATAATCTTGATGTCGGTCGGCTCCAGTCCGCCGATGCTGCCTACCTGACCCCACGGATAGCCAATCGCGATCCCAAGCACGAGCGCACCAATAACCCGCTGCCACAGCGGAATTGCAAACCAGGCTTTCATCGGAAACTCACGCCCCTTCGTGTTCTGTTTTCAGCGCCAGCGCCCCCAGCGCCGCGCGTGTGTAGATGCGGGTTAGCGTATCGAGGTCGGGTATGGCCACAGCCTCGTCACGCTTGTGCATGGTTGCGTTGCACAGGCCGAACTCGATCACCGGGCACACGGCGCGCAGGAACCGCGCATCGGACGTGCCTCCGGTGGTCGATTGGTCGGGCCGCGTGCCGGTTTCAGCCTCGATCGCCTCGGCGAGCATATTCGAAAATGCGCCGGGCTCGGTCAGGAAGGGTTCGCCCGAAATGATCGGCAGAGCGCGCCCGCCGTGCTTTTCAGCGATAGCGGCGACGCGCTCCGACAGGCTTGCGCCGGAATGCAGATCGTTGAAGCGGATCGAAATGCGCGCCTTGGCGGTGGCAGGGATGACATTGTGAGCGCGGTTGCCGACTTCGATATCGGTGATCTCGAGGTTTGAAGGCTGGAACCAGTCGGTCCCGGTATCGAGCGTGAGCGCGTCGAGCTCGGCGAGCATCGCTACCAGCTTTGGGTTGGGGTTATCGGCAAGGTGCGGATAGGCGACGTGGCCCTGCATGCCCTCGACCGTCAGCCAGATATTGACCGAACCGCGCCGTCCGATCTTCATCATGTCGCCCAGCCGATCGACGCTGGTGGGTTCGCCGACAAGGCACAAGTCGGGCTTGATGCCCTGCTCATTCATGTAGTCGATCAGCGCCCTCGTGCCGTGCAGAGCCGGGCCTTCCTCATCGCCGGTGATGATGAAGCTGATCGTGCCCGCGTCTTTCGGGACATCTGCGACAGCTGCGACCATACAGGCGATCGAGCTCTTCATGTCCACCGCGCCGCGTCCATAAAGCAGCTCGCCGCGCTCTGTCGGTTCGAAAGGGTCCGAGGCCCAGCCATCGCCCGGCGGGACCACGTCGAGGTGCCCTGCAAAAGCGAAATGCTGGCTGCCCTCGGGCCCTTTGCGGATCGCGAAGAGATTTTCGACAGGTGCCTCGTCGCTGCCTTCCTCGCCATCGCCGCGTTTGAACCGGTGGACCGCAAAGCCCAGCGGCGCGAGCATTTGCTCCATCGCGTCGAAGACAGAACCGGTGGCGGGGGTAACGCTGGGCTCGGCAATGAGCCGCTTGGCGTAATCGAGGGCATCACTCATAGTGCCCTCGCTAGCAGGAGAAGCGCCCAATGCCCAAGCTTGATCTTGATGCGATCCAACAGACCAACGCGACCGGCTATCCCCCGCCCTTCGACGCGGATGTCGAGGGGCGCTGGTATCGCAGGCTCGCGCCGGTTGCCGGGCTGACACAGATGGGCGCGAGCCATGTCGAACTAAAGCCCGGCGCATACTCTTCGCAGCGGCACTGGCACCGGGTAGAGGATGAGCTTGTCGTTGTGCTGTCAGGCGAAGCGGTGCTGATCGAGGACGAGGGCGAGACGGTGGTGAAGGCTGGCGACGTGATCGCATGGGCAGCCGGGGTCGAGAACGGACACCGCCTGCACAATCGCAGCGACACCTCCTGTTTCTTCATCGCCGTTTCGGCAGGCGACGCAGATGCGGATTCGGGCGAATATCCCGATATCGACATGGTGTTCGACGCCGATGGATATGCGCGCAAGGACGGCTCTCGCTACGAGACGCGGCGAACCCCTTGATCGGGCGCCCTGAACCGCTTCGCTCATGGACCTGATCGGCTTTGCCCTTGCCGTGCTCCTGATCGAGCTGACCCCCGGCCCCAACATGGGTTGGCTGGTGGCGCTGACGCTAGCGGAAGGGAAGCGATCGGGGCTGGCCGCAACGACCGGCATCGCCCTCGGGCTTGCTAGCAATGCGGCGCTGAGCGTGCTCGCAGCAAGCTTCATCCTCAGCCAGAGCGACGCAATCGCGAAAGGCATTTCGCTTGCGGGTGCAGCAATGATGGCTTGGCTCGCATGGCAGGCGTGGCGCGATGCTGGTGAGAGTTCGCACGCGGCAACACCTCGTAATGAAGTCCAGCGCAATGCTCTCGCCGGGTTCGGGATCAACCTGCTCAACCCCAAGGCGACGCTGTTCTTCATCACGGTCATGCCGCAATTCATCGCGGGAGGCAGGCCAAGCTATGCGCAAGGCCTTATAATGGCCACGCTCAGCGTCGCGGTCGCGACTGCGGTCCACCTAGCGCTTGTTTTCGGGGCCGAGCGCATTCGCCCGCTGCTCCAGTCGCATGCGCGCGCAAGGCATGTGAGCCGCATCCTCGCATTGCTGATGCTCGGCGTGGCGACGTGGTTCGCCTGGAAAGCGTTTGCCTAGCGGCGCTCAGGCTCGGGCAGCGGGCCGGGCTCGAGCGCGCTTTCGATAAGCTGCGCGATACGAATGCCCGCCTGCTGAACGCGGCGCTTGGCGATGGGAACGCCGCGCACGATGTCTTCCTGAGTGAGCGCGGTCTTCATAGGCAGTTCTGTGCCGCACACATCGCCGGTGTCGAAAGCGGTCGGGTAGACGAAGCCGCGTGAGATCTCCCAGCTTTCGCGTCCCCACTCATCAGGATTGCCGCCGCCAAGCTCAGCGCGCTCGGCTACGCTGTAGCGGCGCACGACGGGATCGGCAGGGTCGCTGATTGCACGTTCTGCAAGGGGTCCGTCCCAGATCCAGTGGAGGTTGAGGCTTGGAACAATGCCGTAATCGGTCTCGCGATCATTGCCCCCTCGGTCGCTTTTGTCGCCCGAGTGAAGCGGCATATGCACATCGCCTGCGAAGTGCACCATGAAGGCAAGCGCTTCGAGCCTGACATTGGCAGGCAAGCTCTCATCGGCGAGCACGCGGTGCGCACGCTCGATCTGGCCCGTGACACAGGCGCCGCCGGGACAATTGGCGCGCGGGTTGAATGCCTCGCAAATCGGCGCGGTCCGGTAATGCCAGGCAGCTGTGTAGCCCCAGCGCGATCGGTCTCGGCGAATGCAATCGGGCCACACGCTCGCATCGCGAAGGTTCTCAAGATCGCATTCGGGCGTGCCAATCAGTTCCTCGGCTTCAAACAGCGCGCGCAGCTTGGCGCGCGAAGCTGGCGAGATATTGGCCTCGGCAATTTCGGCGGTCTTGCGGTGCGCGTAAAAGCCCCATGCGCTCGCCGGGGTCGGCAGCAGTAAGGCAATTGCGCAAAGCGCAAAGATTGCGTGTCTCATCCCACGGTCTCGTACTGTTCGATTACCCATTGTTCATCTTCCGAAGCGCTGACCCATGTCTGCATCCAGTCATGCTCCCAGATCGCTTCCATATAGCTTTGCGCGAAGCCTGGCACGCCAATCCCGTAGGTAACAAAGCGCGATACGATTGGCGCGTAAAAGACATCGGCTGCCCCGAAGGTGCCGAACAGGAACGGCCCTGCGCTACCGTGGCGAGCCCGCACCTCGGCCCAGAGCTGAAGGATGCGTACGACTTCGCTTTTGGTCTGGTCTGATACATTTTCAAGCTTGATCCGCCGGCGCACATTCATCGGCATCTCGCTGCGCAGCGAGGCATAGGAAGAATGCATTTCGGCAACCATCGAACGCGCCATCCCGCGCGCGGCCTCGTCCTTGGGCCAGAAGCGGTCGCGCCCGACCTTGTCGGAAAGGTACTCCATGATCGCCAGGCTGTCCCAGATGACATTGTCGCCGTCCCACAGGATCGGGACCTTGCCGCTGGAGGGCTGGAAATCATCCGATTGCTTCTCTTCCTGCCAATGCTCGCCAAGGATCGGGACGGTGATTTCCTCAAAACTCAGTCCCGATTGCTTGGCCGCGAGCCAGCCGCGAAGCGACCAGCTTGAATAGTTCTTGTTTCCGATGATGAGTTTCATGGCTGCTCCACCCGGGGGCACCAGCCCCGTCCATTCGGTTCGTCCGTAGATATTCATGGTTTCGCTGTCGAGGCTGAACGGGTTACGAGGGGCCAGAATTGGAGAATCGTCACGATGAGCCTGCCCCCGTTCCACCTCGCGTTCCCGGTCGATGATCTTGGCGCAGCGCGCGATTTCTATCGCGAGACGCTGGGATGCAGCGAAGGACGGTCCTCGGACGAGTGGATCGACTTCGATTTTCACGGGCATCAGATCGTCGCGCACCTCGCGCCCGGTGGCTCAGGCGACCGTGCAAGCAACCATGTCGATGGGCACGGCGTGCCGGTCCCGCATTTCGGATTGGTGCTTGAAATGGAGCAGTGGGAAGCGCTGGCAGAGCGCCTGCGCGCCGCCGACACCGATTTCGTAATCGAGCCGACGGTACGCTTTCGCGGGCAACCGGGCGAACAGGCCACGATGTTCCTGCGCGATCCGGCCGGCAATGCGCTTGAATTCAAGGCGTTTGCCGAGCCGGATCAGCTGTTCGCGACCTAGCCGCCGCGCGCCACCATATCTTCTTGAAGCGTGCGCCCGGCGAGGAGGTAGTGGAGCGCTGCCCAGCCATAGAGGCAAACGAAGATCACGATCGACCATTGCAGCCCCTGCGCCTCGCTTGTTGTGCAAGCCGAGAGCGCCTCTACTTCGCCAGCCGAAAGCGCAGCACGCGCTTCGGGCGCCAGCGCGATCAGCGGCTTGCATGCTTCAAGCGTGAGAGCCAGCCCGTAGCCATCGAGGAACATTGTCTTAAGCACGGTCGACAGGATGCCGATCAAGAGCGGCCCAAGCCCGTATCCAACGAGGTTCACGACGAAGAGCGTGATGGCCACGGCTGTAGCGCGCATCCGACTGTCAGCGACGCCGCCCGAGACCGCGTACATGGGTCCAAGATACGCATAGTGGAGTGTCGCCGCCGCCATGAGTGCTGGCATCGCAAGCCATAGATTGTCCATCAGATAGCCAAACGCATAGAGGGGGACCGACAGCCCCATCCCCACGGCAGGAAGCCATGAAAGCGCATTGGGATAACGCGAGGCCATCTTGTCAGAGAGCCAGCCCGACCCGAAAACTCCAATCGCCGCCATCAGGCCAAGGATGATACCGAACAACAGCGATGCGTCCTGGATTGTGAGACCATGCGTTCGGATGAGGAAGCTGGTCGTGAACTGTGCGACACCATATCCGACAAACGAAGCGATGGTCGCCCCGATCACGACGTGAACATAAGCGGGCTTTTTGACCAGCACCTTGAGCGCTTCGCCAAAGCTCGCTTTTTCAAGACCCTGCAAGGCTGCGGGATCGGTGTAGCCACGCGGTGGCTCGGTGATGCTGCGCCACACGACGAGCGCGACCAGCAATCCCGGCAAGCCGACAACAACGAAAGCAATCCGCCAGCCCTCGACCGTGCTCCAGTCGAGGTCGCCGAACAGTCCGCCAATTCCGATTGAATTGATCCAGACGCCGAACGCCGCGCCATCAAGCCCTGCAAGTTGTCCGCCGAACAGCGATGCCAGCATCCCGCCAAGCGGCACGCCCAGAGCATAGACCGACACGGCTGTCGCGCGGCTCGATGGCTTGAAATAGTCCGCGATCAGCGATTGCGCGGGAGGGGTGCACCCTGCCTCGCCGATACTGACGCCGACGCGGAACAGGAACAGCATCAGGAACGATGCTGCGAAACCGCATAGCGCTGTAAACAGGCTCCAGATCGCGACTGCCGCTGCGATGATCACTACGCGATTGTAGCGTTCCGCCGCACGCGCAATAGGGATGCCGAGAAACGTATAGAGAAACGCAAACGCAGGTCCGCCCAGCAGGCCCATCTGCCAGTCTTCAAGCCCGAAGGTGAGCTTGATCGGTTCGGTCAGGATGTTGACGATCGTGCGATCGATGAAATTGAAGATGTAGACGACCAGAAGTGCAGTCAGCACGTAAGCCCGGTAGCCCGGCGTCCCGAAACCGTCAGATCCCGAGTGAGCCGTCGGCTGCGCCGCCACAGTCGCTTGCGCCATGTAAATCCCTCTCCCTGCACCGGCCCGGCGAGCGCGCCGGTTTTCTCCGGTCGGCAGATGCGGGGGGCGCTTTGTTTAGCGCGCCACTGTGTTAGCTTTTGCAGGAAAGGTAAAGCGCTGGAATTGGCGCTTTCGCACAGTTCGTCGAGCGTCGATCAACCAGCGTCGAACCAGCTCTCACCCAGCGCGTCGGCAACAACGGCGGCCCTGAGCGCCTCGATGCCCATGCCCTTTTCGCTGCTGGTGAGGTGGAGTTCGGGATAAGCGGCAACGTGCTTGCGCGCTTCGTCGGCGACTTTGTTCGCCACTCGCTCCAACTCGCTCGCCTTGATCTTGTCCGTCTTGGTCAGAACGATACGATATCCAACCGCTGCTTCATCGAGCATCTTCATCATCTCGCGGTCGACGTCTTTGAGGCCGTGGCGGCTATCGACGAGGACGAGATTGCGCGCGAGCACAGGACGACCGCGCAGGTAGCTTTTGACGAGGTTTTTCCAGCGCTCGACCACTTTGACCGGTGCTTTAGCAAAGCCGTAGCCGGGCATGTCGACCAGGCGGAACAGCGGCTTGCCGCCCGGCTCTCCGCCCACATCGAAAAAGTTGAGTTCCTGCGTGCGACCCGGCGTCACCGATGCGCGCGCGATCGCCTTCCGGCCCGTGAGCGCGTTCAGAAGGGAACTCTTGCCGACGTTTGACCGCCCACAAAAGGCGACCTCCGGGCAGATGGGGTCAGGAAGGAACTTCAGCTGCGGCGCGGACAGCAGGAAGTCGACCCGGCCCGAAAACAGGCGCGAGGCTGCGCGTTCGCGGCGCTGGAGCTCGCGCTCCTGTTCTTCCGGAGTCATGTTAGGGCTCAAGCCTTGCTCTTTTCCGCGTCCTCGCGGGCCTTCTTTTTCGCCATCTCGGCTTTCTCTTTCTCTGCCGCCGCCTTCAATTGCGGGTGGCGCGAATAGAGATAGCTTTGCTGCGCGAGCGTGAGGACGTTCGAGGTGACCCAGTAGATAAGAAGGCCCGCTGCAAACGGCGCCATCACGAACATCAGGAACCACGGCATCAGGTTGAAGATCTGCTGCTGCACGGGGTCCATCGCGCTCGGATTGAGCTTGAAGGTCAGCCACATCGTCACACCCAGAAGCACGGCAAGGATACCGATGCCGAGGAAGCCGGGGACATCATACGGCAAGAGGCCGAACAGGTTGAGGATCTTCGCAGGATCGGGCGCGGAAAGGTCGCTCATGTAGAGGAACGGCTCGTGCCGCATCTCGATCGCGAGGTAGAGCACCTTGTAGAGCGCGAAAAAGATCGGGATCTGGATGAGGAGCGGCAGACAGCCCGCGAGCGGATTGACCTTCTCCTCCTTGTAAAGCTCCATGATCTTTTGCTGCTGGGTCTGCTTGTCGTCCTTGTAGCGCTCCTGGATGGCTTTCATCTTGGGCTGGACGGCCTTCATCTGCGCCATCGAAGCGAACTGCTTCTGCGCAATCGGGAACAGCAGGCCGCGGATGATCACGGTCAGAAGGATGATCGCAACACCGAAATTGCCGACAAGGCCATTGAGCGTGCGAAGCAGCCACAGAAGCGGCTTTTCGAACCATTCAAACCAGCCCCAGCTGATCGCCTTGCCGAAATAGGTGATGCCGGCGTCTTCGTACTGGTCGAGGATCGCGCTTTCCTTGGCGCCTGCAAAAAGCTGCGTGCCCCGCGTCAGCGATCCGCCCGCTGGAACGGTCTGAGCATCGTAGATCAGATCGGCGCGGAAAAGCTGGTCGCCCAGCGAACGCCACCCGGCGCTGTCGGCTTCGCCCTCGCCGGGGATGAGCGCGCTTGCCCAGTAATTGTCGGTGAAGCCCAACCACGACACAGCACCTGCCGGGTTGTCGCGGCCAAGCTCAGCCAGTTCCTCGTAGGAATTGGGATCGTATAGCGAGCCGCCAAACACACCGGTCGGGCCGGCATGGGCAATGAACTGGTCAGGCGATGCGGTTTCGCTGGTACGCTTGATCAGGGCAAAAGGCTGGACGATCGCCGCATTCTCCGACCCATTTTCCACCGTCTGCTGTGCCGAGACCATGTAATTGTCATCGATCGAAAATGCGACGCGGTAGGTAATGCCGTTCTCGTCTGTGCGCGACAGAGTAACCGGTGTTTCAGGCGTCAGACGCTCGCCATCGGCCTCCCAGATCGCGCGGCTCGACATGCGCTGGCCGCCGACGACAAAACCAAACTCGGCATAATGCTGTTCGTCCGTCCGGTCGGGCGCAAGGATGCGCACGGGATCGCTGCCTTCCTGCGTGGTTTCGTCGTAGTCCTTGAGCACAAGATCATCGACGCGCGCGCCGACCAGATTGATCGATCCGGCGACGCGCGGCGCATCGATGATGACGCGGTTCTCGCTCGCAAGCGCAGTCCCGAGATCGACAGGTCCGACCTCGGCAGCCGCTTCGCCCAGATCTCCAGCTGGACCATCGGTCGAACTGGTGACCGTGTCCGCATCAGCAGGATCGCTTGCAGCACCCGACATGACTTCACTGGGAGCGGGCACATCGGATTGAGGGTAGAAGTACCGCATGCCCATATCCCAACTGAGAATGAGCAGGCCCGAAAGCACGACGGCGAGCAGGATATTACGCTGGTTGTCCAAGATTATGCCCTAGCGAGAAACCATTTGAAGTGTGTTATGTGGGTATGACAGCTCGTATTTCCAGCCCTTCAAGGAACCGGATCGTGGCCGTGCCCTCCCCATGGATGGCAGCGCCCTAGCCGCTTTGCGGCAAGCCATCCACCCTTGAGAGCGCCATATTTGCGCAAAGCCTCAATCGCGTACTGGCTGCATGACGGCGAATAACGGCAAGTGGGCGGCAATATCCGCGACGGGCCTAGCTGCCAGAAACGTGCAATGAAGATAAGCACATGCTTCATTTGCGCTTGTTCCCCCGCCTCGGGCGGCGGCCTCGTCCGGTATCGCCATTACCCTCCTTTGCCCGGGCAAGGGCTGCGTGAAGCTCCTCCGCCATCGTCGAATAATCGCGCTCAACCCCGCCGGAGCGGCCGATAAGAACATGGTCGTGATTCGCGAGGCCGCCTTCAGGAAGCGCCGCGCGAAGAAGCTCGCGAAAGCGCCGCTTCATCCGGTTGCGCACCACGGCGTTGCCGATCTTTTTCGTGACCGTGATGCCGTAGCGCACCCCTTCGCCATCATTGGGACGGGTCAGCAAAACGAAACCGGGCCGTGCGTTTCGCAGCCCCTTGTTCGCCGCAAGAAAATCGGTGCGTTTTGTAAGAACGGTCGGCATTAAAGTTGACCTATACCATGCTGATCAGACCAGCCGAACAGATTGGCAGGAATGCAAACGGGCTCCCGACGGGAGCCCGCAAGCGCGACTGTGCGCCGCCGCTCATGCGGCGATGGCCAAGTGGGCCGGATGGCCCGCGCCCGGCGCCTTAGGGCGCCGAAAAGATTAAGCGCTGAGCTTCTTGCGACCGCGCTTGCGGCGTGCGCGGATGACCTTGCGGCCGCCCGGGGTTGCCTTGCGCGCGAAGAAACCGTGCCGACGGGCACGCACGAGATTGCTGGGCTGGAAAGTCCGCTTCATATCGTCCTCGAATAACTGGCTGGAAGCTGCTTACGGGCGGTGTGACCATCCACGGCTTGCGGCGTCCAAAATGCGGCCGGTTTTTGAACCAGCCAAAACTGAAGGCGCGCGCCTATGGGAAAGCGCGAAGAGAGTCAAGGCGCGTATCGATTCGCGCCAATGCGAATTTCGCCTTCTGGATGAGCCCCATGTCGATAGCCGTCACGTCGAGATATGCAATCTGCGGCTGTGGTGGCTGTTCAGGCCGCAACCAGAAGCGCATGTCGTCAGCGACAAGCCACAGCGCTGTGCGATGCGGAACCGAATTGGTCATGGCGTAGAATTCGTGCGCTCGTCGCTCGCTCATGCCCATTTCGACGTAGTAATCGAGATAGAGCCTGTGCGCAGGGTCACTGGCGGCGAAGTCGTCCGCTTCGCGACCGTGATTGTCGAGCCAGGAATGAACCGCGAACTGGGCTCCATCATCAACCCGGCGCGTAACGCCTGCAAGAAACAGCTCGACTGCTCCTGACCGAACAGACCCACCACGCGGCACATAGGTCGAGAGGCCCGCAGCGCGAATACGGCGGCCAACCGCGAGATTCGCAATGTCATTCGTTGTGCCAGGCGCCTCGACCATCTCGAGCGTATCGAGCTGCGGAAAATCGCGCATCATCGCGTCAAAATATCGCGGTGTGGAACTGTCAGTCGAGCCGACCATTTTGACCCGCGTCTGGCTGGTCACGACGAAAGGACCATACTGCGCGAGCATACGCGGCGAGCTACTCGGCACAGCAGGCAGGGCATAGCGCGCAGCGGAACGAGTTTCAGCGACCCTTTCCCCATTCATGATCGTAGTGGTGATCGTGGGCATTGACGCGGTGTCGATTTGGCCGTTGCCAGCCTCGACCCTCACCCAGCGGCGAGCGATCGGGTCCCACTCCTCGATCCAGCTCTCGGTCATAACAGTGCGAGCGCTGCCGAGATGCATCGAAGCGGAATGCTGCGCCGATGCAGGCGATGCGAAGAATGCACCGGCAAAGGCGAGCTGGAGTGCGGCGAGCAGGAAGGCAATCCGTTTCATGCTCTATGGCATAACTTTGCCGAGGTTCAGGAAGTGCCAAGGTTTATGCTTGCGAAGACCTTTCGCAGTGAAACCTAGGGCCACTGCAAGTTTCTGTTTAGAATTGGTAATCCCGTTTGCGGGGTCGGTCGTGTAAGCACGCCAGACTTACAGGTATTAACCGGAGCAAGCCTCTCGACAAAGCTATACAAGCCATCCAAAAGAGGCCGAGGTGCACCGTGGAAACTGGGGGTCGTTCGTGGTCGCGCTTGTCCAAACCGTTGCTTATCTCGGGCTTGAAGCCCGCAAGGTCGAAGTCCAGTGCCAGGTGGCTCCGGGCCTTCCGCGCTTTTCCATTGTCGGTCTGCCTGACAAGGCGGTGAGCGAAAGCCGTGAACGGGTACAGGCAGCGCTATCGGCGATGGGCCTCGCGATGCCGCCCAAGCGGATCACAATCAATCTCTCGCCTGCTGATCTTCCCAAAGATGGCTCGCATTTCGACCTCCCCATCGCGCTCGCGCTGCTGGCGGCGATGGGCGTGACGGATGCCGAGCAACTGGGTGACTGGATCGCGGTTGGCGAGCTTTCTCTCGATGGGCGCGTGGTAGCATCACCCGGCGTCCTGATCGCAGCGCTTCATGCGAGCAGCGAGGAGTGCGGGTTGATCTGCCCAGTAAGCCAAGGCGCGGAAGCCAAGTGGGCGAGCGGCGTTCCGGTGCTCGCACCGCGCGACCTTTCCTCGTTGCTCGGCCACCTGAAGGGCACACAGGTGCTCGCAGAGCCGGAGCGGGGAGAGGTGGAAGAGGCCCCCGCTGTCACCGACCTCAAACAAGTAAAGGGTCAGGAGACCGCCAAGCGCGCGCTCGAAATTGCGGCAGCGGGAGGGCACAACCTCTTGATGATCGGACCGCCCGGATCGGGCAAAAGCCTGCTTGCCTCATGCCTTCCCGGCATCCTGCCCGAACTGTCGCCCTCCGAAGCGCTCGAAGTGTCGATGGTGCAATCGGTTGCGGGATTGCTCGAAGCGGGCCGTATCAGTCGTTCGCGCCCTTTTCGTGCGCCGCACCATTCGGCGAGCATGGCGGCGCTAACAGGCGGCGGCCTGAAGGTGCGCCCGGGCGAAGTGAGCTTGGCGCATCTGGGCGTGCTGTTCCTCGACGAGCTTCCCGAATTCCAGCGCCCCGTCCTCGATTCGCTGCGCCAGCCGCTCGAGACAGGACAGGTCGATGTCGCGCGTGCGAATGCGCATGTGACCTTCCCCGCGCAGGTACAGCTAATCGCCGCGATGAACCCGTGCCGCTGCGGTTATGCGGGCGATCCGGCGCAGAACTGCAATCGCTATCCGCGCTGCGTCGGCGACTATCAGGGGCGACTATCCGGACCGCTGCTCGACCGGATAGACCTTCATGTCGAAGTCGCCGCAGTGAGCGCAATGGACATGGCCTTGCCTCCGCCAACCGAGGGTAGCGAAGACGTGGCCCGCCGTGTCGCTCACGCGCGAAGGCAGTCACAGGCGCGCGGGGTTCGCTCAAATTCAGAGCTGGAAGGTGACTCTCTGGAAGCCCACGCCTCTCCCGATGACGAAGGCCGTGCATTGTTGATGCGGGCGGCAGAAAAATTACGGCTCTCGGCGCGCAGCTATACGCGCATGCTCCGGGTCGCTCGCACCATCGCAGACCTCTCTGGTGCAGAGCAGGTAGGGCGGGTCCATATCGCCGAGGCACTTTCCTATCGGCAGACGATCGGGCGATAGCGCAACACACGGCGTGACATTTCGTCGACCCGGCGGCAAAGGCCGCAGATATGGACGTGTTCGATCCCCAATGGTTGATCTATCTCGGCGCGGCGCTGCTGCTCATCGCCTATGGCATTCGCGACGAGCTGAAGCTGCGCGTTCTGATCGTCGTCTCCACCTTCGTCTACATCGCCTATTATTGGTCGCTGCCTACGGGCCCCTTGTGGGACCCGATCATCACGAGCTTTCTATTCGTCGCGATCAATTTCTGGGTCCTTGGGCAGATAGCTCTCGAGCGCACTACCCTGAGCCTGAGCGAAGATGAAAAGCGGCTGTTCGACGCATTCGAAACGCTCACTCCCGGGCAATTCCGGCGCGTGCTCAAGATCGCGCAATGGCGCCGGGCCGACGATCCGGATGGCACCCTGCTAACGCGCGATGACGAGCCTTCCAATGCGCTCTTCTATGTTTTCGAGGGCATCATCTCGGTCGAAAAACACGGCCGGCGCTTCCGCCTTCCCGAAGACAATTTCGTCGGCGAAGTCGGCTACGTCCTCAATCGCAAGACCACCACCACATCGGTTGCGCCAGAAGGCGTGCGCTATGTCGAGTGGGATGCCGATGCGCTGCGAATGCTGAGCCGCAAATACCCCAACCTCGGGAACGCGCTCAATGCGCTGCTCACCAGGGATCTGGCGAAGAAGCTCAACACCTCTTTCCGCCCCGATGATGCGATGCCGTCCACCGAGGAATCGCTCGAACTTCTTGAAGCGGTTGAAGGCTAAGCCACTTCGCTGCACATAGTGTCACGTCCCGATGCAATGGGAGGGATGCACACAATGACCCTGTTCGACCCCGCCTGGTTGATCCATGTCGGCACGGCGCTTCTGCTGATCGGCTATTTCATTCGTGACGAGCTGAAGCTGCGCGTGATGATCATCGTCTCAAGCGCCGTCTTCAATTTCTACTATTGGCTCGTGCCGGACCCGCCGCTGTGGGATGCGGTGCTGACTGGCTTCCTGATGATCGGCGTTAATCTGTGGGTGCTCAGCCAGGTACTGATGGACCGCACGACCTTTCGGCTGAGCGCGGACGAGAGGCACCTGTTTTCAATGCTCGGCTCGCTCACACCAGGGCAATTTCGCCGCCTGATGCGCATCGGTCGTTGGAGCGCGCAGGAAGACACAGAACCGCGCGCCCTTACCCGCGAAGGGCAGCCCACCGATCGGCTTTACTACATCGTCGACGGCGAAGCCGCGGTTGGAAAGCAGGCACAGACCTTCGCGCTCCCCGAAGGCCATTTCATCGGCGAGATCGCCTATGTGCGCGATAGTGCAGCGACCGCCGATGTCTGGGCTAAGCAGGGGGCACGGCTTGTCGAATGGGACGTGCGGGAGCTTCGTGCCTTGGGTGAGAAGTATCCTGCACTCGGCAATGCGGTAGCAGCGCTGCTGACCAAAGACATGGCGGACAAGCTGGCGGTCAGCTATCGCGGTAATGCGCCCGCGCCGGCCTGAGGTCAGCTCGCCTCGAACTCTCGCACGACCTCGAGAAAGGCTCCGCCCCAGGTGTCGAGCTTTCTCGCGCCCACCCCTTGGATGTCGCCCAATTGCGCGAGAGTGCCCGGGCGATCCGCAGCCATCGCGCGCAGCACGCTGTCGTGAAAGATGATGTAGGCGGGAACCCCGTTTTCCTTCGCCAGCGAGGCGCGGCGCGCACGCAGCGCGTCGAAGAGCGGGTCGCCGATCGGATTGGGGACGGCGCTGCCGCGTCCACGGCGCGATCTTTTTGCGGGTGGTTCGGCCATCATCACGGCCTGCTCTCCCTTGAGCACCTCACGGGCCGCCGGACCAAGCGCGAGGCCTCCATGCTCGGTCGTCGTGAGCATGTCGCGCGCGGTGAGGTTGCGCATCACGGCGCGCAGCAGGGGCGCTTCGGATGTATCGAGGATACCGAAAACGGAGAGCTGGTCATGGCCGCGTTGCATGACGCGCTCATCTTCGCGCCCGAGCAGGACTCGCTCTACATGGCCGATCCCGAAGCTTTGCCCGGTGCGATACACCGCGCTCAGAAGCTTTTGCGCGGTTGTCGTCACATCGAGGACCTTGGGTGGGTTGAGGCAATTGTCGCAATTGCCGCAAGGCTCGGGCAGGTCCTCGCCGAAATGCTTCAGCAGGATCTGGCGACGGCACTGCGCGGCTTCGACCAGCCCTGCGAGCGAATTGAGGCGCGCGCGTTCGGATTGCAGGCGCGCTTCGCCTACATCACCGAGCCACTGGCGCGCCTTGGCAAAATCGCTCGCCGACCACAGCATTAGCGCCTCTGCCGGATCGCCGTCGCGGCCTGCGCGGCCCGTTTCCTGGTAGTAGGCCTCAATCGACTTAGGCAGGCCTGCATGGACGACGAAACGGACGTCTGGTTTGTCGATCCCCATGCCGAACGCAATGGTCGCGACCATCACCATGTCTTCCGATTCGACGAAACGCGCCTGCGTGGCCGCGCGCTCTTCGGGCGGGAGACCGGCGTGATACACACCGACCGGGCGCCCGGTTTGCTCAAGCTTGGCGGCAAGGTCCTCGCACCCTTTGCGGCTGGTCCCGTAGATGATCCCGGCACCCGGAGTGCGCGCAATAAAGTCGGCAATCTGCTTGGGCGCGCCCTGTCGCGGCTGGATCGCGTACTGGATATTCGGCCGGTCGAAGCCCGCCTTGATGAGCCCGGCATCAGGAATGCCGAGCTGTTTCAGGATATCGGCGCGGGTGACTTCGTCTGCGGTCGCAGTCAAAGCAAGGCGCGGCACATGATCGAAATGGTCAAGCATCCCGCGAAGCTCGCGGTAATCGGGCCGGAAATCGTGCCCCCATTCCGACACGCAATGCGCCTCGTCGATTGCGAAGAGCGAGATGTTGGCAGCCGTCAGAAGCGACTGGAAACCCGGCGTGTTTACCCTTTCAGGCGCGACATAGAGGAGGTCGAGCTCGCCTTCGCGCATCGCCTGAGCCGTTTCTGCCCTGTCCGCATCAGCTGAGGTCAACGACGCGGCGCGAATGCCAACCGAGCGGGCCGAGCGGATTTGGTCGTGCATCAGCGCGATGAGCGGGGAAATGACGATGGCCGTGCCTTCGCGGGCAAGCGCCGGGATCTGGTAGCAGAGTGACTTGCCCGCGCCCGTCGGCATCAGCGCGAGCGTGTGCTCTCCGCCAAGGATGCGCGTGATGACCGCCTCCTGCTTTCCGCGAAAGCCGGAATAGCCGAACACGTCTTTCAGGATATCGTCAGGGGCGGTGGGGGTCACTTGGTTCTCAGGAAGCGTAGCGTTCTCACTCTTCGCTACAGATACCTGCTCGTGCCCACCAGTCGGCGTAGCTCGAATTCCTCACCATTCTTCGATTTTCGTCAGGAGCGCCATCGTCCCACCAGACGGGGCCGCGCTCTCCCAGTGCCAGTTTCGCTTCGTGGACCTTGGCGCGCGCTGCCTTTTCCGCTTCGGCATCGCCGGACCGCTTGGCAGCGCCGACTTCGCGGCGCGCATCCATTAGTGACGCGACCAGACGCTCGCGCTCGTCTTCCGACAAGTGGGGATTGGCCGCGCGCCAAAGCTGTCCGCGCACGATGATATAGCGGCCATCTGGTGTTAGCGACGGCCCGCCGGAATTAGCCAGCGGCGGCTTTCCGTGCTGCATCGATGTCGACAACATCGCCAGGAACGGTGCCCGCACCCGGCGTCGCGGTTGAACCATCGGCGCGCTTGCCAAGGTCTTCGCGGCGCGTCAGCCACAAATCTTCGTGCGTCAGCACACGCCCGTCATGCGCGAGGATAGAGACCGGCCCGATCGGCAGGCGGTCCTTCTCATCGACCAGCACGGGGTCTTCGGTCACGAGCTCTGAGCCATACTTCTGCCCCCACTGACGCAGCGCGATCATGGCCGGCAGCAGGTCGAAACCCTTCTCGGTCAGGCGATATTCGATCTTGCGACGGTCGTCTGCACACGGTTCACGCTTAAGGATGCCGTGGTCGACCAACTTGGCCAGGCGGTTGGAGAGAATGTTGCGCGCAATGCCGAGTTCGCTGAGAAACTCCTCGAAATGCTTGAGCCCATTGAAGCTCGCCCGCAGGATCATGAAGGACCAGCGTTCCCCCATCACTTCAAGCGCTTGCGGCAGACCGCATTCGATCAGCTCGCGCAGTGGTTCTCTAATATTGCCCATATCAGTCCTTTCCCAGCAACCTATCTAGCGCGAATTGCGCTGATGGCAAAATCCGGAGCGATTTGCCGCTCAGGGAGCGTGGAAAACCGGTGCCGAAAATAATTTAAGTTTCTAGTTGCAACCTGAAACCTAATCGCATAGGTAGTGAATCGCAACTGGTTTCGAATCGAAACTGTGCACCGCAACAAATACTATTTCAGGTCCCCACTACTGAAAAGGAATAATGTGATGAACCTCTCTCTACCCCGCGCAAGCCGCATCGCTGTCCTCGCTTCGGCCATCGCTTACACTTCGATGACCTTCGGCATGGCGACCGCCACCCCCGTCGCTGCACAGGGCGGCGCCTACTACACCGCCACCCTCGCCCAGCCAGCTGATGACGACCGCGCTGTTGCTGGCGGCGTTGCATGGATCTGCGAAGGCAACACTTGCGTTGCGAACAAGGGCACCTCGCGCCCGTCGCGCATCTGCCGCGGCCTCGCTCGCGAATTCGGCGAAATCACCACCTTCAAGGTTGAAGGCGAAGATCTCGACGAAGCAAAGCTTGCTCGCTGCAACGGCAACTAATCCTGGCGAACACCGATCCCAGATCGCCGGGCCGCTTTTAACCTCTGTGTGAGGTGTCCTCCCCTCGCGGCCCGTAGATCTCAATCCGACCCAACTCCAAACCTCAGGTCGGAAAACTCAAGACCCCGGCGAAGCTCCCCCAACAGCTTCGCCGGGGCTTTTTCGTTTTGACTACAGGAAGCCGGCGCTGGCCAGCTGCTGTTCGAGCGCGACCGCATCGGTAAAGACATGCGCGTCCCAGCCGCGATCCTTCGCAGCTTCGACATTGGCCGGGTTGTCATCAGTGAAAAAGAGAGCATCGCCAACCCGCCCGGCGCGCTGCTCAGTGATCTCGTAGATGCGGTGATCCGGCTTGGCGATCCGCTCTTCGCCCGAGACGACGATATCTTCGAACAGCTCGAAAATGTCGTGTTCACGGCGGAACTGGGAGAACAGCTCCACGCCGAAATTGGTAAGGCTGTATAGCGGTACGCCAGCCGAATGCAGGCGCCTGACAATCGCGTGCACGCCCTCGACCGCATCAGGAGCGCTTTCATTGAAACGCGCAGCATAGGCAGCGATGCGCAGCGCCTGATCGGGATATTCAGCCATGCGCGCCGGCAGCATCTCACCAAGAGGCACGCCGCGATCGTGCTGGAAGTGCCATTCTTCGGTCACGACATTGGCAAGGAACCAGTCAAGCTCATCCTTGTCGTGGATCAGCTTTTCGAACAGGTTGCGAAGTTGCCAGTGGAACAGCACGCGGCCGATGTCGAACACGACCACCTTGCCCTGATTGTCTGCGCTCAAGTCTGATGCCTCGTCTTATCGGAGCCTACAAACGGCTGCGGCCCGCTCTCCGGTCTGGAGGCGGGCCGCTGCGTTTCTTCGACCGCCTGCTATGGGCAGTCGGCCAATCGTCTGGCTTAGCCCTGACGGGCCTTGAAGCGGCGATTGGTCTTGTTGATGACATAAGTGCGACCACGACGGCGAATAACGCGGCAATCGCGGTGGCGGTTCTTCAGCGACTTGAGGCTGTTGCGGATTTTCATTTTCGGCTTCCCGGTAATAAAACAGGCACCGGAGATGGTCTCCGATGCCGGAAATTCAAGGCGCGCCACTACCCGTGCCCCTGTGATTCGTCAACCTTCGCCGCGCAATTGAGACAATTTCCTCTCCCATGCGAGCGCGTGGGCGATGATCGTGTCGAGGTCATCATGCTCCGGCTGCCACGGCAGGTTCGCTCGAATGCGTGATGGATCGGAGATAAGCGACGCCGGATCGCCCGCGCGGCGGCCTTCCATGCGGCGGTCAATTGTCATGTTCGTCACGCGATCGACCGCATCGAGAACTTCGAGCACAGAAAAACCTCGACCATAACCGCAGTTCATCTTCAGCGACCGCTCGGGCTGGGCCATCAGTGCCTCGAGGGCGAGCACATGTGCCGCAGCCAGATCGCTGACGTGAATGTAGTCACGAACGCCTGTTCCATCGGGCGTATCGAAATCGGTGCCGAAGACAGCGACCCCGTCACGCTTGCCGAGCGCCGCTTCGACCGCGACTTTGATCAAATGCGTCGCGCCCGCCGTCGACTGACCGGTGCGCGCTTTAGGATCAGCCCCCGCCACATTGAAATATCGCAGCGCACAGAAGTTGAGTGTGTGGGCAGAGGCGGTATCGGTCAGCATCTGCTCGGTCATCAGCTTCGACCAACCATAAGGATTGATCGGACTTTGCGGCGTATCTTCGCGCACGGGCGAGACTTCGGGCACACCGTAGGTCGCGGCCGTGGACGAGAAAATGAAATGCGGTACACCGGCCTTAACCGCAGCCTCGATCAGCGTGCGGCTTTTAGCTGTGTTGTTGTGATAATATTTGAGTGGGTCCTCGACGCTTTCGGGCACGATGATCGAACCGGCGAAATGCATGATTGCCCTCGTGCCTTGCTCTTCGAAAATGCGTCCGAGCAGTTCGGCGTCCTCGATATCGCCCTCATAGAAGGCAACACCATCGGGAACGGCGAACCGAAAACCGGTCGTCAGGTTATCGATAACCGCGACGGGCCATCCGGCGTCTTTCAGCGCAAGAACCGCATGGCTGCCTATGTAGCCAGCACCTCCCGTCACCAAGACGGGAACACGATCCGTCACGTTTTCGTTTCTATTCATGTGCGTGCCCCTAACATGCGCCAGTTTACAGAGGAAACAGCTCATGATGGCTCTGCCCCGTATTGTTCGCCCTGCCCTTGTTCTTGCGCTCGCTGGCACGCTCAGCGCCTGTGCCGGGACCTACACCGGCCCGGTAGAGGTGACCCGCTTCGTCTCCGAGCAGCCTGCAATGTTGGGACAGGGCACGATCACCCTCGAATTCCCGGACGAGTTGCGAAATACAGGCGCACGGGACGCCTTTGCCTCCGCAGTTTCAAGCGAGCTCGAGGCGCTGGGCTACACAGTGGTCATGGATACCGCTTCAGCTGGGCAAATCGCGACAATCCGGACATCGCGCAATCCAATCGAAGCTGCCGATCGAGGAGGACCGGTCAGTGTCGGCGTGGGCGGCGGAACCGGTAGCTTCGGAAGCGGCGTCGGTGTTGGTGTCGGCATCAATCTGGGTGGAGGCGATCGCGGGCCGAGGGTCGTCACTGAACTTTCTGTCCGCATTTCCGGACCTGGCGGAGAAAGCCTTTGGGAAGGCCGCGCTCAGCAGCCCATTTCCATCAAATCGCCTTATGCCGATGTGGATGCGAGCGCGCGTACGCTCACTGCCGCCTTGTTCAAGGACTTTCCCGGTGGCAATGGCGAAACCGTATCCATAGACGTCGACGAACTGCGCTAAGGCTCGCTCGGCAACAATCAGGGGCATTCATGACTAATATCGCAATCGATGCCGCTTTCGACAGCGGCAATATCGAAGTGCTGTCGATCGACGGAGCAAGCGCAAAGCTCGCCATCAAGAAGGACCACATGTCCGAATTCGCGCAGTGGTTTTACTTCCGTGTGACTGGCACAGCGGGCGAGGAAGTGACGCTCAAGATCACCGGCCTCAACGGCAGCGCCTACCCGGGTGGCTGGCCCAATTACGACGCATGCGTTTCCGAAGACCGCGAATACTGGACCCGCGCGGCCAGCACTTTTGACAAGAATGAGGACCATGGCACGCTTACCATTCGCTACGTCCCTGCCTCCAACCTCAGCTGGTTTGCATATTTCGCGCCTTACTCGATGGAGCGTCACCACGACCTCGTCGCCGAAGCGGCCGCGTGCGAGGGGGTCGACCTCGTTCGCCTCACCACCACGCTCGACGGGCAGCCGCTCGACATGCTGCAGATGGGCGATGGGGAGAAACAGGTGTGGCTATACGCGCGCCAGCACCCCGGTGAAACACAGGCCGAGTGGTGGATGGAAGGCGCACTCGAATGCCTGACCGATCCGACCGACCCGGTAGCGCGCGGGCTGCGAAAGCATGCGCGGATTCATGTCGTGCCGAATTGCAACCCGGACGGATCGCGCCGCGGCCATCTGCGCACCAACGCTGTCGGCACGAACCTCAATCGCGAGTGGGCCAAGCCCAGCGCCGAGAAATCGCCCGAAGTGCTCGCAATCCGGGCGAAGATGGATGAGACCGGTGTCGATTACGCGATGGACGTCCACGGAGACGAAGCCATTCCTGCGGTCTTTCTAGCCGGTTTCGAAGGCATCCCGAGCTGGACCGACGAACTGGGTAAACAATTCTATCGCTACCAGCGCATACTCGACCGCCGGACTCCCGATTTCCAGACTGAGCTCGGCTATCCGAAGGCAGCGGCCGGCAAGGCCAATCTCGCAATCTCGACCAATCAGGTGGCCGAGCGCTACGGCGCCTGTGCGATGACGCTGGAGATGCCTTACAAGGATCTCGCGGACTTCCCCGAGCCCGAGCAAGGCTGGTCACCCGAGCGTTGCAAACTGCTCGCCCGCGACTGCCTTGCAGCGCTGCTGGAGTGGATTGAAACCAGCGAGGACTAAGTTCCCCGCACGTCCTCCAGCAGAACTTCATCGAGTTCCGCGTTCCCGTGAAGTACCGACACATCGCCGGTCGTCTCGAGGATAGCGGCGCGGACTTCGGACAGCTGGAGGACATTCGCCTCGCGCAGCTTGGCGATCATGTCCTCGCGCCGAATGTGGTTCGCTTTGAGGGCCCCTTCGTCGAATTCTCCGTCGCGCATGATTAGGCAGGGCTGATTGCCAATCATGTCGGCTGCGGTCTCCGATCGGCGGCGCAGGAAGGACGTCGCGGCTTGCGCAAGAATCAGGCCGAGCATGGCTGCGATTGCCTGCAGGAATGCCGTCCATTCGCTCGCCTGCCCTGCACCCGCGAGAAGCGAACCGAAGGCAACGGTGGTCACGAAGTCGAAGTTCGTCATCTTCGACAGCGTACGAAGTCCATTCAGCCGGATGAGCAGATTCATCCAGCCCAGCGCAAGAACAGCAAGGATAGCGCCGCGAATGAGGGCATCGGCAATGGGTGGCTCTACAAAAATACGCGCTCTCCGGTAGCTTCTGGTTACCAACGCCTCGCAAGGCCGTTGGTGCCAAGCGCCCACAATTTCAAACCGCTGCCGGTCGGAATGTGCTAAGCTCAAAAGCGATCTTAAGGGAGAAAGAGATTGAACCGCATCATTGATCGCCGCCAGTTGCTCGCCGGCACCGGCGCCTTCGCAATGCTGGCGCTCACGCCTTACCCGCTTCGCGCGCAAGGTCTTGGCCTTTCTTCCATTCTGGGGCGCGCAACAGACAACGCACTCGACAAGCTGTCTCAGCCCGGCGCGTTCTACGACGACGAGAGCATTCGTATCGGCCTTCCGATTGTCGGCAATCTGGGCGGGCGCGCAGGTGGGCTGATGGGATCGCTCCTTAACGCAGGCAACAGGCTTGGCGTGCTGGGCGGTGTCACCCGCTCAATCAACGATGCGGCAGGGGTCGCCGCAGGCGAAGCAAAGCCGATCTTCCGCGATGCGATCGACAATCTGTCGTTTAGTGACGCACCCGGGATCATCCGTGAAAGCGATGGAGGCACGCAATATCTGCGTCAGTCCTCGAACGATCGCCTTCATTCGCGCCTGGAGCCGCTTGTGGACAGCGCGCTCGAAAAGGCAGGTGTCTATGGCCAGTTTGACAAACTTGCCGAAGACCACAGCTTCATTCGCGATGCCGGATTAAACCGGGAGCGCATCAACCGCTCGGTCACCGACCAAGGTCTGGACGGAATCTTCGCGTATATTGGAAGTGAAGAGCGCGAATTCCGCTCCAATCCGCTCGGAGGACTCGGAGACTTGCTCGGTAACTAGACGAGATTTGCCGGGCCGAAGGCATGCGGGAGAAGCTCGGATAGCTTCACGCGGCGTACTTCGTCATTGCCGACGCACAGAATATCCGGGTTGGTATCGCCCAGCTGAGCGATTTCATTAAGGACCTGGCGGCAGCGCCCGCATGGCGTGATTGGCGCGCCGTCGCCCTTGTCGAGAGGCCCTACGACAGCGACCCTGACAAGCCCGCCGCGCCGCCCGTCGTTGAGCGCCTTGGAAACGGCATTCGTCTCGGCACATAGCGCAAGACCGTAGCTCGCATTCTCGACGTTAGAGCCGGTTATCACGGCGCCGTCATCGAACAGCAGGGCGGCCCCCACTTCGTATTCGGAGTACGGCGCATATGCCCTGGTGGCCGCTTCCCTGGCAGCTGCGATCAGCGCGTCGTCATTCATCTTTGCACCACCACCCACTCGATTGCATCCGTCGATGCCTCGCTAACCAATTGACTGTTTGCACTCCATAGCAGCCACGGTCGTCCGGCATAGTCTGGCCGCGCACGGTCGCGCATCAACCACAGGTCGCGCTCGGTAGAGCGAGCCGTCCTATGACGCGCTTCGAACTGGCGGCTAAGTTTCAGAATGACGGGCTTGCCCGCATGCATCTCAATCTGATTGACCAAGGTCATAAGCTCGCTTTCAACCGCAGCGTCGCTGACAGCAGGCTCGCAACCGCTTGCCGTGCGAGTGAGCGCGATTGCGGGAGGAAGCAGTTCGCCATCACGCGGCACCATACGGGTGTAGCGCGAAGACTGTTCATCGGCGCGCAGACATGGGTCGAAAGGCTGCACGATACCCACCTTGAGCCCTGAGCTGCGCGCTCGCGACAGCCGCGAAGCGAAGCCGGGGTCCGGCACACCGACCGCGTCGGCAAGCTCGAGATAGACGAAGTCCGCGCCAATCGCCTTGAGAGTTTGAAACCGAGTGCCTGAAGTACCGCTGGCGACAACAGCGCCCTGTTCGGGATAAAGCGCCACATCGGGCCGCCAGCTGCGCATGTCCCACCAAAGCCAAGCCGCGAAACCAACGCCAACCAGCACGCCGAGCGCCAACAGCCGGAACATCCACCGGCCCAGAGAGCCGCGCGTCTTTGCCCTGCGCGCCATCCGTCAGCCCTTGATGTGAAGGACGCAGATGAGCGTGAAAAGCCGCCGCGCGGTTGCAAAATCGGTTTCGACCTTGCCTTCAAGCCGCTCGACCAGAAGCTCTGCCGCACTGTTGTGAATGCCGCGCCGAGCCATGTCGATCGTCTCGATCTCGGCCGGCGTCGCCTTGCGTATCGCCTGGTAATAGCTGTCGCAGATCGCGAAATACTCCCGGATCGGACGGCGGAAACGGGCAAGGCCTATGAGCAGCGTCTCGAGCGGATTTTCTTCCTCGTCCGCAATGTCCATCGCCAACCGACCGTCGCGCACCGCGAGGCTGAGGCGATAGGGCCCCTTTGCTCCGCGCTCTGCGCTGCGGACCGGCTTGAAGGTGTTTTCCTCGATCAGATCGTAAATCGCCACGCGCCGTTCCTGTTCGACATCGGCATTGCGCCACAGGATCGTCTCTTCATCGAGAGCGATGTGGGCGATGCGATGAGAATTCGCGGAATCGGATGGCAGGACGGACATCCGGCTTGCTTTCGCAGATGCGAGGGTCACACTTCAAGACTTCCTTTTGCGAATCCCCGCTATCCACAAGGCAAGAGGCATCTGCGAAAATAATTCGCCGCTCATCGCTCTTGCAGTTGGCGGCTACTTCGCGGATTCTATGCCGATGGCAAATCCCGAACCGATCCGACCCGTGAACGACCAGAATGATGGCGCTGATGGCGTGCGCAAGCTCCCTTCGAACCTCGAAGCGGAGGCGGCGTTTCTGGGCGCGGTGCTGATCGACAACCGGGTTCTCGAGGAATTGCAGACCCCGATCCGACCAGATCATTTTTTCGAGCCGCTGCATGAACGGATTTTCGATCGAATCCTGAAAATGATCGAGCGCAATGCCACGGCCTCGCCGGTAACCCTGCGCCCGCATTTTGAGGCGGACGAAGCTTTGAAAGAGTTGGGCGGACCCAAATACCTTGCACAGCTGACAGCGAACGGCTCGGGCCTTCTCGCTCCGCGTGAACTGGCTCAGCAGATTTATGACCTCGCGCTTCTTCGTGAACTGGTGAGTGTTGGACGCGGGCTCGTCGAAGGCGCGCTGGACACATCGGAAGAAACCGATCCGATGGACCGGATCAGTCAGGCCGAAGCAGACCTGTTCCGCGTTGCTGAAGGCGCTGCGACCGGCAACGAGGCATCCACCTTCCGCGATGCCTCGCTGACAGCGATCAAGATGGTCGAGGCCGCGATGAATTCGGGCGGCGGCCTGTCGGGCAAGACCACTGGTCTTGAGACGATCGACCAGAAAACTGCCGGCCTACACGATTCCGACCTTATCATCCTCGCAGGGCGTCCGGGTATGGGGAAGACCTCGCTTGCGACCAACATCGCCTTCAATTGCGCCGAAGAACATCTCAACTGGCAGCGCGATGGGGGCGAGCACAATTACGGTGCTCCAACCGCTTTCTTCAGCCTGGAAATGAGCGCAGACCAGTTGGCAACGCGTATCCTTGCAGAGCAGTCCGAGGTTTCCTCCGAAGCGCTGCGCTCAGGTACGCTGACGCGCGACGATTTCCAGAAGCTGTCCTTTGCCAGTCAGCGCCTTGCCGAGCTGCCGCTCTACATCGACGATACCCCGGCGCTCACCATCGGAGGTCTTCGCACCCGTGCGCGCCGACTCAAGCGGCGACACGATATCGGGCTGATCGTGGTCGATTACCTTCAGCTTCTGCAAGGCTCTGGCCGGGCAAACGACAATCGCGTCAACGAAATCTCCGAAATCAGCCGCGGCCTGAAGACACTCGCCAAGGAGTTGTCTGTGCCGGTGATCGCGCTATCGCAGCTAAGCCGTGCGGTTGAGCAGCGCGACGACAAGAAGCCGATGCTTTCCGATCTGCGCGAATCCGGCTCGATCGAGCAGGACGCGGACATGGTGTGGTTCATCTATCGGGCGGATTACTACAAGGAAGCCGTGCGTCCCGACATGCCCAATCCCGATGGCTCATCTTCGCCTGAAGTGCAGGATAAATACGCGCAGTGGGAAGCGGAGTATCTCGAAGTGAAGAACAAGGCGACCTTGATCGTCGCCAAGCAGCGCCACGGCTCGACCGGCAACGTCCCGCTGCACTTCCAGAGCGAGATCACCAAGTTCACCTCACCCAATATGCGCGACTATTCGAGCTACGGGATCGACGGCTAGGTCGATGCGGCCATTCGGCCCGCGCGATAATCGACGAGGCTCAGCCAATGGTACAGGCGCCAGCGCACGCGCTCCAGCAAGCTGGAGTTTTCACGATACCATTGCTTGTCGGCAAGAATCGTAGCCTCTTGCAGCCCGTCGATGAATTCGCGCAGCCTTTGAGCAAGTGCCTCGTCTTCCACCCTAATCATCAGCTCGATGTTTATGCGAACGGATCGGCGGTCGAGGTTCGCGCTTCCGAAGTAGCTTTTGTCGTCGACCACGAGCAGCTTCATGTGCAGCTTGCACGGCTGGAATTCGAAGATCGAAGCGCCCGCCTTCAGTAGCCGCTTGTAGAAAAGGCGAGCGACCGCAATTGTGCCCTCAAGGTCCGACTTGCCAGCGGTGATCAGGCGCGCCTTTCCGCGTTTGGCGACCTTGGCGATAGCCCTGCGGAAGCTGCGAGGAGGGCCGAAGTAGGCGGTTACGAGATCGAGACGGCTCGCTTTGCGCAGATCCTTTTTGAAGGCGTAGGACCAGTGGGAGCGCCGGATCAGCGGCCCACCCACGAGCAATTGCACACTGCCATCACCGGGGTCCCAGTCGCGGATCATTTTGCGGACCCGGCGAAACTGCGAACCATCGCTTTCGGTCCAGTCCTTGAGTAGCTTGAACCACTTGGTAAACTGCTCCGCGAGTGGCCCTTCGATCAGGACGCCAAGATCGCACCAACCATTGTCGGCGGGGACCGCGAAGTAATGGTCGGAAACGTTCGAACCTCCGGTCATCACTCGCGCATTATCGGCAATCGCGAACTTCTGGTGGTTTCGAACGAGATATCGCACGTTCCAGTCAGCTGAGAAGATCGCGAAATCGCCGCCAGCTTCGACGATGGGCTCGAAAAAGGATGGCGGCGCGTCGGAACCGAAATCGTCGACGATGAGAGCGACCTTCACCCCGCGCCCAGACGCTTCGGCCAGTGCGTCGCGGACCTTGGTCCCCGAGACATCATCCTGAAACATGTAGTAAAATACGTCGAGCGTCTCGCGGGCGTTGGCGATCAGATCGAGCAGATTCTTCAGCCGATCCTTGCCCCGAGGATAGAAGGTGAAATCGTGCCCCTGCGCAGACACCTCGAACGGATCGGGGTCGCAGTAATCAACGCATTCTTTGTCGAGCGGATCGGGGGGATTTTCTCGCGCCATAACCATCCAACGCCCGAGTGCGCCATGAGTTGCAAAATCTTGACTCTTGGCCCCGCGATGCCTAGGTGCAGCGCTCTTTCAGACAACCTGCTTTTGGATAAAGGCCCGCTCAGATGGCACGCGTTACCGTTGAAGATTGCGTCGACAAGGTTCCCAACCGCTTCGACCTCGTTCTGCTTGCAGCACAGCGTGCGCGCGAAATCTCGGGCGGCAGCGAGCTGACGCTGGACCGCGACCGTGACAAGAACCCGGTCGTCGCGCTGCGCGAGATTGCCGAGCAGACTATCAAGCCCAAGGAACTGCACGAATCGCTCGTTACCGGCCTGCAGAAGATCCTGCCGGACGACGAAGACGACGCCGATGAAATCGGTTCGCTCAGCCAGTCGGCGGAAGCTTTGCGTATCACGGCAAGCGCTCCGACCCGGTCAACCTCGATCGGTGCCGACTACGACGGATAAGGGCACCGCTCATTCACGGGGCCAAAATGTCCCGAAATGAAAAGGCCGCCAGTTTGGCGGCCTTTTTCGTGTGTGGGTGATAAGGAGAAGGGACCAGCGTGCGATGACACGATTGCGACAAGGCCCTGCGGGCCTTGTCATTGCCTTGACCGGGGGTAACAGCATATCATGTAATCGAACCGTCACACTCGGGGGAATTGAAAGCGCAGCCATGGCTTCCATAGCAATTTACAGTGTCAAAGGCGGGGTCGGAAAGACGACCTTTGCAGTCAATCTGGCCTGGTGTGCAGCGAACATCTCGCGGCGAGAAACGCTCCTTTGGGACCTCGACGCGTCGAATGGCTCGGGCTTTCTGTTGGGCGTTGATCCCAAGAAAAAGAGCACGGCTGAAAGCGTGTTCGATCTGGATCGCAAAGCGAACAAGTTGATCCGCAAGACCGAATACGCCAATCTCCATCTTCTGCCTGCTGACGAAAGCATCCGTACGCTCGATCGGCAATTTGACCGGATCGGCAAGAAGAAGCGGCTTGCGAAACTCGCCGAAGGACTGCGCAAGGACTATGATCGCATCATCTTCGACTGCCCGCCCGTCATGAGCGAAGTGAGCGCTCAGGTCATGCGCGCGGCCGATATCGTGATCGTCCCCCTGCCTCCCTCCCCTCTCTCGGCACGAGCGCTCGACCAAGTGGTCGAAGAAGTGCGCGGTTCGGGTAAGGGGCACCCACCGATTTTGCCGGTGATGTCGATGATCGACATGCGCCGCACGCTTCACAAGGAAGCGCGTGCTGCCAATCCCAAATGGCCCGTTGTCCCACTGGCCAGCGCGATCGAGCAGTGCGCGGTGGAGCGCAAGCCGGTCGGTGCCTTCGCACCGCGTTCGCCAGCGGCGCGTGCCTTTGCCCAACTGTGGACCGCGATCGAGCGGAAGCTCGCGAAGGGCTAATACGCCTTACGATTTGGCAAAGGCGCTTCCTCGATTATAGTGCAGCGCAGCACAGTCAGGGGTGGTGCGCGATGAGCGATATTGCAGAGGGGATTGGCGGCGCCATCGAAGGCGCGCTCGCAGGCCGGGCCGTAGAGCCTGCCCGTGGCAAGGCCGAATACGATCCTTCCATGACGACTTCCCAAGAAGAAACATGTCCCAATTGCGGCTCGATCGCCCCTGGCAGTTTCTGCCCCGAATGCGGTCAGAAAACGCATATTCACAGGACACTGTCTGCCATTGCGCACGATCTTGTGCACGGGGTCCTGCATCTTGACGGCAAGCTGTGGAAGACGTTGCCGCTGCTGACGTTCAAACCGGGCAAGCTGACGCGTCGCTACATCGAGGGAGAGCGCGCGCAGTTTGTCAGCCCGATGTCGATGTTCCTGTTCAGTGTCTTTTCGATGTTCGCGATCTTCCAGATCATCGGCATCTCTACGCCGACAACGTTCGATGACCAGATTGGGATGGAGCAGGTCGAATCCTCGCTGAACAGCGCGATCGACAATAACGAGCGCACGCTTCGCGAAATCGAGGCAGAACTTGCTTCCGATACACTGGACGAGGGTGACAGAGCGAATCTCGAGGCCCGTAGGGACGCGGCGCTGGAAGACCTCGAAAGCCTTGGTCAGATTTCCGAGCTGCCATTTGTCGACGCCGAGCAGCCTCAAATCGAGGTGCAGCCCGATGGCACGCGGATCATACCGATCGACTCCGACGGCAGCGCCCGCATGTCTATGGGCGAGACCGGGATAGACTGGCTCGACGAAGGCCTAGCCAAGAAGTGGCAGGAGAACCCGGGTCTCATGCTCTACAAATTACAGGCGAACGCCTACAAATTCAGCTGGCTGCTAATCCCGCTATCGATCCCGTTCGTGTGGCTGATCTTTGCCTGGAAGCGACGCTTCCACGCTTACGATCACGCGATCTTCATCACCTATTCGCTCAGCTTCATGTCACTGATGTTCATCGCGTTGTCGGTTCTCGGCGCAGCAGGCGTGCCGTTGCCTGCACTCTTTCTGGCAGGGATGATCATTCCGCCCATTCACCTCTACAAGCACCTGCGCCATACTTACGAGATCGGTCGCTTCTCATCGTTCTGGCGCCTTATGGTGCTCAGCATCTTCATCTGGGTGGTGATCGGGCTTTTCATCCAGACGCTAATTATGCTCGGCGCGTTCTGAGGCAGATGTGAAAAGGGCGCCGCCGGATAGTCCGGCAGCGCCCCAGTCTTCATCCACAGTCTCGTAGTTAGGCGCCTTGCGGGGCCTCATCACCCTTCGAGCCACCGAAGCGCTTGCCCGCCTTGGGAATGGCGGACCCTTGGGCCGGCTTGATCGCGGCAGGGCCACGCGGCTCGTCAGGGCGGTCGATCTTGCCGTCCTTCATCAGCGCGTCGATCTCTTCGCCGGTCAGCGTCTCGTATTCGAGCAGCGCCTGTGCGAGCAGGTGGAGCTTGTCCTCCTGTTCGGTGAGGATGTCGGTGGCACGCTTGAGGCCGCCTTCGACCAGTTCCTTGATCTCGGCGTCGATCAGCTTGTTGGTTTCCGCGCCCGCCATTGTGCGAGCCGACTGGCCCATGCCGAGATAGCCTTCCTGCTGCTGTTCATATTGCAGCGGGCCTAGCTTGTCGGACATGCCCCACTTGGTGACCATGTTCTTCGCAAGGTCGGTGGCGTACTGAATGTCACCCGATGCGCCGCTTGAGACCTTGTTGTGGCCGAAGATGATTTCCTCGGCAACACGGCCACCCATGGCAACAGCCAGGTTCGCGTGCATCTTGTCGCGGTGATAGGAATAGCTGTCACGCTCGGGCAAGCGCATGACCATACCCAGCGCACGGCCGCGTGGAATGATCGTAGCCTTGTGGATCGGGTCGGATGCCGGCTCGTTCAGCGAGACGAGCGCGTGGCCTGCCTCGTGATAGGCGGTCATCTTTTTCTCGTCCTCGGTCATGACCATCGAGCGGCGTTCTGCGCCCATCATGACCTTGTCCTTGGCGTCCTCGAATTCCTGCATGGCGACAAGGCGCTTGTTACGGCGAGCAGCAAGAAGCGCAGCCTCATTGACGAGGTTCGCGAGGTCAGCGCCCGAGAAGCCCGGGGTGCCGCGCGCGATGGTGCGCGGGTTCACGTCGGGTGCCAGCGGCACCTTCTTCATGTGAACGCCGAGGATCTTTTCGCGCCCATCGATGTCAGGGATCGGCACCACGACCTGGCGGTCGAACCGGCCCGGACGCAGCAGCGCGGGATCAAGCACGTCGGGACGGTTGGTCGCCGCGACGATAATGATACCCTCGTTTGCTTCAAAGCCGTCCATTTCGACGAGCAGCTGGTTCAGCGTCTGCTCGCGCTCGTCGTTTGAGTTTCCGAGGCCATGACCACGTGAACGGCCAACGGCGTCGATCTCGTCGATGAACACGATGCAAGGCGCGTTCTTTTTGGCTTGCTCGAACATGTCGCGCACACGGCTTGCACCGACGCCGACGAACATCTCGACGAAGTCCGAACCAGAGATGGTGAAGAACGGCACACCGGCTTCGCCGGCAATCGCACGGGCAAGTAGCGTCTTACCGGTACCGGGCGAGCCAACCAGCAGAGCGCCCTTCGGGATCTGGCCACCAAGCTTCGAGAAGCGCTGCGGGTCCTTAAGGAACTCGACCACTTCTTCCAGCTCTTCGCGCGCCTCGTCGATGCCGGCAACATCTTCAAAGGTCACTCGGCCCTGACGTTCGGTGAGCATCTTGGCTTTCGACTTGCCGAAGCCCATCGCGCCGCCACCGCCGCCTTTCTGAACCTGGCGAAGTGCGAAAAACGCGATGCCGAGGATCAGTATAAACGGCAGCGACTGGATCAGGATGTAAAGGAGTACATTAGGCTCATCGCGCTGCTTGCCGGTGAAGTCGACGTCGTTCGCTTCTAGCAGCTGCGTGATCTCGGTGTCGTTCGGGACCGGCAGGGTCGAGAACGTCTCGCCATTCTTGAGGGTTCCAGTGATGAGCTCATCGCCAAGCTGGACTTCCTGCACAGCGCCAGCAGTCACCTGGTCGCGAAATTCCGAATAGCGGATCGCGGTTCCTTGCGTCTGCCCGGCGCCGCTGAACATCGACACGACGAGCAGCAGCGCCATGAAGATGCCGCCCCAAATCATCAATTGCTTGACCCATGGGTTCTGGCCTTCGGGAGGCTGCTGGTTGGGGTCGTTCTGTTCGCTCATGGCAAGGGGAGTCCTTTCTCAGACCAAATATGTAGGTGAGGTCCTATGAATGGCAAGATAATGGTTACCTTCGAAGCTACGCCATTCATCGCGGCGCGTATGCAGCAAGGAACACATCGACTGCGCCCGAAATGCGGGCAGCGTTCTCTTCCTTGCTTGGAATGGCCCCAAAACGGCGCTCAAGATCTCCCATTCCCTTTGACATCGAGACGAATTGCTCGGCCGCAAGCATCGGGTCTGCGATGTCGAGTTCACCGTTCGCAGCTGCATGTGCAAGCCACGCACTGAAGGCCGCTTTCATCCGCCATGGCCCGGCCTTTAGGAAGGCTTCCCCGATAGCTGGTTCATGCTCGGTTTCGGCTGCAATTCGACGTTCGAACTGGATCATTTCAGGCCGAGACAGGAACTCAAACATGGCCTGAGCGATTATGGATAAACGCTCGCGGATCGGTCCGGTGGGCATCGCTTCGAGGCTAAAGTAGTCGCGCATCTTTTCGCATTCGCACTCGACTGCGGCTGCGAACAGGCCGCGCTTGTCGCTGAAATGGTTGTAGATCGTCACTTTCGAGACGCCGGCATCCGCAGCGACTTGCTCGATCGATGTGGCGGCGAAGCCGTCTCCGAAGAAGCGCTTGGATGCTGCTTCGACGATCGCCTCTCGTTTGGCGATATCGGATGGCCGGCCAGGCCGCTTCTTCTCTTTAACTTGAGTGCTCAATGCGGAGAATTCTCTGATTTCAAAATGCGTGTTGACAAACTGAACGGTAGCGTTCATTTGAACGACATCGTTCAATATCGTTCTTTCCTCTCGTTTAATCAAGTCCCCCACTCGGCCACCCTCTCCCCTCCCCCTCAAAGGCCCCGTTTGATCTATGCTCTGGATCGCGATTCGAATGCTGACTGGCGACGCGCAAAAGTTCTACGGGCTTTTGTTCGGCATCGCTTTTTCGACGCTGCTGATCACCCAGCAGCTGACTATTTTCGTCAACCTGATCGAACGCGGCGCGAGCGGCGTTTACAATTCGCCCGAAGCGCAGGTTTGGGTCATGGACCCGGTTAGCCGGACGACCGATGTCAATTATGCGATGCCCTCGACCGCGCTGGACGAAGTTCGCTCCGTGCCCGGCGTCGAATGGGCCGTCCCGCACCTTAGGTCCGTCGCCTCGGTCCGCACGCGGGAAGGCGACCTTGAGCAGGTGGCAATCATCGGCGTCGACGATGCGACCCTGATCGGCCTCCCCAAGAATCTGTTCGAAGGTTCGAAGGAAGTGCTGTCACAGCCCGACTCGGTCATTATCGACGATGGCGGCGTAGTAAACATGTTCGGAGCAGGCGTGAACCCGCTCGGTGAGCGCCTCGAGCTCAACGACCAGCGCGCAGTCATTCGAGGCGTGGCGGATACAATTCCCGCATTCACCAGCACCGCGGTTCTCTACACTAAGTACAGCCAGGCTTTGAACTACGTCCCCGGCACCAGGAATCGTCTGAGTTTCGTCCTTGCGGGTGTGAGCGAAGGCCTCACCGCTGAAGAGGTCGCGGCGAGGATCGAGGAGCAGACCGGCCTGAAGGCGGAAACCCGCGACGACTTCGCTCGGGCAGGCGTCGATTTCATCATCCAGAACACTGGTATCCCGACAAACTTTGGCATCACCGTGATCCTCGGCTTTGTCGTCGGCGTCGCCATCGTGGGCCTTACGTTCAGCCTCTTCATCCGCGACAACATCAAGCAGTTCGGCGCATTGAAGGCGATCGGCGTGACCAACTCCAAGATTGTTCGCATGGTCGGAGTGCAGGCAGGCCTTGTCGGAGCGGTCGGCTACGCGCTTGGCGTCGTGGGAACGGCTGTGTTTCTGTGGAGCTTCAGCGGTAATCCGTTCTTCAAGGGCTTCTACATCCCTTGGCAAATTCCGCTCATCAGCCTTGGCGCTGTCATCGTGATCCTTGCGATCACCGGTTGGCTCGCGCTGCGCAGCGTTCTCAACACCGAACCCGCTTCGGTCTTCCGGTGACGAGGGGCTCGCAAGCATGAACGACGTCAACGGTAAGCCCATGGACACATCCGCAATTGGCGGCTGCCCTCCCGAAGCTGCAATTTGCGCGCGTGGCATCGTGCGCGATTTCGAAGCGGGTCAGTCCACGATCCGTGTGCTTCACGGCATCGACACCGACATCAAGCCAGGCGAAATGACTTATGTCGTAGGTGAAAGCGGCTCGGGCAAGACCACGCTGATCTCGATCATGTGCGGCATTCTGTGGCCGACTGAAGGCGAGGTGAAGGTCTTCGGAACCGACATCTACAAACTGTCGGACGCAGAGCTGGTCAACTTCCGCCTGCAGAACATCGGATTCATTTTCCAGCAGTACAACCTGATCCCGTCAATCGACGCTGCTGCGAACGCTGCCGTCCCACTGATCGCCAAGGGCATGGGGATCGAGGAAGCGCGCGAAAAAGCCACAGTCCTTCTCGAAAAGCTCAATATCGGCGATCAGGCGAACAAGCTGCCCAACCAGCTCTCGGGCGGCCAGCAACAGCGCGTCGCCATCGCCCGCGCGCTGGTTCACGAACCGCGCCTCGTGGTTTGCGACGAGCCTACCGCTGCGCTCGACGCCTCTTCCGGTCGACGGGTCATGGACCTGCTGCACGAAGTCGCCGTCGCACCCGATCGCGCTTGCATCATCGTTACCCACGACAACCGAATTTTCGATCTCGCCGACCGCATCCTCGTGCTCGAGGACGGCCGCGTCACCCATGACGGCACAGAAATGCCGGAAGACCACTGAGGACATTATGGCCCTGCTCCCCTCCAACATCAGTTTCTCGCGCCAGATCCTGCCGGTGATCGCCGTCGTAGGGATAATCTTCGCCGCGATTTATATCTGGACCAACCTACCCGATCGCGAACTCGAAGACCCTGCGAACGAACCTCCCAAGGCAACCGGAGAGCTTGCCAATAGCGCTCGGGTGGCGGGGGCAGGCATCGTCGAACCGGCGAGCGAGGTCATCAATATCGGCTCGGCTCTGTCGGGCCTTGTCACCGATCTGCGCGTCACCCCGGGAGAGCGCGTCGAGAAAGGCCAGCCGCTGTTCCTCGTCGACGACCGCGCCGTTCGCGCAAACCTTCGCGAAGCTGAAGCCGCCATTCGTGAAGCCCGCGCCGCTATCGGTGAGGCCGAAACCGCCCGCCGGATCGCGCGCGAGCAGCTTGCCCTTTATGAAAGCCTCGACGATCCCGCTGCGGTCAGCCGCAGCGAGGTGATCCGCGTCGAAGGTGAAGCAGCCGCCGCAGGAAACCGCCTGCAACTCGCCCGCGCCCGGCTCGACCAGGCGCAGGCCCGCGCTTCCACCGCCCGCACCGAGCTTGGCCGCCTGACCGTGCGCGCGCCGATTGCTGGCGAAATTCTCGCCGTGAACATTCGTCCGGGCGAGTTCGTCGCAACACAGGGCGGCGGCAATGCCGAGCCTTTCATCCAGATGGGCGAGACGAACCCTCTGCACATCCGCGTCGACATCGACGAGAACGAGGCCGTGCGCGTAAAGCTTGGCGCGCCTGCTGTGGTCTCTCCGCGCGGTGCCGCGCAAATCCGCGTCGAGGCCGAGTTTGTGCGAGCAGAACCGCAAGTCGTGCCCAAGCGCTCGCTTACCAACAGTGCGGCTGAACGCGTCGATGTTCGCGTGCTTCAGCTGATCTATGCACTCCCGCAAAGCGCGGAGGCCGAAGCCTTCCGGGTTGGACAACAGATTGACGCTTTCATCCCAGCCAATGACGACCAGCCGGGCGAGGAAGGGTAAGACCATGCGTCCGCTCTCCCCTCGTTTGCTGACGCTTGCATTGGCAGCACCTCTGGCTGCCTGCGTTGCTGGTCCAGCGCCTGAAATCGCGACTCCGACACCTGAACTGCCAGCGGAATTCTTCTACTCCCCCGACGGAGCATCACAGGCAGGTCTCGCATCGCTCCTTCCGAACGAAGACCCTGCTTTTGCAGCGCTCTCGCAGGCGGCTATCGAGAGAGGCCCCAGCCTTGCCGAAGCGCTGGCGCGGGTCGATGCCGCGCGTGCAGGTGCGCGCCGCGCAGGGGCAGAACGTCTGCCGAATGTCGGTGTGGACGGCAATGTCACGGGCAACCGGATCAACCCCAACCAGTTCGGCTCGGACAATCCGTTCGCGCAGCAAATCGACACCGAACAGGTCTCCTACGCCGCCAACCTGACCGCGACCTGGGACGCCGACCTGTTTGGTCGACTTCGCGCACAAGAACGTGCAGCTATTGCGCGGATTGATGCAGCGAGCGCCTCTGCCGCGGCCGTCCGTATTGCTTTACTCGCAGAGATCGCAGGCAGCGTGACCGACTGGCGTGTGCTCGAGGCGCGTCGTCAGTCGATCGAGAGCGACGTGGCCGCCGCGACGCAGCTCGCCTCGCTTGCTCGCACCCGCGAAGAAGCGGGTATCGCGCCCGGCTTTGACCGTGTGCGTGCCGAAGCGGCGGCAAGCGCCTCGCGATCGCGACTTGCGGCGCTGCAAAGCGAACGCGTGCGGATTGTCGGACGCCTTATCACGCTGACCGGATCCTCCGCTGCTGACGTAAGCAGCGCTCTGGCGCTTGGAGGCCCGGACCTGTCTGCGCAAGCGCCCCCTGCTGCCCTTCCTTCCGAACTTCTTGCGAACCGCCCAGATGTTGTCGCTGCCGCCGCAGAGCTTGCGGCGAGCGATGCTGACCTTGCCGCGGCTGCGAGAGCGCGTTTCCCTCGTCTTTCTCTCTCAGCCGTAATCGGACTCCTCGCCTTCAACGCTGGCGACTTCTTCAGCGAGGACTCGATCGTGGGCACACTCACCGCAGGCGTAGCCGCGCCCCTCCTCGACTTCGGACGGATCGAAGCTGAGATCGACGGTGCAGCGGCCAACAAGCGCGCTGCATTCCAGGCCTATCGCGGCGCGGTGTTTCAGGCTCTGGGCGATGCCGAGGCGGCTTATGGCCTGATCGCGGCAAGCGATGCGGAAGCGACGCTTGCGGTGCAGGAGCGCGACGAATTGCAACGTGCGGCAAGCCTCGCGAACGATCGCTACCGTGCAGGGCTGGCGAGTTTCCTCGAAGTCCTCGAAGCACGTCGCGCCGCCGATGCAAGCGGTGAGCGAGCAGCTGCGGCTTTGGGCCGCGCGGAACGCGCTCGCATCCTGTTGTGGCAGGCGCTCGGCGGTGACCGCGTGATTGAGCCTGAGGCAGCCAGCTAACCCACCACCCGCTCGATCAGCCAAAAGCTCCCTGTGATCCCGATCACGTAGGTCGCAATCCGGATGGCGGGCGTTTCGATCCGCGGTGCGCCGCGAGATAGCGCTGCCAAGAAGGCAATCAGGAGCGCGATCACCAGCAGTTGGCCCGCTTCCACGCCGATATTGAAGGCCAAGAGGGCGGTCGCAATTTCCCCCTGCGGAAGGCCGATGTCAGCCAAGGCTCCTGCAAAGCCGAACCCGTGGAAGAGGCCGAAAGCAAAAGCCACCGCCCACGGATAGCGCCGGGTGATGGTCATGCGATCAGGCTCTCGAAGCACGAGAGCGACCTCGACCGCCAGAAACACGATGGAAAGCGCGATAAGCGCCTCGACCGGGCGACTTGGAAGGCCGGTATAGCCAAGCGTGGTAGCGACCAGCGTGATCGAATGCGCGACCGTGAATGCGGTTGCAGCTTTGACCACCGGCCACGGAGCGCGGACCAGCAGGACAAGCGCGACTACGAACAATAGGTGGTCCCAGCCGAAAAGGATATGCTCGGCACCGATGATGAAATAGTCGCGAAGGACCTGCCAGCGGTCCGACTTGGCCATGATTGTCGCGGTGGGATTGTCCGACGTGAGGCGAAAGGTCTGGACGGGGCGATAGAGCGGCTCAACCCGCGCAATGGCATCTGCGTTGCCCAGCAGTTCGGTGAGGCCGAACTTTTCGTCCGCAAGAGATCCCTCGCAGCGCAAATCCGCGCGGCCCAAGAGCGCCAGCACGGCGGCGCGCTGAACAGGTTCACCGATCATCTCGCAGCTTTCGGGGATCACTGGCTCGCCTACGGGAGCTGCATTCATGGCTCGCGTCGCCGAGACAGGCAGCTTCCATTCAAGCGCCCATTCGCCCGGTGCGCGCTCGGTCATCTCGATCACCGCCGGGCGCAATTCGTCAGCGGACGCCGGCGCGGCGATGAGCGCAAACAGGAGCAGCAGCGCGAGGCGGATCACCTGTCGATCTCTATCCGGTAGGCGCTGCGCAGGACCTCGAATGCGCGGTCCTTGCGAGCGGCGGTTTCGGCGCTTCGCCAGTCGTTTTCGACCTCCTCGCGCACCGCGTCAAACGAAGGGTCCTTGGCAGTCCGCTGTGTCAAACGAACCAGATGCCACCCGAAGCCGGATGGGACCGGGCCTTGCCACTCATCGCGCGGCTCAAGCTCGGCAAGATTGCGGGCAAACTGTTCGCCGAAGCGGGCCTGCACTTCCGAAGCGCCCATGGCGTTGATGGCTTTCGGCAGACTAGTGGCGGTGCCTTGTACGGCGCCCGTCTCACGCGCCAATCGAGCCTCATCCTCGTCGGCGAAGAGCGCCTGTTCGAATGTGAGGCTGGGTTCGCCCGCGTAATTGGCGGCATTCGCTTCAAAGTACGCCCTCAGCACCGTGTCATCGGGATCAGCAAGCTCGGCAGCAAGGCTCGCCGACATGTCCATCTTCGAAACCATCCGCTGCCGCACCACGGCATCGCCTTGGTCCAGCCCGAGCCTCAAGGCTTCGCGATAAAGGACTTCGTCGCGCACATAGCGATCAATCGCCGCGTCAAGCTCGGCGTCGGTGGGCGCACGGCCCATCATCCTTTCGAACCCGAGCGACAATTGCGCCTGTTGCTCCGGCCCGACGGTGATCACGCGCGATGCAGGATCGACCGGCGTGCCGCCCCAGGTGAGCGCAACATAGACGATAGCGCCGAGCGCGATGAAATGGACCAGCGGCTCGCGCGCCCAGCCGGGAAGCGTCATTGCGCCTCCGACGCAGCAGGTCGCAGCCAGATCGGCGAGGTGTAGGCGCGCTCCTGCGCGACCGCATCCTCCATCGCATCCGGCGGAAGCGTAATCCCGAAGCGCACCGCATCGAACAAGGTCCAGCGCGGCGTAGGGATTTCGATCACGCGTACGTAGTAGAACGCTCTGTGCCCCGCGCTGTAGTCGGGATCGGTCCAGGTGGCGCGCAGCTCGCTTGCGCCGATATCGTTGGAGTAGGTCGCTGTCTCGCGATCGACCGTATCACCCACTGGGTCCAGACTATCGCCGGTTCGGCGGCGCGTTTCCATGTCGCTCCACACGACGTTGTACACCTGCTCCTGAGAAGTGCCTGACGCATCGAGCCAGCCTTTCACGACTTGCACCCGGTCGAGGTTCGCGCCGTCGGGATCCTTCATCGCGCTGATAAGGAAACTTGGCGCCGTGCCTCGATCCTCCAGATCGCCGCCCATCGGAACGCCTCGGGTGTACCCCGCGCGCACCCAGTCGCCGTCCCAGTCCTCCTCAGTGAAATCAAATCCACCGAAGACGCGCACGGTCATGCGCGGCCCGGTAGTCGCGTAGACTTCGCGCCGGGCAAAGGCGTCGAAAATCTCCGCACGCGTGTTCCCGCGCGCCCATGCGGCGGCGTATCCGCCTGCAAGATAATGCCAGCCATAACGGCCCTCGCGCGTGCCGAGGTTCTGTGGTTCGAGGGCGCGGCTCTCATTCGCGGGCTCGTTGCCCGTGTGCTTGCCGTAGAAATTATCCTCATCACCCGTGGCGAAGGCGGTGTGACTGTCGGTCGCTCCGATCATCCCAAAAGCATAGGGGTTCACGCCAAGTTGCGCTTCGAGCGAGAGCCCGCGCAGCAGCGCCGAGCGGGCATAGGACCCTTCATACATGTCAGGCGTGGAACGCTGGGTAAGCGGCAGATTGCCAAGTTCCCAGCCCTTCACCCCGAAGCCAGCCATCTCGTCATTGGGCGAAAGGAACGGGTGCGTTTCGCTGTCACCCTTGATCTGCGTAACTTCGATCACCGGCTCCATCCGCGCACGCATTGCTGCGTATTCGGCAGTCATTGGAGAACCATCAGTTGTCGTCGCCTCGAACATCATGCCGTTCGAAAGGTTCGAATTGTGCGGGATCGCGAGCACGCGCCCACCTGTCCGCTCCTCATAGGCTGCCATGTAGTCCCACAATTCCTCCGCCGTCGTGTTGAGCCCGGGGAACGGAAGCGTCTGGCTCGTCCTGTCGCTGCCGTCGCGAAACATCACGACGCGGTGCAGGTTGTTGCCGTCGGGCATGAGCGTCCACTCGAACCCTGCAAGAGCTGTGAACACGCCCGGCTCGTTATAGCGGTCGAGCAGGCCAAGCTGTGTGTTCCAGATATCCTCTGCACCTTCGCGCGCCCTTTCGGGGTCAGCGAACGCCTCAGGGATTTCGTTGTTTGCGGCGGCGGTTATGAGTTCAGCCACGGCAAGCTGCGATTGCTCGGGGCTTTCGTGCATCATGTCGTACCAGCGAAGTACGGTCTCGTCGCGGATCACCCAGTTCACATACCAGCGCGGCGCGTCATAAAGTCGGCGCGTCGCCCCGAGCGCGTCGGAGTGATCCGAAATGACGAGGAAATCGAGCGGACGTGCCAGACGGGCTTCCGAACCGGTCGTGGCGGTGACAGTCTCGCCCCTTGCGAAGCGAAGTGCCGCTTCAGGGCCGAGGCGCACACCGAAGCCGAATGCATCGACCGAATTGTCCGTATGGAGGTGTGTATCGCCCCAATATGGACGATCAGGAAATTCGGCGAGCTCAATCGTGTCTTCGCCCGTGCCGGTCTGTGCCGGATCAAGCTCCGGTTCGCTGCTGCAGCCAACCAGCGCCATTACGACAGCGCTTGTTGCCCAAAGCCGGATTACGTTGCTTCGCATGGCTCCCTCCCCGCATGCGTCTACCGATCGGTAATGTGCACACGGGGCAAGCCGCCCGTCAAGTTTGCGACGCCTTGCTCAGAACGGCAAGAAACCGCTGCCCGCCGCATCAGAGCCAAGGTACCATGCAGCCAATCCGCCAACAGCACCGAAGGCGAGAATCCAGGCAACAAGCATAGCGAGGCCATCCCTCACCATAATTGCCAGACAGATAATGCTGATCGCCAACATCGGCCCGGCGCTTGCCCAAGGGAGAACTTCCAGTGGCGGGACCATTAGACACAGTAGGATAATGATGGCTGCGGCAACCTTCAGCGCAGGCCCTTGCGCAAGGATCTCAAGCCGCTCTTTTGCAACGCCATCGAGCTTTTCGGCCGGGCCTTCGAGCTTGGTCGTCGCCTTGTCCATCTTGGCCGATGAAACCGAGCGTTCAGCAATCCAGCTCGGGACCCAGATGTGGTTTCGGCCGACGAGCATTTGCACAGCGATCAGTGCGACACAAATCGCCAGGAAGCTCGGCACGCCGGGAATGACGCCGACCGGGCTGATTTCGAGCAGCGCAAGCACCAGCATCACAGGCGCAAAACTGCGCGCACCGAACTTGTCGAGCACATCGGCGATCTTGACCTCGTCCTCGCTGTTGGCGAGTTCATCCAGACCATCGACGACGTCGGCGATCGAGTTCGGGTTCTTGGAGTCCTGCGTGGCCATGATGCTTTCTCAACACACAGGCCATGCAAGAGGTTTCCAAATTTATTGCTTCTTCTGCAACAAAGCAGAGCGTTCGCAGCGGCAAACAATCTCGTCGCGCTGATTCAAAAGCTCGTGCGTGAAGGTCACGATTCCGGCGTTCGGACGCGATTTACTCTCGCGCAGCTCTTTGACCGAACTTCGCGCACGAAGCGTGTCGCCGATGAAGACGGGGTTCGGCGTCACCACCTTGTCGAAGCCGAGATTGGCAACCAGCGTGCCAAGCGTCGTATCGCCTACCGAAAGCCCGACAAGCAGCGAAAAGGTGAAGGTCGAATTGACTAGGATCTGACCAAAGCCGCTCGCCTTGGCGGCCTCGACATCGAGGTGCAGCGGCTGCGGATTGTGAGTCATGGTCGAGAAGAGCAGATTGTCGGCCTCGGTCACGGTGCGACGAATGTCATGTTCGAGCTCATCGCCGACCTGCCATTCGTCGAAGAATTTGCCTGCCATCTTGAGGTTTATCCCTTCGTCCAGCGAGCAACGACCTCAGCACCGTCATCAGCGCTCGACCGAACTGCGCCCGGAGTTCGATCAAAACGCGGTGCGGGGGCTGGATGCCAGTCTCCGTCATGCTCGACGTAAGCCTCACGTGCCTTCATATGCGGATGCTCGCGTACCTCATCGAGGCCGACAACCGGCCCGTAACAGGCATCGGTGCCCTCGAGCAGCTCGTTCCATTCGGCCTGCGTCTTGGTCTTGAACAGGGCGGCAAGCTTGTCTGCATACTCGTCCCAGTTGGACGGGTCCATCTGGCCCTGCGCCAGTTCCTGCGGAGCGCCGGCACGGGTCAGCATCTCGGCGTAGAACTGCGGCTCGATCGAACCGAGCGAGATTTCCTTCCCATCAGCGCATTCATAGCACTGGTAGAAATGCGCCGCACCGCTCAACAAGCCCTTGCCACGCTCGGTCGTGCGCACCGCGCCCTTTGCCTGCCCGAAGAAGAAACTCATGAGGCTGGTGACGCCATCGACGATAGCGGCATCGACAACTTGGCCCTTGCCCGACCGCTCTCGCTCGTAAAGCGCAGCCATGATCCCGAAGGCGCAATACATCGAGCCGCCGCCGAAATCGCCGACGAGGTTCTGCGGCGGAACAGGCGGCTTGCCGTTCTCGCCAATCGCATCGAGCGCACCGGTGATCGCGATGTAGTTGATGTCGTGTCCGGCAGCGCTCGCAAGCGGTCCGTCCTGCCCCCAGCCGGTCATGCGCGCATAGACAAGTCGCGGATTGTCGGCGAGCAGCTCGTCAGGCCCAAGCCCCAGCCGCTCCATCACGCCAGGTCGCAGGCCCTCGATCAGCACATCGGCCTTGCTCGCCGCGTCGCGGCAAAACGCCTTGCCCTCATCGGTCTTGAGATCGACGGTCACGCGGTTGCGCGCACGCTCGACAATCGGGTTGAGGCTCATCGCGCCGGGCCGATCGATCCGCACCACTTCGGCTCCGAGGTCAGCCAGCAGCATGGCGACATGCGGCCCTGGCCCGATCCCGGCAAACTCGATCACTTTCAGTCCAACCAGCGGTCCGGCGGCGTTGCTCATTCTAAAAGTCTCCCAAAATCTCTCGGCGGCTTCCTTGCCGCGTCACCTTGCCAAGAGCAAGACCGCGCCATAGGAGCGCGGCAGGGATCAGTGGTCGCAAGGGACACTCAGACACAGTGACAAAGTCCGGGGTGAAGGTGTTGGCGGCAGCTTCGGGTGGAGGCCACTGGGAGCAATTGATGCTTCTGCGCGATTGCCTTGAGGCATACGACCTGCGCTTTGCGACAACCGATCCGGCGGTCGCAAAACAGCATGGTATCGAGGCCGTTGAGACCCTGCCCGACTGCAACCAAAACAAGCCGGTTCAGTCGGTTCTGTGTGCCTTTAAGGCGTTATGGGTCGTTCTCAAGCACCGCCCCGACGTGATCCTCTCGACAGGCGCAGCGCCGGGCTATTTCTGCCTTCTGGCAGGCCGGCTGACGGGCGCTCGCACCCTCTGGATCGACAGCGTCGCCAACGCCGAGCAGCTTTCCATGTGCGGCAAGCTCTCAAAGCGCACTGCGCACGAATGCATCACCCAGTGGAAGCACCTCGCTGACGGCGACAGCGTCAAGTATCGCGGAGCCGTGCTGTGATTTTGGTGACAGTCGGCATGCAGCTTGGCTTCGACCGGCTGATCGAAGCCATGGACGAACTTGCGCCGAGCCTCGACATGCCGGTCATCGCGCAGACCGGGCGCAGCTCTTATCAGCCCGCCAATATGGAAGCGCGCGAGAAAATCGCGCCGTCTGAGTTTGAGGAGCTGGTCAAGCAGAGCCGCGTTATCGTCAGCCACGCTGGAATCGGCACTGTTCTGACCGCGCAGAGGCTCTCGACCCCGATCGTCCTGTTCCCGCGGCGATATGACTTCGGCGAGCATCGCAACGATCACCAGGTCGCAACCGTGCGCAATCTGGAGGGCCGCCCCGGAGTACTCATCGCGTTCGAGCAGCAGGAGCTCGCGGGTCGGATTGCAGAAGGCCTCGAATTGGCAAGCACTCGTGCGGCCCTGTCTCCGACGAAGGCGCAGCTTCAGTCAGCCATCGTGAGTTTTATAGAAACCGGCAACATCTAAGCCACAACTTCCGCGCGCCCCTGCGCTCAGACGGTCAAGCCTAACGCGATATTTACCCATTTGCGTCCATGGTTCTCGCGCGAATTCGCCGCGAGGAAAACGACACTCATGAACGCCCCTTTCGACACGGCCAGTGCCATCGGCCCCGATGCGGCAATCCAGCCTGCTCCCGACCACCAGGTCGTTGTTGTCGGACTGGGCTATATCGGCCTGCCTACCGCGGCGGTTCTGGCAAGCCATGGCTGGAACGTCTGCGGCGTCGATGTCTCTGAAAAGGTTGTCGAAACTGTCAACGCGGGCCGCGTTCATATCGAGGAGCGCGACCTAGACCGGTTGGTGCGCGAGGCCACGGAATCCGAGCGTCTCACAGCTTCGACCCAGGTGCCGACCGCGCATTTTTATATGATCGCAGTACCCACCCCGCTTACGGACGAGAAAACGCCCGACATCAGCTATGTCGAGGCTGCAGCCCGTGCGATCGCACCCAAGATCCTGCCGGGCGCGTGCGTCATCGTCGAGAGCACCTCGCCGGTTGGAACCACCGAAAGGGTAGGACAGATCATCGCGGAGATGCGTCCAGATCTACAGGTCCCGGTCTACGGATCTCAGCAGGGCGGCGATATTGCACTCGCATATTGCCCCGAACGCGTTCTTCCGGGAAAAATCGTGCGTGAGCTCGTGCAGAATGACCGCGTGATCGGCGGCATCACCCCTTACTGCGCTGAGCGTGCTGCTGCACTCTATTCAAGTTTCGTCGAAGGTGATTGTCTTACTACCAATGTCCGCGTTGCCGAGACGGTCAAACTTACCGAGAACAGCTACCGCGATGTCAACATTGCCTTTGCAAACGAGCTCAGCGTCATCGCCGATGATCTGGGCGTGGATGTCTGGGACGTAATCTCGCTTGCAAACCGCCACCCGCGGGTCAACATCCTGCAACCCGGTCCGGGCGTCGGCGGACATTGCATTGCCGTGGACCCCTGGTTTCTTGTCTCGAGTTCTCCGAAGGCAGCGCGGCTTATCCGCACTGCACGCGAGGTAAACGATTTCAAGGCGACCTACACCGAGCGCCGCGTTCGCGCCTTGCTCGATGCCGTCCCCGGCGGAAAGGTCGCCCTGCTTGGTCTGGCTTTCAAGCCCGATATCGACGATTTCCGTGAGAGCCCTGCTCTCGAAATCGCTCTCAGCCTCGCCAAAACCAGGGGTCAGCGCATTATGGTAGTCGAGCCTTTCGCGGACGAATTGCCCAAGGGCTTCGCCGGTACAGGAGCGCAGTTGGTGAAACTTGACGAGGCGCTGGCGACCGCAGAAGTCATCGTCGTGCTTGTCGATCACACTGCTTTCAAACACTTGCTCCCCGCCGACCTTGCGGGCAAGTTGGTGTTCGACACGCGCGGAATGCTCAAAAAATGAACCACTCAGGCGGGAAACCGCGCATTCTTGTGACCTTTGGGACACGTCCTGAAGCCATCAAGATGTTTCCCGTTGTGGCGGCTCTTCGCGCGTCTGGCGATTTCGATGTGCAGGTCGCTGTCACCGCTCAGCATCGCGAAATGCTCGATCAGGTTCTCGACCTTGCTGGCATAACGCCAGATATCGACCTCGATCTGATGCAGCCCGGCCAGAGCCTGGATGCCCTATCCTCGCGGATCATCACGCGTTTCGGGGAAGCGCTCGATTCTGCGCAGCCCGACCGGGTGCTCGTGCATGGCGACACCCTGACCACGATGATGGCGACGCTTGCCTGCTACTTTCGCCGAATACCGGTCGGTCATGTCGAGGCAGGGCTTCGCAGCGGCGACATTTATTCGCCCTGGCCCGAGGAAGTGAACCGCAAGGTAACAGGCGCAGTGGCTGATCTGCATTTCGCTCCCACCACTTCTGCGGCTGACGCGCTACGCGCAGAGAACGTGGACGAGAGCGCAATTCACGTGACCGGCAACACAGTGATCGACGCGCTGCTGGAAACCAGGGCGAAAGTGAAAGCCAACCCTGCCCTCGCCCCGATAGTCGGGCACCTCGCCGGCCGGTTCGAGGGCCGCCGGATCGTCTGCGTCACCGCTCACCGACGCGAGAATTTTGGCGACGGAATGAAGCAGATAGCAGAAGCGTTGACGCAGCTGTCGTCACGCGGCGACGTCGCGATCATCTATCCAGTCCACCCGAACCCCCAAGTGGCCGACGTCATGAAAACGAGCCTTGGCGACAAACCAAATATCGCTTTGATTGACCCGCTCGATTACCCAAACTTTGTCGCGATGATGGAATTGAGCGAGATTGTCCTGACCGATTCCGGGGGAATTCAGGAGGAAGCTCCCAGTCTCGGCAAGCCGGTCCTCGTGATGCGTGACACGACTGAGCGCCCCGAGGGCGTTGCCGCAGGAACCGCAAAACTCGTTGGCGCCAACTCGCAGCGCATCGTAGCGGAAGCTTCAGCCCTGCTCGACGACGAAGAGCGGTACAAAGCAATGGCCCAAGCGCACAATCCTTACGGTGACGGCCTTGCCAGCAAGAGGATTGCCGACATCATCGCGCACAGCCACGCACTTGGCTAGCGCGCCTTTGGCGCAATCCGGCCGCGTAAGAGCAAAACATAGAAGCTCGCAGCGCCAATGATCGCTGCGCTGGCCCCCAAGTCCCCCACCCAATTCAGCTTGAGCGGGCCATAGAGCAGAGAATCCATCGCATGCAGCGAGATAATGCGCATTGCGACGATGACCAACATGACTGCACAACTCGCAGCTGCGATAGCTACCGCGCGATCGCGACGTCCAATAATCTTGCGCATTGTGAAATAGGCGCCGCCGAAGCCCACCGCCAAGCAAAGCAAAAGCGCTCCCGCGACAAACGGACCTTGCATCTCGCGCCTCGCAGCAAAGATTTGGCTGGCTCGCAAAGCTTCACGCAAATCGGCTCTTACGGCGTCTTCGATCAGAAGCAGGCGCGAGGCGATGAGCAATGTAAAGATCACTGCGATAGCAATCCAGATTTGGCCGTGAAGCGGTCTCTGGCGTGCCTTGCGCGCTTCGATGAAGGCAAGAAGAGAAGCTGTGATGACAACTGCATACAGGCAGGCGGCAAGCATGCTCAGGATCGAAGGCGTTTCAGGCATAGCTCGCAGCCTGGTTCCATGCCTTCGTAGTCATACGTAGCGTGACATTCATGTTCCGATCTCGCGAAGCTCTTTGAATTACTCCACGCGATAATGGCTACGTTTCGATGCGCAAGCGCGCCATGGCCTCGAGCTGCCAAAGGTCGTCCTGACTTGACGCTTAATTTTCCAATACTTGACCGGGTGTCTGGGGGGCTTCTGGCAGTCTCGTTTCGGGACATTAGGCTTGCGGATCACCACCTTCTCCTCGCGGCAAAGCGGTTGCACATCCCAAGGGCGCGGTCTAAGGGGAAGACCTTAGTTAGGGGGAATTTGTGACTTTGCAAAAATCATTCAGCAAACGCCTCGGAGCCGCCACCCTTTTGGCTTCGGTTGCTCTTGCCGGTTGTGCATCGACGCCTGAGCCAATCATTGGCCCGGCTTCGACGCAGGCCCGCGCCGACCTTGGCCAGGCTGGTTACTCATACACTCGGGCGACCACTTACATGCTGCGCCCCTCTGACAAGATTTCGGTGAACGTCTTCCGTGAACCAGATCTGTCGATTGAGAATGTGCGCCTTGGCGTTGATGGTGCGGTATCGCTGCCGATGCTCGGCACTATCCCGGCAGCCGGCATGACTGCCAAGCAATTCGAAGAAGATGTTTCGCGCCGGCTTCTCGCGGCGGGACTTCGCTCACCGATGGTCAGCGTCAACATCGCTGAATACGCATCGCACCTTGTCACTGTCGAAGGCGCTGTCGAAGAGCCCGGCGTATTCGCCTTCCAGCCCGGCGCGCGTCTTTCCGCTGCGATTGCGATGGCCAAGGGTCCGACCAACGTCGCAAAGAGGGAACAAGTCGCGGTTTTCCGTGAGAGCCCGGAAGGCATAATGATTGCCAAATTCGACTACGAGCAGGTGAGCCAAGGCACGATGCTTGACCCGGTGCTTCAGCCGGGTGACCGCGTGGTGATGGGCACCAATGGCCTGTCTGTTTTCTATCAAAACCTGTTGCAGGCACTGCCGGCATTTGGCGTCTTCGGTGTCGCTGCAGTCCGGTAATTGATGTAAGAAATGAACGACCGCTCTATTATCGACCCGTCCGAACCGGATGGCCGTGGCACTTGGCTTGAGACCTATCTGCCTGAACATCAGATGGTCCCGGCTGAGCCGCGCCAGCAGCTTATTAGCCTGGCGACCGTACGCGGCATCCTGTTCCGGCAGCGGTGGCTCCTTGCGGGCGTGATCCTGACGGCCCTAACCGTTGGGTTGATCATGACGCTGCTGTCGACACCGATGTATCAGGCGACTGCCAAGGTCAGTGTTGAGCCTTACGGAGCATTCATTCTCGAAGGCCAGGACGTCGAGCAAGGCATTGCAAGCAACCAGGTTGGCGAGTTCCTCGCGACCCAGGTCGAGCTCATCAAGAGCCGCAGCATTGCCGAAGTGGTCGTTCAGGAACGAAATCTCGGCGAGAGGTACGACCTGCTAGGCCAGGATATCGACCAGCGCCGCTCACCGGACATGACCGATGAGCAATGGCTCGAAGCCAAGGAAGCGATGGCGACGTCGATCTTGGTAAGGGGCGTAACGTCCGAAATTCCGGCTACCAGTTGGGTTATCCCGATCGGTTTCCGCTCCGACAACCCCGCTCTCGCTGCCGAGATGGCTAACGCCTACGCAGACGCGTTCATTTCTTCCGAGACCCGCGAGACCATCGAAGGCAATGAATACGCGATTGAGTATCTGCGCGACCAGATCGAAATCGTGCGCGGCCGGCTGGAGGAAGCCGAGCGCAATGCCAACACGTACGCGCGCAACACCGGAATCGTAGTCCAGCCGGTCACTTCGGCCGATGGGCTTACTCAATCCAACTCGACGCTGACCAACGCAAACCTTGCGAGCATCAATCAGCGCTTCGCCGATGCACGCGCGGCACGTATCGCTGCCGAGCAAAAATGGCGCTCGATGGAGAACCTGCCAGCAGCGCAGCTTCCCGAGGTACAGAACAACCCTGTCCTTCAGGGGCTGATCACGAACCGAACCGGCAAGCTTGCTGAGTTGGCCGAATTGCGTCAGCGCTACAGCGACGAATTCCCACAGATTCAGAACCTGATCGCGCAGATCGAAATACTCGATGCGCAGATCGAGCGCAGCAGCGCCGATATCAAATCGACTGTTCGCAATGCCTATATCGTGGCTCGCAACCAGGAGCAGGCGCTCCAGGCTGAGCTCGGATCGCTCTCGAGCAACTCGATGGCAGAGCAAGACGAGATGGTCCAATTGGGCGCGCTCGAACGTGAAGCGAATGCGCTGCGTGAACAGCTTCAGTCGCTGCTTGCCCGCTTCAACCAGATCAGCAGCGCAGCAACGGTCAACAGCGGCACCATGACCAAGATTGAAAGTGCTCTGGTTCCGGGCCGCCCTTATGCGCCAAGCCTGATCCAGAACCTTGGCCTCTCTCTCGTTCTGGGTATCGGGCTTGCTGCCGGCCTAGCAGTGCTTCGCGAGATGTTCGATGACCGGGTCCGCTCGCTCGATGAGGTCGAGCAGAAGATCGATCTGCCTCTGATCGGACACACGCCCCACGTCGACGAGCGCGACATCGATTCAGAGAGCTCGAACAACTTTACCTCGCTGATGGAGGCATATGCCTCGATCAAAGCGGCGATCGAGTTCTCGCTGCCGCGCAGTCGGAACGTTTTGCAGCTAACCTCGACGCACGAGTCCGAGGGCAAGTCGACCACTGCGGTTGTGCTCGCCGAGTTGTTCGCACGCTCAGGCCGCCGAACACTGCTGATCGACGCCGACCTTCGTCGTCCTTCGGTGGCGACCCTGCTTGAACTTGAGCGGCCCAAGGTCGGTCTTGTCGAAGTGCTGATGGGTCATGCCACGCTTGAGGAAACTGTCGTGAAAGGTGTTCACGACAATCTCGAAGTTCTCCCGATCGGCGCGATTCCGCCCAATCCGGCCGAGATCCTTTCTTCGGATGAAATGATCAAGTTCATCGAGAAGGTGCGCCACGAATATTCGCTCGTCCTGTTCGATTCCTGCCCGGTTCTGGGGCTGGCGGACGCACCGACACTGTCGCGCAACGTCGACGGCACTATCTTCGTGCTTGAAGCAAACAAGGTACCGTTTGCACAAGCTCGCAATGCTGTGAAACGTCTGCGCTCGGCTGGTGCGAATGTGCTCGGCCTGATCCTTACCAAGTACCGCGCCCTCGAGGCGGGACAAGGTTACGGATATCAGTACAACTATTACGAGTACGGATCGGACAAATAGAACGCGGCTGGTTGTGGTTTCGGTTCGGCGAGCCCGACGGTTCTCATCCCGGCGATGTTCTAGCGCCAGAGGTCTTGGAAGATTGACGCCGTGACCCAAGTCAGGCCCTTCACGCTGATCATTCCAGCACATAACGAAGAGACCGTGATCGCGCGCTGTCTTGCCACGGCGATTGACGGCATGGCACGCCGCGACAAGATGGAGATCATCGTCGCCGCAAATGGCTGCACCGATGACACGGTGGCAATCGCGCGCGAGAGTGCTCCGGAAGCGCAAATTTTAGACCTTTCGGAAGGCTCAAAGACAGGCGCGATAAACGCCGCCCTTCGTATCGCCAAGCATGCGCCAGCGATCATTCTCGATGCGGATGTCGAGTGCAGGTTTGTGTCTTTGGCGGCTTTGGCCGAAGCCCTAGATAAGCCCGGCGTGATGACCGCAGCGCCTGCGATCAGGTTAAACCTCGACCGGTGTAATTGGTTTGTGCGAGCGTATTATCGCGCATGGGCCGAGCAACCTTACGCTAAAGCAGGTAAGGGCGGGGCCGGCTGCTATGGTCTCTCCAGAGAAGCCATTGATCAGATCGGCGAGTTTCCCTCGATCATCGGCGACGACATCTGGATCCACACACGCTTTGCCGATGATGCCAAGCGCATGGTTTCCGAAACTTCTGACGGCACCCCTGTGTACTCTATCGTCCGCCCTCCCCGGACGGCGACGCAGCAGATCAAAGTCGAGGCGCGTCGGCAATTGGGCAATCGTGAGGTTCGCCAAAAGTATCCAAGCCCACATATGACCAATCTCGCAGGTCAGCAGGGGCTGAGCGTGGCGCTTCGTTCAGGTGCGTCACCAATCAACCTCATCGTATTTTATGCGATGAAAGTGCTCGCGCGATTGGAAGCACGGCTCAACGCGTGGCGCGGCCGCGGAGCCATGTGGACCCGCGATCTTACGTCCAGGCAAGCCTGAGGGCCCAGCTCATGGCGAGTACTTTTGCTTCAACATCAGTAGGCGAGAAGCCAACAATCAGCGTTCTGGTGGTTGCGTACAATTCTGCAGACGTGATCGACGCCTGCCTCCGGTCAATTGCACCGGCTTGCCGTAATCACAGCTTTGAAGTCCTGTTCGTGGACAATGGTGACGGATCGACAGAAGCACGCGTGGCCGACGATTTTCCCTGGGTGCAGATCGTTCCCAGCCAAGGCAATGTGGGGTTCGCCGCAGGAAACAACTTGCTCGCTGCGCATGCTGACGGGGAATATTTGCTGCTCCTCAATCCCGATGCCGAACTCGAGGCCGAGGCGCTTGATGCGCTAATGCATGGCGCAAAGGAGCATCATGAGGCGGCGGCTTGGGGAGGAGTTACCCTGAACCGAGACGGTCAGCCTGATCTCAGCAACACCGTTTGCTTGCCGTCGCTTGGTGAAATGGCAAGCCGCGTCGTCGGGCGGTCAAGCGCTGCAGTTGCGATCCACCAAGATTTTACGCGAGATGCCCGCGTCGACGTTCTCAGCGGCAGCTTCGTGATGTTCTCGCGCAGTGCTTGGGACGAAGTCGGCGGGCTTGATGCAAGCTACTTCCTCTACAGCGAGGAAGTCGACCTGTTCTATCGTCTCGGGCAGAAGGGCTACAGCTTCTGGCGGATAGGCAAGGCTCGCGGCTATCACGACCTCGGCCATGGCGAGCCTCTGTCTGAAACTCGCCTGCTCTACCGTGCTGCAGGTACCATGCAGTTTGCGCGGTTGCACTGGAGCAAGATGCACCAGTTGCTCGCGTTTCTTTTGCTTTGGGCAGGTGCCTGGCAACGTTACCTTGTCGGTCTGCTCATTGGCAGTTGGAAATCTCACTATCGCCTCGTCGGGACAAGTCACCGCTCTATTGCGCTGCGGCCCTCGCTTTGGCGGCATGGCTATCACCCCATCAAAGGTCTTCTCGCTCAAACTCGAGAGAATGTGAACTGACCGCCACACTCCCGACGGTCACACACTAGGCTCGCACAGGGGGCCCTTGTCCAGTCGGCGCGCCTCCTGCCGGATGCGGCTTCCAGACCATGACACGGCGTCCGGCTGGCCGAGCCTGTTGCGGAGCGTAGGTCCCCAACGAGACCGCGATCCCGACCAGCATAAAAAACCATGCAAGAGTGGTCAGCCAGAGCGAAACCGAATTCAATCCGAGCGAAAACACGCCGAGAGAGATTGCGACGCCACGCAGCAAGCGGGAGTCTGCTGGGGCCATCTGCCGTGATTTCCAAGCAATCATCCCGATCGCCATGATTGCTGCCGCAAGAATAAACACGGTTGCAGGAATGCCGAAGCGCAGCGCCACAATGAGCCAGAACCAGTCGAACGAATCAGAGTGCATCCAGTCGGGTCGATCCCAATCCGCGTAACCGATTCCAAACCACGGATTCTCGGCAACGTTCTGAGATCCGTATTTCCAGATGAGAACACGGTTGTACGCTGACACCGAATTCAACGATGCATAGCGAACAAGCAGGCCGTAGAAGCCCGTATTGCTCGAGAACTCGATGACCACGTAAGCAAGTCCGGCGAAGGACAAAAACAATCGCCAAGTGAGATTGTAAAACCGTTCCGTCAGCCAATCATATGCGTACATTGCGAGCCCGACAACGAGGCCCAGAAGGGCAGCAGAACTCATCGTGAATGCTGCGAACATCGATCCAGCCCAGCCGATGAATCTTGGCAGGCCGCGAAGGCCGGAGAGCATGTAAATCGGTACAAAGCTGGCGAGAAAAATGCCTGCAAGGATCGGATGAGGGAATGACGCCATACCTCGCATGAAGCCTAGCCGCACGTCGGCGCGCGCCGGGCCCGGATTACCCGTTACCGCAGAGGCAAGAGACTGTACGATATATTGGTGACTAACAGCCTCTGCAAAAACCATAACGCCCGTAAACGCGACACCTGGTGCTGCAAGGATCAGGAACCGTCGGAGATCGGTCGGGGTTTGAATTGTCGCCCTCGCAAGAAAATAAGCCAGACCGATGTCAACAAGGTGGGAGCCGCCCTGAACCATCGCGGTCGTGAGCTGGCCACTGGTCATGTAGGAGGCAAGAGTGATCCAGATGATGGAAAGGATCAAAAACAGGTCCGGCCAAACAAAGCGCAGGCTCTTACTGAGGGCACTGGTCAGAAGGTAGATCGTCGCACCGAGCAGGAATATCCGGTATGGCGAAAGGTAAAAGCTGCCTAGTGTGATGTTGAATTGCTGAGGTACGAGAATGAGATAGAGGAGCACCGTTGCCAGCCCGACCCTGACGACGCTGCTGCGATCCGGCTTCTGCGAAAAAGCTGTTGGCCGGCGAACCGGCAAAGGCTGGCGAATTCTTTGAGTGTTGTTCATACGTCTTTGCGGATGAGCCCGCCCCGGTTTCCCTCAAACCCCAACAACAAGCTAGACGACGAAGAGATCGCCGAAAGCCATTCGTGCGACTGGCTAGCACCGTTAGCGAAGTCATTCCACTCCAAGATGTGCGAGCGTTCTTCACGGGACATGCGATCCCTGTGAGCGTAACTGCAAGTCAAGAAACAACTTTCCTACAGATAACCGATTTGGTTATCTATCAGACTTCTGATCAATGGAAAGGTTCGCAATGTCTGACGAATTTGAGTCCGCCGCCCAAACCGCCCTCACCCCAAGCGAGAATGCTTTCCCCGTTATTCCAAACGATACGACACCGCTCGCCAGCGTACCGAAGTATCTTTATGTAGGTAGCGCAGGAAACGTCACCCTCCGGGCAATGGATGCGGCGACCGATGTGGTGTTCGAGAACGTTCCGGCGGGGGGATACATTTACGTAAGAGCCAGCCATGTTCGGGCCGCCGGTACGACTGCCACGTCGATCGTGGCCTGCGCCTAATGCTCGCGCGAATGATTGCGGCTGGCCAAGTCCAGCTTAGTGGCGGCTCAAATCCGACACCCCCGCCTCCGCCACCTCCTCCACCGCCGACAAACGCCGACTTCGTGGTGGCTTCAGATGCGGAGTGGGACGCCGTTTTCGCAAATGACGCGCTGACCCTCGCGGGAAAAACAGTGGAGGTGAGCGGAAGCAATTTCACCCAGCGCATCATATCTGATCTCGACATCGAGGCTGCTGGTGCCCCGCTAGTGATACGAGGCGCCGATGGGTCCGCCAGCGTTCCCTCAATCCTATTGAACGGGACCGTACGCGGGATCGATTTTTCCTCGCTGAACTTTCAGATGACGGGATGGCCGAGCGACCATAGCGCTTGCCTCATGCTGGGGACCGGCACGTTTGGGAAGCTTCGATTTCTCAACGGCACCACTTTCCGCCACGGCTACGGTCCAGGTCAGAACGATTTTGATACCGTCGCTGAGCTCCCCGAATATGAGCGGATCGACAACGTCGCAACTGCCGCGACCGAGAACACGGCCCACCCTCTCATATGGAAAGATCCAAGCGCTCCAACAGGGTGGATCGAATTCTTCAATCGAGGCACCGAAATGGTCCATGTCGCTGTCGGCCCATCCAACGTGACCGCAAGCACCGCCGACATTGAGTGTGCTCCCGGCGCGCGCATACGCATCAATTCACTTGACCCCGACCTGGACACCCATTTTGCGATCATCGCCCCATCAGGCGCGAGCGAGGTAAATGCCCGAACCGAGATTGGACTGTCGGAATATCTGGCCAATGCACTGCGCCAGACGGGCGGTGCAGTCTTGGAAGAAATCGAGTTTCGCAATTGCCTGTTCAGGGACTTGAGCAATGCAGCAAAGGGCCTTAGACCAACGGCGGGCTGCATCATGATGGATTGTGATTTCGATCGCATTTATCAGGACATCATCGCGCTCGCTCCGGAGCCAGGTGTCCCGATCCACATTTTGCGAAACATCGAAAGCCTGCCCTTCGCCCGGACTGGCATTGCAGAAGAATTGGACGGCGATGCCCGTGACCCGCATGGCGACCAGTTCCAGATGTTCGAAAACAGCGCATCTGGCACCGTGGGGCCCGTCTTCTACGCTGGAAATCGCATCCGCCTTACGCCGCGCCGCCAAGGCATCCGGAGCCAGGGCATCTTCGTGTCTGACAACGATTTCGACCCGAGCTTCACGAACCTATTCTTCATCTCGACGATGCAAATCGGCGGTTCCGGTCGTGCCCTCTCGCTCGGCGAGGAGGGAACCAACTTCAAGGTCCGCGATGCTTTCGTTTACGGCGTAACGGCAATCGACGCATCTAACCCCAGCTCCGATCTTCCCTTCATCTCCATCGATCATGATGGCGACGGTACAGTCTATGTCGCCAAATGCATCGCGAGTGAGCTGCGGGTCACCGATGCTGACTGGCAAAGCCAGAGCAACTTCACGCTATCCGACGCTCAGTTGCGCGACGCCGTGTTCCCGAACCTTGATAACTTGCCCTTGGCCTATGAACGAGCAGAGATCGAGGCTGCTATGGTCTCCGCCGCAGAGGGAGAAGGGCTTGGAGCAATCGCCACTGGTGGAGCGGTCGACTGGACCACGAGCGACCATGCTGCCGTAATCAGGTGGGAAAGCTTGCCGAGCGGAGCGCACTGGAATGCTCTCGAAAACCAGCCGGCCGATAGCCTCATCGTACTTCCCTTGCGCAAGATATTAAATCGCCTCGCATCGCAAAGCGTGGTTCCAGCCAGCGGAACAGAATGGCGTTCCGTTTCAAGCGACGGCACAACCGAGGTTCAGGCTTGGACCGACAGTAATGGCACAATCGAGCCGGATCAGTTCATTCAGGTGCGCCGTCGAAGCGCTGCACTGGAAGGAGAGACGGCCACAGCCTCGATCGCCATCAATGGCTTCACACAGGGTGTAAGCATCACGTCTGCCTCGGTCCCGACCGAGTTTCTGACTCAAGGAGATCCTGTCGGATACTTTCAGGATCCAGCGAACGTGCCGGCTGGCACATCGAGGATCACAGCTCGCGGTCAGTTCAATGTTCCTTTTGATTTCGCACAAGGGGTCAAGCTCTTTGCTCAGGTCAGCACCGGATGCGACCTCACCTTGCAGCCCGATGGCTCGCTCAAAGCCACGATTGAGGATGGGACGGGAGCCAAGATGCTCACGAACTTCGAAGTTGTGCCAGCGGGTCTCTTCACTCCAAACACGTGGCACACGGTAGAATTTGATGTGGACCAGGCTGAGCGCGAAGTCAGGGTTTTCCTCAATGGCTCTGTCTTCACCACCGCCTTTGCAGTCTCTGGCAACAGCATATTCCAATCCAATCGAGCCTTCGTGTTCGCGGCGAGCGCGAACGGCAACACGCCGCTCCCGACCGGCACTCGCATAGCGAACCTGTCCGTCGACCTGGACGGAACCCGACACAAGACGGTCGGCAACACTGCGGATGAAGCTAATGCCGACCCGTGGAAACGAGCAGGGGATTTCGCTTGATCGGCGAAGCGCAGTTGCGATCGGAAGGTGGCAGGAAAAGAAGTCTGGACAATCGAATTGCCAAGCGACACTCCGCACTTCCTGGCCAAACACGCGCCAGGCCGATCGACTGCCGAAGGACAATTCCACCGAACATGAACGCATTCATGCGACACGAATGGGGCGATTGATGCAGGCGATGCTTCGCAAACTGGAGCAGCACTCGGCTGCCCTCTCCTCGCTCGCTATCCGCGGCGCCTCGGTCTTGGCTGGTTTTGCGGTCACCTTCATGATCGGCGGCTCGATGGGTGCCGCCGCGACCGGGCAATTCGCTCTTACCGCTCAGACTGCAATCTTCCTCGCTGTGATCGGACTGTTTGGTCTCGACGTTGGCGTGGTGCGCCATTTCGCGAGAACGCTCGCGTCTGGCGCACCACTGGCACTCGCTACAGTTTTGAGAGTTTGTACGCTCGGGTTCACGTTCATGGCTGCGATTGGCCTTATCTTGTGGCTGGCCGGCGATCTTGTCTGGCTGCCTCTTTTCGGGGACGTCGTTCCGCGCGATTTCCTGCTCATCCTTTGCGTTCTGCTTGTCGCTCGAGGCGGCGTTCAGCTTCTAGGGGCGCTGCTGCGCTCACAACATCGCTTCATCAGTGGGCAAGTCGTCGCCGCCCTAGCCATTCCCGCATCCACAGCGTTTGCGCTGGTCACTGGAATTGCAGATTCTGTCGAGGATGCTTTGTGGGCGGCTTCTGCGGGTGGGTTCGTTGCGATCCTGATTGGTGCATTCACCTTTCGTCGCCACGTGAGGCGCGCCGGTGAAGCGCTGGACATATCGCTCAAGACTGTTCTGACCTCGTCGATCCCGCTCTGGGGTGTCGCGATGGCGACGAATATTGGCGATTGGTATGGGCTGGCTGTGGCAGCAAGCATGCTGGGGGCAGCGGAGGCGGGCTATTATCGTGTCGCGGCTCAGATCGCAGCTGTGCTCCAGATTATCTCGGTCGCACTCTTTGCGGTCTATTCGGCCAAAATCAGCACCGCCTATCACGCAAAGGATACCGAGCTTGTTGCGCGGCTCGCGCGTTCTGCGGTTCGGCTTAGCACAGCCGCCGCCTTACCTGCCTCGATCATCTTGCTGATAGCCAGCGAACCGTTGCTACAACTTATTGGCGATGAGTTCATTGCAGCAAGGTCGCTCGTTTACATTCTGGTCGTAGGGCAACTTGCTTTCACCTTGACCGGTCCGTGCGGTCTCGTGCTCGCAATGTCCGGCCACGAGAAGATAAATCTCATCATCACGGTCGCCGGCACCTTGCTCCTGCTCGCCTGCGTTCCAGCCGCTGCAGCCTATGCCGGATTAGAAGGTATCGCGGTGTGTATTTCCGCGATCATGCTGTTACGCAACATCCTGGCTTACATGATCGTGCGCTACAAACTCGGTATCGGCATCTGGACAGGCACCGTGCGCGCTATCTCAATGGACTGAATTCGATGACGCTACTGCTCCACCCAGGGTTTCACAAAACCGCGACGAGTTGGCTCCAGAGTACTGTCTTCGCCGAGAAGCGGCTGTTCCGCTCACTGATGACACATGAGGAAATTGATGATCTCCTCGTGCGACCGCACGACTTCTGGTTCGACGCCGAGCAAGCAAGCGCCGACATCTCAGCATTGAGAAGTGATCCCAAGCCTGGCGTCGTGGACGTTATCTCGTCTGAGATCCTTTCGGGAAACATCCTCCTAGGCTCAAGAGATAGCGCGCAATTGGCCAAAAGGCTCGCAGCGACATGCGATGAGGCGAAGGTTCTTTTGACCGTGCGCGCTCAGAAACCAATGGCCCGTTCGATTTACCAGCAATACGTAAAACGGGGCGGACGCTTGGGGATTGAAGAATTCCTGAGGTTTGCGCCGGAGCCAGGCTACTTCTGGTTTGACCCGGCCACGCTCGAATTCCACAAGGTTGCCGAGGCGTATGCGGCGTATTTCGGGCGAGAGAACGTGATGGTCCTCCCGCAGGAATTGTTGGTCAGTAATCGTCCTCAATATCTCAGACTGATGTTTGATTTTGTCGGACTAGAAGAATCAGTGGCTGAGCATGAGCTGGCGAAAGCTCCGGCAAGCAGCATCAGTCCTCCGCTCAGCGGCGCCCCTCTGCTGCGCATAGCCAATTCGATCGGTCAAAGCCCTTTCAACCCGCGATCGCGAAGCCGCATAGCACCTCTCGGAAAGTTGATCGAAAGGGTGGGCTATCGCTGGACCTTGGGCGAAGCCAAAGCAAAGCAAAGAGCCGACGCCGCATTGGACGCGGAACTCTCTAACCGGTTCGGAAAATCAAATGCGATCCTCCAGCGATTTTGCCCTGTCGATCTGAAAAAATTGCGGTACGAAATGGACGACTGACCACCGGGTCAGCACAGCATCTGCAGCGCCAAATAGAGGTTGATGTTGCACCGCAGAAATGCAAGACGATCCGCAGCCATTCAGGGGCTGGCTAGGGATTTGGGATGACCTTTTTGACTGCAATGGACCCGCAGACGGGCTTCGTCGATCGGTCAGCAGCGCATAAGATCGGTCTCGAGCATAGAGAGGCCTATAATGCTGGTGAGCCCTTCCCGCACATCATGATCGATGATTTTCTCCCGCCGGAGATCATCGCGAAATGCCTCGAGCATTTTCATCACGGCGGCGGCGAAGCCGCGAGCTACAGTCGCCCGCAGGAAAAACAGAAGCACGAGTATCGCCCGGACGAAATGCATCCGGAGCTTCGTCAGCTATTCTATTCATTCAATTCTCTGCCCTTCATTAAAGTGCTTGAGAACATCACCGGGATCGAAGGTCTGATCCCCGATCCCTATTTCCGGGGTGCCGGCTTTCATGAGATCCGCAATGGAGGGCATTTATCGGTTCATGCCGACTTCAACCACCATGTAAGCATGAATTTGGAGCGGCGGATAAATCTCTTGATTTATCTTAACGAGGACTGGAAGCCGGAATATGGCGGCCAGCTGGAGTTGTGGGCAAACGACATGTCCAAGTGCCACCATTCGATCGTCCCGATGATCAATCGTGCGGTCATTTTCAACACGACCTCGTTCAGCAATCACGGCAATCCGAACCCGGTCAATCACCCGGACGGCATCTCGCGCAAATCGATAGCGCTCTATTATTATACCTCCACTTGGGACGAGACTAAGCGCTCCCACACAACTCAGTTTCGCGCGCGCCCCAAAACTGAAGACAAGATCGACTGGGCGGTCAAAGGCCGCGAGCTTGCCGCCGACCTGATACCGCCCATCATTCAGCGCGGACTGCGCTCGCTAAAGGCGAAAAAATCAAACTGATCGGGCTCGCACCCTCAACGAAAACGGAAACTAGACATCATGTTGGGAAGAATCGGCACCTCGCGCGATATCCAAGCCTCTGTGCTTGGCCCGATCGTACGCAAGGCGATCAAGATCACGGACAAATTCTCCAAGCATTCGGCCGATTACCTCGTTCGCAGCGAGGCGACCGAGCGACCGAACTACGCTTATTGCATGCTGGTTGCCGCGCGGCTGGCCAAGAGCCTCGGTATGGACCGGATCTCGGCGATCGAGATTGGCGTTGCAGGCGGGAATGGCCTTGCTTTCATGGTCGAGTTTGCCGAGCGAATTAAGGCTGACACCGGCGTTACGATCGAATGTATCGGCTTCGACACCGGTGAGGGCATGCCGCCTCCAGAATCCGAAAAGGACCTTCCTTACTGGTTTCAAGCAAGCCAATATCGGATGGATGTCGACGCGCTCAAAAAGCGCTTGCCCGAAGCGCGACTGGTGCTGGGTAATGTGAAAGAGACGATCCCGGCCTTCTTCGAAGATTTCAACGCTGCTCCGATTGGTGCAATCTTCAATGACACCGACTATTTCTCATCGACCCGCGATTCACTCTCGATGTTCGATCACGCTGTTTCGCACCCGGAACGGTTTCTCCCGCGCATTCCGATGTACTTTGACGACATCCTTGGTTCGACCATCGAAATGTACGGCCCGTTCAACGGACAGCTGGCTGCCATCACGGAGTACAATGAGCGCTCAGAGAATGTGAAGGTTCACCTCAACCAGAACCTCCTTTCGCTCAATCACGTCAAATATCGCTACCAGATCTATTACGCTCACCTGTTCGCTCACCCGCGCTACAATGAGTATATCGGGAATGACGAGCAGCTTGTCCTCGAGGACAAGCTGAAGCTGCGCTAATTCAGTTGTCCGCCACGAGCGAGGCGGACCACCATACCGGCCATGCTCTTGAAGCTGCGCGCCAGACCGAAACGGCGTGAATTGCGGGCGAGTTTGAGATTGCGAAAACGCGGCGTTCGCTTGCCCATCGCCATCATCGCGAAGAGCCGGGACCAGACAAAACCTTTGCGCTGCGCCTGATAGGGCTGCATCACTTTCATCGCTTCGGTAGTGGTGGGCTCGGTTTCGATGGCTCCGGCATCGATCAGCGTATTGATCAGCCTTTCGCCTTTTGCCGTTCGAGTAAGGATAAGGCTGCGCCCTGGGCGCTCCTCGAAATGCGCCTTTCCGCTTTCATCGGAGTGCCAACCATCGGCGCACACTATGTCAGCAAACTCGCCGATCCCGTCAGGACATATCTTGCAGCGGAACTGCAGATGCTTGTTCAGGATCCCGCCCCAGCTGCTGTCATAGTCCATCTTCAGCTTGCGCCCATCAGAAAGCTCGGCGGTCGCATAGCCGGGCCAGCCATCACCGCGGTATCGGAAGGCGACTACATCCGTCTCATCTTCAACACCCAGCGCACCCAACAGCGCCGAAGTTCCGCGATAGCTCGGCACGCCGGCGCACATGAAGGCGATCATGTAAGGCACCCTCTCATTTACGCGAGGATCGTGCCGCGCGAGCTGGCGAAGCCCTGCGACATCGCATGGCTTGCCAACGAAGGCGAAACGCTCACTGCCGTCCAGTCGCTTGCCAATATCCTCAAGTGGAGAAGAGGGCGCGTAGCGTGAACCGGCCGACTGGAACACGTCTTCTCGCCCCGTACTGATTTTCAGGGCGTTGCGAATTGGCGAGCTTTCCGAAACCGAGGTTTCCACCACGTAGTCGATCTGCCGGGTTTCCAGCAGGTATTTCAGAACTGCCGAAAGTCCGCCCCCTGAAGAAGCGTTTTGTCGAAGCGCAACATCAGTGCTCCAACCGAGGCGCACCTTGATAAGCGGCCCCCAAATCTCGTGATACTCTGCCTCATGCGCGGCCTTATCGTGCCTGATGTTGGCGCCAGGACAAGCCTGATCGATCCGGCGTTTTTGGTCTTCGCTCGGTTCATGTTGAAGAACAGGGCGTCGAAAGCCCTCCAGCGAGTTTTCCATCACAATTGCGGGATCGTTAGGATCACTGATGCCAGCGCAAAGGCCGCAACCCGCGCAAAGCCCGTTCGCCTTTATCGTATCGATATCAAACACGGTTCGCGACCAGCTCCGAAATGCGAGTGTCGAGATAGTCACGATACACGCCAAGCCGCTTCTGCGCTTCTGCATTGGCTGCAACGGCCTCTGCACGGACGCGCGGTAGATCTGCTAATGCGGCCTCGAGCTTGCTGAGCACCTCTTCGTTGCTCTGCTTGGTGAGGTCGGCATTCCACCTGTAATTCAATGATCCATAGAGTCCATTGAACTTACGGCTAAAAGCGAGCGGAATGACGGCGGTGTTCGAAGAGATCGCTGCAATCGTCGCATGCATTCGGCTGCCCAACAGCAGGTCCAGCGCAGCAATGTACGACTTCGCATCCGAAGGTCCGTTGAAACGTGGTGGGACGATCGCCTTTGGGAAACGACGCTGAAGTTCCAGCGCCATATCGAAGTCGTCGTCATATGCCCGCGATTGGATCAAAACATGCGGGACGAGATGGACCTCGTAGCGCTCGTCGCTCGAGAGTCTTTGCAGGATTCTATCGACCAATTCCTTGTAGTTTGCGGCCAGCCTGATGTTGTCGGTCGGCACGTCGCCATGACGGTAAAGATAGGCCGAGACATTGAGGCCAACCTTGATGTTGCCGCCGGATAGGTCGCGGGATTCCTTGTCAGCTGGCGTTTCGAACGGAAGCGCGAACGCGACATCGGTTGTGAGCGAAGATTTGCCAGCGACGCCCATCTCCTCAAGCAACGCATAAGACATCTCGTCACGCGCCCAAACATGGTTGGACATTCGCATGACCGCTTTCGCCCCCGCGCGAGCGCGTTTGGAAAAAAAGGGTCCGATGGTTTGGGGGCTAAGAACAAGTGGAACGCCCGCCATCTTGGTAGCAACCTTGATTCCAAGGATCAGGTTGTAGCGAGCCCACGGATAGATATCCGAGAAGCTGTCGCCCGCACCAATATCGAATGCAATGTCACAGCTTCGGATGGCGCGGTGCAGATCAGATAATGGATTAGCGAGGGCTTTATAGCCGATATTGGTGAAGTCATGCTCGTGCGCGCATTCAGAGCCGTAATCGAGCTCTCCGCGTGGACCAATGACACGGAAGACAGGGCGAAAGCCAGCCTTCTCCACGGCCTGGGCAATCAGACTTGAATTGGCAATCGTGAGCGCACCGACCCCGAGATTTTCGGAGAAGAAGGTGTGCCACAGCAGGCCGATAGTCAGGGTGGGCCTGTCATCTGGATCCCCAGCCGGATCGCCGCCCGTTAGTATTGGTTGATTGTTCACTGTGCAGATTGGCCTTTGAAGAATTAGGCTGATGCTATCCGATGCTCAGCGCGCCAGGCGGCTTGGCAAATCGGCAGCGGAAGGGTCGGTATCGCGGATCTGGCGCTCGGTTTCGTCAGCGTCGAGGAAGCGGCCATAGGGGCCAACTTCGATCCCTTCGCGGATAATCTGTGCCGGATTCCCAGCCACGATTGAGCGCGCGGGCACATCCCTTGTCACCACGCTGCCTGCACCGATCACGCAATTGTCGCCGATGGTCACGCCCGGCATGATCAAGCTCTCACCACCAAGAAAACAATTCTTGCCGACGTGAGTATGCACGTAGAGCCCTCGAGTTCTGTCATGCGTCAGAATTCGCGCGTTGAAGGCGACGTATGTGCACTCACCGATATGCACGCCCTTGGGGAAGGTCATGTCCATTTTCGCACTTAGAGACATCTCCACCGTGGGGTGGATGTCCATCTTCATCACGCCGCGGAAGAAACGAAGCCGGGCCTTGGTGAGGACGTTTCTTAGCGCTGAAAGCCTGAGAATGCTCACCCAGGGTCTCCGTTCTGCTTGCTGATGCCTTCAAGTTGCGGCTTGTCCCATATCTCTCTTAGGTGCAATCCCGCGTCTAGCAATTTTCGGGCGATTTCCTTGAAGATCACACGGACAATAGCGCTGATATGTGCATTTGTGGCCTTGGGTGCTTTGGCGCTCCTGTGGGTACAGATACCCTCCTGGCGGATTGGTGGGGCCAGAAGCCTGCCTGCGAGTTCAGTCGCCCATCTCCAAGAGTCACTCACATGTCCTAGTGAAGGAGAGCAGATCGCGATCTACGGTGACAGTCATGTCACGGGTGGGCGCATGACGCAATTTGGCGGCGAAAGCGGTCCTGTATTTGGGCGCGTGCTTGAGGCTGAACTTGGCGCTGACATTTCGGTCTCGCTTCGCGGTGTTGGTGGGCACACGGCACGATTGGGCGAAGGGCGGTGGGATGTTCGAGACAGCGCCGAAGAGACCGTCGTTATCGCTTACGGAACCAACGACGCGGCCCCGCGCGGATGGCTGCGGTCGAAAGAACCCGTGCCCGTTCCCGACTACAAGTCGGCCTTAGAACGGCTTGCCTCCGCGGGAGCAGAAGCAGGGCGCCAAGTGGTGTTTCTCGCCCCTCCGCCAGCGGGCAGCTCGGTAATCATGCAACGGCTGAGGCCCTATCGCTCGGCGCTGCGCGATCTTGGCAGAGAATTGAATGTTCCTGTTCTAGACCCAGCCGATGCGTTTGCGGCCTGCGAGGGATCGCAGCCGCTTCTGACCTACGACGCACTTCACATGAACGCGGCTGGGCACCGGTGTCTGGGTGAATGGCTGGCAGCACGCTTTTGCCAGGTCCCCGATTGAAGAACACAGGTGGGCAGAGAGTGTGAGCGACACTGGTCAAAGCGGCGGATTTCCCGCATGAACGCGCTGGAAAGCACCAGGCCAACTCATCCCTGCGGGACCAGCAAGAGAGACGCACGGCAATCGCGAAGCCCATGACCGATACCGCATCAGTCGACCGTTTCTTGGCACAGTGCTTGCGCTCTTTGCGAGCGTCCGATCCAGCAGGTTGGGACATCGCTGACAGTGCAGAATGGCACGATGTCTGGCTGAGGATCGAGTATCATGGCATCGCCCTCTTACTACACAACAACTCGGCCCACCTCACAGACTGGCCGAGCGCGCTTATCGACAGAATTGCCGAAGAAGCGCGATTGATCGCTCTTTGGGAAGCGACCCATCACAAACTCGTTTCGGCAGCGGTTCGCAAGCTGGCTGAGGAGAGGGTGACTTCCGTTATCCTGAAAGGCACGGCCCTCGCTTATTCCCTGCATGCAGAGCCGGCCACCCGAAGGCGCGGTGACACCGACCTGCTGGTATGCCCCGGAACTCTGGAGCACACACGCGAGGTACTCACCGAACTTGGCTGGGAGCGCAGGGTCGAACCGCATGGTCTTTATTTTCAGGAAGGTTGGACACACGAAGCTGCGGGTTTTTTCGTGCACTCGATCGATCTGCACTGGAAACCGGTCGACCGACCCACTCTTCATGAGGTGCTGCCGCTCGAATTGGTTTTCGAGGGCAAGCTTCCATTACCGAAGTTCGATGACGCAGCCTTCAGGCCAAACACCGCGACCATGATCCTGCACGCGGTGATCAATCAGAAGTGGCATGCTGAACACGGCTATTTTGCCGAAGACGGAAGGGTCACAAGCCAGAGACGCCTGATCTGGTCTATCGATTTCGACCTTATGGTACGAGCCATGAGCGAAGATGAGTGGGCGGTTCTCGCAGACCATTGTATCGCGGAGGGAATTGCTCCGCTCGTGGCAGAGGCCCTTGTCGGAATGAGTAGCGATCTGGGCACGCCCCTGCCGCCAATTGTCGAATCTCGTCTGAAGAAGGCCAAGCTTGCGCCTGACCTAAAGGCGTATTTCAGCGAGCACGACACCTTGGCGCAGTTCAAACTCGACCTCAGCCACACGAAGGGCGCAGGGTCGAAAGCCAAACTCCTGCTGTCCCGCGCTTTTCCGCCGCGTCGCCACCTCGTGGAAAGATATCCGGAGACGCAAGGGTGGCCGACCTTGGCCTTGCAGGGGCGAATGCTGCTGGAGACGGCAGCACGCTTTATGCGTCAGGGGCACTCGCGATGAGTTTCCGCTTCTGGCTTCAATGGGCGCGCAGATTTCGCGGACAATTGACGCTGATAAGCGTGCTTACCTTGCTAAGTTCCGGCGCGGCTTTGTCCGTGCCATGGTTGGCAGCTCAGGTCCTGGGTAGAGTGGTTTCAGGCTCGGCAGTGTCCGACATCGATGTCGGGCAAATCCTCATCTTGCTGGTTGTAGCCTTGGTCGCCCTCACCGTTCTGAACATTGCGGCAGCCATTCTTTCGGAACGTGCATCGACGCGGATCCTGACCGAGCTTCGCATCAAGATATACAACCATGTCCAGATGCTGCGTGTTGGGTTTCATGACGATGCGCGCAGGGGCGACGTGCTCGCGCTCACGTCTTACGAAGTAGGCAATCTCAGCGATTTTCTTGCCGGCACTATCGCCAATGCGCCCGCCATGCTGCTCACGGCAGCAGGGGCCATCGTGATATTGTTCACGATTGACCCTGTCATGGCCGCAATTGTCCCCTTGCTGATCCCCGCATTTTACATTCTAGTCAGGTTGTCAGGCAGGCGACTGCGCAAGCTTTCGAGCGAGGTGCGTGCAGCCGAGGTCGAGCTGATCGCAATTGCGGAGCGCGATCTTGAAATGCTTCCTGCAATCAAGGCATTTGCGACAGAGGAAAAACACCGGTCAGAATTTGCGACAGCGGCTGACAATTCTCGGCGCCTGGCAGTCCGACAAGCGCAATGGAGCGTCACAATTGGCCCGGTGATGGCGTTGATCGCGGCGCTTGCGGCGATTTCCGTGCTCGTGGTTGGTAGCGAGCAGTTGCTCGACGCGGATCGATCACCCAGCGACCTGTTCGCGTTTCTTCTCTATGCGGCTCTTCTGACGCAGCCTGCCGGTGCTCTCGCCAAAATGTATGGTGCCTACCAAATGGCGCGTGGAACTCTTGCTCGATTGGAGTCCGTACTTGAGCAGGAGCCCGAGCCAGGACACCAAATAGGGCAGCGGCTTGAGCGAGCAGCAGGCGCTATCGCCTTCCGCAAAGTAAGCTTTGGCTATCCGGGCCGCCCGACCCTGTTTGATGCCTTGGATTTCGATGTGAAGCCGGGCGAGATCGTGGCGCTCACAGGCGAGAACGGTGTTGGAAAGTCGACGCTCGTTCGCCTGCTCTTGCGCTTTTACGAACCCTTGTCGGGGACGATCACGCTCGATGGGACCTGCATCAGCGAGTATCAGGTTCAAGACTTGCGGCGACAGTTTGGCTACGTGCCCCAACGTGCCCTTCTTTTTAACGGCACAATCGCCGACAATATCGTGTTCGGCCAATCCGCACCTCACCCGCAAGAGGCCGTAAGCCGCGCGGTTAAGCTCGCACAGGCGGACGAATTCATCGCCTCGCTTCCAGATGGCCTGGAGACCGTGATTGGCGATCACGGGGTACGCCTGTCAGGTGGCCAACGGCAACGGATTGCGCTCGCCCGTGCGCTCTATAGCCAGCCGCCGATCTACATCCTGGATGAAGCGACGAGCATGTACGACCTAGAAGGCGAAGCTGCCTTCGTCGAAGAATGCATCGGTTCGCTGAAAGGGCGCACCGTCATTATCATCACTCATCGTCCGGCGAGCCTCGCGCTTGCCGACAGAGTATTGAAACTGGGACCGGACGGCTTTGTCAGAGTAGGCCGGTAAGCGGTCTTGAGGAGCTGGGTCTAGGCAGCGACAATCAGGTCCTGGTCCTTCAACTGCTTGGCGAGAGCCAGCAGGTCGGCTTCGATACGATCACGAGGCGCTTCGAATTCGGCTTCGACGCTGTCGCATAACTCAGCAAGCTCGCGCGGACCTTCAGCTAGCAATTCCCAGATTCGTCCACCGACCGGATCAAGCCCGAAATATTGTCCGCTCGATAGATCGAGAAGGACCATTTCCCCGCCGACTTCACGAGCGACGACATCGGCCGAGACTGCAAAACGGTCGCTGAGTTGCATAAGCAATTCCGTATCCCCCAATTACAGGAGCGACGATGCACCAGCTACCCGTTTGCGAGGTTCCCGAGCACCGCTTTCCTGACACGCGGCAATTCCGAGTAGTCGCGCATAAAGTCAAGCGCGTAGCACGGGATGTCCTGAGACAGGTCAGCGAGCCTGCCGAAATGCCCGCGCAAGCTTGCTTTGTCTTCCACGTCGAGAATGAACGCGTTGGGAAGCAGCACACTCAGCGCTTCTTGCAAACTGAATTGGCGGATGGAAAGATCCGCGCGCAAGTCGGTGCCTAGTACATATATTTGCCGCAGCGGTTTCGCCCCATCTGCGAACGGCAAGCCTGCTCCGGCATCGACATCTTGCTTGATATCGTCATTTTCAAACTCGGTATCCCTCCCGAGCAAGTGCCTTGCGCTGTCCGCGAACAAGCGCAGCTTTGAACGCTTGGGCTGTAGCAAATATCGACCATCGCTGCGCGCCAGATCAATCACGTCTTCGGTCAAAAAGGGATGTCCTGCCTGAGCGAACGAGCCCGCCAGGGTCGTCTTCCCACTGCGAGACAGCCCTAGGAATGCAACAGCACCTTCCTCTCCATCTGAATGATGCTCCACGCGTGCACAAACTGCGCTTCCGTGCAGGAAGAGCCCGCCAGAATGGTTGCCAAGGATCGGTTGGATTGCATTGTGATAAAGGTTGAGCGTGGTCTTCGCATCGCATTGCGGTGTCGGCCAGCCGGTGATGCGGAATTCACCGCCGTCGCCTGATTTCACTTCGATCAGGAAATCGGCCTGCGAAGGAAATCGGATCAAGTATCCGCGTTCATCGCGATAAAACTCAGCCTGACAATACCCGGCGGGAGAAACCCAACGATCGTAGGGCTCTCTAGGCAGTTCAACCTGCGGACGCGGACTGTCGGGCTCCCATTCCATCGAGACTAGCCTTTAGACACAAGTTTGGACTGCCGCCAACCTCTCGAAAAATGCGCCAATTTAACCAAGCAGAGAAAATCGACGCATCAATCGTGTGTGAAAGGCAGCCGTTTGTGCAACGATTCGATTCGCAACGCGCTTGCCATTCACGACCGGCGGAGCTCGTATCCACAAACGTCTCGGCTTGTGCAGATCCGTATAAGGGAAACGCTGCAAGAAACAGCGGCCTTAGGCGAATTGCTCCACACCTCGCCGCCTCTGATCTATCGAACGCGTCGAACAAAACGCTCGATCGAAGGCCTTTTACGAATCGGCAAATCTGACAAGAAAGCGATCGTGCTGAACCAGCTAGAAAGCACTCGATGCGCCTGAAAAGCACTGATTTTTCGGAGCTTCACGCAAAACAAAAGGCACCCCGGACCGGGGCGCCTGATGTTAAGCGTTGAGCATACCGCCGTACGGCGGAACGGCTGGGTCGCTTAGAAGCGGGTGTTGGTTACCGCACCGTCACGGAAGCTCGTACCGCTGCCGCCGGTGAGGTTACGTACCGAGCCGAAAACAGTCAGCTTCGGAGCCTCATACTTCACTTTTTCAGTCACTTTGGTCATTGCAAAATCCTGTCCTGTTGCACCGCAGAGGCAGGGTTAATCCCCCTTACGTAAATTTACTGATACAAAAATGCTGCGGATGCGTAAAGGCCCCAAATTTCCCACGCCCAATAATCTCCTTCCGGAGCGCTGAAATCGACGTCTAGAATGGCTTGAAGCCCATGGAGATTACATATTTCAGCAAGTTGCGTTGAGGCGTTCGCACGGACGTAGTCAGCGAATTGCTGGTCAATCCCTGTGTTAGTGAAGTTAGCCTTATTTGTCCGCGAAACGACCTCGTCAGGCAGAATTCCGGCCATCGCCTTGCGATGAATGACCTTGGTCATTGCCCCTCTCATCTTGATGTCAATCGGTGTGCGCAGCGAAAACTCCATGAATGCGCGAGAGAGCATCGGGTGCCGCGATTCGACCCCGATCAGTGACCGCTGTCTGCGCATAAGCTGGTGCGACAGGTCACTGAACGGCGACGTAGCCGTGTTTCGCTTGGTCCAACCGACAGCATTGTCGGGCAATTCGGCTTCATAGCGCTCTTCCGCTTCGGACAGCGCCTCGCGCAGGTCTTGCGACAGCCAATTCATGGCCGCGTCGCTTTTTCTGCGCGCGGCGCGGAGGCGCGTTCTGATCCGCTCGCGCAACCACCGAGGCGCGAGTTCCGCACTGGTGAAACGCATTGAGCGCTTGAATGCACGCTGCCAACCGAAAGCATCGGCATCGCGGCGTAGAGCCTGCCAGTATTTCCCCCACTCCCCTCTCGCAGCGTATTCGGAATAGTAGAGTTCGTTGCCTTGCAACCACTCGTCCCCGCCGCCGCCATTGATGAGCACTCGGGCGCCATCGGCGACCACACGCTCTTCAAGCCCCCACATCATCGCACCATTGGAGGGAGTGGGCAGATCCATGTGGCGAGCGCCGTCTTCGGTGTACCAATCGATATCGGGATCGAACAAAGGAACTTCTGCGAGGTCACGGCCAACATGAGCGGCCACGGCCCTCGCATAGGGCAATTCAAATGCATTCCCCCCCTCTTCCGCTGCAAGCGAATACGCCGCGATGCTGGGCGCAGGGGATTGGCCCGAGCCCTCAAGGCGATGAGCGATCGCAAAAATAGCGGATGAGTCGAGCCCGCCACTCACAGCAACGCCTACCTTGCGGTGAGAGCGCAAGGAGCGGCGAACACAATCGAACAACATCTCGCGATAATGCTCAGCGTAATCTTCGTCGCGCTTGTATCGGATTGTGACCTCGGTCGGAGGGGTCCAGTACTTCTGCCCGATCACTCGCTTCCCATCGAAGCGCAATGTATGCGCCCTCACGATCCGCTTGATTTCCTGCCAAGGGGTCGCTTCACGAAGGTACCAACGATTGGCCATTATCTGGGCGAGATAAAGGCGATCTGGCGTCATGGCCCCCAGGCCCAGTGTTTCGCCAAGCGCAGCAAGCGTGGGGAAATCGGATGCAACGATGATTCGCCCGCCCTCGCGCCGATAGTAAAGGGGAACCGTCCCCATGTGGTCGCGAGCCGCGAAGAGCTGACCTGTAGCAAGGTCTGCCACGATCATCGCGAACTCGCCTTGCATCCTGTTCGCGCATTCATTGCCCCAAGCTTCATATGCGCGAAGGGCAAGCTCCACTTCCGAACACCCGACTAATTTTGCCCCGCCCGCCTCCAGGTCGGCTGCCAATTCGTCCGGGTTGAGCAGGTACCCATCAAACACGGCAGCCAACTTTCCGCTGTCGCAAACAAATGGCTGCACCTGAATAGTTGATTCGTCTGTGGTGTGCCGGCTTGCAGCAGCGAGTGCGATCCGCCCTGAGCGCCATGCCCCGCTTGCATCATGCGGAATGCGCGACAAGGAGCGTTTCAGCACGGCGAGCTGATCGTCCTGCACGTCCTCGTCTGAAAAGATCCCACCGATCGCCGACACAGCTTCGCGCTCTCACCCCTTACCGCTTCGATCCCATGGCCTTGCCACTGTAGCGCTTGGCAGCGCCAGCAACCCTGTGCCAAGAGGAGCGCGGACATAGGCACATCATGGAAACCGCGCAATCATCACCGGTCCCGGCGAAAGGGCAAAAGCCGACCCTGGCCGACATCGGCTGGCTTGCGAGCTATTCGGCACGCGGCCTCGGCGAGCTCTTTCGTGCCAGACTGATCTTTCGAAATTTCAAGGCAAGTGACATCCCGCTTCGCAACCGTGCGGCGGCCAATGCGGGACGGCCAACGTCAGCGTCCGGGCAGCCCGTCGAGGCGGCAACGCTCGCCCGGATCAGATATGTGATCCCGCGGCTTTCGGATCGCCTTCCATGGCGCAGCGACTGTCTGATTCAGGCGATTGCCGCCCAGAATTGGCTGTGCTCGCTAGGCGTGCAAAGCGAAATCCAGATTGGCGTTGAAAAGCCCGAGGATGGTGAGTTCGGCGCACATGCGTGGCTCATGTCTGGAGGTGAAATCATCACCGGCGGAGATATAGCGCAATATGACGTAATTTTATCCGAATCGCGCCTCAAGGGTGATTCGGGAACCAAAGACTAAATTCGGCTGTTTACCGATTAACCACGCCAAACCGCTGACAGAGCGTGATTGCACCTTCGACAAGGGCCCGTTTACCCTTTTTTCCTAGAAGGTGTTGTCAATCTTGCTGCACTGCACTAGTGGTAAATGCGTAATGGATTCCCAAGGGGGGTTAACTTCGATGAAAAAGACGATTTCTCGCGTGATGGTTTCGGCTGCTGCTGCTGGCATGGTGTTCGCACCGATTGCGGCTCAGGCTAACACCCGCGCTGCAGACAACGCTCCGGTTTACACGGCAGAGCCTGCTTCTCAGCCGGGCCTAGCCCGCGAAGCCGAAGGTGAAAATGCCCGTGGCGGAACGAGTGTTGTTCTCCTGCTTCTCGCTGCTGCTGCTGCGGTCGCAGGCATTGTCGCAGTTGTCGACAATGACGACGACGGTCAGTCGCCCGGCACCTGAGCTTTTAGGAGCCTGACCAACTCTTGTTGGTTTTGACCAAGAATGAGCGCGCGGATGTTTCCGGGCGCTTTTTCTTTGCCTGAATTCCGTGCAAGCATGAGCGCGGAATAACCCAGTGACCGGGCGGGGCCCTCTGACGATGACCAATGAGAATACGGCCGAGCGGAAGCTCCTCTGGGCAGGGCTTGCGATCCTCGCAGCGGCATTTGCCTTCGGTGGGGGCGGATCGAAATACGGATCAGCCAATCTGATCGTCCAGTTGATTGCGCTCGTAGCGCTGTCATTCCATCGAGCCGCTTTCTTCGATTTCTGGAGAACGGCTCCGCTTTCGGTGAAAGCCTTGACCGGACTGACAATTCTCCTGCCCGTCCTCCAGATCGTGCCGCTGCCTGCCTCGGTATGGAATGCGCTTCCTGGACGCGAGCTGATGATCCAATCGTTGGAACTCGTGAACGCTAACGACTGGGCAACGTTAAGCGTTGATCCGATCCGCACTCTGCTAGCTCTCAGCGCAATCATTGCGCCCCTCGCCATTCTCACGATCGGGTGGCAAGCCCCGCGCGGAACGCTCATTACTTTGGGCTGGTTCGCGGTGGCAATCGGACTCGTCAATCTTGCTTTAGGCGTGCCTCAGGTCCTTTCAAACAGCGAGGTGGGTGTGCTCTATCCGGAGAACCCCATGCCTGGCGTCCTGTTTGGCACGTTTGCTAATCGCAACTCGACGGGCGTTTTCTTGGTCGGGGCGCTCGCTTTCGCTGCACTTCTCCTTGTTCCTGCGCGTTTCCAACAGCTCGGTGTTTGGGCCCGGCCAGCCATTTGTGCGCTCCTCCTGCTCGCCATTCTTCTTACCCGTTCGCGCACGGCAATCGTGCTCGCAGCGATCCCCCTGGGGCTAGTTGCCATGAAATACATTCTCGCAAGGCTCGGATCAGCTGCCTCGGCGCGGGCCGCGTGGGTAGCCATCATTCCCGCCGTGCTGGTGATCGGCGCTGTCGGAATGCTCGCCGTCACCTCGCCCGGACGCGTGGCTGAGGTGGTCGACAGGTTCGAAGGGTCGGGAACAGATGCGCGCGTTTTCATTTGGGAGGACGCTGCCTACTCCGCTCAGCGTTATTTTCCGGTCGGCTCCGGAATGGGCACATTTGACGATGTCTTCCAGATCGACGAATCGCTTGAGAACATGACCCTGCGACGTGCGGGGCGGGCGCATAACGATTACCTTGAGGTCGCAATCGAGGCCGGTGTACCAGGGCTAGTGCTGATTGCTGCGTGGCTTGTGCTTCTGGCAGGGCTTGCATGGCGAGCGCGCAAAGCCCGCGATCGCTGGATTGCCTGGAGTGGGGGCACGTTTTTGCTCGCAGCTGCGCTTCAATCGATAACCGACTATCCGCTGCGCAACCAATCGCTGCTCGTGTTCGGCGCGTTTGCGCTTGTGATTCTGATCCGGTTCGGGACTGATGAAGCGGGTCGACCGGCCAGGACGGAGAAGCAAGCATGATTGCGGGGTTCATCTGGCGCGCGGCGCTTCTTGCTGTCGCTGTGCTCGCCATCGGGCTCCAGCTTGACCGGCAAACCCGGCGCACGCCCGAGCTCTCACCCAGCGTGCCTGAATTGGTTCGGTCTTCGGCCCAGAAAGGCGTAGCTGCTTTCGCGGTCGCAGGGGATGATGCCGATTACGCGCTTCAAGAGGCAGAGAGGCTGGTCAGAAGACGCCCGCTACCAGCAGAACATTTGCGAATTCTCGCGCAAGCTCAGTTCAATGCGGGGCGGCTAAGCGACAGTGCGCTGACGATCCAATACGCAGCCCAGCGTGGATGGCGCGAGCCGTTGGCGCAGGAGAGCATGCTTCGACTTGCGCTTCAGGCAGGAGACGAAGCCGAGGCAGCTCGGCGGTTTGTTGCCCTTTTTGTGCGACGGGATACGGCCGACAGCCTGCTGGAAGAGCTCGGCTCGCAAGTGCTCGCAGAACCCGGCGGCGTGGGCCGGGAGACTTTCGCCTCCATTCTCGACGGCGCTGAACGCTGGCACAGCCAGTTCTTCACACGCGGGGTAAGAGTGCTCTCAATCGACGCATTTGCCGAAATTCTGGTTGCGTCGATCGAAAACGGCACTGACTTCGACTGCTCAAACCTGCGAACAGCCATTGAACGTGTTGAACCACGCGACGCTGCTGCGGCTGGGCGGATCAAGACGGCGATTGACCGCCAATGCTAGCGGCCGAATACTTGATCCGGCACGATTTGAACGGAGGGGCTCAATAATGAGAACGATGGCTTTATCGACAATTGCCATTGCTGCGATGACGCTGAATGCGTGCGGCCCTCCAGAGCCCGAGGGTCCTACTGAACAGATCATCGTTCGCGATCGCGGGGCGCCTGATGTTGTTGCAACAGGGACAGAGGCTCCAATTGAAGTAGGCCTGTTGACTGTCGGAAAGACGGCATTCGAAGCAAATTGCGCGATTTGCCATGCAGTCGACGTCGGCGCTTCTTCCGGCATTGGCCCAAGCCTGAACGGCGTCGTCGGACGGCCTGCGGCATCGCTCGATGACTTTGCCTATTCGAATGCCATGCAAGCGTCCGGCATCACTTGGACGACAGGCGAGATTGATGCCTACATCGCTAACCCGACTGCTATGCTCCCCGGCACCAGCATGGCCGGCGTCATGGTTACCAATGCCCAGGATCGCAATGCAATCACAGCGTACCTTGAAATCCTCGGCAGCGACTAAGCAGTCGGCCGACGAAGCCCGCGTTTCAGTTCGTCACGCCAACCAGATTGCTTGATCAGATTCGCTCGTAGGGCAGCACCGGAACCACTGGCAGGTCCCCCGTATATCCGCGTTCGCAGCTTTCAGCGTTTGCTCCGGCGAGGTCCGGAGAATCGAAGTCCTGATGATAGCGTGGATCGCGACGGACGGCTTCGGGCTATTCTGAGCGCGAGGTATGCAAAAAGGACATGAAATCAACAGAAGCGAAAGAGCCCGCAGGCAATGTGTTGAGCACCTCAAGGGCGGCTTCGGAATCAGCCAACCACGAGATCGCCGCATTAGTGCCAGAGTTCCAACGCCTTAGCGAAACATGCGCTTGGTGAGAATCGTGTAAATGGTGCCCAGAAGAGGACTCGAACCTCCACGGGATTGCTCCCGCCGCCACCTGAAGACGGTGCGTCTACCAATTCCGCCATCTGGGCACACTTTAGCGAGCAAACATCGGTGGGGCTCGCTGGGTAGGCGCGGGCCAATAGCGTTCGGCCTGTGTGCCTGTCAACGCAAACCTGCGCCTCATCGCGATGAGGTCTTGCCCCGAACGGCGGCTTGGCGCATGGGACGCGGGTTTCCAGCGCCGCCGGGGCGCTCCAACCTCACAGATGCTCCAAGGGATACGGGCAATGTCCAAGACCTCTTCGCTTTCCGATGCTCTCGTCACCGTTTTCGGCGGCAGCGGCTATCTCGGCAATTACGTCGCGCAGGCCCTGCTTGCGCGCGGTGCGCGGGTGAGGATCGCGAGCCGAAACCCGGAGAAGGCCTTCCCGCTAAAGCCGCTCGCCAACCTCGGGCAGCTTCAGTTCGCGCATTGCGACATCACCAAGGAGGAGAGCCTCAAGGCTTCGCTCCACGGGGCAACTCACGTGGTCAATCTGGTCGGTGATTTCAGCGGCAACCTCGAAGAGCTGATGGGCGAAGCGCCGGGCCGTATGGCTGCGATCGCGAGCGAGAACGGTGCGAAGGCTTTCGTCCATGTGAGCGCAATCGGCGCGGATGCCTCGTCCTCGACGGGTTATGCGCGGGGCAAGGCGCTGGGCGAAGAGCGCGTGCTCGCCGCTTTCCCGCAGGCGACCGTGCTTCGTCCTTCGATCATCTTCGGCAAGGACGACAACTTCCTCAACATGTTCGGCGGCATGATCGAAATGTTGCCCGTGCTTCCCGTCTTCGGGCCCGATGCGAAGATGCAGCTGGTCTTTGTCGATGACGTGGCCGAAGCGGTTGCGTTCTGCCTCGAAGACCCGGGCGCCCACGGCGGCGAGACCTTCGAACTTGGCGGGCCTGAGCAGCTCACCATGATGGAGATCAACGAGCGCATTGCAGCCGCGCAAGGCCGCGATCGCCGCTTCATCGCCATGTCCGATTCGATGAGCGGGTTGTTCGCTGCCCTGCCCGGTACGCCGATGAGCCGCGATCAGTGGACGCTGCTCAAGGCCGGCAATGTCGTTGCCGACGACGCGCTGACCTTCGCCGATCTAGGCATCACTCCCAAGCCGCTAGGCCTGTTCCTCGACAAGTGGATGGTGCGTTATCGCAAGTTCGGTCGCTTCGGCCTGTCGAACGAGCGCAACAAGGAGCGCGAGGCACGCGGCCTGCCGCCCGTCCCGACCGGAGCCGGTTCGAAGGTCTGAAGCCTTCTCAATTGCGGACAGGGTGGAACGCGCAAGGGGGTGGTTTGGAAAACTGCGCTCGCCCCGCAAGGCCCTGTATAATATAGAAAATCTATCAGATCGCGTTGTAGGATGTGTGACTTTCGGGTTTCGTACACCCAAAGCGCCTGCGCATAGCGGTCGATGCCGTACGGGTGCCGACGATGTGAAAGAGCCGCCACGACCCTATCGCGGCGGCTCCATGTAGGAAAATGCTGCGGCCCTCAAAGACGCCCCGCGCCTAGAGGTTCTCCGAATACAGCTTCAGCAAGTCAGCATAGGCTTGCTCTGCTGCAGCCTCGGCGTAAGCGGGGCTGTCGGGCACGGTCCAGCCATGGTCGCCATCATAGACGTCGACATTTGCCGGACGCGCGGCTCGGCCTGCGGCCTTGGCGAAGAGCAGCTTGTGATCGGGCGCTTCCTCATGGTCGTCGCGCGCGATGGCGATGAGATAGGTCGCATCGGCCTGGTCCAGCATATTGTGCGGGCTGTTCGGGTCGTCCTCTTCGCGAACCAGCCCTCCGCCGTGGAAGCTCGCCGCGGCCTTGATCCGCGACGGCACCGCAGCCGAGCTCCAGACCGTGAACGGCCCGCCCATGCAGTAGCCCTGCGTGCCAATGCCGCGATCGCTGTCGACCGCGTCCTGTCCGTCGAGCCAGACAACCGCTGCGCCCGCATCGCGCTGGATCGCATCGGCATCGAGCTTGTCGCGCCATGGGCGTACTTTCTGAAAACCGTCGGCTTCGATGAAAGCGGCAAAGTCGGCGAACTGCTCGCCCGCCACGTCGCGGTAATAGGGATTGAGCACGAGCACCGAATAGCCCTGTCCGGCGAGCCGCCTGGCCATGTTGCGCTTTGCCTCTCGCAGTGAAGCGATGTCGGGCCAGAAGATCACGCCGGGATGCGCGCCGCTTGCCGGGTGGACGAAGAAGGCATCCATCGTGCCGTCAGCCGTGTCGAAAGTGACGGAGCGCTCCGTGATATCGAGCGCAGGCGCTTCGGCCACCTCGCCCTCGCCTGCTTCTTCGCCTGGCGCGCAGGCCGCGACGGCCGCAGCCCCGGCCAGCACGCCAAACTGGCGCCGGTTGATGGCGTCGCGCGCCCAGACTTTCAGTTTCGCCTCGTCGCACATGCCCGTCTCCATCTCAATGTATCTGTCGTTTGCGCCGGTCCTACGATGCACAAGTCGCAATGGACAAGCGCGCAGTTCCTCGGCAACATTGGTAACGGAGAGAGTTGAGAGGGGTTCCGCATGATTTTTGCGACGGGCAAGGCTGCGTGGGCGGCCAAGTTGCTGGTTCTCGGTACGCTGGGCGTTGGGGCCTGCAACGAGATGTATGGCGACGTCATGGGCGATGGCGGCGTCACGGCCGAGATGCTGGTCGGCGCGGGCGCCGATCACGCCAACTGGATCAGCCATGGCCGCACTTATGACGAACAGCGCTTTTCGCCGCTCGATCAAGTGAACGCGGAAAATGTCGGCGAACTTGGCCTCGCTTGGTACGCCGACATGGACACTGCCCGCGGGCAGGAAGCGACGCCGCTAGTCATGGACGGCAAGCTCTACCTCACCACCGCGTGGAGCAAGGTGAAGGCGTTCGACGCCGCGACCGGCAAACCGCTGTGGGATTACGACCCTGAAGTTCCCGGAGAAACCGGGGTCAAGGTGTGCTGCGACGTGGTCAATCGCGGCCTTGCCGCATGGGGCAATTCGCTGTTCCTCGGCACGCTTGACGGTCGGCTCGTCAGCCTCGACCGCGACACGGGCGAGGTCCAGTGGGAAGTCGTCACGGTCGATCAGTCGATGGCCTATTCGATCACCGGCGCACCGCGCGTGATCGACGGCAAGGTCATCATCGGCAATGGCGGCGCAGAGTTCGGCGTGCGCGGCTATATCGCGGCTTACGACGCAGCGGATGGCAGCGAGCTTTGGCGCTTCTACACCGTGCCCGATGGCAATGAAGGCGGGGAGAGCCCGCAATATCTCCAGGACGCTGCCGAGACGTGGAACACCGAGGTGCTGCGGTCATCCGATTCGATCGGGGGCGGCGGCACTGTTTGGGATTCGATGGCTTACGATCCCGAACTCGATCTTCTGTATTTCGGCGTCGGCAACGGAAGCCCGTGGAACCAGGCATATCGCTCTCCGGGAGAGGACGGGACGGGCGAAGGCGACAACCTCTACTTGTCCAGCATCGTCGCGATCCGCCCCGATACGGGCGAATATGTCTGGCACTATCAGACAACGCCGGGCGAAACGTGGGATTACACCGCGACCCAGCACATCATCCTTGCCGACATGGAAGTGGATGGCGAGGAGCGCAAAGTGTTGATGCAGGCGCCCAAGAACGGGTTCTTCTACGTGCTCGACCGCGAGACTGGCGAGTTCATCAGCGCCGAAGAATATATCCCGCAAAACTGGGCCGAGGGGATTGATGAGAACGGTCGCCCGATCTTCAACCCGGAAGCGCGGATCGACAAGACCGGTCAGCCCGCGCTGGTGATGCCGGGTCCGCTTGGCGGGCATAACTGGCACCCGATGGCGTATCATCCGGGCGAAGGTCTGGTGTACATTCCGGCATTTGAGGCTGCTTCGGTTTACGCGCCCGAAGAGAACTGGAAGCCCGACGTCGCGCGCGGCTTCAACGTGGGCTTCAACCTTGGCGCAGGCGATCTGCCGCCTGATCTGGGCATCCGCAAGGAAGTCTACGGCACGGTCAAGGGCAAGCTGATGGCGTGGGATCCGGTGGCGCAAAAAGCCCGCTGGGTGGTCGAACATGCTGGCCCATGGAACGGCGGCCTGCTCGCAACGGGCGGCGGGCTTGTTTTTCAGGGTAACTCATCGAGCGAATTTGCCGCTTACAATGCCGGGTCCGGCGAGAAGCTCTGGAGCTTTGGCGCGCAGACCGGCGTGGTCGCGCCCCCGATGACCTACACCGTCAATGGTGAGCAATATGTCGCGGTGCTGGCCGGATGGGGCGGCGCTTATGCGATCACCGCCGACGGGCATCTCGTCAACGATCAGGGTCCGGTGCGCAACATCTCGCGCCTCCTGGTCTTCAAGCTGGGCGGAGAGGCCGAGCTTCCCGAAATGCGCGAGCTTGTGAACCTGCCGCTCGACCCGCCGCCAAGCCGCGCTTCGGCTGAGGAAATCGCGCTCGGGAAAGAGAAGTACGCGCGTTATTGCGCGGTGTGCCATGCACCTGCTGCGGTCGGTTCGACCGTGCTGCCGGACCTTCGCCGCTCGGGCACGCTCGGCAATGCCCGAAGCTGGGAAGCGGTGGTCCATGAGGGCATCCTCAAGGACAATGGCATGGTGAGCTTTGCAGACTCGCTCTCGAAAGAAGAGGTGCAGGCCATCCGCGCCTACGTCATCGCCCGCGCAAACGAGGACAAGGCGCTGGAGGCTGCGACCACAGCCGAGGCTGAGCAGGTCGCCCGGCGCTAGCGCCCTAGCCTCTGAAAACCACAGTGCGGGCGCCGTTCATCAGCACGCGGTCGCCTGCGAAGAGCCGCACCGCTTCGGCGAGCACGCGGCGTTCGATGTCGCGGCCCTTGCGCACGAGGTCTGACGGGCTGTCGGTATGGGTGATGCGCTCTACGTCCTGATGAATGATAGGGCCTTCGTCGAGGTCGGCGGTGACGAAATGGGCGGTGGCCCCGATGATCTTCACCCCTCGGCGGTGGGCCTGATGATAGGGACGCGCGCCCTTGAAACCGGGCAGGAAGCTGTGATGGATATTGATGCAGCGCTCGGCGAAATGGGCTGATTGCTCATCGGAGAATATCTGCATGTAGCGCGCCAGCACGACCAGTTCGGCCTGCACATCCTCGGCGATATTGCGCAAGGCGGCCTCGGCTTCTGCCTTGGTGTCGGGCGTGACGGGGACGTGATGAAACGGCACGTCGCCGATATCCGTGCGCCCCGATGACAGCGCAACCTCGCGCGGGTGGTTGGAGACGATCGCGACCGGCTCGATATTGAGCTCTCCGGTGCGCCAGCGATATATGAGATCCGCGAGGCAATGGTCCGCCTTGCTCACCATGATCAGCACGCGGCGCGGGCGGTCCTGCGCCGCGATTGTCCAGCGCATCGCGAAATCTTGCGCGAACGGCGCGAAGTCCCGGCGCAGATCCTCGCTGTCATGTCCGCCCGCCTCGAACACCACCCGCATGAAGAAGCGCTCATCCTCCCCGAATTGCTGCGCGTCGAGGATGTTGCAGCCGCGCTTGAACAGGAAGGCGGTGACCTTCGCTGTGATACCGGGGCGGTCGGGGCAATCCAGCGTGAGGATCAGCGGCCCGGCTTGGGGTGAGGTCATTCGGACGCGACCGTGAGGCTGGCAAAGATCGTGAAATAGTCCGCGCGCGCATCGTTGGGCGCAGGAACGCCCCAGACGACCGAGTACAGCATCGCCCCCGTGCTCGGAGCGCCGACCCGAACCACGCCGTCAGCGCTGGTAAGGAAGGTCTGGTAACTCGCCGTCACATTGAGCGGCGCAACGCTTACCATTGCGCCCTCGAGCGGCTGCCCGCGAAACAGCACCTGGAGGTCTAGCGCGTCGCTCGGTTCAAGCGTGAAGGGGTTCTGCAAGGGCACGATCTCAAGCACCTGCCCGATCGGACGCGTGACATTGCGCGTGCGCTGCTCGCCCACCTGCAGCAGGGTCTTGGCGCGGCGGGAGTATAGCTCGGTCCCGTTTTCGCCGGTCGTCCCGCGCAAGGTCCGATCAGCCGCGATACCGGTCAGCCCCTCGTGCTTGACGTAGTTATTGAAGCGCTCCGCCTCGAGATCCGAAAAGCTCGGATTGCTTTCGAATGCGAGAATGTGCGTGCCTTCGGAGCGGATGCTCACCACCGCGCTGCCCGGTTCGTCGCCGCCAGTCGTGCGCACGCCGCGCTGCTGGTCGACCACACCATCTGGGCTGAAAAGACGTAGCGAAGCGATCCGCTCCCAGTAAAGCCCCCAATCGTTCACGTCGCCTGCATCGCCGACCTTGAACTCGATCAGCACCTCCTCACCCGCCTCAGGCGTATGATCTTCAGGCTGCAACCAGAAGGAATGCGCGGCCGCGCCAGTCGATACGGTCAGCGCAAGCGCGGTGAGAAGGATGCGGATCATCTTTTGAAATACTCCCGGAAATGTGTCGCGCACCATGCCAAGGGCGCGCCCGGCCATCAACGATAGCTTTGCGTTGATTGCAGGATTGGCGTGAAACTTCGCGCAATAAACTTTCAGCCACGAGTAACCTTCGAATGAGGTGCGGCGAACAAGCGGCGTCCGGCGAGTGCCCTCCCCCAAAAAACCGCTCGCCGGACACGAGTTTCAAAACCCCGCTTATCAAGAATTAGGAGCCCACATAATGTTCAATCGCAAAACCGTTTCCGCCGTCATGCTTTCCATCGCGGCTATCACCGCCTCTCCCGTGAGCGCACAGACCAGCATCGAGGTTGATGCAGGCGCGTACAACCTCGCCGACGAAGCCGGCCAGCGTGCGCTCAATGCCGAACTCAAGAAAGCCGTTCGCCAGATCTGCGGCGTTACGCCGCCGCTTCGCGACCTTCACGATGTGCGCAATCACCGCGCCTGCGTGATCAGCGCCGAGACGAGCTTCATGGCAGATCGCAGCGCTGCAATTGCCGCCGCTCAATCTGCAGATGCGCAGCGCATGGCAATCGCCGAGCGCAGCGCCGACGCTGGCTGAATGCCGCGCACGTGTCAGCGATAACGGATCAGTACCCGGTCCGCAGCAGCACCGGCGAGGCGCCTTGCCTCGTCGGTGTTGTCGCTCGTGGCGAGCGCAACGCCCATGCGGCGATAGGGGCGCGTGGTCGGCTTGCCGAAGACGCGCACATCCACCGACGGATCGAGGCCGAGCGCTGCATCGAGGCCTGAGAAACCGAAGTCATCGCTGTCCCGATCGGCGAGGATCACGGCGGAGGCGCTGGGCTTGGCATCGATCGTCTCTGGCACGGGCAGCCCCATGATGGCGCGGGCGTGAAGATCGAATTCGGACAGCGTCTGTCCCGCGCTGGTCACCATACCGGTGTCATGCGGGCGCGGGGAAAGCTCTGAGAAAATCACCTCGTCCCCCCCTTGGCCCGAACGCACGAAAAATTCGACCCCGAACAGGCCCCAGCCTTGTCCTGAGCCCTTGAGCGCCTCAACCACCTTGGCCGCCATCGCCTGCGCATCCGCAAGCGCGCTTGCCGACATCGCGGCAGGCTGCCAGCTTTCCTGATAGTCGCCGCGCTCCTGCCGATGGCCAATGGGCGGGCAAAATGTGATGCCGTTTGCGTGGCGCACGGTCAGCAGCGTGATCTCGTAGTCGAAGTCGATGAACTGCTCGACAATCACGCGCGCACGGTCGCCGCGCATGTTGGCGCAGGCATAATCCCACGCTTCCTCAAGGCCGGCCTCGCTATCGACCTTGCTCTGCCCCTTGCCCGATGAGGACATGACCGGCTTGATCACGCAAGGAAAGCCGGTGTGCCCGGCTGCGGCGCAGACCTGCTCGAAGTTTTCCGCATAGCGATAAAGCGAGGTGGTGAGGCCAAGCTCTCCTGCCGCGAGATCGCGGATTGCGTCGCGGTTCATGGTCAATTGCACCGCCTTGGCCGAAGGGATCACGTTGAACCCTTCACCTTCGAGGTCGGCGAGCACTTCTGTACGGATCGCCTCGATCTCGGGGACAATGTGGTCGGGGCGGTGCTTTTCTACCGCTGCACGCAACGCGGCGCCATCGAGCATGGAGAACACCTCGCGCCCGTCGGCAACCTGCATCGCGGGCGCGTCGTCATAGGCGTCGCAGGCGATGACCCGCGCGCCCAGGCGCTTTGCGGATATGGTGAATTCGCGGCCGAGTTCGCCCGAGCCGAGCAGCAGAATGGTGGCGGTGTGAGACATGCCTAACGCCTAGCGCCGCTGCTCGCGCGAGGGAAGCGGTCAGGTCACGCGCGTTTCTGCAATGCGGACGCTGAAACAGCCGCGCGGGTGGATTGGCCGCTTTGTTCGACTGCGCGCTGTACGGCTTCTTCCATTGCCCGCTCCATCGCATCTCCGCTAATGACAGGGCTGGAGGTGCGGCAGATACCCGTCTGCATTCCCCCGCCAGCGCGCGCCATGACAAGACCGAGTTCCGCCTGGCGCATGGTCAAGTCGACGCTTCTTTCGGCCCGCGCAATTCCGGCGCTGGCGGTGAGTTCAGGAGCGCGGCCCGGCGACGCCATGGTCAGCCCTGCAAAGGTCTTGAGCACGTCATTGGCCCACGCGCGCGCCTCGCGCTGGCTCAGCCCCCGCAAAAGCACGCCGAAGCGTTCATCGTCGAGCTGTGCCAATTCGTGCGGCGGTGATGTCATGGTGCCGAGATAGCGCGCAAAGCCCCAGCGGATCTCGTCTGCGGTGCTTTGTCCATATTGCATGAAGATCGCGCGCATCCGGTCAATCGCGAAGATAGCGACCGCGGCGGCGGATTTATCGTGAGCACGTGCGCCTGCAATCGAGCGGTTGAGCGAGGCACACAAAGCGTGCCGGTTAGCGAGACCCGTGACGGGATCGCGGCCCGCAGGGGTCGCAGTCTCTCGCGTAATTTCGCGTCCGATCGCCCGCACCGTGTCGTGCTTTTTCTGGACCGAGCGCAGGATGCCGATAGCGCCTCCCATGTCGCTCGTATCGCGGCCAACAGGGCGAAGATTGAGCGCATACCAGTGAAGTTCGGGTTCGCTCTCCTCTCCGCCTTCCGCGTCGTCATGCTCTTGAGCGGGTCGAGCAAACTCGATCCAGTCATCGCGTTTCTCGAATGCGAGCACGGCCGAGCAGTAGCGCGATACGTCAGCCGCGAATTGAGGCGCAGCCAGATCGGCGACGTGCGGCATCAAAAGCAACGAACAAAAGTCTATTCCCAATCGGCAAGCGTTGGATGAGGCGTGGATTATAAATCCATCGGCATCAATCCTGATGACGATATCCTCAGACGCGTCCTTGCCCTGGCTGTGCACAGCACAGCCGCCAGATTCCTGAAATCCCATATCCACGTGACAGCCCCCGGTGTTTTGCGACCGTTTGAGTCAATCCGTTTCCCGTCACGCGTTATGAGTTAGCAAACCCGTGCGATATAAATAGTCGAGATTTCCCCTTACTCGCTATGTATTCGCACTTATTGAGTTAACCTTGTTATATTACGCAACTAAAAAACGAATCAACGTCAATAATCATTTACCATAATATTGACCGGTTGGTAGATATAGTATTCGCAGGGTAAGTATATTGCTCAGAGTTCGATGGAAATGCGCACACTAGAGGGGTCCGCGCCAAATTGGGCCGCGATTTTCTGTCGGCATTCTTCGATCAGTGCGCCCGCTGGCGTACGGCCCGCCACTTCCATCAGGTCTTCGCTCGTCACACCCAGAACATCGGCGATCGCGCCGATCCGCTCAGGAAGCGGGCGCGCCTTGTCTTTCTCCCATGCCCAGACGGTCGGCTTGCTGACACCAAGCGCATCTGCAACCTGCGCCAGCGTCAGCCCACGTTCGCGCCGCAGGGTGTTGAGACGCTTGCCAAGGCCCGATTGGCCAAATCCAGAGCCCACTCCGGGATCGAATGAGACAGCGGGGGTCGGCGCAGGCTGCGGCTGCGCGGGTGTCCCTGCGCCAAATCCGCCGCGAAGTTGCGCTGCGGCTAGAGCCGCCTCGCCGAGCGCCTGCTCGAACGCGCAACCGTAAAGCTCGCCGCTCTGCCATACGATCTCCGCCCCCACGGGCCCGAGTTCAGGCAGGTCGATCGAGAGCACTTCTCCCACATCGAGCGACAACTCGGTCTGCAACAGCAAGCCCGCCGCCGAGATGTTGTGCACGGTGACATTCGCGCTTGCCCCGCCGGGCAACGACCCACTGGTTTCGAGGTAGAGCGAGCGACGCGGGTGACGGCGGCCCTCCGCCGCATCGGGCGATGGCGGAAGGTGAGCCTGGATGGGGCCTTGTTGCGACATGTAAGTAAAGCTCCTGTAACGGAGCCTTACGATCCGGCCAAAAGTGTAAACGCGGTCTTGCCGGAAATGGTTAACAGCGATGAAAAGCCTTGCTCGCGGTATGAAGTGTTAGCCGCGAGGTTGGTGCACCCGCTTATTCCTCGGCGTCGAGGCCGTAAGCGGTGTGCAGAACGCGCACGGCAAGCTCGGTTTCGTCCTCGTCGATCATCACGCTGACCTTGATCTCGGAGGTCGAAATCGCCTGAATGTTGATCCCGCGATCCGACAACGAGCGGAACATGGTCGAGGCGACGCCGGCATGGCTCTTCATGCCGACACCAACGACGCTGATCTTGGCGATCTGGCTGTCGGTGATGATGCGGTTGAACCCGATATCCTCGCGCCGGTCCTCCAGCAGCGCCTGAGCGCGCGCAAGGTCGGCCTGGGGCACGGTGAAGGTCACGTCGGTCTCGCCCTTGTCGCGCCCGACGTTCTGAATGATCATGTCGACATTGATCGACGCATCGGCAAGCGGCTCGAAGATATGCGCCACCGCGCCCGGCTTGTCGGGGACGCGGGTGAGGATGACCTTCGCCTCGTTCTTGTCGTGGGCAATACCGGTCACAAGTTGGCGTTCCATTTCGCCTCTCTCCACCATTTGGTCCATTTCTTCATCCGAGACGATCAGCGTTCCCGGAAGGTCGTCAGCAAGCGCTGCATCGTCGTCGACAAAGCTCGACAGCACCTGGATGCGTACGCCCTCTTTCATCGCGAGGCCGACAGAGCGGGTCTGGAGCACTTTGGCCCCGACGGATGCCAGTTCGAGCATTTCCTCGTAAGTCACCGCCTTCAGCTTGCGCGCCTTGGCGACGATGCGCGGGTCGGTGGTGTAGACGCCGTCGACATCGGTGTAGATGTCGCAGCGATCCGCCTTCACCGCCGCTGCAACCGCGACTGCCGAGGTGTCCGATCCGCCCCGCCCCAATGTCGAAACGCGGCCCTCTTCGGTGATGCCCTGAAAGCCCGGCACAACCGCGATCTCGCCCGCCTCCAGGCTCGCGACCATATCGGGAGCCTCGATACTGGAGATGCGCGCCTTGGCGTGGGCTTCCTCGGTCTTCACCGGAAGCTGCCAGCCGAGCCAGCTGCGCGCCTTACAACCGAGCGATTGCAGCGTCAGCGCAAGCAGCCCAGAGGTCACCTGCTCGCCGCTCGATACGACCACGTCATATTCGGCCGGATCGTAAAGCGCGTTTGCCTCGCGGCAGAAGTTCACCAGCCGATCCGTCTCGCCCGCCATCGCGCTGACGACGACCGCAACTTCGTTAGCCTCGCCGTCCTTGCCCGCGGCCTGCGCGCGCACGATATTGGCGACGCGGCGAATGCGTTCGGTCCCGGCCATCGACGTGCCGCCGAATTTCATCACTACTCGCGCCAAGCTCGTCTCGCTCCTTTTCGTGAGTGAGGTGGACAGTGGTGTGTTCGAATTGGCGCTGCTAACGGGGGTGAATGGGAAACGCAAACGTATCGAATGTAACCATCCGCCCGGAAGAGGCCGCTTTCTTCGCCGATCTGGCCAAGGACTGGTGGAACCCCAAAGGCAAAATGGCCAGCCTGCACGAAGTGAACCCGGTGCGGCTCGGCTTCATTCGATCCGCCATCGACGCGCATTGGGGTGGCGACGAGCGCAACATACGCCCACTCAAGGGCAAGAGTGCGCTCGATATCGGATGCGGTGCAGGGCTCGTGTGCGAGCCGCTCGCACGGCTGGGCGCGGAGGTCACTGGCGTCGATGCAGCCGCCGACAATGTCGCAGCCGCCAGCGCCCATGCCGAGGCAAGTGGGCTCGACATTCGCTACATGGCAGGCGAGGTCGCAGGGCTGGATATCGGGACATTCGATCTCGTCACCGCACTCGAAGTGATCGAGCATGTCGCGGACAAGGAAGCGTTCCTTAGCGACGTGACGCAGCGCGTTGCACCGGGGGGACTGCTGGTCATCTCGACCCCCAACCGCACGACCGCCTCGCGCCTGCTGCTCGTCGGCGCGGCGGAGGCCGTGGGCTACGTCCCCAAGGGTACGCACCACTGGGACGATTTCATCATGCCAGAGGAGCTCGACGTGATGCTGTCGGATTTCGGCTTCGAGGTCACCAAGCGCCAAGGCATCGCATGGCGTCCGGGCAAGGGCCTGCACCTGTCAGACGATGAGAGCCTCAATTACATCGTAAGCGCGCGGCGGGTTTAAAAACCGGACTCGTTCGTGCCTTCATCCAGAAGCTCGACGAATTCCTTCACATTGTCGACGAAGAACCCGTCCGCACCGCTCGCGATCGCGGCGCGCCAGAGCATTTCGTATTGCCCGTCATCCGATGGACCGCCCTCGCCCTGTAGGCTTGCCGGCAGAAACCCGTTTTCCTTGCGAAGCGTCCAAGGGTGGACCTTCAGGCCCGCAGCGCGCGCATCGGCGACCAGCGTCGTCTCGGCCATCGTTTCGGGATCGAGGACATAGCCGAGCCAGGGTCCGATCCCGTCTGCATACTCCGCCACTTCGGCAAGGCCGCTCGCCGTCACCATTTCAGCGTAGCGCATCGTAGGCTCGTCCACCGGACCACCTTCGGGATGGATCAACTGCGCAAGGTGATAGTCGCTGCGCTGGTTGAGGCGGCGCAGAGGGCCGACCTCAAAACACTGGATTATCAGCTTCTCATCCGCCCCAATGTCGAGATTGCGCAATTCGCGCAGCACGAGATCGACCACGTCGATCCCTTCGGCTTCGAGCAGGAAATTCGGATGCTTAAGCTCTGGGTACAGACCGATGCTGCGGCCGGTCTCCGCTTCCTTCGCCCGGACCAATTGCACGACTTCGGCAAAGGTCGGGACCTGATAGAGCCCGTTATATTGCGTATTGGCCGGGCGGATGTTCCCGACCCGCTCACGCGCGCGCAGGGTGCGCAATTCAGCGAGTGTAAAGTCCTCCGCGAACCAGCCTGCAACGCGGCGACCGTCGATGGTCTTTTCGCGGCGCAGATGCTCGAATTCTTCGCGGCTGGCGACATCGGTGGTGCCCGAAAGCTCGTTCTCATGGCGAGCAACGAGAACAAGGTCCTTTGTCACCACCAGATCCGGCTCGACGAAATCGGCTCCCTGGTCGATCGCGAGCTCATAAGCGGCCAGCGTGTGCTCAGGCCGTTCGCCGCTCGCCCCGCGATGCGCGATGATCAGCGGGTCGTTCTGGGCAAAGGCGGGTGCGGGAATGAGAAGCGCAGCTGCGAGCGCGCTCAGGATAATGCTGCGGACCATTCGTCTTCCTTGAAACCGACCAGAATACCGTTTGAGTGCTCGACAACTGGCCGCTTGATCATGGAGGGGTGCTGAACCAGCAAAGCGACAGCCTTGTGACTGTCAGCCGCATCGGCCTTCTCTTCTTCGCTTAGCTTGCGATAGGTCGTGCCGCGCTTGTTGAGCACGGTGTCGACGCCCTTCGCCTCGACCCAAGTGGCGAGCTTGTCGGCATCCGCGCCTTCCTTCTTGTAATCGTGGAAGGTGTATTCGTGGCCATTGGCCTCGAGCCATTTGCGTGCCTTCTTGACCGTGTCGCAATTGGGAATGCCGTAAAAGTGGATCATGCAGAAACTCCGTTTCGGAATGCTCCCGCAATGCCAATTGCACGCGCGAAAGCAAGGGCCCGCCAAAGCGGACCCCCGCCTTTACACATTTACTCTAGGCCCTGTTTTTCAGCCCGAAATCATTCCGCCGGCATGAACCACTGGCCAGTGCCGGTCGCTTTCTCGGCCGAATACCAATACATGGTGAGCGCTCCGCGCCAGCCTTCAACGTCGCCCGAGCGGCCTTGAATGCCTCCCACGCAACTGATCGGAGAATTCGGTCCGGCTTCGCCAACATAGTTGCAACCATAGGCAAAGCTCGAACTTGAGCCATTGCTGCTTGTCGCCTTGCAGGACAGATGGATTGCGAAGATTCCGCCTTCGGGTTGCCCTGTCCCGACACAGCTTACCATGCCGGTATCGGCGCTACCGTCTGCGTTGGTCGCGGAATACGTTCCCGAAACCATGCCGCCACCATATTGCGGCCCGTCGGAACCATCGAGGCCTTGGAAGCGTTCGACCGGCCCCCAATCTACATCGAAAACGAAAGTCTGTGCATGTGCTGGTGACGCTGCGAACATAGCTACGCCTGCTACCAATGGCAGTGCAAATTTCAGCATTTACCCCTCCTGAGTCGTCGAGGCGACCGCACTGGGGAGATACCATAGTTACGCTACGGAACCTAAGCTTTCCGCCTAGCGAGGCGTTCCGAGATGCGCATCGGCAATCGCGACTGCGAGCGCATCGGCCGCATCGCTTCCCGCAAGCTGGACACCGGGAAGCAGCACCTTGATCATGGCGGCAACCTGGCTCTTGTCCGCAGCGCCCGTACCGACGGTTGCCTTCTTCACCAGCCGCGCCGCGTGTTCGTTGACGCTTAGCCCTGCCGCGCCGCACGCCGCCAACACCGCGCCGCGGGCCTGCGCGAGCTTGAGCGTCGATTTGGGGTTCTCGTTGACGAAGACCTCTTCGCACGCTGCGCGCTCTGGCCCGTGAGCGGCGATCACCTCCGCAATTCCGCAGGATAGCGCTGCCAGCCGCTCGGCCATCGGGGCCTTGCTGTTGGTCTTTATCTGACCGTTGGCGATATGCGACAGGCGCGAACCTTCAGCGCGGATCAGGCCCCAGCCTGTGCAGGTGAGCGAGGGATCGAGGCCGAGAATTATCACGCGGCTACAAGCCCACCATCCAACCAAGCCGCCACGCAATCGCGAGCAGGAACGCGCCGCCCAGCATCAGAGCATATAGCCACTCGCGCCACGTCATGAGCCGACTTACGCGTCGAGCTTCTCCATGACTTCGTCGCTGATCTCGTAATTGCCCCAGACAGTCTGCACGTCGTCATCGTCTTCGAGCGCGTCGATCAGCTTGAGGAGCGTGCCCGCGCCCTTCTCGTCCATCTCAACGGTGAGGTTTGGCTTCCACGCAAGCTTGACTTCCTTCGCTTCGCCAAGAGCCTTTTCAAGGTTCGAGGACACTTCGTGGAGGTCTTCGGCAGCGGTCCAGATTTCGTGGCCGTCGTCGGACGATGCAATGTCTTCTGCGCCTGCTTCTAGGGCGGCTTCGAGAACTTTCTCCTCGTCGCCCGCATCAGCGCCGTATTCGATATACCCGACACGCTCGAAACCGTGGGCGACCGAACCTTCGGTGCCGAGATTGCCGCCGTTCTTGCTGAACGCGGTGCGAACGGCCGTGGCAGTGCGGTTGCGGTTGTCGGTCAGAGCTTCGACAATGATCGCGCTGCCGCCGGGGCCGTACCCTTCGTAGCGAACCTCTTCGTAGTTCTCGCCATCGGCTGCGCTCGCCTTGTCGATCGCGCGCTGGATATTGTCCTTGGGCATTGACTGCCCCTTCGCGGTGTTGATCGCGAGGCGCAGGCGAGGGTTCATATCGGGGTCGGGCGCACCCATCTTGGCAGCAACCGTAATTTCACGGCTCAGCTTGCTGAAAAGGTTGGAACGCTTCTTATCCTGTGCACCTTTGCGGTGCATGATGTTCTTGAATTTGGAATGGCCTGCCATGGGTACTCTTCTGGTTGGCTGGAATCAGCGAAATATGGTGCTCGCATTAGACCGATGAACGATTATCCGACAAGTCCTGTGACGCCCGCCCGCGTCCTGATCGCGCCCGCCGACACGATGAGAGGCGAATGGCAGCGCCTCGGTGCGTTTCTGAAGCGCCCTTCGCTCGGCGTGAATGCCGAGCAATCCCAGCCGTTCAAGGTGCTCGCCCGCATCTACACGCTCGATGTGGCGGCGATGGCGGCGCTCATCACGCTGGCCACCATCGCGGTGGCGGCGGGCATCTACATCCCGGCGACCGCGCTTGCGGGGATCGAGTTTACGCCGCTTGTCATACTGTCGGTCGTGATCGGTGCGCCGGTGCTGGAGGAGATATTCTTTCGCGGCTGGCTGTCGGGCAAGCCAGCGCACATTTACGCTCTTCTTGCCGTGATCCTTGGCGCGGTGGGTTTTGGCGTGTCGCACCAAACCAGTCCGATGCTCGGCCTCGCCGCGCCGGTGATCGGAATTGCTGCCGCGATCGGCCTTGCATTCCGACTTCGCAACCGACCGCCATTCGGCTGGTTCGCCTTCGCGTTCCCCGTCTTCTTCTGGCTCAGCACGGTTGCCTTCGCGCTGGTTCACCTTTGGAACTTCGAGGAAGGCTCGCTCGCGATCCTTCTGCCTCTGGTGCTGCCGCAGTTCATTCTCGGAATGCTGCTTGGTTATGTGAGAGTGCGGATCGGACTGTGGTCCGCGATCCTGCTGCACGCGGCCCACAACGCGACCGCGCTGTCGATTGCGGCGCTGGCGACCGCCGGAGCCTAGACCTTCACCGCTGTCCCGCTGGCGCTGACCATCAGCATCGAGCCGGTGTCGCCGATAACCTCGTAATCGAGGTCGATCCCGACCACCGCATTGCCGCCGCGCGCCGCGCATTCGGCCTGCAATTCCTCGATCGCCTGATTGCGGGCATCGGAAAGGATGCGTTCATAGCTGCCCGAACGTCCGCCAACGATATCGCGGATATTGGCGAACAGATCGCGGAAAAGGTTCGCACCCACGATCACTTCACCGACCACGATGCCGCAATAATCCTGGATTGGCTTGCCCTCGATCGAAGGGGTTGTCGTCACGATCACGCCGCGTGCATCTGCCCAAGGTCCGGCCATCAATTCTCTCCTCTTTTTGGTGTGTTAGATAGATATAACACTTTGCCGCAAATTCAAGGTTGCGGCGCTCCACCGCGCACCAGCGCCATGCCCGCTTCGAGGATTTCATCACGCCCTGCTGCGAGGCCTGCAATCGTCGGTTCCACAATCACATCCGGGACCACCCCGATATTGTGATGCACGCTGCCATCCTGATTGATGACCCGCATTCCGGTGAACATGATGCGGTAGCCTCCGGGCAAACCGGCCAGCGTGACGTTGCCGTTCGCCCCGGCGCTGGCTTGACCGACAATCGTGCCCAATGCGTTGCCCTTCACGACGCCGAGGATCGATTCCGGATAGCTCGCCGCAGTCGCGTCGCTCAGAAACACAGTGTTGCTGGTGAGGCGCGGCAGGAGCGGCTGCATCCGCCAGCCGCCTTCGCTAAAACTCATGCCCTGCTGGTCGGGCCGCTCGATCACCGGACGCTCCATCCGCGCCGAGAGGGCCAGCTCATCGGTCAGGTGCGACAGGAAGAAGGGAGAGCCCTTGGGGCGTCCGCGCAGGTCGAAGATCAGCCCTTGCGCACCGGCCAGCAGGTCGACCTTTGCAATCAGTTCTTCGTCGGTGATGCGGCTCACGTCGACATAGACGATACCCGGTTCGACTTCGGTCACGGGCTCGGGACGCGGCGGCATGGGCCAGTTTTCACGGGTATAGGCGACGCGCTCGACCTCGACCTCGCGCTCGGCACCGTCCGGCTCGACTATCGAGAAATTAGCGCGCGTGCCCGGTTCGCCTTCGATCATCACAGCGAGTGCCCGCATGGTGCGGAAATGCTCGCTGCCAGAAGCGCGCTCCGACTTGAAACGCTGCATCAGTTCGCCCGTATTCACTCCGTCGATCGCAGAAACGATGCTGCCTGAAGGAATGCCGGTTTCGGGCCGCGCCCAGGCGACGACAACCTGTCCTTCTGCATATTGAAGCGCCACCGGAGCAATCTCGATGTCGCGCCAACGCAGCTGCGCTCCGCCATGGCCGTCCTCGATCTCGTGCATCATGAGCCGCAAGGCGTCATGGAACGCCGTGTCGTCCCCGGCCATAGCGGCTCGCTGCAATTGCGGGCCAAGCTTGGCGTCCCAATCGACGTCAACAACGTCCCAATAGGGATAAAATTGGTCGAGCACGCCCCAACCGATGATCGTCGCAGCAATCCGCGTGGTGCGGTCGAACCCGGCTGGCGTCCAGCCTTCGGGGCGACCGTTGAATGTAGTTTGCGGCTCGGAAGGGGGATGTTCGTCGCCCAGCTTCTCTCCGGTTAGCGGGAAACGAACGTGGAGCCCTCCCAGCTGTTCGTGAAAGATCGGGCCACTTCCAAGTGTGCTGATCTCACGCCGGAACTTCGAGTAGCCCGATTGGCGCATCCCCTTAAAGCCGTTGTGAATCCACTGCCAGCGGCCATTCGCATTGGCTGGACCGGCATAGGGTCCAAGCGGCTCGGCCGAGGCTTCGAAATGCTCGACAACGGGCGCAAAGACCACTCCGAGCACCTCGGCAAACTCGCGCTCGCCAGATGCTGCGATGACCTGCGGGACCGCTTCGATGGCAAGTGCATCCCAGTCGGCCTTCAGCGCCGCATCACTCGGGTGGAACCAGCGCGCGACGGTGTAGATGCGCGCGAAGGTCCGCAGCCTTTCAAGTTCGCCATCGCTCAGCTCGGAGGCGGGAATATCTCCCTCAACCGCAGAATCACGGGGCGGCTCAGCCGACTGCGCCTGTGCCACGCCCAACGGAAGCATGAGCGCGAGCGCTGCCGTAGCGAACGTCAGGCGGAAAAAAGCGAGTGTTTTCATGGATGCGTCCCCCCGAAATCGGAAGCGACGTCATGCAATCGCCAAAATGAACGCCGGATAAACCGGCCAGCTTTGGCCGGTCATATCAACCGCAGATCAACCCATGCCGAGCGCAGCCTTGTAGGTTTCGAGGATCGTTTCCTGCTCGCTGCGATCGTCGGGCTTCATCTTTCTGAGGCGCACGATCTGGCGCATGATCTTGACGTCGTAGCCCACGGCCTTTGCCTCGGCATAAACGTCGCGAATATCGTCGGCGATGCCTTTCTTTTCTTCTTCAAGGCGTTCGATGCGCTCGATCAGAAGGCGCAGGCGGTCGTCGGTGGCTTCGGCCATGGGGGTATCCTGTGAGAATCAGTAAAACGGTTTGGCCGTCGGACTTACCAGCCCAGCGCCGCGTGCAAAGCACGGATGCGCAGCTTCTCCACCGGTCCGGGCCGCTTTGGCTGCGCAAGCTTGCACACCGCCCCTCTTGCTGTAGTGTCTGAGCCTAGCGACACGGCGCGGCGGAGGGGGAACTCGCACGTGGAAACAAGGCTATGGCTGACAGGCTCAGGTAAGTTCGCGGGCGGTTGTGCCGGCGAAGGATGCGGCGCATCGTGACCGGAGAAAAGCTCACCGCGCCCAAGCCAGAAACCAGCAAGGGCGGGAATGTCGCCGTCTTCTGCGGTCACATGTTCAACACCGGAAGTGAGGCCGAAGAAGAGCTGAAGAAGCGCGTGCGCGAACAGCTCGACACGCTCGACATCACGGTGGGTTATGGCCCGCTTGCATGCGGGGCGGACATCGTGATCGCCGAAAGCCTGCTCGCCCGCGGGGCCGAGCTCAACGTCGTCCTGCCTTTCAGCGAGGAGGACTTCATCGCCGAAAGCGTGCTGTGCGGCGGACAGGACTGGCTTGAGCGGTATTACACCTGTCGCAACGCGGCGACCTCGATCAACTTCGCAACGCCAGGCGACTATGTCGGCGACGATAATCAGTTTGCCTACAACACGCTCTACGCGATGGGCCTTGCGATCCTGCGTTCGCAAAAGCGGCAGTGTGAAGCGTTCCAGATCGCGGTCGTTTCCGACAGTTTTGCGAGCTTCTCGACCACCGGAATTGCCGGGACCAAGGCGGATATGAAGCTTTGGCAATCACTGGGCCGCGAAACGGTTGCGATCCCGGCAGGGCCCGTCCCGCGCGAGCTGCGCTTCCCCAACAGGCCAAAAGTCGGCGACGGGACCAAGCGCGAAATCCGCTCGATCATCTTTGCCGATTACAAGGGCTTCTCACGCATCGGAGAGCGGGAGATGCCCGGCTTCATGGACATCGTGATGGGCCGCATCGCAGAGGTGCTCCATTCATTCGGCGACCATGTAGAGTTTCGCAACACATGGGGCGATGCGATCTATGCGATTGTCGATGAGCCCAAAACCGCCGCTGCCATTGCGCTGAAATTGCAGGAAGTGCTCGCTGACTTGCCAAGGGGTCTTATCCCGTCCGGCGCGGTGGCAGGCATGCGACTGGGCCTGCATTACGGCCCGATCTGGGTGGGCACCGACCGGATCACCGGCAACCGGCTGTGGTATGGTGGCGAGGTCAATCGCACGGCGCGGATCGAGCCGGTGACGCCCGTGGGCGGCGTCTATTGCACCGAGAGTTTCGCGGCTGCCCTGCTGATGGCCGACTGCCAGGATTGCAAGTTCACCTCTGTCGGGCGTGTGCTGCTGCCCAAGAAATATGGCGAGGTCGAACTCTTCCACCTTGAAGGCGCCGATTATGTCGAGCCGCCTCAGCCCAACGCGAAGACAGGAGCCAGGACCTAGCGCAAATCCGCGCGGTTCTTCGTCAGGCTCTTTTCCATCGCCTCGATCTGTTCCTGCGTTGCTGGCTGCTGCTTGGTCGCTTTCCACTCGTCCATCGGCATGCCGTGAATGAGCTCGCGCGCCTGCGCCTTTTCGCCGTCGTAGCCTGCATCGCGAATCCAGTCGGCAAGGCAATTGCGGCAGAACCCGGCAAGCCCCATCAGCTCGATATTCTGCGCATCGTGACGATGGCGAAGGTGGCGCACCAGCCGCCGAAACGCAGCAGCGGCCACTTCGTCGTCGAGGCTGTCGAGCGGGTCAGTTTGATCGGTCATCGGGCTTTTCCTTGAGTTGCAATTATACTGTGTCATAGCAGCGCAAACGGGATCAGGAATACCATGTCAAAACGCGATAACACTCGGATCGACCCGCGCGGTCGCAAGGTCAAGATTCTGGCGACGATCGGCCCGGCCAGCCGCTCACCCGAAATGCTGCGCAAGCTGTTCAAGGCCGGCGCCGACGCGTTCCGAGTGAACATGAGCCACGGCGAGCATGCCGATCATGCAAAGGCCATTGCCTCTATTCGCGCGCTGGAAAAGGAATTCGCTCGCCCCATCGCGATCCTCGCCGACCTCCAAGGGCCCAAACTGCGCGTCGGGCCGTTCAAGGATGGTCAGGCAGTGCTGCGCCATTCAGGGCACTTCACGCTCGACCGCGACGATACGCCGGGCGACGAGACCCGTGTCTGCCTGCCCCATGCCGAGCTGTTCGGCATCCTTGAGCGTGGGCAGCGTCTGCTCATCAATGACGGCAAGATCCGTCTCTTGGTGAAGGAAGCAGACGAGGACAAGATCTTCTGCACCGCCGAGGTTGGCGGGGTGATTTCGGACCGCAAAGGCGTGAATGTACCCGATGCCGAGGTTCCGATCCCGGCGCTGACGGACAAGGACAAGAAAGACCTCGCCTTCGCGGTCGAACAGGGTGTCGACTGGATTGCTCTGAGCTTCGTCCAGCGCCCCGCCGACCTCGCTGAAGCACGCAAACTGATCGCGTCGCACGCAGCCGGAGGCCATTGCCCTGCCCTGTGCGCAAAGATCGAAAAGCCGCAGGCGGTCGGACGGCTCGAAGAGATCATCGAATTGTCCGATGCGATCATGGTCGCGCGCGGCGACCTTGGCGTCGAACTTGAGCCGCACGAAGTCCCGCCGCTGCAAAAGCGCATCGTCGCTGCGAGCCGTAGTGCAGGCAAACCGGTGATCGTGGCGACGCAGATGCTCGAAAGCATGATCGAAAGCCCGATGCCGACCCGCGCCGAAGTCTCAGACGTAGCCAACGCGGTCTATGACGGCGCGGACGCCGTGATGCTGAGCGCGGAAAGCGCAGCCGGAGACTGGCCCGAGGAATCGGTCACTATGATGCACAAGATCGCAGCTCAGGTGGAGCGCGACGAGGGCTATCGCGAGCGCATCCGCATGCTCGACACGCCGCCCGATGCAACGACTTCGGACGCGCTGGCGCATTCGTGCATGACTATCGCCGACACCGTCCCGATCAGCGCGATCACAGTCTTCACCTCTTCAGGTTCCACTGCACGCCGCGTCGCACGCGAGCGGCCCGGCACGCCGATGCTGGTCCTCACCCCGAGTATGCGCACAGCCCGCCGGGTGGCGCTCCTGTGGGGCGCACATGCGGTGGTCACCCGCGATATCGGCAGCTTTGAAGAGATGATTGCCAAGGGCAAGCGCATGGCGCTGCGTCACGGGTTTGGGACCGCTGGATCAAAGCAGGTGGTGCTTGCAGGCGTCCCCTTCGGCACGCCGGGGGCGACCAACCTGCTTCACGTCGTCACGCTTGCCGGTGACGAACTCGAGAAGCACCGGAAGTAACCGCTAGCTCGGCGCAATGGGTTCGTCCTGAGGCGAACCGCAGCTCTCCATCGCGTCGCCAACCGTGCGGTGGAAGTGGCATCTGTTGGAGTCGAGACGCGTGAGGCGCTCTCGCACCGGCTCATGGACGGCGGCGAAGTGGATCGCGATCCCCTGGCTGTGCACACGCTCGGTCAGGCGCTGCATCATGGCCGCCCCGCTCGCATCGACCGCATTCACCGCGCGCATATCGATCACGAGGCACGTCACCACGTCATGCTCGCCGAGCAGTCGGAAGAACTCGTCCTCGACAAACGCCGCGTTGGCGAAGAACAGCGAGCGGTCGATGCGCAGGATGAGGATCGGAAGAGTCCTTAAGTCCATTTCGTCACGCTCGATCGAGCGGAAGCTGCGTCCCCCATCATTGGTATCGACGCGCGTCACGCGGGGAAGCGAGGATATCCAGAGATGATGCGCAAGCCCCGCCAGCGCCCCTACCGCGAGGCCGAGCATCACGCCCAGCAGCAATGTCGCGGCAAACGTGATCGCGATGACCACGCCCTCAAGCCGGTCGTGCTGCCACACCTTTTTCATCTCGCCAGGCTTGATGAGGCCGAACACCGCACTGATCACCAGCGCGGCGAGCGCGGTTTCGGGAAGGAATGCCAGGATCGGCGCGAAAAACAGGATCACAGCCAGCACCAGAGCCGCGCCGATCACGTGTGCAATCGGCGTCTTGCCGCCGCTGTCCTCGACCAGTGCCGAGCGGCTGAGGCTCGCGCTCACTGCATAGCCGCCGGTGAGCGAGGCTCCGATATTGCCCAAACCCAGCGCAACCGCCTCGCGGCTCGTGTCGAGCCGTGACCGGTCGCTGCCGGCCAGCGACTTTGCCACTGCGGTAGCCGTCGCAAAGATGACCACCGCCACGGCAAGCGCGCTCGGAGCAAACTGCAGCCAGAGTTGCGGATCGAGCGGCGGCAGGGAGAAGCTCGGCATCTCGCCCGATGGTGGTGAGACGCGGGCGACATCGGCGCTGACGTAGCTAGCTGCAATTGCGCATCCGACGACCACCAGCAACGGGAGCGACTTTGCGATGGCCTGCCGCCATGGCGGGCGCACACCGATTTTCCAGAGAGCGGGCGCGGCAAGCCAGTCGAACAAAAGCAAGAGGGCAAGCGCCGCCGCGCCAATCGCAGCGGTCGTCACATTCCATTGCGGGAGCACGGACCACATAGCCGCAAGCGCGTCGGGCAGGTTGCCAGCGCGCTCGGGGTTTGTGCCGATGAGGGTCGGAAGCTGGCTTGTGAAGATCAAGATAGCCACAGACGCCGTGAAACCGAGAAGAACCGGCTCGCTGATGAAGTTGACCAACCTTCCAAGCCGCAACGCTCCGATGGCTGCGAGGATGATCCCCGCCTCGATCCCGACAATCGCGGCAGCCTCGATCACTTCGACGTCTGTTCCGCTTGCCGCTTCGGCAATGACGAGAGATATAAGCGCGACTGGGCCTACCGACACGAACGGGCTGGTCCCGAAAAGCAGGTAGAGCACCGGCGGGACGAGCGCAGCGTAGAGCCCTGCTTGAGGGGGAAGCCCAGCGAGTTGCGCGTAAGCCATCGCCTGCGGAACCAGCAGGATCGCGAGAATCGTGCCCGCAATCGCATCGGCAAGCGCGGTCTTGCCCTCGTAGCCCTTGAGGCTCGAAAGGTTCGGGATCAGCGGGTTGGCCACCAAGGCCTCGTGCGCACAGTTTTGATCATTGCCCCATCAACGCATGGAGCTTGGAGCCTGTTCCGATTTGGTAGGGCTTACGCCTGCTTAGCCCGCAGCGCGCTCCAGCCGCGCGCGCGCTTCATCTTCGCCTATCAACGGCAGCAACTCCCCCATGTCCGGTCCATGGTTCATGCCGGTTAGCGCCTGACGCAGCGGGAGGAACAGCGCCTTGCCCTTGCGCCCGGTCTTTCCTTTGAGCGCAGATGTAAGTGCACTCCAAGGGTCATCGCCCCAATCCAGCGCCTGCGCGGCATCGGCGAGATAGGCGCGATCTTCATCGTTGAACACTGGCTGTTCGATGGGTCCGGTGACCAGCCGCCACCACTCGCCCACCTCGCTCACGGTCGAGACATTGGGCTGCACCGCGTGCCAGCCAGCCTCGTCCATGCCCTCGGGGAGGCGGTCCTTCACCGCGTCATAAGGCATGGCGTGCACCATCGCGGTGTTCACCCGCTCAAGCTCGGCATCGTCGAATTTCGCAGGTGCGCGGCCGAAGGTGGACAGGTCAAAGGTGTCGAGCAGCCTGGAGCGCTCGGCAATCGGCTCCACCGGGAGCGAAGTGCCGAGGCGGGCGAGAAGCGCGATAATCGCTTCGGGCTCGATCCCGCGCTCGCGAAACGCATCGCAGCCGAGCGAGCCGAGACGCTTCGACAGCTTGCCTTCCTTACCCACCAGCAGTGCCTCGTGCGCAAAGGCGGGTGGCTCGGCGCCCATGGCGGTGAACATCTGTATCTGGACTGCGGTGTTGGAGACGTGGTCCTCGCCGCGCAGCACCTGCGTGATGCCCATGTCGATGTCGTCCACCGTGCTCGGCAACATGTAGAGCCACGAGCCGTCGGCGCGGCGGATCACGGGGTCGGACAGCTGCGCGGGATCGAATTTCTGCTTGCCGCGAACGCCGTCTTCCCACTCGATCGGCTGGTCGTGGTCAAGCTTGAAGCGCCAGTGCGGAGCGATGCCCTGCGCTTTCTTCGCCGCGCGCTCTTCGTCGGTTAGCTCGAGAGCACCGCGATCATAGATCGGCGGCTTTCCGCGCCCGAGCAGCACCTTACGCTTGAGTTCAAGCTCCTGCTGCGTTTCATATGCGGGGTAAATGCGTCCTGCCTCGCGCAGCCGCTCAAACGCGGCCTCGTATGCGTCGAGCCGCTCGGACTGGCGCTCTTCTCGATCCGCTTCGATCCCGAGCCAGGCGAGGTCCGCGCGGATTGCCTCGACATATTCTTCCTTCGAACGCTCTGCGTCGGTGTCGTCGATGCGCAGAACGAACGTACCGCCGGACTTCTCGGCGATCATCCAGTTATGAAGCGCAGTGCGGATATTGCCGACGTGCAGGCGGCCGGTCGGCGAAGGGGCAAAACGGGTGGTTGTCATGGCGCTTGCCGTTAGAACGCGCCGCCGCCTCCCGCAAGGAATTCAGAGTGAGCGCATCTCTGCAGCAATCAAACCGAGCACACCGTCCCACAGGCGATGCACGCGGTCATGCCTAATGAAGCCCTGCACCGCGCCTTCGAAGCCAGCCCTTTCCCGCTGCGACGCGCAATCGATCATCTTGGCGATAGTCGCCTCGTCATGAGTAAGCATCTGGCAGCAATAGCAACCGATCCGGATGTCTTCCGGCCACGTCGCCTTGACGGTCTGAGCCAGTGCGAGCGAGCGGGCGGCGGTTTCGACGCTGCCAAGACGCTGCGTCAGCTCGGGTATGGGATCGCGGTTCACCCGCTCATGCAGCGCAATCAGTCGCAGCGAATAGAGAAAGCGGGCAGCGATCGGGCCGTGATCGTCAATCCGCGCCGGTCTGGCGAGTGCGGCTATCGTGGCTTGTGCGGCAGAGAACGAGGGCTTGCTTGTAGGCATGCGATTCCTTTCGTGTAGATCGCCCTCACTCTACTTTATTGCAAGCGCTTCGCAATAGCATAATATCCGCTTGTCGCACGAAAAACCCCGCCGGAAGCGTGCGCTCCCAGCGGGGTCTTTGTGTCAGGCTTGAAGCTGAGCTCTTATTCGGCGGCGTCTCCGCCGCCCATAGCTGCCTTCATGGCTTCCTCGGAAGGAACCGCGTCGGCTTCAGGCTCAGGCTCGGACGCATTCTCTGCGGCAAGCGCTTCCTGCTGCTTCTTCCACTGGGCTTTGAGCGCAGCGTCGCGGCTGGAGGCGGTGACGCGCATCCGGTTCATGCCTGCGCCAGTACCGGCAGGGATGAGGCGGCCCACGATCACGTTTTCCTTCAGACCGATCAGCGTGTCCTTCTTACCTTCGACCGAAGCCTGGGTAAGAACGCGCGTGGTTTCCTGGAACGAGGCAGCCGAGATGAAGCTGCGGGTTTGCAGCGACGCCTTGGTGATGCCCAGCAGGATCGGCGTACCTTCAGCCGGCTGCTTGCCCTTGCCGAGCTTGGCGTTGGTCTCGAGCATCTCAGCAAGATCGACCTGTTCGCCCGGCAGAAGCGTGGTGTCGCCACCGTTGGTGATCTCGACCTTCTGCAGCATCTGGCGAACGATCACCTCGATGTGCTTGTCGTTGATCTTCACGCCCTGCAGTCGGTAGACTTCCTGGATCTCGTTGACGAGATACTCGGCCAGCGCCTCGACGCCCATGACTTCAAGGATGTCGTGCGGGTTCGGCGAGCCGGAAATCAGGGTATCACCCTTCTTCACGAAGTCGCCTTCCTGCACGTCGATTACCTTGGTCTTGGGGATCAGGTACTCGACTGCATCACCTTCCTCGGGAATGATCGCAATCTTGCGCTTCGCCTTGTATTCGCGAACGAATTCGATCTTGCCCGAAATCTTGGCGATGACCGACATGTCCTTCGGCAGACGTGCCTCGAACAGTTCAGCAACACGCGGCAGACCACCGGTGATGTCGCGGGTCTTGGCAGCTTCACGCGATGCACGCGCAAGGATGTCACCGGCCTCGACCTGCTGACCGTCTTCGACCGAAAGCGTGGTACCCGGAGCCAGCATGTAACGCTGCGCTTCGGTGTCGTCCTCGCTCTGGCCTTCAACCTGAAGCATCAGGCGCGGACGAAGCTCTTCCTTCTTCTTGCGGCCCGTCGCACGGTTTTCCGTAACGACACGCTGCGCGATACCGGTCGCATCGTCGGTCTGCTCTTCGAGCGTCGTACCTTCGACGAGATCCTGATACCGGACCACACCCGATTGCTCGGTGATGATAGGCAGGGTGAACGGATCCCATTCAGCCAGACGATCGCCTTCCTTAACCTTCGCACCGTTCTTGAAGTGCAGCACGGTACCGTAAGGCACCTTGTGCATTTCACGCTCACGGCCTTCGGCGTCGATCACTGCGATCTCACCGTTGCGTGCGAGCGAAAGGATGCGGCCCTTCTTGTCGGTGATGGTCGGCATGTCGCGAAGTTCGACCTTACCGTCCGAAATCGACTCAAGGTGAGAGGTTTCGTTGAGCTGCGCTGCACCACCGATGTGGAAGGTACGCATGGTCAGCTGCGTGCCCGGCTCACCGATCGACTGTGCAGCGATAACGCCAACAGCCTCACCGATGTTCACCGGAGTACCGCGAGCAAGGTCACGGCCGTAGCAGGTCGCGCAAACGCCCTGATCGCTCTCGCAGACGAGCGGCGAACGGATCTTTGCGGACTGAACTTCGGCTTCCTCGATCAGCTTGACCATCGGTTCGTCGACCAGCGTACCGGCCTTGACGATGACTTCGTCGGTGGCTGCGTTGACGATGTCTTCGGCAACCGTACGACCAAGGATACGCTCGCCAAGGGAAGCAATAACGCTACCGCCCTGAACGATCGCACGCATTTCAAGCGCGTTCTCGGTCTTGCAGTCATCTTCGACGATGACGCAGTCCTGCGACACGTCGACCAGACGGCGTGTCAGGTAACCCGAGTTTGCCGTCTTGAGTGCAGTATCCGCGAGGCCCTTACGAGCGCCGTGGGTCGAGTTGAAGTATTCAAGAACGGTCAGACCTTCCTTGAAGTTCGAGATGATCGGGGTCTCGATGATCTCACCCGACGGCTTGGCCATGAGGCCGCGCATACCGGCGAGCTGCTTCATCTGCGCTGGCGAACCACGCGCACCCGAGTGGCTCATCATGTAGATCGAGTTGATCTGCGCCTGCTTGCCGTCGTCGTCGATCGGCTGCGCCTTGATCTCTTCCATCATCGCGTCGGCCACCTGGTCGCCGCAACGGCTCCAGGCGTCGATCACCTTGTTGTACTTTTCCTGCTGGGTGATGAGACCGTCCTGGTACTGCTGCTCATAGTCAGCAACGAGGCTCTTGGTTTCGTCAACCAGCGGATCCTTCGCGTCAGGAATGATCATGTCATCCTTACCGAAGGAGATACCGGCCTTGAACGCGTTGCGGAAGCCCAGCACCATGATGGCGTCGGCAAACAGCACCGTGTCCTTCTGACCGGTGTGACGATACACCTCGTCGATCACGTCACCGATGTCCTTCTTGGTGAGAAGGCGGTTGATGATGTCGTAGGGCACCTTGTGGTTCTTGGGCAGACACTCGCCGATCAGCATACGGCCCGGCGTCGTCTCGAAGCGCTTCATCACGATGTTGCCATCCTCATCGGCCTGCGGAACGCGGGCGAGGATTTTCGTGTGCAGCGTGACAGCCTTGGTTTCGAGCGCATGGTGCACTTCGGCCATGTCGGCAAAGCGCGGCAGCTTCTCGACCTTCGAGCCATCTTCGTTCTCGAGGTATTCAGGCGTCTTTTCCTGACGTTCCATCGAGAGGTAATACAGACCCAGAACCATGTCCTGCGACGGCACGATGATCGGCTTGCCGTTCGCGGGTGAGAGGATGTTGTTGGTCGACATCATCAACACGCGCGCTTCAAGCTGGGCTTCCAGCGAAAGCGGAACGTGAACCGCCATCTGGTCACCGTCAAAGTCGGCGTTGAAGGCCGAGCAGACCAGCGGGTGAAGCTGGATCGCCTTACCTTCGATCAGCACCGGCTCGAATGCCTGAATGCCAAGACGGTGAAGCGTCGGCGCGCGGTTCAGGAGAACCGGGTGCTCACGGATCACTTCGTCGAGGATGTCCCAGACTTCCTTGCGCTCCTTCTCGACCCACTTCTTCGCCTGCTTGAGGGTCATCGAGAGACCCTTGGCATCGAGGCGGGCGTAGATGAACGGCTTGAACAGCTCGAGGGCCATCTTCTTGGGCAGACCGCACTGGTGCAGCTTGAGTTCCGGACCGGTCACGATGACCGAACGGCCCGAATAGTCGACGCGCTTGCCGAGCAGGTTCTGGCGGAAGCGGCCCTGCTTGCCCTTGAGCATGTCGGACAGCGACTTGAGCGGACGCTTGTTCGCGCCAGTGATGACGCGGCCACGGCGTCCGTTGTCGAACAGCGCATCGACAGCTTCCTGAAGCATACGCTTTTCATTGCGGACGATGATGTCCGGCGCGCGCAGCTCGATCAGACGCTTGAGGCGGTTGTTACGGTTGATCACGCGGCGATAGAGATCGTTGAGATCCGACGTCGCGAAGCGGCCACCATCGAGCGGCACCAGCGGGCGCAGTTCGGGCGGGATCACCGGGATCACTTCGAGGATCATCCATTCCGGGCGATTACCGGAGTCGATGAAGCTCTCAACGACCTTGAGGCGCTTGATGATCTTCTTGGGCTTGAGAGCCGACTTGGTGGTCGCGAGCTCTTCGAGGAGGTCTTCACGCTCCTGTTCGAGATCGAGATCCATCAGCATGACCTTGACCGCTTCTGCGCCGATATCGGCGGAGAAGGCGTCTTCGCCATACTCGTCCTGCGCTTCGAGCAGTTCGTCTTCGGTCAGCAGCTGGAATTTCTCAAGCGGGGTCAGGCCCGGCTCGATCACCACATAGCTTTCGAAGTAGAGGATACGCTCGAGCTGCTTGAGCTGGATGTCGAGCAGCAGGCCGATGCGCGAAGGCAGCGACTTCAGGTACCAGATGTGAGCAACCGGAGCGGCGAGCTCGATGTGGCCCATGCGCTCACGGCGCACCTTGGTGACGGTGACTTCGACGCCGCACTTTTCGCAAACGACGCCCTTGTACTTCATGCGCTTGTACTTGCCGCACAGGCATTCGTAGTCCTTAACCGGACCGAAGATGCGGGCACAGAAAAGGCCGTCACGCTCGGGCTTGAACGTACGATAGTTGATGGTTTCAGGCTTCTTGATCTCGCCGAATGACCACGAACGGATACGCTCAGGCGAAGCGATGCCGATCTGAATCTGGTCGAAGGTTTCCGGCTTAGCCAGCTGGTTGGTGAATTTGGTCAGTTCATTCATGACTTAGTTCCCTCGGGGGGTGAAATCTCTTGGGTGGCGGAAGGTGGGAGGGGCCCTCAGACTTGAAGGGGCCCCGTCCCTCTTATTCCGCTGCCTCCGGCCATTCGTCCTCGTCCTCTTCCCCATCGGAAAGGGACTTGAGTTCGACGTTCATGCCCAGCGAGCGCATTTCCTTGACGAGAACGTTGAAGCTCTCCGGAATGCCGGCCTCGAAGGTGTCGTCGCCCTTGACGATCGCCTCGTAGACCTTGGTACGGCCAACGACGTCGTCCGACTTGACGGTGAGCATTTCCTGCAAGGTGTAGGCGGCGCCATATGCCTGCAGGGCCCAGACCTCCATCTCACCGAAGCGCTGTCCGCCGAACTGCGCCTTACCGCCCAGCGGCTGCTGGGTGACGAGCGAGTACGGACCGATCGAGCGAGCGTGGATCTTGTCGTCGACGAGGTGGTGAAGCTTGAGCATGTAGATGATGCCCACGGTGACCTTGCGGTCGAACGCTTCACCGGTGCGACCGTCGAACAGGGTCGACTGGCCCGAACCGTCCACGCCAGCCTTGACCAGGTAATCGGTCACATCCGCTTCGCGCGCGCCATCAAAGACCGGCGTGCCCATCGGGACACCGGCGCTAAGATTTTGCGCAAGCTCAACGATACCAGCGGTCGAACGGCTTTCGAGGTCTTCGAAATACTGCTCGCCATAGACGTCCTTGAGACGCTCCACGACCGCCTCGGGAGGCTTCGCGCTGGCGTAGTCTTCCTTGGCATTCGGGTTGGCAGCGTGCCATTCCTCAAGCTTGTCGGCGATGTCCATGCCCAGGCCACGAGCCGCAAAACCAAGGTGGGTTTCGAAGATCTGCCCGACGTTCATGCGCGAAGGCACACCCAGCGGGTTGAGCACGAGGTCGACCGGCGTACCGTCTTCGAGGAACGGCATGTCCTCGATCGGCAGGATGCGCGAAATCACACCCTTGTTACCGTGACGGCCAGCCATCTTGTCGCCCGGCTGCAGCTTGCGCTTCACCGCGACGAAGACCTTGACCATCTTGAGTACGCCCGGAGCCAGTTCGTCACCACGCTCGAGCTTTTCCTTACGGTCCTCAAACTTGGCATCGATCATCGCTGCGCTGTCGTCATACTGCGACTTGATCGCTTCGAGCTGCGCCTGGCGACCATCGTCGGCAACCGCGAACTTGAACCACTCGTGACGCTCGACATCTTGGAGCACCTGCTCGCTGATCTCGATGCCCTTCTTCACACCCTTGGGCGCCGCCGAAGCGGTCTGGCCAAGCAGCATGTCCCTCAGCCGGTTGTAGGTCGCACGGTTGAGGATGTTGCGTTCGTCAGCCGCGTCCTTGCGAAGACGTTCGATCTCTTCGTTCTGGATCGCGCGCGTACGGTCATCGATCTCGATACCGTGGCGGTTGAACACGCGAACTTCGACAATCGTACCGGCAACACCCGGCGGCAGACGCAGCGAGGTGTCGCGAACATCCGAAGCCTTCTCACCGAAGATGGCGCGCAGAAGCTTCTCTTCCGGCGTCATCGGGCTTTCACCCTTCGGCGTGATCTTGCCGACGAGGATGTCACCGGGGTGCACTTCGGCACCGATGTAAACGATACCCGCTTCGTCGAGGTTGCGCAGAGCTTCCTCGCCGACATTCGGGATGTCGCGAGTGATGTCTTCCGGGCCAAGCTTCGTATCGCGAGCCATGACTTCGAATTCCTCGATGTGGATCGAGGTGAAGACGTCGTCCTTCACGATACGCTCGGAGATGAGGATCGAGTCCTCGTAGTTGTAACCGTTCCACGGCATGAACGCGACGAGGCTGTTCTTGCCAAGCGCCAGCTCACCAAGGTCGGTCGAAGGACCGTCAGCGATGATATCGCCCGGTTCGATCACTTCGCCCACCTTCACCAGCGGACGCTGGTTGATGCAGGTGTTCTGGTTCGAACGCTGGAACTTCTGCAGCGTGTAGATATCAACGCCCGACTGACCGGGTTCGACATCGCCCTGCGCGCGGATCACGATACGAGTCGCATCGACCTGGTCGACGATACCGCCACGCTTGGCTGCGATCGCAGCGCCCGAATCGCGCGCTACGGTTTCTTCCATGCCAGTTCCGACCCACGGAGCCTCGGCCTTCACAAGCGGCACCGCCTGGCGCTGCATGTTCGAGCCCATCAGTGCGCGGTTCGCGTCATCGTTCTCGAGGAACGGGATGAGCGAGGCTGCGACCGAGACGAGCTGCTTGGGGCTAACGTCCATCAGAGTGATCTGGTCGTTCGGCGCCATCAGGTTGTCGCCCGACTGGCGTGCCGAGATCAGGTCTTCGACGAAGGAGCCATCATCGTTGAGCTCAGCCGAAGCCTGCGCAACGGTGTGCTTCTGCTCTTCCATAGCCGAGAGATAGATCACGTCGCCCGTGACCTTGTTGTCCTCGACCTTGCGGTAGGGCGTTTCGATGAAGCCGTACTTGTTGACCCGGCTGAACGAGGCCAGCGAGTTAATCAGACCGATGTTCGGGCCTTCAGGCGTTTCAATCGGGCAGATACGACCATAGTGCGTCGGGTGAACGTCGCGGACTTCGAAGCCAGCGCGCTCACGCGTAAGGCCGCCCGGGCCAAGCGCCGAGACGCGGCGCTTGTGGGTGACTTCCGACAGCGGGTTGGTCTGGTCCATGAACTGCGACAGCTGCGAGGAGCCGAAGAATTCGCGGACTGCAGCAACAGCCGGCTTCGCATTGATGAGGTCGTTGGGCATGACGGTCGAAACATCGACGCTGCTCATGCGCTCCTTGACCGCACGCTCCATGCGAAGGAGGCCGACGCGGTACTGGTTTTCGAGCAGCTCACCAACCGAGCGAACACGGCGGTTGCCAAGGTTGTCGATGTCGTCAACTTCGCCCTTGCCGTCCTTCAGGCCGACCAGTTCCTTGACCACGGCAAGGATGTCTTCCTTGCGCAAGGTGGTCACGGTGTCTTCGGCATCGAGGCCAAGACGCATGTTGAGCTTCACGCGGCCAACAGCCGACAAGTCATAACGCTCGCCGTCGAAGAACAGGCCTTCGAACAGAGCTTCTGCGGTTTCCTTGGTCGGCGGCTCGCCCGGGCGCATCACCTTGTAGATCGCCTCGAGGCCTTCATCACGGTTTTCGGCCTTGTCGACCTTGAGCGTGTTGCGGATCCACGGGCCGGTGTTGATCTCGTCAATGTCGAGCAGCTCGAGGCTGTCGATACCGGCATTGTCGAAGGTTTCGACATGCTCGAGCGTGATCTCGTCACCCGCTTCGATGTAAATGCGACCGGTGGTCTCATCGATCATGTCGTTCGCAGCGTAGCGGCTGACGACTTCTTCGGTTGGGAGAAGCAGTTCGGTGAGACCGTCCTTGGCCGCCTTGTTGGCAGCGCGCGGGCTGATCTTCTGGTTAGCGGCGAAGATCTCTTCGCCAGTCGATGCATCGACCAGCGGGAAGGTCGGCTTCTGACCGCGCCAGTTTTCGGCGACGAACGGAATCTTCCACCCGTCCTTCGCACGCTCCCACGTCACGGTGTCGTAGAAGTGATGCAGGATGGCTTCGCTATCGAGGCCAAGTGCATACAGCAGCGCGGTGACCGGCAGCTTGCGCTTGCGGTCGATGCGGACGTTGACGATGTCCTTGGCGTCATACTCAAAATCGAGCCACGAACCGCGATACGGAATGACGCGTGCAGCAAACAGAAGCTTGCCCGACGAGTGCGTCTTGCCGCGATCATGGTCGAACAGAACGCCCGGCGAACGGTGCATCTGCGAGACGATCACACGCTCGGTGCCGTTGATGATGAAGGTGCCGTTCTCGGTCATGAGCGGCATGTCGCCCATGTAAACGTCCTGCTCCTTGATATCGAGGACGGAGCGGGTTTCGGTTTCCTGGTCGACTTCGAACACGATCAGGCGCAGCGTCACCTTCATCGGGGCTGCGTAAGTGATGCCGCGCTGGCGGCACTCAGTCGTGTCGTATTTCGGCTCTTCGAGTTCGTAGTGAACGAAGTCGAGCTCGGCCGTGCCGGCGAAGTCGCGGATCGGGAAGACGCTGCGCAGGGTCTTTTCGAGACCCGAAACATAGCCCGTTTCCTTGTCCGAACGCAGGAACTGTTCGTAGCTCTCGCGCTGGACCTCGATCAGGTTTGGCATCTGGACGACTTCGTGAATGTCGCCGAAAATCTTGCGGATACGCTTTTTAGCGGTACCCTGCGCCTTGCGGCTGCGGACCTTCCCCTTGCTCGGGGTCTTCGCCTTGGTTGCCATGGAGGAGATATGCCTCTTTTGCCTGCGCGCACGAGAGAGAGGTTCCCGCACGCAAAAATGAAAACGTTTCGTCACGCGAGAGCGTTCCCGCCATATCCGACGCAAAGAAGCCGCACGCCGGAACGCACCCTATCGGGCCGCTTCGGTTGCAGCTTAAATCGTCGCGAATATGGCTAGCGCCGCTTCCATTCTTGGCCCGATCCCCGCGCATGAATCGGTCCGGCTCGAAGCTGACGTGTGAGAGCTATCTAGGAGCCATGTTGGATTTGTCAACGCCGCGCGCAGCAGCGCCGTGACGCGATTCGACTCAGCAGCGATGCGATCCATCTCGCACCCCCAAACGCCGCCACAGTCGCTTATCGAATACCGATATGGTCGGAATTATTGTTTTTCATAGAGGGACTTATCGTTTTTCAATATTTATTGATTGACGATAAATCGCAGGCCTCCTAGATAGGAATTATTGAAATTCGATATGCACCTTAAAGGAGAACGATATGACCCGCTTCATTAATCAATCGCTCGCCGTCTTCGCCGCTGTGATCCTCACGATCACCTCGGTCGGCGCCATAACTACCGTACCGCCCGCATCGGCAAGCACCGCACACGGGTCGCTGGTTTCGGCCGAGCTTGCCTGAGCGCGAACAGAAAGGGGCAGACATCATGACAAAATACGAACGACCCAATGACCTCCTGCTGCTGGCAGGCAAGGTCCTCACCGTGATCGGTCAGATTGGTCTCGCTATCGGCGGATTGGCACTGACGATAGCAATTCCTCTCTTCCTCTTCTTCGGCAACGAGATCAGCGCAGAAATCGCGGAGCAGGGAACGACCGCGATCGGACCATTTCCCACCTTCGCACTGTTGGCCTTCATCGTGACCGTCCTCTTTGCGATGTTTCTCGCATTTCTCTTCTTTGGGAAACTGCGCGCGATCATCTCGAGCGTGGGTGAAGGCGATCCCTTCGTGCCCGAGAATGCCGAGCGATTGAATATCATGGCGTGGCTGATGCTTGGCATTCAGTTTCTTCTTATCCCAGCCGCAGGATTTGGCCTGATGCTCGCGAAATGGGCTGACGAGATGGAGCACGCAGAATTCACCATCGATGTCGGCCTGGACCTGACAGGCATCCTGATGGTGATCGTGCTCTTCATCCTCGCCCGCGTGTTCAAACATGGCGCAGCGATGCGCGAAGATCTCGAAGGGACCGTGTGATGCCAGCCGACGACGAAGGAGCAACCATCATGGTCAAACTCGACGACCTGCTGCACGAGCGTCGCATGACGCTCACCGAACTGGCGGACCGGGTTGGCCTGACCCTCGCCAACCTCTCGATCCTCAAGACCGGCAAGGCGAAGGCGATCCGCTTCTCCACTCTCGCTGCGATCTGCCGGGAACTGGAGTGTCAGCCGGGCGACTTGCTGCGGTTTGAAAGCGGCGAGGCATGACCTCTCTCACGAAATGGGGCGGCGCATCTGCATTGGCAATCGCCGCCTCTTACATCTTCGGCTTTGCGATGTTTCTCGGCGTCATCGACAGGACGGGATACGAAGGGGGAGCTGGGAACATAGACTTCGTGATCGACCAGCACGCTATGCTGTCGCTGGCCATCACGGTTCTTTATCCTCTCGCCGCAGTGGCTTTGTGCCTCTTGGTTGTCGCCATCCGCCGGGCGATCCCCGACAGCGGGTGGAGCGAGGTCGCAGCAATGTTCGGCGCGATCTGGGCCGCCCTGCTTTTCGCTAGTGGATTTGTCGGACTTACCGGGATGCAGAGTGTCGTTTCGCTCGCGACTGATGCGCCCGATATCGCGCAAAGCACATGGGCGGCTGTCGCCAGTGTTCAGGATGCGCTTGGTGGCGGGATTGAATTGGTCGGCGGTCTGTGGATGGCGCTCGTGAGCTGGCTCGCCATGCGCTGCGGCATCGCATCGCGCGCCTTGGGAGGGACAGGCATTCTCGTCGGCGCAGTCGGATGCGTGACCGTCATCCCCGGCCTTGGCGACCTGGTCGATCTGTTTGGCCTCGGCCAGATTGTCTGGTTCTGCTGGATAGGCACGGTGCTGTTGCGCTTGCCAGCGAGGGCGAACTGACTTGACTTTCGCGGGCGTAACGATAAATGCCCGCCCGACCGAGCAATCGGTCATCCGTCCAAGACAGTTGCTGAGCGGGAATTGGCCCGTTCTTAATTTGCAGCCTAGACGGGGAAAAGAGATTTCGCGGACCCACGTGGCCGCAACCGAGCATATCAGCTCACCCTCCTTCCCCATCGCTGGACTTTTCGGTGTCGATGAACGGCACCGTTAGACATGAGCCGGTCGCGCGGGCAACGCCCAAGCGGCCATAATGAAGGAGTATGGCATGGATCGTTCGCAAAAAGCCGACGCGGTTGCCCAGCTCAATGCGGTCTTCAACGAGGTCGGCGTGGTGGTTGTCACCCGCAACCTCGGCATGACGGTGGATCAGTCCACCGAACTGCGCGGCAAGATGCGCGAAGCTGGTGCTTCCTACAAGGTTGCGAAGAACCGTCTCGCCAAGCTCGCCCTGAAGGACACCGACTACGTCGGGATCGATGAGTTTCTCACCGGCCCGACCGCGCTGGCGTGGTCTGAAGACCCCGTCGCAGCCGCCAAGGCTGCTGTCGATTTCGCAAAGTCGAACGACAAGCTGGAAATCGTCGGCGGTTCGATGGGCACGCAGGTTCTCGACGAAGCTGGGGTCCGGGCACTCGCCTCGATGCCGTCGCTCGACGAACTGCGCGGCAAGCTCGTTGGTCTCGTCAACGCCCCGGCAACCAAGATTGCCCAGGTCGTCAACGCGCCCGCATCGAAGCTCGCCCGTGTTTTCGGTGCCTATGGCGCCAAGGACGCTGCTTAAGAGACTATTCTCGCAAGAGACGAAACATCATGGGGCATTTGAAAAGCCCCGCCACATATTGGAGTGAACATCATGGCTGATATTGCCAAGCTTGTTGAAGAACTTTCGAAGCTGACCGTCCTCGAGGCGGCTGAACTTGCAACCGCTCTTGAAGAAGAGTGGGGCGTTAGCGCTGCTGCTGCAGTTGCTGTTGCTGGCCCGGCCGGCGGTGGCGACGCTGGTGCACCGGCTGAAGAGAAGGACGAATTCGACGTCATTCTCACCGGCGACGGCGGCAAGAAGATCCAGGTCATCAAGGAAGTCCGTGCCATTACCGGTCTCGGCCTCACCGAAGCCAAGGGTCTCGTCGAAGGCGCGCCCAAGCCGCTCAAGGAAGGCGTCAACAAGGCGGAAGCCGAAGAGATCAAGGGCAAGATCGAAGCAGCTGGCGGTACCGTCGAGCTCAAGTAAGCTTCTTTCGAGCTACTGCTCAAAAAAGAGGGGCGGTGCCAGCGATGGCGCCGCCCCTTCTCTTTGTGCCGAGTGCCTCGGGCTAGCGTGGGATGATCTGGTCGATCCCGGCTCGCTGTGTCCCGACGGTTGGAGCGCCAATCTGGTCGATCTGCACTTTCCCGGCGTATGGGGCATCCTGATAATCGACGCCGAATTCGACCTCGTCATAGGCCGGATTGTAGCTGATCGGGATACCCGCTGCTTGCAACTCGGCAAGAGTGACGAAGGTGTCGATCGAGTCGCCAGCGCGAAGATGCTCGATCTCACCAGGGCTGAAGCGCTCGTGCAGAACGTCCACCACTGACCCAAGCCGGATCGCAATTGTGCCATCGAGCTGGCGGAAATCGACCGAACCGGTCAACACGCCGTTCAGGCGAGCATCAAGCTTGGTCTTTTGGACCAATTCTGCTTGTGCAGCCGCGCTTGCGCTGACGCCAGCGTCGGGTGCGGGGATCGGGACCAGCTGCGTTTCGCCTGCCGCGACCGGCGCGGGCAATTGCGGCTCACGGCCAGAAACTGTCGGGATCGACCGGCGCGCCTCGTTTGATACGTCGATCGCACCGGCAAACGCGGCCTCGATCGATTCATTCGCTGCAGAGACACTTTGGCGAGTGACCGGCCCGACCGAGGTCGTTGCTGGAGCAAGCGCTTCGGCACGGCGGGCAAGGCCCGGCGCCGGCCTGGCCTGGAAGCCGCGCGAGACGGTCAGTTGCTGGACCTCGACTAGGTCGGCGCGAGGAGCACGGGGTGCCTCTGTCCCGTTGAAACCGGGAATAGGCGCTGCAACGAAACCGCGTGAGACCGTGCGCTCCTCGACAGGTGCGAAAGCCGAGCTCAACACCACCGAAGGCGGCAGCCCGGATGCATCCAGTGTTGCCACTTCGGGCGCGGGCGCTGCGACGAACCCGCGCGATACGGTGCGCTGAGAAACTTCGCCGAATTCTGCAGTCGGAGCTTCACTCGCGCCGACACCTTCGAAAGCGGGTGTTGTTGCGCCGGGGAAGCCGTTCGACACCGTGACTTGCTGGACTTCGACGAGCCCTGCCAACGGCGCTCGAACCGCTTCGGCGAGGCGCGGTGCAGTCATTTGGTCCCGGCGAACGCGAGCCGAAAGCGATACCGATTCAACTGTCGGCATCTCGATATTGGCAAAGGCGAGCTCGAAACGATCCGCTCCGGTGGCGAGAAATTCGAGCGGAATGACCTGGTCGATCTCGCGATAGGTGACGAGGTTGCCCATCGTCACCGCATCGGGCGCGATTTCCTCGGCTGCGATCACAGGCGCGTAGACTGGCGTTGTCGCTCCTGCAGAGGGCGACCAGAGCGTCGCTGGCAATTCGGCGACTTCGCGCTCCATGCTGATGCGCATGAGCGGCGTACCCATTGCGCCCAGTGACATGTCTGGAATGGTAACGGCGACCGCCACGGCAGCGGCGCCTGCCATCATGCGCGCGTTCATCGCGCGGCGGTGCTGGCTGGTGTGAAGGCTCGCTTCGCGCGCGGCTAGTTCGGCCACCGTCAATGGCGCTGGGAGGAGGTGTGCATCCCCCACGCTTTGCGCATTGCAGGCCAGTTCAGGCGCTGCCCCCTCATGTTGAATACGTGCAGGCACGGATTCCCCCCTTAGAACCTTACGCAGCGTTATGAAGATTTTCACCATGCTTTTAAAGCAGTTTCTCGTTTCGGTCCCCGCAGCGCCCCGCGCTGATACAAGTTTCCGCTTTCCCCGACCCCCACAAATCCCTATCCGGTCCGGCTCGCTTGTCACGGTCTGGCTCAGCGAGCGGACATGACATGACGAGTATTGCCAAGCCTTCTGGTCAGCCCAGCGCGACCCGACTGACCTGGGGTCAGGAGCTTCGAGCCACGATAGCGCTCGCAGCACCACTGGCGCTCGCCAATCTGCTGCAGATGCTGACCTATGCGGTGGACGTGATCTTCATTGCGCGGCTTGGAGAGGATCCGCTTGCCGCCTCGACGCTTTCGGTTTCGCTGTTTGGCATGGTCTTGTGGGCGCTCACCGCCCTGACGGGAGCGGTCGCGCCGCTGATCGCAGAGGCCATCGGCGCGCGCGCCCGCACACCTCGCCCCGTCCGACGCGCGACGCGCATGGCACTGTGGCTGGCTGTCATGTCGGGCACGGCCGGAATGGGCGTGTGCCTCTTGCTGGTCCCCCTAATGGTTCTGAGCGGTCAGGACGAGGCACTGATCCCGCTAGCCAACGAGTACAACTCCATCGTCGTCTTCTCGATGATCCCGATGCTGCTTGCAGGCGTGCTGCGCAATTTCGTTTCCGCGCTGGGCCGGCCGATCTTTGCGACGCTCATCACCGCGCTCGGCATCGTGGTGAACAGCATTGCGAACTACGCCTTCATATTCGGTAATTTCGGAGCGCCGGAGCTGGGCCTCGCGGGCGCAGCGATCGCGACCAACATCACCGCGCTGGTAGTTCTGGGTGCTTATGTGCTCGCCATCGTGACCAATCCGGCGCTCGCCCGTTATCGCATCTTCTATCGCCTGCACCGCGCCGACTGGACGCGCATGCGCCAGATCATCAGCATCGGCACGCCGATCGCCTTCACTGTCATGGCCGAGGCAGGTATTTTCGGCGCAGCGCCGTTCCTGATGGGCATGTTCGGTCCCGCGCAGGTCGCAGGGCACGCGCTCGCAATCCAGCTTGCCGCGCTCGCCTTTCAGGTACCGTTTGGAGTGGGCCAGGCAGTGACGATCCGCGTCGGCTATTTTTACGGCGCGCGCGACCCTGTCGGCATCACGCGCGCTGGCTGGTCTGCGCTCGGGCTCAGCGTCGCCTTCATGTCGATGACAGCGGCGGCGATGGTGCTGTTCCCCGAAGCGCTTTTGTCGATCTATGTCGACCCGCAGGCAGCGAAGAACACAGCTGTGGTCGGCTTCGCTCTGCAATTCCTCGTATTCGCCGCAGCCTTCCAACTGGTCGACGGTGTGCAGGCGGTTGCAGCAGGCGCATTGCGGGGACTGCAGGACACGCGCATCCCGATGTGGATCGCGATCTTCAGTTACTGGGTGCCGGGCATCGGCGCTGCTGTTGGCCTGGGATTCGGAGCCGGGCTTGAAGGCGTTGGTGTATGGATCGGGCTTGCCACCGGTCTCGCCTTCGCAGCCGTACTGTTGCTGTGGCGCTGGGTCTGGCGCGAGCGGCTCGGCCTGACGATCCGCGGCAAGGGCGAAGCGGTTACGCCGCTGCCCGCGTAGTCACCTCGCGCTGCGGGAACGGGATGGTCAGGCCAACCTCGTCAAACTTTGTCTTGGCCGCTTCGGTAAGGTCCCATGACAGGCCGACATAGTCAGCTGTGCTGCACCAAACGCGAAGACCAATCCCGACCGAACTGTCGTCGAGCGAATTGACGAAAGCCTGCGGTGCGGGATCGTCCAACACGCGCTCATCCGCCTCGGCGAGGCCAAGCAGCGTCTCGCGTGCTTGCTCCATGCTGTCGCCGTAACCGATCCCGACCACCAGCTCGAAGCGGCGCACGGGGTGGCGGTTGAAGTTGACGATCGGTTTGTTCCAGAGCTCGTTATTGGGCATCATCACGAAGAGGCCATCGAACTGCTTGAGCTCGGTGGTGAACAGGCCGATCTGCTGCACCACACCGGTGATTGATCCCACGGTGATGGCCTCACCCACTCGGAACGGCTTCTGGATCAGGATCATGACACCAGAGGCAACATTGCTGAGCGTGCCCTGAAGCGCCAAGCCGATGGCGAGCGCCATACCACCGAGCGCTGCAATGATACTCGTGGTCTCAACCCCGAATTGCGTGAGCACTGTTACCGCAAGAAGCACCCAGAGCGCATATTTGACGAGGCTTGCAAGAAGGCTCGCGACGCTTGCATCGAGCTTGTCGGAGCGGGTGAGCGCGTTCGAGACAAAGCGCGAAATCAATCCTGCAACCAACAAGCCGATCACCAGCACCGCAATCGCGCCGACAATGTCCATCATGTTGAGCCGCAGCCAGACGAATATCTGTTCAGGGATAGTCAGTGCGGAAATGTCTGCATCGAATGTCATTAAGTGAGAAGCCTCGGTTGATTTGTGCCGCGCGCGGTTACTCCAGCGCTGAATAGGAACGCCGCTGAATTCAGGCGGTTTCGGGAAAAGGTTCAGCGCTACCTAACGATTGGACGCGCGCTTGGCCACTGAAGCGAAAATTTGTGCCGATCCGGCCCATTTTTTTGATGAACAATCCTTGACTCGTGAACGCCGCGCAACCATCTGCGCTGCCGCTGGCACTCTTATGCCAAGAGTGCCAATTCGTGATTTTCAACCCAAGTAGAAAGGTCATCAAAATGGCATTTCGTCCACTCCACGACCGCGTGGTGGTCCGTCGCATCGAAGCCGACACCAAGACCGCAGGCGGCATCATTATCCCCGACAGCGCCCAGGAAAAGCCCAGCGAAGGCGAAATCGTCTCCGTTGGCGAAGGCGCTCGTGACGACGCTGGCAACCGCGTCGCCATGGACGTGAAGGCTGGCGACCGCGTCCTGTTCGGCAAGTGGTCCGGCACCGAAGTCAAGATCGACGGCGAAGACCTGCTGATCATGAAGGAAAGCGACATCATGGGGATCATTGGTTGAGCCCTTGGGGCTGAGCCGACCCTCAACGTTTTCTAATTCAACACCCAATTCTCAGGAGAAACACCAATGGCTGCAAAGGACGTAAAGTTCAGCCGCGAGGCCCGCGAGGGCATCCTCAAGGGCGTCGACACGCTCGCCAACGCCGTGAAGGTCACTCTCGGCCCGAAGGGTCGCAACGTCGTGATCGACAAGAGCTTCGGCGCACCGCGCATCACCAAGGACGGCGTTACCGTCGCCAAGGAAATCGAACTTAAGGACAAGTTCGAGAACATGGGCGCGCAGATGCTCAAGGAAGTGGCATCGAAGACCAACGATCTCGCCGGTGACGGCACCACGACTGCAACCGTTCTGGGTCAGGCGATCGCCCGCGAAGGCATGACCGCAGTTGCTGCCGGCATGAACCCGATGGACCTCAAGCGCGGCATCGACCTAGCCACCACCAAGGTCGTCGAGAACCTCAAGGCGCGTTCGAAGGACGTCTCCGGCTCCGAAGAAATCGCCCAGGTTGGCGTAATCTCGGCAAACGGCGACCGTGAAGTCGGCGAAAAGATCGCCGAAGCAATGGAAAAGGTCGGCAAGGAAGGCGTCATCACAGTCGAGGAAGCCAAGGGCCTCGAATTCGAGCTCGACGTTGTCGAAGGCATGCAGTTCGACCGCGGCTACCTCTCGCCTTACTTCATCACCAACCCGGACAAGATGCAGGTCGAACTCGACAACCCATACATCCTGATCCACGAAAAGAAGCTCTCGAACCTGCAGGCCATGCTGCCTGTGCTCGAAGCGGCTGTTCAGAGCGGTCGTCCGCTGCTGATCATCGCTGAAGACATCGAAGGCGAAGCGCTCGCGACCCTCGTCGTGAACAAGCTGCGCGGCGGCCTCAAGGTTGCGGCGGTCAAGGCACCGGGCTTCGGCGATCGTCGCAAGGCCATGCTGCAGGACATCGCGATCCTCACCAAGGGTGAGATGATCAGCGAAGACCTCGGCATCAAGCTTGAAAACGTCACGCTCGGAATGCTCGGCGAAGCCAAGCGCGTCACCATCGACAAGGACAACACCACCATTGTCGACGGCGCTGGCAGCGAAGACGACATCAAGGCCCGCGTCGGCGAAATCCGCACGCAGATCGACAACACCACCAGCGACTACGACCGCGAGAAGCTGCAAGAGCGTCTCGCCAAGCTTGCTGGCGGCGTCGCCGTGATCAAGGTCGGCGGTGCTTCGGAAGTCGAAGTGAAGGAGCGCAAGGACCGCGTTGACGACGCTCTGCACGCAACCCGCGCAGCCGTTGAAGAAGGCATCGTCCCGGGCGGTGGTACCGCTCTGCTCTACGCCACGAAGGTTCTCGAGGGCCTCAAGGGCGACAACGACGACCAGACCCGCGGCATCGACATCGTTCGCCGCGCGATCATGGCGCCGGTTCGCCAGATCGCCCAGAACGCTGGCCATGACGGTGCAGTTGTCTCTGGCAACCTGCTTCGCGAAGACAACGAGAGCCAGGGCTTCAACGCTGCAACCGACACTTACGAAGACCTGGTGAAGGCCGGCGTTATCGATCCGACCAAGGTCGTTCGCACCGCACTTCAGGACGCAGCTTCGGTTGCTGGCCTGCTCATCACCACCGAAGCGGCGATCACCGACGCTCCGGAAGATGACAAGGCTGCGCCTGCAATGCCCGACATGGGCGGCATGGGCGGTATGGGCGGCATGGGCGGCTTCTAAGCCACTCACCCCCAGCCAATCCTTTAAAAAGGCCCCGTCGGCAACGTCCGGCGGGGCCTTTTTCGTACCTCCTTTGCAACCACGCGGCATGCTCGCGTGTAAGCGAGTAAAGGAGATCAAGATCATGAAACTGCCACACAATGCGCACGTTGCCGTTGTCGATGGAGAGACTTTCCTCCTCTTCCGCAATGAAGGTCAGCTGTTCGAACCCAAACTGCGCAAGGAAGAAAGCCCTGACCTCGACGTGACCAATTTCAGCGCAGGCGTGCGCCACCAGGACGATATCGGACAGGAACTCGGCCGCACCCAGCTTGACGAACTCGCGCATGGTGCTGCGGTTGCCGAATGGCTCAGCGCAAAGGCCGTCTCGGGCGATCTGCACGATGTCCTGATTATCGCCGACCCAAAGTCGCTCGGCGAGATGCGCAACCACTATCACGGTGAGCTCGAGAAACGCGTTGTCGGCGAAATCGACAAAACGCTGACCAACCAGCCCGTCGACGAGATCGAAAAGGCAATTGTCGCTGCCGAATAAGCAACCATAAGCAATCATCGGGGACCCCGGAGGACATTCGTCTTCCGGGGTTTTTCGTTGGTCGATTGCTCCCCTTCCCAACCGTTGGCCCGTGCCGCATAACCCCTCGCAGTTTCACGTAGAGGGGAAATCCATTGAAAACGAAGTTTGCAGCGCTGCTGCTCGCGTCGGTCGCGCTCGCTGGCTGCGATGCGATGACGACGAGTACGGCGACGATCGAATGCGCCTCGACACAGACCGAATGCATCAACAGCTGGTTCGACGAGAAGTTCGAAGAAGGCCTCCAGTTCAGCCCGATCCTCCAGACCAGCCTCGGCATCAAGACCGACTATGACAAGCTCGACGACTTCAGCGTCGCAGGCATCGAGGAGCAGGCTGCATGGGCGCGTCAGGCGCGCGCCGACATGGAAGCAAACTTCGATTATGACGAGCTGACCGACGAGGCAAAACAGTCTTACGACCTCTTCGCCGAAATGACTGCCAGCATGGAAGAGCGCACCGAATATCTGGAGCAGGAATACATCCTTCACCAGATGCAGGGAGCGCATGCCTTCCTGCCGAGCTTCCTTTTGAGCCAGCACACGGTCGAAAGCGAAAGCGACATGGAAGCCTTTGTCGCGCGTCTGGCTGCGATGGGCACGGCGATGGACCAACTGCTCGAGCGCGCGCAAGCCAATGCCGCAGCAGGCACCCGTCCGCCGCGCTTTTCCTACGACGCGGTCATCGCGGAATCGCAAGGTCTCATCAGCGGCGCTCCATTTGATGATGGCGAACCCTCGGCACTTTGGACTGGTACGGAAGAGCGTCTCGCGAGCCTCGTCGAAGCCGGAACCATCACCGAGGAACGCGCCGACGAACTGCGTGAGGAAGCGCGCAGTGCGCTGACCGGCCAGATGGCTCCGGCATATCTGCGCGTCGTAGATTGGTTCACTGAGGATCGTCCAAACACCGCCGACGTCGCGCAGGGTGTAGGTACGCTTTCCAATGGCGAAGACTACTACAATTATATGCTGCGCCAGATGACCACGACTGAGCTGACCGCGGACGAAATCCACGAGATCGGCCTCGCCGATGTCGCGCGTATTCGCGGCGAGATGGAAGCGATCAAGGAGCAGGTCGGGTTCGAAGGCAGCCTTCAGGACTTCTTCGTCTTCATCCGCACCGACGATCAGTTCTTCTTTTCCGACGATGAGGCAGGCGCGCAGGACTATATCGACCGCGCAACCATGCACATCAACGAGCTAACCGAACGCCTGCCCGAGTTCTTCGGCAGGCTACCCAAGGCCGAGCTTGAAGTGCGCCGGGTCGAACCGTTCCGCGAACAACCGGGCGCTGCACAGCACTACCGTCCCGGCACGCCTGACGGCTCACGCCCGGGCATCTACTATGCTCACTTGTCCGACATGACCGCGATGCCGATCCCTCCGCTTGAGGCGATCGCCTATCACGAAGGCAATCCGGGCCACCACATGCAGATCTCGATCTCGCAGGAACTTGAAGACATCCCGCGTTTCCGCACGCAGGGCAACTTCCAGAACGCCTATGTCGAAGGCTGGGCGCTTTATTCCGAGGCCCTCGCCAAGGAGATGGGCGGCTATCAGGACCCCTATTCGGAGTTTGGCCGCCTGCAGAGCGAGATGTGGCGCGCGATCAGGCTGGTGGTCGACACCGGCATCCACTCGAAGGGCTGGACCGAGGACGAGGCCGTTGCCTACTGCCTCGAGAACTCGCCAAATCCCGAAACCGTCGCCCGCAGCGAGGTGCAACGTTACTTCGTGCTGCCGGGTCAGGCGACCGGGTACAAGATCGGCATGATCCGTATACAGGAACTGCGCGCCAAGGCCGCCGAAGAACTGGGTGACGACTTCGACATTCGCGGCTTCCACGACACCGTGCTCGATGGGGGCTCGATGCCGCTGTCCGTGCTCGAACGCCGCGTCGACAACTGGATCGCATCGGTCAAGGAAAGCTAAGGCGACAAGGCCTGGCGAATGAAAAAGGGCGGGGTAGCGTCTGGCTACCCGCCCTTTCCTATTGGGCTTGTTAAATGCGTCGGTCAGCCGCCCGAGCGGCTCGCCTCGGCTGCTTCGATATCCGCTTCCGACCAGATGACCTGTGTCTGGGTCTGCGGATTGAAGCGCGTGTTGGCATAGGATGCCGCTTCGGCCGCAGCGATCTCGGCAGCGGTCAGGTACTCGCTCGGCTCGAGCGCGAACACGTCGAGGCCGCGCGTGATCTCAGTTCCGTAGATGCGGCCATTGTACCAGTAGGATGACCAGAAACCGCCGACGACGAGCTGTTCGTCATCAATCGCGCCGCGATCGAAGTAGGCAATCTCCGTCGGGTTCGCGCTGTCGGTGAAGTCCATCACGCTGATGCCGCCCTGGTACCAGCTTTGCACGAAGATATCACGGCCGGGGACCGGAACGATCGAACCGTTGTGAGCAACGCAGTTTTCGTACTCACCCTGCGGTCCGGGCATCTTGTAGTGGCTGCGGAATTCGAGCTTGCCGTCGACGATGTCGTAGATCGCGTTCGCGCCCCAGGTCATCGGGTCCGACGCCTTGCAACGCGGGCGGCCACCGCCGCCCCATTCGTCGGTGAAGATGACTTTGGTGCCGTCATTGTTGAACGTGGCCGAGTGCCAGTAGGCAAAGCCCTTGTCGAACACGGCATCGGTGCGGACCGGGTTGTAAGGGTCCGAGATGTCCATGAGGATGCCGTTGCCCGAGCATGCGCCAGCCGCGATGTTCAGCGACGGGAACACGGTGATGTCGTGGCACTGGTTGGTCTGACGCGTGTTCTGCGCGCCGTCCTCGATCTCGCCGCCTTCCCAGAGGCCTGCGATCTCGCCAGTGCTTTCGTCAGCGAAAACACGCGGGCTGCTGACGATGCGAGCGGCTGCCGGATTGGCGACCGGGATTTCGATCACGTCGATGCTAAACAGCGCAGTGCGCGAGTCCGAACGGTTGGCGATGCAACGCTCAAGCTCTTCGGTCTTGCGAACGCTCGACGTGCCCGAATTGTAGACGATGATCTTTTCAGCGTCCGCGCTCACGACCGAGTGCGTGTGGCTGCCGCGGCAGGTCTGGACCTGGCCGACCTGGCGAACGGCAGTCAGGTCCGAGATGTCGAAGATGCGAAGGCCGCGGAAACGTTCTTCGCTGACATCGCCTTCGACGCCCTGCAGGCCGCAATCGACGCGGCCACGGGTCTGCTCGACGCTCATCACAAGGAGGTTGCCGACGACCGAAACGTCGCCCTGACCACCCGGACACACGACCGAGGAGAGCAAATTGGGCACACCATCATCGCCGAGGCGGTAGATGTTGAAGCCGTGATAATTGCCGGTGACCATGATGTCGTCGAAGAACGCCATGTCGGTGTTGGCAAAGTCGAGGAGCGGCGAACGCTCGGCGAACTGAGTGAGACTCTCACCATCCTCGTCGGGTTCAGCGATCTCGTTGTCAGCGCCTTCCGGGTCGGCTTCGACCGCGACGACATCGGATTCGCTGGCATCGATCAGGTTCGCTTCGGCCTCGGCCTCCAGCGCATCGTCCACTTCTTCCTCACGCGGCGGAACCACGGCGCGCAGGTCAGCCGGGTTTTCCGGGTTGAAGAAACCGGCGGGCTTGGGAAGTGAGACGACCTTACGCAGGTTCCAGATCGCTTCGCCTGCATCGGCAAAGCCGGGCTTCAGGCCTGCGCGCGGATCGTCCGAGAGGCTCGCAAGGATCTTGTCCATGCGCTCAATTTCAGAGCTCTGGTCGTTGTCGATATCTCCGACAAAGCGGAACAGGATCGGATCGGCGGCGCTGCCCGGTTGACGCAGCAGTTCCTCGGTCATGTCGATCGCGCCTTCGTGGTGCGCGATCATCAGGGTGAGGAACATGCGGTCGAAATCGCTGCCTTCGAGTGTGGCAAGCTGCGCCATCTGCTCAGGCGTTGCCATCCCAGCCATCGTGGAATGGTCAACCATCGCATGGTTCGAGTGGTCCATGCCCGAGTGGTCCATGCCGGAATGATCCATACCGGCCATCACGGTCTTTTCACCGCGAGCCGCCAGCCATTCGTTCATGAACTCGATCTCGTCAGCCTGGCTGGCGAGGATCTTGTCAGCGATCGTCACGACTTCTTCGTTGTTGGTGCGATCGGCAACAAGCTGCGCCATCTCTACCGCCTGCTGGTGATGGACAATCATGCCCTGCAGGAATGCGACATCGGCATTGATGTAGCTAGACTTGGCGATCTCGCTTGCTTCGTCTGCGCTCAGGGTCTTGCTTGCCTGTCCGGGCGCGCCCGGTTGGACGATGGGAGCGGTCTGAGCCATGGCGAGGCTCGAACCGGTCAGAAGCATGGCGGTAACAAAAGAGCGCGTGCCAATAATGGCCGCACGCTCAGCGGCATTACGTGTGATTTTCATGTCAGTCCCTGTTCGCGAAAATAGGTCGGCCTTGCTTGCCGGATGCCGCTTGACAGTCAAGGGGTCTCCCAGAGCAACCGGTCAAGCATCGACGAAGGCACAACAGGAACCTTTCAAGCGCCGAGATGTTCCGGTTTCAGGGCGTATAGTGAGCGCAGACTGGAATCTGGCGCGTGCGCCGCACAATTCATCGCACGCGGCGAATCGAGTGCTTGCCGCGACGAATCCGCCCGATCAAGACTGCGCAATTAAGGCCCCGCTAACCCTGTTAGGAGTATTTACCGCTGATGGCTCTCAGACATCGCTCCCGGATTTTTGGTCTCGTCGCCGCCCTTGCCGCGACTTTCTCCGCCACCGCGAATGCGCAGACCAACGAGCTCCAGGCGAACTTTGACGATGCTTTCGGCACCGAGATGCGTGCGCCCGAGACGTTCGAGGCGATTTATGCGAACAGTTTCGAACAGCGCATTGCTGAACTCGCCGACGGGGATCGCGGTCGCATCGGCGTTGCCGCGCTCGACCTCGCGACAGGCGAAAGCGTTGCAGTCCTGGGCGACCAGCTCTTTCCCATGGCATCGACCAGCAAGATCGCAGTCGCTGCGACTTATCTGGAGATGGTCGAGCAGAACAAATACTCGCTCACCTCGGAATTCCCGCTGTTGATTCCGATCCGCTCGGCGAAATTCTCATCTCCCGCCGCTCCAGTGCGCAGGGGCAACTACATGCCCGCAATCGACCTCATCGAGATCATGATCACGCGCTCAAGCAATCCGGCGACTGACGCACTTCTTGCTGCGGTGGGCGGGCCTGAGAAAGTGAATGACTGGATGCGCCGTCAGGGCATTACCGATTTCTCGATCGACCGTGACATCGCAACGCTCGTACGCGACGATGGGGAGTACGATCCGGCGAACTGGATCGACCCGCGTGACGCGGCCACCCCGCGCGCGATGGTGCGCCTGCTTCAAGGACTTTATCGCGGCGATTTCCTGTCGGACCAGAGCCGTCAGGTGCTGCTTGGTGCGATGAGCCGCACGGTCACTGGCCGTCGCCGTATCCCCGCCAATATGCCTGACGAAGCAGTGGTGAGCCACAAGACCGGCTCGCTCAACAACACGTCGAGCGATATCGGCATCATCGAATCTCCCGATGGCCGAGCGATTGCCGTTGCTATTTACGTCACCGGGCAAGGCACCCGCCGCAATCGAGAAGCGCGCATCGCGTCGATTGCGCGCGCGCTCTACGATGGCTTCGCAGCCCGAGCGCGCCAGAACCGCAACTGGACTTCGGCACCGCGCACCGGCGGCTGAGGCCCAATTACAAATCGCCCATAGAAAAAGGCGGCGCCCGGTTGGACGCCGCCTTTTCTTTTGCATTGCCTAGAAGGCGATGATGCAAGCTTAAGCGATTACTCGCCTTCGCCTTCCATCATTTCTTCAGCGTCGGCAGCAGCTTCTTCAGCAGCAGCTTCGACGTCGGCAGCAGCGCCTTCAGCAGCAGCTTCGGCGTCGGCAGCAGCTGCGTCGACTTCTGCAGCGGTTTCGTTAGCCATTGCGTCTGCTTCAGCAGCCATTGCGTCTACTTCAGCGTCGGCTTCAGCAGCTTCTTCAGCACATGCAGCGAGGCCGAGAGCCGAGGTTGCGATTGCAGCAGCAAGAACGATCTTACGCATAATTCAAATTCCTTGTTCAGCGAATGGAACAGGCGGGCTTCGAAATGAAGTCCCTGCCAAAGCCGGATGATCCCCCCGGCTCCGATGCCTAAATAATGGCCGAAATGTGGCGATACAAGCGAAATGTGGCGAAATTGCTCATAATTGCCCTTTTCCCGCCTCAATTTGGCCGCTTTTTGCCACCGGTTCATCGCAGCCCGTATCGGCGCATTTATCGGTGCATGACCCCATGCAAACCGGCTTACGCGCAAACCGAAGCGGTGCTAGCACACCGGCCATGTCATCTGAGCAGCAGCACCTCTATCTCGTCGATGGTTCGTCATATATCTTTCGCGCCTATCACCGCCTGCCCCCGCTCACCGATCCGGAGGGCACTCCGGTCGGTGCAGTCTATGGCTACACCACGATGCTGTGGAAGCTGGCCGATGACCTCGATGCGGCAGAGGGGCCGACGCACCTTGCGGTCATTCTCGATAAAGATTCCAAGAGCTTCCGCAATGATATCTACCCTGAATACAAGGCGAACCGTCCCGAACCGCCCGAAGATCTTCGCCCGCAATTCCCCCTGATTCGCGACGCGACCCGCGCTTTCAGCCTGCCGTGTATTGAGGAATCGGGGCTGGAAGCAGACGACCTCATCGCCTCCTATGCGCGTGCTGCCCAACGCGAGGGCTGGAACGTCACCATCGTCTCTTCCGACAAGGACTTGATGCAGCTGGTCGGCGAAGAAAACGGCGCGAAGATCGACATGCTCGACACGATGAAAAGCGCGCGCATCTACATCGAGGAAGTGGAAGAGAAATTCGGCGTCCCACCCGAAAAGGTCGGAGACGTCCTCGCGCTGATGGGCGACAGCGTCGACAATATTCCCGGCATTTACGGCGTTGGACCCAAGACAGCTTCCAAACTGATCTCAGAGCATGGTTCGCTCACCGCGGCGCTCGACCAGGCGCCTGACATGAAGAAGTCGAAACTTAAAGAGCGCCTAATCGACGGCCGCGAAGATGCCGAGATGAGCCGCGTTCTGGTCACGCTCAAGGAAGATTGCGACCTTCCGATGGCTATCGATGAAATGAAGCTGGAAGGCATCCCATCCGAGCCTCTGGCGGCATTTCTCGAAAAGCACGGTTTTACCTCGCTGTTGAAGCGGCTCGGCGCAGGTGCTGGCAGCCCGGATCGCCCGAATGACCTCAATCCGGCTAAAGTAGACAAGGCCGGCGACCAGGGCGATGCAGAGGGAAATCGCCAGCCGCTTCCCGAAATGCCAAAGGTGGATCGCAGCGCCTACGAGACCGTGCAAACGCTGGATCGGCTGCAGGCATGGATCGACCGCGCCTCAGCCGCACGCTTGGTCGCGGTTGATACAGAGACCTCCTCGCTCGACGCCATGGAGGCCGATCTGGTCGGCGTCAGCCTCGCCCTCGCACCCAACGATGCCTGTTACATCCCGCTTGCCCATGGCGGCACCGACATGTTCTCCGACAAGCCGGAACAGGTAGCGATGGAGGACGCGCTCGCTGCTCTGAAGCTGCTGCTCGAGGACGACAGCGTTCTGAAAGTCTTCCAGAACGGCAAATACGACCTCAATGTCCTGGCGCGGGTCGGCATCGACGTTTCGCCGATCGAGGACACCATGGTTATGAGCTTCGACCTCGACGCAGGGCGCGGCGAAGGCATGGGCGGCGGTCATGGGATGGACGAACTGTCCGAACGCCACCTGCTCCACAAACCGCTCGCCTTCAAGGACGTGTGCGGGACCGGCAAGAAAGCGATCCCGTTCGGCGAAGTCCCGCTCGACCGCGCAACCGAATATGCTGCCGAGGACGCGGACGTCACCTTGCGGCTCTACCGCATGCTCAAGCCGCGCCTTTCCGAAGAAGGCGGCACGAAAATCTATGAGCGCGTGGACCGCCCACTGATCCCGGTCGTCGCAGGAATGGAGCGCGAAGGCATTAAGGTCGACCGAGCGCGCCTCGCCAAGCTGTCGGAAGAATTCGCCACCACAACGGCTTCACTCGAAAAGGAAATCCACGAGATTGCCGGGCAGCAATTTGCTGTCGGAAGCCCGAAGCAGCTTGGTGAAATCCTGTTTGACAAGATGGGCTTCAAGGGCGGCAAGAAAGGCAAGAGCGGAGCTTATTCGACCGATCAGTCCGTGCTCGAAAATCTTGCCAAGGACGAGGCCGCAAAGCCGATTGCAGACAAGGTTCTCGAGTGGCGGCATCTGTCGAAACTGAAGTCGACCTATACCGACGCTCTGCAGGCGCAAATCAATCCTGAAACGGGCCGCGTTCACACGAGCTACAGTCTTGTCGGCGCGCAGACAGGGCGGCTGTCTTCGACTGATCCCAACCTCCAGAATATTCCGATCCGCACTGAAATCGGGCGGACCATTCGCGAGGCTTTCGTGCCTGAAGATGGCAACGTGCTTCTCGCTGCTGACTATTCGCAGATCGAACTGCGCCTCGCCGCGCACATGGCCGATGTCGACACGCTCAAGGAGGCCTTCGCCAACGGCGAAGACATCCACGCGCGCACGGCGACCGAGATGTTCGGCGAAGTCACCCGCGACACGCGCGCCCGTGCCAAGACGATCAACTTCGCCATCCTTTATGGCATTTCGCGCTGGGGACTTGCGGGCCGGCTCGAGGTCGAACCCGACGAAGCGCAGGACATGATCGATACCTATTTCCAGCGCTTCCCTGGCATCCAGCGCTACATCATGGAAACGCTCGAAACCGTTCGCGAGCGCGGCTATTCCGAGACGCTTTTCGGTCGCAAGACCTGGTTCCCGCGCATCACCTCCAAGAACCAGGCCGAGCGCCAGGGCTCGGAACGAGCTGCAATCAACGCGCCGATCCAGGGAACCAGCGCCGACATCATCAAGCGAGCGATGGCGCGCATGCTCCCTGCCCTTCGCGATGAGGGTCTGGGCAACGTGCGCATGCTGCTGCAGGTGCACGATGAATTGGTCTTCGAATTGCCCGACGGCGATGTTGAGAAAGCCTCCCCGATCATCGAACGGGTCATGGCAGAGGCTGCGTTGCCTGCGGTCTCGCTAGACGTGCCTCTGGCGGTCGATATCGGCACGGGCCAATCATGGGACGCAGCGCATTGATTGAGCGGATCATCACAGGGACGCTGACCATCGACTGGGACGCATTCGCGGTTTCAGCTTTGACAGTGCTGGTCGCGCTCGCGATCGCCTATGTTGCTTACCTGATCGTCTTCAAGATCATCGGCAGGCTCGCGCATCTGTCGGAGATTGCGGTCGACGAAATCCTCGTCAAACGCATCCGCCAGCCGATCAAGTGGTCCTTCCTCGCGATCAGCGTGACCATCGCGGCGCAGTACGATCCCGAACTTCGCCAATGGTGGGAGCCGCTGGCGCGCTTTCTGCGGCCCGCCCTGCTTGGCTGGATTGCTTATAACGTTGTGCGCGGTCTGACCGCCGCGATGGAGCTGCGTATGGCCGATGCCGATCCGGTCGCCACGCGCAGCCGCCGTACGCGTGTTGCTGTGCTCTCGCGTATCGTGGTCTTTGCAATCGTCGTCATCACCGTGGGACTGATGCTGTTCTCGATACCCTCAGTGCGGGCAATCGGGACAACCATGCTTGCTTCAGCGGGCCTCGCAGCTTTGGCCATCGGAGCCGCCGCGCAGCCAGCTCTCAAATCGCTCATCGCCGGCGTGCAGGTCGCGCTGACCGAGCCCATGCGTATTGGCGATCTTGTAAAGGTCGACGGCGACACGGGCCGGGTCGAGGAAATTCACATGAGCTTCGTCACGGTGCGCACGTGGGATGACCGGGTGCTTGTGGTTCCTACCAGCCGATTCCTTGACGAGACCTTCGAGAACTGGTCGCGGCTCGATGAAACGCTTACCGGCACGGTGTTCATGCATCTCGACCCGATTACCGATGTCGCTCCAATTCGGGCCGAGTTCGAGCGTTATGTCGAGACCCACGAGCTGTTTGATGGCCGCAACCACGGTCTCGCGGTCACGGAGGCTTATCCTGAGAGCCTAGAACTCAGGATTGTCGTCAGTGCAGAGAATCCCGGCGATCTGTGGACGCTGCGCTGTGATGTGCGCGAACACATGATGGCGTGGTTGCGCGAGAACATGGAAGAGGTGCTGATCCGCCACCGCCTCGAAGTGCCGCACGGGCACCCCAAGGCTGGCGAACCTTAAGCCTCTTCGTCGCTCCCGTGTTTCTTCGCGCGGGCAGGCGCAAGCGAGTCTGGTGCAAAGAAACCGATCGGATTGGCCTCCGCCGCGCGCTTTTTCAGTTCACCGCGCATCCTGCGATATTCGGCTTCCATTCGCGGAGTGACCGTGGCCCGGCTGTCTTCCAGCGCATCCTCGAAGTCTTGCATTTCAACCGCCTTCACGTCGCCGCCCATGCGCCTCAGCGCACCAAGCCCTGCACGGCGCACCACGTCTTCGAGATCGGCGCCCGTAAAGCGGTCGGTTTTTTCAGCGATTTCGGCGAGGTCGACATTGCTGGCAAGCGGCATGTCCTTGGTGTGGATGCCAAGGATATGCTCGCGGCCTTCCTTGTCAGGCGTTCCGACATAGACAAGCTCATCGAAACGGCCCGGACGAAGCAGTGCAGGGTCGACCAGTGCTGGCCGGTTGGTCGCACCGATTACGATGACCGATTGCAATTCTTCGAGACCGTCCATCTCGGCAAGGATCGTGTTGACAACGCGTCCCGTCACCTGCGGTTCGCTCTGGCCACTGCCGCGTGCGGGCACGAGGCTGTCGATTTCGTCGATGAAGACTACACAGGGAGCCACCGCACGGGCGCGAGCGAAGAGTTTTGCGATCTGCTGCTCACTCTCGCCAAACCACTTGGACAAGAGATCCGAGCTCTTCATCGAGATGAAGTTGGCTTCCGCCTCTTTGGCGACAGCCTTTGCCAGCAGTGTTTTGCCGGTGCCCGGCGGGCCATACAGCAGAAAGCCCTTGGCCGGGCGAATACCCAGACGGCGGAAAGCTTCGGCGTTCTTGAGGGGTAGCTCAATGCCTTCCTTCAGCTTGTCGATCGCATCACCGACCCCGCCAATGTTGTCCCAGCCGACATTGGGAACCTGCACCATCACTTCGCGCATCGCTGAGGGCTGGATGCGTTTCAGCGCACTGAAGAAGTCGGCGCGGGTGACGCACAGATCTTCGAGCACGTCCTGAGGAATGGTGCGCTCTTCAAGATTGAGGCGCGGCATGATCCTGCGGACGGCATCGATCGCAGCTTCTCGGGCTAGTGCCGCGATATCCGCTCCGACGAACCCATGCGTGACACGCGCGAGTTCGGACAAGTCGACCGCTTCTTCAAGCGGCATGCCGCGCGTGTGGATCGCGAGAATCTCGCGCCTGCCGCGTTGGTCGGGGACACCGATGACGATCTCACGGTCGAAGCGCCCCGGTCGGCGGAGTGCCTCGTCGATGGCATCGGGACGATTTGTCGCCGCGATCACCACAAGGTTTGCGCGTGATTCAATTCCGTCCATCAAAGTCAGCATTTGCGCGACCAAGCGCTTTTCTGCCTCGCCGGGCACGCCGCTGCGCTTGGGAGCGATCGAGTCGATCTCGTCGATGAAGACGATGGCAGGCGATGCACGGGTCGCTTCCTCGAAGACCTCGCGCAGCCGCTTTTCGCTTTCGCCATAGCCAGAGCCCATGATTTCCGGGCCATTGATGGTGAAGAACTCGGCATCGCTTTCATTGGCCACAGCCTGAGCGAGGCGGGTCTTGCCGGTTCCCGGAGGGCCGTGGAGCAGCACGCCTTTGGGAGGGTCGACGCCGAGGCGCGTGAACAGTTCGGGATAGCGCAGGGGCAGCTCGACCATTTCGCGCAGCTGCTGGATGGTGTCCTCCATCCCGCCGACATCGTCATAGTTGACCATGCCGCGTGCATCGCGCGGTTCCTCGAACTCTGTGCGCAACTCGACCTCGGTATTCTCGTCGATATGGACGATGCCCTTGGGGCTGGTCGAATGGACCGAGAGCCTGATCTGGGTAAGCGCGTACGCTGGAGCGCGAAGCATCTGGCGCACGTCCGGCGGCATGTTCTGGACCGGCTGTTGACCAGTCGTTGCAACGAGGTCGCCAGCCGTGATGGGCTTCTTGAAGAAATTGCGCTTGAGCGCTTGAGCCGGGCCCTGAAGCCGCATCTCGCGCTGTGCCGGCGCAAACACCACGCGAGTTGCGGGGCGCGATTCGGCAACGACGATTTCGACATGCTCACCAGAGGCTGCCTCTGCGTTGCCACGCTGGAGGCCGTCGAGCCTCACGACATCGAGTGAATCGTCCTCGGGATAGGCCGCCATCGCAATCGCGGCGGTAGCGCGCTTCCCACTGATCTCGACGACATCGCCCTCGGTGATCCCAAGCTGCTGGAACGCGGTTCGCGGCATTCTCGCGATGCCCTGTCCTGATTCCTCTTGCCTGGCTGGAGCAACTTGCAAGCGCACCGTGCGATCTGAAGTAGTAGCGTCAGTTTCACTCGGCGCGTCGGCCATGGGCAAGTCCTCTGGTCGGTTAGATTCGGCAAAAAGTTCGGCTGTCCGCTAGCTAGGAAGCGGCAGGTCTTTATGCAAACCGACAAGCTCGCCGATTGATCCGGCGCGAGACGGGTTCTTTCCCGTCGCTCAGCCGTTGGGACGGGTCCCGAGCGCAGACAAAAAAAGCCCGGCACGGGGCCGGGCTGTGAAAGTTTGGGAGAGGATGCCTAAAAGGCAGGATCAGGTATGATGCGAGGCTCATTATTGTGCAAATGCGAAAGCCGCACTGCACATTGCAAATTCCGCAATCTGATTGGCCAAATCTGCGCGATTTATGACATTTTTTGCATCGCAAGCTGATTAATTATTAGTCACTGGCCTAATTTTACAGCAATTTGAAAGTTCATTCATGTTGCAGTGCAGCGCGACTTGCCCTGCGAGGAGGTGGCTTAATCCCCGCCCGTGACATGGCCGACACAAGCTACTAATCAATCAGGACTCTACGTCCCTGACAAAGCTGTCAGGGCATGATTGGACTGCAAGGGACCGGCACAATTCATGTCAAAGATTTTTCCTGACGCCGCAGCTGCGCTCGACGGGGTCATCGCCGACGATATTCTTATCGCATCGGGAGGCTTCGGATTGTGCGGGATACCTGAGAGGCTCCTCGATGCGATCCGCGACAGCGGAGTCACAGGCCTCACCTTCGCCAGCAACAATGCTGGCATCGACAACGAGGGTATCGGCAAGCTCCTTCGCACCAAGCAAGTGAGAAAAATGATCTCGTCCTATGTCGGCGAGAACAAGGAGTTCGAGCGCCAATATCTCGCCGGCGAGCTCGAAGTTGAATTCTGTCCGCAAGGAACGCTGGCGGAACGTATGCGTGCAGGCGGCGCTGGCATACCCGGTTTTTACACCAAGACCGGCGTGGGCACACAGGTGGCAGAGGGCAAGGAGCACAAGGACTTTCCCGATCAGGACGGCGTTATGTCGACATATATTCTGGAAAGCGGGATTTTCGCCGACCTTGCCATCGTCAAGGCCTGGAAGGCTGATGAAACCGGCAATCTCATCTTCCGCAAAACGGCGCGCAACTTCAACCAGCCCGCTGCCACTTGCGGCAAGGTTTGCATCGCAGAGGTCGAAGAGATCGTGCCCGCTGGCGCGCTTGATGCAGACGCGATCCACCTGCCGGGCGTCTTTGTAAACCGGATGGTGCTCGGAGCACCCTACGACAAGAAAATCGAATTTCGCACCGTAAGAGAACGCGAGGAGGCGTAACGGGTCATGGAGGGGAGAAAAATCTACAAGCTGGCATTGCTCGCCGGAGCGGCAACAATGCTGCAAGGTTGCGTCGCGGCCGTCGTACCACTCGCGGCAAGCGGCCTCATGGGGGCTAGCGCTATCGACGGCGATGATGAACCAGCAGCCGCAGTTGCGGGGCCTGTCACGGACCCAAGCGTCATCATCGAAACGTCACCTTCACAAAGCGCCTTCGTCGAGAGCAGTCCTGCGCCTGCGCCACAAACCAGCTCTGTCACCCGCATGGCTGTCGAGGCCCAGGTGGCAGCTGTCGAAGAGCCCGCTCAATTGGCAGTCGAACTCCCCGACTCTGCCTCGGCGGCAACTGCCGAAGAAGCAATGACCGCCACCGAAATGGCCGCAACCGCGAGCGTCGAAAGCACGCCGTCCGCATCGGACGAATTCACTTCTGCTTTCGCAGAAACCGAGAACTCGGTTGAGACCATGGATGGCCGAGGCCCCGCAATGTCGGCCAGCGAAGACCCGGAACTGGTTGCCACCATCGAGCAACCGGAAGCAGCCCCGGTTTCTGGCCGCAGATCCGACTTGGATGACACGTCGGTCCGCAGGATCACGGTCGATTCCCAAGTGGCGCTTGCGGATACCACTGCGAACGAGCCTACCGTTTCTGCCGCGGAAGCTGCTGCCGCGCTTGCGACAGGGTCAACGACAGTCGCAGCAGCGACGACGACTGCTGCGCCGAGCGCAACCGTGCGCAATCCTGCGGTGCCCCCCGAGCCATCGGCGGACCAATCGCCCGTGATTCCCATTTCGGCGTCGGCGTCATCAGCATCCGATCCGACAGCGATCACTGCGCTCATCTCTTACGCCAACCAGAGCAAGTTCGAGTTTACACCGGGCCAATCGCGGACCTCGGCGATGCTGATCGACAGGGTCAATCTCGAAGCAGATCGCGCTAATTGCGTAGGCATCCAGCCGACCGTCCTGATCGACCTCGACCCCAAGGAGGGCACGTTCTCACCGGTCGATGCGCAGAACCCGCCCGCGGGTCTTGCTGCCGGACTCGACCGGCTGCGCGCTGCCGGAGTGGCGATCGCATGGATTTCGAGCGGTTCGTCGTCCTTCTCGGAAATCTACCGTGACGCGCTCGCACGCACGGGCCTTGATGAATCGGGAGCCGATCAGCTTCTACTCATGCGCGGACCCGATGACCGTAAGCAAATCCGCCGCGAACAGCTCGCTCAGCAAACCTGCCTGATCGCAATCGCTGGCGATGATCGCTCTGATTTCGACGAACTCTACGACTATCTCCTCAATCCCGGTGACGCAGCGGTGCTCGAGCCGTTGATCGGTGAGGGCTGGTTCCTCATCCCCACCCCGCTCTTGTCCGAAAGGCCCAATTGATGACCGACCAACCGAAAGGCTGGACCCGTGACCAGATGGCAGCGCGCGCTGCGAAGGAACTGGAGGATGGCTACTACGTCAACCTTGGCATCGGCATCCCGACGCTGGTCGCAAACCACATTCCCGAGGGCATGCTGGTCACGCTGCAAAGCGAAAATGGAATGCTGGGGATCGGCCCCTTCCCCTACGAGGACGAGGTTGATCCCGACCTTATCAACGCCGGCAAGCAAACCATCAGCGAACTGCCGCACAGCGCATATTTCGACAGCGCGACGAGCTTTTCGATGATCCGCGGCGGGCATATCGACCTGACCGTGCTGGGAGCGATGGAAGTCGCTCAGAACGGCGACATCGCCAACTGGATGATCCCGGGCAAGATGATCAAGGGCATGGGCGGCGCGATGGATCTCGTTGCGGGCGTGAAGAAGATCATCGTTGTCATGGATCACACGAGCAAGGCGGGTGATCCCAAGTTTATTCCCGAATGCACTTTGCCCCTGACCGGCACTGGTGTGGTGGACATGATCATCACCAATCTCGGCGTGTTCTTCAGGCCAGACAAGCAATCGGCTTTCCAGCTGATCGAACTTGCCCCCGGAGTGAGCGAGGCGGACATCGCGGCGAGCACCAGCGCGAATTACGAGGTCGCGCTCGCGGCAGCCTGACTGCGATTTCCTCAATATGTGGCTCGACACACCCCGTAATCCCAACGCCCCGCTTGCCGGATTCAAGGTGCTGGAACTCGCGCGCGTTCTCGCGGGCCCATGGGCTGGACAGATCCTGTCCGATCTTGGCGCTGATGTCATCAAGGTCGAAAGCCCCGAAGGCGATGGAACTCGGCTTTGGGGACCGCCCTGGGTCGAACGCAGAGGGCCTGATGGCGAAACCCGGCGCGAGGCGGCCTATTACCACGCAGCCAATCGCGGGAAGCGCTCCATCATTGCGGACTTCGCGGACCAATCCGACCGCGAGCGGATTGTCGAGCTCGCGCGCGGCGCTGACGTTTTGATCGAGAATTTCAAGACCGGTGGTCTGATAAAGTTCGGGCTGGATTATGAAGCGCTTTCGCAGATCAATCCCGCGCTGGTCTATTGTTCGATCACAGGCTTTGGCCAGACAGGCCCTCGCGCTCACGAAGCGGGCTACGATTTCGTCATTCAGGGCATGAGCGGCTTTATGTCCGTGACGGGCGAACCTGACGGCGTGCCGGTCAAGATGGGCGTATCTATAAGCGACCTGTCTACGGGCGTTTACGCGGCGAACGCAATTCAGGCTGCGCTTCTTCAGCGTGCGCGCACCGGCAAGGGGCAACATGTCGACATGAGTCTGCTCGATTGCTCGGTCGCATTGCTCGCAAACCAGGCAAGCTATCACTTTACGACTGGCGAAAACCCGCCGCGCATGGGCAACGCGCATGCGCAGGTTGCACCCTACGGCGTGTTTCCAGTGAGCGACGGGCACGTCATCCTCGCCCCTGCCAATGATCGCCTTTTCGCAAGGCTCGTAGAGGTTCTCGGCCTCCCCGAGCTTGCAAATGATCCGCGTTTCGCTGGCAATGGCGATCGTGTCACAAATGCAGGTGAACTCGACGAACTCATCGCCCAGGCGACGGTCACTTGGTCCAAGGCCGACCTGTTGGCTGCATGCAAGGCCAAAGGCGTGCCTGCCGGACCAATCAATCACTTGGATGAGGTGTTCTCGGACCCTCAGGTGATCGCTCGCGGTATGCGGATCGATCTCGGCGGAATGCCAGGGGTTCGTAGCCCGTTCACATTTTCGGATGCTGAGCTTGCGCTCGACCGTCCTTCACCAATGCTTGGTGAGGACGGCTAGCCGAGGCGGATCGAGGCCCATCGCCAGACGCGCTCGAATGGCCCATTTCCAAACCGCTCTAACCATGCTGGTGACCATGCCAGCACCGCTGCAATGGGTATGAAGCTGAGCGCGAATGCCTGCGAACGGCTGACCTCTCCGAAAAGTCCCAGCCCCCAGCTGGCAAACAATGAGGCGAAGATCACCGAGGTCATGAGGTAGTTGGTTAGCGAGAGCCTGCCCACCGCTGCGAGTCTCTTTGTGAAGCCTCCCTCCCGATCAAAAAACGCCATGGCGAGCGCTGCATAGGCGAGCCCCAGTAGCGTATCGAAAGGGGCTGACAGGACAATCGCGGCCGCCCCTGCGAAAGCGGGTGCAAAGGCGCTGTCCGAAACCCACCAGGCAAGTGCAAGAAGCGGCGGTATCGCCAGCAGAGCGCAAATTGCCGCAAGCCGCTGGAGCCTGAAGGTGCGCCATTCGGCTCTGAGCATCCGATCCTTCCAAAGCGCCATGCCGAGCGCCATCGCCGCAAGGTTGAGCGGGATCGAGGCAGCGAGGATCGCAAATTGCGAGCTGAACCCGCCAATCCTTCTGTCTATCCGCTCGGCCAGAGTTTGCCGGCCTAGCTCCAGAGCATACTTCAGAGCCCCCGGGTCACTGCCGAATTGGCGCTCGGCAAAAAGCGCAGCGTCGCTTCCAACCCGGCCGACATACACATCAACCACAGCGCTTCCAAAGGCGACCATCCCGCCCCCGACGTGAAGCGCGACCAGCCCGATCGCGGTCGCATATAGGGCGCGGTGGCCAAGCGGGGCGAGCAATGGGATCGCCAGCCCGGCTAGCGCATAGGTGCGAAGCACGTCATTGCTCGCAAGCAGCAATGCATGGACGAAGCCGATAATGAAAAGCACCGCCATACGGGCCAGATGAGAGCGCCAGACATTCTCGCCAGATCGCTCGATCAGGATCAGGCATCCCGCGCCGAACAGCATCGCGAACAGGGTTCGAAACTTGTCTTCGATAAAGACGAAGCTTGACGCCCAAACCAACCGGTCGAGAGCGCCTTCGCCGCCCCAGACCATTGGATTGGCGTAGGCCTGTATCGGCAGCGCAAAAGCGTAGACGTTCATCCACGCGATGCCGAGGACGGCCAGCCCGCGCAAGGCGTCCAGCTCGACAACGCGGCTCGCGTCTTGGGAATGGTCGGGCGCTGCCATGAAGTGCGCCCTAACAGGTCAGGTAAGCGCTGCCTTCAACTCATCGACCAAATCCGTACGCTCCCAGGGGAACAGGTCACCATCAGCCGTGCGGCCAAAGTGACCATAGGCTGCACTGATGCGGTAGATCGGCTTGTTCAGGCCAAGATGCTCGCGGATGCCACGCGGCGTTAGGCCACCAAGCTTGGTGATGCCCTTGATCGCTTCTTCGATGGCGGCGTCGTCGATGCCGTCGCCGCAAGTGCCATGTGTGTCGACATAGAGCGAAAGTGGTTCCGAGACGCCGATTGCGTAGGCGATTTGAATTGTGCAGCGCTTGGCAAACCCGGCAGCCACGACGTTCTTTGCAAGATAGCGCGTGATGTAAGCGGCGCTACGATCGACTTTCGTCGGATCCTTGCCGCTGAACGCACCGCCACCATGCGGGGATGCCCCACCGTACGTATCGACGATAATCTTGCGGCCGGTCAGCCCAGCATCTCCGTCCGGGCCGCCGATCACAAAGCTGCCGGTGGGATTGATGTGCCAGATGGTCTCGTCGGAGATGAAGCCATCGGGCAGGATCTCTGAAACCACATCTTTCACGTAGGAGTGGAGTTGAGCTTCCTTCTCACCGTCATCGTAACCCGGTGCATGCTGAGTGCTGACGACGATCGCGGTGCAGGCAACCGGCTTGCCGTCCTTGTAGCGCAGCGTCACCTGGCTCTTGGCATCAGGTTCAAGAAATGGCGCGGCTCCCGAATGACGGTCCCTCGCCAGTCGCTCGAGGATTTTGTGGCTGTAATCGAGCGTTGCCGGCATCAGGTCGGGCGTCTCGTCGCAGGCAAAGCCGAACATGATGCCTTGGTCGCCGGCTCCCTCGTCCTTGTTGGAGCCTTCCGCGCCCGCATCCACGCCCTGTGCGATGTGAGCGGATTGTCCGTGGAGGTGGTTTTCGAATGTCAGGGTCTTCCAGTGGAAGCCGTCCTGCTCGTAACCGATATCGCGAACGGTGGAGCGAACGGCTCGTTCGATCTCATCTTTCGCACCCGGCGCCCAGCCGCCGTTGAAAGCCCAGTCCTCGTTCTTGTCATCGTACATCGGCTTGCAGCGAATTTCGCCTGACAAGATCACGCGCTGCGTCGTCGTCATGGTCTCACAAGCGACCCGCGCTTCGGGATCCTTGGCCAGCATGAGGTCGACGATGGCGTCGGAAATCTGGTCGGAAACCTTGTCAGGATGCCCCTCGGAAACGCTTTCGGAAGTGAAGAGATAATCGCTGCGCATAGTCGTTCCTAAGAAGGCCTCCCGTGACTTTCATTTGTCGCCTCAGGCCACCTTATGTAGACATAAGGAAACCTTTATATCCATAGCCAAGCGCACTAGCTGCGCTCCGAGCGCAGCGCAAGCAATCTCGGCAGGCCTAGCGCCAGAATTGCAAGCAGGGCCGCCCATGCGAGCGGCAACGCGTTTCCGAACTTGGCAAAGAGGGTGGGTGGCTTGGCAGCGGGAATGAAGCCCTCGACCTTGCCAGCCACTCCGGTTGGAATGCTCTGCCGCACAGTACCATCGGCATCGATCACTGCGCTGATCCCTGTTGTCGTCGAACGCAGAACGGGCAGCCCTTCCTCAAGCGCGCGCATACGTGCTTGCGCCAGATGCTGCGGTGGACCCCAGCTTCCGAACCAGCCATCGTTGGAAGGGTTGAAGAGGTAGTCGGGCCGATTGTCCCGGTCGACCACCTGGCCTGAGAACACGATCTCGTAGCAGATCTGGACACCGGCCAGCCCATGCTCGCCAAGATCCAGCGTCCCTGGGCCTGGCCCCGGCTGGTAGGGTACGGTGCCAGCCGTAAGCCGCGACAAACCTATAGCGCCCAGCCAACTCTCAAGCGGCAGATATTCGCCGTAAGGGACGAGGTGAGCCTTGGCATAATGGTGCGTGATCTCGCCCTCGCCATTCAAAGCCACGACCGAATTGCGCGCGGTGATTGCGCCCGGAACGCCGCTTGGCCGAATGCCGATGTCGAGATTGACCACGCCGGTCAGAAGCGTCGTATCCTCGCCAATCACGCGTCCGATCCGTTCGCGAGCGAGCGTCGGGCTCGCAGCGTAAGTGGTCGCGCGGTAATATCGGTCCGGGTAGCCTTCCTCGAGGTAGTCTGGGATCGCGCTCTCCGGCCACAGGACGAGGCGCGAAGTGTCGTTGCCGGGCCGGGTCAGATCTGCTGTACGCTGAAACTGCTCTTCGAACTTGGTCCCGTCATTGATCTCGTCCTGCGGGATGAGCGGCTGAATGAGGGTGTAAGAGATGTCGGAGCTATCCGTGGCTCGATGCGGGATGACCATGGGCCCGACAATCACGGCACCACTGAAACCGACGACCGCGATTGCCCGGTGCCACTTCGATGGCATGGGACTGACGGCGAGCCACACGAGGATCGCAGCAATCCAGATCGCCAACCCCGACAAGGCATAAGTGCCTAACCAAGGCAGTAGGCGCGCAACACCTTGCGCCTCCCATCCGCCCAACAGCATCAGTCCAAGCGGAGGCCAGGGATATCCTGTGAACACCCAGCTTCTCAGCCATTCGGTCACGATCCAGCAAGCCGCGAACACCGCTCCGAACACGAGCAGTCCTGATCGCTTCGCAGCCAAATGCGCCGCCACCGCCGCGAGAGCGGGATAGACCGCCAGATAGACGCACAGCAACGGCACTGCCAGCCAGCCGAGCCACTCAGGCATGTTGGCCTGGTACGTAAAGGCAGTCGCAATCCAGTTGTTGGCCAGCGTGAGATGCGCCCACCCGAACATCCAGCCACGCCAAGCAGCGCTCTTCCAGGAGGGAGCGGAATGCATATGCGCGACGAACAGCGCGAGCGCGGGAAGTGCGGCCCACCAGGCGTGGAGCGGCGGAAAGCCACAAGCAGCGACAAGGCCGAGCAGTGCCGACACAAGACCCGGCCAGCTCATCGCAAAAGCACTTATGCGTGCGGTCAGCCGCGCCAGGAGCGCACTGTCGGAATCCAGCTCGGGACCGGCCATATTCTGTCGATCCTCAAGTGATCGGTATTGGCTCAGCCAACAGCCTCAAGGCTGTCGTCGTCATCCGACGCTGTCGAAGCGCTGATCGCTGGGGGCAGAACGGCAGAGTCGATCTCGCCTTCGCCCGTATCCTCGTCAGCCTTGCGACGCGGCTTGCGACGTGGCTTGTCACCGGCATCGTCGGACTTCGGCTTGCGAGCGCGGCGCTTGGGCTTGGCCGATTCTTCCTCGGCGCCAGCCTCTTCACCTTCAAAGCCTTTTTCGCCTTCTTCGGGCGAAACGGTGTCACGCGCGTCCTGGTCTTGCCCATCGCGGCGGCTTCGTGAGCGACGGTTGCTCTTGCGGTTGTTGTTACCGTCTTCCTCGTCGCTGTCATCGTTTGCCTGTCCGCGATCATCACCACGGCTCTCGTTGCGCTTTGCGCGCGCCTCATCCTGGCGAGCCTTGTTATCGGCGATCACACGGAAATAGTGGTCGGCAAACTGCAGATAGTATTCGGCCTGAACCCGGTCGCCATTGTGCTGCGCGTCCTGAGCAAGCTTCTTGTACTTGTCGAGAAGCTGCGGCGCGTTGCCACGTGCGCGGCTATCGATCCGGTTCTGGTTGTTCGCGCCGCCCTGATTGCTGCGATTTCCGCGACCGCGGCGACGATTGTTGCGATTGTTATTCAAGGATATTCATCCCATTAACGACCTGACGCAGCGGATACTTGCATGCGCCCTTGGCCAATAGACCTCTCGTCTGTGCGCCCGACAGAGCGCAGCGCCCCGCGCTGCCTATGGCCGAGGGCGAGCCCTGACGGCCGTGTGACATCGAATTTGGAGCTTGGCCCACCCGATTTGCGCCCTTCGCAGATCGGAGACCTGATTCGGAGGTAGCGAGCCGAACCCCGTTTGCCAAGCCCCTGTGGTGTTTTCCTCAAGAAAGGACCGCGCAGCGTGGCCGATTTGCAAGATCCTTGAGTATTTTCACGCAGAATCCGTGTTCTGTGGCGATTTTGCTCACCGCCTCGCCTTGCGAAGCGCCGATTTCCAGGACCGCCATGCCTTCGGCCGATAAGAGCTTGCGCAGCTGCGGAATGATGACGCGGTAGTCGTCAAGCCCCTCGGGCCCCGCAAACAGCGCCGAGGCCGGTTCGTAGTCGCGCACGTCTGCGTCGAGCTCGGCGTCCTCCTCGACATAAGGCGGGTTGCACACAATGAGGTCGAACGTTCCGAGATCGTCGTCCCATCCCTCCTCGTGCCAATCGCGACGAAGGAACCGCGCCCGTGATCCAATGAGGCCAAGCGCCTGCGCGTTGCTGCGGGCCAGTTCCAGCGCCGGCTCCGAGGCATCAATGCCTAGCCCGCTCGCGCCTTCGAGTTCGAGAAGCGTGGTGATGAGCAGCGCTCCCGATCCAGTGCCAAGGTCGAGCACGCGTTTTGCATTTGGAGCGCTCTCAAGCACCGTGTCGATAAGCGTCTCGCTATCGCCGCGCGGGATCAGGACATGCGGCGAGACGGCGAATTCGCGCCCGTAGAACTCCTGAGTGCCGGTAATGTGCGCGACCGGCTCATGCGCGGCACGGCGTTCGACAAGGCTCGCGAAGCCTTCCGGCTCTGCGTCCGACATATGCCGCAGCAGCATGTCCGACCGACTCACTCCCAATGCGTGAGCCATCAGCAGTTCGGCGTCGAGCCTTGCCGTGTCGCTGCTGCCGGAAAGGCGCTGTGCAGCCTCGCGCAGGGCCTCGGAAACGGTCACTCAGCCAGCGCCGCCAGCCGCTTGCCTTCATCCTCCGCGATTAGAGCATCGACCAACTCGTCAAGTCCCGGCCCTGCGAGCACCTCCTCAAGCTTGTGAAGCGTCAGGCCGATACGGTGATCGGTGACGCGCCCCTGCGGGAAGTTGTATGTGCGGATGCGCTCAGAGCGGTCTCCGCTGCCGACCATCGCCTTGCGAGCCTCGGCCTCTGCGCCCTGCGCTTCGTCGCGGGTCTTCTCGTAGAGTCGCGCGCGCAGCACCTGCATCGCCTTTTCGCGATTCTTGTGCTGGCTGCGCCCGTCCTGGCAGGTAACGACAAGCCCGGTCGGCTCGTGCGTGATGCGAATCGCGGAATCGGTGGTGTTGACGTGCTGACCGCCTGCGCCCGAGGCGCGATAGGTGTCGATCTTGAGGTCGCCCGGGTCGATCTGCACATCGACCTCGTCAGGCTCTGGCAGCACCGCAACGGTCGCAGCCGAGGTGTGGATGCGTCCGCCACTTTCAGTGACGGGAACGCGCTGCACGCGGTGGACGCCGCTTTCGAACTTGAGCTTGGCGAAGACGCCCTGACCGCTCACATTGGCGACGATCTCCTTGAAGCCGCCGACTTCGCTTGCGCTCATGCTGACCGGTTCGACGCGCCAGCCCTGCTCAGCGGCGTACTTCTCGTACATGCGGAACAGGTCGCCTGCGAACAGCGCAGCCTCGTCGCCTCCCGTGCCGGCGCGGATTTCGAGCATGGCGGGTTTTGCATCGGCCCGATCACGTGGCAGCAGCGCGATGGCAAGCGAGCGCTCCTTCTCGGGCAGCGCCTCGCGGATCGCGCTGAGTTCTTCCTCGGCCATCGCCTTCATTTCGGGATCAGCGAGCATCTCCTCCAGCCCCTCGATCTCCTCGCGCATGGCCTTCACCTCCCCCGCGATCTTGGCGACCGGTTCAAGCTCGGCATAATCGCGGCTTGCCGCAACGAACTCCTCGCCCTCAAGCGTGCCCGAAGCCATGCGCGCTTCGAGTTCGGCGAAGCGGTTGGCGATCTGGTCAAGGCGTTCGGGTGGGATTTGCAAGGGCTTCAGGCTCGGTTGAGGTGAGAAGTGGACCGCATGTTACATGGTCCTGGGTGGGAAACTGGTGGGCGCTTTGCGGTCATTTGCACCGACGATAGCGCCGGTCACGTCATGTAGGAAAGGTCGCTAGAGACCCAAGACCTTTTCGAGGTCCGGACCGCCTTCATCGCCGCCGCTAACTCTGTGGCCGTCCTCCTCGAAGCTGACGATTGCGCGCGGTGAGCGCTTCACGGCCTTGTCATAGCGCTTGCGCGGCGATCCTTCAGCGATCATCTCCGCGCTCAAGCCTGCAAGCCTTGCCGATTTGAGAGCGCTCGTAGCGCGGACAAGTGCCGCCTCGCTGCGATCTTCGACCACGATGATGAGATCGGCAGGCTCCTCGGCCTTTTCGCCGACCAGCATGGCCAGCCGCTCGATCCCGGCAGCCCAGCCCACTGCCGGGGTTGCCGGACCGCCGAGGCTTTCCATCAGCCCGTCATAGCGGCCACCGCCCAGTACCGTGCTCTGACTGCCCAGTGCACCTGCCGCTGCAGAACCCTCGTCCGGGATGAACTCGAACGCGGTGTGGCGATAATAATCGAGACCGCGTACCAGGCTTTCGGCGCGCTCCCACTTGACCCCTGCGGCATCAAGTCCGCTCGTCACCGCGCCGAAGAAGGCCAGCGCATCGTCTGACAGGAAAGCGTCGATCTTGGGGGCGTCGGCGACGAAAACCTTGTCGCGTGGGTCTTTGGAATCGAGGATGCGCAGCGGGTTTTTCTCAAGTCGCTCCTGCGAATCTTCGGACAGCTCACCCTTCACTGCGCCGAAATATTCGATGAGCCCGGCGCGCCACGCATCGCGGCTTTGAGCATCACCCAGCGTGTTGAGATGCAGCGTTACGCCTTCGATACCGAGCTCTTTCAAAAGCTGGTCGGCCATAGCAAGCAGCTCGACATCCGCCTGCGGTTCGGCAGCGCCGATGATCTCGGCATCGATCTGGTGGAACTGGCGATAGCGGCCCTTCTGCGGGCGCTCATAGCGGAACAGCGGTCCGTGGGTCGCAACCTTTAAGGGCGCGTGCTGCTGCCAGCCGTTTGTCAGAAAGGCGCGCGAGATGCCCGCGGTGAACTCAGGCCGCAGCGTCAGCGAATCGCCGCCGCGATCCTCAAAGGAATACATCTCCTTGGAAACAACATCGGTCGTCTCGCCGATGGCGCGGCTGAATACTTCGGTCTTTTCGAAAACCGGCATCTCGACCCGGCGGAAACGATAGAGCTTGCGCACGCGCTCGAAGGTTTCGACCACGAAAGCGAAAGCCTCGGCGTCTGCACCGAAGATGTCCTGTGTTCCGCGAATGGCTTTGGGGGTATTCTTGCTCATGGCTGCCTTTTGTCGTTTCGGGCGCGATTACGACCAAGGGAGGGCTTTCGCAATGGCTCCGCAACCGCTATCGGCGCGGCCATCCAATTCCTCTCCCAATAAAGAACGAGAAAATCATGCGCATCGACAACATTCCGACAGGCGACAATCCCCCCGAAAGCCTCAATGTCATTATCGAAGTGCCCACCGGTGGCGAACCGGTGAAGTATGAATTCGACAAGGCCTCGGGCGCGCTGTTCGTGGACCGCATTTTGCACACCCCGATGCGCTACCCCGCCAATTATGGCTTCGTGCCGCACACGCTTTCGCCCGATGGCGACCCGCTCGATGCGCTCGTCATCGCGCGCTCGCCCTTTATTCCGGGATGCGTGGTGAAGGCCCGCCCGATTGGCGTGCTGAACCTCGAAGACGAGCATGGCGGTGACGAAAAGCTGGTCTGCGTGCCGGTCGACACGACCTTCCCCTATTACTCGGATGTCGGCGAAACGAAGGACCTGCCCTCGATCATCATGCAGCAGATCGAGCACTTCTTCACCCACTACAAGGATCTGGAAGCCGAGAAGTGGGTGCGCGTCGGCAAATGGGGCGACCGCGCCGAAGCACGCCAGATCGTTATCGAAGCGATCGAACGCGCGAAGAAGAGCTAAGCACTGGCTTCGCGAGCGGGGTTGTTGTGAACAACCGCGCTCGCAGCTAGTCTCGCGGCGTGTTTGCGCTTCTGGCATTTTTGGCAGCAATGGGAGCCCAGCCGGCTGCGCCTAATTGCGCCTTCGACAAAGAGGCAATGCTGGCGCTTGATGTGGTCACCTTCGACCAGACCGAGGGCCAGGGATGGCGCCCGCTCTATGATTCGGGTTGCTATGTCGAAGCGGCCGAGATCCTACGAGACTGGCGCGCCGAGAACAGCGGCAATCTGTCGCCAGAGAACCGGCGCGAGGCTCAACTCCTGCGGACTTTGGCATGGCACGAAGCGCAGATGTGGGCGTTCGCGGGTCGCAATGATCTGGCGATGCCGATCTTCGATGCGATTGACGCTGACGAGGCAAATTCGGGCCGAGCCTGGAACCTTTATGTCGACGGGACCATCGCGTTCCTGCGCCGGGATCGTGATGGGTTCGAGGCTGCAATTGCCAGTCTAGTCGCGCTTCCGAAACCGCCGGGCTGGGACAACGCAGTCGGTGCGCACGGGCAGCCCATCTCGATGCCGTGGCCGCAAAATCTGGACGTGCTCGAAGGGCTCAGACTCTGCTGGGATGAGCCTTACAGCACGGCTTACCTCTGCCGCGACATTCCGAAAACACGCTGAGGCGCGGGCTCACTCCACCGGACGCGAGGTGTCTAGAAGGTCTTTCGACTGTTCATCGTCGCTGCGGCGTTCTGCCTCAACCAACTCGCTGATTTCGCTTTCGGGGCGAACGTCCTCGTCCGCGCCGGACGTGGCTCGTGGTTTCTCGGCAGGCTTTGCCTCGGTTACGCTGGCAGAGCGCCCGATGGGTAAGGGGTCGGTGCGCCCGTCGAAGCGCAGGCGGTAGATCGGTTCGGGCAAGGCAAAACCGGCTTCCTCAAGCGCGTCCTTCACAGCCGCAATGGCGAGGCTGCGCGATTTGAACCAGTCGGCCTCGTTCTGGTCGATCCAGCCAAGGAACAGGATCGCGATGTTCGAATCGCCCACATTGCTGATGCGAGCAGCAGGCGCAGGGTCGCCGAGCACGAAGCCAAGCGAACGCAGCACCTCACCGCCCAGCTTCATTGCCGCGCGCGGATCGTCATCGGCGTCGATACCAAGCTCGAAATCGAAGCGGCGCTGCGGGTTTCGAGTATAATTGAGGATCACTGCCTTGAAGACCTGTGCGTTCGGGATGCGCAGGTGGTTGCCTTCGAGGGTCATCAACACGGTGGCGCGGCTGGTGAGACGAATGACGCGGCCTTCGAGGTCGTCGATCAGGACATGATCATTGGGGCGAAACGGCTGGCGAAGGCTCAGCATGAGGCTCGCGACATAGTTCTCGATCGTGTCGCGCATCGCAAAGCCGAGCGCGATCCCGACCACGCCTGCCCCGCCGAGCACCGCGCCAAGCAATGCGCCCGCGCCCAGCATGTCGAGTGCGATGACCACGCCGCCGACTACGAAAACGAAACGGATCGCGCTGCGGATGAGCTCGCCCAGAAACGCGTTGGGCGCGATGCGGTCCCATAGGAACCCGAGCCCCGCGATCAGATAACCGAGCGTCCCAATCGCGAGCGCCACGACCACCGCCACCAGGAACAGGGGCAGTCCGGCAAGCGCGCTCTCGATGAGCTCAGACGCCTTGCCCAGAATGGAGAGGTTTTGCTCGACCGAGAGATCGCGCTCGATGCCGTTCTCGACCGTGACGACGCCCGAAACCCGGCTCGCAATTGCCTCAGCGCGGGCGATGGTGTCTGCATCGGGCAGCGTGCCACTCAGCGAGACGACGCCCTCGCTTACTTCGACATCGACCGTCTCGAAGGCAGGAAGCTCTCCGAAAATGCCTTCAATCCGCTCGGCTATTCGCTCATCGTCGCCCTCATCGGGGGCCTGCTCGATCAGCGGCTCTGCGCTTGCGGGTTCGGCCTGTTCCGGTCCGCCAGCGTCCCCGGCAGGCAGCAGCGCATAAGCCGGAGAAGCGAGAGCCAGCAGCGCCAGAAGGATCAAAGTGCGGATTGCGTTCACAGGTGGTGTCCCCTTGGTGTCCAAGGAGAAACCAACTCAGGCGGATCGATGTTCCCGCAAAGGCGCGGGATTGTACGATCAGATGAAGGAGAAGATCGCCTTGAAGAGCGCGGTCAGTCCAACCGGCAGAAGGATTGCGAGCGCCCAAAGCCCAATCACGTCGCGCTTGAAAGCTGCAGCATAGCTTTCATCGGCGGCCTCGGCATCACTGAGACCGGTCCAGCGGCGTTCGAACCAGCGGCATGCCGGGATGATGCCGGCAACCAAAATGACAAGGGCGAGATAAGGAACGATCGAAGGGAGCCCCTCGCTCATCGCCTTCACCGTCATGAAGATCTGGAGACCGGTATACACCAGCAGGGCCCATGCGACGTGGTCGCTCATGGATTTGCGCCAATCGCGCGGCCGTTCGCTCGCGCGGCTTTCCTGCCCGTGCAGAATATCGTTCATAGGTCCGCTCCCCAACGGTGTGTTTGTGCCGTGAGTATTCCAAAGAGTCGCGCAAGGATCAAGCTTCGTAACCATATTGCAAGGTGGCGCAGCCGCGTTTTGAGGCTCTCGAAAGCAAAAATCTTGCCAAAACGGGCGCAAAAGCGCTCGCCCTCCCTTTTCTCACGCTGCGAGGGTGCTATCACCGGCCCGATATGAGCGAGACCCCCACATTCGATGAGGCCGCACAGGCCGTTAGCGCCGAAACGGTCGATGCCACCGCCCCGCTGCCCGATGGCGGTCTGGAAGTCATTTCGATTGCGAAAAGCTATGACAAGCGCGCCGTCCTGACCGATATCTCCCTGACCGTCGGAAAAGGCGAGGTGCTTGGCCTGCTCGGCCCCAATGGGGCGGGCAAGACCACCTGTTTCTATTCGATCATGGGCCTCGTGAAGCCCGATTCGGGCCGAATCCTGATGGACGGCGAGGATGTGACCAACCTGCCGATGTATCGCCGCGCGATCCTCGGGCTTGGCTATTTGCCACAGGAAACGAGCATCTTTCGCGGGATGACGGTCGAGCAGAACATAAATTGCGTGCTCGAAATGGTCGAACCCGACGCATCTACCCGCAGGGATGAGCTTGAACGCCTGCTCGGCGAATTTGGCCTGACCCGCCTGCGCGAAAGCCCCGCTATGGCCCTGTCTGGCGGTGAGCGCCGCCGCTGCGAAATCGCCCGCGCGCTCGCGGCCAAGCCTTCGATCATGTTGCTCGACGAACCCTTCGCCGGGATCGACCCGCTCTCGATCAGCGACATCCGCGACCTCGTCAAAGACCTGAAACGGCGCGGGATCGGTGTCCTCATCACCGACCACAATGTGCGCGAGACGCTCGATATCGTCGATCGCGCCTGCATCATCTATGGCGGACAGGTCCTCTTCGCCGGAACGCCGCAAGAACTGGTCGCGGACGAAAACGTGAAGCGCCTTTATCTCGGCGAGAACTTTACGTTGTGATGACCCGGCGGGAGGCAACCTGATGCAATTTGGCGGATCAAGGTCCGCCGGGGCGGCTCCTGCCCATACCCGCGTCCGGTCAACCCAACAGGATAATTCCATGGGTTGGTCGGGTGTTGGTGTGGGCAGGCACCGTCCGAGCGTGAGCGAGCAATCCTGATGGCCCTGGGTCCGCGCCTCGATCTTCGACAATCGCAACAGCTGGTGATGACACCTCAGCTGCAGCAGGCGATCAAGCTGCTGGCGGCATCCAACCTCGAGATCGAGACCTTCATCGGCGAAGCGCTGGAGAGCAATCCGCTGCTCGAAGCAGGCGCCGTGTCGCGCGAAGACACCGGTCCTTCCAGCGAGCCTGACGACATTCCGAGGGAGGAATTCACCTCCGACCAATTAATGGCGCAGGCGCAGGGCGAAAGCGAAGCACCGCTGGATATCGACGTGAGCGCAATCGACCGCGACCGGGAGACAGGCGACGGCGCGCGCATGTCGGATGCGGAATGGGGCTCTGCCGGCGGCTCGGGCCTCGGGGCAGACGATCTGCCGGGGATCGAGGCCAGTCGCGCGGCTGAATTGTCGCTCAGCGAACATCTCGATGCGCAGATCGGCGCGCTTGCCTGCAACGAACAGGAAGCCTTCGTCGCCCGGCACATCGCCGGATTGCTTGACGATGCGGGGTACTTGCCGACCTCCCTGCGCGAAGTAGCGCAGGACCTCGGTGTGGATATGGACAGCGTCGAAGACGCGCTCGAAGTTGTCCAGATGTGCGACCCGACCGGCGTGGGCGCGCGAGACCTTGCTGAATGCCTTCGCCTACAAGCGAAGGAAGCAGACCGGCTCGACCCGTGCATGGACACGCTGCTCGATAATCTCGACCTTGTCGCCAAGGGAGAAGTCGCGCGACTGAAACGGCTTTGCCAGGTCGATGACGAAGACTTCTCCGATATGCTGCGCGAACTTCGCGAGTACGATCCCAAGCCGGGCCTCGCCTTTGCACCGGCCAGCGATGAGGCCGTCGTGCCAGACGTGCTCGTGACAAGCAGCGAGAGCGGAGGTTGGGACATAAAACTCAACGAAGCGACGCTCCCGCGACTGGTGGTGAACCGCAGTTATTATGTCGAACTCGAAAGCGGATCGCCCGGAGCCGAAGCGCAGAGCTGGCTCAAGGAGAAGCTGGCCGACGCGCATTGGCTGATCCGCGCGCTCGACCAGCGGCAAAAGACAATTCTGAAGACCGCCGCCGAAATCGTGAAACAGCAGGAAGGCTTCTTTCGCCGCGGCGTGTCGGAGCTGAAGCCGCTCACCTTGCGCGAGGTGGCCGAAGAGATCGACATGCACGAAAGCACGGTCAGCCGTGTCACCAGCAACAAGTACCTGCACTGCGACCGGGGTAGCTTCGAGCTCAAATACTTCTTCTCAAGCGGTGTCGCCCGTGTCGGTGGTTCTGGCGATGGAGAAGGCGCATCGTCCGAAGCGATCAAGGCACGGATCAAGGCGCTCACCGATGCCGAAGACCCCAAGAAGGTCCTGTCTGACCAGAAGCTCGCTGATCTTCTGAAGGAGGAGGGCTTCGACCTCGCTCGGCGCACCGTTGCCAAGTATCGCGAGGCGATCGGCATCGGTTCGAGCGCTCAGCGCCGCCGCGCCAAGAAACTGGCCGGGCTCTGAAATTGCTCCGATCCGGGGCTGACTGTCCGTAGGACCTGCCCCTAACCCCCTGTTACCTAAAAGACTCAGCAAGTTTTCGGTAACCCATTTACGACGCGTTAACCTTTTCCGTTCAGATGTTGTGTGGTTAATAGAGGGCAACACCTCTTAGCGAGGCGTTACCACGCGACACATGTCCGCCATTAGGGGCAATTAGGGGACGTATAATGCGAGTGCTGCTGATCGAAGACGAGCCGACAACCGCAAAGGCTATCGAGCTCATGCTTACGACCGAAGGCTTCAATGTCTATTCGACCGACCTTGGCGAAGAAGGCTTGGATCTGGGTAAGCTGTATGACTACGACATCATCCTGCTCGACCTGAACCTGCCGGACATGCACGGCTACGACGTGCTCAAGAAGCTGCGTGTCGCCAAGGTGCAGACACCGGTTCTCATCCTCTCCGGCATTGCCGAGATGGATTCGAAGATCCGTTCGTTTGGCTTCGGTGCCGACGACTACGTGACCAAGCCTTTCCACCGCGAAGAACTGGTTGCCCGCATTCACGCTGTTGTGCGCCGTTCGAAAGGCCACTCGCAGTCGGTCATCCGCACCGGCAAGCTCGCCGTGAACCTCGATGCGAAGACTGTCGAAGTCGACAGCGCCCGCGTCCACCTCACCGGCAAGGAATACGCGATGCTCGAGCTGCTTTCGCTGCGCAAGGGCACGACGCTGACCAAGGAAATGTTCCTCAACCACCTTTATGGCGGCATGGACGAACCCGAACTCAAGATCATCGACGTCTTTATCTGCAAGCTGCGCAAGAAGCTCAGTCACGCATGCGGCGGTGAGAACTACATCGAAACCGTCTGGGGCCGCGGCTACGTGCTGCGCGATCCGCAGGACGAGGCCGAAGCCGCCTAATCTTCCGGTACACCGTAATCGATACGCCCGGGGCATCGCGCCTCGGGCGTTTTCGTTTTTGGGATCAGGCCGCCAGGCCCTCTGCCAGATCCTTGCCCGTCGGCTCCTGGAAAAGCCTCAGGTCGAACTCTGGCAGGATCGCGACGAGGTGGTCGAAAATGTCCGCCTGAATACCTTCGTAGATCGGCCATGACGTCGTGTCGGTGAAGCAATACACTTCCAGGGGCAGACCTTGCGGTCCCGACGGCAATTGGCGGACCATCAGCGTGAACTTTTTATCGATCCGCGGATGCCATTCGAGATAGGCGGCGATGTAGGCGCGCAACGTGCCGATATTGGTCAGCCGCCGCGCATTGACCGGCGCATCTTCGCCGGCAAGTTCCTTTGCGTTCCACTCGGTGATCTCCTCGCGCTTCGCGACGAGATAGTCCTTGAGCATCTTGAATTTCTTGAGGTCCACCACTTCCTCATCGCTCAGGAAGCGCACCGAGTTTTGGTCTAATGCGATTGAACGTTTGATCCGGCGCCCACCGCTCTCGCTCATCCCGCGCCAGTTCTGGTAGCTATCGGACACCAGCCGATGGGTCGGGATGGTGACGATGGTCTTGTCGAAATTCTGCACCTTCACGGTGTGAAGCGAGATGTCGATCACATCACCATCTGCGCCCATGCTTGGCATCGTGATCCAGTCGCCGACGCGCAGCATGTCCTGTGTGGTCAGCTGCACACTCGCGACGAGGCTTAGGATCGTGTCCTTGAACACCAGCAGCAGCACTGCCGTCACCGCGCCAAGCCCCGAAAGCAGGAGAAGCGGAGATTCGTCGATCAGGACGGAGATGAGGATAATCGCCGCGCCGCACAGCACGACGATCTTCACGACCTGAACAAACCCCTTGATCGGGCGGTTCTTGGATCGCGGAAGGCGCTCATACAGCTCGTTTGCGTAAGTCAGCCCCTTCACGATCGCCATCGCGACCGAAATCACGATCAGCGCCTGCGCGGAGTTGCGGACCAGCGTGTAAACCTCATCCGGCAGGTTGGGGACCAACGCGATCCCGCGCGAAATGATGAGCAATGGCGCGGCGGTGGCGAGCCATGCAGCCGCCTTGTCGATCGTCTTGGTCTTCCGGTCGAGATACGGCGCGGCGATACGCAGGATCACATGTTTGAGGACATAGTTCACCAGCAACGCGGCGGTGAAGAGCAACGTCAGGCCCAGCAAGGACTGGAGCCAGAGCGGCTGAGCGTAGAAAGTGTCGAGGAGCTGTTCCATTAGCCCGCGCGATATAGGCATGTCGCCGTGCCCCTCAAGGGGAAGTATCCCCAGCGCCTCCGATTGCTGGCTGCGAGATGGGGCTGGACAAGCGGCTGCCTGCGCTATTAGCGAGCGCGCCATGACCGCATTCAAGGAAGGCGACCCCACCACTCTCAGCCGTCTGTACGGGCGCAGCGTCGGCAAGCCGCTGCGTGCAAAGCAGCAGGCATTGGTCGACAAGCTGTTGCCGCAGATCAGCGTGCCAGAAGAGGACCCGGTGACCGCGCAGACCCTGTTTGGTGAGGATTGCCCGCTTCATTTCGAGATCGGCTTTGGCGGAGGCGAGCACATGGCTTACCGGGCCGACCTCTTGCCCAACCATGGCTTCATCGGTGCCGAGCCATTCCTGAACGGCGTCGCGCAGGCGCTCACCCATGTCGAGGAAGGCCGCCTCGCGAACGTGCGCATCCATCACGGCGACGCGATCGAGGTCTTAAAGCGCATTCCCGATGGAGCGCTGACGATGGCCTACCTGCTTCACCCTGACCCCTGGCCCAAGAACAAGCATGCGAAGCGACGCATGATGAACGATGGCCCGGTTCGCCTGATTGCCGACAAGATCAAGCCGGGCGGCGAGTTTCGCTTCGGCACCGATCACCCGGTCTATGTCCGCCACGCCCTCATGGTTATGCAGCGCTTCACCGACGAGTTCGAATGGGTCGCAACGGGCCCAAAGAGCTGGCAGGAACGCCCGTCAGGCTGGTGCGAGACGCGCTATGAGCAAAAGGCACGCGAGAAGTTCGGGCACGAGGTCTGGTACTTCAGGTTCCGCCGACGCGAGTGAGCGAGCCCGCAACATGTGCGGGCGTCGGCGCGCGCATGGACTGATTGCCTCGCAATGGTCACTGTGCCACTCCCGAAGCGAAGGGGGAGGCGAAGATGGTAGCGCGCAGACAATTCCTGGGTGGACTGGCAGTTGCGGCGGGCACTCTTGCCGCGTGCCGTGAGATCTCTTCCGGCGACAGCGCAGAGCGTCCCGAGCGCGCTCAGGCGGGCGCGAGCACCGAACTTGATGCGCAGGCGCTCGAGGACATTCTGGTCGGGAGCTCCTATCTCGGAACCGGCGGCGGCGGGAGCCTTTCTGAGGCACGCGAACTGATCGCCAAGGACCTGAGCGCGGGACTTACATTCTCGATGTTGCCGGTTGAAGCGCTCGCGGACAGCGACAGGGTGGCGTGCCCCTATGGTCTTGCGAGCCTCGCCGAGACGAGCGCGGACATGCAGGCTCGGCTCGACGCGATCGAGAACCGGGTCGAGGTTCCTGTCCAGGCAGCCTTCGAAGCGCTCGAGCGCCACCTTGGTCAGAAATTCGCAGGCGTCATCATGGGCGAGATCGGGCCGCTCAGCCTTGCCGAAGGGCTGTCGATCGCGGCCCGCCTCGGCGTGCCTGCGCTCGATGCAGACACGGTTGGGCGCGCCGTGCCGGAGATCAACCAGCATTCGGTTAAGGTTGCAGGCATTCCGCTCACACCCATCGGGGCCGCAACGCCCTTTGGCGACGAGATGATAGTCGAGACGTTGGGCGACCCGACGCGGGCCGAGGATATCCTGCGGTCCATTGCCGTGGTGAGCCGCGAGTGCGGTGTGACCGACAGTCCGATTTCCGGACGGCTCGCCAAACGTGAAGGCACTCTCGTGACCGAGAGCCTTACCCTTTCGCGCAGGATCGGCACGGCAGTGCGCGAGGCGAAGGCCGCAGGCTCTGACGCAATCGAAGCAGCCCGCGCGGCTGCTGATGGCTACCTGCTGTTCACCGGGACAGTCGCCGGTTTCGACTGGCGCGACGAGGATGGGTTTCTGGTCGGCGAAGTCACACTTGCGGGAACAGACGGCTTCGACGGACAAAGCTTCGAAACGCAGGTCAAGAACGAGCATCTCGTCGCACGCCGCAATGGAGCAGTGGTCGCCACCTGCCCCGACCTCATCAGCATCATCGACGTGGAGAGCGGAGACGGGATCGTGAACCCCGGATATGAGCGCGGTCAGCGCGTCGCAGTGCTTGGCTTCCGATCCGATCCTCTATGGCGCAGCGAGGCAGGCCTTGAAGTCTTCAGCCCGCGCTATTTCGGATATGATCTCGATTACGTGCCAATTGAGGCCCTCAATGAGCGCGCTTCCTAACGGCTCGTCGCGGACGACTCCCGGCTGAACTTATGTGACGGAATTACAACGAGTTTTTATGGAACGATTGGCGGCCTGACTTCATTAGCTGGTTGAGAACCCCCGCAAACGAAGGAGTACCCCGCTCATGACTATCAGCACCCTCAAAGACCTCTATATCGACCAGCTTCAGGACATCTACAGCGCCGACAAGCAATCGCTCGACGCGACGAAAAAGCTGCACGATAAGGCGACCTCGGAAGAGCTGCGCGCCGCGCTTGAAGATGGCACCTGCGGCATTTCGAAGGGCATGGAAAAGGTCAAAGGCCTGATCCAGAACCATGACGCCAACCCCAATGGCGAACACTGCAAGGGCATGGAAGGCCTCGTAAACGAAGCCAAGGCCCACGCAATCAACGCCGACATCGACGACAAGGACGTCCTCGATGCGTCGATCATCACCCAGTATCAGCGCATGACCCACTATGGTCTCGCCGGCTACGGAACCGCCGTCGCATTCGCAAAGCGCCTCGGCCTCGAAGACGACTCCAAGGTCCTGCAGGAATGCCTCGACAACACCTATGATGGCGACCGCCGCATGACCTCGATCGCGACCGGCGAAGTGAACGCTGAAGCATTGGCCGCGTGAAAACCACGATTGGTCGTATCTAACTGACCTCACGAAAAAGGGCCCGGGAGTTGATCCCAGGCCCTTTTTTCATGCGCATTCGACACGCTGGCCTTAGCCGACGATCCCTGCGCTCGACAGGACGGAGAGCGTGAGAAGATCGGGCGCCGCTGCAGTCATCGGAACGATCTGGACCGGCTTTTCCATACCGATCAGCATCGGTCCGACCGTCGTGTTCGCGCCAAGCTCGCGCAGGAGCTTGGCGGACAGGTTGGCCGATTGCAGCCCCGGCATGATCAGCACGTTGGCTGGCCCCGACAGTCGGCTGAAGGGGTAAAGCCCCATGACCTTATCGTTGAGCGCGGCATCGGGAGCCATTTCGCCCTCATATTCGAAATCGCACCCGTCGCGGTCGAGGATCGCAACCGCATCGCGAATATTGCCGAGCCACTGACCCGAGGGATTGCCGAAGGTCGAATAGGAAAGAAACGCAACGCGCGGCTCGTGGCCCATGCGCCGGGCCACCGCAGCGGTTTCCTTGGCGATATAGGCCAATTCCTCGCTGGTGGGACGTTCATTGATGGTCGTGTCGGCAAGGAAGGTCGTGTGGTTCTTGCCAATCATCATGTGAATGCCGAATGCAAGCGCGTCCGCCTTCTTGTCGAGGACAAGGCTGACTTCGCGCATGGTCTGCGCATAAGTACGCGTGACGCCCGATATCATGCCATCGCCATGGCCGAGCGCGACCAGCAGAGCAGCAAAGACGTTACGCTCTTGATTGACCATCCGTCGCACGTCACGCTGCGTGTATCCGCGGCGCTGCAGACGCTGATAGAGAAAGTCGACCATCGCGGGCACATGCTCGCTGTCTGCCGAGTTCTGGATCTCGAAGCCGCCGGGATCGGACACGCTCAGCTGATGCAGCTTGTCGAGCACCGCCTTGGTCCGGCCCACGAGAATGGGCGTGCCGTAGCCGAAATCGCGGAACTGGATCGCGGCGCGCAGCACCACTTCCTCCTCCGCTTCGGCAAAGACCATGCGCTTCGGGTTCGCCTTGGCCTCGTTGTAGACGCCGGTGAGCACCGAGGTTGTCGGATTGAGGCGCGAGCGCAGCGAAATGCCGTATGCTTCGAAATCGTCGATGGTGGTCTGGGCAACGCCCGAATCCATCGCAGCCTTGGCTACAGCAGACGAAACCACCTCGATCAGGCGCGGATCGAAGGGGGCCGGGATGATGTAGTCGGTGCCGAACTTCTGGTTCTTGCCATAGGCGCTCGCCACTTCCTCAGGCACGCGTTCGCGTGCGAGTTCGGCAATCGCCGTTGCGGCGGCAACCTTCATTTCCTCGTTGATCGTCGTCGCCTGCACGTCGAGCGCGCCGCGGAAGATGAACGGGAAGCCGAGGACGTTGTTGACCTGGTTCGGGAAGTCGCTGCGCCCGGTTGCAATAATCGCATCGGCGCGCACGGCTTTGGCTTCGTCCGGCATGATTTCCGGGACCGGGTTGGCCATCGCGAAGATGATCGGCTTGTCCGCCATCTCGGCAACCCATTCAGGCTTGAGAGCGCCCGCCGCCGACAGGCCGAGGAAAATGTCCGCACCTTTTAGCGCTTCTTCGAGTGTCGTCGCATCGGTCTGGACTGCATGCGCGCTTTTCCACTGGTCGACCCCTTCGCGGCCCGGTGTGATCGGGCCTTTGCGATCGCACATGATCACGTTTTCGTGACGCACGCCCATCGCCTTGACGAGAGCGGTACACGCAATAGCCGCTGCGCCCGCGCCATTCACGACGACCTTCACATCCTCGATCTTGCGGTCGGTGAGATAGCAGGCGTTGAGCAATCCAGCTGCGGTAATAATCGCAGTGCCGTGCTGGTCATCGTGCATGATCGGAATATTCATCCGCTCACGCAGCGCCTGCTCGATGATGAAGCATTCGGGCGCTTTGATGTCTTCAAGGTTGATGCCGCCAAAGCTCGGCTCCATCAGCGCAACCGCGTTGATAAAGGCTTCGGGGTCTTCGGTGTCGAGCTCGATATCGATCGAATCGACGTCGGCGAAGCGTTTGAACAGCACCGCCTTGCCTTCCATCACCGGCTTGGAGGCGAGCGCGCCCAGATTGCCGAGGCCAAGGATCGCGGACCCGTTCGAGATCACGGCGACGAGATTGGCCTTGGCGGTGTATCGTGCGGCAAGCTTGGGGTCTTCGGCGATCGCTTCGACCGGAACCGCGACGCCCGGCGAATAGGCAAGGCTCAAGTCGCGCTGCGAGGTCATCGGCTTCGTTGCGACGATCTCGATCTTACCGGGCCTGCCGGTCTCGTGATAAAACAGCGCCTCGCGGCTGGTAAAGCCGCCCTTGGGTGCATCAGCCATTATCGAAGTCCCCCCTTCAAATCCCACCAAATTTTCGTGTTGCGCCAGACTTAGCTGCCTTGCGTGACAGATGATAGGCCCAATGCGTCATCTGCAACTGCGCGATCCAGAAGTGCGCGTTGGATAAGTGCGCGGGGCCGACTCCCGAATCGGCTGGACCCTCGCTAACCCGGACAGATGGCCCGATCCGATGCGTCCAAACCCACTCCGATGATGGAGCAATACCTTGCGCTCAAGAGCGAGGCGGGCGAGTCGTTGCTGTTCTATCGAATGGGCGATTTTTTCGAGCTGTTTTTCGACGATGCGAAAGTCGCGGCTAACATTCTTGACATTGCCCTCACATCTCGCGGCGAACACGACGGCGAGCCGGTCGCAATGTGCGGTGTGCCTGTGCATTCAGCGGAAGGGTATCTCGCGCGCCTGATCAAGGCGGGACAGCGGGTCGCGATTGCCGAGCAGGTCGAAACGCCCGACGAAGCGAAGGCGCGTGCCAAGCGCGAAGGAAAGCCCGCGTCAAAGGCTTTGGTCGGGCGCGACATCGTGCGCTTCGTCACGGCGGGCACGCTGACCGAAGAGGCACTGCTTAACCCGCGCGCCGCCAACCTACTAGTCGCGCTGGCCGATGTGCGCGGCACGATTGGGCTTGCGGCTTGTGACATATCGACCGGGACGATGACGCTTGAAGAGTGCTCGCCCGCAATGCTCGGCGCGGAGCTCGCACGTCTTGGCGCGACCGAAGTCGTCGTGCCAGAGGGGTGGGAGCACGGACCGGAAGAAGCGAGCTTCCACGCCCGCAGCGCATTTTCGAGCGATGGCGGGTCCGACGCATTGCAGAAGGTCCACGGCGTTTCCACGCTGGATGGCTTCGGCGATTTCTCGCGCGCCATGCTGGCCGCCGCCGGAGGCCTGATCGGCTATCTCGATCACGTGGGGCGCGGCACTTTACCGCTGCTGCTGCCGCCTGTTTTGCGCGACAATTCTGCCGGAATGGTGATGGACGAGGCAACGCGAGGGAGCCTCGAAATCCTCGAAAGCCAGAACGGAGCGCGCACGGGCAGCCTCGTTGCAGCGCTCGATCGCTGCTCGACTGGCGCCGGTTCGAGGCTGCTCGCGCAAGACCTCTCCGCGCCGCTGCTCGACCACGCTGCAATCGAGGACCGCCTCTCGCTGGTCCAGTTCTGGCGCGAGCGACCGATCGAGCGCGCGAACTTGCGCGATGTGCTCCGCGCCCTGCCCGATATCGGCCGTGCTCTCGGACGGCTGGTGGCGGGACGCGGGAGTCCGCGTGACCTTGGCCAGATCCGTGACGGGCTCGGCGAAGCATGGCGGCTCTATTATTGGCTGTCGCGTGAGGACGACCGCCCTGCCCTGCTCGAGGCGCTCGTGCCCCAGCTTGCAGGCCACGGCGCGCTGACCGATCTGTTGTCCCGCGCGCTTGTTCCGTCTCCTCCGACCGAGCGTTCCAACGGCGGATTTATTGCTGAAGGCTACGATGCGAGCCTCGACGAATTGCGCGAAGTCTCCGGCAATGCACGGCGCGCGATTGCCGCGATGGAAGCGCGCTACCGCGAGGAAACGGGGATTGCCTCGCTCAAGATCAAGCACAATGGTGTGCTTGGTTATTTCATCGAAGTGCCCAGCCGCCATGGCGATGCCCTGATGGCGCCCGACAGCGGCTTCACGCACCGGCAGACGATGAAAGGCGCGGTGCGCTTCAATTCGCTCTCGCTGCACGAAGAAGCCTCGCGCATTTCGGAAGCAGGCGGGCGTGCGCTAGCTGCAGAGGAGGCGCATTTCGAGGACCTGGTAGGTGCGGTCGTCGAAGCGCGCGAGGCGATTGCTGCGACCGCCGCCGCGCTCGCCCGGATCGATGTCAGCGCCGCTAATGCCGAGCGCGCAAGCGAGGGCGACTGGTGCCGCCCCGAGATCTCAGAGGAATACGCGCTCGACATCGAGGCAGGCCGCCATCCCGTCGTCGAAGCCGCACTCGCCAAGGTAGGCGACCGGTTCGTTGCGAATGATTGCAACCTCGGGTGCGACGACCGCCTGTGGCTCATCGGCGGCCCGAATATGGGCGGTAAATCGACCTTCCTGCGCCAGAACGCGCTGATTGTTCTGATGGCGCAGGCGGGGTGCTTCGTGCCGGCCGCGTCAGCTCGAATTGGGCTGGTCGACCGCCTGTTCAGCCGCGTGGGTGCATCCGACAATCTTGCGCGCGGGCGTTCGACTTTCATGGTGGAGATGGTCGAGACCGCAGCGATCCTGAGCCAGGCGACGCAGCGCAGCTTCGTCATCCTCGATGAAGTCGGACGCGGCACCTCGACCTATGACGGCCTCGCGCTCGCATGGGCTGTGGTCGAGGGGGTGCATTCGCGGATCGAGTGTCGCTGCCTGTTCGCAACGCATTACCACGAGCTCTCACGCCTGGCAGAAAGCTGCGAAAGCCTTTCGCTTCACCATGTCCGTGCGCGCGAATGGAAGGGTGATCTGGTCCTTCTTCATGAGCTCGCAGAGGGCCCGGCGGACAGATCCTACGGCCTCGCCGTTGCGAAACTCGCCGGTGTCCCCAAAGATGTGGTGGCGCGGGCAAAGGCGGTGTTGGAAAAGCTGGAACGCTCGCGCGAGGAAACCGGTGGGCTTGCTGCCGGACTCGGCGAACTCCCGTTGTTTGCTGCGGCCGTACCCGAGCCACAGGCGACAGTTGAAGACGCGCTCGCGGCCAAACTGCGCGATACGGACCTAGACGCCCTGTCGCCGCGCGATGCGCTGGATTTGCTTTACGATCTCAAGCGCTCGCTAGACTGAACACGCTTCTACCAAACCTTAACCACCATGCTATAAGCAAGTGGGACTATGTCGAAAAACGTCCTTGGAAACCCGAAGCGTACGCTCGCTTTTGTCGGTGTCGTCGCGGCATCAGCCGTCGTGATTTCGCTCGGAGCGGGATCCTTCGTGACACCCTCCGGTCCGAACCAGTACGAGCGCGCCGCCGCCGAGCAGGAAGCGCAAGCAGCGACAGAAAAACCCGCCGAAGAGGTGGCCGTCAGCGGGTGGTCGGATGATGGATTGTCGGACGACTGGAATGTAGGTCCGGCAGCAAGTTCGCAAGGCGGAAACGGCTTTTCGCAAGGCGCGAGCGAGCTTGACGTGGACTTCGGCGATTACGAGCCCGAGGACAGCGGCAGTTCTTCGACGAACAGCTTTGCGTCCAGAGGCCGAGGCGGCAGCGAGAGCGGCCCAAACCCCAATGCAAGGGATTTTCGCGCACCATCGACAGCGGTCGGCGACAGGGTTCCCCAGCCCGGCGAAGGCTTCTGAACACAGCTAAGCGCCCGGCTCTCGCCAGGCGCTCGTACCATTTTCCGATAGATTCTTAGCTGTCGTACTTGTCGACGTTGTCGTCGTGGTTCGGCTCACCAGCGAACGCGTCATTGTCGATGTGGCCGCTGTCTTCCATGTCGCGCATCTGGTCGATCATGTCGGTTTCGCTGCCTGCGACATTGTCGACGCCGGGTGATGCCACTTTCAGACCTTCTGTCGGCGCTGCATTCTGAGCGTGCTCTTTGGCCTGCATGGCGATTTCCTGCGCCTGACTGCGGTGATCGTCCTGCTCGTCATTATGCATTTCGGGGGCGAGCGAAGACATGCGTTCTTCCTGGCTCAGCGGCTTGGTCGTGTCGGTCATCGGGTTTCTCCTTCAAGAGAGATACCGTTTCGCCCCGCCAGGAGTTCCACAAAGATCAGCGCAGTGACGGCAGGACGGTGCCTTAGCGGGTCGGAACCGGCGCCTCACCCGTGTAATCGTAGAAACCGCGGCCCGTCTTGCGCCCCAGCCAGCCAGCTTCGACATATTTCACGAGAAGCGGCGCTGGACGATACTTGCTGTCACGGGTGGTCTTGTAGAGCACCTTGATGATGTCGAGGCAGGTGTCGAGCCCGACAAAGTCAGCAAGCTGGAGCGGACCCATCGGATGGTTGAGGCCGAGGCGGCAGCCCTTGTCGATATCCTCGATCCCGGCGGTTGATTGGCCGAGCACGAAGACCGCTTCGTTGATCATCGGCAGCAAAATGCGGTTCACGACGAATCCGGGCTCGTCCTGGCTCAACACCACTTCCTTGCCCAGGCCTTCGGCAAACGCGGTGACGGTTTCAGTTGTCGCTTTGGCGGTTGCGAGGCCCGGAATAACCTCGATCAGGCCCATGACGGGAACGGGATTGAAGAAATGAAGGCCGATGAAGCGCGCGGGATCGGGCGAATGGTTCGCCATGCGTGTGATTGGGATCGAGCTGGTGTTCGACGCCATAATCGCGTCTTCGCGAAGGACCTTGCCAGCCGCTTCGAAGATCGCGTTCTTGATCTCCTCGCGCTCGGTTGCGGCTTCGATGATGAGGTCGGCATCCGTCATCGGCGAATAGTCGGCGACAGGAGTGATGCGCGAAAGCAGCTTTTCAGCCTCGTCCGCTTCGATCTTGCCGCGCCCTGCGAGCTTGACCAGCGCCTTTTCGACCTTGCCTTTGCCCGCCTCGGCAGTGGCGAGGTCTACGTCGGACAACATTACTTGCATTCCATGCGCAGCAACAGTCTGAGCAATCCCGGTGCCCATCTGGCCCGCTCCGATAACGGCGATATTCCGCATGGCGTCATTTCCCTTCGCAAGTGCAGCAAAGCGCGCTCACTAGCGAGGATGCAGCGCGCTGGCTAGCGATTAGCGCCGGGGACCCATTTCACGTCGTCCGCCCCGTTTGCGTTGCAGCAGCGAGCAAGCACAAAGAGCAGGTCTGACAGGCGGTTCACGTAGGATGAAGCCGCCGGATTAACCGGCTCAAGCTCTGCGAGCGCCGTAACAGCGCGCTCAGCCGCACGGGTCGAGGCGCGCGCCACATGCATACGAGCCGCTGCCTCGCTTCCGCCGGGAAGGATGAAGCTCGAAAGCGGTTCAAGCTTTTCGTTGAAGTGGTCGATCTGTGTCTCGATCCAGTCAACCTGGCCCTGCACGACGCGCAGCACCATTTCGCCGGGTTGGAAATCTTCGCCATCCAGCGCGCCTTTCGGCGTCGCCAAGTCTGCTCCAAGGTCGAAGAGGTCGTTCTGCACGCGCAGCAAAGCTCCACCGATGGGCGTTTTCTGGCCCGTGGCCACCAGTGCCAAGCCTATCGCGCTATTGGCTTCGTCCACCGCGCCGATCGCTGCGATCCGCGCCGAATGCTTGGGCGAGCGTGACCCATCGACGAGACCAGTCGTCCCGTCATCACCGGTGCGCGTGTAAATCTTGTTGAGCTTGACCATAGGCCAGCGGGTTAGCCGCCGCTTGCAAGCAGGGCAATCACCGCCACGACCGCGATCGCCATGGCCTGGTACTTGATGCGCGAGAACATGGCCTTGTTCTGCAACATCTGCATCTCGGTCACGGTTTCGGCCTCGCCGCTTTCAAGATCGATCTTGGTCGTCTTGAGAAAGGCGATAATCCCACGCACCAGCGATACGACCACGAGGATGCAGAGGATGACGAGAATGGGAACGAGAATGTAATTCATGACAGTTAAATGGGCGGTCGGACCTTAAGTTCCAAGCTCGAAATTGCGCAACCGCACTTGCTCGGCAAGCACGAGTCCGTCTTCTCCGGCCTTTCGGCGGTCGGAAAGAGGCGGCGATCCACGCCGTTTTGCAAGCTTCTCACCGTCTTCGTCGAGAACGAGTTCATGGTGGTGCCAGGTCGGCACAGGAAGCTTCAGAAGCTCCTGCAGGACGCGGTGGATATGCGTGGTCTCAAGCAGGTCCTCCCCGCGCGTTACCAGCGTCACACCGTCAGCGGCATCGTCGAGAGTAACGGCGAGATTGTAGCTTGCGGGCAGGTCCTTGCGCATTATTACGACGTCACCGAGCGCCCTTGGATCAGCAACGACCGAGCCGATCTTCTCGTCCACCCAGACGATCTCGCCTACCTCGGCAAGCGCCCGCTCGACATCAATCCTGAGCGCCGCTCCTTCGCCCGCAGCACCATCACATTTGTCCCGGCAGGAGCCGGGAAATTCGATGCCGTCCGCGCCAGTGCGCTTCGGCAGAGATGCGATCTCCTTGCGCGTGCAGGTGCACGGATAAAGCAAGCCCCTCTCGACAAGATCGCTCGCCGCCTCGGCATAGCTGTCAAGCCGGGTCGATTGAGCCGGAACCTCTTCCCATTCGAGCCCCAGCCATTCGAGATCGCGGCGAAACTCGTCAGCCAGTTCGGGATGCGAGCGCGGGCCGTCTATGTCCTCGATCCGCATGAGAAATCGGCCGTTTGCGGCCTTCGCGATGTCATGCGCGACGATGGCCGAAAGAGCGTGCCCCAGGTGCAAATGCCCGTTGGGGCTTGGCGCAAATCGCGTTACGAGGGGAAGGTCGCTCATGCACCAGACATGACACAAGGCTGCAAAAAGGTCATATTCTTTCGCTCTTCACAGGTCATCCACAGGCTGTCCCTGTGGATAGCCACATTGTCACGACTTTGACTCTTAAAGTTGCCACGGCATGTTCTATTCAATCAGGGAGGAACGCTAACCCGTGTTCAGAAGCGAACTGATCGAAACGGCGGCCAAGTTCCGCAGCGCTGAGGAGGACCCGACACGCAACCTGTCGGCATGCCCCGCGCTGGTCCTGAATGCGGACTACACCCCGCTTTCCTATTATCCCTTGAGCCTGTGGCCTTGGCAGACCGCGATCAAGGCGGTGTTCCTCGACCGGGTGGACATCGTCGAGAGCTATGACCGCGAGGTTCACTCGCCATCGCTCGACATGAAGATCCCGAGCGTGATCGCGCTGCGCCAATATGTGAAACAGAGCGAGTTTCCCGCCTTCACACGCTTCAACGTTTTCCTGCGCGACAAGTTCAGCTGCCAGTATTGCGGAAGCCCCGACAACCTGACGTTCGACCACGTCATGCCGCGAAGGCTCGGCGGAAAGACCACGTGGGAGAACATCATCACCGCCTGCGCGCCGTGCAACATGAAGAAGGGCGGACGCACACCTAAACAAGCGCATATGCCCGTGCGGATGAAGCCGATCCGCCCGACCAGCTGGCAGCTGCAACAGCATGGCAAGCAATTCCCGCCCAACTACCTCCACGAGACGTGGCGGGACTGGCTCTACTGGGATATCGAGCTGGAGGCCTAGAAAACCGCTCTTGCGCGAATTGTTGCGTTTGGCGGCGATCCGTTCGATGATTTCGGAATGGCCGCTATTGCACTATCAGCGTTGCTGATCGCAGCTACGATCCTCATTCACTATGAGACCCTCAGGCTCGCTGCGCGCGGGGCTGATGAGTTCGAGGTTCGCCCCCGCACACGCCTTTGGATCATGCTGTCGTCGGCGATCGTATCGCATATCGCTCACGTGCTCCTCTATGCCGGAGGCTTCATCTTGCTCGAGCATGTCTGGTCAGTGGGAGCGATTGCAGGACCGGAAACAGGCGTTTTCTACGATGCCTTCTATTTCTCCATCACGAGCTACACGACGCTCGGCATCGGCGACATTTACCCCACCGGACAGGTTCGCATGCTTAGCGGAGTCGAGGCTTTGAATGGTCTCGTCATGGTCACCTGGACGGCTTCGGTCACCTATCTGTTCATGGAAAGACACTGGCGACACAATGGGGCCGGGAAAAGCTAAGCCATCACCGCGCGCACAAGTCGGCAAGGCCTTCGAAGCTAGGGTGTCGGCGCGACTCCGAACATTGCGGTCACGAAGTCACTCCATCCCTGTGTTTGCGCCAGCACAAACACCGCCGGATAGGTCAGCACGATCATGGCCGAGCCCACCCATGTCGCGGGGTGTACCCGTCCAAGCGTCCTGCGGTCATAGATAATGACTGAGGCAACCAGCGTCAGCTCGATCGCCATGATGATCGGCGGCGGCAGTCCCAGCCCTCCAACGAGGCGTGCCAAAGCCGGATCGAGCATCACCATGCCGGCAAACAGCATGAAGCGTTTATGCGCGTCGGCCTTGCCGCGATTGTAGATCGCCAGTCCGTATGCGAGCGGGAAGAAAATCATGTCGGTGAACGGGAACATCACCGATGCCTGCGGGGACATTCCGGCGATCGACCAGCCGGGCTTGAGGTAGGCTTCGCGGATCACGACAAAGCCGATGCCTACCATTGCGAAAGCTAGCGCGATGCTGGCTTTGCCGACTTTCATATGAGTCTGGATATCGCGGGCCGCGATGAGGCGCGGCTGGACAATCAGGAGGGCATACCAAGCCAGGAAGAGCACGATATGCACGAGGAGCGTCGGGCGCATCGGGCTGGTCAGTTCCGGGCTGACCACCTGCAACGTGCCAAAGCCTGCGATGACGAGGGCAAGGAAAATCCACCCCATGATCTCGAAAAAGCGGCCGGATCTCGCGGTATCTGCCATCGTGCTCACCCCCCAGTTCGCGTAGCGAGACAAGGGATGGCAAGGCTCTTTCACGCTGGCAAGTTTGCGCGAGGGATTAGTCGGGCGATTACGTAACCGCGCTGCGACGGTTGAATTCGTCTCGCCGCCATTCCTCGCTTCCGAGCACCTCGGCCAGATGCCGCGCAGCCTCGGCCATGTCTTCGAAACGCAGATAGGCAGGCGCAAAGCCGAGGCGCAGGATATCCGGATCGCGGAAGTCTCCGATAACGCCGCGCCCGATCAGCGCCTGGCAAATCGCGTAGGCCTGCGGATGGCGAAAGGAGAGCTGGCTGCCGCGCTCGCTGGAAACGGGCGGGCTGATGAGGTCGAGATCGATGCCAACTTGAGACAGGCATTCGAGGAAATACTCCGAAAGCGCCTGCGATTTTGCATAAAGCCGACCAATTCCGATTTCTGCGATGAGGTCCACCCCGATTTCAAGCGCGGTCAGGCCGAGGACGGGCGAGGTGCCGCATTGCAATTGCTCGATACCGGGAGCGGCTTCGTATTCGTCGGAAAAAGCGAACGGGCGCGCATGGCCGAACCAGCCGGTGAGCGGCTGCTTGAGGTCCGCAAGATGGCGCTCCGCAACGAAAGCAAAGGCAGGTGCGCCGGGGCCGCCGCACAGATATTTGTATCCGCACCCGGTGGCGAAATCCGCGTTCACGCCATTGAGGTCGACCGGCATCGCTCCGGTCGAATGCGACAGGTCCCACAGGACCAGCGCACCCGCATCATGAGCAGCCTTGGTCAGCGCCGCCATATCGAACAACTCGCCGGACTTGTAATGCGCGTGGGTGAGCATCAGCAGTGCGACATCATCGTCCAACGCCGCGGGTATCTGATCGCGCGGCGCAAGGCGCTGGGTCGCCAAGCCCTGCCGCTCAAGACCCTGGATCATGTAGATGTCGGTCGGGAAGTTACCCGGCTCGGACAGGATCACATTGCGCCCCGGCCTCATGTCGAGCGCAGCTGCGATCAGCTTGAAGAGGTTCGCGCTTACAGTGTCGCAGGCGATGACTTCGTGAGGCTGCGCGCCGATTAAGGGGGCGATCTTTGCGCCCACGCGCGCGCCGAGGCCAAACCAGCCAGCTTCGTTCCAGCTGCGGATGAGGCCTTCACCCCATTCGCGCTCCACCGCTCGCGCCATCGCGGCAGGCGTTGCTTTGGGCAGGCAGCCCAATGAATTGCCGTCGAGGTAGATCACGCCCTCTGGCACTACGAAGCGGTCGCGGTAGGCGCCGAGTGGGTCGGCCGCATCGAGTTCGCGGGCGCGATCAAGCATCGGGGAGTTCCCTCAAAATGGCCCGCACGGGCGATGCGTCGCCGGAAACGATAAGGAGTGGGAGAGCGATCAATTCGTATCGTCCCTCCTCCACGTCATCGAGCACCAACCCCTCCAGCACGCGGATATCGTGTTTGAGCACCGCCTTGTGCGCGTCCATCGTCTTGGAGGACTGCGGGTCGATCGAGGGGCCGTCGATCCCGATCAGCTTCACGCCTTGCACGGCGAGCCATTCGATCGTCTCAGGTGCAATCGCGGTCGTTTGCTCGTCCCATTCCTCGTGCGGAAAGCTCTTGAAAGTGCGAAAGAGCACGCGATCGGCGGAATTGATGTGAGGTAGGTCGCCGACTTCGATAAGCGCCCCCACTTCGCGTGCATCGACCACCAGGCATTCGCCAAGATAAGGGTCAAGACCGACTGAGGCGATGTCCGGCGCTTCCTGCGAATAGTGCAGCGGCGCATCCGCATGGGCGCCCGAATGGGTCGACAAGGTCAGCGCCGAAACGTTGACCGGCGATCCGTCTTCCATCTGCCACGTGCGCGCCTGCGTGAAGGCGGTATCGCCCGGCCAAACGGGAAGCGAGGGCCGCAGCGGCTGCGAAATGTCCCAGATCTTGCGAGCCATCAGATCGCGGTCCTGACGCTCAAAAGCTCGGGGAAAAACGCCTGTTTCAAGACGCCTTCGAGGTAAGGCACACCCGGCGTCCCGCCCGTGCCGCGCTTGAAGCCGATGATCCGCTCGACCGTCTTCAGATGGCCGAACCGCCAACGCTGAAAGTGATATTCGAGGTCGACCAGTTTCTCCGCGAGTTCATAAAGGTCCCAGTGCGCGCTCGGCTTGCGGTAAATCTGGGCCCAAGCAGCCTCGACGCTGGCATTGTGGACGTAAGGCTTGGTCGGATCGCGCTCCAGCACATCCGCGTCGATTGCAAATCCGCGCTTCGCCAGCAAGTGGATCGCCGCATCGTAAATGCTCGCGCGGGTCGTTTCGCTCTCGAGGCGCTGTGACCAGTCGCCGGTCTTTTCATGGAGGCGGATGTGCTTTGCGTCGCGCGCGCCGAGCATGAATTCCATCATCCGGTATTGCGGGGACTGGAAGCCGCTCGAAGACCCGAGATGCGGGCGGATCGTCGAATAATCGTGCGGGGTCATGGTCGAGAGCACGTCCCAACTCTGGATCAGTTGCTCCTGCGCCCGCGCCACGCGTGAAAGCATCTTGAACGCCGGGCGCAGATCATCTGCCTCGATATGCTCGCGCGCCAGCGTCAATTCGTGAAGGCACAGCTTGAGCCACAATTCGCCCGACTGGTGGACGATGATGAACAGCATCTCGTCATGCGCGCCCGATGCCGGATGCTGACTGTCGAGGATTTTCCCGAGGTCGAGATAGCTCGTGTAAGTGACGGTGTCGGCCATGCCTCACCGCTAGACCAAGACGGTATCGATTGAAACCAGCCGTGAGCGGCTCAGCCTTCGAGGACGCGCGTTTCGGGGTGGTGCTTGTCGAGGTGCTTCTTGATGATGCGCAGGTTGCGAGTGTTCGAGCGGAACACGAAGTCCGCCGCATCGCCGACCAGCGGAACGAGTCCCAGTAGCGTATCGAACGCGACATTGGTGCCCATGCGTGTCAGCTGCCACTTCGACATGCCGAGATTGCGGGCTTCCCACACGATGTAGGCGCCAAGCGCGGTGGTGATGAAATCGCCGATCACCGGGACGAGCCCGATCAATGCATCGAGCCCGATAGGTACGTTGACGCCCGGCACCCGAAAGCTGCGTTCTAGCAGCATTTCCATCGCCTCTACGCGGGCACGGACCGATGCGGGATCGGTGCCGGTTGGCAGCGACATGCCCATGACTTGGGGACGCTCTGCAAATGGGTTTTCGACCACGGGGCGGCGGGGTCCTTCAGGACCGTTCATTGCACTCTCCTTTCCAATCTATGTGGTGGGCTCCGACAGCGGGAACAAGGGGTGCAGGCCCCAGGGGTTCGCCTGGTATCCGCTCACCGCACCGCGCACCAGCGACCAACGCACGGGTACACCGAAGGGAATGAAGACCTCTGCTGCGACCAATTCGGCATGCGCTTCTGCGAGCAACGCCTGCTTGGCTGCCGGATCGCGCAGTTCGAGCGAATCCCGCACAAGTTCGTCGGCAGTCGGAGAGCACAGGCCCAGTTCGATGGTGCAGTTGAGCTGGTTGAGGAACCAGCGGGGCGAGGAGTAGCGCGCGAGGCGGTCACGCAGTTCAAGGTCGCCGCCTTCACCCATTCCAACGCGTGTCGCGCTGACCCCGATCGACTGCCAGGCAGTGGCGATCTGACGAAACAGCAACTCGCTCCCCGGTCCGGCGGGCATTCCGACCGTGACGCTTGCCTCCTCGCCCGTCTCAGCCTCCCATGCAGCAATGCGCGCACGGGCGGTTGCTTGCCTCTGCTCGAAAGTCAGGTCGTCCCACCGCGAGGCGGGATAGCGCTGCGGACTGAACAGGTCGGACGGCACAATCCAGGTGCTCGCTCGCCAACCGCCTAGCCCGAAAGGCTGGATGAGCGCCGCTCGATCGATTGCCATCGACAGCGCCTCGCGTCGGTCGGGATCGGAAAGCAGGCCCGCATCGCTGCGAAAGATCAGCCCGAACAAGCCTAACGCAGGGTCGACCTGAACTGTCCCGCGTGAAAGCGGTCCCAACTGCGCGAGCGGGAAGGTCGCGATTGTACCGTTGAGAAGCAGGTCGACCTCGCCGCTGGTAAAGGCATCGACCGCCGCTTGCCCGCTGATTGCACGAATGGTCAGCCCGCGCGAAAGATCCTCCCAGTCTTCACGAGCAGGCAGGCCCCGCGCCTCAGGTGGGAGAACGCTAAGGCGCGCCAGGGACGAATCCTCGTCGCGAGACATGACCATGGGCCCTACACCGCTCCCTCGCTTGGTCAGGCCCAATTCGGGTTGGGCGAGGAGGCGGAGGAATTCGGGCATCGGCCCCGACAAGCGCAACTCGACGACCCGCCCGGTCATTGCGCGAATTTCCGTCACTTTGGCGAGATCGAGGCCCAGTGACGTTCCTTCGAGCTGGGCAATCCTCTCCCGAAGAGCGGTCCGCACGTCCTCGGCCGTCAGTTCCTCGCCATCCGGCCAATTCGCGTCGCGAAGTCGGAAGATGTAGCTGCGCCCGTCATCGGTAACGATCCAGCGTTCGGCAATCGCCGGGACGACCTGTCCCGAAGGGTCAAGCGCAACGAGGCCTTCATTGGTTGCAGCGCGCAAATGCTGGGCGGCGCTGGAAAGCCTCACGCCCTGCTGAAAGAGCGCGTTCTCGTTTCCGAAAATCGCGACGTCGACCGGACCGCGCTCGCCACCGGGGCTGCAGGACGCGGCTAAAAGTGCAGACAGGAAGGTAGCGAGGAATCGTATCACGCCTGCCGGATTAGCAGCTTGCGCGAGATTATTCAGTCCAAAGTGTCGTGTCTGTCGACGCGAATAGCGTGCAGTGTCAGACCTTGCGGATATTCTGCGGTTTTGGTGGCGGCGGAGCGCGGTGTGCATGCGACATCATTGCAGAGCCGACCGACGATTCCTGCGGAGCACCGCTCGGCTTGCGGGCTGCCTGAGAGTCGATCTCTTCATCGAATGCGATACCGAAGCGCTGGTCTTGCACCCAGGCTACGTTGCCTTTGATTTTACCGACATTGCGCAGTTCGACAGTGACGCGATTGCCACGCGCGACACGCATGGGACCTTCGCCCATCATACCGCCATCGGACAGATTGCGCACACGGACCCGGTGCTGTTCGCTCTCGTTCTCGATGCTCACATTGGCAAGCAAGAATAGGCTGTCGCGTGAATCGCTTCTGGTTTCGACACCCGTCATTAGCAGTAACTCCTAGCCCCATCGGGATGATCTTTTTGTTTTCGACCCCCGTTCGACAAGGTTCACTGCACCGCTCGCCGAACGCAAGAGGGGAGCTAAGACTTCGAGGTAAACGAGCCGTAAAGAATAAGGCCGCAGCGCCGGTTCAATGAACTAGCGTCTCATTCTGGAACGAAAGATCGACAGACTTGAATGCGCAACGCCCGTTTTGAGCGTTGAAGAGACTAAGTTGCCTAGTCGTCGCGCGAGATCTTCTCGCGGCGCTCATGCGCTTCTTGCGCTTCGACAGTCATCGTGGCGACTGGCCTTGCGATGAGGCGCTTCAATCCGATCGGATCGCCTGTCACTTCGCAATATCCATATTCGCCCTGGTCGATGCGGCGCAGCGCGGAGTCGATCTTGGAAACAAGCTTGCGCTGGCGGTCGCGGGTGCGCAGCTCGATCCCCCAATCGGTCTCGCTTGATGCGCGGTCATTCAGGTCAGCTTCGCGGATCGGGCCGTCGGCAAGCGACTGGAGCGTTTGACCTGCGGCTGTGTGAATAGAGCGCTTCCATTCGATCAGCAGCATCTGAAAATAAGCCTGCTGCCGCTCGTTCATGTATTCTTCGTCGTCGCTGGGGACGTAATTCTCAGGAAAAAGACTCTTCGCTTTATCGAGAATTTTACTGTCGTCAGAAGCCGCCGCTGCCATCTGGTTCTCTAATCCCAAAACCTCTCGCAAAACCATCCAGGGTTTTTGCGTGGATGTTCCCTTGGCCCGCTTGCCGCATGACAAGCCTCGTCTCTCGCGCGGCCTATAGGCAAGCAGCCAATTCCCCGCAAGCCGCTTTGCCAAACGCCGGTCGATTGCATGTCGAAAACCGCTCAAATACGGCGCATCAGCCTCATACTGCGCGAAAAAAGGCGCGCAACGTTAACCATTTGTTGACCATGATCCGTGAGGTCTGGGGGTGCACGGTCCGATTGGGGTTTACCTCAAAGGGGGAATGGGCCGGGGGTTAACGGGGAATTGAAATGAAACTTGAAACGTTCAATGCAGGAGAAGCCCGGTCGCTTCAAAGCGGTGCGATCGATCTGACGATTGCTGGATTTTTAGCCGATGCAGCGGGTGGCGACATCGCCGCGCTCTTCAATCTCGGCGTATCCTATTCAACCGGCAGCAATGGGGTCGAATGCGACCTGGTCGAGGCACACAAGTGGTTCAACCTTGCAGCATCGCGCGGGCACGAAGAAGCCGGCTGGTGCCGCGCTGACGTCTCTGACGAAATGACCGCCCGCGAAATCGCCGAAGCTCAGCGCCGCGCGCGTCGCTGGCTGTCGGAAGAGCGCCGCGCCGCCTGATTGCTGGGGGCTCAGTCCTCTTTTTTGAAGGGCGTGCGGCGATCGAGGAATACCTGATCGGTTGAAACGCCCTCTCGTTCTCTTTCGAGAAAGTCGGCAACCGCTGCGCGAAACCCTTCATCGGCCAGCCAATGCGCTGACAATGTCTTGACCGGCTCATATCCGCGCGCGAGTTTGTGCCCACCCTGAGCGCCTGCTTCCACCCTTGGAAGCCCCCGCTCAATCGCGATGTCGATCGCCTGATAATAGCACAGCTCGAAATGCAGAAAGCGCACATCGCGCGTGCAGCCCCAGTATCGCCCGTAGATCGCATCGCTTCCCACAAAATTGAGCGCGCCTGCGATCGGTTCGTCATCCTCATATGCGAGGATGAGAACCATCTTTTCACCCATGCGTTCGCCCATCAGCGTGAAGGCCTCGCGCGTCAGATACGGTGTGCCCCACTTGCGCGCACCTGTGTCCTGATAGAACACCCAGAACGCGTCCCAGTGATGCGGCTTGATGTCGTCTCCGCTCAGACGCTCGATTTTCAGGCCATCCTGCGCCGCTGCGCGCTCTTTTCGTAGGTTCTTGCGTTTGCGCGAAGCAAGCGCGTCCAGAAAACCATCGAAGTTGTCGTAGTCGCGGTTGAGCCAGTGGAACTGAATGTCGCTCCTCATCAGCCAGCCGCCCGCCTCGAACAGCGAAACCTGATCCGGCTCAATGAATGTCGCATGGGCGCCGGACAGGCCGTTTTGTTCGCATACGACCTCCGCGCCTTTCAGCAGGTGCGGCGCGAATGCGTTGTCGGACAAGAGCAGCCGCGGTCCGTTCGCTGGCGTGAAGGGGGCCGCAATCTGCAGCTTGGGGTAGTAGTGCCGCCCCGCTCGGTGCAGCGCATCCGCCCAGGCGTGATCGAAAACATACTCGCCTTGGCTGTGCCCCTTAGCGTAGCTGGGCATTGCGGCCTTTAGGCGACCTTCAGCGTCGGTGACGACTATCGGCACGGGGTCCCAGCCGGTGCCCTCCCCCACGCTGCCCGAATCTTCGAGCGCGGTCAGGAATTCATGGCTGACAAACGGATTGCGAAAACCGCCGAGCGCGTTCCAATCCTCCGCCTCGAATTCCCGCACTCCGGGTGCGAGGCGGACAGTCAGTTCGCCGGGATCAGCCGCCTCTGCCGTCACGCAAGCCCCTCGCCCTCGCTGATAAGGGCATCGACGTGCGCCAGGGCATGTTCGCGCAACTCAGCGCTGCGAACCGTCCAGCTTAGCAAGGGCCGCCCGCTCTCGCGCCACATGGAGGGGATCGCCGAGGGCAGGTCGCGGATGTCCATGGCGAGAAAATCGGGTGCGGCCGACTCGATAGCTCCCGACGCACGCCAGGCACCGAGAAAGCCGAGGTCGAGAGTGTCGGTGCAGACCAGCCCGCGCACGGTTTCCGGCGAGTTCGCGGCGAACCATTCGCCGACTTTGTAATCGAAGCTCATCACGGCATGTTCCCCGTCATAGTCTTTCAACATTTCGGCGGTGCACAGGCAGGTACGCTCCACGTCGTATTCTGGCCGCGATTTGATCTCGATCAGCAGCGGCACCTTGCCTGCGACTTCTTCGAGCAACCTAGACAGGCGAAGCGGCCGTTCTTCGCTGTCCTGAAGGAACAAAGCTTCCAGTTCCTCAGCGCTGAAAACCTCGGTCAGGCCCGATCCATCCGTAAGCCTGCCCAGTTCCCAGTCGTGAAAAACCATGGGCTGCTTGTCGAGAGTGCGCTGGATGTCGCACTCGATCCCCATGCCCGCAGCCATCGCAGCTCTGGCCGCGGCAAGCGAGTTTTCGGGCACACCGGGTGAGTGCAACCCGCGATGGGCGTATTCCCACTTGGTCAGCCAGTCGGGCGCGTTGCGCCGGGTCATTGCGCGATGGCGATGACAGCATCCACCTCGACAGCAGCACCCAGCGGCAGGACCGGCACGCCCACAGCCGCGCGTGCATGGCGCCCCTTTTCGCCGAAGACCTCGAACATCAGGTCCGATGCGCCATTTGCGACCTTGGGCTGATCGGTGAATTCGCCAGTCGAGTTAACGAAAGCGCCAAGCTTTACGACCCGCTCGACCTTTTCAAGCAATCCAGCTGCCTTGAGCTGCGCAAGGATCATCAATCCGCATGCTCTTGCAGCCTCCATCCCGCCTTCTAGGTCGACATCTTCGCCCAATCTTCCGGTAACGACCTTGCCATCTACAAAGGGGAGCTGGCCGGAGATGTGCACGAAGCCCCCCTGCTCCACGAGCGGAACATAGCTCGCAACAGGCGCAGCGGCAGCGGGAAGGTCGATGCCGAGTTCGGCAAGGCGTGCTTCGATAGACATGAATTTACTTCTCCAATTGTGCCTTGAGCCAAGGGAGCGCGTCGGACCAGACGTCGATCCGGGCATCGGCGTGTCCAGCCTCGTGCGCGCAGTCAATGCCATCGGCGATCATAGGCTCGCCGCAAAAATGCAAGCGAACGACGTCCGGCGCCGTTTCTTTCACCGACCGGTGATGCTGCGCCAGATCGTCGATGAACATCGCGCGGCTGGGTGCATATTCTTCGATGATCTTTTGAAGCGCCGGGCCCTTTGGCCCCTGGTTGGTGAAGACCTTGGCGTGAAGTCCGTGAGCAGCAAGTTGCTCTGCGCGCTTGTCGCGGCGGAAATCCACGAGATTGGTGAGGATCACGACATCGGCATGCTCGTTCAGCTCATTCAGCGCATCGACCGCGCCTGCGATTGGCAATTGCCGCTCCATTTCTGTGTCGAAGAAACCGCCAAGCATACGCCAAACCTCGGAGGCTTCGAGCACCTTGCCGGTTTCCTGCCAGCTCAAAGCCTCGCCAAAATTACCACCGACGAGGTCGAAATTGACGCCCTGGGTTTCCTCAAGCCATTCCTTGAAGTGTGCGACCATGTGCAGGATGACTTCGTCGCAATCGCTGATGACGAGTGGGCGGCTCATGCTGCGAGCTCCTTTCTGGCAGCCACCAGCTCTTCGGGCGTCACCGCCAGAGCTTCGGCAGCACGCACGAGATCGGGCTCGTGATTGGCGAGGAAATCCAGCGCGGATGAAAGCACCTGATTGTCGCCGAGGCCCGCTCTAAGAGCGTCAGGGTCCAACCCGGTCAGCGCCAGATAACGTTCTGCACGATCAGTGTCCTGCATTAGCCAGCCGATCGCTGCGAGAGCGAGCGTCGCGGCACGCTGCGGGCCATGCGCCGGCCCGCGATCCATTTGCGTTTCAGTAGAGAGAGGGATTGTGATGGCCTTCTTGCAGGGTTACGCTGATCTCTTAGATCAACCTTTGGGGCGCGGGTGTGACAAAGCGAGTTATGGTTGTCGAGGATAACGATCTCAACCGGAGATTGTTCTGCGACGTGCTAAAAGCGAACGGTTTCGAGGTTGAACCTGTGGCCGAAGGCGAAAAAGTGCTCGAAACTGCACGAAGCGTTCAGCCTGATTTGATCATCATGGATATTCAGCTTCCGGGAATTTCGGGCATCGAACTCATCGCGCAGGCCAAGCAGGATAGCGGACTATCGGACATTCCGGTGCTTGCGGTTACCGCTTTTGCCGCGAAAGGCGATGAAGAGCGTATCCGCGCAGCCGGTGCCGCCAGCTATCTTGCGAAACCTGTGTCGATCATGCCGTTCATGAATGCAGTGAATGAGCTGCTGCCCACTTGACCATCAAGAGGCGGTGATCGATTCGCCAAAATAGATCATCATCGTCACCGCCAGTCCGAACAGGAATATGCGGTAAGCCCATGTCAGAAAACGGTATTTGCGGCGGTAAAGCACTTGGCCGTTTTGATGAATGTCCCTGAGCATCGTTCGGAACAGATCTTCGTCACATTCCAGCCGATCAAGTATCTCGTCCGACCACTCATCGGTTCCCATTGCCGCGAAATGCCCAAAGAATAACGGATTGAGCAGGTTAAGATCCTTCGGCGGTTTGCTGAGCGAGGGGATGACCGCGAAAACCGCGCTCAGCGATGACAGGAAGGCGGTCACCGCCAGCGAAACCGTCGACCAGCTCATCTCGGTTCCGATCAGCCGGGTCACAGCCAGCGAGAACACGACAAAGGTCGCACCGATCAGGATCGAAGCCTTCTGGTCGGCCATCTGCGAAAGTGTCAGTGTGTTAATTTGCGAGGTGCGCAAAAGATGGATCGCATGTGCGGAGAATTCGCGGTCCTTGGGCTCTGCATCTGCAGGCGCGGCCTTTACCGTACCTTCCTCAGTCCCTATGTCCGGCCCAACTTGTGCCATTCCCCACACTTTCCCCAATTGCAGGGACAAGGTGTGCCACCGGCGCGAAAGCTTGACAAGCTTGGCCTCTCCACGCTTTGCAAGGCCACCTGAGACCTGCAAAGCCTCAAGATTTGCGAAAGAGCGATATTCACGATGACCGAAGCCGAAGTTGATGAACGCATCCGCGCGCTGATCGAACCCTTTAACAAGAAGGGCGTGACGATCACGAATGACACGACTTTCGCAAACGATCTGGAATTCGACAGCCTCACGGTGATGGACTTCGTCGCCGAGATCGAGGACGAATTCGACATCATCATCAGCATGAACCAGCAGGCCGAGATCGAGACTTACGGCCAGCTCGTCACAGCCGTGCACAAGCTGCAAGGCAGCTAAGAAGAGACCCCCATGACCGACAGCGCAACCCAGACCAAGACGCCGGGCGCGGACCTGTTCGCCAAGTTCGATCCGATCATCCAGACCCGCGAGACCCTTCTCGCAAGCGGCGTGGAAGACCCGTTCAATCTGGTGATGGAAAAGGTGCTCTCGCCGACCCGCGCAATCTGTAACGGGCGCGATACGATCCTGCTCGGCACCTACAATTACATGGGCATGACCTTTGATCCGGACGTGCTCGATGCCGGCCGCGATGCGTTGACCGAATTCGGCTCGGGCACGACGGGTAGCCGGGTCCTTAATGGCACGTATCAGGGTCACAAGGAGTGCGAGGACGCGCTCAAGGAATTTTACGCGATGGACCACGCGATGGTCTTCTCAACCGGCTATCAGGCGAACCTCGGGATCATCTCGACGCTGGCTGGCAAAGGCGATTATATCGTCCTCGACATCGACAGCCACGCATCGATCTATGATGGCTGCGCGATGGGCAATGCGGAGATCGTGCCGTTCCGCCACAACGACATCGAAGCGATGGAAAAGCGCTTGAAGCGCATTCCTGAAGGCGCGGGCATTCTGGTGGTGCTCGAAGGTGTCTACTCGATGCTCGGCGATGTCGCGCCGCTCAAGGAAATGGTCGCTATCGCCAAAAATTACGGCGCGATGGTGCTGGTCGACGAAGCGCACTCGATGGGCTTCATCGGCGAGAACGGTCGCGGCGTTTGCGAGGAACAGGGCGTCATCGAAGATGTCGATTTCATCATCGGCACCTTTTCCAAGAGCGTCGGCACTGTCGGCGGCTTCTGCGTCTCCAATCATCCCAAGTTCGACATCTTGCGGCTCGTCTGCCGTCCGTATGTCTTCACCGCCAGCCTGCCGCCGAGCGTCGTTGCAACCGCTGCCACATCGATCCGCAAGCTGATGCACGGCGCGAACAAGCGCGCGCATCTGTGGGAGAATTCGAAGCGCCTGCATGCAGGGCTTACCGAGCTTGGTTTCGAAATCGGCACCGATGAGCCGCAGAGCGCGATTGTCGCGGTGATCATGCCCGACCTCGAACGCGGTGCTGCAATGTGGGAAGCGCTCTTGAAAGAGGGCCTCTACGTCAACCTCGCCCGTCCTCCTGCAACGCCTGCGAACATGACGCTGCTGCGGTGTTCGCTGTGCGCCGAGCACTCATCGGAAGAGGTCGAAACGATCCTCTCGATGTTCGAGCGTGCTGGAAAGGCTGTCGGGATTATCTCCTGACGTTCCTCGGCGCGAGCCAGGCGGCGAGCGCGACTGCAACCCCTGCCCCGGCGAATTGCGCGGCAATGAAAAGCGGCACATCGACCGGCGCGATGCCTGCAAAGGTGTCCGATAGAGATCGCACCACGGTGATCGCCGGGTTCGCAAAGCTGGTCGATGAGGTGAACCAGTAAGCGCTGGTGATGTAGAGCCCGACCGTCGCCGGGATAGCGCTCGGTCGGAGCCTGACGAGCAACAGGATCGTCAGCACAAGGCCGAAGGTCGCAACGAACTCCCCAGTCCACTGCCCGATCCCGGCCCTCGCCTTTGTCGAGAACTGAAAGACTGGCAGATCGAACATGAGGTGCGCGGCAAAAGCCCCGATTGCACCGCCGACGATCTGGGCGGACACGAATGCCGCCGCCATCTTCGCGCTGATTTCGCGCCGAATGAGAAATGCAAAAGTCACCGCCGGATTGAAATGAGCGCCCGAAATCGGGCCGAGCACGGCGATCAGCACATAGAGGATCGCACCTGTTGCCACGGTGTTCGCAAGCAAGGCGATTGCGACGTTCCCGCCAGCGAGCGTCTCAGCCATGATCCCTGAGCCGATCACGGCCACGAATAGGAAGAAGCTCCGCTCCCGGCAGCCTCGGAGACGACTTTCTGAGCGGCTCCGGGGCGGAAATTCTCAATCACTGTTGCTGCGCCGGTTCTTCTATTGCGGCAGCGCAAACGTCCTCGTCGCCTGCCTCGTCATCACCTCCGCCAAGCTGAGTGATCGCAAGGAAACCGCCTACCACAAGCAGCACGAAGACCGTCGTTACAGTGCCAAGATACTCATCGATGATCCGCTTGATCGGGCGTCCGAAGATCTGGAACAGGATGCCGACCGTCACAAAGATCAGCGCCCTTCCCGCAAGGCTTGCGATGAGGAAAGGCACCAGGTCCATCGCCAGGAATCCGGCGGTGATGGTCAGCAGTTTGAACGGGACAGGCGTCGCCGCTGCAATTGTCACCGCGTAAGCGCCGTATTCGTCGAACGTGCACTTGGCTGCGGGCAGGCTGTCGATAAGGCCGATCATCGTCAGCAGCGGGACACCCACCGAATCGTAGAGCAGGTATCCAATCGCGTAGCCAAACAAGCCGCCAGCGACCGATGCCAGCGTTGCGATGATAGAGAACCGGAGCGCCTTCTTTGGCTCGGCAAGACACATGAGGCCCAGCAGGGGATGCGGCGGGATCGGGAAAAAACTGGCTTCGATGAAGCAGAAGAAGGCCAGCCACCAAACCGCATGCGGGTGCGCGGCCTTGTCCATTGTCCAGTTGTAGAGAGCGCGCAGCCAAGCCACCGAAGGAAGTCCTTATCTGTTTTCTGGCGCGGGGGGTTAAGGCACAGCCCTCACCCGTGCAACTCAATTTGTTATAACCCATTTGGTTATTTATCTTGACATCGTCACGCTCTTTGGTTAGGTAGGTGAAGGATCAAAAATCTGTGATTCGCTTCCGGGCCAACCGGGACGCGCAGCTGGCGGCTCTTTCATTCGAAAGGGTCGCCTTTTCTTTTCCGGTAATCCGAAAGGCTGCTCATGGCTTCGATCCGTAAACGCACCAGAATCAAATCTCAGCTCAAACAAGGAGAGAAGTCTGGCCTGAACCGTCACTGGAGGGGGCTTTTCCTCGACTACCTTGCAGAAAGCTCGAATGTCAGCCTTTCGGCCCGAAACGCAGGCATCAGCGTAAGCCGGGCCTACAAGGTTCGCCGGGCGGAACCCGAATTCGCCCGCCAGTGGCTGGACGCGCTGTACGAGGGATACCTCCACCTCGAGATGGAAGTTCTCCGGCGCCTGCGCGAAGGCGATCAGCAGACCAGGGACAGCGACAAGTACGACTTTGCAAACGCAATTCGTCTGCTTGCCGCTCACCGCGACAACGCTGCCAGAGCACAAGCCTCGCAGCGCAATGTCAGCGCCGCACAGGTTCGCGCCTCGATTGACCGCAAGGTGCAGGCCATCCGCGAGCAGGTGATGAAGGAGAAAGAACGCAAAGGTGACGATAAGTGACCAGCGAGCTCGACTGGATCGCAAGACAGGAAAACAAGGTCGCCCGGCAATTGGCAGCAGCGCTCAATCAGGAAGAACGCAACGAGTTCGATTACCATTGGAACATGATCGCACGGTCGGCTCAATTGCCGCCCGATGGAGAATGGCGCGTCTGGCTCATCATGGCTGGGCGCGGTTTCGGAAAGACCAGAGCAGGCGCTGAATGGGTTAGGAGCATCGCCGAAAGCCATAGCGAAGCGCGCATAGCCCTAGTCTCGTCGTCGCTCGCCGAAGCGCGAGCGGTCATGGTCGAAGGGGAAAGCGGTCTGCTCGCCTGTTCACCGCCAGACCGGCGCCCCGAGTTCGAGCCATCCTTGCGCCGCGTTCGCTTTCCCAATGGGGCCGAGGCACATCTTTATTCCGCCGGTGAACCGGAAGCCCTGCGCGGACCGCAGTTTAGTCATGCGTGGTGCGATGAGGTAGGCAAATGGCCGATTTCGCATAGCCGGGCAACACGGGCGTGGGACAATTTACTGATGGGGCTACGCCTCGGTGACGATCCGCGCATCGCTGTCACCACAACCCCAAGAGCCGTCCCGCTCGTACAGCGCTTGCTCAAGCAGGAAACCAGTCAGGCCACCGCGGTAACGCGCGGTTCGACTTACGACAATTCGGCCAATCTTCCGGCTCGCTTTCTCGAAGCGATCGCGGACGAGTTCGCTGGCTCGCAGCTGGGGCGGCAGGAAATCGAAGGCGAGTTGATTGAAGACATAGAAGGGGCCTTGTGGAGCCGTTCGCTTCTTGAACAAAGCAAAGAAGAGGCTGGCCCACCCGGTTTCCGGCGAATCGTCATAGGCGTCGATCCACCAACTTCGTCGACCGGAGACGAATGCGGGATCGTTGTGGCGGCCTTGGGCGAAGACAACAAAGCGTGGGTGCTGGCCGATTGCTCCGTTGCAAGAGCTCAGCCCGAACAATGGGCCAGAGCCGTTGCCGAAGCAGCGCACCATTGGAGAAGCGATCGTATTATTGCGGAGGCTAACCAAGGCGGAGAAATGGTCGAAAGCGTTCTGCGCGCAGCCGATGCCGGTCTGCCTGTTAAGCTCGTCCATGCAAGCCGCGGCAAGGTCGCCCGCGCTGAACCCGTAGCTGCGCTCTACGCCTCGGACCGGGTCCGACACGCGGGCAATTTCCCGCAGCTACAAGACCAGATGTGCGGCATGCTGATTGGCGGTGAATATGCAGGGCCGGGGCGTTCGCCCGACCGGCTCGACGCGCTCGTCTGGGCTCTTTCCGAATTGATGCTTGGCCGCGCGGCCAGCCCCAGCGTTCGCTCGCTCTGAGCGCACCACTCACGAAGGAACACGTCATGGCGTTGCTCGACCAAATGCTCTCTGCTTTCAAGGGCGGAGCAAATAACCCTGCCCCCTTGTCATCGGGTGTCCTGCAAAACTGGAGGCCGACCTATTCCGACAACTGTAGCCTGCGTCCCTTCCGCTACGAAACCGATGTGCGCGAGGGATTTCTTGCCAATCCGATCGCTCAGCGTGCCGTGCGGATTGTGGCCGAAGGTGTGGGGCAGGCCCCCCTGTCTGTGAGCGACCCTGAGATTGCAGCGCTCCTGACATCGACCAGCGCTGGTCAATCGCTGATTGAAACGCTTGCCTGTCAAGTCCTCCTGCATGGCAACGGCTTCGTGCAAATCATGAAAGATGCAAGCGGCAGGCCGACCGAGCTCTTTGCGCTGCGCCCTGACAGGGTGACCATCGTGCCGGGCAATGACGGTTGGCCATGTGCGTTCGAGTACTCGGTGCCGGGCGAGCGTTTGAGGATCCCGGTCGAGGACGAGGACGGATGGCCCAACATCGTCCAGGTCAAGACCATGCATCCGCTCGACGACCACAATGGGGCAAGCGCTTTGGCAGCCGCGCAGCAGGCTATCGCCATCCACAACGCAGCCTCGAACTGGAACCGATCGCTACTGGAAAATGCCGCGCGCCCGTCTGGAGCGCTGGTTTACGAAACCGGCGACGGCGCCGGCTTGACGAGCGAACAGTTCGAGCGGCTTAAACACGAACTTGAGCTAGCCTTTTCGGGGGCTGGCAATGCCGGGCGCCCGATGCTGCTTGATGGCGGCCTCAAATGGCAATCGATGGCCATGACCCCAGCCGACATGGATTTTGCGACCCTCAAAAGCGCAGCATCGCGCGAGATTGCCCTCGCTTTCGGCGTGCCGCCCATGTTGTTGGGGCTGCCGGGCGATAACACCTATTCCAATTATCGCGAGGCGAACCGGGCCTTGTGGCGCCTCACGCTTCTGCCGCTTGCCAGCAAGCTCTTCTCCTCACTCCAGCAGGGTCTTGCCCCGTGGTTCGAAGGAGCGCGGATCGAAGTGGACCTCGACCGCATCACTGCACTTTCCGAGGACCGCGAGCGGCTTTGGAAGCAAGTCTCGGACGCCGACTTCCTTACGCGAAGCGAGAAGCGCGAATTGCTCGGCTTTTCAAATGATGGAGAGAGCGCATGAGGCAGGAAGAAACGCTGGCCAGCCTGATGGTCCAGGCGAACGACCAAGGCGCCGATGTTGTCACGCTGCGCGCAATTGTCGAAGAGACAAGCGAACTTGCGGCCAAGCGGGTGCTCGACAGGCTTGGCCTCGCAGACGCGGGCGCAGAGGGTGACCTCGATGAGCTGCGCGAATTGCTCGGCGCATGGCGCGACGCAAAGGCCAGCGCCTGGAAGGCCTTCATCGACTGGGCCGTCCGCGCGGTTTTCGCCGTATTGCTGATCGGGATTTCCGTGCGTCTTGGTGTCTGGGAGGCCGGCTGATGACACAAGCCGTCGTCCCCCACGCTCCGTTGCGATTTGCAGGCTATGCTGGACTGTTCGACATCCCTGACGCTGATCGCGATACAATTCGGCGCGGCGCATTTGCAGAGAGCCTTCGACAAGCGAGCAAACCCCTTCCCCTCTTGTGGCAACACCGCGCCAACCAGCAAATTGGCGAAATCGAGCGCATCGAAGAGGACCTGCGTGGTCTGAAGGTGATTGCCAGAATTGAACGCCTCCAAAGCCGCGCCGCATCGATGTTGGCAGCGCGGCAGGTGAGCGGCTTGAGTTTCGGATATCGGGCGCGCGAAGCTCGTCACACCTCAGCTGGCCGGGAGCTACTGTCGATCGACCTCTTCGAAGTCAGCCTCGTCACTCATCCGCTTCAACACGGTGCGCGGGTGCACTTCGTCGCCTGAGTCAATCAGAGAAGTTCCAAGCCGGGCCGCCACTGGGGCGGCCTTTTTTATGCCCAACTGAAAGGCCCATTTTCTATGGATACACTGCCCCAATCTCCCGCTGACACGCCCGCCGACACCTTGGAGCAGAGCTTCGATATCGTCGCGCGTCAGGATCAGGCCGAGGCCGATATCAAGGTCCTGCGCGGCGATGTCGATGAGGTGAAAGCACGGCTCGACAAAGTCTCGCGCGCAGCTTCTCGCCCCGTGATCGGCGGCGCTGCCGCCAAGACTGAGGAGGTCAAGGGCTTCGTCGATGGCTATCTGCGTCGTGGCCGCGAAACCGAAGTGAAGTCGATCAATGGAGCATCGCCCTCAGATGGCGGCTTCGCAGTCCCGCGGGATATCGACGCTGTCATCGCGCGCGAGCTGACCGAAATCAGCCCGATCCGTTCGATCGCACAGGTCGTGCAGACCGGCACGTCCGGCTATCGCAAGCTGGTGTCGACCGGCGGCACTGCATCGGGCTGGGTTAGCGAGACCGCTGCACGCCCCGAAACAGACACGCCTAACTTTGCCGAAATCGCACCGCCTTCCGGCGATCTCTACGCTAACCCGGCTGCGAGCCAGAGCATGCTCGACGATGTCGCATTCGACCTTGAAAGCTGGCTTGCAAACGAGATCGCGATCGAGTTCGCCCGCGCCGAAGGCTCCGCGTTCGTCAATGGGTCCGGAACCAACCAGCCCGAAGGGTTCCTCAACACTGCGACAAGCACCGCTGAAGACGGCGTGCGTGCGTTTGGCAGCGTGCAGTATATCGGGTCGGGCGATGCCAGCGGTTTCGATGCAGCGCCCGATGCAAAGCTCATCGATCTCATCCATTCGCTCAAGGCCGGCCACCGTCAGGGCGCGAGCTTCGTGATGAATTCGACCACGCTCGCGTCGGTTCGCAAGCTCAAGACGGCGGATGGCGCGTTTCTGTGGCAGCCGGGCCTAGTCGAAGGTCAGCCCGATCGCCTGCTCGGCTATCCCGTGGTCGAGGCAGAGGACATGCCCGATGTCGCAGCGGGCGAGTTCCCGATCGCTTTCGGCAACTTCCGCCACGGCTACCTGATCGCAGAACACAGCGCGACCCGCGTGCTTCGCGATCCGTTCTCGAACAAGCCCTTCGTCCATTTCTACGCAACCAAGCGCGTTGGCGGACAGGTGCTCGACTCGAACGCGATCAAGCTGCTCAAGATCGAGGCCTAGCTGAAGATAGCTGGCGGACTGCGCGATCGCGCGGTTCGCCAGTTCCCGGCAAGGTCGAGCCCCCCTTTCTCCCCTGCCGGCATCTCGCACCCGCGCCGCCCCGACGGCGTCCTCCGGTCTCGAGCGCGAGCGGCGCGGGTGCACATTTGACATACGAAACTCTGTTTGTGGGAGACCGCGATGCGGCGAACTATAGTCGAACCAGCCGATCTCAGCGGGGCTGCTCTGGATGACCTCAAAGACTGGCTCGGGATCACGAGGTCGAATGAAGACAGCCGACTGCTAAGCCTGCTGCGCTCGGCACTCTCGACCTGCGAGGCATTCACCGGGCAGTCCCCTTTGTCGCAGCTGGTTGAAGAGCGCCTGCCAGTGCGCCGTGGCTCCACCCAGCTCAGCGCACGACCAGTTGCCTCACTCGCAACGGTTGAAGTGGTTGCGCAGGGTGGTTCGCGAATGGCGCTGGAAGCTGAGAGCTTTTCATTCGAGCTGCAACAGGACGGCACTGCTTGTTTTCAATTGTATCGCGAGGTCGAAGGCCAGGCGATCGCTGTCCGGGTCCGAACCGGGATCGCCGGGACATGGAACGACATTCCCGGTCCGCTCAAGCAAGGCATCATCCGGCTTTGCGCGTTCGAGTATCGCGAGCGCGACAGGGTAGGAGAGAGCAAAAGTCTCTCAATTCCGCCCGCGAGCGTGAGCGCGCTTTGGCGCCCTTGGCGCGGCGTGCGGATCGCATGATCGAGGCCTTTACCGACATCGACAGCCTTGCCCGTCGCCTGCGAACGGCCGCTCAGCGTCTTGGTGACAAGCACACGCAGAGGCTGTCCGTGCGCACACGTCAGTCACGCGCGGACTGGCATTCGCCCGCATCGCTTTGGCCTGACCTGGGAATGGAGTGACATTATGGAAAACTTCCTGCGCCGCGAGCTGATCGACTGGCTCCGCGCTGACCCTGCACTCACTCAAATCAACGCGATCGAGGAAGAGGCGCCCATCACCGCAAGCGCGCCGTGGCTGGGCATTGCAGCAAGCGCTTCGACCGACTGGGGGACCAAGGATCGACCGGGGCGCGAGGTTCGAATTGCGCTTGAGCTCGAAAGCCGCGCGGATGAGGCTGACGCTGATGGCCTGCTTGTTGCCGCGATCGAGCAGCGCGTGCTCGACCTTCCACCATTTCAAACCGAGTTCGAGGTGGCCTCAATTCGCTTCCTCAGATCTCGCAGCGAAGAGCGTGCGAACAACCTTCGCGGCGCGCTGCTCGAATTCCGCTTCCGGATCTTCGCCCCACAATCCTGATATTACCCAAGGAGAATTCTCTATGCCTGCGCAAAACGGCTCAGCTTTCCTTCTTAAGATTTCAGACCAGGGTTCCCCTGTCGCCTACCGGACTGTTGCGGGTCTCAGGACCACGCAGATGACTATCAACGGCGATCCAGTCGCGATAACACACAAGCAATCGGGCGGTTGGCGAGACCTTCTTTCAGGGGCCGGCACCAGATCGGTTTCGGTCAGCGCTGCTGGCATTTTCCTCGGGAGCACGGAAGAAGGCGCTGTTCGCTCGCATGCCCTTGCCGGGACAATCGACGATTATGAATTGTCTTTCGAAGACGGGGAAAAGCTACGCGGGCGTTTTCTCGTTCAGCGCCTCGATTACTCGGGCGACTTCAACGGGGAGCGCAACTACACGCTCCAGCTCGAAAGCTCTGGCCCAGTGGTGGCAGCCTGAAAATGGCTGCCAATCCGCACAGAGGCGAGACCAGCTTTTCGGTCGACGGGCAGGAGTTCGTGCTGCGCCCGACTTTCGAAAGTCTTGTCGCGGCAGAGGGCGAAATCGGGTCGCTCTTCGCTCTTGTCGAACGGGCCTCGGAAGGCTCGCTCACGATTTCAGAGATCGCAGCACTCTTGTGGCACTGCGCCTCCGAAGACACGCGGCCGAAGCGCGAAGCATTCGGCGAGGCAGTGGTCAACGGCGGCCTGGTTGAAGCCACCAAGCCGGTGCGCGCGATCCTCGCTCAAGTGCTGCAAGGCAAAACGTGAGTGAGGATCGTGAGGCAGCTTTCGCAGATTGCTGGCCGCCGTGGTGCAGCCTCGCCTCGCGCCTGCTCAATTGGCGTCCAGCCGAGTTCTGGAGCGCAACTCCAGCCGAGCTCATCGCAGCCCTGCGCGACCCCGAAACCCACTCGCTAGGCGCTGCAGCGCCCAGCCGCGACCTGATCTCCCAATTGATGGAGCGCGATCAAAATGGATGACAACTTCGATGAACTCGTGATCGACGTGCGAGCGACTACCGACGGCTTCACGTCAGACTTGCAATCGATGCGGGGGGCGCTCGACACGTCTCTGGTCGATGGTTTCGGGCGCGCAGGCTCTGTCCTCGAACGCGGCCTCACCTCGGCCTTGCGCCGAGGGGTACTCGGCTTCGACGACCTCAAGCGTGTCGCTTTTCGTGCGATGGACTCCATCGCCGCGCATGCGATCAGCGCCGGGATCGGATCTCTTTTCTCAAACTCGAAAAGCGGAGCGGGCAAACTTCTCGGCGGATCGCTTGGAGCTTTGCTCGGATTGCCGGGACGTGCAACCGGCGGCCCGGTTTCACCCGGACGCGGCTATGTCGTCGGTGAGAATGGTCCTGAACTTTTCGTGCCCACCAGCGCCGGCAGCATCGCGCCGAACGCTGGAACGTCTGCACCGGGCCAAAATGTGCAGGTCTCTATTCAACTCGCAACACCGCGCGGAACGGCAGCGCCCACCGCGATGAAACGCTCGTCACGCCAGGTCGCAAGCGCAGTTCGCCGCGCTTTGCGCGACCGCTGAGAGAGGAGAAAGGCCCGTGTCATTTTATCTCGCAGACGGACGCAGGGGACAGCAATCGAGCTTTATCCAGCGCTTTGATCCACGCTTCTGGACGGTCAATTTTCCGCGGCCCGCGATGGCATCGGTCATCACGACCAGCGCCGACAGCATGCAGGTCGACCTTGAGCTCCATAACGAGGGCGAGCTTGTCGGGCTGATCTGGGACAGTGTGGATCGGCTTGACCATCCGCTTCTCGCATATGAAACCAGCCTGGATTATTCGCACACGACGCTGAGCTTTCGCTGGAAGTCGCAAGGCGTGATCCCGCTCGACGCGGTCAACGGGCCGACCCTGACGATCGAGGGCCGCGACGACGCAGGCAATCCGCAAACCTGGTTCATTCGTTTGTGGAATTATGCATCCGGGACGCCAACCGATGCCGAGATCGAGTTGCCATTCTCCGAAATCCAGTCAGGCTTCGCTCTGCCCGGCGCGCCGATCAACGCGGCCGATATCGACCGGATGTTCATCTCGATGGTCGCGCCTGGATATGTCGCTGGCAGCAACGCTCCTTTGTCGGAGCGATTCAATGGCCGGGTGACGATCTCGCAAATCAACGCTGATGGCCTCAACTCGATGCTGGAAATCGGTGACGTGCGCTTGCCCATACACGGCGAACGCATGGCAACGGCTTATGACGATGGATACGACCAGACACCCGCTCGCCTCCTGCGCGGGGTCATCGGTCTGGGTTATCGCGAGGACATCGTTCACTACGTCGGAATGAGCCACTTCATGCGGCTTGAACGGCAAGGCTCGGACCTCCTGGCAAGCCCAATCGGCGAATTGTGTACCCCGGCGGCGGAATGGCACGCGAACTTCTTCAAACTGGCAGCCGATCAGGATTTGGAGACGATTGCATCGATCTCTTATGAACTGTTCGATGCGTATTGCCCGGAGGAATGGAAGCAAAGAACATCAAGCGGTGCACCAGCATTGACAGGATGGATACCTCCTTCAACGCTTCTGTCTCCAGCCAACTCCGATGCCATGGCCTGGCTCAGCGCCGGTGCTCTTCGGTTTGTCAGCCTGCTCGAACAATCGTCCCAGCCTGTTCGAATGCAGATTGGGGAACCGTGGTGGTGGACTACGAGCGACGCACAAATCTGCCTATATGACGATGCCGCGCGAGCTGTCTTCGGCGGTTCGCCACCTGAAATCGCCGATATGCGTTTGCCACTCGATTCAGCACAGATCGCGCTGTTGGAGGCCGCAGGAGAGCTGCTCGCCCAATCGACTGCCGCTCTCACCTCGGATATTCAAAGCGCGGCTACCGGTGATGCGCAGGTTCTGCTTCTCGCATTCACGCCAACTATCCTCGATCCCAACATGCCCGAGCTGTATCGGGCAAACCTTCCGACAGGATGGGCGCACCCCGCCTTCGATCGCCTGCAACTTGAAGACTACGATTGGCTGACTGGCGGGGCAGACGCCTTGCGCCGCAATGCCTACGCTTTTGTGGACGAGCGATTGAAGTATCCGCTTGAAGAGCAGGATTACCTCGCTGGTTTCGTTTTGCTGCCAGAGGACGCCAAGACATTCTGGACCCGCATTGATGCGGGCATCGACGAAGCCGCACGGCGTTCGATCATGCGCCGATATGTTTGGGCGCAGCCTCAGATCAACCGCGATGGCTACACCCGCCTGCCAACAATTCTGGAGGATGCCATGGATGCATTTGACGACACGCTTTACCCCTTCCCCCTCGGGCGGAGCACCGCTGTCGCTCCAGAGTTTGCAACTTCGGTGTCAGTTACCGCGTCAGGTCATGAGCGCCGCAATTCGCTTTGGTCCGATGCACGCGTGCATTTCGACGTGGGGCCGGGGATCCGGTCGGAAAGCGAGCTCTCGCAACTGGTGGCCTTCTTCCGCGCCAGGCGTGGGGCGGCGCGAGGATTTCGTATAAGCGACCCCTTCGACAACAGCACAAACGCAATGACCGGTACGCCGTCCATGTTCGACCAGTTGATCGGGACTGGGGACGGGCTCACTGCAGATTTTCAGCTAGTCAAATCATATGGATCAGGCTCCGATCCACAAATCCGTCCGATCACACGTCCACGCCCTGAAAGCCTGTTGGTTAGTGTTGGCGGCAGCCCCAACACTGACTGGACGCTCGGTGAGAAAGGCCTTCTGACTTTTGCCACCGCGCCGGTTGAAGGCGATGAAATCCGGGCGGGTTTTCTGTTCGACGTCCCAGTTCGATTTGCCGAGGATCGCATCGACATTTCGGCTGTGAACTTCGAAGCTGGAGAAGCGCCAAGCGTGCCGCTGATCGAGCTTCGCGAAGAAATCTGATGCGGCGGTTTTTCTCCAGCGAGCTCGAAACGGCTGCCACCTTCTGGCGGATCTTCCGCCGCGATGGAGTGGCGTATGGCTTCACCAGTCACAATCGCGATCTCCTAATCGACGGAATAACGCACCGCGCAGCGCCGGGCATGGTTCCAGCCGCCATTCGAATGACGTCCGATCTGTCGGAAGACAGTGCAGGTGTCGAAGGTGCGCTTAGTCATGCTTCAATCCGAGAAGATGATCTCGCCAACGGCCTCTTTGATGACGCGACGATCGAAGTTGGAATAGTGGATTGGGAAACGCTCGATCACCATACGATCTATTCCGGAATTCTTGGCTCCATCGAGGATGACGGTCGCGCGTTTTCGGGCGAGTTGAAGTCAGCGAAGCATATCCTCGAACGCGACCTCGTGCCGCGAACAAGTCCCACTTGCCGAGCCCAGTTTTGCGGGCCTGGCTGTGGGCTTTCTGCCCCGCGCTTCACTTCGAGGCGCACCGTCGCGGCGGTCGATCATGAACGCAACCGCATCAAGGTCGCTGACGTTCTGGCCGCGGATCACATCGAGGGGCAGGTTCGCTTTCTTGTTGGCCCCCAGACCGGTTCAGTTTTTGGCGTTCTAGGCGGCGAAGAGGACTGGCTCACACTAGACCGGCCAATCAGCGCGCAGATCGAAGCCGGCGTGCAGGCCGAGCTATTGCAGGGCTGCGATCATCTGCTCGCGACTTGCACTTCGCGCTTCGGCAACTCGATCAATTTTCGCGGTGAGCCATTCCTTCCCGGCAATGATCTTTTAGCCCGGTACGGAAATGGCAGCAGATAACGCCGAGGTGTCGCGCGGCGACGCGCTTGCCCAAGCCGCCGCGGGGCTGATCGGAACGCCATTTCGGCTGTATGGCAGGGATGTCGAAACAGGCCTCGATTGTATCGGTCTGCTTCATGAAAGCCTGCGCAGGATCGGAATATCAGCACCTGCGCCATCAGGATACAGATTGCGCAACAGCGCTCCTTCGCGATGGTTCGCGGCCGCCGGCCAGTATGGTCTGGAACAGGCGACAGGCTGCGACAGGCGCGGCGACGTGTTGCTTGTACAGCCGGGGCCTGGCCAGCAGCACATTCAGATCATCGAAGCGTCCTCGGAAATCATTCACGCGCATGCCGGGATCAGGCGTGTTGTTCGCGGGCGGCGCGATCCGACGCTTACTACAGTTGCGCGCTGGCGCTTTCCATCATGAACATTTGAGGAGCGGCCATGGCCACCTTGTTATTCACCGCGATCGGCACTGCGATCGGCGGCCCGCTTGGGGGCGCAGTCGGTGCTTTCGTCGGAAGACAGGCCGACAACATCATTGTCGGAGCAGGAACCCGGGAAGGCCCGAGGCTGAAAGAGCTCTCCGTCACCACATCGACGTACGGCCAGTCGATTCCGCGCAACTTCGGGCGAGTGCGAACGGCAGGGACGATCATCTGGTCAACAGATCTGGTCGAAACCTCGGCGAAACAAGGTGGCGGCAAGGGCCGTCCTTCGACCACGACCTACTCCTATTCGGTCTCCTTTGCCGTCGCTCTTTCAAGCACTCCGATCGCAGGAATTGGGCGCATATGGGCGGATGGCAATCTGTTGCGAGGTGCAAGCGGCGACCTCAAGGCAGATGGCGATATGCGGGTTTACCTTGGTACGGGCGACAATTCGGTCGACCCGGCAATCTCGGCCGACAAGGGCGTTTCGGCACCCGCCTTTCGCGATTGCGCTCATGTCGTGTTCGAAAACTTGCAACTGAGCGAGTATGGCAATCGCATCCCAGCGCTGAGCTTCGAGATATTCGCGGACCACGACGCGGCAGTAACGCTCGACCGGCTGGTTCCGGAATGCATCTCGGACTCACCTCAATCCAAGCTTCAAGATGCTCGCGGGTTTACCGATGATGGAGGGGCAGTGGGGTCCTCACTCTCCGCAATTAACCGCGTCTTTCCCATGGATTGCGTGACGCAGCGTGAAGGCTTGCGCTTGTCATCGGCGAGTATCCTGCCGAGCGAAATTCCAGTCCTGCCCGAACAACTGTCTGACCGCGACAGCGAAGAGGCGAGCGAGCAAGTCACGCGGCGCGAGGCCGCGCCGGGCCCAGAGCCTTTGGCCATTCGTTACTACGACGAGCAACGGGATTATCAGCCAGGCGTGCAACGCGCGGCGGGCTTGCGCCCAAATGGCCGTGAGATGATGGTCGACCTACCCGCCACGATGACCGCTCAAGGCGCACGAAGGCTCGCGAATTCGAACGCCTACCGCGCTCGGTGGCGCAACGAGCAGGTTGTTTGGCGCATTGGAGAACTTGACCCCAACGTAGCTCCTGGGAGCGTGGTTCGCCTGCCCAACAAGACCGGGAACTGGAAGGTGCGAAGCTGGGAGTGGTTCGACCGCGGAATCGAGCTTGGCCTCGAGCGACTTGCACCTGTCCTTCCCGAAACCTTGTCGAGCGATGCAGGGGCTGCAAACATCCCTGCGGATTTGATTGCGACGCCAAGCCTCCTTTGGGCCTTTGAACTGCCCCCGGAGAATGGCTCATCGCCCACCAATCCTATAGTGATGGCGGCTGCATCCTCCTCAGGGGCAGGGTGGCGGGGATCGGCTCTTTATGCCGAGCGCGCCGGGACTCTCGAAGAAATCGGTGTGAGCGCCAAGGACCGGGCTGTCGCGGGTGAGCTATCTGCGCCAGTCGGGGCGTCCTCAGGTGCATTGCTGGAGCCCAATGCGCACCTCGACGTTGCTCTCGCTGCGGACGACCTGGCGTTCGACGATACCGATGTGACTGGGCTGGCCATGGGAGCCAATCGCTTGCTGGTGGGCGGAGAGATCATCCAGTTCTTGTCTGCACAGCGCCTCACGGAGACACAGTGGCGGCTCCAAGGCCTGTTGCGAGCACGCGCTGGTACAGAAGACGTTGCATCCGAAGGACATGCAGCGGGGACTCTCGTTGTGCTGCTAGACCATAGACTGACAACTATCGATCCGACTTTGGTGGAACCGGGAGCAGGTTCGAGGATCGCTGCCATCGGGCGCGCCGACCAGGAACCGGTCTTTTCCAGCATTCACAATGCGGGCTTGTCGCAACGTCCGCTTATGCCCATGGCGCCGCGCTCGACCCGACAGGCTGACGGTGAACAAACGTTCTGTTGGACAAGGCGCGCGCGTGGACAATGGCATTGGCCCGATGCCAGTGAGGTGCCTCTCGTTGAGGAAAAGGAAGCCTATACCGTCGGTTATGGCTCTTGCGAAAATCCTGCAAAGGCTTGGCTTGTAACGGCTGCGAGCTTCTCGCTCTCGCAGTCGATGCGGGCTGAGCTTCTCGCTCAACACGGCAGCAACGCCCTTTGGGTCAGACAGATCGGCACTTTCGGCCAATCAAGCGCCCTTCTGCTTGCAACAATCGACTAACTTCAGGAGCACTCGTTATGGCTGTCCCCATTCACTTTCCCTCGACCACCCCAAACGCCGCGCTACCGCTGCTGTTTTCGGGGCAGGCTCAGAAGGAATTCTTCCTAAACCAAGCCTTTTCCATTCTCGATGCCTTGCTGCCTCGTGCAGTTGAGCAGCACACAAGCACACCGCCTGACAATCCCGCGGAAGGTGCCTGTTTCCTGGTCGGTCCGGACCCAATCGATGGATGGGCCGGCCACATTGACGAAATTGCTATGTGGATCGCCGGGGCTTGGCAGTATGTCTCGCCTCAAGACGGCATGCAGGTCTTCAATCGTGAAACGATGGCGACACTGCTTTTCGAGGCAGGCTGGAGCGCAGCATCAGAACCGGCAATCCCAACCGGCGGGGCGACTGTCGATAGCGAAGCTCGTGCCGCCATCGGCGAGTTAATTGAAGCGCTTCGAATGATTGGAGTTTTTCCGAGAAACTCGGCTTAAGAGCGCTGGGAACAGCGGTCGCCTTGCAAAGTGCTCTGGTCAGAATTGCACATTTTGCAGCAAAGCACCCCAATAGCGGCATTCTTGCAACACATCTGCGGCATTGATCGCTTGCTACTCATCTGTGGAGAAGATAGAGATATTGGGCGCCTCAGACTTAAAAGAAGGGGAATTCTAGAATGCGTAAATTAGTCATCGGCTTGGCGATGGCTTCGACCGCACTCACCGCGCCCGCCATGGCCCGCGAAGGCCAATGGTACGTACAGGGTGATGCTGGTGTGATGCTCGTCGAAGACACCACATTTGATGTAGACGGCAGCCCCGGCGACGCCGTTGCTGACCACGACACCGGAGGCGACTTTGGTGCGCTTGTCGGTTATGACTTCGGAGCATTCCGTCTCGAAGCAGAGGTTAGCTACAAAGAAGCTGAACTTGACGAAGTGGCTGCAGGCACGGAAGGCCTCGCGCTGAACCCGTCGGCTCAAGGTGGTTTTAACCGCTTCTTTGACGTGCGTGACGCTCTCGGTGAAACGAGCGCGCTCAGCTTCATGATCAACGGCCTGTTCGACTTCGGTTCGGACGACGGTATTCAGGGCTTTGCCGGCGCTGGTGTTGGTGTTGCTCGTGTCGATCTCGATGGTCGCGTGAACACCAACGGCCCTGGCGTGTGGGACGATTCCGACACCGGTCTCGCATGGCAGCTGCTTGCAGGTATCCGTGCGCCGCTTAGCGACAGCTTCGACGTCGGGCTGAAGTATCGTTACTTCAACGCCGAAAGCGTGAGCATCATTGACCCGCTCGGTCGTCCGCTCGAAGGCGATTTCAACACGCACTCGATCCTTGGTACGCTGACGTACAACTTCGGTGGTGAAGCACCGCCTCCTCCGCCTCCGCCGCCGCCGCCACCGCCGCCGCCGCCTCCTCCGCCACCGCCGCCGCCGCCGCCTCCACCGCCGCCGCCGCCGCCGTGCAACACGGGCCCTTACATCGTCTTCTTTGACTTCGATGAATCGGTCATCACGGCTGATGCTGCGACGATCCTGGACAACGCGGTCACGGCTTACGCAAACTGCGGCACCGCTGCAGTGATGCTCGCAGGTCACACCGACCGTTCGGGCAGCGTGACCTACAACATGGGTCTGGCTGAGCGTCGCAACGCATCGGTCCGCGCATACCTCACGGGTCGCGGTATTCCGGACGGCCGCATCAGCAGCGAAGCATTCGGCGAGTCACAGCCGCGTGTTCCGACCGCTGACGGTGTTCGCGAACTGCAGAACCGTCGCGTTGAAGTTACTTACGGTCCGGGCTCGGGCATGTAAGAATTTGCTTCAGCCACAAAGTAAAGAAGGGGCCGGAGAGATCCGGCCCCTTTCTTTTTGGCTCGGCGATCTTCGCAGGTGGCTCAAAGAGGATTCTGAAGAGCTTCAATCAGTTGGCGTAGGGCGTGGTGTCGATGAGCCCTGCTTCTTCAAACCCTTTCTTGCGAAGCCGACAGGAATCGCACAGGCCACATGCAAGGCCTTCAGGCGTCGGATCATAGCAAGACCAGCTCCATGACGGATCGAGGCGAAGCCTCGCGCATTCGCGCGCAATATCAGCCTTCGTCATGTTTTGTAGCGGTGCGTGAATCTTGAAGGGAGCCGCTTCCACGCCAGCCTTTGTCCCGAGCTTTGCTGTTTCCGCAAAACTGGCAATGAATTCGGGCCGACAATCAGGATAGCCTGAATAATCGAGCGCATTCACCCCGATGAAGATGTCATTTGCTCCTGCGGCCTCAGCACAAGCTGTGGTGAGCGCGAGGAAGACGAGGTTGCGCGCTGGCACATAAGTGACCGGAATATCGTCCCCGACCCCTCCTTTCGGCACATCAATCTCGTCAGTAAGCGCTGATCCGCCAAACGCAGTCAAATCGAGAGCGAGTTCAGTCTGGCTGCTCAGATCAAGTTTCTCAGCAATCGACCTCGCCGCTGCCAGTTCCCGCCTATGGCGCTGGCCGTAGTCTATTGTCAGGGCATGAACGTCGAAACCGTTCTCGAGAGCAGTCGCCGCACTGACCATCGAGTCGAGCCCACCAGACAATAGAACCACCGCCTTGGGTCGACCGCTTTGGTTTCCTTTGTTTTTCATCAAGACCAACTAGCGGACGTAGACGAATTAGCAATCCACCCCGACTTACTGGTCTCAGACCTAGCAGCTGCCCGTACGCCGCGCTTCTGCAACAAATTGAAACGGCAGTCCTGAAGCGATCCCCTGGCTTTCAATCTGCACGAGCGCGCCGGTCTCCTTACGGATGTTGGTGCGGCCATAGCCATTGCCGGGACACGTATACTGAACGGTCACCTTGCTCGCATCGTCCTCAACAACGAATCGACTGCAACCAGAGGTCATATGACGCAGCTGAATGAGCTCCTCACCGGTCCTGACACAGACCTTGCGATCTGCCGATCCGTCTCGATGTTTGATCGTCCATTCGCCTTTCGAAAGCCCAGTCAGCATGGACAGGCTATCTGACTGCGCGGCAGCCGGGACCGTGAGCCCCAGGATAATCATTCCCAAGGCTGCGATTATGCCAATCGGCGAGAGTTGAACACGCTCAGTCATATTGGTGTCCTTGCGGGATTGCATGAATTTCACTTGTTCAAATTAGGCTAAGTACGATGAGCCGTTTCTGAACAGCGGCAAATCGTTAAACTGACAGTTCAAATTTCTTTGCGCAAAATGCGCAGTCAACGACGATAAGTCCTTGCTCATCGCGCATTTCTTCACGTTCGGCCTCAGGAAACCGCGCGATCACGGTGTTATAATACTCGGCATTGCAGCGACAGCCTCGCGAAAGGGCTGCTCCTGGCTGTATCCTGATCTCTGGCTCTTCGTGGAAAAGGCGCCACGCGATGCCTTCCAGCGACAGAGCGGGGTCCAGTAATTCTTCGTGACTGATCGTACCCGCCAATGCGACGATGTGCTCCCAGTCTGGATGATCCATCCGAACATGCAGACGCTCCCTGCCTTCTTCTCCGTCTGCCAAATGCTGAACGAGAATACCCGCTGCAACTCGCCCGGTCGAAGAAGACTTGCTGGCAATTCGGATTAGCGTGGGGATCTGTTCAGACTGGGTGAAATAGCTTTCACACGCCTGAGCCAAATTATCGCCTTCGAGCGGAACAATTCCTTGGTATCTCTGCCCCTGGCCAGTCTCGAATGTGATCGCGAGATATCCTTCACCGAACAGGGCGGTCAGCGACGGGTTGGCCCCAAGCTGCGACAGGCGTGCATCGTCAAAATCAGCATATCCGCGCAATTGCCCACCGCGATAGTCGCACACGAGAAGCGATACCGCCCCGTCCTTGGTCTGAGCCTGCATTGTCAGTTGGGCATCGTCGCCATCAGCTTTGAGCAAGCCGCCCATGAGGGCGCCGAGGACCAGCGCTTCTCCTAGCAAGTGAGTGATCGGGGGCGGGTAATCATGGGCGGCAAGAACGTCGTCTATGACGCGGTCTAGCCTCACAACCCTCGCGCGGGCATTGCGCAAAGGCAGTGTAAAGCCGAGCAACTTGTCGGCAAAAGTCTCAGGTTGGTTCTCCATCCCCATCATATGGTGGGTGATATGCTTGCCTTGAAGCCCTCTTGCCGAGTTCCTGAAATTCTCAGCCGTTGGCCAAGAGTCCGAAACTCCAAAGAAGCACCGACTTTTGGGCGTGGATGCGGTTTTCTGCTTCGTCAAATACGACAGACTGTGAGCTTTCGAACACGTCCTCGCTCACCTCTTCGCCCACATGGGCCGGCAAGCAATGTAGGAAGATTGCCTCGGGCTTGGCACGCGCCATCAAGTCGCCGTTGACCTGATAGGGGGCCATTGCCTTGCGCTTATCGTCGGCATCTGCCTGACCCATCGATATCCAAGTGTCCGTAACAAGCACATCGGCGCCATCTGCGGCTTGCTGAGCGTTATGCGTCAGCGTCACGCTTGCGCCGCCTGAACGAGCTATCTCGACAAACTCCGCCGCTGGTTCGTAACCCTCTGGGGTGGCCACTCGCACGTTGAACTTAAGCAGCCCTGCGGCCTCAAGAACCGAGTGCAACACGTTGTTGCCGTCTCCAAACCATGCAACTTCGAGGCCGGGTAAAGGCTTCTTATGTTCAATGATGGTCAAGAGGTCGGCCACAATCTGACAGGGATGAGAACGATCGGTCAGGCCGTTTATGACCGGTACGCTCGCATGGCGGGCCATTTCTTCGATCTTCGCATGATCGTCGGTGCGCAGCATGATCGCATCTACCATCCGGCTGAGCACTCTTGCGGTGTCAGCGATAGTTTCGCCTCTGCCCAATTGGCTCGATCCCGCTTCGAGGATCAGCACGGTCCCGCCCAATTGCCGCATCGCCACATCAAAGCTGACACGGGTTCGAGTCGAGTTCTTCTCAAAGACGAGCGCCAAGACACGCCCCTTGAGCGGCTCATCCGCGTCCGTCTTGCCCTTCGGCCAATCGCGCCGCGCTTCCTTGCGGTCGAGAGCGTCCGAAATCATCGCGGCTATTGCGTCGGCTCCGGCATCGCCAAGATCGAGAAAATGCCGGGCAACAGTCATCACGCGGCCTCGGGCACTTTGAAGCTTGCCGCCCCAGCCGAGAGCTTCTCGAAAAACTCGTCAATCTCAGCATCGCCGATCACCAGCGGCGGCAAAACACGCAGAGTTTGATCGCCAGCGGCAACAGTGAGCAATTGGTGATTATCGCGCAGGTGGACGAAGAAGGGTCGGCTTTCGACCTTCATCTTAATCCCAAGCATCAGCCCCTTGCCCCGAACAAGTTCGAACAGCTCTGGATAGTTTCCGATGAATTGTTCGAGCCGGGCTCGGATGCGCTCGCCCTTCTCTGTTACTTCAGCGAGGAATTCCTCGTTTGCGACCGCGTCCATGACAGCGCCGCCTGCGGCCATTGCGAGCGGATTACCGCCGTAGGTCGAGCCGTGCGTGCCAAAGGTCATGCCGCGCGCAGCTTTCTCGGTTGCGAGAACGGCCCCGATCGGGAAACCTCCGCCTAGCCCTTTCGCCGTGGCGAGAATGTCTGGCTCGATCCCGTAATGTTGGTAAGCGTACATCTTACCGGTTCGAGCAACGCCGCACTGAACCTCATCCAGAACCAGCATCAGGTCGTGCTGGTCGGCGAGTTCGCGCAACCCCTTCATGAAACTGTCGGAAGCAGGCCGGATGCCACCTTCGCCCTGAATCGGTTCTACCAAGAAGCCTGCCGTGCGCGGACCGATGAATTCTTTCGCAGACTCGAGATTGTCGAACTCCGCGTATTTGAAACCTTCGAGCATTGGCGAGAAGCCGTGATGCATCTTGGTCTGGTTGGACGCGCTGATCGTCGCCATCGTACGTCCATGGAAGGCATTGCTGAACGTAATCAGCTCAAAGCGATCCTTGTCCCCGTGCTCACCGGCGTTCTGGTGATAGGCGCGCGCTGCCTTGATCGCGCCTTCCACCGCTTCTGCTCCCGAGTTGGTGAAGAAAACGGTATCGGCGAAGGTCTTGTCGACCAACTGCTGCGCCAGCTTCTCGCCTTGCGGGCTGCCATATAGGTTCGAGACATGCATCAGGGTCGCCGCCTGATCCTGGATCGCCTTGGTCAGCCCGGGATGAGAATGACCAAGCAGGTTCACCGCGATGCCGCTGGCAAAATCCAGGTAACGCGTGCCGTCCTCGTCGATAAGGTGGCAATGCTCGCCTCGGACAGGCCGCACTCCGCAACGCGGATAGACTGGCATAAGCGGCGATATCGACATGAGTTTAATCCCTGATTGTGTTTGCAGCTCAAAAGCAAATGGCGGCTCGTCTATGAGCCGCCATTCGTTTTGAAATAGGGCCGCTCACCTGAATGGTCAAACGGCCGGATGTTGAGAGTTTTAGCCCTGCACCGGCACGAGGTTGACCGCCGAATACTTCCCGCGTCGATCGACTTCGAGGTCGAACTCGAAACGTTCGCCTTCGTTGATCGCCGAGAGGCCCGAGCGCTCAACTGCGCTGATGTGAACAAAAGCGTCCGGCTGGCCATCATCGCGCACGAGGAAGCCGAAGCCTTTCATGCTGTTGAAGAACTTGACGGTGCCGGTTGCCTTTTCGCCTGTGAGTTCGCGTTTGGGCGGGCCGCCGGCCTGCTGGACGGCGATCACGTCACCCACAACCTGCAGATCCTGGGCGGACACCTTGCCGCCGCGGTCGACCAGGTTGAACTCCAGCTCCTGACCTTCGGCAAGACCTTCGAGCCCTGCGCGTTCGACTGCGCTGATGTGAACGAAGACGTCTTCACCGCCGCTTTCCTGCTGGATGAAGCCGAAGCCTTTCTGGCCGTTGAAGAACTTTACCGTACCTTTGCCGGTGCCAACGACCTGAGCGGGCATGCGGTTGAAGCCGCCGCCACCGCCACCAGCGCCGCCGCCGCGGCCACCACCGCCGCCGCCACGAGGACCGCCGCCGAAGCCGCCGCCTCCACCGTTTCGATCGCCGCCGCCGAAGCGATCACCACCGCCTCCGCCGCCATAACGATCACCACCGCCGAAACGGTCGCCACCACGATCATTTCCGTAATCGGAAGGAGGCGAGAAGCCATCACCTCCGCCAAATGGATCAAAGCTGTCTTCGCCGAATCCGTCCCGCTTGTCCCGTCCGCGCCGACGTCCCCTGTCGTAACCCATAACTTAGTACGTACCTTATCACGCTGCCCGGCCTCCAAATCGCTGGTAACGTGGGCAACAACCCGCACCAGACGAAGAATCGTGCTCCCACATTCGAGAGAACTCTTCATTGATCAACTCATAGCGCACAAAGCGGCGCTATGCGAATGATTTAACTCAAGACAGTGTCTTGACGTAAAAATGTGACAATTTCGAGGGGTCCTGATGGATCTGCTGATCTTGCATGCCGGATCAAGCGAGGGCATTGCCACGCAGGTCGCGACAAGCCAGAAGAAAGCGCAGGAACGATGTCAGATTTTCGCAAGCTCTCCAATTCCGTCTCCGCAAGCCCTCAGATCGGCGCAGAGGATATCGCTGCAGCAAAGGAGCAGGGCTTCGCGATGATCGTCAACAACCGCCCCGATGGCGAGGAGCCAACCGCGCCGCAGGGAGATGAGATCGCCAACCTCGCGCGCGATGCGGGACTTGAGTATGTCGCCATTCCAATCGGGCATACCGGATTCAGCGAAGCGCAGGTGAACGAGATGGTTGCTGCACTCGACGCAGCCGACGGCCCTGTTCTCGCCTATTGCCGGTCGGGGACCCGCTCGACCTTTCTGTGGGCCCTTGCTCAGGCGAAGAGCGGCGCTGCACCTGACGAGATCGTCAGCGCTGCAATGGCGGCAGGGTATGATGTCAGCCCGATCCGACCAATGATCGACATGCTCGCAGCGCGCTGAAGCCAGGCTTCACCGCAGGCAGTCTCTCTCATCACGCATGGATATCCCCCCACTCCTCTTTCAGTTTGGCGGGTCGCTCATTGCAATCTTTGCGCTCTTTGTGCTGGCGCGCTGGCTCAAGCTCGGGGACAAGCCGACCTTAAATGACGAGGCCGATGTGCGCCGGGTCGCGGGTGAAGTGCTCGATGGCTACGAGGCAACGCGCATATCGATAGCGCGCGGCGGTTCGGCTGCCCTTGCCCGCGACGCGTCGGGACAGATCATGGTGATCAAGCTCCACGGCAATCGGTTCGCTGGCAGGGTGCTGGACGCACGTGCTTCGGTGAGTGAGGTGATCGATGCACTGATAGTCGATCTCGGAGAGGCGCGATTCGGAACAGTCCGGTTATCTCTCGACGACCCCGGATATTGGGCTGACGCGATCAACCGGCTATAGAGCGTTCAATGCCCGACTTCTCACCCACCCAATATGCCGTGCCGCTATTCGTGGTCGCCGTGCTTGCCGAGATGATCTGGTCGCGCCTGCGCCGTCCGGAAGCATACGAGCCGATGGATACGCTCGTCAGTCTCGCCTTTGGGCTGGGATCGACGGTGGCGGGCGCGCTTTTCGGTGGGTTTGCTGCTTACGTCTTTATCGAGGCCTACGAATATCGGTTGTTCGATTTCGGCCCTGAGTGGTGGGCGGTTTGGTGGGCATGGCCGCTTTGCTTCGTGCTCGATGACCTCAAGTATTACTGGGTCCACCGCGCGGGCCATCGCATCCGCTGGATGTGGGCGAGCCATGTGAACCACCACTCATCACAGCACTACAACCTTTCGACTGCGCTTAGGCAGAGCTGGACCGGCGCTTTCACGTTCGGCCTGCTGTTCGCGATCCCCCTCGTGCTGCTCGGCTTTCATCCGCTGATGATCGCGATCTGTGGCGGCTTCAATCTCATCTACCAGTTCTGGATCCACACCGAGGCAATCGACCGCATGCCTCGCTGGTTTGAGGCGGTCATGAACACGCCGAGCCACCACCGCGTCCACCACGCAACCAATCCGCGCTATCTCGACCGCAACTATGCGGGCGTCTTCATCGTCTGGGACAAGATGTTCGGCACCTTCGAGCCAGAGCGCGACGAAGAACAGATCCGCTACGGCATTATCAAACAGCTAGGCTCGTTCAACCTGCTGTGGGCTGTGTTTCACGAATGGATCGGCATGGTGCGCGATATCTGGAGCGCGCCGTGGAAGCACAAACTTTCCTACCTCCTTCGCGAGCCCGGCTGGACGCATGACGGCAGCCGCGACACATCCGACACGATCCGCGCGCGCTGGCTGGAGCGGCAAGACGCGCAGACAAGGCATGCCGATGCCCCCACAAATTCGGTTGCGACAAGAAACCCGATTGAAAGCCCCGGCCAAGCTGCCTAACCTCCCTCGCCAAGAGGAGAGAATATGGAAAGCTTTGACTACATCGTCATCGGCGGTGGCAGTGGCGGCAGCGCTGTAGCGGGCCGGCTTGCGGTTGATGGAACGCGGCGGGTCTGCCTGCTCGAAGCGGGCGGGCGCAACGACAACGTCCTGATCAAGACGCCCGGCTTTATGCCGTTCATCCGCAACTCGTCGAACTACAAGTTCGATACCGTCCCGCAAAAGGGCTTGAACGGACGCATTGGCTATCAGCCGCGCGGCAAGGGCTTGGGCGGATCCTCGGCCATCAACGCGATGGTCTATATCCGCGGAAACAAGTGGGACTACGACAATTGGGCAGACATGGGCTGCACCGGCTGGGCCTATGACGACGTGCTTCCCTATTTCCGCAAGTCCGAATCGAACGAGAATGGCGGGGACGAGTATCACGGCGGCGGAGGGCCGCTCTTCGTTTCCAACCAACGCGCGCCCAATCCCACAAGCCACGCTTTCGTCGAAGGCGCCGCGTCTCTCCAGCTTCGCACCAACGATGATTTCAACGGGGAGCGACAGTCGGGCTTTGGCCTCTATCAGGTCACGCAGCGTGACGGCGAGCGCTGGTCCGCCGCGCGCGGCTATGTCGAGCCGATCCGCGAGCAGGGCAATTTCGCCGTTCGCACCAAGACGCTGGTTGAAAAGCTGGTGATCGAGGATGGCCGGGTCACCGGGGTCCAAATCCGCGACGGCAAGACGTCGAAGACTTTGCACGCAAAGCATGGCGTAATCCTTTCAGCAGGCGCATTCGGCTCGCCGCAAATCCTCATGCTGTCGGGCATTGGCCCCGCCGAACACTTGAAGGAGCATGGCATCGACGTCGTGCTCGACAAGCCAGCGGTGGGCTCCGAGCTTCAGGATCACATCGACTATGTCTCCGGCTGGCAAACCGACAGCGACGTGCCGATCGGCGGCACGTTGAAAGGCACGCTCAAAATGGCGGCGGCTGTATTGGAACATCGTCGCAAACGTACCGGAACCATGACCACGTGCTTCGCCGAAGCCGGCGGGTTCTGGCAGGTCATGGATGAAGCCCCTGCGCCCGATGTGCAATGGCACTTCGTCCCCGCGGTGCTTGAGGATCACGGGCGCGAGAATGTGAAGGGTTACGGCTTCTCGCTGCACGCCTGCGTGCTGCGCCCCGAAAGCCGCGGAACTGTGCGCCTCGGGTCACGGGACGCAGCTGCGGCTCCGGTGATCGACCCCAATTTCCTCGACGATGATCGCGATATCGCGGTGCTGCGCGAGGGCGTGCGCCTGTCGCACCGCATTGTCGATACGCCAGCGATGCAGGTTTACGGGCCCACTGACCGCCATCCGGTTGACCTTCAGGATAACGATGCGCTCGATCAGCTGATCCGCGAGCGTGCCGACACGGTCTACCACCCAGTCGGCACATGCCGGATGGGCGCGGATGACGATGCTGTCGTCGACCCGACGCTGAAAGCGCGCGGGATAGATGGTCTCTGGATTGCCGATGCGAGCATCATGCCCAAGATAGTTAGCGGCAACACCAACGCTCCCAGCATCATGATCGGCGAACGCTGCGCTGACTTCATCAAGGCAGCTGAAAAAGTAGGCGTGTAACACGTAGTGCAGTTAGCGCTACCCAAGGCGCGCGGCGCATAGCGAACCCAACAAAAAAGAGGCCGGAGCGAACATGCCGCTCCGGCCTTCATCAGTCTGTTCGTTCGCAGGAGGAACGGCTTTTGGCGGGGAGAGGGGAGAAGAGAGAGAGAGCCTCCCCCCGCCAAACTGTTTGCGCTCAGGTTCGAGCGAATTCGGGATAGGCTTCCACACCAATCTCGGCATGGTCGAGGCCTGCCATCTCTTCTTCTTCCGTCGGGCGGACCCCGATGGTGTACTTGAGAGCGAGCCAGACAACTGCCGAAGCTAGGCTAACCCAGACTGCGGTGAGCAGCACGCCGACCAGCTGGCCAAGGAAGGTCGCATCACCAGTCCAGGCAACGATCAGCGTGCCCCAGATACCTGCGAAGAGATGAACCGGGATGGCGCCGACAACGTCGTCGATCTTTAGCTTGTCGAGCATCGGGACCGTCAGGACCACGATGACGCCGCCGATACCGCCGATCAGGATCGATTGGCCAACGGTGGGTGCAAGAGGCTCTGCCGTGATCGACACGAGGCCAGCCAGTGCGCCGTTGAGCGCCATGGTAACGTCGGCCTTCTTGTACATGACCTGGGTGAGGATGATCGCGACGACCACACCGGCACAGGCTGCCATGTTGGTGTTCACGAAGATCTTCGAAACATCGGAAGCATCGCCAACCGTGCCCATCGCAAGCTGCGATGCGCCGTTGAAGCCGAACCAGCCGAGCCACAGGATGAAGGTACCAAGTGTTGCGAGCGGAATGTTCGCGCCCGGGAATACGTTGACCTTGCCATCCGCGCCATAGCGACCGGCACGAGCGCCGATGATGACAGCACCAACAAGCGCAGCCCAGCCACCGGTCGAGTGGACCAGAGTCGAACCAGCAAAATCGCTGAAGCCGTGGACGGTGTCGAGGTAACCCCCGCCCCACTCCCAGCTGACGACCACCGGATAGATGATGCCGGTCAGGATGGTAACGAAAATAAAGAACGGAACGATCTTCACACGCTCAGCCACGGTTCCCGAAACGATCGAGGCGGTGGTCGCGCAGAAAACCATCTGGAAGAACCAGTCCGACGCGACGGAGTAACCCGTGCCAGTGTCGGCTTCGCCCACCCCTTGCATCGAATAAGGCGCAGCGCCGATGCCGAACAGGCCAAGCGAACCCTCGGCAAAGCCAGGATACGCGATCGAATAGCCGATCACCCAGAACATCAGGCCGGCAATCGAATATAGGCCAATATTCTTGATACATTGGGTGGAGGTGTTTTTGGCGCGGACAAGGCCTGCTTCGAGCATTGCGAAGCCGGCTGCCATCCACATGACGAGAAAGCCGCCGATGAGAAACAGCAGCGTGTTGAAGATATACGCAGTGCCAGCCGAAACGACTTCCGCGTCAGGCACGGCAGCAAGAGCGGGCTGCGCGGCGAATGCCGAGCCTGCCAATAGGGCAGCGCCGGTAAGGAGAGGCTTTTTCATGAGTTCAGGTCCCCCGAATTAGAGCGCGGTTTCGCCGGCTTCGCCGGTGCGAATGCGGGTGGCCGATGCAAGGTCGAGCACGAAGATCTTGCCATCACCGATGGCCTCGGTGTTGGCGGTTTGCTGGATCGTCTCGACCACTTGCGGAGCGATATCGTCGCTCGCAGCAATCTCCAGCTTCACCTTCGGCAACATGTTGGTGGAGTATTCGGCCCCGCGATAGATTTCGGTCTGGCCCTTCTGGCGCCCGAACCCCTTAACTTCGGAAACAGTCATCCCAGCGACCCCGATGGAGCCCAGCGCTTCGCGGACCTCATCAAGCTTAAACGGTTTTATGATGGCGATGATGAACTTCATCCGTGCCCCCTTTGGCTTTGGCCGGCTCATCCGGCTGACCGATTGGTCTGCAAGGGGCGTGCCACAATTGTGCAACACGGTTGACGCTGGGGAATCAGGCGCTTTCTTCGCACCTGCACAAAAGTGCGTGCCTAAGGTTTAATCATTTGTTTATTTTTTGAGCAAGGTTAGTTGATTTACCGCAATTGACGCCTCTCTGATGTTACTTTGTAACCGCAGTGGGCTACTCGCCTGCAATATATTGCGTTGTCGCGCGGGTCGGCAGTCCATCAATGCTGCTTGTGCGAGATGCGGCTTTGGCCTCCCACTCCTCCGGATTGGACTGCTTGTGGGCTTTCTTGAGCGTTTCGCGCTCACCCTCGAGGCTCATGAAAGGAACGCCCCAGCCGCAGCTGGTCTGGACGCTGTCGATGTCGATTATGAAGATCTGTCGCGTGCCGGGAAGCAGTGTGAAATGGGCCGCAAGCTCCTCCCATTCGGTATCCTGCGGCAGAACCGGCCTCCCGCGACCATAGATGCGCAGGATCAGAGCGGGCCGCTCGAAATTGCAGAACATGATGGTGATGCGGCCATCCGCAGCCAGGTGGGCGTGAGTCTCGTTCCCCGATCCGCCAAGGTCGAGATAAGCGACCTTGCCCGGCTCGAGCACGCGAAAAGCATCGTAGCCCTTAGGGCTGAGATTGATGCGCGCATCCGCGGCGGCAGTGGCGACAAAGAACACCGGCTGTTTCTCGATCATCGCCAAGTGTTTGGGCTCAAGCGCGTCGAAGAAATCAGACATGTTCTTGGTCTCCTAATCCTTGAGGAAGTCTCGCACGACCCCGATGAAGCGGTCAAACTGGTCGTGGTGGAGCCAGTGGCCCGCCTTCTCGAATTCGATCACCTCGGCGGTGTTGAAGTGTTTGATCCGCCCGTCCTTCTCCGGGTTCGAGGCCCAGCTGTCTGCACCGTACATCAGGAGCGTTGGACAGGTGATCGCGCCCCAGATCGCCTCCATGAATTCGTCGGCGATATCCTCTACGCCCCAGACATTGAGGTGCGGGTCGAACTTCCAGCTGTACGTGCCGTCCTCGTTGCGGTTGACGCCGTGGATGGTGAGGTGGCGCGCCTGATCCTCTGTGAGGTAGGAGTTCTCCTCGATCATCCGGGCAAAGGCGGCCTCGATGCTCTCATACTTGCGTGGGCTTCGCCCTGCCGCCTTGCGCTTCTTCTCAATCCATTCGCGCATGCGTTCAGGGTAAGGCGTCTCGCGCTGCTTATCCTTCCACTCGGGCGACGGGCCAAGGCCTTCGATCGCGACGAGCTTAGTGACCATCTCCGGGAACATGCCGGAGTAACGCAGCGCGACATTGCCGCCCATTGAGTGCGACACGATCCGCACCGGGCCAACGCCAAGCTGGTGGATTAGCTGGGCAAGGTCATAGACCATATCGCCCGCGCCGTAATTGCCGTCGGACACCCAGTCGCTGTCGCCATGGCCGCGGTGGTCCATCGCGATGACATGGTATTCGTCACGCAGCGCCTCGGCGGTCCAGTCCCAGCTGCGCGCATGATCGCGTCCGCCATGGACGAGGACTAATGGAGGCTTTCCGCGTCCCTGATTTTCGGCACCCCAATCCTCGTAATTGAGCTTGAGCCGCTGGGAGATGAAGCTTTGTGAGGTGGGGCCTGAACCGTTCATTCGGTTCCAATGGCCCGAAGTTGCGGCTCCCGCAACCTCACCTTTCCTTGGTCGCGCTAAACGTAAGCTCGGGGTTCTTCTCGACCTGGTAGTTCACGTCCCACGGGCTCTTGGCCATGAAGACGAGATCGCCATCCCGGTCGCGCGCGAGGTTGGCGCGGTTGAAGCTTTCGAACTCGGCAAGCGCCTTTGCATCGCCCTTGATCCAGCGCGCGGTCGCGAAGGGTGAGGCTTCGAGTGCGGCCTCGACCTTGTATTCCGCCGACAGCCGCGAGATGAGCACGTCAAGCTGAAGCTGTCCGACCACGCCGACAATGTGCTGTGCGCCGATCTCGGGATAGAACACCTGGATCACCCCTTCTTCGGACAAATCATCGAGCGCCTTGCGAAGCTGCTTGGTCTTGGTCGGGTCCTTCAGTTGCACACGGCGCAGGATTTCCGGCGCGAAGTTGGGCAGGCCAGTAAAGCGAAGTTCGTTCTTTTCCGACAGCGTATCGCCCACGCGCAGCGTGCCGTGGTTCGGAATGCCGATGATGTCGCCCGCTTCTGCCGTATCCGCAATCTCGCGGTCCTGCGCAAAGAACAGGATCGGCGAGTGGATCGCAATCGGTTTGCCGAGACCTGACGGCGTCAGCTTCATCCCGCGTTTGAAGGTGCCCGACACCTGCCGCATGAAAGCGATGCGGTCGCGGTGGTTGGGATCCATATTGGCCTGCACCTTGAAGATGAAGCCGGTGACCTCGCCGTGGTCAGGCGCGATCTGCTCCTCGCCCGCAGGTTGCGGCCGCGGCGGGGGCGCTACCCGCGCGATGGCTTCGATCAGTTCGGTCACACCGAAATTCTTGAGGGCCGATCCGAAATAGACAGGCGTCAGGTCGCCGCTACGATAGGCTTCGAGGTCGAATTCGGGATAGCCGACCTGTGCAAGCTCGGCCTCCTCTGCGAATTCCTCGGGTATCTCGGGGTTGGCATCGCGCTTGCCCAAGAATTCCTTTGAGGGCCCCTCCGGGCGGCTGACTTCGCCTGTTTCGAAGTCGAGAATGCCTTCAAACCGCCCGCCCATGCCGATCGGCCAGCCTTGCGGGCTGACGTCGAGCGCGAGCATGTCGGCGACTTCATCGAGGGTCTCGAACGGATCGCGGCCTTCGCGGTCGACCTTGTTGACGAAGGTGATGATCGGGACGTTCCGCAGGCGGCAGACCTCAAACAGCTTGCGCGTCTGCGGCTCGATACCCTTGGCCGCGTCGATCACCATGACCGCCGAGTCCACCGCAGTCAGCGTGCGGTAGGTGTCTTCGGAGAAGTCCTCGTGCCCCGGCGTGTCGAGCAGGTTGAAGGTCACGCCGTCACGCTCGAAGGTCATCACGCTGGACGTCACAGAGATACCGCGTTGCTGCTCGATCTTCATCCAGTCCGAGCGCGCCCGCCGTGCAGCCCCGCGCGCCTTGACCTCGCCCGCGAGGTGGATTGCTCCGCCTTGCAGCAGCAGCTTTTCGGTCAGCGTCGTTTTACCCGCGTCTGGGTGCGAGATGATCGCGAAGGTTCTTCTGTTCGACATGACAATCTGGCCTGCGGATCAGCCGCGCAGTTCCGCTCCCAGCTTGGCCGCAGCAGCGACCACATTGTCCGCAATCGCTTTGAGGTCCTTGTCTTTGTAGCTCTTGTCCTGCGGCTGCAGCGTGACCTCGATCGCGAGCGATTTCTTGCCTTCGGGCACGCCTTCGCCGGTGAAGAGGTCGAAGACGCGCGCGGCGGTGATGTTCGTCTTGTCGCTGCCGCGAACTGCCTTGAGCAGGTCTTCTGCTGCAAGGTCGGCGGGCACGAGAAAGGCGAAGTCGCGGGTCACGGCCTGCAGCGCGGGCGGCGTGAAGCCCGGACGTGCGAAGCTGACCGGCCCCTTGGGTGCCTTCTTCGCCGGGATCGCATCGAGGAACAGCTCGACCGCTGCGACGGGGCCATCCATGTCGAACGCCTTGAGCGTTGCGGGATGGAGCATGCCGAAGCGCGCAAGCACGTTCTTGGGACCAAGGCGCACGGTTGCCGACTGTCCCGGGTGGAACTGGTCGCCAGCCTCACCCATCACCATCAGCTTATCCGCAGGTGCGCCTGCCGCCTCGAGCAGCGAGAGCGCGGCGGCCTTCGCGTCGTAGGCATCGTACATCGCGGCCTTGCCACTTGCCCAGCCGCGCTGGACCTTCTCACCCGTCAGCACCACGCCAAGCGTCGCGCGCTCGTCGCTCATGCCATTCTTGCCGCGGAAGTAGCGGCGGCCGAGTTCGAACAGGCGCGAGGCGCCCGCGCCGCGATCGGCATTACGCTTGGCGGCGATCAGCAGGCCCGGAATGAGCGAGGGGCGCATGACCTTCATGTCCTCGCTGATCGGGTTGTCGAGCTTCCACAGATCGTCGGTCGCGGTGAAGTGCGCGGCGGCATCTTCGGGCAGGAACGACCAGGTCACTGCCTCGTCCAGCCCGCTTCCGGCAGCGGCGCGGCGAAGCTTGCGCTCCATCTGCTGCTGCGGCGTAGCAGTCGGACGAGCCACGCCGTCCATGCGAGGGAGTGCAACGCTTTCGACCTTGTCGAGGCCATGGATGCGCACGACTTCTTCGACGAGGTCAGCGGGCCCTTCGATGTCGTGACGGCGCAGCGGGCAGGTGACGTTCCAGTTGGAATCGACCGTGAAGTCGAGGCTTTCAAGGGTACGGCGTTGCTCATCGGCTGGTACATCGACGCCGCCGAGTTTGGCGGTGAGGTCGGTGTCGAACAGCACGACTTTCGGAGCCATTGGTGGGACGCCGGCCTGCACGGCTTCGCTCGCGCTTCCGCCTGCAAGTTCGACGATCAGGCCGGTCAAAAGGTCGAGACCGTCTTCGAGGAATGCGGGATCGACCCCGCGCTCGAACCGGGTGCGCGCGTCGGAGGCCAGGCCCAGCTTGCGACCCGTGACGCCAATACGCGGCGGGTCGAAGTAAGCGATCTCGAGCAGAACGTCGGTCGTCTCGTCCTGAACGCCCGAATTCTCGCCGCCCATGATGCCTGCGATGTCGTGGACTTCGTTGTCGTCCGCGATCACGACCATGCTCTCATCGAGCGTGTAGGTCTTCTCGTTCAGCGCCAGCACCTGCTCGCCGTCCTTCGCGCGGCGGGCGACGACTGCGCCCGACAATTTGGCGAGGTCGTAAACGTGCGCCGGACGCCCGAACGCGAGCATCAGATAGTTGGTGAGGTCAACCAGCAGCGAGATCGGACGCTGGCCCGCGCTCTTCAGCCGCTGCTGCAGCCAATCAGGCGACGGACCGTTTGTCACTCCCTTGATCACGCGGCCATAAAAGGCTGGGCAGCCTTCGGGGTCGTCAGTGCGGATTTCGACCGGGCAATCGCCCGAGGCTGCGAATTCGGGAAAGGCGATCGGCTTCAGCGTGCCGAGGCCAGCTGCCGCAAGGTCGCGGGCAATGCCGTAGACACCCATGCAGTCGGGGCGATTCGGCGTAATTGCGACGTCAATGATCGGCGAGGAGCCCTGATAGTCAGCAAAGCTGTGCGCGACGCTCGCATCCTCGGGCAGTTCAATGATGCCATCATGCTCATCACCCAGCTCAAGCTCGCGCACAGAGCACATCATACCGTTCGATTCGACCCCTCGGATCGCGCTCTTCCTGAGCTCCATGCCATTGGCGGGCACGACCGCGCCGGGCAGACCCAGAACGCCTTTCATACCAGCACGCGCATTCGGAGCGCCGCACACGACCTGCAACGGATCGCCTTCGCCAGTATCGACGGTGAGCACCTGAAGCTTGTCCGCATCGGGATGCTTCTCTGCCGTCAGGACCTTGGCGACCTTGAAGCCGGCAAGCGTTTCGGACGGGTCTTCAACGCCTTCGACCTCAAGCCCGATCGCGTTCAGCGTATCGGTGATTTCCTGAAGCGAAGCCTCGGTTTCGAGGTGGTCTTTCAGCCATGTGATCGAGAACTTCATGGCCGCGCTCCTACACCTGCGGAGAGGGTTGGCTGATCGTAGGGCGAGAAGCCATAATGCTGCAGCCAGCGCGGATCGCCATCGAAGAAGGCGCGCAAGTCGTTCATCCCGTATTTGAGCATGGCGATACGGTCGATGCCGAGACCGAAGGCAAAGCCCTGGTACTCGTCCGCATCGACGCCCGCCATTTCCAGCACGCGGCGGTTCACCATCCCGCTGCCGCCCAGCTCCATCCAGTCATGGCCCTCATCATCGCCGTGACCGCCGACCACGCGGCGGTTGCCCTCGTTCGAGTAGCCGACATCGACTTCGACCGAAGGCTCGGTGAAGGGGAAGTAGGAGGGGCGCAGGCGAAGGGTGATGTCCTCGCGCTCGAAGAAGGCCTTGAAGAAGGTCTCCAGCGTCCATTTGAGGTGGCCCAGATGAATGCCTTTGTCGACGACGAGGCCCTCGACCTGGTGGAACATCGGCGTGTGCGTCGCGTCGCTGTCAGAGCGATAGACTCGGCCCGGCGCGATGATGCGGATGGGCGCGCCTTGCTCCTTCATCGAGCGGATCTGCACCGGTGACGTGTGCGTGCGCAGCAGCATCTCGCCACCATCCGCCGACTTGTCCGGGAAGTAGAACGTGTCGTGCATCGCGCGCGCCGGGTGGCTCTCATCCATGTTGAGCGCGGTGAAGTTATGCCAATCGTCCTCGATCTCGGGACCGGTCGCGACCTGGAAGCCGAGGTCGGCGAAGATCTCTGCCAGCTCGTCCATCACCTGGCTCACCGGGTGGATCGAGCCCTTGTGAGTGTCTGGCGCGGGAAGCGTCAGGTCGATCGTCTCGCTTGCCAGCTGCGCTTCGAGAGCTTCCGCTTCGAGCGCAGCCTTGCGCGCGTCAATGGCTTCGGCGACTTCGGCGCGCACGGCCTGGATGGCGGGAGCTGCGTCCTTGCGCTCCTCTGGGCTCATCTGGCCGAGCGTCTTGAGAGCAAGGCTTACCCAGCCCTTCTTGCCGAGCGCGGCAACGCGTTGTTCCTCGAGCGCATCGAGCGACGTCGAGGCCGCGATCGCTTCAAGAGCGGTGGTCTTTTGTTGTGTCAGTTCGGTCATTGTCTGGCCTGCTTGGGTGAGCGGGTCCGCTAGCGCCTATTGGCTCCAGTTGCAAAGCGCTTGTTGCAGGTGCGAGCGAGCCAGGCGCGGGTGTGGCTTACGAACCCTTGTTGCGCGGGTCGTGCAAGCCCTGCACCGCCTCGCCCGCAATCGCCATGCGCGCCCGGGCAGCAGCGACCAGCAGCGGCTTCTCCAGCCTTGAATAGGCGGTCGGGCTCATGCCCATGAAGCGCTTGAAATCGCGCACGAAATGCGCCTGGTCGTGATACTGGTAGTCGAGCGTCGAAAGCCATCTGAGCGAAGGATCGAGCATGAACTGGGCAAGACTGCGCAGGAACCGCTGGCGGCGCAGCAGCAGTTTGGGCGTGAAGCCGAAGGCGCGCTTCGACAGCCGTTCAAGCGAGCGCACGTTCATCGCCACCCGGTCGGCGAGATCGGCGACCTTCGAAAGCTCTGGATCGACCAGCTGCGCATTGATGCGCTGAATCGCCTGCGCCGATGCATTCTCGGTGGGGGCAATCTGCGCCATGTGCGCTTCGATCAGGCGCAGTTCGGATGCAAAGTCGCCAGTGCTTGCGGCCAGAGCGCGGGCAAGCGGCTGGAACGCCGCAAAGGCGTTGTCGGCATTCCCGTCAGCGGTGCGATCAGCGTAATCGCTCGCGGGAGCGTCCACGAAGTTGGCCCAGCCCAGCGGCATCAGGCCAATCCCCCAGCTTCTTCCGGTGCCGATGCGAAAGCGGGCCGCCTTGCTGGTCGGGCCGGTAGCCGAGAATGCGGGCGAGGCTTCAAGCGGCGCATCGCCGATCGCGCTCTGTGCCCAGCCCTCGTCCATGAAGCGCAGATTGGCCCATTCGGGATGCAGGTAATCTTCGAGCACCGGCTCTTTGGGCGAAGCGGCAACTTCGGTGCAGTAATAGGTCGTCACATAAGGGCGCAGCTCTTCAGCAGGCAGCGCGAAGCGGATCGTGATCGCATTACCCAACTCGTTCCGCATTTACGGTGTGCGAACCCCCAACTGCCCGTTTTGTGGTCCCGTTGGCCCCGCTTAAGGCCGCCTGAGACTTCACCCCATTACCTGTGAAGAGCTGTTACGTAGCGACGCCTTGCCCGGTAGGAAACCGCAAACTGCACGGATCGTCGTGCGAGTTAGGTCCCCTCACCTTGTTTGGGTTCATCGAGCGTCTGCGCTGCGCTTCCCCAGACGCGGGCCCTGGCTTCCATGAAAGAGGTCAGCACCGGCTTGTCGAGCGCCGCATACTGGCTCGGCGTCATCGTCATGAACTCGGTGAACTCGCGCGTGAACTGCGCTTGGTCGTGATAGTCGCCGTCCATAGCTTCGGTCCACCGTACACTGCTACCCTGCCCGCGATGGAGCATGAAACTGGTGAGGCTGCGCATGAAGCGCTGGCGACGCATCAGCAGCTTGGGTGCGAAGCCAAAGTAGCGGTGGCAAACCCGTTCGAGGGTGCGAATGCTCATCCCGCAGGCGTCGGCAAGGTCGCCCACCGCGAAATGCTCTCCGCTGACAAGGGCTGCATGGACGCGCACGATCTTGGCCTCATCGCGCGAGGGCCGCATCAGCCTGCCCATGACCTCGATGATGTGAGCGTATTGCTCTTCAAGCGTCGCATCGGGATCGCACAGCACGCCTGACAGCTCATCGAACTTGCGAAAGGCCCGGTGCCGGGTTCCTTCAAAGACCGTGTTGGCAAGGTCGTAGGCTTCCGCATCGACGAAACGCGCCCAGCCCATCGGGAGAAAGCCGATCCCCCACATGCGCGTCGTGCCGACTGTGAAGTGACAGGGCAGCGAGCTTGGGCCGGTGGTGTTGAACCGAGCCCCCTCAAGCGAGGTGTTTCCGATCTGCGATTTCGGCAGTGAGCCGCTGAAGAACCGGATATTGCCCCATTCGGGCTGCAGGTAGTCTTCGACCGTGCCGCCATCGGCCACGTCGAGTTCAAGGTGGTAGAACGTGGTGAAGCACCCGTCGAACTCGCTCGTCGGTGCGAAGAACTGGCTGCGGACAGAGTGCCGGGGGCCCGTCAGCCCGGCTGCGGGGGCGATTGCCCCGGTTCGCATGTCCTGTTCAATCCCCATGAGTTGAAGTCTGCGCCAATTGACGAACTTCTACAAGCGTTCTGGCGCATTGCTACAAGAGCGCGGTGCATAAGACGCGGGCGCCGAACGCCTGCTTCCAACGCAAAAGGGCCCCGGTGCATCACCTGCACCGGGGCCCTTTTTGGGGTGTCAGCAGATCAATGCTGCTTAGGCGGGAAGTGCTTTCTTCGCCTGAGCGATGATCGTCTTGAACGCCGCTTCTTCGTTCATGGCGAGGTCGGCCATGACCTTGCGGTCGAGCTCGATCCCGGCAAGCTTCACGCCGTGCATGAACTGCGAGTAGGTCAGGCCTTCAGCGCGGACCGCCGCGTTGATGCGCTGGATCCACAGAGCGCGGAAGTTGCGCTTCTTGATGCGGCGATCGCGGTAGGCGTACTGGCCGGCCTTTTCGACGGCCTGACGAGCGATGCGGATGGTGTTCTTGCGACGACCGCGATAGCCCTTGGCTTGATCGAGCAGACGCTTGTGCTTGGCGCGCGTGGTAACGCCGCGTTTGATGCGAGGCATATCAGTTTCTCCTTAGATCGCGATCAGTCGAGCCCGTAAGGGGCCCATTTCTTCACCGTCTTCGTGTCGTGTTCGGACAGGACAGTGGTGCCGCGGTTCTGGCGGATGTACTTCGCATTGTGGCTGATCAGTCGGTGGCGCTTACCAGCAACACCGTGCTTGACCTTGCCGTTGGCGGTGATCTTGAAGCGTTTCTTCACACCGCTCTTGGTCTTAAGCTTGGGCATTTTCATCTCCTTTGATCAGAGACACGTCAAACCAGCCCTGGCAGCCCTTTCAGCCAGGCCGGTCGCTTGATTCGTGTCGTTGAAGACGCGCCATTTAGCGTTTTGGCGCAGGATTGCAAGCGTTGTGAGGGGGTCCTGCAGGCAAGAAGTGGACCGCATGTTACACGGTCCAGGGCCAAAACTACTCACCTGTCACTCTGGTGCTGTGAAACCGTCACCTTAGGGCGAGAACCGTCACCTAGAGTGCCAAAAGTGTCACCTTCGCGCTCATCAAGTGTCACCCCGTTTGTGTAAGCTGAAGGCTGGCCGACGATGGGAAAGAGCGCGAGCGAACATAGCGGCCCGCAGCGCTGTAGGAAAACGCTGCGAACGCTCACCCGCTGAAGGGTTTACGCCCCGTCGTCTCAAGCCACAGTTTGAAATCGCCGCTCACGATCACTTCGGCACCTTCGGGCAGCTCGGCGGTCCAGACATATGTGTCGGCGTGTGTCTCGCCATATCCGTCCCAGCCATCGACCGGCATCGGCTGGCGAGTGTAGTTGGGCCCTTCGAACGCATCGATTGCCGCGATATCCACCCCGCTTGCATCGTGGATCGTGCCCTGCACAACCGACGAAAGCCGCGCCTGCGTGGGGATGAGTGCAGGATACCAGCCGTTCTCGTCAGGGATCGCGAACAATGAACCATGCACGCTCGCCTTCGCACCAAGGCCCAGACCTTTCAGAAACGGCCAGTCCTGTCCGCCGGGACCAAGCCCGTCCTGCAAAACGCCGTAGAAGAACAGGGTCGCGGGTTGTTCGCTGCTCATATCGAAAAGGTCTCCCCGACAAGTTCCTCGCTCACGCCCCACAGCCGCTTGGCGACGGTTTCGTCGAGAGCGCGCGCCTCCACGTCGCTGTCGCCGACAGGGCCGCGCGCATCGAAAAAGCCGGTGGGGCCATAATAGCCTCCGCTTTCCGCGCGGTCATCTGCTGCTGCGAGAGCCGTGGGCCATGAACCGCGCACCGGCGATTGCGCGAAGACCGCCGAGCTAACGCCATTGACGATGCGCGAGAGCGGGTTTTGCGTCTTGCTGAGGAGCGGCGTCGAGGAATAGCCGGGGTGGCAGGCGACAGACTTCACCTTCGAGCCCGCCGCATCGAGCCTGCGGTGAAGCTCCATCGCAAACAGCAGGTTTGCAAGTTTGGAGCGCAGGTAAGCGCGGCTGCGGTCATAGCCGCGCTCCATCATCAGATTGTCGAAATCGATCCGCCCGAATTTGTGCGCGATGCTGGCGACCGTGACCACACGCCCGCCGCGCCCGTCGACCTGATCCATCATCAGCGCGGTCCAGAGGAAATGGCCAAGGTGATTGGTGCCAAGCTGCAGCTCGAACCCGTCCTTGGTCTTGAACTTGGGCGTCTGCATCACGCCTGCATTGTTGACGAGGCCCCAGATCGCCCCGAACCGGTCCTTCGCCTCGTCCGCCGCTGCGCGGATCGAGGACATGTCGGCAAGGTCCATTCGCAGCAGCTCGCAGCGCCCCTCCCCCTCGTTCACCAGCTTGGCGAGCGCCTGCTTGCCCTTCTCCTCGCTGCGGCACGCGATCACGACATCGCCGTTCTTGCTCGCAAGGATCTTCGCAGCTTCGAAGCCGATCCCGGAATTGCCTCCGGTTATGAGGAAGCGCTTGTCGGTGAGATCGGGAAGTTCGTCGGGGGTCCAGTCGGTGATACCGCTGGTCGTCATATGTGGCATGCGTGTCCTCGAATGGCAGCGGGGCGGATCACCCCATCGCTTCAAGAACGTCCTCAAGCCGTGCTGGGTCCCCAAGTGCGATCACGCGCCCGTCGCTGCCCGCATCGAGCGGGTTGCCCTGCCAGTCGCTCATCGTGCCGCCAGCGCCTTCGACCACGGGGACGAGCGCGGCGAAGTCGTGGATTTTGAGGCCTGCTTCGATCACGACATCGACATGGCCCGATGCGACGAGTCCGTAGTTGTAGCAGTCCCCGCCATAGATGATCTTGCGCTCGGCGACCGCCTTGGCGACGCCCATGAAAGCATCGACATCGTCGCCTGCGAACTGGTGCGGAGTGGTGGTGCCGAGCACCGCGTCGGAGAAGTCCTTGCAGGGGCGAACCTTGGCAGGCTTGCCATTGAAGGTCGTGCCTTCCCCGATCCGCCCGACCCAGCGCTCTTTCGCAATCGGCTGGTCGATGACACCGAGGACGGGCCAGCCGTCCTGAAGGAGTGCGATCAGCGTGCCGAAGATCGGGCGACCGGCGATGAAGCTGGTCGTGCCGTCGATCGGGTCGAGCACCCATTGGCGCCCTGCGCCTTCGTTGCGGGTGCCGTATTCCTCGCCGATAATGCCGTCTTCTGAGCGCTCCGCCTCGATGATCTGGCGCATCGCGGCTTCGGCTGCGCGATCGGCCTCGGTGACGAAGGAGCGGTCCTCCTTACGCTCTTCGGCCCATTCGCCGCGGAACAAGGGACGGATAGCTGCGCCTGCAGCATCGGCGAGGCGGTTGGCGAGTTGGAGATCGGCTGGAGTCATGCGCTCCCCTCTACCTTTCCCGCCAATATTCGAAAGCCTGTTCTTGGTGCAATTTGACATAGGCCTTCGCATCCGCGCCTTCCCAGTCGAGCGGCCATGTGCCTTTCATAGTCTCTGCCAGATGCGAGCGGGCGACGAACCAGCCTTGGCCGGGAAGCCCGTCGGACTGGCGCACTACGAGAACCGCAAGGTCAGGCTCCCCCGCCACGCGTCCGTCCTGATCGATCGAGTCGAGCACCTTGCACAGCGCACGCATCTTGGGCCGCGTGAAGCGGTAGCCGAGCAGGCGGAGCATCTGCGAATAGGTCAGCGCGTTTCCTGCGCGGGCAGCGCCAATGAGGAGTTCGCGAACTTCGATGGGATCAAACACTATTGTTCTTGCGCACGCCCATCCGGGCGCGCGACTTCCTCGCTCATGCGATCAAAGATCGCGTCGCTGCGGGCGGCCGGTCGGCCTTGCGGTCGCGTTGCGACCGATCCCATCAGTCAAACAGGCTGGAAACGCTGCTCTCGTCCGCAATCCGGCGGATCGCTTCGCCTACCAGTGGGGCCATCGTGAGGATGCGGATCTTCTCGGATGCTTCGGCCGCTTCGGTCGGGCGGATCGAATCGGAGATCACCAGTTCCTTCAGCTGCGACCCGTCGATGCGCGCCACCGCGCCGCCCGAAAGGACACCGTGGGTGATGTAGGCGGCAACCGACTTCGCTCCGCCCTCAAGCAGCGCGTCGGCTGCGTTGCACAGCGTCCCGCCCGAATCGACGATGTCGTCGATCATGATGCAGTGCCGCCCCTCGACGTCGCCGATGATGTTCATGACCTCGCTCTCGCCGGGACGGTCGCGGCGCTTGTCGACGATGGCGAGCGGAGCGTTGTCGAGCCGCTTGGCAAGCGCACGGGCGCGCACCACGCCGCCGACGTCGGGCGACACCACCATCAGGTCCTGGTCGCCATAACGCGCCTGAATATCGGCGGCCATGACGGGCGCTGCGTAGAGGTTATCGGTCGGGATATCGAAGAAGCCCTGGATCTGCCCTGCGTGCAGGTCCACCGCGAGCACGCGGTCTGCGCCAGCTTCGGTGATGAGGTTGGCCACGAGCTTTGCCGAGATCGGCGTGCGCGGGCCGGGCTTCCGGTCCTGCCGGGCATAGCCGAAATAAGGAATCACCGCGGTAATCCGCTTGGCCGACGCGCGCCGTAGCGCGTCGATGCAGATCAGCAATTCCATGAGATTGTCGTTCGCCGGATAGCCGGTCGGCTGGACGAGGAAGACGTCTTCGCCGCGCACGTTTTCATGGATTTCGACGAAGATCTCTTCGTCGGCAAACCGGCGAACGCTCGCATCGGTCAGCGGGATTTCGAGATAGGCCGCAATCGCGCGCGCAAGCGGCAGGTTCGAGTTGCCCGACATGATTTTCATGAATGCGAATCCCCGACGAGGTGTGCTGCTGTCCCGCCACGCCTAGCCAAGCGTCATGCAATTGCAACACATGCGTCCGCGTTGTCGTCAGATTGCCCTAATGCGTGTTTGCCGCGCTCCTGTTTGCATCCGCGCTTTTTTGGTGTCAGTCCAAGGGCGTTACGCAAATGGGGGTCGTTTCATGAAGTCTTTTTGGGTCGCATTCCTCGCGCTGATTTTCCTCGGCGCATGCTCGCACACGCCGAAGTTCACGCCGCAAGACAAGCTGTGCAATATAACGCGCTATTCGCTCGAGACATCCTTGCCGGGCGAACGGCCCCTCAGCAGTGTCATCGCAGAAAATCCCGGAAACATGCTGCTCCTGTCGGGCGGCAGCCAGAACGGGGCGTTCGGGGTCGGCTTTCTCGATGGCTGGCACAAGAGCGGCACGATGCCGAATTTCAGGCTCGTCACCGGAATAAGCACCGGAGCGCTGCAATCGACCGGCGCTTTCATCGGGCGGCCGGAGATTTCCGTAAACGGCTACACGATTGATGATGAGGGCCGCCTGCTCGTCACCTATGTCGATGGCTCGGATGTCGATGACGGGTTCAGCCCCAAGGCGATCTACAAACTGCTGACCAAAGGTGCGATCTCGGACCTCATCCCGCTGCGCGATCGGCTGGACGAGATCATGACCGACGAGGTCCTGAGAGAGGTGGCGGACCGTTACCGCGATCCCGATAACCGCTCCTACCTGCTCGCCGGCGCGACCGATGTCGACCTCGGCGTCGCCGTAGCATTCGACATGACCAAGATCGCGTTCGACTATGCGGAGGCCAAAACCAAGGCCGATCGCGATCGTCACAAGGACTGCTACATCGAAGCGCTCGTCGCCTCATCGATTGTCCCGCCGGGCGCGCGCCCGTCCTTCATCGACAACCGCATGTATATTGACGGCGGCGTGCGCTACGCCGTCTTCGACGACCGCTTCAGCGAAGTGTTGCGCCCTTCTCCTGTGAATGTGCCTGTCCGCACGGGGGACCGCCACGCGCTTTACCTGATCCTCAACGCGTCGGGGGATTCGCGCGAAGAGTGTCAGAAGGTCAATCCAGACGACTGCACGCCCGAGCGGGCCTTGTTCGGCCAGCGCAAGGACTGGGAGGTGCTGGACCTTGCTGTGCGCACGCTTGAATTGTTCGAAAACCAGATCAGGCGGCTTTCGGTTGACCGCGCCCGCGAGCGCGCTCGCAACCAGAACCTGCCGTTCTTCTTTGCGCGCATCCGCAATCAGGATCTGAGCGATCCGCATCGCCGCTATTCGATCCCCGATTTCGAAGATCAGGGCCCCAAGACCTGCGAGGAATGGCGCAGCATCGACGATGCACAGGACGACCCGGTCGAATTTCACCGCCGCTTCATGCGCTGCCTGATCGAGTATGGACGTGATCGTGCCAGAGAGGCCGAGTGGGACGAGCAGCCGCGCTAGCGTTCAGCCGACGCTTCGGAGTGCTCGGCAATCATCTCGTCGATGATGGTTGTCGACACCCACCGAATGTCCTCATTGCTTGTGAAAAGCAGCGCCGATCCGTCGAGCGTTACCAGCGGGCACAGCTCATGGCCCGGCGTGTTTACCCGCTCATCGAATGCGATCGGATAGGACCAGCCGCCCTCTCCGTCGGGCAGGGATAGGTAGAGATCGCCCCGCCCCAGCCCCCGGCGGCGGCTTGAGGCGAAGATCAGGTAGCGACCTTCCGGGTCGATATAAGGATCTCCTTCATAGGCGCGGGTGTTGACGGGCGATGGAAGGCGGGTGGCCTCGCTATCGCTCGCACCCTCAAGACTGGCCGAATAGATATCGTAACCGCCCTCGTCATTGGCGCGATCGGATGACCAGTAGGCCTCGCCTGCACGCGTGATCGAGACGAAGTAGTCATTGCCCGGCCCATTGATGGGCGCATCGAGCAGGACCGGGTCCGCCCAATCGCCAGCCTCGTCGCGGGTCAGGTAGCCGATATCTGCATCGCCGCGCACCCGCGTAATGAAATAGAGCCGCGCCTCGTCCTCGCTGAGATAGGGGTCCTGCGCGGTGTATTCGGGCGTGCCGAGAATATGCTGAGGCCCCGTCCACTCGCCGTCTTCCCAGCGCCACGCCTCCATCGACTGCCACTCGCCATGCTCGATCCCGATAGTGATCGTGCGCCGGTCGCGCGACATGGTCGAGCAGAACTCGTAGCGACCCTCTTGCGAGACCGTTCCAACGCCCAGCACTTCGGGCTCGGTGGGCGGGATGGGAGCATCGCCGGAAGCGGCGCCCTGCGCGCTCGCCGCCGTGAGGATAACCGGTCCAAAAAGCCAAAGCATGCTTGCCCCCTTGTTCAAAGGTCAGCCTGCGCGTTTTGGCTGGGTCAGCAATGGTTTAGCGGCGAGCCGCCCCTCAACTCCGGTGCGGAGTGATGCGGTGCTCGCCCTTGATCCAGCGCACGTGATTTGCTGCGGGTGCGAGGGCCGTTGCGATAGCTTATTGCCTTGGCTCAACTCCGGTGCGGAGTGATGCGGTGCTCGCCCTTGATCCAGCGCACGTGATTTGCTGCGGGTGCGAGGACTGTTGCGATTGCATATTGCCTTGGCTCAACTCCGGTGCGGAGTGATGCGGTGCTCGCCCTTGATCCACCTTACCGTGCCTGAGGATGCGCGCATCACGACGCTTTCGGTGGTCATGATCGTTGCGCCCGTTGACTTGCGGCGCTTCTTCACGCCGTCCAGCAGTGAGCCGTCGGTCACGCCGGTGGCTGCAAAGATGCAATCGCCTTTCGCAAGATCGTCGAGCTTGTAGATGCGACCCAGGTCCTCGATGCCCCACTTCTTCGCGCGCGCCTTTTCATCGTCGTTGCGGAAGACGAGGCGGCCATTGAACTGTCCGCCGACACAGCGAAGCGCGGCAGCGGCCAACACGCCTTCGGGTGCTCCGCCCTGACCCATATACATGTCGATCCCGGTGTCCTGATCGGTCACGGCGATCACGCCTGCAACGTCGCCATCGCCGATCAGGTAAACGCCGCAACCGAGCGCGCGTAGCTCTGCGATGAGGTCGGCATGGCGCGGGCGGTCGAGGACGCAGACATTGATCGCGCTTGGCTCGACGCCCTTGGCTGCCGCAACTGCTTGCACGTTCTCGGTCGGAGACTTCGCAAGGTCGATCACGTCGGCAGGAAGGCCGGGGCCAACCGCGAGCTTGTCCATGTAGACGTCGGGCGCATTGAGAAGGTCGCCCTTCTCCGCTGCTGCCAGAACGGCAAGCGCGTTGGGGCCAGCCTTGGCGGTGATAGTGGTGCCTTCGAGCGGGTCGAGCGCGATGTCGATCTTCGGAGCCTTGCCGCCATCTGCGCCCATGCCGACCTTCTCGCCGATATAGAGCATCGGCGCTTCGTCGCGTTCGCCTTCGCCGATTACGACGGTGCCATCCATGTAAAGCGTGTCGAAAGCGCGGCGCATCGCTTCTACCGCAGCGGCATCAGCGGCCTTCTCGTCCCCGCGTCCGATCAGCTGCGCTGCGGCGACCGCAGCGGCCTCGGTCACGCGAACCATCTCCAGGACCAAAACACGGTCGATCGCGTTTGAATCTTCAGGCTCTTTTGCCGCCAGCACATCTGTGTCAGTAGGGGTGTTCATGCGAAATTCAGTCCTCTTGCGCCTTGTCATCGGCTCAGCTTCGAAACGCAATGCGCTTAGACAGGAGGAGCCGCATTTGTCGAGCAATGCCGCCCGCCTTCCCCGAAAATCGACCCTTTTCGGGGTTGCAGCAGGATTGGGCATCGCGCTTGCCGCTCCTGTGGCCGCGCAGAATGACCAACCGGTGACACAGGAAGCCGAAACTGAGCCCGAGGCTGATGCCGAAGACGCCGCGCCCGATAGCGCCGCGACCCCGCGCCGCGCGCCCCGCCCGCTTCGGCTAGACCTGTCGGTGACGGTCCCGCGCGAGGAATCGGACCGCCTCCTTGAAGAAGACTGCGAGGAAGAGGCCGATGCAGGCCGGATCGCGGGCGAGATCGTGGTGTGCCGCCAGCTTGGCGAGGCCACCGATGGTTCGTGGAACAAGGAAGAATGGGAACAACGCTACGCCCAGCGCACGCAGGGTGAGCAACCCGTCAATGTCGCGGGCGGCGGCATCTTCAGCGGACCTGCAACGGTCAGCGGGTTGTGCGTCATTCCGCCCTGCCCGCCCGAAGCGGCGCTCATGATCGATGTCGAGGCCCTGCCCGAAGCGCCCGAAGGTTCGGACGCTGACCGGATCGCGCGCGGCCTTCCGCCGCTTGGCCGCGATCCTGACCCCACGCCTGAAGAAATCGCGGCACGCCGCCGCGCGCTCGGCCTCGAAGCGCCGCCGGTTCCCGAGTGAGGCATGTCCGGTTCAGCCTTCTAGCTGGACTGGGCCTGGCCTACCTTGGCGCCTATCCCGTTGTCGCACAGGAACGGGTGCCGATCCCTCTCGATGACGAGACGCTGAGCGAGCCGCGTGCCCCGCCGCAGCGGATCGACCTCACGCCTCAGTCCGTCGCCGCGCCTGCTCCATCGGAAGCCGATGTCAGTGAGTGCGAGGAAGAGGTGGATGCGAGCGCAATCTCAGGCGACATCATCGTGTGCCGCCAGCGCGGGGATGATCCGGGCAACTGGTATTCAGGCTCGGCAGAGGCCTGGGCCGACCGTTATGCGCGCAAGAGCGCCTATATCAACGACCCGCAGGCGCCTGACGTCGACAACACGCAGCATCCCTTCGCCGGTTCAGGCGTGACGATTGTTTTCACCGGCTGCTTCATTCCGCCCTGCCCCGGCCCGCATCCGGTGATGGTCGATATTGAGGCATTACCTGCGCCGCCCGCAGGCAGCGATGCCGAACGCATCGCCCGCGGGCTCGATCCGATTGGCGAGGATGGCGAGCCTTCCGAAGAGGCGCGCGCAATGCTGGAACGGGAGCTGGGCCTTCCACCCTCGCGCTATGAACCGTCGCGCGACGAGGGCGACGCTAGGCCGGCAGGATAGGCAGAACCAGCGGCTCGCCGGTCAGGCTTTCCGATCCTTCGAGCAGCGCGAGCGCCTCGGTGACGTTCGCTTCAGGCCCTTCATGCGTGACCATCGCGACCAGCACTTCGCCGCCGCCATGCTCGCGCCCCTGCTGGATCAGGCTCTCGATCGAGACATCGGCGTCGCGCATCGCGGCTGTGATCTCTGCGAGCACGCCAGGGCGGTCCTTGACGGTGAAGCGCAGATAGGTTCGCTCTGTGCGGTGGCCGGGCTGTGCGGGGCCGAGCGCCTGCAGCTGATCGACTGGCATCGAGAATGGTGCGCCCACTTCAGAGCGCGCAATGTCGATAAGGTCGGCAACCACCGCGCTCGCAGTCGGTCCATCGCCGGCGCCCGCGCCCTGAAACAGCAGGCGGCCTGAAAAATTGCCTTCTGCGACAACCGCATTGGTGGGCCCATCGACCGAGCTCAAGGGGTGGCCCTTGGCGACAAGGCACGGGCGCACGCGCTGTAGCAGCTTGGGCGTACCGTCTTCGTCCTGCACATCGGCCTCTGCGATCAGGCGGATGACGAAGCCGAGCGCATCGGCCTGCGCAATATCGGCAGCGCGCACCTGGACGATGCCGGTGGTGGCGACGCTGGCGAAATCAACCTTTGCGCCAAACCCGATCGCTGCAAGAATTGCGAGCTTGTGGGCGGCGTCGATCCCCTCGATATCGAAGGTCGGGTCGGCCTCGGCATAACCCAGCGCCTGCGCTTCGGAGAGCGTTTCGGCGAAATCCGCGCCGGTCTCTTCCATCTCGGACAAGATGTAATTGCAGGTCCCGTTGAGGATGCCGTAGACCTTGGTGAGCGCGTTGGCGCTGGTGCCTTCGCGAAGGCCTTTCACCACCGGAATCCCGCCGGCTACAGCTGCTTCGAATTTGAGCGGCGCGCCCGCAGCTTCGGCAGCCTCGGCAAGCTCAAGCCCATGATGCGCGACCATCGCCTTGTTCGCGGTGACCAGCCCCTTGCCGCCTTTGAGCGCCGCGCGCGACAAGGCGAGCGCGGGCCCGTCCGATCCGCCGACAAGCTCGACCACCACATCGACATCATCGCGCGCGCCAAGCGCCGTCATGTCATCTTCCCAGGCATAGGAGCCGGTTTCTACGCCGCGATCCTTGTGCCGTTCGCGCGCGCTCACCGCGACGACTTCGATCGCACGGCCAGCGCGTGCGGCGATCAGGTCGCGGTTGGTGCCGAGCAGCCGGATGACCCCGACGCCAACCGTGCCGAGCCCGGCGATGGCGATGCGCAGAGGCGATGAAGTGGACGCGTTGGTAGCCAAGCGCAGGTTCCTTTGGGCCGGAAGTTTCGTTGTGCGATGCAATATAAGCGGGATGCAGCGCTGGCAATCAGCGCCTCATGCGTCAAGCGGCAAATCGAATCCCCGCTTTAAGAGCGAGGTTCAGGTGGCCTCGGTAATCGCCCGCGCACACGGGCCCAGTTCCTGCATCACGAAGGCGTAATCCGCCTCGGCCAGCCGGCGCTCTTCAGGATCGCGCGCAAGGTTTGCAGCCGAAGGCAGGCGCTGTGGCAGCGCGCAGGCCATGCGATACCAGCGCAGAGTGCGCGGCTGGGGCGCGCGGGCGCTCGAATCGATGATCTCGCCCCAGGAAACGCCCCAGGCCGGGCGCTGACCCGGACGGCGCAGGACCGTGATCGACACCGGCGAGCGGCTGTCGGTCGACAAGAAGATCTGCGTCTCCGATTCTCCGGCAAGCGTCCCACGCACCGCAAGCGCATCGCGAATGCCGGTAATTAGCGGCGGGCGATCGTTAGCTACGAGCGAAGTCAGGATCGGACGCAAACGCGCCTCAAGCTCGGGCGAATAATCGAGCTGCGCATTCTTTCCGGTGAGCTGGATCGAGCCGGGACGGCCCGGAACCGCATCGGCGAACAGCAGCATGACCTTGTCCTTGAGCTTTTCCGGCTTGCCGCGCTCATTCAAGGGGACGTCCACGAGATAGACCAGAGATTCGCCCAGCGGGCTGGTTCCGGCAAGCAGGGCCTGCGTGCGCGCTTCTATATAAAGACGCGCGAATCCGGGGGCGAGACCGGGCGCGCGCTCAGGCTCCACTTCGATCTGCCGGCGAATCTCGGCGCGGATGACAAGATCGCTCCGCTCGGCCAGATCGACGAGGTCGGCATAGGTCGCCGCTTCGGCAGCGGTGACCGGAGATGGGACAGTTTGCTGTGCAGATGCCGGTGCTGAGCCCAGCGCAATCGCTGTTGCAGCGAGCGGCATCAAAAGCAACCTGCGGAATTCATTGGTTAAAATCGCGTTAACGCGCCGTCTCATGGTCAAATCCTGTTTCGCGGCATCACATTTTTTCGGGCTAGACCACATTGGACGCAGCCGCCAGTGAATCACCGCTGAACCGTAAATTCGTTTGATTGCATAGGTGTTGACCGTTAAAGCGCGGGGAGCTTGTATCGAGGTTGGGGACAAGATCGATGCAAACTCGGCTGCGTTGTGGTGCCTTTTGGAACGGGCGCTGCACGCGGATGGTTGGAGCAGGATTCCTTACGAGCGCTCACTGGGTTGACGAGCGTCGCGGGCAGATTCTGGGAACCGACCGAGATTTAAGATTCTGGGATTCGCATCCTGGGTCGATCTCGTCGCAGGCCCTTCGCACGCTTTGCGAATCGGTTGCGGCGAGGATTAGGCCCGGTGTGCGAGAATTGTGTCGGGCCCCCGCCCGACGGAAATAACGGAGAGAAAGCGACTGGATGGCCTACGCTGACCAACAAATGGGTGGAAGTAAGGTAACTTCCATCATCATTGTGGCGTTGATCCATGTGCTGATCGGGTACCTGCTCATTTCCGGCCTTGCCATCTCGGCAGTGCAGGAAGTGGTTGAGCGCGTTACCACGGTCGACATTGAGGAGCCCGAGCCCCCTGAGGAGCCCGAGGAACCACCGCCCGAGCAGCCCCCGCAGGAAACGGCCCCGCCGCCTCCGGTTGCTCCGCCGCCGCCGATTAACATCGCGCCGGCACCGCCACCGATTCAAACGCAGCCGACGATTCCGCCGCCTGCACCACCGGCTCTTACGATTCCGCCGCCTGCACCAGTTGCACCGCCGCCGCCCCCGCCGCCTTCGCTGGCGCGTGGAGCGACGACCCGCAACGAACGTCGCTGGGCTCAGCGGATCCAGGAAAACTATCCTTCGCGCGCTCTGCGTGAAGAGATTGAGGGAACCGTGGGCGTTCGCGTCACCGTCACTGCTGACGGCCGCGCAGCCAATTGCCAGGTCACCGGTTCGAGCGGGTCGAGCATCCTTGATGATGCAGCCTGCCGCGGGATGGAACGCTATGCGCGCTTCAACCCCGCACTCGACGCCGCTGGTAACGAGACCACGGGATCCTATTCCACCCGGATCACCTATCGTTTGAACTGATGAATTTTGAGGCTCCCGGCCCGCTGGAAGGCGCCGGGACCTTCGGGACACTTTTTAAGAGGACTACTCGCAATGAACCTTTATTATCTCGCAGCTGCGGCCGCCGACACGGAAGCGCCCGTCAACGAATTTGGCTTCTGGAAAGCCATGGAAGAAGGCGGCCCCGTCGCCTGGTCGATCCTTGCCGTCATGATCATCATGTCGGTCGGTTCGTTCTACATCCTGTTCACCAAGCTGTTCGAACAGAACAAGGTGATGCGCCAGTACCAGAGCGTTCGTCAGTCGTTCTGGCGCGCATCGTCGCTCAAGGAAGGCGCAACCAAGCTTGAGAAGAACAGCGCATGGCGCCAGCTCGCCGACGACGCGGTGACCGCTCAGGAGCACCACGGCAAGATGGAAGGCGCAGGCCAGGAAGTTCACTTCGTCGAGGAAGAGCTCGCTCACTCGCAGAACACCATCAACCAGTCGCTTTCGGGCGGTCTGTCGTTCCTCGCATCGGTCGGCGCTACCGCACCGTTCATCGGTCTGCTCGGCACCGTGATCGGCATCTACCGCGCACTGATCAACATCGGCATCGAAGGTTCGGCCTCGATCGACAAGGTTGCAGGTCCGGTTGGTGAAGCACTGATCATGACCGCGATCGGCCTGCTCGTCGCTGTGCCTGCTGTGCTTGCGTTTAACTGGCTGCAGTCGCGCAACCGTCGCATCGACGCTCTCATGACCGACTTCTCGAACAGCATCGTCGCCTATATCGGCTCGAACGGTTCGATTAAGCCGGCTGTGACCGCTGCGGCTGCAAAGCCTGCTGCCAAGCCTGCTGCGAAGCCGGCCACCACGGCTGGCGGCGCTTCGGCCTCGATCAAGAAGTAAGAGCGATTGCCGGGGTGGGCGGCGATGTCCGCCCCGGCCCGTCTCTTGCGACGATCTTGGTTCGCAAATGGCATCTTCGCAAAGGTGCCTTGGCAGTAGAAACGCTCTTTTGAGCAGATAAGGAATTCACAATGGCGATTTCGATGGGAGGCGGGGAAACCCCGATGTCCGACATCAACACCACGCCGCTGGTGGACGTGATGTTGGTTCTCCTGATCATCTTCCTCATCGCGGTTCCGGTGGCCATCCAGACGGTTGAGCAGTTGGAAATCCCGGTCTTCGAATCGGTTGAATCGAAAGACAAGGTGGAAAACCTCCAGCTGACCGTGACCACGACCGACGCCGAGGGTCGCACCGCAGGCACGATCCGTTCGGGCTTTACCGGCGCGACGCGCACCGGCGAATGCCGCGTCTACTTCAACAACATCACCCCGATGTCGTCTGAAGAACTCTACGACGCAGCCTTCACCAAGCTCGACAACATCGTGCAGGCTTATCCGGGCGGTGCCGAGGCGATCATCGACGATCCCGACGCCATCCCGCAGGTCCACATCCGTGCCGACTCGAACGCACCGTGGCGCTGTGTTGCGGGCACGATCTATCAGGTCCAGGCCGCTGGCTATCCGACCGTCGGTTTCATTTCGAACCCGGTCGACCCGAACGGCTAAGCCGGTCGGGACACACGATTAAGGAGTAACTGACATGGGTATGTCCGGAGGCAAGCTCGACGGCGAACCGATGATCGACATGAACATGACGCCGCTGATCGACGTTTTGCTCGTTCTGCTGATCATGTTCATCATCACCATCCCGGTGGCAACGCACTCGGTCGATATCGACCTTCCGCAGGGCGATCCGCCGCCGACTGATGTCATCATCGACCCGATCAAGAACAAGCTCGTCCTGACGCAGGACGACCAGATCCTGTGGAACGGCGAAGCCGTGAATCAGGGCCAGCTGGTCACCCTGCTTGCAGAGACAACGCAGATGGCGACCGAACCAGAGCTGCAGTTCGAGCCGGAAGCGCTCGCCAGCTACGACCTTTCAGCCAAGGTGCTGCAGGTCATCAAGAGCTCGGGCGTGACGAAGTTCGGCTTTGTCGGCAACGAAAAGTATCGCCAGTTCGGCTCGGGTTCGTAAGCACCCGCCAAACAGGCAAACGAAACAAGGCGCTGCGGGAAACCGCGGCGCCTTTTTTGTTACACGGGCGCCCGGCCTAAAGCGCAGCGATTGCGAGCTCCACGAAGTTTCGGGCCGATCGTATAGGGGGAGCGGCGCTTCTATCCCGATGCCTATACCCCAATGCCTCGGCGACGACCTCCTCATTCGGATGAACTTCGAGCCAACACTTCGCGCCCTCCGACTTCGAGACGATTTCTCCGGTCTCGGCCGCATGGAGCGACCGCGCTGCATTCAGCACTGCATTGACGATTCCCTGCCCGCTCGGCTCGCCCCGCAGCTCATTGCGGTGCCAGACCAGCTCTCCCATCAGGGCGGCCCGCAAAGCCGACATCTTTATCGGAGAAAGAACTTCGCACGGCGGCTGACCCACCAGCGCCAGACCTGCCTGTCGGCACAGCTGCATATGGACGAGAATATCGCTGGTGGTGCCGTCCACTTCGACCGCAGTCCCCCATTCCACCCCGGTCGACAGCGCGAAATCATATGGCATCGCCTCGACAGGTGCGCGCACCGCATCCGCACTGCAGAGGATCAGCTCCAGCCCAAAGGCTGGTACCGGCAAGGCCTCGTGACTGAGGCCCACCGCAAGCCGCTCGCGCTGCGCGGGACGCAAAGGCCCCGACACGACACCCAGAACATCGAGGTCGCTCGACCCGGCCTGAAAGTCATCCTGAACCACAGATCCATGAAGGTAGAGGGCGATCAGGTCGTCGCCAAGAATCTCGCGGTGAACGCTAACCACTTTCTTCAGGTAAGCGGGGATCGCCGAACCTGCGGGGAAAAGCCTGGCGGGATTGTCCAACCGCTAATCCCCTTCAAGCATCTCGGCCTCGCGCGGGTCGATCCGCATCGCCTCGCCCGCGAGGCTTTCGGCTTCGAGCAGCAGCTCATCATCGACCGCGCCCTGAGGCACAGCTTCGCGGCCGATCATGGTCATGACGGGCACGGCCAAAGGCGAAACCCGCTCCAGCTCCACATGCACCAATTCATGTTGCGAACGCTCAAGCAAGTCGGCGAGCCTGCCCACATCCGTCATTCGCGCGCGTGCATCGGCCCATGCGGCTTCGAGCAGGACGTGGTCGGGCTCGTATTTCTTGAGCACATCGTAGATGAGGTCGGTCGAAAAGGTGACCTGCTTTCCGGTCTTGCGCTTGCCGGGATGCTGGCGCTCGACAAGGCCGCTGATCACCGCGACCTCTCGGAATGCGCGGCGCAGGAGGTGGCTTTCAGTCACCCACTCGGTGAACTCGCCAGCCAGAATATCGGGAGAGAGAAGCGGCTTGGGATCGGTCACCGGCTTCAATCCCCAGACCGCGAGGCAGTAATCGTTCGCGACGAAGCCGCCGGGCATCAACCCGCGATCCTCCATCCGGCGCGTCACCAGCATGCCGAGCGACTGGTTCGCGTTCCATCCTTCGAACGTATAGTAAGTCGTGTAATGCTTCTTCGCGTGCGGAAAGCTTTCGACCAGCAGCTCTCCCGGCCTCGGCAGGCGACTGCGATAGTCCTGCACTTCGAGCCATTCGCGCACATCGTCGGGAAAGCGCCCCCAGCCCGCGCGATCGTCCAGCATCGCCTGCACGCGGGTTGCCAGATGCGTTGTGAGCGGCAGGCGCAGGCCGCCATAGCTCGGGATCGTCGCGCTGGTCTTGGCCGCGCGCACGATCAGGTCCATGTCCTGCAGCTTCTCGACCTCGAGGCTCATCCCAGCAAAGAAAAACGTGTCACCCGGCGAAAGCTGCGCGGCGAAGCGCTCCTCGACTTTGCCGAGCTGCCGCCCGTTCTTGAAGCGCACGACCAGCATTTCGGAATCGACGATGATGCCTGCATTCATCCGGTGGCGCTGCGCCTGGTTCGGATGAGTGAGCCGCCACGTGCCGTCCTTAAGGCGCACAATCCGCTTGAACTTGTCATAAGCCCGCAGCGCATAGCCGCCGTTTTCGACAAAGCGCAGCACGCGCCCCAGCCCCTCGGCATCGAGCCACGCGTAGCTCAGGGCGCTGCGCAATTCTGCGAGCATGTCATCCTCGTGAAACGGCCCCGCGCAGGCGCAGGCCATGAGGTGCTGCGCGAGCACGTCGAGCCCGCCTTCACGGAAATCCTCACCGTCGCGCATGCCTTCATCGACCGCGTCCTTCGCCGCCATCGCTTCGAGAAATTCGAAACGGTTGCCGGGCACGAGCATGGCGCGGCTCGCGGTGTCGAGCCGGTGGCCCGCCCGCCCGATGCGCTGGAGCAGGCGCGAAGAGCCCTTGGGCGCGCCCATCTGCACGACGAGATCGATATCGCCCCAGTCAACGCCGAGATCGAGGCTGGCAGTGCACACCAGCGCGCGAAGCTCGCCCGCCGCCATCGCATCCTCGACCTTGCGCCTCGCCTCTTTGGAAAGGCTCCCGTGGTGGACGCCGATGGGTAGGTTATCGTCGTTCTCCTCCCACAGGCACTGGAAGATGAATTCAGCAAGGAAACGCGTATTGGTGAAGACGAGCGTTGTGCGATTGGCCTTTATCGCTTCCATGAGCTGCCCGACCGCCCAGCGCCCGGCATGCCCGCCCCACGGCACGCGCTCCTCGTTGGGAAGCAGGATCTCGACCTCGGGCTCGGCGCCCTCTTCGCCCAGCACCAGATCGGCGGCGTGAATTTCGCCGGTATCATCGGCGGGCTGCGGGGCGAGCCATTCCTGAAAGCTGAGCGGATTGGCGAGCGTTGCGGAAAGCGCGACGCGCTGCATGCCCGGCGCAATGGTCTGGAGCCGCGCGAGGGCGAGCGCCAACAGGTCGCCGCGCTTGCCTGTTGCGAAAGCATGAATCTCGTCAATCACCACCCGCTTGAGGCTTGCAAACAGCTCGAAGCTTTCGGGGTAAGAGAGCAGCAGCGACAGGCTCTCCGGCGTCGTCAGAAGCACATTGGGAGGCTTGGTGCGCTGGCGCTTTTTACGGTCCGAAGACGTGTCGCCGCTGCGTGTCTCGACCGTGATCGGCAGGCCGATTTCCTCGATCGGTGTCAGCAGGTTGCGCTTCACATCGTGCGCGAGAGCCTTCAGCGGCGAGACGTAGAGCGTGTGCAGGCCTTCGGGCGGCGGCGCTTCGTTCGAAGGCGCGAAATCGCACAGGGTCGGCAAAAAGCCCGCCAGCGTCTTGCCCGCGCCGGTATCAGCCACCAGCAACGCATCGCGCCCGTCGCGCGCCTTGGCGAGCATGTCGCTCTGGTGACGCCGGATGCGCCAGCCGCGCGCGTCGAACCAGCCCTGAATCTCAGGTGGAACCGCGATGCTGGAGGCGCGGGGAGAGAGAGCGGTCTTGGTCACTGTGCCATCAAAGATGGCCACCGACCGCCCCGCCGACAAGGGTGCAGAATCTCAGACCTTTTCGGTCTTTGCTACTTGCCCTTGGGTGGCGGAGCAGTCTGCGATGCAGGCTCGCTCGCAGCGAGGTCCTCAAGTGAGACGCCCAGGAGCGTTGCAAGCTTGTCCTGCTCTGCTGGCGAGAGATCCGAGAAGGTCCGACCCTTGGGGTAGCGCGACGCGATATCGCCAATGTCGCCCATCATTGCCGGCATGGCTTCCATCACCGCGGGCATCATCTGGTTCATCGCAGACATGACCTGCGGGTCCGCGTAAATGAGGAAGCTTTCCGCTGCATATTTGCTGCCAACGGGCGTTGCGAAATAGGCGTCGAGTTCGGAAAGCTCAGCCTCGGTAAACCGCACCGCGTAAGCGCGCGCGAGGCCCGCACGGTAGCTTGGCTCGATCTGGACCACGATGTCGCTGATAAGGCTCATGGTCATGCCCGCGATTTCGGCGTTGCGGGCCTCGGCGTTCGGGTCGAGCAGATCGACCGCTGCTTCTAGCCGCGTTTCGTCGACGCTGCTCAGTTCGCTTGGCGGAAGGCCGGTGAGCTCGAGGAGTAGCATGGCGGGCGAGCCAGTGATGCTGCCGAGCATCGAGTCCATCATCGGCGCCATCGTCTCGTCCATCATCTTGGCATAGGTGCCTTCGGGGAAGAGCTTGAGCACCACCGACTGCGCCATCGGGACGCGCGCTTCCTGGTCTGCGGTCAGCGGTTCGGCGGTCCCGAACATGTCTCCGAACAGGTCACCCATGGCGCTGAGTTCGCGCTCGACCGCCTCGTTGGATGTGTCGGTGTGAGCATCGGCAAGAGCCGGTGTCGCGGTCAGCGCGGTGACGCTGGCCAGAGTGGCGAATACGAGACCTTTCAACATGCTTCGTGCCTTCCTTAGTGACCCACGCTCTCACCGCGCTCGAGGCCCGAGAGCGACAATTGCTCGTCAATCTGCGCGATCAAGCGCTCAAGACCGTCTTCGCTGTCGCTCTCGGCGCGGGCGACCAAAACGTCCTGCGTGTTGGAAGCGCGCAGCAGCCACCAGCCATCGGCGGTGTTCACGCGCACTCCGTCAGTGGTGTTGACCTCTTCGACGCCTGCTCCGGGATTGGTGGTCATACGCTCAGAAATCTCGGCCATGGCGGGGAACTTGCGCGCCTCGTCGACCTGGAAACGCATCTCGGGCGTGTTGAGCATGTCGGGGATCGCGGATTTGAGTTCGGTCACCGATTTCCCCAATCGCGCCGAGGCCGCCAGCAGACGGACACCGGCATAAAGCGCATCGTCGAAGCCGTAATAGGTGTCGGCAAAGAACACGTGCCCGCTCATTTCGCCTGCGAGCGGCGAGCCTGTCTCCTTCATTTTGGACTTAATCAGCGAGTGGCCGGTCTTCCACATCAGCGGCTCGCCGCCATGTTCGGCAACGTGATCGAACAGCGCGCGCGAGGCCTTCACATCGGCGATGATCGTTGCTCCCTTGCGGGTCTTGAGCAGGTCCTCGGCGTAGATCATCAGGAGCTGGTCGCCCCAGATTACGCGGCCCTCGCCGTCGATCGCGCCGATGCGGTCGCCGTCGCCGTCGAATGCCACTCCGAAATCGAGTCGCTTCTCCGCGACGAGAGCGCGCAGATCCTCCAGATTCTCCTCAACGGTTGGATCAGGATGGTGATTGGGAAAATGCCCGTCGACTTCGGTGAAAAGGAGGTGATGCTCCCCCGGAAGCCGCGCGGCCAGCGCCTCGAGCGCAGGGCCGGCAGCGCCGTTGCCAGCGTCCCAGCCAACCTTGAGCGAGGAGAGGACCGCGGTGTCGATCCCGTCGAGCCCGGCAAGCATCCGCTCGACATAGGCGTCCAGAATGTCGAGCGACGTGACGCTCCCCGCACCATCCGTCCAGTCGCCCGCAGCGGCCAGTTCCCCGAGCTTTTGAATATCGCTCCCAAAAAACGGACGGCCCTGAAAGACCATCTTGAAGCCATTGTAATTGGGGGGATTGTGGCTGCCAGTTATCTGAATGCCGCCATGTACCTCTTCGGATGAGGCTTCGGCGAAATACAGCATCGGGGTCGCGCTCATGCCGATCCGCACCACGTTGCACCCGCTTGCGGTGAGCCCTTCGACCAGCGCGTGTTCAAGCATGGGAGAACTGACGCGCCCGTCATAACCAACCGCCACCGTCGATCCGCCGTCACGCACGAGCAACGTCCCGAAGCTGCGCCCGATTGCGCGTGCATCATCCGGGCCCAGCGTCTCGCCGATTATACCGCGGATGTCGTATTCGCGCAGTACGGTTGGATCGAATTGGTGGTTCATCTGTCAAAAGCCTTGAGTGTGAAAGTATTGAAGTAAGCAAAGCGCTTGCCGCGCAAATGTGTCAATCTTGCGATGGGTCATCGCGGATTGTTTCGACCTCGCCCGCCGGCAATTCGCCGAGCAGGACATCGCGAGCATCGTTGGCCTCGTGCACTTCTGCGTTCGAGCCGCCGCGATCGGGGTGGACCATCGCAATCCTGCGCTTGTGCGCTGCCATGATCTCTTCGCGGCTGGCCCCCTGCTCCACATTCAGAAGCTTGCGCGCGTTGAGGACGACCTGCGAGCGCGAGGGCTGCAAGCTCATATATTGCCACGGCCAGCGACCCAGCGCCCAGCGGCACAGGATGCAGATCAGGATCAGAATAACCGCGATGCGCAGCAGCATGGCTCAGGCAGGCTCCAGCGGGGTGTCGGCGCGGGCAAATTCAGGCAGCTTCAGCGCCTGGACCAGAGCGCGAAGCTCCTGACGCGCAACAATATGGCTGGTACCGAGATCGCCCAGATGTCCCTTGTCGAGCAACGTCAGCCCTGAAGGAAACAGCTCACGGAAAATCACACGCTCCGACAGGCCGTGGGCGACGCGGAAGCCGACGCGTTTCGACATTTCCTTCAGAGCGCGCTCGATACGCGCCATGTTGCGCGCCTCGGTGTAGCCGGTGCGATTGCGCACGACGATCCAGTCCATTTCCGGGCGCTTTTCGGTGATCGCCGCCTTGGTGCGCTTCATGCGCTGTTCCCAGATGAGCTCGGCGAAGAATGAGAGCTTCTTGACCTTGAAGGTCTCTGCATCGACCTGGCCGATGAGGTCGAAATCGACGAAGCTGTCATTCATCGGCGTGACCAGCGTGTCCGCATGCTCAACCGCGGTGCGCGCCAGCGGATCGTCGCGGCCCGGATTGTCGATGACGAGGAAATCGCAATCGGCCTCAAGCGTGCGGATCGTCTCGACCAGCTTTTCGCTGTCGCCCTTCAGGAACACCTCGCAGGCAGGGGTGGGCAGGTTGATCTTGCGCCGCCGCATCGTGTGGAATCGGTTCTCCATATAGCGATGCGAGGTGCGCTGGCGCGGATCGAGATCCAGCATCGTCACACGCGCGCCCAGATAGGACAGCGCCACAGCGACATGCACCGCCGTCGTCGACTTTCCGGTGCCGCCTTTCTCGTTGGCGAAGACAATCCGGTGGGCGGTGTTGCGAGACATCGGGAGATATTTCCTAGTGCGGGGTTTGGCGAATGGCGGCCAAGGGGTAAAGCGACGCTGCTGACAATATCGGAGGGTCTTGAGGCGTGCAAACTGCACATACGCTCGATGTGTTGAGAACGCAGGTCGCAAAGCTGCGCGGTAGCGACGGGGCGACCATTGGCCTCGTGCCGACCATGGGCGCGCTGCATGAAGGGCACCTGACCCTGGTGCGCCGCGCGCGCGAGGCTTGCGACCATGTCGTTGCGAGCATTTTCGTCAATCCGACGCAGTTCGGACCGAACGAAGACCTCGACGCCTATCCACGCCAATTGAAGGAAGACGCCGCCATGCTCGAGGGCGAGGGCTGCGCGCTTTTGTGGGCGCCGGACGTCGAAGCCATGTATCCCGACGGCTTCGTCACGAACATATCGGTGAGCGGGGTGAGCGAGGGGCTGTGCGGCGCTGATCGTCCCGGCCACTTCGACGGGGTCGCGACGGTCGTGAACAAGCTCTTCAACCAGGTGCAGCCTGACCTCGCCTTCTTCGGCGAGAAGGATTTTCAGCAGCTCGCCGTCATCCGCGCCATGGCACGCGATCTCGATCTCACGCACCCGCATGTCCTCTCGATCATCGGAGTGCCGACGGTGCGCGAGGTGGACGGCCTCGCCATGTCGAGCCGCAACCGCTACCTCTCGCCCCAGCACCGCGAAGCCGCCGCCACGCTTCCTCGCGCCATGAAAGAGGCGATAGCCCGGATCGAGGATGGGCAGGAAGTGCAGCCGACACTGAATGCACTTGAGGATGAACTACTGGGCGCAGGCTTCAGCAGCGTCGATTATGCCGTGCTTGCAGATGCCGCTTCCCTTGCGCCTCTGACAGGCCTATCTGGCGCCGCAGCGCGGCTTCTTGTCGCGGCACGAATTGGCGGCACGCGGCTCATCGACAACATGGCGGTGGGCTAGGTGATCCGCTCTAGGGACACGATTTAGCGATGTTGAAGCACTTCTGGGGATCGCTCCTCTTCACTGCTGTCTGCCTTGCGCTTGGCGGATGGTATGGCTGGGCGCTGCACGGCACGATTGGCGGGATGCTGTCGATCCTCTGGATCTGCGCGGTTCTGGCCGTGCTCGAAGTGTCGCTGTCGTTCGATAACGCCGCCGTAAATGCCTCGATCCTCAAGGACATGGACCCCGTCTGGCAGCAGCGATTCCTCACTTGGGGTATCGCCATTGCCGTGTTCGGAATGCGGATCGTGTTTCCGATCGTGATCGTGATGGTCGCAGCCAGCCTCGGCCCGATTGACGCGGTGCGCCTCGCACTGAGCGATCCGGCCGAATACCAGCGCATCGTCAGCGACGCGCATATCGGCCTCATGGGCTTTGGTGGCGCGTTTCTGGGAATGGTGGGGCTCAAGTTTTTCTTCGATGCCGACAAAGAGCTGAACTGGATCGCCTCGATTGAGCGCCCGCTGGCCAAGGTTGCCGATATCGAAGCCATCTCAATCGGGCTTGTGCTCGCCGCCACCTGGGCGACATCGACCATGCTTGCCGACGCTGACGCTCTTACTTTCATCATCGCGGCAATTGGCGGTCTGCTGACATATCTCGCGGTCGAGATCGTCAATCACGTGCTCGAGCCGCCCACCCCGTCCTCCGGCGACGTTGCCAAGGCGGGTTTTGGCGCATTCCTTTATCTCGAAGTGCTCGATGCGAGCTTTTCGTTCGATGGTGTGATCGGCGCGTTCGCGCTCACCAACAATCTCATCATCATCGCCATCGGCCTTGGCATTGGCGCCATGTTCGTGCGTTCGATGACGATCTTCCTCGTGCGCAAGGGAACGATGAGCGAGTACCGCTATCTTGAGCACGGCGCGTTCTACGCGATCCTCGCGCTCGCGACGATCATGTACATCAACACCTTCTCGCATATCCCCGAGGTCATCACCGGCCTGATCGGAGCGGTCCTGATCGGTCTTGCCTTCTGGTCATCGGTTCGCGCAAACCGCGCAGAGCTTCGGGGGCCGACGGGCGAAGTGATTGGCTGAAGCATTTTCTTGACGAGCGCCGCGTTATAATGGCAATGGCGCTCCCTCGAAAGCGGGCGGGTATAGCATAGTGGTAATGCTCCAGCCTTCCAAGCTGGCTAGAGGGGTTCGATTCCCCTTACCCGCTCCAGAGCTTGCCCTTGCACAAACTTTTCTTGGCTTGTGTTGCCACGCACACCCGCTAGCTGGGTTTCATGCGTAGTCTGACCCACCTCGAGCGGCTCGAAGCCGAGAGCATCCATATATTCCGCGAAGTCGTAGCCGAGGCTGAAAACCCGGTGATGCTGTATTCGGTCGGCAAGGATTCGAGCGTCATGCTGCACTTGGCGCGCAAGGCGTTCTACCCATCGCCGCCACCCTTCCCGATGCTGCATGTCGCAAGCGGATGGGACTTTCAGGCGCTGCTCGATCACCGCGACAAGACGGTCAAGGAGTACGGGCTCGAACTGATCATCGCGCAGAACGAAGACGCCGAGGAACAGGGCATCAACCCGTTCGACACCGGCAGCGCGCTTTATTCGCAAGCCCAATTGACCGATCCGCTCAAGAAAGCGCTGACCGCACACGGGTTTGATGCGGCCTTCGGTGGGGGTCGCCGCGATGAGGAAAAAGCGCGCGCAAAAGAGCGCGTATTCAGCTTCCGCACGGCAAGCCATCGCTGGGACCCAAAGAACCAGCGCCCTGAACTCTGGAACCTCTACAACGCGAAAAAGAACAAGGGCGAGAGCATCCGCGTCTTCCCGATCTCGAACTGGACCGAGCTCGACATCTGGCAGTACATTGCGCTCGAAAAGATCGACATCGTCCCGCTTTACCTGTCCTCCAAGCGTCCCACGGTGACACGCGACGGGCTGCTGCTGGTCGTCGATGATGATCGCTTCCGCCTCGAAAAAGGCGAGGAACCGGTCGAGCGTTCGGTACGTTTCCGCACGCTTGGCTGCTACCCGCTCACCGGCGCAACCGAGAGCGAGGCGACCGACATGAACGCGATCATCCAGGAAATGCTGCTCGCGACCGGGTCGGAGCGTCAGGGCCGCGCGATCGACAAGGGGCAATCCGCTTCGATGGAAGACAAGAAGCAGGAGGGCTACTTCTGATGAACAAGGCTGACTCCAGCTTCCAGACCGATGCTCTTATCGCCGAGGACATAGACGCCTATCTTAAGCAGCATCAGCACAAGAGCCTGCTGCGCTTCATCACTTGCGGCAGCGTGGATGATGGCAAATCGACCCTGATCGGGCGTCTGCTCTACGATTCCAAGATGATCTTCGAGGACCAGCTTGCGAGCCTCGAAGCCGACAGCGTCAAGCACGGCACGCAAGGCCAAGAGATCGACTTTGCATTGCTGGTCGACGGCCTTGCTGCAGAGCGCGAACAGGGCATCACGATCGACGTCGCCTATCGCTTTTTCACGACTGAAAAGCGCAAGTTCATCGTCGCCGACACGCCGGGACACGAGCAATACACCCGCAACATGGTCACCGGTGCATCGACCGCAGACCTTGCGGTGATCCTCGTCGATGCTCGCAAGGGCGTGCTCCAGCAGACGCGGCGGCACAGTTACATCACCCATTTGCTCGGCATAAAACATCTGGTGCTGGCGGTGAACAAGATGGACCTTGTCGATTACGATCAGGCCACCTTCGATAGGATCGTTGCCGACTATTCCGAGTTCGCGAAGGAAGTCGGCATCGAAGACTTCACCGCGATCCCGATCTCCGGGTTCAAGGGCGACAACATCACTTCCTCGCCCTCCGCGAACACGCCATGGTACAATGGCCAGGCGCTGATCGAGCATCTCGAGACCGTCGAGGTCGCGAACACCGCTGCGCAGGAACGCTCGTTTCGCATGCCGGTTCAGTGGGTCAATCGCCCCAATCTCGACTTCCGCGGATTTGCGGGGCAGATCACCGGCGGCACGATCAAGCCGGGCGACACAGTGCGCGTTGTGCCTGCCGGCAAGACCAGCACAGTCAAGACTGTCACGACCTTCGATGGCGACCTTGAAGAAGGCGTTGCGGGCCAGTCGGTCACGCTGACGCTTGAGGACGAGGTCGATTGCTCGCGCGGTGACGTGATTGCGGCGGCAGGCGATCCACCCGAAGCCAGCGACCAGTTCTGCGCGACATTCGTGTGGATGGACGAAACCGCGTTGAAGCCGGGCCGTGGATACTGGCTCAAGCTCGGCAGCCAGATGGTCACGGCCACTGTTCAGCCACCCAAATACGAGATCGACGTGAACAGCCTCGAGCACCTCGCGGCCAAGACACTAGAGTTGAACTCGATCGGTGTCGCCGAATTCGCGACCGACCGACCGATCACGTTCGAGCCTTATTCCAAGAGCCGACAACTTGGCGGGTTCATCCTGATCGACAAGTTCACCAACGCGACCGTTGGCGCAGGGATGATCGAATTCAGCCTTCGCCGAGCGCAGAACGTGCACTGGCAACCGACCACGGTCACCCGCGAAGAGCATGCCGCGCTCAAGAACCAGGTGCCGCGCGTGCTGTGGTTCACCGGACTTTCGGGCTCGGGCAAGAGCACCATTGCGAACGAGGTCGAAAAGCAGCTTTCGCTGATGAACCGCCACACCTTCCTGCTGGACGGCGACAATGTCCGTCATGGGCTGAACAAGGACTTGGGCTTCACCGAGACCGACCGGATCGAGAACATCCGCCGCATTGGCGAGGTTGCCAAGTTGATGGCGGACGCTGGCCTCATCGTGCTCACCGCCTTTATCTCGCCCTTCCGGGCCGAGCGGCAGATGGTGCGCAGCATGCTTCCCGAAGGCGAGTTCATCGAGGTGTTTGTCGACACCCCGCTTGAAGTCGCTGAGCAGCGCGACGTGAAGGGTCTTTACAAGAAGGCTCGCTCCGGTGAGCTCAAGAACTTCACCGGCATCGACAGTCCCTATGAAGCGCCCGAAAACGCAGAAATTCGCGTGAACACCGTGGACATGACGCCGGTCGAGGCTGCCGAATACATCATCAGCCAGATCATGCCGCTCAAATGAGTGCGGAGACGATGACCGACGCCGAGCTTGCCGCGCACTTGGCCGAAGTGGCCGGGCGCATCCTGCTCGATGTCCGCGCTAGCGGGATGTTTGAGGGTAAAGCGCTGGGCAAAGCGGGCGATGCGACCGCGAACGAATTCCTGTGCCATGCGCTTCGTGCGGCGCGGCCCGATGACGGGCTGCTTTCGGAGGAGGAAAAGGACGACACAGCGCGCTGTTCGATGAGCCGGGTATGGATCGTCGACCCGGTCGACGGCACCCGCGAATATGGCGAGCAGCGCAGCGACTGGGCGGTCCATGTGGGCCTTTCGGTCGATGGCGCCGCGACGGTTGGCGCAGTGGCGCTTCCGGGCCTTGATGGCGGCACGGTCCTTCGCACTGATACAATCGCACCGCTCAAGGATGCCGCCGACAATCCACGCTTCCTAGTCAGCCGGACCCGGCCAGCAAGAGAAGCGACGGCGGTTTGCGAGCAGATGGGCGGCGAGCTTGTCGCCATGGGCAGCGCGGGCGCAAAGGCGATGGCCGTTGTGCGCGGCGAGGCTGAGATCTACCTCCATTCAGGCGGCCAGTACGAATGGGACAGCTGCGCACCGGTCGCCGTCGCTGCAGCGCATGGCCTGCATTGTTCGCGCATCGACGGGTCGCCGATCCGCTACAACATGGCCGACCCTTACCTGCCCGACCTGCTTATCTGCCGCCCCGAATATGCCGAGCGCGTGCTCGAACTAGTTGCTGCTCTCGACTGAACCGTCCGCTTCGTCGGCATCAGGAACCACCACCAGCACCTCGACCCGGCGATTGAGGGCGCGGCCTTCTTCATTGGGTGAACCATCGGGAAGCGCGTTGGGCTCAGCGGGGTTTTGTTCGCCGAAGACGATCACGTCGATCCGGTCTTCGTCCACGCCGCGCTCGATCAGCCATCCTGCTACTGCGAGACCGCGCGCCTCGGCGGCACGCTCATTCGCACTGTCGCTTCCGTCGCTGTCGCTGTGCGCGCCAAGGACAATTGGTCCGCCCAGCGCGATCTGCTCTGAATTCGCGATCTGCTCGAGCGCTGCGAGCGCATCATCGTCCAGTTCGGCGCCGCCATCGGGAAAGCCCACGGTCAGCTCGAACGAGGAAACCGGCGCAGCGGGAAGCGGGGGCCCATCAATGTCGGCGCGCAGGATCGAAACGGGTGCGGTAGGCTGCGCCCCCTCAAGAGGGCTTTCGGGCGCTGTTTGCGTTTCGCCAGCGTCCTCGTTGTCGTTGTTCGCCTGACATGCGCTCAAGGCTCCAAGGCCAAAAAGCGCGATCATCGCGGCCCGGTATTGCATCTTCATCCTCTCATTCGTCCTAAGTCGCTTGCGGTCTTGGCCTGACCTCTGTGGCTTTCGGATCGGTATCTTCCTTCGGATTAGCCCTGATTTGCGGGGGTGTGAAACTCACGATGGTGTCGCCGGCGCGCGGCTCGGGCCGCGCGGCGTGCGTGAAGAAGCGCAGCGTTCCGGATTTCCGAACCAGCAACAGCATGGTGCCGGTGTCGGACAGCTTCAGCTGCGCATCCTCGAAATCGAACTCTTCGGACAGTTTGGTCTTCTTGAAAACCCAGCCCTGCTTCTGCTTGTCGTTGACCTCGTCGACGCCATAGCCGCTTTCGAACAAGGCGCGGCCGCGCAGCGAGAGCGGAAGCGCGTGTTTGTCATCGCCATCGGCGCTCTCGCCAAGCTGATAGACCGAATCGCGGCCCATCTCGTGCGCGAATTCGTTGCAGACGAGCGTGTTGTACGCCTCGTTATCGGTCGCAGCGACGAGGACCTGAAAAGGTGACAGGTCGAGATTGTGCTCGGTCGCCTCGTTCAGGATTTCGCCGTGATAATAGGGCAGCCCCTCACGCCGGGCTGCGCCGAGGCGTTGCCAGCTCTGGTCGACAATCATGACGGGCGTGTCGAGCGCGCTCATCTGCCGTGCGAGCGCGATGGTCCACGGTGTCGAGCCGACGATCAGCAGCCCTGGGCGCGAGGATCCCTTGACGTTCAAGAGCCGCGCGACGGGTTCGATCGTAAAGCCGTGGGCGATCACGGTCACGACCACCACGGCAAAGCTCAGGCCGATCAACAGTTGCCCGCCCTCGATACCAAGGTCGCCGAGGCGCAGCGCGAAGAGGCCCGAGATTGCGACCAGCACGATCCCGCGCGGCGCGATCCATGCGACGAATATGCGCTCGTTCCACGGCACGTCGGAGCCGAGGAGGCTGACCAGAACGGTGATTGGTCTGACGACAAACAACAGCGCCAGCAGGAACAGGATGAAGCGCTGACCGACCGATTCCATCGGGTTGAGGTAAGCGAGATCTTCCAGCGACAGGCTGGAGGCGAGCAGGATGAAGATGCCCGACACCAGCAGGACCGCAACATTCTCCTTGAACGGATGGATCGACCGGATGCTCGACACTTCGCGGTTGGCGAGCGTCACGCCCATAACGGTCACTGCGACAAGCCCCGCTTCATGTTCGATAAGGTTGGTGAGCACGAAGACCGCGATGACGACAACGAACAGCACCGGCACCTTGAGATATTCGGGTATCGCTCCGCGCGGGAACAGATAGGCGATCATGCGCGCAGCCGCGTATCCGATGAGCCCGGCAAGGATCGCAGCAAAGATCAGCGGGGGCACAACATCGACGAGCGAGGCGTCAGGGAATTCGTTGATCCTTCGGAAGTATTCGTAAGCGATGACCGCGCACAGCGCGCCGGTCGGGTCGTTGACGATGCCCTCCCACTTTAGGATCGAGTTGGGCCGTGTCTGGATGTTGGACTGGCGCAGCAGCGGGATCACCACGGTGGGCCCAGTGACAATCAAAATACCGCCAAACAGCACCGCGACAGGCCAGACGAGCCCTGCAATGTAGAACCCTGCCAAGGCACCCAGCGCCCAACCGACGAGCACGCCGATTGTCGCAAGCCTCCACACCGCCTTGCCCGAATGCCTCAACTCTCTCAGGTCGAGGCTTAGCCCTCCCTCGAACAATATGAGCGCAACCCCGACGCTTATCATCGGGTCGAGCAATTCTCCGAAGGCCGATTCAGGGTCGATCAGCCCCGTGATCGGCCCGGCGATAAAGCCTGCCGCCAGCATCAGGACGATCGCAGGCCAACCGGTGCGCCAGGCAACCCATTGGGCGCCTACGCCCAATGCGCCAACTGCTGCAATCACCACGGCTTGCGATTCCATCGAGATAGCTAAGGCCCTTTCAGCTTGATTGCGGGCAGGATGCCTGCGTTTGGCGTCACTCGCCTTCGAAGTGCATCAACGCTTCAACCGCCACTTTGGCTCCACGCAATTTTTCCGCGCCGCCCAGATCGGGCAGGTCGATGACGAAAAGCGCTTGCTCCACCACCGCTCCCGCCATGCGAATGAGCTCTGCAGCGGCGAGCGCCGTGCCGCCGGTCGCAATCAGATCGTCGACGATGACGACCCTCTCTCCAGCGGCAACCGCTTGCGGGTCCATTTCGAGACGGTCGGTCCCGTATTCAAGGGCGTAGTCGATGCCGATGGTGTCGATCGGGAGCTTGCCGGGCTTGCGAATCGGAACGAAGCCGATGCCGAGCGCTGCGGCGACAGCCGCACCGAAGATGAAACCGCGCGCTTCCATTCCTGCGATTTTCTGTGCGCCGCCTGCGCAAGCCTTTGCAGCAAGATGCTCGACGCTGGCCGACAGCCCCTCAGCATGTCCGATCAGCGTGGTGATATCGCGGAACTGGATGCCGGGTTCGGGAAAGTCGGGCACTGTCCGAACCAGCGCCTTCAGCGCCTCAGGTGTCATGTTTGAAGCGCTCACACTCGTCCCCTCAAGTCACTGAATCCGCCGGCCTCAAAGCACGAGCGCCCCACCATCCGCAAGCGATGATGGGGCGCTTCGCCGAAAATCAGTGCCTCTTGGCTAAGGCGCTCGATCAGATCTTCTTTTTCTTGGTCGCCCAGACTGTCTTGTACGACAGGAAGCCGAGGATCGTGGCGAACAGCAGGAAGCCGATCACGAACCAGCCGGTCTGCTTGCGCTTGATCAGCGATGGCTCGCCCGCCCAGGTCAGGAACGCGGTAACGTCGGCTGACATCTGCTCGGTCGTCGCTTCGGTGCCGTCGGAATAGCTGACGATACCATCGAGAAGCTGCGGCGGCATGGCGATGTTGATGTTGTAGAAGTACTCGTTGAAGTACAGGCCCGGAGGCGTTTCGAAGTTCGGCGACTTGGCCACGTCCTCGGGATCGGGCTCGTTATAGCCCTGCATCAGCGAGTAGACGTAGTGGACGCCGTCCTTGCGCGCCTTGGTGATCAGCGACAGGTCAGGCGGGATCGCGTTGTTGTTGAACGCGCGCGCTTCGATGTCGTTGGCATAGGGGCTCGGGAACTGGTCGGTCGGGAGACCCGGACGTTCGATGACCGAGCCGTCCTTTTCGTCGATGCCCGGAACCATCCAGGTCGCCGCTTCCGCGCGAACTTCGTCTTCGGTGTAGCCGATCTGTTCAAGGTTACGGAACGCGACATACTTCAGGCTGTGACAGGCCGAGCAGACTTCCTTGTAGACCTGGTATCCGCGCTGGAGCTGTGCGTAGTCCCAGGTGCCGAGCGGTCCGTCGAAAGCGAACCCGCCCTCAGGGGCGATGTTCTCTTCCTGGAAAGCATAATAATCGGGCTTTTCCGGGAAGCCTTCGCTCGTCAGCGTGAAGAGGCCGGGCGCGAGCGACCACAGCAGCAGGACCGCCGTGAGGCCGAGGCCGAGGATGATGCCTCCAAGTCGAATGGTCATGACCTAACTCTTTCTCGTTATCGGGTCAGTGAATGGTGTTGGCTCGATTACTCGGCCGGCTGCAGCGAACCGTCGGTGTCGCCACCGGGAAGCGGCTTGACCACTTCGCCCGGGTTGTCACCGCCGCCCGACTTGCCGCCGGGGGTGTCGTCGCTGCCAAGTACAGCCTGCGTGATCGAGAACGGCAGCGGCTTGGGCACTTCGATCTGACTGATAATCGGCAAGATCACCAAGAAGTGAAGGAAGTAGTAAGCCGTGAAGATCTGGCTGAGCACGATGTAGGGCTCTTCAGCCTTGGCGCCGCCAAGGTAGAACAGACCAGCCATGCAGGGCACGAGGCCGAACCAGAAGAACTTCTTGAACAGCGGACGATAGGAGCCCGAGCGAACCGGGCTCTTGTCGAGCCACGGCAGGAAGAACCACACCAGGATCGAGCCGAACATCGCGATCACGCCAAGCAGCTTGGCTTCGATCAGTACGATACCGGTAAACGGAATGGTGAGGTCGCCGGTGAAGGCACGCAGGATCGCGTAGAACGGGTAGAAGTACCATTCCGGAACGATCAGCGCCGGGGTCGAAAGCGGGTTGGCTTCGATCCAGTTCTCAGCGTGGCCCAGCGCATTGGGAGCGAAGAACACGATTGCCGAGAAGAAGATGAGGATGAGACCCAGAAACCAGCCGTCCTTCGCCGTATAATACGGGTGGAACGGAACGGTGTCGCTTTCCTGCTTCACTTCGACGCCAGTCGGGTTCGACGAGCCTGGAATGTGAAGCGCCCAGATGTGCAGGATCACGGTGCCGGCAATGATGAACGGCATCAGGAAGTGCAACGAGAAGAAGCGATTCAGGGTTGAGTCGTTCGGCGCATAGCCGCCGACCAGCCAGATCTGCAGCGGCTCACCGATGAACGGAATGGCGCCGAACAGACCGGTGATAACCTTCGCACCCCAGAAGCTCATCTGGCCCCAGGGAAGGACGTAGCCCATGAACGCGGTTGCCATCATCAGCAGGAAGATGACCACGCCGAGCAGCCAGATCATCTCGCGCGGAGCCTTGTAGGATGAGTAATACAAGCCGCGGAAAATGTGCATGTAGATGACGACGAAGAAGAAGCTTGCGCCGTTGGCGTGGGCGTATTTCAGCAGCCAGCCGTAGTTCACGTTGCGCATGATGTGTTCGATCTGGCCGAACGCAACTTCGGTGTTCGCGGCATAGTGCATCGCGAGGACAACGCCGGTGATGATCTGGAACACGAGGAAGAAGCCGGCGAGCACGCCGAAGTTCCACATGTAGTTTAGGTTGCGCGGAACCGGATAGCCGGCACCCACTGCGTTGTAGACCAGCCGCGGAACCGGAAGCTTTTCATCAAGCCACTTGGTGAAGTCGTTCTTCGGTTCGTACTGATTTGCCCAGGCGAAGCTCATAATGATCTCTTGCTTGTTCTCAGCGATAAATTTTCAGGTGCGCGTTCAGGTACGAACGATCACCCGACACGGATGGTTGTTTCGGTCGTGAAACTGAATTCTGGCACTTCGAGGTTGGTCGGTGCAGGGCCCTTGCGAATGCGGCCGAGCGCATCGTAGTGCGAACCGTGGCACGGGCAGAAATACCCGTCGAACTCACCCTTGTTCTCGCCTTCGGCAGCACCAAGCGGCACGCAGCCAAGGTGGGTGCACACGCCGAGATTGATGAGAATGTCCTCGTTTCCGACGCCAAGTCGATCTTCGAGCGTCTGCGGATCGCGCAGGCCGCCTGCGTCGATTGCATTCACTTCTTCGATTTCTTCAGGCGTCAGGCGCTTCACGAAGAGCGGCTGCTCACGGAAAACGGCCTTGATCGACTGACCCGGCTCAAGCGAGGAGACGTCGACGTCAGTCGTACTCGCGGCGAGCACGTCTGCGGTCGGAGCCATCTGGCTGATCAACGGGAAGAGAACGGACGCACCGCCGACACCGGCCGTGCTGACAGCTGCAATGTGGATCCAATCGCGGCGACGAACGCCCTCTTCGGTACCCTCTGCAGTGGAAGCCATAACGTATTACCCTGCTCGTTTTGCCACGAAGCGCATTTGCTCTTCGTGGCTTCAGTTGAAACTCTTCGCCCCGTCCGGCGCTAGAGCCATGGTGAATATCCCGGCCGGCTTCATAACGCTCCTTCGAGCGGTCAGTTCCGGCTGTTGGGCGCGATATACGGCAATCTCGCAAGAATCCAACCGTGTTTTGAACACTGCCTGTTCGTTCTCGTGCAAGCCGCGCAAAACCGCCCTGAGCGGCCTTTAGGTGCGAGGCAAAGCTATCGCGCTGAGCTGCCGTCCATAGGTTGGCTCGCCCGCCTGGCTCGCACGGCGATAGGAATAATACCTGTTCTCAAGCACATGCGTGTCGCTGCCGACCCATCCGACCCGCGACAGGCCCGCTTCACGCAAGCGTGACAGGATGAAAGCCGGTAGGTCGAAATGCCACCTCTCCTTGCCTTCACGCTCGGGGGCCGAGGCGAAAAAGCTGTCCTGCGACGCATCGAAATGCTCGCGAAACACGGCGTCGACTTCGTAACTCTCCTGAGCGATCGTCGGACCAAGCGCAGCCGCAATCCGCTCACGATTGGCGCCCAGCGCTTCCATCGCGGCGACGGTGTTTTCGAGCACGCCATTGTGCGCGCCGCGCCATCCCGCATGCGTAGCGCCGATCACACCCGCTTCGATATCGGCGAACAGGATCGGGCCACAATCGGCGGTAACGATGCCGAGCACGACGTCATCACGCTTGGCCACGACGGCGTCGGCGACCGGGCGGTTGAGTTCCTCATCAGCCCATTTGCGCGTTCCTGGCGTGCCGATCGTCACGACTTCGGGCGAGTGGACCTGATGCGGAGCCATCAGCGGCGCGCCGGGGCGTATCGCATTGGCCGCAGCCGCGCGCAGTTCGCGGATGTCGCGCACATCGCCCGGCCCGCCATAACCGAATTGATGCGCGCCGCCTGCATGGCCAAAGAACCCGTGCGGCACCCCTTCGAGCACGTCGCTGCGCGCGATATCGAACGGGGTGTCCTTCGCGCTCACGGGTTCGCCGCTATCACCCATCGAGCGAACGGCTGACTTGCTCGTAGGTGTCGCGCGAAAGGTTCTTGGCTTCCGCAATCCGTTCAAGCTCGCCCTTCATCAGCGCGGCTCGCTTAGGCTCGATACGCCGCCAGCGACCCAGCGCCGATACGAAGCGCGCAGCCGTTTGCGGGTTGATCGGATCGAGCTCGAGGATGACGTCAGCGATCATGCGATACCCCGCCCCGTCCGCTGCGTGGAAGCCTTGCGGGTTGCCCGCAAACGCCATGTAGAGCGAGCGCACGCGGTTGGGGTTTTTCATCGTAAAGTCCTTGTGCTCGGCAAGCACCTTTACCTGCTCGATCACATCGGGATGAAGCGAGAGCGCCTGAAGCGTGAACCACTTGTCGACCACCAGAGCGTTGTCGGAATAGCGCTCGTAATAGTCAGCCAGCCGCGTCTCGCGCTCGGGGCAATCGAGACCTGCGAGCGTCATCAAGGCGCCCTGCCGGTCGGTCATGTTGTCGGCCTTGTCGTATTGATGCGCGGCAAGCTCAGCCGCCTTGGCAGGATCGCTCGCTGCGGCAAAGCCCAGCACCACGGTCTTCACCTTGCGCGCGCCGCGACCGGCCGGATCGTCGAAACCGACCTTCTCGGCGCGGTCGTATAGCGCGTGAAGCTCGCTTGCGCATTCGCGACCGATTGCCGCCTTGAGCGCCTCGCGCGCCTCGTGAATTGCGCCGGGGTCGGCTTTTTCCTCGCCGCTCGCCATCGCTTCGAAGAGGTAGGTCTCGCTCGGCAGCATCATCAACTCGCCGCGCATCGCATCGTCGAGCGCTTCGTCGGTGACGATCGCTTTCATCGCCTCGATGATCGCGGCCTCGCCTTCACTGGAGCCTTTGCCACGCGCTGTCGCGACGAGATGCTCGACGGCCAGCTCCTGCATCGCCTCGTAGCGCGCGAAAGGATCATCGTCCTTTGCAGCCAGGAAAACGAGGTCTTCGCGCGCCAGTTCGCGCTCGATCACCACCGGAGCGGTGAAGCCGCGGTTGATCGAGACGACCGGGTCCGCACCAGCAAGCGGAAGCTCAAAGCTGCCTTCTTCCTTGTCGAGCACGATCAACTGCTCCTCGCCCAGCGCCCCGCTCGCACGGCTGTGCACCGCAACGCGCAGCGGGATTGGCATCGGCTGCTTGTTGATCTGTCCCGGTGTTGCCGGAAGCACCTGTTTGAGCGTCAGGACGAGAGCGCCGTCCTTCTCTTCCTGCATAACGTGGATGCGAGGGGTGCCCGCTTGCGAGTACCACAGACGGAACTGCTCAAGGTCGAGGCCTGCGCCGTCCTCGATCGCCTTGACGAAATCCTCGCAGGTTGCCGCTTCGCCGTCGTGGCGGTCGAAATAGAGATCGGTGCCCTGGCGGAAGCGCTCGACCCCTGCCATCGAACGCATCATGCGGATGACCTCGGCGCCCTTGTTATAGACCGTCGCGGTGTAGAAGTTCGAAATCTCGCGATAGCTGTCCGGGCGGATCGGATGCGCCAATGGCCCGGCATCCTCTGGGAATTGCGCCGCGCGAAGGATGCGCACATCCTCAATCCGCTTGACCGCTTCGCCTTGCATGTCCTGCGAAAACAGCTGGTCGCGCAGCACGGTGAAACCTTCCTTGAGGCTCAGCTGGAACCAGTCGCGGCAGGTGATGCGGTTTCCCGACCAGTTGTGAAAGTATTCGTGCGCGATCACGCCTTCCACACCGTCGAAATCGCCATCGGTCGCTGTATCGACATCGGCAAGCACGTATTTGGTGTTGAAGACGTTGAGGCCCTTGTTCTCCATCGCCCCCATGTTGAAATCGCTGACCGCAACGATGTTATAAAGGTCGAGATCGTATTCGCGCCCGAAGACCTCCTCGTCCCACTTCATCGAGCGGTGAAGCGACTGGAGCGCGTGGTCGGTGCGCGCGAGATCCTCCTTGCGGACCCAGATATTGCATTCGACTTCGCGGCCCGATGCGGTGGTGAAAGGTCCGCTGTTAGCGACCAGATCGCCTGCGACCAGTGCAAAGAGGTAGGAAGGCTTGGGCCACGGATCGAACCACTCGGCAAAGTGGCGGCCATTACCCTTGTCGCCCTCGGCCTCCTTATTGCCGTTACAAAGAAGGATCGGGAATTGCTCTTTCGAACCCTCCATCCGCACCCGGTAGGTCGAAAGGACATCGGGGCGGTCCGGAAAGAAAGTGATGCGGCGGAAGCCTTCAGCCTCGCACTGGGTGCACAGCATGCCGTTCGAGGCATAAAGTCCCATCAGCTGGGTGTTGGCGCTCGGATCGATCTCTGTGACGATCTCGACTGTGTGAGTATCGCCGGAAAGCGTTAGGACGAGATCGGCCCCATCCATCTGCCAGTCGTCTACCGCTTCGCCATCGACCGTGACGCCGAGCGCGGTGAGGCCGTCGCCATTCAGCCGCAGCTCGCTCGATGCCTCTGCTGCCGGATTGCGTTCAACTGACAGTTTTGAGGTGATCCGCGCCTTCTCGATCCCGAGGTCGAAGTGCAAATGGGTCTCAAGAAGTAGCCAGGGATAGGGCTTGTAATCCTCTCGCCGGATCACCGGCGGCTCATGCGGCGTAGGCGCTGCATCGGCGAGTTCGGGGTTGCCTTCGGGGTTCGTCGGGTTCGTGGCGATATCCATAAGTCTCGATTTAAGTTGATTTGAGGGCGGGTCCAGCGATTAGAACGTTTGGCATGGCGCATTTGTTCATATTCGGCCTCGGCTACACCGCAAAACGGATCAAATCGAAGCTCGAGGAGCAAGGCTGGAGCGTCAGCGCGACGGGCAGCGACGGCGATATCGATTTCGACGATCGCGGCGCGGTGATGAATACGATCGCGAAGTCGAGCCACGTCCTGTCCTCGGTTCCACCCGATCGCAAGGCGGGGGCCGATCCGGTGCTCGAGGCCTACGGCAAAGAGCTGAGGGGACGTGCGCTCTACTACCTTTCATCGACAGGCGTTTACGGCGACCAGCAGGGAGCCTGGGTGGACGAGGCCTCACCCACTGGCACAGGTCGCCGCAATGCGCGTTCGGATGCGGATGCGGCGTGGATGGAGATGGGCGCGCGCGTCTTTCGCCTGCCGGGTATTTACGGACCAGGTCGCAGCGCGCTCGACCGGGTGCGCGAGGGCAAGGCGCGGCGAATTGATCTTCCCGGACAGGTCTTCAGCCGGGTGCACGTCGAGGACATTGCGAGCGGCGTGACCGCTTCGCTGACGCAAGACGCGCCGCCGGGCGCTTACAATCTCGGCGATGACCTTCCGGCGAGCGGCAATGCGGTGACCGAGTATGCGTGCCGGTTGCTTGGAGTAGAGCCGCCCCCGATGCAGACTCTGGAGGAAGCCAACCTCTCTGAAATGGCTCTCGGATTTTACTCGGAGAACCGCCGCGTGGCGAATGGCAAAGCGAAGCGCGTGCTTGGCTGGGAGCTAAAGTACCCGACCTATGTCGAAGGATTATCGGCGCTGCTTTGACCTGAGCGCAAGCACCATCCCGATCACCGCTAGGCCCATCCCGGTGATGGTGAGGCTCGTCCAGCGATAGTCCTCGAATACCGTGGACAGCAGCATCGCGACCGAAATCGTAAGGATCGCGTTATACGCCGTGCGCCCCGCGCCGATCTCGCGCACGAGATTGTAGTGCAGCGGGAAAGTGATGACCGATCCGATCAGCGCTAGATAGACGATGCCTGCCCAGTAATTCGGATTTGTCGGCAGCGGAGGCGGGCCCGCGGTCAGCAAAGCAAAGCCAAGATCGAAGATCGTCCCGTACAGCATCGCCCATGCAAGCAGGCTCACCATCGGAACTGCGCGCCCGGTCGGATTGGCCTGGATCACGTTGGCGACCGATGCTGCAAGAATGCCGAGCAGCGCGAGAATGATGCCTAGGCCAACATTGCCCCCGATCACCCCTGCATTAGGATTGGACGTCCATTCGTGGATGAGCAGGAACGACACGCCGACTATAGCAATCGCGCTTCCCAGCATGAAGCCGCCCTGCACCTTCTCACCGAGAAAAGCCCGCGCGAGCAGGGCGTTCGGCACCATCATCAGACCGAACATCAGCGCGACGATACCTGAGGTGACGTAAAGCTCGGCGTGATAAACGAATAGGAAGTTACCGCTGAACTGGAAGATGCCAACGAGCAGGGCGAGCCTATGCTCTGGCCCCGTCAGCTTGAGGCGGCGCTTCATGAAAAAGGCGACGAGGAACAGTGCGGGCGTCGCCAGGAGGAAACGATAGAACACCGACCAAGCGGCGGGCACTCCGTCGATCTGCCCGGTGATGACTAGCCAGGTCGAGCCCCAGATCGTGCCGGTCAGCACGAAGGGGACGATCACACGCCAATTGAGGACTTGAGGTGTGGCGGCGCTCACAAGCTGGCGATGGCCTTGCCCAGCGCGACCGCGTGATCCTCGCGGGTGTCCCATGCCGTCACGAACCGCGCTGCGTCTTCGCCCCAGTCGTAAAAAGCAAAATCCTGCGCACGAAGCGCCTCGCGCTCTGCTGGCGAGAGACGCACGAAAAGCTCGTTCGCTTCGACCGGATGCATCAACCGGTCGCCGCAACCGCTCGCAATATCTTGCGCCGCTGCATTGGCGTGGCGCGCGTTTTCGAGCCAGAGGTCGCCGTCGAGCATCGCGAGGACCTGAGCCGCGAGATAGCGGCCCTTGCATTGCAGGTGCCCAGCACGCTTGCGGCGATACTTGACGAGGTCAGCCTGTTCAGGATCGAACAGCACCACGGCCTCTGCGCTCATGCCGCCATTCTTGATGAAGCCGAAAGCGAGACTGTCGACCGGGCCTGCCGCGTCCTTTGCCGACCCGCCAAGGAATGCAGCGGAGTTTGCAAAGCGCGCCCCGTCCATGTGCAAGCCAAGGCCGCGCTCTGTGGCAAAAGCGCTTAGCGCTTCGATCTCGGCCAAAGTGTAGCTGCGCCCATATTCGCTCGCCTGCGTGATCGCGATGGCGTGCGGCTGCACCTGGTGCACATCGTCGCGGATCGGACCAATCAGCGCGGAAATGCCCTCTGGCGTCAATTTCGCGCCTTCGCCCTCACACAGCATCAGCTTTGCGCCATGGAGATAGAAACCCGGAGCACCGCCTTCATCGACCTCGATATGCGCCTCTTCGTGGCACACCACGCCGCCATGCGGCTGGCACATCGTGGCAAGCGCGAGGCAGTTCGCAGCCGTTCCCGTCGCCACCCACAGCCCGGCACATTCGCGCCCGAACAGATCGGAGAACCGTGCATCGAGCTCGGCGCTCAGCGCATCGCCGTCATAGGGGTTGTCGGCGCTGTCGGCAGCGCGCATCGCTTCCCAGACCTTGGGATGGACGGGCGCCGCGTTGTCGGAGAGGAAGGGCTTCATCTGGGTCATCGTGGAACGCCTCTAACCGTGCAGGCGTTTATGGCAAGAAGGAGAAGCTCCCATGACCGACATTGCCGAGAAAGTTTCGATCACTCACCACGCGCAGGGGCAGGGCGGCAAGTACGTCGCCAATGTCGAAGGCGAGGACGCGCAGGGCCACCTTGAATGGGAGCCGCAAACGGGCCTTCCGCAAGAGCAGGTCGCCGCCGATGTGCGCGTGGCGACGCATACGATCGTACCGCCTGCTATCGGCGGGCGCGGGGTTGCAGGCTTGCTGGTCGAAAGGCTGGTGTCGGATGCGCGCGAAAAGGGCTTCAAGATCGTCCCGCAATGCTCATACGTCGCTAAGAAGTTCGACGAGAACCCCGATTGGGCTGACCTCAAGGCCTAGGCGGTCTGGCTTTCCAGTTGCGAGAAATCGGTCGCGGCAATCGTTTCCAGCACCATGCCACGCAGCTCGCGCGCACGCTCAATAGGCACCCCGCGGATCGAGAAAGTACCACCTGCCTGACCCAAATAAATGGTCGCATAGCCGCGCAGCCGCGCAATCGGTCCTTGCGAAATCTCGACCGAGTGCAGCTTGAGCCGCGTCGCGATCTGGCTTTTTGGGGCAAGCACGCCGCGCGTCGACATGATCTGAGCTTCGCCAAGCGCATGGCGCTGAAAACGCCAGGCAAGCGCGTTCGCGACAACCGTCAGGCCAGCGAGCACGAGTGGAATGCCGACTGCGACTTCCACCCACTCAGGCGCGTAAATCGCGGTCGCGATGCCAGCGACCACAGCCCCGATCACGAACGAGATCGATTCGATAATCGTATTGTCGACCAGGTATTTCCCGCTTGCTCGTCGCCAGTCTGCATCCTCACCCGGCAGCTTGAATCCTGCCGCTTCGACGATGGGAGCAATCTCGCCAAGCTTAGCAAACGGGGCGACGACGTGGCTTGATGCGCCCATGTCTTGCGCAAGGCTGACGAAACTCAGGCCGTGCCAACCGAAGCGATATCGTACGAAGCCTGTATTGAGCTTCACACCCTGAACCCGGTGGATCGGCATGACGACGTCGGTCTTGGTGAATAGCCCGCGCCGGCGGCGGAAGCCGCGCGCGGTACGCTCGAGCAGAAAATCCCATTCGCGGGTGAAGACGCGGATCATACCCGTGAGCGAGCCGATGATCAGCAGGACGACAATCCCTGCAATCGCGCCAAGGATCTGCATCGTCGCATCGAGTGCGCTGAGGTCTATGCCGGTCTGATCGATCCAGCCGCGCCAGATGTCTGGGTCCCAGAACTCGAAGTCGAACAGGGTATCGGCATATTGCAGCAGGCCGCCCAGCACGGCGAAAACAGCGAGCGAGAATTCGAACAGCCCGAAAGTGAAGAGCCTGCCCGTTCCCATCGTGAAGAGGGGTTCAGCCTGCTCCTTGACTGCCTTCGCGGGAACGCTCTCCCCGGGATCAGCGCTTGCCTCGGCGCTTTGTTCGTCGCGCCATTCGCGGACAAGTTGGCGCAGCTCTTCACCGCGTTCCTCGGTGAGATAGGACAGGCTCAGGTCCTCGCCGCCGCCTGCGCCGGTTTCGAACTTGACCGCTACGAGACCGAAGAGGCGCGGGATCAGTTTCTGCTCAAGGCTGACATCCTGAATGCGCTCATACGGGACCGAGCGCGCCGCGCGGCTCAAGATGCCGCTTTCGACCCGGATATCCTGCCGCCCGATTGTGTATGTCAGGCGCTTCCATGCAAGATAACTGAATGCCGTCCCGATCGCGATGATGGCGAGCGCTGCTGGAATGGCGACCAACAGTCCGAAACCGCCGGTGCTGAACATGATCGCGGCGACAGGTAGGATCGAGTTCTGAGCGCTTGCCAGGGCGCCCACCATAATGGTTTTGGGATCCGTGTTGCGCGGCTCGTTCATGCGCGCTGGTGCAGGGGCCGGTTCGACCATGTGCGCTTACAATGTCTCGCGCTTGATGTGAGCGCGGATCGTTTCGCGCATTTCGACAGCCAAGGCATGGCCAAGTCCCGGCAACCGGACCGAGGCGTTGTGACTTCCTGCGGTGTGAAGCGTCAGCGTCGCAATATCGAGCGCTCGCTCGATCGGTCCCTGATCTACGTCTATATGCTGAACCCTGCCGAACGGCACGACCGTATCCGAGCGAAACAGTATCCCGCGCACCACTCGCAGGCGGTCGCGGCTGATCTGATAGCCGCGCGCATTATAGCGCGCGAGCGGAATGCGGATCGCGATGAACAGCGCAACCAGCACCGCTGGGCCGAGAATGATGCCGGTCGGGAAATCAATTTCCTGGCTAAGCGCCAGCTCAAGCACTGCCGCGCCCCCGATAATGACGAGCGCAACGATAATCGCACCCACTCGCATCAGCAGCTTGTAGTTGGGGTGCAGCTTCGTGAGCTCGCCTTCATCGTCTAGCGGCCCCAGCTGCGATTCGAGTTCGGCCTTGGCTTCGGAGGATGCGGCAGGCTTTTCCTCAGCAGACGGACGCGGTGTGTAGGTCGCATCGCGCGGATAGGGTGCGGAGGAGGTGTCCTTGCTCTCAGCCGGGGGAGGAGGCGGAGGAGTTCTGGGCGCATCCCAAGGCTTTGCGCCGCCCTTGTGTCCGAACAATTGCCGCGCGCTGCCCGCGGTCTTGCCGTTCTTGTCGGCGTCGTCCCCACCTGTATCGCTCATGCAACGATAGATGATGAACCCGGCGCGCACACGCAAGGCCAAAAGCGCCTCGCATTCGGTGAACCGTCAGGCAGAGCCGATGAAGAAGGAAGCCACTCGAACCCGCAAGGGTTCGCAAGGCCGACCGGCCGCCCGCAGTCGCCGCGATGCGAATAGCGATAAGGATGAAAGAGGGATGGTGCTGCTGGAGAGAATTGAACTCTCGGCCTCACCCTTACCAAGGGTGCGCTCTACCACTGAGCTACAGCAGCCAACCGAGGCGCGCCCTATTGTCGGGTGCGCGGCGAATGTCAAGCGCGGGCTTGATGAGAGATTGCGGACGGGGCAAGGCGTTTCGCATGAACGACGATACTGGCAAGAAAATGTCGCGAGAAGAACGCATGGCGGCCAAGCTGCGCGAAAACCTGCGCCGCCGAAAAGCCCAGAGCCGTGAGATGAAAGCCGAATCAGGCGAGAACGGGGTTTCCAAGGACGCGCCTGAGGGCTAACGCGCTGTCTCTTGATGGCGGGCGCAAGGGACCCCGTCTCGCGGGAGCCGACATGCCTAAGTTGATTTTGGTCCGCCACGGCCAGAGCCAGTGGAACCTCGAAAACCGCTTCACGGGGTGGTGGGACGTCGATCTCACAGAAAAGGGTGTGGCCGAAGCCAAGGCCGCGGGCACGCTGATGAAGGAAAAAGGCGTCCTGCCCACGACCTGCTTCACCAGCTTCCAGACCCGCGCGATCAAGACACTCAACCTGGCGTTGGAAGAGATGGGCCGCCTGTGGTTGCCGGTTACCAAGGACTGGCGCCTCAATGAGCGGCACTATGGCGGCCTCACGGGGCTCAACAAGCAGGAAACCCGGGACAAGCACGGCGACGAGCAAGTCCACATCTGGCGTCGCAGTTTCGATACGCCGCCCCCTCCGATGGAGCCGGGCAGCGAGTACGACCCCGGGGCTGATCCACGATACGAAGGGATCGACGTTCCCTATACTGAAAGCCTCAAGCTCACGATCGAGCGCGTGCTGCCTTATTGGGAAAGCGACATTCTTCCCGTTCTTTCCAGCGGAGAGACAGTCATCATCTCGGCGCACGGCAATTCCCTGCGCGCACTGGTCAAGCACCTCTCGAATATCTCTGATGAGGACATTACCGGGCTGGAGATTCCAACCGGTCAACCGATCGTCTACGAATTCGATGATACTATGACGCCTGGCGAGCGGTATTATTTGAAAGACAGCTGAGGGGCAGAACTCAAGTGGGAGGGAAAGTAGCAATCGTAATGGGGAGCCAGTCGGACTGGCCAACCATGTGCTGCGCGAGCGAGATACTCGACGAACTCGAAGTCGAACACGAGGCGCGGATCGTCTCAGCCCACCGAACGCCAGACCGGATGAGCGCTTTTGCCAAGGGCGCTGAAGGCGAAGGGTTCGATGTCATTATCGCGGGCGCTGGCGGCGCGGCGCACCTTCCCGGAATGATCGCTGCAATGACACACCTTCCCGTGCTCGGCGTGCCCGTTCAGTCCAAGGCGCTGTCGGGAATGGATAGCCTTCTCTCTATCGTGCAAATGCCAGCCGGAATTCCGGTCGGAACCCTCGCAATCGGCGAGGCTGGCGCGACCAATGCGGCGCTGATGGCGGCCGCGATCCTTGCCATCAACGACGAGGAATTGTCCGAGAGGCTGCAAGACTGGCGAGCAGCGCGCAGCAATGCGGTTGCAGAGGCGCCGGAATGAAAGTCGCAACCCCCGGATCGACAATTGGTATCCTTGGCGGAGGCCAGCTTGGCCGGATGCTGACGATGGCGGCAAGCCAGCTAGGCTATCGCTGCATCGGATATGCGCCAGCAGGCGACAATGTTTCAGCCGACCTGTGCGCAGACTTTTTCGAGAACGGCTGGGGCGACACCGCTGCGCTCGCAGCGTTTGCCACCCAGTGCGATGTGGTGACATGGGAGTTCGAGAACGTCCCTCTCACCGCAGTGAATGCAATGCCGGCAGATCGCCTCGCACCCGGCGCAAAGTCGCTTCAAGTGGCGCAGGACCGCTTGGCCGAAAAGCGCTTCGTCGAAGAGCTTGGCGCGACGTGTGCGCCTTACATGCGTGTCGAAAGCGACGAGGATTTCCGCCGCGCTCTGGATCGGATCGGAACGCCCGGCATCCTCAAGACCGCGCGCGAAGGCTATGACGGCAAGGGCCAGTGGCGCATTGCCTCTGCGCATGAAGCCGAAGGCGTGCGCTTTCCCGGTCGCCCCTGCGTGTATGAGGGCATGGTCGATTTCGATGCCGAGTTTTCCGTCATTCTCGTGCGCGGGCATGACGGCGAGGTGCGTATCTGGGATTCGACCGCCAACACGCACGAAGGCGGCATGCTGGTGCGCTCGACCCTGCCCGCCGGCCCATCGGTCGAGGCACAGGTCGAGATCGCCCGCGATATTGCACGCCAGACTGCCGACGCTCTGCAATATGTCGGCGTTTTGACGCTTGAGTTCTTCGCAACCAAGCAAGGCCCGGTCTTCAACGAGATGGCTCCGCGCGTGCACAACTCAGGTCACTGGACCATTGAAGGCGCAGCGACGAGCCAGTTCGAAAACCACATCCGCGCCATTTGCGGCCTTCCCCTGGGCGCTACCGAAACCCGCTTCGCCAGCATCGATATGCGCAACATCGTGGGAGAGGATGCGCAATCCGCCCATCAGATCTTGGCAGAAGATGGCGAGCCGCACCTGCACCTCTACGGCAAGCGCGAAGCGCGTGAGGGCCGCAAGATGGGGCATGTCACGCGGGTCAGCCACAAGACATAATCAGCGCGATGGAAGACTACGAAATTGTCCTGATTTACGCGCGTGCATCCAACGGCGCGATCGGTTTCGAGGGCCGCCTTCCATGGCACATCCCTGCCGACCTCAAGCGCTTCAAGGCGCTTACCATGGGCAAGCCGATGATCATGGGCCGCAAGACCTTCGAGAGCCTGCCCGGCCTTCTCCCCGGTCGCCGCCACATCGTCCTGACCCGGCGCGACAGCTGGGACAGTGAAGGCGCGGAGCATGTCTGCAGTGTCGATGAGGCGATTGCTACGGCAAAGGACGGGAACGAGACCGGCGAAATCGCGGTCGTCGGCGGATCGGCGATTTACGACGTGTTTCGCCCTGTGGCGCACCGCATCGAAGTCACCGAAATCCATGCCGAGTACAAGGGCGATGTATTCATGAAACCGCTCGGCGCGGAATGGAAAGTGGAAGCGCGTGAAGACCACACGGCGGATGGCGAGATGCCAGCCTATTCCTTCGTCACCTATGTTCGCCAGGATGAAGAAAGCGCGGAGGAGCACAGCTGATGCGCTGGCTCGACCACCGCGAACAGGTCACGCAGGCGCTGCGCGGCGCGGTTATTGCGCTCGGCAATTTTGACGGATTTCACCGGGGCCATCAGGCGGTCGCGGGTGAAGCGATCCGATGGGCGCATGAAGAAGGCCGTCCTTCGATAATCGCGACCTTTGACCCGCATCCGGTGCGGTTCTTCCGCCCCGACGTCCCGCCCTTTCGGCTAACCACGCTCGAACAGCGTCAGGAACTCTATCTTGCCGCCGGAGCGACGGCGATGCTGGTGTTCCACTTCGACGGCGAACTGGCAGGAACGCCAGCCGAAGACTTCATAACCGACATCCTGATCGAACGCTTCGGCGCTTACGGCGTGGTAACCGGTGGCGATTTCACTTTCGGCAAGGGCGCGAAGGGCAACGTCGATCTCCTGCGCGACTTCGGAAGCCAGAAGGGCCTCAAATCCCGAGTGGTCGAGGCGGTCGAGGGGCATGGCGATGTCGTCTCGTCCAGCCGCGTGCGCGAAGCCTTGCGTGAGGGCAAGCCGGAACTGGCGGCAGAATTGCTCACGCGGCCATTCGCCATTCGCGGGATCGTCGAACACGGCGACAAGAACGGGCGCAAGCTGGGCTATCCGACCGCCAATCTCGCGATCGACACCTATCTGCGCCCCAAATACGGCGTCTACGCGGTCACCGGCAAAATCCTCGCGACTGGCCAAGAACTGAAAGGCGCCGCCAATATCGGCATCCGCCCACAGTTCGAACCGCCCAAGGAATTGCTCGAACCCTATTTCTTTGACTTCTCCGGCGACCTTTACGGGCAGGAGATCGAGGTTGCCTTCCACCACTTCCTGCGCGGCGAGGCCAGGTTCGACAGCCTCGATGATCTGATGGTGCAGATGGAGCGCGACTGCGACCGGGCAAGAGAACTGCTCGGATGAAGCGTGTCTTGCGCTGGGGCCTGCTTGCGCTCGCCCTTGCGGTTCTTATCCTGTCGGTCACCAATGCCAGCTGGCTTGCGCCGGTTCCGGTAGGCTCGCCGCAGCTGATCGCTCACCGGGGGATCGCGCAGGATTTCGACCGCGCAGGCGTTGAGCGCGACACCTGCACGGCGACGCGAATCGAAGAGCCGTTTCACGATTATCTCGAAAACACCCGCGACGGGGTGCTTCGCGCCGACAAGCTGGGCGCGGCCTTTGTCGAGGTTGACGTTGCACCCACCGCCGATGGCGAAGTCATGCTGTTCCACGACTGGACGCTCGATTGCCGCACCGATGGTTCCGGCCCGGTTCGCGAGGCCACGGCTGAGGAGTTGCGCGCTCTCGATATCGGTTATGGCTACACCGCGGACGGCGGCGAAACCTATCCATTGCGTGGTAGCGGCCTCGGCAAAATGCCCACACTGGTCGAAGTGGCGCGCGCGCTGCCCCCGCGCGGGCGGTTGATGATAAATTTCAAGTCGGATGATTCGGCAGAGGCTGATCTTGTCGCATCCAAGCTCGCAGAAGCCGGGCGCGACCCCGAGGTCAAGGGTGATGCCTTCTACGGCGCTCCAACCGTGATCGGCCGTGTGCGCGAGCTTCATCCCGATGCCTGGGCTTGGAGCCCCGCCGAAGCGCGGACTTGCGCAACCGAGTATCTGGCGCTGGGCTGGAGTGGCTACCTGCCCTCCTCTTGCAGAGGCAGGACCATGGTCATCCCGCTCAATTACCAATGGCTGTTCTGGGGTTGGCCCAACCGCCTGATCGCCCGGATGGAAGCGCATGGCGGGCGGATCATCGTCACCGGACCATACGTTTCGGGCGAGCCCAACACCGGCCTTATCCTGCCCGAACAATTCACCCAGATCCCCGACAGCTATAACGGCCATATCTGGGTCGAGGACACCTTCAACCTTGCCCCGGCGCTCTACCAGCGCTTCGACAATCGCACCCGAGCGGAGATCGAAGCGGGCCAGGCAGGGCTCGAGCGACGCCGCGCTCGGCAATGAAGGGCGCAATAAGGCTTTCGCACCTGCGCCAGATGTCCTAACGGCTTGCGCCTTATGTCTGACGATAAGCGCGATTACAGAGATACGGTCTTCCTTCCCAAGACCGCGTTCCCGATGAAAGCCGGCCTTCCGCAGAAGGAACCGGGCATTGAGGCACGCTGGCGCGAGATTGGGCTGTACAAGAAATTGCGCGAGGCACGTCGCGGGCGCGAGAAGTTTATCCTTCACGATGGCCCTCCTTACGCCAATGGCGACATGCATATCGGCCATGCGCTCAACCACATCCTCAAAGACATGGTCTGCCGCACGCAGAACCTGATGGGCAAGGATGCGCCCTACGTTCCGGGCTGGGACTGCCACGGCCTCCCGATCGAGTGGAAGGTCGAAGAGCAGTACCGCAAGAAGAAGCGCAACAAGAACGAGGTCGAGCCACGCGAATTCCGCGCCGAATGCCGCGCCTACGCGCAGAAATGGGTCGACACGCAGCGCGAGCAGCTGAAGCGCCTCGGCATCATGGGCGACTGGGACAATCCCTACCTCACGATGGATTTCGAGGCCGAAGGCACGATCGTCGCCGAACTGATGAAGTTTGCCGAGGCAGGCAACCTCTATCGCGGCTCGAAGCCGGTGATGTGGTCCCCGGTCGAGGAGACCGCTCTGGCTGAGGCCGAGGTCGAGTACGAGGACTTGACGGATAGCCCGCAGATCGACGTGGCGTTTGAGATTATCGAAAGCCCGATCGAAAAATTGGTTGGCAAGAAAGCTGTTATCTGGACGACAACGCCTTGGACAATTCCGGTCAACCAGGCTTTGGCCTATGGGCCGGACGTTGAGTATTGGCTTGTCCAAAGCTTCTTGTCTGACAATGTAAACGTTGACGAACCCGACTTTTTCCTAGTCGCGGCCGACTTGGTCGAGGCGTTCAAGAAACGGCTGAATCCGACGGCGGACCAGCTAGGCGTTTCGATTTTCAGTGAGCCCGACCTCGTCATCAAAGGCTCCGACCTCGCCGGGACCAAGGTCCGGCACCCGATGCACCATCTCGGCGGGTTCTACGCGACGCCGCGCCCGATGCTCGCCGGCGACTTCGTCACGACCGATAGCGGCACGGGCATCGTCCACATGTCGCCCGACCACGGCGAGGACGATTTCGATCTGTGCAAGGCGAATGGCATCAACCCCGTTTTTGCGGTGATGGACGATGGCCGTTATCGCGACGACTGGCTCTGGCTTGGTGGCGATGATGGCCGCCGTCGCAGCGTCATCAACAAGCCCTTCAACGCGCCCGAAGGTCCGATCTGCTCGGATTTGCGCGAGGCTGGCGCTCTGCTCAGCGCTTCTGCCGATTATGAGCACTCCTACCCGCATTCTTGGCGCTCGAAGGCCAAGGTCATCTATCGCTGCACGCCGCAATGGTTCGTGCCCATGGACGACCAGCTCGACGGCGGCGGCACGCTGCGCAGCCGCGCCATGGCGGAAATCGAGCGCGTCGAATTCGTGCCTCCCAAAGGCGAGCGCCGCATCGGTGCGATGGTCGAAGGCCGTCCCGACTGGGTGCTCAGCCGCCAGCGCGCATGGGGCGTGCCGATCACGCTCTTCGTGAAGCCGGACGGCACCTATCTTCAGGACCCGGACGTCAATGCCCGCGTCGTCGCCGCGATCCGCGAAGAAGGCGTCGATGCATGGGAAGAGACGCGCAAGGCCGAATTCCTGGGTGATGCGCACAATCCCGACGACTACGAGATGGTAACCGACATTCTCGATGTCTGGTTCGATTCGGGCTGCACCCACGCCTTCGTCCTGGAAAGCGGGCGCTGGCCGGACCTCCAATGGCCCGCCAACCTCTATCTCGAGGGCTCCGACCAGCATCGCGGCTGGTTCCAGTCCTCGCTCCTGCAAAGCTGCGCAACACGCGGTCGCGCGCCCTACGATCAGGTGCTGACTCACGGCTTCACCATGGATGCCAAGGGGCGCAAGCAATCGAAGTCGCTCGGCAACACGACCGACCCGGTCAAGATGATGGAGCAGACCGGCGCGGACATCATCCGCCTTTGGGCGCTCAGCGTCGACTTCACCGAAGACCACCGCATCGGCGACGAGATCGTCAAGGGTGTCTCGGACCAGTATCGCCGGTTGCGCAACACCTTCCGGTACCTTCTCGGCGCGCTCGACGGGTTCGTCGGCGATATGTCGGACACGGGCGAAATCCCGGAGCTTGAGGTCTACGTCCTCTCACTGTTGAGCGAGCTAGACGGCAAGCTGCGCAAGGCCGCGACAGAGTACGACTTCAACACCTACACCCGCCTGCTGGTCGATTTCTGCAACGAGGATCTCTCCGCGTTCTTCTTCGATATCCGCAAGGATTCGCTCTATTGCGACGGACCGAATTCGACCACGCGCAATGCCTATCGCACCGTGCTCGACCTGCTCTTCCATGCACTGGTTCGCTACGCTGCGCCGGTGCTGGTCTTTACCGCTGAAGAAGTATGGAAGACCCGCTATCCCGAGGACGACGAACAGGGCGGCAGCGTCCACCTGCTCGAATGGCCGAGCGTGCCCGCGGTCCCCGCTGACCGCGCGAAATGGGACGCCCTGCGCACCCTTCGCGAGCGCGTGACAGAAGCAATCGAGCCGCTGCGGCGCGAGAAGGTCATCCGTTCGAGCAACGAGGCGGTCGTGACTGTCCCCGCAAGCGCGGTGCCTGAGGGCGTGACCGACGAACAGCTCGCCGAATTGTTCATCACCGGGACAGTGACGCGCGGCGATGGAGACGAAGTGATCGTCGCCAAGTCCACAGATGCAAAATGCGGCCGCTGCTGGCGCCTGCTTCCCGACGTGTCCGAAGACGGCGCGTTGTGCGGGCGGTGCGATAATGTTGTCTCTGAGATGGACAGCGCAGCATGAGCGACCTTTTCACTCGTAACCGGATGATCGGGCTGGCGCTCGCGGCGTTTGTTGCGGGCATCGACCAGGTCATCAAGTGGTATGTGATCGGCCCACTCAACCTGCGCAGCGTGCGCCACATCGAGCTCATCCCGTTCTTCGACCTCACCTATACCGAGAACCGCGGCATCTCGCTGGGGATGCTGCAGGCGACCAATATGGAGATGCGCTGGCTGCTTGTTGCCATGACCGCTCTGATCGCGCTGGTGGTGCTGGTGTGGATGATGCGCGAGCGGCTCTTGGGCGATATTCTCGGCCTTGGCCTCATTCTGGGTGGAGCGATCGGGAATATCTACGATCGCTATTCGCTGGGCTACGTGATCGACTATGCCGACTTTCACATCGGCACTTTTCGGCCCTTCATGATCTTCAACGTCGCCGATGCCGCTATCACCATCGGCGTCGTCATCATCCTTGCGCGCAGCCTTTTCATGCGCGAAAAGGACGACAATACGGACACGGATGGCACGCCCATCCTACGCGGAGAATAAGTAATGCGTAACCTCAAGACCGCCATCCTGCTCGCTTCCGGCTGTGCAATGCTCGCCGCGTGCGGCGGCGGCGGACTTTTCAATCGCGACCGTCCTGACGAGTTTGCCGTGCAGCGTCAGGCTCCGCTGGTGGTTCCGCCCGATTTCTCGCTCACCCCGCCCGCACCCGGCGCGCCGCGCCCGGCAGAAGGCACCGCGTCCGAGCAGGCTCTCGAAGCGCTCTTCGGCGGCCCTGCTCCGCGCAGCGAGATTGAGACGAGCGCAATCGACCGCGCAGGCCAGGCCGCACCGAGCATCCGCTCGCAGATCGGCGATCCCGACACCAACACCGTTGCCAAAGGGCGCGTGACGCGCGACATCATCGCCGCACCCGAAGGTGACGGCGCGACCGCTCAAACGCTTATTCCTGGCTGATCGGGCCCGCCCATCCGGGCGAGCCTCACACGCTTCTAGCCGTCTTCGCTTGAATCTTCCGCTCGCTTGCGGACGATGATCTTGTCGATCCGGCGGTTGTCCATTTCGACAACTTCGAATTCCCAGCCCTGATCGGTAAAGCTCTCACCAATCAGCGGCAGCTTCTTCATCACTGACAGGGCATAGCCAGCTGCTGTCCCGAATTCCCGGTCTTCGCCGTATTCGAGCCCAAGCCGGTCAGCCAGACCATCAGCCGACAGCGCGCCCGAGACGAGCAGCGATCCGTCGGTGCATTCGATGATCTGCGGTGTGTCGCCCTGATCCTGATCGCTGGCGAATGTGCCTGCGATAGCGGTTAACAAGTCGACCGGAGTAACGACGCCTTCGAAGTGCCCATATTCATCGTGCACGACTGCCATCGCGATCTCTGCCGATTGCAGCACGCGCAGCGCATCCATCGCGTCGAGCTGATCTGGAACGACTTCGGCTTTCTTCGCCATGCCGCGGATCGAGACGGGCTCCTTTGCCACAAGTGCGGCCAGAACTTCGCGCACCTTGACGATGCCCAGGATCGCATCGGGTGATCCCTCTGCGACCGGGAGCAGCGAGTGCGGGCTGTTGCTGATGGTAGCGAGGACCTGTTCAAGATCGGCATCGGCATCGACCCAGTCGAGCTCGGTGCGAGGGGTCATCAGTTCGCGCACGGGCCGCTCGGCCAGGCGCACGACGCCGGTGAGGATCTGGTGCTGGTCCTGCTCGATCACGCCCGAGCGGGTCGCATCAGCAAAGATCATCTGCAGCTCCTTCGCCGTGAGCGAAGGGCGGCCTTTGGTGCGGATGCCGAACAGCGCGATGATTCCTGCAGACGACTTGTCGAGCAGCCAGACAAGGGGCGCCGCCAGCCGGGCGAGCAAGTCCATGGGACGCGCCATAACGATAGCGATCGGGACAGCTGCTCGCAGGGCAAGCTGCTTGGGCACAAGCTCGCCCACCACAACGCTGAAATAAGTGGTGAGCGCAATCACGCCGACGAAAGCGACCTGGCGCGCGGTATCCTCCGGCACGCCCAAGAGCGCGACCCGTTCGCCAATTGGTGCCTCAAGGCTCGCACCTGAAAGAGCGCCCGTCACGATCGCGATAAGCGTAATGCCAATCTGTACGGTCGAGAGGAACTTGCCCGGCTCTTCCGCCAGTCGGATAGCGATCCGCGCGGCAATAGAGCCCTCGTCGCTGCGTGCCCGCAGCGCGCTCGTCTTGGCCGAGACTATCGCGAGCTCGGACATGGCGAAAACGCCGTTGAGCACGATGAGCCCAGCTATGAGTATCAGGTCTGACCAGGGAAAAGGTGTCACGCGTTGAGCGCTAGCACAATTGCCACATTGTTCCAGTCCCTTGCTTCACGCGCTTGAAAGTGACCCGAATATTGCACCAAATGCATTCAGCTTGCCGCAAACCTGAGGCGCTCATGCGCGAAAAGGTTGGAACTTCGCCGATGATCACCTGTTACTAGGTCACGGAATATCCAACGCTTGGAGGACTATAATGAAAAAATCACGCATTCTGCTTTCGGCCACCGCAGCTGTCGCACTTCTTGGAACGAGCGCCTGCGTCACCGACCCCAACACCGGTGAGCGCAAGGTTTCACGTACGGCCATCGGCGCAGGCGTCGGCGGTACGCTCGGCTACCTGCTTGGCGGAGTCATCGGCGGCAACACGGCCCGCATCATTGGCGCAGGTATTGGCGGCTCGGCGGGCGCGGTTGTCGGCAAGCAGTTCGACGATCAGATCCGCGAACTTGATGAAGAACTCGAAGGCACCGGCGTCGATGTCGAAGAAATCGGCGACCAGGACGCGATTCTCGTTCGTCTGCCCGATGGCGTCACGTTCGCGAGTGGTTCTGCCACGATCAATCCGGGCTTTTACGATTCGCTCAATTCGGTCGCGAACAGCCTGATCCAGTATCCCAACAGCCTCGTCGACGTGTACGGCTTTACCGACACCACCGGCTCGGACTCTCTAAACCAGCGCCTTTCTGAGCAGCGCGCACAAGCCGTGGCAGACTATCTTGCCAGCCGCGGCGTGGCCCGCAGCCGCCTCGCTACGCGTGGCTACGGCGAGAGCTACGATTACCTACGCATCAAGACCGCCGACGGAGTGGCCGAGCCGCTCAACCGCCGTGTCGAGATCAAGATCATTCCGATCAGTCAGGACGATGTGAACGCTGCACGCGCGCAGTAATTCGCACTGAAACGCTTTTGATGGGGCGGCCCTTGCGGGCCGCCCTTTCTATTTGAGCGCCTTGGCCCGCTCGGCCAGCCTTGCGACCGCAGCGGCATGAATGCCGGGGGCGCTCACCAGCACGCCGAAGTCACGCGGGTCGTGCTTGTTATAGGCAAGCGGGTTGCCAAAGGCATCCGACACCTGCGCGCCCGCTTCACGCGCGATCAGCGTGGCGGCTGCAATGTCCCATTCGAATCCCCAGCGCAGTGTCGCCAGAAGGTCAGCGCGATTGTCAGCCACCATCGCGATCCGAAGGGCGATCGAATTGGGCTTCTCAACTGCGACGAGGTCGGAATCGGCGCTTGGCAACTGGTCGGTAGGAACGCGCGCTCCTGAGAACTCCTTGCGCGTGCTGGCTTTCAACGGCTCGCCATTGAGCGTCGAGCCGCGTCCGGCGAACGAAAACCACTCTTCCTCGCGCGCAGGCGCTGAAAGCATCCCGATAAGCGGTTTGCCGGAACTGATTAGCGCAACCGAGACTGACCACCCGGCACGCCCGCGCACATAATCGCGCGTCCCGTCGATCGGGTCGACCAACCAGATGAGATCGCTTCGGGTGCGAATCTTGTCGTCTGCCGTCTCTTCGGACAGCCACGCCGCAGCGGGCAACAGCTTGCCCAGTTCACGGCGCAGAAACGCATCGACCGCAAGGTCGGCTTCGCTGACCGGATTGCCCGGTGATTTCTCCCAGGTCTCACATTCGTTGCCCGCGCCCGGCCAGCGGTCGAACGCGATGCGGCCCGCCTCGCGGACGATGTCTTGAAATGCTGCCTGATCAATCATTGTGCGACTTTCGTAGGATGCGCCCTCGTGACGGCACCGCGGGCACTTTTCAAGTGCTCCAATCCATGCTTATGCGCTGCGCAAGAACCTCCTCCCCCATACCGATACGAGTCAAAAGGGATCACGCGCTCATGAACGTCCACGAATATCAGGCCAAGGAACTGCTCAAGGAACACGGAATTGCCGTTCCTGACGGGCACGCGGCGCTCAGCGTCGAAGAAGCGGTTGCCGCTGCCAAGAAGCTTCCCGGTCCGCTCTACGTGGTCAAGGCGCAGATTCACGCCGGCGGACGCGGCAAGGGCAAGTTCAAGGAACTGCCTGAAGACGCGAAGGGCGGCGTGCGCCTCGCCAAGAGCATCGAGGAAGTTGAGGCCAACGCCAAGGAAATGCTCGGCAACACGCTCGTGACCGTGCAGACCGGCGCTGAAGGCAAGCAGGTCAACCGCCTCTACGTCACCGACGGCGTCGACATCGCCAAGGAATATTACTTCTCGCTTCTCGTCGATCGTGCATCAGGCCAGGTTGCCATGGTCGTCTCGACCGAAGGCGGCATGGATATTGAAGCGGTCGCGCACGATACGCCTGAAAAGATCACCACCATCACCATCGACCCGGCTCAGGGCTTCATGCCTCACCACGGCCGCGCCGTGGCGTTCGGCCTCAAGCTTTCAGGCGACCTCAACAAGCAGGCACAAAAGCTCGCGAAGAAGCTCTACGACGCCTTCATGGCAACCGATTCGGAGATGCTCGAGATCAACCCGCTCGTCGAGACCGAAGATGGCCAGCTGCTCGTGCTCGACGCGAAGATGAGCTTCGACGGCAACGCGCTGTTCCGTCACCCCGACATCGAGGCGATGCGCGACGAGACCGAAGAAGATCCGGCCGAAGTCGAAGCGAGCGAATACGACCTTGCCTACATCAAGCTCGACGGAAACATCGGCTGCATGGTCAACGGCGCAGGCCTTGCAATGGCGACGATGGACATCATCAAGCTGAACGGCGCCTTCCCCGCAAACTTCCTCGACGTGGGCGGCGGCGCCACCACGGAGAAGGTGACGGCAGCGTTCAAGATCATCCTCAAGGACCCGGCGGTCGAGGGCATCCTGGTCAACATCTTTGGCGGCATCATGCGCTGCGACACCATTGCGGAAGGTATCGTGATCGCAGCCAAGGAAGTCGACCTGAGCGTTCCGCTGGTCGTGCGCCTCGAAGGCACCAACGTCGAGAAGGGCAAGGAAATCCTCGCCAATTCGGGCCTTCCGATTGTCCCGGCTGACGATCTTGGCGATGCAGCCAAAAAGATCGTCGCAGAGGTCAAGCAGGCGGCGTGATATCGTGCGCGGGCCCATCCGGGCCCGCGTCTCGCTGGATGCGCGGCGAGCCGCGCCCGCTGCGGGCAGGCAGTCGCCCTTTCGGTCGCACTGCGACCGTTTGGGGTATTGAGCCTACATCGCCTCGAAACTGAACAACAGTTCGTTGCCGGACTGCATTCGCACTGCTGCCACCAAGCCCTCGCCTGGAGCGTCTGAATCTGCGCATCTCAGCGTCAGCGCATGGAAGTATGCCGCGCATTCTTCCATCGCGACCAGGCGAAATGTCAGCATGCCGTCCTTCTCCTCCCACCCGGTGAGGTCGGCATTGAAGTGCTTGAGGCGCAGGACCAGCGTGCCCTCTTCCTCCATCAGGTAGAGGTGCTCGGTAAACTGGATACCGCCATCTTCGTTCTGCTGAACGAATGTGCCGACCATCGTGCCGCCGCTGGGAGGCAGCCAGCTTTCCATGGCAGGTGCGCCGCCGATCCCGTCGCCAACCCACTGCCCTACCAGCCAGTCCATCTGTTCGAGCGTTGCGGCAGGCGATTCGGAACCTTCGTCACCCAACCGGGTTTCCATGGTCGAGTCCTGAGCCAAACCCGCTCCGGCCAGCAATCCCGCCACCAAGAAGCTTCCAAACAGGCGTCCAATTGCAAACATTGCACTCTCTCCTCGCGATTACCCTCCCCCTGATGCAACTCGAAAGCAAGCAGCATCAAATAGGAGGTTGACGCAGGTAAGACGGAGCGCGAGACCCCAATTCGACACAAGGAACGAAAAAGATTTGATGGGCCCCTTGCTTGACGTTTACGTAAACGCAAGCTAGCTCGGCGCCATCGAATTCGCACAGCCAAATCCGCACACCGATCCGAAGTGAGCGGACAAAGGGAAGGAACAAGACCCATGAAAATCCTCGTCCCCGTCAAGCGGGTGATCGACTACAACGTGAAGCCGCGCGTGAAGCCCGATGGCTCCGGCGTAGACCTCGCGAACGTCAAGATGAGCATGAACCCGTTTGACGAGATCGCAGTCGAAGAAGCGATCCGGATCAAGGAAGCGGGCAAGGCCGAGGAAATCGTGGCTGTCTCGATCGGCCCGGCAAAGGCGCAGGAAACGCTGCGCACCGCGCTCGCCATGGGTGCTGACCGCGCGATCCTCGTTGAGACCGATGAAGAGGTCGAGCCGCTCGCCGTTGCCAAGATCCTCAAGGCCATCGCTGACGAAGAACAGCCAGGCCTCGTGCTCCTCGGCAAGCAGTCGATCAGCGACGACAGCAACCAGACCGGCCAGATGCTCGCAGCTCTCATGGGTCGCCCGCAGGGTACCTTTGCGAACACCGTCGAAGTCGACGGCGACAGCGTCATCGTGAAGCGTGAGGTCGACGGCGGCCTTGAAACGGTCAAGCTGACCACGCCAGCGATCGTCACCACCGATCTTCGCCTGAACGAGCCGCGTTACGCTTCGCTGCCGAACATCATGAAAGCGAAGAAGAAGCCGCTCGATACGAAGTCGCCTGCCGACTACGGCGTCGACATCGCACCGCGCCTTACCACCACCAATGTCAGCGAACCGCCGGTTCGTCAGGCCGGTGAAAAGGTCGAAGACGTCGCCGCGCTCGTCGCCAAGATCAAGGAGCTGGGGATCGCTTAAGCGGCCCGGCTAAGGAGAAGGATAGACACAATGAACACTCTGGTTCTGGTCGAACACGACAACACTTCCGTCAACGACGCGACGCTCGCGGTGGTTACCGCTGCGGGCAAGCTCGGCGAAGTCACCGCTCTGGTCGCTGGCAGCAACTGCGCTGGCGCTGCCGAAGCTGCTGCCAAGATCGCTGGCGTATCGAAGGTCCTCAAGGCCGACGACGCAGCCTACGGCGAAGGCCTTGCTGAAAACGTCGCTCCGCTGGTGGCTGGCATCATGGAAGGCTACGACGCGTTCCTCGCGCCCGCGACCACTTCGGGAAAGAACATCGCCCCGCGCGTTGCTGCTCTGCTCGATGTGATGCAGATTTCGGACATTCTCTCGGTCGAAGGCCCCAAGACCTTCACTCGTCCGATTTACGCAGGCAACGCGATCGCCACTGTCGAATCGAGCGATCCCAAGCTCGTCATCACCGTTCGCGGTACGGCTTTCGAAAAGGCTGCCGCTGAAGGTGGTTCGGCTTCGGTCGAAGACGTCGCAGGTCCGGGCGATGCTGGCATCTCCAGCTTCGTTAGCCGCGAAGTCGCCGATGGCGGCGACCGCCCCGAACTGACCAGCGCAAAGGTCATCGTTTCGGGTGGCCGCGCTCTCAAGGACGGCGAGACCTTCGAACAGATCATCAACCCGCTCGCCGACAAGCTTGGCGCAGCCATCGGTGCATCGCGCGCTGCGGTCGATGCAGGCTACGTGCCGAACGATTACCAGGTTGGCCAGACCGGCAAGATCGTTGCTCCCGAAGTCTACATCGCCATCGGCATCTCGGGCGCGATCCAGCACCTTGCCGGCATGAAGGACTCCAAGGTCATCATCGCCATCAACAAGGACGAAGACGCACCTATCTTCCAGGTTGCAGACATCGGCCTCGTCGCCGACCTGTTCAACGCTGTTCCGGAGGTGACCGAGGCGCTTTAATCCTCACCTTCTGAAAAACTGAAGTTTATCAAAGCCCTCCGCCGCGCTAACACGCTCGGTGGAGGGTTTTTTCATGAATCGCCAACTCCGCCATCTGACTTTCAACCTCTGCTAAAGCTCATGTGTCAGCCGGGCGCGCGATGCCTATGGCGAGCCGATCGATTCCTTCGTCGAATACAAGCAGTCGTTCTCGTTCCGCTGAGGTGCTTGTTTCGCAGGCCTTGGCTTTGCGCGCAGCGGGTCCGGGCCGACGCTGTGCGAGGCCAGCCTTGCGGCGTAAACCAACGCATCAGTCAGACGGCTTTCCATCATCGCGGTGCAGCAGGACCGGCAATCGTGTTCATCCTCCGCGCTTATGGGTCGCGACGCGATCTCGGAGAGCAGTGTGAAACACCTGACCTGATCCTCCTCGGCGAGATAAGGGGATGCCCCTTTCTCGATGAGCGAGAAGTACAGCTCTTCCCGCGGGTTTCGCGACGACCTGTCAGTTTTTGCGTCCTCGATCTGTGCGATGACCATTGCACCTGCGTTCACGATCAGAGTGCATGGCCCGTCAGCTGTGACGAGGGCGCCATTGATCACCGCCTGGTGGCCGCTGCCAAGGTCAATCCGTTCTGGAGCGCGAGTGTGCATCATGTCAGTTACAACGGACCAGGAGCCATGAAGTTGCTCCGCATCAACCCTCAACGCAGTTCTACGGGGCGGGTCACATGAGGCTTGTGATGAAGTGCAGCGTCATCCCGACGAGCCCACCGACCAGCGTACCATTGATGCGAATGAACTGAAGGTCGCGGCCCACTGCGCTTTCGATACGTCCGGTGATGGTCGTTGCATCCCAGCGTTTCACCGTCTCTGAAACGAGAGTGACGATCTCGCCGCCATAGCGCGTCGCGATGCCAACCAGTGTCCGGCGAGCGAAGCGATTGATCTGGAGCTGCAGTCGATGGTCCTGCTTGAGCGCTGCACCAAGATCGGCAAGCCCGTTGCGCATCTCCGCACCCAGCTCGCTGTCAGGATCGCGCGCCCGTCGGATGAGGGATTGGCGGATACGCTCCCAGACGCCCAGCCACCACTCAGCCACAGCCGGATTTTCGAGCAGGTCGCGCTTCATATCCTCGACCCGCGCGCGGGTTTCGAAATCGTGCTGAAGGTCCTGAGCCAGCTTTTCGAGGCCCTCTTCCATCTTGCCACGAAGCGGGTGCTCGGGATCGACCAGCACTTCTGCCAAGAGCTTGTAGAGGCCATCGAGAACATTGCCCGAGATCGTCTTGTCGAGCCCGGCCCAGCGAAGGACACCGGCGACCCGGTTGTGAATGATGTCGCGGACCGTGTCCTCGTTGTCCTCAAGCGTCAGGCCGGCCCAGCGGATCAGCCCGTTGATGAGCGGCAAGTGACGATTGTCGGTCATCGCATTTTCAAGCATCCGCCCGGCGAGCGGGGAGACATCAAGCTTCGCCAATTGCGCTCCAAGTCCCGAGCGCACCTGATTGCCGAGCCTGTCAGGATCAAGCGATTCGAGCACTTCGGCGAGCAGTTCCGCAGCGCCGCCGGTGATGCGCGAGCGCGTGTCCTCACCGTTGCGGTCAGGGCTCTCGACCAGAAAATCCCCGACCGCGCGCGCGACGTTCATCCCCGCCATGCGCCTTGCGACCACGGCGGGCGTCAGGAAGTTCTCCTGAAGGAACTGCGCCATCGTATCGGCGATGCGGTCCTTGTTGGACGGGATGATCGCGGTGTGCGGGATCGGCAAGCCGAGCGGGTGGCGGAACAGCGCAGTTACCGCGAACCAGTCGGCCAGGCCGCCCACCATCGCCGCCTCGGCAAAGGCGTTGACGTAGCCCCAGGCCGGGTGACCCGTGACTGCCAACGCGTGGGTCGAGAAGAACAGCACGGCCATTGCCGCCAGCAACCCGGTCGCGGTCCAGCGCATCCGGCGCGCGCGGTCGGCGGTCAGCGGTTCTCCGCCGAACATCAAGGGTATAGGGCGCGGTGTGCTTGCCATTTCGGCGCCTACTAGCCTGAAAGAGCGCGGCGCGCCACGCCCTCCCTGCATGCTGTGCGATTACTCAGCAGGCTCGGCTCCCGGACGGTGCTGGCCGGGGAACGGCAGGTCGGGCTTGGGAGCGCCGTGTTCGCCGCGAACAGGCTGACCGTCGTCGCCGGGTTTGTAGGTGAGCAGACGCTCACGAAGCCAGGGCCCGGCACGCCGCTCGAACCCGTCTGCAAGGCTGAAGCCTGCCGGGACGATGACCAGAGTGAGAAGCGTCGACATGATGAGGCCGCCAATCACGACCACGCCCATTGGCTGACGCCAGGCGCCATCGCCGCTTAGTGAGATAGCGACCGGGACCATCCCTGCGGTCATGGCGACAGTGGTCATAACGATCGGCTGCGCACGCTTGTGCCCTGCTTCCATGATCGCTTCGAGCTTGTCGGTGCCTCGCTCCATCTCTTCGATTGCAAAGTCGATCAGCAGGATCGAGTTTTTCGAGACGATGCCAAGCAGCAGCAGGATACCGATATAGACCGGCATCGACTGCGCGAAGCCCGACAGCCACACCAGCAGGATGCCTCCGAGCGGTGCGAGCGCCAGCGACGTCATGTTGACGAGCGGGCTCATCAGACGCTTGTAGAGCAGGACCAGGCAGGCAAAGACCAGCAGGACGCCGGCGATGATGGCGATGACGAGGTTCTGCTGGAGCTCCTGCTGCCAGACATCTTCGCCAACGACATCGCGGATCACGCCGGTCGGCAGGTTCTGCAGGACCGGCAGCTGGTCGACCTCGGCCTGCGCCTCGCCCTTGATCACGCCGGAGGCGAGGTCGGCGCCAACCAGAACGCGGCGGTTCTGGTTGTAGCGCTGGATCGCGGTCGGGCCTGAGCCGAATGAGATTTCAGCCACACGCGAGAGCGGGACGGTTCCGCCATTCGCGGTCGGGACAGGCAGGTTCTCAATCGTGGTCAACTCGCCGCGCGCATCCTCGGACAACTTCACGCGGATCGGGATCTGGCGATCCGATAGCGAGAAGCGCGCCGCGTTCTGCTCGATCTCACCCAGGGTCGCGATGCGAATCGTCTGCGAGAGCGCGATCGTGCTTACACCCAGTTCGGCGGCGATCTGTTCGCGCGGTGTGATGATGATCTCGGGCCGGTTGAGGTCGGCGCTGATCCGCGGTGCGACCAGCGTATCCAGCCCGCGCATCTGTTCAACGAGGGTCGCAGCCGTCTGTTCGAGCAATTCGGGGTCGGATCCGGCAAGCATGACGGTGAGGTCGCGACCCGAGCCAAAGCCGCCGCTTTGCGAGCGGAAACGCACGCGGGCATCGGCGATCTGGGCGAGTTGCGGTGCGAGGTTTCGCTCAAACTCGATCGAGGAGAGCTCACGGTCATCTCTCAACTTGATGAAGATGGTCGAATTGCCGACGCGAATGCGCTGCAAGGTGCGCTCGACATCGGGCTGTTCGCGCAGCAGCGCGTCAACGCGGTCGGACACGCCCTTTGTCGTGGCGAGCGTCGTACCGGGGACCATTTCGATCTCAACCGTCGAGTTTTCGTCGTCGATAGTTGGCTGGAAGGCTGCCGGGATCTGGCCGAACAGCAGGATGGTCACGAGGAACGAGAACCAACCCACGCCAAGCATCCACACGCGGTGATCATAAAAGCGCGCTGCCATCCATTTGACGCCCCGGCCGAACGCGCCGCCGACCCTTCCGAGAAGCTCGACCAGCTTGAGCGCTGCAAAGCCGGCCACGAAAGCGAGCACCGACATGAACAGCACGAGGACGACTTCGAAGACCTTCGCGACGAACTTGTAGAGTGTCGAGTTCATATCGTCCGAGAACGCCTCGGCAGCTCGCGTTGGGATCTCAAGTCCTGCGATAAGGCCGTAGCCCTGGAACAAGGTCACTGCGCTGACGACCAGCAGCAGCATTACGGTCAGGAACAGTGCGATTGAATACACCCAGCGGTTGCGCGGGCTTTCCAGCGCTTCGCGGCGGTTGCGCATCTTGCCCCGATCAAGCGTCCAGCCGAGCACCGCCATGTAGCGGTCCATCATCGGTCCCTCGCCATGTGCGCCGTGGCCCTTCGCCTTAAGAAAGTAGGCCGCCATAAGCGGCGTCACCATTCGGGCGACAGCCAGCGACATGAGCACCGCGACCACGACGGTCAGGCCGAAGTTCTGGAAGAATTGCCCCGAAATGCCAGGCATCAGGCCCACAGGCAGGAAGACAGCCACGATACAGAAGCTGGTGGCCACAACCGGCAGACCAATCTCGTCGGCGGCGTCGATACTCGCCTGATAGGCAGTTTTGCCCATGCGCATGTGGCGCACGATGTTCTCGATCTCCACGATCGCGTCATCGACCAACACGCCCGCCACCAGCGCAAGCGCAAGGAGCGAGAGGAAGTTCAGGTTGAAACCCATCAGGTCCATGAAGAAGAACGTCGGGATCGCTGAAAGCGGGATCGCAACTGCGCTGATGAAGGTGGCGCGCCAATCGCGAAGGAACAGGAACACGACCACGATCGCCAGAACAGCGCCTTCGATCAGCGCCGAGATCGAGCTCTTGTACTGGTCCTCTGTGTATTTGGTGCTGGTGAACATGCGGATGAAGCGGACGCCGGCGGTCTCCGCCTCGATCTTGTCCATTTCGGCAACGGCGGCTTCGTATACGGCAAGGTCCGAGAAGCCGCGTCCGCGGTTCATGTAGAAGTTCACGACTTCGCGGTCGCCCACCTCGCTGATCGAGCTGCGCTCACCGAATCCATCGCGGACCGTTGCAACATCGGAAAGCCGCACTGTGCGCCCGCCGCCAAGCTGGATCTGGCGCTGCGAGAGTTCGAATGCGCTGTCATTGTTGCCAAGGACGCGCAGCGACTGACGCGTGCCACCGACTTCGGCGAGGCCGCCAGCAGCATCGAGGTTTTCGCTGCGCAGAACGCCGTTGATCTGCGATGCGGTGACGCCGAGCGCCTGCATCTTGGCAGGGTCCAGAATAACCTCGATTTCGCGATCGACACCGCCGAAGCGGCCAACCTCGGCCATGCCTTCGATCTGGAGCAGACGCTTTGCGACCGTGTCGTCGATGAACCAGCTGAGTTCCTCGATCGTCATGTCGTCGGCTTCAACCGCGACATAGCCGATCGCGTCGCCGGTCACGTCGACCTTGCCGATGCGCGGCTCGAGAATGCCGTCAGGCAGGCTGGCGCGCACGCCATTGACCGCCGTCTCGACCTCGTTGACCGCCTCGATGATGTCCGTTCCGACTTCGAATTCGACGAATGTGCTCGAGTTACCCTCGCTCGCGGTCGACTGGATCGAGTTGACGCCGTTGATCGACCGCAGCGCGCTTTCGACGCGCTGCGTGATCTGGTTTTCGATCTCGGTCGGTGCAGCGCCGGGCTGCGAGATGTTGACCGTGACCGCCGGGAATTCGACGTCCGGGTTGTTGGTAACATCCATGCGGCTGAAGCTGACGATACCGGCAAGGAGCAGCGCGGTGAACAGCACGAGCGGGATCACCGGGTTGCGGATCGACCAGGCCGAGAGATTGCGAAAGTTCATATCGTTTCTGCCAGTTCAGCTGCATGCGGGGCCGCGCCATGACCCTTCGAAAGAGTTACGAAAGGAGGAGCGGCGCGGCTTATCATTCTACTTCGCCGTCCTTGCGCGGTTTGACGATTTCGCCCGGGTTGAGGAACCCGCCAGCGCTCAGCACCACTCGTTCGGTGCCCGAAAGGCCTTCGGTGATGGCGATCCCCTGGGGCGTGGTCATTCCGGTTGTCACGGGAGTGCGCACGGCCTTGTTCTCTTCGTCGATAACGTAGACGAAGCTGCCCTCGTCATCAGCGAGCACCGCGCTTTGTGGAAGCACCGTCGCTTCGAGCGTTCCGCTCTGGATGCTCGCCGTCGCAAATCCGCCGGGACGCAGTTCAGGAGCGTAAGGCAATGCAATGCGCGCAGTGCCCTGACGGGTCTGCTGGTCGATCGTGGGTGAAAGCTGCCAGATCTGCCCTTCGAAAGTCTTGTCCGACCCGGTCGGGACGACGCTGGCCTTCACGCCTTGCGAGAGGCCTGCAAGCTGGGTTTCGCTCAATTGTGCGAGAAGCTCGAACTCACCGCCGCGCGCGATAACGAACAGCGCCGGAGTGCCGCCGGACACGGTCTGGCCGGGCTCGACATTGCGCTCAAGCACGTAGCCGGTCGCCGGGGCGATCACGTTGAGGCGGGCGTTGCGCGCGCGCAGCTCTGAAAGCTGAGCTTCTGCGACCTTGATGCGGGCCACCGCCGAATCGCGGGTGGCAGTCAGGCGGTCGATCTCGGCCTGCGAGATGAAGCCGCGCTCCACTAGCTGAAGTGCACGGTCGAGGTTGGACTGGGCGAGCTGCGCATCGGCGCGGGCGACATCGATCTGGGCTGCCTGCGCCGCTGCCTGCTGTGTCTGAACCGAGCGGTCGATCACGGCGAGCACCTGCCCCTGGCGCACCCAATCACCTGCATCGACTCGCACCGACAGGACCTGGCCGCCCTCACCCACGACACCCACCGGCATCGGGCGACGTGCAGCCAGAGTTCCGGGCGCTTCTATAGTGCCGTCGACGCTTGTACGGCCGGGAGTGATCACGGTGACCACCGGTGCCTGCTCATTGTCGTCCGCCATCGCGGCAGGCTCGCCGCCCTGAAGAGCGAAATAGGCCGCGATCGCAAGCAACAAGGCGAAAAGGCCGCCCCCTGCAATCAGCAGAGTGCGGGTCAGCGAATTGGACCGGTTGAGACCATGCCGGGTCGCGACATCGGCGGGGATGTCGTCCTGTGCCTCGGCTGTGATCGTGGTCGCGTAGTTCATTATACTTCCCTTATGCGGGTGGCTTTTGTGGCCGGTTCAACGGGCCCAAGTGTGTTATACGTATAAGTCACCCTTCGCAATCCCTCTTAATCAAGGGCGAGCGAAGGGCAATCCGTGCATCGACTGATGACTTTGAGCCTAGACGAAGGGCCTAGCGCGGCAAGCGACATGAGAAAGGCGGCGCGACATCTCTGTCGCACCGCCTTTCCGATACTCTATAACGTCGTCAGGGCTTTAGCGCACCCGGCCACGCTGGATGAGGTTCATCACGCCCAGCAGGACAACCGCGCCGAGGACGGCGACGCCCAATCCGACCAGCGAAAATTCCTGCACGCTGCCGCTGATACCCAGCAGCGGGCCAGCGATCAGGTTGCCGACAACCGAGCCGATGCAGCCCACGACGATATTCCAGAAGATGCCCATCGAGGCATCGCGGTTCATGACAAGGCTCGCCAGCCAACCGGCAACACCGCCGACGATAAGTGCAATAATCCAACCCATATTCTTCCTCCTTGAAGCCCAGCCATTGCTATAGACGCAATGGCTCTTGCCACTCAAACAAGAAGCGGTCGGGATTGTTCCGGATTGTAGAGATCGGGCGTCAGGCGAGCGCCGCGCGTCAGTACTTGAGCTGGCGCTCGTAGAGGTCGCGATAGTGCTGGATGCGGGTCACACGAAGACCTTGCATACCTGAACGGTCCACCGCGCGCTGCCACGAGGCGAATTCCTCAAGCGTGAGGCCGTAGCGCTCAAGCACTTCGTCAATCGTCAACAGGCCGCCATTCACCGCTGCGACCACTTCCGCCTTGCGGCGAACGACCCAGCGTTTGGTGTTGGGCGAAGGCAGGTCGTCGATCGTCAACGGCTCGCCGAGGGGGCCAATCACCTGTGCCGGGCGGATGTCCTGGTTCTCAATCATCAATCTTCTCTCGCATCGCCTGTTGCAGCTTGCCCCGGATTTACTTGGTCTTGGTCTTCAAGCCCCTGATATGCCGGAACCCCCTGACTTTCGGGGACAATGCCGGGCGAGCCTTTGCTGTGCTCTAAAGCAACAGGGTTAACGTCTCGTTCCCCCTCTTCCTTAGTGCGAAAATAGCGAGCCGCAGCGTCGGCAAAGCAGTTCGCCGAGGCCTCGATGCTGCGTGACGCATCGCGCCTGAGGACATGGCGAATATCGCGCGCAGCGTTGAGCCGGGCGGTCAGTTCGCTCCAGTCCATCATGCGCAAGGCCGAGCCGCCACCGGCGGATACTTCCGCTTGGCCCTGCACGAATCGGTCTTCGCTTGCATGTTGAATTGGCTGTGCATTTTCGAACATGCGGGCGGCTATAAGGGCCGGTCGTCAAGATCAGGTAAAACCCGCCTTTACCAATGCTTAGGAAGAACGCAGATGCTCTGAGCAAGCAGTCAGACCCCACCCGCGACCAGCGAGGCTGGCGATCCGGCGCGCTTGCCCCTATATGGCGCGCCAATCATGAACACCCAGACTGCCCTTGAAACGACCGGCCCGTTCGGGCTGGACACCGCCGCCCTGTTCGACCTGCCGCGCCCTGCGTCCGAGTGCCGGATCGTGGTCGCGATGAGCGGCGGGGTCGATTCGTCCGTGGTTGCCGCGCTTGCCGCCGACACCGGAGCGGAAGTGATCGGCATCACGCTGCAGCTCTATGATTATGGAGCCGCGACGGGTCGCAAGGGTGCGTGCTGCGCTGGCGACGACATCGCCGATGCGCGCGCTGTTTCAGACCGGCTTGGCATCGCGCATTATGTCTTCGACCATGAAAGCGCCTTTCGCGAGGACGTGGTCGAGCAGTTCGCCGACGAATATCTCGCCGGACGCACGCCGGTGCCCTGCATCCGCTGCAATATGGGCCCCAAGTTCACCGACCTGTTCCGCATGGCGCGCGAGCTTGGCGCGGATTGCCTGGCGACCGGGCACTATGTCCGCCGGGTCGAGGCCGAAGGCGGGCCGCACCTCTACCGCGCCAACGATCCGAGCCGCGACCAGTCCTACTTCCTTTATGCAACGACGCAGGAGCAGCTCGACTTCATCCGCTTTCCGCTTGGCGGACTGCCGAAGACCAAGGTGCGCGAGCTCGCCGAGGCCGCTGGCCTTCGCAACGCGGCAAAGCCCGACAGTCAGGACATCTGCTTCGTGCCCGACGGCAACTATGCCGGCATCGTCAAGAAGCTGCGCCCCGAAGGCGGCGTACCCGGCGCTATCGTCCATGCCGCGACCGGCGAGACGCTGGGCGACCACAAAGGCATCATCCATTACACGGTCGGCCAGCGCAAAGGCCTCGAGATCGGCGGCCAGCCCGAACCGCTCTACGTCATCTCGCTAGACGCCGAATCGCGTGAGGTCCGCGTGGGCCCCAAGCGCATGCTCGGTGTCGAGAGTGCTGAAGTGATCGAGACCAACCGCATCGGCGCGATCCCTGATGGAGCGCAGCTGACCGCTAAGGTCCGCAGCCTCGCAAAGCCTGTTCCGGTAACGCTCGAGGGCGATCTGGGCGATGGCGCGACAGTGACGCTGCACTTCGAGCAGCCAGAGTTCGGCGTTGCACCGGGCCAGGCGGCGGTGATCTATGCCGATGATCGTGTGATCGGCGGCGGCTGGATTAATGCGACGACCTCGGTCGCGTCTTAAGCGTTAGCCTTCCCACTCTTCCAGCACGCAGCCGTATCCCTCGCGATAGGTGGCGGTGTTGGCTGTTACTAGAGGGAAGCTCGCGGTAACGCTGCGCGCATCGGCATCGTCGCTGAGCGAGACGAGTTCCATGCCAGCAAGCTTGTCCTTCTCGCAGTCCTCTAGGCTGCGCCCGGCAACAAAGCGGCACGAACACGCGACCCGCGCGGCATAGGACGTGCCGACCTTGGCATAGCCTTCGATGGGTGCGCGATTGGCCCACACAGCCGCAGCCACCCCGATCGCGGCCAGCACGAGCAGCCAGAGGATTAGGCGCGATGCGAGCGAGCGCTTGGCTCCTGAATTTGGCCTGCGATTTGCCATTGCTTTGTCCGGACCCTTGTTCGATTGAGCGTGACCATGATCACGCGTTTCGCTTCCTCTATCGCCGCCATCGCCTGCATTCCAGTGCTCGTTTCGTGTGGCGAGGGTCCGCCATCCGAGTTGCCTCCGCTGACGGGCGAAGCACTTGCCGCCGTCACCGACAATGCGGGCGCTCCGAAGGATCAGCTGGCCCGCGCAGTGGACGAGCTTTTCACCAAGGAGGGGCTTGGCGAAACGCGCGCGGTGCTGGTCTATGCCGATGGCAAGCTGGCGGCCGAGCGTTATGCCGATGGCTATGACGAGGAGACCCGCCACATCAGCTGGTCGATGGCGAAGACCGTCACTGCCGTGCTGATCGGGATGTTGGTGGCCGATGGCCTCCTCAGCGTCGATGAGCCTGCACCTGTCCCAATGTGGCAGCGCAGCGGCGATCCGCGCTCGGACATCACGCTGCGCCACCTCCTCCAGATGCGCGCCGGTTTGCGCCACACCGAGGCGGGCGATCCGCCCTATGAGAGCTCGGAAGTGCGGATGCTGTTCCTCGACGGGCGCGACGATATGGCCCGCTGGGCGAAGGAGCAGCCGCTCGAAGCGGAGCCGGGCGAACGGTTCGAGTATTCGTCCAACACCACCGTCATCCTCGCTGACATCGCGGCGCGCGCTCTGACCGACAGCGAAGAGCCCGCCGCGCGGCGCGAGGCGGTCGCGTCCTACCTGCAGCAGCGTCTGTTCGCCCCGCTCGGAATGTCCTCCATCGTGCCCGAATTCGATGCCTCGGGTACGCTCATCGGTGGCAGCCTGATGCACGCATCGGCGCGCGATTATGCGGCCTTTGGCGAGTTCCTGCGCGCTGGCGGGCAGGCGCCGAGCGGTGAGCAGCTCGTCCCGCGCCGCTGGGTAGAGGCGATGCTCACGCCGAGCCCGGTGTCCGAGCATTACGGCTACCAGATCTGGCTCAACCGGCCCGAACCCGACCTCGAATGGCCGCACCCGTTGTTCCCCGACCGCGCACCGACGAGCATGTTTTCGCTCATCGGTCATATGGGTCAGTACGTGCTGGTCTCGCCCGACCAGCGCCTGACTCTCGTTCGCCTCGGCCACTCGACCAGCGAAGAGCGCCCGCGGATGCTCCAGGAAGCCGCCGACGTGATGGCGCTCTACCCCGTGCGCTGACGCGCGGCGCATCCCATCCGGGATGCGAAGTCCTCGCTCATACGACCTAAAGCTCGCGTCGCTGCGGGCGCGCGGTCGCTTCGCGACCGAACCCGTTTCACAACAGGAAGCGGCCTTCCACCACGGTCACGCAAGGCCCGCCAAGCCATGCCCGGTCGCCGTCCAGCCTGAGCGTCAGATCTCCGCCGCGCTCGCTTGCCTGATGCGCGGTGAAGGCATCGCGGCCCAGTTTCGCCGCCCAGTAGGGCGTGAGCGCTGCGTGGGCAGAGCCGGTAACGCTGTCCTCATCGACACCGCCGCCCGGTACGAAGACGCGGCTCGCAATGTCGCTGTTATCGCCGGGCGCGGTGGCGATGAACTGGTCTGCGCCCAGCCTCTCCAGCCCGCGAATGTCAGGGGTAAGCGCGCGCACTTCGGCTTCATCACGGTAGAGCATGATGTTGTAGCCAAGCTCTGATCGGTGAATGCTCTGCGGCTCGGCCCCCATCAGCGCCGAGGCCTGCGGATGCTCTGCCGGTTCGGTTGCGATTGCTGGCAGCGCGAGCGCATAGCCCTCGCCATCGCGCCGCACTTCGAGGACGCCGGACTTGCGCGTGCGGAAGGTCACGCGATCCCTGCCCTTCCCCCATTCATGATGGGTGAGCAGCACATGCCCGCTCGCCAGCGTCGCATGGCCGCACAGCGCGATCTCGCAAGTCGGGGTGCACCAGCGCAGCTCCCAGTCGGCCTCTCCGCTTGCATCGGGAATGACGAAGGCTGTCTCGGCGAACAGGTTCTCACCGCCAATCGCGACGAGCGTTTCGTCCGGCAGCCATTCGTCCATCACCATGACGGCCGCCTGATTACCGCCAAACGGCTTCGCGCTGAAGGCATCGACGTGCCAGTAAGGGATCGATTGGGTCATAGAAGTCTCACGGATAGAGGAGGGTGTCGGTCCATTTGAGCGCATCGCCGGCGCCCTGAAGGGTGAACTGGCGGCGGTCGTGCAAGCGGTTATCGCGGTCGATCCAGAACTCGATCGCCTCCGGGCGCAACGTGAAGCCGGTCCAATGATCGGGACGAGGCACCTCGCCTTCCTGTTCGTGCTTGCCCCACAGCTCCTGCACCCGGTCGAGATAGTCCTGACGCTCTGGCAAAGGGCTCGACTGGTCGCTCGCTGCACTGCCGACCTGGCTCTTGTAGGGGCGCGAGTGGAAGTAGGCATCGGCGCGTTCCGGCGTCACCTCGACCAAAGGCCCTTCGATCCGGATCTGGCGGCGCAGGCTCTTCCAGTGGAACAGCAGGCTGGCGTGCATGTTGGCGCGAATCTCGCCGCCCTTGCGGCTGTTGGCGTTGGTGAAGAAGGTGAAGCCGCGCTCATCCGCGCCGTGCCCTTTCAGGAGCACCATGCGCACCGAGGGCCTGCCATCGGGCGTCGCGGTTGCAAGCGCCATGGCGTTGGGATCGTTGGGCTCGCTTTCCCTGGCCTCGGCAAACCACTCATCGAACAAGGCATAGGGGTCCGCGCCTGCGGGGATGACACTGTCGGCCAATTGCGCGTCGTTGAGCGCTTCGGAGGTTCCCATTGATTTCAACACCTTACTTGAGAAGTGGACCGCATGTTACACGGTCCAGAGGGAAAAGCCGCAAAGTGTTACTTTGGCTGCGAAAAGTGTCACCTTGGCGCGGCTTGCAATATGATCGGGCGATCGACATTTAACTTCAGCTATCTACGTTCTCGCGAGTAGGAAAGACGAACATCTTTCCCGATTCCAAGCTGCCGCTTGCACCTTCCAACTGTCTGACCTAGCTAACACACGATGTCCGACCCTTATTCCACCCTTGGCGTGGCGCGCACTGCGTCCGAAAAAGAGATCAAGAGCGCGTATCGCAAGCTCGCCAAGGAATTCCACCCCGACCGAAACAAGGAAAATCCGAAAGCCGCCGAGAAGTTTTCTCAGGCGACCAAGGCCTATGACCTGCTTTCGGACAAGGACAAGCGCGCGCAGTTTGATCGAGGAGAAATCGACGCGGACGGCAACCCGATGAACCCGTTTGCGGGCATGGGCGGCTCTCGCAGCGGCGGCTTTTCGCGCGGCGCTTATGGAGGGGGCGGCCCACGCGGCGGCTATCGCGACCAGGAATTCGGCGGCTTCGGCACAGAGGACATGGACCTTGGCGACCTGTTCGAAGGGCTCTTCGGAACACGCGCGCGCCAGAATGACCCGCCACCCCGGCGCGGTGGCTTCGGCGCTCGGCCGACACCTCCGCCCAAACGGGGCGCGGACATTCAATACCGGCTGGCGGTTCCCTTCGTCGATGCGGCGACGGGCCGCGATCAGCGGATCACGCTGGCCGATGGCAAGGCGATCAGCCTAAAACTGCCAGCCGGTGTAGAAGACGGAACGCAGATGCGTCTCAAGGGCAAGGGCCACGACGGCCCGGGCGGCAAGGGCGACGGGATCGTCATGGTCGAGATCGGCCCGCATCCCTTTTTCCGCCGCGATGGCGACCATATTCGCATGGACTTGCCGATCACGCTCGACGAGGCGGTCAACGGCGGCAAGGTCAAATGCCCGACGGTCGATGGTCCGGTGATGCTGACGTTGAAGCCGGGAGCAAATGGCGGCACGGTGATGCGTCTGTCTGGCAAGGGCTGGACCAAGAAAAGCGGCAAGGCAAAGGATGGCGGACCGGCGCGCGGCGACCAGCTGGTCACGCTCGAGATCCAGATGCCAGAGGATCTGGACGGGTTGAAGGATCGTCTCGGCGACTGGACCGATCCGGCCAAACCGCGCGAGAAATTCGGGCTCTGAGAGCCTAGAGGGCGAAAGGCGAAGCATTCGTGACGATGCGCCCAGAGCAATTGCAGGTCTATGACGACCCGTGGAGCGGGCCGGAAGTCCGCTCGCTCTCGCCCGAGGCGCGCCGCGTCCGCGCGCTCGAACGACAGGCTTTCTTCTCCGATCCGGGTGAACCGGCGCCTCGCCAGCCGGGCGTCTTCTGGTTCATCCTCCACCATGTGGGGCCCGGAACGCGCATCTACGAAACGGTGCGTCGCACGCTGGTTGGGACGTGGCAGGACGGCTTCATTCACGCGGGCAATCTCGCCTATCTTTCGATGCTGGCGATCTTCCCGTTCTTCATCCTCGGCGCTGCCCTGTTCGAGCTGTTTGGCGGGCGCGATCTCGCCGTTTCAATGGTGCAGACGGTCGTGGCGGGCCTGCCGCCCAGCGCGGCCAAGGTGATTGCGCCGGTTGCAGAGGACGTCGTCTATGCGCGGACCGGCTGGCTCTTGTGGTTCGGTGCAGCGGTTGCGCTGTGGACCGTTTCGAGCCTGATCGAATCGATCCGCGACATCCTGCGCCGCGCATATGGCACACGCGCGCGCCATTCCTTCGTGCGATATCGCCTGCTGTCTGCCGGGATCATCCTTGGCGCGGTGGTGGTGCTGATGGCCTCGCTATTTGCGCAGGTCATGATCGGGACCGCGCAGGTCGTCATCATGGAGCGCTTTCCGCAATTGCTCGAAGCGCTCGGCACCTTGCGGCTGTCGCGGGTCGTTCCCGCTGCGGGCCTGATGCTCTCGCTCTATCTGCTGTTTTACACGCTGACGCCGACTGAATACCGCGCGAAGGTCTATCCAAAGTGGCCCGGCGCTCTATTCACCGCCGTCTGGTGGTTTGGCGTTACTATCGCGCTGCCGCCGATCATGCGCAGTTTTTTCACTTACGATCTCACCTATGGCAGCATGGCGGGGATCATCATTGCACTGTTCTTTTTCTGGCTCGTTGGCCTCGGCCTCGTTATCGGGGCAGAATTGAATGCGGCGCTGGCTGAACCGGAAAAGGACAGCTCGATCGTGCCGGCCGATGCAGCAAGGCCCGATGCGGGTGCGCAAATCGGCGCCGGGCTTGCGAAGACAGGCGCGCACGGAGGGCCCGAGTAAGGGCGACAAAAGGGAGTACACAGATGTCGGGTCAAGGGCTGATGCAGGGCAAACGCGGGCTGATCATGGGGCTTGCGAATGACAAGTCGCTCGCCTGGGGCATTGCCAAACAGCTCGCCAAACAAGGCGCCGAGCTGGCTTTCACCTATCAGGGCGAAGCCTTGCTCAAGCGCGTGAAGCCGCTCGCCGAACAGTTAGGAAGCGACATTACGATTCCGTGCGATGTGTCGGAGATGGCCTCGCTCGACTCGGCGTTCGACACGCTGAAGGAGCACTGGGACGGCCTCGACTTCGTCGTCCACGCCATCGGCTTTTCCGACAAGAACGAGCTGCGCGGCAAATATGTCGATACCAGCCTCGACAACTTCCTGATGACGATGAACATTTCGGCCTATTCGCTGGTCGCGGTGACCAAGCGCGCGGCCGAGATGATGCCAGAAAGCGGCGGATCGATCCTGACGCTGACCTATTACGGCGCGGAAAAGGTCATGCCGCACTACAACGTCATGGGCGTGGCGAAAGCGGCGCTGGAGACGAGCGTGCGTTACCTCGCCAACGATCTCGGCTCCTCGGGCATCCGCGTAAACGCGATCAGCGCAGGGCCGGTGAAGACGCTTGCGGCGAGCGGGATCGGCGACTTCCGCTATATCCTCAAGTGGAACGAACTCAACGCACCGCTTCGCCGCAACATCACGCTGGACGACGTGGGCGGCGCAGGCCTGTATCTCCTCTCCGACCTGTCATCGGGCGTGACGGGAGAAGTTCATCACGTCGATGCAGGCTATCACCTCGTCGGCATGAAGCAGGTCGACGCACCCGACATCGCCGTATCCTGAGCGTATAAGGAACGACGCGCGCCATGCGCCTGCTGGTGACGGGAGCGAGCGGCTTTCTGGGCCGCGCCGTCGTCGCGAGCGGGGCCGAGTACGGGCACCACATGATCGCCGCCAGCCGTTCGGGCGCGGCTGTGCCGGGCGCCGGCGACGTGCAGGCGAGCGGAGAATTGCTCGGTGGGTCTAGTCTGAACTTTGATGGCGTCGATGCGGTGATCCACTGCGCCGCGCGGGTCCACGTGTTGAAGCGCGAGGACCCCGCCAAGGCTCGGGCCGCCTTCCATGCGATGAATGCCGAACTGCCGGTCCAACTGGCCAAGACCGCACGCGACGCCGGGGTTGGACGGTTCGTTCAAGTCAGTTCGGTTGCCGCGCTTGCCAGTGCAACCGCGCCGGGTGAGGTGCTCGACGATGAAAGCGCTCCTTCCCCCACCACACCTTACGGGCAGGCCAAGCTGGCGGCTGACAGGGCGCTTGCCGAGTTGGTCAGCGAGAACTTCTCGGTGGTTTCATTGCGTCCGCCCGCGATCTACGGCCCGGACGTGGGCGCATGGTTCGCAATGCTCGCGCGTGCTGCCCGGCTTGGCGTGCCCTTGCCCATCGGCCGCATCGACAATGCGCGGAGCATCGCGTTCGTCGGCAATATCGCTGACGCCGTCGTGACAAGCGCCCGGTCCCACCGGAACGGATCATTTATCGTGACCGACAGCGTCCCGATCAGCGTAGGCACCCTCTATCGAAAGCTAAACGCGCTCTCCGACCATTCGGGGCGCGTATGGAACTGGCCAAGACCGCTCGTGCAGCCACTTGCGCGCGCCGCTTTGGGCGAGAGGGCAAGCAGCCTGACCGGTAACGCCGCTTTCGATGGCTCGAGGTTTGCCCGCATTTTCAGGTGGGAGCCGCGGGTCGACATGGATGAGGCGCTTACGCTGAGCTTTGCCTAACCGCAGGGCGCTGCGAGCGCCAACGGCAAAAGGGCAAAGAAATGAAGCGTTTGCTGGATATCATCGTTGCTGCGACGGGTCTCTTTCTATTCACCCCGCTGATGGTTCTGATCGCGATCGCAATCCGGCTCGACTCCCCCGGCCCGGCGCTCTTCTGGTCACAGCGCTACGGTCGCGGCGCGCGCCTTTTTGCAATGCCCAAATTTCGGACCATGCGCACAGACGCGCCGCAGCTACCAACCCATCTGGTTCAAGACAGCGCGAGCCTTCTGACCGGGATCGGAGGCTTTCTGCGCAGTACCAGCCTCGATGAATTGCCTCAGCTTTGGAGCGTTCTCGTCGGCGACATGAGCCTCGTGGGCCCGCGCCCGGCCCTGTTCAATCAGGACGATCTTATTGAAATGCGTAGAGAAAACGGATCGTACGCGCTCACTCCGGGCATCACAGGATGGGCGCAGGTCAACGGGCGCGACGTTTTGACACTCAAACGCAAGGTCGCTCTAGATGGCGAATATCACAGGCGTCAGAGCCTGTTGTTCGATTGTCGCATTCTGGCTCTGACATTCGTCAAGGTGGTTCGCGCCGACAGCATCCAGCACTAGGCGCGACACTTGCACCTTGGGCGCCGGAAGGGGGCAGATCATGCAAAGCAGCGCAAAAACGGGCGATATGGCGAGCGCGCTTGAGGCGCGCGTGTCGGCGCTTGTCGACATTGGGGTCAACCTCGCAGCCGGCTCCATGCTCTGGCCTCGCCGGCTCAAGAGACTTGCGGTCATGTCGCTGGACGTGTGCCTCGCTGCTCTCGCAGTCTGGGCCGCTTTCTCGCTGAGGCTCGGGGAATTCCACGTTCCGGGAGAGGGGTTTGCGCTCCTCACGCTTGCCATGACCGCTCTCTGGTTTCCGATAGCGCTACGGCGCGGCACCTATCGCTCGATCTTTCGCTTTGCAGGGCGCGGGGCGATTGTGTCCCTCATGGTGTCGGCGATGCTGGTGACACTGCCGCTGATCGCGGGCTTTACGGTGGTCGCTCACGACGGCATCCCGCGCACCCTCGCGATCCTTGCCCCGCTCCTGTTCTTCATGGCCGTCACCCTCTCCCGAATTGTCGGGCGCTATGTGCTGGTCGACCTGTTCAGCGCGCGTGCGAGCCATGCAAACGTCAAACGGGTCATCATCTACGGCGCAGGCGCCGCCGGACAGCAGCTTGCCTCGTCGCTTTCTGCAGAGCCCGCGATGCGCGTGGTCGGGTTCGTCGACGATGACCCAGCCAAGGACGGGCATTTTCTCGACGGCGCGCGGGTCTATCACTCGTCGCAGACCTGCACGCTCGTCGAACAGCTTGGCGTCACCGATATCGTCATCGCGATCACCGCGATTAGTTTTGCACGGCGCAAGCACATCATCGCCGCGCTCGAACCGATGGGCGTGAACGTGCAAACCCTGCCGCCGGTGCGCGAAGTGATGGATGGACGGATTTCAGCTGCTGCGCTGCGCCCGGTCGCGATCGAAGACCTGCTCGGACGCGCGGCCGTGCCCGAGCATGGCGACCTGCTATCTCGTGAAATCTCAGGGAAAGTCGTGATGGTGACCGGCGCTGGCGGGTCGATCGGTTCAGAAATCTGCCGCCAAGTCCTTGCGCAGGACCCGGCAGCGATGATCCTCGTCGAAGCGAACGAATTTGCGCTCTTCTCCATCGGGTGTGAGCTTGAGGCGAGCCTTTCCGCGCGTGACACCGCAACGCGGCCCTCTGTTTATCAACGCCTTGCCGACGTCTCACTGGCGAGCGCGGTCGATCGACTGTTTGCCGAGTTTACCCCGCATGCGATCTTCCATGCGGCAGCCTACAAACATGTCCCGCTGGTCGAGGAAAACGTCCTCGAAGCGGTGCGAAACAACGTGACTGGAACCCGCCTGATGGCTGAGGCTGCGCAGCGGCATGGCGTAGAGCGTTTCGTGCTCATCAGCACTGACAAAGCGGTGCGCCCTCCCAATGTGATGGGTGCGAGCAAGCGTTTGTGCGAAGTTGTCCTTCAGGACCTTGCGCGCCGCCGCGGGGCTGCAATCTTTGCTATCGTGCGCTTCGGCAATGTCCTGGGATCAAGCGGCTCGGTTGTCCCGACTTTCCAACGCCAGATCGAAGCGGGCGGACCGGTAACGGTCACCGACCGCAAGGTAACTCGCTATTTCATGACCATTTTCGAGGCTGCGCAGCTTGTCATCCAGGCGGGCGCGATGGCGCGCGGGGGCGAGGTCTTTCTTCTCGACATGGGCGAGCCGGTGAAGATCTGGGATCTCGCGCGCTCGATGGTGCGTCTGTCCGGCCTGTCGGTGCGCGATGCTGCTAATCCGACCGGCGACATAGCGATCATCGAAAGCGGACTTCGGCCGGGTGAAAAGCTCTTCGAGGAATTGTTGATCGACGCAGCCACCGCAGCCACCGAACACCCACGCATCATGCAGGGTGCAGACACCGCTCCTCATGCGGCAACTGTTGCGCAGGTGCTGTCACAAATCGAGATCGCGATCGCGCGCGCAGATGTAGGCGCCTGCAAACGCGCGCTGCGAATTGTGGCGCCGACCTTGCGCCTCTCGGCCCAAGAGCGGACTGCGCGGGGTAGAGCCTATTCCCGGCCAGCGGTGCGGATACTCGAGAGCGGCTCTTCACGCGGCGCTAGCGGGGCCGTTGTCGACGCTCCGAACCAACAGCCGACGCAGGTCTAGGAACGCTCGATGATGCCCAGAGCTTCGTCGATTTCGCCACCGCTGGCGGTAATGCTCTTCTACCTTGCCTTCGTGTTCCTGCTTGGAGGGGGCGCGCGGGCCGACATTGGATCGCTCGCGGTTTTGCGGGTCGGGTCTATCGCGGTGCTAGGCTACGCAATTGCCATCCTCGATCCTGACCAGCTGCGCGCCAACAAGAGCCTTGTAGCGCTCGCCGCGGCCTGGATCGCTTTGACAGCAATTCACCTTGTCCCACTGCCACCAGCCCTATGGCACCAACTCCCCGGCCGCGAGCTTGCCGTCGCGATCGACGCCGCCACGGGGTTGGAAGACAAGTGGCGCCCGATAAGTCTCGTCCCGCACCGCACGATGAACAGCCTGTTCTCTCTCACGGTTCCGGCGGCGGCCTTGATGCTTGCGCTGAGCCTTTCGCGCAGCCAATTGCGCCTGACCGCGCTCGCGCTGGCGCTGCTCGCCTTTGCCAGCGCCTTCGTAAGCCTTCTTCAGATAATCGGAGGGCCGGGAAATGCCTTCTATCTTTACCGGATCACCAATGCCGATTCCGCAGTCGGCCTGTTCGCCAATCGCAACCACAACGCGGTGTTCCTCGCCATCGGTATCGCATTGCTTGGCGGGCTTGCAGGCTTGATCACCGTCGAGCGACGGCATGCGCTGCGATTGCCGGTGATTGCACTGTTCGGGGCGCTCTCGCTTGTGCCATTCGTGATCATCACGCAGTCGCGTGCTGGCCTAGCCTTGGGCATCCTGGCGCTCGGCGCTGCTTGGTGGTTTCACAGCAGTGCGCGCCCAGCTGATGGGGCGAGGAAGAGCTCGCGCAGAACCGTACTAGGACTGTTCGCCGCAGCTTCAGGAACCCTTGCGCTGGCAGCTCTCACAGGCGTTCTGACAGCCAACAATGCATTCGGGCGGCTGATTTCGGGCGGCAACGCGGACGATGAGTTGAGGATGCGAATCTGGCCTCGCGTGATTGAGCTTGCTGCGGAGCATTTCCCCGTCGGTTCTGGCATCGGCACCTTTGTTGAAGTGTTCGAAGCGGGTGAGACTTCCTCCACTTTGGGTCCTTCCTACATCAATCACGCGCACAACGATTTTCTCGAGATCGCGCTGACCGGAGGGCTGCCCGCGGCCCTACTTGCCGTGGTCGGCGTTTCCTGGCTTTCGCTTAGGGGATTGCGCGCATTTTCGCACAGCTCCGGGGCTGACCGCACCTTGCGTCACCTCGGCATGGTCACTGTCGGTCTGGTCGCCCTGGCCTGCCTTTATGACTATCCGTTGAGAACTCCATCGCTCGCGACTGTCTCCATTCTGGCGCTGGTCTGGATTGCAGGCCGAGCGCCAGAGAGTAGCCCTGATGCATCGGCGATGCGCCCGCTCAAACAGACGGCTCGCACAGCCGATCCGGCCGCGAAACTGGCGGCATGATCCATGGCCGCCCTCGCGGTCGGGAATGACCGAGGGGGAATGCATCATGGCTACGACACCGGCATCGCATAAAGGCATTTTCGCACGGATTGGCGTCCTGATGTGCGCATCGTACTTGCTCGCAGCCTGCGCATCGGCCCCGCCCCTTGGCGGCGCTCCGGGGCTTGATGTCGTCTCCGCCTCACAGCTGCCCACGCCCGTGCCCGGCGCTGCGAGCCATGCGGCGCGCCCCTACCATGTCGGTCCATTCGACAAGCTTCGGATCGACGTATTCGGCATCGAGGAGCTCAGCGACCGCGAAGTGCAAGTCGACGCTGCCGGGCGGGTGTCATTTCCGCTCGTGGGCAGTTTCGAAGCGGCAGGTAAAACGCCAAGCGCAATCGAAGCTGAACTGGAAAGCGCGCTCAGCGCACAATTCATCCGCAACCCCCAGGTCACGGTGAACCTTGAAGAAACCGTCAGCCAGGTGGTCACGGTCGACGGTCAGGTGCGTGAGCCGGGGCTTTACCCGGTTATCGGACGGATGACACTGATGCAGGGCGTCGCAACGGCAAGCGGCCTTACCGAATTTGCCAAGGTCAATGACGTCGTCGTCTTCAGAGAGGCAGGCGGACAACGCTATGCCGCGCTCTACAATCTGGGTGCGATCAGGCGCGGCATCTACTCCGATCCCGAGATCTACGCCGGTGACGTTGTGGTGGTGGGCGAATCCAATTCGCGTCGCCTCTTCCGCGACATCCTTGCAGCTACTCCGCTGCTGACCGCCCCGATCATCGCACTGCTGCAGAACTAACAAGCGCGCCCGAACGGGCCGGTGAGGCAATCATGACCGACAGCACCAATCTCGTCCCGATGCGCCCGCTCGCAGCGCCCGCGGCCCTGCTCCCCCCAGACCTTTCTGCCAGTGGAGAGAGAGGCGGCATGCGGCCGGTGCTGGTTGAGTATCTCGACGTGCTACGGCGGCGCAAATGGGTCATCTTGGCCGTAACCCTGGCAGCAGTGATGGCGGCGCTCGTCATCACCTTGCTGACCCGCCCGACCTACACGGCCACCACACAGGTTCAGGTCAGCCGCGAACAGGCCAATGTGACCAATGTCCAAGGCGTGGAATCCGAAAATGCCGGGCGCGATCTCGAATTCTATCAGACGCAATATGAATTGCTCGAAGCGCGCTCCCTTGCGGAACGGGTCGTGCGAAGCCTGAAGCTCGATCGCAACGAAGATTTCTGGAACGCGCACGGCGTCGATCCGGCTGCCATCGATAAATCGTCACTCGCACAGCCGGATCAGGTGAACGCACGCGCCAGAGCCGCGAGCGCCCCGCTCACGGATGCGCGCCGCAGCGTGAGTGCTCGCGAGCGGATCGCTATCGAGACGCTCCTCAAAAACGTCTCGGTCAATCCGATCCGCGGCTCATCGCTGATCGACCTCGACTATTCCTCCTACGATCCCGAGATGTCAGCCCGCATCGCCAATGTCTGGGTCGATGAATTCATCGCGCAGTCGATTGCGCGCAAATTCGACTCCACTGCCGAGGCGCGCAACTTCCTTGAAGGCCGCCTCGATGAACTCCGCGCAAAGGTCGAACAATCCGAGCGAGCGCTGGTCGACTTCGCCACGCAGCAGGGGATCATCACCCTGACATCGGACAGCGGCGGTCAGGGCACAGCGCAGATCCGCGAACACACGCTGGCATCTGAAAACCTTCAGGGACTGAACGCTCAGCTGATCGCCGCAACCGGTGAGCGCGTCGAGGCGCAGGCTCTCGCGCGAAATAGCGGGTCTGCGCAGACAAACACCACCCTCGCCAGGCTCCGCGAACAGCGTGCGGTAAGCGCTGCCGAGCTTGCCGAACTGATGGTCCAGTTCGAGCCCGGCTATCCACGCGCTCTGGCTCTTGAAAACCAGATAGCCGAACTCGACAGCGCGATTTCGGGCGAAGAAGCGCGGATCAGCCGCGCCGCCGACGAAGCTTTTCTCGCCGCTCAAAGGAGGGAGGCAGAGCTGCGCTCAAGGGTTGCAGGATTGTCCGGCCAGGTGCTGTCGCAGCGCCGCGACGCGATCCAGTACAACATCTTTCAGCGCGAAGCCGACACCAATCGCCAACTCTACGACAGCCTGCTTCAACGCTACAAAGAGATCGGAGTGGCCGCGGTCTCGGCCAGCAATATCGCCGTCATCGATACAGCCCAGCCGCCCCAGCGCCCGTCCTCGCCAAACCTGCTTTTGAACATGGCTTTGGCCCTCGTTGCAGGCACAATCGGCGCTGGCGGACTGGTTTTCCTTCTTGAACAGAGCACCGAGGGGTTGAGTGATCCAAGCAAGGTGCACGAAGCGCTCGGCATTCCCCTTCTTGGAAGTGTCCCGCAGGTGCCGGATCATGAAGATCCGGTCGAGCTGGTCGCCGATCCCAAGACCGAAATTGCCGAAAGCTATATCGCGATCCGCTCAAGCCTTGCGTTCACGACCACACAAGGCGTCCCCAAAAGCTTCATGCTGGTGAGCTCGCAACCGGCCGAGGGCAAAAGTTTGAGCGCGCTAGCTCTCGCGCTTGTGCTTGGCCGAATGGGTAAGCGGGTGCTCTTGATCGATGCCGATCTGCGCAATCCTTCGGCGCACGCATATCTTGGCACGCACCGGAAGGTCGGCCTGTCGAATTACCTTGCCGGAAATGATCAAGTCGGCGCTCTGATCCAGAACGTTCGTCCCAATATCGACCTGATGGCCTCAGGCCCGAGCGTTCCCAGCGCAGCGGAGCTTTTCTCGAGCGATCGGCTGCGAGAGCTTACGGCGCGAATGGCGAAGGAATACGACCACGTCATCGTTGATTCAGCACCCGTCATCGGGCTCGCAGATGCTCCCCTGGTCAGCCAGGCGGTCGAGGCTGTCATATTCGTCGCCGAGGCTGGACGCGTATCCGTACGTGGTTTGACTTCCGCTCTTGAGCGCATGGCTGCAGCCGGATCGCCAATTGTCGGCGCGATCCTTACCAAACTCGATCAGCGATCCTCGCATTACGGGTACGGGTACAGCTACTCCTATTCCTACTCAGACCGACTGGAGGATGAGCGCGGTGCAGCCTGAGCGCGCCTCCAGCGGTTTTCGCACAAAGCGTCCTGGCGCGCCTCAACTGCGACCGAGGCGGGTCGCGGTTACGGCTCTGTTCCTGATGCCGCTCGCTTTTGTGAGCGGCGCCCTGTCGTTTGCCGATACACTGGTCGCCACCGACCCTGTAACAGCTCAACGGCTCTATCCGGCGCATGCCAAGGCGAAGGTAAGGGCAGCTGACGCGGTGTTGGCTCAATCCCTGCAGACCGCGGCAGCGCCGATCGCACACGGAGGCGAGCCGACTGAGCTCTCCTCGCTCCCTGCACGACTAGACAGGCTTTCGCCGAACGTTCGGGCGCGACTTGAAACAAGTGCCCGTTCGAGCTTGGCGAACACTCCTTATTCGCCCGGCGCCCTGCGCCAACTTGCAATCGCCAGCCCCTCTCGCGCTCAGCAGCGCAGCCTGCTCGCTCTTTCCCGCCGAGTTTCGCGGCGCGACGTTGGCGCCGCTGCGCACACTGCCGAACTCGAATTTCGAGATGGCAACCTGCGACGCGGTCTTGAGACGCTCAATGAAGCGCTCGTCATTTCCCGGGCACTGGATGATCCAATATTCCCGCTGCTTTTAAGCGCAACACGGTTCGAAGACTTCGAGCCAGCGTTTCGGCCAATTCTGGAGCGCGATCCTGCTTGGGGCGAAAGGCTCGCCCAGCATGCCGTCGGGCCAGGCGGTTCAGCATCGCTATTCGCACGCATCGCCCGGCACTTTCCAGAACGCTCCCGTGCGCGCTCAATCGATTACGGCGCTCCTCTGGTTGACCGTCTTGTCAGTAGCCGCGATTTCGATGGAGCGTTCGGCGCATACGAAGCCTATTCCCCCATGCCCCAAGACCCGGGCCGCCTTATCAACACGTGGCTTCCCCCGCTGGATTGGCGACTAATCGACAACATCGACACAGGTGCAAGACAGGTCGGATCGCGCGATCGAGTGGTCGAGCTCTTCGCCAAGACACACAGGTCAGGTGAAGCAGCGCGCCTAATCACGCGGCTTGATCCGGGGCAATATGTTCTGGGCCTGTCGCTCGGCGATCTGCGCGGCGAAGGGGGGCGGCTCTCGCTCGAGACTGTCTGCCTGGCTGAAGGGCGTGAGTGGACCGCCGGCACAGCGCAGGCGTTGATCGCTTCGCCCGGCGCCGCCCTTGCAATCACCGTTCCACCGGGCTGCCCATACCAATCGCTCAGACTTGCAATAGCCGCGAACGGCGAAGCGATCAGCGTCCTGATCGAAAGCGCCCGGTTCGAGCGGGCAGCCACTCCAAATTCCACGGACGGAGAGACGCTTTGAGAGTACTCGCTATTATTCCAGCACGCGGTGGATCGAAGGGTCTTCCGGGCAAAAACCTTCGCATCTTGGCCGGCAAACCGCTGATCGTCTGGTCGATAGAGCATGCGGTCAATTGCGATGCGATCGCCGATGTCGTCGTAAGCACCGACTCGCCCGAAATCGCTGCAATCGCGCGCGGGTGCGGGGCTGAGGTGCCGTTTTTGCGACCTGCGGATCTCGCGACGGACACGGCTCCAACCGAGCCCGTCATGCTCCACGCTCTCCATGCGATGGAGGACATGGGGCGCAGCTACGATTGTGTTGCGCTGCTCCAGCCAACCTCCCCGCTACGCGCCCGTGAAATGAGTGCCCGCGCCCTCGCCCAGCTCAATTCCGAGAATGCGGATAGCTTGCTCACCGTAACGGAGAGCCACGCCTTCTTCTGGCGGCAATCGCCGGTGCGTGCGCTATATGATTATGACAACCGGCCGCGACGTCAGGACATCGCCCCTGACAAGCGCCATTACCGGGAAACCGGATCGCTCTATCTGACCCGGCGCGACGTGCTCGTCAGGGAGCGCAATCGTCTCGGCGGTAAAATCGCGCTGCTAGAAACCAGCGAGGAGGAAGGCTTCGAGATAGACAGCCTTGCCGATTTCCGCCTGCTCGAAACACTGATGTCGGAGGCGATCCCGGCATGATTATCGACACCAACCTGCGGCCCTATGTGGTCTTTGCCGAAGAAGACCTTCTGGTGGCGCTTCGCAAGATCAGCGACAATCGCCGAGGCAGCGTTTTGTGCATCTCCCAGTCTGGTCGCCTTGAAGGGGTGCTGACCGACGGCGATGTTCGCCGCTGGCTGGTGGAGGCAGACCGGTTCGATTTCGATGTGACCGCGCTCAGCGTCGCCAACACGCGGTTCACTGCCGCGCGCGATGGAATGGATGATGGCGCAATCGAGGCGATGTTCTCAGACCGGGTGAGCTTCGTGCCGGTGCTTGATGCACAGGACCGCGTGGTTGCCGTCGCTTGGGAAGATGCGCGGCGGATCTCGATCGGCGCGCGCTCGATTGGCGAGGATGAGCCGTGCTACATCATCGCAGAAATCGGCAACAATCATAACGGCAGCCTCGATCTTGCCAAGGACCTGATCGAGCTTGCCGCCGAAGCTGGCGCCGACTGCGCGAAGTTCCAGATGCGCGACATGGCCTCGCTTTACCGGGGAGGAGGTGATGCCGGCGATCAGAGCGCGGATCTGGGCGCTCAGTACACGCTCGACCTTCTGGCGCGCATGCAGCTTACCAACGAGGAGATGCTGGAGGCCTTCGATCACTGCAAATCGGTCGGTATCCAGCCGCTGTGCACGCCGTGGGACGAGGCCAGCCTTTCCATCCTCGAAGACTATGGCTTGCCAGCGTACAAGCTGGCGTCGGCCGACCTGACCAACCACGAGTTGCTGGGTGCGCTTGCGCGGACCGGGAAGGTGCTCATCTGCTCAACCGGCATGTCGAGCCAGGCCGAGATAGAAGACGCGGCGAACCTCCTCCGGCGCCACGGATCGCCATTTGTGCTCTTGCATTGCAATTCGACATATCCCGCCCCGTTCAAGGACATCAACCTGTCTTTCATGGAGCGACTCGGCAAGCTTTCGAATGGCCTGGTCGGTTACTCCGGGCATGAACGCGGATACCATGTTCCCGTGGCAGCCGTCGCGCGCGGAGCAAAAGTGGTGGAGAAACATTTCACGCTCGATCGCGGCATGGAAGGCAACGATCACCGCGTGAGCCTGCTCCCTGCCGAGTTCAAGGCGATGGTCGAACAGGTGCGCGAGGTAGAGGCCGCGATGGGCTCAAGCGGTCCGCGCGTCGTCACTCAGGGCGAGATGATGAACCGCGAAGTGCTCGGCAAAAGCCTGGTCGCCGCGCGCCCGATCATGCGCGGCGCGATGCTTTGCGATGAGGATTTCGCCGTGCGCAGCCCGGGACAGGGGCTTGAGCCATACCGTCGCAAAGACCTTCTAGGCTGCGCTGCCAAGCATGACATGAAAGCCGGCGATTTCTTCTTCCCAAGCGACCTCGACGAGGAAAGAACAAAGGCGCGCAATTACACGTTCAAAAGGCCCTTTGGCGTGCCGGTCCGATATCACGACCTGACGCATATGGTGGATGCCTCAAAGCTTGATCTCGTCGAGTTTCACTTCTCGTTCAAGGATCTCGAAGTCGACATCAAAGAGGCTCTGGGAACACGGCAGATCGACATCGATCTTGTCGTCCATGCCCCCGAACTGTTTGCGGGCGACCATGTGTTGGATCTTTGCTCGGTTGATGCCGATCATCGCGCGCGGTCCATTGCCGAATTGCAGCGCGTGATCGACGTGACCCGCACTCTCTCAGAACGCTTCAACACTGACGGCGAGATACCGATCATCGTCAATGCGGGCGGCTTCACTGCCGACCGTCCGATGCCGGACGCGGACCGGCCGGGTTGCTATGCCAGGATTGCAGACGCCATCGCCAACCTGGATACCGATGGGGTTGAAATCATCCCGCAGACAATGCCGCCCTTCCCCTGGCATTTTGGTGGCCAGCGCTTTCACAACCTCTTCCTGCATGCCCACGAGATCGCCAAGTACTGCGAGGATTACGATGCTCGTATCTGCCTGGATATCTCGCACTCGGCGCTGGCGGCGACGCATCTGAAGACCAGCTTCGAAACCTTTCTCAAGCGGGTCGCCCCCTATACGCGCCATCTGCATATCGTCGATGCAGCTGGCGTTGATGGCGAGGGGTTGCAGATTGGCGATGGCACGATCGACTTTCGAATGGTCGCAAATGTCCTCGATCAGTGCGCCCCTCAGGCAAGCTTCATTCCCGAGATATGGCAGGGCCACAAGGATAGTGGAGCCGGCTTCTGGACCGCGCTCGACCGGCTGGAGGCGTGGTTTTGACTTCCACTGCCTCGCTTTGCCTCGATGCTCCGAACGGCACCGCCGCTTATTCCGGAGCAAGCGGTTCGATCCCTCCGCATGGGGCTGCCAATATTGGCGCCGCTGCGGACGCGAAGCCGCGGCGGATTGGCCTGGTCGTCGACCATCCGCTGCGCGACCTTGATGGCCTGTGCCTGCTCGCTCAGTTGCTGTGTGAGCGGGGACATGAGGTCGTGCTCATGCCATTTTACACGCAGCATCTTGACCTGCCCAATCTCGAACTTGACCTGATCGTGCTCAACTACGTGCGACCGGCCAACCGGGCACTCGTCGAAGCAGCCTCGGCGCGGGGGATCGCTCTGGCGGTGCTCGATACAGAAGGCGGATTGCTGCCGGAAACAGGACCGACTTCTGGAAGCGGGATCGCGGCCTATCTGCGCGAGAGCGGCCTCGACACCCGCCTGTCGGTGTACCTCTTCTGGGGAGAGAGGCTGCGCGACGCGATAGTCAAAAAAACCGCCTTAGCTCCCTCGCGCGCCGTGGTATCAGGGGCGCCACGGTTTGACCTCGCCTCAACCCGATACAAGCGCGGCAGCGTTCGCAATAACTGCGTGCTGGTCAACACCAACTTCCCGATCGTAAATCCAGCGCAGACCGGTCGCAGGCGTATCGATGACAAGGCACTGCGCAGCGCCGGCTTCACTCAAGATGAAGTTGAAGAACTGGCGAAATCGGTCCGAACCGTGATGGATCGCATGATCGTGGCTGTTGGCAGACTTGCAGAAGCCAGACCCTCGCGCTCCTTTGTCATTCGCCCTCACCCGTTTGAGAGATGCGAGCCCTATCGAAAGGCTTTCTCAGCGCGTCCCAATGTCGCGGTGGTGAGGGAAGGCAGCGCCATGAGCGCGCTGCTGCAATCGGACTGCATGCTCCACGTCAATTGCACGACCGCTGTCGAGGCCAGTCTTTGCGGCATCCCAGCCATTTCCATGGACTTCATCAATGATCCGCAGCTGCAGGCTATGGCTAGCCTGCCCACGAAAGTCAGCCACAATGCAAGAGACCTCGCGCATGCACTGGCTCTCATTGATCGCTCACCCACACTCGCAGCCACATCTAACGCAAAAGACATCTCACCTTTTTTTGGGCCACTAGACGCGAGAGCAGCTGAGCGTGCCGCTGAAGCTTTGAGTTCGGCGGAGCTTGTTGCCCCAGGGGCGCAGGCCGCGAGCTATCGACTGACAAGAAAGGGATTGAACCTGATTGCTGGCAGGGTTCTTGGTTCAAGGTGTGTTGAGAAGGTCCGGCAATCGCTCAAACCATCTCGCGCGCTCAAGGCGTTCGATGCGGCCGATGTTCGCCCGCGCCTTGAGCACTTCGCCTCGGTTCATGAAACGAATGCTGCGAGTGTCGAGACGGTTCGAACAGCATCAGGAGCCCCAACGATGGCTTTGCGACTAAGGCCGGTCAGAAAGCAGCCTGCGGAATGTCGCCTTACCGAAGCTCAACGCCTGCGCTGACAGGATATCCCCAGTCGGCCAAATTGTGCGCTTGCCCGGTCGCAAGCACCACAATGCCGCGGCTTTCAAAGACTCTACGGGGATGACGTGACTTCCAGCCTCTGCGCGCTCGCGAGCAGATCGATTTTCATATGGCGGCGGCTTGGGGGACCCGGATGATTTCTTGTTCGCCGCGTTCAATCAGTGTGCCCGCTATAGGTGGCTCATAACTGCCGCTAGCCAGCCACAGTCGATTGACGATCGACCATACACAGTCCTGAAAACCGAGCCGGTGGCGAAAGCCTACGGTGCTTGAGAAGCGCGGATTGATCTCGAAGATAGTCGGTTCGCCCTTATCCATCCTCAGCTGTACATTGATCGCCCCATCAAGATCGAGTGCGTCGGCGACTTCCCTGCAAACCGCATCGATGCGCGCATCGTGCACGACCTCTCCGCTTCCGGTCAGCCCACCCTTCAGAGTTCTGCGAAAACTGATGCTCCGCGTTGGCATCCCCCCAAATCGGACCAGGCCGCAGGTAAACTCGTCCTCTCGCCGTTTCAGCCACCGCTGCCAAATGTCACCGGAACGGGCCTTTGCGTGAAAATCGAAGTCTTCCCGGCGGATCCGGAGCAGGCCCTTGCTGCCCTGTCCGCTGCGAGGTTTTACGATCAGGTCATAGTCGCCGGGTTGATCCACGCCGACAATTCCGGTTTCGGGCACCGGAATGCCAGCTTTCTGCAGGCAACGCGCGGTGGCAAGCTTGTCCAATCCAATCGAGAGCGCTCGATCGTTTGCCGTGATCATAACGGCCCCTTCGAAAAACAATCCGATTGCACCTGCATCCAGAAGACGGGCAAGCTCCGCTTCGGCCAGTGGGATCACGACCTGTGCTGCGTTCTCACGCACGAGGCCACGCAACGCAGTCAGATAGTTGGGAGCATCAGCTCGCGGCAGCGTGAAGAATTGGTCGAAAGATAGAGCACCTGGCGCAGCCGGATCGCAGTCAGCTCCGAGCAGAATTGCATCGGGGAACGCCTCACGCAGGATGCCTGCGAGCGAGACGCCAATGTCTCCGCCAGCCCCTGTGAGGAGGATCGGCCCCGAAATCATGCGCCGCATCCGATGCGTCGGCGCGTGAGGGTGCTGGCAAGGCTAGCGCGGGCGGCGTCGCGAACCTCGCATTGCGCTAGCAGTGTCTTGACGGGAAATTCGGTTCGGCGCGGTGCAATCGCTCCGGTCTCGGTGTGGAAGATTGCCCAGCTTGCCAGCCCGCCGATATCGCGCGGCTGGCCGACGGAGCCGGGGTTGAAAATTGTCGGAGCGCCTGGCCGAAGAAATGGCCAGTGCGTGTGCCCCAACCATATGTGGTCGCCCGCGAACCGGCCAGCAACCTCTCCCAAGATCCGCTGCGGAGTATCAGGGTATATATAGGCATCAGGATCAAGCGGCGATCCATGAGCGAGGAGAATCCGATGCGCGCCAAGCTCGATCTCGCGGGTTTGAGGGGCTCGCGCCAGCCAATCCCAATGCGGCTCGTCAAACTGCTCGAACACGGCATCGAGACCCGAGCCGTAGCGCCGCCGATAATCGTCAAGCACGCTAGCATCGTGGCGCGCGTTCAGAGCCATCCGATCGTGATTGCCCTGGATCACGGTGCAATCGAATTCGGACAGGATTTCAATCACCCGTCTAGGTTCGTGATAATATCCGACGACATCGCCCAGTACGACAAGGTGCTCGATCCCTTCGCGGCGCACGTCCTCAATCACCAATTCAAGCGCAGCGAGATTGGCGTGAATGTCAGCGAGGACTGCGACCTTCATGGCGCAAAGCCAGTTTGCGAGAGAAGATTTCGCGCCACTTCCTCGGGCGTCTGCAAGACCGCTTCAGGCGCTGCTGCGGGATCGTCAGCCTCGCGCAGACTGGTCTGCATGCCGGTCGCTATGACGCCCGGCTGGAAGATGTGGACTGCGACGTCCTTGTTTTCGTCAGCGAGAACTTGCCAGCCAAGAGCCGCTGCGGCTTTGCTTACGCAGTATGCGCCCCAGCCGGGGATTGGTCGGCTCGCCGCCCCGCTTGAAATATGGACCACATCGAGCGAGGCGGATTTGGCCCGCGCAATTGGCGCGAGAACATCAGCGATGGCGAAGGGGCTTGCAACATTGACCATCATCGCCTCCTCCATTCGCCCTGCAGCCCCATCATCGAGCATTCCGCCCAAGGGAAGGACCGCAGCGATATCGAAGAACCAAAGGCGCTCAAAGGCGAGGTGGCTCAGGAATGGAGCAAGTTTCGAGGTCCAGTCTTGCGGCTCTGCGAGGTCGGCGATGCTTTGTTGTTCATTTCCGTCGCGCATGGGCGAGCGCACGATCGGAATGCAATGAACCTGCTGTTCGCTGAGTGAGCGATAAACGGCTGCCCCCAGACCGCTTCGCGCTCCTGTGATGACGACCGCCGCGCTCATCGCTTGCAGCGCCGACCCACTACCTGATGCGTGGTAATAGCGATGGCGACTTGGGTCAGATTGCGATCCATTTCAGGCGGCAGTGGCAACTGGATGATGCATGTTCGAAAGCACTCGCCCGCGCGATTGCGCGCCACGTTCGACGATATGCCGCTCAATCGCCCAGCAAATCAGGAACAGTGCGATCTTCACCCAATATGTCGGCGCCAGCAGAAAGGTCAGCATCCCTCCTGTGTAGTGGAGCGTTATGCCGAAATAGACGTAGAGCCCCAAGACCGAGGTCAGGATCAGATTTCGGTAAAGCAGCTTTAGAAAGAGGCTCAGGAACCACGCCGTGATAATGCCAGCAAGAGGCAGCGTCACAAAAGGCAGCCAGGCGCCAAGCAACTCAAAATGCACCTCTGGATAGCCGCCGTTATACGCCTGCCCCAACTGCGTCAGCTCGGCGGTACGAAAGTATCCGAGCTCCAGCGTCATCAGGTATTGGATCGTACTGTTTCGGCTCGGATCGATCGGGTCGAGGATCTCTCGAGCTGCATGCTCGTTGACCGGGTCGGCGACATTGTCGAAATCGACCCTGTCCCACGCGTTGACCCATAGGTGAACCGGTTGAACCAGAACGCGTTCTTCGATTTCCTGGAGCGGCTCGCGATAGTCGCGAACATTGTAATAGGAGTTGTAGAGCAGTCCCGACACCATCAGCACCAGCCCCAGTATGGCCCCGGCTTTGCTGACCCTTGATGTCAGGATGCGTTGCCCGATCAGGTTGCGGTCTAGTTCGCCAATACGCCCGGCTGCGCTTGCGATGATCACCAGCGCTGCCGGCATCAGGTAGAACGAGATCAGCACGAAAAAGACACTGAAGCGATTGCCCGTGATGACCCAATAGGCGGTCAGCATCGCCGCAAGCATCGCAAATCGGAGATCGTAACCCCGCCCGTTCAGACGGGGCAGAACGGTGAAGGCCCCAAACGCGAAATTCAGCAGGAAATTGAATTCATATGCGATGGAATGAACCGGCCCCGCGCTTGCTGCGTAAGCGATCCTGTCGATGCCTTGTAGGATGGGAATGGTGCCGGTCAGCACAAAATTCGCCGCGAGCAGGGCGATGACAGCTAAACCCACGGCGAAGGCGCAGTTGGCTATCATCCAGTGATATGCGGAGTAGACCGGACGCAGTCGAGCAAGGTTCGCAAATCTGCGCCCCTTATCTGGAAACAGCCACATCATCGGCACAATCAAGGCGAGCGCCGAGTATATGAAGACTGGCGCTGCGCAGTTGCCGCCTACAAACTCGCCAAGTTCGCGGGTGTACATTGGCCCGAAAAGGTCAAGCACAGTCACGTCGATAGAGCGATAGACCAGCGGAAAGATGGTGAAGAACCCGGCCAGAAGCAGGGCTTTGCGCCTTGTGGCCAAGTGAGCAATGACCGCCAGGAACGCCGCAAGCGCCAGAAGGCTGAACGCGCTCATCCTCGGGTGATTGCAGCTGTTGAGCCGGACTCAGTGCTATTCAGGTTGCGCCATGGCTTCCGGTTTGTTTGCATAGCCCATTCTCCTGCAGTCCGGGTTTTTGACCCTTCAAGTCTTGAGAGAATTGCGAGCGAGCGCCAGCACCATTGGGTTCAATCTGGCGGCATCAGCGGCGCGCCCTGCGGAGCCGGCCAGTGAGAAACGATCGCTCGGGCGCCTTCAGGACCACGCGATAAAGCACTACTGCATAGAAGACACCTGAGCCCGCAATTATCGTCGCGCCTGTGAGCCATTGCCCGTTTGCCAGCATGAGAGCGCCGGGCGCGAGCAGGATCAGCCCCGACATTGCCGAAAGAAGCACCGGACCGGCGATCGCCTCGCGATAGATCCTTGCCAGAGGCAGCCCGTGAATCGTGTGAAAGACGAAAAGCGCGGCGCCTGCCATGCCAACTCCGCTCAAAACCAGCGCGCCGACAAGCAAGCCAATCCCGCCCTTCTGCAACCCTAACGCCAAGACACAGATTAGCGCGGCAAGCAGCGACAAGTTGATGCGAACGAATACCTTGAAGTGATGCGGCTGTGTCAGCGTGGCGCCTGCGTAATTGGACAGCAGAAACAGCGCCTGAAAAACCGCAAACGCGGCCATGTAGCCAGCAAGGTCCCGATAATCCGAGCCTACCCATATTGCGAGAAGCAGCGGGGCAAGCGCTGACATGCCCATGAGGATCGGCACCGCCAAAAGCATGTTGAGGCGTAGCCCAAGAAGGACAAACTCCGCCTGGGCCTCAGGCGAGGCGGAGCCAGGCTCGCGCTCGACCAGCGATCTATCCAGCTTGGCGACATGGGGGAGCACGGCTGCATTGAGACTGCCCTGCAGCACTTTGATCGCTCGCGGGATGCGCGTTGCAATCTGGTAAGCGGTCAAAGAAACAGGCCCCAGCAGAACCGCGACAAAAAGGTCAGGCAAGCGGCTAAAGCCCTGACTTGCAAGGTTCGCCGCAAAGACCGGGCGCGACAATCGAGCAATATCGCGAAGATGCCGCCGCAGCTCTTTGCCCGCGCTCCAGTCTCGCCAGCTGTCCGAGCTGCGCCATGCGACAACCCCGAAGATTGCCACCAAGCAGACGGCAATCGCTTGCTCGATGAGAACAAGCATCGCCAGATTGGTGGTAAATTGCAGCAGCACCAGCGTTGCCACCGCGAATGCGAGCCGGTCACACAACTCCCAAACCTTGGTGGTCGACAACTCCTGACGCCCGGCAAAAAATGCCTTGATCGCAAGCGCGGGAAAGCTCGTGATGAGACCGGCCCCCATGATCGAAAGCGCGAGCCGCATTTCTGCCGCGTTTTCATCCGGAAAGGGAAACACCGTCGCTAGCCCCGTCTGGGCGAAAAGGATGACGGCCGCTGCCACAACACACCCAATCGCGCAGAACAGCGCGAGACCGGCGATCATCACCCCTGCGCAGGCCGCCCGGTCGCCCTGCGCGTGATAGCGAGCGAGAAACCGAACGATCGCCCCCTGAAAGCCAAGCTCCGCAAGCCCTGCGAGGCCCAGAATGTTGAACAATTGAAGGCTGAGCCACATTCCGTAGCGCTCTGGCCCGAGCATCCACAACATGTACGGGACCAGCAACAGCGCGAGCGCCATCGCAGATACCTGCTGTGCAAGGCTGAAAGCCGTGTTTCGCACCAGCCGGCCGTTCGAGCGCGACTCCGCTTGCGCAGCGCGCTGCCTGAATTCTTCAGCATTGGCGGCGGCACTCGAAGGCATGTTCGTTGCGATCCTTTCGCCTCAGACAACTCGGCAATGGACCTAGATGAGAGCGCCCTTTGCCAAGCCTTGCGATACCAGAGGGGCGAGCCGTCACGGTCCGGAGAAAGGTTCGTTCACGACCTATCTACCCCGTTTCTCGCGCCTTGACCTCAGGCTGAGGACCAATTTGCAGGAGCCTTCGATATGCACTCGATCATCATCTCGACCCTTGCCGAGTATCAGACCGAATTCTGGGTTCCGGTTGGCAAGGCGCTGGAGGCTAGCGGACACGCGGTGACGTTTGTCTCGTGTGACACGCGCAGCACGCGGATGCTGGAGGCAGCTGGCCTCGATGTGCTCGAAGCAACGGTGAGCGCGCGTGCCGCCGCCCTGGGCGCAGCTGACCCGGTATCGGTTTGCGCTGCCCACGGCATCAGCGATCCCGCCCCCCTTATCGCCCATGAGCGCATTGCCTTTGCCGAGCGAAGCACTGCCACTGCCCTTCGCAAATTGGCAGGAGCGTTGATTGTCGGCGATGCAGCAATCGAAAGGGCCCGCGGTAAGGGCCAGCCCGTGCTTGTCCAAGAGCTTGGCGGATTTGCCTCGGTGCTCGGACTGCACCACGCGGCACTCAGCGCCAAGATCGACACGATCATGATCGAGCCGAGCTTCTTCAAGGGACGCATGCTGTTTGTCGCGAACTCGCTAAACGCCCCGAAGATCGCCGCGAAGGGTAACATCAGTCCGTCCGCAGACCTCGCCGCCTATATCGACAATGCGCTGGCGAGCGGCACGGTGGTTATCCCGGCAAAGGATCGGCACCTCTATGCTGGGCCCGGCAGCAAGCTTTTGAAACCACACAATATCAGGCGCTTCGTCGAAAAGGCGCGCGACAAGTACATCCTTGGAGCAGAGCAGGAATTCGGCGCGATCGGGCTTCAGCTGCGCAGCCATCTCAAAATGCTTGCTGGCGCTGCCAAGATGCGCGGGCATTACAGCGATTTTCGCGAACTTGGCCGGTTCCTGTACTTCCCGCTTCACGTTCCGGGCGATATCGCTCTGACCCTGCGCTCGCCCGAATTTTGCGATCAGATCGCGCTGCTGGACTACCTGTGCCGGGTCGCGCCGGTGGATCTCGCTATTGCGATCAAGGAGCACCCTGCGATGATTGGCGCAGTGCCTAGCAAGGCTCTGATCGCGCTCAAGACACAGTACGATCGCTTCGCCATCATCCGTCCGGACGCCAACAATTACGACGTCCTGCGTGCTGCTGAATGCGTAGTGACGATCAACTCGAAGAGCGGAGCGGAGGCGGGATTGCTTGGAAAGCAGCCCATTGTGCTGGGAGACGCCTTCTATCGCGAGGCGCCTTTTGCACGGACGATCGATCACATCTCTGAGCTTGGACCTGCGATCGCTCAGCAGATTTCGACGCCGCGCGCCGCAATCTCTGCGGACGAGACACAAAGCTTCTTTGCCACGCTGTGGGAGCGCAGCCTTCCCGGTGAACTCTATGCGCCGAATCAGGCCAACATTGCCGCATTCACGGATTCGCTGTTGGCGGCGCTCGATCGGCGGAACTCTGAAGATGAAAAGGTCAGGCTCTCAGCCTGAAGCCGTCCGCCACGACGCAGAAGCCTCCATTGTGGTGCTTTCATCTGCAGCCGAGAGCGGTCAGGTGAGATAGCCAGACGTCATGTCCAACGACATCGAAACGCTCGTCTCGATCATAACCCCCGCTTACAAGGCTGAGCGGGTGATTGGCGCTGCAATCGGTTCGGTGCAGTCGCAAACACACGAAAACTGGGAAATGCTGATCGCGGAAGATTGCGGTCCGGATAACACGCGCCAGTGTGTGCGCGCTTTTGCCAGCATGGACAGGCGCGTAAAGTTGATCGAACCTGATCGCAATGGAGGGCCAGCCGCAGCGCGCAACCATGCTCTGGCCCACGCAAAAGGACGGTGGATCGCTTTTCTCGACAGCGACGATATGTGGCTGCCCCTGAAGCTTGAAAGACAGCTCGAATTCCACCGCTCTCAGCCCGATGCGGTGCTTAGCTACACGGGATTCAGGCGGGTATCGGACGACGCTTCGCGGACAGGGTCCTACATTTCCGTGCCCGGTCGGCTGACTTATCGCGGGCTTCTCGGCAACACGGCGATCGCGACGTCGAGCGTGCTGGTCGACAGGGCGCTTTCGGGTCAATTTGCGATGCGGCACACCTACTATGACGACTTTGCCTGCTGGCTGTCGCTACTCAAGAAAGGCGGCATGGCGGTTGGCCTTGATGAAGACCTGATGCGTTACCGTGTAATGGATGCCTCGGTCAGCCGCGACAAGCGCAAGAGCGCAGCCCAGGTCTGGCGTGCCTACCGAGAGATCGAGCAATTGGGGCCGCTGATCAGCGCCTGGTACTTCTCACAATACGCGGCGCGCGCGCTGCACAAATACAGGCAGTTCTGAGGGCGGCGGGCCTCTCAAACTGCCTCTGATCTGGTGCCAATTCGCGTGGACCGGCGTCAAGGCAGTGAGCACATTCGCCTTTCGAAACAGTCCATCGATGAGGGAGGCTCCCATGTCACAAAGGTCTTATGGACGCCGCCGCGTACTGGTCACAGGAGGGGCTGGATTTCTCGGCTCGCATCTTATCGACCGGCTTCTCGCTCGCGGAGACGAAGTGTTGTGCGTCGACAATCTGTTCACCGGCGACAAGAGCAACATCGATCACCTTGCCGGAAATCCGCGCTTCGAATTCATGCGCCATGACGTGTGCTTCCCACTTTTCGTCGAGGTGGACGCGATCTTCAATCTCGCCTGCCCGGCATCGCCGATTCACTACCAGCACGATCCTGTTCAGACGACCAAGACAAGCGTTCACGGTGCGATCAACATGTTGGGTCTCGCGAAACGCCTGAAAGTCCCGATTTTTCAGGCCTCGACGAGCGAGGTCTACGGCGATCCCTCGATCCATCCCCAACCCGAAGCCTATTGGGGCAACGTCAATCCGATCGGCCCGCGATCCTGCTATGACGAGGGCAAGAGATGCGCGGAGACCCTTTTCTTCGACTATCGCCGCCAACACGCGATCAACACGAAAGTCGCGCGAATATTCAACACGTATGGCCCTCGAATGCACGCAAGCGATGGCCGGGTCGTGTCAAACTTTATCGTTCAGGCCCTACGCGGAGAGGACATTACGATCTTCGGAGACGGATCTCAGACGCGCAGCTTTTGCTTCTGTGATGACCTGATCGAAGCAATTTTGCGACTGATGGACACCGGCCCCGATGTCTCCGGTCCAATCAACATCGGCAACCCTTGCGAGTTCACGATCAGGGAGCTTGCCGAACTGGTCCTCTCCAAAGTGGACGGTCCGTCACGCCTTGTGACACAACCGCTGCCGCAGGACGATCCGCTCCAGAGAAAGCCTGACATCACTCAGGCTCGGCAGCTCCTTGATTGGGAGCCAAAGGTCGAGCTTGATGAAGGGCTGGATCGCACCATCGCTTACTTCCGCAAAGTCGTGGGCGAGGACGCGCCTGCCATGGCACAGGAAGTTTGCGTGGTGTAGACGCTTGGTCCTCAAGGGGGCTTTGCTGCCATGCGCACTGTACTCATTACCGGTTCGGCCGGCTTCATCGGCTACCATCTCGCCCAGCTTCTGCTCGACGAAGGCTTTCGGGTGGTCGGCTATGATGGGATGACCGATTACTACGAAGTGGCCCTTAAAGAGCGGCGGCACCAGATGCTGCTTCAGAATGCAAACTTCTCATGCAAGGTCGGAATGCTCGAAGATTTCGAGGCGCTGCATTCGCTGGCCATGGATGCAAAACCCGATGCGATTATCCACCTCGCGGCACAGGCGGGCGTGCGATACAGCCTCGAAAATCCCCGCGCTTATGTCGATGCCAATCTGGTTGGCGCCTTCAACGTAATGGAATGCGCGCGCGAGCTGGGCGTCGATCACCTGATGATGGCCTCGACCAGCTCCGTCTATGGCGCAAACGAGGACATGCCTTTCGCTGAGCGGGAGAAAACCGACCACCCCCTGACGCTCTACGCAGCGACCAAAAAGGCCAATGAGGCGATGGCGCATTCCTATGCGCATTTGTGGAACCTGCCGACGACAATGTTCCGCTTCTTCACGGTCTACGGTCCATGGGGGAGGCCCGACATGGCTCTGTTCAAGTTCACGCGCGGGATCCTCGAAGGCAAGCCGATCGACATCTACAACGAAGGGGAGATGTACCGCGACTTCACCTACGTAACCGATCTGGTGCGCGGTATTCGGCTGCTGCTTGATCAGCCACCGGTGCGCCCTGACAGTCGTGACGACATAACTGAGTGGGACTCGCTCTCACCTGCAGCGCCGTGGCGCGTCGCGAATATCGGCAATTCCGACAAGGTGCGGCTGATGGATTTCGTCGAAGCGATTGAGGCCGAATGCGGGTGCAAAGCGGTGAAGAACTTCATGCCTATGCAAAAGGGCGACGTCCCCGCCACCTGGGCGGACGCGAGATTGCTCAAAGAGCTTACGGGATACGCGCCGGAGACGGATATCCGCACCGGCGTGAAGCACTTCGTCGCGTGGTATCGCGACTATTACCAGGTTTGAAAGGTCGAGCTTACTGGCCCGGCCCTTCGGTTTCGGGCTCAGGGCCGGTCGTTTGCGTAGTGGTCGCAGGAAGCTCATCTTCGCCCGGCAAAGGAGCGCTGCGTTCACGCTCCAACCGCTCGAGATATTCGCGTTCGATCTGCTCGACGCGTTCCTGCATTTCAGCTGCGTCTTCGTCGATGGTCGACAGGCGTTCCTGGCGCGCTTCCTCGATCAGCTGGCTGAAGCGCACGGCATCGCCCTGATCACGCTCGGCATAAGCGACGTCGATCATCGCCTGCGTGCAGCCAGTGATGCCGCCCGCGCCCGCTGGGCTGCATGACATCGTGCCGAACTCGCCAATATAGCGGATGCTCTCGACCTTCTCGGTCCAGGCTGTGCCTTCGGGCGAGTTGCTCTGGCGAAGGTTGGAGGGAATGCGATATCGATCTGCTTCGACGAGGATTTCGCAAACGACGATCTCGTTTGCGTCGGTCGGCTCAGGGCATTCGTCTTCGCTGTAGGCGATGACCATATTGACCCGCTCCTGACCCGGAGGCGGCGCCATATCGTCCTGCGCGGCGGCAGGGGTGGCGATGGCGAAAGCTGCGAGAGAAGCTGCAAGCGCAAGACGGTCAAGCGTAGCCATGGTCTTTCCTTATCTGGCGCAACCCGGGATGGGCGCAAACCTTCATATCTTCACCGCTAGATAGCACTCGGTGAACCGGTACTGAAGCTCTAGCGTTTTCAAATAATCAAACGCGCTCGCTGACCTTGATCGCGATGCGGCATCCGAGTTTGATCGCGCCGGAGAGCAGCGGATAGGCGGGCGCTTTCTCCGCGCCGTTGGCGAGCGCTGCATCGCGGTGTTCGCGCTCGTCCTCGCGAAACTCCTCGATCATTTCGGCAAGCTCCGGATCGGTGTTCGTTTCCGCGAGGCGGTCGAGCTGCTCGGAATAGTGCTTGTCGATCTCTTCCTCGACTGCGGCGGTGCAAGCCATGGCTGCTTCGGGACCAAGCAGCGCGGTCCCAGCACCCAGCGCATAGCCGGCGACCGACCAGAAAGGTTGCAGCGCCGTCGGACGAATGCCGCGTTTGGCGAGCATTTCGTCAAAACGGGCGCGGTGGCCTTCTTCCTGTTCAGCCATGTGGCGGATTTCTGCCGAATGAGGCCCACGGTCACCCATCACGGCGAGCTGACCTTCGTAGATGCGCGTTGCGCCAAACTCTCCAGCCTGGTCGACGCGGATCATTCGGTGAAGTTCGGCCTTGTCCATCAATCGCTCCCGAAAAAATCGCTTTGTTTCTACTTCTTATACGCAGCCAGCGCGAGAATTGTTGCACCGCCGATGCCGGAAATGAGGAAGTTCCAGCCTGCGAGCGAAATGCCGAACAGGTCCCAAGGGGCAACATCGCATCGCACGATCGGCGCTGCATTGACGTCCATCACGTCAATCGAGCTCGGCAAGGAAGAGCATCCCGTGATGCCTTCCCACCACCCATATTCGACGCCTGCGTGAAACCCGCCGATCAGGCCCGAGGTGATGATCGCAAGCCCTGCAAGTGCCGCCCAGACGCGGTGCGGGACCATGATGTAGGATACGATCGCGAGGCCAACAGCAGCGAAGTGCGGGTATCGCTGCCACCAGCACATTTCGCACGGATAAAGGTCAAAGCCGTACTGCGCGATATAGGCTCCGCCCAGCAAAGCCGCCGGGATTGCCATCGCTAGCGCACGCGCCTGATCCAAACCATTCATGCCGAGGCCCTTAGGCGGCGAGCGCGTTCCTGACTAGGGGCGCTTCATCGCAGGAGCAGGACGCAGCGCCACCGAACTGGCGGTGGTGCGGCGCAGGGTTTCGAGCGCATAATGCAGCTGGAAGTCCTCTACACCCTGCTCTTCAAGCTGTTCGGAGGTCAGCTGGAAGCGCGGATCATCGATCCGGTCGTCTTCCATTTCTTCGTCAGCAATGCCCAGCTCGTTGATCAGGTGGCCGCGCAGATCGGATTCGCGCGTCTGATAGCGTTCGCGTAGCGCATAATCCGGATCGGAAAGCTGCGGCACCCGAATATCGGGCGCGATGCCGCCTTCCTGAACCGACTTGCCGTTCGGCGTGAAATAGCGAGCAGTGGTCAGCTTGAGCGCCGAGTCCGGACCGAGCGGCAGAAGCGACTGGACCGAACCCTTGCCGAAGCTGCGCTGGCCCATGATCAGCGCGCGTCCGTGATCCTGCAGCGCGCCCGCCACGATTTCGCTTGCCGAGGCAGAGCCTGCGTCGATCAGAACGATCATCGGCACGTCCTTCGCGATCTGGCCCATAAAGATCTGTGCCTGATCGCGGCTCATCCGGCGGCGTAGATAGTAATTAATGTCGTCGGCTTCGAACTGGAACGTCTCGCCCCACGAACGCCCACGCTGCGAGACAATCTGGCCTTCATCGATGAAGAGATCGGTCAGCGCGACGGCTTCGTCGAGGCTGCCACCGGGGTTTGAACGCAGGTCAAGCACGAGACCGCTCATCCGGCCCGTCGCTTCGGTCTGAAGCGATTGCCAGGCCTCGAAAACGTCGCGACCGACATCGGCGGAAAATTCGTTGACTGAGATCAGGCCGATATTGCCTGCCTGAAGCTCGTAAGTGACCGGCTCGAGCTCGATCACGCCGCGGGTCACGTCGACTTCGAACGGCTCGTCGCGGCCTGGGCGGAAGATAGTAAGCTGGATCGAAGTGCCGGCTTTGCCGCGCATACGGGCGACTGCATCGTCGAGATCGCCGCCATAGATGAGATCACCGTCAAGGTGGGTGATGAAGTCGCCCGCCTTGATGCCCATCTGGTCTGCGGGGCTGCCCTTGAACGGCGAAATGACCTTCACCGCGCCGTCTTCGAGGATCACCGAAAGGCCAAGCCCCGAATAATTGCCGTCGATCAGCGTGTTGAGACGCTCAAGATCGCTTCCATCGAGATAGGCGCTGTGCGGATCGAGCGCTGCGAGCATTCCATCGATCGCGCCGCGAACGAGCACTTCGTCCTCCACCGGCTCTACATAGTTGGCCTGCACGCGCTGCATGATCGTGAATATCTTGGCGATTTCGGTTCCTGCGCGGGCATCGACCTGCGCCATGGTGGCCGTGGTGGCGGGAACAAGCGCAACAGCGGTGACAAGCGCGGCGCTACGAAGCAGAGCGGCAATTTTCATGTGAGTGGAGGGCTCCTTTCGAATATTAACGTATAGGCAAGCGCGCATTAACGCCAGATAACATCGACGAGCGTTATGCTGCGTCCCGCGACGGGGCAGTCAGCCATAGTGAAGTTACGTGCAGCGCTGCGAGAGTGACGCATACTCGCAGCCATTGGCGGCGCGATTAACCAAGATAATTGAGCGGGTTGACCGGTTCGCCGTCACGGCGGAGCTCGATTGTGAGCGGCTGACCGGCATTTCCAGCATTGCCGAGCGGCGCTCCACCGATGACTTCGTCACCGACCTCGGCATCAACACTCGCCAGTCCGGTCACAAGGCTCGTCCAGCCGCCGGGATGCTCGATGATCACGATTCGTCCAAAGCCGCGATAGGGGCCAGCAAAAGCAACCCGGCCTGACGCTGGCGCCACTGCGAGTGCGCCGGCAGCAGGTGCAAGCGTTAGTCCGGTTGCACGGAGGCCGCTTTCGCGAAGTTCACCGAAACCGGCGAGTGTGCGGCCCTGGACGGGAAGTTGAAATGAGCCGAGCCGTGCACCTTCGCCATCCGTATTCGGCGATGGCGCTGCGCCGACCTGCCCTTCGACAGCTCTCGAGATATCGCGCGGACGCAGGATCGGACCGGGCAGCGCAGCGAGTTCGCGCCGAAGCCCAGCCGCTTCGTCCAGCCGATCAATCAGCCCGTCGAGATCGCGTGCCTCCTCTGCCAGTGCGAGTGCACGCTCCCCCTCGCGCACCGCGTTGCTGCGGGCTTCGCGTGACGTCAGGCGTTGACGCGTCTCGAGCGCTGCCAATTCGGCGCGGCGTGTCTGCAATTCCTGCTCGCTCGAGCGAAGGTTGTCGATTGCTCTGGCCGCGCGCGCTTCGAGCCGCCGACCTTGTTCCAGCTCACCGCGCAACGCAGCGGTGCGCTGGCGGATTTCCGGCACAGCCGATGCGAGAACTGCGCGGACGTAAACGAGGTCCTTCAAGGACCCCGGTTGGAGCGCCGAAAGCGCGAGCGGGCGGCGCGAGCTTGTCTGCAATGCGCCGGTCAGGCGAACAAGCGGTTGCTGACGCTGTGCAAGCCGGGCCGAAAGCTTGGCGCTGTCCGATTGGGCAAGCGAATAGCGCGCGCGCGCAATCGCGATGCCAGCCTCGGCTGCCTGAATTTCCGCCGCCAATGAAGCGGCCTCGCGGGCGGTCTTTTCGGCTGCCTCGGTCGCCGACTCAGCTTCGCGAGCGAAACGGTCGGCGCGCGCCTCGGCCTGCTGGCCCTCTCTGGTTGCTCGTTCAAGCTGGGCCTGAGCTTCGTCCGGTTCGAGCAACACCGGGTCGCGCTGCGCCCAACCCTGCGGAGCGGCGAACAGCAGGGCAGCGCAAATCGCGCCGGCTGAAACCAAAAGAAGAGAACGAGCCCGGCTCATTGACTCAACCTGCCCGATGATAGGGGTGGCCTGCAAGAATGCTGGTGGCGCGGTAGAGTTGTTCCATCAACATCGCGCGCGCTAGCAGATGGGGCCATGTTGCGGGTCCGAAGGCAAGCAGCAAATCGGCTTCGAGGCGCTCCTCCTCGGAGTGCCCATCAGCAGCGCCGAGCACAAAGCGCGTCTCGCGCGTACCCGTGTCCCGCCAATGCTCGAGCGTTGAGGCAAGCTTTTCGGACGAAAGCGCTTTCCCGCGCTCATCAAGCAGTACGGTTTTGTATGGAGTTTGCGGCTCTGGAATCTTGCCGCCGCTTTCGGGCAATTCGGTCAATTTGACCGGCCAGGTAAGTCGCTTCTCATACCTTGCGACCAGCTCCGCCTCTGGAGTGCGAGCAATCTTGCCGCGGGCGATGACATGAAGAAGCACAGGCACTTACCCTGAAACGAAGGGTTGAACGGGCAGCTGCCCGCCTTCAGGTGCCCAAGCCGGGACGGCTTGACGCAGCACCGAGGATGCTCACCCGGATGGATGAGCGAGGAACAGTTATGCGCTTCCGGCTGCCTTTTCGCCGCCTTCGAACGACCACATGCGCTCGAGATTGTAAAAGCTGCGCACTTCGGGCCGGAACAGGTGAACGACAACGTCGCCTGCGTCGATGAGCACCCAGTCTGCTGCGGGAAGCCCTTCGATCCGTGCCGGTCCAAAGCCGGCTTGCTTGACCTTTTCTGCAAGTTTTTGCGCCATCGAGGCCACCTGACGGGTCGAGCGACCGCTGGCGATCACCATGTGATCGGCAACAGAGCTTTTACCTTCGAGCGGGATTGAGACAATTTCCTGTGCCTGGTCATCGTCGAGTTGGCGCATGACGAGGTCATGCAGGTCATCATGGTTTATATCAGCGGGCATTGAAGCAACCGGTTTGAGTGTGTCGGCCGAAGCCGTGTGTGCCTGTGTCATAGGCAAGTTCAGATCTCCAGATTGTGGGATTAAGATGGGCGCCGGCGCGCTGTTTCGCAAGGGTGACGGTCAAGCGTAAGGGATTACCCCTCATGCCGTACCTTCTCCCGATATGTTGCGAAAAGTCAGCCGGTCACGCACCGCCTTACCGCGATATCGCTGGGCCCAATCAGGGTTGTCACGGCGGATGGCCGTGGCCGATCGTGGGTCCGGATCGAAACGCATTAACACCAGGGCCGGTGCGCTCCATTGCCCCCGTTTCCGAATGCTGGCGGCAGGCACCTTATGTTGCCTGAGCCAGGCCATGGCGGGGCTCGTCATAGCCTCACGACTATAGCCGGGCCGATCGATGACTGCAATCGGCATGGTTCTCGCGATGGCGCGCCAGTTTTTCCACCGGTGAAATTGAGCAAGATTGTCCGATCCCATGAGCCAGACGAACTGCCGCTTGGGATAGCGCCGCACGATGCGACCCAGCGTTTCGTGGGTGTAGCGCGTGCCGAAATGTGCCTCTATCGCGGTCGGCACGATCGGCACGCCGCGCGCCTGCTCGCGCGCGGAAAGGAGCCGGGCGGCAAGCGGCGCCATGCCCGTCTTGGGTTTCAGCGGATTTCCCGGCGACACGAGCCACCATACTTCATCTAGGCCGAGCTCCTCCTTGGCGAAGAGCGAGATGCGCCTGTGCCCGCCGTGAGCAGGATTGAAGCTGCCTCCAAGAAGCCCCGTGCGCATGCCCCGTCCGATTGCCCTTAAGGGCGCGCCTGCCCGCTGCCGCGAACCAGCCACTTGTAGGTGGTGAGACCTTCAAGAGCGACGGGCCCTCGAGCATGCAGGCGTCCGGTTGCGATGCCGATTTCTGCGCCAAGCCCGAATTCCCCGCCATCTGCGAATTGCGAGGATGCGTTGTGCATGACGATGGCGCTGTCGACGCGGGCGAAGAATTGCTCGGCGACTGCGTCATCGGAGGTGACGATGACATCGGTGTGCGCCGATGAATGGCGCGCGATATGCGCTGTTGCTTCATCGAAACCGTCGACCATCGCGACCGAGACGATTGCATCGAGATATTCTGTGTCCCAGTCATTCGCGCTCGCGGCAGTGACGCGGTCGTTGAGTGCCTGAATGCGGTCATCACCGCGCACTTCGACACCGGCATCAATCAGCGCCTTGATAAGTGCCGAAGCGTCCGAAAAGTCGCTGTCGATCAGCAGCGTCTCCATCGCACCGCAAATGCCGGTCCGGCGCATTTTGGCGTTAAGCGCAATGTCGCGCGCCATCGTGGGATTAGCCGCGGAATGGATGTAGGTGTGATTGATGCCGTCGAGATGAGCGAGCACCGGAACACGCGCATCGGACTGAACCCGCGCGACGAGACTCTTCCCGCCGCGGGGGACGATCATGTCGATGAGGCCCGATGCCGTCAGCATCGCGCCAACCGCCGCACGGTCTTGTGTGGGGACCAGCTGCACCGCTTCTGCAGGCACGCCGCCTTCGGCAAGGCCAGCCGCCAGGCTTGCGAGGATGGCTCGGTTGGAGTGAACCGCCTCGCTTCCACCACGAAGCAGGGCAGCATTGCCCGCCCGCACACATAGTGCAGCGGCGTCAGCGGTCACATTCGGGCGGCTTTCGTAGATGATGCCAATCGTTCCGATCGGTACGCGAACGCGCGACATCTTGAGCCCGTTAGGACGCTCGGACTGGTCGATCACTTGGCCAACGGGGTCAGGCAGATTAGCAACGGCCTCCACCGCCGACGCGATGCCTTCGAGGCGTTCTTCGTCGAGCTTCAGCCGATCGAGCATCGCCTTTGTGAGGCCGTTCGCCTCGCCTGCCTCGATGTCCTTGGCATTCTCGGCAAGGATGGTTGCCGCATCCGTGCGCAGCTGCTTGGCGGCAAGCTTGAGCGCGTTGGCGCGCGCATCGCTAGAAATGGCGGCAAGCACGCGCTGCGCCTTGCGAGCGGCGCGGGCGAGCTCTGCGATAAGGAGTTCGGGATCTTGAGTATCGATTGGGGCGATAGGGGTAGCTAGGGTGTTCATGCGGCGTCCGATAGCAGTGATTGATGGCGCTGTCAGGGTTCCCGCAAGGGAATCACCTAGCCGCCTCTTGGCGGGCTCGAACTTACCGTTCGGACAGGGATTGGACGCCGAAAACACACGAATTTTAGGATCGTTCCATCGTTGTGAACGTTTCGCCGCATTTTGGCTTCAACTCAGCCCTCGCATTAACACTTCGATTCGACCACCCGCGTGCAACTTGGTAGCCCTCGCTTCGCAATAAAAACACAACAGTTGCCGGGGCCGTTTTGTCAGAATCAAAAAGTTCACGCTCTTGGAGTGAGAAACTGCGCGAGTGGTTTCCCGACCGCGAATTCTTTATGCGGTCACAGGGGCAAGTTCGCTTCATCAAAATCTCGTCGCGCATGCAGAAGGGTGCAGCACTTGGCGCAGTGCTGTTCGCAACCGGCTGGGCCGGTTCGATGGGCGTCATGGCGTGGAACAACTACGTCGCTGAATCGAACCTTGCATCGTTCCAGAGCGAAAAAGCAGAGGTCGCCGATCACCGTCAGCGGCTTGAAGCGTATGGCGGCAATCTTGAACGCGTAGTCGATGACCTCAAGGCGCGTCAGGACGTGCTCGATGCAATGAGCGAAATGCTTCCTGAAGACATCCAGACCGTCGACACCAATGTGACCGATTCCTCGGATGAAACCGCGAAGACGGTCAAGCAAGTCGGCGCGATGTTCCCGCAGGCCGTTGGCCTTGCACAGGTGGAAGCGCGTCAGCTCGCATATGTCGAGAACATGACGCGCTATGCCGACTGGCGCGCCAAACGCGCAGAAGAAGCGCTTCGCAAACTCAACCTCGACCCGCGCGAAATGACCCGCGCCACCCGCCGCGTCGCGCAAAACGCGATGGGTGGTCCGCTCGAACTGCTCGCCACTTCCGCTGACGGCTCGCTCGATCCGCGCTTTGAGCGTCTGGGGTTCAGCCTCTCACGCATGGCAGAACTTGAGCTCGCGCTTGAAGGCGTTCCGCAGGTCGTTCCGGCTGCCGACCAGCGCATTTCTTCGCGCTTTGGCTATCGCCGCGATCCCTTCACCCGCCGCAGCGCGATGCACAACGGTATCGACTTCAAGGGCCCGCACGGCTCGCCGATCTATGCCGCAGCCAAGGGCCGCGTGACTTTCGCCGGCCGCAGGGGTGGATACGGCAAGTGCGTCGAGATCACGCACACCAATGGCATCATGACCCGCTACGCTCACCTGTCTCGGATTGACGCGAAGGTCGGGCAGTCCATCGAAGCGGGTGAGACTCTTGGCGGTCTTGGCAGCACAGGTAGATCGACAGGTCCTCACCTGCATTTCGAAGTTCGAGTCAACGGACGCCCCGTAAATCCGCGTCCTTTCCTGGAGACAGCTCCCGATGTTCTCAAAGAAGCCCGCGGCAACTGATAATTCGGCCCCGCCCGCTCCGCGCGCACCCGCCCCCAAATCCCAAGGACGCAGCATGGCAAACGGTAACTCCACCTTTTCGGTGATCGGTTCAGACGTAACGATCAAGGGCGATGTCAGCGCCTCGGTCGACCTTCACATCGACGGAACCATCGAAGGCGACATCAAGTGCGCTTCGATCGTTCAGGGTGAAGGCAGCGCTATTCACGGCGCCGTCATGGCAGACACCGCCCGCATGTCGGGCAAGGTTGTCGGTTCGATTGCCGCCAAGGAACTCGTTATTCTCAAGACCGCCGAGATCGAAGGCGATGTGCATTATGATGCGCTCACCATCGAACAGGGCGCGCAGGTCGATGGTCGCTTCGCACCCAACTCGCATCGCCAGACCAAGCCGGCTCCTGCGCCAATGAAAAAAGAAGCATCGAGCGCCGACGACGCGCAGGCAAAGCTTCAGATCGCCAACTGACGATCACAGCCTAGCGAATTCAATAACGCCGCTGGCCCGGGAGGGTCGGCGGCGTTTTTCTTTGTCTGTCAGAGAACCTCGGCGCGCAGGGCCTTGCGGTCGAGTTTGCCGATGATCGTCTTGGGTAGCTCCTTGCGGATCACCACCTGATCGACCCGCTCGTGCTTGCCGATCCGGTCGTTGAGCCAGCCCTTGAGAGCATCGGCCCCGATATCGGTCTCGGGATCTTCAAGCGTTACGTATGCGCGTGGTACCTCACCCTTGTAGTCGTCGGGCACACCGATCACGAGCGCTTCCTTGATCGCCTCGTGCTTCAGGATCGCATCTTCGACCACGCTCGGGAACACCTTGAAGCCGCCCACTGCAATCATGTCCTTGATCCGGTCGACGATTTCGAGAAACCCGTCTTCGTCCATCACCGCGACGTCGCCCGTGCGAAGGTAGCGCTTGCCGTCTCGCTCGACGAAGACGTCAGCATCGGTTTCGGGCCTCTGCCAATATCCGCGCATCACCTGCGGGCCGTGGACTGCGAGCTCACCCGGCTCACCGTCGGGCGCGAGCTTGGTCGGGTCTTCCTTGTCGAGCAGTACGATTTCAGTGCCTGCTACGAGTTGTCCGATCGTGCCTTTCTTGCGGGTCCCTTCGTAAGGATTGGTCGAAACCACGCCCGAACTCTCCGTCAGGCCATAGCCTTCCACCACGCGCACGCCGGTGACCTCTTCGAACTTGGTGTGAACCTGCGCCGGCATCGGGGCACCGCCCGAAATGCATACCTTGAGCGATGAAAGGTCGGTTTTCGTCAGGTCGGGATGATCGAGCAGCGCCTGAAACATGGTTGGCACGCCGGGAAAGCCGGTCGCCTTGTATTTCTGGATCGTCTGAAGAACCTGCTTTGCCTCGAAGCGGGGCACCATCGCGATCGAGGCGCCCGCCGCAACCGCGTGGTTGAGTAGCGCAGTGTTCGCAAATACATGGAAAAACGGCAGCGCCCCCATGAAGACCTCCTTGCGCGGGTCTTCGAACGGGTTGATCGCGGCGACTTGTTGCGCGTTCTGTGTCAGCTGGCTGTGGCCGAGCATCGCCCCCTTAGGCCGCCCGGTTGTGCCTCCGGTGTATTGGAGGAGCGCAAGGTCATCGCGGCGGTCGAGCGTGGCCTCACCCTCGGGCCATGACCGCAGCATCTCGCTCCACTTGAGCGTATCGGGACCCCAGGCCACGTCAGCAATCTGGCTTCGCTTGAAGAGTTTGAGCGCCAGCCCCTTCACCGCCGGAAGCATTTCCGAAAGCGAGCCGACAATCAGCGTTTCAAGCGCTGATCCCTCGAGAACCTTCGCTGCCGTGGAATAGAGTTCAGGCACATCGAGCGTCACAAGCACTTTCGTCCCGCTATCGCCAACCTGCCATGCAAGTTCTTCGACCGAATAGAGCGGCGAAAAGTTCACCACCACCGCGCCAGCCATCATCGCGCCGTAATAGGCCGAGGCGTAGATCGGTACGTTGGGGAGGAACAAGCCGATGCGGTCGCCCTGCTCCACACCCATCGCGATCAATCCGGCGGCGAAGCTCTTCGCCTCGCGCTCGATCTCGCTGTACGAATATGTTCGCCCCAGAAAATGAAGGAACGGCGCGTCCGGATTGTGAGCGACAGTACGCGCCAGCATTTCGGGCAGGGACATTGGTTCGAATGTCGCATCCCAGGGGGTCGGATGGTGATAGCTGGCGGTATTTACATTCATGTCAATAACATGACCGATCTGCGAGCGATTCTCAAGCGAATGGTGCGGCATCGGGCACAAAAAAGGGCGGCGCCGCAATGTGCGGGGCCGCCCTTTCTAACTGAGTGAGCAATCAGGCGTTGTCGTCGTCTTCCGGCTCGGGCGCGGTGACGGCCTCTTCCTCGCTCGGCTCCGAAGGAGCGAAGGCGGGAGGGGTCACGCTGTCCGGGGGCGTCACGCCATCTTCGCCAGCAGCTTCGGCAGCGCGCTTCTGAGCGAGCCATGCTTCGGCTTCGGCTTCCTGAGCGGCTTCGGCAGCAGCCTTCACGTTGGCTTCACGTTCTGCGCGAAGCTCTTCGATCAGCTTGTCCTTGTCGCTGCGATTGTCTTCGCCAACGACGGTTTCGGCTTCTTCCGTCACGCCAGCGCGCTTGGCTGCCTTGGCAACGACTGCGTCGAGTTCACGCTGCGAGCACAGGCCAAGGGTCACTGGATCCTTGGGCTGGATGTTCTGGATGTTCCAGTGCGAACGCTCGCGAATCGCGCCGATCGTATTGCGGGTGGTGCCGATCAGCTTCGAAATCTGCGCATCCGACACTTCCGGATGGTTGCGCAGAATCCATGCGATCCCGTCGGGCTTGTCCTGACGCTTCGACACCGGGGTGTAACGCGGGCCCTTGGTCCGGGTGACTTCAACCGGCGCCTTGTGCATCTTGAGCGCGTATTCGGGATCGGCCTGACCCTTCTCGATCTCTTCGAGGGTCAACTCACCCGCGTGTACAGGGTCGCGGCCCGTATACTTGCTGCCTGCAAGGTCGTCTGCCATCGCCTGGACTTCGAGAATGTGCAGGCCGCAAAATGCGGCGATCTGCTCAAACGAAAGGCCGGTGTGGTCGACCAGCCAGGTAGCCGTGGCGTGCGGCATCAGCGGCTTGGGCTGATCCTTTTGTGCCATGGGGAAATCTCCGTTCAAAATATAAGGGCCGCCCCTTGCGGAGCGGCCACTGTGCGAGTGTCAGATAGGCTAAAGAGGTGCGCGCGGCAAGGGAAAGGGTGCTCCGCGCCTAAAACTGGTGATCGGTATGGCCCCAATCCGGATGTATCGTGGCCTTCAAATCGCCGACACTGCCCGCAGCGAGACGCATTCCTCATCGGCCAAAGGTGCAAGACCGGAGAGGAATTGCTGCGTTGCCGCCTCCCATGAAAATGATGCAGCGTGGGCAGTACAGGCCGCTCGGTCACGGGTTCGTGCCGTTGCAATCGCCTTGGCCAAATCCGCGTCCATGGCGCCGACAGTCTCGTTCAGGATGTCGACCGGTCCGCTCACCGGAAAGGCAGCCACTGGAGTGCCGCATGCTAGCGCTTCAATCATAACGAGTCCGAACGTGTCGGTTTTGCTCGGAAACACGAACACATCAGCTGCAGCGTAACAGCCAGCAAGTTCGGCGCCCGTGCGTTTACCAAGGAAGACGGCCTCAGGAAATTTCGCCTCAAGCGAAGCGCGCGCCGGTCCGTCGCCAACCACGACCTTGGTCCCCGGATGGTCGCATGAAAGAAAAGCCTCGATGTTCTTCTCGACAGCTACCCTCCCGACATAAAGGAGGATGGGGCCACCGAGGTCGGCGAGCTCTAGCGGCACGGGCGCATCAGGCGAGAAGCTGGCAAGGTCGACACCGCGGCTCCAATGCGCGAGCTGCGTAAGTCCCTCACCGCGCAGTTCCTCGCGGATGCTTTCGGTTGCGACCATCACACGCTCGGCAGGGCCATGGAACCAGCGGATGTAAGGCCAGAAGACGCTCGCTGGCAGGCCAGTGCGACGCGAGATATAGTCAGGAAACTGTGTGTGATAGGCGGTGGTGAACGGCACCCCTCGCCCAGCGCAATATCGCCGCGCGGCAAATCCCAATGGTCCCTCAGTCGCGATATGAACTGCATCAGGAGTGATTCTCGCCAGTTGCCTTCCCACCGCACCCGGAAGCGTCAGGGCCAGCCGGATCTCGGGATAGGTCGGTGCGGGGACGCTGTGGTATTGCTCAGGCGAAATGACCGTGACGTCATAGCCCCAGCGGCGCAGAATTTCGCACGTCGTGGACAAGGTGCGGACCACCCCATTGACCTGCGGAAACCATGCATCCGTCACGATCGCGATTGATTGTGGTCGTTCCGCCGCTGCTAATCGCGCGGGAGCGATCTTTGCGGACATATTCATGCCGCCTCCTGTTCGCGGCTTTCGCTCGGTTCTTGATCGGGGACAACGGCGCGGTCGCTATGGCGCGCGCGTGCCGCGATCACGTCTGCCCAATTGATGATCTCCATCGAACCATCGTGATGCTCGACCAGAGCGTTGCACCCTTCCACCCAGTCGCCATCGTTCCAATACTCGACCGTCTTTCCGCCAAATTCGAACTCGCGGGCTTCCGCTGTGTGAATGTGGCCGCAAACGACCCCGTCGACACCGCGCTCTCCAGCAGCCTTGGCCACGACTTCTTCGTATTTCCCGATGAATTCGACCGCGTTCTTCACCTTGTGCTTGGCTGCTTTCGAAAGAGACCAGTAAGGTAGGCCCATCGCTTTTCGCACGGCATTCACCAGCACGTTGAGCTTCATCGCGGTGATGTATGCCCAGTCACCAACGAAGGCGAGCCAGCGTTGTGAGAGCATGACCGCATCGAATTCGTCGCCGTGAAGAACCATCAGCCGCCGTCCGTCGACCGTGTCGTGAAAGGCAGCGCGGCGGATTTCGATGCCGCCGAAGTTCAGCCCAGTGAATTGGCGGAACATCTCATCATGGTTGCCCGGAATGTAGACGATCCGCGTACCGCGCTTGGCGCGCTTGAGCACGCGCCACACAATGTCGTTGTGAGTGGAAGGCCAGTAGAACTTCTTCTTGAGACGCCACCCGTCGATAATGTCGCCGACAAGATACATGACATCGCTGTCGGTGTGGTCGAGGAAGTCGATCAGCATCTCGGCATTGCACCCCTTGGTGCCGAGATGAACATCGCTGATCCATATGGTGCGATACTTGGTGCGATTAATCCCTTCCGGCTCGGGGGCGCTGAACCGAGAATTGATCTGCGACACGGGGAGATTTGCCACATTTCCGAGATCGGAGAAGTCGCCAGATTTATCCTGCAGCATGAAGTCGGTCATGAACGCGCCTTTTCGCAATGCGATGCATTTCAAAGGCATCCATGGCACGCCAATGTTACAGGCGATTCACAAGGCGGTGACGGTTCCGCGTCTTTTGGCAGCTAGATGACGGTCATGTTGCAGTGCACAAATAGAGCGGCACCCACACCCTCACTGCATCGGGACGAAGCGCGGCAGCGAGCAGATGCGTTCGATCCAGGGCGCAATATTGGGATAATCACTCAAATGAAAGCCGCCTTCATCGGCGACATGCGTGTACGCAAACAGCGCAATATCAGCGAGCGTCACCTTATCGCCGCATAAAAAGCGCCTGTCCTCAAGTTCGACATTCATCACCGAAAGCGCGTCGCAACCGGCGATTCTCTTTGCCATGATCTGGGCGTTCTGCTGTTCCGACAGGTTCGCCTTGCCCACGAATGTCAGCCAGAACCGAAGAGTCGCGACGTTCGGCTCGTGATTGTATTGCTCGAAGAACATCCAGCGAAGCATGTCGGCCTGCGCATAGCGGTCTTGCGGGATGAGGTCGGAATCGCTTGCCAGATACCAGCACGCCGCATTGCTCTCGGGCAGGAATCGGGCGCTTTCCCTGTCGCGGATTTCGAGCACCGGGATGCGGCCATTCGCGTTGATGTTGGCGAGGAATTCGGGTGTGCGCGTCTCGCCCTTCATGATGTCGTATTGCCGGGTCGCTAGCGGCAGACCGAGCAGTGCGGCGGTGAGCTTGATCTTGTAGCAGTTGCCGCTGCGCGGATCTTCGTGAAGCGTGAATTGCTCAGCCACCGGAGACTTCCAGCACGATCTTGCCAATATGCTCGCCCGCTTCCATCCGGGTATGCGCAGCGGCAGCCTCGCCAAGCGGGAAGGTCTGGTCCATTACCGGCGCCAATTCGCCAGAGGTGAATAGCGGCCACGCATTCGCAGCGATCTCATCTGCGAGGGCAGACTTGAAAGCATCCGAGCGCGGGCGCAACGTCGAGCCCGTCAGCGTCAGGCGTTTCATCATCACCATCGGCATGAACAGCTCGGCCTTGGCGCCGCCCAACATGGCGATCGTCACGTGGCGACCATCTTCGGCAAGGCACTGCAGGTTGCGCGGGACGTAGTCGCCAGAAACCATGTCGAGCACCACGTTCACGCCCTCGCCGCCCGTGTGTTCCTTGATCACCTCGACAAAATCCTGCTCGCGGTAATTGATTGCTAGATCTGCGCCGAGGTCGCGCGCGGCCTGGCATTTTGCCTCATCGCCGCAGGTCACGATCACTTCGATGTCGAACGCCTTGGCGAGCATGATCGCCATCGTGCCGATGCCGCTAGTTCCACCGTGAACGAGGAGTCGCTCACCATCACGTGCCATCCCTCGCTCGAATACGTTGTGCCAGACGGTAAAGAGCGTCTCGGGGAGAGCGGCGGCGGTCTTGAGGTCCATGCCATCGGGCAGAGAGAGACAATGTTGCCACGGTGCGGTGCAGAATTCGGCATAACCACCACCCGGCGTCAGGGCGGCGACACGCTGGCCGAGCATTTCGGCCGGGACACCGCTCCCGATCGCGACCACTTCGCCTGCTACTTCAAGACCGGGCAGCGGCGATGCGCCCGGCGGCGGTGGATACATTCCTGCACGCTGCGCGCAATCGGGGCGATTTACGCCTGCAAAAGCCACCTTGATGAGAACATCGTCTTGCTTGGGTGAAGGCGTGGCTGTCTGTTCAAGCCGAAGGACTTCGGGGCCACCGGGCGAATCAAATCCCACAGCCCGCATGGTGTCAGGAATGACTGGCGCTTTCGCCTCTAGCATGAGTTCTGCCCCCGGATTTGGCGATCGCACATGCGACGACCCTTGATGCGGAGAGCGGAAATACAGGCCAAGCGCATTGACAGCAAGCCGCGTGTCGAGCGATGCTGGCGTCAATGGATGATCTCGATCTCCCGCGCCCCAAAGGAGACGCCGCCAGCAAGCTGGCAGCAGAGGACCTTGCACCCTACTCTCAGGATGAACTGACCGAGCGTATTGCGTTGCTTGAAGCGGAGATTGATCGGGTCACGGCGCACCGCGACAAGGCAAGTGCTCATCGCGCGGCGGCAGATGCACTTTTTAAGGGTCCCGGCTCATGATCGTTTTTGCGAAGCTCCATTCGGATTCGCAATTATGCAGACGCGTACCATATAATTCGTACACCCTCCTTTGTGCTTCGATAGTCGGAGCATTCTTCGCCCCCGAATAGAGACCTTAATCCATGCCAAGTTTCGCCCAGAATCTCGAACGGACACTGCACAACGCGCTCGCTCACGCTTCGGAGCGTCGCCATGAATATGCGACTTTGGAGCATCTGCTGCTCGCGCTGATCGATGATGAAGACGGCGCGCAGGTGATGGCCGCTTGCGGGGTCGATCTTGCCGAGCTTGGCGAGGTGGTGAAGCAATATCTCGATCAGGAATATCAGAGCCTCAAGACCGAGGAAGACGCCGACCCGCAACCGACCGCCGGATTCCAGCGGGTGATCCAGCGCGCGATCCTGCACGTTCAGTCCTCGGGCAAGGACACGGTGACGGGCGCTAATGTCCTCGTGGCGCTGTTTTCCGAGCGCGATTCCTACGCGGTCTATTTCCTGCAACAGCAGGATATGAGCCGCCTCGATGCGGTGAGCTATATCAGCCACGGCATCGGCAAGGGTGGCCGTCAGCTTGAATCGAAAGCGCCGCAGGGTTCCGAAGAGGCCGCAGCCGAGACCGAGCAGGCCAAGGATGCTGGCTCCAAGAAGGAAACTGCGCTCGACCAGTTCACGGTCAATCTGAACAAGAAGGCCGAGGATGGCCGGATCGATCCGCTGATCGGTCGCGGGCCTGAAGTGGATCGCACGGTTCAGATTCTGTGCCGCCGTTCAAAGAACAACCCGCTTTATGTCGGTGATCCCGGCGTTGGTAAGACCGCCATCGCCGAGGGTCTGGCTCGCAAGATTGTCGAAGGCGATGTGCCCGAAGTGCTTGCCGAAGCGGTGATCTACTCGCTCGACATGGGCGCGCTGCTTGCCGGCACGCGTTATCGCGGCGATTTCGAGGAGCGTCTCAAGCAGGTCGTCTCCGAACTTGAAGGGATGCCGCACGCGATCCTCTTCATCGACGAGATTCACACGGTCATCGGCGCCGGCGCAACCAGCGGCGGCGCGATGGATGCATCGAACCTGCTGAAGCCCGCGCTGTCTTCGGGTGCGATCCGTTGCATCGGGTCGACCACCTACAAGGAATTCCGCAACCACTTCGAAAAGGACCGCGCACTGCTTCGCCGGTTCCAGAAGATCGACGTGAACGAGCCGACGATCGAAGACACGGTCAAGATCCTCAAGGGACTGCGCAGCGCCTTCGAGGATCATCACAACGTCAAGTATACGCCCGATGCGCTTAAGACCGCAGTCGAGCTTTCGGCGCGTTACATCAACGACCGCAAGCTCCCCGACAAGGCGATCGATGTGATCGACGAGGTCGGCGCGATGCAGATGCTTGTGCCGCCGAGCCGCCGCAAGAAGAAGATTACCGCCAAGGAAATCGAGGCCGTGATTGCGACAATGGCGCGCATTCCGCCCAAATCGGTCAGCAAGGACGACAAGAAGGCGCTCGAGAACCTCTCGCGCGACCTCAAGCATGTCGTTTTTGGTCAGGACGAGGCAATCACCCGCCTGTCCACCGCAATGAAGCTAAGCCGTGCAGGTCTGCGCGATCCGGACAAGCCCATCGGCTCGTTCCTGTTCTCCGGCCCGACCGGCGTCGGCAAGACCGAGGTCGCGCGCCAGCTCGCATCGATCATGGGGATCGAGCTCAAGCGCTTCGACATGTCGGAGTACATGGAACGCCACAGCGTCTCGCGTCTGATCGGTGCACCTCCGGGCTATGTCGGATACGACCAGGGCGGCCTGCTCACCGATGCGGTCGACCAGAACCCGCATTGCGTGCTGCTTCTAGACGAGATCGAGAAGGCGCACCCGGACCTGTTCAACATCCTACTGCAGGTGATGGACAATGGCCGCCTGACCGACCATCACGGCAAGACGGTCGATTTCCGCAACGTGGTTCTCATCATGACGACCAATGCGGGCGCGGCCGATATGGCGAAGAGCGGCATCGGCTTTGGCGACGTTTCCAAGGAAGATGCCGGGACCGAGGCGGTGAACAAGATGTTCACGCCCGAATTCCGCAACCGTCTCGATGCGATCGTGCCCTTCGCCTATCTCGGCAAGAGCACGGTTGCCCGCGTGGTCGACAAGTTCATCCTCGAGCTCGAACTCCAGCTCGCCGAACAGAACGTCCACATCCAGTTCGACAGCGATGCGCGTGCATGGCTGGCGGACAAGGGTTACGACCGCCTGTACGGCGCGCGTCCGATGGGCCGCCTGATCCAGGATAAGATCAAGCAACCGCTCGCGGAGGAACTTCTTTTCGGCAAGCTCGCTGATGGTGGCGAGGTGTCGGTGACGATGAAGGACGGCAAACCCTCCTTTGAACTCACCCCGTCACCGCCCAAGGCGAAGCCAAAGCGCAAGGCTCCGGCTCGCAAGAAGCCCGTAGCCAAGAAGGCGCCGCCTGCTGCCAAGGAAGATCCGAAGGGCGATACGAAGCCCGAAGAATCAGGCAGCGACAAGGAAAGCTGATCCAGCTTCAAACGAATTGGGGGCGCGAGCAGGGAAACCTTCTCGCGCCCTTTTCGTAAGTACACCATGGCACAAACTTCTGGCTCTCATTGGATCCGCCCCGAACCTTGGGGGATCCACGTTGCCCCAGCAGACGTCTGGGTCGATCCCGGCAGAGCCGTCCCACGCGCGCTGGTAACACATGGCCACGCCGACCACGCGCGCGGCGGGCATGGCGAAACCATCGCAACACCCGAAACGCTCGCAATCATGGAATTGCGATACCGCACGGGCTCGCAGGACGAGGCGGGTGAGATTCCGCACAAGGCCGTGCCGGTTGAATATGGCGAAACCTTAAGCCTGGGCGGCGGTGTCGATGCGACGTTCATTCCGGCTGGACACGTTCTTGGCTCGGCACAGATCCTGCTTGAACATGCTGGGGAGCGCGTAATCATCACAGGCGATTACAAGAGGCGCGCCGACCCGACCTGCGCTCCCTTCAAAGTTGCGCCATGCGACATCTTCATCACCGAGGCGACTTTTGGCCTCCCTGTTTTCACGCACCCGCCGATCGCCGATGAAATGGCAAAACTGCTTTCCGCGCTGGAGGCACATCCCGATCAATGCGTGCTCGTCGGCGCCTATGCGCTTGGTAAGGCGCAGCGCGTAATCGCCGAATTGCGCGCAGCCGGACACAGTGCCCCGATCTACCTTCACGGCGCACTCGAGAAGATGTGTCGGCTTTACGAGGAGCACGGGGTGAACCTCGGGGAATTGCGGCTGGTCAGCAACCACTCCAAAGAGGAAATGCAGGGCAGCATCGTCATGGCTCCGCCCAGCGCGCTCAATGATCGGTGGAGCAGGCGACTGCCCAATCCCATCACCGCAATGGCCTCGGGCTGGATGCGGGTTCGCCAGCGGGCACGGCAGCGGGGGGTCGAGTTGCCGCTGGTAATCTCCGACCATGCTGACTGGAATGAACTGACAGACACGATTGCAGAGGTGGATCCGCAAGAGACCTGGATCACTCATGGACGCGAGGAGGCCCTGCTGCGCTGGTGCGAGCTTCACCAGCGCCGCGCGCGGGCGCTGGCACTAGTGGGCCGCGAGGAGGAGGACGAGTGAAGGACTTCGCTACCCTCCTCGACACGCTGGTTTACACGACCAGCCGCAACCGCAAGCTCGCGCTAATTGCCGAGTATTTGCGCGAAACACCCGATCCCGATCGGGGCTGGGCTCTCGCTGCTCTCACAGGCGAGCTAGACTTTCCCGCGGTGAAAAGCTCGACGATCCGCAACTTCATGAAGGATCGCGTCGATCCAGTCCTCTGGACGCTTAGCCGCGACTTCGTGGGTGACACTGCCGAGACGGCGAGCCTGCTTTGGCCCGGCGGCGAGGTTGATGACGATCCACCCAGCGTGTCGCAAGTGGTCGACCAATTGTCGGCGCTCAATCGCAACACCGCGCCCAAGGAATTGCCCGGCCTTCTCGATCGGCTTGATGCCAATGGTCGCTTTGCGCTCATCAAGATGGCGACAGGTGGCATGCGCATCGGCGTTTCGGCGCGGCTCGCCAAGACTGCTTTTGCGCAGGCCTTCGACGTGTCAGTGGAGGAAGTCGAGGAATATTGGCACGCTCTCGAGGCACCCTACCCCGATCTTTTCGCATGGGCAGCCGATGGGGCCGATCCTCCGGACGTTTCGAATACGCCGCGCTTTCGGCCGTTCATGCTCGCTCATCCGCTTGAGGATACGCGAGTTGATCTTGCGGACTTCGCAGCCGAGTGGAAGTGGGACGGCATTCGCATCCAGCTCGTCCGCGTCGGCGGTGAGACGCGGCTCTACTCGCGCTCAGGCGATGATATCTCGGCGACCTTTCCCGAACTGCTCGAAGTTCTGCCAATCGACGCTGTGCTGGATGGGGAATTGCTAGTGCGCGGAAATGTCCAGGGCGGCGAGCAAGGCGGTGCTGCAAGCTTCAACGCGCTTCAGCAAAGGCTGGGCCGCAAAACTGTTTCGAAGAAGATGCTGGCCGAGTTTCCTGCATTTGTCCGCCTTTACGACGCGCTGATTGTCGAGGGAGATGACCTGCGCGAATACCGATGGACGAAAAGGCGTACGGCGCTCGAAAAGCTGATGGGCAAGCTCCCACCATCACACTTCGATATCTCGGAGATCGTCGAGGCGCGCGATTTCGACCATCTTGCCGAGATCCGCGAGGGCACGCGCGACGATGCGATCGAAGGCTTGATGCTGAAGGCCAAGGACAGTCCCTACATCGCTGGACGCAAGGTCGGCTATTGGTACAAGTGGAAGCGCGATCCGCTGCTGATCGATTGCGTGCTGATGTATGCGCAGCGCGGGTCGGGCAAGAGGTCGAGCTTCTACTCGGACTACACCTTTGGATGCTGGGATGGCGATCCGGACGAAGGGGCGGAACTGCTTCCCGTCGGCAAGGCATATTCCGGGTTCACCGATGCTGAACTCAAAAAGCTCGATCGCCTCGTGCGGCAAACAACACTCAACCGCTTCGGGCCGGTGCGCGAAGTCGAGCGGACGCTGGTTTTCGAAGTCGCTTTCGACAGCGTGCACACTTCGAAACGGCACAAGTCAGGTCTCGCCATGCGCTTCCCCCGCATTCACCGCATTCGTTGGGACAAGCCCGTGCATGAGGCCGACCGGATCGAAACCTTGCGCGCGCTCATCCGAGATTGAGTTGCAATTCGCAACTTGCTTGTTATTCTCCAGAAAGAGGAGAAGAACCGAATGACCCTGCACCAACAATCCATCGCCGTCTATCGCACGCGGCTCGACACCCTAGCCGCACTTCTGACTAAGGCCGAATCGCACCCGAAAGGCGATGCGCTGCTCGAGGCCAAGCTTGCCGAGGATATGCATCCGCTCGCAACGCAGGTTCGCTTCGTCGCGAACCTACCAGGCGAGGCATTGCCGCGTCTCACCGAACGCAGCTTCACCTCGCGCGAGGAAAACGCGACGACTTTGGCCGAGGCGAAGGCGCAGATTGCCGAGACCGCAGAACTGCTCGATTCGATCGACCCAGACGAGTTGGTCGGGACCGAAGACACGATCGTGCTCGACCTTCCTAATGGCATGCAATTTACGATGACCGCCGAGCAATATGTGCGCGAATGGTCGCTGCCTAACTTCTATTTCCACCTGACCACGGCCTACGCGCTTCTAAGGATGGCTGGCCTTGAGATCGGCAAGGCGGATTTCATGCCGCACATGATGAAATACATGACCAAGGGGCCGGGCTGACCGTTTAGCCCAGCGCGTCGCGGACTGCCGTGGTGTGGTGCTTGGCGTTCTCGGCGTAGTGCGCCGTGCCGATCTTCATGCCCATGATTGCGGCATCGGAGAGGTCCTTGAGCTTTTTCGCAGGGCGGCCCGCCCAAAGCTCGCGCTCGCCCATGACCTTGCGCTCGGTTAGCATTGCGCCTGCTGCCAGCATGGCGTCAGATCCAATGACTGCCTTGTTCATCACGATTGCACCAAGGCCCACAAAGCCGCGGTCATGGATCGTGCAGCCGTGGACCATCGCCATATGACCGATCAACACATCGTCACCGATGATAAGCGGACAGCCGTCGGGATCATCTGGCCTTGGTGGATCGCAATGAAGGACGCTTCCGTCCTGCACATTGGTTCGCTCACCAATGCGGATCTTGAACACATCAGCGCGCACGACACAATTGTACCAGATTGATGACCCTGCCCCGATCTCGACATCGCCGATGATCGTCGATCCCGGAGCTATAAAAGCAGTCTCGTGAATTTTCGGCGCTTTCCCGTGGATCGGGATAATGTTGGCACCGGGATGAGCGGTCATGTGCGTTGCTCCCACTGTTGTTTGGTCAACGAATACTGGATGATCGGATTGTCCTTCTCCGGAAAATCCGGGTCGACAAAATCGAGGTCTTTGCGCCGCTCCATACCCAGCTTTTCCATCAGCTTCCAACTGCCGACATTCGCCTCGCTCGTAAGCGCGACGACGTGGGGCGCTGCGACACGCCCAAAGGCCCAGTCAATCACCGCGCGCATGGCCTCATAGGCGTAACCGCGCCTCCAACGATCCTCGCGCACCAGCCAGCCTATCTCGTGATCGCCATGGTTGGGTGCATGATCATTGTCGACACGCTTGATCCCGCAAGTGCCGACCATCTCGCCGGTCGCCTTCTCGATCAGGAAAAGGAAGCTGAACCCTTCGCGCGCGTGAAGTTGCATCGATTTCGCGTGCTTGGCTTCGATTTCATGCAGTTCTTTCACGCCGCCGAGGTGGTCCATGACGGTTGGCGTGTTGAGAACGCGGTCCTGTTCCAGCGCGTCCCCTTCACCGATGGTTCGCAGGACAAGGCGCCCGGTTTCGAGAACAATCTCAGGCATGCTGCTGTTGCCACTCCTCGCGCGTGATCGCGTAGATGATGACCTTGGGGTCATCGAGCTCCCACATCGTATCGATCCAGTCGAGATCCTCGCGCCGCGACATGCCGAGCCTCAGCATAAGGCCCCAGCTTGGCTCGTTGCCCTTGAAGGTCATGGCGATGACCTGCTCCGCGCCGAAGCGGGTGAATGCTAGGTCGAGCGAAGCGATAGCCGCTTCCTTTGCATAACCTTTGCCCCAGGCATCTTCGCGAAGACGCCAGCCTGCCTCCATCTCGCCGAATGGACCTTCCTCGTCGGTGCAGCGTTTGAGCCCGCAGAACCCGAGAATTTCACCGTCTGCCTTGCGCTCGATGCACCAGAAGGTGTGGCCGAAATCGCGCGCATAGCGTTCCAGCCTTGCCTGCCCTTCGGTCATGGCCGCCTCGCTCGCAACCCCACCGACCCATTTGGCGACTGCAGGCGTATTCACGCCCTTCCAGAACGGCTCCCAGTCATCCTCGCGCCAATCGCGCAGGATCAGTCGGTCGGTTTCGTGCCGGAATTCAGCCATTCAAAAGACGCGCAGCCACCGGTGCGTGATAGGTCAAGACCCCGCTGCACCCGGCGCGCTTGAAGGCAAGCAGCTTTTCCATCAGCAGCGCATCGCGGTCGCCTGCGCCCACGCTCTGCGCTGCCTCGATCATCGCGTATTCGCCGCTCACCTGATAAGCGAAGACCGGGACGCCGAAAGCTTCCTTCACGCGGTAGATGATGTCGAGATAGGCGAGACCCGGCTTCACCATGACGCTGTCCGCGCCCTCGGCAATGTCGAGTTCGACTTCTCGCAGCGCCTCGTCGCTGTTGGCCGGGTCCATCTGGTAACTTTTCTTGTCGCCTTTCAGCAGGCCGCCGGAACCCACCGCATCGCGAAACGGGCCGTAGAAGGCGCTCGCATATTTGGCGGCGTAGCTCATGATCTGGACGTTATGGTGGTTGCCCATTTCGAGCGCCATCCGGATGGCGTGGACGCGGCCATCCATCATGTCGGACGGAGCGATGATGTCCGCACCGGCTTCGGCCTGGTTGAGCGCCTGATCTACCAGCACTGTTACAGTGTCGTCATTGGTGACGTAGCCATGCTCATCGAGCAGGCCATCCTGACCATGGCTCGTATAAGGGTCGAGCGCGACATCGGTCAGGACCCCGAGGTCCTCACCGCAAGCATCCTTGATCGCACGGATCGCGCGGCACATCAGGTTGTCGGGGTTATGCGCCTCCGCTCCATCGTCCGACCGGCGATCGGGTTGCGTGTTCGGGAAGAGCGCCACAACCGGAATGCCGAGATCGACGGCTTCCTTTGCCCGCGCGACAATTCCGTCGACCGACCAGCGCGATACGCCGGGAAGCGAGCCCACCGGCTCTTCGACACCCTCGCCGTCTGTCACGAAAAGCGGCCAGATCAAGTCCGCCGGCGTAATCAGCGTCTCGCGGTGAAGCGAGCGGCTCCAAGCAGATGCTCGCGTGCGGCGCAGGCGGATATTCGGATAGCTTGCTCTCATAAAGGAGAGGCTTGCCGGAATTCGTGCGGCTAATCAATCGCACTTGTCAGCTGCCGGTGTCAGCCTTGTCGGTCAGGAGACACGCTGGGCTAGGTCGATCTTCTCGATCTCGCGCTCGGGTTCGCCGACCTCGCTTGGCAGCGGCACGAGGTCCTCAAGCGCTGCTCCCGGCTCGATCCGGCGTAGCGTTAGGAGGCGCTCCTGGAAATCGACGAGCTCGCTGCCCGAAAGGACTGCGCGGGTGACAAAGTCGACGCTCGCAGGATTGATGTGGCGACCGTTGCGATACATCTCGTAATGGAGGTGCGGCCCGGTCGACAGGCCGGTCGAACCGACATAGCCGATGACCTGTCCACGCCGCACGCTCTGCCCGCGGCGCACGGACATGCGGCTCATGTGGCAATAGCGCGTCGAAAGCCCGCTTCCGTGGTCCAATCTTACGGCAATCCCGCAACCGCCAGCACGACCAGCGGACGATACCCGTCCATCGGTCACGGCCACGATCGGCGTCCCATGACGCGCACGGAAGTCCATTCCGGCATGCATCCTGCGATATCCAAGGATCGGGTGGCGACGCATACCGTAGCGCGAGGAAATTGGCCCTGGCACGGGAGCGACAAGGCCACGGCGTTGTTCGCCGACGCCTGACGCTTCGAAAAACCGGCCATCCTTGCCCCAGCGCATCAGCTGCGTCTTGGGCTCACCGCCTCTGTCGATCCCGGCATAGAGCAGCTGTCCCGCCTGGCGCTCGCCGGTTGCAGCGCGGCGATAGGCTATGATGACGTCGAATTCGTCGCTGGCGCGGACTTCCCGATCCATGTCGATCTGATCATCGACGGTGCGCAGGTAATCCTGCACGGCGCTGGCAGGTACGCCCGCTGCTCGCATCGAGCGGTATAAGCTCGATCCAACCCGGCCGCGCACGCGCAAGGGCGTGTCGTCGACGCGGATGAAGTTGCGAGCGAGCGAGAGCGTACCGCCCTGACCGGTTTCGGGATTCATCCCCTGCCGCGCGATCTCAAGCTCGAGATCGAAGCGGGCGCGGAATTTCAGCGCATCGAGCGGACGCGCGGATTCGGTGGCGGCTCTGCGACCGAGCGTGATATCGATCTTGGTGCCCGGCTCTATCTCGGAGAGTGGCATAGCCTCGCCAACCAGGCTGCTCACATTGCCGATATCGCTCGCCGAAACACCTGCGCGGCGCAGCATGCTCGCGAAACTGTCGCCAGGAGCGAGCGTTGCGACCAGCTGGATCTGCGGGCGCTCGGGAGCGCTTGCGAGTGGAATGACGTCAGCCGTCGGCCCCATGCGGCGGCCACTGTCTGCTCCGAATGCGAGCGGCATGATCATCTGGCTGCGGAACTCGTCGCGGATTTCCTCGCCTTCGGGCATGGCGGCGCGTGCTTCGAGCGGGGTCAGGCTAGGCCAGAATGCAAGCGCTACTGCTCCGAGGGCGACCATCGTTCCAAGCCCGCGAAACCAGCGGCGACTGCCGATGTTTTCTGCAAGGTCAGGTGCAAGGTCTAGTCCCTCCAGCCTTGCGCCCGCGCGCAACTTCCATTCATCGTAGCGCGCACTCCAGCCTCCGACGCGCTCAAGTACCTGGCGCTTGACCTTGCTTTGAGGCGTAGGCCCTGCGGATTTCTTAGATCGGTTGAAATAGGGCGCAAATTCGCGTGCCGTCTCTGCATCAATGCCGACAGGGCTCGCGGCGCTATGGGGAACAGGAACCAGCGCGCCTTCGGACGATGTTTCGTCCGGGCCTTCGGCCTCGCTGCCTTCCGCAATTTCGCCTGAGTGTTCCAACTGTCTGCTTCTCAAATGCGGAGGCTGTCCCCAACCCGTCTCTCGCGCCTCTAATCCATGGCCAATTAAGGTAAATGTCCACTTAACTCGCGCTCAGTCGAGTCATTCGTGCGATAAGGCGTTTTACCTACATGCCCGGCGTCGGCAAACGTCCATCTACACGCAATCCCAACTTGGGATTGCCCCGAGGCGGCGCGGCTGACACAAGCGGTGACGTGACCCGCAACAATTTCAATGACTCAGGCGGCCATGTGCGAGCGGTGCTTGGCCCCACCAACACCGGTAAAACCCACCTCGCGATCGAGCGAATGTGCGCGCATTCCTCGGGAATGATGGGTTTTCCTCTGCGACTGCTCGCACGGGAGGTTTACGACCGGGTTCGCGCGATCAAGGGCGATGCGCAAGTCGCCCTGATCACCGGCGAAGAACGGATCGAACCGCCCGATGCCCGCTATTTCTGCTGTACTGCCGAAGCGATGGACCGGCTTGGCGGAGGCCACGCATTTGTAGCGATCGATGAAGCGCAGATCGGTGCGGACCCGGAGCGCGGTCATATTTTCACCGACCGACTGCTAAACGCGCGTGGGCGTGAAGAGACGATGATCCTCGGGTCCGCGACGCTGGAACCGCTGGTGCGACAGCTGATCCCGGGTGCGGAAATGGTCGAGCGCCCGCGGTTTTCCACCCTCACTCACGCCGGGAGCGCCAAGCTATCGCGGCTGCCTCGGCGCAGCGCGGTCGTCGCCTTCTCGTCAGAGCAGGTTTACGCAATGGCGGAAGCATTGCGGCGCTTTCGAGGCGGAGCCGCGGTGGTCATGGGAGCGCTTTCGCCGGAAACCCGCAACAAGCAGGTTGAGCTCTTTCAGTCAGGAGAAGTCGACTACATCGTGGCCACTGATGCGATTGGCATGGGGCTCAACCTTGATCTCCAGCACGTAGCGTTCGCCGCTTTGACCAAGTTCGATGGGCGGCGCAAACGCAGGCTCACGCCCTCGGAGATGGCTCAGATCGCCGGGCGGGCAGGTCGACATCAGACCGACGGCAGCTTTGGCGTGTTGACTGGTGGTGGCAGCCGCTCTGGCGCTCCGATCGAGTTCTCGGAGGAGGAGATCTACGCGATCGAGGAACATCGGTTTGCCCCGCTGACAAAGCTACACTGGCGAGAAGCTGAGCCGCGCTTCGACACGCTCGCGACCCTCATGGGCGATCTCGAATCGCGACCCGAGCACGAGGCTCTGCGCGCCGCTCCCGAAGCCATTGATCTGGCGGTTCTCAAACGGCTTGCAAGTGAGCCAATCGCGCAATCGGTCAAGGGAAAGGGCAGCGTGCGCCGTTTCTGGGAGGCCTGCTCTCTGCCTGATTTTCGACAGCTGGGCGTCGATCCTCATGCGCGATTTGTCGCGAGGCTCTGGCAAGACCTGCAACAAGGCTATATTGGCGCCGACTTCGTGGCCGCCCGCATCGCAGAACTCGACCGGATGCAGGGCGATATCGACACACTCCAGGGCAGGATCGCCGCGATCCGATCCTGGGCCTATATCTGCCAGCGGCCCGATTGGGTTCTGGCGCGCGACGAAATGGCGGCACGCGCGCGTGCGGTCGAAGCTAAACTTTCAGACGCGCTGCATGCGCGTCTCACGGAACGGTTCGTCAACCGGAGGACTGCAATTTTGATGAAATCGCTGGGACAGGACGGAGGATCCCTTCCCGTAACACTAGAACCCGACGACAGCCTGACTGTTGAGGGTGAGACGATCGGGAAGCTCGACGGTTTCCGCTTCAGCGTCGACCCCGATGCTGGCGTCGCAGACCGCAAGATGCTGCTCGCCGCCGGCGAGAAAGCGTTGCCCGCTATTCTGGCGCAACGCGCTGACCAATTGCTGGCTGCTGGAATGGAGGACCTTGCGATCGAAGGCGGAGCGATCGTTTGGCAAGGGCGCGAGCTAGCCAGGATCGTTGTGCCTGATGATTTCGCTGCACCCCGGCTGGAGTTCACACGCGAGACCGCTGCCATTCCCGAGGACGCAAAAGCACGGCTTGAAGCAGGGCTCGGCAATTGGCTGACGGTCCAGCTTGAGCCGCTTGCCCCGCTGCGAAAACTGGCAGAGGCCGCAAACGATCCGGAAGCCGGCAGCCAGGCGCGCGCCTTGCTTGTGACGCTGATCGACGCACGCGGTGTGGTCGGACGTGAGAAAGCCGGGCTTGAACATTTGCCCAAGGAAATGCGTCCGTTCCTGAGAAAGCTGGGCGTGACCTTTGGCGCGCTGGACATCTTTGCGCGCGATCTGCTCAAGCCGGCACCGCGCCAGCTGCTTCACAAACTGGCGCTCGACACTAGGCCACTTCAGGAAGCAATGCTGCCCGTGCTTCCGGAAAGCGATGCAATTCCTGCAGGGTATCGCCTCGCAGGCAAGCAGTTGATCCGGGTCGACTTGGCAGAGAAGATCCTCCGCGCAGCGTTCGAGGCGCGAGCGAAGGCGAACGAAAAAGCAGGCAAGGAGCGCAATCCGCGCTTCTCCCTCGATCTTTCGCTGCCGGTATCTATCGGTCTTGAAGAGGACAACGCCCGTCGCTTGCTCGGCAGCGCGGGTTTCCGCCTCCGGCGCGCACGCGAGCTGGAAGAAGGGGCTTTCGGCCCTGCGGCGCCCGACAGCTGGACCTGGAGACCGCGCCGAGCAAGTGACGAGCGCCGACCAAAGCGAGGCGAAGCGCGCAAGGGGAAAGGTCGTGGGCCCCAATCGGGAAAGAGAAACGCGGACGCAAAGCGCAAACCTGGCCGGGGCAACCAGAAAGGCGGCAAGGGCAAACCGGCGCCGCGGCACGATACTGGACCTGCGCGTGCACGCGGTGCGTTTGACGGCCTTGCGGACCTCCTGAAAGGATGAATTCGACGAGCGGCGAGGAAGGCACAATGCGCCTCGACCGCCTGCTCGTTTTTCTTCGTTTTGCCCGGACACGCTCTATCGCGAAGGCGATGATCCTGAGCGGCCGGATGCGCTTGAATTCAACGCGCATAACAAAGATCAGCTGCGAGGTGGGTGTCGGCGATGTCCTGACACTCGCCTATCGTGGCGAAATCTGCGTAGCGCGAATAGAGAAGCTACCCGACCGCCGCCTTTCGCCAAGTGAGGCTGAGCGAGCGTGGAGCCGCATGGCCTAGGCCAGGATCGCGCTGTCCAAACGGTGGGACACGTTTCAAAAACGATACTGGCCTTGACCCGCCTTGGAAAATGCCCATAGCAGGCGCGCTCAATATCGCATCACCAACCGGAATAGCGCTCACATGACTTACGTCGTCACCGAAGACTGCATCAAATGCAAATACACCGACTGTGTCGAAGTATGTCCGGTCGATTGCTTCTATGAGGGCGACAACATGCTGGTTATCAATCCCAGCGAGTGCATCGATTGCGGCGTCTGCGAACCGGAATGCCCTGCTGAGGCAATTCTCCCGGACACCGAGGACGGCCTTGAAAAATGGCTCGAGCTCAACACCAAGTTCTCTGCCGAATGGCCGAATATTACGAGCCAGAAGGACCCGCCCGCCGATGCAGACGAGCACAAGGGCGAAGAGAACAAGTTCGAAAAGTACTTCAGCGCAGAGCCGGGCGAAGGCGACTAAGAAGCTAGGCTTCCGCTAAGCCATGGAACAGCCGGGCGCCTTGGCGCGTTCGGTGAGCATGCATAGTTACCTACACATTTTGAAAGCAGGTTGGACGAAGGCTCAGGCGAACAATGCCGGGCTGCTAGCGGCAGGCGTCACCTATTACGCTTTCCTGTCCTTCATGCCGCTTCTTGCAGCAATCGTGCTGACTTACGGGTTGCTTGCCGACCCGGCGCTTGTTGCCGAGAATTCGCGAGAGCTCGCCAGAACGCTTCCGCCTTCGGCTGCAGAATTGATCGGCGATCAGCTCAAAGACATCACCGACAATCGCACCGACACATCGGGGCTGGGTTTGATTCTGGCTATTGCTCTATCAATCTTCGCAGCTCGCGTTGCCGCGGGAGCTGTCATCACCGCTTTCAACGTAGCCTTTGCTGCGGCGGAAAGCCGGGGCTTCATCAAGGCCAACCTGCTCGCTTTGTGCATCACTGTTGGAGCAATCATCGCTTTCGGGCTGGTCGCGGCCCTGACAACACTGGCTACCAATGCAATTTCCAACTCGGGTGAAGCAGCAGCCAGTCTTGTTGTTGCTGCAATCGCAGGGCTCGGCGGGGCACTTCTCGCCTATCGTATCGTTCCTAACGTCGACGACGTAACCTTGCGCGAAGCGTTTCGCGGCGCGCTGCCTTTTGCAGTTGGATGGATGATCGCGAGCGCTGGTTTTGCCTGGTACGCTGCGAATTTCGGAAACTACAACGCGACTTACGGATCGCTTGGTGCGATTGTCGTATTCCTGACATGGTTGTACCTGTCAGCATATCTGTTGCTGCTCGGCGCTCATATCGCCGCCGCTTCTCGGCGCAACGCTCACTAAATACGTCAGACTCGCAATATTGTTGCGATTGTGCTATATAATGAGGCAACCGCGCCGGTCGGACCCGATCGCGGACGTGAAACCAGAAAGGCCCGCTACCAGCTAAAACAGCTCCAGAACGCATCGCCCCGGTCCAGCTCTCGATATCGAGCTGCTGAACCGCAGAGGAAAGATGTTGCATTTTCTGACAGTTGTTGGGCCGCATGAAAGGAACTCGCATGGCAAGCAATGCGCCCGCCTTTACCGTTGGCGACTATGTTGTTTACCCCAAGCACGGCGTTGGCCGTGTGATTGAACTGCAAAGCGAAGAAATCGCCGGCATGCAGCTTGAGCTGTATGTTCTGCGATTCGAAAAAGAGCGCATGACGCTGCGCGTTCCGGTCAACAAGGTTGAATCGATCGGCATGCGCAAGCTGTCTTCGGACAAGACCCTGAAAGAGGCGATGGACACGCTGAAGGGCAAACCGAAAGTCAAGCGCACCATGTGGTCACGGCGCGCTCAGGAATACGAAGCGAAGATCAATTCCGGCGAGATCGTTCTGATCGCAGAGGTCACCCGCGACCTTTTCCGTCCGGACGACCAGCCCGAGCAGAGCTATTCCGAACGCCAGATCTTCGAAGCGGCATCGAGCCGTCTCGCACGCGAGCTTGCTGCGATGGAAGAAACCGACGAGCCGACCGCACTTGAGAAGATTCTCGAAGTGCTTCGCGAGCATGCTCCGCAATATTACGACAACGACGACGACAGCAAGTAAGTCGCGTCTGTCCAGAAATTCGAAAGGGCCGCCTTTTGGTGGCCCTTTCTCGTTTTGGGCACGAAGCCGTCTTGCAAGCCCTCTGCCAGTGTATTATATCGGCAATACACATTGTTTATACTTGGAGGGTTCGATGTTCCGTGGATTTGGGCAAAACATGAAAAAGGGCGCAAGTGCGCTGGCAGCGCTTGCGCTTGGAGCATCGCTCTCCGGCTGTGCCTACATTAACGACTGGGGCGAAGTTGAGGGCGTTCCGCTTGCTGAGCTCGACATGTCAGGCGATGCCCCAACCGAAATAACGCTGGCAGGCCCAGACAAGGTGATGATCGCAGAAGGCGATGCGCTCACGATCACACTCGAAGGCCATGACGAAGCCGGCGATGCGCTACGTTTTGATCGCGACGGAAACCGGCTGACGATTGCGCGCGACAGCAAGATTTATGATGGCTCGCGCCCTGCAATAGTGCGCATGACCATGCCCGCGCCTGGCGCTCTCGGGATTGCCGGCAGTGGCACGATCGAAGCCGCCAGCATGGCAAGTACGGCAGAGATCGAAATCGCCGGGTCAGGTGCGATCACGGTCGACAGCATTGAAGCCGACCGGCTCGATGTCGAAATCGCGGGCTCGGGCGATGTGATGGCTGCGGGAACCGCTTCGGTCCTCTCAATCGAGATCGCCGGATCTGGCGATGTCCGGCTCGCAGAGCTCACTGCTGACGATGTGAGCGTCGAAATCGCGGGCTCGGGTAATGTTACTCTTGCTTCGAACGGCAAGGTCGATGCGGAGATCGCCGGTTCGGGCGATGTGGTCGTGGTTGGCTCTGCCACCTGCACCGTGTCGACGGCCGGCTCGGGTTCGCTGACCTGCCGCCCTGGTCCGGAGACAGCTGACGCTGGCGCGACCGAAGAAGTGGCCGCAGATTAAGCACTTCCGGGCAACTCCCGGCTTGCATTATCACTGGGAGCGCGCAAGGTGATTGCCATGCGCGCTCCTGCTGTATTGGGCCTAGTGGCCATGTCGCTAATGCTGTCTGGCTGCCTGGTGAAAACCGCAGCAAATGTCGTCACCGCACCGGTGCGTGCGGCAGGCAAAGCGGTCGATCTTGCTACGACCAGCCAGTCGGAAGCCGATGAAGCGCGAGGACGCGAAATTCGCCGCCGCGAAGAACGTCTCGGCAAGCTGGAGCGCGAATATCGTGAATTGAGCGAGGATTGCGAGAACGGTGACCGCCAAGCCTGCGAAGAGGCGCGCGAAGTCTATGCCGAGATACAGGAACTGCTTCCAACAGTCCCGGTCGAGCCTCGCTGACACTACTGCGTCGCTGCACGCCTCAGCCGATCATTGATGGCCCGGCCCACTTCACCATAGGGTATAGGCGCGACCGATATGGCGGGCTTGTCTGATGCTGCGGCAAGATGCAGGCACTCATAAAGGCGAGCAGCCGCTTCGTTGAGATCACCGGCTTCCGAGAGATTGCAGTCACCTTCGAGCGATCCAAAGCCGATAAAGAACTCCTCTTGCGCAACTTCTGACGCGCTCAGCCGCATCGGCTTGCCCGGCGAATAGTGCCGCTCCATCTGGCCGGGTGCTTCGATGCTAGATCCCTCAATTTCGCTTTCCGGGCCAAGAATGCGCTCAAGAGTCTCCTTGGTGACAGGGCCAGGACGCAGAAGATTCCAATCACCCGACTGTCTCAAAGCAACGATCGTCGATTCAAGCCCGCTTTGACTTGGTCCTCCATCGAGGATCAGTGGAGCGTTATCACCCAGCGAGGCGGTCACATGTTCGGCGCGGGTCGGACTGATATGTTCGCTTCGATTGGCCGACGGAGCGGCAAGAGGCACGCCGACCGATTTAAGCACTGCCTGCATGACTTTGTGTGACGGCTGACGCAGACCAATCGTTGGTAGGCCAGCTGTCACCGCCTTTGCGATAGCGGCATCGGAGCGTATTGGAAGAACGAGCGTTAACGGTCCGGGCCAGAACCTTTCGACCAAGTCGATTGCTCTATCATCAAACTCGGCCAATCCCTGCGCCTGCTCAATGTCACGAACGTGCACGATGAGCGGGTTGAAATCCGGTCGCCCCTTAGCCGCGTATATCTTCGCGACCGCGTCTGCGCTGTCGGCGCGTGCTGCGAGACCATAGACGGTCTCGGTCGGCACTGCGACAAGTTCACCTGAAGTGAGATGATCTGCGGCCCTCGCGATTCCAGCCGCGTCAGGCGATATGATTTCCGTAGCGTCCTTGTCGGTCATGCCTGCGCGCTATATCTGAAGCGTCAACTTGCCAAGCAGACTTTGGCTGCATGGCCGCACGAGAAAGAGGACCAACGCAACGTGACCCCTTACACGCCTCCCACCCAGGACCAGTTGCTCGCCATCCGAGTCAATGCAGGCATCGAACAGCTCGCTGAAACAGAAACATTTGCTCACGCGGAAGCCGATCTGGTCGAAGCTATCGTCGAGGGGGTGGGTCAGTTCGCTGCCGGCGAATTCGCTCCTCTCAATCGGATCGGAGATCTTGAAGGGGCGAAGCTTGAGAATGGCGTGGTCCGCCTGCCGGACGGGTTCGCCGAAGCGTATCAGGGCTATGTCGAGCAAGGTTGGAACGCGATTGCGAGCCCGACTGAGCATGGCGGACAAGGCCTGCCCTTCACTCTCGCCTGCAATGTCCTTGAGAATCTCGGGTCGGCCAACATGGCATTCAGCCTACTGCCGATGCTGTCGGTCGGCGCCATCGAGGCTCTCGAGCATCACGGCAGCGACCAGCAGAAAGCCATGTACCTGCCCGACCTCGTCAGCGGCAAGTGGTCGGGTACGATGAACCTGACCGAGCCAGCCGCTGGCAGCGATGTCGGTGCGCTTCGTTCAACCGCAGAACCGATCACCGAAGGCGAGCATGCTGGCAAGTATCGGATCGCGGGTCAGAAGATCTACATAACGTGGGGCGACCACCAGCTTGCCGAGAATATAATTCACCTGGTGCTCGCCCGCCTTCCCGGTGCACCAGAAGGCTCGCGCGGGATCTCGCTCTTCGTGGTGCCAAAGTATCACGTAAATGACGACGGGTCGCTTGGTCCGCACAACGATCTTCGCCCGGTGAGCCTCGAACACAAGCTCGGCATCCATGCCTCGCCTACCTGCGTCATGAGCTATGGTGACAATGGCGAATGTATTGGTGAGCTGGTCGGACAGGAAAACCGCGGACTGATGGCGATGTTCACGATGATGAACAACGCCCGCATCAATGTCGGTAACCAAGGCGTACAAATCGGTGAGCGCGCGACCCAGCAGGCGATCGCTTACGCCACCGACCGTGTGCAATCTGCACGTGCCGGTTCGCCGGACAAAAACCCAGTCGCAATCATTGAACACCCTGATGTGCGCCGCATGATCTTGCGCATGAAGGCTCTCACCGAGGGTGCCCGAGCGCTTCTCTATTACTGCGCAGGACAGGTTGACCGGGGCACAATCGGAAACGCCGATGCGAAGAACCGGTCGGAAATTCTGGTGCCGCTTCTCAAGGCCTGGGGCACCGATATCGGTGTCGAGGTCGCCGGGATCGGCGTGCAAGTCCATGGCGGCATGGGCTTCGTCGAAGAAACGGGCGCAGCTCAACATTGGCGCGATGCCAGGATTGCCCCGATTTATGAAGGCACGAATGGCATCCAGGCCGCCGATCTGGTGACGCGCAAGCTCGGCCTTGAGGGCGGTGAAGCCATGATTGCATTGTTCGAAGAGATCGCGCGCGATGCGGGCGATGAAGCAGGGCTCGCCGCGTTGGCGAAGGATTGCGCCGACATTGCCCGCTGGATGCAGGACGAAGCCAGCCTCGATGATCGTCTTGCGGGAAGCGTTCCTTTCTGCACCATGGCGGCAGTTGCGGTAGCTGGCTGGCAGTTGATGAAACAGGACAAGGCAGTCGCGCAAGGTGCGGCGCCTTCGCTGGCAGAGACCAAACCGGTCACGGTGCGCTTCTTCCTCGATAGGATCGTACCTGAAGCCGCTGGCCTTAAGGCGGGCGCAATGGCCGGCGCCGATCTGCTTTACACTCTCCCTTCCGACAAGCTGGCAGGCTGAACCCGAATGACCGAACGCCGCGAACCACTTGAGCGTATTGCTGATGCGCTGGAGCGGTTGGCGCCGCCGGTGACCACGCCGATCGATTGGCTCGGCGCACCCGCCTATGTGTGGAGCGGGACCACGGTTGCCGCAATCGGCAGCCTCGAGACTGTGCCGCTTGCGACTTTGCGCGGTATCGACCGGCAGAAGAAGGCGGTCTGCACCAATTTTGAGCGCCTCGCCACAGGCGCTGCCGCGCATGATATGTTGCTATGGGGTTCTCGCGGCATGGGAAAATCCGCGCTCATCCGCGCGGCAAGCGTATGGCAGGGCGAAGAGCACCCAGGCGCATTGGCACTTGTCCAGGTCGCATCGGATGGACTTGGCTCAATTGCAGGACTGATTGACACCTTGGCAAAGCAGGATCGTGCCTACTTGCTCTTCCTCGACGACCTGGGGTTTGCACAAGGCAAACCACACGAAAACCTGGCACTGCGCAGCCTTCTCGATGGGACGGTGGTCGCTCGTCCACCCAACGTCCGGCTTGCCGTCACATCAAACCGGCGGGCCATTGTTCAGCGTGGTCACGAAGAAGACGCCGCGCGGCACGAACGCGACGAGCGCGACGATGCCCTGGCTCTCGCCGATCGCTTTGGCCTTACGCTTGGCTTTCACCCCTGCGATCAGGCCACCTACCTTGAGATCGTGCGCGCCTATACCGATCCGCTGGCCCTCTTGTTCGACGAAGAAGAAGCGCTGGCATGGGCCGTTGCGCGCGGCAACCGCTCGGGCCGAATTGCCTATCAGTTTGCAAACGAAGTCGCAGGCAGAGCAGGAAAAGCGCTCTAACGAATCTCCTGTCCGGCCTGTTGCCGCAGATAATCTTCCTCGAAGGTGGCACGCGGGTCGACCAACTCTCCTTGCGGCCTGAGCGGAGCGCCCGTGCGCCGCGCGATCGCTGCGCCAGGCTCGGAATCAGGTGCGTAGGTCCGCCAGATTATCCCTGCCGTGTCATCGGAAACCAGAAGGGAGCCATCGCTCGCCCATTCAACCCAAGTGGGGCGACCTTTCGTCGTGCCATCTTCATTTAGGAAGCCTGTCAGTACGGGGACGGGCTTGCCCTGTGGTTTTCCGAACTCGTCGAAGGCGACGTAGACTACATCGTAGCCAGATGGTGGTTTGCGGTTCCACGATCCATGGCGGGCAATGAAAGCGCCGCTCGCCATGTCTTCGCCCATCCGGTGGCCTTCAGCGGTGAAAACCAGTCCGAGCGCCGCGACATGCGGGCCGAGAGCGAATTCAGGATTACGCGCATATTCGAGCAAGAATCGCGGCATAGGCGCTTCGACACGGCGGTCGATGTTCTCGCGATAGTACACCCAAGGCCAACCATATTGCGCACCAAGCGGTACGTTGGTGAGATAATCTGGCACAAGATCTGAGCCGAGCATGTCACGCTCGTTTACCGTCGTCCAAAGCTCGCCCGACCAGGGGCTGAAATCGAGACCATTGGGATTGCGAAGGCCAGCAGCGAAGGGACGAGCCGTTTCGTTCTCCAAGTTGTATTCCCAGATCGCAGCGCGCCCTTCCTCGACCTCCATGCCAGATTCGCCAATATTGCTGACCGAACCGACAGCCACATAGAGCCGATCGCCGTCGGGATGGATCTCCATATTGCGCATCCAGTGGCCACCACCAGCGGGCAGATCCATAAGCTTGCGCGGTGAGCCGGTGACGGCCTCGCTCCCAAGCTCGTAATCCCACGCCAGCACGGCGTCATGATTTGCGACGAACAGCGTTCCGTCATGCCAGCTCATACCTGACGGGGAATCCAGCCCATCGCTCAGTATCGTTTCCTGGATCTCAGCGACGCCGTCACCGTCCGCATCGCGCAGCAGGATGATCTGGTTCGGAGAATCCCCCGCCGCACCTGCTTCGGAGAAGAGATAACTTGCAACCCAGCCGCGGATTGTGGCCATGATGCCGCCTTCGCCGTCATCGGCGCTTTTGGGAGAGCGGGTGAGAGTAACCAGAACATCGCCATTGGGCAGCGCATAAAGGACACGCGGGTGCTCGAGGCCTTCTGCAAACCTGCCGACGGTCAGACCTTCTGCAGCGTCGGGCAATTGCCCTTCTTCCCAGCCTATTGGCTTGGCGATCTGCACCGTTGGGAAGCTTTCGGCTTCAGGTGCCTGAAGGGTGGGGTCAGTTCCTGCGACTGCATCGACCGACAGATCCGCAGTGTCGCCGCGCGACAGGAAGAAGAAACCGGCGCCCAATATTGCGATAAAGACGACGAGAGCGATTGCGAGTTTGCGTAGAATTCCCATGTAGGCGGAATAGGTCGGAGCATCGCTGCCGACAACCCGATTGTTCTGCGTTTCAGTTTTCCAGAGCTGGACGCTCACCAGGAAGAACCATGTTTGATTTCAAACCCGACCCGTCAATCGATGTCGCGGAGCGCTATCGCCAGTTGGTCGATGCGGCCGACGCGCTCACTTCCGACGAGCCGGACGCCGTTGCCAACATGGCGAACGTTGCCGCGCTGATCTGGGAGTTCGTGGACGACCTTAACTGGGCAGGCTTTTACCGCGTTGGCGAGAGCAAGTCCGGTGCAGAAGAACTCGTGCTCGGACCGTTCGTCGGACGTCCTGCCTGTATTCGCATTCCAATCGGACGCGGCGTCTGCGGTGCTGCCGCGGAGAAAGCGCAAACCCAGCTGGTCGAGGACGTGCATGCTTTTCCGGGTCACATAGCCTGCGATGCCGCCAGCCGCTCTGAGGTGGTGGTCCCAGTCGTGCGTGAAGGCAAAGTCGTCGCAGTAATTGATCTCGACAGCCCTTCGCCTGCACGCTTCGGCAAAGATGATGCCGCAGGGTTGGAACGGCTGGCCGAACTGCTCGCAGATCGAATCTGAGCCTTAGCCTCCCGCGCAAGATCGCCCCGAAACGAGACAAGGCCCCAAGCGCGCTTGGTTGCTTTAGTTAGCCAATGGTAAACCTGCGCCAAATCACGCGTCGTGCATCGCTCCATGCGAGTCGCGCGCCCAGTTTTCGGGGGTTTAGTTATGACGATCAAGGCGTTCTCAAGTCTGGCAGTGGCTGGTGTAGCAATGAGCGGGCTCATGATGCCGGCCACGGCGCAGGCCCAAATTGCTGATCCTACACCAATGAGTGTCGCCGAAGTCGAAGCACTCCCTGCAGAATATCGCACTGCGCCGACTATCACTGACCTCACGGAGACTACCGTTGACGCAGATGGTGTCGAGACGATCACGCGCACAAGGCGTATCGAAAGCACAGCGCCCTATGCGATGGAATATCAGCAGTATCGCGGTGATGAGCGCAATGCTCACCGTGCCATTCCTGCTCAAGGTCACTCATACGGGTACGCCCCGGCAGCAAGCGTTTTCGAGCGCGACCAGTGGATCGCCGAGTGCGAGCGCCGCACGAATGGGCGCGATGACCGCGAAAAGGGCGGCATCATCGGCGGCCTGCTCGGCGCGATCGCCGGCGGCATCATCGGAAACCGCGTCGCCGACGGTGACAGGCTTGCCGGCACTCTAATCGGTGCTGGCGCTGGCGGTATCGGTGGGGTGCTCCTTGGCAGCCTGATCGGCGGAGGACGCAATGACCGCGGTGACTATGACTGCGAGGCTGCTCTCGACAGCTACCTTTCGCAATATGGCCACTCCGGTCCGCGCTATGCTTACCGTACAATCCCTGCTCCTGCACCGGCCTACCCGGGATATGCGCCGCCGGCCCCGTATGGGTACGGCTATGGATATGCGCCAGCGTACCAATACAGCTACGCGCCCCCTCAACAGATTGTATATGTGCCCGTACGATACGAGCAGCAGCAGCGCGTAATCGTGCGCGAGACAGTGCGCGAAGAGGTCATTCCTGGCGCAGCGCGCACGATCCCCGCCCCCACTCCAGAGCCTCGCCCTGTCCCGCGGCCCAACCCGCCGCGCTATATCAAGGGCAACTGAAGCCTTTAGTTATTCAGGTTTTACCGCCGCAATGACCGGGCCAGTTTCGGGTGCTTGGTTGTCCCTGTTCTCAGGGACGAGACTTACGGTTCCGTAGCGAACCACGTCTTCGTCGCGATTAAGTGTAAATTGCGAGCGGCCGTCGTTGAGGTTCACCTCACGGCGCACGCCGAGCGTCCTTGCCGTATCTTCATCCACTCGCAGGCGGTACTGGCCATAGGGCACGCGCTGGAACAGGAAGAACCCGTCGAATTCGCTGATTGCCTGTGCGATAACCGCCCCGCGATTGTCGACGAGCTCCAGGCGGACACCAGGCTGCTCAACACCGGACGAACTGCGAATGGTTCCTTCGACCTCGCCCGTGGGTGAGACAGCGAGCTCGATCTGCGCGACCACTCCGGGGCGCGGGGTCAGAACGATACCCTTCTCCGAAGGCGCCAGGAACGGATCGTCCAGCGAGGATGTATCGATGCCTACCAGCACTGGACGGAATGGTCGCAGGTCATCGACGATCGCGCGGCCATTTTCGCCGGTAATCGCGTCCGTGCTGCGCAAGCCGGCTTCGACCATCACATCAGGCAGAACTTCTTCGCCCTCATCGCGGCGCGCATTGCCGTTATCGTCCCTGAACACGGTCACGGCCGCCTGGCCGCTACGAGCCAACTTGCTGCCCGTAACCCGAACACCGCCGGAGACCGGATCTGGGCCCAGGCTGAAAGCGAGTTGGACAGAAGCTCCGACTCCGCCACGTGACGTAACGAAGGCGTCACCGCGAAGCGAGAACTCCTCGAAGTTGTGCGTGTAGCCACCGGTCAGGCGGAATTCGTCGACCCGGGCCGTGTAGTCGATCTGTCCCTGCAGATCGGCGTCCTCCCCGATATCCATGTCGGCGCGCACGGTGACACTCTCGAGGCCCTGCTCGCGGCCACCGGTAAGGAACGTGGCGTTGCCGCGCACACGGAAATCCTTGAAGCGCGCATTTGCAAGCAACCTCACCCGTGTCTCGTTCCGAGCTGGCGTAAGATCGCCTTCGGTTCGCTGCTGGTGGCTCAGTTGCGCGGATACAGCGAAGCGTCCCGCCGTGAGCGAGGTCGTCATTAGGAATTCGTTAACCTTTGAGCCGTCCTTCAGCGCCGAATGGCTCACCTCCGCCTGCACGGGCAGCACGATCTTGCCCATCGCCAGCGAGGTCGAGAAGTTGAACCCGCCTCGATAGTCGATCTCACCCTCGGTGAATTCGCTCGTGAAGTCGCCAAATGCCACCAACGCATTCGCTCCGAAGTTGAAATTGCTTCCTATTCGGCCAAGCGCATTGGTTTCGAGGGCCGAACCGGCCCCGAATTCGTGTGCAGCGGCGATTTCTAGCTGCATGGCGCCAAATGTGCGCGCAACGGCGCCCTCCGCAAACCTGCGGCGCGCGCCATCTACGACTAGGCTTTGGATGCCGAGCGCGGCGCTGGTTCGTTCGTCGAGGCCGCGTTCGACCCCCATGCCCCAGCGCCAGGCCTGCGGGCCATCACGAATGCCCGTGCCGAGGTCAATCAGGTCCCGGTTTGTCTGGAGGATTCCAGCCCAATAGTAAGTCTCACCCGGCTCGATCTGGTTGAAGCCCACTGGAACCGATGTTCGGTCGCGGCGGATCTGTCCCTGAGGGCCGTAAAGCACGACCTCCAGGTCGTTTCGGCCAAAGAACAGCTCGACTTCAATAAACTCGTATCGCCCGTCACCGCGATCGTCCTGGAAGGCGATCAGCTGGCCGTTACGATAAAGCTCTGCATCCCATCCTGCCGGCAGCGTGCCGCGCAATGTGGTCGCAGAGAACCGGGATACCTGGCCCAGTGGACGGTTGCTGATGAAAGCACCCCGCCCGACGGCGGTTTGCCCCGTCAAACGCCCAGGGAGCGTTTCTACGTCACCTGCAGCAACCTGTGTGGCGCCGAGGGGACCCAAAAGACCGCCATCCGGGTCGTTGCGGTACGCGCGTAGGCGGACAGCCTGCGGGCTCAACTGATCATCGGTCGCGACGCGGGCAAAGTAGCTCGCACCCAGCGCCTCACCGGCAGCATAAAACTCTACACGGCCCTCGGCTCCATTGCGGCCACCCTCGCCCGCGCGAAACCCCGCCTGCGCGACGACATCGACCGACGGTGTGCGCCAAGGGCGATACTCCATTTCCGCACTGGGATACTGCGACAGATCGAAAGTTGCGGGTCGAGAGCGAAGTCGCGCCGCGCGACTTCTACGCTCGATGGCCTGCATGAAGGGAAGATCTTCGTCAGTTTCCAGTCTGACGATCGCGTTGAAGAGGTCGGGACGGAATTCAATGCCAAACCAACGAGACAGGGCATTTGTATCAACGCACCACCCTTCTGGGGTGTCATAAATGTCAGAGGACACCGGCGCAGCACCGGTGTTCACGTTTTGTACTGTACCAGAGTCTCGATCAAGCGTGAATTTCTGGTCCTCCGCGAACAACCAGCCAGTTGCGCGGCGCGACTCTTTGTCGATGCGAATGGGAAGATCGAGCGACTGAATGACATCGGCAAGATCAAGGCATACGCCGCGATCGGTTTGATAGCCGCGCACATCGTAATTCAACTTGAAGTTCTTGATGACGAGCTGAAGGAAGAGGAAATCGTCATCGGTGGCCTGCCAACCCGCCGAACCTGCAGTGGACTGCAAGGTTTCGGGCTGTTCCTGCGCCGACGCAGGTGTTGCGCCCGAAAACGCACCAAGCGCCACCGCGAAAGTCGCGGCGGCGCTCAGGGTTTTTTGGCGCAGCGAGATCATGATTAGCTATCCAGGCTCGTTCGCGAGGCCCTAGCCGATGAAGCTATCGATCGCGGCGATCAGCCCGCCGCCGGCATTTGGCATCTCGCGATACTCGATGCGCAGCTGGCCGCGAAAACTGGCTGCCTGCTCGGGCGTGAGGCGAACTCGAACTTCGCGCTCGTTGACTTCGGGATAAACAGCCAGGCCGCGCAAATTGAGAAGCGGCTCGTCCAGTCCTGGCTTGGTCACTTGAAGGACACCGTAGGTCGAGCTGTCGCCCGCGCGATTGATTGTCAGTGTGAGTTCCGGACCATCGGGCCCATCGACAAGCGTCGGCTGAGACAGCGCAACTTGTGCCTCCACCCGGCCGTGCCGCACAATAATTGGAATAGTGACACCGTAGATCGGGATGAGTTGGATCGAAACGCCTTCACCGGGCTGCGCCTCATCGGCTACCGCGCGCGTGCGCGGGATCGCCTTGAACGACATATGCACCCGGTATTCCCCATCGGGAAGATCCGCTCCGGGGCGCGCCGCGAGACGCACGGCCTGCGGCTGGCCCGGCGGAAGCGTGATACGGCGGGGCGCATAGCGGATCATGCCCAGCGCCGCCTCTTCTGCCGAGTTGGCATCGGTCTTTTCAACCGGCTCGAGCCGGCCATTGTCGAGCATCCGGCGAAGCTCAAGTCCGATGCGGTACGTCGCTTCTTCTGTGCCGATATTGCTCAGGATAACTTCGGTCCCGCGTGATCCATCGAGAATTACGCGCGTTGGAGCGACAAGAAGGTCGCCCTGCGCCTGGCTTGGCGTAGCCAAAGCGAGCGTCGAGAAAGCAGCCATCGCCGCGCTCCCTTTCGCCAATTTCCGAAGTGTTTTGAATGACATTTCTTATTGACTCCCTGATGCAGGGACGAGTGCACAAAGCGCACGGACCCGCGTATTTTCACGGATCTTGGTAAGCGATCAGGGTTAAGAAGGCTTAAACTCAGGCTAACTGGGTCCTTCGCGAAAATAGCAGAGCCGCGCTCTCGGGGGAGAGCGCGGCTCGAACCGATATCTCTGCCTGCGCCCTGGAGCGCAGCCCGTGAGACTTACGAGTATTCGACCGAAACGTCGAACGAACCCGAGAAAACGCCTGCGGCTTCAGTGCCGTCGAGGTTGATGGTGCCACCAACGTCGAAAGTCGCGTTGCCGGTGCCGTCGAGGCCAACTTCCGGGCCGCTTGCACCATTTTCGCTCGAGGTGAATGTGCCGAGCTCGATTGTGTGCTCTGCAGCGGTTGCAAGCGTGTAATCGGGGTGACGCAGTTCAACACCCGCACCCGGGAGGCTGATCGTCACGGCCTTGTTTGCGGTGCCCTCTACCGAGAAAGCTGCAACGCTGGTCGTGCCCGAGCAAACGATATCGGCCGCGGTGCAATCGACCGAACCGTCGCTTTCGATGGTAACCGTGCCGGCACCGGTCACAACCATGGTGCCGAAGTCGAGTGCTGCGTCGTTATTGAGGATCAGTGCGTCAAGCACCTCTGCGGTGGCGTCTGCGGTTGCAGTATCTGCGTGAGCCGCGGTGCCCATGCCCAGAGCAGCGAACATGGCGATGCCAGCTGCGCCGAAACGAATGGTCTTGGTCATTATAAGTCCTTCCAAGCGTGGTCTATTCCCGATGCACGCATGTTCGATAAGCAACCCGAATCGCTTGAGCCGAATCATGCCTGCCGAACGGGTTGGTCACCCCGCTCGCCTCACTTAGGTAGGATTACCCAGTTCCTCTTTCGTTTTCGGAAAAGGTTAATGGCCGCGCAAGATTTGCGGCGCGAGTGCCAAAAATGCCTGATTTTCCGGGCTTTCCGGACGGCTTACCGGTTGGAAAAACCCATTAAATATCGCCGCCAGTGAGGCGCTGACAAAGCATGTCGAGCTGGTCGAGCGAGCCATACTTGATCGTGATTGCGCCAGATTTGGGGTCTGCATCAGCCTTGATCCGCACGGTGAGGCCCAAAAACTCTTCAAGATGGCGCTGGACCGCGACGATGTCGGCATTCTCATGCTCTGCCTTCGGATGCGCCTTTGCGCTAGCTGCCCCGGCCTTAACGCCCTTGGAGACTGTGCGAACAAGCTTCTCGATCTCGCGCACCGACAAATTGTCATTGACCGCTTTGGCGGCGAGGTTTGCCGCGTCGTCCTGACCGATGAGCGCACGCGCATGGCCCATAGAAAGACGACCATTCTCGACGAGATCCAGAACATCCTCTGGCAAACCGAGAAGCCTTTGAAGATTGGCAACATGGCTGCGCGATTTCTCGACCATCTTGGCGATCTCAGCCTGGGTCATCCCCTCGTCCCCGCTAAGCCTCTGATATGCCCGTGCTTCTTCAACTGGATTGAGATCTTCGCGCTGCAAATTCTCTATCAGGGCCAGCGCTATCACTTCGCGCTCGGACAATTCTCTGACAAGTGCTGGAATCTCGTGCAGGCGAGCTTTTTGCGCAGCACGCCAACGCCTTTCGCCCGCAACGAGCTGATATCGTCCTGCCCCGTGTGGGCGAACAATAATTGGCTGGATAACGCCCCGCGTCGAGATGGAGGCGGCAAGCTCGTCGAGGGCAGTCTCATCAAAGTGCTTGCGAGGATTACCCGGGAGAGGCTCAATCTTGGCGATCGGCAGCACTTTCAGCGGGGAAGCGGCAACAGCTTCCTCCGATCCTATCTGAAGGGCCGCAACTTCCGAATCGCTTCGAACCAGAGGTTCCTCTCGCTTGGTTTCACCCAAAAGGGCCCCTAGCCCTTTGCCGAGTTTCTTCTTGCGATCGGCGGGGCTGCGTTGCGGGACGGAGAAACGAATGGGGTCTGATGGCTTGCTCATGCAGCCTTCCTTTCAGGAGGGAATCGCCCGATCAACTCACGCGCAAGCGCAATGTAAGCGCGGCTGCCGGCACAGGAATGATCGTAAACAAGCGCGGGCAGCCCGTGGCTGGGAGCCTCGGAAAGCCGCACGTTGCGAGGGATGACCGTTTCGAAGACCAATCCACCGAGGCAATCGCGAACATCTTCCGAAACTTGATCGGTGAGACGGTTCCGACGGTCGTACATCGTTAGGACGACCCCGATGATATCAAGCGTTGGGTTGAACCGCTGCTGCACCTGCTCAACGGTCTTGAGAAGCTGACTAAGTCCCTCAAGAGCAAAGAATTCACACTGCAGGGGCACCATCAATGTGTCAGCGGCACACAGAGCATTAAGGGTCAAAAGTCCAAGGGAGGGCGGGCAGTCGATGAAACACACTTCATGACCACCATGGTTGCTCAGAGCGGTACGCAACCGCGCAGTCCGCTCTTCGACGGAGACAAGCTCAACCTCCGCACCGCTCAGATCGACGGTGGCAGGAACGATATCGAGGCCGGGAATACTTGTCGGGACAATCGAATCGACCAATGGCACTTCGTCTACCAAGAGATCATAGCTGGAAATGTCGCGTGCATCCGCACCAACACCCAGACCAGTTGATGCATTGCCCTGGGGGTCGAGATCGATCAGCAGCGTGCGCCATCCTGTCGCTGCCATTGCCGTCGCCATATTGATTGCGGTCGTGGTCTTGCCCACCCCGCCCTTCTGGTTCGCAATCGCAATCGTTAGCATAGGGCGCTTCCCAATTTGCCCGTTCAGACGGGCGGTTTCATCATACTCGGCACGTTCGGAGCTCATTTACTCACGATGATACCCGCCTCATCATCGGTCAACGAATGTTTCACGTGAAACATCTTCCGAATCGCAGGTTTAGCCTGAGATAATTCGTGCTCTGCGGAGCGCCCTTTGGGCAAGAGGTAGCGTGTTCGCTTTGTGGAGAAGGGTGCGGATAACGCGATGAGTTTGTCCAAGGACGCAAATGCGCGTGCCGAAATGACCCAACTTTCGAATGGACTAACGCGCTCAAGGCGCTGGCCCTCTATCCTGCAGTTTTTGAGACCGAGCCGGGTGACGCAGTCCTCCAGAAACTCCACGCGCCGGCCACGGGACTCGACGAGAACGACATCGATTTTGGGGCAAAGGATCGCAATTACGAGGCCGGGAAGCCCAGGCCCGGTGCCAAGATCCAACCATGGGCCTGGTGCACCATCCCCATATGTTTCACGTGGAACATGCTCCAATAGCTGCGCACTGTCAGCAATATGGCGCTCCCAAAGCTGTTCTTCGCTGGGTTTGCTGATCAGGTTTTGTTGTTGGTTTTCAGCGAGAAGCAGGCCTGCATATTCGTGAAGCCGCCCAACGGCGCGGTCGTCAGCCCAACTTTCCACATAAGCGCGAGCGTCCGCTTCGCCCGCTATCCTTCGACGCTCGCTCACGCCGCACGTCGCCAGCGACGGGCGTGGACCAAGAGCGCCGACAATGCCGCAGGAGTCACGCCAGGCACCCTCCCCGCAGCTGCCAAAGTTGTTGGTGCAGCAGATGATAGACGTTCAACCATCTCATTCGAGAGGCCCGGCACTTCCCCATAGGGGAAATCGCTCGCCAGAGGGAGCTCTTCGCTTGCCCGCAAATCGCGCAACTCCGCTTCTTGCCGCGCGAGATAAGGGGCGTATGCGGCATCCTCAGCCATTTCCTCGAGGATCTGCCGATCCTCCAAGGTCGCATCAGGGAGCCATGGCCGAAGAGTATCGATCGTCACCCCGTCGTGGCGCAACCATTCTTCGATCGTCTTCTCTCCCCCATCGCGTCGAACGTTCAAACCTGCATCTGCAAGTTCGCGAGCACGAATCGACAAGGAAAAAGCCTCCATCACGGTCGTTTGCGAAGACTGTCGCTCCGAGAACCACTTTGCTCGATCGTCACCGATGCAACCAGCTTCAAGGCCGAGCCCCGTCAAGCGCGAAGATGCGTTGTTGGCGCGCAGCCGCAAACGATACTCAGCTCGAGAGGTAAGCATTCGATAAGGCTCGCTCACGCCCTGCAAAGTAAGATCATCAATCATCACCGCGATGTAAGAATTGGCCCTGTTGAGCGCGGGCGCCATCGCCCCAAGCGCCGAAGCCGCAGCCTCAAGACCCGCCACAAGGCCCTGAGCAGCCGCCTCTTCGTAGCCAGTTGTGCCGTTGATTTGCCCTGCACAGTAAAGGCCCGGGATTGCACGAAGCTGAAGATCGGGGGTGAGCGCGCGGGGATCGATGTGATCGTATTCGACGGCGTAACCCGGCACAGCCATTTCTACGGACGCCAAGCCAGGCATTGCCCGAAGCATCGCCTGCTGCACATCAACCGGCAGCGAGGTGCTAATTCCATTCGGATACACCAGATGGGTCCCCAACCCTTCTGGCTCGAGGAACACCTGGTGGCCGTCACGATCGCCAAATCGATGGATCTTATCCTCGATTGACGGGCAATATCGCGGTCCAGCGGCATCGATTGCTCCGGAAAACAGCGGTGACCGGTCGAGATTGTCGCGGATGATGTCGTGCGCGACCTGCGTCGTGCGCGTGATCGCACAGAAAACCTGAGGGTTTTGTCGCTCTTTCGTCAGGGGCGACATGGTCCAACTCTCGTCATCCGAAGGTTGTTCTTCGAGCTGTGACCAATCGATTGTGCGTCCGTCCAACCGCGGGGGCGTGCCGGTCTTGAGCCTAGCCATGGGTAGGTCGGCACTGCGCAATTGCGCTGCCAACCGCGTTGCCGCGTTTTCGCCTATTCGGCCGCCCTCGAAACGCTCTTCGCCGCGGAATAGTACGCCGCCTAGGAATGTTCCGGTGCAAAGGATCACTCGCGGTGCCTGAAGCAAGGTGCCATCGGCCAGTTCGAGGCCTGCGACAGCGCCGCCCTTGATCGACAAGGCGGCCGCCTCACCTTCCACAAGCGTCAAGTTTCGTTGTTGCCTGGCGATCTGTTGGACCGCTGCCTTGAACATGACCCGGTCAGCTTGAACGCGAGGTCCCCAAACCGCGCTTCCTTTAGAGCGGTTGAGCATCCGATAGTGGATGGCCCCCGCGTCTGCGGCTATCCCTATAACGCCGTCGAGGGCGTCCACCTCGCGAACGAGGTGCCCCTTACCAAGGCCGCCAATGGCAGGGTTGCAGCTCATGGCCCCAACCGCTTCGAGGTCAAAACTGACGAGCCCCGTGCGCGCGCCCATTCGCGCTGCGGCGCAGGCCGCTTCGACACCGGCGTGCCCGCCGCCAATCACCAAGACATCAAATTCATGCATGCGGGGGCAAATAGGACTTCGCCCCTCAATCGTCAAAGCTGTTTCACGTGAAACACCGCCGCTCATTTGCCGATACAAAACCGACCAAACAAAGCATCGAGCATGTCTTCAGTGGTTGCTCGTCCAACCAGTCTGTCGAACGCGACCCGAGCGCGACGAAGCTCCTCTCCGATCAAAAGCAGATCAGACTGGGTGCGAGCCGATTCCAAGGCATCGAACGCCTCACGCAATCGCGCATGTTGGCGAGCATTCAGCGCAGCCTCGCCCGGCCGCGGGAGCGAAGATCGTGCGGCTTGCACGAGATCAAGTTTCAACTCCTCAATGCCCTGCCCCGAAATTGCCGAACAATTGTGGCGGGCAGAGCGCTTGGCTACATGGTCTTGTGCATCTGTACGCGCGCCGATTTCCCAGGCGCCTTCCGGACCCTGGCCCTCTACCCCTAGCCACAGTATAAGATCGGCTCGAGCGAGTTCGTCACGTGCGCGCTCGATACCGATAACCTCAATTTCCTCATCGCTGTCATCACGAAGTCCAGCCGTGTCGACAAAGGTGAACGGCACACCACCAATCGCTACACTGCGCTCAATGACATCGCGTGTAGTACCCGCAATCGGTGATGTAATAGCGGCTTCGCTCTCAATTAAAGCATTGAATAGGGTCGATTTTCCTGCATTTGGCGGTCCAGCAAGGACAACCCTGAACCCTTCTTTGAGCTTTTCTGACTTCGGCCTCTCAAGCCACTCACCTAGTCCCAGCGAAAGCTCTTCAATGTTCCACGTGAAACCTTCCGGAAGATCGGACACATCGTCCTCATCCGAAAAATCGAGCGCGGCTTCGACTTGAGCGGATAAACGCAGGACTTGCTCGCGCCACTCGTTGATCTTGGACGACAAGGCGCTGCTTACGTTAGCAACTGCGGCTGCGCGCTGAAGCTCGGTCTCTGCCTCCAGCAGGTCGGCAAGTCCCTCTGCCTCCGCGAGATCGATTCTTCCGTTGGCAAAGGCTCGCCGCGTGAACTCGCCCTCCTCGGCGGGGCGCAATCCGTCGATCTCCCCCAGCGCCTTCGTAACAGCCCGGAGCACCGCTCGACCGCCGTGGCAGTGAAGCTCTGCCAAATCCTCGCCGGTTGCTGTCGCAGGCCCCTCGAACCAGAGCACCAGCGCTTGGTCGAGAGTATCACCGTTTGCATCGCGCAAGACAGCCAAACTGGCTCTGCGCGGCGTGAAGCTGCGGCCCGCCAGCTGACGCAATGCCAAACCTGCTGACGGACCGCTAATCCGGATCACCCCAATGGCTGCTGGCGGCGATCCACTGGACACCGCAAAAATTGTCGAACTTTCGCTGCTCATTACAGCGTCATTTCTGTCGGCAAATCAGTCTCCGGCGCTATCCCGTGACTTCTTCCCTCCGCCCCCGGCTGCACGCATGCCGCCTTCGACGAAACTCTGAAACATCTTGAGCCCCACCTGCCCCATTGGAGCCAAAGCTTGGGCGTATTCCTGCATCTGCGCAGGATTGCTCACCCCTTGCATCGCTTTCTTGATGTTGTCGACGTAGATCGTGTTGGCCTCACTCACGTCTGGAAGCCCCATGAAGCTTCGCGCTTCCTCAGGTGTGCAATCGATCTCGATATTGACCTTCATGGGCTTGTCCTCTCATCCAGCGGCACGGGTTCAACCCTTTGGTATATTCAGCAGATAAATGCGTTTGGCCAGTCCCAACACAGTAGCTAGGCCTTGATCCACGCTGAAAGCATCATGATTCGAGAGGATAACCAAGCCATGTCAGACACAGTTTCGATCTCGACCCTGGACAAAAGCAAAAGCTTCAATGCCTACGTGGCGAGGCCCGAGGGAACACCACGGGCAGCAATCGTCGTCATTCAGGAGATCTTCGGCGTAAACACCGGCATCCGCCAGAAATGCGACAAGCTGGCCAACGAAGGCTATCTCGCGATCGCGCCAGACCTTTTCTGGCGCCTTGCGCCTGGAATCGAGCTAGACTCGGACGTTGAACCTGAATTTCAGGAGGCTCTGGGTCACATGAACAATTTTGACCAGGACGCAGGCATCAAAGACATTCAGGCGACAATCAACCATTTGCGCCAGGCAGAAGCTGTGCCCAAGGTCGGCTGCGTCGGATATTGTCTGGGCGGTCGGCTCGCATTCATGACAGCCGCACGCACGGACGTCGATGCTTCCGTCGGGTATTACGGTGTTGGGATCGATGGATTGCTTAGCGAAAAAGAGGCGATCGCAGAGCCTCTGATGCTCCATATTCCGACCGAGGACGGATTCGTAGATAAGGAAACACAGGCCGCGATGCATGAAGGCCTGGACAACCACCCCAAGGCAACACTGCACGACTATGAAGGTCTCGACCACGGATTTGCGACCGAGATAGGCAAGCGCCGTGACGAGGAAGCCGCAAATCTCGCCGACAGTCGTACGTCCGCGTTCTTCAAAGCACATCTGGCATGAGCAGCGCGGCAAAAGGCCTCGCGAATTGGCACGCGGTCATCGAGGGAGGCAGCACGCGTGACGCCCTTGCCCAAATCATCCGCGAGGATGCTGTCTTCCACTCGCCCGTGGTCCACACACCGCAAGAAGGTCGTGCAATCGTCGTCGCCTATCTCGCGGCCGCTGGCCAGACCCTTGGTAACGACACCTTCCATTATCTGCGCGAAGTCGCTGACGGCGATACCGCCGTTCTGGAGTTTGCGTGTGAGATGGAGGGTATCAAGGTCAACGGGATCGACATGATCACTTTCGACGAGGAAGGTATGATCAAGGATTTCAAGGTAATGGTCAGACCACTCAAGGCCGTGAACAAGGTCTGGGAGATGATGGGACGCCAGCTCGGAAAAGCAAAGGCGGACTGATCCTTTCGGATCGCCCACCCTCGCCTGATCACCGAACCGTAGATTACTGGTTCATCGTATCGAAAAAGTCTTCGTTGGTCTTGGAATCCTTCATCTTGTCGAGGAGGAATTCCATCGCGTCGACGGTGCCCATCTGCATGAGGATACGGCGAAGCACCCACATTTTCGAGAGCTTGTCCTTCTCGACCAGCAGCTCTTCCTTGCGGGTGCCGGATTTACCTACATCGAGCGCCGGGAAGATGCGCTTGTCCGAAACCTTGCGGTCGAGGACGATTTCCGAGTTACCGGTGCCCTTGAACTCTTCGAAGATAACCTCGTCCATTCGGCTACCAGTGTCGATCAGCGCGGTTGCAATGATTGAGAGCGAACCGCCCTCCTCGATATTTCGTGCAGCACCGAAGAAGCGCTTGGGACGCTGAAGTGCGTTCGCATCCACACCGCCGGTCAGCACCTTGCCCGAGCTCGGAACAACGGTGTTGTAAGCGCGGCCCAGACGGGTAATTGAATCGAGCAGGATCACCACGTCATGCTTGTGCTCGACCAGACGCTTGGCCTTTTCGATAACCATTTCAGCAACTTGAACGTGACGATTGGCCGGTTCGTCAAAGGTCGAGGAGATAACCTCGCCCTTCACGCTGCGTTGCATGTCGGTGACTTCCTCAGGCCGCTCGTCGACGAGCAGGACCAAGAGGAAGACTTCAGGGTGATTGTCAGTGATCGCCTTCGCGATATTCTGAAGCAGAACCGTCTTACCGGTGCGCGGGGGCGCAACGATCAGCGCACGCTGTCCCTTGCCCTGCGGCGAGATGATATCGATCACGCGCGCGCTCTTATCCTTTACGGTCGGATCCACGGTGTCGAGATTGAGCTTCTGGTCCGGATAGAGCGGGGTCAGGTTATCGAAGTTGGTGCGCATGCGAACGGCGGCGGGATCTTCGAAGTTGACCTTCGCAAGGCTGGTGAGCGCGAAATAGCGCTCGCCTTCCCTGGGCGCGCGAATCTCACCCTCTACCGTATCACCGGTGCGCAGACCCCATTTGCGGATCTGATTAGGCGAAACGTAAATGTCGTCGGGACCGGCGAGGTAATTTGCTTCGGGCGAGCGCAGGAAGCCAAAGCCATCCTGCAGCACCTCAATAGTGCCGATGCCCATGATTTTTTCTTCGTATTCTTCATCCTCGGCCAGTTCGCGAAGGATGCTGAAGAGCAGGTCCTGCCGGCGCATGGTCGAAGCACCTTCGACGCCGAGCTCCTCAGCCATCGCCACCAGATCGGCCGGTGTGCGTTCTTTCAAGTCTTTGAGATGCATTGGTTTTCTATTCCGTAATGTAGGGGTGGCCGGCGGGTCGAAGCCTCTTTGGACGAGGCCCCCTCAAACCTGAGCTGAGCAAGTTGTTTCATCTCTTGCGTCCAACGGTGAGGGTATGGGCTTGGTGAAAGCAGACCTGGCCGCGCGTTGGATGCGCTGCCTATACCGGTGGTGGGCTCGCACAAAATAAGATTCGTGCAAGGGAAGGTCAATCGTTCAATTGATCAATGCGGCGATCGAAGCTGTTAGAACGGTCTAACGTAAACCAATACAACGATCAGAACGAGAAGCAGGCCTGGAATTTCGCCGATCATGCGCAAACGCTTTTCGGTCAAAGGACGCTCGCCACACGCCATCTTCTTGGTCTGAGCGACCAGCCACCCATGGTAGCCGGAGAGAACAAGCACGAGGGTAATCTTGGCGTGTAGCCAGCCATTTTGACCCAGCGTGCCCGATGCAATGAAAAGGCCGTACATGAGATAAAGCCCGAGCAGCCAGACGACGATCAGGCTCGGCGTCAGAATCACTCTGCGCAGCAATCCCATGCGATGCGCCCACTTCGCCTCGTCAGCCGAACCAGGCTCTGTGTCCAGGATGTAGATGCATTGACGCGGCAACATGAAAAGCCCGGCAAGCCAGAACACCATGAAGATGACGTGTCCTGCCTTCACCCATGGGTAAATCGTCGGAAAGATATCCATGTTTACGCCCCTTCCCCGCCGCGAACGGCTGCGAGCAGCTGCTCGACATGTTCGATCGGCGTAAATTGCCCAATGCCATGCCCAAGGTTGAAGACATGCGGGCGATCTTCGAAGGCTTCAAGGATCGTGCGAGCCCTCACAGCCAACGCCGGTCCGCCTGCCTCGATCAGCAGCGGATCGAAGTTACCCTGAACCGGCATGCCGTCCGGCAACACCTCATGAGCCCAAACCGGATCAAGCGTTTCGTCCAAGCCGATTGCATCAACGCCTGTTTCGCGCGCGTAACCGGGCAGTTTCGCGCCAGCGCCTTTCGGAAAACCAATGACAGGGGTTTCAGGATGCGATCGCTTGATCGCCGCCGTGATCTTCGCATTGGGAGCGACAACCCACCGTTCGAACTCATCAGGGGCTAGGCTTCCCGCCCAGCTGTCGAACAATTGAACGGCCTCGGCACCGGCATCAATCTGACCGCGCAGATATTCGACCGACACCTCGGCGATGCGATCACAGATGTCCTGCATCAGACCCGGATCGCGATATGCGAGCAAGCGCGCTGGGCCCTGATCCTTGGAGCCTTCGCCTGCAATCATGTATGTTGCGACCGTCCAGGGCGACCCCGCAAAGCCCAGCATCGTGACAGTATCGGCAATCTGCGCGCGAGTTTGGCGCACCGTTTCATATACAGGCTCAAAGCGCTCGAATTGCGGCTCGAACGAACCCATCGTCGTTTCGAGCAAGGTGGGGCTAAGTTTTGGACCCTCTCCTGCGAGAAACTCCAGTCCCTGTCCCATTGCATGCGGCACGATCAGGATATCGGAAAACAGGATTGCGCCGTCGAACCCGAACCGCCTGATTGGCTGAACCGTAATCTCGGCCGCAGCCTCGCTGTCATAGACCAGCTCAAGAAACCCCCCCTTCTCGGCACGAAGTTCGCGATATTCAGGGAGATAGCGACCGGCCTGACGCATGAGCCAGACAGGAGCGATCTTCTGGCGGTTACCCTTAAGGGTTTCGAGCAAAGGTCCAGGCATGCGTCTCTCTAATCAAATAAAATGTAATTATAAAAGGGATGAAGGAGTCTGTTGGCCCTGTGGATACTGGGAATTACCAGGCCCTGCCTGATTTCTCCCGCGCTGAGAAGCATCTTGTGCGTTTCGCGACTCTGCAGTCAGATTGAGTCAAGCGCGAACTATCCCCACTGTTCGCAGGCTGTCGACATCGTCTATCCCGTGTCGAGAAGTCGCCCTGCGAAATTTCGAATTGTGGGCACATTTTCCTCTCCCATGCTTGTCGACACTTCTCTCCCTTAGTTTATGCCACCCACTTTCCACAGGTCGCAATCGCGGCTAGCGAATCATCCGATGAACCGCCTGAACCTGCACCTTGTATCGGATTCAACCGGTGAGACGCTGGAGATGATCGCGAAGGCGGCGCTTGCGCAATTCGACGATCCGCAGGTGAGCCGCCATTTCTGGCCGATGGTGCGTTCACGCCAGCATCTCGACCGGATCGTGCCTGATCTCGCCGTCAATCCGGGTCTGGTGCTTTTTACGCTCGTCAATCCCGAGACTCGCGCGCGATTGGAAGAGCATTGCCGGCATCTTGGCCTTCCGGCTGTCCCGGTTCTCGATCAAGTGACTGCTGCGCTTGAGGCGCAATTGGGTCAGGAGGCACACGGCCGGCCTGGGCGTCAGCACATGATGGACGCTGACTATTTCAAGCGCGTCGAGGCGATCCAGTACACGATAGCTCACGATGACGGGGTCGGGCATGAGGATTGGGAGGATGCCGATATCGTCCTTGCTGGGGTGTCGCGCAGCTCGAAGACTCCCACCAGCATCTATCTGGCTAATCGTGGCTATAAGGTCGCGAACATTCCGATGGTGGTGGAAAGCCCGCCTCCCAAGACGCTCTTTGGGCTGAGGCATCCGCTTGTCGTTGGCCTCACCACCGCGCCCGAACGTCTCGTCCAGATCCGCCGCAATCGCCTGCTGTCGCTAAATGAGGGAACTGAGACCTCTTATGTCGATGGTGAGAAGGTCAAAACAGAGCTCCAGTTTGCGCGGCGAATGTTCGCGGACAACGGCTGGCCGGTGATCGACGTGACGCGACGCTCGATTGAAGAGAGCGCGGCTGCGATCATCCGGCTCGTACAAGAGCGTGAGCGAAAGGACCGGCAGGTCGACGGGGTTGCGAAGCCAATATGAATTCGCCTGAACTGATCCTCGCATCGAAATCCGCGTCGCGCCGCTCGATGCTCGATGCAGCAAGGGTACAGTATCGCGCCCTGCCCGCTGAATTGGATGAACGCGCCATTGAAGCGGGCCTTCAGGATGCAACACCGCCAGAGATCGCCGAAGCCTTGAGCGTTGCCAAGGCCGCTGCACTGACTGCGGAACACCCAGACGCGCTAGTGCTTGGAAGCGACTCCCTTGTTGTGGTCGATGGCAAACGCTTCGATAAGCCAACCTCGCGCGAAAACGCCGCAGAGCATCTTCGCTTTTTCTCCGGCAAGACGCTCGAACTGCACAGTGCGGCAGCACTTGTGCGCGGCGATACATGCGAATGGAGCCATGCAGATTGTGCACGGCTATCTGTGCGCATTCTTTCCGATGAATTCATCGAGCACTACCTGGCGCAGGAATGGCCTGAAGTGGGATATACAGTCGGCTGTTTCCGGATCGAGGCAATGGGCGTTCAACTGTTCGGATCGATAGAAGGCGATCAATTCACCGTCCTCGGAATGCCATTGCTGGCGGTTCTCGAGGCACTGCGCGACCAAGGCGTGTTGCTGTCGTGACAAGCCTACCTCCCCTGGCGCAGGTCATTGGAGATCCGATTGCGCAGTCCAAATCGCCGATTATCCATCGCTTCTGGTTGGAGAAGCTCGGCCTTTCTGGCGATTACACAGCGGCGCATGTCAGCGCAGAACATCTCGCCGATTATCTCGGCACATCTCGCACGAAATCCGGCTGGGTCGGCTGCAACGTCACTATGCCGCATAAACAAGACATAATTCCCCTCCTCGATGCTCTGGATCCAACTGCCGCCAAACTCGGGGCAGTGAACACGGTCGTTCGGAGCGACGATGGGTTGCTCACCGGGTATAACACCGATGCTGGCGGCTTTCTCGAACCGCTTCGCCAAGAACTCGCGAACAACCACCTGTTTCGCATGGCAAGGATCTTGGGCACCGGAGGTGCAGCGCGGGCGATTATTGCCGCTCTTGCCGACCAGGGCTTCACCCTCGTAGTGGCCGGGCGCGATCCGGCGAAAGCGCGGGCATTACTCGATAAGCTCGCACCAGAAGGCGAGCATCACGCTATCCACTTGTCGCACTTTGCAGATACGACCGACTTTGCTTTTGACGATCGCGAAGGATGTATGGACCTGATCGTAAACGCATCGCCTCTCGGAATGACAGGCAATGAGCCTCTCGCCTTCGATCTCAGTCATGCTCCTCCGCGCTCGATTGTCTATGACATCGTGACAAGCCCGGTCGAAACGGCGCTCTTGACAGAGGCCAAGGCCGCCGGGTTTCGCACGATTGGCGGCCTGGCGATGCTCATCGGTCAGGCAGCAATCGCATTTGAGAAGTTCTACGGTACCCCTCCGCCACGCGCTCACGACGCCGAGCTCATGAAGCGGCTCTCGCAATGAGACGACCGGTAATCATTGGACTCACCGGCTCGATCGGCATGGGAAAATCGACTGTCGCCGCGATGTTCGAGGAGGCAGGCGTGCCGGTTTTCGACGCCGATGCTGCGGTTCGTGCCATGCAAGGCCCAGATGGGGAGCTTCTACCCGCAATCGAGGCGGCATTTCCCGGCTCAACCGGCCCTAAAGGCGTCAATCGCGAGGCGCTCGGAAAGCTTGTCTTCGGTGACAAGGACAAACTTGCAGAACTCGAGGCGATTGTTCACCCGGCAGTCGGGCGCAAACGCGCGACTTTCCTTGAAGAGAATGCACAAGCGCCTCTCGTTCTTTTTGACATACCCCTCCTGTTCGAAGGCGGCGGCAACAAGGCCGTCGATGTGGTCGTTGTCGTATCGGCGCCTGCGGAAGTGCAGCGCGAACGAGTGCTCGCAAGGCCTGGCATGACCATCGAGAAGTTCGAGCATATCCTCGGACTTCAGACCCCTGATGCCGATAAGCGAGCCGGGGCCGATTATGTGATCGACACGGGCGCCACGCTTGAGGAAACCAAATCTCAAGTGCACGCGCTCATCAAGCAATTGCACAGCGAAGCTGGCGCGGCTGATTGAGCCGCACCCTCCCCTCTTGCCATGCCGCCCGCTTGGGTGAATAACGCTTCAAATGCGTGAAGTGATTTTCGACACCGAAACGACCGGCCTCGATCCGAAAACCGGGGACCGAATGGTAGAAATCGGATGTGTCGAAATGGTCGGACGGGTCGAAACCGGGCGGTCCTACCACGCTTACTACAATCCGGAACGTGATATGCCATCTGCCGCAGAAGCGGTTCATGGGCTTTCGATCTCGTTCCTCGAAACCAAGCCCAGGTTTTCCGAAACCGCTGACGAGCTGCTGGAGTTTCTCGGCGATGCACCCCTAGTGGCGCACAATGCCGGGTTCGACTTCGGCTTCCTGAATGCAGAACTAGAACGCATCGGGCGCGAATCGATCGCGATGGACCGGATGGTCGACACCGTAGCTATCGCTCGCAAGAAGCATCCTGGCGCGAAGCTATCGCTGGATGCGCTTTGCACGCGCTACGGGATCGACCGCAGCCACCGCGTAAAGCACGGCGCACTGCTTGACGCCGAATTGCTCGCGCAGGTCTATGTCGAACTAACAGGCGGCCGACAAATCGGCCTCGAATTGGCCGCGGACACCGTCGAAGACCCACACGCTGCTGCAGAGAAGGTGGTCGAAACCGTCATCGGCAGGCGGTCGGACCAACCGTTTCGCGAACCCAGGCCGCATGCGGCGAGCGAGAATGAACTGGCCAGGCATCGCGAATTTGTCGAGGGGATCAAGGACGCGATCTGGGCTCGATAGGACTATCCAATAGGAGGAGTGGTGACGATGGATATCCGGATTTCAGGACATCAGGTTGAAACCGGCGCAGCGCTCCAGGAGCATGCCTCGGACCGGCTGGGGGGTATCGTCGACAAGTATTTCGACCGAGCGCTTTCTTCGCATGTGACCTTCGGAAAGGCACCTGCCGGAGCATTTTCCTGCGATATCGTCACGCACGTGACGCAGGGCATGATCCTCAAATCGCAGGCCAGCGCGCACGATGCTCACCATGCGCTCGACGAAGCGGCGGCCAAGATTGAGAAACAACTGCGTCGCTACAAAAGGCGGCTCAAGGATCGCCACGAACGCGCTCTGCAGGTGCGGGCAGAAGAAGAAGCTGCCTACACGATATTTGCCGCAGACGAAGCCGAAGAAGAGGCGCCCGCAGATGCGCCGCCCGTTATTGCGGAAACCAGCGTTGATATCCCGGAATCGAGCGTCGCCGATGCAGTCATGATGCTGGATTTGCGCGATACTCCGGCTCTCTTCTTCAAAAATGCTGGAACTGGTAGACATAATATGGTTTATCGCCGCGCAGATGGCTCGATCGGATGGGTTGAGCCGCGTTAGGACCTCGATAACGTGAAACCGAATAGGTAATCACGAGGATTGAGAGGGAGGTCCAACCCATTGAACTTGGCAGAACGGCCGCGTCATGTGCGGTCTCGCGCCATGTTTGGAGAATGATGAGCTTTGGTCCCACGGATTGAAGTGACCGGGATTTCGTGAACACAATGGACGTGAACATCAAATTCGAGCCTGAGGCTATTGGCTTCGCTCGCCTTACAACCAGTCAGCAGGTGCTGGACCAGCTCTCGCAGCTCTACATGAAGGCTTACGGCCTAGAGTCTGCGGATATTCTTGATGGTCTCGAACAGCGTGAATCGCTTGGCAGCACAGGTTTTGGCCGAGGCGTCGCTATCCCGCATTGCCGCAGTGCGTCGGTCAATCGTCCGACAATGGCGATCCTGAAGCTGGAGCAGCCGGTCGATTTCAAGGCGGCAGATGCTGTTCCAGTGAACCTCGCGTTCGGCCTCGTTTCTCCTGAGAACGCTGGTGCAACCCACTTACACGCGCTTGCTGCGATTTCGCGCATGGTGCGCGACGAAACGATGCTCAGCGCGCTGACGGAAGCGCCTGATCCCGATGCCCTGTTTGGCTTATTGACCAATCAGCTTCTGCGCGATGCCGCCTGACGCAGGCCAGATGGAAGACGGCGCGAGCCAGCATTACCGCGCGCTTGAGCGACTCTATGCGTCGGCTCCGATCAATGATAAGTTTGCCTCTCGCCTCGAGATTTCGGGTGAAGGGCTCTCGCGGCTGACATTCTCGATCACAGAAGATGTCTACCACGCAGCAGGCGCTGCGCACGGGACAATCTATTTCAAGATGCTCGACGATGCCGCGTTCTATGCGGCGAACACGCTTGCTACCGATCGATTTCTCCTCACCACCAGCTTCAACCTTCATTTTACCAAGCCGGTGAGAGTGGGCGAGGTGATTGCAGAAGGTCGCTGGGTCAGCGGCAAGCGCCGGGTGTTCGTTGCCGAAAGTCGCCTGATCGACCAAGAAGGCGATGAGATCGGTCGCGGGACCGGCACTTTCATGCGCTCACGTATCGCGCTGTCGAGCCTCGACGGCTATTCGGCTTGAGGCGTGCGACCCCACAATGAGTGAAAGACTGCCCACTCACCTCGAAGTGGCGGGGCTGATCCGTCTCGTCGAATCGCAGGGTGGCAGCGCCATGGTGCTAGCCAAGGGGGAGCGAGACGCAGGGACTGTCCTTATAGTAACCATGCATCGCGGGCAGGATGCCACGCTTTTCGAAAGAATGCCGCAACTCGACGGCACTCGGCCATTTATTTCAACCAAAGCACAAGATCCTGAAAAACCGATGGAATTTTCAGAGTATCTCGACCGCCGAAAAAGCCAGGACCCCGACATCTGGATTATTGAGGTGGATATCGACGGTGGAGAACGGTTCGTCGAACTTCTCCCTCGTTAACTTGACTTAGTTTCAGTTGTGACTATTTGGCCGCGAGCTTCCAGACGCGCAGGCCTTTTCGAGCGATAATTCGATCGCTTGTCTTGGCACGCAGACGGGGGGCAGCCGGCAGGCACAACCAGGACCTACCTCTCAAGACGAAAAATCGTCATGGTCCTCACCTGCGTCGGAGCTTGCTCACCGCATAAAAAGTACAACCGATGGGTCATAAGACGTACTCGTTGAGTGCGGTCGCAGTAGCAGCGGCTGCCAGTTTGAGTTTCTCCAGCGCAGATAGCGCTGTCGCATCCGCCCAAGATGCACCTGCAGTGTCCCAGATGGACGTTGCACAGCCGGTCCAAGAGACCGTCGAGATCGTGCCCCAGCAGCCGGTCTTCGTTTCCGAAGAAGTCGTGCAGCCGCTCGAAGACGCGAGCGCCGACGAAATTGCTGATTCAGAACTTCAGGCCTCTACGCTCCGTGAGCTCGTTGGCAAGGTCACCACGCCTGACAAGCTTTCCGAGCAAATGCACTGCCTTGCTGGTGCCGTCTATTTCGAATCGCGCGGTGAGCCGCTTGATGGCCAGCTGGCCGTCGCGCAAGTCGTGATCAACCGCTCCGAAGATCGCCGATGGCCGGCGAGTTATTGCGGTGTTGTCTACCAGCGAGCCCAGTTCTCTTTCGTTCGCGGTGGCCGCATGCCGCAGATCAACAAGTCTTCCAATGCTTGGAAGCGTGCAAAAGCCGTCGCGAAGATCGCACATGAAGGCCTGTGGGAATCGAAAGCGTCCGACGCGGTCTACTTCCACGCCAATTACGTTCGCCCAGGCTGGAGCCGTCGCAAGACTCGGCTCGCCCAGATCGATACGCACATCTTCTATCGCTGAGCCCTGGTTCGCACTGAAAACAGGAGACCCCGCCCTAACCGGCGGGGTTTTTTGTGCGTCAGATCAGAAGTTCAGTTTTGCCCAGGTCGGCGCATGATCGCTCGCCTTTTCGCGCCCGCGATGCTCTCGATCGACGCCTACGCTCACCAGTCGATCGGCAAGTTCGGGTGACAAAAGAATGTGGTCGATCCGAAAGCCATGATCGCGTTGCCATGCACCGGCCTGGTAATCCCAGTAAGTCCACACCCCCCCACGCGGATTGTGGGTGCGCAGAGCATCGGTCCATCCGTCGGCAAGGAGACGTGCGTACGCAGCGCGCGATTCCGGCTGCATGAGGGCATCCGAGGCCATCGCTTTCACCGAGAATACATCGTCATCTTCGGGAATGACGTTGAAATCGCCAAGGACTGCGGCAGGCACCTCGCTTTCCCAGATTTGCGCCATTCGGCCGCGGAGCTTTTCCATCCAGGCGAGCTTGTAGTCGAACTTCGGACCAGGCTGCGGATTGCCGTTGGGCAGATAAATGCAGACAATCCGGCAGGTTGAACTTTCGCGCGTAACGTCGACTTCGAGATAACGCGCCTGCTCACCCTCACCTTCCTTGGGCCCATCGATGCCGAGCCCGCGCTGGACTTCCTTGGCCGAGTAACCCGCCTTGGTATCCGCGAGGATCGCAACGCCGTTAAAGGCTTTCTGGCCATGCCAGATCGCCTGATAGCCAAGTTCCTCGAATTCGGAGGCGGGGAAGTCCTTGTCCTGGCTTTTCACTTCCTGAAGGCAAGCGACTGCGGGCCGCGTTTCCTCGAGCCATTCCTTGAGCCGCGGCAGGCGCGCCTTGATACCGTTGATGTTGTAGGTCGCGATTTTCATGGCGCTATCCATGACGGATAGTGGCGAGCGCGTCTATCGCTTGGTGAGACTAGATCCCGAAGCTCGAGCCGCAGCCACAACCGGCAGCAGCATTGGGATTTTCGACGCGGAAAGCGGCACCGCCCAGCGATTCGACAAAATCGACGACGCTGCCGTCGACGAGGTCGAGGCTGACCGGATCGACAACCAGCTTCACGCCGTCGGTTTCGCTCACCGCATCATCGCTGTCGGCACCATCGGCGAGGTCGAACTTGTACTGAAAGCCAGAACAGCCCCCTCCCTCTACCGACAGGCGAAGGATTGCTGGCTTGGTCTGCTTTTCGGCAATCCAGGCAACGCGCTTGGCCGCGGCAGGGGTCAGTGTGAGTGTTTGGCTCATTAGTGCGATTTAGGGGCGTCAGATTGAATCACAAGTCTGTGCGGTGCTGTTAGGCGTGCTGAATATAGTCGCGCAGCGCCGCAGCCTCATGCTCGACCTCGTCAATCTTGTGTTTCACCAGATCACCGATTGAGATGAACGCGACAAGTTTGTCGTTGTCGACCACAGGGAAGTGACGGAAGCGCCGCTTCGTCATCAGCGCGAGCGCGTCATCGATCAATGTCGTGGGCTCAACCGTGACGGCGGGCGATGTCATGATGTCGCCAACGGTCATGTCGAGCGCATCATGGCCGCTTTCGGCGAGGCGATAGACAACGTCGCGCTCCGAAATGATCCCAGCGATTTTGCCGTCCCGCATGACGGGTAGGGCACCGATCCGCTTGCCGGCCAGCAGACTCACTGCCTCGGCAACAGGTGTTGTGACTTCGCAGGAGATGATGTCGGTTGCGTCCCGGTCCCCTATAATTTTGGAGATAGTCATTGGGGTGCTCCTCTCTACCTCAACGAAAATGCCACCAATGCAGCCAAAAGGCGAGTCTGGCGTGGATTTAGCCCGCATTGCCTCCACTTTGCCGCTCGGTCCGTAGCTTTCGCATTGCAATGTAACGACGCGAGCCGCATGTGACACCGATGGTCAAGAAATCCCCCCTCGACGACCCCGAGAACGCCGCCCACGCATGGGCGCGCTATCGCAGCATCATGAAAGTGCTGCTCGGCGTGACGATTGCGACGGTTTTGCTCGCGATTGGGATTCTCTACGCATTCAACGGCATGGTGTCGGTTCACTTCTACATCGCGGTCGCGTTGGGGATCAGCTTCACCATGCTGCTCGGCGGAGGCTTGATGGGTCTCGTGTTTCTGTCAAACGGAACCGGCCACGACGAATCGGTCGACAATCGGTTGCCGGGCAAAGATGAGTTCTGGTCCCCGAAGGACAACGACTAGGACGCCCCCGGAGCCTTCAGTCGGAATTCTTCGACAGGTTGCCCGCCAATGAGATGCTCATCGACAATCCGGTCAAGCACTTCTGGACGGCAAGAATGATACCAGACGCCATCAGGCCATACGACCGCGATCGGTCCGTGCGAGCAGATCTGAAGGCAATCAGCCTTCGTCCTTTGAATGCCACCGGGCCCCTTTGGGTGCCCCTGTGTCCTCTTAGGCCCCACCAGACCACGGTTCTTGAGCGTGTCTTTGAGGTGCTGCCAAGCGACTTCACCCTCTTCTCGTGAGCAGCATTTTTGCTTTTCCGAAAGCGCACACAGGAAGATCTGTCGCTCAATCCGGTTCTCGTCGTTCGAACCGTATTTCTTGGCCAGCGCCGTTTCGGCTGCAAGCCGGTCAATCTCACTCATTCGGTATCATCTTCTTTGTTCAGCCAGCGATTGAGCCAGGCAAACACCGTCTCATGCCACTGTAGCGAGTTTCTCGCGCCTAGGACCCAGTGGTTCTCGTCGGGAAATACGAGCAATTGCGAAGGAATTCCGCGCTCTTGCAAGGCGGTGAAGCTTTGAATTCCCTGAGTGTATGGAACGCGGAAATCCAGCTCGCCCGTGATGACAAGCATGGGCGTCTGCCAGTTGTCTACGTGATTGACGGGGTTCCAGCGTTCATAAGTCTCGCGCGCTTCGCTGTAGGAGCCGCCGAAATCCCAGCGCGGGAACCACAATTCCTCGGTCGAATAGTAGAAGCTGCGCAAGTCGAACAGCCCATCGTGCTGGACAAGGCAATCGAAACGCTCAGGCCAGCGCCCGGCGATCCAGTTGACCATGTATCCGCCGTAACTTGCTCCCATCGCGCAGGCGCGTGAGCCGTCAATCTGGGGATCTAGCTCAAGCGCAGCGGCCAGACCTTTCTGGAGGTCTTCCAGCGGCTTGCCGCCCCAATCGCGGTTGATCGAGTCCATGAATTCCTGCCCGTATCCGGCCGACCCATGGAAATCGACCGAGATCACAGCGTAGCCTTGGCTCGCGACCACACGGGGATTCCAGCGTGATGACCAGCCGTCGCTGAAAGAGCCTTGCGGGCCGCCATGAATGTAAAGGATCGCAGGGATCGGACCTTCCTGTTCCTCCAGCCTTGTGATCTGGCCCCGGACTGTATCTCCGTTGGCGCCTGTGAAACTGAAGCGGGTGGTCACGGTCGAGGCGAACTCTCCCATCCGCGTCGTGACCGCATCAGTCAGTGGGCGCGCTTCGCTGCTCCCTACTGCAAGGTAAAGCTCATTGGGCACACCGATCGAATCGCGCGTGAAGAGCATCCTATCGCCCGGCAATGGTCTCAAACTGCCGATATGAGCTTCGTTTCCGGCGATAAGGTTGAGCTCGGTAACCTCGCCGCTCATGGGATTGATACGAAATGCCGGCGTATCCAAGACGTCCGCAGCGGTAGCCAGCAGGTATGACCCGTCTGCGCTCCAGCTGAGGCTGCCGAATGACAGGTCAGTGTTCTGTGTAAGAGCGCGGGTCTCCCCTGATTGAAGATCGCGAAGGTGCACCACCATGCGGTCTGATTCGTAACCGGGGCGCGCCATGGCGAGATAAGCGAGCGTTGACCCATCGGGCGACGGTGCAGGTGAGGAATCATGCGCGGGATTGGCTGATGTCAGCTCGACCGGTGCACTTCCCGACAGGTCAGACCAGTAAATGTCGAGATCGGTGGAGGTCGGCTCCTCTGCGCCCGCTCGGCGAGCGACGAAATAGACGCCCGACCCATCCGGTGCCCAGGCAATATCTCCGCTGCCGCCAAATGGCTTCGTCGGAGTATTGCCAACCAGTGCGTTGTCGGCGCTGCCGCCGTCCAATGGCGTGCCGTCGCCGGTAACTTTGCCGTTCTCCAAGCTGAATACGAAAACACGGTTGAAGTGGCCCGGCCGCGTCCAGGTATCCCAGTGGCGATAGAAACCATTATTTCCATCGTAGAGCCGACCGCTGCCTGTCGCTCCTTCATTACTTTCGCATTCAAGTTGCTCGCAATCGCGATCTATCTCGGCCCAGAGCGCAATCGCATCGCCTGTCGGGGCAAGCTTGAAGCCGCCAATGTCCGTACCCTCGATATCAGCGACAGGCATGGGGCCTGTGACATTGCCGTTTGCCTCAAGCGCAACTCTCCACACGCGAACGCGATCCTCAGCCTCTTCGTCCGTGTTGTCTGCGCTCAGAAAATAAAGAAAATCATCGGGACCAAATGTTAGACCATAACCCGAGATCCCGAGATCGAAAGAGATTGGCTCGCTTCCCGGCTGAGTTAGATCAATAATGAAATGGCGCGGCGTTCGCTTGAGAGTGTCAGGGTCGGTGATCGTAACCGAATAGACAGCGTATCGACCGTCGCTCGTCGCAGTGGGACCGCCTAACCGCGGCATCGTCACAAGATCGCGAGCGGACATGGGCGTCTTGCTGACGCCTTCGATAGCTTTGTGAGAAACCGACTCGCCATGATCCTCTGCAAGCAGAGGGGCTGAGCCAAACGATGCCAGAGCCGTGAAGGCGGCTCCTGTCAGAAGCTTCCATCCCATAAAGGGGAGTTAACGTGCCTCGCTCAGATATTCCAGCGAAAGTCCCGTGTGAGGAATCAGCTACGCTTGCCAGCGATCCGCGCGATCTCGGCCTGGACCATCTTCTCGACCATTCCCGGCAGGTTCTGATCCAGCCATTCGGCTAGCATCGGTCGAAGCAACTCGCGCGTCAGTCCCTCCAGCGAGGTTTCGCCCGATCGAACAATCTGCGGCTTGGCGGGTGGCTCTGACAGCATCGCAAGCGCCGCAAGGTTTTCCTGCATGGCGCCGCGAACGGCCTCGGTGATGAGCGGTTCGCTTGCATCCTCGCCTTCGACCTCGACAACCTCGTCAAGTTCCATCTCCGCGAGGTCGAGCACTTCTTCCTCGGGCTCGGATTCTTCGCGCGCTTCTTCGGTCTTTGGCGTAGCGCGTGCCCGCGTCTTGAATGCGGCTTCGCGGCTGTCGCGATCCATCACTTTCTTGATCGATTCGAGAATTTCTTCAACCGATGCCCCGGTATCCGAAGCGCCACCATCATTCGCCACGACAAATCCTTCGCAAACGCGCGTTAACCATTCGAATCACTACTTTAGTGTCATTCGTCCGGATTGAGAACGGGGCCAATGAATGCGTCCGCTGCCTCTATGTCAACGGTTCTCGTCGAATTCGGCGCGGGTTCGGGATCACGATCCCAGTCCCAGAAACGTCCGCGAACACGTTCGTAGTTCACTTCAGGATCGTAGAGCGGGCCGCCAGTGTCGAGATTCAGATCGCGCGCCTCGGCTTTGCCCATGGCAGCAAGAAGCGTGAATCCGGCAACGTATGCGTTGCGCCGAGCAGTCACGAGCTGGGCGCGTGCCGAGAGCAATTCCTGCTCGGCGTTGAGGACATCGATGATCGTCCGATTGCCGATCGAGTTTTCAGCGCGCACGCCTTCAAGGCTTACCTCGGCTGCTTCTACCGCTGCGCGCGAGCTTTCGATGACTGCGTTCGACGCCTCCCAACTCGCATAGGCGGCACGGGTCTGCTGGATGATGCTGCGCTCGGTTGCGATCAATTGCTCAAGCGCTGCGCTTTCGCGCGCACCTGCCTGGCGCTGACGCGCGGCTGGGAGACCGCCCTGGAAGATCGGGATGGTCACGCGCACACCCGCATTGGCTGTCGTTTCCCGCTGAAGAAAGTTTGCCGAAACAGGACCGCCCAAGGTGCCGAAGAAATCGCTGTAGTCGTAATTCGCGAAGAACCCGACGGTCGGAAGGCGACCGGCACCGGCAACCTCGGTGTCGTACCCTGCCGCCTCGGCGTTTTCTTTCGCTGCGATAAGGTCAGGATTGTTCTCAAGCGCGGTGACTACTGCATCTCCCACATTACCGGGTAGTCCAGGTAGCGGGGGAGGGGCTTCAAGTCCCATCGGAGCGCGTCCGACGAGCTGGATGTAGGTTTCGCGCGCGGTCACGAGGTTTGCGTAAGCGGTCCGCAGGTCGCCTTGTGCAACAGCGAGGCGGGACTGCGCCTGCGCTACATCCGTTCGGGTGAGGTCGCCGATCTCGAACCGGTCACTCGTCGACTGAAAGGTGACTTCAAGAACCTCGACCTGGTTCGCAGCAAGCTGGGCTAGCGCCTCGGTGCGAAGGACGTCCATGTATGCAGCGACAGTCTGGCTGAAAACCGAGCTTTCGGTCCCGCGCAGATCCGCCTGACCCGCAGCCACGCGTTCCCTTGCCGCCTTGATCCCGTTTCTGATCGAGCCGCCCGAATAGATTGGGACCTGCAACTGGGTGTTAACGCCGAGGTTGCGCTCCGGCGCGGTGAACGAGTTGCCCGACTGGCGCAGGAACTCGATATGGGTAGCGGTAACATTGACGCTGGGCAGACCAGGCCCGCGAGCAATCGGCACGCCTTCATCGGTCGCGCGCTGGTTCGCCCGCGCGGCTTCGAGAGTCGGGTTCGTATTGTAGACCGCGACGAGCGCATCGCGCAGCGTCTCGGCCTGCGCCGGGACTGCCGTTCCCGCCAGTGTCAGAGCGCCGATCCCGGCAGCAGTGGTCAACAGGCGGGAAGTGTGCGTCACGAAAAGGTCCAACTCTTGGGTCTGTTGAATGCGGAAAGAACAGGAATGCCGAGATCTTCCACCACGGAAAGCGACACCTGGCCTGCAACCTTGCGGCCCGACGCGAGGCGGGTCACCTTGCGCAGCACAAGGCCGGAGACGATCAGGCCGTTTTCTTCGACCACATCAGCGATCGCGTCCGGCAACGCTTCGATGGCGCCATCGACAAGGATCAGCGTGAAGGTGCCTTCGGGAAGCTTGCCTTCAGCGGCGTCCTTTGCGGAAACGGTTTCGAGATCGGTCACCAATGGACGGATAAGATCGGTGAGATATTCTGTGCCACCTTCAACGACCAGAACGCGATCGGAGGGCTTGGGTGCTGCCTCAAGCAGCAGCTTGCCGTAGAAGAGCGGCGACGCGAGGTGACCTTCATCGAGCGCGATAGAACGATCGATATAGGCAATCGCGGCCTTGTCCTGCGGAAGATATTCCTCGCGAGCAACGCTCTGCATGCGGGCAAGGACGAATTCCTCATTCACGCCACTGGTGCGAAGCTGGCTGTCGATCATCGCTTTGCGAGCAGCAAAGGTATCGTGCGAGATGGTCTGGTTGCTCATAACTACTCCGTTGAGCTGTATTAGTACCGCAATACAGTTCGTCAACCCTTCCTAGCCATCGGCGCTCGGACTTCCAAGATACTTGCGCCAAAATTGTGACAACGAATTAAGGCGCTCCAATTGGTCAGCTTCTCTTTGACCTCATGCACTGGGGCGGCATATGAACGCCGCAATCAAACCGGCCAAGAGACAGGGCGTGCCGGATCGACCGAAATAAGGAGGGCTTCGATGAGTGACATGACCAACGAGGGTGGGGCGAAAGTCGTCCACAACGACGGATCCATTTTTGGTGCAACGGGGGAGGTTCGCATCGAAGCCGACTCGCTAGGCGATGTGGCTTGCCCGGTGGACGCCCACTGGGGTGCCCAGAGCCAGCGCAGCCTTGCAAACTTCGCGATCGGCACTGAGACGATGCCCGCACCGTTGATCAAGGCGCTAGGTATCCAGAAGCAATCTGCGGCGAAGGCCAACATGGATCTTGGCGTCCTGGATTCGAAACTGGGCGAAGCCATCGTGCAGGCAGCGAGCGAAGTGATCGATGGAACGCTCGCCGACCAGTTCCCGCTCAGCGTCTGGCAGACTGGTTCGGGCACACAGTCGAACATGAATGCCAACGAAGTGATTGCGAGCCGCGCCAACCAGATTCTCACCGGCCAGCACGGGGGTAAGGAACCGGTGCACCCCAATGACCACTGCAATATGGGTCAGAGCTCGAACGACACTTTCCCGACTGCGATGCATATTGCTGCAGCGAGCGAGACAATCGACACCCTCATCCCGGCCCTATCGCACCTCCACGGCGCATTGGATGACAAGGCCGATGCCTTTGGCGACATCGTCAAGATTGGCCGCACGCACCTGCAGGACGCAACGCCGCTGACGCTGGGTCAGGAGTTTTCGGGCTACGCGAAGCAGGTCGAATACGGCATCGCCCGTCTCAAGAGCGCGCTCCCGCGAGTTCTTGAACTCGCTCAAGGCGGCACGGCAGTCGGCACAGGCATCAATTCGAAGGCCGGATTTGCTGAAAAATTCGCCGAACATGTCGCCAACACAACCGGGCATGCCTTTGTCACCGCTCCAAACAAGTTCGAAGCGCTCGCTGCGCATGACGCTCTTGTCGAGCTCTCAGGAGCGCTCAACACTATCGCGGTCAGCCTGATGAAGATCGCGAACGATATCCGACTGCTCGGCTCTGGCCCGCGTTCGGGTCTTGGCGAGATTGCGCTCCCGGCGAATGAGCCAGGCTCATCGATCATGCCGGGCAAGGTCAATCCGACCCAGTGTGAAGCGCTGACCATGGTGTGCGCGCAGGTCATGGGCAACAACACTACAGTCAGTGTGGCCGGCTCGCACGGCCATCTCGAGCTCAACGTGTTCAAGCCAGTGATGATCTACAATGTGCTGCAATCGATCCGCTTGCTGAGCGATGCGTCGATCAGCTTCACGAACAATTGTGTCGTCGGAATCGAGGCGAACCGTGGCCGGATCGACCAGCTGATGAACGAAAGCCTGATGCTCGTCACCGCGCTCAATCCGCATATTGGCTACGACAATGCGGCGAAAATTGCGAAGAAGGCCCATGCAGACGGGACAACGTTGAAAGAAGCCGCGCTCGAGCTTGACCTGCTCACCGAAGAACAATTTGCGCAATGGGTAGTCCCGGCAGACATGATCAAGCCGCGCGACTGAGTCTTGGATTACCGGGCTAAGTCAGCCTGAGATTGGTCGTTCGGCGTCGATTTCCATCGACCAAGCGATCATCCAGGCCGACGACCGGTTGGCGCTGCGGAGCAATAGGCGCTATCTGGCAGCCAAGACTATGGAAATGAGCTCACCACCCAAAGCGCCTGCAAAGAAGGCGCCAGTAAGCGTACCGTTCCGCACGGTTTTGCTGTCGATGGTGCTGCTGTGGGGGACCTATTTCGTCCTCATCAGCGCGCGCAGTTACATTCTGGACATGGACTTCCAGTCCGAGATGCTGATGCGCCGTGCGGCGGTGACAATCGCCGGCATCGGCCTCACCATTGTGCTGTGGGGCATGCTCAGGCTGGTTGATCGACAGGCCCTGTGGGTCAAGATCGGGGCGGCCAGCTTGTTTGCGATCCCCGTTGCGACAGCGACCGGCCATATCAACCAGTATGTTTTCGCAGACATCCAGAAGGAACTGGAGCAACGCTATGCTGAGGAGCGGGGCTTCCGTTTCGATGATGAAGGAAACCTGCTCTATGATTTGCCTGCAGGCGTCGCGATCAAGGCACCCGCGCCGGATGGATCGGGCGGTTACAAGGTTTCAGAATCACTCATAATCGCTCCAGCCGAAGCGCGCGATGAAACCTGGCAAGCCGTATTCCAGATTGCGATCGGGCGATATTTTCTGCTGCTGGCCTGGGCATCGACCTACTTTGCCCTGCTAGCGGGCTACCAGGCTCGCGCCGCCGAACGGCGTGAACAGGAATTCCGATCCGCTGCAAAGGCGGCTGAACTTCGTTCGCTTCGCTATCAGGTCAATCCGCATTTCCTGTTCAACACGCTGAATTCGCTTTCTGCGCTCGTCATGACGGGTAAGGCCGAACGCGCGGAGCGGATGATCCAGACCATCAGCCGCTTTTATCGCCATTCTCTGGCCGACGAGCCGACGAGCGATGTCGCGCTCAGGGACGAATTCGATCTGCAGAAGCTCTACCTCGACATCGAGGCTGTGCGCTTCCCAGAGCGCCTCATCCCCAAGTTCGATCTTCCGGAAGATCTGGAAGAAGCCCGGGTTCCGGGCATGATCTTGCAGCCCTTGGTGGAGAACTCGGTCAAGTACGCGGTTTCGGCTGTAACCCGTCCGGTCACGATTACGGTTTCAGCGCGCGAGGAATTCGACCGGCTCGTCGTAACTGTCACAGATGATGGGCCAGGCGTGCCGGAAGGCTCACCGCACGGTTTTGGGATCGGACTTGCCAATGTGGGCGAACGCCTCGAAGCGCGCTTCGGTTCGGACATTGCTTTCACCTCAGCACCGATCCCCGGCGGCTATAAGACAGAAATGCGAATTCCCCTGTCGCGTCCGGCAAGCACCCGCCGACGCGGCAATTGATCCATATAGGGAGGGGCTGACATGAGCGAAACAGACACCAAAACCCAGGCTCTTCGGACGATGATCGTTGATGATGAGCCACTCGCGGTTGAGCGCATTCAGGTGATTTGCGCGGAGCTTCCCGCCATCAATGTCGTCGGCACGGCAAGCGATGGTGCTGCCGCCCTGCGGCTTGCCGAAAAGCTTGAGCCGGATTTGGTCCTGCTCGACATGACCATGCCTGAACTCGACGGTCTTGGCGTTGCCCGCAAATTTGCGGAAAGCGACGGAGAACCGCCTGCCGTGATCTTTGTCACAGCCCACGACCATTTCGCGGTTGAAGCTTTTGATCTTGAGGCGATCGACTACGTTCTCAAACCCGTTTCTGCCGACCGACTCGAACGCGCGATAGAACGCGCCGTTGCGCGCCGCGGCGAACGCAAGGAACCGCAAAGCAAGTGGCTGGACGAACTTTGGGTCCCTCATCGCAGCGAATTGCTTCGCATTGCGGTCAGCGAAGTTCACCAGATCGATGCCGAGCGCGACTATGTTCGTCTGCATGTCGGTGAACCGTCAGAAAATGGCGAACCGAGCCGCTCCTACTTGCTCTTGCAGACGATTGCCGGACTGGAAGCGAGGCTCGATCCAGAGCAGTTCATCCGCATCCACCGCTCCACCATCCTGCGCCGCGACAATATTCGCGGCCTGCGCCACGACGGGCTGGGTGTTTGGTCAGCCGAACTTCAAAATGGTGAGGCGCTGCGGATCGGACGCACATACCTTTCCAAGGTGAAGGCCATGGCCGGGCGCTAGGCCTCCTGGCTCGAGCCAGTCACTGCTCGGTCAAAACCCACCACAAAAAGAAGCGGCCCGAACCCCGGGACTGAGTAGGGTTCGAGCCGCAATGTCTGCACTTGCGAGGAAGTGCAGGTCGTGAACGCGGTTCAGCCGCCGCGTTGACGTTCTTGAAGGATGGTGGCGACGTCCTGGCGGGCGCTGGCGCGAGCGTTGGCGACGCAGTCGCGCACATCCTTCGAGCGGATCAGCGTGCCCACCTGGCGGTCATCGTAGCCGCACACCTTGCGAGCAGCGATTTCAACGCGCTGTTCGAGCAGGCGTTGGCCTTCAATGGTCGAAAGGTCGAGGCCAGCATAGCTGACATCCATGGATTGGTATTCGTTGCTCCCAGCCAGAGCCGGTGATGCGGTGAAAGCGAGGCCCAGGGCGGCCGTCGCGATTGCAAGAGTCTTCATTTCATTTCTCCTCCTGACAAAGGGATGGAGTTCGATCGGGGAGTTCGAACCGGGGATGCCATCCGTTTGCCGTGATTGAAGAAATACCGAGGGTGGCCCGGCCAGTCATTTCAGACTCGACCAACCCGTCGATCCATTTCGATTGGCAGCAGCCAGAATTACGAATGTCAGAGTATTGCCGATCAACGGCACCTTCAAACCGACGGACGTTTACGCCATACTGTCATGTGTGATTGCCGCTTTGATCGCCATTTTCATGCTCGGTATCGTGAACTTCGCTCTTCACAGCGCTGTTCTTTCAAGCGGTCACCGATTGCTGGGACAGATGCCGTCTTTTGTTCAAGCGCTTGGCGGACGCCTGACATTGCTGGCTGAGTTCCTTGTTCTTCTCGCCGCAATGTTGCTTGTCGCAAATGGGTGGCAAGGCTTTGCTTGGGCGTATGGCGCATACAGCGCGCTTAATGCCGTGTCTGCTTGGCTGATCCTCAGCGGGCGCATTTGAAATAGCGGTTGCAAGCCTCCTGCAATCGCGCTTGAGCCTATCTCACTATGACCACACGCCTGTTCCATGTCAGCGATGTTCACTTCGGGGTCGAAAACCGCGAAGCTCTGGAGCACGTCGCAAAAGCAATACGTGATGAACGGCCCGATGCACTGGTCTGCACCGGAGATGTCACTCAGCGAGCGAAGCACTCGGAATATGCAGCTGCCGCTGAATGGTTTGCGGGTCTGGGAGTGCCGGTGGTTCTCGAGCCCGGGAACCACGACATGCCTTACTACAATTTGCTCGAGCGGTTCTCGGATCCTTACCGCCGCTTCCGCAGGCTTGATTCTGAGGTGGGCAGCCGCTTCGAAAACGACGACGTCGTACTTGTCTCCCTGAAGTCCACTGTGCGTGCCCAGCCGCGCTTTCCATGGTCTGACGGGATCGTGACGAAGCGGTCGCTCGAAAGGACGCTTGCAGAGCTTAGGAAGCTAAGCGGCGATCCGCGCCATGTGATCGTGACCGCCCATCACCCTCTGCTTGGCCCAAAGGAGGATGCGGGCAATCCGACGATCGGAGGCGATAGGGCTTTTGCGGCACTGGCGTCTGCGGGGGCCGATGCGATCATGACAGGTCATGTCCATCGCCCGTTCGATGAAACCCGCGAAATGGCGGGCGCTTCCATGCGGATGATCGGAGCAGGAACTCTTTCAACCCGCTTACGCCACGGAGCGCCGCCATCCTACCGCGTCCTTAATTGTCGCCGCGGCGAAGAGATGCAGGTGGAGTTGCGTGAACTTGCCGCGACCTGATCGTAAGATAGCAGGCACATGATTTAACCTTTTTTAGCGGCTCCGCTTTAAGACTTTGTTGGTGATAGTCGTATGAGCATCAAAGCTTGCAGCCGGTCCTCAACTCAGGCTGCAGGTTTGGTGCAAGGCAAGGGCGAAGACGGGGAGGTCGTGGAATGGACCTGCTGAAAGCTATGGGATTTGGCGCGCTGATCACCTGTTGCATCGCGGTGGTTGTAGGCACGCAGGGATCAAGTGGGGGCGCGCTCGCCATCCACGCGCTCGATATTGCTGATTTCAAGGTATACTGGTCTTGGCCGATGTTCCTTGGAGGCACAGGCTTGTTCTGGGCCCTGCTTATAATCCAGCGCTGACGATACCCGGACGGCAAAGAAAAAGGGCGGCCTCTCGAAGAGAAGCCGCCCTTTTTCGTAAGCTGATCTGTTCGCGAGCGATTAGCGCTTCGAGAACTGGAAGCTGCGGCGTGCCTTGGCGCGGCCGTACTTCTTACGCTCGACCACGCGGCTGTCGCGGGTCAGGAAGCCAGCTGCCTTGACGGTGCTGCGAAGCTCCGGCTCGTACTTGGTGAGAGCCTGGCTGATACCGTGCTTTACGGCGCCAGCCTGGCCCGACAGACCGCCGCCCTTGACGGTGGCGACGACGTCGTACTGACCGGTGCGTTCGGTGATGCCGAACGGCTGGTTGATGATCAGACGCAGGGTCGGACGTGCGAAGTAAACTTCCTGGTCCTTGCCATTGACGGTGATCTTGCCGGTGCCGGGCTTGAGCCATACGCGGGCCGTGGCGTCCTTACGACGACCGGTCGCGTAGGCGCGGCCCTGTGAGTCGAGCTCCTGCTCGCGAAGCGGCGCAGCCGGGTTCTGAGCGATTTCAGCAGCGTCCGCAGCAGTGCGTCGCGCGATGTCTGAGATCGAAGATCGGAAACGTGTGTCTCGTCAGCATTATGCGTGACCTGTCTGCGTCATCGAGCGACGTCGAGCACGCCGGCTCTGCCGTCATGCGGATGCTCGGTGCCGGTGTAGAGGTGCAGCGCCTTCATCTGCGCACGACCGAGGGGGCCACGCGGAATCATGCGCTCAACAGCCTTCTCAAGCACGCGCTCGGGGAAGCGACCTTCGAGCACCTTGGCCGGAGTTGTTTCCTTGATGCCGCCGGGGTGGCCGGTGTGCTTGTAGTAAACCTTGTCGGTGGCTTTCTTGCCGGTGAACTTCACCTTGTCGACATTGATGACGATCACGTGATCGCCGCAATCGACGTGCGGGGTGTAGCTCGGCTTGTGCTTGCCGCGCAGGTGGTTGGCGATGATCGAGGCAAGGCGACCGACCACAAGGCCGTCGGCATCGATCAGGTGCCATTTCTTCTCGACCTCTGCCGGCTTCACCGACTGGGTCTGTTTGCTAAGCGCCTTCATGGCTCGTTTGTCCTTCAATCAAAGGGATTGCGGTAATCTGTTCCTCACCGACTGCCGGCCGACTGGTTCGGCCTCGGTCGAGCGAATCGCTGGCTTGGACATCTGCCCTCACAGCTAGGAGGCGCGCATTTGTCGCCAAACTGGGCGGAAGTCAACCAAAACCGGGGGTTTCGGGGGAGGTAAAATAATACCTCTAGGCCTTTGATGAGCTATTCAAACAGATCGTCGGCAGCTTATTCGGCTTGCATCCGCCACGTCTCGCGCGCTGTTTGCTCGCTGTGACCGATACGAGAGGTTACGCTGCGCTCGGCTTGCGACAGCCACCCTCCCTGAGGATCAGCAACCCCCTCATAGCGAACCTCAAACTCTCCAATCATTCCGTCGGGCAATGTCATCTGTCGACTAGCACGGACTGGGCCCAATCGCGGGTAGAACAGGTCTTCCGGCAAACGATCGAGGAGCGTTGACCCCGCTCTCTGCAAATCTGCGAGATATTGCACCTCGGCCTGACTCGGTTGCGCGCCGTCCCTTCGCTTGGCCATCATGTCCTTGGCAATGGCGATGGCCGATGCGAGATCCTCGTCACTTATCCGCCCGCCCGACGCAACCAGTATGCCGTCCTGCGACACGAGCATCGGCCACATATCATCTGTAGAGCGTGCTTCTTCGACCTTTGCGAGTTGGGCGAGCGATGGGGGCGCATCGACGCGAGCGCCAATCTGTGCCCCGTCTATTGAAATGGCCTGGTCCTGACGCTTGAAAGTGACTGCCCACGTGCGATCCACGCGAACCATATTGCCATCGCGCAACGATCGCTCGACCCGACGCCGCAAAACCATGGTGGATGCAGGAATTGCGAGCCTGCTCGATGTCCCCGCTAGGGCAGGAGGCATCGCAAGAAACGCGCCCACGGCCCCCATTGAGGTTAACGCCCCCCGACGAGATACCATTTCAATCTTTGCTGTCTCGACCAATTTGCTCTTGGACCCGTCTCGCGGCGCGCCACAACTGCTCGGCGCACCCATTATCCCGAAGTTGTGTTGCCCAGAGTCACTCCAAGCCATTGCTTTGTATCAGGATGTGCAGCGTTGCAAAGCCACCCGACAATCGCCGGTGTGTCATATGGGTGACATTCGCCCAGTCGAGCCATCAGGCGATCGAGGCATTCTTCCGTCGTCTTAAATAGGACTGCCACTTCCGACTGCGCTGAGGACTGGCCTTCCCATTCGAACACGGAGATGATGCCTGGAATGATGTTGGCGCAGGCAATCAGCCTTTCTTCGAGAAGTGTCTCTGCAACATCTTTTGCGCTTTCGACGTCGGGAAACGGGCACCAGGCCAAGGCGGCCTGAACGTCGTTCATGCCGACTTTGCGCTGGCGCGCTGCCCTTGAATGCGAACGCCATCACTATGCATCGCCCAGGCCGTTGACGCGACGAGGAGCGCGCCTGTCAACTGGTGTGCTGCCGCGACCCAGAGCGAGACTTCGGTCATGACCGTTGCAATCCCGAGGATGATCATGACGCCGAAGGCGCTGTGAACCGCGATCGATGCGCGGCGATCACTCTTGCGGACCCGTCTCGCGAGATAAATCAATGCAGCGACAGCAATCCATGCCCACCAACGGTGCAGGAAGTGAAGCAGGAAGGGGTCGTGAGTCAGCGTCCACAAGAAGCCCGAAGAAAAATCGAGTTCCGGCACCAATCGCCCATTCATCAGCGGCCAATCGTAGGCAGCGTGACCTGCGTTTAGGCCGGCAACCCAAGCGCCGAGGAGCAGTTGGATAAAGAGAACAACGGCCACGAGCGCTGCAGGCAAGGTCAGCGGCGCCGCCCCTGCACCGGGCACACGAGCGAGGCGGCGCATGTCGCGCGCGGTCCAGACCAACAGGCCCAACAGCAACAGCGCGGTCAGAAGGTGCAATGAGAGGCGAAAATGACTGACATCGGTCATGTCCCCGACAAGGCCCGACTGTACCATCAGCCAACCAAACAGGCCTTGCAGTCCGCCAAGAGCAAGCAGCCCGACGAGGCGCGGTTTGAATCCTTTCGGGATGGCTCCCTTTACCCAGAACCAGACGAGAGGAGCTGCATAGAGCAGTCCGACCATACGGGCGAGCAGGCGGTGAAACCACTCCCAGAAATAGATGAATTTGAAATCGGCCAGCGTCATTCCGGTCAAGCTTGCTTCAAGCCGATATTCCGGCGTCGCCTGATACTTCGCGAATTCAGCCTGCCACGCTGCATCGGTTAGCGGAGGCAGGATGCCGGTCGCAACTTCCCATTCTGTGATCGACAGCCCGCTTTCGGTCAGCCGGGTGATCCCGCCAACCAGCACGATCATAACGACGACGAACGCGACAACCTCCAGCCAGCGCGCAATCGCCAAGGGGCGGGCGCGTGATCCGATTTCGCTGGTCTTGATAGAGGGGCTGTCTGCAAGGCTGGCCATGACGCCTGCGTAAATGTGAGGGAACGCGCATCGTGACAAGTGCGTTCGTGAAAAAGGATGCTGCGCGGGGCGCAAGCCCTTGCGCAATGTGACAACATTACATACATGGCAATCGCGATGGCACCGGGACCCTTCTCTGATTCTACGGCCGAAACGAACCGGCGGCTCGACCAGCTTGGCATTGGCCTTGCGGGTCTGTGTGCGTTGCATTGCCTTGCAACGATTGTGGTCGTTTCGTTCTTGGGCATCGGCGGACACTTCCTGCTTGCGCCCGAGATTCACCGCGTCGGTCTCGCTATTGCCCTCGTCATCGCCGCCGTCGCAATCGGCTGGGGCGCGCTCAGGCATCGCCGCGCAGCACCCTTCGTGATTGCTATGATGGGGCTTACCTTCATGGGTGGCGCATTGGCCATGCCTCATGGTGAGGAAGAAATCGTCCTGACGATGATCGGCGTCACCCTCGTTGCCGCCGGCCATCTGCTCAACATTCGGTCCTCGCTACGCTAGGCTTGCACCTGCGGGTTTGGCGGCTATTCCATGATCGCCATGACCGAAACGAAATCCATAACCCTGAATGGCGAAGTGCGCCGCACCAATGCCGCTACCATCGCAGATCTGGTCCGCGAACTCGACCTTGTGCCTGAAAAAGTGGCGGTGGAACGCAATGGCGAAATCGTCCCGCGGTCGACCTTGAACGAGGCTTCACTTGGTTCAGGGGACACCCTGGAAATCGTACACTTCGTCGGTGGCGGCGACCATTCCGCGCCCGCCAAGGATACGTGGAGCGTTGCCGGCCGCACATTCAGCTCTCGCCTGATCGTGGGCACAGGGAAGTACAAGGATTTCGAACAAAACGCCGCCGCGCTCGAGGAGAGTGGTGCAGAGATCGTCACCGTCGCGGTGCGCCGCGTCAATGTAAGCGATCCCAAGGCGCCGATGCTGACAGACTATATCGATCCAAAGAAGATCACTTACCTGCCCAACACCGCTGGGTGCTTTAACGCCGAAGAGGCCATTCGCACCCTGCGACTTGCACGCGAGGCGGGCGGCTGGGATCTGGTGAAGCTCGAAGTGCTGGGTGAGGCTCGCACGCTCTACCCGGACATGCGAGAGACGCTGACTGCGACGGAGACGCTGGCGAAGGAAGGGTTTCTTCCCATGGTCTACTGCGTGGATGATCCGATTGCCGCCAAGCAACTCGAAGATGCGGGCGCGGTCGCTATCATGCCTCTTGGTGCGCCAATCGGATCAGGCCTCGGGATACAAAATCAGGTCACCATCCGCCTCATTGTAGAGGGTGCGAACGTGCCCGTGCTGGTCGATGCGGGAGTGGGAACAGCCTCGGACGCGGCTGTCGGCATGGAGCTGGGCTGCGATGGAATCTTGATGAACACTGCCATCGCGGAGGCAAAAGATCCCATTCGGATGGCGCGCGCGATGAAACTCGCGGTTGAAGCGGGCCGCGAAGCCTATCTTGCCGGGCGCATGGGGCGGCGCAAATATGCCGATCCTTCGAGCCCGCTTGCAGGGCTGATCTGATTTAGCCGCTAGTTTCTGCGCCATGGTTACCGGGTGTTAACCAAACTGTCGGACAAACGTCTCCAGCACTTGAGGAGACGAGCCAGTGACCCTTGCCACCACTTCGACCATGGCCATCGGCGAAATGCGCGAATTCGCGGCCTTCGCTGCATGTGAGCAACGCTACATCAAGCGCAGCCTCGATATTGGCCTCGGCCGGTGCGATGCATTCAAGCTGTGGGGCCGCACAGAAGCTGAGAACACTGCGATCCGTCGCCAGTACGTCGCCTATCAGGATCTCAAAGTGCTGCGCGACCTGGTCCCGCAAGAGGGCGCCATGGGTGAGATCGAGCGCTTTATCGGCAAGCTGGTAAGGATGACGTCTTTCGATCTTTCGCAAGAACGCCTGAACAGCTTCTCAGCTTTCCGCTTTCTGTATGAACGTCTTCTTGGAGCCGAAGCGCGGCCATACCTGCCTGCAGCCTTCTGTGCAGCGGCAGCGCTGCCGACCATCCGCCCACACCAACGCAAAGTGCTGCTGCAATCGCTCAGCGAAGCAGCTGCGACAGCGCCGGGCTGGTCCGAACGCCGCCCGAGTTTCTATCCCGAATATGTCGAGGACGTAGAGGCGGCTTAGGCTGCCTCTCGATCAACTGCGATAAAGCCCGTTGATCTTGTCCTCATAGCGGTCGCGGATCTTGTGACGCCGGATTTTCATGCTCGGCGTCATTTCCTCATTTTCGATTGAAAACGCCTCATCCGCAAAGGCGAATTGGCGCACCTTTTCGATTACCGAAAGGTCCTTGTTCGTTCGGTCAACCGCGGCGCGCACGGCATTCTTGAAAGCGGGCAATTCCTGCAACGCCTTCAGGTCGAACTTTTCATCGTTTGCGCGCGCCCATTCGAGCGCCCATTCCGCATCAGGCACGATCAGGCCGACAACATAGGGGCGCTTGTCACCGCTCACCATCGCCTGCGCAATCTCCGGCTGGAGTGTCAGCATGCCCTCGATCTTTTGCGGAGCAACATTGTCGCCCTTGTCGTTGACGATCATGTCCTTCTTGCGGTCGGTGATTACGATCCGGCCTTTGTCGTCGAGGTGTCCGATGTCGCCTGTGTGAAGCCAGCCATCGACGATCGTACGCGCGGTCTCGGCCTCGTTCTGCCAATAGCCGTGCATCACAAGCTCGCCGCGGCACAGGATTTCCCCATCATCGGCAATGCGGATGTCGACGCCGCGCATCGGCGGACCGACCGTGTCCATCTTGAGGCCGACCTTTGGCCTGTTGCAGCTCATCACCGGACCCGCCTCGGTCTGGCCATAGCCTTGGAGCATCGTGAGCCCCATTGCCTCGAAGAAATTGCCAACTTCCGGGTTGAGAGGCGCGCCGCCTGAAACCATCGCCTTGATCCTGCCGCCGAACTTGGCGCGGATCTTGGGGCGAAGGGTCTTTTCGACCAGCATGTTGAGTGGCATGTCGCGCTTGCGGATCTTGCCGTCGCGCGAATTCTCGCTGATTTTCAGCGCGCTATCCATCATGAAGTTGGCGACCGTGCCCTGCTTTTCGACCTGCTTCATGATCCGCGTGCGCAGCACTTCAAACAGGCGCGGGACGACGACCATGATAGTCGGGCGGGTTTCCTCGATATTGGAGGCCAGTTTCTCGAGGCCTTCGGAATAGAAGATTTCGGCCCCAACACCGATCGGCAGATATTGGCCGCCGGTGTGTTCATAAGCGTGGCTTAAAGGGAGGAAGGAGAGGAAGCGTTCGTCCTTGATGCCGAAGTCGTTGATCAGGATTTCCGCAGCGCCAGCAACATTGCACAGGATCGACCCGTGGTGCTGGCGGACACCGCGCGGCGCTCCGCCGGTGCCACTGGTGTAGATCAGGCAGGCGAGATCATCCCGTGTGATACCAGCGATCCGCTCTTCGACCGCCTTGCGCGCTGCGGTTGCATCGCCTGCGATAAGATCGTCCCAGGAATGATACTCGAAGCTACCAGCCTGCTGACGGTGAAGGTCGTCGATGCCGATCACGTGGTCGACAATGCCTGTGCGGCCAATCGCGCCAACCACCGGACCCAGCAGCTTTTCGGTCGAGACGACGACGGCGCGTGCTCCCGAATTGTCGAGGATGTGCGCGTGATCGCGTTCGGTGTTGGTAGTGTAGGTCGGCACCGAAATGCAGCCCGCCGCCATGATCGCGATGTCCGCGATGCACCATTCAGGACGGTTTTCGGAGACGAGCGCAACGCGGTCGCCATCGCTCAAGCCAAGATGCCGCAGGCTTTCGGCGAGCAGGCAAATTTGGTCAGCAACTTCGCGCCAGCTCTGCGTTTTCCATTCGCCGTCCTGCTTTCGACCTAGAAAAGGAGCGTCGCCCTTTTCGTCAGCGCGTTTCAGAAATAGCTCGACCAGATTGTTGGCTCTATCGACATCCTGCAGGATCGGATTGTCGTTCGGATCCGCCGCCGGGGGGGTGTTGGGTGCGTGCACGGAATGAAGCTCCTCTTCCCGCCCCGCTGCGCCAGGCTATAGCCGCGCTGGAGGCGTTGCATTTTTAGTATTATTGTTAAGATAAACCCCCAAGCGCGTAGCGACAAGCGTTGCCGTCAGCTGGCGCCTTCCGGCTCAGGGCTGCTCAGCACCCCGATTGCCTTCTGACGCTGACAAGGGTTCGTAGCGCAAAAGGTCTGCAATCCTTGGGTCGCCAGCCGATTCCCACCCATTTTCGGTCCGAAGCAACGCGTTGGTCTTGCCTCGCGGTGAGATCACCCGGATTTCGCCGTGGCCCATGGCTGTAAGCTGATCCGCCACAGCTGCCGCGACGCTGCCTTCTTCGGTGATCGCGACCGATCCGAATGACATCAGCAAGGGAAGGGCAAGCGCTTCTTCAGCGCTCATGCCAAAGTCAATGACGCCAATGATCGAGCGCGCGACCTGTACTGGGATAGTCGGCCCGCCAGCAGCTCCGATCACGAGAACGATCTCTCCATCCGCATCGAAGACGATTGTAGGCGCCATCGAAGAACGCGGACGCTTGCTGCCTTCGACCCGGTTTGCCACCGGGACACCGTTGACATCAGGCGAAGAGCTGAAGTCGGTGAGCTCGTTGTTGAGATAGAATCCGCCCCAATGGAGGCCAGAGCCGAACGCTCCTTCGATGGTTGAGGTGTAGCTGACCGCATTGCCTTCACCATCGACCACGGAGAAGTGGGTGGTGCCGTTTTCTGGCGGTTCGTCACCGTCAGCGCGGGCCATCGGTGCACCGGGGGGCGTTCCTGGTTGTACCTCTGCAATCGCGGTGCTGCGATCAATCAGGGCACCGCGGCTGGCCATGTAATCGGGATTGACGAGACCATCGACTGGCACTTCAACAAAATCCGCGTCACCCAGATAAAGCTCGCGGTCAGCGTAAGCGATCCGCTGCGATTCCAGAAATAGGTGCCAGAATTCGGCGCTTTGCGGGCCAAGTGCCGAGAGATCAAATCCCTCAAGCTGGCCAAGCATCTGTGCAACCGCCACGCCGCCCGACGAGGGCGGGCCCATGCCGCACACCTTGTACGTTCGATAAGGGGCGCATACTGGATCGCGCATCTTGGCTGTATAAGCTCGCACATCGCTGGCGCTCATCTTGCCATCTTGCGGCGTTTCAGCAGCGACGTATTGCGCAAACTCGGCAGCGCTTTCGCGGTAGAAGACTTCGGGCCCGCCAGCCGCGATCCGTTCTAGTGTATCCGCAAGTTCAGGCACCTTTACCATCGCCCCAACAGGAAGCGGCTCGCCATCTTCACCGAAGAATATGGCCCGCGCGGCTTCGGTTTTGCCCGCACGCGATTGCTGGCCGCTAAGCGACTGGTGAAGTCGGCGGTTCATAACGAAGCCTTCGCGGGCAAGGGCGATTGCTGGCTCGAACAGCTCGGCCCATGCAAGGTTGCCGTGTTCCTTATGGGCGAGCGCTGCGAGGGCGATGTTGCCTGGAACCCCGACGCTTAGACCCGAGGTAACTCGGGTCTCACGCGGCAGGCGTTCGCCATCTGCGTCAAGAAAGCGAGTCCCCGTGGCCGTGGCCGGAGCTGTCTCGCGACCGTCGAAACTTTCGATGCCGTCAGAGCCGGCATGGATCATGAAGCCGCCGCCGCCAATTCCGGAACTTTGCGGTTCGACCACTGTCAGGGCCAGCATGACAGCGATGGCTGCATCGGCCGCAGAGCCGCCCTTCGCGAGGATCGCTTCGCCCGCTGCTGCGGCGCGCGGGTCCGCTGCGCTGACCGCGCCCGGCGTTGTGATTTGCGCGGCCGATGCCGGGCTTGCGACGGGAGCATCCATGTCCGCGCAGGCTGTGGCCAGAAGCGCGATCGGGGCGATTATCGAGAAGTGTTTGAGCATCGGGTGCGACTGCTATTCGCTTCCCACCGCCTCTGCAATGCTCGAAAATCCGTCGCGTTTCATGAGCCGCTCCAGTCCGCTCACGATCTGGCTGCCGAGACCGGGCCCTTCATAGACCATGGCCGAGTAAAGCTGGACAAGGCTCGCGCCCGCCCTGATGCGCTGCCACGCATGCTCGGCTGTCGCAATGCCGCCAACGCCGACAAGCGGCATCTCTCCGCCGGTTGCCTTGCGGAAATCGCGAACGCGTTCGAGCGCCATGGCGCGCAGCGGTTCACCCGAAAGCCCCCCGGTTTCGTTTGCATGCCGTGATCTAAGGTCAGGTCGCGAGATGGTAGTGTTCGACACAATGAGTGCGCCGAGCTTTTTGTCGATGGCTATGCGCGCAATCGCGTCGATATCATCGTACTCAAGATCCGGCGCGACCTTGAGGAAGATCGGGGGCACAGTTTCCGTCTCCGCTTGGCCACGCGCCTCGATCACGGCATCGATCAGGCCAGCCAATGCAGCTTCGTCCTGAAGCGCTCGAAGGCCCGGAGTGTTCGGGCTCGACACGTTGACCGCAAGATAGCTCGCATAAGGTGCCATGAGCCGGGCCATCTCAGCATAGTCTGCCGTGCGATCCTCGGAATCCTTGTTGGCGCCAATGTTGATTCCGACGACGCCTGGGCGGCCGCTGCGTGCTGCGAATCGCTTGAGAGCTTTTTGCGCGCCGGCGTTGTTGAAGCCCATCCGATTGATCACCGCTCGATCTTCGGCGAGTCGAAAGAGTCGAGGCTTGGGATTGCCAGCTTGAGGGCGCGGAGTGATCGACCCTGCTTCGGTGAAGCCAAAGCCAAGTCTCAAAAGAGCATCGGGCACTTCAGCGTCTTTGTCGAACCCAGCGGCGACCCCCACCGGGTTTGGAAAGTCCAATCCGGCAACTCGTACCGCCAGCGAATTGCTTCCAGAGTCTCCAGAAGAGATTGAAGCAAAAGGCATTTTTTTCAGCGAGTTAATCGCAAGGCGGTGGCCGGTCTCGGGGTCGAGCGCAAAGATGGCCGGACGAGCGAGCGCGAAGAGGCGAGAGGTGAGCGTCATGGTTCTGCGCGTAAGCTGATTTCATCCGATCTGTCGAGAGGAGCACGTCCGACCATTCTACCAAGCGGTAAGCTCAAGACTTTGTGATCGAACCGAAAATTTGCTCCATGATACCTTGTCGTTTGCATACAATTCTTAGGCCGAGTTCGCGTCTAGACACTGTTCTGCGACCCGAAGGGCTCGGAGCAGCAATGCAAAGAGTTCCTCAACTCAAATGGGCGGCCCAACCGTGGGCCGCCCTTTTTTTTGATGTTATAACAGCCAGAAAGACGCTACACGCCTCCATATCGGGGCGTTGTTGATGGAAAAATTCACAGACTCCATGAATGGAGACACAGAATTTGAGCCTGATGAGGTGAGCTATGAGCTCACATCTCAGTCGCTCATCCACGTCGATTACATCGCTCCGCCAGCGGCGATCAGCGACTACGTAACGACGCTTTATCACTTCCGCTGTGACGAGCCCAAGATCACCGATATCCAGCCTGCCTCGGTAGGCCATTTGTCGCTGTTCCCTTACGGCAAGGGTGAAATGCACTTTCGGGCAGGCCACAGCGACCCCAATCCCGAAGTGGCCGTGATGACACCGCTGTCGACCGCCAATCCAATCGTGGTCGATGGCCCGTTCCATGCCATTGGCGCAGCCCTCACGCCGCTTGGCTGGGCCGCGCTGACGGGCCTTCACGCGGGCGAGAATCGCGACCGGCTTCGCGATGCTGGCGAGATTCTTGGCGACCGTGCGACCAAGCTTGGTGCTGACTTGATCGCCGAGTATCGCGCGGGCACGAAAACCGGGCAGGAATGCGCGCTTGCGATTGGTGAGTTCATTGGCAGCTCGGTCAAACGCGTGAACTCGCGACACGCAGAGCTCATCAAGGTCGTCAACAATTGGCTTGGTTCATCTCTCAGCCCGGACCTTGGCGATCTGCTTGAAAAGGCGGCCTATTCGGAGCGCCAGGTTCAACGCCTGACAGAGCGATATTTTGGCCTCTCACCGCAAGCGCTGGCTCGCAAATATCGCGCGCTCAGAGCGGCGGCGCTGCTATCTTTCCCCACCCTGACCCCAGAATTCGAAGCCGAACTTGGCGAAGCGTTTTTCGATCAGTCGCACATGATCAGAGAGATCAACCGTTTCGTCGGCCGCACCCCTGCCAGACTCAAGAACCCGGACAACCCCTACCTGTCCGAAATGATCGCGCCGAAAAATCTGCGCGAGCTGGACTCATAAGGGGGCGCAGCAAAGCTGCCCAACACAAGGCATGCTCTTCGAAACCAAACATCCTGTCGAATTTGAGCTTATCGCCCCTCCGCCTGATCTTCGAGAACAGGTGAACATCTTCTACGCCATGCGTTCAGGCGCCGAGCGTATCGAGGACGTCATGCCGGCCTATTCGGGTCAGGTTTATGCTATTTTCGAAGGCACGTTCGAGCTGCATTTTGAGAGCGGTACGCAAAAAGCACCCGCCCCGGTCTTCCTCAATGCGCCCCTGTTGCAAGCGACCCGCTTGTCGGTTCTCGGGCCCTTCCGCTGCGTGGGCGCATCGCTGACACACCGCGGATGGGCTGAACTGGTTGGCGAGCCCGTTGACGCGGTTCATCACCGTATGATCCCACCACACGATGCTCTGAGCCACGAACTCGCTGATCGCTTGGTCGGCATTGGACAGGCAGATCCTGACGATCCTGCGCAGGCGACCGAAGCGCTCTCGCAGGTGATCCGTGAAGCAATCACGCCGATCAAGCCCGCTCATGCGACCTTCATAGACGAGACCATGTCTTGGCTCTCGAAAGAGTTCAATCCGCCTGTCGAGGCCCTGTTCGACGAGCTTGCAATATCGCGGCGACAGGCCCAACGGCTCAGCAATCGGTTCTTCGGTGTCCCGCCGAGGCAACTCCTCAAACGAGTAAGAGCAATGCGGGCAGCGACCTTGTTGTCGCAACCGGATTTGCCAGCCACGGTTCGAGACGAGATCTCGCTGGCTTATTTCGATCAGTCGCATCTGATCAACGACTTGCGTCGTTACACCGGGAGAACGCCGACTATTCTGGAGGAGGGGGACCTGGTCGTGCGGACATTCGATCCTGCCGCCCATGGACCGCCTGGAAAGTATGCACGCGACGCGCTTGAGAAGGAATAACAACCACTTAGGCTTTGAAAAGCGTCATGTCGCTGTATTACAAGGCGATATGGTCGAGCCAGCATATGTCCCTGCTGAAGAGCCGCGCAAACGCGGTTCTCCAGCGCCTGGCGCAGAGGCACTGGGGGCGGTGCGACCGAAGGGTCGCACTTGGTCGATCGTGCCGCCCCGCTTGCGAGACGATCAATGAACTCGGGCAAGGCGGCCGACGCAAGCAACAGGCACTTTCAACTCACCTATTTTGATCCGCCTGAAGGCCTGAAGCAGCACGTGCTCGCGCTGTTTCATTTCAAATGGGATGAACGGGAGATCGCCGACCGCCACCCCGGCGCTTTGGGGCAGCTGTTCTTCACGCCCTATGGGTCAGGCGAAATCGAGTTCGGCGATGTCGTTCAGAAGGTCGGTGGAAAGCCTTGCATGTTCAGCGGTTTCAAGACTGCTGCTCCGTTTCGCATGTCGGGGCCTTGGCACGCCATTGGCGCGTCGCTCTCCCCGCTCGGCTGGGCCGCCTTGTCGGGGGCCGACGCCAGCACGCACCTCGACCGCTTCATCCCGGCAGAGGAATTGCTCGGTGACGAAGTGACCGAGTTCCATGACGATCTGGTCGCGCGCTATCGTTCGGGCGAGACTGGCGGCCCGGAAGCGTGCGCCGAATTGGCCGGTTGGATCGCTCAGCGTTTGAAGTCAGTACCCAAGCCGCATGAAACCGTGATCAGGACAGTCCTCGCTTGGCTGGGTACTTCGCTCAATCCGGACATCGAAGCGCTCTATAACGAGCTTGCTTATTCCAGACGTCAGTCTGAACGATTGGTCGCAAAGTATTTCGGCCTTGCGCCCGCAGCCCTTGCCCGAAAGATGCGTGCAGTCCGCGCGGCTCACCTGCTTGCCCAGCCAGACCTGTCAGACGAAGCCGAAGCGGAGATCGCTTCCGCCTTCTACGACCAGCCGCACATGATCAACGAGATCAGACGATATTGTGGCTACACACCGTCGCGGCTGGGCGGTGAAGCGGAGCCACTGTTCCAGACGATGCTCAGAATGAAGAATCTCAACCGCCTGAGCCCTTTCATGGCGCTTGGCATAGAGAATCACACAGCTTGAAATCAGACCAAATTGTGCGTATTTGAAATCCGACTGATTCAGTCCGATTTAAGAATGACTCGCAACAAGCAGATTTTCCTGAGCCCATGCGCCTCTCAAACCTTGCCGATTATGCCGTCATTACGATGTGCCAGGCCGCTACGCATTGTGGCGATGGACGCGTGAGCGCTGCTGAACTGGCGAGTGAGACGGGGCTTCCTGTTCCAACCGTACAGCGATTGGTCTCAAAGCTGACTTCCGCCGGGCTGCTGCGCTCGGTTCGCGGGGCTGGTGGGGGCTTGCAGCTTGGGCGTCCCGCAGCGGCAATCACTGTCGCTGATATTGTCGAGGCGGTAGAAGGTCCGATCGCCTTGACCGCCTGCGTCGACCACAAGGAGTGCGAACACGAAGCGCGCTGTTCGATGAAGCCGCATTGGCCGATCATCAACGCGAAACTGCGCGGCGCCCTCGCCGAGGTCACTCTCGAACATCTGCGCCACTCCCCGGCGCCCACAACTTCCTACGAAAAGCACATGGCATGACCGAACAGATCGACACACAAGAGATGGACGCAGAGGCCAAGGCGGCTGCCGCTAATGCTGCAGAATACGAGCACGGCTGGTCCTCGGATATTGAGACCGAGTATGCGGAAAAAGGACTTTCCGAAGAGACCGTCCGCTTCATCTCGGCCAAAAAGGGCGAGCCGGAATGGATGCTCGACTGGCGTCTGAAGGCCTTTCGCCTTTGGCAAGAAATGAAGGAGCCCGACTGGGCCAAGGTCGGCTATCCGGCGATCGACTATCAGGACGCGTATTATTACGCCGCGCCCAAGAAGAAGCCGACGCTCAAATCGCTCGACGAACTCGATCCAGAGATTAAGGCGGTTTACGACAAGCTCGGGATCCCCGTGGCGGAGCAGGAAGTGCTCGCCGGGGTCGAAGGCGCGCGCAAAGTCGCGGTTGATGCCGTTTTCGACAGTGTGAGCGTCGCAACCACCTTTCGTGAGGAGCTCAAGAAGGCGGGCGTTATCTTCCTGTCGATTTCCGAAGCGATCAAGGAATATCCGGACCTTGTCAAAAAGTGGCTCGGCCGCGTCGTGCCTCAGCGCGACAACTACTTTGCTTGTTTGAACAGCGCAGTCTTTTCCGACGGTACCTTTGTCTATGTGCCCGAAGGCGTGCGCTGCCCGATGGAGCTCAGCACCTATTTCCGCATCAACGCCGAAAACACCGGACAATTCGAACGCACCCTGATCGTCGCTGAGAAGGGTTCATACGTCAGCTATCTCGAAGGCTGCACTGCGCCGATGCGCGATGAAAACCAGCTCCACGCTGCCGTCGTCGAACTGGTCGCGATGGAAGACGCCGAAATCAAATATTCGACTGTCCAGAACTGGTATCCGGGTAATTCCGAAGGCGTTGGCGGCATCTATAACTTCGTCACCAAGCGCGGGTTGTGCCAAGGCGACCGCTCCAAGATCAGCTGGACGCAGGTCGAGACCGGTTCCGCGGTGACGTGGAAGTATCCGTCCTGCGTGCTCAACGGCAAAGACAGCGTAGGCGAGTTCTATTCGGTCGCTGTCACTAACAATCATCAGCAGGCCGATACCGGCACCAAGATGATCCACAACGGCGCAGGCTCGCGCTCGACGATCATTTCCAAGGGTATTTCGGCGGGCAAATCGAACAACACCTATCGCGGATTGGTCCGCGTCGGCCCCAAAGCCGAAGGCGTGCGCAATTTCACCCAGTGCGACAGCCTGCTGCTTGGCAACGAATGCGGCGCGCACACCGTGCCCTATATCGAGGTCAAGAACCCCGGCGCCCAGATCGAGCACGAAGCGACCACTTCGAAGATCAGCGACGAGCAGCTGTTCTACGCGATGCAGCGCGGGCTGGACGAGGAAGATGCCGTGGCGCTGATCGTCAACGGCTTCGCCAAGGACGTGCTCAAAGAGTTGCCGATGGAGTTTGCCGTCGAAGCGCAGAAGCTTCTCGCCATTAGCCTCGAAGGGAGCGTGGGGTGAGCCTTCTTGAAGAAGCCATCGTAGTCAGGCCTGTCACAGAAGATGACGCGCCGGGGCTGACGGTAATCCTCAATGAGATTATCGCGCAGGGCGGGACAACCGCGCTTGAAGAGGCGTTCACCCCTGAGCATCTGGCCGAAGTTTATTTGACCGGCCCCGGCGTTCACAACTGCGTGGCTGCAGTCGACAGCGAAACGGGCGATCTGCTTGGCTTTCAAGCGCTGGTGCACAACGATGCACTTCCCGAAGGTGTTGCTGACATCGCCACCTTCGCCAAGGTTGGAGCAACGCAGCAAGGGATCGGCAAAACCCTGTTCGAAGCGACGCGAGCGAGCGCCGTCGAACTCGGTCTTGAGGCGATCAACGCGACAGTTCGTGCCGACAATACCGGCGGCCTAGAGTTTTATGCGAAGATGGGTTTTGAGGATCATGACGTGACCCCGGGCGTACCTCTTACAGACGGGACACCTGTCGACCGGGTGCACAAACGCCATTTGCTGACTGCGAAAAGCGATCAGGAAACCGCTCGTAAAACCCTGGGCCTCAAGGACACTTCGAGCACAGAGCCGTCGCTCAACAAGAAAGGTCGCGGCTGGAAAATTTCGGATAAGCGCCTCGACGAGTTGCACGATCGTGCGCGCGAGATGAAGCGCTTTGCGTCGCCTGCGCACAAGGCGCTCGCCAAGCGGTTCGCCGATGCCGACCTTGGTCGCTACACCTTTAAGCGCTTTGCCGTAGTCGGCAGCGCGATTGTCGACTTCAATTGCCACAATCTTGGAATGGCGATCATGATCGACGAAGACGATCAGGATGAAACGCTGGCCAAGCGCCGCGACAAGAGCCTCGAAGCGGTCGGCATCCGTGTCATGCGAATCAAGGCAAGCGATATTCTCGAAAACATGGACGCCGTCCTTCAGCGGATCACCGCCGGAATGCGCATTCGCATTGATGACAAGCGTCAAGCGCGGCGTGAACACCGCGCGTCCTCCACACCCAGCAGGTATCAATCACGGGACACAGCCGAACAATGACCAGCTTATCTCTCATTATCGCTCCCCTGGTCGCGCTTCAGGGCGTGGGCCAGGCGCCCGTTGCCATCGAGAACGATGCGCCCGAGACGTGGACGCTCGAATATCCGCGCCTGATTCAGCCTTTCGTAGCCGACTACCGGCGCTGTTTATCCGTGCAGTTGCGCAAGGTTCGCGGGCAGGCCGACTTTGAATCGCAGCATCGCTCGGACCTTCCTCGCTGCGCAGAGGTTCTCGACGCCTCGGTCGAGGGTGCAAGCTCGGTCCTCAGCCGTCGCGGGGAGAACGCCGAATACACCGCAGCTGATGTGCGCGAGATCTTCGAGCATATCGGGAGGATCCACATCGCGCGCGGCGCAGACCTCGATAACCAATTCACATTCGTGCAGCGCTCACAGGCCGCAGCCCAGGAGCAGTACGAAGCCGAACGACCCAAAGGCCTCGTGCTCGAATTGCGCGACGCATCGGTCGTCAAGGCGCGCACAGACGAGACTGCGGACGCTGCACAGGCCGCTTATGAAGAACGGGAGGCACGCAGTGCTGACAATCAATAATCTCCACGCCGAAGTAGACGGCAAGGCGATCCTCAAGGGTCTGAACCTCGAAGTTCAGGCCGGTGAGGTCCACGCCATCATGGGCCCCAATGGCGCCGGTAAATCGACGCTCGCGCATGTGCTGGGCGGCAAGCCGGGCTACGACGTGACCGCCGGATCGGTGACGTTTCGCGGCGCCCAGCTGTTCGACCTGGACCCTCATGAGCGTGCGGCGACGGGCTTGTTTTTGGGCTTTCAATACCCGGTCGAGATTCCCGGCGTCTCCAACGTGCAATTCCTGCGCGAGGCGCTCAACGCCCAGCGCAAGTATCGCGGCGAAGAACCGCTCTCCGGCGGCGAGTTCCTGAAGCTCGCCAAGGAAAAGGCGGGCTTGCTCAAGATGGACATGGAAATGCTCAAGCGGCAGGTCAATGTCGGTTTCTCGGGCGGCGAAAAGAAGCGCGCCGAGATGGTCCAGATGGGCATTCTCGACCCTGCTTTTGCCGTTCTCGACGAAACCGATAGCGGCCTCGACATCGACGCGCTTCGTGTCGTTGGCGAGGGTATCAATTCGATCATGCGTGCTCCCGACAAGGGCGTGCTGCTCATCACGCACTATCAGCGTCTGCTCGACGTGGTGAAGCCTGACCGCGTGTCGGTGCTTGCCGATGGCCGCATCGTTGAAACCGGGGGTCCCGAGCTTGCGCTTCGCCTCGAAAGTGAAGGCTACGACGCGATCATGGCAGAGATGTCCGCGTGATCCTGACCTCGCTCCTCCTTGCCATTCAGGCCGCGCCGGCTGAGACCGTGCCCGAGATTGTTGTGCTGGGGAACCTGCGCAGCGTTCAGGCGAGCGTGGGCCAGGACCGCGAAGGCAACTGGCATTGCTCGCTCAGCAAGTCGACCGGGCGTCCGCGCCTCGACGACCGCTTTTGCCGAGCAGTGACCCAATGCGTGCGCGAAGGGGCGAGCGACCAGCAGGCTGTGAGCAGCTGTATTCGAGAAACACGCGCACGATTGATGCGCAGAGTTGAACGCGCGATGGAGCGCAATGCCTCATGAGTGACACCGCAACCCTCCCCACCCGCCGGGACGAAGCATGGCGCTATGCCGATGCCGATTACCTCGCCAAGGCGAAACCCGAGGCGATCAACCACTGGCGCACGCTCGAAGTGCCCGCTGGCGAGACGCGCCGCGAATGCACGGTGCACGGCGCTGGCCCGCAATCGCCGGGCATGGTCGACCGCCTGCGCGTGCATGTCGGCAGGGGCGGACGCTTCGAAGCGTTCAAGGTAATCACCGGCGGCAAGTATGCGCGCGTCGAGCTCGACGTGACCCTTGAAGAAGGCGCGCATTTTGAATTTGGCGGCGTAACAATCGGCGGCAGCGACAAGGTCCAGGAATTCGTGACGCTCACCCGCCATGATCATCCCAACGCGACCTCGAACCAGACTGTTCGAGCGGTGCATTGGGGGCAGAGCACGGGTAGTTTCTTGGGTGAGATCAAGGTTGCTCGCCACGCGCAGAAAACCGACGCCGCGCAGGATTTCAAGGGCTTGCTCCTCGAAGCGGGCGCGAGCGCGAATGCCGTCCCGCAGCTTGAGATTTTCGCTGACGATGTGAAGTGCGCGCATGGTGCAACTGTTGGCCAGCTCGACGAGGCGGCGCGCTATTACATGGCAGCACGCGGACTCTCGCCCGACGCTGCTAAGCGCCTGCTTGTTCAGGCCTTCATCGGCGATGCCTTTGTCGCGCTTGAAGACGAGGCGACGCGTGAGCGCATGCTCGAAGACGCGCTCAAAGCGCTCGAGGAAGCATCGCTGTGAACGCTCCGACCGCCTTGACCCGCGATCTGCGCGGTGACTTCCCGGGTCTTGTGACCCGCGATGGCGAGCCCTGGCACTATCTCGATACTGCCGCGACTTCGCAAAAGCCGCGCGCAGTGATCAATGCGATGGCGCGCGCCATGGGCGAGGATTATGCGACCGTTCACCGCGGGGTTTATTCGCGCTCGGCCGACATGACGCTTGCCTACGAAGCGGCCCGTCGGCGGATTGCCGAATTGATCGGCGGCGCGGAGAACGAGATCGTATTCACCCGAGGCGCGACCGAAGCGATCAATCTCGTCGCGAACAGCTGGGGCAGGGCGAACCTCAAGGCAGGCGACCGGATTCTGCTCTCGCAGCTTGAGCATCACTCCAACATAGTGCCGTGGCAGATGGTGGCCGAAGCGACTGGTGCGAAAATCGACGTCGTCCCTCTGACCGACGATCACCAGATCGATCTCGACGCCGCCGAGGCGATGATCAGCGGAGAGCACAAGCTCGTCGCATTGGCGCATGTTTCGAACGTGTTGGGTAGCGTGCTCGACGCAAAACGTGCAGCAGACATGGCGCACAAGGTCGGTGCAAAGATCCTTCTCGACGGCTGTCAGGCGGTGCCGCATATGCCGGTCAACGTCGCCGCGCTCGATTGCGACTTCTATGTTTTTTCGGCCCACAAGCTTTACGGTCCCACTGGGATCGGAGCCCTTTGGGCGCGGGGCGAATTGCTCGAAGCCATGCCCCCATGGGAAGGTGGCGGGTCCATGATCGACCGCGTGACCTTCGAAAAGACCACTTACGATGCACCGCCACAGCGATTCGAAGCTGGCACACCCGCCATCACCGAAGCGATAGCTTTCGCAGCCGCCGCCGATTATGTCAGCGAAGTCGGACTTGCGAAGATGCACGAGGACGAATCGAAGCTCGTCACGAGGCTGCGCCGCGAGCTTACCGCGATGAACGATGTGACGGTGTTCGGCCCTGACAACAGTGCCGGCATCGTCAGCTTTGCCATCGACGGCATTCACCCGCACGATTTGGGCACTATCCTCGACGAGGCAAACGTCGCCATTCGCGCAGGCCACCATTGCGCACAGCCACTGATGGATTATCTCGGCGTTCCCGCGACCGCGCGCGCCAGCTTCGGGCTCTATTCGACCGAGGCCGATGTCGATGCGCTGCTTGAGGGGATCGCCCGCACGCGCCGGATTTTTGGAAAGGACTAGGCTGATGGACAAGCCTCAGGACGAGAAAGACTATGTTGCCGCTCCCGCGCCCAACGACGTGGTGGTCGAGAAGCCGCCGCGCGCGCGTGTTGAGGATGCGATCGACGAGGACGATGCGCCCGCTCCCAAGCGCGAGCGCGACTATCTTGAAGGGTTTCTCCATCAAAAGCCCGCCGAGGGTCCGGTCGGCGGGGCAGGCAGCGATTTGCAGCAGGCCGTTATCGACGCGCTCAAGGAGATCTACGACCCGGAAATCCCGGTCAACATCTACGACCTGGGCCTGATTTATGGCGTCGAGGTCGACGACGAAGCCGATGCGACGATCACGATGACGCTCACCACGCCGCATTGCCCGGTTGCCGAAACCATGCCGGGCGAGGTTGAACTGCGCGCTGCTTCGGTTCCCGGCATCCGCGATGCCGAGGTCGAGCTTGTCTGGGATCCGCCGTGGTCGCCTGAGAAAATGAGCGACGAAGCGCGCCTAGAACTTGGGATGCTCTGATGGCCGACACCAAGACAAGAGCCAATGAACGCCAGCGCCCCGCCGCCGTCATCCTCACCAAGGGCGCTGAAGCCCGCATCGCCGAACTTATGAGCAAGGCCCCCGATGACGCGATCGGCGTGAAGCTGTCGACGCCGCGCCGGGGTTGCTCAGGGCTCGCTTATTCGGTCGACTTCGTCACCGAAGAGGCCAAGTTCGACGAGAAGATCGAAACGCCTGGCGGCACGTTCTACATCGACGGTGCGAGCGTTCTCTATCTCGTCGGTTCGACCATGGACTGGGTCGAGGACGATTTCACCGCAGGCTTCGTGTTCGACAACCCCAACGCCAAGGGCGCTTGCGGGTGCGGCGAAAGCTTCATGGTCTGATGGCGACAACGGTCGAGCTTTCCACCGAGCTTGATTGTACGTTGCAAGAGACGTGGGATTGGGTGCGAAAGCCCGCCCTCCTCGATCATATCGCGCATCCCCTGATTCGGTTCGAGTACGAGGACGGTTTCGACCGCTCAGCGCCCTGGCCCGAGGGTGAACACCGCGTTCAGATCTATGCCTTCGGAAAGGCTCCAATTGGCTGGCAGGTGATCGTTATCGAGTATGCCGACGCCCCGGCAGGCAGCTTCATGTTACGCGACAACGGGTACAGCCCGATGATCAAGCGCTGGGACCACTGGATCATCCTCAAGCCTGGAAGCTCGCCGCAAGCCACGCACTATACGGACCGCGTCCATATTGAGGCAGGTCTGCTGACGCCCGGCGTCGCCGCCTATGCCAAGCGATTTTACGCGCACCGGCAGAAGCGCTGGCGCGCGCTGGCGAGCAGCGATTTTGCGGCGTTGAAAGCCTAGCTTACTCGCCTTCGTCGATGATGCGGGCGATCAGGCGGCGTTCGAGCTCGTCGATCTCGCCGTCACTCTCGATCATCTTATCGAGCCATTCCTGCTCGTGATCGGTGATTTCCTCGCCAGCAATCGCCTGTTCGGTGAAGCTCGGCCCAGCATCGCGCTTGCCGAAGACCTTGCCGAAGTGATTGGCAACTTGCGGCGCTTCGCGCGCCATGCGTCCGATGAAGCGCCCGACATTAGCCTTGTTGTCGGCAACGAACTCCTGAAGTTCCTTCGCGCGGTCATGCTCAAGCTGCGCGTTCTGCAGAGCAAAGCCCTTGAGGTAGTTGCTTACCCCGTCGAGGAAGAGCTCGTCCCATTCCGGAGCGTTTGCTTCGGCAAGCGTCTCGTCCTTCAGGCGGAAGAGCATTTCGGCTTCGAACCGGCTGACGGCCGCGGGACCGTGACCGCCGCTTGCAAAGACTACGCGGCGAAGGATATTCGCTTCAGCTGCGGTGATATGCGTGTCTGACAGTTCGCCGCCGCAGCGTGTAGGGCCGGTGCCGCTAAGGACTTCGCGCTCGACTTGCTCGATCACGTAGTTCTTGAGGCTATCCGGAGTGTTTTCGGCGCGCTCGATAATGCGAACGATGGTTTCGAGTTCGACGAGGCTTTCGACCACGCCGTCATGATCGACCTGGCCGATGAGCCACCCGGCTTCCTCGACGCTGCATTGAAGGCGCGGCTGAGTGCCATTCAACACGAATTCGCCGATCGCTTCGACGAAGAAGTCGCTCCACTGTTCGTCGCGCACATCGAGCACGTTGTTGATCGCGAACAGCGCCTCGGCCTCTTCGCGGGTTATGATCCCGTCGCCCCAGCCTTCGCGGCGCAGCGCCAGAACTTCGTCAGCCGTTACCTGTCCATCGGTAGCAACGCGCCGTGCAAGATCGGTGAATTGGGTCGTCATTGGCCGTCTGGTCCCTGTTATTGAACCATCGGCATCGCAGAATGTGCTTAAGACCGGGTTACCAAGCACGCCGCCCGCAGATGATCATCCCCCGGACGCAGCGCTTTCGACATCGGCAATGCAGCGGTCATTGTCGGTCTCTCCACCGCCTTGTCTGAGCCGCGTGGCGACATGGGTCGCAACCGGCGCATTGCCTGCGCCAACGGGGTACAGGTAGATGTCGAGCACGCAGCTTTCAGAGGCGAATTGCAGCTTGCGTGCATCGCCTTCGGCCATGTCGATCCGTGCGGCTCCGAAGCGGCTTACAAGGAAGGGGGCAGACTGGCCAAGGATGCTGTCAGCGCCGGGGCCAGACCTCGCTGTGGGTGCGCGATAGGCAGGTGCCGAGCTTGGCTGCGCTGTTGCTTGAGGGTTGCTGGTGCGGATGTAGTTGCCGCTCGCCGCACCCCCGGCGCACGCACTCGTGGCCATCGCGAGCAATGCCAGCAGACCGATTCTACGCATCTCTTTGTCCATGCAGGTGCAGAGCTTTCTCATCACGCAGCGACAATGCCGATTGGGTCAGATGGGTTCCTGCCGCAGCACCGATCACGGGTGCGAGCAGATTTGCGAACGGGATCAGCATTATCACCGCAACCGCCGCCCCCAGCAAGGCGCGCTTTTGCCAAGACACTGGGTTCTCCGCAGGTTCACTCCCGCAGTGGCGAAGCCAGGCCATATCGGTGAGTTCCCGGCCCAAAAGCCACGCATTGACCACAAGGAACACCGCAGCCGAGCCGATGCCGGTCACAACCAGCGCTACCGCCACCGGCAAGGCGAGCAAATTGAGCGCGACCGTCCTGCCGATTCCCTTCACCGAATTGGCGAGATCGCGCCGGAAGGGCAGCTTGCGGGCCATTCGCGCAGCCTCGGGATAGTGCCGGGCTTCCACCGCGACCACGATCTCGTCGGCGAAGAACTGCAGCACAGCCAGAGCAACAAGGCGGAACAGGAACCAGAAGGACAGCCCCGCAACCAGCACCGCCGCGGCAGCGCCGACGAACCCTCCGCCCTCTAATCCGTAAGCTGCAAAGACCTCGACGAGCCCCCAATATAGCAGCGCACCGAAGAGGATGAACACGCCCACCGTGATCGCGACTGACTTGAGCAGCACCTTGAGCACCGGCCCATGGGTCAACTGGCTCACCGCCAGACCAAGCGCTTTGAACACTGACATCATCGCACGCCGCGATGCGATGGGTTGGGGCGCCTGTCAAACATCGAAGCCAAACCTCTTGGCCTTCCGCGCGCTTGCGGCTAGGCGCTGCGGCAACCTTCCATCAGACCAGATACCACAAGGACGCCTTCTTCGTGACCGACACCCGCTACGACGTCATCGCCATCGGCAACGCAGTTGTCGACGTCATCGCCTCTTGCGAAGAGGGACTGATCGACGAGCTTTCGCTTAACCGGGGCGGCATGACCCTGATCGACGAAGCGCGCGCCGACGAGCTCTACGATGCCATGCCCCCAGCGCGCGAGCTTTCGGGCGGATCGGCGGCCAACACGCTGGCGGGCCTCTCGACCCTCGGCCTGCAATGCGCCTTCATCGGGCAGGTCGCCGATGACCAGCTTGGCAAGGTCTTCCGCCACGACATGCGCGCAACCGGCATCGACTTCGACACGCCCGCGCGCGACGGCGAACCCGCAACAGGCCGCGTGCTCATCTTCGTCACGCCTGATGGCGAGCGCACGATGAACACCTTCCTTGGCGCAGGCCAGTTCTTGCCCGCCGAAGCGCTTGACGAAGACCTGATCGCAAGCGCCGGAATCCTCTATCTCGAAGGCTATCTTTGGGACCCCGAAGAGCCCCGCCGCGCCATGCGCCGCGCGATCGAGGTTGCGCGCGAAGCAGGCCGCAAGGTCGCCTTCACCGCGTCCGAGAGCTTCGTGATCGAGCGTCACGGCGACGACTTCCGCGCGATGATCGACGACGGGCTGATCGACATTCTGTTCGTCAACGAGAGCGAGCTTGCGACGCTGACGGGAGAGGACGACTTCGAAACCGGCTTTAACGCCGTCGCGCCCAAGGTTCCCGTTCTCGTCGCCACGCGCAGCGCGAAGGGCGCGGTCGCCAGCGCTCACGGTGAGCGCGCGGTGACTGCCGCTGCTCCGGTCGCCAAGGTCGTCGACACGACCGGTGCAGGCGATCAGTTCGCCGCTGGCTTCCTCTCGGGCTACGCGAAGGGCGAGGGACTTGAAGTGTGCCTCAAGCGCGGCGCGATTGCCGCGGCTGAGGTGATCGCCCATTACGGTCCGCGTCCCGAAGCCGACATGAAGGCGCTGATGGCCGAGAGGCTGTAAGGGTCTTAGGCAACCCTCGCCTTTTCAGCGATTTAGGCGAGAAGTGGACCGCATGTTACACGGTCCAGGGGCAAAACCCGCTTTCTGTCAGCTTAGGTGCGAAAAGTGTCACCCTTTGCGTGGAAGCGTGACCTTACGCGCCGCTTGACCGAACCTGACGATGTGAAAGAGCCGCCGACATATTGGCAGCGCGCGAACGAGTAGGAAAACCCAATCTGCGCAGTCTCAAGGCATGGGCACGTAATCGGCGCGACGCAGCGTGATCATGTAGTCCGCGACCTCGTCGACCCTCTCGCGTGTCAGGTCGAAATCCATATCCTCGGGGTAATTATGCGCATCCCTGAGCCAGGCCCTGATCGTCGCCTTGGTGACGCCGGGGCGATTGGCCACCGCTTCGAAACTTGGCGCGCGCATATTGGGTGACAGGAACGGCGGCTCAACCGCATGGCAACCTCCGCAGGCCGCTTCGACGAAGGCGGGCGGAGGCGGCGCTTCGGTCGCTACTCTTGGGGTATAGGCCGACTGGCAGGCGGCAAGCGCCATGAGTGCGGCGACGGGGGCGAGCGGGGCGATGTGTTTTGTCATGCCCGCATAATGGCTCACCGGCGCGCACCTGTCGTTGACCCAGATCAATTTTGCGGCGTGTCGCCCTTTTCCCGCGCCACTTCCTTCCAACCGATATCGCTCCGGTAGAATCCGCTGGCGAAGTCGACTTTGGCTACTGCATCGTAAGCGGCCTTTTGCGCTTCGGTGACGCTGGCTCCGGTGGCAGTTACGTTCAGCACGCGGCCTCCATTGGCGACCAGCGAGCCATCCTTGATCGCCGTGCCTGCGTGAAAAACCTTCGCGCCGTTCGCTTCGGCATCACCCAGCGCGATTGCGCCGCCCTTTTGCGGCGTGCCGGGATATCCTTTCGCCGCCATCACCACAGTGAGCGCGGTTTCCTGCGCGAATGCCGCGCCCGCTCCCTCAAGCTCGCCTTTCGCGCAGGCGAGCATCATCGCGGCAAGGTCGCCTTGATATCGCATCATCAGCACCTGGCATTCAGGATCACCGAAGCGGCAATTGTACTCGATCAGCTGCGGCCCGGTCGCGGTCAGCATCAGGCCAGCATAAAGCACCCCCGAATAGGGCATCCCCTCTGAGCGCATCGTGTCGACGGTGGGCCGGATGATCTCGTCCATCACGCGCTGTTGAAGCGCCTCCGTCAGCACGGGCGCGGGCGAATAGGCGCCCATGCCGCCGGTATTCGCGCCCTTGTCCCCTTCGCCAACCTGCTTGTGGTCCTGCGCCGTGCCGAGGGGTATCACGTGCGTGCCGTCGGTGATGGCGAAGAAGCTCGCCTCTTCGCCCTCGAGGAACTCCTCGATCACAACTTGCGCACCTGCCGACCCGAACTGCCCGCCGAACATGTCGGATAGCGTCGCCTCGGCGTGTTCGCGTGTCGGTGAGATCACGACGCCCTTGCCCGCTGCAAGCCCGTCGGCCTTGAGCACAAAGGGCGCGCTGAATCCGTCTAGCGCCGCAACCGCCTCATCGCGCGAATGGGTGCGGACATAGCCTCCGGTAGGGATCTCGGCGCGGGCGCAAAGATCCTTGGTGAAGCCCTTAGAGCCTTCCAGCTGGGCAGCGGCCTTGGACGGGCCGAAGGCGGGGATATCGGCGGCGGCCAGGCTGTCAGCGAGGCCGTCGACCAGCGGCGCTTCCGGCCCGATCACGACCAATGCGATTTCGTGCGAGCGGCAGAAACTCACCACCGCGCCATGGTCGCTCGCGTCGAGCGAAACGCACTCGGCTTCCTCGGCGATGCCGGGATTTCCGGGGGCGGCGAAGAGCTTCCCTAGAGACGGGGATTGCGCCAGCTTCCACGCTAACGCATGTTCGCGACCTCCCGATCCCAACAGCAGGACATTCATGGCGCGCACTCCCTCATCCTCATCGCAAGACACCGGGCTGGTAGCGCGCAGCCGGGCGGGCGACAACGCCGAGCCGCTCTCGATCACCGAGATTTCGCAGGCGTTGAAGCGCACGGTCGAGGAACGCTTTGGCTATGTGCGACTTCGCGGGGAGCTGTCGGGGGTGAAACGCGCCGCGTCCGGGCACATGTATCTTGCACTCAAGGACGACAAGGCGGTGCTCGACGGGGTGATGTGGCGCGGCAATGCTGGGCGGCTGGCATTCGTCCCCGAAGACGGCATCGAAGTGATCGCGACGGGCAAGCTGACGACCTATCCGGGGCGCTCGAAGTATCAGATCGTCATCGACAGTCTCGAGATTGCGGGCGAGGGCGCTTTGCTGGCCCTGCTCGAGAAAACGAGGCTGAGGCTGGAAGCAGAAGGCCTGTTCGCGCGCGAGCGCAAGCGCCGCCTGCCGTTCCTGCCGCGCACGATCGGTGTGGTCACATCGCCAACCGGATCGGTTATCCGCGATATCCTCCACCGCCTCGCGGATCGCTTTCCGAGCCATGTGATCGTGTGGCCGGTTCTCGTTCAAGGGCAGGGTGCGGCGGAGCAAGTTGCAGACGCTATCCGAGGGTTTTCAGAGCTTTCGCAGGATGATGCTGTGCGGCGGCCCGATGTAGTGATTGTCGCGCGCGGTGGTGGGTCGATCGAGGACCTTTGGAGCTTCAACGAGGAAATCGTGGTTCGCGCCATTGCGGAGTGTACCATTCCGGTTATCTCAGCCGTCGGGCATGAGACCGATACGACGCTTGCCGATTACGCCGCCGACCGCCGAGCGCCGACGCCCACTGCGGCTGCAGAAATGGCCGTGCCAGTGCGCGCCGACTTGCAGGCGACGCTCGCCGATTTCGCCGCTCGCCAGCGGCGCGCGGTGCACCGTCCCGTCGAACTGGGGCGAGAGCGGCTCGAGGCGCGCACCCGGCGGATGCCTCGGATTGAGGTGCTGCTGCAACCACAGGCACAACGGCTCGACGATCTTGCCGAGCGGCTGCGGCGCGGGCTCACCGACCGGGCGGCGCATGGGCGCCAGCAACTGGCCGGAACCGCATCACGGCTCGCCCCGCGCCTTCTCGAAGGAGCGCTTTCGGGTAGGAGGGAGCGGCTTGATCGCACGAGGCTGTCGCCCCAGCTGGTTGAACGCCCGATTCTCACCGCGCAAGAGCGACTGAAGGCGCTCGCCCGGCTGGCGAGCCAGCTTCACCCCAAAAAGCCCCTCGAACGCGGCTATGCCATCGTGCGCAGCGAGACGGGCGAAGTTGTTACGTCGAGCGCCGAGGCTGCAAAGCGGGCTGTTCTCATCCTTGAATTCAGCGATGGCAAACTCGATGTCGGTGTTGGCGACACGCCGCCACCGCCGCCTGCCAGGCCTGCGCCAGCGCCAGCGAAGAAGCGCCGCGCCCCGGCGCCAAACCCGAAACAGGATGACCTGTTCGGTTAAGATTGACCGGCTGACAGCCCCCCACCCCCCATGCTAAGGCAAGCCCCATGTTGATGTCCTCCAGCGAAAAAGCCGCCAAGCTCTATTACGGCGCCTCCAGTTTCCGCGTGTTGCGCCCTGGCCAGCATGTGATCTGTGCCGTTTCTGCCGAAGTCATCCCGCTCGAAGAACTGCGCTACTGGAGCGCCGAGCATCAGGAGGCCTACGCCTCGGCTGAAATCGCAACCCGCCGCCTGCTTGGCGAGGGGTGAGCGAGCCTTCCATGATCCGAGCAGCACTGGCGCCTACAGTCCTGGGACTTTCGGCGCTCGTCAGCTGTGCCGGGACAGAGCCGAGCGCGCCAGCGGACGCAGCTCTTGCGAGCGAGCCCGAAAGCGTCGCCGACGCCGAGTCTGCTGCGAGTGACGCGGCACCGGTGGAGCCCGTAGAGGCGAAGTTCGACTTTTCCGGCGAGCTGACCCAAGGCGGCTTCATCCGCGGGACCGTCCCCGCAGGAACTGCCAGCGCCTCGCTAGGCGAACAGGTGCTCGACATCGCGCCCGACGGCAGCTTCTTTGCTGCCTTCGACCGCGACAGCGCGGACAGCCTGCCGCTTACCGCGACGCTTGAAAGCGGGCGGATCCTCCGCGAGGACCTTTCGGTTTCGCCGCGCGAATGGCAGATTCAGCGCGTCAACGTCGCCAAGCGCCCCAGCGGGTCGAGCGAAGCCTGGTGGAAACGCCGCGAGCCTGAATGGAATGCCATTCAGGACGCGCGCGCGAAGGAAACCGGGGCGACCGGCTGGACCCAAGACTTTATCTGGCCGGTAAAGGGCCGCATTTCCGGGCTTTTCGGCCGTCAGCGCATCTATCGCGGCGAGCCGGGCAGCTATCATTCGGGTATCGACATCGCGCCGGGTAACGGCGTCCCGTTCGTCGCTCCCGCCGATGGCGTCGTGGTGCTCGCGCGCACGGGATTCAGCCTTGAAGGCTCGCTTATCATCATCGATCACGGCGCAGGGCTGAACAGCGCGTTCCTCCACGCCTCGCGCATTGTTGTCGAGGAAGGGCAGGCGGTGAAGCAGGGCGATCACATCGGCAATGTCGGCGCATCGGGGAGAGCGACCGGGCCGCACCTGCACTGGGGTCTGAAATGGAACGCCGCGCGGCTCGATCCGCTGCTGTTCACGGGCCCGATGGACTAGCATGCGCGGCAAGCGGCGTTTGATCGCGGCCCTGGTCGTCGCGGCCCTTTGCGCACCGACAGTCTGGCTCCGCAGCGAGATCGTCCGAGAGAACCCGACGTCGATTGAGCTTCAGCAGATTGCCGGAGAAAGCGACATCGACGCGGCCGGCTGGCGCGTTGCCGGCGTGTGGGAATACACCACCGCTCCCAACCTGCGCTTCGGAGGCTACTCCGCGCTCCTTGCGCTCAGTAGCGGGAGATTGAGAGCCTATTCGGATCGCGGTTTCCTGTTGACGATAACCGAGCCTGACCAACCGCTTGAGCGCCCCGAGGATCGGAGTGTCTCGCGCATGCATTTTGCCGAGCCCGAGCATTACTGGATGCTCTGGGACATAGAATCCGCCACCCGCGACCCGGAGACGGGGTCATTCTGGCTTGGTTTCGAGAACACCCATGCGATCCACCGGTTCTCCGCACGCAGCGAACCTGAAGAGTTGCGGATGCTGGGCGGTGAGGTCGACTGGTACGATAATGGCGGGCTCGAAGCGATGGAGCGGCTGTCGGACGGGCGCTTCCTCGCCGTTCCAGAGGGTCGCAGCGAAGCGCTGATCTACCCCGCCGATCCGGTCGAAGGCGGCGCGCCTGAAGAGATCGCGTTCGCAAATCCGGCAAGCGATCATGCCGTGACGGACATAGCCCAGCTGCCCGATGGCAGGTTGCTGTTGCTTCTGCGCGATGTTGCCTGGGGTATCCCGCCATTCACCGGGAAACTCGCCATCGCGAACGCTCCCAAAAGCGGCATGACAGGCGAGTGGTCAGCCGAGATCCTGTTCGACCTCGACGCTGTGATACCGCCGGAAAACTATGAAGGCATTGCGGTGCGGGCCAACGGTGATGGGACGATCGCCGTGTGGATCATGTCGGACGACAATTTCTCGGTCCTGCAGCGCACATTGCTGGCAAAGCTGGTGTTCGACCCCTCGATCGAAGCGCAATAGGCTGCGCAAACGCAAAAAAGGCGTGACGGTCAACCCGCACGCCTCTCCCGCATCATTTTACGCCAAAAGGGCGATTAGGCTGCGGCGACAGCCTTCTTCAGCTCACGCTTCACCTTGAGGGCGCGCGTGGACAGCTTGTCGTCCTTGGTCTTGAGCAGCCAGTTGTCGAGGCCACCATTGTGCTCGACTGAACGAAGGCCGTGAGTCGACACGCGGAACTTGAAGCTGCGGTCGAGCTTTTCGCTCATCAGCGTGACGTTCTGCAGGTTGGGCAGGAAGACGCGCTTGGTCTTGTTGTTGGCGTGGCTGACATTGTTGCCAACCTGGCGACCCTTGCCGGTCAGTTCGCAAATACGCGACATGGTATCTCTCGTCTCGTTCAATATGCGTGAGGCTCACCGGTCGAATCGGCGCGCCGTGGAAAAATTCGGGTTATCCCGGAAAGCGGCGCACATACGTTTGAGGGCACCAAAGGTCAAGTTGGAACCTTATGGTGGCACCAAACGTTTATGTCGAGAATGTGGCCGAGTTCGTCTAAGGACCGGTCCTTCGTTCTTTTCTGGAGGAATACATGAAAAAGATTATTGCTGCTGCTGCACTGACTGCTGCGACTTTCGGCCTTGCCGCTTGCGACGTCGAACAGACCGAAGAAGCCGAACTTCCCGAAGTCGAGGGCGGTAACCTGCCCGAATATGACGTCGACGCAGCTGAAGTATCGGTTGAAGGCGACACCGAGACCGTCGAAGTTCCGACGCTCGACGTCGATGTCGAAGAAGCTGACGCTGGCGAGCCGGGCGAATAACCCCAACCAGCTTGACTTAATCAAGAGAGGCCGGGACAGCGCAGATCATGCGTTTCCCGGCCTCTTTCATGTCTAGCGCGCTTTCCCTGGCGCGCGCCGCCAGCGAGCTTGGCGAAGTGCCGATTGGCGCTGTGGTCGTAAAGGACGGCAAGATCATTGCCGAGGGACACAACGAAACGCGCGACCAGAACGATCCGACAGCCCATGCCGAGATCGTGGCGATTCGCCGCGCCGCCGCCGCACTCGGAGATGACCGGCTGACGGGCTGCGATCTGTGGGTGACGCTGGAGCCTTGCGCGATGTGCGCGGGCGCCATCGCGCATGCCCGCATCGCGCGTCTTTACTATGCTGCAAGCGACCCCAAAGGCGGCGCGGTAGAACACGGCGCGCGCGTGTTCGAGCAGGAACAATGCCTCCACCGGCCCGAGGTTTATTCAGGGCTCGGCGAAGAAGAGGCAGCAGACATGCTGCGCGGGTTCTTTCGCGAGCGTCGCTGAAGGCTGCAAGTTGACGGGTCGCAGGCGTGACCTATGCTGAGCCCCTCTCACAGGGGACGCACCGTGTTGGTTTGATCGCTCATCGAAATCGCAAACAATCACCTTGACCGCCCGGCCTCTCGCGTTCGGGCGGGATTTACGATGAGGCAATCATGAGCAATTTTGAATTCAGCATCCGCGCCTTCAAGGCCGCGGACAAACCGGCAGTCCACCGCGTCCGTATCGCCGCTTTCGCGCCAGTCTTCGCATCCTTCCGGGAGCTCGCAGGTCCCGAAATCGCTCCTCTCCTCTTTGCCAAAGCCGAAGAGGCGCAGGGCGCATGGCTGGACAAGATATGCGGCGAGGCATCGGCGGGCCACAGCGTTCACGTCGCCGTTTCAAGCGGCGAGGTCGTTGGCTTTTGCGATCACAGTTGCAACGCCGAGACCCTGATCGGCGAGATCGGTTTGAACGGCGTCCACCCCGACTTCGCTGGCGGGGGAATTGGCGCGGCGCTTTATGAAAACGCGTTTGCACTGATGCGATCGGCTGGGATGAAGGTGGCGGTTGTCTCTACCGGAGGAGACACAAGCCACGCTCCGGCCCGCGCGGCTTACCGCAAAACGGGCTTCGATCGAGCGATCCCTTCGGTTCAGCTTAGCCGAAGCCTCTAAGCACCGACAGATTGCGTGGCTTCTTCGCGGAGCCACGCGATCGCGTCGTCCTGATCGTCCAGTTCAAAGCTCTTGATCTCAGGCTTTACCAATACGCTGAATGTGCTCGCGAGGTTGCGGATCCAGGCTGGGCCGCCGACGATGGCATAGCGTTCGATCTTTTTCATCAATTCAAGCTTGCCCGCCATGACTTCGCGGCTGATCGCGGCGTCCGGGTCAAAACCGTGCCAGCGCTTGATCACGATCATCAGGTTTGAGCATTCCGGGTCTTCGAGCGAAGCGCGCACCAGTGCCACGCCGCGTTCGGATTCTTCGCGGTCGAGCCTGCCGGTGAGCTCGAAAGCGGCAATGCCGGGGGCATCGATGTAGAGCGGGTGAAAAGCGCCCTTATGCGGTTCGTCAGCCTCTTCCATGATCCAAGCGCGCGCGGCGTCAGCTTCATCTTCGTCATAGACTTCATAGACGACACCTGGGAGCAGCGCACTTTCCAGCCGCGCGGCTGTCCTGATCCATTCTTCATCGGACACGATCGCAATCCGGTCTAGACCGTAAATATACTTCATGAAGGTGCCCATGTGGCCGAGCTCTTCGACCACCGAGGCTAAGGAAAAGCCCGCCATGGCTGTCACGTCGATCAGGAGATGGCCGCCCTTTTCGGCGGAGGCGTTCTGATCCTTCACGAAGTCGAGCAGGGTTTTTACATCGTCTTGCTGGAACTGGGCCATGACGACGATGCGGTGGGCGTGCGGTGCGAGGCGTTCGATGTCTAGCATGGCCGCCATTGTACCACGGATCAGCGTGCCTTCCTTGATCGACGTCAATGCCACGTTGCGGACTTGGCGCCGCCACTCTGGCAAGCCTTTTTTGCGCAACCGACCATCGCATGCGATGCGGGTTATAATGGCTTTAACCCGAGGGAGGAGAAGCTAGGCTTCCTTGCTGTGCGAAAGGACGAGCGCCGCGATGGAAAGCAGCAGGATCGCGCCTGCTTCGAACACCACGTTTTCCGGCGCCATGTCCTTGCCCTGCAACACGATCAGCCGGGCGATGGCGGTGATCGCGATGAAGATCGGGTAGATGAAGAAGGTGCCCTTGCCGGTGTAGTAGACCGCGATCATCCCGATGACTTCGGTGTAGAGAAACATCAGCAGGATATCTGCAAGGTTGATCGAACCGCGCTCGTAGACGGTGACCACTTCGACCCCGGCTGCAAGCACGGTCATGCCTGCAACGAAGATGAGAAGCAGCCGCTCCACCAGCATGAAGGCCCGATCGGCGGTGGTTTCCGGGGCGCTGAGCCGTGATTGACGCTCGGTCGTGGGTTTCTGCTCAGCCATGCCGCGATTGTAGCGCGAAGTGGGTATAGCAGGCCAGCTGGTTCTACAGCCCCCGCCAGATCCTTGCCGCCACGTCATCGCGCGCGCCGAAACGCGCATCGTCGCACCGCGTAGGGCGAAAGCGGCGGGAGTAGCAAAGGCGTATCTCCTGCAGCCAGCCGCGTTCGTTTAATTTCACGCCGACGTGAAACGCTTGCCAGCTCGATCCGTTGGCATCGGCGAAGGCCTGGCGGATGCGGCCTGCGGTCAGGCCCTCTTCGCGGCTGATCCGATCGTAATCTGGGATACGGAGGCTGTCCCACAGGATGCGGGTGACGCCGAGATAGGTTTCCGGGCGCCTCGTCATGCAGCTGCCGTGCTTGGCCCACTGCCGCGCGATGAGGCGCGCAGAGGGCATCATGCACATATGCTCGCGGATTTGCGCAGGGGTCAGGCGGCTTTGCGCAGCGCACCATTGCGGCCAGCTCCCGCGCGGCGATTGGGGCCAAAGGCCGTGAACGACAAAGCCGAAACGCCCATTTTCACCGCTGCACTGGACGCGATGAGCGCGGCTGTCCTCGCGCGGTTTGCAGAACTCTGGCGACCAGCTGAGCGCGAGGGTGTAGCCGGTGACAGGCGTGTCCCGCCTTGCGCCGTCAGGGGCAATCTGCGGGACGCTGGAGACCTGCGGCGTGCGGCATTGATAGGCCTGTGCGTTTGCGAGTGCCGGGACGCTTGCAAGGATGAGTACGCAGCCAGCTGAAACGAGCCTTCCCTTAAGCAAGCGCGGCCTCCGGGCGGCGACCATTTCGCTCCAGCCAGCGCGAGGAAGCGCGGCTGTGCAGGAGGGCGATGGCGGCAATGACGGCAAGCGCCTCGAGCAGGTCGAGCGGGCTCTGGACGAGGTCGGTGACCGCCGACCATACGGTCAGCAAATGCCACGGGAGGGAAATCGCGAACATGACCGTGACGATGGTACGAGCCGTGCGGCTGGCAAAGAACCAGACGGCCACGACTGGTATGAGAACGATCGTGAACATCGCAGAGGCAAAGACGATCACCGTTTCGCGGGTCCAGTCGATAATCGGAAACAAGTACTCATAAGACGACGGATCTATAAAGAGCAGGCTCTCGATGAGATCGGACAGGCCTGCAGCGATTGTCAGCAGCGCGAAGCCATGGATCGAAGCAGGTCGCGGGTTTCTGGCCAGGCTCACAGCGGTTTGAAGTCCAGACCGACGTCTGCCGCTGGCGCGCTCTGGGTCAAGCGTCCGACCGAGCAATAGTCGACCCCGCTTTCGGCCTTGGCTGCGATGGTGTCGAGGTTGATCCCGCCCGAAGCCTCCGTCTTGGCGCGCCCGTTTACCAGTGCGACCGCTTCCTTGAGCATCACCGGCGACATGTTGTCGAGCAGGAGGTGATGCGCGCCCGCTTCGAGCGCGGGTTCGATCTGGTCGATCCGGTCGACCTCGCAGATAATCGGACTGACGCCCGCCTCGCGAGCGCGGGCGACCGCTTCGCCGACGCTGCCTGCGACCGCGACGTGGTTGTCCTTGATCATGGCGGCGTCCCACAGGCCCATGCGGTGGTTCTGCGCGCCGCCCTGTCGCGTGGCGTATTTCTCGAGCGCGCGCAGACCGGGAAGCGTCTTGCGCGTATCGAGCAGCACGCATTTGGCGCTGCCCACGCTCATCGCTGCGACATAATCGCGCGTCATCGAAGCGATGCCCGAAAGGTGCTGAACAATGTTGAGAGCGCTTCGCTCTGCGGTCAGGAGCGCGCGGGCATTGCCTTCGAGGTGCATGAGGTCTGCACCCGGCTCCACCGCATCGCCATCGCTGACAAGGCTGCGGACGGTGCAGTGCGGGTCGAGATGGCGGAAGATTGCTTCCGCCAGCGGAAGGCCTGCGACCACGATGGCATCGCGGCTGTCCATGACGCCTGCAAAGCGCGCGTCTTCGGGGATCACGCTTTCTGAAGTGACATCGCGCCCGCCACCCTCAAGCCCCTCGCCAAGATCCTCGGCAAGCGTTTCGCGGATGAATTTGTCGAGGTCGAAACCGACTAACCCAAATGACATATCAGCCCCAATATCGTCATCGCGAGGGGCAAAGCCCCGTGGCGATCCATGGCGCGCGCTCTCGGTTTAGAGCACCGCTCCATGGATTGCTTCGTCGCTATCGCTCCTCGCAATGACGAGGATTGAGGTCAATGCACAAAGCGCGCGACCACATCGCGATATGACCGGCTCACCTTCACCTCTGCGCCCGAATCGAGCACCAGGAAGCATTCGCCGTTCGTGTGCGGTTTCACCTGCCGCACCTGGTCGAGATTGACGATCCAGCTCCTGTGCACGCGCTGGAAAACGCGCGGGTCGAGGCGGCGTTCGAGGTCCTTCATCGTCTCGCGCAGGATCAGCGAGTTCTCGGCGGTGTAGATGCACATGTAGTCGCCCGCGGCCTCGATGCGTTCGATCTGGTCGACCTCGACGCGGAAGATCTGGCCGCGATCCTTGACGTTGATGAGCTTTTCGAAGCGATCTGCGCTTTCGGCGCTATCGCCGCCAAAGTCCGCCGCGCGATCGGGCGCAACTTCGGCGAGCACGTCCATCAATTGTTCGGCATCCTCAGCCGACTTCTTCTCGGCAAGGCGCTGGCGAACGCGTTCGACCGTGTCGGCGAGCTTGTCTTCGTCGACCGGCTTCATGAGGTAGTTGACCGCATTGGCTTCGAATGCGCGGATCGCGTGTTCCTCGAATGCGGTGACGAAGACGAACAGCGGCGGTTCGATCTCCATCACGCCTTTGACGACCGAAAAGCCGTCGAATCCGGGCATCTGGATGTCGAGAAAGACGAGGTCGGGCTTCTCGGTCTTGATCTTGCGGATGGCCTCGCGCCCGTTCGAGCAGGTGTCGATCACCTCGACATCCTCGAACGCCTTGAGCCTTAACTCGAGGCCTTGAATGGCCAGCTTCTCGTCGTCGACGATGATGGTGCGAATTGTCATTATGTGTTCCCGATTGCGCGTTGGGGGTTGAGGGCGACCACGTTGTCCGGCGTTTCATTTGCGGGGGACGCGGATTTCGCGGGTCTGCCTTTTGATGCCGCTGAGGGAGCGGATTGCGATTTCTCTACAGGTTCAAAGGGGATCTCGATCAGCACGGTGAACCCGCCGCCGGGCTGTGAGGTGGTTTCGAAGACGTGATCCTCGCCGTAGCCTTGCATCAACCGATTGCGGATGTTTGCAAGGCCGACGCCGGTCGAAACCGGCTTTCCGGCGCCTTCGGGCAGGTGTTCTAGCATAGAAAGCTGAACGGGACCTTCGATGCCCGGCCCGGTATCCTCGACCGCGATGCGAAGCCGCTCGCCAATCACGCGGGCGGTCAGCGAGATGCGCGCGCCTTCCTCCTGCGGGCTGACGGCGTATTTGATCGCGTTCTCGATCAGCGGCTGAAGCAGCATTGCCGGAAGGCACGCATCCATCGCCGCATCGTCGATCTCGAAATGGGTGCGCAGGCGCTCTTCGAAACGCATGCGTTCGATGTCGAGATAGAGCTTGAGCGTCTCGACCTCCTGCGCGAGCGTCACCTGGCTGCCCGGCTCGGTGATGAGCGTATGGCGAAGAAAGCCCGACAGACGCGTCAGCATAGCGTTGGCAGGCTCGGTCTGCTTGAGCAGCACCAGCGTGCTGATCGAATTCAGCGTGTTGAACAGAAAGTGCGGATTGAGCTGATAGCGCAGCATGGCGAGCTGCGCGGCGGTGGTCTGAGCCTCAAGCCTTTCGAGCCTGTCGGCCTGTTTCTCGACCGTCAGGAAGAAGTTGATGGCGTAGTAAAGCGCGCTCCATGCGCCCAGCAGCGTCAGCGGAATGAAGGACAGCCCGATAAAGCGCTGGGCAAAGGTCGTCTCGCGCGCGGCGCCGTAATAGAGGCCCTGCAGCCACGCATCGATGCTCGCATAGACGATCACCGCACCCATCAGCGCGACAGCCGATCCGCCCCAGGTGACGATGGGCTGGCGGTCGATCAATTGGCGATAGATGACCGACAGGATGAGGCTGATCGAAAAGCCGGTAACTGTGGTCACGACCAGCACCGCGAGCAGGTTCAGAGGCTGGTCGTTGGCAACCGCGACGACTGTACGGAGCAGGAAATAGCCGCCCCAGCCTGCAAGCTGCAGGTTCCAGAACGCACGGTTCTTGCTCGCGAAAAAGGGCGCAGGCTGGATGCGCATCATCGACATGATGCCTCATGTAGCCGATTTTTCGGTTCGTCGCATGGTCTATTGCGCCACGCGGCGGCGGTGGGCGCATATGCGCAACCGCCTGCCGCAGTTTCACGAGCGTTTGGCCGCGCGCTAAAGCCCGGCGTCCGGATCGACCTCGCGGCGAAAATAGGCTCGCCAGTCGGCCTTGCCGGTCTGCTCAATCAGAGCGCGGATCGTGGGGATTTCTGCCGCGATGAACTCCGCGCGCTCGTCCCAGCCATCATGCGTTCGCCCGCGCAGCAGCCCGCCATCGTGGCGCTTGCCCCATGTCTCCATGAAAGTCTGCGCCGCGACCGGATCGTAGCCTGCATTGGCCATGAGCCATGGCATAAGCCGGTCAGCCTCGCGCTCGGTCCGGCGCACATTGCGGCGTCCGCGTCCATTGCGGTCGAGCCATGCGGTGTGGCCGAGGAAATTGTGCGCAAGCTCATGCGCAACAACGCCCGCAAACACGTCTTCGTCGTAGGAGAATGCTTCGAACTTGATCCCGATCACCACCCGCTCGCCATCTGCAACCGCCTTGCGGCCATCGCCCATGAGCTCGAAACGCGTGGCGCAGACGGGGACCGCTGCGGGGTTCGCTACGTCGCCGTCGGCGAAGGCGATTTTGATCGAGCCGGCACCTTCAAGCTGTGCGTCGACATGGTCGTGCGCCCGCTTGAGCCGCGCCCAGTCGAGGCGGTCCTCCGCCTCCCATCTGTTCGGGTCGAGCGCGCCGAGCGCGACCACTTCGCGGTTCTGAGCAAACGCTCCGCTTGTCCCCGCAGGCGATCCACGAGCCGCGGTCTGCACCGCGAAATCGCCGGTCATGCCGAGCGCACGGCGTGCGATTGCTGGCCCTCCATAGCTGGCCAAGTCCTGCAATTGCAGGCCGATCGACGGGATCACCCGGTCGCAGAAATCGGCGTTGCCGCGCACCAGCTTCCAGCCCACATCCTGAAGGCGCTGGTCGAAACGTTGGTAGTTCTCGATTGCAGCGCGCTCGGCAGCAAGGTCGATGCGGTCCCAGTTAACCTCGGCCCTAGCTGCAACGGGCAGCGCGAGGAGACACAGCGCCGGGATTAGGCGTGCGACCATCAGCTGTCCGCTTCGTCGAGCGCTTCCTTGAGGGCCTCATAACCGACCGCTCCGCCAAACGGGGTCTCCCCCGCGATAAAGGCAGGCGTTCCGGAAAAGCCGAGGCTCTGCGCGAAGGTCAGATTGCGCACGAGTTCGAGGCTGACAGCTTCGCTCGCAGCGTCAGCCCGCGCCTGCTCCATGTCGAGGCCGATCTGGCGCGCGGCGGTTTCTACGCCGAGCGGCGAGGTGTCGCCAAGGTCGAACATGGTCTCGTGAAATTCGCGGTACTTGCCCTGCATCCCTGCGGCGAGAGCCATGCGGGCGGCGTCTTCGCTGCCCTGAAAGATCGGCCACTCGCGCATAATGACCTTGAGGTCGGGGTCTTCGGCGACGAGTTTCTGCACATCGGCGAGACTCGCCTCGCAATAGGGGCAATTGTAGTCGGTGAACTCGATCAGCACCTTGGAACCTTGCGGATTGCCGATGATCGCGCCGGGGAAGGGGGTGAAGAGCTCGTCCCCCACCGAAGCGAGGCGTTCGCGCGCCTGCTCGTCCGACAGAGCCTGCGCGACGTCCTGAAGGATCGAGGGGTTCTCCATCAGGTAAGTGCGCGTGCGATTGTCCGCGAGGCCCGCATAGGACCAGGCGGCTGCACCGAGAAAACCGAAGATGAGCGCGGTGATCGCGGTCAGGAGCGAATTCTTGAAGGTGTTATCCATTGGGGCCCACGTTTAGCGGCTGTCGCGAATCCGTTCCAGCGCGGCGCGCGCCTGAAGCGAGATATCCTGTGCGCGGATCCAGTCGGGCGAGCCGACGGGCAGTCCCGCCTCGGCGGCCTGCGCGCTGCGCAAGGCCTCGGGGTAGCGGCGGCTCATCACCTGCTGTTCGGCGCTGGCGAGGCGCGCACGCGGAATGTCGCCGCGCGCGGCGTAGACCACGCCGAGCTGATACCAGGCAAACGGATTGAACCGGTCGCGCGAGACGGCAGAGCGCAGGACGCGTTCCGCCTCATCGAAATTGGCCTCGTCTTCGGTTGCGATCAGCGCATGGCCGAACATCCCGGCGATCAGCGGCTGGCCGAGTGTAAGGTCGACCGCGCGGCGAAGCGGCTGAAGCGCATCTGCGGGGCGGCCCGATTCGAGCAGGATTTGGCCCTTGAGCTCGAGGAAGTACGGATTGTTAGGTTCGGTTCCGAGCAGCGAATCCGCCTCAGCCACGGCTTTCTCGACCTGCGCGTCCTTGTGATAGGCGTAGGCGCGGGCATAGCGTGCAGGTACGCTCTGGTCGCTCTCCGGGTAACGTTGCATCACACGCTGCGGCTCAGCGAGGTAGCCGTAAAGCTTGGCCTGCGCGGCGAGGAAGCGTTCCTGCAATTCCGGATCGGGCGGCGTGTCCCATGACGCGTCTTCCTGCAACAGGCCTCGGAGGGTTTGAATGCGATCGCCGGCGAGCGGGTGAGTGCGCCCGTAAGACGCGGCTTCGGACTGGCTGAAACCGCGGCGGATTTCCATGTCGCGCAGTCGGTCGAAGAAATCGAGCATGCCCTTGCCCGAAATGCCTGCGCCCGAAAGGTAGCGCGCGCCGGCAAGGTCGGTTGCGGCTTCCTGATTGCGGTTGAAGGCGAGGAAGCTGCCGACAGCGGCCTGCTGTCCGGCCAGCACTGCGCCCAACGCCGCATCGCCCGCACCTGCAAGCGCGGCGCCCACTCCGAGTAGCAGCGAAAGGATCGTGATCCCCTGGGCAGCGCTCGTGCGTTCGTTGAATCGGACAACGTGGCCTGCGGTGATGTGGCCAAGTTCGTGCGCGAGAACGCCCTGCACCTCGTTAGCGGTTTCCGCCGCATTCAGGAGCCCGGCATGGACATAAACGACCTGGCCGCCGGCAACGAAAGCATTGATCGAGTTGTCGTTGATCAGCACGATCTCGACGTTTTCCGGCTCAAGCTCGGATGCCTCGATCAGCGGATATGCCATATCGCGCAGCAGCTCTTCGGTCTCCGCATCGCGCAGGATCGACTGCGCGGAAACCGGCTGGACCGCCATCGCACAGGCGGCAAAGAATGCGAGCGCGTAAGCGGCTAGCGAGCGGGCGGGGATCAGGACGGGGCGCATCGAGCGTGGTGCTAACCCGTTTCGTCCTGAACGGGAACTGAAACCTCGTCGCGTGTCGTCGCAACGTCGCGTGCCTCGTTGGTCACGGCTATCGCGAAGCCGGAGACGAGGTCGAAGAAGTCGCTGTTGCCGCGCCATGGGGCGGCGAGGCTGACGATAGGCCCGTTATGGTCCATCTCTTGGGGAAGAATGGTGAGCGCCTGGCCGCCCGCAGCCTCCAGTTTCTCGGCAAGCACCCGTGCATTGCGCGCTCCGACCAGCTCGTCCTTCTGGCCGTTGATCAGAAGCATCTGCGGTGCATCGGCGCTCACATGGTTGATCGGCTGGGTTGAACCTGCGTCCTCGACATGGCCGAAGGCGGCAATGGTCGAATCGCTTTTGAACGGCGCGAAGTCGTAAGGGCCCGCCATCCCGATCACGCCGGAAATATCGGCAGGAGAGTGCCCGTGCGCGGCAAGCCAGCGATCCTCGAGCGCGACCTGTACGACGTTGTAAGCGCCTGCTGAATGCCCAGCGAGCACGATCCGTTCCGGATCGCCGCCATGTCGGGCGATGTTGGCCTTGGTCCAGGCAATCGCGCTTGCGGTGTCCTCGAGCATTCCGGGATAGACGCCGTCTTCGCCCAGGCGATAGCCTGCGAGAACGACGATGAACCCTTCTGGCACAAATGCTCTACCAAAATATCCATAAGTGCCCGGATCGCCGCTGCGCCAGCCCCCGCCATGGACGAAGACAAGCACCGGGCGATCATCGCCGGCCGCGTCTTCCGCGCCCCAGACGTGCAGTTTTTGCGCGGGGTGGGAGCCGGTGGAGGCAACTTCGAGCTCGCTGGCGCCGCCGTCCCCCCCAGCCACGCGGTCGATCGCCGTCAGCAATGCCGGGCCGTTGCGCGACAGGGTCATGGTCAGATAGGCGCCGAAGCCAATGCCTATGACGGCAATCACGCCGAGGATGGTCAGAAATGTCTTCACTCGTCGTGTCTCCGTTCGCGCGCTGTCAATCAGCCCGGTGTTCCCTCGCTGGCCGTGCGGACCAGCCGTTCGACCCCGCCTTCGAAATCGAGCCCGGTTTCGGCAAGAAAATCGGCAGCCGAGCTGTAATCGCCGCCTGTCCATAGCGGAACATCGGCCTTTTCGATCACCTCTTTTGCGTGAAGTTCCTCATCGCTCAAGGGTTCGCCCGCGACTGACCGAATGAAGACTGCCGCGATTCGGCCCGGATGCGCCTTTACGATGCTGCCAAAAGCGGAGAGGTCTTTCTGCGTGTCGTCGCCGATGAGCGCGAATTTGAGGTTTGGGAAGGTCGCAAGGATTCGCTCGATCGCATCGCGCTTGTGCGAGCCGTGCCCTTCCTTGCCCAGTGTCTTGCGGTTGAAGCCCCAGTCGCGCAGCATCACCGGCCCAAGCGGTAGCCCGCGCTCGCGCTTGAAGGTGACGAGATAGGAAAACAGGTTCCACGGGCTCGACGAGACGTAGAAGACCGGGCGAACGCGCGCTTCGGGCGCAAGCTCGTCGATCGCCTTTGCAGGTTCACGTGCGCCTGCCGGATTGCCGCCAATCGCTGCGTAAAACGCGCTCGCCCCCGGTACGATCACGCGCTGCGACGGCATTTGCGCCATGACCCTTTTCCAGTTGCGCGCGATCTTGCGGAAATTGCCCGTGATCCCGGTCTCGAGGATCGTGTCGTCGATATCCGAGATGATGCCCAGCTGCGTCTCGCTTCCCGGCGTAAGGATATAGGCCGAAGCCTCCTCTCCCTCGCCCCAGCGCAGCGTCGCCTTCTCCCACCGGGTGCGCTTGGGCGGAATAAAGGGTGCGGGCAGTTCGAGGTCGAAACGCGCAAAGCCCTCCGGCCCGGTCACGGCAGTATGGGTAACGCTCGGAGCATCGCCGTAGCTGTATTCGAGTTCAACTGGCAGGCCCGGGACCTCGTGGCTCATATATTGGCGCACCATGGTCGAGAAATCGCGCCAGAAGCTGCGGTTTTCGAATTCAGGTTCCCGCGAACGGATTGCGCGCGCATTTATGGTGAGGCGCGACGCGTTGCGATAGCCGAAGAAAGGCTGCACGCGCACAGGTGCGCGGCGGGAGAGAGGGCCGATGGGCATGTGAGCACCGGGTAACCGGGCCCGCCCTCAAGGCCAAGCGTTTATAGCGCAAATGCGGCGTGAGGTATCGCCGAAGCGATCAGCCTACGAGGCGTTTGCCTGCCTTCTCGATGAGCTTCACGTCGTCGTCGATCTCGCCGATCAGCGCGACATTGCCCTTGCCGTCGCGGCGGACCATGACGAGCGAGAATTCCGGACCTTCGCCCGAGAGCGCTTCGAGCGTGAGTTCTTCGAGTTCGCGCAGCTTCTTTGCGAGCTGTGCGCGGACATCGCCCTCGGCTTCGACTTCCTTGCCGGCCTCTTCGCGGCGCAGGCGGCGTTCAGCCGCGACGACGCCCTTGAGACCGCCATCGGCCTTGCCGAGGAAGCCAGCAAGGCTCCCACGATCCAGCCCGATACGATGCGCGTGGCTGAGCACGGCTGCGTATTCGGTGAGGCGGGTCTTGTCGTAATCGTGACCAAAGACGAGCTTGACGATCGGCGTCATCGGCGCGCGGTCCTGGACCGTGAGGCCGCTGTCCTCGATCAACTCTTCATAGGCTTCCGGCTCATCCTGGGCCGCCAGCGAGAAATCGTAGGCACGGCCAACAGCGGCATAAAGCGCGTTGCGGGTGCGGTCTTCTGATACGCTTGCCGTCTGTGCGAGTTCGCGCGCAGCGGCGAGGCAATCGTACAGGTCTGCATCCTCGCCGAGTTCGCTCTGCGCGACTACGGGAGCTGGGTCCGGTGCGCGTACAGGTGCCGGGGCAGACTGCGGCTGTTCTTCAGCCTCGACGACTTGCGGTGCTTCGACCTCTTCAGGCTCCGGCTCGCTGAGAGCGTCTTCTTCGGCCTCAGCCGCTTCTTCTACCGCTGGCTCTTCGTCAGTGGCGACAGCTTCGAGGCCCGAAAGGTCGAGCGGATCGACGATGCCGGCGCTTTCCTCGAGGCTCTCGTCGTTCGCCAGTTCGGCTTCGGCTTCAGGTTCGCTGACAGGTTGCTGTTCGAGGTCTACGCGGTAGTCTTCCGGGTCAAACCGTTCAGCGTCGAGGTCGACCGCTTTCTTGGTCGGCGCATCGATGTAGTCGGAAAGCGAGGCGAAGCTGTAGCCGGCGCCATCGTCTTCTTCCTCGTCCAGTTCGCCATACTCGTCGAGCTCGTCTTCATCATCGAGCGAGAACTGGCCGAAATCGGGGAAGGGCAGGTCATCGCCCTGATCATCGTCGTGCGACTGGTCGCCGATCAGATCCGAACCAAGGTTCGCAATATTGGCAAGTTCGGCAGGGTCTTCGTCGATATCGGCAGGATTCTGAAGCTCCGGCTCTTCGGCTTCTTGCGAGCCTTCATGCGAGGGCGCATCAGCCCATTCGGTGAGCGGGTCGGAGTGATGCTTGTGCGGCGTGTCTTCTTCGACTTCGGCTTCTTCGGCATCGCCCTGTTCGATGGCCTGGTCGATTTCGAGTAGCAGTTCGTCAGCGGTGGCGGCGTCCGCCATCTCTTTCCAGTTGATCACACCGTAGATGAAATCGATCGTCTCATCATCGCTGGAGAACGGCAGAAGGATACCGCGATACAGGATCGAGGAGCCGCGCTGATTCACGAATTCCGCCTCGAAGCCGATTGGCGCCTGATTGGCGAGGATTTGCATGTAGTGGTCAGTGATGCGGCTCAGCAAAGAGCGCGGCGGGACGTCGGACAGACGCTCGATCGCCGAAATGTTGTCGGTCCCGCATTCCTCGGCGAGAACGTCTCCGAGATACTGGACCACCGGGTCTTCGATGCCGGAAGAAAAATCGAGCAGGACCGAATAGGGTCCGAAATCGGGAAGATTGTGTGGCTCGAGGTCTTCGATTGACGGGAAGGTCGCCTCGCCCAGCAGGCTGGCCCAGTGATTGTAGGCGCGCACCTGCATGCGGCGCTCATCCTGGCCGATGGCCTCAGGCGGCAATTCGCGCACGGCCTCTTCGTCGGGTCCAGAAGTATCTGCACCCCAATCGTCGCTGTCGTCAGCAGGAAGTTCGCTGTCGAAAGTACCCCGAAGATTGTCCATGGCTCGGCTCTTGCCCCTTGAAAAACGCCTGTTCATCGCGGTTTTGAAGGGACGTGGTAAACATAGTGTTAAGTCGCGCCGGAAAGTTGCGTTAATTCTTGATGATGGCGTGGCCGAGCATAGGCGCAGTGCTGCGCTGAAGTTTCAGGGGCTTAGTGAAGCGACTGCGTTTAAAGGAAATAGCGCATCTTGATCGTGACGCGCTGGCTGCCTTCGCTAACCTCGAAGACCGCATCATCCCATTTGGGAGGCGCCATGCGCACCGGCGCATCGCGCGAGAAGCCGTAGCCTTCTTTTGGCGCCATGCCGAGCACTCGGTTCGCCTTGCCGTCCTCATTTTCGTCGTGAAGGAGGGCAATCGCGTATCGGCCCGGCTCAACTCCATCAAACCGGATGGTAACGTTGTCGCCAGCAGGCACGACAGTCCGATGCGACTTGGGGTCGCGGATGCAGCGCGGGAAAATGTCTTCGACCGTGGTCATGCACGCACGGATAACGCCGTCGGTGTTGCGAAGGTCGGTGACGGTGATCGTGACCGTGCCGGCCAATGCGGGTGAGGCAAAACCGGCAAGCGCGGCCGCGCCGGTGAGGGCGGCGATGCGCCTCACCCCTGCACCTCGGCGAGCGCCGCCTCGCGCTTTTCGAGCCGCGTCGAAAGCCCGCGATCGGTCCCGCAGACCCTGTCCCAGAAGCGGAAATACAGCCCGAAATTGCATCGATAATCCTCGTGGTGTTTCTCGTGATGGCTGGCGGTTATCACCCAGCCTCCCAACGTTGAATGAACGAAAGACCTCGGAAAAATTTCCCAGCCCATGTGGTTGACCACGCCCATGATCGTCGCAACCGCAAGAACCACTCCGAGCATAGCGAGGTGGATCGGCACCAGCATGACGAGAAACGGAATGACAATCGCCCCGCTCACCGCCTCCCAGGGGTGGAAGCTCATCGCGGTCCATGCGGTCGGCGGACGGCTTTCGTGGTGAACGCGGTGCGCGGCTTTGAAGAGCGCGGGCCAGTGATGCATCGCGCGGTGGCTCCAATAGAACCAGCTGTCCTGGACGAAGAGATAGATCGCCACCGATACGGGCAACCACCAGAGGGGATAGGCATTCCAGTCGGTGTAAAGCTGCGAGACGCCGTGGTGCCGCCAAAGCCAGAAGATGATTCCCGTCGGGGCGCCATAAATGAAAGCGGAAATGAGCGACCAGCGTATCTCAGCCATGATCTGCGCGCGCTGCTTGGCATACAGGCCGGGCCGGGCGCGCGCGGTAATCCAGGCGAACATCCCGCTTGCCAAGAAATAGCGCAGCATGACCATCACGCTCATCGCGGTGCCGGCGATCAGAAATGCGAGCAAGAAGGGGGTGTCGCCGGGGATCATGACAGCGACTTATGGCGCACAATCAGGCGGCGTGCGAGGGGGATTATGCGCCTATTCCTCAATCCCGAACTGGCTACATTCGGGGTCGATCAAAGCGGTGTTGCGCCGCATCGCGATCCGGGCGAGGCGTTCGACCTGCACCTTTCGCCGGGCCGCAGCCAGCGGTTCGAGCGGAGCGGGACGCAATATCTCCCCGTCATAACCGTCAGCCACGATCACGCCGCAGCGTTCTGGCTGGTATGCTTCACCCTCGAGCGGCGATCGGTCCAATCCCGGCGGAACGCCCCAGAAGAAACGGTCGCAAAAGTCGAGATAATCGGGCCACTTGTTATCGCCCAGAAGGTCGGAGCGCGCGACCTTGATCTCGACAATCACGACCTGCCCGCGCGCGTCAACGCCCATCAGGTCGGCGCGGCGGCCATTCTTCAACGCGATCTCCTCAACGCACCAGATGTCGTTGCGGGCAAACAACCGCTTGATCCCGCGCGAAACGTCGGCGGCGGTCTCGGGCAAAGCCGAATCAAGGACAGGGGACGCTCGCTGGCTCATGCCACAAGACTGGAACATAGAGCGAACGCGGTCAAGCGTGGATGATCAGTTCAGGCAGCTTTAGGGTGTGGTCTCAACAGCGAAAGCACCGCTTCGCGCCCGTGATAAAACTCGCGCCACAGGGCGAGCGCCGGTGCCGTCGTGTCGTTGCCGCGCTCAACCAGAGTGCCGAGCGCGGTCAGCCCCTTATCCATAAGCGCATCGAGATCCTCGATCGCGCGCTGGGCCAGCTCGACCTGCCATTCTTCAACATCGGCAAAAAGGGCGATTAGCGCATCGCCGCTCATCACGCCTCTTTCCGGAGCAAGTTGGGCAAGAGCGGCGACTTCGTCAGCGCGCATCTGCAGCGCGTCCCAGCGGGTCTCGATCGAGATTACCGGGGCAGCCTCGGGCTGAACGGCAAGGCGCATTGCGCGCATCTGGCTGGGGGGAAGAGCCGACATGAGGCGAGTATTAATCCGCCGCCACTTACCTAATGGTTAAGCGACGGAGGCGAGCATGATGCAGTGAGATAGGTTGAGCAAGGTTGGGAACAATTCAACTGGCGCTCGCCCGGCAGGCTTGCTAAGCGGCGCGCCCAACGCGATCATGCGAACCAGCATGACCGCCGTCACGGCACCGGCACCCGTAGCTCAGCTGGATAGAGCGCTGCCCTCCGAAGGCAGAGGTCACAGGTTCGAATCCTGTCGGGTGCGCCAGAATAATGATGGCCGAGCTTGTGGGGGATATTGGACCAATGGCCTTCCTTTCGACGGCTGGAAAGATTGTCGATCTGGTTCGGCTTCCGGTCATGCAATTCTGGAAGTTTTGCCGCAGTCCCTCGACGCTTTATTGCGAACCTGTTGCGCAAAATTTTGGCGCTAGCCTGACATTCCTGTGCATCGCCGCAGCCGGAGAGCGCTTTGCGGCGGCGAAGAAGGCGGAGGTTATCGCAACTGCATTAAGCGACAATGGCGATGCTCCGGCATTCTTCTCATGGATAAATTACCCCTTCACTGGAGAATTGTATCTTATCGCAGCAACGGTCATCTACGTCCTTGCATGGTATCCGGCAGTGGTGGTGTGGGGCATAAGGGACGATGCCGAGCAAGTGGAAAGGACGCTCGAACTTGCGGTTCTTTTTTCTGCCCTATCATTCTTTTTGAGCTTTCTCGTTCAACTCCCCTTCCTGCTCCAGGCGGAGCTGGGAAGTGCCGGACTTGCCGAGCTACTCGGTCCATCGCGAACCGCGCATTTTGCCTCGGGCTTAGTCAAGCTCTTCATTTTCGGGGTGGCGGTGGTGAACATCAGAAACCTGAATCTTTCCGTTCATCCGACTGAATTCTGGGGCGGTTTTGTCGCTTTTCTGATCACGTGGCTTCTCGCGCTGGCAGCGTTTGGCGTTTTGACCCGCAACTTCCTGCTTTGAGCAGGCTTGCTCAGAATATTACCCAAAGCCCTCGTCAATGAACTCCAGCGCGCAGCCTGCGAGCATGGTTATGCCTCTGGGCAATGCGGTCTCGTCGACATGCATGCGCGGGGAGTGGATGGCGCAGCATGCGCTCCAGTTGTCGCCTTCGGGCGCGACGCCGAGGAAGAACATGGCGCCGGGCACCTTCTCCAGCACGTATGAGAAGTCTTCCGCTCCCATGATCGGGGCGGGGAGGTCGTGCCAGCCTTCTTCGATGTCACCGATGCCGCGGGCGACCTTCTGGCCCAGACGCACGGCGCGTTCGTCGCAGATGGTGACGGGAAAGCCGCGCTCGATTGCGACCTCGGCGGCAACGCCGTGCGCTTCGGCGGTGGCGCGGGCGGTTTGGGTCAGGAGCTCATGCACTTTTTCGCGGTGCTCGTGGCTAAGCGTGCGGATCGTGCCTTGCAGCATCGCTTCGTCGGGGATGACGTTGAAGGTGGTGCCTGCTTCCATGCGCGCGACCGTCACGATCACTGCGTCCGAGGCTTTGAACCGGCGGGTCACCATCGCCTGAAGCGCGCTGACGATCGCGGCGGCGGCGGGGATCGGGTCGGCGCAGTCATGTGGCATCGAGGCGTGTCCGCCCGTGCCCTTGACCGTAATGGTGAATTGGTCAGCCGCAGCCATCAGGGGGCCAGCACGCCCGGCGACCACTCCGAACTTGGCATTGGGCATAATGTGAAGCGCAAAGGCTGCGTCGGGCAGCGGGTCGATCAACCCATCGTCGAGCATGAAGCGCGCGCCGTGATGGCCTTCCTCGCCCGGCTGGAACATGAAGTCGACCGTTCCGGCAAGCTCGCCCTGCATCGCGCACAGGACCTTCGCCGCGCCCACCAGCATCGCGGTGTGCGTGTCGTGGCCGCAGGCATGCATGCGGCCCGGAATGGTGGAGGCAAATTCGAGCCCCGTCTTCTCGTCCATAGGCAGAGCGTCCATGTCGCCGCGCAGAAGCACGCGGCGTGCGCCTTCGCCCGCTTTCGCTCCCACGAGCGTCGCCACCTCTCCGGTCGTCGACGGGCCGCTTTTCCACTCGAGCGGCAGTCCGGCCAGCGCTTCGCGAACCTTTGCCATTGTCAGCGGCGTGTGCAGGCCGAGTTCGGGCTCTGCATGAATGGCGCGGCGAAGGGCGACGGTTTCGGGTGCGAGCGAGCGGGCGGCTTCGAGCAGGGTTTGGGTCAGCATGGGCGCAAGATTAGCGCGCATCGCGCCCAAGACCAGCAGTTTAACGTTCGCCCCGCTTGCCGGGCTATCGGTCGGGAAAGAGCTTGTGAAAGAAAGTTAGCCACCCATGTAACCGCGCTGCGACACATGACCGAATATTACAATACCGGGACATGAACGCGGTGGTAAAAATGCCGACTAACGATTAAGGACCACGCATGGCGACGCCGATTTATCAGTTCTCGCAGCTACCGAAAGGCTCTGCCATGAGCCCGGTGAATGCGCGTGCGCATCGTGCGCGCGCTGAAGGCGAACCGCCAAGCGTCGGTGTGATCTACAACCCGCGCAGCCATGGCAACAAAGGCGCGGACTTCGACTGCGACATCAACCCGCAGGTCCACATCTCGAAACCCGGCGATCGCTCCGATCTGCCTGAGGCGCTCGCCGAATTTGCCGCCACCGGCATCGACCTTCTGGTCATCAATGGCGGCGACGGGACCGTGCGTGACGTTCTGACGCACGGTATCGATATCTTCGGCGACGATTGGCCCGCGATTGCGGTGCTGCCCAAGGGCAAGACCAACGCGCTGACCGTCGATCTGGGCGTGCCGGGCGACTGGTCGCTTCAGAACGCGATCGACGCTTTCGAGAACGGATCGCGTGTCGTGCGCCGCCCCGTGCAGGTCACGTCGTTGAACGATGGGCCGGTCAGCCGCGTGCTCGGCTTCATCTTTGGAGCCGGCGCTTTCACCACCGCTATCAATGCAGGTCAGGGCGCGCATCGCCTTGGCGCGTTCAATTCGACGGTGGTTGGGGTCACGGCGGCTTGGGGCGTCATGCAGTGGGCACTTGGCTCACGCGCCAATCCCTGGCGTCGCGGTGCAAAGATGGCGATCCGGCTCGGCAACGGCGCGGTTGCGATGGAGCACAGCGGAGTGGGCGACCCGGAATGGCGACAGATCCTTCTGGCTTCGACGCTCGAAACCATGCCTGCCGGGATCAAGCCGTTCGGTGAGATGAAGAAGGGTCTGAAGCTTGCCGTCACCGATCAGATTTCGCGCAAGTCGGTCCTCGACCTGTTTCGCATGATCCGCGGTCACACGCCTGCGGGCGCTCGCGAGCGTGGCTTTCACCAGCTGAGCACGCCGCAATTTACGCTTGAGATCGAAGACAGCTTCATCCTCGATGGCGAGGCGTTTCCGGCTGGCAAATATCGCATCGGCCAGGGCCCCGAGCTTGAATTCGTCCGCCCCTAAGGCCTAGAGCACCGCGCCATGGCGCGCTCACCTCAATCCCTGTCCTCACGCATATCGCAGCAACTCGGCGCCGATGTTCGACCCGAAGTGCGTGATTTTGCGCAGGCGCTTGCCGAAGAGGCATCTGAAGGCGGCGCGCTGGCGGTGTTGTTCTATGGGTCGAACCTGCGGACCGGATCGCTTGACGGGGTGCTGGACTTTTACGTCCTCCACCCCGGCGAAACCACGGCGCGCATCTGGCCGCGCATCAGCTATCACGAGCGCGAGGCTGGCGAGACAACGCTGCGCGCAAAGGTCGCAACGATGGGTATCGAGACATTTGCCGAGGCCGCCTCGGGCGAATTGACCGATACGACGATCTGGGCGCGTTTCGTCCAGCCAAGCGCGCTTGCCTGGGTTCAAGATGACGCGGCACGCGCCACGGTCGTCTCGGCAATCGGTGATGCCGCGATCACGGCAGCGCGGCTTGCCGCTGCGCTCGGCCCGGTGAGCGGCACGGCGGAAGATTACTGGAGAGCGCTCTTCCGCGCGACCTACAAGGCGGAATTCCGCGTCGAGAAGCCGGGGCGCGAGAATGACATTCTCAGCGTCAACGAAGCGCATTTCGAAGGCCTTCTGCCACTGGCTTTCGAAGCAGGCGGGGTTCAGTTCACGCGCTCAGGTGACCTTCTGACGCCAAGCCTCGCTGCAAGCGAGCGCTCGCGTATCCTCGCATGGTGGAAGCGCCGCCAAAGGCTCGGCAAGCCGCTCAACTTCGCGCGGCTCGCCAAGGCTTCGACCACATTCGAGGGCGCGGCGCGCTATGCGGCGTGGAAGATCGAGCGGCACACCGGCCTTGCAATCGAGGTCACGCCTTTCCGCGAGCGCTATCCGCTGCTCGCGGCGCCGGGCGTGCTGTGGGCGCTCAGAAAGCACCGCAAGTCGCGCGAGTAATCCCGAAGCCTTACGTCAGGTACTTCATCGTGATGGCAATCGTGCTCACGCCGTTGCCGACATTGAAGCGGGTCTTGTCGACCCCCGGCTTGCCAAGATTGAAGATGTTGATCGACGGATTGTTCGACATCGCGCCGCCATCTTCGCTGATATCGGTCTCGCCATTGCCGTTTGCGTCGTGGCGCACGGCGATCGCGTAGGTGCCGCTTGCAGGCACGGGCATGCAGACGACCATCCGGCCACGGCGTGCGGGTAGTTCGATGCGGTTGAGCCAGCGGCCACGCTCAAGCCAGTCGTCGCGCGTGCCGTTGTAGACCTGCGCGCGGACCTTGCCGGTGGAGCTCTTGATGCCGTTGATCGTCACGCGCACCGCCGGGCCGCCGCCGGGCGCGCAAGAGCGCATGTTGTTCGAAATCTGGTTGCGATAATCGCTGGTGTTCGACGCCTGTGCGAGCGCGGGCGCGCTGGTCGCCGCAGCGCCAAGGCCAAGCAGCGTCGCCGCGCCTGCGGCCAAGGCCATCTGTTTGATCTTCGAAGTCGAAGCCATCGGGTGAAACTCGCAAAAAAGGTGGTGAGCGGGAATACGGCTAACATTTTGCCGCAACAATATGAGCCTCAGATGACATTTGCGTGCTGAATTGCGGCTGAACTGGCGGAAATGCGCGGTCAAGCAAGCGCCAGCCTGTGCAAAAGGGCGGGGAAAAGCGGTTAATAGACGTTGCTGCGCGAATCGCCCCTGCCGTATGCGTCACCAAACCGGCGAAGGCGCGTTAAGCATGCACCAGCGTTACTGATGGCAGCACCTTTAATCTCTCCCAGCATCCTGTCGGCCGACTTTGCGCGGCTGGGCGAAGAAGTGCGCGCGGTCGATGCAGCGGGCGCCGACTGGATTCATATCGACGTCATGGACGGGCATTTCGTGCCCAACCTCACCATCGGACCTGACGTCGTGAAGGCCTTGCGCCCGCATTCGGACAAGACCTTCGATGTCCACCTCATGATCTCGCCGGTCGATCCGTATCTTGAAGCTTTCGCCGAGGCGGGGGCCGACATCATCACCGTCCACCCCGAGGCTGGCCCGCACATCCACCGCACGCTTCAGGCGATCCGTTCGCTCGGCAAGAAGGCAGGCGCGGTGATCAATCCGGGCACGCCGGTCGAGGTGCTCGACAACATCATGGACATGGTCGACCTCATCCTCGTGATGAGCGTCAATCCGGGCTTTGGCGGGCAGAGTTTCATCCACTCGCAGCTTGAGAAGGTGCGCCGCATCCGCGCGATGATCGAGAAAACTGGCCGCGAGATCCATCTCGAGGTCGATGGCGGCGTCAACCCCGACACCGCCAGGCTGTGCGTCGAGGCGGGCGCCGATGTGCTGGTCGCAGGCAGCGCGACCTTCAAAGGCGGCCCCGATCACTACGCCGCCAATATCGCGGCGCTCAAGGGAGAGAGTTGATGGCGACACTCTTCAACAAGGAGCCGGTCGAGGCTGAATTCGAAGAGATCGCCGCAGACCAGAACGCAGCTTTTGGCCTGGGGCCTGGAGACGAGCCGCTTCGCGAAGAGGGCGAAACTGCGAGCGCGGCCAGTGTCGAGACCGCCAATGTGGAGACCGAGCGCGCCCTCGCGCTGACCGACGTCATCGCGCCGCGCACCAAGCCGGGTGAGGCACTCATCCGGTTCGCTTATCGCCTCGGCGTTCCCGGCCATGCCCTTGCCGCGCCCTTCCGCCGGCCCGCGCCGGTGCGCATCCTTGCGACCGTGCAGAGCCCCGTTGCGGGGGACCGGGCTGCAGGCATCGCGCTTCGTGCAGGCCATTTCCTCGTTCACGGCGTCAAGCAGCCGATCCACTCGGTCGAGTTCGACGCCGCCGCGCGCCTCAGCCCCGGGCTTGAGCGCACGGTCCATTCCTTCTCATGGCTCGACGATCTTGCTGCCAGCGCGCCGCGCGAAGATTGCATCGCGGTGGCAGAGCGCATCACGTCGCTGTGGCTCGACGCCAATCCTTCGCCAGCGAAAGGCCCGCCGTGGGATGTCGAGCACACCGGGCTGCGCCTGCTCGCATGGCTGGTCCACGCGCCGCTGGTGCTGGCAGGACAGGATGGCGCGCTGAAGCCGCGGCTTCTCACCGCGATCGAAGAAACCGCCAACTGGCTCGACCGCAAGACCGTGCGTCACGGCGCCGGGCTTGGGCAGGTGGCAGGCTGGGCTGCGGTCACGGCGGCAGGGCTGCTGCTTCCCGAAGGCCGCCCACGCCGTCTTTACGGTGAAGCTGCGCTGATCAAGTCGCTTGGCGAGCTGGTTGCCGAAGATGGTGGAGTGCTTGCCCGTTGTCCGCTGGCGCAGATGGAAGCGATCCGCATCCTCACCCATCTTATCGCGTGCTACGAAGCGGTCGAAGTCGATGCGCCCGATGCGATCTGGGTGATGCGCGAACTGCTGGTCCCCCCGCTTCTTGCGTTGCGACACGAGGATGGTGCGCTTGGCAGCTGGCAGGGCCAGATGGCGATCAGCGCCGACCGCGTCGCCAGTCTCATCGCCTCGACCGGCATCCGCACCCGCCCGCTGAACGAACCGCAGCATTGGGGCTATCAGCGGCTTCGCGGCGGCAAGACGACCGTGCAGTTCGACGCCGGACCACCGCCGCGCGCGCGCCATACGCGGGTTGGCTGCGCCTCGACGCTCGCCTTTGAACTGTCGGATGGACCTTCGCGTCTCATCGTCAATTGCGGCGGCGCGGCGATTGCGGGCGGCCTGGTGCCTGCGCGCATCGGTCAGGGCCTGCGCGCCACGGCGGCGCATTCGACGCTGGTGCTCGACGATGCCAATTCGACCGCGGTCCTGCTTCACGGAAAGCTTGGGCGCGGGGCCGAGACGGTCGAGGTCGAGCGCCGCGTGGTCAAGCGCGCTTCGGGCAACGGCAATGCCGAGGCAATCCGGGTCGAGGCGAGCCACGATGGCTACGCCGCGCGGTTTGGCCTCACCCACAGCCGCATCCTGACGCTGCGCAGCGACGGGACCGAACTCGGCGGCGAGGACATCCTCCTTCCCGTCTCGCGCAAGGGCAAGCGCGGCAAGATCGGCTTCGCGATCCGATTCCACCTCGGACGCGGCGTCGATGCGCGCATCACGCAGGACACACGCGGAGCAAGCCTGCTGACGCCCGATGGCAAGCTGTGGCAGTTCCGCCTGCGGGGCGAGGCGGCGCGCGAAAGCGAGATCAAGCTCTCTCTCGAAGACAGCCTGTGGGTAGACGGTGAAGGACGCCCTCACGCTACCGAGCAATTGGTGATAGAGGGCCTGACATCGCGCGGCGGGGGGCAGTTCAGCTGGCTCCTCAAAAAGATGGGGTAACATCGGAAAATGAGTGAGAAGGCAATCAAGCGGGCGCTGCTTTCAGTGTCCGACAAAACCGGTTTGGCGGATCTGGGCAAGGCGCTGGCAGAGCGAGGCGTTGAACTGGTCAGCACCGGCGGCACGGCGCGCGCGCTTCGCGAAGCGGGGCTTGAAGTGCGCGATGTCTCCGACCTCACCGGCTTTCCCGAGATGATGGATGGCCGGGTGAAGACGCTTCACCCCAAGGTGCATGGCGGGCTTCTCGCGCTGCGCGACAATGACGAACACGTCGCCGCGATGGAAGCGCACGAGATCGGCGCAATCGACCTCGTCGTGGTCAATCTCTACCCGTTCGAGGCAACCGTCGCCAAAGGCGCAGAGCGCGCCGAGATCATCGAGAATATCGACATTGGCGGGCCTTCGATGGTGCGCTCGGCGGCGAAGAACCACGGCTTCGTGACGATCATGACCGATGCGGCGGATTACCCCGAGCTGCTCGAGGAACTCGACGCCAATGACGGCGCGACCAGCCATGCTTTCCGCATCCGAATGGCGGGCAAGGCCTATGCGCGCACGGCAGCCTATGATGCGGCGATCGCCAACTGGTTTGCCTTCGGCGATGCCTTCACCAATCCACTTGGCATGGAAGCGCTCAAGGCAACGCCTTTCGTTGAGACCATGCCGCTCGCCTTCAAGCGCGAAGACGTGCTGCGTTATGGCGAGAACCCGCACCAGTCTGCGGCGATCTACGTGCCTCAGGTGACAGGCGCACAGGGCGTGCCTCAGGCCGAGCAGCTTCAGGGCAAGGCGCTGAGCTACAACAACCTCAATGATGCCGATGCCGCACTTGAGCTTGCGGCGGAATTTGCAGGCGGCGATCCGGCAGTGGTGATCGTCAAGCACGCCAACCCTTGCGGTGTGGCGCAGGGCGCGACGCTGCTCGACGCATGGAACGCGGCGCTGCAATGCGACAGCGTTTCGGCATTCGGCGGGATCGTCGCGGTCAACACCGAGCTCGACGGTGCGACCGCAGAGGCGATTGCGAGCATCTTCACCGAAGTCATCATCGCGCCCAAGGTCAGCGAAGAGGCTCGCGCCATCTTTGCGAAGAAGAAGAACCTGCGCGTTCTCGAATGCGGCACGCTGCCCGATCCGCGCCGGGGCGGCTTCTTCATGAAGACGATTGCAGGCGGCATGCTGATCCAGGGCCGCGACAATGGCGCGGTGGCCGAGGCCGACCTCAAGGTCGTGACCAAGCGCGAACCCACAGCGCAGGAACTCAAGGACTGCTTCTTCGCCTGGACCGTGGCGCGTCACGTCAAGTCGAACGCGATCGTCTATGCCAAGGACGGCGCGACCGCAGGGATCGGTGCAGGCCAGATGAACCGCCGCGACTCGGCGCGCATCGCTGCGATCAAGGCGAAGGAAGCGGCTGAGACCTACGAGTGGGCAGAACCCCGGACCGTGGGCAGCGCGGTCGCCTCGGATGCGTTCTTCCCCTTCGCCGATGGCCTGATCGCTGCCGCCGAAGCAGGGGCGAGCGCGGTGATCCAGCCCGGCGGCTCGATCCGCGACGAAGAGGTGATCGCGGCCGCCGACGAAGCGGGGCTCGCGATGGTATTTACCGGGATGCGGCATTTCAGGCACTAAAGCTTAGCGAGGGCGCATCCGCGCCCTCGTCCTCGCTAGACGTGTTCCGCTTCGCTACACACCCGCTCCGGTCGGGCGGTCGCCCTTGCGGTCGCTGGTGCGACCGATTGGTTGCGAGCGCCTACACATTCGATTTTCCTACTTAGTTCTGAGCAGCTAATTCGTTCTCCGAAACCCGCTCGGTTGGCGGATCGGAATGCGGAATTCGGAAAGTCACACCGTGAATACACTCAAACAGCATTTTGTCTCATGGAAACAGGTGATTGCAGCGACTTCGCGTTTTCCTAAAGGCGGGCTTGGGTGGTCCACTTTGCGGCAAAGTTCGCCTGCGTGACGACGAAGAAAGGCTTGGGAGCGTGCATCTTTCGCACACGGGCAAGCGTAACCAAATCAGGGCCAGCAACGAACACGTGCATGAACACCTTGGCACGAACACTGTAACGAAATGTCGCATGATCCGCCCGTTAAGCTCAGCGCAAGCGCGCCGTTATTAATGGAACGACTGTCGAACCTGAACAGACCCCGCGAGACGACCAATGACCCTCTTCGCCCCTGATCTCTATCGCAACTTCGCCCTCGGCTTTGCCGCTGGTGGCCTGCTTGTCGGTGCTGCCACCATCGACCAGTGGGGCCCCGAACTCGAATCGCACGCAATCGCTGCGCAGCCGCTCGAAGCGCCGCAGCCTGCTGACGAGTTCCTGATCGTGCCTTTCGAAGCGGACACTGCGGAGAACGCCGAATGAGCAAAGCCCGCCGCGCAATCCGTAACGCTGCAATCGCCCTCGCGCTGACCAGTGCCGCAACCCCGGCGCTTGCACTCGACAAGCCGGTCAACGCTCCCGCTCCCGAACGCATCGCGCGCGAGGGTGCCGGGCTCAAGACCGCCATATTCGCAGGCGGATGCTTCTGGGGCGTCGAAGGCGTCTTCAGCCACATCAAAGGTGTGAAGTCGGCCGAAAGCGGCTATCACGGCGGCGCGGCTGCCACCGCGAAGTACAACCGCATCACCGCTGGCGGTACGAACCATGCAGAGGCGGTTCGGATCACTTACGACCCCTATGTCATTCGCTATGACGAATTGCTGCGCATCTTCTTCTCGGTCGTAGCCGATCCAACGCTGCTTAACCGCCAGGGCCCTGACGTGGGCGCGCATTACCGCAGCGCTCTCGTCCCCACCAGCGCCGAGCAGCGCGCGGTTGCCGAGGCATATCTCGCGCAGATGGACGCCTCTGGCATCTGGGGCCGCCCGATTGTCACCAAGGTCGAGCGCATGCGCACCTTCTATGCGGCGGAAGACTACCACCAGGACTACATGGTGAAAAACCCGCGCAGCCCCTACATCGTGCGCTGGGACGCGCCCAAGGTCGAGGCGCTGCGTGTGATGTTCCCGAGCGACTTCAGGGATAGCTTCCTTCGCGACGGTTGATCGTGGGGGCAGCGCGACTGGCAAACCGCCGGCCGCGCGCCTATAAAGGGCGGATGGCTACACAGCATCAACACGCTCATGAAGAGCATGCCGGCGACAAATTGATCGCCGCCGCCCACGACGCGCTTGTTGCGTCAGGCGAGCAGTGGACGAGCATGCGCGAGGCGGTCTTCAGCGAACTGGCCGGACAGGAACGCCCGGCTTCCGCTTACGACATCGCCGACAACCTCTCGAAAGCGCGCGGCAAACGCGTTGCGCCCAACTCTGTCTACCGCATCCTCGACCTGTTCGTGGCGAACAACCTCGCGCTCAGGGTCGAAAGCGCCAACGCCTATCTCGCCAACACGCATCCGGGCTGTCAGCATGACTGCATCTTCCTTGTCTGTGACGAATGCGGAGAGGCAAGCCATGTCGACGATGAAGAGGTAAGCCGCGCCGTGCGTGCGCTCGCTTCCGCGCGTGATTTCCAGGCCAAGCGGCCCGTTTTGGAAATCCGCGGCCTATGCCGCCTTTGCGCTTGACGCTACGTCTTCCCGGACGAACCTATCCAACACGCCAGAGTCGTGATAGCCTGACAGGCTATGTGTAAGGGTCTATTGTCACTTGTCGGTGAACCGGGCTCCACAAGCGGTAAAGCGTTCATCGACAGGCTAGAAACAAAGGTGTAGGGCATTTCGCCATGAGTCTTTCGCCATCCACTCCGCTGCTCGATACGATCCCGACTCCTGACGAGCTTCGTAAACTCAAGCCTGAACAGCTGCGCCAACTGGCCGATGAGCTGCGCGCCGAAATGATCGACGCGGTCAGCGTCTCGGGCGGGCACCTTGGTTCCGGCCTTGGCGTGGTCGAGCTTACTGTGGCGATCCACTACGTCTTCAACACGCCTGACGACAAGCTGATCTGGGACGTCGGGCACCAGTGCTATCCGCACAAGATCATCACCGGCAGACGCGACCGCATCCGCACCATCCGTCAGGGTGGCGGGCTTTCGGGTTTCACCAAACGTGCCGAGAGCGAATACGATCCGTTCGGCGCGGCACACTCCTCGACCTCGATCTCAGCTGCGCTCGGCTTTGCGATTGCCAACAAGCTCAACGACAAGCCTGGCCGCGGGATCGCGGTGATCGGCGACGGCGCGATGAGCGCGGGGATGGCCTACGAGGCGATGAACAACGCGGCGCAGGCGGGCAATCGCCTGGTCGTGATCCTCAACGATAACGACATGTCGATCGCGCCTCCGGTTGGCGGCCTGTCGGCGTATCTTGCGCGCATGGTCTCCTCCAGCGAGTATCTCGGCCTTCGCAGCCTTGCTTCCAAGGCAGTCAAGAAGATGAGCCGCCGCCTGCACGATGCACTTGGCAAGGCGGAAGAGTATTCGCGCGGCATGGTGACCGGCGGTACGCTTTTTGAAGAGCTCGGCTTCTACTATGTCGGCCCGATTGACGGGCACAATCTCGACCACTTGATCCCCGTGCTTGAAAACGTGCGCGACACGTCTGAAGGGCCCGTGCTGATCCACGTCGTCACGGAAAAGGGCAAGGGCTACAAGCCTGCCGAAGAAAGCGCCGACAAGTATCACGGCGTTCCCAAATTCAACGTCGTCACCGGCGAAAAGCAGAAGGGTTCGGCGGGAGCGCCCGCTTACCAGAACGTTTTCGGGGACACGCTGGCAGACCTGGCTGACACCGACAAACGTATCTGCGCGATTACGGCTGCGATGCCGTCGGGCACCGGCGTCGATCGCTTTGCCCAGCGCCACCCGGATCGCAGTTTCGATGTCGGCATTGCTGAGCAGCACGGCGTCACCTTCGCCGCAGGCCTTGCAGCGCAGGGCATGCGCCCGTTCGCCGCGATTTACTCGACCTTCCTGCAGCGCGCCTATGACCAGGTCGTGCATGATGTTGCGATTCAGAACCTGCCGGTGCGCTTTGCCATCGACCGCGCTGGCCTCGTGGGCGCGGATGGCTGCACCCATGCCGGATCGTTCGACATCACCTATCTCGCGACGCTGCCCAACATGGTCGTCATGGCCGCAGCGGACGAAGCCGAACTGGTCCACATGACCTACACGGCTGTAGAGTATGACGAAGGCCCTATCGCCTTCCGCTATCCGCGTGGCAGCGGCGTTGGTGTCCCGCTACCCGAGACGCCGCAGAAGCTCGAGATCGGCAAGGGCCGGCTCGTGCGCGAGGGGTCCAAGGTCGCGATTCTTTCGCTCGGTGCCCGGCTCGAAGAAGCCAAGAAGGCCGCCGACCAGCTTGAAGCCAAGGGCCTGTCGACCACGGTTGCCGACATGCGCTTTGCCAAGCCGCTCGACGAAGACCTCATCGCCCGCCTGATGCGCACGCACGAGGTAGTGGTGACGATTGAAGAGGGCGCAATCGGCGGTCTGGGCGCTCATGTGCTGACTTACGCCACGGACGAAGGCCTCACCGACAACGGGCTGAAGGTGCGCACCATGCGCCTGCCCGACACATTCCAGGACCAGGATTCGCCCGACAAGCAGTACGAGGAAGCGGGCCTTAGCGCGCCTCATATCGTCGACACTGTCCTAAAGGCGCTCAAGCACAACTCGACCAGTATCGAGGAAGAAGCCCGGGCCTGAGAACCTGACGGTGATCGCCAGTGGGCGCGCTGCTGGGCATTCCGGAATGGCTTGCGAGCACGATCTTCGTGGCCGCTGCGCTGTCGGCGTGGATGGGCTATGGGTACTGGCGCATCCGCCGAGCCCATGAGCGGCTGGCCCGCATGCGGCCCAATCCGAACCAGAGCGAATTCCTTCGCCTCATGTCCGACGAATGCAGCCCCGCAGCGGTACAATTCGTATGGGACATGGCGCTTTCCTATGTGGAGCCACGCCTGACGCCTCATCCTGACGACGATCTGGTCACCGACCTCATGATCGACGGTGACGATATCGCGCTCGACTGGCCGCATGACTGGGCCAGGCTTAGCGGCGTCGACGTGTCAGATATGCCCGCATGGCCGGAGCAACAGCCTGCAACCGTGCGAAATTACGCTCGCTGGCTCGACCTCTCGATCAAGCCTTAGCGCGTCGCGGGCTCAGCTCCGGCATAGGCAATCGTGTATTCGGTAGGCCGCGTGATCGTGATCGCGTGCGCTAGTTGCATCGCCTCGAGGGTTGGCTCGTACGAAATGCTCGGGCTATCGGGAGCATCGTCATCCTCCGGACCGCCTTCGGTTTCACCCGGCTGCAGACCCGGAAGCGCTTCGTCGATCTCCTCAACGATGGCGGGCCGTTCGGGCGGTTCTTCGCCTCGCAGCAGGGCGATCTCGCGCTCGCGGCGGTAGAGATAGGTGTCGCGGCGCGCGGCGTAGGGATCGACAGTCTGGCGGATCTCGTCCAGCTCAGCATCGACTTCGAGACGGCTATCGAGGTTGCTCACGACAAAATAGGGGATCGCATATTCCGGCGTGTTGAATGGGCGGCCCACCGCGACGGGCAGCACGAACTGATCGAGCGTATCGCCGATCACGTCGCGCAAGGAAGTCGCGCCCGCAATGGGCAGGTAGAGGTAGGGCCCCGAACCCACGCCGTAGAAGCCAAGCGTGTTGGCAAAGCCGTTGCGGCGATATGGCAGGCCGATCCCGTCCTTTTCGGCGACATCGAAAAGGCCGCCCACGCCAATCGTCGAGTTGATCGCGAACCGACCAAGCGTCTCAAGCGCATCGCCGATCTTGAACTGCAGCAGGAAGTTCAGGAAATTCGCAGGCTCACGCAGGTTGCGAACAACATTGCTGAGCCCGTCACGGATCGGATCGGGCAGGGCGTCGCGATAAAGATAGGCAACCGGCTGGACGAGCGCCTCGTCCACTTCCTGGGTGATCCGGTAGCTCGCCGCGTTGATCTCTTCCATCGGATCGCCTTCGGCCGGGCCATATTCGCCCTCGACGACGATGACGTTTTCATCGTCGCCTTCTTCGCCTTGCTCGGGTGGAGTTGTGCCGGGCTGCGGCTCCTGCTCTTCCTGTCGCGGGGTCAGCGACCAGCTGAGCGGCAAGAGCTCCTGCGGCGGCGAAGCGGGCGATTCGAGCACCGGAATTGGCACGCCGGCAACGTTTACATCGACCATCGCTGCTGCCGGAATGGGCCCGACGAGCACGGGCGAGGTCAATACGGCCAATGCGGCATGCGCCATGCAAATACTCCTGTGTTACCGTGCCTTACCAACTGCAAGGCTTTGCAAAGGTTCCCTCCAGGCGCCCGGCCCTGCTATGCGAGGCATCTTCGTGCCTCATTCATAGAAAGACTTGTCTCGAACAATGACATTGCTCTCCATCGACCGCAACGGTCCTGTGACCACGCTCACGATCAACCGCGCCGAAAGCATGAACCCGCTAGGCGCGCCGGGCGATGGAGATGAGTTCACGCGGGTCTGTACGGCGATCAACCGTGACATGGAGGTTCGCTGCGTCATCCTGACCGGGGCTGGCCGGGCTTTCTCGGCGGGCGGCGACATTAAGGCGATGCGCGACAAGACCGGCACGTTCGGAGGTACGACGCCTGCGATTTCGGACGGGTATCGCGACAACATTCACATGATGCTGCGCGCGCTTCATACATTGCGCGTGCCCGTCATTGCGGCGATCAACGGTCCGGCGATCGGGCTGGGATGCGACGTCGCCTGTCTCGCCGACATCCGCATTGCGAGCGACAAGGCCAAGTTCGGCGTCACCTTCCTCAAGCTTGGTATAATTCCGGGCGATGGCGGCACGTGGATCTTGCCGCGCGTAATCGGCATGAGCCGCGCTTCACAGCTGTTCTACACCGGTGATGTCATCGGTGCAGAGCAGGCAAAGGAATGGGGCCTGGTGAGCGAAGTCGTGCCGCATGAGAGCCTGATGGACGAAGCGCAGGCGATGGCTGCGAAGATCTCCAAGATGCCGCCGCACAGCCTTCGCCAATCCAAGATGCTGCTGCGCCAGGGTCAGCAGGTCAGCTATGACACCGCGCTCGAGATGGCTGCGAACACGCAGGCGATGATGCACACCACCGATGACCACGCCGAAGGTGTCGCTGCCCTGATCGAAAAGCGCGAGGCGCAGTTCAAGGGGCAATAAAGCGTGACCACAGCGCTTCGGTTTATCGGGTTTGCAGCGCTCGCTTATGCCCTCGTGGTTGCAGCGCTGTTTCTGTTTCAATCTCGCTTCATCTACCCCGCGCCAAACCGCATTGCCCCGCTGACGCCGGGCTATGAGGAAGTCACGCTTGAGACCGATGACGGGTTGCGACTGCGAGCCTTCTACCGCGCACCCTCACCCGGTGCGCCGAGCGTGCTCTACTTTCACGGGAATGGCGGCACTCTCGAAGGAGCGAGTGTGTCGAATGGCGCTCTTGCTGCGGCAGGGCTGGGCGTTCTGCTTGTCGAATATCGTGGATACGGCGGAAATCCGGGTGAGCCGTCGGAAGAGGGCTTCTACCGCGATGCCGATGCGGCGCTGGCGTGGCTGAGCGAGCATGGCCAATCGCCATCGGAGCTCTACGTTATCGGCAATTCGATTGGCGGCGGGGTCGCAACCTATACGGCGCTGAAACTTGTCGAGGCGGGATCGCCGCCAGCTGGACTTGTCCTCATCGCGCCATTTACCTCGCTTACCGATGCGGCGTCGGACAGCTTGTGGTGGGCCCCTGTCGGCGCCCTGCTGCGTGAGCGATACGAAAATGCTGAAAGGCTTGAGAAGTTCTCCGACCTACCGGTGCTCATCCAGCACGGCACCGCCGACCGCGTCATCGATGACAGCCACGGACGCGCGCTCGCTCAGATTGGCGCGGGCTGGCAATTTCAGTCGTTCGAGGGTTCGGGCCACGCGCTGTCATTCGAGCGTCGCTCACAGGAGGCGCGGCTCATTTGGGTGCTCGGACAGGAAGCTGAGCGCTAGAACCAGGCCCAGATGCCAGCACGGATACCGCCAAGCGGCCAGTGGAGCCAGCTGAAGAAAACGAAGAAGATCAGGCCCAGCGTCCATGGCAGCGGCCCGGCCTTCGCAAAACCGCCAACTCGCGGCCAAAAGCTCGTATTCGACTCCCATTGCTGCCAGGCATCGCCCATCAGCGCCTTTTTCTTGCGGTCCTGAAGCTTTGCTCCGACCAGTGCGAGGATGCCCATGGCCAGCGCAGTGATGGTGGTGCGCAGGCTCCAGAACAGCACGATGTGCGAAAGCGCCCAGAGCGCAAAACCCCACATCATCGGGTGGCGCGTGATGGTGAAGACGCCCTTGGGCGCGGCGCGGGCCTGCTCTTTGGCTTGCGGAGTCGGCAAGGCGGGATTGCCCATCACCGATCCTGCAAACAGAACCATCGCAGGCAATGTAAGAAGCGTCGCGATGATCCAGCCAACCTGTCCCGATCCGGGCAGATCGGAAGGCGGAGCGGCCTTGAAGGCGAAATACACCCAGGCGAGCGTCGCGATGCTGATGACCGAATAGACGACCTGAAAGCCCAGATCGCCGAACATCTTCACCATGGGCGCCCGCAGCGGATGCGACATGATGAAGTGCGTGCCGACAAAGGCAGCGTTAGCCGCGATGAGCGTGATGATTGTCCCGTCCATGGCTGGACAAGATACCACTTGCCCAGCCGATCCCCTAGTCTGCCTGTACGCGTCCTGTGGGGATAATTGTGGCCTGAGTGGTCGCTACGTGAACTGGATCTGCGCCCTCGCTCTCTGCCCAGACATTCGCACGCACGATAACCTGTCGCTTGCCCGGCTTAATGACCTCTCCCTTGGCACGGAGCCTCTCGCCGAGGGCGGGGCGCAGGAAATTGATCGTGTAGCCGCCTGTCACGACGTCGCCCGCGACCGACGCTCCGGCCCATGCGCAGGCGTTGTCGGCCATCAGCCCGACAATGCCGCCATGCGCAAAGCCGTGGTGCTGGGTCATTTCTGGGCGCAATTCGAGGAGCAACTCGCTCTTGCCCTCCCATACGACCAGCGGTTCGACCTGTAGCCAGTTGGAAAAGCCGGAGCGCGCCACGGCGACCTTCTTCATGTAGTCGATTGAGGCTTCGGGACTGTCAAAACGGGACGAGGACATGGCGGATATCTCCAAAAAGTCTGATTCGCAGACTTTATGCCTCTTGCCAGCGACGCTGCCAAGTCTGATATGCAGACTGTATGAAGACCTATCAGCCTTCCCGCTCGCCTTGCCCGATCGGCCGTGCTGCGCGCGTGCTCGGCGACCGCTGGGTGTTGCTCATCCTGCGCGAAGCCTTCTTCGGCGCTGAGCGGTTCGAAGATTTCATCGAGCCTTTGGGGATCAACCGTGCCGCGCTGACCTCACGCCTGGCTATCCTGCAGGAGGCAGGCCTGATGGTGCGCGAGCCGCCCGAAGGCAAGCGCGCGCGCTATATGCTGACCGAGCGCGCAAAAGCGCTCACGCCGATGTACCGCGAGATGGCCGATTGGGGAGCGCAGCATCTTTTTGGCGAAGACGAGGCCCCGACGGATTGGGCTACAAAGGTCAGCTAGCGCCCTTCGATCCCGATTAGCTCAACCTTGAACACGAGCGTCGCCCCGCCCGGGATGGGCCCACGACCCTGAGGACCGTAAGCGAGAGTCGCAGGAGCGGCGAGTTCGATCGTCTCGCCGACATGCATCTGCGGTATTGCCATCTCCCACGCCTCTATCAGGCCGCTCAGCCCGAAAGTCGCAGGCGTCCCGCGTTCGAACGAGCTGTCGAAGACCTCTCCATCGATGAAGGTGCCCTCGTAATTGACCGTCACCCGGTCCGCTGGCGTGGGTTTCGGGCCGGTCCCGCGATATTCGACATACCGCCAGCGCAGCCCGCCCGGCATTGTGTACCAGCCATCGGTCGCCATCAGTCCAGACAGGTAGGCCTGCTGCGCGTTGAGATAGACGCGCTTGGCGGCCTCCTCAGCGGCCTGTTTTTCTGCAAGCTCTTCCTCGCTGGGCGGTTCGATATGAGCCTCTGCCAAGGCCGCAGGGCTCGCCAGAGCCGCAAGCGATGCAATCAGCAATGCGCGTATCACCAGTCATATGCCTTTGGCAGCATGCTCTCATCGAGATCGCGATAACGTTCGCGAAGGCGGCTCTGGTGGCTGTCGAGCGATTGCTCGACCCCGCCTATATAGACCTGCGTCGGTACGCTGGTCACTTCGAGCGGATCGCCATCCCAGACTACCACGTCGCCCACTGCGCCCGGCGCGAGCACGCCGGCGCTACCGTCATATCCGCTGATCGAGGCGGGCACGGAGCTGATCGCAGCGAACGCCTCGCCCCAGCTGAGGCCAGATGCACCCGGCACCTTGTTGAGCGCGACGAGGTTGCCCGCGTATTGCGAGAGGCGATGGCTGTGATTGAGGCCCGCAGAATTGATCGCGACCTTGACGCCCGCATCGACCATCCGCCCGATATTGCTCTGTGTTGCGGCGAGCTGTTCGAAGCTCGAGGGCAGATCGTCGAGGCTGTCGGCGATCACCGGCACGCCCGCAGAAGCGATGTCACCTGCCACCATCCACCCTTCGCTCGCACCGACGAGCACAAGGTCGAGGTTGGCGAATTCCTCCCTCAGCGCGAGGACCGAGCGAATGTCAGAGGCACGTTCAACCCACACGTAGAGCTTCTGCTCACCGCTCACCACGCTGCGCAGCGCTTCGGCATCGAAGCGGCTGAGCATGACTTCGCCGTCTTGCGCGATTTCGGGCGTGCGCGGCATGCCAGCGCCGAGCGCGGCCGCTTCGCGCAGTGCGGCATGGAACAGGGCAAAGGCGGCGGCCCTGCTGCCGCCTGCAATCCGTCCGCCCGCTTCGCCGAGGACCACCATTTGGAACGCCTTCTCGCGCATGACCGGTGTCGCATCGCCATCGAGATCGATGATCGCGCCCTGGCCGCCGAAGATGGAGGCGGAAGGGAGTGTGGCGGCTGCTGCGCGTGTGACCCCGGCAGAACGGCCGATCAGGATATGTTGCGAGTTCGGGTTGACGATCGGCGCTGTATCGAGCGCCGCGCTGAAGGGTGAGCCACCGGCGCGCTGATCGTTAGACTCGCTGACCGCACTGACATCCCAGATACCGAGCGTGCTGACGGTAGCGAACAAGCCAGGCGTCACCCAGGCTCCGCCTGCGTCCATTGCTGGCACATCGGCAGGGGTAGCTACACCGGCACCGGCGGCGACAACTGTCCCGCCGCGGATGACCACGGTCCCGTTCTCAATCGGCTCTGTCCCATCGCCAATCGCAATGGTTGCGTTTGTGATGACGACGTCCTGCGCAGCGAGCGGGCTTGATGCGATGACGAGAGCGCTTGCCGCGCCTAGCAATCCTGCTGTGAGAACACTCCTCATTTCACGTCTCCTTCACCCGGTTGGCCGAGCTCGAAATCGCTGACCGGTCGGCGCGAACGGTCCATCATGTCGAACAACAACGCGCCATCGACCCAGACCTTTTCGGGCCGCGAATAGACGCTCAAAGGATCGCCATTCCACAAAACCACGTCGGCCATCTTTCCAGCTTCGAGGCTACCGGTCATCTCGTCGATGCCCATCGCCTTGGCGGCGTTCAAGGTGATCCACTGGATGGTGGTCGCGTCCGAAATCTCGATACCCGCGCGGCGACCGGCCGCCTGCGCTTTCGCCGCTTCCTGGTTGAGGCGCTGGATGTCGTTCTGATCATCCGAATGGATCACGACGCACGCGCCTTCGCGCTGAAGGTAGGCGGCGTTTTCGAGGATGCCGTCATAGGCTTCCATCTTGAAGCCGTACCAATCGGCCCAGATCGCGCTGCAGACCTCGTTCTCGCGCAGGAGGTCGCCGATCTTGTAGGCTTCGACCGCGTGGTGGAAGGCGGTGACGCGGTATCCGACCTCTTTCGCCATATCCATCACAAGCGCCATCTCGTCGGCGCGGTAGCAGTGGTTGTGAACGAGGATATCGCCTTCGAGAACACCCACCAGCGTTTCCTTGGCGAGATCGCGGTCGGGGTCTTCGGAATTGCCGTAGTCGATCGCGTCGTACCAGGTCTGACGATTGAGCGCGAAGTTACCCATGCGGGTCGAAGGCATCCGCCCGCGATTGCCATAGACGCGCTTGGGGTTTTCACCGCAGGCCATCTTGAATCCATAGGGCGCGCCGGGGAACTTCATTCCCTGCACCGTGCGGGCGGGAACGTTCTTGAGCGTGACAGATCGCCCGCCCATCAGGTTTGCCGAGCCGGGCAGGATCTGAAGCGCGGTGATCCCGCCATTCGCAAGCGCGCGGCTGAAGCCGGGGTCCTGCGGCCAGACCGAGTGTTCGGCCCAGACTTCGGGAGTGGTAGGGCTGGTCGCCTCGTTACCATCGGCGTGTGCGTCGACGCTGGGGCTTGGATAGTCGCCGAGGTGCGAGTGGATGTCGATGATACCAGGCGTGACGTACTTCCCGCTCGCATCGATCACGTCATAGCCATCGGTAGAAAGAGCGGTGCCGACCGCGACCACTTCGCCGTCGCGGAACAGCACGGTGCCGCCTTCGATCATGCCGCCCGCGCCATCGAAAATGGTCGCATTGACCAGCGCAGTCGGGCGACCGGGATAGCGTTGATAGGTGGATGCGAAGGGCCCGTCAGCCTCGGTCATTGCGGCGAAGCGCGGTGCTTCGTCATCATCGTCGTCCGAGGCGGCGCTGGCCGTTCCGGTCGTGGCGCATGCCCCGAGTGCCAGCGCGCTGGCGAGGGCGGCGAGTGCAGCCCCCCTCATCATTCCCGGAAGAGTGCTTGCCCTACGTCTTGCCATGCTGGCCCCCTGATTTCTCGCGCAAAGCATTCACTTGGCGAGAAATCAGGGTGTTGTCCAGTTTTCTGGACAGCTTGGCCTACAAGCTTGCTTGTCAGGCTTTGCTAAGGCCTGCTTCGTGCGCTTCGAGGCCCGCTTCAGCTTCGCCTTCGATGTGCGCGCTGTCGTCCTTGAGCGTGTCGAGATGCATCAGCTTCTTGACGAGCGGGCTGATCACCATGACCCCGACGCCGATTGCAACCGCGTACCAACCGACAGTCGAGTAAACCTCGAGCACGACCTGCTTGCCGGCCTCTTCGGTCATACCGTCACCGCCGGTTGCCGCCGCGATCAGGCCCGCTGCAAAGTTGCCGAGAGCCGATGCGAAGAACCACGTGCCCATGATGAGCGATGCCATATGAGCCGGGCTCAGGCGGTTCATCGCCGACAGGCCGACTGGCGAGAGGCAGAGCTCACCGGTGGTGTGCAGCAGGTAGATGAGGAAGATGAAGATCACCGGCGTCGGTACGTTCACGCCGACGCTCGATGCGCCCCAGACGAGAACGAGGAAGCCGAGGCCAACCTGGACGACGCCAAGGCCGAACTTCATCGGGGTGGAAGGCTCCATCCCCTTCGATGCCAGCCCCTGCCACGTCATTGCGAACAATGGCGCGAGCAGGACGATATAGATCGCGTTGATCGACTGGAACATCGAGGCGTTAACGCCTTGCGTATCCACGTGGCGATCGGTGAACAGGTTGAGCGAGGAGCCCGCCTGTTCGAACAGCGCCCAGAAGACGATCGAAACGAAGATCAGGAACATCGCCGCAAAGATGCGGTCGCGTTCTTCGGAAGGCAGCTTCACGATGGCGGTGAAGATGACATAGGCCACCAACGCGCCGCCGAAGATGAGCAGAACCCAGCCAACCATGTCCTGATACTGGATGGCAAGCCAGCACAGCGCGACCATGCCGAGGCCTGCGCCATAGATGCCCCACTCCTTGCCACCGGCGATGCGCGCCGGATCTTTTGGCTCGCCCTTGCCCATGAGCAGCGGCTTGCCGATGACGAAGAAGATAAGGCCGATCAGCATGCCGACACCGGCAAGACCAAAGCCGTATTCCCAGCCATAGGTCTGGCCAAGGAACCCGCAGATGATCGACGCGGTCGCAGCACCCACGTTAATCCCCATGTAGAAGATTGTGTAAGCCGGGTCGCGGCGGATATCGGTGCGCGAATAGAGCTGACCGACGATGACCGAGATGTTGGCTTTGAGGAAGCCCGAACCGACAATGATCAGGGCGAGCGCAAGCCAGAAGACGTTGATGGTCGGATCGTCCTGACCGCCCGTCCCTTCGAACGCCATGAAGAAGTGGCCGATCGTCAGCAGGACCGCTCCGAACAGCACCGCCTTGCGTTGGCCGATGAACTGGTCGGCGAGATAGCCGCCGACAACCGGAGTAATGTAGACCAGCGCGGTGTAAGCGCCGTAGATAATGGAGGCCTCGCTGTCCGAGAACATCCAGTGCTGGACGAGGTAGAAAATCAGCAGCGCCCGCATCCCGTAATAGGAAAAGCGCTCCCACATCTCTGCGAGGAAGAGCACGAAGAGGCCCTTCGGATGTCCGACTACCTCCGGCTCGGGCCGCGTGATTAGGAAAAGCCCGCCAAGCAGGAAGGCTGCCAGCGCGACGGAGGCACCGCGAAATGCCCACATCTCGAACGCGCTATCGAATGTGAAGAAGAATCCCTCGACCATTTTGTATGAATATCCCCGAAAGTGCTCGTGTGTGCCGAGCTTCAACGCGGCGCACCCTAGCGTGCGTTTTGCGTGTGTGAAGCTTTTGTTTCGCTGAACGGGATCGATTGCCGCGCATGTTGGGACCTCCTGCATCCGGCATGCGGTCAGAGGCGTAGCTTGACGCGCATGGCTGTATTATGGCACTGAAGCACCTGGCGAAGAGACAATTATGACCCAATCACGACCCGTTTACCTCAAACTGCGCGACCAGATTGCCGCCGCGATCATCGAAGGGCTGTACCCTGAAGGCGCGATGCTTCCCTCCGTTAGGGCGCTTGCTGCAGAGCAGGGTGCCAATCCGCTGACGGTGGCGAAGGCGTATCAGCAGTTTCAGAATGACGGATTGGTCGAAGTTCAACGCGGCGTGGGCATGTATGTCGTGAAAGGTGCCGCGGAGTTGCTTCGCAGGCGAGAGCGCGACCTGTTCCTTCGTGAAGAGTGGCCCGAAATCCGTGCTCGGATGGAGCGTCTTGGGCTCAAGCCCGCCGACCTTGTTGAGCAAAGCTGACGGCGATCTTCCTGATCAACGTTCTAATATATTTTGTTGCTATCCTTGCGGAATTAGCAAGATTCTGGCATCCCTTAGCAATCGAATAGCGCCCGTCGGGTCCGGGTTCTTGATTGGTGGCGAACAAAGAGTCGCGACGGTGTGATTGCAGACCAGGGCTGCAGCACGGGCCGGGAGGGCGAAAATGATAAGATCCGAGCTTCTTACCGAACTCCATAAAGACAATCCTGAGCTGCGATCTGAAGAGGTTGAACAGGTCGTCGACATATTTTTTGATGAGATATCTCAAAGGCTTGCGGAAGGTGGCCGCGTCGAGCTTCGCGGGTTCGGAGCGTTTTCGACCCGCGATCGTGAAGCTCGCACGGGTCGCAATCCGCGTACGGGCGAGGCGGTTGAAGTCCCCGCCAAGCGTGTTCCTTACTTCAAGGCGGGCAAGGAAATCCGCAACCGCCTAAACGAAGACTGAACGCACTCACGTCTATTCTCCCTGTCGATCGGATTCGCGCTGACTTGTCAGTGCGATGCAATCTGTCCCCAGCCTCGTGCCTATGTTGCTAGCCGCTATCGCTTTCGGCTAACGGGCATTCCTGACTGCTTGCTCAGAGCCTTGCGGGTGTGGCGGAATGGTAGACGCCGGGGACTTAAAATCCCCTGATCCTATAGATCGTGTGGGTTCGAGTCCCACCACCCGCACCATGAAATCGTTAGACTTTTTGAAGAATTTCGGGTCATGGTGCTCCTGTAATGGATTGAGCCAGGCCCGAACTAGGCCCAATGGAGACCGACAAATCCCGCTGGGATGCCGAAGTTTCCAAGAATAGATGGCTAAATCCATTCCGCGGCAGGTAACAATTAGGGGTCGGCGCAGGATGGAAGACGGGGCGGCAGAGGGTGAGCCAGTTGGAGAGGTGGTTGACCTTTTCTGCGGTGTCGGAGCCCTGAGCCATGGGCTCAAGCAGGCCGGTTTCGCCATCCGAGCCGGATACGACACTGACCGAAGGTGCAAGTTCGCGTTTGAGACAAACAACGATTCGACATTTCACGCTAGAGACGTCTCGAAACTCACCGCTAAAGAGGTGCGCGCCCACTTCTCAGGGGACAAACCAAGCGTGCTCGCGGGCTGCGCGCCGTGCCAGCCATTCTCCACCTATAAGCAGCGGTACGATGAAGATCCCCAGTGGGGGCTTGTTGAGAATTTCGGCAGACTTGCCATTGAGGTCAGGCCGGACTTTGTCACGATGGAGAATGTTCCGGCACTGGAACGGTACAAGTCCGGCGCGGTGTTCAAGAGGTTCGTCTCGATCCTGCGGGAAGGCGGTTATTCGGTAGATTGGACCATCGCCAAGTGCGAGGAGTTTGGCGTTCCTCAGCGTCGCCGTCGCCTTGTCCTTATCGCGGCGAAAGACAGGCAGGCAGTCAAGCTCAATGCAGGGCGCACGGCCGCCGTATCGGTGCTGGATGCTATTGGGGAATTGCCGAAATTGGCGGCAGGCGAATCACATGCCGATGACAGCCTGCATGTTGCCAGTTCGCTATCTGAGCTGAACCTCCGGAGGATCAGGGCATCAAAGCCTGGCGGAACATGGAGGGATTGGCCAATGGAACTGCGGGCAGCATGTCACCGGAAGCCGAGCGGCAAGACCTATCCGGGAGTATATGCGCGGATGACTTGGGATGACCCATCGCCGACGATGACCACGCAATGCTACGGGTTCGGCAACGGACGATTTGGCCATCCCGACCAGGACAGAGCCATCTCGTTACGAGAGGCCGCGATCCTTCAGTCATTCCCGCCTGACTATCAATTCCTTCCTAAAGCTGAGAAGCCCTCGCTCAAGGAGGTCGGTCGCTGGATCGGTAACGCAGTGCCCGTCAAACTAGGCGAAGCCATCGGCCACGAGATCGTGCAGCTTCATTACGGAGATGCAGGCCGTGGCTGACGATGGGTTCAAATTTGAGATTTCGCTGAGTGTTCTAAATCACCTCGGCCGAAACCTCTATCGCAACTTCATAACCGTTCTTGGCGAAGCGATCTCTAACTCATGGGACGCAGAAGCAAGGAACGTCTGGATTACGATCGATAAGGAAAACTCATCGTTCACCATTAAAGACGATGGCATCGGAATGACCGCCGAGGACTTTCAGGGCAAATTTCTGAAGGTGGGTTACTCGAAGCGGAAGGACGGTACCTACAAGACCGAGGGAGAGCGGCCCTTCATTGGCGCGAAAGGCATTGGGAAACTCGCGCTCCTCTCCTGCGCTCAGAAGGTCTCAGTGTTCACAAAGACCGAGGGCAACGACTATGTCGGGGGCGTCATCGACAACAGCGGACTGGATGCTGCGATCAAGAGCGATATGACGCCGGATCAGTATCCGCTTGAGGGCCTCGACTTCTCATTGATCGAAGAACCGATGGAGGGGCACGAACATGGAACCATCATCCATTTCGCTGGCACCAAAGAGCATATTCGCAACTCAATTGCGCATCTTCGCAAACTGATAGCAATGACTTTCCGGTTCTCGGTGATCGACGAGGACTTCACGATCCATGTGAACGGAGATCCGGTCACGGTCGACGATTTGAAAGACCTGGCAGGGAATACAGAATTTTGCTGGGTCGTGAATAGCTACTCGGACGAGTTCATCGAGAGTTTCACCGGGAAAGCTGCGGAGCCTATCGCCCTTACTACAACATTGAACGTGTCTGGCTTCCTCGCAACGGTTGTGTTGCCCCGGCACCTGAAGATCACAGGGACAGATGAGCGTGCCACAGTCGACCTGTTTGTGAACGGAAGGCTACGCGAAAAAAACATAATTCGGCATATTCCAACTCAGCGCATTTTGGAGAGTTACCTCTACGGCCAGTTGCACTTCGATGAGATGGATTCACCTGGCAACGATCCGTTCACCAGCAGCCGTGAGGGTATCGTCGAAGATGACGAAAACTTTCAGTCACTGTTGGATTACCTCAAGCAAACTGTCCTCCCGCACATCCTGGACGAGTGGGACAAACTGCGTCTCGAACGCGGCCGGGAGGGCGATGAGGACAACACCAAGAGGGCAACTAAGAAGCAGAGGACGATCAAGAGCCTCTATTCGCAGGCCAAAGGCGATTACAAACCCGAGGACGGCGAGAACGCCGATAAAGTTGAAGGCTGGCTAAACGAGCTCGCGCCGGATGCTGAGTTCAACATCTCCGCATATGTTGATTGTTTCCTGTCTGAAAACCTTGTCAGGAAATATATGACCAACGAGAAAGTTGAGCTCTCCGGCCCTTCAAAGACCGAAGTCAAAGATTGGCGTGATCGAGAAACGAAGCGAAAAGGCGAGGCCAACATCAGCTTCACTATCCGACGGGATAATGACGACTTGAGCTACCTCGGAATGGATCACATGGCAAAGTCGATCGAAGGGAAGGGTGATCCAGGTCCAAATCCTTCACTCATAAAGGATGCAGTGAGTTACAAGCCAGTTAGGAATGCCGTCGGACATACCGGCTTGCTAACCGACAACGCCAAAACTCACTTATCTATGACTTTTGAGAACATCAAAGGTCGCATCCGGACATTGCTTAAGGGGCCATAGCGCAATCAAGCTTGCAAGAACCCGACTGCTATCGGCGGCGCCATTGAGCGCCGCCGACTTAGATGGTTCGACTCTACGCCGCTGCCTTCTGTTCTTCAGAAAACCGGGAGGCGCAGTTGACCGCGAGATCAACCAGGCTTCCATCAAGCCAGGCCTCAGGGTCGGAGCGCCAGTCGAACGGGTTGTGGCGCCACTCTGCAGGGTCAGTCCGGCTCACCAGTTCGGCCAGCGCGAAATCCTCGGCGTAGTGGAAGTTGGGGTTGGCCTGCCTGACCACGGAAACCGCCTTCGTTAGCTCGTCCAGTGCTTCTACCAAACCAGCCAAGGACGGTGCCACTGCGCGGACGAGGTCATCGGGACATTCCCGATCGCCAAGGATGCGCAACAGGCGCTCAGCGTTCTCTTCGTTGTCGTTCACGTCTTTTCTCCTTCTTCAAAACCCGATGAGTTCACGGGCCTGAGAAAAAGAAAGGATGCGAGAACCGATGTAGCCTATTATTTGGTGCGAATTGAAGGATGGTCCCTGAGAGGGACAGAGACTCAAATGAGGATTTACCCGGTTTTCACTGGGTCAGCCGGAGGATGCCTTCGCAAGCTCTATAGCCTGCACCAGCGAAACGGGCGTACCGGCCTTCGCCTTCTCGACCTGAAGCTGCTTCGCGCGCTCGATGACCGCCCGCTCCGATGCCTGCCGAGCCAGACTCTCGTCCAGGGCCTTGCCGAGGCTCGGCGCTGCGGTCTCGATGCGCTCGGCCATGTCCAGGATGTCCGCGAGCGTCGAGCCGACGGCAGTGGCCTCCACCGCGCCCTCGGCGGCGGTGCGGGTCATGGCGCTGTCGGCATCCATCACGCGTGACACGATTGTCTCGCGGCGTCTCCGTGCGGCGTCTGCCAGCGCCCCGGCGAGCGGCTGGAGGTCCACCTCGCCGCCGTCGGCCTGATCGGTCGCCACCTCCTCCGCCGCCTTGGCGAGCAGGCCCCACGCCCTCTTCTCGGCGTTGGGCGCGTCGTCGTGCACCCGCAGGATCGCGTCCAGCAGGGGTTCGTCGCTCCGGCCCACGGTCTTCTCGAACAGGTTCACGTCACTTCTCCTTCGGCTTGGTGTACAGGTCGCCCAGCGGGCGGAAGTTTCGCCGGCTGCCCGGCACCGCCGAGAGCCTGAGGCGCTCCGCGAGCGGACGGGCAGCGTGCCACACGGCCGCGACGATCGCGCCCGTGCGGGCGTGTCCGACGACCACCGGTCGGACGCCGTCGCCCTCTCCGGTCGCTCGTTCCAGCGTCGCAGCCTGGTTCGCGAGCGCCTCAAGCTCCTCGAAGGCGGCGCTCGCCTGTGTCAGCGCGCGGTCGAACTTCTTGGCCTGCTGGTGCTGTCTCGTGCCGACCTCGCGCAGCTCCTTGGATGCCGCTGCCATCGCCTTGGCCTCGGCGCGCTCCCGCGCCTCACGCTCTTGGCGCTGGCGCTCCTCGTCGGCGAGCCGGTCGAGCTCCGCGTCCAGGTCGTCCGCCTCGTCGCGCGCCATCTCCTCGACCAGTGCCTTCCGCGCCTTTGCGCGGTCCCTGAGCACGAGCTCCCTCGCTGCCTCGAACATAGGTCCATCTCCTGCTTGCTGTCTGTGGTCCTCGCGCATCGTGCGTGCCTTTACTCCGAATACGGAACCATCGTTTCGGGCCTGACATTGGGTCCGGATTAAGGCGCCCCGCAGGGCGCTGTTATCGCTAGGCAAATTGGGCCGTTTCGGGCGAAGGGGATCCGCGGTCACTCGACGCGACGCGGGAAGGTGCCCCCGAACAGGTCCACCACGTTCGACGGGGCGTCCGGTCCGGACTCCCGCGGCGCCTCCGGCGGTGACGGCTCGGGTGGCTCATCGTCCACGGTGGGAACCGCCACAGGTGGCTCCTCGACCTCCGGCAGGTCGTCGTCCGGCCACGTGCAGTGCGGGCCGTCGCCGCCGACTGGCGTACGGGCGACCCGCTCCGCGATGTCGTCGAGGCCGTTCCGCAGACACCAGGTGGCGCAGCCGAGCCGGGCGGCGTCGTCGGCGAACGGTCGGCCCACGCAGTCCGCCACCGCCACGCCCCCGACGAGCATGGTCTCCGAGGTGAACACGGCGTGGACCTGTCCGGTCGTCTCGTTCCACAGCGTGGCGCCGAAGCGGTCCCAGTCGGGTGGCGACACGAAGGTCAGGAGCGTCTGTGCCTCGGCCGGGCTGACCACGCCGCGCGCGGCGTACAGCTCCGCCCCCTCCCGGTCGTCTTCGGCCATCGCGGCGCGCGAGGAGGCGAGCCTCGCCTCCTCGGTCAGGAAGGGCAGGTCGCGACCCGCCGGTGGCCGGACGTTGGCCTCGGCCTCGACCCCCTCCACGAGCGCGGTGCCGTCCTCGAACAGGACCACGAGCCTAGTCACCCTCGACCTCGGCGCGGAGCGCGTCTAGGTCGATCGGCGCGCCCCTCTCGACGCTCGTCGGCGGCGCGTGGACGTTGTTCTGCACGGCCACCAGAGGAGCGGTCCTGGCGTTGAGGTCGCGCATCCGCAGCGCCATCAGCTTCACGGCGATCCGCGGGTCCACGTTGGAGCAGTCGAAGCGGAACAGCGGCTCGAAGTCGTCGTCGAGCTCGGGCTCGCCGGTCTCGGAGTCCAGCGCGGGCACCCACCGGCCGGTGCCCATGTGGAGCGCGGTCTGGATGACGCGGCGGGTGAGCGTCTCCTCGAAGGCCTCGACCGCGTCGTCCCAGTGGGCGGCAAAGGCGGGGTCGCGGCCCCGGCGGTCGTAGAGCGAGCGCCTCGCCATCCCGCAGACGTTGGCGGCGTAGGTCACCTGGCCGAACTCCTCCAGCGCCGCGAGGAAGCGATCCTCCACGTCGGCGGGTATCACAGCGCGGGTGTGGTAGCGGCTCGGCGCGTCGGCGTCGGCCGGGGGTCTGATCTGCATGGCGCCCATGCTGGCTCTCCTGATCGGCGCGGGGCCGGAGAATCCGGGCGGGTCCGTCGCGCGCTCGGGACGGATATGCCGCGCATTCCGCCGACGCCGCCGCCAGCGTTGCTCGTGGGGCGAGAGGCTTCCAGTGTACAAGGCTTGGCGCTTCAGCCACAGTTGAGTGACACCAAGTGACGCAGTCATTTGACACCTAAGCCGCTGTAAGGATTAGCCTACTGATCGAGATTTTGTTGTCATTTGACGGTAGATAGAATTGTCGATGAGACAGTCCACATACTGAAACGCGCGCAGTCAGCGGCCCCGTGCCAGAACTGTGCGCGATTCCATGTGACACCTCTGAATCAGGTAATTTCGCAAGCAAATCAGCTGTTTGCCTGACATTTGACGCGTCACAGGGCTACGTGACGGTTCACGCTCAATCGTCGAAGTCTTCGGTCGAGACCACAGAACTCACACCCGTGAGGCAGTATGTCTGCTTGGCTCTTCGACCCGCTCGACTCTTCATCCGGCGCTGCTTGTATTTCAGTTCAGGCAGCGCGGCGTTCAGATCCGACGCCAGGTCAGTCTGGTTGCGGGTCTCTCCCCGCGACAGACCCTCGGTAAGCGCCCAGTCCTGGTACGCCCGATAGACTTCCCTCATCGGTACAGCGTCACGCTGGTCGCAGGTGATGGAGAGCCGCTCGCGCGCGAAGCGGAGCGCCGGGGACTGGCTGAGCTCGGATGTTGCGGCCTCCAAACGACCCGCCTCGCCAATTGTGAAGGCCAGCCCGTTCGACCGGAGCCGATCCAAGCCTTCAAGCGCCCAGTTCGCGATGCCAGACATTTCGGCCCGCAGCTTTGCTGCAAGTTCGTGGTCCTCGCGTCCCTGGAAGGACGTCTCGAACTTTATGATGATAGCCCGTGCAGCCAGGGCACCGCTTTCGTCGATGAACTTCGGAAGCTTGTTCGCCACGACCATCAACCTGGTCGGCAGGGTGGCCTGGATCACTGAGATGTTCTTCCGATTGACGTCAACCTCGTCCCCGCCGGTGAACATCTTGATCCTTTCCAGCGCAATGGCCCTCTTGGCACTGTTTACGTCATGCGCGTCAGGTACCACCAAGAGCCTCTTATCCACGCACGGCTCGAGCCCGAAATCTCCGGCGATCCCTTCGAGCGTTGAAGAATGCACATGCTGTCTTCCCACCAGATCCTTGCAGACCTGCGCCGCGGTCGACTTGCCGCCGCGCTTCACGCCAATCAGATTCATGATCTTATGCGCTCGGGTGTCGGCAGTCATGAGGTAGCCCATCCACTCCTGCAGCGTCGGGTGAAAGGAGGGGGCAAGCGACTCATCCAGCCAACGCATCCAGCTCGGACAGCTCGCGTCGGCATCGAACCCGTGCTCCGGCAGTCCGGTTGCGAAGTATGAACCGTCGAGCGGGTGAAGCGTTCTGGACCTCACGTCGAGTAGGCCGTTCCTGAACAAAGCGATGTCGCCGGGACCCGCGTCGATCGGCGACTCTTCGAGCCAATCGAACGGGCGAGCCTCGGTCGCGCGCAGGTCGGATATTCCGCGGACCATCTTGTTCACATGTTCGACATCCAGATTGTCCGTCGGGTCGGTCTTCCTGATTTCGGCCCTGAGCATCGCTTCGGAGCGCGTCTGCCAGATGCCGTCTCGAAGGTCGTAGACCTTGCCATCGGAGCAGATCAGCCGACCGGGGCGTCGGGCAAGGAAGTGACGTGCGTTCTTCGCACCGTGCTTTTCCTCGTACACCACCTTCGTGGGCCAGCGCCGCTCAGAACTCACGCTCGCCGTAGCGGGCAACTCGTCGTCGAAGTCATCCGCCGGATCCGGCCTCGGTATGACGTCCCCACGTCCGGCCTCAATCAGCGCCTTATGGAGCGTCCGGTATGTAATGCCACCGGACCGATCGATCGACAGGCTGTCCCACCGACTGGCGATCTCTTCAGCATGGTCCGCGTATGCAGGGTCACTTGTTGACCATTCGATGAACTCCTCACGCCCATCCCCCGCTGTGGCGTGGTGACAGGCCATCATGATTTCGAGCCAGTCCGCGTGTTCCTCGAAATCCTCCGGATCGAGGGCATCAAGCATACTGGCCAGTTCTTCGGGGCTGTAGACCCCGCAGCGGCTCGGCACGGTACTCGGCTTGCTATGCCTGCGAGCCGATTCCAGCAAGCGGTCGGGTGCGTCAGGCGCGCCGAACATTCCGACGGGTTCGCCTTCCCAACGGTATAGTTCGCCAGTGGGATGGATCGAGCCGGGCGCGACTACCTGCCGCCCGACGGTCTTGAACTCGATGCTCGGGTATCCCTCGGGGCGCTCGACGATGCGGAGGTCAGCGAGCTTGGTAAGGTAGTGGTGCAAGCCGCCCGAGCCAGTGCGCACGGTCGGCCACCCGGTCGGGTCGAGTCCGTTCCGAAGGATGAATTCGACATAGTCGCCCATGCTCCACTGCCCGCTGTCGTTGCGAGGATCCCAGTCGATGACGAGGTCGGTGTCGCGGAGCCGAACGCCGACGTTACCTCCGCCGCGCTGCAACCGAGCGATAGCATCGCAGTTGTCGTGGGCCCGGGTGGTCCAATTCTTGTCAATAGGAGCCTTGCCCAGCTCGCGGACCTTTCCGGTCCTATCGTCCATCCTGCGCTTGTCCCAACGGTGGAGCGGGATCAGCTGGTAGCCCGCTTCATCCAGGTGGGCAGTCTCGCTGGGTTCAGTGATGCGACTACCCATTGTGGCGCACCCCCTGCTGAGAGCTGCGGGAGTCGAGCCACTCGATGACCTCGTTCATGCTGTAGAATATCCGGCGCTCGAACTTGCGGAAGGGCGGGCCGTACTGCCTCCCGCGGGTCGAGCGGTAGTCGCGCAGGGTGCGGACGCTGAGCCCGCTCATCTCGGCCACCTCGGCGGCGGTCAAGTGGCGGTCGCCGTCCGGCAACGCTGGTATCCCGACCCGCTCTGTCGCGGCAGTGTTCTTCTCGGACATTGCTTGGTTGCTCCTTCACTCGTTGCGAAGCTGTGTCTTCATGGTCTGGCCCGTCGCGTCGGTAGGTCGCGGCGGGCCTTCTCGTTTCGTTGAGGACGATCGTAGCCCACGACGTGCGTGAAGGATGCCAGTGCTTGAAGCGCTGCGTCTGCCCTTATTTGCGATTCCATGGACATATCAGATAGATAGCGGTCTACTTTTCGCTTGCTGCCCGCGAATCCGCGCGAATCACCTCACTGGAGAGGCTCTTGACGATGGGTCTCCATGAAGGCGCGAAGGTCCGCCAGCGAGTAGAGCACGCGCCGCCCCACGCGGTGAACCGCCGGGCCGGTCGCCTCCATGCGCCACCTGTCCAGCGTCTGCCGGCTCACGCCGATGAAGTCGGCCGCTTCCTCAATGTTCAGGTATTCGCGGGGAACCGCGCCCTTCGCGGACAGCATCTCTTCGATGCGCTTCAGTCCTTCGATTATCTGTTCCACTCTGCCGCTCCGTGCTCGCTCGCTTATGGCGACATCATGGGGGATCACGGCGGCGACGTTGACCATCATTCTCTTCGTCAGGCCCATAGGTCGACTTAGTACCTCGACCATTTGGCGCGGATGCATTGGTCGAGCGTTTCCGTACATGCGAGTGGATCAACATACTCATTTCGAGTACCGCTAAGCCTTGGCGAACTCACGATTAATGAAGGCTAGTTGGCGATGGCGGGTACGGAGATTTTTGATGCTAACCTCAAGAAGTACTTCAATGCATCTCGGGGGGCGTTCTCCGAGGTAACCTGGACCGAGGCGAAAGACGGGCAGGTAACAGTATCAAGCGACGAAAAAACAATTGTAGTCGAGCATTTCGGCGCGGACGACTTAGCGAAGTATGTCGGCAACGACACGGTCCTGGCAATGGCTGGGCTAGACGCTCGGCGAGAGTTCCGGCTGTTCCCGACTGGCAGGATTGTTCAGCCCAAACTCAAATATCCTAAGCCCAACAACAGCGAACTTCGCCTCTATTTCAATGACGAGGAATTCAAAGTTAAGGAAGGCCACTTCTGGGGGGTTTTTGAGCGAGGAGATGACATCTGGCTATTCCAGGCGACTGACGTTTTTATGGACCGCATCAGGAAGCATGGATTGGCATCTGAGGACGGGGGCTCGATTCTTGAACCTGAAGTCGACGATTATCAGTCGGAGATAAATCAGAAAGCGCCATCTCAAATAACGTCTACCCAGAAAGCATGGAGCCGCGATCCGAAGGTCGCCGCCGAGGCCTTAAAAAATGCTTCATTTGAATGCGAACTCTATCCAGAACTTCCGACCTTTACATCTCGCAGTACGGGCTACCCGTTTATGGAGGCTCATCATTTAATACCAATGAAAGCGCAAGCCGACTTTGATGTGTCGCTGGATGTTGTAGATAATATTTGTTGCCTCTCCCCGTTCGCCCATCGAAAGTTACACATGGCCGAATTTGATGATATCATTGATGATTTGGAGAGGCTCATCGCAAAGCGCGCGGCTCTCTTGGATTATGTGAACATCACCAAGGACGAGCTTCTTGGGTATTATATGGGCTGACCTCTTATCGATATGAGTTTCTGCTGGCTCGTAGTGATCGCATCAACCAGCAGAGTTTCGAATTCATCTAGGTCTAGCCGTGTCTTGCCTTTGATGGCGCACTCCCAGACTTCAATCAGTTTCCAATCTGTCTGAAGATATTTGGACCGATTTTCGTCATCTCTCACAATGTTGCTTTTTATCTTTTTTGCCCAAAATTCCTGGCGGGTCTTCGGTAAGCGAAAGAGAGGGCAGTGTTCATGGCCATGCCAGAAGCAACCCTGCACAAATAGCACCGTTCTCCATTTCCCGAGCACCAAATCTGGTTTTCCGGGGAGGTCTTTGCGATGCAGACGGTATCGAAAACCGCCTTTGTGCAAGAGCTTGCGTATAAAAAGTTCCGGTTTGGTGTTCTTCCCGCCAATCCCTGACATCATTTCAGAGCGCTTTTGCGGGTCAACGATGTCAACCAACCGCTGATTGCTCCCTCACCTCACCTGCTTCAGCGGCGATACTCAGCATTGCCTCGGCAAGGGCCCTGATCACGGGCACAGACACGGAATTTCCGAACTGCTTGTAAAGCTGGGTGTCCGAGCAAGCGTCAAGACTGAACCATTCTGGAAAGCCTTGAATGCGTGCACACTCTCTGGGCGTCAGTCTCCGCGGGTTGAGTCCCAAATGAGACTGGTCAATCAAGATCTCTCGGCCGTCCTTGTAGTAGCGAGATGTGATCGTGTTGCAGTATGGATCGTCATAATTGAACACCTTGTGACCAAAGCCGTTTCCCTTTGCTTCGTGTCTCGCCATGCGCCGGATGAGACCCGACCATAACTTGTCGGAAATGGTATAGCGCGCGAGACTATTGGCGCCCTCCGGTTCTAGCGCATCGCCCAGCCGAGTGGGGTGCCCCCCTCTTTCTAGCTGAGCAAAAACGTCGTTTGCGTCGATGTTTCCAAAGTGGTCGCGATCAAAGCCTACAATGTAGACGCGCTCGCGCTTCTGCGGGACACCGAATTCTGTCGCTGCCAGGACCTGATAGCCAACAGAGTAATTGAGTTTACGCGAAAGAGAGCGCCTGGCCTCCAGTGACATCGGGACATTGTCTGGAACCCGCGAGTCTTTTCCAGCAAGTATCGAAAGGATTGTATCGAGCGTTCGGCCACCATCGTGCCCTCGAAGCTGCTTAACATTCTCGAGCAGAAACATCCTCGGTCGCCATTCTGCGAGAATGCGCTGGATTTCGAAAAACATCGTTCCGCGGGTGTCCAGGAATCCCTGCTTCAGGCCGGCATTGGAAAAGGCCTGGCATGGAAAACCACCTAGCAGAATGTCATGAGCGCCGACTTCCGAGGCGTCGATCTTGGTAATGTCTCCGTTAGGTCTATGGCCAAAGTTCAACTCATAGGTGTCTTGGGCGAACTTATCCCATTCGGACGAGAACGTGCACTCTCCGCCGAGCTCATCGAAAGGAATGCGCATCCCGCCGATCCCGGCAAACAGATCAATGAAGGTGAACCGCCGATTGGCATTTCGTACCGGAGCCGCCTTTTCAATTTCTAGTGCATTTTTAAGCAGCATTGGGGCCCCACAAATTCAAGACGGATGGACACGATATGTTCCGTTCTTTACCGTTGCAATAGATTTGAGATGATTGACACCTTTGCCTTTGGCTTATGCACAATACGGCCTGTGTCCGATTTGGTTTTTGCATCGGGCTAAAAAGGCCGGATGTTGATGCTAAGACCCCTGGTATGACAGAAGCCTAGAGCAAACCCGCTCCTGGCACTCGCGAAGGTGGCCGGTGAGATGGGCTCGGGTGACGTAGTTAAACGACACGTGCGTGTTCGCGTGGTCCATCAGCATCGTGACCGACTGGAAGTCGATGCCAGCCTCAAGCGCGTGCGTGCGGTAGGTGTGCCGCATCTGGTGCGGCGCGTAGGGGAACTCTGTAGTCCGCGCCATCCGCTCAATGTAACCCGACTTCGAGCCTGACGAGGGGAATATCTGCGGGCTCTCCAGCGGCGCAGTCAGCTCCTTCACCTCGCCCAGCTCCTGGATGACAAGGCGCGGCAGTGGTAGGCGGAAGCTGCGCCCGGACTTCGCCTTCGGTACGAACAGCACGCCGTCGTCCTCAAGGTGCTCCCACCGTGCCGACCGTGCGTTGGTCGAGCGCAGCCCCGTGGCCATCATCAGAAGCCAGCAGGCGCGCCGGACCCTATCCTCCATGTCGTCGAGCCGACGCCAAAGGAGCGGCATTTCCTGCGGCCCCACCGCCCAGTCGCGCGGCTCCTCCTTGTTCATGCGGACGCCGCGCGAGACGGGGTTGGGGTCTAGGTCGTGGGTGCGGGCCACGTCGTTCAGCAGCAGCTTGAGCACCCGCATGGCGCCGTTCGCGCCGTAGGGGCCAGCCTTCTGCGTTATCTTCTCGTGCAGCGACCGGACCGTCTCGCGGTCGATCCGGTCGACCGGCAGCTTGCGCAGCGGCGCCAGCGGCACCTCGACCTTCTTGCGGTACCACCGCACAGTCTCGGCGCTGAGGTCCGGCCTGCCTGCCAGGTAGCGCTCCATGGCCTCCTCGATGGTCGGCACCTTGACCTTGGGTCGCCTCGGGTCCTCGCCGCGCCGCAGCGCCAGCCTGAGCTCTGCCGAGCGCTCACGCGCAGCCCTAAGCGACACCTCGTCGGTCCTGCCGATGGTCACGGTCACGTACCGGTCGGTGCCGTCGTTGATCCTCCCGACGTGCTTGTACGAGGTGCCCTTCTTGCCGACGACGAGCCGCAGCCCTTCGCCTCGCTGTCGTAGACCTGCGTGCCCGGTTCGCGCTCGTCGTCGAGCCGCGAAACCGCCGCCTGGGTCAGTCTGGTGGTCATCTGCCTCATCCTTCTAGGCCCAATCTCAGGCCCGGTTTCGGTGATGCCCCGGTAGGTCTCGGGGCGTCGGATGAGGTGATGATGTCGTGTTTTCCTGACTGCGCGGACCCTGATTATGCAGCAATAGGTCGCCAGATATGGCTCGCTGAGCTACTTAAAATCCCCTGATCTTTGATCGTGCGGGTTCGAGTCCCGCCACCCGCACCATTATCTCACCTTTAACGGATTGCCGCTACGGCTGGGGGCTCAAGGATTGGGACCCCTCTTTTTCGTGCCTCCTCAATGTCATGAGCGGGGCACGATAGGCGATTTTTTGATGAGCGAAGCAGCGAGCACACCACAGACGCAGGGTGATTGGTACAGCGCCGATAGCTGCGAGCCTGAGAACCAGGCTCACTCAGGGTCGGACGGCGCGTCGATCGAAAGCGGGTCACGCGCGTCGCCGCGCATCACTTTACTTATCCGAGCGGCGAAGCTTGTCTCCTCGCATGGCGAATTTGTTGGCGTCCTGAGAGACGTCTCGGAAACGGGTGTTTGCGTCCGCCTGTTCCACAAGGCTCCCAAAGGCGACCCCATCGAATTGCACATGCCGGGTGGGCGTGTGTACGAGCTAAAACCCGTCTGGGAGCGCGACAACGAAGCTGGTTTTGAGTTCGCCGAACCGGTTGATGTCACGCAGCTCATTAATGAAGCGGGCGAGTTTCCCAAGCGCGGGCTAAGGTTGGGCGTTTGCTTCCCTATCAAGGTGAAGACACTCACTCAGTCGAGCGAAGCAGTCATTCTGAACCTGTCGCAGCAAGGTGCGCGCTTCGAATGCGACGAGGTTTTCGCAATCGATCAGAACCTGCGCATCGAAAGCCTTGATGGCGGGCACGAACTAAAAGACGTTCGCGCAAAGGTCCGCTGGCGGCGCGACAATGAGTTCGGCGTCGTCTTCGACGACACGCTTTCCTTAAGCGAATTTGCTCGGCTTACAGCGCGGCTGCAGTGCCCGGATCTCCTGACCTGAACCCGCATGGCGAGCAGGTGGCGAGCATTTTGTGCCGCTATCTTGTCGATTTTAGGGAATTCACCGGTCACGTTTACTCCTCGCTAACCAATTTCCTTCACTCCCGACATCGAGCCGCAAAATGGCACATCAAACGGGGGCCTGAATGAGCGTGGTTGGCGAAAAGCAGCCTGGTATTATCGATTGTGACGTGGCGATCATTGGCGCGGGGCCTGCTGGCCTGACGGCCGGCTACCTGCTCACGAAGCAGGGCAAGACGGTCGCAATCATCGAAAAGGACGAGACCTATGTCGGCGGGATCAGCCGCACGGTCGAGCACGAAGGTTATCGCTTCGATATTGGCGGTCACCGGTTCTTCTCGAAGTCGCAGCAGGTCGTCGACTTGTGGAACGAGATTCTCGGCGAGGACGATTTCATCCAGCGCCCGCGCATGAGCCGCATCTATTACGAGGGCAAGTTTTACAGCTACCCGCTGCGCGCCTTCGAAGCTTTGCGCAATCTCGGCATCCTGCGCTCAACCGCCTGCATGCTGAGCTATCTTCGCTACAAGCTCTTCCCGATCAAGGACGTGAAGAGTTTCGAGGATTGGACCACCAACCAGTTCGGCAAAAAGCTCTATTCGATCTTCTTCAAGACCTACACCGAGAAGGTGTGGGGCATGCCTTGCGATGAGATGAGCGCCGACTGGGCCGCGCAACGCATCAAGGGCCTGTCGCTCTGGAATGCCGTGACCGACGGGCTCAAGCGCTCTCTCGGCCTCAACAAGAAGCCCAATGACGGGCAGGCGGTGAAGACTCTGCTCGAGACCTTCCGCTATCCGCGTCTTGGGCCGGGCATGATGTGGGACGCCGCAAAAGATCACATCGAAGCGAGCGGCAATGGTCAGGTCCTCATGGGGCATGGGCTTGATCGCCTCGCCAAAATCGGGCCGAACGATGAAAGCTATGACTGGTCGATGACCGCAAGCGGACCGGGCGGAAGCGCTCAGATCCGCGCAAAGCATGTCATCAGTTCAGCGCCCATGCGCGAGCTTTCGAAGCGCATCCACCCGCTGCCGCAATCGACGCTGCAAGCGGACAATCTGCGCTACCGCGATTTCCTCACCGTCGCTCTGATGGTGAAAAGCGAGGACCTGTTCCCCGACAACTGGATCTACATCCACGACGAGCGCGTGGCTGTAGGCCGAGTTCAGAACTTCCGCAGCTGGTCGCCAGAAATGGTGCCCGATGAGGACATGGCATGCGTGGGCCTTGAGTATTTCTGCTTCGAAGGCGACGGCCTCTGGTCATCGAGCGACGAAGATCTCGTCAAGCAGGCAACGCGCGAGATGGAAATCCTCGGACTGTGCGATCCGGCAAAGGTCGTCTCGGGCGCTGTGGTTCGTCAGGAAAAGGCCTATCCGGTCTATGACGACGATTACGAAGCCAATGTCGATGCGATGCGAGCGGAGCTGGAGGAGAAGCACCCGACGCTGCACCTCGTGGGCCGCAACGGCATGCATCGCTACAACAACCAGGACCACGCGATGATGACCGCCATGCTGACGGTCGAGAACATTATCTCTGGCAAGCGGATCTACGACACCTGGTGCGTCAACGAGGATGCCGAATATCACGAAGCAGGCGACGAAGGCGCCGAAACCGCCCTGCCTGCGCGCGAAGCCGAGACCAAGCCTCTGTCCGAGGACCAGGTCGCAGCACTCACCTCGATCCGCGGCGTGCCCGAGCGCATCGCGGCCAGCGAGGAATACGACGAAGACATCCGCAAATCGGCTTGATGCGATGGAACTGTCTCCCGCATCCGTTCTGACCAAGCTGCGCGACGTACGCTTTGTGCGTTACGTGCTCGCGAGTGTCGGCGCGCTTGCAGTGGACGTCGGCAGCTTTCTGGCCCTTCTCTCGCTGGGGACAGCGGCCGCACCTGCATCCGCTGTCGGCTATTCGCTTGGGATTGTGGCTCATTGGCTGATGTCGAGCCGTGCGGTGTTTCAGGACAAGGTTGCCGGCAAAGGGACCGCGCGCACTCAGCAGAAAGCGCTGTTTGTAGTCTCGGCCTTGATCGGCCTCGCTCTCACTACGGCCATAGTCGGTGCCGGTGATTGGAGCGGCATGGATCCGCGCATCGCAAAGGCGGGCGCGATCGTGGTGAGCTTCATTGTCACATGGCTGATCCGCAGCCGGATCGTCTTTCGCGGCGAAGGAGGCTGAGGGACATGCTGGTAGAGCGTCGCCGTTCTGCTTTTCCGCTCGCCTTTCTGATGCGGGCTGGCATCGCATGGGCCCTCGTCAGTGCCCTGCTCGTCGCCGTCAACTGGAACGCCATCGCAACCCAGCGTTTCCCTGATCCCGATGACATCATGCGCTTGCTTCAGGTGCGCGACCTGATCGCGGGCCAAAGCTGGTTCGATCTCACCCAATACCGGGTCGATGCCCCGAATGGCGGTGTTGGCATGCACTGGTCGCGTCTCGTCGACCTGCCAATTGCGCTGATTATCCTCGTCCTCACTCCGGTCATCGGAGCGAGCGCGGCGGAGACCACGGCATTGATCGCGGTGCCGCTAATTACGCTCTTGGCCGTTATCCTGCTCGCCTCGCGTATTGCATGGCGATTGATGGGTGACGAAGAGGCGACATTGACTGCCTTGGTGGTCGCTCTTTCGGTGCCGGTCCTCTTCCAACTCGGCCCATTGCGCGTCGACCACCACGGCTGGCAGATCGTGTGCGCGTTGATCGCGGTGAATGGCCTTATGGCGCGCTCTCCCAAGGTCGGAGGCTGGGTCATTGGCAGTGCGCTTGCTACCTGGCTTTCCATCTCGATCGAGGGCTTGCCACTTGCAGCCGTTTTCTTCGCAGTGCTGGCGCTTCGCTGGCTTCGTAGTCGTAACGAGCGAGCATGGTTGGTAAGCGCGATTCAAGCGCTTGCAATTGTCAGTGCGGCGCTCTTCGGATTGACCCGCGGGCTTGGCGATCTCCTTGCTTACTGCGATGCGATCAGTCCCATTCACCTAGCCATGTTCGGCTGGGGAGCGCTTGTCCTCACACTTTTCTCGCGCTTCGAACCTGCACCACGCGGCGTTCTCCTCATGGGTTTTGCGCTGGCTGGCGGCGGCGCTGTTGCAATGCTCCTCTACAACGCACCGCAATGCGCAACCGGAGGTGGCTTTTCAGCGCTTGATCCGGTCGTGGCGCGCTATTGGCACGCAAATGTCCTCGAGGGCATGCCGATCTGGCGCCAATCGCTCATCACTGCTTTACAATTTGCGGTGACGCCTCTGATTGCTCTGGCTGCAGCGATCAATCTTGCCTCGCGATCGCATGATTGGTTGCGCCAGTTCTGGAGCGACTACGCAATCATCCTTGCGGCTAGTTTCCTCGTATCAATCTTCGTGTCGCGTGCCGGAGCCGTTGCCTGCGTGCTCGCCGCCGCGCCGCTTGCCTGGCAGTTGCGCCACTGGCTACGCGCGATCCGTTCAATGGAGCGCCCTGCACCGAGAATGGCCGCGATGGTTGGCGTGTGCTTCGCGCTGCTGCCAGCGCTTCCTGCCATGCTGCTGGCTAGCGCCTTGCCCGCACGCGCCATGCCGAGCGGTGCTGCCGTAAGCGCTGCAAGCCCGCCGCCCGTCAAGGCGATTGACTGCCGCGTGCAGGATGCTGGCGAAGCGCTCTCGAAGTTGCCGACCGGCGAGTTCTATGCCCTGCTGGACATAGCGCCGGAGCTGCTTCTCGTTACTGATCACACGGTTGTCGCGACGGGCCATCATCGCGGTCACAGGTCGATGAAGGTGCTGATCGAAACAGCCCTCGCCGACGAGCGAACAGCATACGACACACTGCACAATCGGGGGACCTCCTATGTCGCCATTTGTCCCAACCTAGGCGAAGCGCGGATGTATTCGAAGATCGCGCCCGAGGGTTTTGTCGCTTCGCTCGTGAGGGGCGAAGAGCCTGAATGGCTTGAGCCCATCGCTATCGAGGGGCTGTCAGGCCTTCAGGTCTGGCGCGTTGTTTCGGCCCGCGACACGCAGACGATTACGCCGGGACAAAATCCATAGCGACGCCGTTGATGCAGTGCCGCTTGCCTGTCGGGCGCGGTCCATCGCCGAAAATGTGCCCAAGGTGCCCGCCGCAATCGGCGCAATGCACCTCCGTGCGCGGATAGCCGATCTTGTAATCGACCGATGTGCCCACAGCGCCATTGTCGATCGGCTGCCAGAAGCTCGGCCAGCCCGTTCCGCTGTCATATTTGTGTGCCGAGGAATACAGCCGATTGCCGCAGCCTGCGCATTTATAAATGCCGCGGCGCTTTTCATCGTTGAGTGGTGAGGTGTAAGCGCGCTCCGTCTCTGCTTCGCGCAGGATGCGAAACTCCTCGCGCGTCAGCTGGCGTCGCCACTGGCCTTCGGTTTTGGAGATGCGAAAGGAGCGTTCCTTGCGGAACTCGGTCCCGCTCCCGCCGCAGCTGGCTAGCAGCGGCATGGCAGCGGCAACGCCGGTTGCGGCGATGAAGGTCCGGCGGCTGGTCAGGTTGAACGGCATGGGCGATTCCTCGCGAATTGAGTGTGTTTCTTCACTCTAATACGTCGCAAAAGCCCGAAAAGTTTCACTTCGTCCTTGCTTAGGCAGGCCCGATTAGAACTCTGTGATTTCCACTTCGAGCTTGCGGAAACCGTGCACGAAGTTGGCTCGCACCCGCTCTACGTCGCCTGCGACATGCACGCGCATGCGGCGCTTGTGCATCTCTTCGAGCAGGACGCGCAGCTGAAGCTCGGCGAGGCGCGCCCCGACGCAGCGGTGGATGCCATATCCAAAGGCGATATGGCGCTTGGCGTTTTCGCGGGTGAGGTCGAGCTTGTGCGGCTCGGGAAAGATTTCAGCCTCATGGTTGGCGGCAAGGTACCAGAGTACGACCTTGTCGCCCTTCTTGATGGTCTTGCCGAACACCTCGGTATCCTCGGTGCATGTCCGACGCATGTGCGCGAGCGGGGTCTGCATGCGGAGCATTTCCTGCACCGCATTAGGGATGACCTCGGGGTTTTCCTCGAACAGCTTGCGCTGGTCCGGGAACTTGTCGAGCGCATGGACGAAGCCGCTCATCGAGTTGCGCGTCGTGTCGTTGCCGCCTACGATCAGCAGGATGAGATTGCCCATGAATTCCTCAGGGCGCATCTGGTTCATCGCCTCTGAATGGATCATCATCGAGATGAGATCGTTGCCCGGCTCCTTCTCCATCGTGCGCTCCATCCAGAGCGACTGAAAGTAGGCCGCCATCTCGTGGAGGAATTCCCAGCGCATCTCGTCAAGCTCGCGCACGGTCGCAAGCTCGGTATCACCAGACCAGTCGGACCAGAAGGTGAGCATCCGGCGGTCTTCCCACGGAAAACCGAACAGGATGGCGAGCATCCCGGTGGTGAGCTCGATCGAGACCTTGTCGACCCAGTCGAACACTTCGCCGCGCGGCAGCGTGTCGAGGAGTTCGCCGGTCCGCTGGCGGATCTCCGGCTCCATTTCCTTCATGCCTGAAGGCGTGAACTTGGGAGCGACGGTGCGGCGCTGACCGGTGTGCTGTGGGCGATCCATCGCAATAAACATCGGAAGCTCGCGGCGGTCGACACCGCTTTCGGCGATTTCTTCTTCGGACAGGCGCTCAAGGATCGTGATGCCGCCATATTCCCAGCTTGAAGAGAAGGTTTCGGGCAGAGCCTCGATATGCTGGATCGCCTTGTGGCCGACGACCGACCAATAGGGACCATAGGGGCTGTCGGGGATCCAGTGCAGCGGTCCGGCCGCTTGCATTTCGGCAACGATCGGCTGCCACTTGTCCTCGAAATAGATGTCGGACCGGCTGAGATCCCACTTGTGCGGGTGGGAGGGACGCTCTTCAGGATGCTTCGCGAAGTGCTCGGTCAGCGCTTCATACGCCGTGGGCGATGTGCGGACCTTGGGACGTTCGGGTGCAATACTGGCCATGTCTCTCTCCTTGGGAGGAGCCCGTTGCCGTTACGTTTGCCGACCCTCTCCCTTGATTCTCATCCTGCCGTAACTGACAGCAATGTCAATAGTCAGTTTCTTTTGGCTACCTATTCCGCGGGTTCAAGCGCTGCGGGTGCGCTCGGCTTGCTGCCGAACCAGTTGCGCTTCTTCTTCTCGCGTCCCGCGCCGCCCGATTTCATCACGCGCTTGCGGAACCACAGCGATCCGCCCTTGACGAGCAGCACCACCGCGAGCGCCTGCCAGGCGAGCGCGGCCGCATGGACCCAGAGCGCCGGATCGAGCGCGGCGCGCGCCAGCATCGCAAAGGGTGAGGAAAGGGGGAAGATGATCGCGAACATCTCCAGCGCGGTGCCCGGCTGCGTGATCGTGTAGGCCGCTAGGAAGAACACCATGAGCTGCATCATTGTGACCGGCATCGACATGGTCTGCACTTCGCGCACCGTGTTCGCCATCGCGCCGATGGTGAGGAACATTGCGCCCAGCAGCAGGTATGCCATCGAGAAGTAGACAATGCCCAGTGCGAGAAATAGCGGCCAGCCCACGGCGGGCCCAGGCAGGTTGCTGAAGTCGGTTTGCGTCACAGTCTGGATCGCATCTTCGGCGAGCGCCCAGAAACCCCAACCGACCATACCCCAAACCGCGATCCCGACGAAGGACACGCCCAGCATTGCGAACAGCTTGCCCATGAACACGGCATCCATCGGAATGGCTGCGGCGAGGATTTCGATGATCTTGTTGCCCTTTTCCTCGGCGAGGTTTGAAAGCACCATCCCGGCAAGCAGCATGGTGAGGAGGAACATCACCATCTGCGCGGCCTGAGCGGTGCGAATACGGTTGGATCGCTCGCTCGCTGCGCTCGATGCAACAGTCTGGGCGCTCGATTGCGGGATAGTGAGCGGTGTCACCGCGGTGGCCTGCGCAGCAATCAGCTCAACCGGCCCCTGCCAGCGGCGCAGCTGTCGATTGGTTCCTACGACCTCGGGAGAGGCCAACGTACCCGTTACGATGGCGGCGTAGTTCCCACGACGAGCTTCCATGAATTCGCGCGCGTCGAAGGATAGGCCGCTCGCCGCCTCGGGAACTTCACGAAGGATCGGAACCGCTCCGCCCAATTGCGGTGCGAGCTCGTCGCGTGCTGCGATCATGGCGGCGTTATCTTCTGCAGACATGGCAAGGCCGACCTCGATCACGACTGCATCGCGCGCAACTTGCCCGCCGACCGCTCCGGCAAGTCCGCCGACGATTACCGGAAAGAGCGGGCCGATCAGAAAGAACAGGAAAGCGCGGCTGAACAGTACGGCGACGAAGTCGCGGCGCGCGATGACCCAGGCGGCTTCGAGCCGGGAGAGGCGCGGGCGCGCATCGATGGCGGCTTGATCGTGAACGCTCATGAGTTGCCTCCCTGCGCATCGGCTTCGAGCTGGCGCGCGGCCGCTTCGCCCGCAATCGCGACGAAGGCGTCGTGCAACCCGGCGCGTTCGATCGAAAGCGAAAGGATACCCGCATCGCCTTCAATCAGCTGGCGCAGCAGCGGCTCGACGCCGGTTTCGGGAAGCGAGAAATAGAAGAAGTCGCCTTCGCGGCGGGTGTCTTCGGGCAAGGCCGCAGTCCATCCGCCATCGCGCGCCCGGGTCTCGAGGCGGACCTGCGCGGGAATACGGTCGCGTGCGGTCTCAACGCTGCCTGCATAAGGAACCTTGCCGCCCGCGATAATCGCAACGCCTTCGCACAGGCGCTCTGCATGGTGGATCACGTGGGTCGAGAAGATCACCGTCACGCCGTCTTCGGCAAGGTTGCGGATCATGCCTTCAAGCTTGCCCTGGTTGATCGCATCGAGACCCGAAAACGGCTCATCAAGAACGACAAGCCGCGGACGATGAACCAGGGTGCCGAGCAGCTGCACGGTCTGCGCCATGCCTTTCGAAAGCTGCTTGATCGTGCGCTCTGCTGCGTGAAGCAATTCGTGTCGTTCTAGCAATTCCATGCCGCGCTTGCGCCCCTCGGCGAGCGGCAGGCCGCGCAGCGCGCCCATGAAGGCAATCGCCTCGATAGCTTTCATGGCAGGATAGAGCCCGCGCTCTTCAGGCAGATAACCGATCAGACGGCCGATATCGTGCGGACGATCATGTCCGAAAACACGTCGAACGCCTTCGTCCGGGTCGATGATGCCGAGAAGCATGCGGAGCGTGGTCGTCTTGCCCGCTCCATTCGGGCCGAGCACGCCGTAAATGGCACCCTCCGGCACGGAAAGATCGACTCCGTCGACAGCGCGCGTGCCGTCAAAACTCTTGACGAGACCGCGGGCTTCGATTGCGAGGGGACGAGCTAATGCTTCGGCGTCATGGTGGAGCGCTGCCGCATTGTCTGGCGTCATGTGTTGGCCTACCTGCATGTGCATGAGCGCGGGAGTTAACGTGCGAAACTGAACGGGAGCAACCCGAAACGTGGTTAACGACGCGGCAACCTTTAACTTAGAGCAGCGGCTGATGGAGAAGGCGCGAAGCCTTGGCTTCGCCGCCTGCGGGTTTGCCAGCGCGGCAGAGGACCCTGTGCGGGCGCAGCGCCTTGAACAATGGCTTGGCGAAGGCAATCACGGCTCGATGGAATGGATGGAGACGCGTCTCCATCACCGTCGATCGCCACAAGGGCTCTGGCCTGAAGCGCGCAGCGTGATCGCGCTCGGCATGAGCTATGCGCCCGCAATCGACCCAATGGCGCTAGAAGCGCATCCGGACCGCGCCCGGATTTCGGTCTATGCGCAGGGCAAAGACTATCACGATGTCGTCAAGAAACGGCTGAAAGCCCTGGCGCGTTGGCTGGTCGCCGAAGCGCCGGGAGCCGAGGTCAAGGTCTTCGTCGACACTGCGCCTGTCATGGAAAAGCCGCTTGGCGAGGCAGCAGGCATAGGGTGGCAGGGCAAGCACACCAACCTTGTCAGCCGCAAACATGGCAGCTGGCTGTTTCTCGGCGCGATTTACACGACGCTTGAGCTTGCTGCCGCGGAGCCACACCGCGACCAGTGCGGATCGTGCCGCGCGTGCCTCGATGCCTGCCCGACCGATGCCTTCCCGCACCCCTACAAGCTCGATGCGCGCCGGTGCATTTCCTACCTCACGATCGAGCACAAGGGCCCGATCGATGAAGAATTCAGAGAGGCGCTGGGCAACCGGATTTATGGCTGCGACGATTGCCTTGCAGTGTGTCCTTGGAACAAGTTTGCCAGCGAGGCCAATGCAGCGCGCGAATTTCTTCCGAGGGCAGAGCTGACCGCGCCCAAGCTTGCCGAGTTTCTGTGCCTCGACGACGCTGGCTTTCGCTCTCTGTTCTCTGGCTCACCGATCAAGAGGATCGGGCGCGACCGGTTCGTGCGCAATTGCCTCTATGCGGCTGGAAACAGCGGTGATCCGGGCATGCTCGATCGCGTACGCGATTTGACGTCCGACCCAGATCCCGCAGTCGCCGATGCAGCTAGCTGGGCGGCGGAGCGCCTCGCTAAGGTGGGCTAATCGTCCTCGTTGTTCTCGCCAAGGAGCGGGGCGTGCTGGAGCGGGCCTGCCGACCACTCGCTATACCGATTGGGATCGCGCATCTGGAACACCGCGCCTTCGCTTGGATGCTGGCTGCGTTCGAAAAACCCGCTCTCGCGCAGGTGCGGGTCGTCGATGACTTCGTTGAGATCGGTCACCTTCATGCAGGGAATATTGGCTTCGCGTAGAATGTCGAGACATTCCTGCGTGCTTTTCATTTTCGTAAGCTCACCGATCCTGCGATAAAGCTCAGGCCCAGCCGACATGATCCCTTTCACATCGTTGAAGCGCTCTTCAGCAGCCATCTGAGGGTCGCCCAGAAGGCCGACAGTATAAGGGAAATGCTGCGGCACATAGGGCACGATGCTGATCCAGCCATCTTTGGTCTGGAATGGTTGTCGGTCGGCATCGACCTGCCGCGAATACCCTGCATCGCCATTGGGCGGGTCGAAGGTCTTCGCATCGAGATGTTCTTTCATCATGAAGCTCGCGAAAGCCTCGAACATGGGCACTTCGACGTGCTGTCCTTTGCCGGTGCGTAGGCGGTGGATGATCGCCGCCTGCGTCGCATAGGCCGCGTGCAATCCAGCTACTTTGTCTGCGATCAGCGAGGGCAGGTAGCGCGGGCGCTCATCACCATCGACGCGTGGCAGGAGCGAAGTCGCACCGGTCGCCGCCTGGATTACGTCGTCATAGGCCTGCAATCCGCCGTAGGGACCTTCCGAACCAAAGCCGACGCAGTGAACATAGATGATCGCAGGGTTGAGCGCTTTGACCGCGTCATAGCCGAACCCCAACCGTTCAATCGCAGCCTCGCGCACGTTGTGAATGAACACATCTGCTACGCTCAGCATCTCGCGCAGGCGCGCGCCGTCCTCTTTGTCCTTGAGATCAAGCACAACCGACTTCTTGCCGCGGTTGAGCGCGATAAAGCCGGGCGCCATGCCGGGGGTCTGCGCAGGCTTTGCGCTGTAGCGATAGACGTCGCCGCCGGGTGCCTCGATCTTGGTGACCTCGGCTCCGTGGTCGGCGAGGATTTGTGTGGCGTAGGGACCGAACACGACGCTGGTGAGGTCGATGACCTTGATGCCTTCGAGCATCGGCTGGCTGTCACCCGGCGCCATCATGAGATGTCAGATCAGTTCCTTGAGCTGGATTTCAGTGTCGGCAAGCAAGGCAGGGTCGACCTTTTCAATCCCTCGTTCGAGCAGCTTTCGGCCCTGGACATAATCCTTCATTGCATTGACGCAGTCGAAGGCGATTGGGCGGCCCTCTTTCAGATAAACCACACTGAATTTGCGCTCGGCAGGGTCGCCGCGAACCACAGTCGCATCATAGCCTAGGCTTAGCCCAGCGGTCTGGAGTTTGAGGTCATATTGGTTCGACCAGAACCATGGCAGCGCGTGATAGGGTTGCTTGTCCCCCATGATCGCCCGCGCGACCGTGTTGGCCATGTCGTTGGCGTTCTGCACGGATTCCAGCCGGATGACTGCGCTCTCGGCAAAGGGGTTAACATGTGCCGCGCAGTCACCAATCGCGTAGATGTCATCGAGCGTCGTGCGGCAATACACATCGACGTCCACTCCATTGGCGCCCGCCGCGCCTGCTGCAATGAGCGGAGCCACAGCTGGCACGATCCCGATGCCGACCACCACCATGTCGCAAGCGAGCATTTCGCCATTGTCGAGCTGGACGCTGGTCACTTTGCCGTCTTCGCCCAGGATCTCTGAGATGCCTTGAGACAGCCGCACATCGACGCCCTGTCGGCGGTGCTCTTCTTCGTAAAAGCGCGACAGCTCCTCACCCGCGACTCGCGCAAGCACCCTGTCCTGAACCTCGAGCAGCGTGACTTCGCAGCCCAGCTTGCGCAGGACGGCTGCGGCTTCGAGCCCGATATAGCCTCCGCCGATGACGACCGCGCGCTTTGCACCTGCTTCGAGCGCCCCCATCATCGCGTCAGCATCGCGCTTGTCGCGCACGCAGAATATGCCTTTCAGGCCCGCTCCGGGCACATCAATCCGGCGCGGATCGCCGCCGCCTGCCCAGATGAGTTTGCGATAGCCGACCTTCGACCCGTCCGAGAGCGTCACTTCGTGCCGCATCCAGTCGATTTCGATAACCGCGCAGCCAAGGCGCAGCTGGACACCCTTGTCAGCCCAGAACTTTTCCGGGCGGATCATCATGCGCTCGAAGCTCTTGTCTCCCGCCAGATACTCTTTGGAAAGAGGGGGACGTTCGTAAGGCGGCTCGGCATCGCGACCGATCATCAGGATCGAGCTTTCGTGCCCCTGCTGTCGCAGTGCTATCGCCGCCTGCGCGCCGCCATGCCCAGTGCCGACGATGACGACGTCAGCCGAAGTGCTTCCAGTTGCGTTCATGGGCAGGGGCGTTCGCCCGAAACCATGGCCCGCGTCAACCCCACCTGCGAGGGCCGGGAGCCATCATCGGTCGAGCAGGTTCCGCGCCTGGCTTGCGATCTGGGCCAGCACTGCCGGAGCCACAGGAGGCCGCGATTGCGCCCGCGCGATCATAGCGCGGAACTGCGTGACGGCATCCTTGTTGTGATCGGCCCAGGTCGCAATGGCGCCTTGCGGATCGTCTTTGCCCCCCTTGCGGCGCATGAGCTTGGCAAGGAATTCAAGCCGCATATGCTGGAAATCGCGCGCAAGGCCATCGACCAGCAGCCGCTCCCAGATGTCGGTCGGCGTCATATGCGCAGCGGTCCCCTGTGCCCAATCGAGCCCTATACGCGTGCCGATATCGGTAAAGGCGCGGGTCAGCACGGTCGGATCAATCTCGGTTTTGAGCGCGAGGCTCGCAAGGCCGACCGATCCATCATAATCGAACAGGTCTGCGACCCGGTTCGCGATGGCCTCGGGTGCGCCTTCTTCCACGAATTGCGCGCGCAGCGCTTCGGAGCGCTCGCGGGTCTCGCCGGTGATGAGGTCGGCCCGGCCATCGGCAAGTTTTCTGACGCCCGACTTGAGGGAATCGATCATGGCGCTTGCTTCGACGCGGCCAGCGCCTGTGCGCAAGACGTCGGACATCAGGTTGCCAACCGCCGCAGCAAGCCTGTCGAGCAAGCTGAGGCGCGCGGTCTCGCTCATCGCCTTTGCGTCGATGTCCTGCCACAGCGTCTTGAGGTCGAACAGGCGCTCAACCACCACGAAAGCGGCAGCAACGTCAGCAAGGCCCACGCCCTCTTCCTCAGGCAGCTCAAAAGCATGGATCAGACCAAGACGGTTGACGATCCGGTTCGACAGGTCAGTCGCGATCAGCTCGCGGCGCAGGCGGTGATCGCGAATCTGGTCGGCGAACCTCTTCTGCATTGGGCCCGGGAACATCGCGATCAGATTGCTTTCCAGGATCGGGTCATCAGGCAGGCCGCTCGCCTCGATCGCGTCTTGCAGCGCGAGCTTGGCTGACGAGAGCAGAACCGCGAGTTCGGGCCGGGTGAAACCGAGCCCGTCCGCAGCGCGGCGCGCATAGGTGTCGGCATCGGCCAGCCCTTCGTTGCGGCGATCGAGCGCTCCCATTTCGCTGAGTTGCTCTATCAGGCGGATGTATGAGGAACTTGCTCCGGGTCCGCCGCTTTCGGCGATCGAAAGCGCCAAGGCCTGAAGCCGGTTGTCCTCGAGGACGATCTCGGCAACCTCGTCGGTCATCTTGGCGAGCAGGTTGTTGCGCTTTGTCTCGGTCAGCACGCCATCGCGCTTGGCTGCGGCAAGTGCGATCTTGATGTTTACCTCGTTGTCCGAGCAGTCGACGCCTGCCGAATTGTCGATGAAGTCGGTGTTGATCCGTCCTCCGGCGAGCGAATAGGCGATGCGTCCGGCTTGCGTGATGCCGAGGTTCGCGCCTTCGCCGATGACCTTGGCGCCGACCTCGCGGGCATCGACGCGCAGCGCATCGTTGGATGGATCGCCGACCTGGATGTGGTTCTCGCTCTCGGCCTTAATATAGGTTCCAATCCCGCCAAACCACAAAAGGTCAATCTTGGCTTTGAGGATCGCGCTGATCAGCGCATCGGGCTCAATCTCCTTCTCCTCGATGCCGAGGAGATCGCGCGCCTTCTTGGAAAGCTTGATGCGCTTGAGGTCGCGCGAATAGACGCCGCCGCCCTTTGAAATTAGGTCAGGATTGTAGTCTTCCCAGCTCGAGCGCGGCAGCTCGAACATGCGCTTGCGCTCTTTCCAGCTTGTCGCCGGATCGGGATCGGGATCGATGAAGATGTGGCGGTGGTCGAAGGCTGCGACCAGCTTGATGGCCTTGGACAGAAGCATGCCGTTGCCAAACACGTCGCCCGACATGTCGCCGCAGCCAGCCACCGTCACGCTGTCCTTCTGGACGTCGACGCCCATCTCGAGGAAGTGACGCTGCACGCTCACCCACGCGCCGCGTGCGGTGATGCCCATCGCCTTGTGGTCGTACCCATTGGAGCCTCCGCTCGCGAACGCGTCGTCGAGCCAGAACCCTGCTTTCTCGGCGATCCCGTTGGCAACATCGGAGAAGCGTGCGGTGCCTTTGTCGGCGGCAACAACGAAGTAGGGGTCTTCGCCATCAAGAACGTGGACGCCGTCAGGGTGGACGACTTTGCCATCGACGATATTGTCTGTGACCGAGAGCAAGGTTCGGATGAAGACTTCGTAGCTACCCTGACCTTCGGCAGCCCAGGCATCGCGATCGATTGCAGGCGATGGCAACTGCTTGGGATAGAAGCCGCCCTTTGCACCGCTTGGCACGATGACGGCATTCTTGACCTTCTGCGCTTTCATAAGGCCGAGAATTTCGGTGCGGAAGTCGTCTCGCCGGTCGGACCAGCGCAGACCACCGCGAGCCACAGAGCCCGAGCGAAGGTGAATGCCCTCGACCCGGCGCGAATAGACGAAGATCTCACGCCATGGCACGGGCTTCGGAAGGCCGGGGACGAGCGATGAGTTGATCTTGAAGGCCAGCGCCTCGTCGGCTGCCAGCGCAAAGGCGTTCGTGCGCAGAACCGCATTGATCACGGCGCGATAGAGACGCAGCAGGCGATCATCGTTGATCGCGCTCACTTTGCCGAGACCGCGCTGGAAGGCACTGATCGCGGCGGCAATGGCGGCGTCGCGGTCGCCCTTGAAATCGGGATCGTGGCGCGCGGCGAACAGGTCGATCATCGCCTGGGTCACGCCCGGCGCACGTTGCAGCGCATCGACCACGGTGTAGATGGTGAAACCCATTCCCGTCTGGCGCAGATAGCGATAGATCGCTCGTAGCCAGATCGCGTGCTGCGCGCTCAGCCCGGTGGCGACAACCAGACGGTTGAACGGATCGTCCTCAGACTGACCATTGAGCACTTCAGCGATGGCGGTTTCGATTGTGTCTGCACGATCGAGCAGGTCGCTCACCTGCGATCCGACGGGCAATTCGAGCGTAAACTCGTGGATCGTCCCAAGCTTGCCATCGTCAAGCCGCGTCGGCATTTCCGCAAGCACCCGGAACCCGAAGTTCTCAAGCGCCGGGACCGCATCCGAAAGCGCCATTTCGCCGGCTGAGTGATAGATCTTCAGCCGAAGGTCGCCGACCGGATCGTGGTCTAGCGCGTAAAGTCGGCAGGAGCGCGCTTCGGGATTGTCGCCGGTGGCAATCGCGCGCAGCTCAAGGATGTCGAGCGCGGCCTCGGCGGCTCCATAGCGGGCGCGATAGGTTCCCGGGAATGCCCCGGCGTACCGTTGCGCAATGGCAGCCACGCGCGAGCTGTCTTCCGCTTCGGCAAGGCGCGCCTCTACCGCCTCGTTCCAGCCCTTGAGCAGATCGATAAGCTCGCTTTCGATCTTTGCGGCATCCGGCATCTGACCGGTCGAGCGCGAATCGAGCAGGAACTGGAGCATCGCCAGCGTCGAGCCTTCGACTTCAAGGCTCCAGCTTAGCATGTCGACCCCGGTGGACTTGGTCAGCAAGTCCTGAATCTGGAGGCGCACGCCGGTCGAGAGGAAGTCGCGCGGGAGCCACACGAAAGCGAAGACATGCCGCTCCAGCGCGGACTGCACCAGAACGACGCGCGGCCGCGGACGATCGACCAGGCTCATCATCGCGGTTGCGAGCCGCTCTATATCGCTCGGCCTGAAGCCAGCCAGGAGGTCGTGGGGCAGGGTGGTGAATGCATGGACCAGTGCCTTGCCCGCATGACCCTGAGGGTCAAAACCCAATGCGCTGATGATATCGCTCAAAGCAGTGCGCAGGACGGGCACTTCGCTCGGAGGTGTTGCGAGACCGGCACTGGTCCAGACCCCTGCATGGATCGAAAGTGCAGTTACCTCTCCGTTCTCGCGCCGAGGAACGATGAAGATGTCGAGCGGCGTACGGCGGTGCACGTTCGAAAGGCGGTTGGCCTTGATGACGAGCAGGTTGCGGGGTTTGCCGTCCGAACCGTCCACGTCAAACCACTCGAATGCGCGTTCGTAGGATGTGTCAGCGAGGATTTCACTGGCGCTCTTGCGGCAGATGCCGAGGGCGTCGCTTTGTTCTCCGGCGCGAGTGCGCACGACATGACCGAGCTGTGTCAGCATCCCGGAGTTAAGCCATTCGAGCAGTGCCGCGCTTTCCGGAGTTTCGTCCGCAATCGACTCCGCATCGGTTTTCATCGCGGCCTGAATTTTCGGCCAATCGCTCACCGCGGCGCGGACATCACCGAGCGTCACCTTGATTTCAGCCAAAAGCTCGCGGCGCTGGCGAGCATCGACGCGAGGGGTCTCGATGTAGATCAGGCTTTCAGGCGATCCCTTACCCCCGGCCTTGGTCAAACTGGTGAGTTCGCCAGCGTCGTTGCGCTCTACCGCTACGACCGGGTGGATCAGTTGGTCGATGCTGAGGCCGTGCGCCGTGATCGTCGCGGCGATCGAGTCGACGAGGAACGGCATGTCATCATTGACGATGGCAATACGCAGGCGACGCTCGGATGTGTCGGACTGCAGTTTTAACGCGGATTGCGACGGTTGGCGGGACTGGGCCGTCACCAACAGGAATTCGGCAGACTCTTCGAGCGCATCGCCATCAAGGGGAGTGTCGCCGGGCAGGATCGCGGCTGCGAGATGCTTACTCAGCTCCTTAACCAGCGTTTTGGGAGGGGCTTTCCGCTTACTTGCTGGCGCGGATTTGGTTGCGCCTGAGGAATTTGCGCTCATCGCCTAACTGCTCCTGCTCCCGGTCTGGCTTGTATAATTTTATTGTGCCGGGTTGTTTGTATTGTGCTCGGTGCAATACAGGAATTTGGAGAGTCGGCGCAAGCGAGAACCGCGCCGGTAAAGCGCTTAAGCCGCTACGGCTCTTACCGCTTCAAGCGTTATCTCGAGCGAAGCTTCTCGTGCCGCAGGATCATAGGTCGACCCGCACAAGATGATTTCGTCTGCTCTGGTGCGCTTGATGAAGAGTTCGATTGCGTCCCTCACCGTTTCGCGACTTCCGACCGCGGAAGCCTGACCAACGTGGTCGAGCATTGCCAGGTGGGGCGCAGGCAATGTCGAGGTGTAATCCTTTATCGGGGGCTGCAGTTTGCCAGGATTACCGGTGCGCAACGCAACGAAAGCCTGTTGCTGGCTGGATGCAAGAGTGCGGGCTTCCTCGTCGCTGTCGGCTGCAAAGGCATTGATGGCGACCATGACATGCGGCTCGCCGAGAGCATCGGAAGGCTCGAAATTGCGACGATAAAGGTCGAGCGCTTCGTCGAGATGATCGGGCGCGAAGTGCGCGGCAAAAGCGTAGGGCATGCCAAGCTTTGCCGCCAATTGCGCACCGAAGAGGCTCGATCCGAGCATCCAGAATTCGACATTGGCGCCAAGGCCCGGCGTGGCCTTGACTGTCAGTTCGACATCGCCCGTCAACAAAGCGCGCAGCTCTAACACGTCTTGCGGAAAGTATTCCGAGGCTTGCTGGAGATTCTTGCGAAGAGCGCGTTGAAGTTCAGGGCCCGCTCCCGGCGCTCTTCCCAGCCCCAAGTCGATCCGTCCGGGAAATAGCGCATCGAGCGTCCCGAATTGTTCAGCGATCTGGAACGGCGTGTGGTTGGGAAGCATGATCCCGCCAGAACCGATGCGGATGCGGCTTGTCGCGTTGCCGATATGGGCGAGCACTACCGAGGTGGCGCCTCCAGCAATGCCTTCCATGGCGTGATGCTCTGCAACCCAGAACCTCTTGCAGCCAAGTTCTTCCGCCTTGCGGGCGAGCGAGGTGCTCGCTTCCATTGCCTCGCCTACGCTCCCGCCTTCGCGAACGGGCACGAGGTCAAGGACGGAAAACTCGGTCATGATGGCTCCTGCTCCACGCCTGCTGTTGGTGGCGGTCCAAGCTGTGCCAGGTAGTCCTGCGCGGTCAGCGCCGCCGGATCGCCCGGTGCAATATCGATCACCGATTGCCAGCTTGCCCGTGCCGCTTCATCGCGCCCTGAAAGGACTGCGATCACACCTGCCTCCAGGCCAATTTGCGGATCGGTGGGAGCAATCTGTCCGGCACGTTCAATCGCGATCTGTGCCTCGTCGAACCGCTCAAGCCGGCGCAGCAGGGTCGCCTTGAGCAGCCAGCCTTCCGCCTTGTCCGGTGTCAGCGTCGTCGCTGTCTCAAGCTCTGCGAGCGCTGCCTCGCCATCGCCAAGCGCGACGAGCGTGCGCGCAAGGTCTGTTGCGGCGATGGACTGCAGATCTGCGGAAGCAGAGGCTTGCGCATCGCGTTTTGCCGCCTCCAGGATTGTCCTTGCACCGCCGTGATCGCCGCTTGCCAGCGCTGCATTGCCCGCCATCGTCCCAAACCGCGCACGGGCGCTCAATTCGTCGTCAGGCGTTTCGTCACGAGCCGCCGTGAATGCGGTGATGGCATCGTCCCATAGCGATAGTTCGGTTGCGGCTAGGCCGAGGCAATGATTGGCAAGAATGCGATTGGTCGCGCTGGTTTCATTGCGGCGCAGCTGGGCAAGCGTGTGCGCGCGAGCCGGGTCCTCGGCCACGAGGTCAAGGCACGCTGCAAGCCACGCACTTTCGGGCGATGCGTCGGCGCTCTCCTCCCCTGGACGGGGTGGGCGGTTGAGAAGTTCATCGGGCAAACCCGGCAATGCCCCCGCATTGGGGTTGGGCCCGACTTGCAGTGCGAGAACGAGGAGGGAGGAGATCAGTGCCACGATATGGTGTCCGTTAGTAGAATCCGTCGACCTGAGCTTTCAGCAGCGCAATATCAGATTCGCGCGAAAGCCGATGGTCACCGTCCTTGATCAAGCAAAGCTGTACCTCGTCCGAACGCAGTGCCTCGGCAAGCCGAACGCTGGTCTCCCACGGGACGTCCGCATCGCGTTGCCCGTGAAGCAGGCGCACCGGGCATTCGATTGCGATCTCTTTTCCCAGCCTGAGCAGCCTTTCGGCATCGGCAAAAAAGCCGGGATGCGTAGGGGTCGGCTCGGGGCCATAGGGATTGTCTTCGAGGACGATTCCGCCGGAAGCGAGCGTCTCGCGTTGCTCGGGCGAATATCCCCATCGGATGAAATCGGGCGCGGCGGCAATCCCGATCATGCCAGCGAGCCCATCACCTAGCGCCTCCCCCACGAGCAGCATGAGCCACCCGCCCATCGAGGAGCCGACGAGCAACACGTCGCCGGTGACGCGCGCTTCAATCAACGCAAGCACTTCGTCGCGCCACTTGGAGAGGGAGCCGTCAGCGAACTCGCCATCGCTCTCACCGCAGCCCGAATAGTCGAGAAGAAGCGCAGCGCGCCCCTTGTCTTGTGCCTCAGCGAAGAGTGCGGTCGCCTTCCCGCCGGCCATGTCCGACATGTAGCCGGGCAGAAAAACGAGGGTAGGGCCTTCGCCAGAGTGAAAGCGATGCGCGATGCGAGTGCCATCGGGCATTTCGTGAAATTGAGTGTCAATCATTGCGCGACTTCATGCCCTTACCGAAGGGGTCGGTGCAATAGTTGTCACGATGACGAAAAAACTGCGCTATATCGCGCTTCGCATGATCAAGACCGAACCCGCTGGACAGCCCGCTCGCCCGAACGACCACTCAGCCACGGCAGTCACTCGCCGAGGTATTTTCGCGCTTGCTGGCGCGACGGCGGCAATAGCGGCCACCCCGGCAACCGCCCGAACCTTCGGGACAGGGTTCACGCACTCGGTCGCCAGCGGCGAACCGAAGGCCGACAGCGTCTTGCTGTGGACGCGTTTTGTCTCGGACGATGAAACAAGGCTCGAGTGGCAGATCAGCGAAACGGCCGAATTCTCTAGCGTGTCCGCCGAAGGGCAAGTCATGGCGAGCCCTGATCGTGACTTTTGCGTAAAGGCGACAGCGAGCGGCCTGACCCCTGACCGCTGGTATTTTTACCGCTTCGTCGCCCCCGACGGCTCGATGTCGCCGGTAGGGCGCACGCGCACCTTGCCGCAGGGGCCGAAGCCTTCGTTCAAGCTCGCGGTTTTCTCCTGTTCTAATTTCGGGTTTGGGTGGTTCAACGCCTATGCCCATGCGGCCGAGGCAAACGATTGCGACCTCGCCGTGCACCTTGGCGACTACATCTACGAGTATGGCGGTAACACTTACCCCGACGCGAGCAATCGGCACCCGGAGCGCGGCCTGATGCCCGAGACCGAGATCGTCGCACTAGCCGATTACCGGCTGCGCTATGCGACCTATCGCAAGGATCCCGATCTTCAGCGCTTGCACCAGGTCCTCCCTATGATTGCTGTCTGGGACGATCACGAGAGCACCAATGACAGCTGGAAAGATGGGGCTCAAAACCATCAGCCCGAGACTGAGGGCGAGTGGTCGGTTCGCAAAGCCGTGGCGAAGCGCGTCTATCGCGAATGGATGCCTGTCTCGGATGAGCCGTACAGCGCATACGAGATCGGTGACCTTGCTACCCTGTTCCGTCTCGACACCCGCCTCGAGGGGCGCGAAGAACAGTTCAGCATCGCGAAGATCATCGAGGGGCAGGAAGACCCGCAGGCCATGATCGCAGCCCTCGCCGCGTTTAAAGAAGCAGATTACGCCAATCCGGAGCGCCAGCTACTTGGCGCTGCGCAGGAGCAATGGCTGGCAGGGGCGCTTCAATCGTCGAAGGCGCGCGGTACGACGTGGCAGGTTCTCGTGCAGCAGGTGCTGATGGGCAAGCTTTCTTCGCCGCGCGGCATGCTCGAGCTGATTGGTGATAGCCTGCCCGATTATGCGCGTCGTCGTCTGATCGCCTCGTCGCTTGCTGCCGAGGCCGGCCTTCCGCTCAACATGGACGCATGGGACGGATACCCTGCTGCGCGCGAACGCGTATTCGAAAGTGCGCTTGCCGCCGATGCGAACCTTCTCGTGCTGGCGGGCGACACGCATAATGGCTGGGCGTTCAATCTCGGCCATGAAGGTGAAAGTGTCGGTGTCGAGCTTGGTGTTTGCTCGGTCAGCTCGCCGGGCTTCGAGAGCTATCTCGCTGCTATCCCGCCGCAAACGCTCGCAGCTGGCGTCGTTGGAGCCAATGACGAATTGCTTTGGGCTGATACTTCGCAGCGCGGCTACATGACTGTCGAGCTGACGCCTTCTGCCGCGACGACCGAATATCGCTTTGTCTCCGGCATACGCCAGCGTTCGACACAGCTTGCAGGAACCAAGCGCATTACCACGCAAGCGGGCAGCAACACTCTAGACGCCTGATAATTGGAACCAATCGCGCTTCACTTCTGTTCGCAAAGGTAGAAGGAGACATGCAATGCTTGGTAAGATTATCGGCGCCGTCGCAGGCGGCAAACTCGCAAACCAGACTAAGAATATCGGTGGAACAACAGGCGCGGTGCTTGGCGCAGCGGCGCCGTTCGTTCTGAGCCGCCTCAGCATTCCGGCCATGATCGCGCTCGGAGTGGGCGGTTATGCCATCAACCGGATGCGCAAGAAGAAGCAGGGCGAGGAAGAGATGCCGCAGCCCGAAGGCGAGACCGCACCCGTGGCGAGCATCCCCCAACCCGCGACTGCGTAAGCGGCAATCAGACTGAATTTTGAAAAGGGCGGCGAGTGCATTGCCGCCCTTTTCGTTTTGCGCTCAGTCTCGGCTAAAGATTTCCTCAATCGGGAGGCCGAAAACCTCGGAGATGTTGAATGCGAGGGGAAGCGACGGGTCATACCGTCCCTTCTCGATCGCGTTCACGCTCTGCCGACTAACGCCGAGCCGGTCGGCTAGATCTTGCTGGCTCCAGTCCCGCTCGGCGCGAAGGACCTTGAGGCGGTTGTTCATCGCGCGCCCCTCACTGTGCGATCCCCCGCACTCGGAACCAGTAATAACTGATGACCCAGGACAGCGTGACTACGCCCAGGATATTGTCGCTGGCCAATTCGGGTAAGCCGACGACTTTCTCGCCAAGCACCCAGAACAGGTTGATCATCATGGTCGCCGTCAATGCAACGAGCGCTGCATTGGCGAGGATTTGGAAAATGTAGTCCTCGCTGCATCGCCGATCGATTGCGGTAGCGGCTGCGACGATCAAAGCCATAGCCAGCGTGGCCCCACCGAGTGCGACGCCCTTGATCAATGACGACAATTTTATTGCCTGCTCCATAGGCGCGTCGATTTCTGCGATCATCACGAGGCTTGCGATCAGCGGTAGGACGAGGAACTTGTCGAGCCGATTGACGGTCATCTTCATCGAATCTCTCCAAAGGTGCCGTATTTGATCTTGTTTGCGACCGCGCCGATGGCGATGCCGACGCACCAGATCGTGGGCCACCAGAACGCGGCGACCGATTCGACAATTTTGTAGGTCTCAAGGAAGCCCCAGACTGCTGCGAGCGTAAACGCAATGCCGGTGGCGATCAGGCCCTGCCGCACGTAAAGCAGACGGTAGAACTCGTCCTTTTCCTCGACGATCAGCGCGCCGAAAATCCAAATCACACCTGCAAAGGAAAGGCCCGGTAATAGGGCGATCAGCACGGCGAGCGGCCCCGTCACCCCGCGGTCTTCAAGGAAGTGTTCGGCCATGAAAAGCGTGATGAGGTAAAACGCCATCGTAATCGCGATGCGCGTGAGATAGCGTTGGGCCGCAGGGCCACTTCGCGCTGCACCTCGTAGTGACTTGACGAAAGCGAAGACCATCAAGCTCACCGGGACGATCGCAAGGATATAGGCGGTCGTGGTGTTGATGGCGTCGGACTTCCAGAGGAACAGGAGCGCCAGCGCGCTGAGTACGGAAGAAACCGCGGCAACCAGGCACCGGTTCACGGCCTTGCTGTTTTGCTTGGTCATTCGTCGTCTCCTTGCGACCGTTCATTTCTCGAGATCACGACCTGGCCGATGCCAAGGCCGATGGCGAAGATCGGAACGACCCACCAGGCCCACACATGCGGTGCAACGCCAAAGGTCTCCATGAAGCCCCACACGGTTCCAGCCACCAACACGAAACCGAGGCCGATCATGGCCGACAGGCTGGCGCGGTGGCGCAGATATTCGTCGGTTTCTTCTGTGAGGTAACGCCCCATCGCCCACACCATTGCGAGCGCAGGAATGGTCGGAAGGAGTGCTGCTACAAAGGCGAGCGGACCGCTGAGCTCTGCGTTGTTGTAAAGCCCAACCCCGCACATGACCCCAGCGGCATAAGCCATGCTCGCGACAAGCATCCGCTTGTTGTAGGTCCGCATCGCTTCGCTGCCATAAACCTGCAACTCGACCGGGTTCCTGATGGTTCGAACCACCTGGATGGCGAGGGCCAGCGGCACGATCATGAGTCCTGCGGCGAGCCCGGTCCCGATCGCGCCAGCAGATGCCAGAGCGAGGATCGGGGCGGCGGTGCCGATGGTCAACCCGACCCACGGGCCGGGCGTACGCCATGCGTTGCCTTCAAGCTGCGTCATAGTACGCAGCTCCGCCCGCAGCTGAAGTCGCTGCTGAGCGAGCCCCATGCAGCCCCCGACAATCCGCTGATCACACCGAATGATGCGCCAGTGTTCAGGTCGATGCCAAGGCAGACGAGCGCGGCTGCGATGATGATCGCGGCCCATAGGAGAGATTTGGATTGCTCCGTCATTGGTAAAGCTCCCTTTCAACTATGGAAAGGAAACTTGTCATTGATTCGCGATAATGTCAAGCGAACTTTCCAAAGTGGAACGGAGGCTTTCCGTTCTCTGGGTGCGCAACTCGCGTAATGACAATGCAACCATGGATCGCTATCTACCGGTCCATGGGCATGACGCTGACCACAACTACCACCACGACAACCTCGGTTTTCCGGGGGCGGTCGCGGCTGGGCTAGGCTCGGCGCTCTCGCCACCCGGTTTCGGGTGGCGCGGTGTCCTCCCGAAATCGCAAAAAGACTGACACACCGCCCTTCCGGTGCGCGCCTGCTTGTGGCAGGGCGCGGCGAAACGAGACGGATTTGAAGAATGACCGAATTGCTCAAGATCAGCCTGCCCGATGGATCGGTGCGCGAAATGGAAGCGGGCTCAACGCCGGCCGATGTGGCCGCCGCGATCGGACCGGGCCTTGCCAAGGCTGCGCTCGCCGCGCGTGTCGACGGTGAAGTTCGCGACCTCAACCGGCCTTTTGAGGGGGACGCTGAACTCGCGCTGATCACCTCGAAGGACGAGGAAGAAGCGCTCGAACTCGCGCGCCACGATTACGCCCACGTCCTCGCCGAAGCGGTGCAGGCGCTTTATCCGGGCACGCAGATCACCTTCGGACCTGCGACCGATGATGGCTTCTATTATGACGTGATGGCGCCCGCCTCGCGTGAGCCGTTTTCCATGGATGATCTTCCCGCCATCGAGGAGAAGATGCGCGAGATCATCAAGGCCGACAAGCCGCTGCGCCGCGAGGTCTGGTCGCGCCAGCAGCTGATCGACAAGTGGGAGAGCGAGGGCGAGAGCTTCAAGGCCGAATGGGCGAAGGAACTGCCTGAAAACGAAGAGCTGACGGTATACTGGTCGGGTGACGACTGGCTCGACATGTGCCGCGGCCCGCACCTCGCCTCGACCGGGAAGCTCGACCCGCAGGCCTTCAAGCTGATGCGGGTTGCAGGCGCATACTGGCGCGGCGACCAGCGCAATGCTCAGCTCACGCGCATCTACGGCACGGGCTGGCTTAACAAGAAGCAATTGAACGCTCACCTCCACCGGCTTGAGGAAGCCGCCAAGCGCGACCACCGCAAGCTTGGCCGCGAGATGGACCTCTTCCACCTGCAGGAGGAGGCGCATGGGAGCGTCTTCTGGCACCCTAAGGGCTATCGCATTTGGCGCGAGCTCGAGGCTTACATGCGCCGCAAGATGGACGGCGGTGGTTATCGCGAGATCAAGACGCCGCAGCTGATGGATGTGCGCCAATGGACCCAGTCCGGGCACTGGGGGAAATACGCCGAGAACATGTTCGCGGTGCCCGACATCGTACCCGACGTCGACGATAGCGGCGAAGCGGAAGCCTCGCCCAAGGTCGCCGACGATGCGGACTGGATGGCGATCAAGCCGATGAATTGCCCGGCGCACGTCCTTGTCTTCAAGCAGGGCATCACGTCCTATCGTGACTTGCCGATCCGCCTTGGCGAGATGGGCTGCTGCCACCGAAACGAACCGCATGGCGCGCTCCACGGCCTTATGCGCGTGCGCCAGTTCACGCAGGACGACGCGCACATTTTCTGCACCGAGGACCAGGTGGTCGAAGAAGTGCGCAAGTTCTGCGCTCTGGCCGACAGTGTCTATCGTGACTTTGGTTTCAGCTACCACGTCAAGCTCGCGCTGCGCCCGGAGAAGCGCTTTGGGTCGGAAGAGGACTGGGACAAGGCCGAGCAGGAATTGCGCGATGCCGTCGCCGAGGCGGGCATGGACAATGAGGAATATGGCTGGGAGGAACTTCCGGGCGAAGGCGCTTTCTACGCCCCCAAGCTCGAATGGCACCTTACCGACGCAATCGGGCGGACCTGGCAGGTCGGCACCATCCAGGGCGACCGCGTCCTGCCTGACCGCCTCGATGCAACTTATGTCGGTGAGGACGGGGAGAAGCACCGGCCTGTCATGCTTCACCGCGCGATCTTTGGTTCGTATGAGCGCTTTATCGGCATTTTGATCGAGCACTTCGCCGGGCGCCTGCCTTCGTGGCTCGCGCCCGTGCAGGCCGTGGTTGCGACGATTGTTTCGGATGCAGATGATTATGCGAACGAGGCAACCGCCAAGCTTCAGGCAGCTGGCATTCGCGTGGAAAGCGATCTTCGAAACGAGAAGATCAACTACAAGGTCCGCGAACACTCGCTTGCCAAGGTCCCGCACCTGCTGGTCGTCGGCAAGCGCGAGGCCGAGGAAGGCACGGTCGCCGTCCGCACTCTTGGCGAAAAAGAGCAGCGCGTGATGAGCCTCGATGAAGCCATCGCCATGCTGCGCGACGCGGCAACGCCTCCCGATTTGCGCGGCTAAGTCTTGGAACTGATCGCGGACTTTCTGGCCGGCTTCACTTCGGTCCAGATCGCGGTTGCCGTCGCGGCGACGCTCGGGGCGGCATTCATTCGCGGGCTGACGGGATTCGGCTTCGGCATATTGCTGGTGCCAATCCTCGCGCTGGCGCTCACGCCGGTTCAAGCGGTGCTCGCGATCAACATAATGGCAGGGCTGCTCGCGCTCACCGAGATTCGCCTGATCCTGCGCGAAGCCGAGCGCAGCGCGCTGGCGATTGGCGTGCTCGTCCTGATTACAACCGCGCCGGGACTGATCCTGCTTGATGCAACACCGCAGGACCTTGCCCGGTTGCTCATTGCTTTGATCGCGCTGTCCGCATTCTTCGCAATCCTGCTCCCCAAGCGCGGCGCGCAGCAACCGGGTGCCGCGACGACAGGAGCAGTGGGCGTTTCAGCAGGCTTGCTCACCGGTTTTGCGGCCATGCCCGGCCCTCCGGTCGTACCCTACTACGTCGGACGCGACATTCCGCGAATAACCGCGAAAGCCTCGATGATCGGCATTTTCGGCATCGCCGCGCTGGCAGGGATCGGATCGGGAGCCGCTATCGGAGTGCTCGAGTGGCGAACTTTGGTCCTTGGCTTGGCGCTCTTTCCGCTGGTCCTGCTCGGCAACTGGATTGGCAGCCTTGCGTTCGGCAAGGTCAGTGATCCGGTATGGCGCGCCTGTGTCGGAGTGGTGCTGGGAGCTGCCGCTGTCGCTGCGCTCGTCAAGCTGATCTGAGCGCGCTCATGTTCGGATTCACTCCTGAAGCGATTTTCGTGGCTATCGCCGCAGCCATTGCGGCAGGCTTCGTGCGCGGCCTTGCAGGTTTCGGCCTCTCGGTCATTCTCGTACCTGTGCTTCAGTTGGCAATTGATCCGTCTTCGGCGGTTCTTGTGGGCATCGTCTCGCTCTTTCTGATCGGGCTCACCGACATCGGCCGCATTCGCCGCGATGCAGATGGCTCGGCTGTGCCAATTACCCTGATTGCACTTGCGGCAATGCCTCTTGGTCTATGGGCTCTGGTCGCTTTGCCGCCCGACTGGGCGCGGGTCATGATCGCAGCGGTTTCGCTCGGAGCATTCGTGCTGGTCGTCGTTCCACTCGGCAAAGTGGTGATGCCGCGCAGACCGGCCATGGCGATATCCGGCCTCGCGACCGGGTTCTTCGGAGGCTTTGCAGGGATGCCGGGGCCGGGAATGGCGCCGTTCTACCTCAGAGGCCGCCTTCCACCCGCAAGCGCACGCGCATCGATGATGGCGATTTTCGTCGTGCTCACCCCGCTCTCGGCACTCATCTTCATCGCGCTGGGCATCGGGTCATGGCGCGAGGCTGCGCTCGCTCTTGCGCTGTTTCCCGCACTGCTTATCGGAGACTGGTTCGGGCACAGGGCTTATGGACGCGTGACGACGCGCCAGTGGCAGGTTTCGACGGCGTTGGTGCTGGGAGCGGCGGCTGTGGGTGCAGCGGCCAAGCTGCTTTAGAAAGGTAGCGCCTGTCCCGCGAGGATCAGCGCAGCGCCGCAACCGAGCACGATGACGCTGCTCAGCGCTTCGGCCTGACGGCGGCGCGCTTCGGCGAGTGCGGTGCGGGTGATGGCGACGGCTTTGCTCATGATGGAGCAAACTCGCGCAAAATTCCTAACGCGGCGTTAAGTTTCAGCCTGCGGAGGGCATTTGCTGGCTCGCGCAGTGAAAGCCCCCGCCACCTGCCAGCACTGCATCGCCGGGCAATCCGACCGTGTCCCGGTCCGGGAACAGCTCGGCGATTGCTGCCACGCCTTCCTCGTCGTGTGGGGAGCCGAATGTCGGCACGACTACGAGATTCGAGGTGATTGCGAAGTTCACATAGCTTGCAGGCTCGATCATGCCGTCGCGCTCGATCAGCCCGGGCGAGGGGATCGTGACCACCTCGACCCCGAAAGCTTCTGCGCGCGCCTTGGCATCGGCATAGATCGCCGCATTGGGATCATCATCGCCCGTCGCATGCGGTACGACCAGCTGGTTCGGCCCAACAAACCGCGCGAGATTGTCGACATGGCCGTCGGTGTGATCGCACAGCAAGCCGTCGCCAAGCCAAAGGACGCGGTCAAAGCCGAGCATCTCCTTGAGCTCGGCTTCGATTTCCTCGCGTGTCATTCCGCTGTTTCGATTGGGATTGAGCAGGCATTGCTCGGTCGTAGCGACCAGCCCGGTGCCATCGCCGTCCAACGCCCCGCCTTCGAGGATCATGGTCGAGTTTTGGACCGGCAGGCCCGCATCGCGAGCCAATTCCTCGCCGATCGTCGGGTCGCCGGGCATTAGGTACTTGCCGCCCCAACCGTTGAATCCGAACCTGACGGCCGACCGCGAGCCGCCGTCTGAGACAATAAGTGGTCCTGTATCGCGCAGCCAAATGTCGCCATAAGTCCGCCGCTCCAGAGTGACCTTGTCACTTACAAGGCTCTTTGCGCGAGCTCCGTTGTCGGCATCGCGAACCAGCAGGCGAACCTCCTGCCCGCTTTCCGCCACAGCGGAAGCGAAAGCCGCGATCTGCTCCTGTGCAGGCGCGAGCCAGCCCGGCCATTCCTCGGCGAGATGCGGGAAACCGATCCATAGCCAGTCCTGCGGCGCCCATTCAGGAGGCATCAGTTTGGTCATGGATCGGCTTCGCTGCGTTCGCCGACTTCAGCAGCCGGTTTCGGCGCTGGCACAGCTTTCGTCACGGATGGCGCGGAATTCGTCGCCATCGTTCCAGTTTGGCCAGCTGGTGCTCATCGCCATCATGCGGCCGATGCGGTAGAACAGCTGAAGATCCTGCATCACGCCTGACCAGTCCCAGTTCTCGTCGAACTCGTCCTTCGGCCCGTGATAGCGGTCAGCGCGATATTCGGCTGCTAGCGCCGCACCCGCTTCGCGGCCACCCTCGACCAGATCCTCGCCGCCGTCGACATAAAGCATCGGCACGCCTTCTTTGGCGAATGCGAAGTGGTCGGAGCGGTAATAGTAGCCAGCTTCGGGGTTCGGATTGGGAGTGGGGGTGCGTCCATCGGCCTCGAGCGCGGCGTTGAGGAAGTCGTCGAGCTGCGACTTGCCGGGCCCGACGACGGTCACGTCCTGCGAAGGTCCGGCAACAAGGAAAGCGTCCATGTTGATCCCGCCAACGGTCCGGTCGAGCGGGAAGACCGGGTTCGACGCGTAGTAATAGGCGCCGAGCAGGCCCGATTCCTCTGCGGTGACAGCAAGGAAGACGAGGCTGCGACGCGGCGCGCCCGCTTTCACATGCGCCTCTGCAAGCGCAACGAGCGCAGCCGTGCCGGTCGCGTTGTCGACCGCGCCGTTGCAGATGTCGTCGCCATCAGGAGCAGGCGTGCAGCGACCAAGGTGGTCCCAGTGCGCGGTGTGGATGATGTATTCGTCGGGCGCTTCTGATCCGGGCAGTACACCGATTACGTTCTGCGAGCTGAAGGTGCGGAAATCGTTTTCGAAGCTGGTCGATGCGGTCATGCCGAGCTCGACCGCCTGGAAGTCTTCGGTCTTGGCAGCTGCGGACAGCTCGTCGAGGTCCTGTCCAGCGGCGGCGAGGATCTCGCGCGCAACGTCCTTCTGGACCCAGCCATTCATCTTGGTCAGCGGCGGCGGGTTGTCGCCGCGTGCGGCATAGGCCTGCGGGCCCGACCACGAACTTTCAACGACATTCCAGCCATAGCTTGCAGGCTCGGTGTCGTGGACGATGATCGCGGCTGCCGCACCCTGGCGCGCGGCCTCCTCATACTTGTAGGTCCAGCGCCCGTAGAAGGTCATCGCGCGGCCGTTGAAGGTGCCTTCAAGCCCTTCGGTTTCGTAATCGGGATCGTTGACGAGGATCACCACCGTCTTTCCCGTGACATCGACGCCCTCATAGTCGTTCCAGCCACGCTCGGGCGCGTTGATGCCGTATCCGACAAAGACCATCTCGCTGTTGGCCAGCTGCGTGCGAGCCTCTTCCTGATAAGTGACGCCGACCCATTCAGGACCGAAATCGTAAACGAGATCGGTCTCGCCATTGGTGATGGTAAGCGGGGCGAAGTTCTTGCCGGTGATCTCGATCAGCGGGACTTCCTGCACCCAGCTGTCGCCATTGCCGGGCTGGAGGCCTGCAGCTTCGAAGCGCTCGGTGAGCAGGGCGACGGTCAGTTCCTCGCCCTTCGTTCCGGGCATACGGCCTTCGAATTCATCGCTCGAAAGTTCGCGGGTGATGTCGACCATGGTGGCCTGCGAAATGTCTCCGGCTTCCACCTCGGGGATGTCGAGCGCGGGCGCTTCCTCTCCTGTGCCCATCATCGCGTCGCAGCCCGCAAGCGCCAGTGCAGCAGCGCCGAGCGCCATTGCCCGTCTAATCATCGAAATTTCCTCTCTCGCATTCGAATGACGTGTCTGTGAGCGCGGCTTGTTGCAGAGCGCGCGGTGCCTAGCAAGCGGCTTGCGCCGCCGCAGGCGTGCGGCCAAAGGATTGCGCATGGCAGAGCCCGACTGGACCGGAGCGATCGAACGCGCGCGCGAATTCGCGCCCTTTCTTGCACGTTCGCTCGACCGTCAGGGGGAACTTGCGAAGTTGCTCGCCGATGGTCAGGGCGAAGCCGCGCTGGAATGGGCGAGGGCGCGCGGGGGTCACGAGGATGTCGACATCGCGCTTCGCCGCCATAGGCTTGGCCTCGCAACCGCGCTTGCCGTTGGCGATCTCGCAGGCGCCTTTCCGCTTGCGCGTGTGGTGGGCGAACTCAGCCATTTCGCCGATCACGCGCTCGACAAAGCGATCCGCGCCGCAATTGTCGAGCGCACCGGCGAATATAGAAGCGATGGCATGATTGCGCTTGCGCTGGGCAAGCAGGGCGCGGGCGAGCTCAACTACTCTTCTGACATCGACCCGATCCTTCTTTACGATCCGCAAGCCCTCCCGCGTCGCGAGAGCGATGATCCCGGCGAGGTAGCGCAAAGATATGCGCGGCGGATTATCAAGATTCTCTCCGACAACACGCCGGAGGGATATGTGATGCGAGTCGATTTGAGGCTTCGCCCCGCTGCCGAGATCAGCCCGCTCGTCGTCCCGCGCAGCTCGGCGCTGACCCATTATCAAGGACAGGCTCTCGCATGGGAACGCGCCGCCTTCGTGCGCGCTCGCGCCGCGGCAGGTGACATTGAGGAGGGCCGCAAATTCCTCGCCGAAATAGCGCCCTTCGTGTGGAGGCAGGCTCTCGATTTTGGAGCAGTCGAGGAAATCCGCGACCTCACCTTGCGCATCCGGCAAAGCTACGATGGCCCCAAGAGACCTGGACCGGGTTTCGACATCAAGCGCGGGCGCGGCGGTATTCGCGAAATCGAGTTTTTCGCCCAGACGCACCAATTGATTCACGGCGGGCGTGACCCTTCCTTGCGTGTCAGAGGCACGCGCGAGGCGCTCGACGCGTTGGCGGCGGCTGGTCGTATCGAGCACGATCAAGCAAGGGTGCTCGGCGAGGGATATGACCGGCTGCGCGAAATCGAACACCGCCTCCAGATGGTGAATGATCGCCAGACCCATTCGCTGCCCGAAGCAGGTGCACTTGACGGTGTCGCGCGGCTCGACGGGCTCGAGAACGGCGCGACACTGGTTGAGGAACTGGTCGAACTGACCCAGCGAACCGGAGCGATCTACGAGGAGCTGATCGGCGAAGAGGAGCGTAGTGTGGCGAGCGCGCCTCCACCGACCGAGCGCACCGCCGCACTCGAAGCTCTCGGTTTCGACAATCCGGACAGCCTGGCTGCGCGTATCGAGGAATGGCGCGATGGCCGCTATGCCGCGATCCGCAGCCCTCAGGCGCTCGAGGCATTCGACCGCATGCTGCCTGGCCTGCTCAAGGCAATTGCCAAGAGCGACGATCCCGAGCGAGCACTTGCGCGGTGGCAGGGCATCCTTGAGCGCACGACTTCGGCTATCCGACTGTTCCGCTTGCTCGGCGCCGAACCAGACGTGCTCGAACGGCTTGTCGCAGCGCTCACGCTCTCACCGATCCTGGCGGACGAGCTTGCAAGGCGGCCGGAAACGCTCGACGTGCTGATCGACCGCGAGCCGATCGATTTCGAGCATCTGTTCGAGACGACGCTGGAAGAAATGCGCCAGGGACCTGAGCGCGATGATTACGAAGCGCAACTCGATTGCATCCGCCACATAACCAGTGAGGCGCGCTTCACATTAGGCGTTGGCCTCATCACTGCCGAATACAAGCCCTCGCAAATCGGCGCCGCGCTGTCAGACACGGCCGAAGCCGCGATCAACGTCGCGCGCGAAGCTGCGGCGCGCGAGTTCGCACGAAGGCACGGGCAGATCGACGAGAGCGAATTGGTCATCGTCGGCCTCGGAAGGCTTGGCGGCGGCGCGCTCACGCATGCCTCGGACCTCGACATGATCTACCTGTTCACAGGCGAGTTTTCTGATCAGTCCGACGGAGAAAAGCCGCTGGGCGCGACGCTCTATTACAACCGCCTTTCCAGCAGAGTCAGCGCTGCGCTCTCGGTACCGACCGCGCAGGGCGTGCTCTACGAAGTCGACACGAGGCTGCGTCCGCAAGGCAATCAGGGACCGCTCGCGGTGTCGGTCGAAGCCTTTGCCAAATATCAGCGCGAGAGCGCGTGGACATGGGAGCACATGGCAATCAACCGCGCTCGCGTGCTGGCAGGGTCTGACAGCGCCCGCGCGCAAGTCGACGCCGTTATTGCCGAGGTGCAATGTCAGAAGCGCGATCCCGCGAGCTTGCGAAAAGACGTGCTCAAGATGCGCGCCGATATCGCGCAGCATAAACCGGCGCGCGGCAATCTTGACGTCAAGCTGCTGCGTGGAGGTCTCGTCGATGTCGAGTTTCTCGTCCACTTCCTGCAACTGCGCCACTCGGCTGAATTGGCGGCGGCGAACCCGGATATGCTCGCGCCCGATTTTGCAAAGGCGATTCCTGCCCTGACGCGGGCGGGTCTTGTCGGAGAGGACCTGTGGCCTGCCTACGATCTCATGACCGATCTGTTGGTTGCTGGCCGCCTGCTCGCTCCCGACGGCTCAAAGCCCCCACCCGCCGCCGCAAAAGCCCTTGCACGAGCGTGTCAGTGCGATAGCTACGCGGACCTCGAAGCCCGGCTCGATCAGGCGCGCGCGGTTGTCGCGTGCAGCTGGGCGCAAAGTTTCGAACAGACATTGGAGCTGGATTGATGAGCGATTTACCCCAGGCAGGCGACCCGATGCCCGATATCGAAATGGGCACTCCCGATGGCGGGACCGTCAAGCCGTCCGATTTCAAAGGCAAGAAGCTTGTCGTGTTCTTTTATCCCAAGGACAACACGCCCGGCTGCACTACCGAGGCGAAGGACTTCACCGCGCTCAAGACCGAATTCGACAAGGCAGGCGTCGAGCTTCTTGGCGTCAGCAAGGATTCGGCCAAGAAGCACCAGAACTTCATCGCCAAGCATGACCTGACAACGCCGCTTGCGACCGACTCGGAAGAAGACGGCCTGTCCGATGCTCTCGGCATCTGGACCGAGAAGAAGATGTACGGGAAGACTTTCATGGGCATGGTCCGCACGACATACCTCGTCGATGCCGACGGCAAGATCGCTCAGGTCTGGAACAAGGTGAAGGTCAAGGGCCACGCAGAGGAAGTGCTGGCGGCTGCCAAAGCGCTCTGACCTTTATGCAAAGTGTCGCTTCGGCCATTCGGGCCGCGCTCCTGACCGGGGAGCCGCGCGCCAAGTGCTTCGCCACGCGCGATGTCGCGCGTCGATGGCGCAAGGGTGCGTTGGCTTTCGAATTTGACGTCACGATGCCACCCGAGCCTGCTCGACCCGAACGGCCTGAACTGCTTGCACCAAATCGAATGCCCAAGCGCGGCAAGTTCGGATCGGAGCGCGGGCGAATCGCCCTGTGGCATAGTCTTGCCCATATCGAATTCGTCGCGATTGACCTCGCGCTCGACATGGCAGGACGATTCGGCGAGCAGATGGGAGAGGAGTTCGTATCGGATTTTCTCTCGGTTGCGGCAGACGAAGCGATGCATTTCGCACTGCTGGCACGCAAGCTTGAACGCCTCGGTAGTCAATACGGCGCGCTCCCGGCACATGGCGGTTTGTGGCAGGCGGCGCACGACACGCGCCACGACGTCGCTGCGCGTCTTGCGGTGGTTCCCATGGTGCTCGAAGCGCGCGGACTTGACGTCACGCCTGCAACTCTTGAGCGCGTCCGGGCCGCAGGCGACGAGCACGGCGCAAAAATCCTCGCCCGCATCCTTGACGACGAAATTCGTCACGTGGGCTTTGGCACCAAGCACTTTTTGAAAGTTGTCGAATCTAGCGGCCAAGTGCCGTCCGAAGCATGGAAAACGCTGGTAAGCGCCCACTTTCGCGGGCCCATTAAACCGCCGTTCAACGACTCAGCGCGTCTTGCAGCCGGTCTATCGCGAGACTTTTACGAAGATGTTGCGAATTAACGAATCGCACCGATAACTGACCCCGCACCAAGGCGCAAAGTTCGCCGTTACAAAATTGCATACGCTTCCGGGATCGCGAAGGTTCCGTCAAAAACGAAAAAAAATTCGCGTGTGCTTCAGACCAATGGCGAGAACGCCAGTCAGGACCGGGTCATTATGATTTCGCGCATTTCGCGACCAGTTTCCAAGATCGCCGCCGCTTTTTGCGCCGCCGCGGGCTTGATGGCAGCAAGCCCTGCCCTTGCAAACACTTCCACCAATGCAGCAGCAGCCGACATGGCAGAGCCCGCGCTCGAAGCGCAGGATGAAGGTCTTGCCAGCAACGACGAACGCTTCACCGAGCTGTTCGCGAGCTGGTCGGCTCTCGACAACAAGGGCCCGCAGGCATCGGGCGTTGCGCCCACGGTGCTCGAACGCTCGACCGTTTCGATCCCGTCGCGCATGCCGCTCGAAGGCGCGCGTCTGAGCAGCGGATACGGAATGCGCAACCACCCGGTTCTGCGCCGTCGCCGCGCTCACAAGGGCGTCGATCTTTCAGCTCCGACCGGTACGCCGATTTACGCAACCGCTGACGGCATCGTTGGCCGCGCGGACTGGTTCTCAAGCTACGGTCTTTACATCAGCATCGACCACGGCGCCGACCTTGAAACGCGCTATGCGCACATGTCGCGCCTCGCGGTGGCTGCTGGCGACCGGGTTAAGAAGGGCGACGTGATTGGCTATGTCGGCTCGACCGGCCGTTCGACCGGCCCGCACCTCCATTACGAGGTCCGCGTAGATGGGGTTGCGGTTAATCCAATTCCCTATATGGTGGAGACCGAAGAGCAGATCCAGATGGCCGAGGAACGCAGCGACATGCTTCCGGGACGCCGCCGGGTCGGCGTTGGCGGCCCCTAAGCCGCTCTGAACAGATTGCCCGCCTGGAAGCGGGTCGGACATTGGAGAGGGTGTCCGAGTATAGGCGGCGGGTTTTCCCGCCGCCTTTTTTTGCGCGTTCGGCTGGCCCATGGCGTGCCTTCGTTCAGTCTCCTTCTTGCAACCGATTTCGCTTGAGTGGCTCTGCCGCCTCGTTAATCTCCTGCTCGAGAGAGAAGCGCTGCCGCACGTCCCCACGCGGGCGCGGCGCTGCAAATGGGAGAGAACATGAGCATGCATCCGATCGCGCACGCCGCGAACCGTCCTGATCATCCGGCAGTCATCATGGCCGGCAGCGGCGAGCAGATGACCTTCAAGCAAATGGACGAAGCTGCCAACCGCTTCGCCCAATTGCTGCGCGCTAGGGGGCTTGGCGAGAGCGATGCGTTTGCGGTCCTGCTTGAGAACCGGATCGAGTTCTTCACCCTCATCTGGGGCTCGCAGCGTTCGGGCACGATGCTTGTGCCGATCTCTACCCGCCTGACTGCGCCTGAGGTCGCCTACATCATCAAGGATGCCAAGGCGAAGATCCTCATCACCTCGACCCACTATGCCGACGTGCTCGAAGGCGTTCGCGAAGAGCTTCCCGACCTCGAAGTCCTGATCGCCGATGGTGGCGGAGACGAGGACTTCGCAAGCGCGCTCGACGCGCAGCCAACCGATCCAATCGCCGACCAGAGCGCGGGCGTCGTCATGCTCTATTCCTCGGGCACGACAGGGCGCCCCAAGGGTATTCGCCCCGCCCCTCCCGAGGATCCCGATGTGCAGGCGGCGGTCCCGCTCATGGGGCTTGCGATCATGGGCGCCGGCATGCCGACCGATGGCTCGATGGTCTATCTCTCGCCCGCCCCGCTCTATCACGCAGCCCCCATCGGCTGGGCTTCGACAGTTCACCGGCTCGGCGGGACCGTGGTGGTGATGGAGAAGTTCGAACCCGAAGCCGCGCTCAAGGCGATCGAGACCTACAAGATCACCGACAGCCAGTGGGTGCCAACCCATTTCGTACGCTTCCTCAAGCTCGATCCCGAAATCTGTACGAGGTACGACCTCTCCAGCCATCTGCGCGCGCTGCACGCCGCAGCGCCGTGCCCGGTGCCGATCAAGCGCGAGATGATCGAGTGGTGGGGGCCGATCATCAACGAGTACTATGCAGGCTCCGAAGGCATCGGCATGACGCTGGTCAAGAGCCCCGAATGGCTCTCCCACCCCGGCAGCGTCGGTCCCGCGATCTACGGCACGCTCCACATCTGCGGGCCGGATGGCGAGGAGGTGCCGGCGGGCACGGACGGGCTCATCTACTTCGAGAATGCGCTGCTTCCGACCTACCACAACGACCCCGACAAGACGAAGGATGCCATGCATCCCAAGGGCTGGATGACGCTCGGCGATATCGGGCATGTGGACGAGGACGGGTTCCTCTATCTCACCGATCGCAAGAGCCACATGATCATCTCGGGCGGGGTCAACATCTACCCGCAAGAGATCGAGAACCTGCTGGTGACGCATGACAAGGTGATGGACGCTGCCGTCATCGGCGCACCCGATCCCGACCTTGGCGAGAAGGTGGTTGCGGTGGTGCAGCCGATGGCGATGGAGGATGCGGGCGATGCGCTCGAAGAGGAGCTGCGCGACTTCCTTGCGCCGAACCTCAGCCGCGTGAAGATGCCCCGGCTCTTCGACTTCCGCCCTGAGCTTCCGCGCGAAGCGAACGGCAAGCTGTACAAGCGCGAGCTGCGCGACGAGTTCGCGGCCAAGGCGGCAGAGAGTGCCGAAGCGTGAGCGAGCCTGTCGTCCTCGCGCAAGACGATGCGCGCGCGGTCATCGCGCCGGAGAGCTATGCGAGGTGGGACCCGCTGCTCGACCTGTTCGACCGACTCCGCGAGGAGAGCCCGGTCGCCAAGATCGTCGCCGAGGATGACAGCTTCGAGCCCTTCTGGCTCGTCACCCGATACGAAGACGTGATGCGCATCTCGAAGGACAATGCGACCTTCCTCAACAACCCGCGCCCCGTCGTCTTCTCCACCCGTCAAGCAACCGAGTTCAGCCGCGCGGCGACGGGGTCGGACATGCTGGTCGATTCGCTGGTCGTCTTCGATGCGCCGATCCACCCGAAGTATCGCAAGCTCACACAAGACTGGTTCATGCCGCGCAACCTGAGGCAGATCGAAGAGGAGATCCGCGCGCTTGCCCACCAGACGGTCGACCGCATGATCGGGGCGGGGCCCGAACTCGACTTCGTGAAGGAGGTCGCCGGGCCATATCCCTTGCGCGTCGTGATGCAGATCCTCGGCGTACCGCCCGAGGATGAGCCGCGCATGCAGATGCTTACGCAGCAGCTGTTCGGCGGGCAGGACGCCGACCTTTCGGGCAGCGGCATCGAGAACATGTCGCCCGAGCAAGTCGTGCAGCTCGTCGCCGGGGCCGTGACCACGTTCGAGGACTACTTCGCCAGGCTCGCCGAGGAGCGCCGCGCCAATCCGACCGACGATGTCGCGAGCGTCATCGCCAATGCGACGGTCGATGGCAAACCGCTGCCGCCGCGCGATATGGCGGGCTATTACATCATCGTTGCGACCGCCGGGCACGATACGACCAGCGCTTCTACTGCGGGTGCGATGATGGCGCTCGCCAATGACCCCGAGCAGTTCGCGCGGGTGAAGGCCGACCGCTCGCTCCTCCCCGGTATCGTCGAGGAAGCGATCCGCTGGACCAGCCCGGTGCAGCATTTCATGCGCACCGCTGCTGAGGATGTCGAAGTGGGCGGGCAGCTGATCCGCAAGGGCGACTGGATGATGATCAACTATGTCGCCGCCAATCACGACCCCGCGCAGTTCGACAATCCGCGCCGCTTCGACGCCGCGCGCTCTCCCAATCGTCATCTCGCTTTTGGAGCGGGCGCGCATCAGTGTCTTGGTCTGCATCTGGCGCGGCTTGAGATGCGGCTGCTCTTCGAAGCTCTGCTCGATCGGGTCGAGGCGATCGAGCCAGCGGGCGAAGCGAGGCGCGCGAACAGCACCTTTGTCGGCGGGCTCAAGACGCTGCCAGTGAGGATCACGGCAAGCTGATTCGCAGAGGCTCTGGGGCTTCGCGAAGCCGAGAAGTGGACCGCATGTTACACGGTCCAGGGGCAAAACCGTGATTGTGTCACTCTGGGCGCGCAAAGTGTCACTGTAGCGGCCAAAAGCGTCGCCATCGCTCGCAAAACCGTGACCTTGTGCCGAGAAAGTGTCACCCGCTCCGACCACCTCGCGGCGCGCCGCATTTACCCTTCCGGAAGTGTTCGCGTGCGAGGGTGCCATGCACCCGGCCTATCAAGCGTCATCGATGTAGGAAAATCGCGGCAAAGCGCTGAGGGAGCCCAACTGCCTAAGCCCCCGATATGGGGAGGCGCGCGCAATATTACAAGGTATACAGACAAGATAAAGTTTTAATCACGAATTATTGCGCTGCAATATACGATTTATCTGTCTTTTTCACACAACATGTGTTAATCGACAATTCATGGGAAAAGTTTGGAAACGCTTCGCATTTAACTGCTGCGGAGCCGCGAATTCGACTATGCTGGTCGAGGGAATCGGCTGCGTTTGTAGCGCTGACGCGAGGGCTTCTTGGGAGGGAGTGCTCACATGACTTTGCTGGAACCGCACAACCTGCCTTTTGCAGGCGCTGCGATCCTCTTGATCTTCATCGCGCTCGCGCAGGTGATCGGCATGGGCGACATGTTCGACGGCGCAGACGCGGATATCGACCTCGACCTCGATGCCGACGGGCTTGAGCCGACCGGGTTCTTTGCCTCGCTGGTCAGCCTGCTCGGGATTGGCCGTGTGCCATTCCTGATCTGGCTCGCCATTCTGCTGTTCGTGTTCGCCGCAATCGGCGTCGCAGGTCAGCAGACCCTTATCGAGACGATCGGCGCGCCTGCGCCCATGTGGCTCGCCGCCCCGGTGGCCGCAGCGGTCGCGCTGCCGGTGACAGGAGTGCTCACCCGTCCGCTCGCGCGCCTGCTCCCGCAGGATGAGACCAGCGCAGTGGGGCTCGACAGCCTCGTTCGCCGCGATGCCGAAATACAGATCGGCAGCGCACGCGCCGGATCGCCTGCGCGCTCCAAGGTCATCGACCGCCACGGCCACCCCCATTTCGTCATGGTCGAACCGCATGACCCCAACGCCATCCTGAGCGAAGGCGAGACCGTCATGCTGGTGCGCCGCGAGGGCGAGACATTTTACGCCGTTCAATACGAAAACCCGATGTTGGCCCTGAATTGATGAAAACTCACTGACGCGAACCGGGATCAATCACATGCCGCGCGCTCCCCGACAGCCAGCGCGGTTCACCAAACAGGAGGGAAAATGGAAAACTTACTCGATCTTGCAATCTGGATTGGCCTCGGCTTTCTCGTATTGCTCATCATCTTCGTCGTACTCACCAGCCTTTATCGCCGGGCATCGAAGGAAATCGCATTCGTGCGAACCGGTGTGGGCGGTGAGAAAGTCGTGATGAATGGCGGCGCGCTGGTGCTGCCGGTCTTCCACGAGACAATGCCGGTCAACATGAACACGCTGGTGCTTGCGGTCGTTCGCCGTGATGGTGAGGCGCTCATTACGCTCGACCGTCTGCGTATCGACGTGAAGGCGGAGTTTTATGTCCGCGTTCGGCCCGATGCGGGCGCCATTGCGATGGCTGCGCAAACGCTAGGTATGCGCACGATGCAGCCTGAAATGCTCAAAGACCTTGTCGAAGGTAAATTCGTCGACGCGCTGCGCTCTGTCGCGGCGGGGATGAGCATGAACGAATTGCACGAACAGCGCGCCGACTTCGTTCAGAAGGTGCAGCAGGTCTCGTCCAACGATCTCGCGATGAACGGGCTGGAGCTTGAATCGGTCTCGCTCACCGGTCTCGACCAGACCAGTATCGAGCACTTCAACGCCAATAACGCGTTTGATGCCGAGGGTCTGACCAAGCTCACCGAACAGATCGAGGCGCGCAAGAAGCTGCGTAACGATATCGAGCAGGACACGCGCGTGCAGATGGAGACGAAGAACCTCGAGGCCGATCAGCGCTCGTTCGAGATCGGGCGTGACACTGAATATGCCCGCCTGCAGCAGGAGCGTGAGGTCGAGGTACGCAGGGCTTCGCAGACGTCTGAAATCGCCCGCGAACAGGCAGAGCGCCAGCGCGAAGCCGACGCTGCCCGGATCGAGGCGAAAAAGCAGGTCGACGCGCAGCAGATCGAGGCGGATCGCCTCGTCGAGGAAGCCCGCATCGATCAGCAACGCGCTCTCGAAATCGCCCGTCAGGAACAGCAGATCGCTGTCCAGAACAAGTCGCGCGAGGAAAGCCAGGCCAAGGCAGAGGCAGACGCGGCCCGCGCCAAAGCCGTTGCCGCCGAAGAACAGGTCACAACGTCCCGCGAAAGCGAGATTGCCGAGCGTCAGAAGAAGATCGAACTGATCGAGGCAGCCAAGCAGGCAGAACGCGACGCTATCGGTATCAAGGTCGAGGCCGAAGCCGAGAAGGACGCAGCCACCAACCGCGCCGAAGCCGCAAGGCTCGAAGCCAAGGGTGAGGCTGACGCCGAGGTGCTGCGCGCCGAAGCCGACCGCATCCGCTTCGAGGTCGAGGCAGCCGGTCAGGAAGCCATCAACGAGGCAGCGAACATCCTCTCGATGGACCAGATCAGCCTGCAGACGAAACTGGCGCTGCTCAAGGTCCTGCCAGAGGTGATTCGCGAAAGCGCGAAACCGATGGAAGCGATCGACAGCATCAAGATCGTGCAGGTCGACGGGCTCACCAATGGCGGCGGCGGATCGAACGGATCGGGCGCTGGCGGTGCAAGTGGAGGCGGTTCGGGCAACCTTGCCACCGACGCGGTATCAGCTGCCCTCGCCTACCGCGCACAGGCGCCGGTGCTCGACGGGCTGATGAAGGAGCTCGGGCTCGACGGCTCGTCCATCGGCGGCCTTGCAAAAGGCGCAGCTGAAGGCGTGCAGCAACCTGCCAACGACAAGTCGCTGACGCAGATCATGGCCGATGTCGCAGAACAGGTTCAGGAGGCTGAAGAGCGTCTTGGCGGCGACGATGCAGAGGCGGAAGACGCCGCCGAATAAGAACTGCCGATCTGAGGCGAACGGACGGGGCCCCCTTGTGGTGGGCCCCGTTTCGTTTGCGCTATCCGAGAAGTTTCTGCGCCATGGCGCGCACTTCGCCGCCCATATCCTCGCGCTCGAGCGCCAGTGCGAGCGTCGCTTCGACGAACCCGAGCTTGCTACCGCAATCGTAGCGGTTGCCGTCGAAAGTCACTGCGTGGAACGGCTGATCGCCGATCATCTTCGCCATTGCGTCGGTCAGCTGGATCTCGCCGCCAGCGCCCTTTTCCTGATCCTCCAGAACGCGCATCACCTCAGGCTGGAGGATGTAGCGGCCGGAGACGATCTTGTTCGACGGGGCTTCGGCAACCGGGGGTTTCTCGACCAGGCCCGTGACTTCGGTCAGCGCCCCGTTCTGCGCGCCCGGCGCAATGACGCCGTAGCTGGAGACCTCTTCCATCGGCACTTCGAGCACGCTGATAAGGTTGCCGCCGGTCTTCTCATAGGCATCGACCATTTGCTTCATACAGCCCGTGCCGCCTTTCTTACCGATCATCAATTCGTCTGGAAGGAAGATCGCGAAGGGTTCATCGCCCACGATAGCGCGCGCACACCAGATCGCGTGGCCAAGACCGAGCGGCACCTGCTGGCGCACGGTGATGATGTCGCCCGGCGTCGCGCGCGTGGGGTCGAGCACCGACATGTCCTTGCCACGCTCGCTCATCGTGTCTTCGAGTTCGTAGGCGACGTCGAAATGCTCGACGATCGCGGTCTTGCCGCGCCCGGTCACGAAGATCATCTGCTCGATCCCCGCCTCGCGCGCTTCGTCCACTGCGTACTGGATCAGCGGGCGGTCGACGATCGGGAGCAATTCCTTCGGAATCGCCTTGGTTGCGGGGAGGAAGCGGGTGCCGAGCCCTGCAACGGGAAAGACTGCTTTCTTGATCGGCTTTTGCGACATGGGAAATGAACTCTCTTGCGTTTGATGCGTTTCAAGCGTCGTTGGTCACGTGCCCTGCTCGAGTTGCAAGGTCAATGAAAGGCCGACATTGGCGCCCAATAGTTGCTGGTCAGTTGCGCAGACCGCCCGTTACGCTAAGGAACTGCGCCATGGACAAACTGATCATCAAGGGCGGCAATCGCCTGTCGGGCACAATTCCCATTTCCGGCGCGAAGAACGCGGCTCTCACGCTCATTCCCTGTGCGCTGTTGACCGAAGAGCCTCTGACGCTGCGCAACCTCCCTCGGCTAGCCGATATCGACGGCTTCCAGCACTTGATGACGCAGTTCGGGGTCTCGACGGAGATCCACGGCAAGCGGCCCGAAGAGTTCGGCCGCGTCGTCACTTTTGAAGCTTCGCGGATCACCTCGAACGTTGCTCCCTATGACCTGGTGCGCAAAATGCGCGCCTCGATCCTCGTGCTCGGTCCGATGCTCGCGCGAACGGGTGAGGCGACCGTGTCGATGCCGGGCGGCTGCGCGATCGGGAACCGCCCGATCGACCTCCACCTCAAGGCGCTCGAAGCGTTCGGCGCCGAGATTGAGCTCACCCAGGGTTACGTGAAAGCCTCTGCACCCGAAGGCGGATTGCCCGGCGGCGATTTCGATTTTCCGGTGGTCAGCGTCGGCGCGACCGAGAACGCGCTCATGGCGGCGGTCCTCGCCAACGGCACGAGCCGCCTGACCGGTGCTGCGCGCGAGCCTGAGATCGTCGATCTTTGCAACCTGCTCACCGCGATGGGCGCGGAGATCGAGGGGATCGGTACGTCCGACCTGACGATCCACGGAGTAAAGCGGCTCAATGGTGCGACCTACAAGGTCATGCCCGACCGGATCGAAGCAGGCTCCTATGCCTGCGCCGCCGCGATAACGGGCGGAGACGTTCGGCTCGAAGGCGCTCGCGCCGGCGACATGATTTCCTCGCTCGCCGCACTTCGCAAGATCGGCATCCATGTCGAGGACGATGCCAAGGGCGTGACGATCAAGACCAACGGCGCACTCAAGCCCGTCGATTTGACAACCGCTCCGTTCCCCGGTCTTGCCACCGACATGCAGGCCCAGCTGATGAGCCTGCTCTGCAAGGCGGAGGGCACGAGCGTCCTTACCGAAACGATCTTCGAAAACCGCTTCATGCACGTGCCTGAACTGGCTCGCATGGGCGCGGACATCTCGACCGAGGGGCGCACCGCAATCGTCAAGGGACCTGCCGACCTTACCGGCGCAGAAGTCATGGCGACTGACCTTCGCGCGTCGATGAGCCTCATCATCGCTGCGCTTGCCGCCGAAGGTGAGACGCAGGTGCGGCGCATCTATCACCTCGATCGCGGTTATGAGCGGCTGGAAGAGAAGCTTCAGCTGGTCGGCGCCGACATCGAGCGCGTCGGCGACGACTGATCGAAAGCGCTAGAATTGGAACTTTCCGGAGCGGCTGCGACTTCATTTGAGTGAACACTCAATTGGAGAACTCCCATGCTCGTACAACTCGCAGTCCTCGGCGCGGTCGGCTTTGCCGGCTACAAGCTCTACCAGAAGTCAAAGGTCGACGAGAACGGCGTTGCCTTCGCTGACGGTGAACCCAATGGCGCGTTTCGCAACGCTGGCGCAGAGGCGACCGGCACAAAGGGCGACACGATGACCAAGCAGGACGAAGCGCTCGATGCGACCTATCCAGCGAGCGATGCTACCGCGAAGTACTAGAAGCGGCGCGCGCCTTATGGCGCGTTCGTCACCAGCCACACCCTGATCGCGCTAGCGAGGCCGGGCGGCGTGGCTGACGCGATCCGCTCGGCATCGATCTTTGCGACAAGGGCGCTGAGCGGCATGGTTTCGCGCTCAGCCGCCTCCTTGAGCATGTCCCAGAACAAGGGCTCCAGACTGATCGATGTCTTGTGTCCGGCAATCGCGACCGAGCGTTTGACCGGCGGGTGATAGTGCAGGTCCTGAGGTTCGTCGCCGCTCACTTGTAATTCTCGCGCCGGTCGGAAAAGGTGCGAACGCGCTTGCGCCATGCGCGATAGCTTCCCGGCTTAAGCCGGGAACGCATCAACGCCTTCACGTCCTTCTCTCCCAAACCGAACTGATCTTCGATTTGCGAAAAGCGCACATGATCACTCAGCGCCATTTCGACAACGGCGCTTTGCTGGGCTTCGGAAAGGGAGCGGGATTGGCTGGGCATCGGCTTGGCTGACTTCGCAAAAATTGGAAAAGAGAGACTAAGCCAAATACGTGCACGGCGCAGGAATTTATGCACCGATGATGCGAACCAAACCAGTGTCAGCGTATTCAGGCAGCGCGGGCCTTGCGCAGGAGCTTTGAAAAGCCGCTTGAGCGGGTCTTGTCGAACGGCTGAAGGTGAAGCGCGCAGCGCGCCAGTTCTTCGGTGTCGATCGCATGCTGAAACTGGATGCCGTATCGGCCATTCTCGTTCCAGCGAACCTGAGCAAGCTGGGCAGGCAGCCCGTCGAGCTCGAATGTGATGAGCCGCCCGAGCTTAAGTTCGGCTTGGCTCGCCACTTTCGCTCCTTCGCAGGAAAGGTCCACCAACCGCGCATCGATGCGCTGGCGCGCGTCCTGAATGCGGACATTGCCGGTCATGTTAAGGCGAAGCGGGCGCGAGGGATGAGGCGATTGTTCGCGCAGGAATTCTTCGACCGTGATCTCGCCGCCGAACTGGTAGCCCGCCTGGCGCTGACCGGTCCAGACACGCTCGACCGGGTAGGTCAGGTCATTGGACAGCTGCAGCAGCGTGCGCTTTTCGGGCGGGACGGGGTGAGCAAAGCCAAGCCCCACGCCCAGTGAAGACACATCGCGAATAAGGCACAGATACTCGCCCGACTGGCAAACCAGCTTGGCACGGCGAAGCAGCAAGGAGGCGCGCTTTGCGGCCCTCGCTTCTTCTCCCGACCATGCCTGCTTACCGTGTTCCACGCTTGCATCCTTGGGTGAGTGGTTAAAATTCCGAGCGGAATCGTAACTATTCCTAAGTGAAGCTAGCTGAGGATACTTAATAATCTGCTAATAGGCTGAAAATCAATCGTAGCAGGGGACGGTAAGTGGTAGGAAGCCAAAGAGCTATCGATACCAAGAAGCTGAAGAAATCCTTTGGAGGAATATTCGTAAGTCTGGAAAACGCGCGGAAAAAGAAGCGCGCTGAGTCGGCAAAAAATGCTGCGCAAAGATATTTCTGGGCACCGGCACCTTTCAGCCTCTCAATATTGCTATTGGGTATCGTAGTCTTGATCGAAAGCTCCGGTAGGGTGGAAGCTCACCAACTTATCATAGCGGCAGGTGGTATTATGATCGCAGTATTTGCCCTTCTCGCCGTAAAGATAGTTTCTGCCTCGGTCAGTTTGGGTTGGTGTGCTATCGTGTGCGCCGTCGGTGTGGCGTATTCGGTCCTCAGGGTGGGGGGAGTTATTTGATGACGTCGGAGTCAGATATTGAGAGACGAATAAAGGCTATCGAAGAGTATTTGTTCGGTGGTGGCGGAAGGAAGCCAAAAAGACTGAGGCCGGTTGACGAGGAATTGGACGATATCCTCGATATTCTCGAAGATGCACGAAGAGAATTGGAGAAGGCTTTGGACACCGATGATTCGTTCGCATCGGCGCAAGTTCGGAAAGCTTGGGGGAACTTGGAGATGGCCACTGCGATGCTGCGCCGTTTCACCCTGAACTATCGAGGCGAACAAGGTGGACCTGTACGAGAGGAATAACAACCAAACTCTCGAGCTTGGGTATGATCTGTTCCACTGGGTTTTCGAAACATGAAAGATTGTTCGCACCGGCAAAGCCCTGAGGCGCCTACGCTAAAAAATGTCGGTGCCATCCTTCCGCAAATCAGGCTGTGCCGTACTTTAGATCAATACATGTGCTGGCCACCATTGATGCTCATGGTCGAGCCGGTCATGAACGCGCCGTTCTTGCTGGTGAAGAAGGCGACGCCGCGTGCGATCTCCTCTGCCTGGCCGAGGCGGCCGACCGGTATCTTGGCGACGATCTTTTCAAGCACCGGCTCGGGCACGGCGGCGACCATGTCAGTGTCGATATAGCCCGGCGCGATGGCGTTGACGGTGACGCCGAACTTGGCGCCTTCCTGTGCGAGCGCTTTGGTAAAGCCGTGAATGCCCGACTTGGCGGCGGCGTAGTTGACTTGGCCGTACTGGCCCGCCTGCCCGTTGATCGAGCCGATATTGACGATGCGGCCCCATTTCCTCTCGCGCATGCCGGGAAAGGTCGCTTTCGCCATGTTGAAGCAGCCACCGAGATTGACGCGCATGACGTCGTTCCAGTCCTCGAAGCTCATCTTGTGAAGCGTGCCGTCGCGGGTGATGCCGGCATTGTTGATGACAATGTCGACGTCGCCATGCTCTTCGGCGACCTTGGCGCAGCCTTCGAGGCAGGCCTCGTGATCGCCCACGTCCCATTTCATCGAGGGGATGCCGGTTTCTTGCGTGAAAGCGGCGGCGGCATCGTCATTGCCCCCGTAATTGGCGATGACCGTGTGGCCCTGCCGCTTGAGGCGCTGGCAGATGGCCTCCCCGATACCGCGCGTTCCCCCGGTGACGATTGCTACCCGGCCCATAATCCCACTCCCTGATTTTGTCTGCGCGCGAGCCTAGCGGTGCCGTAGCGTCAGGCAACAAAAAACCCCGCCGAAGCAGGGTCTTTCATACCAATGTCTTAGGTGGCCAGTGTGTGGGGCGGTAAGTCGCCGGGCGATCAGAACTTGATCTGAGTGCCCACGTAAACTGCCTGGCTGTCCTGAACCGAATTCGTCAGCGGCGCGAGGCGATCGCGTTCCTGTGACAGGCGCACACCTGCGGTCACGTCGAGATTGCGCGAAAGGCGGAAGGAGCCGCCGACATCGACCGTCTGCGATCCGATTGCATCGAGCGTGTTGGGCGAACGGCCAGCGATGGCTTCGTCCCCAAGCTCGATCCGCGGCTGAAGGCGGCTGGGCCGGTCTTCGCGGGTCGGCTGCGATGGAGCGAAGTCGGCAAGATCGGGCATCTGCAGATCGCTGAGCGTTTCGCGCAGTGCAGGCTGACGACCCGATACGGGAGCCGCAGGAGCGGGCGTACGAGCAAAGCTCTGATAACCACGCGCGGTGCCGAGATTGAAGCGGCTGGTCTGGAGACCGGCGATGCCCTTGCCAAGGCCCGGCGACCCTTCGCTAGGCGGGCGGACCGAAATCGCGCGTGCGGTTTCGTCGTCGACGCGCACGGCCACCGTTACGGTGCGTTCGCTGTCGCCGGTATTCACGCCGACCGGAGTGAAGCGAATGCCGCGTTCGCGCGCTTTCTGTGCAACGCGGGCGGCCAGTTCAGGATCGACCGAAGCAGGGGTGAAGACGTCGAAGGCACTTGCGCGCACACCGGCTTCCCCACCGGAGAAGCTCACAACCGCAAGCCCTGCGCTGGGCAGCGCCAACAGAAGTGCACCGGCCACGCCAAGCAGCGGCAGCCGGGGCTGCTTCGTCGCTGTCTTTGTGTCCTTGCGTGCCATTGTCAGCCTTGCTTGCGTATGACTCTGTTTACGTTCGACTATTCTACGTTCGTCCTGCCGGATTGATCCCGGCAGTTCTGAAAAATCTTCAACCAGATCGAGCCTTAACTTGCGCTGAGCAGTCGCCGACTCGCTATTGGTACATCCAATTTATGACAGTTCTTGATAGGTGTGTGACAGCCAATTGTGCAATCATTTCGGTGATTTCTGCTCCGCTTAGCGCAAGACCTGTTGCGCCCAGCACACAGACTCTTTTGCACACAGCTGCCGAATCGCCTGCGAGTCGCGCGCATGAACGGTTCAGCCGGGATACAGCGCGAGACGCCAAACCTGCCTCTCCCAACTTAGTGCCCAGAGTGAGGCCTTGCCGCAAGCGAGTGCCGGGTATAGAGCAATCGCCACGCCAAATGAGGGACATGTTTTTCCAGTGACACGCCGTACTTCCATTACTGCCACATCCATCCGTCTCACCGCAGCTGTCGGCGCACTTGGCCTGCTTGCAGCATGCGGTGGCAGCGAACGTCCCCGCACCGAACTTGCCGCAGCGCAATTGAACACGATCGGGGTCAACGCCTATCTCTGGCGCGGCGCGCTCGAGACGCTGAGCTTTGCACCGCTCGCTTCGGCTGACAGCCAGGGCGGCGTGATCGTGACCGACTGGTATGCAAACCCGTCGAACCCGAATGAGCGCGTGAAGGTCACCGTGACCATCCTCGACCAGGATCTGCGCGCTGATGCGCTTCGCGTTTCGGCCAGCCGCCAGGTTGCTGAAGGTGCGGGCTGGGTCGATGCGCCGGTTCAGGCCGCGACCGTCCAGAAGCTTGAGGATATCATCCTCACCAAGGCTCGCGACCTGCGCCGCAAAGCGCTCGCCGGCTAATTCAAGCCTTGCGCCCTACCGAGGGCGCGCTAGCGGTTTTTCATGACTGACACTCGATTCGATCCGTCCACTGCCGACGGGCGCTGGCAAGCTGCGTGGGAGAAGGCCGGGACCTTCACGGCCAACTCCGACAGCGACAAGCCCAAGAGCTACATCCTCGAGATGTTCCCCTATCCCTCGGGGCGCATCCACATGGGCCACGTGCGCAACTACACGATGGGCGACGTGCTCGCGCGCTACAAGGCGATGCGCGGTTTCGAGGTGCTCCACCCGATGGGCTGGGATGCTTTCGGGATGCCGGCTGAAAACGCCGCGATGGAAAAGAAGGTCCATCCGGGCGAATGGACCTACGCCAATATCGAGGCGATGAAAGCGCAGCTGAAGCGTATCGGTTTCGCGCTCGACTGGACCCGCGAGTTCGCGACCTGCGACGCCGAATATTACGGCCACGAACAAGCACTGTTCCTCGACATGTACGAAGCCGGGCTCGTCTATCGCCGCTCATCTGAGGTCAATTGGGACCCGGTCGACATGACCGTTCTGGCGAACGAGCAGGTGATCGACGGCAAGGGCTGGCGATCGGGCGCAGAGGTCGAAAAGCGCAAGCTCGATCAATGGTTTCTGAAAATTACCGACTTTGCGCAAGGATTGCTTGACGGCCTCGATGAGCTTGAGGATTGGCCTGACAAGGTAAAACTGATGCAGGAAAACTGGATCGGTAAGTCGTCGGGCCTCGAATTTTCGTTCGACCTGTCGAATGGAGAGAAGCTGCCGGTCTATACGACTCGTCCCGATACAATCTTCGGCGCCAGCTTCGTCGCGGTCGCTGCCGACCATCCGGTTGCGCAAGGACTTGCCGGCGATCCTGAGGTCGCCGCCTTCATCGAAGAGTGCAAGCGCGGCGGAACCACCGCAGCTGCTCTCGAGACCGCTGAAAAGCTCGGCTATCGCACTGAAATCACCGCGCGCCACCCCTTCACCGGCGAAGCGATGCCTTTGTTCATCGCGAACTTCGTGCTGATGGATTACGGCACCGGCGCGGTCATGGGCGTTCCCGGCCATGACCAGCGCGACTTCGAATTCGCGACCAAGTACGAACTGCCGATCCAGCGCGTCGTTGCGCGCGATGCGAGCGAAGCCGACGCGCCGATGGGCAACGAGGCCGAGAGCGGCGATGGCGTGATCGTCAACTCCGACTTTCTCGATGGACAATCCGTCGAAGACGCCAAGGCCGAAGTTATCCGCCGCGCCGAAGAGGGCGACTGGGGCAAGGGCACGACGGTGTGGCGCCTGCGCGACTGGGGCATTTCGCGCCAGCGTTACTGGGGCACTCCGATCCCCTTCATCCATTGCGATGAGTGCGGCATCGTGCCCGTTCCCAAGGACCAGCTGCCGGTCAAGCTGCCCGAGGATGTCGACTTCGAGACACCCGGCAACCCGCTTGAGCGTCACGCGACTTGGAAGCATGTCGATTGCCCCAAATGCGGCGGCAAGGCGACCCGCGAGACCGACACGCTCGACACCTTCACCAATTCCAGCTGGTACTTCCTGCGTTTCGCCTCGCAGCCTGCCGACGCGCCTTTCGATCCCGAAGAGATCGCCAAGTGGATGCCGGTGCAGCACTATATCGGCGGTATCGAGCACGCGATCCTGCACCTGCTCTACGCCCGCTTCTGGACCCGCGCGCTCGCCCACATCGGCAAGCTTGATGTGAAGGAACCCTTCGCCTCGCTGTTCACGCAGGGCATGGTGACGCACGAGACTTACCGTCTGGCTGATCGCGGCTGGCTCTCGCCCGCCGAAGTGCGCATCGAAGGTGAGAAGGCCTTCTCGCTCGATGGCGGCGAAGAGGTCGAACGCGGCCGCGTCGTCAAGATGTCGAAGTCGAAGAAGAACGTCGTCGACCCCGACAACATCATCGACGAGTACGGCGCGGATGCGGTGCGCTGGTTCATGCTCTCCGACAGCCCGCCCGAACGCGACCTTCCGTGGTCCGAAGCGGGGATCGAGGGCTGCTGGCGCTTCGTCCAGCGTCTGTGGCGCCTGTTCGACCAGATCGACGAGAGCGCGACCGGCGAAGACAAATCACTCGCCCGCAAAGCCCATCAGGCTATTGTCGCAGTGGCCGAAGACATCGAGGCGCTCAGCTTCAACAAAGCGGTTGCGCGCATTTACGAACTCACCGGAGCGGCCGAAAAGGCTGCGCCGAGCGAGAGCCGCAACTTCGCGATCCGGACCATCTTGCACCTGATTGCGCCGATGATGCCGCACCTTGCCGAGGAAGCTTACGCCAAGCTTGGCGCCGATGGCCTGCTCGCCGATGCCGCATGGCCCGAGCACGACCCGGCGATGCTGGTCGAAGACGAAGTCACCATCGCGATCCAGCACAAGGGCAAGCTGCGCGACACGCTGACTGCGCCCAAGGGAGCGTCGAAAGAGGACCTCGAAGCGCTTGCGCTCGCGAGCGAGAAGGTCCAGCGTTCGCTTGATGGCGCGCAAGTGCGAAAGGTGATCGTGGTGCCCGACAGGCTGGTGAATATCGTAACGTGATGCGCGGCTCGCTCGCCTTGGCAGCGCTCCTCGCGCTTTCGGCCTGCGGCTTGCAGCCGATGTATGGCGGCGGCGCGTCGAGCAGCATTGCGCAAGGTCTGGCCGCGGTCGATGTGCCCGCGATTCCGGGGCGCGACGGGTGGCTGGTGCGCAACGCGCTTCAGGAGCGGCTTGGCGCTGCGGGCGATGCGAGCCCTCGCTATCGCCTAGACGTCAGGCTCGACGACGCGCTCGAAGCGCTCGGTGTTCTCAACGATGACACGATCAGCCGCGAGCGCCGCATCCTTCGCGCGCGATATCAGCTGGTCGATCTGGCGACCGGAGAGATTCTCCTCGATGCGACCGCAGGTTCGGATGCGGGTATCGACGTGGTGTCCTCCGAATACGCCACCATCGCCGCAGAACAGCGCGCGCTCGAATTGCTTGCCCGCGACGTCGCCGATCGCATGACGCGCCGCATCGCGCTTGCCCTGCGTGAACAAAGGCGCGAGCAAGAGCAAACATTGGGCACGCAGTAGCGCGAGGGGCGGATCGCGCATGAAGGCCAAACATTCCGAATTCGCGCGCGGACTTCCCAGAACCGCGCAGCAGGCTTCGATATTCTTCTTCTGCGGACCCGACGAAGCGGGGGCCTCCGCAGCCGCAACCAAGGTCATTGAGGCGCTTCCCGATGCGGGCGAACGGATCGAGCTGTCGGGCGGCGACCTCAAGCGAGACCCGGCCAAGCTGGGCGATGAGGCGCGTTCGGGATCGCTCTTCGGAGACAAGCGCCACATCCTCGTGCGCGCAACCGGCGACGAGGCGCATGATGCGCTCAAGGCCCTGATCGAAACCGCTGACGTCGGCGGAGGCGATGCGGCGCCCGTCCTGGTCGTCGCGACCAGCGCAACCGACAAGTCGCGCACCGCAAAGCTGCTTGAAAAGCGGCCCGATGCGCTGGTGACGATGTTCTACCCGCCCGACCTTTCAAGCGTGGCGGCTTCGGTTCGCTCCATGGCCGATGGGGCGGGGCTCAGGCTGGGCGGGGACCTTGCCGAACGCATTGCGCGCGCGGCGGGTCTCGATGTGCGGCTGGCACAGTCCGAAGTGGACAAGCTCGCGCTTTATCTCGACGCTTCCTCGCAAAGCCCAAAGACCGCCTCGGTCGAGGATTACGGGGAGATCGGCGCGTCGACCGAAGAGGACGGATTCGCCCCAATCGTTAACGCTGTTCTGGGCGGAGAGCTTGGAAAGCTGGCGGTCGAGTTAAAGCGCATGAAGGAATTGGGGCTCAATCCCGTGGGACTTTTGCTCGCTCTCGAAAGGCGTGCTGCGCAATTGGCGCAGATCGCTGCGCGCCTTGGTCCACGCGGCAGTTTTGAAAACCTCGACCGCGGCGAAAAGGCGCGGCTTGGCATCTTCTGGAAGGAAGAACGCGATATTCGTCAACAGGTTACGCGTTGGCGAACCGCCAAGCTCGAACGGCTTGTCCCGCGCCTGATCGCGCTTCATCAGAGCCTGCTTGCGAACAGTCAGGCCGCTGAACTCCTGCTTGCCCAGGACCTTGCAGAGATCGCTCGCTTTGCGGCTAAAGGGTAGCAAATCCGGACACCCGGCATTTCGCACTCGCAAAAAATAAGCATTTCTGCGTAAATGTCCTATAGGGGTCGGGGTGCAAGTTAGGGGTGTTTCCTAAGGGAAGCGCGTGAGGGACGATGAATAAGCTTTCCGGACCGCTCGTCGACGGCGGTTCATCCGACACAAATCTGCGCGCCATCGCGCCGTCGCTCGAGAAGCGTCGGCTGCGCGCTTACGTCCTCCTGATGCTGTTCGATGCAGTGCTGATCAACCTTGCCTTTGCAAGCGCCGGCCTGCTCTACGAAGGCTATTGGTGGAGAGCGCAGAACATGCTGGCAGCGCAGACCTTGCTGCCGGTTTATTTTACTATCGCGCTGTATAACCAGACCTATGGCGGGCGCGCGCTCGACGATTGGATGTTCGCCAGCCGCCAGGCGCTTACCGCGCTGGTGATCTCTGCCGCGCTGCTTAACTTCGTCGCGTTCTACACCAAGTCGAACGCCGAGTTTTCGCGCGTCTCGGTCACGCTTGGCTTCATGCTCTCTGTCGTCACCGTAGTCGGGCTGAGGCGCCTCGTGCCGGTCGTGATCGAACGTTTCTGGGGCGGGCGTACCTCCAATCGCCTGATCATTGACGATGGCGGACCAAGCTTCGACCTCGACAATTCGCTGCGCATCACATCGGCCGAGTTCGAACTCGACCCGACCAGCCACGATCCCTTCATGCTCGACCGCCTTGGCAAGCTCTTGCAGAACCAGGACAAGGTCGTGGTCTCGACACCGCAGGAGCGGCGCGAGGCATGGGCGTTTCTTCTCAAATCCTCGGGCGTTTATGGCGAAGTGGTGAGTGAGCCTGCTCACTCGCTCGGCGCGATCGGGGTGCATCGATACGAGGTGCAGGACCGGACAACGCTGGTGATTTCGACCGGACCGCTGGCGCTGCGTTCGCGTATATCGAAGCGCCTCTTTGACATCGTGCTGGCCGGAGGAGCCTTGGTTGTCCTTTCGCCGCTGCTGCTGTTCATCGCCGCCCGGATCAAGCTTGAGGATGGCGGTCCGGTGCTGTTCGTGCAGCGCAGGCTGGGGCGCGGGAACCAGTTCTTCAACATGCTCAAGTTCCGCTCGATGAAGGTCGAGCAGAACGATGCTAATGGCGACCGCTCGACCGCGCGCGACGATGACCGGGTGACAAAGATCGGCGCCTTCATCCGCCGCACGAGCATCGACGAGCTGCCGCAGATCATCAACGTGCTGCGCGGCGACATGGCAATAGTCGGCCCGCGTCCCCATGCGCTGGGAAGTCAGGCGGGGAACAAGCTTTTCTGGGAAGTCGACGCGCAATATTGGCGGCGTCACTGTCTCAAGCCCGGCCTCACCGGCCTTGCACAAGTGCGTGGCCACAGGGGCGCGACGGCGCAGGAGAAAGACCTCACCGACCGGCTTCAGTCGGATCTGGAGTACATCTCCGGCTGGTCACTCAGGCGCGATATCGAGATCGTCTGGCGCACGATCTTCGTGCTGAGGCATGATAACGCGTTTTGACATTCCGCACGCCATCCGGCGTGCGATGTCCTCGCTCATACGGCCTTACGGCCGCGTCGCTGCGGGCGGCCAGTCGGCCTTGCGGTCGCTTGCGCGACCGATGCTCACGCGCCAACCATATCAGTCTTGCGGCACTGTAAAGGTGCCGGTTACGCGGCCATCGCTGTTCGTGGTGGTCTGCGCACCGCTGGCGCGTCCGTCCATCGTTGAAAGCCCGGTGTCGAGGTTGATGACCAGACGCCCGCCATTGAGCGTGTCGGTTCCGCGGCGAAGGCTCACATTACCGGCCATGGTGATGATCCGGCGGTTGAAGTCGTAGACCGCGACATCGCCGCTTGCGCGCTCATTGCCGCGCGTGACCACGACGTTGCCGTTTGCAGTAATGCGCTGAACGTCGAGCGATCCGTCATCGGTGTAGCTCGCGAGCATGCGCTGAGACCGGACACGAAGGCCCGCCTGATCGACGGTCACGCCGCCGGTCAGAACCACCCGGTTCGCGCGGTCATCAAACGCGATGTTCCCGGCATCGAATGATACCGGCGCGCGGGTGTTGTGCGAGGCGATGCCTTGCGCGGAAAGCGTCATCCCACCAGCGGCAACCAGCCCGAGAGCAAGGCCGCCAACGGCCCAGCTGAGCGCAACTTTTCCGAGGTTCTTCGTCATTGCCGTCATCCTATCAGGGCATCCGTAACTCACCGGGCACCATTCTAAGCCGCGCATTGCCATCAAGGATGATCGTGCGCGCATCAAGGTCGCCCTGCATGGTGTCTGCCGAAAACGTGCCAGCGGGGACTGCCCCTTCGACACCGCCTTCGCCGCTCATCGTGCGGGTTTCGAGGTCAAAGGCGACGCCGCTTGCGGTCATCGAATAGCCATCGGCGGTGCGCACGCGCAGCTCGCCGTCGACCGAAACCACTTCTTCGTTGATATCGTAAACACCGCCCGGAGCCATTAGGCGCGCTGGCCCATCCTGAAGCAGCAATTGCGCCATCAGGTCGTCCATACGCACTTTGCCCTCGGCGCTGGAACGCTGAACCGCTTCGCCCGCCGTGATCGAGAAAGGGCGACCCTGATTGTCGCGCCCGCGGTACATGGCGTTGTCGACGCTCAGCCGCTCGTCGATGACGGAGACGGCGTTGCGGTCGAGCAGGAAGCTGACTTCACCGCGCGGTGACAGGGGCGTGATGATCATCAGCGCGGCGAGCACTCCGACACCCATAGGCAGCGCGCGTGCGAGGAAGGCGACCAAGCGGTCATGGTTGCCACCGGGCGCCGCGAAGTGCTGACGCCGCGAACGCAGCGCCTTGGCTTCACTGGTCTCGATGCGGCGCTTGATAACCATGGCGGCTGTTTACGCGTAGAACCCTTCATTGTGGCTGAATATGTCGCGCCCGTCCCAACCTGCGATATCGAGCGCGGCTCTTGTCGGGAGGAAGTCGAAGCAAGCCTGCGCGATCTCCATGCGCCCTTCACGTTCGAGCCTCACGATCAGCTCATCGCGCAGTCGGTGAAGGTAGCGCACGTCGCTTGCCGCATACTCACGCTGCGCGTCGTTCAGCTCAGGCCCGCCCCAGTCAGAGCTCTGCTGTTGCTTCGAAATGCTTTCGCCGAGCAGTTCGTCGGTGAGGTTCTTCAGGCCATGACGATCGGTGTAAGTGCGCACCAGCTTCGATGCGATCTTGGTGCAGAAGACGGGCGCTGCGACAACGCCGAGATAATACTGGATCGCGGCCAGGTCGAAGCGTGCAAAGTGATAAAGCTTCACCCGGCTTTCATCAGCGAGGATCGCCGAGAGATTGGGCGCTTCGTAATCGCTGCCCGGAGAAAAGCGCACGAGGTGCTCATCGCCTGATCCGTCACTGATCTGGACGACGCAGAGGCGGTCGCGGTGGGTGATGAGACCCATGGTCTCGGTGTCGACTGCGAGCGGGCCGGTGCCTTCAAGCACGCCTGCGGGCAGGTCTTCTTCATGGAAATGGACTGTCATCGCCACCGCCATTACGCGTAATGGGGATAGAGGGAAAGGGGACTCTCGCCTGCGCAGGGCTGGGCGGTGTAGTCATGGCGCTCGATGGCTTCCGAAGAGATACCCGACAGCTGGCGCGAGGCGCTTGAGCCGGTGCTTCAGACGCCCGAAGCGCGCCGTTTGGGCGGGTGGCTGCGCGCCGAAGAGGATGCGGGCAAGGTGATCTACCCACCGCGTGGGTCACGGCTGGCAGCGCTCGCCGCAACGCCCCTGCCGCAAGTGCGCGTGGTGATCCTCGGGCAGGATCCCTATCACGGGCCAAACCAAGCGCATGGCTTGAGTTTTTCGGTTCAGGACGGGGTCAAACAGCCTCCTTCGCTGGTCAATATCTTCAAGGAGCTTGAAAGCGATCTGGGCATCGCGCGGCCATCGACCGGCAACCTGATGCCGTGGGCGAAGCAGGGCGTGCTGCTCCTCAACAACACGCTGACGGTCGAGGCGGGACAGGCGGGCAGCCATGCGGGACGCGGCTGGGATGCGATCACCGATGCGGCTGTCGAGGCCGTTGCGACGAGCGGCGAGCCAACAGTTTTCGTCCTGTGGGGCAGCCATGCGCGCAAGAAAGCGGGCCGGGTCAAGGGGCTTGGCACGGGCGATCATCACCTCGTGCTGACCTCGCCTCACCCAAGTCCGCTGTCGGCGCATTCGGGCTTTTTTGGCTCCAAGCCGTTCAGCCAGGCCAATGCCTTTCTCGAAGCCCAAGGCCGCGGCAGCATCGATTGGACGCTATGACCGAGGACGAAGCCCGCGCTGCCTTGCTTGAACGCCGCGAACAGCTTGTCCGCGAGGATGCTGCAAACGCGGATTCTCGCGATACGGTCGAACTTCAGCAGGACAGCGTCGGGCGCCTCTCACGCATGGATGCGATGCAGCAACAGGCAATGGCCCAAGCGCAGGAACGCCGCCGCGCAGCGGAACGCACGCGGATCACGGCTGCGCTGACGAGATTGGATGAAGGCGAATGGGGCTATTGCCTGCGCTGCGGCGAGAAAATCGCGGAGGCGCGTTTGAGGCACGATCCCAGCGTCGCGGTATGCGTGGGTTGTGCAAGCGGAGTGGACTAGTCCAACCGAACCGTATTGCCCTTGAAGATCCCCGAACACACCGCCCCTTCAACGGCCTGGCCCGAGGGGCTGGTCGCTTCGAACGCGGTGGCAAACACGTCGCCATTTCCGCATGCGAGATAGGCGTAACCTGAAATCTCAATGTCGGAGTAGCCTTGTATCTCCAGCACTTCTCGCGCGCGGTCGGGCTGGGTGCAGGCAACAGGGGCGACAAACGGGAAGGCAACCACCGCCGCTGCGATCAGGCCAAACTGGACAAGCCTTCTGCGCCTCATCCGAAACTCCTTCTGGTGGGTCGCCGGAGCATTATGTGCCCCGCCGCTCGCATCAAGGCCTACATTAAAACCCCGCGGTCAGCCTAGCGCCGACAATCACCCCGGTGTCGCGGAACGCAACCGCGCTGTCGACCACCTGCACGTTTGCGGTGAGGCCGAGCCCTTCGGCAAACTGGTATGTGTAGAAAGCCTCGACCCCGTTTTCGTCCTCGATCGGCAGGCGGAAGGCGATGTCGTCGACCAGCTCGTCGGTGAGCGAATAGTGGAAATAGGCGATGCCGAAGCGGTCCTGCGGGCGGTAGCCGGGGTTGCCCGAGATGCCGAAATAGCCCGAATAGTCGAGGAAGGTCGGATCGCCGTTTGAGGCCTGGAAGCGGGCGAGGATGCCCCAGCCCTTGCCGCGCGCCTGCGGGTGCATCTTGAGGAACTGGTAGAACGACAGCTGCATCGCCACTTCGCCGCTCTCGTTGCCAAACGTGCCGAAAGGCTGCGGCGGCGGGGTGAGCGCGCGCGGCAGGATGTCCTGCGCGAAGCTGTCCCGCGTCGAGCCGACGATCGCGAGGTTCACGATCCCAGGCAAGCGGTTGATAGTGGTGCGGCGCGCGGCTGCGACCATGAAAGCGATGCCACTTTCGAAAGCGGTCTCGAAACCGGTGCGTTGGTACTGGCTGTCGGGGTCGAACACCCATGCGCGGTAGATCATCTTGCCCTTGGGCACGGTCAGCATTGCGCCGGTCAGCGTGTTGGGCACGACAGCGGTCGGCGGCAGCGCGATGCCAAGGTTCTGGAACCCGTAGTGACCGTCACTCGCAACGATCGGCAGCGCGCCGGAGATATCGAGCACGTTCATCTTGCCGATCTCGAAAGTCGCGCCCGATGGCCATTGATATTCGAGGCTGGCCGAAAGGTCGAAGTCGCCCTTGCTCTCGGGCCGGAACAGCGCGGTGTTGTTCGGAATCAGTCCGATCTCGCCATTCGACGTCTTGCCCCAGGTGTATTCGGGGCGGATCTTGAGCTTGAGGTTCGATGGGCCGCCATAATAGCTGCCGCGCACCTCGAGATATCCATCGACCCGGCCCGAATAGCGGGCAAGGCTGCGCGCATCGCCTGCCACGGGCACGTCGACGAATTGCGAGGCGACCACGCGAAGATCGACCGGCTTGGGAGCCGGGCGGGAGGGCGGAGCAGCCACAGGAGTTGCAGGGCCGGTCTGCGGGGCGAGCTCGACCGTCTCGTCGATCTCAAGCAGGTCGGGCGAAGCCTTGCCGCTTGCCGCGAGTTCGAAGGTCTCGGTCGTAAGTTCGACTTCGCTTGTTTCGGCCAAGGCAGGGTTTGCGGCGGCAAGGGCGAATGCACTTGCTGCGAATCCTAGCGCGCCAGCGCGGCGGCTGCGTGAAATCATGACGACCCTTATCCTCTCCTGCAGGCGCATTATCAGCGCGCCTTCGCTCCCTTGCACGGGAGAGAGGCAAACCACCGCCACCACAGGCGGTCAAGACAGGTTCAACCGCAATGCACGATTTATCCGCGCTTGTGGCTTTCGTGTTTGGTTAAGAAGTCGCTGATTTACCGGGGCAATTCACTCGCGCCCATCAGCGCCTCGTCCACTGCGCGGGCTGCCTGGCGGCCCTCGCGGATGGCCCATACGACAAGACTTTGACCACGGCGCATGTCTCCGCAGGCGAAGACGTTCTCGACATTGGTGCGGTAGTTTTCGGTGTTGGCGCCCACGTTGCCGCGGTCCGTGAGATCGACACCCGCCTGTTCGAGCAGGCCTGCCTTCTTCGGCCCGACAAAGCCCATGGCGAGCAGGATCAGGTCGGCCTTGAGCGTGAATTCGCTGCCGACGATCTCGCGCATCTGGCCATCAACCCACTCCACGCGGGCACATTCGAGGCCTGTGACGGCTACGCCATCGCCCACGACGCGCTTGGTGAGAACCGCCCAGTCGCGTTCGACGCCTTCCTCGTGGCTGGAGGAAGTGCGCAGCTTCAACGGCCAGTCGGGCCAGGTCAGCGCCTTGTCTTCCTTTTCAGGGGGCTTGGGCATGATTTCAAGCTGGGTGACAGAGGCCGCGCCCTGGCGGTTGGACGTACCCACACAGTCCGAGCCGGTGTCGCCGCCGCCGATTACGACGACATGCTTGCCGGTCGCCTTGAGCGTTCCGCGCGGGGCTGCGCGCTGTTCGTCGTCGCCCGCGTTGCGCTTGTTCTGTTGGGTGAGGAATTCCATTGCGAGGCGCACGCCCGGCATCTCCGCGCCCGGGATGGCAAGCTGACGCGCATCTTCGGAGCCGCCTGCAAGCACGACCGCCTCGAAGTTTTCCTGCAAGTTCTTGAACGAGATGTCGACGCCCACTTCCTTGGACGTTTTGAAGGTCACACCCTCGGCCTCCATCTGAACGCAGCGGCGATTGATGAGGTGCTTTTCCATCTTGAAGTCGGGAATGCCGTAACGCAGCAGGCCGCCAATCCGATCGCTCTTCTCGAACAAGGTAACCGAGTGCCCCGCGCGCGCAAGCTGCTGCGCGCAGGCCATGCCGGCAGGGCCGGAGCCGACGACTGCGACCGACTTGCCGGTCTTCTTCTCGGGCACTTGCGGAGTGACCCAGCCTTCTTGCCATCCGCGATCGACAATCGCGCATTCGATGCTTTTGATCGTGACAGGCTGGTCGACGATGTTGAGCGTGCAGCTTGCCTCGCACGGCGCAGGGCAGATCCGGCCGGTGAACTCGGGGAAATTGTTGGTCGAATGCAGCAGGTCGAGCGCGTTTCGCCAGTCCTGTTCGTAAACGAGGTGATTCCAGTCCGGGATCAAGTTGTTCACCGGACAGCCGTTGTGACAATAGGGAATGCCGCAATCCATGCAGCGCGAGGCCTGCGCAGCGAGCACGTCGTCGCTCGGCTGCACCACGAATTCGCGGTAATTGTTCAGCCGTTCTTCGGGCGCGAGATAGTCGCGCTCGCGCCGATCCAGTTCGAGAAATCCGGTGTCCTTGCCCATCTTTTCCTGACCTTATTCCGCTGCCACGCTGGCGGCTTCCTCGCGCTCTGCCTCGAGCGCTTCGAGCGCGCGCTTGTAGTCGCGCGGCATGACCTTCACGAAAGCGCCCAGCGCCTTGTCCCAGTCGGCGAGCAGCTCGCTCGCAACCGCGCTGCCCGTGTGCAGCTGGTGGCGTTCGACGAGGATGCGCAGGCGCTCTCCATCGTGGCGCAGCATGTCGCCCATGCCGAAATCGTGGACCGAGCTGCCGCGCTGCTGCGGGCGTCCGGTTCCGTCTTCGGCATCGCGCTCTGCCGTTACGGGTAGCAGGTCGACCTGTGCGTGATTGACGAGCGCGCTGAACGCGCCGTCGGGATCGTAGACATAGGCCACGCCGCCGCTCATCCCGGCTGCGAAATTGCGGCCTGTCTTGCCGAGCACGACCACGACGCCGCCGGTCATGTATTCGCAGGCGTGATCGCCCGCGCCTTCGACCACGGCAATCGCGCCTGAATTGCGAACGGCAAAGCGCTCGCCCGCGACGCCATTGAAATACGCCTCGCCCGCAATCGCGCCGTAAAGCACGGTGTTGCCAATGATGATGTTGGCGCTGCTTTCGCGCGGAACGCCGTCGGGCTGGCGCACGATGATCCGGCCACCGCTCAGCCCCTTGCCGACATAGTCATTGGCATCGCCGACAAGGTCTAGCGTCACGCCATGCGCAAGCCATGCGCCGAAGCTCTGTCCCGCAACGCCTGTGAGGTTTACGCGGATCGTGTCAGCGGGCAGGCCTTCGTGTCCATGCGCCTTGGCAATCGCGCCCGACAGCATCGCGCCGACCGTGCGGTGGACATTGGTGATAGTATAGTCGAGCTGTACCGGGGTCTTCGCCTCGATAGCGTCCGTTGCATCGGCGATAAGCGCGTTGTCCATCGCCGCGCCAAGTCCGTGGTCCTGCCCCTCGGTGTTGCGAAGCGGTGCACCTTCCTTGAGCTCCGGCTTGTGAAGCAGGCGCTCAAGATTGATCCCGCGCGCTTTCCAGTGACGGTGCATGCGCGTCATGTCGAGCCGGTCGACGCGGCCAACCATTTCCTCGACTGTGCGGAAGCCCATTTCGGCCATGATGCCGCGAAGCTCCTCGGCGACGAAGAACATGTAGTTGACCACATGCTCAGGCTCACCGGTGAAGCGCGCTCGCAATACCGGGTCCTGCGTCGCGACGCCGACCGGACAGGTGTTGAGGTGGCACTTCCTCATCATAATGCAGCCAGCCGCGATCAGCGGGGCGGTGGCAAAGCCAAACTCGTCCGCGCCCAAAAGCGCGCCGATGGCAACGTCGCGTCCGGTGCGAAGGCCGCCATCGACCTGAACCGCGATGCGCGAGCGAAGATCGTTGAGGAGCAGCGTCTGCTGCGTCTCGGCAAGACCGATTTCCCAAGGGGATCCGGCATGGGTGAGGCTGGTGAGCGGTGATGCGCCCGTTCCGCCATCGTAGCCGGAGATGGTGACGTGATCCGCACGCGCCTTAGACACGCCAGCGGCAACCGTGCCCACGCCCACTTCGGAGACGAGCTTCACCGAAATGCGCGCTTCGTTGTTCACGTTCTTGAGGTCGTGAATCAGCTGCGCGAGGTCTTCGATCGAGTAGATGTCGTGGTGCGGCGGCGGGGAGATGAGGCCCACGCCCGGCGTCGAGTGACGCACAGCGCCGATGCGCTTGTCGACTTTGTGGCCAGGCAGCTGACCGCCTTCGCCGGGCTTCGCGCCCTGCGCCATCTTGATCTGGATGTCGTCGGAATTGGCGAGATATTCGGTCGTCACGCCAAAGCGGCCAGAGGCAACCTGCTTGATCCGGCTACGCATGGAATCGCCGTTTTCCAGCGGGGTGAAGCGGAAGGGTTCCTCCCCGCCTTCGCCTGTGTTCGAGCGCCCGCCGATACGGTTCATAGCAACCGCCAGCGTCGAGTGCGCTTCGTGGCTGATCGAGCCAAAGCTCATCGCGCCGGTGCTGAAGCGCTTGACGATCTCGGATGCCGGTTCGACTTCGTCGAGCGGCAACGGCTCGTCAGCGGTCTTGAACTCCATAAGCCCGCGAATGGTGAGCAGGCGTTCGCTCTGCTCATTCACCGACTTCGCAAATTCCTGATATTGCTCGGAGACATTGCCGCGAACCGCGTGCTGCAATTGCGCGACGTTTTGCGGGGTCCAGGCGTGTTCCTCACCGCGCAAGCGGTATTGGTAGATCCCGCCCACATCGAGCATGCCCTTGTAGAGCGGGTTGTCGCCATAGGCCTGTGCGTGGCGGCGGATCGCTTCTTCGGCGACCTGCTCCAGCCCGACGCCCTCGATGGTCGTGGCGGTGCCGGTGAAATACTTGTCGATGAAGGCGCTCGACAGCCCCACCGCGTCAAAGATCTGCGCGCCGCAATAGGATTGGTAGGTCGAGATGCCCATCTTGGACATGACCTTGCGGATGCCCTTGCCGACCGCCTTGATGTAGTTCTGCTGCACTGCATCGGTTGTCGCGCCCGGATGCTTGCGGCGGCGAATGTCTTCTAGCGTCTCGAACGCCACGTAAGGATTGATTGCTTCGGCGCCATATCCGGCGAGCACACAGAAATGATGCACTTCGCGCGCTTCGCCGGTTTCGACGACGAGCCCGGTCTGCATGCGCAGTCCCTGCCGGACGAGGTGATGGTGCACCGCTGCGGTGGCGAGCAGCGCCGGCATCGGAACGCGGCCCTCGTCCTGCGCGCGGTCTGACAGCACCAGGATGTTGTGATCCTGAAGCACCGCCTCGGTCGCGGCCCAGCACATTTCCCTGATCGCGAGTTCGATCCCCTCGACGCCTGCCTCGGCGTCCCAGGTAATGTCGATTGTCTCGCAGCGGAAAGCGCCATCCATTACGGCTTCGACGGAGCGGATCTTGGCAAGGTCATCATTCGTCAGGATCGGTTGATCGACCTCAAGCCGCTTGTGCGTACCCGCATCATGGCCGAGCAGGTTCGGGCGCGGGCCAATCATGGAGAGCAGGCTCATCACCAGCTCTTCGCGGATCGGGTCGATCGGCGGGTTGGTGACCTGCGCGAAGTTCTGCTTGAAATAGTCGTAGAGCAGCCGCGCCTTGTTCGAGAGAACCGCAATCGGCGTATCGGTGCCCATCGAACCGACTGGATCATCCCCCTTCACCGCCATCGGCTCGAGGAACCGCGCAATATCTTCCTGCGTGTAGCCAAACGCCTGCTGGCGCTGGAGCAGGGTGGTGTGCTCTTCGGCGAGCTCGGATAGTTCGGGCTCGATCTCGCTGATGTCGTCGAGGCGGACCTGCGCCTGGTCGAGCCATTCGGTGTAGGGTTCGGCCCCCGCAAGTTCCGCCTTAAGTTCATCATCCTCGATGATGCGACCCTGTTCGAGGTCGATCAGGAGCATCTTGCCCGGCTGGAGCCGCCATTTGCGAACGATGTCCTCTTCGGCAAAGGGCAGCACTCCGCTTTCGGACGCGAGGCACACGATGTCGTCCTTGGTAACGCAGAAGCGAGCGGGACGAAGGCCGTTGCGGTCGAGTGTTGCACCGATCTGCCGGCCATCGGTGAAGCAGACCGCGGCGGGCCCATCCCATGGCTCCATCAGGGCAGCGTGATATTCGTAGAAGGCGCGCAGTTCGGGCGCCATCAGCTCATGCTTGTTCCACGCCTCGGGGATGAGCATCATCATGGCATGTGCGAGGCTGTATCCGCCCGCGATCAGCAATTCGAGCGCGTTGTCCAGACAGGCCGTATCCGATTGCCCGTGTGGGATCAGCGGCCACATCTTGTCGAGATCGGGGCCGAGCAGGTCGCTTTCCATCGTGCGGCGGCGCGCATTCATCCAGTTCACGTTACCGCGAACCGTGTTGATCTCACCATTGTGAGCGATGAAGCGGAACGGGTGGGCAAGCCGCCAGCTCGGGAAGGTGTTGGTGCTGAAACGCTGGTGCACGAGGCCGAAAGCGCTGACGCATTCGGGGTCGCGCAAATCGTCGTAAAAGCTCTGCACCTGCGTTGCGAGCAGCAGGCCCTTATAAACAATCGTGCGGGTCGACACGGAGGGCATGTAGGTTTCGGTGAGACCCGGAAGTCCGTGCTTTTCAGCCAGTTTTGCGAGCGGATTGAGCGTCTGCTTGCGGATCGCGAGGAGCTTGCGCTCAAACGCGTCCTGATCGGGCGTGCTATCACCCTTGGCGATAATAGCCTGCTGGATCACGGGCATCGACGCAATCACCGCATCGCCAAGCCCATCAAGCGTGGTTGGCACATCGCGCCAGCCGATGAGACGCTGACCTTCCTTGGCGAGCAGCTTTTCGAAACGATCTGCAACGAAGCCTCGCGCGACCTCGTCCTTCGGCATAAAGCTCATCGCGACGGCATAGTCGCCGGGTTCGGGAAGCTCGTGCCCATGTTCGTCTGCCCAGCGCTGAATCAGCGCGTGCGGGATCTGCATCAAGAGGCCAGCGCCATCTCCCAGAAGCGGGTCCGCCCCAACTGCACCGCGATGGTCGAGCTTCTCGAGAATCTCGAGCGATTGCTCGACGATCGAGTGGCTACGCTCACCCTTGATATGAGCGACCATGCCCACACCGCAGGCGTCGTGTTCGTTTCGCGGGTCGTAGAGACCCTGGGGAGCGGGTTGACCCACCATGGCAAGCTTTCCGTTCTGTCAGATGTCGATACCGCGGCGATCCCGAAGGGTTCGCATATTCGATCTCGACCAGAAATACGCGCGCTCACGGTTTTTGGCCGCAGCCGCGCATCGTTGGCCGACTCTAATGCAGGCGGATATGCCGTTTTGCAACCGCGAAAAGCGAAGGAATATTACAAGGATGCAAAGGCAGGCTTTAATGACGTTGCGTCAATGTGGCTTTTGCGAGTCGCTTTCAGCGATTTTGCCGATTCTCAGCGGGTTGGGTGGCAGCGCCCCGTCGAGCCTTTGCCGCGCTTATGCTGCGCCGCGAAGAGTCTGCAACTTGGCGAGCGCGTCGCGCAGATCGCGCTCGGTCTGGCCGAGCTGGTCGCCCGGCTTTGCGGGAGCGGCAGCTTGTGTGTCAAAGCCGCTCTCAGTGAACATCGTCAGCGCCTTGAGCGCTTCGGCCAGCGCTGCATCGCGGCCCGGCGCGTGTCCGGACTGACGCTCGCGCTCGCTTTCCTGATGCTGATGCAGGGCGCCAGCAAACCGTTCGACCATTTCGACAAGGCTGAGTTCGTCGGTTGGCCGCTCGCGCAGTTTGTCGAGCGCAGAGGCCGGAACGGGTTTGGGCTTTGCGGCGGGCGCTTTGGCGCCTTCCTCCACGACCCAAACTGCATTTCGGCCCGGAAGCTCAGCAAATTCGGCAAGGTCGAGTTCGCGCGGCTTGTCTGATTGCGTACTGCGCTCTGGCTTTTCGACGAGCGGTGATTTGGAAGACTCGTCTACAGCTGCTGCCTCGCACGAAGCGCCTTCGCAGCATTCGATCAGCGCCTGCTTGTACTGCCCGTGAGTGAAGAGCGCATTGGCTTTCGGAGCTTCGTCTTCGGGGCCTTCGATGTCGTAGCCGCGCTGCGCCAATTCACCGAGCGTTTCACCTCGGGGCGCGCCATTGTACGCTTGCCCACCCTCGCCGGCTTCAGCCTCTTCGGGATCGGAGAAATCCGCGTCGAGCGGCGCATCGAGGCTTTCACTGCCAAGGTCGGCTGCCGGGTCGATGGGGCGCGTGCGGCTAGCATGATATGCCGAGTACACGCCGCGGCTTGCTGCCGGTTTGGCGGCGCGAGAATGGAGCGTGGATGAGACGCCGTAGCCAAGCACGCCGCCGATCACTGCTGCGGCTGCGGCAAGCACGATGCGCGCGACCAATCCTGCGACCAATCCGCCAGAAAGTGTCCCGAGCTTGTCGATCATCCCCTGCGGCAGGACGACCATGATCAGGCCGAACAAAGCGGCGCCCCAGATCGTGACGATCGGAATGAATGCCTTGTGAGCCGCGACGCCCGCGAAGGGTCGCTTGGAGGTGGCAGCCTTGCGCCGTTTGCTCGGCTTGGCTTCTTTGATCTGGCTCAGTCGCATGGCGCCCTTTTGTGCTTCTCTTCGCATGGGGCGCATCGATCGTTCTCGCTACGCCCGTAATCCCTGTTCTGGCGAAAGCGGACCCGAACCGACTTCGCCGTCAATTCGGGTTAACAAGAGATGGTAAACGTCAAGATAACGCCGCGCATTTGCGTGCCAGTCATGACGCGAACGGACATGGTCCAATCCATTTGCACGCAGCGCGTCCCATTCGCTTCGTGCATCAAGCAGATCGCCGAGGGCCCGTGCGCAAGACGCCGGTTCGTCGGGAGCAAACAGGAAACCCGTCTCGCCATGTGTGATGAGTTCGCGATGGCCACCTACGTTGGAGGCAGCAACAAGGCGGCGCTGCGCCATGGCCTCCAGCGGTTTGAGCGGGGTAACGAGATCGGTGAGGCGCGAGGCTTTGCGCGGATAGGCCAGCACATCAATCAGCGAGTAATAACGCTCGACCTCGTCATGCGGGACGCGGCCTGCGAAGATAACGGCTTCGGGCTCCGGCAGCTTTGTGACAGCTTCGCGCCATTCGCCTTCCATCTCGCCAGCGCCAACCAAAAGCAGCCGAGCGCCGGGATGCGAGCGTCGCAGGATCGGCATGGCTGCGATCAGGTCGTCGATGCCCTCATAGTCGTAAAAGCTGCCGATATAGCCGATCACGGGCGCACTGTCGTTAATGCCGAGCTCGGTCGCTAATGCATTGTCACGAGGGACCGGTTCACCAAACAAGGTGAGATCGACGCCGTTGGGCATCACGCCGATTTTGCCGCCCGGAATGCCGCGGGCCACGAGATCGTCGCGCAGACCGTTGCAGATCGTGAACACCGCATCAGCGCGCGCTGCGACCTGCGTTTCGAGGCTGCGCGTCAGGCGATACTTTGCCGACCCTTCCTTGCCTGTGCGATTGCCGACCGCTGCATCTTCCCAAAACGCGCGGATTTCATAGACGAGCGGGACGCCAAGGCTGCGCGCGGCTCTCAGCGCAGCGCCGCCATTGAGCGCCGGGGAATGAGCGTGAATGATGTCCGGGCGCCAATCCTGCGCCAGTTCGCGGATCGCGTCGCTCGTTGCAGCCATTTCTCGGAATTCGCGCACCAGCATGGGCCCTGTCGAAACGCCCAGCGTGCGGTGGAAGGTCAGCCCGTCGAACTCTTCCTCCTCATTCTCCCATTCAGCCTCGGCGTTGTGACGCTGCGAGGTCAGGCCACGGACTTCCAGCCCCAGCGCTTCCTGAGCTTTCAGGATTGCACGCGTGCGGAAGGTGTAGCCGGAATGCAGCGGCAGCGAGTGGTCGAGGACGTGGAGGACGCGCGTCATGGGAAAGGCAAATAGCGCAACCATGCTTAACGGGCCGTCAACCGCGCTCCTGTACGGCGATCCTTGCCATGATTGACTATTTCGCACTCGCGCTGGGCCACGGCCTGTTGGCGCTCGCCTTGCTTCGGCTGGTGTTGCGCGAGGAAACCGACGTCGATCCGCGTCTCAGGGAACTGGACGAAAAGGCCGAGGCGGCGCGCGAGGAGGGCAGCGCGGCGAGCCGCAATGCGCGCCGGCGTGCGCAGATGAAGGACGGGTCGGGCCCGAAATGATCGATCTCTTCCTTATCGCCTTTATCGGATATGTGCTGGTGCTCGGCATCAAGCGCCCGTTCCTTTGGGTGCTGCTCTATATCTATATCGACATCCTCGCCCCTCAGCGCATCGGCTATTCGCTGATCACATCGCTGTCGGTGTCGCTGATTGCGTTCGCGGCGGCGTTCGGAGGCTGGCTCGCGCTCGACAGCAAGAAGGGCGCGCGCTTCACCGGCAGACAGGGGCTGATGCTGCTGTTTCTGCTTTACTGCTGGTGGACGACGGGCTTTGCCGACTTTCCCGAAAACGCTGCGACCAAGTGGGACTGGGTGTGGAAGGCGATGCTGTTCGCCATCTTCCTGCCGCTGACGCTGACTACGCGGCTGCGGATCGAAGGCGCGCTTCTAACCATGCTCCTGTCGATGGCGGTCATCATCGTCGGCGGCGGGATCAAGGTCGTCTTCGGCGGCGGCGGATACGAGACCCGCATGCTGATCGTGAACGATAATTCCGGCATCTATGAGACCAGCGTCCTAGCCTGCATGGCGATCGCGATCATCCCCGCGATCCACTGGTTCACGCGGCATGGTACGATCTTTCCGCCCGACTGGCGCGTGAAGCTGTTCGGCTATGCCTTCATTTTCGCCTGCATCCTGATCCCTGTCGGCACCGAAGCGCGCACGGGGCTTGTCTGTTTTGCGGTGCTGCTGCTGCTCACCTTCCGGCATGTGAAGAACAAGGTGCTCTTCGCTGGGCTTGGCGCGATTGCGATGATCGCGGCGATCCCGTTCCTGCCCGCCAGCTTTACCGAGCGCATGGGCACGATCACCGAGTTCGAGCAGGACCAGAGCGCCTCGACCCGCGTCGCGGTGTGGAGCTGGACGCTCGATTACGCTGCCGAGAATCCGTGGGGCGGCGGGTTCGACGCCTATCGCGGCAATTCGTTCGAATACCGCATGCGCGTGGAAGAGACTGCGGGCGGCACAACCTCGGTCACCTATCAGGACGTGGTCGATGAGGCGCGTGCCTATCACTCGGCGATTTTCGAGGTTCTGGGCGAGCAAGGCTATCCCGGCCTTATCCTGTGGAGCCTGATCCAGATCACCGGCCTTGTCTCGATGGCGCGCATCCGCAAACGATGGAAGGGACGCGTGGGACCGGACAAGCAATGGCAGGCGCCACTGGCCTCAGCCTTGGCGCAGGCGCAGATCATCTATCTCGTCGGCGCGCTCTTTACAGGCATCGCCTACACCCCGCCGATGCTGCTTTTGCTCGCCTTCCAGATCGGATTGTCGAGTTACCTCAAGCAATGCGAAGAGCCCGTTGAAGCTGCGACCGCGCGCCCTGTATCGCGCCGCGCGCGTCCGACGATCGGCAAACCGAGCGAGGCTATATGAGCGTTGCCGGATCGCCCGTTTCAAAATCGCGTCTGCAGCTTGACCAGCTGACGGGTTTGCGCGGGCTCGCGGCGTGGTTCGTGGTGCTCTACCACATCCGCCTCAGCCTCACCGCGATCCTACCGGGCGAAGCCATCGCGGTGTTCTCCAAGGGTTATCTCGCGGTCGATTTCTTCTTCATGCTCTCAGGCTTCGTTATGTGGCTAAGCTATGGCGAGAAGTTCCGAACCCAAGGCTGGGCGCAGACCCGCCCGTTCCTGTGGAAGCGATTTGCGCGCGTCTGGCCGCTTCACGCGCTGGTTCTGTCAGGCTTTGCGATGCTGGCGCTCATGCTCGCGCTGACAGGCCGCCCCACCGGCAACTATCCGTTGGCAGAGTTGCCACTTCACGTTCTGCTGATCCAGAACTGGGGGTTTACGAGTGAGCTTGCATGGAACCCGCCCGCCTGGTCGATCAGCGCCGAGTTTGCGGCTTATCTTGCGTTTCCCGCGCTCATCCTCGCAGTCCGATGGGAGCGGCTTGGGCTTCCGTCGCTGATTGCGGCGCTGGGAGCGATGGCTTTGTGTCTGCACGCCTGGTTCGCAGGGCTCGGATACGCGATCCTGGACGACGACATACCGCGCACCGGCCTCGTACGCTGCCTTGCCGAGTTCACCATGGGGATCGCGCTTGCACAGATTTGGCGGCAGATGCGCGATGCGGGACGTGGCGGCGCGATACCTTTCGCGGTCAGCGCCGCGCTAGCCATCGCGGGGCTCGCACTTGGCCTTCCCGAAACGCTATGGGTTCCGGCCTGCTTTGCAAGCCTGCTGCTCGCGCTCGCACTTGATGGCGGCATTCCCGCCCGCGTTCTGGGATCGGGCCCGCTCGTTAAACTCGGCGACTGGAGCTATGCGACGTACCTTTCGCACTATCTTCTGTTCGTGGTTTTCAAACTGGCCTTTGTCGGCAGCGATCTCCAGATCGGCTGGATCGGCCTTGCCGTCTATGGCGCGCTCGTTCTTGCCGTCTCCGCAGCGCTCTTTGCCGGATTCGAGAAACCGGCGCAGAAATGGCTTAATCAGCGTACTCCCCTGCTTCTCAAGTCCGCCTGACGTTAGGGCACGCTACGTCCGAGTGCCGGGGGCTTGCCCTCGCGGCGTTTGTCGCCCAAACCGCGCGCGGATTTAGGGACTCAACACTCAAAAGGGAGAGCCAAATGACCCCGCAGGATCTCGCAGCCAAAGTTGGCGAAACCATCGGCACCAGTGACTGGGTCGAGATGAGCCAGGAACGCATCAACCAGTTTGCCGATGCGACCGGTGACCACCAGTTCATTCATATCGACGAAGAAAAGGCCAAGATGACCCCGTTCGGCGGGACCATCGCGCACGGCTTCCTCACACTTTCGATGATGCCTTACCTTGGCGCGAACAGCGACACGCCCAAGCTCGACGGCGTGAAGATGGGCGTGAACTATGGCGGCAACAAATGCCGTTTCCTCTCGCCCGTGCGTGCAGGAAAGCGCATTCGTGGCCACTGGAAGCTCACCGAAATGGTCGAAAAGCGCCCCGGCCAGTGGCAGCAGACCTGCGAAGTGACGATGGAGATCGAGGGCGAGGAAACGCCTGCTCTGATCTGCGAGTGGATCACTCTCTACTTCGTCTGAAGCCCACTTTCAGCGCGCGAAGAAAATCTGACGCGCTTTTGACCTATTCAGTCTCCATCTTGTGAAGACGGGGACGGACCCACACGTTTGAAAGGATACCTCTCATGTCACGCGATGCAGTCATCGTCTCCACCGCTCGCACGCCGATTGGCCGTGCTTACAAGGGCGGCTTCAACGCCACGCCGGGCGCAACGCTCGGTTCGCTTTCCTTCGCTCCTGCCGTTGAGCGCGCCGGTATCGACGCCGGCGAGATCGACGATGTCGTTTGGGGCGCTGTCCTCACGCAAGGCACGCAGGCCGGCAATATCGGTCGCCAGGTCGCACTTCGCGGCGGCGCTCCGGTGACGGTGGCTGCCCAGACGATCGACCGTCAGTGTTCCTCGGGCCTGATGGCAATTGCGACGGCTGCCAAGCAGATCGTGGTCGACAATATGAATGTGGTCGTCGGCGGCGGTCAGGACTCGATCTCGATGGTCCAGACGCCCGAAATGCGCGTCGCTCCCGACCCCTCGCTGATCGCGATGCACAAGGACGTCTACATGCCGATGCTCGGCACCGCAGAGACGGTTGCTGCGCGCTACAATATCAGCCGCGAAGCGCAGGACGAATACGCGCTCCAGTCGCAGATGCGCACCGCAGCAGCTCAGGAAGCGGGCAAGTTCGACGACGAGATCGTGCCCGTCAGCACCACCATGATGGTCAAGGACAAGGAAACCGGCGAAATCTCGCAGGTCGAAACCACCATCACCAAGGACGAAGGCAACCGCCCCTCGACCACGCTTGAAGGCCTCCAGAGCCTCAACCCGGTGATGGGCCCGGACAAGGTCATCACTGCGGGCAACGCCTCGCAGCTTTCCGACGGTTCTTCGGCAAGCGTTTTGATGGAAGCCAAGCTTGCCGAGCAGAAGGGTCTTCAGCCGCTTGGCCGTTATGTCGGCATGGCTGTTGCCGGAACCGAGCCTGACGAAATGGGCATCGGCCCGGTCTTCGCCATTCCCAAGCTGCTCAAGCAGACCGGCCTCAAGATGGACGATATCGGCCTTTGGGAACTGAACGAGGCGTTTGCGGTGCAGGTGCTCTACTGCCGCGACAAGCTCGGCATCGATAACGACATCCTCAACGTCAATGGCGGCTCGATCTCGATCGGCCACCCTTATGGCATGACCGGCGCACGCTGCACCGGCCACGCGCTGATCGAAGGCAAGCGCCGCGGTGCGAAATATGTCGTCGTCACGATGTGCGTCGGCGGCGGCATGGGCGCAGCTGGCCTGTTCGAGGTCTTCTAAGCAAGGGGTTGACCCTGATGACAGATGGGCGCTGGCCTGTTCTCGATTACGCAGCCGACAAGGCGATGATCGAGACGTGCCACGCCTATCTGCAGATTATCGGCAAGCTTCCCACCCGTGCGCGGGTATGGACCAATCATGGGTGGCAGCTTGCCCTTCGCGTGACGCCGCGCGGCTTTCGCACCTACCCGGTAGCCGTCGGCGATCACGAAGCGGAATTGCTGTTCGATTGCCTCGCAAGCGAGGTAGTGCTCGAAACCTCCGCGGGATTCCGAGGCTCGGTTGCGCTCCATGGGCAGACGGTCGCCGAGCTTTTTCAGAGCCTAACGGGGCTTCTAAGGCGCGCTGGGATCGCGCCGGACATTGGCGGCTCGCCCAATGAGGTCGACCCCGCAGTCCCTTTCCAATCCGATGACCGCCCGCGCAAATGGGACGAGGGCGCACTGCGCCGCTTCCACGCCGCTTTCCGCAGCGCCGACCGGGTCTTCACGCACTTCCGCAGCTTCTTCGTCGGCAAGTCCAGTCCAAGCCATCTCTTCTGGGGCAGCTTCGACTTGGCCGTCACGCGCTTCTCCGGGAAAGAAGCCCCGCTCCACCCGGGCGGTGTTCCCAACCTGCCTGACCGTGCCACGCGCGAAGCCTATAGCCACGAGGTCGCCAGCGCCGGTTTCTGGTTAGGCGGCGGTGGGATCGAGGAAGCGGCTTTCTACGCCTACGGATATCCCACCCCTGATGGCATTGCGGAAGCTTCACTGGAAACCGATGGCGCATACTGGGATGCGCAGCTTGGCGAGTTCATCCTGCCCTATGCGGCAGTTGCGATGGCCGATGACCCGGACAAGGCGCTGATTGGTTTCCTGCATGAGACCTACGAGGCAATCGCGGAGCGCGCAGGCTGGGACAGGGCCGCGCTGGAGATACCCGGCGGACGATTGGGACGGCCCTATGATGTTGCCAAACTGAGGGATATGCGCGGATGACCGGAGGCCGCGACCGTGCTCGCCTTGTCGCATCGCACTGGGTCTGGCTGTTCGTGATCCTGCTTGTGTCTAGCGCGTTTGATTACTGGGACCATATCTCGCGTCCAGGATCGGTCTTTGCTCAGGCTCCGATAGCCTGGCTGGGGTTTACTGTCGCATCGTTCCTGACGTTGTTCGCGATTGCGCGCGTCGCTGCATGGGCGCTTGGCCGGTTTGCGCGCTTGCCCGAGCTCCCCGCGTCGACCCTCGGTATCCTGTTAGCGGTTGCAGTTCACCTGCTCATCGCCGGCCCATTGTGGGACCGGGTTTTCTGGTTGGGGAGGCTGCAATTTGATGCGGTCCTCATGCCGGCATTCATCGCCGCGCTGCTTTATCTGTTTTACCGGGCAGTCTTTGCACTGATCCAGCGCCTGATGGTCCCGCCGCGTAGCCGCGCATAGGCGCTGCTCCTATCCAAGAAGCCGCTGCGCCTCTTCGTCGATCACGGCTATGACTTCGGCGGCGCTGGCATTACTGCGGATAAGGCCGGTGCTTTCGCCTACAGTTACGTGCGCTCGCGAATAGTCGCCGGTTGCAACGCCTTCTTTGTAGCGTGCAACTGCGGCAGCGGGGTCAGCGGCAAGCTCTTTGATGCGGCCCTCCCACTCGCGGTGGATCGCGTTTCTCAGAGCGCGGAAATCGAAGTGGGCAGGCCAATTTTTCTCGCGCAGGATGTCGAACACTTTCGAGCGGGCTGAACCGTCGCCGCACGCGTTGACCGCCTCCGCAATCGCCGCATCGGGAGCAAGCGATTCCCGCGTTGCCCATAAGCGCGACCCGACAAGCGCACCGTCTGCACCAAGCATGAGCGCAGCGGCCAGGCCGCGACCATCCGCTACGCCACCGGCAGCGAGCAGTTGAACGTGTGGCGCATGACCTGCAAGCCAGTCCGCAATTTCGGGCACGAGCGTGAACGTGCCGCGACCGTCGAGGGCGTTCATGCCATGCCCGCCAGCCTCACCGCCTTGCGCGACGATTACATTCGCGCCAGCGTCGACGGCTTCGGGCAGTTGCGCGATCGTCTGGATCTGGCAGATCAGAGGTACACTGGCATCGGTGATCCGCCTCGCAATCGCGGTCGGGTCACCGAAAGAGAGCATGATAGCGGCAGGCTTTGCCGGACGCTCGAGCACCCAATCGAGCGCGGAGGCGTCCTCGTCCAGCTTCCAGGTGATGAACCCGCAGCCCAATTTCGCCAGGGCGGTTGCATCGCCCGCCAGCTCATCTTCGGCTGCCCCGTATTCGCGGCTCGTCCAGTCGAGATCGCCGTAACTCCCGCCGATCAGCGCGAGCGCTCCTGCCTTTGCGCAAGCGGCGGCCAGCGATCCTCCGGTCGCGAATGCCATTGGGGCAAGCGCAATCGGGGTGGTGAGGCCGAACCTTTTGGCAAACCGGCTCTCGCTCAGCCGAGTGCTCATTGCGCACTCTCATTCTCGCGCATGGCCATGATGTAATCGGTTAGCGCATCGATCTCTTCCTCGACCAGCACTCCCTCCCATGGAGGCATGGCGTAGCTCATCCCGACCGCTTCGCCGCCGCCCGAAATGGCAAGGCGAACATGGTCGCGGCTGCGCGTTGCGAATTCGTCCGAATGGAAACTGATCGGTGCCGCGCCTGCATTTTCCAACAATGCTGCGGCGTCCGGTCCGTCGCCATAGCCGTTCTCGCCGTGGCAACGCGCGCAATTGGTGACGTAGCTTTGACGGATTTCAAGCTCTGTGAGTGGGACAGCCTCTGCCGCCGCGGCTTGCCCACCGCCGCCAATGCTGGCCTGCGCGCCCGCATCCTTGCGCACCAGTTCGACGATGGCCCCGTTTGGCGAGGAGGAGGAGCCCATCACCGTGATGAGGATGCGATCATCAGGCGTCTGGATCATCGAGGTGAAGCCGCGCTGCGCATATTTGTCAGCCTGCCCCAGCACCTCGACCTCTTCGGTGACTTCATCGACGGCAGGCATCGCCCAGAACTTGCCCGAGTAATTGTCGCCAAACAAATATTTGCCATCGAGGGTGGGCCAGCGCGACCCGCGATAGACGATCCCGCCGATGACCGAACGATCATAGGCGGTGTGGCGATAAGTAAAAGCAGGGCCTTTCTGCTGGCCGTGGATGACCGGCGGCGGCGCGAAGGTGGTGTCTTCGCGGCCTTCGATGAAGGGGAACTGGTAGTTCATGCCCTTCTCGATGACGTTGACTTCCTCCCACACGGTCGAGCCGACCTCGCCTGCCCAGATCGAACCGTTGGCCGGGTCGAAGGCGAAGCGGAAGGGATTGCGAAGACCGATGGCGTAAAATTCTCCCAAGGCGTCCTCGCGCCCGGCGAAGGGATTGTCGAGCGGTATCGAATAGCCGCGCGATGCTCCGTTTTCCGGCTGGCGCAGGATCGGGCCTGAGACGTCGCCACCCTGATTGAGCACGTCGATCCTGAGGATGCCACCTGCAAGCGTCGTGTCGATGGTCTGATGGCTGTCCGCCATGTCGAGCTCGCCAATGGCGATGTAGAGCATGTCGTCAGGGCCGACCTCGACATGCCCGCCATTGTGATACTGCGTGGGCGGGCGGCCGATCTCGATCAGGTTCTGCTGGCTTGCAAGCACGGCTTCGGGATCGCCCGCGCCAAGATCGAAGCGCGCTAGGTAGTTGGTCTGAGCGTCTGTCTCGAAGCTGGTGAAATAGGCGTAGAGAAAACTGCGACCTTCCTCGCCAAAGCGCGGGTCGAAATCAAAACCCATCGCACCGTTTTCGAGGTTCACCTCGCCCACCTGATCGGCGAAATCGACGAGCAATTCCTTGGTGCCGTTGTCAGGATAGCCGATGCGGTAGAGGCGTCCAGCGCGCTCGAGCACGACCATTTGGCCGGGTTCGCCCGGAACCATGCGGATCATGATCGGCTGAAGCAACTGGGTCTGCGTGTTGACCGGCACAGTGATCCAGTCACCGTCGACCGAGACGTTCTGCTGTACGCGAAATTCCGCGACCGCATCGCGGAACTCCTGGCTCACGACATAGGCAACCGCTGCTGCGAGCGGAGCGATGGTGACGAGGATCGCCAGCCATGCGAGCGGGTTCTTGAGCGAGGTGAAGAGCGCGACGATAACTTCGCCAAGGCGCCCGATGATGCCCTTCTCGCGGTTGCCGCCGAACACGGCATAACCGGCAACGAAAAGCACGACGCCAACCAGAAACGCGCCCACGAGCAGGCGATGCGGGAAGACGCTCGCGCTCATGAGGAACAGCGTCAGGGATCCTGCGCCCCACGCCGTGCCCCACGCATAGACCTGAGCGGCCGTGCGCCGAGCGGTTTCAAACACTCCCTGTTTTGCAAAAACAGCGACCAGCGAAAAGACGACAAGGCTCGCCACCATCAGATAAGTCACCGTGTTGGCGAGATCGTCTCCCGAAAGCTCGACTTCGGGAAGCGGCAGCGCGAGGCGGATGAGCGCGTGCGTCACGTCCACCAGCGCATAGCCCGCGCCCAGCGCCAGACCTGCGATGACCACGCTGATCGCTATTCCGAGAATTCTTTGCATAAATACCCTTCAATGCGCGAAGCGAAGGTGCGCTGGTGAGGCTGCACTGTTAACCGTGTTTTCGTAACAATTCGCCTAACTGTGAATCGACAAACGACACGTCTGCCAACCCCCTTTCTGCAAGATTCCTCCGAAACCATGACTTTGACTTTATTCACGCCAGCCCGGCGATGCGGCGTTTTTGCTGCCCTATCGTTTGCGCTGCCGGTCTCAGCCCAGGCGCAGGAAGAGGCGCCCGCAATCCTCGTCGAGGCCAATCTTGCCGATCCGGCGAGCGATGCGGCAACGAGCGCAAAGTTGCTCGATGAGGATCGTCCGGGCGTGCGCGGGGTAGTTTCGGTCACCGAAGACCTGTCGCTGCTTCCCGGTGTCGTCGCGTTCGATAAGGGCGGGCCGGGGGCAGGCTCCTACGTCTCCATCCGCGGCGGCGAGCCCAATTTTGCACTGGTGACGATCAACGGAGTGCGGGTCGACGATCCGCTCAATTCGAGCGGCGGCGGGCTCGATTTCTCGCTGATCGACCCTGAGATCGTGCAGCGCATCGCGGTCGTCTCAGGCCCGCAATCGACCGCGTACGGCGCCGATGCCCTGTCAGGCGTCATCGCGCTGGATGTCGGACCGCTCGGCAGCGGCGCTTCGGCGCATGCCGGTATCGGGAGCGAGGGGCGCTACAGGTTCGGTGGATCACTGGGCGTAGAAGGCGATGCGGGCTCATTCGGCATTGCTGGCGGTTTTCTCGACAGCGACGATTTTGTGCCGGGCACTACGAGCGAGCGTTACTCGATTGCTGCCACGGCCTCGCCCGACCTTGGCGCGACTGTCAGCTTCGACCTGTTCGCCGTCATCGCGGGAAGCGAAAGCGAGGGCTTTCCCGAAGACAGCGGCGGACCCCAGCTTGCTGTCATTGGCGAACTTGAGACCCGCGAGAGGCAACAGATTGCAGTGGGAGGCACGCTTGCTGCCGCGCTTGCGCCCGATCTCACCGCGCAGTTGAGGCTCGGCTACTCGCAAAGCGACCTTGAAACCGACGCGCCCGGCATCGCGCCCGGCGCGCTTGACGGCGTGCCGCCGATCGTTTCGGACAGCCAGCTTGAGCGGTATGAGGCGGTGGCGAGCCTCACGCATCGCCCGGCTGACTGGCTCTCGCTCGAGGTCGGCACCAGTTTCACGCGTGAAGATGGAGAGAGCACTGGCTCGCTCGATTTCGGCGTGCTGATCCCCACCGCCTTCACGATCGAGCGCGACATGCCCGGCGTGTTCACAACGGTCACTATTGCGCCCGGATCGGGGGTGGAACTGAGCGGGGGCCTTCGCGTCGATTGGCCCGAAGATGCCTCGGCCCGCTGGACGCCGCGTATCGGCGCAAGCGTGCCAGTTGCCGAAACTGGCACGCGACTGTTTGCCAACTACGCGCGCGGTTTCAAGCGGCCCAGCCTGTTCGCGCTCGGCTTCCCGCTGATTGCCAATCCCGACCTTGAAGATGAACGCAGCGAGACTTTCGACGCGGGGGTCGAACTCACCCCCAATGGCGAAGGCTGGTCGCTGACGGCTGCCTACTTCAACGCGACCTACCGCAACCTCGTCGATTTCGAGCCCGAGCTCTTCACCAACGTCAATCGTAGCCGCGTCGAGATCGACGGCTTCGAAGCGGCGGGCACTTTGCAGATGGGAGAAGTGAGTGCGCGCGCGGCCCTCACTTACCAGACAACGAGCAGTGCCGACGGCGCTCAGCTGCGTTTCCGGCCTGACTGGACCGGGCGACTTGCCATCCGCTGGCAGGCATTGAGCACCCTTGCGATCACGCTCAACGGGGAGTTTTCAAGCAGCTTCAACGATGCGTCAGTGCCGACCGGCTTGCTGCGCAATCCGGGCTTCGAGACGCTGGCGCTCGACGCAGAATGGCAAGCCAATAAGAACGTCGCGATCTTCGGCGCGCTGCGAAACCTGACCGATAGCGATTTCGAGCGGACGGTCGGTTTTCCAGAGCCGGGTCGAAATGTGTTCGTCGGGGTGCGAACGCGGTTCTGAACCACCGCGGCGCTTATCAGCCGTGCGCTTCGATGAATTCCTCGACAACCGGGGCCACCTTGGTGCGCCAGCGGCTGCCGTTGAAGATTCCGTAATGCCCGGCACCCTCGGCCATGTAATAGCGCTTCTTGTCTTCGCTTAGCCCAGTTGCAAGCTTGAGCGCAGCCTTGGTCTGGCCGAGGCCCGAAATGTCGTCGCGTTCACCCTCGATCGCGAGCAAAGCGGTGTCGGTGATCTGGGTCAGGTCGACGATCTCGCCCTTGTGCTCAAACGTGCCGTTGGGGATCGAGTGCTTCTGGAACACTTCCTCGACCGTCTGGAGGTAGAACTCTGCGGTCATGTCGCACACGGCGCGATATTCGTCGTAGAAGCTCTTGGTCGCCTGCGCGCTCTCGTCATCGCCTGCGGTGAGGTGTTTGAACATCTCCCAATGGCTCATCATGTGGCTTTGCAGGTTCATGCTCATGAACGCGTTCAACTGCATGAAGCCGGGATAGACCATCCGGCCCGCACCGCGATATTGCATCGGCACACGTGCGATGACCGAGGTGCGGAACCACTCGATCGGGCGATTCATGGCGTGGTCGTTGACGGAAGTCGGGCTTTCGCGTGTGTCGATCGGGCCGCCCATCATCGTAAGCGTCTTGGGGGTCGCGGGCGACTTGTGCTGATTGAGGAGCGCGGTGGTCGCGAAAGCTGGCACGCTCGGCTGGCACACGGCAAGCATGTGCGGGCGCTGACCCGGTTCGACCTGCTCGATATATTCGAGGAACTCGGTGAGGTAGTCGATATAGGTGTCGAGGTCGAAGTGCCCTTCATGCAGCGGCACCGTCTTCGCGTCCGCCCAGTCGGTGATGTAGACCTCGTATTTCTGGAGCATCCGTTTGACCGTGCCGCGCAGCAGGGTCGCGTAGTGCCCGCTCATCGGGGCAACGATCAGCAGTTTGGGTCGCTTGTCGTCGACGCCGTCGAGGCGGAACCGCTTCAGGTCACCGAACGGTCGGTTGAGCACGGTTGCTTCGATCACCGACATAGTCTTTCCGTCGACATCGACCTCGGTGATGCCGAAAGCGGGCTTGCCATAATGAGCCGTCGCATGGGCCAACACGTCGAGTGCGTTAGCCGCGATACCGCCGATGCCCCAATAGCTCATCGGATTGGCCGGGCTCGCCAGCATTTCTGAGCTCATCGAGGCGAGCGAACTCACCGAATTCATCCAGCTGCGTTGCAGTTCGTAGGCTTGGTAAAGCATGTGCGTTCCCTGTTGCGGCCTTCGGGAAAGGCCTGCCGCGCGTTCTGAGCCCGCAGCTGTGCTATCGGTGTGTGAGATGGGCCTTACCCGCTAATGGTGCAATGCACAATTAGTCTGAATCCAGCAGCGCGAGGCGCTCTCATGTGCTTTTTGCACGTGAAATTTGCTGGATGGGTGGCTAGATGGGGCCAGCTATGAGCGGGGAAGTATCCGAAATCTCGTCCGATGAAGTCGCAGGCGACGTCGACAACGCAGCCGCGACGAAGAAATCGCGCTCGCTCGCGCCATTGCGCATGGTCTATCGCGAGGCGGGCAAATACCCTGCACAGATCGGCTACGCGCTTGCGGCGCTGACTGTCACCGCGCTTGCGACGCTGGCTATTCCGTGGCGCTTCAAGGTCATCATTGACGATGCATTTGGCGGCACGGCCGGCCCCGAAGAGATCGCGCACGCGTTTCAGTACTTGCTTATGATCGTCGTGATCCTCGGAATCGGTACGGCGGCGCGGTTCTATTTCGTAAGCTGGATTGGTGAGCGCGTGGTCGCCGATATTCGCCTTAAAGTTCAGCAAAACCTGCTGCGCCTGTCGCCCGGTTTCTATGAAGAGAACAGTCCCAAGGAAATTTCGAGCCGCATGACATCGGACACCGCGATCATCGAGACGGTCGTGGGCACGACGGTCTCGGTCGCCTTGCGCAACACGCTGACCGGTATCGGCGGGATCGCGCTGCTGCTCTATCTTGCGCCGACGCTGACGCTGGGCCTTTTGATCGGCATTCCGCTGGTGATTGCACCGATCGTTTTCTTCGGCCGCAAGATCCGCAGCGTCTCGCGCTCGAGCCAAGACAGGGTTGCCGATGTGGGCGCTTACGTCACCGAAGTGCTTTCTGCGATGAAAGTGGTCCAGAGCTTCGGCCAGGAAAAACGCGAGGGTGACCGCTTCGGCGGCGTGGTCGAACGGACATTCGACACCGCGAAAAAACGCATCGCCCTTCGCGCAGGAATGACCTCGATTGTCATTCTGCTGATTTTCGGCGGTATCACGCTGGTTATGTGGCGCGGCGCGCTTGCCGTGTCGGAAGGCGCTATCAGCGGCGGCACAATCGCCGCGTTCGTACTGACGGGCGGCCTTGTCGCGGGCGCGTTTGGATCGCTTACGGAAGTCTATGGAGACCTTTTGCGCGGAGCAGGCGCGGCAAGCCGACTGGCAGAATTGCTCGAAGCACGGCCCGCTATCGCAGCTCCGGCGCGGCCCGAAAGCCTGCCCGTGCCGCCGCGCGGTTCGCTCTCGTTCCGCAATGTGACTTTCCGCTATCCCGCAAGGCCAGAGACGCCGGCCCTCAAGAATTTCAGCCTCGAGATCGAACCGGGCGAAACGGTCGCCATCGTCGGACCGTCCGGCGCGGGCAAGTCGACCCTTTTCCAGCTGGTCGAGCGATTTTATGACCCGCAGGTCGGCACAATCCGGCTCGACGGGGTCCCGCTCACCAAGGCGGACCCTGCCGAGATTCGCGATCGGATTGCCTTCGTCCCGCAGGACGGCGTACTTTTCAGCGCGGATGCTCGCGACAACCTTCGCTATGGCCGCTGGGATGCGAGCGAAGAGGAAATCTGGGAAGCCGCACGCGCGGCCAACGCGCATGAGTTCCTGAAAGCGCTGCCAGCCGGCCTCGACACTTATCTCGGCGAAGGCGGCACGCAGCTATCTGGCGGCCAGCGCCAGCGCGTCGCCATCGCTCGCGCGCTGCTTCGCGATGCGCCGATCTTGTTGCTCGACGAAGCCACCAGCGCGCTGGACGCTGAAAGCGAGCAGCTTGTGCAGCAGGCACTGGACGAGCTGATGAAGGATCGCACGACTCTGGTCATCGCCCACCGCCTTGCGACCGTGCGCGCTGCCGATCGGATTATCGTGCTCGATAATGGCGAAATCGCAGAGCAAGGCACGCATGCAGAGCTGACCGCCGCTGGCGGGCTTTATGCTCGGCTGGCGTCGCTCCAGTTCGCCGCCGAAGCCGCGTAATATATTTTCGCCCTCAGACGCCGGGCGCGGGCCATCCGGCCCGCTTGGCTTCCTCGCGTAAGCTCGGCCGCGCAGTCGCGCTTGCAACGCCTGCGGCGCCGTGAGTTCGAGCAAACTTTCGACAAAGCGCGGCCTCGCGGCGACGAGATGCATCCTTGATGCGCGAGATGCGCTAGACGAGCGTCCGGGGAACAACTGAACAATTTTGACCAACGGGGACTGTTATGATCCGCACAGCCAAGCTCCTGCTTGCATCCACCGCTACATTCGCGCTTTCAAGCGCGGCTCTTGCCCATGACGAAGGCCATGCCGAACACGTCCTGATCGAGGCGCATGAAGACGCTTCCGCGAGCGAAAGCAGCGCGCCGACCATGGACTTCGGAACCTGGGGTGTCGGCCTTCAGACCATCGACCAGAACGTCGATCCGGGCGATGACTTCAATGCCTACGTCAACGGCAAGTGGATCGCGGCCAACGAAATCCCCGCCGACCGCCAGCGTTATGGCGCGTTCGACATGCTTCGCGAAGGCTCGATCAACGATGTCCGCGAACTGGTGAACACTCTGGTCGCTTCGAATCCGGCCGAGGGCACGCAAGCGCGCCGTATCGTCAACGCTTACAACGCCTTCATGGATGTCGAGGCTATCGACGCAAGCGGCCTCGCACCCGCACAGCCCTACTTGCAGGAAATCTTCGGAGCCGAGGATCTCGAAGCCCTGACCGCTCTCTTCGGCAAGCCGGGCTATCCTTCGCTGGTGAGCGCTGGCGTCACCATTGATGCGCGCAACCCGACGCAATATGTCGTCGGTATCGGCTTTGACGGCATGGGCCTTCCCGACCGTGACTATTACCTCGTCGACAGCGAGAGCAATCTCGAAATCCGCGAGAAGTACAAGGCGCTGCTCGCAACCGTGCTTGGCCAGGCCGGCTATGCCGACCCCGTCGCCGCCGCCGAAGCGGTCTATGCTTTCGAAGCGAAGGTCGCCGAAATCGAGTGGGCGCGTCAGATTTTTCGCAAGCCGACGCTGACCTATAACGAGCTTTCGCCTGAAGACCTTGCCGGTTACGCGGGCGACTTCCCGATCGACACGCTGCTTGCCTCGGCTCAGCTTGAAGGCCAGCCGCGCTTCCTTGCCGCTCAGATTCCGCCGACCGAGGAAGAGCTCAAAGCAGCCGAGCTGACCGATGAGCAGCGCACCATGATCGGCGGCGGCCTGCCGGCGATGATGAAGCTTCTGACCGAGACGCCGCTCGCCACGCTCAAGGCTTTCATGGCCGCACAGTTCCTCGGCAACAACGCCGCGGTCCTCTCGAGCGAGCTCGATGAGGCGGTGTTCGACTTCTACGGGCGCACCATCAGCGGCCGGGAAGAGCAGCAGGAGCGCTGGAAGCGCGCGATCTCGGTGGTCGAAGGCTCGCTCGGCGAACAGCTTGGTGCGCTCTATGTCGAAAAGCACTTCCCCGAGACCAGCAAGGCCCGGATGGACGAGCTTGTCGCCAATCTCGGCAAAGCCATGAACGCGGCCCTCGACGACAACCAGTGGATGACCGCTGCAACCATCGAGCAGGCGCGCGAGAAGCTCAACGGCTTCGTTCCGATGATCGGCTATCCCGACGAATTCGAGACCTATGACGGCCTCACCATCGTCGCTGACGATCCGCTCGCCAACCGCATGGCGACTGCCAAGTGGAACGATGAGGATTCGCGCTCGCGCCTCGGCACCGAGGTCGACCCGACCGAATGGGGCATGACGCCGCAGACGGTGAACGCGTATTATTCGCCGCTCACCAACCGCATCGTCTTCCCCGCTGCGATCCTTCAGCCGCCTTTCTTCAACGCCGAAGCAGATCCGGCGGTGAACTATGGCGGCATCGGCGCGGTGATCGGTCACGAGATCGGCCATGGCTACGACGACCAGGGTTCGCAATTCGATGCAACCGGCACCTTGCGCAATTGGTGGCAGGACGAGGACCGCGAAGGCTTCGTCAAGTTCACCCGCGCCATGGGAGAATTCATCGAGGCATATTGCCCGGTCGAAGGTTCGGAAGGCCCTGAATGCCTTCGCGCCGGTCAGTCGATGGGCGAAACGCTTGGCGACGTGGTCGGCCTGCAGATGGCCTACCGCGCTTACAAGATGAGCCTCAATGGCGAGGAAGCTCCGGTGATTGACGGCCTGACCGGCGACCAGCGTTTCTTCCTTGGTTACGCGCAGATCTGGCGCGGGATGGAGCGCGAGGAGAGCCTGCGCAACCGCGTCATGACCGCGAACCACCCTCCGGGTGAATTCCGCCTCAACAATGCGGTGCGTCACACCGATGCATGGTACGAAGCGTTTAACGTCTCCGAGGATGACGAGCTTTACCTGCCGCCCGAAAAGCGCGTGAAGATCTGGTAAAACTGGGCGCACAGCCCTTTCGCAAATTGACATGGCCCGCGCTTCATCCATGGAGTGCGGGTCATGACGTTTTTGCAGCTTCTCATCATCGCGGTAGTTCAGGGGATCACCGAGTTCCTGCCGATTTCCTCGTCGGGGCACCTGATTCTGATCCCCTATCTCACCGACTTTTCCGATCAGGGTCCGCTGATCGACGTGGCGGTTCATGTGGGGTCGTTGCTCGCGATCATGGTCTACTTCTTCAAGGATGTGGTGGTCCTTGCGCGCGGAGGCTTTGCGACAATCGGGATCGGCGCAGACCGGCCCGAAGCGCCCGCAGAGAAGCGCCTCTTGTGGTGGATCGTGCTCGGCACCATCCCCGCCGTTGCGTTCGGGCTGTCGATCAAGCTTGGCTTGTTCAACGATTTCGCGACTTCGATGTTCGGGATCGAGATCGTCGACGACGACTTGATGAGCTCGATCCGCTTCACTGACCTCATCGCATTCAACCTGATCTTTTACGGCGTGCTGCTTGGCCTCGCCGACTGGCTGGGCAAGGAAGTGAAGGTGTTCGAGGACATGACCTGGCGCGATGGCCTCTTGGTCGGGATTGCTCAGGCGCTTGCGATCATTCCGGGCACTTCGCGTTCAGGAGTCACCATGACGGCGGCGCGGTTCCTTGGCTTCAAGCGGGTGGAAGCGGCGCGTTTTTCGTTTCTTCTCTCGATCCCGGCAGTCGCGGGGGCGGGTGTGCTGATCGTGCCCGAGATTTTCGAGGCTGGGACCGAGCTGGCGTTCGACGCGCTGATCGCCGGGGTGCTGACCTTTATTTCGGCCTTTCTGACGATGGCGTTCCTGATGAACTTTCTCAAACGCGCCTCAATGCTGGTTTTTGTGCTCTACCGGGTGGCGATGGGCTGCGCGCTGCTATACTTCTTCTAGTTGGAGGATTTCGACGCCATGGCGCTCATATTGCTGTTCATCATCGGAGTGCTTGCCGGCTGGTTCGCCTCGATCATCGCCCGCACCGAAGAGCGCGGCGCAATCTTGAGGCAGATCGGCATTGGTCTGGTGGTAAGCCTGGTCGTGGGCCTTTTGGCGAACAGCGGGACGTTTCTGGGCAGCCTCGGCTGGATCGGGGCAGGCGCTGCGATCCTTGCAAGCGCGGCGGCGCTTGGCGGCTATCACTATTACTTGCGGCGAAACGCTGAAGTTTAAACCGCTTTGGCGCCTGAACCCCGGCCACCGCGCAGCCAGTATTCCTGCGTCCCGCGTTTCACCACATTGTCGACGTCGATGATCGCCGAATTGGCATAGGTGAAGTTGGGACCAAGGCTGCGATACAGCCGGTCGAAATCGCGCTCCACCGTCTGTCGGTAGAGGTCCTCGAAGCTCTCGATTACGAAATAGGTCGGTTGCAGGTCGCTGATGACGTAATCGGTGCGCATAACGCGATCGACGTTTAGCATGATGCGGTTGGGGCTCTCGGCTTCGACGGCGAACTTCGCCTCAGTCGGGCCGGACAGGATACCGGCGCCATAGGCCTTGATGCCGTCATCTTCCTCGATCAGCCCGAATTCAACGGTGTACCAGTAAAGCGCCCCCAGCGCTTTCAGCCGGTTGTAGCGCATCGCCTTCCACCCGGCGCGGCCATATTCCTGCATGTAATCGGCATAGACCGGGTCGGTCAGCATCGGGACGTGGCCGAAGACATCGTGGAATACGTCAGGCTCCTGAATGTAGTCGAACGTTTCGCGCGTGCGGATGAAGTTGCCTGCCGGGAAACGGCGGTTTGCAAGGTGCCAGAAGAATACGTGATCCGGGATCAGCATCGGCACCGGGACGACGCTCCACCCCGTCAGCTTGTCCAGTTCTTCCGAAAGCTGGCCGAACTCGGGAATGCCGCCGCGCGAGAGGTCGAGCTTGTCGAGGCCCGCCATGAATGCGCTCGCCGCGCGGCCCGGGAGCACATCCATCTGGCGCGCGAAAAGCTCGTCCCAGATTGCGTGGTCGTCGCTTGAATAGTGCGCTTGCTCCGGCTCCAGCCAGTCTTCGCCGAGATGAGCCGGACGGCGCAAAGGCGCGGTGAAAACCTCGTCCGATAGCTCGGGCAGGCGGGTAAAATCGGTTTCCGGGTCAGCGAGGGTAGCCATAATGTCGCATATGATACTACCACCGCCTTGTAACAACAACCGAGGCGAGGAAACCTATGGGCCTGAAGGGCAAGGAATACCGCAATCTGCTAGAGCCCATGACCGAAGAGCTGGTTGCTATGGCGCGCTGGGCGAGGGTGGCGGGACAGCGCATCGTCGTGATCTTCGAAGGTCGCGATACGGCGGGCAAGGGCGGGGCGATCCGGGCTGTTCGCGACAAATTGAACCCGCGCCAATGCCGCACCGTTGCGTTGGGCAAGCCGACCGATGACGAGCGCGGCCAGTGGTATTTCCAACGCTATGTCGATCACCTTCCGACGACAGGCGAAATCGTTCTGTTTGACCGGTCCTGGTACAACCGTGCCGGCGTCGAACGCGTGATGGGCTACTGCACCGAGGAGGAAGCCGAGGCGTTTCTCGAAGCGGCTCCGGTCTTTGAGAAGATGCTCACCGACGATGGTATCCTGCTCTTCAAGTACTGGCTGACAACCGATCAGGACAAGCAGGAGGAGCGGCTGCGCGAGCGGCTGGAAGACCCGCTCAAGCGCTGGAAGCTTTCGCCCGTCGATCTGGCCGCGCGCGAGAAATACGATGCCTACACCAATGCGCGCGAGGCGATGCTGCGCGCGACGCATACGGACAACGCGCCGTGGACGCTCGTTGACTTCAATGACCAGAAGCGCGGGCGGCTGACGCTGATCCGCGACCTGCTCGACCGTCTGCCCGATACCTATTGCGAGCCTCCGGCAATCGACGTTCCCGAACTTGGCCGCGAGCCGGAACAGGAAAGCTACGCCGTGCTTGAGCCGATCGAGGACTTCCCGATTGATTGACAAAAGGCCCTTGGCGATATAAATACGATATCATAATTATATCGCAATCAACAGGAGGCCTTTGCATGTCCGACATCCCATCCCCCCATTCGGCTCCGGCCGAAGCGCCTCGCGTGCCCAGCGCCGAAAGCAAAGCCAGCAGCTACAATGGATACGTCATGCTGGTCGTGCTCTTCGCGACGCTGATCATTCCTATGCTGCTGATCGCCGCGATGCCCGTGCCCGACATGGTGGTCACCAGTCTCGTTGGCGGCGGCCTCGCTTTGACATTTGTCGCGCTCGGCTTTTTCATGATCCAGCCAAACCAGTCAGCCGTCATCACCATGTTCGGCGAATATCGCGGCACCGTGCGCAAGGAAGGGCTTCACTGGGTCTGGCCCTGGATGATGCGCAAGAAGGTCAGCGTTCGTGCGATCAACATTCACTCCGACAAGGTCAAGATCAACGACCTGCGCGGCAACCCGATCGAGGTCGCCTGCAACGTCGTGTGGCGCGTCAAGGATACCGCGCAGGCAGTGTTCGACGTCGACGATTACAAGGAGTTCGTGAACATCCAGATCGAAGCGGGACTTCGCACCGTGGGCGCACGTCACCCCTATGATGATATGTCCGACGAAGACGAAACAACGCTGCGCGGCAGCGCCGATGTCGTGAACTCCGAGCTGCGCACCGAGCTCAATGAACGGCTCGAGGTAGCCGGGATCGACGTCGACGAGGCGGGTCTTACCCACCTTGCCTATGCCTCGGAAATCGCCGGAGCGATGCTGCGCCGCCAGCAGGCCGATGCGGTGATCGCTGCACGTAAGAAAGTGGTGATCGGGGCAGTCTCGATGGTTGAAGACGCGCTCGAAAAGCTTTCGAAGGACGGCGTTGTCGAGCTCGACGAAGAGCGCAAGGCGGCGATGGTCTCGAACCTCATGGTGGTCCTGTGCGGCGACCGCGAGGCGCATCCGGTCGTCAACACCGGAACGCTCTACCAGTAACGCGAGAACACCTGAGGAGGCAGCCATGGCTGCACCCAAAAAGAAGGCCTTTGCCCTCCGGCTCGACCCAGCTGTGCACGCAGCGGTTGAGCGACTGGCGGGGGCCGAATTGCGCTCTGCCAATGCACAGATAGAAATGCTCCTGCGCGAGGCGTTGGGGCATCGCGGGATCGACGTCCGGCAGTCTGAACAGCCCCGGCGGGGTCGTCCGCCCAAGGAGGATTGAGATGAAGAAAACCCTTTGCACGCTCGCGGCTGCGAGCCTTGCGACAAGCGTTGCCGCACCGGAGCCTGTGGCCGTAACCGCACCGGGACCGGAGGGCGAACTTGCGGGCACGCTCATCGCCCCTGAAGAGGGCAAACCGCTTGTCCTGATCGTACCGGGGTCTGGCCCGACCGACCGCGATGGAAACAATCCGATGGGCGTCACGGCGGCAAGCTATCGTCTGCTTGCCGAAGCCTTGGCGGAACGCGGCATCGGTTCGCTGAGGATCGACAAGCGCGGCATGTTCGGGAGCAAGGCCGCAATCCCTGACCCCAATGATGTGACGATTGGCGGCTATGCCGATGACGTTGCCGCGTGGGCTCAAGTGGCGAAGAGCGAGACGAGTGTGGAATGCGTCTTCGTGCTGGGCCACAGCGAAGGCGGTCTCGTCACGCTCGCGGCTGCGCAGGAGGCGGGCGATCTGTGCGGCATCCTGCTCGTGGCATCGGTCGGTCGGCCACTGGGGGATACGCTGCGCGAACAGCTACAATCCAATCCGGCCAATGCGGTCGTGCTGGATGAAGCCTTCGCCGCCATCGACAAGCTTGAAGCGGGCGAGCGGGTTGATACGCAGGACATGCATCGCGGGCTTCTGCCGCTGTTCAATCCGGCCGTGCAAGGCTTCCTGATCGACATGTTCGCTCGTAATCCCGCCGAGCTGGCAGCCTCGGTGCAGGTGCCCATGCTGATCGTAGCAGGGGGCAAGGATATACAGACCCCGGTAAGTGACGCGGAGGCTCTGGCCGAAGGACAACCCGAGGCAAAGCTGGTCGTTATTGAAGACATGAACCACGTTCTGAAGACGGTCGAGGGGGACACGCGCCTCGCCAATATGGCCACCTACAGCGACAGCTCGCTTCCGATCCACCCAGAGCTGGTCGAGGCGGTTGTGGCTTTCGTGGAAGAACCGGGCATCTAGAGCGCGGCGCTGGCCTTCATGACCTCACGCCCATCACGGGCGAAGGCACCGAGTTCGAAACCCTCTTCGTTGTCTCGCATTGCCAGAAACAGCAGGTCACCGGCAATCGCTGGCGACACACCGCGAAAGGCGAAGCGCCGCAGGCGGTTTTCGCCAAGCTCGCTCCCCGCAAGCTGGAGGAGCAGGCTCGCCGTAAGCGGGCCGTGAACAACCAGCCCGCGATACCGCTCAACACCGCGCGCATATGGCGCATCGTAATGGATGCGGTGGGTGTTGAAGGTGAGGGCCGAATACCGAAACAAGAGGCGCGGGTCCGGCGTGAGCGCGCGAACGGTTCGCCATGCCTCCTTGTCGAAATGACCGCTTTCCGGCTCGGACGGGGTAAGCGGTGCATCATGCGCGGCGGCGTCGCGGTATACCAGCGTCTGCGTTTCGCGCACCGATCGCGTGCCATTGGCCTTCGTCTCATGCTCTACTTCGACGAAAGCCAGCTTGCCCGATCCGCCCTCCTTCTCCTTGATCGAAGCGACGCGGCTCGTCCGCTCGACCACAGCGCCAATGGCAATGGGAGCGATGAATTCGATCGCGCTCGATGCCCACATGCGGCGAGGCATGGAAAATGGCGGGAGGAAGCTGCTCTCGCTTTCGTCGCGCGCCGGATGGCCATCTTCGCCCAGCGTGCCGGTTGGTGCATCGGGCGTGCACAGCGCGAAATGGATGCCTTGCGGCATGATTGCAGGGCTTGGCATCGGGAGGTCGAAGGTCGCAAGCCAACGTGCAGCAAGTGCTTCGTCGAGACGGTCCGTAGCCCGAACCTCGCGCCCGATCCAACTGTCGTAAGTCATGCTGCTCGCTCGAAGACCGCGGCGATCCCCTGGCCGCCCCCGATGCACATGGTTTCAAGTCCAAAGCGCGCGTCGCGGCGGTGCATTTCGGCGGCCATATCAGCGAGGATACGCCCGCCGGTCGCACCGATCGGGTGACCCAGCGAAATCCCTGAGCCATTGACGTTGAGTATCTCGCGCCGGTTGTCATCTGCGCTCCAGCCCCACCCTTTAAGCACTGCGAGTACCTGCGGTGCGAAGGCTTCGTTGAGTTCGACGAGATCGATATCGTCCCAGCTGTAGCCGCGCCGCTCGAACAGGCGCTTGACCGCGGGGACCGGTCCGATCCCCATGCGCGAGGGGTCACAACCCGCTGCTGCCCATCCCCCGAACCAAAGCGACGGGGTAAGGCCCAGCTCCGCAAGCTTGTCCTCTGCCACCACGAGGCATGCCGCTGCGGCGTCATTCTGCTGGCTTGCATTGCCTGCAGTGACGATCGCGTCGGGATCGCGTTTGAGGTCAATGGCGCGCAATTTGCCGAGCGTCTCCACCGAGGCATCGGCGCGGTATCCCTCGTCACGCTCAAACATGACAGGATCGCCGCGGCGCTGAGGGACTTCGACCGGCACGAGATGATCGTCAAACTTGCCCGCATCCCATGCGGCCGCTGCGTTCTGGTGCGAGCGCACTGCGTAGGCGTCGGCTTCCTCGCGGGAGATATCGTAATCCTTGGCGAGGTTTTCGGCGGTTTCGATCATGCCGGTGATGATGCCGAAGCGCTCGATCGGCTGGCTCATCAAGCGCCCGCGCGAGAGGCGGTCATGCAGAGTGATGTCGCCCATCCGCGCGCCGCCGCGCCCTTGCAGCGTGTAGTGCTCGACATTGGACATGCTCTCGCAGCCGCCCGCGACCACCACGTCGGCCATACCGGTTTCGACCATCATCGCTGCATTGGCGACTGCCTGAAGGCCCGACCCGCACCGGCGATCCAGTTGGTAGCCGGGAACTTCAAGCGGCAGTCCAGCCGCAAGCCAGGACCAGTGCCCGATGGCGGGGGCTTCGGCATTTCCGTAGCCTTGCGAAAAGACGACATCGTCGACGCGCTCCGGATCGATGCCTGATCGCTCAACCAGTGCCTTTAGGATAATTGCGCCGAGTTCGCCTGCGTTGAGACTCGACAACCCGCCGAGGAACTTGCCCACAGGCGTGCGCAGGGGCGATACGATGGCGGCTCTTCTGGTCATGCCTTGGTCCTTAGCGGTTGTATGTCTTGCCTTCGTCGCTCAGCGCGACCGTGCCCGCATCGACGAGCTTGCCGATCGCACCCGACGATAGCCCGAGGCGCTCGGCGAGAACCTCTTCGGAATGCTGGCCGAGATAGGGCGCGGGAGCAGGGTCTCCTGCTTCCTTCTCAGGCATATTCGCAAAGCTGCGAGTGGCGGGATAGTCGAGGCCCGATGGATTGGCAGGTGAGGGCCCGAACAGCGGATTGTCCGCGACGAGCACCGGATCGTTTGCCGCCTCGTGAGCGGTACGGTAGCGTTCAAAGGTACAACCCTGCGCGGCCATGCGCGCTTCGAGTGATGAAAATTCGTGGCTGCCCGCAACGCCTTGGAACAGCTCGAACAAACGGTGGCGGTGCTCGAAACGCGGGCGGTCGCCATCGGAGAATTTGACGCCGAGTTCGGCTTCAAGCTGGCCGATGGGCGTCGCGAGACCGAAGGCTTCGACAAGCCCGTCCCACTGCTTTGGGGTCAATGCAGCGACCATGAAGCGCACGCCGTCCTTGGTGCGAAAATCGCGTCCGAATGCTCCCCAGATCGCGTTGCCGAGCCGTTCACGGTCAGCGCCGCGCAGGAGCATTTCGGCCATCGTGCCCGAATTGGCGAGCGTACCGATGGCGACATTGCCGAGCGGCACGCGCACTTCGCTGCCCTCGCCCGTCGCGTCACGGTGGCGCAGGGCGGCGAGAATGGCGAAGGCACAATAGGCGCCGGTGATGAAATCCCACGCTGGCATCACTTGGTTGATCGGCGGCGCGGTCTCCATCTCCCACTCTTCCGGCCCGGTCATCAGCGGGTATCCGGCTGCGGCGTTGACGGTGAAGTCCATCGCCTGCCTGCCATCGTGCCAGCCCATGATCCGCACCGAGGTCATGTCCGGCGTGCCTTCGGGTTGAGCGGCCTTCATCGCTGCGTGGCTGAGAAAGCTCTTCTCGGGCAAATTGGTGATGCAGTTGCCGGTGCGTGCGGCCAGCTCGACGCAAAGCTCGCGCCCCTCACCGCTGCGCAGGTCGAGAGCGACCGATTTCTTCGCGCGGTTGAGGTTTTCCCAACTGAGCGAACGCCCTTCCTTGGTCAGCATGTAGCGATCGTAATCAAGCCCGCCCGCCTTGTGGTCGACCCGGATCACTTCTGCACCCATTTGCGCACAGTAAAGGCCAGCAGTGGGCGAGGCGACGAAGCTGGAGACCTCTACGATCGAGAGGTCATTCAGAAGGTTGTACATGTATTCCCCTGTTGGAGAGCAAATCGCCTAGCTGTTCGCAGCTTCCCATTCGCGCAGCATGTGCTTGGCGATCTGGAGCTGAAGGATCTGCGTTGTGCCCTCGTAGATGCGGTAGATGCGCGCATCGCGATAGAAGCGCTCGGCATCGTATTCGGCGAGGTAGCCCGCGCCGCCATAGACCTGCACCACGCGGTCTACTACGCGGCCACACATCTCGGAGGCAAAGACCTTGAAGGCGGCGGCTTTGACGAGGATGTTCTCTCCCCGGTCTGCACGGGCGGTGACGTCGGCCATCATCGCTTCGGCAGCGTAGATTTCGATCTCGCTGTCAGCGAGCATCGCCTGGATAAGCTGGAACCGCGCGATAGGTTCGCCAAAAGCCTTGCGTTCGTTGGCGTAGCGCACCGCGCTGTCGAGAGCGCGGCGGGCATAACCGGTGGCAGCCGCGCCGACCGAGATGCGGCCATTATCGAGGCTCTGCATGGCGAAGCGGAAGCCCTTGCCAGTCTCACCGCCCAAGAGAGCGTCACCCGGCACTTTCACATCGTCGAGCATGATGTCGGAGATGTGGCTGGCCGATTGACCCATCTTCTTGTCGGGCGAGCCGGTTGAAATCCCCGGCGTGTCCATCGGCACGAGGAAGGCGCTGACATGCGCGTTCTTGGGAAGCGCCTCTTTCTCGGTGCGCGCCATGATGAGAGCGACATCGGCATGCGGAGCGTTGGTGATGTAGCGCTTCGTGCCGTTCAAGACCCAGCCGTTGCCGTCAGGATCGGGCGTGGCCGTGGTCGCCATCGCGGCAGAATCGCTGCCCGAGCCGGGTTCGGTGAGGCCGAAGCATGCGATCTTGCCCTCGACCAGCTTGGGATACCATTCCGCGCGCTGGGCTTCGGTCGCGCCGTTTTTCAGAGCACTCGCAAACATGCCGACGTTGATCGAGAAGATGGAACGGTAGGCGGGCGCGGCATAGGCCATGATGTTCACGATGCGCGCATATTGCGTCATGTTGAGGCCCGCGCCGCCATATTCCTCCGGGACCGACAGGCCGAACAGGCCCATTTCGCGCATCTCATCGACGATCTCGTCGGGGATGCGGTCGTTCTCGATGACTTCCGGCTCGGCGGGGATCAGGCGCTCGCGGACATAGCGTGTCAGCTGCTCGGCGAACTGTTCGAAAACATCCTCATCCATACCGGGGTTCGACCCCAAGGGGTGCTTGAGTTCGCTGTTCATTCGGCGTTTTCCTCTTGCGCGGGTGTTTCGGGCGCGTCCTCGGGCGGCAGGACGTCTGCGCCTGTCGGCGGCAGCACGCCTTCGGGCAATTCGCGTTCTTCGAGCATCGAGGCCGCATCATCAAGCGCGCGCGCCTCGCCCTCGCTCACGCCGCCCGGACCGCTTGAGCCAGCACCCGGACTATCGCATCCGGCAAGCGGAAGTGTGACGGCGAGAGCACCCGCCAAAAGGGGCAATCGGCCCAAGATCATCCAATCTTACTCTTCGGGAGGAAGGTCGGCAGCAGCTTCTGCGGCTGCCGCAGCAGCAGCGGCCTCGGCGGCGACATCGGCAGCGGCGTCGGCGGCTTCCTCGGTCGTCTGGAGGTCAGGTGCGTTGTCTGCCGGATCGGCAGGGGGAAGGACCTCGGGGTCTGCGACCGGTTCTTCCGTGACAGGTTCAAGCGCCTCGTCTGCGGGCATCTCGACCGTGTCGGCCTCTGCCTCGGTCGATGCGTCGTCGGTGCTGCCGCATGCCGCGAGTGCAAGAGCGAGCGCGCCGGCGCCTGCGAATTGAATGAGCTTTTTCATGGGAGGCCTCCTCAAATGATCCCAGATTTCGTTGGATCACGGTCTAGCGAGGTAAGCCGGGTTAAGCCAAGCGCCTTTTGCTGCGCCGAAACGGCACAGCGCCAAGACGAGCCTGCGTATCGTCACACAAACTGAGGTATGACCATACGCTATGGCACACGCACAATCTCTCGATCGCATTCGCCGCACGCCGCTTTCCCGGAGACTGGCAGGCTGGCTCGACACAGTCTTCGCATTCGCACTGATCACGTTGGCGGTCGGAGTTGGTTTTTCCGCTCCTGCCGAGGCCCAGTCGAGCAGCCGACCTTTCACGATTGCCGAGACTGGACGCGGTTACGCCACCCTGCAGGCGGCGGTCGATGCGATCGGCGCTCAGCGCGGAACGATCCAGATTGCGCCCGGCACTTACGAGCAATGCGCGGTGCAGGATGAGGGCGTGATCATCTACACTGCGAGCGAGTACGGAACCGTCACCTTCGCGCGCAAGACATGCCAGGGCAAAGCAGCACTGGTGCTGCGCGGGCTTGGCGCAGAGATCCGGGGGATCACCTTCACCGGCATGGCCGTTGCCGATGGCAATGGCGCTGGCATCCGGCTTGAGAAAGGTGCGCTCAACATCGCCTATTCGCGCTTTGAGGACAGCCAGCAGGGCATCCTTGCGAACAACGATACCGCGAGCCGCATCTACATCATGCGCTCGACATTCAGCGGGCTCGGCACCTGCGAAAATTCAGGTGGCTGCGCGCATTCGATCTATGTTGGCAATTATGGCGAGCTCACCGTCCGAGACAGCCGCTTTGAGCGCGGAACGGGCGGGCACTACGTCAAGTCGCGCAGCGCCAAGGTCATCATCGAGAACAACTCCTTCGACGACAGCGCAGGGCGCGGGACGAACTACATGATTGACCTTCCTGCCGGCAGTCAGGGCGCAATCACGGACAACTGGTTCGTCCAGGGGCGCGACAAGGAGAATTACTCCGCCTTCATCGCGCTCGGCGCGGAGACGGTCATGCATTCCGCCGATGGGCTGGTAATCAAGGGCAACGAAGCGCGCTTCGTACCCGGCCTCACCGGGTCGAGCGTCTTTCTGGCCGACTGGATGGGTGCGCGCGTTGCGATGTCGGAAAATAATCTTGCGCGCGGCCTCACTGGCTACGAGCGGCGCTAGCCGTAGAAGCCCGGCGCATAGGTGACCTCGCCGCTCGGCATTTCACCGTCGAGGAGCAAAGTTTGGAAGTACTCCGCAGGTGGGCCGGGGAAGGTGATCTGTGGCACGTACTGAAATCCGAAGCGCGAATAATACTCGGGGCTTCCCAAGAGCACGATCCCCATCGCACCCGCCGCCCGCATGTCGGCGATGGCCCGCTTGACGAGTGCTCCGCCGATCCCTGCGCGCTGGACTTCGGGCCAAACGGATACCGGGCCAAGCCCGTACCAGCCTTTGGCACCATCGCTGATCTTCACCGGCGATATCGCGATATGACCAACAATGCGCGTGCCATCCTCCGCCACGAGTGACAGGGTCAGGTCACCGGCTTTGCGAAGGCGATCCACCAGATGTTGCTCGTCGCCGTCGGAGTGTTTCATGTCTGCGAAAGCTGCCTCGGTGATGGCGAAGATGATCTCTTCGTCGCCGGGCGCTTCGGGGCGGATCGTGATTGGGATTTCAGGTCCGATCATGTCAGCAAATGCCCCGAACGATCGCGCTTGGTCGCAAGGTAACGCGCATTGTGCGGATTGTCGGGCAGCTGGTGCTGCACTCTCTCGCTCACCTCGATTCCCGCTTTGGTGAGCGCTTCGACTTTTTTGGGATTGTTGGTCATCAGCCGGACCTTTCGTGCGCCTAGCAGATGCAGCATTCGCGCGGCCACCGGAAAGTCGCGCGCTTCATCAGGCAGGCCCAGTCGCTGGTTCGCATCGACCGTATCGAAGCCCTGATCTTGCAGTCGATAGGCGCGCAGCTTGTTAACGAGGCCGATCCCGCGCCCTTCCTGCCGCATGTAAAGCAGTACGCCCCAGCCGCTGTCTTCTCGCGCATGGCGAGCCATCGCATGAAGCCCTGCATCAAGCTGTGGCCCGCAATCGCACTTTAGACTGCCGAGAACGTCCCCGGTGAGGCATTCGGAATGCAGCCTCACGAGCGGTTCGCGGTCGCCTGATTGCTCGCCGATGATGAGCGCAACATGCTCGCGCGTGTCGGCGTTCGAACGGAAGGCCACAATCTCGGCTGTGTCGCAGGCGCTGACCGGCAGCCTTGCGCGGGTGACGATATCGAGCTGGCCCGCATCGGTGTAGGCGGCAAGATCGCTGGCAAGGAGATGGTGCGCTTCGCCGCCTTGCTCCGGGTCGACCATGAAGGCGGGAAGGATGCCTGCGATTCGCGCGAGCTCCATTGCCGCCACGGCTTCATCGGCCCATTCGATCGCTTGTGCGCGGAACGGCCCTTTGAGTGGATTGGCAAGGTCGAGCGCCGGATCGGCGATCGCCCTCGCTTCAGGCAGCGCAATCGGCTCGCCGCCACGGATCAGGATCGGGGTGTGAGGCACATCGCTGCGCGCGGCTTCGAGTTGATTGGTGAGCTTGAGAGTGGCCGCTCGTGCAGCCGAAATCAGAACATGACCCGCCGTGGCCGAGCTCGCAATCGCGGTCTCGATAGGAAGCAGCACAGGTCCGTCCTCGAATCCGAGAGGCCAGCCATGGCGCAGCGCGTCGACGGCCTGTGCCGCGCGCCGCTCTGCCGAAGCGACAGGGAGGTTGGCCCCCTCGCTCAAATATCGAACTCGGTGACGAGCGGGATGTGATCGGAGGGCTTCTCCCAGCTGCGTGCTTCTTCCAGCAGGCGGTGTGCCTTTGCCTGCGCCGCCAGTTCGGGCGACGCCCACATATGATCAAGCCTGCGCCCGCGATCGTTCTTGCGCCAGTCGGGCGAACGATAGGACCACCAGCTGTAGTAGCGCTCGGGATCGCGGATGTGCTCGCGCCCGATATCGACCCAGCCATGCGCGTCCTTGAAACGCTGGAGCGTCTCGACCTCGATCGGCGTGTGGCTGACGACTTTAAGGAGCTGCTTGTGGCTCCAGACGTCGCTTTCAAGCGGGGCGATGTTGAAGTCGCCAACGATCAGCGTGGGCTTGTCCACCTTGTCAGCCCACTTGGTCATGCGCCCGAGGAAATCGAGCTTCTGTCCGAATTTCACGTTCTTCTCGCGGTCGGGAATGTCGCCGCCTGCGGGCACGTAGACATTCTCGATCAGCATATCCTTGCCCACGACCTCGACACCGACATGGCGCGCTTCGCCATTGTCCTGCCAGTCGTGGCGCGAAATTTCGCGGATCGGAACGCGGCTGACGGTGGCGACCCCGTGATAGCCTTTCTGCCCGCTGATCGCCTGATGCTCGTACCCCATTTCGGCCAGCGCCTCGGCGGGGAAGAGATGACTCTCGCATTTGATCTCCTGCAGGCACAGGACGTCGGGGGCCTCGGCCTTGAGATACTTTTCGATGATCGGCAGGCGCAGGCGAGCCGAATTGATATTCCAGGTAGCGACAGACAGCATGGGGGCGATTTAGGCAGCGCCTTCGAAAAACGCCACCTTTCACTTCCCCGACATGCGCATAAGCGATAGCGAGACGCGCAAACTCAATGGAGACCCTTGTGATGACCCGCTCGCTCACCGCCCTGCTCGCCACCACCACGTTCGCTCTGGGCGCCTGCACTACCGACCAGGGGACCGCGCCGCTTGCGAGCGCCTCGACTTATGCCGAACCGGCCGACGAGGCGGCCGAGCCTCGCGCGAAGAACGTGATCCTGTTCATCGGCGATGGCATGGGAATTTCAACGATCACCGCCGCTCGCATCTACGCCGGGCAAAAGCGCGGGCAGAGCGGTGAGGAATATGTCCTGCCGTTTGAGACATTCGATAATGTCGCGCTGGTAAAGACCTACAACACCAACGCGCAGGTGCCCGACAGCGCGGGAACCGCGACGGCGATGCATTCGGGCAGCAAGACCAAGATCGGATTTCTGGGAGTGGGTCCCGAGGCTCGGCGCAGCTCATGCGCAGGCACGCTCGCCCACCCGCTTCCGCTGCTTGGCGAGGAAGTCAATGAGCGCGGCCTTGCGCTTGGCATCGTCTCGACCGCGCGGATCACGCACGCAACGCCTGCAAGCGTTTATGCGCGCGCGGCAGACCGCGACTGGGAAGCCTATCTCGAGCGTGTCATTGATCCGGAGACCCCCGGCTGCCGCGACATCGCGACCCAGCTGGTCGAAAGCGATTTCAACGTGGCGCTTGGCGGAGGCGCGCGCGCGTTCTTCGGCAGCGAAAATGGCGGGGGCCGCCGTGAAGAGGTCGCCGATCTACCGGCAGGCTGGGTCGCTCGCACGGGCGGCACGTATGTGACCACCGCTCAGGAGCTTGCAGCAGCACCAGCGGATGCTCCAGTTTTCGGGCTCTTTTCGAACAGCCACATGGCCTACATGGCCGAAAAGGAAGCAAACTCGACCGAGCCTACGCTGACCGAGATGACTGAGCAGGCGATCACGCGGCTTTCGAACGATCCCGACGGATATTACCTGATGGTCGAATCGGGCCGGATCGACCACGGCCACCATGCGGGTCGAGCAGGACTGGCGCTTGAGGAAGCGGTCGAGTTCGCGAATGCGATCGAATACGCAATCCAGAACACCAACCCGGAAGAGACGCTGATCCTCGTCACTGCCGATCACAGTCACGTCTTCACGATTTCAGGCTATCCGAGGCGCGGCAACGACATTCTCGGCCTCGTCGTTCCGCCCAGCGAAGGCGAAGACGGCGAAGCGGCAGAGCCCACGCTCGCGCAGGATGAAAAGCCCTACACCACGCTCGGATACGGCAACGGCCCCGGCTCGATAGCGGGCGAAGCCGAACGTCCGATCCCCGAAACCGGCGTCGCAGCACGCCAGCAATCGACCGTCCCGCTCTACAGCGAAACCCATGCGGGCGAAGACGTCGCGCTCTACGCTCAGGGTCCAGGAGCCGATAAGGCGCGCGGCGTGATCGAACAGAACGTCATCTACGACATCATCCGCAGCGCTTATGGGTGGGAATGAATCACATTTTGCAGGCCCGCATCAATTCGGCTGCAGGTGAAGAATGACAAAAAAAGCCCCTGTGCCGGGGGCGGTGGCACAGGGGCTTCGTCTTAGCGTTCGTCACGCTTTTGCAAGGCGGCCATTCTCGGTGGAGGGGCAACAGGGGGGAAACCCTTCCTCGCCCGCCTTGATGTAAGAAATACGACCCGTTCGCTTTCGCCTATATGAACGCGCACCTAGGTTTGTCGCGTTCCTACAACTTTTCGCGGGCGAAACGTTCAGCGTGGGCGACGGGATGAGCGGCGCGGATCGCGGAAATTGAACGTGCTGTCAGGAACCGAAACTCCGTAGCGGTGATTCGTCAGCCGAACAGTGGTTCGGTGATTCTGCGCATCGAGCGCGACCCAATGTGTCAGCTGCAAGCCGCCCGGAGCACTGGAATTGCGCACGAAGATAAGATTCATGCGCCCGAGTTCCGGCTTGTTAGGATCGCGCACATCAATGCTGAGCACGTCCGGATTGCCCGTGGGGATCAGCGTGCCGTAGTCCTTCATGTCGCGTTCGGGATCGAGCAACGCGCCGAGCGGCGAATTGCGGATCGGCCATCGCTCCACCTGATTGACCTCATAATCGACCATGTAGAGCGAGCGTCCGTTGGAGACGATCAGCAGGTCCGAATCGCGCCCGTAATCGAAACGAATCTTGCCCGGGCTCTTGAGCGTCATGGTCCCGCGCGCGGTCCGCCCCTGGCGGTCGGTCTGCGAGAAGTCGGCCTTCATGGTCGAAATGCTGCGCAACGCCGAGACCGCGCGATCGAGGTCGGCGGAGGATTGCGCGAGCGCATGCGGTGCCGGCTCGCCATGCGGCAGCGACACGCCAAGTGCGATCGTCCCGGCAGCGGCGAGGGCCATACCGGTGCGGCGGAGATGTTTGAGCATGGTCATGCCTCGTGATTTAGGTTCGAGGCGTTGAACCGCGGCTTAATCGAAAGGTTCCAAGAATGGGAAGGCATTTCGGCACAAGTGCCGGAAAACCTTACTTGATCTTGGCTTCCTTGAACTCGACGTGCTTCTTTGCGACCGGGTCGTACTTACGGAACACCATCTTTTCGGTGATGTTGCGCGGGTTCTTCTTGGTCACGTAGTAAAAGCCCGTTCCCTCGGTCGAGACGAGCTTGATCTTGACGGTTGCGGGCTTCGCCATGGCGGTTTCCTACAGATCGGGTGAGGCCTGTTCGGCCTGAAAAACAAAGGGCGACGCGTCGTGCGCCGCCTCACAGAAGCGCGCCAATGAGCGATTCACCCTCGAAAGTCAAGCGGAGTTACCAATCCGAGCGACTGACCTTGCCGCGCTTGGCCTTCACCTCGCCGCGCGCTTTCTTCGCCTTGAGCCGCTGCGTCTTGCCGACGCGGTTCACGCGGGTCTTGGCGCGCTTCTTTGGAGCGCGGTGCGCATCCTTGAGCATCTCTTCAAGCTTGTCGCGCGCCGCTTGCCGATTCGCATCCTGCGTGCGGTGCGCCCTTGCGGTGATGAGAAGGTCACCGCTTGCGGTCAGTTTAGAGCCCGCAATCGTGCGCAGCCTTGCAAAGACCGGAGGCGGCAGGCGCAGCGCGTAGACGTTGACGCGCAGCTGCACTTCGGTCGCGACCTTGTTCGCATTCTGCCCGCCCGGCCCAGACCCTGCGAGGAAGCTTTCCTCGGCAAGCGCATGAGCCCGGTCGAGGAGCGCGGGATCCACCCTCAGGCCTCTTCCTGAAGTGCGGGCGCAGGCGGCGCGCTCAGCCCGGCGCGCTCGAAATCGGCAGGGAAGGGTGCATGAGCGAAGATCGTGTTCTTGCCTTCGCGCTTCACGCTGATCGTTTCGGCATGGAGCATTGTGCGAGGCGCGCCCTTGTTCTGCCCGCGCACCGGACCATAGACCGGGTCGCCGAGCAGCGGCGCGCCAAGACCCTGCAAGGCATGGACGCGAAGCTGGTGAGTGCGCCCTGTCTCAGGCCGGAAGCGGATGAGCGAGCGCTTCTTGTCGCCCTCGCCGATCGTCTCGATCAGCTCCCAATGCGAGATCGCGGGCTTGCCCTTCCTGGCCGCAATCATGCGCCAGCCTTTTTCGGCAGAGCTGATCTTAGACAGAGACAATTCGATCGTTCCCGAACTTTCCGAGGGTTCGAAATCGATCACGGCGAGATAGGTCTTGCCCACCAGGCGATCTTCGAAGGCCTTGTTGAAGCGTTTGAGCGCCTTGGGATTGCGAGCGAGCAGCAGGCAGCCGCTCGTGTCTGTGTCGAGCCGATGCACCGGGACAGGCGGGCGCTGAAAGCCAAGCTTCAATTGCTCGATATGATCGAACAGCGCCGGGCCGCCGCGCTTGGGGCGGTCGACTGGAAGCCCTGCAGGTTTGTCGATGACGAGCGCTTCGCCGTCTTCGTAGATTATCGGAATGTTCATATGAGTTCTGCTGAAAACAGGCCGCGCACTGCGTTGCCCAGTTGAAAACCGTTTGTGAGATCGCCGAGCGTCAATTCCGCTTCGCGCGCCTGACCCTTCTCGATGAGATATTCGCGCAGGACGCCCGGAAGCAGGCCGAGCGATGCTGGCGGCGTAAGCAGCACGCCATCGCGCTCAACAAAGATGTTGGTGAAGCTGCCTTCGGTGACGAGCCCATCGTCGCGCACCAGAACAGCTTCCTGCGCGCCGTGTTCGCGCGCAGCCTCGAGTGCGTCCTCGTAGAAACCGCGATCGGTCGTCTTGTGCGACAAACGCCAATCGGACGGGTCTAGCGGGCTGGGCAGTGCGGCGACCTTCACCGCGCCCTCGAAGGGTGCTGGCATCGGCTGTGTCTCAAGCGCGCTGGCACCGCTGCGCGAAGCGAGCAGGCGCAGTTTGACAGGCTCCTCAAGCTCGAAACACAGTGCCTGGATCTGATTGCGCAACGCATGCCGGTCAAACTGAAAACCGAGCGCCGCCGCGCTTTTCTTCATCCGAGCAAGATGCAGCTCAAGCAGTGCAATTCCCGTTTCGGGATCGAAGGACATCGTTTCTATGAGGTCAAAACCGGGCGCGAATAGGTCTGGAGAGGAGCGACGGATGAAACCCGCCTTTACCTCGCATTCGCGGCGCTCTCCCAGTGGGTCGCTGTCTGCAACGATGGCGGAACCAACGCCGAGCACAGCATCGCCCTGACCATTCTCGACGGGTGTGAGCCGAAGCGTGCGAATTGCAACGTTGAAAGCCGCTGCGCCGTCCGAACCGATCCGACCGATCGCCCCGCAATAGGGCCCGCGCGCATCGCGCTCGACCTCGCCGATCAGTTCCATCGCGCGGATCTTCGGCGCGCCGGTGATTGACCCGCAGGGGAAGAGCGCGCGCACCAGATCCATCGCGCCCATGCCCTGCGCCAACTGTGCTCTGACGCTCGACACCATCTGATGCACAGTCGGATAGCTCTCGACCGCGAAGGGCGAATCGACGCGCACGGTGCCCGGCACGGCCACGCGTGACAGGTCGTTGCGCATGAGGTCGACGATCATCAGGTTCTCGGCCTTGTCCTTGACCGAGCTTGCGAGCTCTTCAGCCAAAGCTGTGTCCTGCTCTGCGTTGCTTGAGCGCGGGCGAGTGCCCTTCATCGGCTTGGCCTTGGCTTTGCCGTCCTCATCGAGCGCCACGAACAGTTCGGGCGAGAAGCTGAGCAGCCAGTGCGATCCATCGAAAACCACCCCGCCATAGCCAGCATTCGCTGCGCCTCTCAGCGATGCGTAGAGCGCCTGCGGATCGCCGCGATACGACCCGGCGAGCGGATAGGTGAGGTTCGCCTGATAGATGTCGCCAGCATGGATTGCTTCGCGCAATGTTTCGAACGCAGTCTCATATCCGCCGGGTGATAGTTGCGGGTCGAGCGGGCCGAGGCTTGCCGGGCCCTCTCCCCTTGTCGCAAGCCATGATGGCACATCGGCGGCGGGAATTCGCGAGGGCGCATCGAACAGCCCCAGCCACACCAGCGCACCGCCCGCACCGCTGCGCGCTGAGGCGGGAGGCGCAAGGCGATCCTCGAGCGCTAGACCAGCTTCGTAAGCGATGTACCCTGCAAGCTCACCGCCAGTCTTGCGCGCCTGCTCTGCAGCTTCGAGCGCGTCGGCGACTTCATCGGGTCGATAGGCAATGAATGTTTCGCGCGGGTTTTCGTAATACAGCGCGTCCGCCGCGCCGCCATCGGGTGCGCGGGCATCGTCCAGCAATACGAAACTGTGCGGCTCTGCGTCCTGACCCATGCTCCCGCCTTAGCCTATCCGGCGGCCAAGTCGATAGGTTGACCGTCCCGCTTTCGATCTTCAAACCTCGCGCAAACACTTTTGATCGAGGGCGGGTGCATTTAATGAGCGAGATTTTCCTTGGACTGGGCGGCAATGGCGAGAACCAGAGCCTCGCGCTGGGCCGCGCAAACCGGCACGGCCTGATTGCCGGCGCGACCGGTACCGGCAAGACCGTGACGCTTCAGGGTCTGGCGGAAAGCTTTTCGGCCAATGGAGTGCCGGTGTTCGTCGCCGACGTAAAAGGCGACCTGTCCGGCATCGCAATGCCCGGTTCGCCCACATTCAAGCACGCCGACAAACTGGAAGGGCGTGCCAAGGAACTGGGCATGGATGACTATGCCTATTCTGACAACCCGGTCATTTTCTGGGATCTCTACGGCAAGCAGGGCCACCCGATCCGCACCACGATCACCGAGATGGGACCGCTGCTGCTGTCTCGCCTGCTCGACCTCAACGACACGCAGGAAGGCGTGCTTCAGATCGTCTTCCGCCATGCTGATGACAACGGACTGCTGCTCCTCGATTTCGGAGACCTTCAATCGCTGCTGCAATGGGCGAACGAGAATTCGAAGGAATTGTCGGGTGTCTACGGCAACGTCTCGAAGCAATCGGTCGGCGCGATCCAGCGCCAGCTCTTGAGTTTCGAGGCGCAAGGGGCGGATCACTTCTTCGGGGAGCCCGCGCTCGAGATCGACGATTTTCTCAAGACCGACGAAAACGGGCGCGGCTATGTGAACGTGCTCGCCGCCGACCAGTTGATGCGCAGCCCCAAGCTTTATGCCACCTTCCTTTTGTGGCTGCTCGCCGAACTGTTCGAAAGCCTTCCTGAAGTCGGCGATCCGGAAAAGCCCAAACTCGTATTCTTCTTCGATGAGGCACACCTGCTCTTCGACGATGCGCCCAAGGCGTTGCAGGAGAAGATCGAACAGGTGGTGCGCCTCATCCGGTCGAAGGGCGTTGGCGTCTTCTTCGTCACGCAGAACCCGATCGACATCCCTGAGGACGTTGCTGGCCAGCTCGGCAACCGGGTGCAGCATGCGCTTCGTGCATTCACTAAGCGCGACCAGCGCGCGATCAAGGCGGCTGCCGAAACCTTCCGCATAAACGAGGAACTCGACGTCGAAGAAGCGATCACCGAACTCAAGGTCGGTGAGGCGCTGGTTTCGACGCTCGACGAAGATGGCGCGCCAACCGTGGTTCAGCGTACCTTGATCAAACCGCCGCGTTCACGGCTGGGCCCGGTGACAGCAAAAGAACGCGCGATTATCCAGTCGGTCAGCCCGTTCGACGGCAAGTATGACGAGCGAATCGATCGCGAGAGCGCCGAAGAGGTACTCGCGCAAAAAGCCGCCGATGCGGTAGAAACCGCGCAGGAGGTCGAGGAAAAGGGCCGCGAGGAAGTCGGCAAGCGATCACGCAAGACCAAGTCGATCTGGGAAAAGGCCATCAGCCGCGGCACCAAGGTCGCCGCCGGAGGCATGGCGGGCGCTGCTGCCGCTGCCGTGCTCGGCAAGAAGTCGCGCGCCAACCCGGTCAGGAGCGGAATCACTTCGGCAGCAGGCTCGATCGCGACCGATCTCGCAGGTCCAATAGCGGGGCGCTTCGTCAGGAACCTGATTGGCGGGTTGATGCGCTAGGCAGGCTCAGCCCGCTTCGACTCGCAGCTTGTGATTCTCGAAGACGAGCCTCACGGGCATAACAAAACCGATCAGCGCATCGCCGCCGCAATCGTGCAGCATCGTCTCGCAGGCTGCGCGGTCATCGCCTTCAAGCGAGCTCAGGTAGTCGAGCGCGCGTTGTAGCATCCAGAGGCTGAACGGGGCGGCGATCCGCTCGCCCTCCGTGCCCTCGATTGTGAAGCCCGCCATGCCCAGGGCGCGCGGAAGCTCCGCATAGGGGCCATTCGCTTTCGCCCATTCGCCGAGCATTTGTGCGACTGTCTCAAGGTGCGGCAATTGCTCTGTCATCATTCGGTGCAGCACCGGGACAAGCGTGTCCGGTATCTCGTCGCCGCCGAGAAAATCGCCCGACAACGGCTCGGGCGCAATCATCCGTTCGACCCATTCGGCCACGCGCGGCGCGATCCGTTTCATGATCTCGCCGCTCGCCGGGTCGCGGTAATTGTGCGCGTAGAGCGGACCGATCAGGCCATAGTCGCCGATGCTTGGCCGCGAGCCGAACAGGAATGGGTGCTTGGCAAAGTGCGTATCGAGATCACGCAAGAGCGCCTCGTAGCTTGCCTCGATGGCCGGGATGGTCGCTTCGTTGATGCCGAGCACCGGGACAAAACCCTTGAACGCGGCTCCGCGTTTCATGCCTGCTTCGCGCTGCTCATCAGGTGTCCCATCCGGAAGCGCCACCTTGCCGAATTCGCCGTAAACCCACTGCTCGTTGTAGTTCCAGCGATAGTGCATCGCCGGGATTACCAGCCACTCATCGCCATAGGTTTCCAGTAGAAGCGCGGCAAGGAGCTGGCGTGGGGTTTGCGGGTAGACCGATGGGCCCTCACTAGCCGCTTCGAAGTGGTCAATGATTACGGTGGTATCTTGAAGGATCGTGCCGTCTTCCAGTTTCACCACCGGGATCACTGGGCGGCCAACGGCAGGTACGATCTCGCTCTGGTGAATGTCCGGTGTTGCGAGAACTTCGGTGTAGTCGACGCCCTTCCAGTCGAGATAGCTGCGCGCCTTGCCCGAATAGAGCGAAAGCGGCGCGCCGAACATGGTGGCTGACATTGGTGGTCTCCCGAGATTTCCTAAAGCGGCAATCGCAGTTCGGCGCGAAGGCCGCCAGAGTTACGATTGGCAAGGATAAGTTCGCCGCCATGCTGTTGCGCGATTGCGCGCGCCAGAGTGAGGCCAAGCCCCGCGCCTCCTGTTGCGCGGTTCCTCGATGTCTCACCTCTCGTAAACGGCTCCATCATCTCAGCGATCCGCGCTTCCTCGATCCCGGGACCGCGATCCTCGACCGCAAGAACCGCCATAGTCCCTTCGATCTCGACCGAAAGCTCTGCATCGCCGCCATAGCGAAGAGCGTTCGAGACAAGGTTGCGCAGCGCGCGCTTGATCCATGTGACTTGCACGCGCGCGACCACGCGCGGCGGGTTGAGCATTGTGACCGGCTCGCCCAGATCCTCGAACTCTTCGGCGACCCCTATCGCCAGCATGCCAAGGTCTACGGCCTCGACTTCGAGCGCGCCCGAGCGGCCCATGCGCGCGAGGCTCAAGATGTCGTCCAGCGTCGCGGTGATATCCTCGATGCTTGCTGCCATCTTCTCGCGCTGGGCATCATCTGGAACGTTCTCGATCCGGACTCTCAAGGCCGCAAGCGGGGTCTTGAGGTCGTGCCCGATCGCGCCGAGCATCACGTCCTTTTCATCGAGCAGCGCCGCTATGCGCGCCTCCATCTGGTTGTGCGCGGCGATCAGGCGACGCGTGTCGGAAGGGCCAGTCTCTTCAAGTCTGACCGGCTCATCGGGCTTTTTGGAAAATGTGCTGACCCTGTCGGTCAGCAGCGCAAGTGGACGGGTGATGCGGCGCAAGACAAGGAAGAGGACGACAAGCAGGAAGGTGAAAGTCACCAGCGTCTGAAATGCGAGGCCGCGCAATGCATTGGGCGGGCGCGGCGGTTCTATCACGCGCGCAGCTTGCCATTCGCCGCCAGCCACTCGCTGCATCGCGACCGTCATCACACGCCGCTCGCGCCAGCCTTCGGTTTGCGAAAAGCGCGGGCGACTTCGCACGAATCGTACGATCTGCGGGTCATCTCCAGCCTTCACGATACCGATAGCGACCGCGTGCGGCTCGATGCCTTCGTTCGCGAGCAGTGCGCGCAAACGTTGCTCGCGCGCGCCTTCTTCGCTTGGCACGGTGACGGGTGGCTCGGGGGAGATCGAGAACCGCAGGGGTCGGGGCAGGACGCCAATGCCCCCATCACCACCGACCGAGGGTCGCAGGCGGCGAGGGGCGCGCTCGCTCTGAAAGTCTCCGAATTCCTCCTGTATCGCGCGGCGAGCTTCGCGGCGTGCCTCGCGCTCGGCGCCATTAACGAGGCGGAAGGCGGCAGAGGTAATCGCGGCGGTTTCACGCCGTTCCTCACCTGCGCGATAGAGCAGCACTACGGAGACGACTTGGGCTGTCAGCAGGGCCAGCGCCACGCTGAGCATCACCTGCGCGAACAGGCTCGATGGCAAAAGGCGCCTCACGCCTCGCCGGGACCGGGAGGTTGGCGTTTGACGGTAGCGGCAAAGCGATATCCCCCGCCGCGCACTGTCAGAATAAGCTGTGGGTCGCTTGTGTCGACTTCGATCTTGCGGCGAAGGCGGCTCACCTGGTTGTCGACCGCGCGGTCGAACAGGTGTGCCGTGCGGCCCTGCACAAGATCAAGCAGCAGGTCGCGGTCCATGACTTGGCGTGGATTGTCGAGAAAGGCGCGCAGCAAGCGGAACTCGGCGGTCGAGATCGGTACGGTCACGCCTTCTGCATCGGTCAGTTTGCGTTTGAGCGGATCGAGCACCCAGCCTTCGAAATGATAGTGCCAGTCCTCCGCCTCGGGCGCGCTCGCTGCGCCTCTCCCCACCCGGCGAAGGACGGAGCGAATGCGAGCTACGAGTTCGCGCGGCTCAAAGGGTTTTACGATGTAATCGTCTGCGCCCAATTCGAGTCCGACGATCCGGTCGGTCGCTTCGCCGCGGGCCGTGAGGAAGATCACTGGGAGCCCGCGCGTTTCGACGAGATGGCGGCAAAGCGAGAGGCCGTCTTCGCCCGGCATCATGATGTCGAGCAAAACGATGTCAGGGCTCACCTCTGTGAGCGCCGATCGTGCTGCCGCGCCGCTTTGCGCCTCGGTCACGCAAAAACCTTGGCCAGCAAGATACTCGGCGAGCGGTTCGCGAAGGGTCGCTTCATCGTCGACGAGAAGAATAGAGGTGGCGGAGGCTTCGTTCATCAAGGCCACTTTCATGAAAGGTGCCGACCCGGCGCGCAAGTCCTGCATTTGAGGACGGCAAGCCGGGCCGGGTTAGACGCTACAGGGCGCGCCGGGTCAGGGGGAAACTCAATGCGCTGACCTCGCTCGTGTCTCTCAGTTGGCGCGATTCTGGCGCATCTGTCGTCGTTCCTGACGCTGAGCCTGGCGGGCTTCGCGTGCTGCCTCGCGCTCTGCCTGCGTGATGGTGCCGGAGCCGTCAGCGTCGATGCGGGCAAAACGCGCTTCAATGGCGGCATCCAACTCGGCAGCCGATACTGCGTTATCGCCATTGGTGTCCGCACGGCGCAGCATTGCCATGCCGCCGCCGCCGCGACGACCGCCGCGGCGCATTTCACCGCGCGGACCGCGTCGCCCTTCGCGCGCTTCACCGCGGGCCTCGCGGGCCGCCATCATTTCCTCGCGCGAGATGCCGCCGGAGCCGTCTGTGTCGAGCCGGGCGAACATGCGCGCCTGCCGCTCAGCGGCGCGGGCTTCGCGGGCCGCGGTCATTTCGGCAGGAGTTATCTCGCCATCGCCGTTCGCATCTGCCTCGGCAAAGCGTTCGGCCGCGCGGGCGGCGCGATCCTCGGGCGAGATCTGGCCATCGCCATCGATATCCATCTTGGCGAAGCGCTCGTTGGCGTGAGCCTTTGCTTCGGCGAGCGTGATTTCTCCGTCGCCATTGGCATCGGCAGCCTGCATTCCGCGGTCACCGTGCTGTGCAAGCGCGATACCGGCGCCACCGATGGCGAGGGCCGCTGCTGAAAGAGTGAGTGTCAGTTTGCGCATGGCAAAGTCCTTTTCCTTATCTTTTCGTCACATTGGTAGAGTTGCGACGAGGCGACCTTGCGGGGGCCAGGCATCAGGGGAGGGGCTAGAAAAGTCCCGGCCTCTTTATGCTTCGTTTGGGGCGGTGAAGCGTTTCGCAAAGAACGCTCTCGCCGCAACTCACAAATGCTGTTCTAGCGAAGCAATGTCGCAGGATTATCCCGATCACTTGCGACATTGTCGCGGTTTGTATCGGGTTCGCGCCTGCGTTCACTCAGGTGCAAGGAAAAGGCGGTTTCGGCCTAGCGCGGGCGGTGCTCGGTCCCTTCGCCAGACGTGATGAAGATCGCGGTGGCGCTCTCTTCAACATCCGCGATGTGCCACACGCCGGGGGGATTGATCGCGTATTCGCCCGCTGTAAGCGCGACTTTCTCTCGGCGCCCATCGGGATGTTCCTGCGTCAGCATCATGGCGCCTTCGGTGCAGATCACCACCTCGGTGCCCTTGGGATGCATTTCCCAGCTCGGCCAGCTTTCGGTGAAGGTGTGCATCGAGACAAGCCGACCTTCGGGCCCGTCGCTGCCGTGACGCTCGCCATATTGCTCGTACCATTCGAGCCCGGTGAAAGGCGGTTGGGGGACCGCCGTTGCACCGAGCCCCAAATGAATGAACGCCTCGCTCAGTTTGCGCGCGCTCATGACATCACCCCTCGCTGGGCGGAGCGGTCATGCAGAAGACGTTGAGCTTGTTTCCGTCAAGGTCGCGGAAATAGCCTGCGTAAAAGCCATCATCGCCGCGCGGACCCGGCGCGCCTTCGTCCTTGCCGCCCTTGGCGATTGCGGTGTCGTAGACCGCCTTCACCTTTTCGGGGCTGTCGACCTGGAGTGCGACCATCGTGCCGTTACCGACCGTCGCGGGCTGCTCGTCGAAGGGCTGGGTCGCGGCAATGCCGGGCGCGCCGCCCATCGCGCCCCAGGCGATGAAGGTGTCGAAATCCATCATCCGCCCGACGCCGAAATGTTCGGCGATCGCGTCGTAGAATTCCGCCGCGCGCGGCAGGTCGTTGGTGCCCAGTGTTACGTAGCCGATCATGAATGTTCTCCCTCAGGCGCAGCCGCAAAGTGCGACTCGCGAATGTGGGAACATTAGTAGAACAAAAGCCTTCGCGCAATCTGGTTCAGAGTGGAGCGGTTTCTCGCTCAAGCCAGGCAAGGTCGTCGCCATCAAGCTGCGGCGCAACGATTTCGCGTACGCGGGCGTGGTAGGCGTCGAGCCATGCGATCTCGCTGTCGGTGAGCAGGCTCTTTTCGATCAGGCGGCGATCGATGGGTACGAAGGTGAGCGGTTCGAAACCCAGGAAACGACCCTCGGCACCGTCGATATCCTGTTCGATGGTGAGCACGAGATTCTCGATCCGAATGCCGAATTCGCCTGCCTTGTAGTAGCCCGGCTCGTTTGAGAGGATCATGCCGGCGTGCAGTTCCTGAGAGGTGCCAGCCTGCCCGCCGCCCGGCTTGGCAATGCGTTGCGGGCCTTCGTGCACGCCGAGGAAGCTGCCGACGCCGTGGCCGGTGCCGTGGGCGTAGTCGACGCCCGCTTCCCAGAGATACTGGCGGGCGAGCGCGTCGATCTGGCCGCCATTTGTGCCTTGTGGGAAGATGGCGCGGTCGATCTGGATGTGGCCTTTCAGAACGCGCGTGAAGCGGTCGCGCATTTCGCTCGTCGGTTCGCTGCCTTCGGGTGTGTCGATCCACACGGTACGGGTGATGTCGGTGGTGCCTGCGGGGTACTGGCCGCCGGAATCGACGAGATAGATCGAACCCGGCGGGATCAGGATGTTGCTGTCTTCATCGACCTTGTAGTGCGGCAGAGCGGCATGGCCCGATGCAGCTGAGATGGTGTCGAACGAGGTGTCGCGTAGGTCGCCATGTGCGCGGCGGAAGCCTTCGAGCTTGGCGGCCGCGGCCAATTCGTCGATCTCGCCAGCGGGCGCAGTTACCTCGAGCCAGCGAAGGAAACGGCTCACCGCTGCCCCGTCGCGCGCCTGTGCGTCGCGGTGGCCCTGCACTTCTGCTGAATTCTTGATCGCCTTGGCAAGGATCGTCGGGTCCTGCTTGAAGGTGAACTTCGCGCCCCCTGCCCTGAGCGCCTGCGCGATGCCGACCACGCCGAAATCGGGATCGACGCTGACCTTCTTGCCTTCCATCGAACCGAGCGCTCCGACAAATTCGTCGCGTGCTCGCACCGTCACGGCATTACCGAGATGCTGGGTCAGTTCGGGAGTTACTTTCTCAGGCGCAATGAACAGCTCTGCCGTCCCGTCCTTGTGCGCAATGACATAGGAAAGCGCGACCGGCGTGTGCGACACGTCGCTGCCGCGAATGTTGAGCAGCCATGCAATGGAATCGAGCGCCGGGACTACCACCGCGTCGAGCCCTTCGTCGCACAGCCAGTCGGCCACTTCCGCGCGCTTGTCCGCCGATGAACGCCCGGCGAGTTCCTCAGTATGAACGATGGCTTGCGCGTCGGACGGGGAAGGCTGGTCCTGCCACACCGCGTCGATCGGGTTGCTTTCGGCAGGGATCATGGTGATGCCTGCGGGCTCGACGGTTTTCTCAAGCGCTTCGACCCAGCTCCACGTGTGGAGCCAGGGATCGTACGCGATCTTCGCGCCCGCCTCGCTCACATCCTTGAGCCATTCGCCCAGGCTGTCGCCCGGAATGCTGCGATATTCGAACAGGTTCTCATCGACCTGATCGCGCACCTGCACGGTGTAGCGGCCATCGACGAAGATCGCGGCATGGGTAAGCGTGACAGCAGCAAAGCCCGCAGAACCACCAAATCCGGTCAGCCAGCCAAGACGCTGAGCGTAGTCGCCGACATATTCGCTCATATGTTCGTCCGAGATCGGCACCACGAAGCCGTCGAGCCCCCGGCGCTTCAATTCTTCGCGTAGGGCCTTGAGGCGGGCTTCGTGGGTCTGCATCAGCATTGTGTCGATATCCTGCTTTTCGCGCGCGGTCTTGCCGCGCATGAGTGAATCTCTAGAACACCTCACATAGGCCGCTTGCCTGCGGCTTTCCACCCGAGCCCCTCACTTGAAGGAACCGGTTACCGTGCCGACATCCCGAACCACCTTACTCGCCATGGCGAGCGCTGCCCTGCTCATGACAGGCGCGAGCGTTTCCGCCGACACCCATGAGGATAACGCCAACGTGCCCACTTCTCCGCCCGTCGCCGAAAAGCGCGAACACACATACACCTATCACGGGATCACGATTTCCGACCCGTATGACTGGCTCTACGACAAGTCCTATCCCGAGATCGATGACGAGGACGTGCTCGATTATGTGAAGGCGGAAAACGCATGGTTCGAAGCGGCGATGAAGCCGCACGAGGCGCTGACCGAGAGCCTGTTCACCGAGATGCGCGCGCGGATCAAGGAAGACGATTCCACCGTACCGCAACGTCGCGGCGACTATCTCTACTGGTCCGAATTCGAAGAGGGCGCGCAGTATCGCAAGCATTACCGCAAGCCTGTCGGCGCGCCCGAGAGTGCCGAGCCGCAGCTGATTCTCGACCAGAATGCGCTTGCCGAAGGTCACGAGTATTTCCGTCTCGGCGCGCTCTCGGTCAGCAAGAGCGGGCGCTACATCGTCTACGCCACCGACACGAATGGCTCGGAGCGCTACACCGCGCGGATCAAGGATCTTGAGACCGGCGAATTGCTCGATGACGTGCTCGAAGGGCTGCGCGGCGGGCTTACCTGGGTCGCGAACGACACGGCGCTAGCCTACACGCCCGCGACCAAGGAGTGGCGCACGCTCGAGGTGAAGCTGCACACGATCGGGCAGCCCAACGATACCGATGTGACCCTCTTCACCGAAGAGGACCAGAGCTTCAGCGTCGGAGCCGGACTATCGGCGCAGGAAGACTATCTCATCATCTCGACCGGCGACAACGAGACGAGCGAGGTGCGCTTCGTCTCCGCAGCCGATCCCATGGGCGAACTCACGCTCATCAAACCGCGCGAGAAGGGCGTCGAATACGGCGTCGACATTCGCGAGGGCGAGCTGTGGGTGTGGACCAATGACGACCACATCAATTTCCGCCTTGCAAAGGCCGACCTCGACACGCCCGGCGACTGGGATACCGTGCTCGCGGGATCGGACGATTTCTACCTCACCGATTTCGACCTGTTCCAGGGCTTCTTTGTTACCGAGGGGCGCCTCAACGGCCTCGATCAGGTACAGATCCGCTCTTACGAGAACCCGACGAAGGCGGACCCCATCGCCTTTCCCGAAGCGAGCTATGATGCAGGGCTTTCGAACAATCCGGAATACGACCAGACGGTGCTGCGGCTTTCTTATGAGAGCATGATCACGCCTGACACGGTGCTGGATTATGACGTGGCGACGAAGACGCTGACGACGCTCAAGACGCAGGAGATTCCGAGCGGCTACGATCCGACGCAATATGTAACCGAGCGGGTTGAGATTCAGGCGCGCGATGGGACAATGGTCCCGGTCAGCATCGTGATGCGCAAGGATCGCGCGCAGATCCTCGCTGAGGCCGGGATCGAGGGGCCGGGACCGCTGCATCTCTATGCCTATGGCGCCTATGGCTATGCCATCCCGCCGGGCTTTTCAACCACGCGCTTAAGCCTTGTTGATCGCGGCTTCGCCTATGCCATCGCGCATATTCGCGGCGGCGATGACCTTGGCCGGCGCTGGTATCTGCAAGGCAAGATGTTCGAGCGCACCAACACCTTCAACGACTTCGTCGATGCAGGGCGCGGGCTCATCAAGATGGGCTACACCGCCGAAGGCATGGTCACCGCCTCAGGCGGATCGGCTGGCGGAGAACTGATGGGCGCGATCGTGAACCAGGACCCGGCGCAATACGGCGCGATCGTCGCGCATGTGCCCTTTGTCGACGTACTCAACACGATGCTCAATGAAAGCCTGCCGCTGACGCCGGGCGAATGGCAGGAATGGGGCAATCCGATCGAGAGCAAGGAGAGCTTTGCCTACATCCTTTCCTACTCGCCATACGATCAGGTGAAGGCGCAGGACTATCCGCCGATGCTGGTGACCGCAGGCCTCAACGACCCTCGTGTAACCTATTGGGAGCCCGCCAAGTGGGTCGCGAAACTGCGCGATACCAAGACCGACGACAATGTGTTGCTGATGAAGACCAATATGGGCGCAGGCCATGGCGGGCAATCGGGCCGTTGGAATTCCCTGCGCGAAACCGCAGAGGAGTTCGCCTTTATCCTTTGGCAGATGGGGATGACACAAGAGCCATGAGGTCAGGGGGAAGCGAGACGTCGTAGCGGATCGCTTCCTCGACCAGCAGGGTCACGATCTCTTCCATCTCTGGCCCGAACATCGCCAGCTTGATGTAGAGTTCGGGCACTGCACGCATGAGGCCAAGGCCCGCTTCCTTGCCGAAAACCGGGATCGGGCCGCTCGGCAAGGGGCGCTTGTCGAGGTCGGGCGTGAGTTGCCACACCATGCCGACCTTGCGGCTGTTGAAGATCGCCATTAGCCGCCCGTAATCGCCAGCCAGCAGCGGCGAGGGCATGGCCGCAAGATAGCGGCACGCCGCAACCGCAGCTGTTCGGTCGCGCAGTGAAATTGCGGCCTCCAGCCAGCCAAGCGTGCGACGCACGTCTTCCCTTGTCGCCTCTTCGGCATGCGCGATGAGCCAGTCATAGCCCTTGATCGCCGAGTTCCACTGGCGCGGGTCGCGCTCGATCTGGTCCCAGAAAAAGTCGACAGGATCAGCGAGCGTTTCGAGTTTGCCGTCGCGGTGAACGAACACGCCCTCGGGGCTCATGATGAAGCTCTTGGCGCCGGGCTTCTTGTCGCCGAACTCGACCTTGGGGCGAAAGCCGCGGTCTTTCCTGCCTTTTGGTTCGCCTAACATCGCTTCCCTCGCCTTTGTCCCGCCCAATCAGAAACTTGATACCTCGTCTAAGCTAACAAAGCCTTGGCATTCTTGCGCTTTGCGACAGCGCGCACTACCCACCGGGCCAGAATGACGAACCGCTTCACCAAGACCTTCACCGCGCAACCAGAGCACATCGACGAGCTCGGCCACGTCAACAACACGGTGTGGGTCCAGTGGATTCAGGACATGGCCACCTCGCACTGGGATGCGGTGGCCGAGCCTGAGCACCGGGAGCAATTCTTCTGGGTCGTGATCCGGCACGAGATCGACTACCGGGGCAACATCGCTGCAGGTCAAAGCGCAACCGGCACGACCTACATCCCGGGTGATGCTCGCGGAGCAAAATCGATGCGCGTTGTCGAGTTCACAAACGAGGCTGGAAAGCCGCTCGTCTCTGCCAAGACCACTTGGGCAATGCTTGATCGAGAGAGCGGCCGTTTGGCGCGGATCAGACCCGAAGTGCTCGCGCCTTTCGCCAGCGAAGACTAGGCAGCGGCTTTGTCGGGCTTTGCCTTCGACCGCGGCTTATCGCGCGTTGCTGGCGGCTTATTGAAGACGGTAAGCCGCTCGAAACAGGTGCGGTTCCGCCCTGCCGCCTTGGCATTGTAGAGAAGCTGGTCGGCACGGCTGTAAAGCTCGTCGAAGCCCATCAGCTGATCCGATGCGCGCGGCAGTTCGATCACACCCATGCTGGCGGTAACGGGCCGCTCGAGCCCTTCGACATCGCGGGCTATTCGCACAGTGATCGACTGGCGAAGAGCCTCGGCGCGTTCGAGCGCGCCTTTGCCGCGCAGGAGAACCACGAACTCCTCGCCGCCAAGCCGAACTGCAATGGAATCGCGTTCGTCATTGCCGCGCAGGGCGTGTCCGCAGGCAACCAGCGCCTTGTCGCCAACCTGGTGTCCGAAGCGATCATTGATCGCCTTGAAATGGTCGAGATCGATAAGCGCAAATGTGTCGAAACCCTGCGCCTGAAGATCGGCAAAACGTTCTTCCACCGCTCGGCGGTTCATAAGGCCTGTGAGCGGATCATGCGTCGACAGCTGTTCGAGCAATTCGGCCTCGGTGACTGCCGCATCGCGTTCGCGGCGGATGGCAAGGAAGCGCGATGCAATGGCGAGGCTTATCACGATCACTTCCAGCCCGACCGCCAGATAAAGCGTCTGATCGAGCTGCGATGGTCCGGCGTACACTCCAAGGCCGCGCATCATACGCTCGAGTGATGACAGGATGATCGGGGACCATGCAAAAGCCAGAAAGCGCGCCGACTTGCTGCCTCGCCAGAGCGCTTCGGCGATCGCTGCCGTGATGATGACCATCGCCGGAATGAACGTGTAGAAGTAAAGAAGATCGTCGACCGGCTGCGTCGCGTGCAATTGCAGCGCGAAGAAGCCTGGCACAAAAACCGTCCATACCCCCGTCGCGACGGTCAGTCTGCGCATGAAGCTGGACTGCGCATCCTTCTCGAGAAAATCGACCAGGAACATCGCTGAGAGCCCACAGCCGATTGCCCAGCACAGCGGCCCAGCAACCGCCATAACCCGCAAAGGCACATCGGCAAATACGGTGATCAGGCCGCCTGCAAACAGGACGTAAACGATCATCGAGGCCACCATCACTGCATGGGTGACGACGAACCTTTCTTTCAGGACAATAAAGAAGCTGACGTCGAAAAAGAGCGGCAAGACCAGCATCCCGACGACAAGCGCAAGCAGCATCATGTCGAACTGGGTCCACGAGGCGTCTTCCGGGTGAAAGCTGAGGCGCGCTTCGGTCAGGAGCGGGACTGAGTGCGGTTTGTCGATCTTGACGATGACCGCGCTGGTATCGTCCATGACCTCGGGAAGCTCGAGCCTGAAGACAGGGCCGCCGGCGAATGGCTCAGCCATGTCCTCGCTGTAGCGCAAAGTCCGTAGTGTGCCGTCTTCATCGAGGACACCGAAAGTGATTGTCTCAAAGCGGGCATTGCGCGTGAAGAAGTATCGCGGCTTTTCCTTGTCCGCCCAGCTGCGTGCATCGAACCGAATCCAAGCAGCCGGTTGGTCAGCCCGCCATCCCTTGTCTGCACAGTTCCATGATGAAAGAGCCACCATGTCGATCAATTCGACATCGGCACTGCTAGTGGAATGGCAGGCTGGTTCTACTACAGGATCATCGTGCACCGAATTTGCACGCGCGTCTGCAGGGACCAGCAAGAATGCCAGCAAGGCCGCAGCAAATGCGGCAACAAGCCTGAACGCCGGTCGGTCCATGAATGCGCGCTAACACGGTGCTGGTTACGACCCTGTTAAGCCAGTTCACTCGTTGGAGCGTGAAATTTCGAGCTAAAACAGTCCCTTGGGCAAGTGTAATCATTTGTCCTGGTTGGCGCGCTCAACTTTGCGTGCCGCCTCGTGTATGAGGCCCGGCAGTCTTGAGTGCTGCTGCCACTTATCGATGCGTCATAGCGTTGTCACAGTACCGCAATAGCGCGATGCGCAATCGTAGAAAGGGATCAGATGACGAAACGCAACCTCGCCGTTGGACTATTGGGAATTGCCGCGATCACTCTATCGGCTTGCGACGCCGGCGGTGGCGGAGCGCGCGATTCCATTCGCGCCGTGGGATCGTCGACCGTTTACCCGTTCGCCAAGCAGGTGGCCGAGAACTTCGCGCGCTCGAACCCTGAGCTCAAGTCGCCGCTGATCGAGTCCACCGGATCGGGCAACGGCATCCAGCTGTTTTGCTCGGGCCTTGGCGCGGATACGCCCGACATGGTGAACGCCTCGCGGCGCATGAAGTCTTCGGAATTCGATCGCTGTCAGGCGAACAATGTCCAGGACATTATCGAGCTGCAGGTCGGTCTCGACGGGATTGCCTTTGCCTCGAAGAATGGCGGGATCGAACTGAACCTGTCCCCCAAGATCGTCTACGAAGCGCTCGCAGCGCGCCCCTATGGCGGCGAGCAGACCACGCAGCTGTGGTCCGATGTCGACCCGTCGCTGCCTGACGATCCGATCCTAGTCTATGGCCCGCCGAGCACCTCCGGCACCCGCGATGCGTTGAAGGAGCTGGTGCTTGAAGTGGGCTGCGACACCAATCCCGAGATGAAAGCGCTCAAGGAAGAGGACAAGGATCTCCATCTTCAGCTTTGCACCGAGGTGCGTTCGGACGGCGCATATGTAGACCAGGGCGAGCAGGACAACCTGATCGTGCAGAAGATCGAGAGCAATCCGCGTGCCGTGGGGATCTTCGGATTTTCGTACCTTGACGAGAACACCGACAAGGTGACCGGCCTGCCGATGAACGGCGTCGATCCAACCTATGAAAACATCTCGAACTTCGCATATCCCGGCGCCCGCCCCCTTTACGTGTACGTCAAGAAAGCGCATATGCGCGCCATTCCAGGCCTCGACCTGTTCCTTCAGGAATGGGTGAAGAACTGGAAAGTTGACGGACCTCTTGCGGCGATTGGCCTTGTGGCGTCGCCGCCTGCCGAAATGGCAATGAACGAGCGGCGCGTGAACGAGCTTTTGACCATGACGCGCGGGGATCTGACTGGTGAAAAACCGGCAGAGGAAACCGCAGCGGCAACGCAATAACACACCCCCAATTTCGCCTACCCCCGAACAGGCCAAGACACTGGAGCAAACCATGACTCAACCAATCCTCTCCGCCCGCAACCTGCTTGTCGGTGCCTCGCTCGCCGTGCTCGCCGCATGTGGTGGAAGCGAAGTCGAAGCCGGTCCCGAACCGATCTCGATTGTCGGCTCTTCAACCGTTTATCCGTTCGCGCAAAAGGTCGCCGAAGACTATGTCGCAGGCAACGAAGGCGCCGCTGCACCGGTGATCGTCTCCACCGGCACCGGCGAAGGGATCGAAGAGTTCTGCGCAGGCCAGGGTCCTGAGACCGCCGACATCGTCAACGCTTCGCGTCAGATGACCCAGAGCGAGTTTGAGCGGTGCCGGACCAATGGCGTGTCCGACATCATCGAGGTCAAGGTGGGCCGCGACGGGATCGTCTTTGTATCCGCCATGGACGAAGGCATCGAACTCGAACTGACGCCGGGCATCATCTACAACGCGCTCGCCGCAATGCCGCTGGGCGAAGAGCAGACCGCGGAGAACTGGTCGGACGTCGACAGCAGCCTGCCGAGCGAGCCCATCATCGTTTACGGTCCGCCCGAGACATCGGGTACGCGCGACGCGCTTCTCGACGTCATCATGACCCCTGCCTGTCGCCGGAACAGCGAAATGGCAGCGCTCGAAGAAAGCGATCCAGCCCAGTTCGAGCGTGATTGCCATGAACTGCGCAGCGACGAGGCCTATCTCGACCAGGGCGAGCAGGACGATCTTCTCGTTCGCAAGGTCGCCAACAATCCGCGCGCGATCGGCGTGCTGGGCTATTCCTATCTCGACGAGAACGCAGAAAGCGTGAAGGGCCTGCCAATTGGAGGCGTAGAGGCAAGCGCTGAGACGATTGCCGACGGCAGCTATGCCGGATCGCGCGCGCTCTACATCTACGTCAAGAAAGCTCACATCGGCGTGACGCCGGGCCTTGAGAACTATCTCGCACAATGGGCGCAGAGCTGGGGTACCGAAGGTCCGCTTGCCGATATCGGCCTTGTCCCGTTGACCGACGCCGATCAGGCTGCGAGCGCTGCGGTGATCGAGGGCCAGACGGTTATGACCGGTCCTGACTCGCAGACTGAAGCCGCAGCCGAAGAAGGCTGACTTATCCCGGTCAGACTTGTGCTGGTCTTGGCTGGCGCTAGTCTGACCGCATGAGCAATCGCAAGATCGCGGCCTGGCGCGATGCCGGGCTTATCGACAGCGCCACCGCGCAGCGCCTCGTCGCTTACGAGGCCGAGCACGCGCGTCCGCTTGCACTATGGGCAGTGTTCGGCCTTGGCGCGCTCGCGATCGGGCTGGGCATCATCTCCGTCGTGGCTGCAAACTGGGAAGAGATTCCCGGCCAGTTGCGGCTTGCGGTTCACCTCGCCCTTCTCATCGGATTAAGCGCGACGCTCGCCTTGCGCGAGGGGGAGTTGGCTCGGATTTCGCCTTGGGTGAGCGAAGCGCTGCTGTTCGTTATTGCCGTGCTCGGTCTCACATTCTTCGGCCATCTGGGCCAAGTCTACCAGACCAGTTCTCCGCTCTGGAAGCCGCTTGCCACGTGGCTGATCCTGTTTGGCCCGATGCTGCTGATCTTTGGACGCAGCTGGCCTGCCGCCGCGCTGCTGATCGGTGCGAGTATTTACTGCGCATGGGACTTTGCAGCGGCCGATAGCGGCGCCCTGTTCGAACGCGAGGAAAGACCCGGCTGGTTGCTCGCCGCGATCGCAACCACGCTTCCCGGCCTGTTCGCGCCTTTCGCTGCATGGATGCGTGATCGCTCGGGCCGCCACGACTTCTGGCGTCAGCTTGAACTTGTCGCGATCACCTATGCGGTTGGCGGCGCGACGCTGTCCTGCATCGTTGCAAGCTTTGGCGGCTTCGACAGCGATTACGATCCGCTCGGAAGCGCTGGCCAGTTGGTGCGGGCTGTAGCGGCGCTCGGTTTCGGATTGTTGCTGGTGCTCGCAAAGCCGGGGCTGTCGGGACGCGTCTCGGGATTGGTCATGGCAGGATCGGGGCTGACAATCGCCCTCGCACTTGGCGTCAACGATATCGACCTGCTTGCCGCAGGCTTGTTCATGGCGCTTTGGGTGGGGATCGCTGCGGCTGCTCTCGCAATCGATGCGCGCGGAGCGTTTCAGCTTGCAGTGGCGGTGGTGGCCTTGCGGCTGATTATCCTGAGCTTCGAACTCGCAAGCGACCTACTCCTTTCCGGCTTTGGCCTGATCCTTTCGGGCCTCATGATCCTCGCCGTCGCATGGGGCGCAGTGCGCGTGTCGCAAGTCTATGCACCCGGTCGAGAGACGCAGGAGCAGACGCCATGAACCGTGCGCTTCGCTTATCAGCGCTGGTCTTGCCGCTGGTGGGCTTCGCAGCTTTGTGGGGCTGGACCGATTATGAGAGCCGGCAGGGGACCGAATGGGACGTAGAGATCAGAGGCTACGATCCGCGCGACCTTCTGCGCGGCCATTATGTCCAGTTCTCCTACGACTGGAACGGCCTCGACGACCGGCTCGGTATGGGTGACCCGCCGGCGCGGCTGTGTCTCGAAGGCGATCCGCCGGGACCGCCGCTGGTGCGGCGCATCGAAGGCGAATTTGGCGACTGCCCCTATCCGGCGGAGGCCGATTACGGCGGGGTCTACGGTTCAAACAGCCTGCTTCTAGGCAGGCTTTATGTTGGGCAGGAGCGGGCCGGCGAGCTCGACCGCGCGCTTCGCGATCCCGACATGCGCGGAGTGGTGCGGGTGAGGCTTGGCAGCAATCGTCGGCTCGTCCCGATCGACATCACCATGCGCCCTTTGACCCAGGCCGAGCGTGAGGATGCTGCCAGCGAGTAACGCTTAAATTGGATTGCCGTCCTGATCGCGGAAGATTTCGCGCCGTCCGACGTGGTTCGCTGGGCCCACCAGCCCCTCGCTCTCCATGCGCTCAATCCATTTGGCAGCCGTGTTGTAGCCGACGCCCATCTGGCGCTGGAGCCAGCTGCCGCTCGCTTTCTGGTTCTCGATCACGATCTGGCAGGCCTGGCGATACTTGCGCTCGTCCGGGTTGTCCGAAGCAGTGAACTCGTCTTCGAACGCAAAGCCGCCGCCATCTTCGGGCTCTTCGGTGACCGCATCGACATATTCGGGCGCCCCTTGCGCGCGCCAGAAGTCGGCGACCGCTTCAACTTCCTCATCCGAGACAAACGGACAGTGGACGCGCACGGTCGCGCCGGTGTTCGGCTTGTAGAGCATGTCTCCCTTGCCAAGCAGCTGCTCGGCGCCCTGCTCGCCAAGGATCGTGCGGCTGTCGATCCGGCTTGTCACCTTGAAGCTGATGCGGGTCGGAAGGTTCGCCTTGATCACACCGGTGATGACATCGACCGACGGGCGCTGCGTCGCCATGATGAGGTGAATACCGGCGGCGCGCGATTTCTGGCTCAGGCGCTGGATAAGGACCTCGATTTCCTTGCCCACCGTGACCATCAGATCGGCCAGCTCGTCGACGATCAGGACGATCTGCGGCAGGGGTTCGTAATCGAGCTGTTCTTCTTCGTAGAGCTGCTCGCCCGTATCGGGGTCGAACCCGGTCTGCACGCGGCGGCCCAAAGGTTTGCCCTTTGCGATCGCGGCGCGCACTTTCTCGTTGAACGAATTGATGTTGCGCGAGTTCACGGAGGACATCATCCGGTAGCGCTTCTCCATCTCCTCGACCGCCCATTTGAGCGCACGCACGGATTTGTGCGGCTCGGTCACCACGGGCGAGAGAAGGTGCGGGATATCGTCGTAGCTCTTGAGCTCCAGCACCTTGGGATCGATCAGGATCAACCGGCATTCGGCAGGCGTGAAGTGATAGAGCAGCGAGAGCAGAATACAGTTGAGGCCAACCGACTTACCCGAACCGGTGGTGCCTGCGACCAGCAGGTGAGGCATGGCGGCAAGGTCGGCGATGATCGGTTCGCCAGCGATATCCTTGCCCAGGATGATCGGCAGGTTGCCCTTGTGCTCGGCGAAGCTGGCCGAGGCGGCGAGCTCTTTCAGCATCACCATCTGGCGGTCGCTGTTGGGCAGCTCGATGCCCATCACGGTCTTGCCGGGGATCGGCGAAACGCGTGCCGATATCGCGCTCATGTTGCGGGCGATGTCTTCAGCAAGGCCTACGACGCGGCTCGCCTTAATACCCGGTGCGGGTTCGAGTTCGTACATCGTCACGACCGGGCCCGTGCGGACAGCCGTGATCTCGCCCTTCACGTTGAAATCGTCGAGCACGTTTTCGAGGAGGCGCGCATTGCGCTCCAGCGCCATCTTGTCGAGCTTGGGCGCGCTGTCCTCTGGTGGGTCTTCAAGAAGCTCTAGGCTCGGCAGTTCGAAATCGGCGAACATGTCGCGCTGGTTCTTCTTCGTTGCCGGATTGGCGCGTTTGGGCGGGGCCGAAGGATCGCTGATCTCCGGCGCGCGGCGAGGCGTGGGATCGGGTTTGACCTCCGCATCGGGTTTCGCCTTGCGCCGCGCCTTGGCAGCGGGGGGGGCGACCTCGTCATCTCCATCGATGAAAGTGAGCGCGGTTTCGCGGCGACCAAACGGCAAGCGCGAGAGAATTGAATTTGCGCCAGCGGCAATGAAATTGGGAAGGGTGAGCAGCGAGCGCCAGTCGATCGCGAAGATGCGGGTGAGAAGCGCCGTCGCCCCAGCAAGGCTCGCAAGCGCAGCGCCCAAGGTCACCCAGCCCGACGCGGCTTCACCTGTGCGGGCCGCGACCGCTTCAATGCCCGCTGCACCGAGCAAGCCCGAAACGCCGCCAAGCTGGGCAGGCAAGGTGCCGCCAGCGTTCTCGAACGTCAGCGACAGGACGGTGCCAAGCAGCATGATCGCAAGCAGCAGCATCGCCGTGGGCAGCCACCAGCGCGTGCGCTCACCCTCGACATCGTCCATCTCGACATCGCGCCACAGGCGGCGTGCCGAGATATAAAGCAAAGGCAGCAGCAACAGGCTTGGCAGACCAAACAGGAAGAGCACCCGGTCTGCTATCCACGCGCCCCAGGCTCCCATCCAGTTTGCAACCGAAGCGGGGTCCGCCGCCGTGGACGCGCTCGGATCGGTCTGGGTGTAGCTCGCCAGCGAGAGCGCAAGGAACACCATCGCGGCAAAAAGCACGCCGGCGCCGGTAATCTGGCCGATCCGGCGGATCGAGCGCTGCAGACCAATGCGCCAGTCGGCAGTCGGGGCTTTGCGAGTGTTCACAGCGCGGGTCGCCATGGTGGGGCTCCTTGTATGAGAACACACCATGAATCCTTGGCGACTCGGGGTCAAGGATGCTGCGGTCAGTCGAGCCTCAGCTTAATCCGTCAATCGCGGCCCAGCGGGGCCAGCCAAGCTGCTCGGCGCGGGACGTGTTCATACCGCCAAGCGCTATGACGGGGACTTTCGAAAGCGCCGCGAGCTGGCGAAACCGATCCACGCCCAGCGTATCGCCGCCCGGATGCGAGCGTGTTGGAAAGACTGGTGACAGCATCACGGCATCGGCGCCGTATCGATTGGCGTCGACGATCTCGCCCTCGTTGTGAGCTGTGGCGATCCAGCGCAGGTCAGATGTCGGGATTGCGTCCAGAGCGCCGTAAACCCCATCCGCACCCCATTCTTCAGCGGTAGAAACGCTATCCGAAACTATGGCCCAATGCCCTCCATCACGAAGCATCGGAAGCAGCGCCGCAAACCGTGTCGCGCGCTCGTCCGGCCAAAGGTGGTAGTGCCGGAAAACGAACCCTGAACCCTTCGGCAGGCGCGCAATCGCGTCCTCGAGAACAGCGTCGTTGCGGGCATCGGAAATGAGCCAGAGTTCGGGGAGGGGCTTTATATGCGCCATCGGGGCTTTATATCGCGGCCAATGGAAAACGACACGCAAAGTGCAGTAAGCCGTCTGGCCGAGGTTGAAAGCAACATCGCGCGCATGTGCAAGCCCGCCCGCCGCGAGCCTGCGGATGTGACGCTCATCGCCGTGAGCAAAACGCATCCGGCGCACAAGATCGAACCATTGCTTGAGGCGGGCCACCGGGTCTTCGGCGAGAACCGCGTGCAGGAAGCGCAGGAAAAATGGCCGCAATTGCGCGAGGCCTATTCCGGCGTCGAGTTACACCTCATCGGCCAGCTGCAATCGAACAAGGCCGAAGATGCGGTCGAGCTGTTCGATGTGATCCATTCGCTCGATCGCTCAAGCCTGCTGAAGGCGCTTGCCAAGGCAATGGACAAGTCGGGCAAGCGCGTGCCCTGCTTCGTGCAGGTCAATATCGGGGACGAGGATCAGAAGGGCGGTTGTCCGATTAGCGAGCTGCCAGAGTTTCTGGAGAAAGTGCGCGCGGCGAACGTGCCAATCGCAGGCCTGATGTGCCTGCCGCCCGCCGACACCGAAGCAGCGCCATTCTTCGCGTTTCTTGCCAAGCTTGCGAAGGATAATGGGCTCACCGGCGACGAAGGCAGCCTATCGATGGGGATGAGCGGCGATTACGAGACCGCGGTGCAGCTCGGCGCGACTCATGTGCGCGTGGGCACGGCGCTGTTCGGGGCGCGCGGGTGACGGAAGGGCCAAACGAGGCAGTCGAGCAGTTTCGCACGACTTGGCTTCCCCGGCTGAACAACGGGGCCGCCACGCTCCTCATCCATGTCGAAGGCGAGGGTGATATCGCGCCGCACGCCGTTATCGCCGATAATTTCGTGGGCGAGTTCGGATACAAACGCATCGGGTTCAATTGGGAATTGCTGGATGCGACTCCCGATGCACATGGCCCGCGCTCAGCGGAGCATCAACTGGTCGAGGCGCTGTCGAAAGATATCGCCAATCCCAGCAAGCAATGGCTCCCGGAAGAGAGCGCCCGCGCCTGTTCGAAAGAGTTTCTCGCACTGTTCGATCCCGAGGACCGAACGGTCGTCTCAAACCGCTATGACGGCCTGTGGAATCCTATTTCCAAGGCGCCGAATGAATGGGCGTTTGTCGGTTTCGACCGCCAGCTGAGCGTGTTGCTGCTCATCACCGAAGACTGACGCCGTCTAAACAAGAAAGGGCGCCCCGTTTCCGGAGCGCCCTTTCGGTGTTCGGTATCTAACCGGATCGATTAGAATTCGAAGACAGCTTCGACACCGATGTTCCGTCCGCGCTGAAGCGGCGAGAAGGTGCCTGCGCCGGGCAGCGGATCGAACGGACGGTTGATGCCGTTGGAAAGCGGACCGCCGAACGGGATCTGCGTATCGCCGCCGACCTGCACTTCGTCGAACAGGTTGCGACCGTAGATCGAGAAGCTGAGGCCATCCATCGGCGTGTTCCAGGTGATGTTGGCTTCAAGGTTGCTGATGTCCTGAACGAAACCGCGGTTGTCGTCGGTGTAGGCGAACTCATCGCGGTACTGGTAGTTCACGCGGGTGATGACTTCGCTGTCGCCGAGGAACAGTTCGTGCAGCAGGCCGACGCCCCAGGTTACTTCGGGAACGCGCGGCAGGCGCAGGTCGAGGTCGGTATCGTTGATCACGCCATCGCCCGAAATGTCGAACAGGATCTCGTCATACTCGTCGTCGATGATCCCGATGTTCGCGGTGAACAGCAGGTTGTCGGAAACACGCATGCGCGCTTCGGCTTCGAAGCCGGTGATGGTTGCATCAGCGGTGTTGAAGATCGACTGAGCCACACCCGAGACCGGGTCCGACTGGTTCACTTCGCGCTGCATGTCCTCGATCTTGGTGATGTAGGCTGCAACGTTAAGCGTGAAGGCGCCGTCCTCGGTCTGGAACTTGCCGCCGATTTCGAAGTTGTCGACCTGCTCTTCCCCGAAGAAGAAGTTGAAGCCAGGCTGCGCAACGATCGCTTCGAACGCATTCGCGTTGGTGATGCGGAAGTTGTAGCCGCCCGAACGGAAGCCGCGGGTCCAGTGACCGTAGACCTGGCTGTTCGCGAATTCGTACTGGACACCCAGCTTCGGCGACACGTTGCGGAAGCGAACTCGGTCGGAAAAGCCGTTGTTCTCGGTAGGAATGAACGGATTGACGCCAGTGGTCGGGCAGGTCTGATCCACTACCGAGCAAGCCGGGCGAGGACGCACATAGGTGACGTCTGCATCCTTGGTTTCCTGGCTCCAGCGGATACCGCCGATGACCGAGAAACTGTCGGTGAGGTAGAACTGGCCGTTCGCGAAAACGCCGAGCACTTCATGTTCCTGACGGCCGCCGCCGAAGAACGAGAGCGGCGTCGAGACCGGAATGTCGCGCACTTCGGTGTAAGCAAGCGTCTGGTCGAAGTAGAAACCGCCAACCGTGAGGTCAAAGTTGTCGGTCGACACGGCGTAGCGGATTTCGTTCGAAATCTGATCCTGCTCGGTTTCGGTGTTCGAGTGGAACAGGAACAGGGTGGTCGCGTCGATGTCGGCGTCCGTTTCCGCGCTGTAGTCGCGGTAGCCGAAGATGTTGGTCAGCGTGCCCGGTCCGATATCCAGCTCTGCGGTAAGCGAGGTGGTGAGGATCTCGGTCGAGTAGGAACCGGCATTGTCGATTGCGAAGTCGAAGCTGTCGCGCTCGAAGATGCCGCGGTTCTGTGCAGCCGGGCCATCACCGGTCGAATCGAAGTAGTCGACCTTACCCGTCAGCGTGAGATCGCCGAGACGCGCTTCGAGAGCGCCGCGAACGATGTAAGTCTCTGCCTGGCCGAAGTTCGAGCCGTCGAACTGGTTCTCGAAGTAGCCGCGATCGTTGTTGTAGTAGCCTGCAACCTTGAACAGCAGCTTGTCTTCGATGATCGGGCCCGAAAGCACGCCGCTGGCGGTGTAGTTTTCGCCGCCGCGACCGCCGTCGACGGGGCCGTCGACTGCTGCGCGGAACTTGCCGCGGAAATCTTCGGTCGGGCTGGTCGTGTTGATCAGAACCGCACCGCCGGTCACGTTGCGACCGAACAGGACGCCTTGCGGACCGCGAAGAATCTCGACGCTTTCAAGGTCGAAGATGTCGAACACGACGCCGCCATTGATGCCGAGATAGACGCCATCGACGAATACGCCGACGGTCGGATCAATCGACGGGATCGACGAGTTGATGCCGAGACCACGGATCGAGAAGTTCGCGGTGCCGCGGCTGGTGCCGATCTGGTCGAGCGATACGTTGGGAGCCTGGAAGGTGAGGCCCTGGACATCGCGGACCTTGAAGGCTTCGAGCGTATCTTCGTTGAAGGCGGTCACTGCGAGAGCGACGTCCTGAACGTCTTCCGGGTCACGCGTCTTGGTGCCGGTAACGACGATATTGCCGATAGAGTCGAGCGAGCTGGTGCGCTGCTGCGTCTGCTCTTCATCGGTCTCGTTGGTTTGGGCAAGGGCTGCAAAGGGAGTAGCAGCGCACGAGCAAAGCAGAAGCGCGGCCAGCGACCGCGCCGGGGTCTTGTAAGTCATCAATTTCCTCTCCTGACGTAGGGGAAAACGCGTCTAGAAAATCAGTAGCGCAAACGCAACCTATTTGGTTGCGCGCTTGTCGAATGTGGTCGGCGCTTTGTCCGATTGGCCACAGTCTTACGCGTTTTCGTGCAGCCTTTGTCGCTGGTCGCTCGCCGCGTCGAGCAGGCTTGCCTCAATCTCTGCGAGGCGTTCGGGCGCGGTTACTTTCGAACCCGTCAGATCTGTCACATAGAACGTGTCGGCTGCGCTCTCGCCATAGGCGGTGATGTGAGCGGACTGGACGATCAGGTTCGCCTTGTAGAGCGCATGGGCAAGCCGATTGAGCAGCGCCGGGCGATCTCGGGCGGTGACTTCGATGACGGTGAAGTGGTTCGAGGCCGAATTGTCGAAATTGACCTGGGGAGCCACGGCGAAGGCCTTCGCCCGAGAATGAGCGAGCGGACGAGCGGCCAGCTTTGGCACGAGTTCTACCTGCGCGAGCAAGGCGTCGCGGATACCCTGTTTCAGGCGGGCAATCTGGGTTTCTTCGCGAAATGGCTTCGCGTGAAGATCCTGAACCAGAAAATTGTCGATTGCATAGCCGTTGAGCGCGGTGTGAATGCGCGCATCGATGATGTTCGCGCCCGCCAGGTGAATGCCTCCGGCGATGCGATAGAACAGGCCCGGATGGTCGGCGGCGATCACGCTCACCAGTGTTGCGCCGCGTTCCTCGTCCACCTCGCAATGGATCGAGAGGTGCTCCTCTATGCGTCTGGCTTCCTCGTACTGGATGAGGTTCTTGGCGATGATGTCGACCGGCTCGGCGATCCAGAAAGCATCGGCCAGGATTTCGCCTACCTGTTCCACCAGATAGGCCTTGTCGCCAAGCGCGCCGGCCACCGCTTCGCGCTTGGCATTAACCTGTGCCTTGCGACCCTTTCGCTTGTGCCCGAGGCGCAGGCGCTCCTGAGCCGCGTCGTAAAGCTCGCCCAGAAGCTGTCCTTTCCAGCTGTTCCACGTGCCCGGCCCCACAGCGCGGATGTCGACACAGGTCAGGATCGCAAGGTTGCGCAGCCTTTCGAGCGAGCGGACCTCGCCGACGAAATCCTCAATCGTCTTGGGGTCGGTAAGGTCGCGTTTCTGCGCGGTCGAGCTCATCAGCAGATGTTGCAGGACGAGCCATTCGACCAGCTCGGTCTCTTTCTCATCAAGCCCGAAACGCGGGCACAGCTTTGTCGCCACCTGCGCGCCGAGAACCGAATGGTCTCCGCCGCGGCCCTTGGCAATGTCGTGCAGCAGCACCGCGACATAGATCGCGCGGCGCGAGGCGACCTTATGGATCTCGCGGGTGGCGCGCGGATGGTCTTTCTCGAGCAGGCCGCGTTCGATCTGCGAGAGCAGACCGATGGCCCGGATCGTGTGCTCGTCGACAGTATAGTGGTGATACATGTCGAACTGCATCTGCGCGTTGACCTTGCCAAAGTCGGGCACGAAGCGACCGAAAACGCCCGCCTCGTTCATCCATCGAAGCGCCGTTTCGGGATCCTTGCGGCCACCCAGAACGTCGAGAAACAGCGCGTTTGCACGCTTGTCGCGGCGCACCTCGGCATCAATCAGCTTCGCATCGCGGTCGGCCTGGCGCATGGTTTCCGGGTGGATTTCAAGGCCCTCGGCCTCTGCTATCTGGAAGATTTCGATCAGGCGGACCGGATCGTCCTCGAACCACTTGTCACCCGGAGCCTTGATCCGCCCGCCTTGCACCACGTAGCCCTTGAGGTAGCGCGGCTTGGCGCTCCACCCGGCGAAAAAGCCCGTGCGCGTGCGTTTCTTGGCGTGCTCATCATCGAGGTGAGCCAAGAAGACGCCGGTCAGGCTGCCGACGCGTTTCGCTTGCAGGAAGTAGTACTGCATGAAGCGTTCGACCGCGCTTTTGCCGGGGCGATCGGCGTAGTTCATGCGCTCGGCAATCTGGCGTTGCAGGTCAAAGGTCAGGCGATCTTCCGCGCGGCCCGTTAGCACATGCATGTGGCAGCGCACGGCGAGCAGGAACCCCTCCGCGCGGCGAAAACTGCGATATTCAGCCGCAGTCAGCAGGCCGACATCGACCAGATCGGCGGCGCTTTCGACGCGGTGCATGAACTTGCCGATCCAGTAGAGCGTCTGCAGGTCGCGCAGGCCGCCCTTGCCCTCTTTCACATTGGGTTCGACGACGTAGCGGCTGTCGCCCATGCGCTTGTGCCGCTGGTTGCGCTCTTCGAGTTTCTGCGTGAGGAACTGGCGTTCGTTGCCGCGCGCGACTTCGGCCCAGAAACGCTGGCGCAGCTCCTCGTATACGTCCTGATCCCCCCACACGAAGCGACCTTCGAGCAGCGCGGTGCGGATCGTCAGGTCCTCTTTCGCCATGCGCATGGTGTCGGCGACAGTGCGGCTCGAATGGCCGACCTTGAGGCCGAGATCCCACAGGAGGTAGAGCATCGCCTCGATCACCTGCTCGCACCAGGGCGAGCGCTTCATCGGAGTGATGAAGGCGATGTCGACGTCCGATTGCGGCGCCATTTCCGCGCGGCCATATCCGCCGACAGCGACAATCGCGAGGCGCTCTGCAGTTGTGCGGTTGCCGGCGGGGAAGACGTGTCTGGTCACGTAATCATGAATCACGCGGATCAGCTGATCGGTCAGGAAAGCATAGCCGACCGTGATCTCGTGCCCGGCTGAAGGCTTCTCGATCAGCCGGTCCTCAAGCTCGCTGCGCCCGTCGGCGAGCGCAGTTTGCAGCAGTTTGAGGATGTGCGGGCGCGCCTTGTCGTCATGCTCGTCGCACAGCGCGGCGATGTTACCCGTCAGCGCGCGCCGGTCGATAATGGCGCGCTGGCGAGGGACGCGGCGACTGGGAAGGCTCCAGTCAGTCACAGCGTCCCTCGCTTAAGCGAATAGGCGCGGCAGGCCCCGATATCAGGCAGCGGCAAGCTGCTTTGTGTAGGCTTCGCGCAAGCTCTTCTTGTCGATCTTCTGGGTGCCGAGGCGTGGGAGCGGTTCATCGGTTACCCAGATATGCTCTTCGAGTGGCACCTTGAAGGGGGCAATGCGCGACAGCAGGAATTCGCGCAATTGCGCAGCGCTGACGGCATCGCGTCCGTTCTTCACGCGGAAGATCGCGGCAGGCACTTCGCCCATGCGCTCATCCGGCAGGCCAAAGACCGAGCATTCGGCAATGTCGTCATGCGCGTAGATCGCATCTTCGACCTCGATGCAGGTGATGTTCTCGCCGCCGCGGATGATGATGTCTTTCTTGCGGTCGACGATGAAGAGGTAGCCGTCCTCATCGACATAGCCGAGGTCGCCGGTGCGGAAGAACTGGTCGTCGGTAAAGGCGGCCTTGGTGGCTTCTTCGTTGTTCCAGTAGCCGCGGAAATTGGCGACAGACCGGATGCAGACCTCGCCGACCTTGCCCTGTTCGACGTGATTGCCATCGTCGTCGAGGATGCCGAGTTCTACCATGGGCTGTGACGGACGTCCGGTCGAACCGGGCTTGGCGAGGTAGTTCTCGTTGAAGTTGCCGCAGCCGACCGCATTCGTTTCGGTGAGGCCGTAACCAAGCAGCGGGAACCCGCCGGGGAAGGCTTCCTTGATCTTGGTGACATGCTCGACCGGGCGCGGCGCGCCGCCAGCAGCAAAGCTCTTGCACGCAGACAGGTCGTACTTCTCGCGGTTCGGATGGGTTGCGATCTCGTAGCTCATCAGCGGCACGCCGACGAAATAGGTGACCTTTTCCGCATCCATCAAACGCAGCGCTTCTTCCGCATCCCACTTGGGCATGAGGACGAGCTTGCGAGCAATCGCGTAGCTTTGAAGGAAGAGCGGCACTTCGCCCGTCACGTGGAACAGCGGCACGGCGACCAGCGCGCAAGGCTGTGCGCTCACGTCCTCCCCCCGGCTTTCGAGCAGGATCTTGGCCATCGCGCTCTGGCTGACATAGCTCATGACGCCTGCGACAACGCCGCGGTGATCTGACCAGGCGCCTTTGGAATTGCCTGTCGAACCCGAAGTGTAGAGGATCGTCGCAAGATCGTCAGGACCGAGCTGTCCCAGCATCTGCATCGCAACCGAGCTTGCCTGATCAGCTGGAGCTTTCCAGACATTGGCAAGGCCTTCTGCCGGCGAATTGTGGTCCATCATCACCAGCTTTGCGCCGTGCTCGGTTCCTTCAAGGCGCTTGGCTCGGCCCGCATCGGCAAGCACGATCTTGCACTCGGCAAGGCGGATACCATAGGCGAGTTCTTCCCCGCCCCAAAAGCCGTTGAGCAACGTCACGCAACCGCCGGCCATCGCGATGCCCATGTACGCGATCATCCAGTTGGCCGAATTGCGGGCCGCGATGCCCACGCGGTCGCCTTTCTCGATGCCATGCTCGGTCACGAGGCTTTCCGCGACACACATCGCAGCGCCATAAGCTTCGCCGAAAGTCAGACGAACATCGCCATCGACGATGAAAGGCACGTCCTTATGCTCGTTGCAGAAGTGCGCGAAATAGTGCGCGAGCGTGGGCGGTGCGACCGTGAATGCGGGCATCGAGGTTCCGTCACGCTCATACGGCGTCGTGTGGAACGGCTGACCTTCCTTGGTCAGTTCTGCCATGATTGCTTCAAGTGCATTGTCCAGCTGTGTGGGCATGCGTGTTTCTCTCCTTGGTCTCGCCTCTTCACGGGGCGAAGTTGTCCTCTTCGATGCCGCAATCGGGGTTAGCGGCATCCCCTTGTCTCTCATCAGGCACGCCTGTCGGGTTTTGTCCGAGACACTTTCCCCCGGCCCCTTGCTGTGCCACAAGCCGCTGCAACGCATAAGGCTGCGTCGATACGGCGTATCATTACCATTAAGAGGTTCCATCCGTGCTGTCACTACTTGCTGCAAGCGGCGGCGCTGCTGACCCGATCTACTGGTCCGATTTGGGTCTAAGCCCCTATTTGTTCGAGATTGGCGGGTTCCAGCTGCGATATTATTCGCTCGCCTACCTGCTCGGCGTGGTGTTCGCTTATTGGCACCTGTCGAAGATGATCAAGGCACCCGGCGCGCCCATGGCTCAGCGGCATGCGGACGACCTGTTTTTCTACTGCACGCTCGGCGTCATCATCGGCGGACGGCTGGGATATTCGATCTTCTATCAGCCCGACCTCTGGTCGAACCCGCTTGATGTTCTCAAGCTGTGGGAAGGCGGGATGAGCTTTCATGGCGGGCTGATCGGTGTGCTGGTCGCGATCGCCTGGGTGTCGCGCAGCGGCAACCTCTCCTTCTTGCGCGTGTGCGACTATATCGCGGTCAACGTGCCGATGGGGATGCTGCTTGGGCGTCTTGCGAACTTCAACAATGGCGAATTGTGGGGCCGGGTGAGCGATGTCCCTTGGGCGATGGTGTTCCCGCGCGCTGGCGAAGTCGCTCGCCACCCAAGTCAGCTTTACCAGGCAGGTCTTGAAGGCCTCGCGCTGCTGATCATCCTGATGCTGCTGTTCTGGAAGACGAAGGCGCGGTATCGACCGGGTCTGCTGGTGGGCATCTTCACGCTCGGAATGGGGCTTGCGCGCTTCATTAACGAATTTTTCCGCGAGCCCGATGCACAACTGGCTGACTTTGCCGCGCGAACCGGGCTATCGATGGGTCAATGGCTAACAATACCCCTGATACTGATTGGATTGATTGTCACGATCTACGCCGTGACGAGGAAGCCCGTGGGAACCGGAGCGACGAGCGCGGCGACCAATCCGGCCTAGGCGCAATAACGCTCGCCGTTCAGCGCTGCACCACGCTGCGGCTGATCGAGCCTGACGGCACCGAGACAGAAGTCCCGATCGACACGCAGGCCGAGCCTACGAAGGATGCCGCGCGCCTGAAAGCTGCCGAAGCGGTCGCGGCGGCAAGGGCTCTCGAAGAAGAGGAAGCGCGCGCCGCCGAGGAGGCTGCCAAGGCCGCTCGCGATAAAGCGAAAGCCGAGGCCGAAGCGAAGGCGAAGAAAGAGGCCGAAGAAAAGGCCAGGCGCGAGGCAGAAGAAAAAGCGAAAGCTGAAGCCGCGGCCAAGGCCAAGGCAGAGGCAGAGAAGAAGGCCAGGGAAGAGGCCGAGCGTAAGGCGCGCGAAGAGGCGGAAGCCAAAGCCAAGGCAGAAGAGAAAGCGCGTAAAGCCGCCGAGCAAAAAGCGCGCAAGGAGGCCGAAGAAAAGGCTCGCAAGGAAGCTGAGGCCAAAGCCAAGAAAGAGGCGGAAGAAAAGGCCAAGGCCGAGGCAGAGCGCAAAGCCAAAGAGGAAGCCGAACGCAAAGCGAAAGAAGAAGCCGAGCGTAAGGCACGCGAAGAAGCGGAGGCGCAAGCCAAGGCAGAAGCTGAGGCAAAGGCCAAGAAAGAAGCAGAAGAAAAGGCCCGACGCGAGGCAGAGGCCAAGGCCAAGAAAGAGGCTGAGGAAAAAGCCAAGCGCGAAGCCGCGGCCAAAGCGAAAAAAGAGGCGGAAGCAAAGGCCAAACGCGAAGCGGAACAAAAAGCAAAGGCCGAAGCTGAAGCCAAGGCAAAAGCCGAGGCCGAAAAGAAAGCCAAGCAAGAGGCCGAGCGCAAGGCGCGCGAAGAAGCGGAAGCCAAAGCCAAGGCCAAGGAAGAAGCCGAAGCCAAGGCTAAGGCGGAGGCCGAAGAGAAGGCGCGCAAGGCGGCCGAGGATAAGGCAAAGCGCGAGGCTGAAAAGAAGGCGAAGGCCGACGCCGCCAAAGCCGAAAAGGAAGCCAAGGCCAAGGCCCGCGATCTCGGCAAGACCTTCCGTCGCCTCATCAAGGAAACCGGCCCGATCAGCCTCGCCCACTACATGGCCGAGAGCAATATGCGCTACTACACCAGCCGCGATCCGCTGGGTGAGGACGCCGACTTCATCACCGCGCCTGAAGTCAGCCAGATGTTCGGCGAGCTTATCGGGCTATGGCTGGCCGATCTGTGGGTCCGGATGGGATCGCGTAAGCGTATCCACTATGTCGAGCTTGGCCCCGGACGCGGGACGCTGGCAAGCGATGCGCTGCGCACGGCGGCGCGCTATGAGTTCGCACCGCAGGTCCACTTTGTCGAAACCTCGCCTGCCCTGCGCAAGATCCAGCTCGAAGCGTTTCCGGATGCGCAGCATCACGACGACCTCTCGACGCTTCCGGACGATGCTCCGCTGCTGATTGTCGCCAACGAGTTCTTCGATGCGCTGCCGATCCACCAGCTCGTTCGCAGTGCCAATGGCTGGCATGAGCGATTGGTCGGTCTCGAAGACGATGAATTCGTGTTCGTCGCAGGCGACAAACCGATGGATTCAATAGTCCCGCGCAGCTGGAAGAGCGCGAGCCAGGGCACAATGATCGAAACAAGCGCTGCGGCAAGCGCGGTGATGCAGGAAATCGCCGGTCGCCTGAAAGAGCAGGGCGGTGCGGCGCTCATCATTGACTATGGCGCATTCGAGCTGCGCGCAGGCTCGACCCTTCAGGCGATCCGCAGTCACGAGAAGGTCGACGTCTTCGCTCACCCGGGGCAGGCGGACTTAACCGCACACGTCGATTTCGAAATGCTCAAGGACGTCGCCGAAAAGAACGGCGCAGACGTGATGGGCCTGCAAATGCAAGGCGAATGGCTCCGCCAGATGGGGATCGAAACCCGGCTCGAGGCCCTTCAGCGCAAGAACCCGGCTGAAAAGGACAAGCTCAAACGTCAGTTCGACCGGCTCGTGGATGACGGCCAGATGGGCCTGTTGTTCAAGGTGCTGGGCATTTGCGGCCGCCGCTGGCCGATTGGCGTGGGCTTCGATTGATTGTAACCCTTAGCGCGCTTCGTACGTATACATCTGCGGAGCAGCTGGAGACCGAATATGATCGTGCGCGCATTGATGGGCCTTGTCACAAGCCTTGCGGCATTAATGCTGAGCGCGACAACGGCGCTTGCTGCTGAGCCCATTTCGGGCCGCTGGGTCACCGAAGAACGCGATGCGATTGTAGAGATCAAGCCGTGCGGGAGCACGACCTGCGGTACGATTGCACGATTTCTCGTTCCGCCGCCCGATGGCCTCGACCAACGCGACATCAACAATCCTGAGCCCGAGCTGCGCCGTCGGCGCCTGCTCGGCCTTCCGATCCTCACGCAGTTCCGCCGCGACGACGAGCTGTGGCGTGGGCGTATCTACGATCCCAAGAGCGGCAAGAGCTACCGCTCGGTGATCCGCCGCACGGGTCCGAACACGATCGAAGTGCGCGGTTGCATCGGACCGTTCTGCCAAGCGCAAGTCTGGCGCAAGGCGCGTTAGGGTTTGAGCGCCCGCATCCGCGGACGCTTCCTCGCTAGACGCGCAGCATAGCTGCGCCCGCTGCGGGCGCCCGGTCGGGCTTGCGGTCGCTGGGGGCGACCGGCTTGCGGTGCTCACAGACCTATCTTGTCAGCCAGTTCTTCCGCCGCCTCTTTCGGGCTAAGTTTGCCTTCGCCCTCGCGGTCGACGGCGAAATTGGCCTCGCGCATGGCCTCGACCGAAATCGCGCCGATCAGCGGTTCGAGCGCGCGGGCGATCTCCTCGTTTTCGGCTATCCGCGGGCTCATCATGATCATCGCGTCATAGCTCGGGAGAGCCTCGCGTGGGTCTTCGAGCACCACCAACCGATCCGCCGCGATGCGACCGTCGGAAGTGTAGGCGCTGATCACGTCGGCCTCGCCAGAGCGCAGGGCGTTGTACATGAAGGTGGGTGAGAAATTGCGCGTCTCCCCAAACCGCAGCCCATAGGCATCGCGAACCGCAATCCATTCGGGCCGTTCGAAGAATTCCGGATCGCCTCCAACCGCGAGTTGCGGTCCGTAGGGCACGAGATCCTCGAGCGAGGAAACGCCTAGCTCTGCCGCCCGGTCCTCCCGCATCGCGAAGGCGTAGGCGTTTTCGAAACCGAGCCGCCCCAGTACGCGAACGCCGGTGTTCTCGCGCTCCCACTCGACGATCGTCTGGTACATCTCCTCGCGACCCGGATTATCCGTGCGGTCGAGCTCGTTGGTCCAGATCGTGCCGGTGTAATCGACCGAGATGTCGATGCTCGAATTGGCGACCGCACTATGCACGACCGCGCTGCCAAGCCCGTCGCGATATTCGACGTTGAACCCGGCCTTTTCGAGCTGCGAGCCGATCAATTGCGCAAGGATGTATTGCTCGGAGAACTGCTTGGACGCGATGACGATGGTGTCCTCGTCGTCCCCACCACTCTGGTAGTAGAGCGCGCCACCAAGACCCAGCGCCACCGCCGCAACCCCAGCGCCCCATTGCAGGCGGCTGCGCTTGGCAAAGCCGTTCTCGATCACGCCCAGCAGGGCATCGACGACCAGCGCCAGCCCCGCACTCGCAATGCATCCTGCAAGCACCAGCGCCCAGTTCTGCGTCTGAAGCCCTGCAAAGATTGGATCGCCAAGGCTCGGCTGCCCGATGGTGGTCGAGAGGGTCGCCGCACCGATTGTCCACACGCTCGCGGTGCGGATGCCGGCCATGATGAAGGGCGCTGAGAGAGGTGCTTCGACCAGCGTGAGTTTCTGCCACGAAGTCATGCCCACCCCATCGGCGGCTTCGAGTACGCCCGGGTCGAGATTGGCCTGTGCAGTCACCGCGTTTCTCAGGATCGGCAGCAGCGCATACAGCGCTAGCGCGAGAAACGCGGGCAGGAAGCCGAGAGTCGGCAAATCCTCACCAAACACCGCTCTCAAACTGAGCAGTATAGGGAAGAACAGCGCGAGGAGCGCAAGCGCCGGGATCGTCTGCACGAGGCTCGCAAAACCGAGCGCAATGCGCGAAACCGTCGCCGACCGGCTTGCCCACACGGCGAGGGGCAGCGCGACAATTATGCCGAGCCCGATGGCGCTGGCGGCGAGCACAATGTGAGCCGCAAACTTGTCACCAAGGCCGAGCAGAATCTCGAAAATCTCGCTCACGGCATCTTCTCTTCGTGGGCGAGGCGGCCTTCCATGTCGGCGAGCTTCTCAGCCTGTTGGCGGGGGACAGCGACGAGCCCTTGAGCGATTTCTCCGCCCGCTCCGCCAAGCAGGCCGCGCGGCGTTTCGTCGGCCACGAGTTCGCCATGGCTCATCACCAGCACTCGGTCGGCCAGCAGTAGCGCCTCGGCCATGTCGTGCGTGACCATGATCGTGGTGAGGCCGAGCTTTTCGTGCAGTTCGCGCACCTTCTCACCCAAAGCGTCGCGGGTGATCGGATCGAGAGCGCCGAAAGGTTCGTCCATGATGAGGAGTTCGGGTTCGCCAGCAAGCGCCCGTGCCACGCCGACGCGCTGACGTTGGCCTCCGGAAAGCTCATCGGGCATGCGGCTCGCCATGTCAGGCTCGAGTTCGACCAGAGTGAGCAGTTCTGCGACCCGCTCGGGCGTCAGGTTTTCGCTGGCAAGCCTCGGCCCGATCGCGATGTTTTCGCCCACGGTGAAATGCGGAAACAGCCCGATCCCCTGAAACACGTAACCGACGCGGCGGCGCAGCTGTGCGGAGCGCAGGCTGGTCACGTCTTCGCCAGCAAAAAGCACCCGCCCGCCGGTCGGCTCGACCAGCGTGTTGACCATCTTGAGCAGAGTCGATTTCCCCGACCCAGACGATCCGACCAGCGCAACAAAGCTGCCCGCCGCGATCTCGCACGAAACGCCGCCAACCGCGATGACGTCGCCATAGCGCCGCTCGGCCTGATCGAAGCGCAGGATCGCGCCCCCGGTTGTGCTTGCAGTGGTGATGGTTTTAGCCCCCGTCCCCGGAGGGATCGGCGTCGCTTTCCGCTTCTGCCTCCTCCTCAGCGGGCGGCGGGAGATAGGTCACGCGCTTGATCTCGATCGACTTGCCGTCGCCATTGGTCGCGATGACGAGGCCGTTTTCGTCCTCCGCCTCGGTCTCCCAGCATGCGCCCAGTCCTGAATCGGGTTCGAAGCAGATGGTCCCGTCGGGGCGCTGTTCCCACGAACCTTGGGCAAAGGGCGCTCCGTTGCGCAGATCGCGGTAGCGCCCGCCTTCATCAAAGAAGGTTGTCTGGACCGCACCGTCGGTTCCCACAGTCAACCAGCCGCTGTCCGTGACTGCCAATGTGATGCTTTCGGTGGTGGAACCGCCGCCCCCACTTTCTCCTGCGGCGTCGGTGGCGGGCGCGCTTTCGGCTTCGCCGCCCCCTGTTTCTTCCGCGCAGGCGCCCAGCGTGAGGATGCCAGCGACGGCGATTGCGGCGATCAGCGGTGTTCGAATTTGCATGGTGTCGCCAAGCCTAGAAGCGAAAATCCGATCCGCCAAGCGCAGCGTTGTCGGCCAAGCGTTGGCCTTGGGCGAAGCACTTGCTAAGGGCCTTGCACAATCAACCGGAGAGGGCTGGCGAGGATCGCCTGCCGATAGAAATACAGCGAAAGACAAAGTAATGCGCGCTACCCCCGATTTCGATTTCCAGCTTGGCGAAAGCGCCGAGATGATCCGCGATTCCGTCGGCCGCTTTGCCGATGAGCAGATCGCGCCGCTTGCCGAGAAGATCGACCGCGAAGACTATTTCCCGCAGGCTGAGCTTTGGCAGGCGATGGGCGAGCTTGGCCTCCACGGCATCACCGTGGGCGAAGAAGATGGCGGGCTTGGCCTCGGCTATCTTGAGCACGTGATCGCCGTCGAGGAAGTCAGCCGCGCAAGCGCCTCGCTCGGCCTTTCCTATGGCGCGCATTCGAACCTTTGCATCAACCAGATCCGACGCTGGGGCAACGGGGAGCAGAAGGCGAAATACCTGCCCGGCCTGATTTCAGGCGAGCATGTCGGCAGCCTCGCGATGTCAGAGGCAAGCGCGGGATCGGACGTGGTTTCGATGAAGCTCAAGGCTGAGGCAGTTCAGGGCGGCTACGTGCTCAACGGCACAAAGTTCTGGATCACCAATGCGACCTATGCCGACACGCTGGTCGTTTACGCCAAGACCGACGGCAATGCAGGCTCGCGCGGGATCACGGCCTTCCTGATTGAAAAGGACGACGAGGGTTTCTCTATCGGCCAGAAGATCGAAAAGGTGGGCATGCGCGGCTCGCCCACGGCAGAGCTGGTGTTCGACGATTGCCACATTCCAGAGGACCGCGTGATGGGGCCTCTCAATGGCGGCGTGGGCGTGCTGATGAGCGGTCTCGATTACGAGCGCGTGGTGCTTGCGGGGCTTCAGCTCGGGATCATGCAGGCGTGTCTCGACACGGTCATCCCCTACCTGCGCGAGCGCAAGCAGTTCGGTAAGCCGATTGGCTCCTTCCAGCTGATGCAGGCCAAGGTCGCCGACATGTATGTCGCGCTTCAGACCGCGCGGGCCTACACCTACGCGGTCGCCAAAGCCTGCGATGCCGACCAGACAACGCGCTTCGATGCGGCGGGCGTGATCCTGTATGCGAGCGAAAGCGCCTTCAAGGTCGCCGCTGAAAGCGTTCAGGCATTGGGCGGCGCAGGCTACACGCTCGACTGGCCGGTCGAGCGCTACATGCGCGATGCGAAGTTGCTCGACATCGGCGCGGGGACGAACGAGATCCGCCGGATGTTGATCGGGCGTGAATTGATTGGGGCGGCTGGCTGATGCCCGTTTATATGATCAGCCGCATGACGATCCACGACCGCTCTAAGTACGACAAATATGAAGAGCGCTTCATGGAAATTTTCGAGAAGTTCGACGGCACCATGCTGAGCGTCGATGAGGAGCCGCAAGTCGTGGCCGGTGACTGGAAAGCCACCCGTAGTGTGCTGATGCAGTTTCCGACCAAGGAACAGCTCTTCGCCTGGCTAACCTCGCCCGAATATCAAGAGATCGGCAAATTTCGTGATGCGGGCAGCACGGCTGAAGCGATCATCGTCAAGGGCCTGGAGCCCGGCGACCTGCCTGGAACCTGATGCCGGTCTACGCCAAGGCGATCTGGACGATCGGGTTTCTCGTGGGGACGACGACGCACACGCTCGACCTGATCAACTTTGGCTGGCTGCCCTACGATTTCCGCCCTCTGCCGTGGAACATCTACTGGACGAGCCTCACTTTCCTCGATCCTCTGGCGGCGCTGTTGATCTGGCTGCGCGAGTGATGGGCCGTGGTGCTCGGCGCTCTCATCATGACTTCGAACGTGCTGGTGAATGGCTACACCGCGTTCGGGCTCGGCTATCAGCAGTTCTACTTCGGCCTCGCCTTCCAGGCACCGTTTGCAGCGTTTGTGTTTTTCGTCGCTTGGAGGCATTGGCAGGCGACGCATAGCCAAATCGAGGGATCATGACCGCACCCGTTCTCACCACCAAGCTCGACCGTGAAGCTCCCGAAGCGAAGTCACGGTTTCAGCACAACAAGGCGCTTGCCGACGATCTGCGCGGCGCGGTGGCTGATGCCGCTTTGGGCGGGCCTGAGCGCAGCCGCGAGCGTCATGTGTCGCGCGGCAAGCTGCTTCCGCGTGAGCGGGTAGAGCGGCTGCTCGATCCCGGTTCACCTTTCCTCGAAATCGGCCAGCTTGCCGCGAACGGCATGTACGAAGGCGATATCAACGCGGCCTCGATCATTTGCGGGATCGGTCGCGTGTCGGGTCGTCAGGTGATGATCGTTTGCAACGATGCCACCGTTAAGGGCGGCACCTACTATCCGATGACGGTCAAGAAGCATCTGCGCGCGCAGGAAATCGCGCAAGAGAACCGTTTGCCGTGCATCTACCTCGTCGATAGCGGCGGCGCGAACCTGCCGCACCAGGCCGAGGTCTTTCCCGACCGCGACCATTTCGGGCGCATCTTCTTCAATCAGGCGAACATGAGCGCGCTCGGCATCCCGCAAATCGCGTGCGTGATGGGATCTTGTACCGCTGGCGGGGCATACGTGCCCGCCATGTCCGACGAGACTGTGATCGTGCGCAATCAGGGCACGATCTTCCTTGCAGGCCCTCCGCTGGTGAAGGCCGCGACGGGCGAGGAGATCAGCGCCGAGGATCTGGGCGGCGGCGACCTGCACGCCAAGAAATCGGGCGTGGTCGATCACTTGGCGGAGAATGACGAGCACGCGCTCACGATCGTGCGCGATATCGTCAGCCAACTTGGCGCGAATACCAACGCGGCCGAGAACATCGCGGTCCAGGAGCCGCGCGCTCCGAAGTTCGACGCCGACGATCTCTACTCGATCATCCCCGACGATGTGCGCGCGCCTTACGATGTAAAGGAAGTGATCGCGCGGCTAGTCGATGGAAGCGAGTTTCACGAGTTCAAGCAGCATTACGGCTCTACTCTTGTGTGCGGCTTCGCTCACATCTGGGGCATGCCGGTCGCGATTTTGGCGAATAATGGCGTGCTGTTTTCGGAGAGCGCACAGAAAGGCGCGCATTTCATCGAGCTCGCCTGCCAGCGCCGCATTCCGCTGCTGTTCCTGCAAAACATCTCGGGCTTTATGGTCGGGGGGAAATACGAGGCGGAAGGCATCGCCAAGCACGGCGCAAAGCTCGTCACCGCTGTTGCCACCGCGACCGTACCCAAGATCACCGTGGTAATCGGCGGCAGCTTTGGCGCGGGCAATTACGGCATGGCGGGCCGCGCCTACAGCCCACGCTTTCTCTTCACATGGCCCAATGCACGCATTTCCGTGATGGGCGGCGAACAGGCCGCAAGCGTGCTCGCCACCGTGCACCGCGATGCCGACAGCTGGACCGAGGAGGAGGCCGAAGCCTTCAAGGCCCCGATCCGCCAGAAATACGAGGACGAAGGCAACCCCTACTACGCCACGGCGCGGCTGTGGGATGACGGCGTGATCGACCCGGCGCAGACCCGCGATGTGCTGGGCCTTGCTTTTGCCGCGACGCTGGAGGCCCCGATTGCGGATCGTCCTGCGTTTGGTGTTTTCCGAATGTGATGCGATGACTGATCAGTTGCTTGATATCGTTCCAATGCCGGCGCTCGTCGCTGTTCTTCATGCGAAAGAGCGCGAGAAGGGCGAGCCTCTTACCGAGGCTGAAGTACTACACATACGGGATACGGCCCCTTGCATAGCGCTTCCTCGAGATATGCACCTGCAGATGATCGAGAAACGCGGATATATCGATATCGACCCGGAAAATGTCTGGCTGGCTTGGCAAGAGGCAAGAGGTGAGCTGCGCGACCTCGACTAAATCCCCCTCGCATTCCGCTACGTAACTGCTAGCAAGGCTGCCAAGAGAGGGATCACGCACAATTGCAACACAACGAAACCCGTAACGTCACGCTGCTGTCGCGGATCGTGAACCGCATCATCCTGTTCTTCTACTGGCTCAAGGGCTGGCGCATCGTTGAGCGCTTTCCCGAGGGCGTGAAGAAATGCGTCATTGCAGGCGCGCCGCACACCTCGAACTGGGATTTCGTGTTCTTCGCAGGTGCCACCAAGCAGGAGAAGGTCCAGCCCAACTTCATGGGCAAGCACACGCTCTTCAAAGGCTCGATGAAAAACTTCATGCTCGACATGGGCGGCATCTCGGTCGACCGGACCAGGCGCGCCGGAACCATCGAGCAGATGAAAGAGGAGTTCGCCCGCCGCGCGGAGCTCAATCTCGTCATCGCCGCAGAAGGCACGCGCAGTTCCGATGGCAAGTGGAAGTCGGGCTTCTACAACATCGCCAAGGCGGCCGGCGTGCCAATCGTCCTTGCCTACGCCGACAACGACAAACGCACGATCGGTTTCAGCCAGCCGATGATGCCAACGGGCAATTATGGCGAAGATCTTCTGAAAATCGCAGAATGGTTCCGCTCCAAAATCCCCGACCTCGAACGCTACAAAGTGCTCGAACAGCAGGCGCGGGACATCATTGCGGGCCGCAACGAATTCTGAGGCTTGCCGTCGCAATGCGCTGACTTGAAGTGTGGGCCGCGTGGTTATATTGCGGCGCACAAATCAATGCGAAGATATGTCTTTAAGGTGAGCCACTCGCCTCCTATCTAAGCAAAAGCTTCAGGAGGGCGGTCCCCAAATGCCACTCAGCGAGAAAACATTGCAGGCGGAACGAGCGCGCATCGGCCGGATGGTGCTCGACATGGTCAAGGAACGCGGCGCGGAGATTTCCTACCCCACCGCGCTTGCCGAAAGCGGCCTTGCGCGCAGCCGGTTCGAGCAGATTTTCCCCGACTATGACGACCTGTTCGACGCGGTCGCGCAGATTTGGCTCGCACCGCACATGGAAGCGATGGAAGAGGTTCGCGCTGCCGACTTGCCTTCCAACCGCAAGATGTACGAGTTCTTCCGCAGCCGCTTCGTGATTTCGCGCGATCGCTTCCGCAAGGATCCCGAAACTTTCACGCTGCTGTGCGAAATGGGCGCTGCAAATTTCGAGCGCGTGCGGTCCTATGTCGACCTTGCCGACCACTACCTTTGCGAAATCATTGTGCAGGCGCAGGCGGACGGCTTCATGGCGGGCCTCGAAATCGACGAAGCGCTCAGTCTCGTGAACCAGATCGTCTCGAATTATACGCTGCCCGACGCGCTGATCTATCTTGGCGACAAGCTGACCGAGGACAAGCTGGCGCGCATTATCGACACGATCTTCATCGGGCTGTCGGCAGAAACGGGTGATGGCGCGCGCGGCATCAACACGATCCGCGTGGCATCCAGCGCAAACTGATCCGCGCTAGCGTTTGTCTCGCGAAGAACGCTTGAATTGCAGGACATTGGCAGGGCGCTTGGGCGCTATGCGAACACGGCGCTTGTCGCTGAGCGCATATTTGAGGCTCGCTCCGACTGACACCACCGAGATCGTCAGGATCAGGGCTGCCCACACCCAGTGCGGCAGCACCAACGCCGCTTCGATCGCTCCGGTGTCAGACAGGATGCGCTCGCCGCCGATCAGGGCTTCTTCGGTGAACAGGTAGTTGAAATCGCGCAGCATGCTCATCGCGCCGAGGATGCCAAGGAATTGCAGCGTGAAGCGCGCGATGCCGTCCGAGGCCTTCCACGCGATCAGCGAGATTCCCGCAGCCACGAGCGGCAGTACCGCATAACCCACGGGCGAGCGGACATAGATGATGACCGAGGCGAAAATCGCGCCCGCCGTGCCCCAAAGGACAGGACGCCACAGGCGCTGATGCGCGCTTGCGATTATAAGACCAGCGCCAGCCAGCACCGGCCCAAGCGGCCCGCCTGCGGCAATTATCGCGCGGGTGAAGCGCGAGACATCCATGTTGAGCCGACTTTCGGCGACGCCCGACCCATCGGCAAAGATCATCAGCCGATCGAACTCCTGCCCCATCGCGATTGCCATGAGGCCGTGCCCCATTTCGTGGAACCATGTGGTGAGGATTGCAAACGGGTAGATCAGATAGGTCCCGAAAGGCAGCGAGGGCAGGAAGATCACCACTGCCACGGCAAGAACGAGCCTACCGACCTGCTCAGCCTGACTGCCGGGTTGAACCATCGACTGCATCGCGTCAGGCGGCCTCTCTCGACGCCGCGTCTGCTGCGAGCTCTTCATCGGAGCGGGTCTTGCCGTCGGGGCCGACCCTCAGGCGATATTTGGCGATCGCCTCCTCATCCTCTGCGCGCTGTTCCTGCAGGATCGACCAACTCGCAAGGAACAGACCTGCGACCAGCGGGCCAAGGACGATGCCAGAGAACCCGGCGAGCGAAATGCCGCCGAGAGTGGTCACGAGGACAATCCAGTCGGGAATGCCCGTGTCGCGGCCCACCAGGATGGGTCGGAGCACATTGTCGACGCTGGCGATCACGATAGTGCCGGCCGCGAGCACGAATGCGCCCGTCCAGACCTCGCCCGCGATGATGAGCCATATACCAGCAGGCGCCCAGACCAGCGCCGTGCCAACCGCCGGGATCAGTGCGAGGATCGCCATCAGGACGCCCAGCAACAGCGCCGATGGCACGCCCGCAAGCGCCAGCATGATGCCGCCCAGCGTGCCTTGAACAAGGCCAACGACGCCCGATCCCTTGATCACGGCGCGCACGATCCCGAGGAACCGATCTGCCAGCCTGTCGGCAATCTCACGCTCGATCGGGGCTGAATGAAGGATCGTCTCTCCGATGCGCGAACCGTCGCGAAGCAGGAAGAACAGGACATACAGCCCGATGCCGAAGCTCAGGAAAAAGCCAAGCGCGCCGCTGCCAATCGAGACCGCCGACTGAGCGATAAGCCCGGCGCTTTCGCCAAGCAGGCTCTCAAGCCGATCTTGCATCACGCTCACGTTGGTCCAGCCATTTTCGAGAGCCATGCGCTGGAGCGAATCCGGGAGGATCGAAAAGATCGAATTGACCGTTTGGGCGATGTCGATCGGGTTCGCCTGCAACGCATTGATGACGCCCACTGCCTCATCGAGGACCAGCGATCCGATCCACAGCGCGGGCAGCAGCACCGCCACGAAGATGATCAGCAAAGACAGGCTGGCGGCAATGTTGCGCCGTCCGCGCGTTTTTGTGAGCGACCACTTGTACAGCGGCTGGAACATGATCGCGGCAAGCGCCGCCCACATGACCGGGCCGACAAAGGGCCAGGTGACCCACACGAACAGGATCGAAACCACTGCCAGGATCAGCAGAAAGCTCCAATGTTCGAGCGCGCTGGTGTCGTTGGGTTCCTGCTCTGACATGAAACGAGATGTCGGCGCTGGCGCGCCAAACATCAAGTCTTACACGTCGAGATTGGCAACGTTGAGTGCATTATCCTGAATAAACTCGCGCCGCGGCTCGACCACGTCGCCCATCAGGCGGGTAAAAATCTCGTCCGTCACGTCGGCATCTTCGACCTTCACCTGAAGCAAGATGCGGTTTTCCGGGTCGAGCGTAGTTTCCCAGAGCTGCTCAGGATTCATCTCGCCCAGGCCCTTGTAACGGCTGATCGAGAGGCCCTTGCGCCCTGCCGCGAGCACCGTGTCGAGCAGCTGGCTCGGACGGGTGATCGCATCTTCGGCGAGAGCGGCAGGTTCATCGCCATCCTCGTCTTCGGACGCGGTGTCGGGCTCCTCCTCGGCTACGTCGCCCGCTTTCACAAGGCGCACCGAGCCTTCGTAGGCATCAGCCAGCGGCGAGGCGAGACCGTGGAGCTTGATCGCCTCGGTGCTGGTGAGGAAACGGCCGTCGATTTCGTGCACGTCGGTGACGCCGCGCCACAGGCGCGAGAACTGCACCGAGCCGTTTTCGCGCACCGAAACACTCCACTTCGCGTCTGCATCACTCGCTTCAAGACGCGAGGCGGCGGCCTCGAGCGCTGCGAGACGGTCGGCGTCCGCAAGCTTGGGGTCTAGCGCGCCCGAAAGCGCCATTTGCTCGATCACCGCGCGGTCGTACCGGCGCGGGACGAAGGCGATGAGGTTTTTGAGGCGCAGCGCATTGTCGACCAATGCGCGCAGGTCTTCACCCGAGCGCGCGCCGCCCGATGTTTCGAGCACACGGCCCTGAAGCCCAGCATCGACGAGATAACGGTCGAGCGCCGCCTGGTCCTTCACGTAAACCTCGCTCTTGCCCTTTGCGACCTTGAACAGAGGTGGCTGGGCAATGAAAAGGTGCCCGGCCTTCACGATCTCAGGCATCTGGCGATGGAAGAAGGTGAGCAGCAGCGTGCGAATGTGAGCGCCGTCGACGTCAGCGTCGGTCATGATCACGATCTTGTGATAGCGCAGCTTTTCGAGGTCGAATTCGTCGCGAATGCCGGTGCCCATCGCCTGGATCAGCGTGCCGACCTCGCGGCTGGAGATGATCCGGTCGAAACGCGCGCGTTCGACGTTGAGGATCTTGCCTCGCAGCGGGAGGATCGCCTGGTACTGGCTGTCACGCCCACCCTTGGCCGAGCCGCCTGCGCTATCGCCCTCGACCAGGAACAGTTCGGCCTTGGTCGCATCGCGTTCGCGGCAATCGGAAAGCTTGCCGGGGAGCGAGGCGACGCTCATCGCGCCCTTGCGGCTCATCTCGCGAGCGCGCTTTGCGGCTTCACGAGCTGCGGCGGCGTCGACGATCTTCTGAATGATCGCCTTCGCATCTCCGGGGTTTTCTTCCAGCCACTCGTTCATCTTCTCGCCCATCAGCGACTGAAGCGGCTGGCGCACTTCGGACGAGACAAGCTTGTCCTTGGTCTGCGAGGAGAACTTGGGGTCGGGCAGTTTGACGCTGACAATCGCTGTCAGGCCTTCGCGCATGTCTTCACCCGAAAGCGAGACCTTCGCCTTCGACAAGAGCCCCGAACGCTCGGCATAGTTGTTGAGCGTGCTGGTCAGCGCGGCGCGGAAGGCGGCAAGGTGCGTGCCCCCGTCGCGCTGCGGGATGTTGTTGGTGAAGCACAGCACATTTTCGTAGTAGCTGTCGTTCCATTCCAGAGCGACGTCGATGCCGATCCCGTCCTTCTCGGCCGAAACCGAAATCGGGTCCTCGATCAGTGCTTCCTTGTTGCGGTCGAGCCACTTTACGAATGCGGCGATGCCGCCTTCGTAGAACAGGTCATGCTCGATCGGCTCTTCGTGGCGCAGGTCGCGGATGAGGATACGCACGCCCGAATTGAGGAAAGCGAGCTCGCGATAGCGGTGCTCAAGCTTTTCGAAGTCGAACTCGGTCACGTTCTTGAAAGTGTCGGTCGAGGCCTTGAAGGTCACGCGCGTGCCCTTCTTGTAGCCGTTGTCGTCGGGATTCTGTTCGACCTTGGGCGCATCGCCTTTGATTTCGAGGCTGTTCACCGCATCGCCATGCTCAAAGCGCATCCAATGCTCCTGGCCATTACGCCAGATGACGAGCTCGAGCCATTCGGACAGCGCGTTCACGACCGACACGCCCACGCCGTGAAGGCCGCCCGACACCTTGTAGGCGTTGTCGTCGGAGGTGTTTTCGAATTTACCGCCTGCGTGAAGCTGGGTCATGATGACCTCTGCTGCCGACACGCCTTCTTCCTTGTGCATGTCGACCGGAATGCCGCGGCCATTGTCTTCGACCGAAACGCTGCCATCGGGGTTCAGTTCGATCAGAACGAGGTCACAATGCCCTGCGAGCGCTTCGTCGATGGCGTTGTCCGAAACCTCGAACACCATGTGGTGCAGGCCCGAGCCATCGTCGGTGTCGCCGATATACATGCCCGGGCGCTTACGCACTGCGTCCAGGCCCTTGAGAACCTTGATGGAATCGGCGCCGTAATCGCCCTTCATCTTTTCGTTTTTGGGCGCGCCTGCGCCGTTTTCGGGGGTGTTGTCTTCCATACAAGACATATAGGCGCGCAAGGGGTGATTCCCAAGCTTTTGAGCCTAATCCGAGGCGCTTTTCCACGGCCTCCGATGAGACGTGCGAAGTGGCTGCGTTTTGCTCTAGTTGCTGCGCGAAAAAGCGAGGCGGAAAAAGACGTTGCCACGCCATACAGCGGCGTGCAGCAATTCGGGCAGAGCTGCGCGTGCGGCAGCATTGAACTGGCTTTCATAGCAATTGGCAGCGGCGCGCATCGCATCGAGGTCTCGCGGCTCGTAGGAAAGCCGATCGGTGATCAGCGAGGGGTGCGTTTTGGCCCACCCTTCAAGTTGGCTCGGCGCATCATCGCTCACCGGAAGCGCCGGGTAGAGCAGGTCTGGTCTCGCGCCTTCCATCGCCTGAAGGACTTGCGTGACAGCGGTGTTCATGGCGCGGTGGTCTGAATGGCCGTAACCGCCATCGGGGCCCCAGGTGATTACGACATTGGGTTCGATCTCTTCGATCAGTTCGGCGACGCGAAGTGTCAGACTGCGCATCGGGCTATCCGGCTTTCGTGCCATGACCGCCAGCGTCCCGTCTCCCATTTGCCAGAAGCGAGGCTCGGACGCCCCGAGCGCGTTGATGGAGCAGCGTGCTTCTTCTTCGCGCAAGGCGGCCAATTCAGCGCCGGGCTCCATATCGGTCACCCCGGGGCCCGCATCGCCGCTGGTTGCGAAAACGACCGTGACCTTGCCGCCCGAGCGCGCGGCCCTTGCCAGAACGGGAGCAAAGAAAAGCTCGTCGTCCGGGTGAGCGACAATGGCGAGAACATTGGGGCCTGTTGCTCGCCGTGCTGAACGAAGCTGCGGGACCGGCGCAGGACCTGCTTCCTGGCTTTGCGCGGGCCGCTCCAGGCTTTCGAGCGGATTGTCCGGATCGTCGGGTACTGGCTCGGCCTGTATCTGCGCAGAGGCTGGCGCTGTCATGAGCGCAATGGCGGCTGGGATGCTTCCCGCCGCTTTAATCAAAGTGCTTATATCGCTCACTGGTGATCCTCTCTTTGGCGCCAACCTCGCTAGGCGTGATCGCATCTTGGCGTGCCAGCGTAAAGAAATTGCACGCGCGCTTGCCGTGGGAAGGCGGGCGGCTATTCATGTGGCCATGACGAGAGAGAGCATTACGCAAAGCATGAGCGAGCGGCTGGCGCAGCCCTTCGGATCATTCTCCGACATAATCAAGGAATGGGCACAGGCGCTTGGCGACCTGCCTGCGCTGCTGGATGATAGCGGCACCTGTAGCTGGACGCAGCTCGATGATCGGATCGAGCGGCTCGCAGCGCGGCTCGTCGAAACCGGGCTTGAGCGCGGACAATCGGTTGCGATCCTCGGCGCGTCGTCGACCAACTATGCGCTGGTCTTTTTGGCCACCGTGCGTGCAGGAGGCGTGGCAGCGCCGCTCACCACAAGCGCTTCGCCTGAGCAATTGGAGGGCATGGCAGCCGATTCCGGAGCACGGCATCTCTTCATCGATGCCGGTAAGGCCGCAGAACTGGGTGACGAGTTCATGCCCGACCTTGAGCATGTGCGGCTCGAAGAGGTGGATGCGTGGATGGCACCGGAAGGCACTAGCGCGCCGGCTTTCGGTCCGGACCGCAAGGATCCGTTCAACATCATCTATTCCTCCGGCACCACAGGCATCCCCAAGGGCATAGTCCATTCGCACCAGATGCGCTGGCGCCAGTTTGCCGCGACCGCGCTTTCCTATCTCGCAAGTGGGCTTGAGGTCCGCTCGCTCGCCTCGACGCCGCTTTATTCGAACACGACGATGGTCGCGTTCCTTGCGCCGCTGCTGGCAGGCGGCACCGTGCGCGTCATGGGCAAGTTCGACTGCGCGCGCTGGCTCGACCATGCAGCAGGCGATCGCACGACGATCACCATGCTTGTGCCAGTCCAGTATCAACGCTTGATGGACCATCCGGGCTTCGACGATCACGATCTGTCGTCACTCGCGATGAAATACTGCACCTCCGCACCCTTCTCCGCCGAGCTGAAGCGCGAGGTTCTTGAGCGGATGCCCGGCGGCCTCATTGAGATCTATTCGATGACCGAAGGCGGGGTCGTGTGTCTGCTCGCCTGCCACGAATTCCCTGACAAGCTGCACACGGTCGGGCGCCCCGCTCCCGGAAGCGAGATGAAGGTGCTCGACGACGAGGACAACGAGGTGCCGCCCGGCACTCCGGGCAATCTCATTGGCCGTTCGCACACCATGATGTCCGGCTACAAAAACCGGCCCGACAAAACATCCGAGGCGCAATATGTCGACCCGGATGGCGGTGTGTGGATGCGCATGGGCGATATCGGGCGGGTCGATGAGGATGGCTTCGTTGAACTGGTTGGCCGCGCGAAGGACATGATCATTTCGGGCGGGTTCAATATCTACCCAAGCGACCTTGAAGCAGAGCTGGAGCGTGAAGACGACGTGGTCGAAGCCGCCGTGGTCGGTATCGCTTCAAAGCAATGGGGCGAAACCCCTGTGGGCTTCGTGGTGTTGAAAGAAAATGGGCGCGAGTGCGAAGAAGTGCTCGCAAGCGTCAATGCACGGCTGGGCAAGACCCAGCGGCTGTCCGCGCTCCATCCGATCGACGAGATGCCGCGCAGCCATATTGGCAAGCTCTTGAAGACCACCTTGCGCGAAAAGGCCGAACAACTCGCTTGATACAAGCGCGCTGCCCGGCCTTTTTCTGTGCGGTTACACGATCAGGGTGTTGAAGGCCCCGCTGCTGATCACAACAGCGAGGAACAGCGCGATCGTGCGTTCGGTAATCGTACGCATCATATGCTCCTGCGGCGGGGGCTTGAGGGGAGAGGGGCCCGCCTTCTGCTTATAAATACGAAGCAGGGCGCAAGATTGTTACCCTTCAAGAGAGCGTCATTTCCGCTCACTGCAATCTGATTGCTCGATCAGCGAGTGGGCGGAGCCGAGTCTGCAACGTAGAGGGTGGGAGACGCGGCCACCCTTCGGGGGGAGGGGGAGAGAGTGGTGGCCGCGTCTCGCTCGCTGCTTTGTCGCAGTGATGAAAAGCGCGGGTCTGGAAACGAAAGCCTCGATCCCGGTGCCAAAGAGGGGGAAAGGAGGCACCAGAGGCTTTCGTGCCAGGCGGCGCAACAGGAAGCCGCAGCGAGGGGACGCTGCATAAACGGTTGTCACTTGATGTGACGCGGGTGCTGGAAGTCACCGGGTCACGAACATCCGTGTTTGAGCTACCTGCTTCATCGACAAGCAGACTGGCAGGCTGCCGTTTTCCCGGCTTTTTCCTACCAAATGCGCCGCGCCAGGCTGGAGAGAGAGGACCTGACGGCGCGTCGCTGGAGGCCAGATACTGTTCGATTGCGTGAAACCCAAATGCGAAAATACGCAATTTATTTGCAAGTTTTGCAACATAGTGGCGCGATTAAAGCGTAAGATGCTGAGAGCGCGAAGAAACTTAGCAATTGCCCGGCTTTCCGAAAGTTGCAAATTTTACCGCTGGGTAAGCGTAATTCCGCCGATTTTTCTCGCGAACTCCGACTTGAAAGCCCCACCACAAGGCAAAAGCGCACGCGCCGCGCTGGACTTTCGCGGTTGCGCTGGCGTAACCGCCGCGCATGGATGACCAGCACCTCCCAGATTCGATCCTCATCGTCGATTTCGGCAGCCAGGTAACCCAGCTTATCGCGCGCCGCGTGCGCGAGGCCGGGGTCTATTCCGAGATCGCGCCATTCAGCATGGCCGAAGAGGCATTCAAGCGGCTCAATCCCAAGGGCATCATTCTCTCAGGCTCGCCCGCAAGCGTTCCCGATGATGGCAGCCCGCGCACTCCGCAAGCCTTCTTCGAAGCGGGCGTCCCGATCCTTGGCATTTGCTATGGCCAGCAGGTGATGAGCCACCAGCTTGGCGGCGAAGTGCGCCCGGGACATGAGACCGGGGAAGGCGGCGAGTTTGGCCGCGCTTACCTGACCGTGACCAAGGAATGCGCGCTGTTCGACGGCCTCTGGAAAGAAGGCGAGCGCCATCAGGTTTGGATGAGCCACGGCGACAAGGTCACCGAGTTTGCCCCTGGCTTCGAGATCGTCGCCACCAGCGACGGCGCGCCCTTCGCGGTGATCGCGGACGAGAAGCGCAAGTTCTACGGCACCCAGTTCCACCCCGAAGTCGTTCACACCCCAGACGGCGGCAAGCTGCTCGCCAACTTCGTGCGCCATGTCTGCGGCCTCAAGGGCGACTGGACCATGGCCGAGTTCCGCAAGACCAAGATCGAGGAAATCCGCGCTCAGGTTGGCGAAGGCCGCGTGATCTGCGGTCTTTCGGGCGGCGTCGACAGCGCGGTCGCCGCTGTGCTCATTCACGAGGCGATCGGCGACCAGCTCACCTGCGTTTATGTCGATCACGGCCTCATGCGATTGAACGAGACCGAGCAGGTCGTCTCGCTCTTCCGTGACCATTACAACATCCCGCTGATCGCAGTGGACGCCGAGGAAACCTTCCTCGCGGGCCTCGCCGGCGTCACCGACCCTGAAAAGAAGCGCAAGTTCATCGGCGGCGCTTTCATCGACCTGTTCGAGGCCGAGGCTAAGAAAGTCGGCGGCGCGGACTTCCTTGCGCAAGGCACGCTCTATCCCGACGTCATCGAAAGCGTCAGCTTCACCGGCGGGCCGAGCGTCACGATCAAGAGCCACCACAATGTCGGCGGCCTTCCCGAGCGCATGAACATGGAGCTGGTCGAGCCGCTTCGCGAATTGTTCAAGGACGAAGTGCGCGAGCTTGGTCGCGAACTCGGCCTTCCCGAAGCGTTTGTCGGTCGCCACCCCTTTCCTGGCCCCGGCCTTGCCATCCGTATCCCGGGCGAAGTGACCAAGGAACGTTGCGACATTCTGCGCAAGGCCGATGCGATCTATCTCGAAGAGATCCGCAATGCGGGCCTCTACGACGCGATCTGGCAGGCCTTCGCCGTGCTGCTGCCGGTTAAGACCGTCGGCGTGATGGGCGATGGGCGCACTTACGATTCGGTGTGCGGCCTTCGCGCCGTGACAAGCACAGATGGAATGACTGCGGATGTATTCCCCTTTGACGCTGCCTTTCTCTCGCAGGTAGCCACTCGGATTATCAACGAGGTCAAGGGGATAAACCGTGTCGTCTACGATTACACCAGCAAGCCGCCCGGCACGATCGAGTGGGAGTAGGCCAGGCGGCGCGCCGTCCTTCGTGGAGGCGCTCGCATGAGCGAGCTGACCTTGCGCGGCCTCAGCGCCGATCAGTCATGGGACTACGAAAACGGGTTCTACTGGCATTCGCACAAGACCCGGCTGAACAAGGCGCTGGCTCACTACGAGCTTTACAAATCGATCACCAACCTGCCCGGACACGTCTTCGAGTTCGGCGTCTACAAGGCTGCCTCGCTCGTCCGCTTTGCGACCTTTCGCGATGCGCTCGAAAACGACTTTGCGCGCCGGATCGTGGGCTTCGATGCGTTCGGAGCCTTCCCCGTCGACCAACTTGAAAGCGAAGCGGACCTTGAGTTCATCGAGGGGTTTGAGGCCAAGGGCGGCGAGGGGTTGAGCCTCGATGAAGCCAAGTCCGTGCTGTCTGGCAAGGGGTTCGACAATATCGAACTCGTCGAAGGCAACGTCTTTGACACGCTGCCGGATTACCTTGCGAAGCGGCCCGAGACCCGGATCGCGCTGCTGCATCTGGACCTAGACGTGATGGAGCCGACGCAGTTTGTGATCGAGCAGCTTTACGAGAGGGTCGTCCCGGGAGGCCTAATCGTGTTCGATGACTACAATGCGGTCGAGGGCGCGACGCGGGTGCTCGATGCGTTTGCGCGCGAGCACAGCCTCAAGATCGAGAAGCTCCCGTTCTACTGCGTGCCCGCGTTCGTTCGAAAACCGCACTGAGCCTGCGCCGCGACGCGCCCCGATTGCTTCCAATTCGGATCATTTGCGAGGGCGCTGTCTTCTGGTATTCGCTCCTCTCGTGAACCTTTCAACTCGCGGGGAAATTTCGAAAATGAAGACGCTCCTTTCTTGCGGTGCCACCGGCGCCTTGCTCCTTTCGCTCGGCGCATGTGGTGCCCCTGCCGAAAGCGAACCCGCCTCGCTCACCGACACGGCGTGGAGCGTCGATCCGGTCGCGTCCGAATTGTCCTATGTTTCGATCAAGGCGGGCGAGATCGCCGAAGCGAATACCTTTGAAACTGTGACCGGCGGCATCACGGCAGAGGGCGCGGCAACGATCGAGATCGACCTGTCGAGCGTTTCCACCGGCGTCGACATCCGGGATGAACGCATGCGCGACATCTTCTTCGTGGTCGCCGACAACCCCACCGCGACCGTCACCGCGCAGATCGACCCCGCGCAGTTCGAAGCACTTGGCCTTGGCGAAAGCGCGATGACCACGCTCGACGGAACGCTCAGCCTCAAAGGGGTCGAAGCGCCGTTTCAGGCCGACGTCACCGTAACACGCGCCGCAGAGGACCGTGTGCTCGCAGTGTCAAGCAAGCCGGTGATCGTTGACGCAGGACGCCTCGAACTCACTGACGGCCTTGCCCAGTTGCAGGAGCTTGCGGGCCTTCCTTCAATCACGCCAGCGGTGCCGGTGACGTTCAGCCTCGCCTTTGAGCGCTGAATCGTCACAAACAGGATCGTCGCAGTTCTGGAGCGCCGCGCCGCTCAGGCGTGGAACGAGGCGGAGCGCCGCTCGTTGATGGAGCGGTGATTGCCTCGAAAGGATTTGCTATGCGTCTTACCGCTTTTCTCCTGTGCGCCGTCGCGCTCCCCCTGGCGGGCTGCGAAACCATTCAGGAAGCCTATACCGAGCGGACCTCGACCACCTACACCGTCGAACTCACCGGTGCCAACGAAGTGCACCAGGGCGACCGCGACGGCTCGGGAACCGCTGAGATCAGTTTCTCCGATGAACTGACGCGGGTTTGCTGGGACCTCAACGACCTTGAAAATCTCGGTCCGATCACCGGCGCGCACATCCATCGCGGTGCGGCAGGCACAGATGGCCCCGTCGTCCTTGCATTTTCGCAGGCGACCGAAGGTGGCTGGCGCGGGTGCAGCTCGGACACTGACTGGGTTCAGCCGGCATTCGACGAAGGGCTGCAGAATTACTACGTCAACGTCCACACCGCCGAATATCCCAAGGGCGCAATTCGCGGCCAGCTCCTGTCCTGAAGCAGCGCGGGGGTTCGGCGTTGCAACTTAATTTCGGCCCCGACCCCCGCACCGGCATCCTGCGCCGCTTGCAGGCCGCGTTGATCGAGCGGTTCGGGCGGATCATTCGCCCGTCCGACAAGCGCCGCGATCCGGTCTGGGTGCTGGTCCACGGGGTGATCGGCGCGCAAACCAAGACCGCTGCCTCGAACGCCTCTACCGACGGCTTGATCGCGGAGTACGGATCGTGGGAAGCGGTGGCTGCGGCTCCTGTCGGCGACTTGGAGGCGCGGCTCCAGCGCCAGACCTTTCCTACAGTGGCAGCACAGCGTCTAAAGCAATGCCTCAACACCATTATCGAGCAGCGTGGCTCGGTCGATCTGCGTCACCTGTCCAACCTCGAAACGGCAGAGGCGATGGCGTGGCTCGAGACGCTGCCGGGCGTTGCGCGCAAGAATTCGGCTGGCGTCATGAATGCGAGCTCCTTCAACCGCCGCGCGATGGTGATCGACGGGCATCACCGCCGGATCATGCAGCGCATGGGCATCGTCCCCGCCAAGGCTGACACCGCGAAGACCTACGATGCGCTGATGCCGATCGTGCCGGAGGAGTGGTCTGCGGCTGACATCGACGAGCATCACCTGCTTCTGAAAAAGCTCGGCCAGACCTGCTGCCGCCCGCGCGCGGCGCTTTGCGAAGATTGTCCGGCAGCGCCCGATTGCGAAACCGCGCGCAAGTCGCCATGACTGCGCACCAGACGAACAAACGGGATCGAACATGAGCTGGGAAGACCAATTCGCCGAAGACGCCGACGAACGAGAGGCAGAGGCCAAGGGCAAATCGCGCAGCGTGACGGTGGGCTGGACGGTGCGCTTCCCGCAAGGCGGCGATGCGATCTGGTCTCCGCCCAAGCCCTTCACCCGCAACGATCCCAAGCCATCGTCTGCCAAATCGGTGCAGGTCTGCCCGGCGGCGATTGACTTTGACCGGCGGCATTTCGTCATTCCCTGTCCGATCGACCTCAAGCTGTCCTTTGGCCGGCAGCCGAATGGCCAGCTGCAATTGCTCGACGCCGATGGCGAGAAGTCCGCGATGCGCCCTCAGGGCCGCGCGAATATGCTGGTGATGCACCCGCAAAACGAATGGCGCCACCCGGAGCGCCCGATCATCCAGATCACCGCGCCTTACGTCTTCGTCGCGGATGAGCCGTGCTACGTTGTCCAGACCGCGCCCTATCTCGACTATTTCGCGACCCCGCGCCCGGGTGTGCAGATGGGCGGGCGCTTCCCCGTCCACATCTGGCCGCGCCCCTTGAGCTGGGGCTTCGAATGGCATGACACGTCGAAGCCGCTCGTCCTGAAGCGCGGCGAACCGTGGTTCTACGTGCGTTTCGAGACCGAGAATCCGGGCGCGCACGTCAGGCTCGTCGAGCAGGAGCAGACGCCCGAGCTCGACAAGTATCTCGACAGCATTGTCGATGTCTCCAATTACGTGAACAAAACCTATTCGATGTTCGGCGAAGCGCGGCGGATCAGGCCGGACAAGCTGCTAAAGCCCAAGGGCTAGGCGGGAACCACTGCCGGTGCGAAGCGCTGTTCAGACATGCTGAACGAAGCGCAAGTCGAAGAGGTCTACCGCAATCTGGCCGATGCCATGCCGGGCCGGACCAAGGGCGCCAAAGGCCCCAAGGGTCAGCCGGACGCCTTTCGTTCGTGCATATCCTGCATGCTGTCCGCGCAGTCGCTCGACCGGAACACGGCGGCGGCGACCAAGGCTTTGTTCAAGCTGGCGAAGACGCCCGCGGACATGCTCGCGCTTAATGATGAGGCAATCGCAAAGGCGATCAAGCCGTGCGGGCTTTACAACAACAAGACCAAGAACATCCGCAAGTTCTGCACTGCGCTGATCGAGGAGCATGACGGCGTCGTACCCGATACGCGAGAGGGGCTGATGAGCCTGCCCGGCATCGGTCGCAAATGCGCAGACATCGTGATGAGCTTCACTTTCGGGAAGGACGTGATCGCGGTCGACACGCATGTCCACCGCGTGTGCAACAGGATCGGGCTGACCGATGCCAAGACGGCCGAAAAGACAGCGCAGCAGCTGGAAGAGCGCAGCCCCGAATGGGCGCTTGCGGATGGCCATTTCTGGCTCATCCAGTTCGGGAAGCGCGTGTGCCGATCGCGCATCCCCAAATGCGATATCTGCGTGGTCAGCGACCTTTGCGAAACCGGCCCGATCGAGCGCGGCGACTAGGCCGGCGTGAGCTCCTGCCGGTCCGATCCCGGCCAATGTAGGAGATGTTTCTGTACGAGCCCCCCGGCAACCGGAGCGAGGGCAAGCGGCACTGCGGCCATGGCATAAACACCCCAGTCGAGTGGCTGACCACCAAGCTGGAACAGCAGCAAGGTCACCGCGACAAGCGTTGCAGCGACGAGGCCACCTGCCAACGGTCCCTGCCACCAGGCTGGCGGGGTCAGCCTCAGGACTGCAAGCCCAACCGCCGTGCCGAGCGGCGCGACAATCAGGAAGGCTACGAACACCGCAGCGCCCACCCCTATCGTCGCGAACATTGCGAGGAATGTGAGCATGTTGCTGAGCGCGCCGGCTGAACTGGTAAGGCCGACCATCACCGCGATGATCGCAATGCCGGTGAAATAGACGAGCGCCGTTGCAACGAGGCTAGCGAAGAACAATTCCGGTGTGCCGGGAACAGAATTCTCTCGTGTCATACCGCGTTCCCCTCAGACTTTGCCCGATGCCGTGACGTTACGGCGCGTTGCGTCAGGCAGATTTACTTCCAAAACCACGCTTGCACCCAAGCCTATATTCGGCTTCTCTCCAGCGCAAATTTCGAACAACAGACACGAGAGGAACCACCCAGCCATGAAGACCGCAATCACCGAACTGTTCGGCATCGAGCATCCGATCATTCAGGGCGGCATGCACTATGTCGGGTTTGCCGAGATGGCGGCGGCTGTGTCGAATGCGGGCGGGCTTGGCATCATCACCGGCCTTACGCTTGGCACGCCGGAAAAGCTCGCTGACGAAATCGCGCGCTGCAAGGATATGACCGACAAGCCGTTCGGCGTGAACCTCACGTTCCTGCCGACCGTCAACGCGCCCGATTATCCGGGGCTGGTGAAAGCGATCATCGACGGCGGGGTGAAGGCGGTCGAGACGGCGGGCAACAATCCTGCGCAAGTGCTCCCCTTCTTCAAGGAAGCCGGCGTCAAGGTGATCCACAAATGCACCAGCGTGCGCCACGCGCTCAAGGCACAGTCGATCGGCTGTGACGCGGTAAGCGTCGACGGTTTCGAATGCGGCGGCCACCCGGGCGAGGACGATGTGCCCAACTTCATCCTGCTCCCGCGCGCCGCCGATGAGCTTGAGATCCCCTTCGTCTCCAGTGGCGGCATGGCCGACGGGCGCAGCCTGGTCGCAAGTCTCGCCATGGGCGCGGAAGGGATGAACATGGGCACCCGCTTTATCGCTACGAAAGAAGCCCCGGTTCATGAAAACGTGAAGGCTGCGATTGTTGCGGCGTCCGAACTCGACACCCGGCTTGTCATGCGCCCGCTGCGCAACACCGAGCGCGTAATGACCAACGACGCCGTCGAGGAACTGCTCGAAATCGAGCGCGAGAAGGGCGCGGACCTCAAGTTCGAAGACATCATCGAACAGGTCGCGGGCGTCTATCCCCGCATCATGACCGAAGGCGACATGGACGCAGGCGCGTGGAGCTGCGGTATGGTCGCAGGTCTCATCAACGATATACCGACCTGCAAGGAGCTGATCGACCGGATCATGGCCGAGGCCGAGGAGATCATCACCAAGCGTATGGGCGGCATGCTCGCCTGATGGGCGGATTGCCAGACAAGCGCGCAGCCCTAGTCGCTGCCTCGCTTGCCGCTTTGCTTGCCGGGTGTTCGGAGAGTGAGCCAGCGGGCGGCCGCGCGGGCGGTGAAAGCGAATCCCCGAACATCGCGGCCTGCGCCACGCCTCCGGAAAACGGAGCCATTCTTGACCGCGATTTTGAGAAGGGCTCCGGACCGCACACGGTCGCGATCGTCAACTCGGCAGCGGGCAACACGATCGTCAATGTCCGCGATGCAGCCTCCGACGATCTTGTTCTCTCGTTTTTCGTAGCCGAGGGATCGGACGCGCAGGTGAGCGACGTACCGGACGGCACTTACCGCATTCAGTACGCAACCGGCGGCGCCCTTGCCGCCGATTGCGCCAGTTTTGCGGCGCTTAGCGCCGCATCGCAGGACCCCGAAGCCGTCGAGTTTCCGGAAGGCTCGGCAATGACGCTCACCTACGAATTGACGCCGATGGTAGGTGGGAATTTCGAAGGCGAGGCCATCGATCCGGCAACCTTCGCAGCCGACTGAGCCGGAGCACTACGGCAAAACCCCTATCCCGCGGCTCGCGCTTTGTTCGGATTCCTGAGCGATCCTTGATCCCGGGATTGTTCGGGACTTGAGTTCGACGGGTTGTACGCAACCGGCCGAGCGGGGCGGGAGCGCGTATGCTTGAATGGATTGGGCTTGGCGGCTGGATTGTGTCCAGTGCGATGACCGGGGCGGCTGGATGGCTGCTCGCAGAAAAGCTGGGTCCAATGCGGCCCGCCGAATGGGTTCGCCGGTCGGTGGCTCGAACCAGTCCTTTTTTCACGCTCGCCCTCAGCGACAGCGGCAGCCGGTTCGCCCGCAACCGGAATTGCGGGCTCGCAAATCAGCCAAGCGTGCCAGAGCCGCGATCTCGCATTGCGGCGCCGTCTGACTACGCTTCACCGCGCGCCAAGGCGCGCCAGTCGATGTTTGCAGAGATGCCCGAGCTCGATGCGCTTCGGGAAGAGGTCGAGAAGATCCGGCAAGCCGAACGCAGCGGCGCGATCCGGCTGCTCGAATGTGAAGATACACCTTTGCCGGTCGCGCACGAGCTCGCGTCCATGGATGTGATCGTCAATTACAAACGCGCCATCGCGCGGCTTCGCTCTCGCAGCGGCGCCACCATGCACGAAGAGGCGCAGCATGACGAAATCGAGATTGTCAGCTCGGACGAGCATCAGCCGCCCGCGATCTCGCAGGCCGCCGAACCCCGTCGCAGAATGCGTGCTTAGCCTTCGTCCTCGTCGACGCGGGTGTAGGGAATGAAATCGTCGAAGAAGACCGCGCCGGTGAAGAAGCCGTTGAACGGGTCAATCGTGTTGACGATGTCGAGCCTGCACACCTGGCTGGCGTTAAAGCGCCGCGAGACGAGCGCATCGCGATCATCGATGCTTTCAGGGTTCTTGGTGCGCTGAACATAGATCGTGTTGCCGCGGCCATAGACGATCGCGGTTTCATCGATGATGGTCACAGGCTGGTTCAGCGTGTTGCGAATGCAGCGCCGGGGTTCGCCGGCCACGCGTCCTTCGAGCATCTTCGCAAGGCGTTCTTCGCCTTCGGTCATCTCGGTCGCCTCGGCGTCGCTATGTTCTTCAGCGAGGGCGGGCTGCGATGCAACCATCGCCAGCGCAGCAATTGCGGCTGCGGGGGCAATTGCGCGAAAGAGGGGCGCGCGCGAGAGGGGATTTGCCAATTTGGTCATGTCGCACTTCTCCGATGTTGTCGGACGAAGGCTAGGCAGAGGTAGCTGAATGGACGCTGAGCGCCTTCAAGACGCCGAATACACGAAATTCAGCGGTGGCCGGGGTCGGCGCCTTCGGAGATATCGGGCAGGGTCGCCTGATCCACGCCGTCTGCCGGACCACCTTTCAAAACGAAACGACGGTCGCAATAGCCGCAATCGACATAGCCGTGCTCGTCGATCTCGAGATAGATGCGCGGGTGGCCCAGAGCTGCGGGGCGATAATTGTCCCCGCCGCGAATGGCGCTTGCGCCGTCACAGCTTACGCGTCGAGTGTCGACCAGAATAGTTTCGGGTGGAGGCGTGTTCATGGGGGCGTGGATTAGTCGTGCCGCCGTGCGATTTCAACTGCGCAAATGCGCTTTGCGAGTAAGTCAGTTGTAGTCGATGATGACAGTGAAGAAGCCGAGATAGCTGCCCGGCTCCTGATCGGCAGCCACATCGAGCGTTCCCGCGACGCGAAAATCGAAGCTGGTCCGGAAAAAGTATGCGGGCAGTCCGAAGAAGCCGGGGCGATTGAAGTCGGTCGTGAAATCGCGCAGCGTCATGGTCTCGCCGGGCAGGCTGATATGCGCCAGCTCGATCGTGTCGCCTGACTGCGGCCCGTCGTAGCTCGGGAAGTCCGCAAGGATCTGACGCGTGATCAGGAATTCTGCCGCGACCGGATCTCCGCCGAGCGACTGGACCGTGCCCGTGGTCGAAACATTGCTAGCGGTGTCCAGAGTGATCGTACCGCCGCTATCGCCCGGCAGGATGTCGCCGAAATTGAGGTCGCCCAGTTTCTCGATCCGGGTCTCTCCGGGTATCCGAACGACCGCTGTGGTGGACGCCACGTCCTGTGCTTGCGCAACATGCGGGGTGGCAAGCACGCAAAGCGCCAGCACGATTACGGCCATGAAGCGGGCGATGTGGGTTGGCGCTGCGAGCGCCGATGGCGAGAAGTTCACGAGATCGCGCGCCTTACTGGTAGTCGAGCCGGATATCGAAGGTGCCCGTGTAAACGCCGGGCAGTTGGCCCGCATTCACGTTGAGCGTGCCGCCGACACGGAAGATGAATGTACCGTCAGCCGAACCGATCGTGTAGCGCTCCCAGTTGGGATTGGAGCGGACCGGTACGAGGTCGGGGTCGCCATCAATTGTAATGTTTGTGACTGTCATGTCGGTGCCGGGGCCGGTGAGCGTGATCGTCCGACCGTTGGGACGACGCACACGCACGCGCTGACCCGACTGGCCAAGGCCTGCAAAGGTCGCTGGCACACATTCTGCACTGTGAATGACTCCGCCGGTCGTCGAGCAGGTCGCGGTTGCGGTCGGGGTCAGGACCACGGTGCCTCCGGTGGTAACGACCATGTCTCCGAAATCGAGATCGCTGAGCTTGGTGATCGAGAGCGGTTCGATCACCGCGGCACGCGCATCGTAGCTGTCGCTCGATTGCGCGTGAGCCGCCGTCGGCAGCGCCATAGCCGCAGCCAGCAGCCCGCAAGCTGCAGCCAAATGCCGGGCTTTTTCATGGCCAAGAATCGGAGCGAACCTTTTCATCACGATGCCCTCACTAAGCGCAGAGCGTGATCCGATGCTGACCACAAATGGTTAACGGGCGAGTTACACATTGCGCCCTTTGCGAGCGCAAACTTCATGCGTAAGGGCTTTACCCCATGAACCCGCCAGCCATCCGTATCGACAACCTCGTCAAACGCTACGCCGCGCCAAAAGGCGCCAAAGGTGCAGATGCCGAGGGCAAGCTTGCGCTCAAAGGCGTAAGCTTCGATGTGCCGGAAGGCTCGATCTTCGGCCTTCTGGGGCCCAATGGCGCTGGCAAGTCGACGCTGATCAACATTCTGGCCGGCCTCGTTAACAAGACCAGCGGCTGCGCCGAGATCTGGGGCTTCGATATCGACGCTCAGCGCCGCAATGCGAGCCGCGCCATCGGGATCGTCCCGCAGGAGATCGTGTTCGACCCGTTCTTCACGCCTTATGAGGTGCTCGAAAACCAGGGCGGCTTCTATGGAATTCCGGCGAGCGAGCGCCGCAGCGAGGCCCTGCTTGAGGCGGTGCGTCTCTCGGACAAGCGCAACGCCTATGCCCGCACGTTGTCCGGCGGGATGAAGCGGCGACTGCTGGTTGCCAAGGCGATGGTGCATTCGCCCCCGATCCTCGTGCTGGACGAGCCGACCGCCGGGGTCGATGTCGAACTGCGGCGCCAACTTTGGGAGTTGGTCACGCAGCTCAACCGCGAGGGCGTGACGGTGGTCCTCACCACGCACTATCTCGAAGAAGCCGAAGAACTGTGCGACGAAATCGCGATCATCAATCACGGCGAGCTTATCGCGAAGAAACCGACTCGCGAACTGATCGACATGGCGCGCGAGAAGATCGTCGCGGTCACGGTCGCCTCCGACCTCGCCACTGCGCCTTCGCACGAGGCGTTTCACAAGGTCGAGCTGACCGGGGATCGCGGGGTCGAGGTCACATATGATAAAGACAGCCTCAGCGCTGGTCAGGTTCTTGCCATCCTTCAGGAAAAGGGCCTGACCATCGAGGACGTGACGACGCGTGAGGCTGACCTTGAAGATGTATTCGTCCAATTGACGGGAACTGGCGCGTAAACGGCAAAGGGAGCAGATCGAATGCGGATCACAACGGGATTGATTGGGACCGCATCGCTCGCCTTGATGCTCGCCGCTTGCGACGTGCCCGAACAGCGCAGGGAAGACGCGCTTGCAGCCGCAGGCGGGGTTGAGCCCGCGCCTTCGCCCACCCCCGAACCATGCCCTGCAACCGGCGCAGCCTTGCAGGTTCTCGGCAGCGGCGGACCGATTGCCGAAGCTGCCCGTGCGGGCACGTCCTACCTGCTCTGGATCGACGGCGAGCCCCGCCTGCTGATCGATGCGGGCGCGGGCAGCTTTCTGCGTTTCGCCGAGGCGGGCGCGAGCATTGCCAGCCTCGATGCTATCCTGCTCACACACCTTCACGCCGACCATGCAGGCGATCTTGCAGGTGTTCTTAATTCGGGCGGTTTCGAAGGCCGAACCCAGCCGCTTGCAGTGATCGGCCCCGACGCCGCCCCGCGCTTTCCGGGCACGGGCGAATTCCTCGAACGGCTCTTGTCGAAAGAGAGCGGCGCCTTTGCCTATAACGGAGGCTATCTCGACGGGACCGAGAACAAGCCCTTGCTCGAAGCGCAGGACATCACCACCGCCGAAGGGACAGCAGAAGCGACCGTCCTCGATGTTTCAGGCGAATATTCTGTCACCGCTTACCCGGTTCATCACGGGCCGGTCCCTGCGCTTGGATACGCAGTAGAAATCGGCGGTGCGAGCTTCGTCATTACGGGCGACCAGAGCGCGCTCTCGCAGACCTTTCTCGAAGGGTTGCGCGGCAGCCAGCCGACCATCCTCTTCGCGCATCACGTGATCAACGGAGAGCAGGGCCAGCCGCGCGGACTTCACCGCACACCGGCTGAAATCGGGCAGCTGGCGGGCGCGTTGAACCCGTCGCGGTTATTGCTCACTCACAATATGGAGCGCAGCCTTTCGCGCATCGAGGACAGCCGCGCGGCCATCGCGACCAGTTATGAGGGGGCGGTCGACGTCACACAGGACCTTGAATGCTTCGCGCTTGGCGATGAGGCTCGATAAAGCGCGAGCTCAGGGCAAAGCGGTCTGAACCGATGCTTCGCGCCACTTGCGATGGGAAATTCGCTCTATCGCTTTGCCACAGTAGCGGCATTCACCGACATAGCATTTGCCATTCCATTCGACATCGCGGCGCAGGGGTTCGTGGCGACCACGCAGGCAATTAATCGAGGCAATAAGAGACATGGAGCTTGCGACTTCTCGTTAGGGGTTATGTACTCTCTCGCTAACCGGCTCTCTTTGCAGGTGCGCCATGTCGGGGATCATGACGCAGGCGCAGCACCGACCGATTATCAAAACATAGTACCACCACTGAAATGACGCTCCCATGTCGCTGGTCTCAAATTTTGCAGCGATTTGGACGGCTGACGTGATTTGGGCCACGGTTCACCGAGAGGCGCGCTCGAACGGGTCGAACTCTTGCCAGCCGAAGCCATGCGCGCCATGGCAGGGCGCATGGAAAATCACGGCCAATCCGACGCGTCGCCAAACGAGAAATTCGACGTCATCGTTATAGGGTCCGGGGCTGCCGGTCTTACCGCAGCGCTTGAGCTTGCGACCCGGCTGAAGGTGCTTGTGCTGGCCAAGGGCACGCTCACCGGAGGCTCGACCGCGTGGGCGCAGGGCGGCATTGCTGCGGTGCTCGATGCGGGCGACACGTTCGAAAACCACGTGCGCGACACGATGGTGGCTGGTGCGGGGCTCAATGATCTCGAAGCGGTCGAATTCGTGATCGAACGCGCACCGGAAAGCATCGAGCGGCTGGTCGAACTGGGCGTACCGTTCAACAAGGATACCGATTCCCTCCACCTCACCCGCGAGGGCGGGCACTCGCACCGCCGCATCGTTCATGTCGACGATGCGACCGGGTGGGCGGTGCAGGAGGCGCTGCTCAAGGCCGCCGAAGCAAGCCCCAACATCACCATGCTGGGCGGGCGCACCTGTATCGACTTCATCACCGACCGCCACCGCGAGAACTACTCGGGCGCGGGCCATGTCTGGGGCGTTTATGCGCTCAACGAGGAGACCGGCGCGGTCGAACGCCACGTTGCACGCGCGACCATCCTGGCAGCCGGAGGCGCAGGCCGCGTCTACCAGTTCTCGACCGCCCCGCGCGGCGCGACCGGAGACGGCATCGCGATGGCATGGCGGGCAGGCGCGCGCGTCTCAAACATGGAGATGATGCAGTTCCACCCCACCTGCCTCTACAATCTGGAGGTCAAGAACTTCCTCATCACCGAGGCGGTTCGCGGCGAGGGCGGGCGGCTCTATCACCCCGAAACCGGCCACCGTTTCATGACCGATTACGACGCAGAGCGCATGGAGCTTGCCCCGCGCGATGTCGTGGCGCGCGCGATCGACGACCAGATCAAGCGCTTTGGCCTCGACTATGTCCACCTCGACATCAGCCACCAGCCAGCCGACTTCGTGAAGGGACATTTCCCGACGATCTACGACAAGCTGATGGGCCTTGGCATCGACATGACGAAGGAGCCGATCCCCGTCGTGCCCGCGCAGCACTACACCTGCGGCGGCGTGGTGGTGGACCTCTATGCCCGAACCGATCTGCCCGGTTTGTGGGCGGCAGGCGAATGCACCGAAAGCGGGCTTCACGGCGCGAACCGGCTTGCTTCCAATTCGCTGCTCGAATGCTTCGTTTTCGGAGAAGCAGCGGCATCCGACATTCTCACCATGTGGGACGAGCTTCCCGAACCGCCCGCGATCCTGCCATGGGACGAAAGCCGCGTGTCGGATTCAGACGAACAGGTCGTCATCAAGCAGAACTGGACCGAAATCCGCCGCTTCATGTGGAACTATGTCGGCATCGTTCGCACCACCAAGCGGCTCGAACGCGCGCAGCACCGGATCGAGATGCTCAAGCGCGAGGTCGAGGAATATTACGGCAGCTTCGTCGTTACCACCGACCTCATCGAACTGCGCAACCTGTTACAGTCCGCAGAGCTGATCGTGCGCTCAGCACTGGCACGCAAGGAAAGCCGCGGGCTGCACTTTACGATGGATTACCCGGAGACGAGCGACGTGGTGAAGGACACGGTGCTGGTTCCGTGAGCTCAATGAGTCTTGCGAGAACTCTTCCTCTCCGAATCGGCCTCTTCCTTGATTTTTGATATGAGAGATTCGATTTTAGCCAACAGTCCGTCTCTAAGACCTTCTCGCCGTAACAATCGACCACTGAGTAAATGATACGCTATCGGCACCACAACTGCGGTGATATTTACGATGGTTTCTACATCTGAGAGATCGGTGAGGTTAATCATCTTTCGGTAAGAGCTGTTCTACAGCATCCTTAAGCTGAATGTAGAGCGTAAGCTCGGAAGTCAGAGTTTTTGCATTCTCACTTCCTCTCCATACGCAATATGCTCCCCCTGCGATAGGTATGAGCGCGACTGCTGGAACTGCGAGCGCCAATGCGGCCACTATGCCACCGCCAGCAACTGAGCCGCCAATTCCCATCCCGACCGTTTTGGCCTGATCCCGCTTCTCTCTTGTGCTAGAGATCTTTTCTTCCAAGTCGCGGATCAGCTTTTTGTGAAGATCGATGATGCTATCCGCATCATTGGGGTTGTTGATCCCGCGAAACGATTCAAAAGTCGCTCGGCGTGTAGTTTGGGCATCGCAACTGTCTCGGAGCGCTCTAAGCTCATGTAAGGTGGGTTCCCCCCTTACCGCTTCTGATATTTGCTCAAAGAGCTGTGAAAGCACTTGCATGTAAGGTAAGTTGCAGCCTTTTCTTTCGAAAGCAATGCATACTAGACAACAACTAGGGCATTCTGTCTCTGTTCATGACTTGCTATCGATAAAAGCCTGAACTCCACCAGCAGAATAGGGCAAAAGATGAGTTTCTGGCCAAGCCACACCTTAGCTTTCTTGCTCCTAGCTGGCTTTCCAGCCCTCGCCCAGAATTCTACTGCCGACATATCTGAGAACTCCATCGTCGTCACCGCGCAGCGTTCAGGTGCGCCGATGTGGTTTATCGAGACGCCGACCGGGACGGTGATCCTTGTCGGCGAAATCCGCGCTGTGCCCAAGTCGACGCCGTGGCGGCCCGACCGGCTGGAGGAAGCCACGAAAGAGGCCAACCGCGTCATCATTCGCGCGCGGCCCAAGTTTTCGCCCGGCGATGTGTTGCGGCTGATCTTTCGCGGGGGACGTTTCACCAAGTTGCCCGATGGCTCGGTCGCGGCCGATTATCTCGACGCACCGCAGCGCGCCCGGCTTGCCGCGCTCGAAGAGGAATATGACAAGGATTATGATCGCCGCTCATTCCTGATGACGAGCTTCGACCTGCTCGCGCGCCGGCTCGATTTCGATGACGAGACCACCGACGATGCGACCGAGGTGGTGAAGGACGCCGCCGACGATGCCGATATCCCGATCATCCGGCCAGAGCGGTTTCGCGGCGAGGACCTGCTGGACAACCTCGCCGAGGCCGATCCGAGGAGCCACATTCCCTGCCTCGAAGCCGCAATGGGCGCCACTGAAGCAGGGCAGGACATCATCGACAAGCGCGGCGCGGACTGGCGCCGATACGATGTGCCGGCGGTGATGGAAAACCCGCTCGAAATCGCGCTTGGCCAGTGCTGGCCCTGGGCCGACGATGAGCTTGGCGAAGAGATCCGCAGCCAGTGGGTCGGCATGATCGCCGATGCCTCGCGGCAGCCCGGCGTGACGGTCGCGGTCGTGCCCTTGCGCGTGCTGGCGGAGCCAGACGGCGTGCTCGACCAGCTGGAAGCGGAAGGCTTCCCCATCGGCGGGCCGAACTGGCGCTAGTGCGCTCAGGATAACAGCGCTTTACCGACCGATCAGACGACTACACTTGTCGACGCCTCTATGTCGTTCGTCGCGTTTTATGTCCGCCAAACGATAGATTTGCCTGTTTGCAGAGCTGTGATTGATAGAATCGTGCTCAGCGGGCACTTTTCATTCGGCTGCTGAGGGAGGCCCCGACTTACCCCGTTTTTCTCCCAGAGCACCTGATCGACCCTAATGCTGAAAGCTTTGCGGGTATGGGCTGATGCCCTGCTGCTCCATGCGTTTTCCGGCCGATCATCCGACAAGAACCAACCTGTTTGGAAAGGATGATCCAATGAAGACCCCCGTTAAGTTTGCAATCGCTCCTGCCGCCGCTCTGGCCGCTGCCCTCGCTTTCGCAGCGCCTGCCGCTGCCGAGCATTCCGATGCCATCGTTGTGACCTCGCCAGAGAAGTTTGCCGAGTGGCGCGAGAACGCCAATGCGACGCTCGACCGTGCGCTCCAGCGCGAGCCTGCTCGCCGCAATCTGCGTCCGGCATCGGGCATCGTCCAGCTGACCTTCGAGATGGGCGATGATGGCAAGCCTGCCAATGTCGAGCTGGTTTCGAACACCGGCGATGGCGCTTCTGCGCGCACGGCCAAGCACGCAATCCGCTGGCTCGGCGACATGAGCGATGTGCCTGTGGCCGATGCCGAGAACGCGCAGTTCCTTGCCAACATAATCTTTGCCGAAAGCCCGCGCGAATATCGCGAGCTCAACGCAGAGCTCCAGCGCACCGAACGCGCCCGCGTTGCCGCAGGTGACGATTTCATCACCCTTGGCGGCTAGCAGCCCCTGGCCTGCCAAGTCGCAGCCCCGCTCAGTTCTTCGCGCTTGTTGCATCCGCGCGAAGGGCTGGGCGGGGCCTTTGCTTTGCGCACGGCTCATCGCGCCTCTGAGCTTGATCTGACCGGACAAAGGCGCTTTGTCTGTTTCCTGGACATTACGTAGCCCTACTTTGAGGGCGCAGCAGGAGCAGATTATGCCGCACGTCACGGCCAACGGAATTGAGCTGTGTTACGAAACCCATGGCAATCCGGAGCATGAGACGATCTTGCTCGTCATGGGGCTGGGTGCGCAACTGGCGCACTGGCCGATTGAATTTGTCGAAGCGTTGGCGGACGAGGGCTACCACGTCGTGCGCTACGACAATCGCGATATCGGCCTCTCGCAAAAGATGGGCGATGCAAAGCCGCCCAAGCTCGTTTGGCAATTGCTGCGCAAGCGGATCGGCTGGCCGATGGATGTGCCCTACACCCTTCGCGACATGGCCGATGACGGGATTGCGCTGCTCGATGCTTTGGAGATCAATCGCGCGCATGTCGTGGGCGCCTCGATGGGCGGGATGATCGCGCAGCTGATGGCAATCCATCATTCGCCGCGCCTGCTCTCGCTTACCTCCGTGATGTCGACCACCGGCAATCCGCGCCTTCCTCAGGCGGAAAAGCGCGCGATCGAAGCGCTGACCGCTCCGCTGCCTTCGCTCGAGGAAGAGGCGGTGATCGAGCATGGCATCAACATCGCCCGCAATATCACCGGCCCCGGCTTCCCCGCCGATCCGGAAGCGCGGCGCAAGCGTGTGCAGATGCTCGTCCAGCGCAGCGTCTACCCGCCCGGCCTCCCGCGCCAGCTCGCCGCGATCATCGACGACGGCGATCGGCGCTCACGTCTCGCGCAGGTGACAACGCCGACGCTGGTTCTTCACGGAGAGGACGACCCGTTGGTGAAGCTCGAAGCAGGCAAGGACACCGCCAAGCATATTCCGGGCGCGAAGCTCGTCACCATTCCGGGCTGGGGGCACGATCTGCCGCTCGACCTGGTGGACCGCATGGTGGGCGAGATCACGACCCACACGCGCTCGGTCAGCGAAGCCGAATCGGTTCACGCCTGAACGATCAATCGCGCGAAATGGCCTGGGGCTGCTTATCGGCGGCCTCCAGCTTTTCGCGGTGCTTTTCTAGGGCGGGGTGCACCGCGCCCCACCAGATGCCGTTCCATGCGCCTGAGAACATCCAGGAATTGCGATCGGTGAGGTAAGGCACCTCGGGCACGCCCAATTGCGGGATCCACGAAGCGCACGAGATCACAAACCACGCGCCGCCAAGGATGGTGATGGTGCGCTCGTGCCGTTCACCAAAGCGGATCGCCGCGGTCAGGATCGGATCGAGCAAGGACACGTCATTAACCTCCCTTTTCGGTTCCCCATGGGCCCGCGCCAGCTGTCCACCGGACGCGATCACGCAACAAAGTTGCTGCGCCGGTGATGCAATGATTCACAGCTTGATTCGAATGATTCAATCACCAAATTTTTCTTCACAGATTCATTTTGGGTCTTGCGCGTCTCGCGACTCAAGCTTTGACCACGCGTCGCGGCGTTGCAGCATGACAATACACCGGTCCGATCGCGCGAATTAGGGTTAATCACCCGTTGACCCGATTCACCGGCTGATTCAGTATCTAGTGGTTCGGTTCGCGTTGAACCCCCAAATTATAGCGCTCACTCTCGAGCCCCAAACTTAACGGTAACGGGCGCGATCAGGGAAGGAGTCGCTGCAAAACAGGGTCGAGGCGGGGCGGAATGTTGATGTGTTGGCGGATAAGCCTGTGAGCCGGGAGGGGCAAAGCAGTGCAGAAGCTGTCGATGGATTGGTGCAGAACAGAATCGGAACATGCGCGCTTTTCGGGTAAGACGAAACGAACGCAAAAAACCGATTCGAATTGAACGCGACTGAGTTGACGCGAAACGGGGCAACGATGGAATTCAAGGCAAGTGACGAAGTGCTGAGCGATGCCGACACTGGGGAAACTCTCGGCACAGAGATGAAAGACGAAAAGGCCGTTACGATGGACAAGTCGGATGCAGGCAGCGAAGAGCTGATTGCCGCCAAGAGCGCGGAAGCGCTGGGCAATGCCGTGGCAGAAGCCGCGAAGGCCGCAGCCGTGCCTGACAGCAAGAAGGTGAATGATCGCCGTTTCGACGTGCAGATCGACGAGAGCCGCGATGCGAACCTTACCGAATTCGGCAAGGAAACGCTGACCGACCGCTATCTGCTGCCCGGTGAAAAGTACCAGGACCTGTTCGCCCGTGTGGCCGATGCCTACGCCGACGATCAGGAGCACGCGCAGCGGCTCTACGACTACATCTCGAACCTGTGGTTTATGCCCGCAACGCCGGTCCTTTCAAATGGCGGCACTTCGCGCGGCCTGCCGATCTCGTGCTATCTCAACTCGGTTTCCGACAGCCTCGACGGGATTGTCGGTACCTGGAACGAGAATGTCTGGCTCGCTTCCAAGGGCGGCGGCATCGGCACCTATTGGGGCAATGTGCGCGGTATTGGTGAGCCGGTCGGCCTAAACGGCAAGACTTCGGGCATCATCCCGTTCGTGCGCGTGATGGATTCGCTCACGCTTGCAATTTCGCAAGGCTCGCTGCGTCGCGGTTCGGCGGCGTGCTATCTCGACGTCAGCCACCCGGAGATCGAGGAATTCCTCGAAATCCGCAAACCGTCGGGCGACTTCAACCGCAAGGCGCTGAACCTGCACCACGGCGTGCTGCTGACCGACGAATTCATGGAAGCCGTGCGCGACGGGGCCGATTTCGACCTCAAGTCACCCAAGACCGGCGAAGTGCGCGGCACCGTCAATGCGCGTTCGCTGTTCCAGAAGCTGGTCGAATGCCGCCTTGCGACGGGTGAGCCTTACATTGTCTTCAACGACACCGTGAACCGCATGATGCCAAAGCATCATCGCGATCTGGGCCTCAAGGTTTCGACCTCGAACCTGTGTTCGGAAATCACGCTTCCGACAGGCATCGACCACCTTGGCAACGACCGCACCGCGGTTTGCTGCCTCAGCTCGCTCAACCTTGAAAAGTGGGACGAGTGGTCGACCGACAAGCAGTTCATCGAAGACGTCATGCGCTTCCTCGACAACGTTCTTCAGGACTATATCGACCGCGCACCAGACGAGATGGCCCGTGCGCGTTATTCCGCCGAGCGCGAGCGTTCGGTCGGACTTGGCGTGATGGGCTTCCACTCCTTCCTCCAGCAGAAGGGCCTCGGCTTCGAAAGCGCGATGGCCAAGGCGCTGAACCTCAAAATGTTCAAGCACATTCAGGCCAAGGCATCCGAAGCCTCGATGCTGCTCGCTCAGGAACGTGGGCCGTGCCCCGATGCGGCCGAAATGGGCGCGATGGAGCGTTTCAGCTGCAAAATGGCAATCGCGCCGACCGCGTCGATCAGCATCATCTGCGGTGGTACCAGCGCCTGCATCGAGCCGATCCCGGCCAACATCTACACCCACAAGACGCTGTCGGGTTCGTTCATCGTCAAGAACCCGTATCTTGAAAAGCTGCTCGACAAGAAGAGCAAGAACTCGACCAATGTCTGGAACTCGATCCTCGAGCGTGGCGGGTCGGTTCAGCATCTCGACTTCCTCACCGACGAGGAAAAGGCGAGCTTCAAGACCAGCTTCGAGATCGACCAGCGCTGGCTGCTCGAATTCGCAGCTGACCGTGCGCCCTATATCGACCAGGCTCAGTCGCTGAACCTGTTCATTCCGGCTGACGTCGACAAGTGGGATCTGATGATGCTGCACTTCCAGGCGTGGGAGAAGGGCATCAAGTCGCTCTACTACCTGCGCTCGAAGTCGGTGCAGCGCGCCGGTTTTGCCGGTGGGGTCGAAGCGGACAACACCGCCGACGCGGCCAAGTTCGAACTCGCTGCAGAGCAGACTGATTACGAGGAATGCTTGAGCTGCCAGTGATCGAAACCGGCAGTTTCATGACAAGACGCGGTCCAACCCTCGGTTGGGCCGCGTTTTGCGTTGTGGGCACGCTGGGCCTTTCTGCCTGTGCGCCCGAACCCGAGAACGAATTCGGTCGCAGCGCCGCTGGCCATGTCGTTATCGCGCACGAGGAGTTTTGCACTTTGCGCGTCGCGGGGTCGCCGAGCGATATGACCGTCCTCGCCGCGCGCGAAGGTGATTTCGTTCGCGTGAGTTTCGATGCCAGCCCAATTGCCCCGCCGGAAAACAGCGAACACTCTGGCTATTTCGGATTTCGCTTCAGTCTTTCCGATGGCCGAGACGAAGCGCTTGGCGAAGGCACGATCCGGTTTCTGGATGATGGCAACGGACCGGTCTTCATGTCCGCCGCCCCGGGCTGGGTCGCGCGCGAGCTTGCGCTGATCGAGGAGGTTCGCTTCGTCTGGGATGACGTGACAGTCAGCACAGTCACCGCTCCTGCCGGGCTTTCGGAGGAAGCTGCAATCCTTTCTGCCTGCATCGGCAGGCCCCTGGACAGTTTTGCCGCTTCGTCTCAATAGACCCACGGGGAACGAGCGTTTTACTTGGTTTTAAGTGTAATCCTCTATTCTGAGCGCCATGAAGACGAGGCAGACCAAGCGCAAGCAGAGCAATGTTCCGGGCCGCTATCTCGCTGGCAACGGGGAACCGCAGGACGTTGTCTTGCGCGATGTGTCGGTTGGCGGATGCCGCTTCGAGATGGGGCAGCGCGCCTTCACCCTCGGCTCTCCCTTGCAGATCGTGGTCGCTGGAACCGGTCCTCATCGCGCCATCGTCAAATGGATCGACAAGGACGAGGTCGGTCTGACCTTCGAGCGACCTTTATCGCAGGCGCAGGTCGACAGCTTCATGGGTAGCCATGTGCCGGACCCTTCCCAATCCAACGCCGGTGCCACTTTCACACCGATGCAGGACGCCAAGCCGCAGCGTTTCTGCTGAGACGCCTCTCGCGCACTCCTTCAAATTGTGGCAATCTTGCTCCCGCTTGAAGGGAGAAGAGCATGCCTCTGCAAATATGGGTCGGAATTGGGGGCACGCTGGTAGCGCTCGCATTTGTGGCCAACGGAATACGTCACATCCGCCGGGGTGAGGGACACCTCGCCAACGCCGGGCGGTTGCATATCGCGATGGCGACCTTGTTCATTCCGGTGCTCTGGCTGATCGTGATTTTCCAGGTGATGAGCGCATGATGCGGGTCATCGCCACAATCGCTCTTGCGCTGCTGCTATCGGCCTGCGCGAGCCAGATTGATGCGGGCGTCAGCTCGGACCCTGAAGCACCCGGCGTGTTCTGGGGCATCTGGCACGGCTTCATCTTCCCGTGGGCCTGGCTCGGCTCGCTCTTCTCACCCGACATCGCGGTCTACGCCGTGCCCAATTCGGGCGCGTGGTACGATTTCGGCTTCTTCCTCGGCATCACGGTGCTGGGCGGGGGAAGCGCCTTCGGATCGAAGAAGGCCAGGGGCTAGGCACGAAAAAGCCGCCCGTCGCCGTTCGCGGCAAGGGCGGCCTTTCAAATCCGTATCGCGAGAGGTTTAGCGCCGGCGCTCCTTCGTGCGGCGCTGAGCGACCGTGTCGTTGTCGTTCTCGCCATAGGGGAGGTTGCCCATGACCGATTGCGGCGCGCCGTCTTCGCGGTAGCGCGGCTCTGCGGGGCCCGAGCGTTCGGGCTCGAACGGGTGGTCCGACTTGGTGAGGGTGATGTTGCGGCTGTCTCCATCGGGGAAGGGGCCGGTCACGGGGCTGTTGTTAGCCATGGGGGGATCCTTTCATTTCTTACGGGTTCACCACAGCTATGAACGCCCCCGCCCCTTCGTTCCGAAAAACACCGCGATTTTCCCGGCGCTTGTATGCTATGCAAGTTAAGTTGATGCACCGCGCACAAGTCGCGCCTCGGAGCCACACGCCGCACTCCGTCCGACTCAGATTTTGCACGGTTTATCCCCGCCGAATCATCCCTGCTTGCCTTCGAAAACGCAGTTTGATTCCCTATATGAGTCGTTCACCTTAAACACAGGGATACACAAGATGTCGTTGCTCGAAGCCCGGAACACCTACAAGCCGTTCGAATACCCCTGGGCGTATGAGTTCTGGAAACGTCAGCAGCAGATCCACTGGATGCCCGAGGAAGTGCCTCTGGGCGAAGATTGCCGCGACTGGGCGCAGAACCTGACCGAGCATGAGCGCAACCTGCTCACCCAGATCTTCCGCTTCTTCACGCAGGCCGATGTCGAGGTGCAGGATTGCTACCACGACAAATATGGCCGCGTGTTCAAGCCGACCGAGATCAAGATGATGCTTGCCGCCTTCTCCAATATGGAGACGGTGCACATCGCGGCATACAGCCACCTGCTCGACACGATCGGCATGCCCGAGAGCGAATATTCCGCCTTCCTCGATTATGAGGAGATGGCCGACAAGCACAATTACATGCACCAGTTCAGCGTCGACACCGACGAGGACATCGCCCGCACGCTCGCCATGTTCGGCGGCTTTACCGAGGGGCTGCAGCTGTTTGCATCCTTCGCGATGCTGATGAACTTCCCGCGCTTCAACAAGATGAAGGGCATGGGCCAGATCGTCAGCTGGTCGGTGCGCGATGAAACGTTGCACTGCGAAGGCATCATCAAGATGTTCCACACCTTCTGCGAAGAGCGCGACTGCCTGACCAAGGCGGTGAAGGAAGACATCATCGACATCTGTCAGAAGACCGTCCGCCTCGAAGACGCGTTTATCGACCTCGCCTTTGAAATGGGCCCGGTCGAAGGGATGACGGCCAAGGACATCAAGAAATATATCCGCTACATCGCTGACTGGCGACTGGGCCAGTTGAACCTTCAGCCGATCTACATGATCGATGAACACCCGCTGCCATGGCTCAGCCCGCTGCTGAACGGTGTCGAGCACGCCAACTTCTTCGAAGCCCGCGCAACCGAATATTCAAAAGGCGCGACCAAGGGCAACTGGAACGACGTGTGGTCAAGCTTCGACAACCGCCAGAAAGCCAAGGCCGTCAACGAAGACGCCGAGGGCGAGGACGGCCCGGATATGTTCGAAGCGGCGGAGTAACGACTAGTCAGAATCTGAGATCGCCGTCGGGCTGACTGTTTCCGGCTCTGAACGTTCTTGCTTAACTTTCGGAGCCGGCTTCACCCAAGCTCGCAGGTTCTGGCCAGCGCGCTCCCAAAAGTCAGGGACCGCATCTTCAAGCTCTTTGATGAAGGTCTGCCGCTGACCGAAGCGGTGGCCTAGATCGACAACGCTCACGACTTCAAAGCCGAGAAGCGTCATATCTCCCTTCTCTGCAAATAGGTCATCACCGTTTGAGCGAGCGTCGCTCAGTGAAATCTGGGTCCATGGTGACGTGCCGGGCCATTGTGCCCTGATGTGGATGCCATCCTCATCCTCGTGCGGGAGTTGCCGTAATAACCAGTTTAGTCGCGCGGAGTTGCGTTTCTTGTCGCCCGGCGCGTTTACATACATCCAGACTGACACCGTCCTGCGCGTGAAGTCGGCACAGACCTTCACGGTATCGGCAGCATCGGGGACTTCCAACTCGACGCTCAGCTTCTGAGCGCTGCGCAACTCTTCAAAATCCTGATCGATACGAACCGATGGGTCCGCCCTTTGCGCTCGCGTCAACTTTTGTGTGACACCCGCATCGATCTGACGAGAGAAAATGAGGCTCAAATCTTGGCATTCCTGATGCCAAGCTTGGACCACTTCCTTGCCCGGTTTTATGAGTATCGAGCCGCCAGTCTGCACGGTGTCGGTGACATCACCCCAAACAGGCGGCATTTGGGTGAAACTCTCTACACCAGCGCTTGGGTGCGAGATAAAACGTTTGAACTCGTTCAGGATGTACTCCTGATCCCCGTCATCAATTCCCTCATTTAGTAGCAGATACGCTTCGGTAAGAACCCTCATCCAAGATAAATGAAAGAGCTCAACATGCTTAGGCTTAGATACGGATAGTGGATGATGATGAGGGGCAAGCGAAAACTGATTGGATAACGTTATCACAGCATCCAACTTGTTCGCTTTTGCGATCTTCAGATACCGGGCCAACTGTTCGGCCTGAATGTCGCTCTTTCGCACCTTGGCTTCGACAAGTGCCGTCCATTTGGCCCGGCCGGTATCGACAATGAGAAGCCCGTCGGGTCGGTCGTGCCCATCATCATCAAGATGTGCAAATCGAACTTCGGTCCATGCGTGAAGCTTAGCCAAAGGACCAATTTTCCGGCCCATTTGCTCAAGTAAACGTTCCGCAAATGGCCGCACCGAGATAAGTGTCGCTAGGAAGATCGAAAGCGTCCGCCCTTCTATGGAGCGTTCCGCCAATATCGGAAACAAACGCGCGCGCTCACCACTTTCGACACAAGTTGGTAGCTCACTCATTTCGTATACTCCCCCCTGGATTTCGGAAGAGTTCCATTATTCTTGTTGGATTTTCAATAGTAAAGATACCGCGCTTCAGCACGGTCAAGCTCAAACCCCACCCAACAACACCCGCGAATACCACACATGCGCCGCCAACATCGCGCGCCAGCCGGATTGGTCGATCCCTCCGACCCACGACCCGAAATAGAGGCGCGTCCCGCCTTCCCTCGGCTCCACGCAGAACCAGCTCGCCGTGTTCGTGTCCTTGCTCTCCAGCAGCACCTGCGCGTTTTCTCGCCCCACCGCTCCGCTGCTTGAGCGCGCTTCCCGCCGCTCCACCAGCCTCCAGGCGCCGAACCTGTCCGTCTCGCCTTTGGCCAGTGCGCGGATGTCGGCGCTTGATGCGGGGGTGCGCAGGGCTTTGAGGATCAGGCGTTCGGGCAGGAAGGCCGTGCTGGAGTAGAACCGCTCGATAAATTGCGCGAGCGTCACTTCGCCCGCTACGTCGCGCCAGAAACAGTCACGATAATCCTCAGGTCCGCCGAACTGGGCGAGCAGGCTGCCTTCGGGCACGTCGCAGGCGGTCACTGTGCTCATGCGTTTCTTTTAGCCTCTGACGCCGGCTTTCGCATCCGCTCATCTGGCCGTCGCGCCAGCACTACGCCAGCCGGGAACAGCGCAAAACCGATCTGGCCCAGCAAGCCCCACACTCCCGGTGGCTCAAACAAACCGGCAAGCCAACCGCGCGGGGTCTCGCCAAAGACGCCCACCGCAAGGGCAAGCTCGGCCATCATCAACAGCGCAAAGGCAAGCGCGCCCATCGCCAGCGCCGCTCGCACGCTCACAATCGCGAAGCGCGCCGTCAGCCACCATGCGGCGATCATGCAGGCGGCGATGATGATCGGCATCTCGATCAGGACAGCCATCTCCTCTCCCACGCGCGGCGCGAGCCACAAGGTGCGCACGGTGCCGAGCATGAAGCCGATGGCAAAGACCACCGCCCAATAAGCCGTGCCCGCCGCAATCGCGCGGTTCGGCGCGGTGCGGGGGGCGGGCTGGGATCGCAGGTCGGGCATGGGGCAAACCTACACCGCGATGGCAGGGACGCGAATTGATGCAGGTCAATTACCGCGCTGCGGCGCGCGCCTAGAGCTTGCTCACACACCAGATGGGAGAACCACCAATATGTCGCAGCACACGCCCAACGAGCTGACCGAAATCTTCAAGCGCGACCGCGAAATCCTGACCCGGCTGAAAGGCGAGGATGCGCATTACGCGCGGCTCGCGGATGAATATCACGAGGTGAACCGCGAGGTGCACCGGATCGAGGCGGAAACCGAGGCGGCCAGCGACGAGCGCACCGAAGGCCTCAAGAAACAGCGGCTCAAGCTGCTCGACGAGATCACCGCCATCGTATCGCGCGAACGGACGGCGGCTTCGTAAAGGGGGGCGCTCGCGGCGTTTTCCTACAGGCGGGGCGCGGTGGTATTGCGGGCGCATGATCTGTGCCTGCCTGCCGCCCTGCCAACCCTGCGCTGCGACGCAAGAGAGCGCCGCGCCAAAGGTGACGCTGTGTCCCTCGCAAAGTGACGTTTTGAGCGCGCAGGGTGACACTTTGGCGGCCAGAGTGACACTTTGGGCCTCGACAGTGACACTTTGGGGTTTTTGGCCCTGGACCGTGTAACATGCGGTCCACTTCTCGAACCGGGAGGGCTTTGCGAAGCCTCTTCGGCTTGCACCGAATCGGGCGGCGTGTATGACTAAGGTAATACACCTTGGGAGACACTATCCATGATCACCGCCCTTGCCCTGCTTATAGCGCAAAGCGCTGCGCCTGCGCCCGCTCCCATCCCGCCGCTCGACACCGCGCGCGAGACCATCGCTGCGCAGGACGGCGCGCTGTTCTGGGCGGCGTTCGAGGGATGCGACGGGGAGAAAGTGCGCCGCTATGTCACCGATGACTTCCGCATGATCCATGATCTGGGCGGTCTGGTGGTCGAAGGCGGAGACGCGTTTGCGGGCCAGATCGCCCAAAGCTGCAACGACCGCGAGGAAGGCGGGCCGCAAGAGGGCTACCTCAACCGCCGCCTGCTCGTCCCAGGCACGCGGCAGGTAACGCCGCTGGGCGATTGGGGCGTGCTTGAGCGGGGCTGGCACACCTTCCATGAACGCCGGATGCGGCCAGCGGGAACCTACGATGCGAACGATCCGGGCGGGCCAACCTGGGTGCAGGTGGGCGGGGCGCGCTACATCCATGTGTGGCGCTGGATGAGCGAGGAAGGCCGCTTCCGCCTCGCCGAAAGCATCAGCGTCGATCACGGCGCGGCGCCCGCATACCCGCCTCAGCCTTCGACAAGCGGAGGCTAGCGGCGTGGGGGCTCTCGGAACCGAGCGCCGCATTGCTGCGTTGCTTGGGGGCACACATTGGAGAACACCTCAGGAGACCCCCCATGCGCACCCTCTTCACCGAAATCCCCTTCGGCTTTGCCGCTGCCGCCGGCGCAGCCCTTACCCTCGCGGCCTGCACCGCCGAAAGCGAGAGCGCCAATGCGGGCGGCGATGACCTGCCTGAAACCCCGATTGCCGAAGAGCCCGAAGCGATCAGTGATGGCGAGATCGTCGAAGCGGTCCCCGGCGTGGAAGGCGCGGATGCCGAGGGCGACACCGGCAACACAGCTGACCTTGGCGACGAGGAAAACGCCGAATATGGCGAGCCCGGCACCGAGCCTCCGAGCGAGTAAGCCCGCGCTCTTGGCCCGCGTGTGTTCAACGAAAATGGAACACATGCGGGCCCTTGCGCATAGGTCAGTCAAACATGAACACGAACACACAGATGAACTCAAGGACCTGATCCATGCGTAACACCTTCAAGCCCATCATGACCCTGATGACCGCCGCCTGCGCCACCAGCTTCACGCTGGCCGCCTGCACGACCGAGCCGGACGAAGTCGCCGAAGCCCCGATCGAGGAAAGCACCGTGGTTGACGCGACCGCTCCGGGTGTGGGCGTCGCCAATCCCGATGGCGGCGCGGAGCAAGTGACAGCCGTACCGGGCGAAGACGTTTATGGCGAACCCGACATGACCGAACCCGAAGCCCCCTCGGGCGCAGAGCCGACCAACGACATCGAACCGGGCTAAGCACCGCTCGATAGATACCGAGCATACGCTCAAGCAAGAAGCCGCGCCTTCGTCCCGAAACGAAGGCGCGGCTCTGCTGTTAGAGCGGCCTTGCGGCCGCTCAGCTGGTGGCGATCACTTGTACCACTGGCCCGAGCCGACGACCTTGCCAGTGCCGTCGGGCATGAAGGTGTAATAGGCCGTGTGAAGCGCCGCGTGATCCTTCACCTCGCCTTCCATGCCTTCGAAGTGGCCATAGCAGCGCATCTCGTTACCTGCCTCGTTGGCGATCGCGCAGCCATAGAGGACCGCGCCCGACTGGCCGTTCGTGTCTTCGAGTGTGCAGGTGAAATGGCGGTCGAACATGTTGCCATCGGGCATGTCCATGCCTGCGCACTTGGCGGTCACTGCACTGGTGTTGTCGCCAGCGGAGAAGGTCAGAGTCTCGGTCCAGGATGCTGCGAAGACCTCGCCGCCCACGCCTCCTACGAGCATGGTGTCGGAGATCGTGCCTTCCATTTCGAAATGGATGACAGGCGGCATTTCGCTCGCATCCTCATGCGCCTCGGCAAGTGCGCCGGTGGCGATGGTGAGCGCGGCGAGCGCTGCGAAACTGCGTGCAAGTGTCTTCATTGTATTCCCCCTAATCAACGTGACGCCAACCGTGCTGCCACGACAGGCAAAAGCGCGACCACTTTGATCGGGACAGGGTGACGACAACGTTTCGGCAGGCCATCCGCTCAGATGCGGCATGCCAGCGATCCCCTATTGCCCGGCGACACGCAGATGCGTTCGTCCCATCGCCGACGACCCAGGGCCGCGAGACTACGCCCGGCCGTCCGCAATGTAAATCGCGCCCCTCGCGGCACCCTTTGACGCACATCAAAGACCCTTGCCCAAACCCTCTTTAAGCTCTGCCCTGTAAGCCGCACGAGGAGAGATGAATGTCCGCACACACGCCGCACGAGTTGCACGAGGAGTTCCCGCATGACGCGGCGATGCTCACCCGGCTCAAGCTCACCGACAATCACTTCTGCAACCTTGCCGGGCGCTATCACGCGCTCAATCGCTCGATCCACCGCATCGAGGTGGAGATCGAATGCTCGTCCGACGCCTATCTCACGCGGCTTAAGAAACAGCGGCTGATGCTGCTCGACGAGATCGCGGCCCTGATCGAGGATGCCGAGAGCAAACTGGTCGAGACACAAGCGACGCCGACGCCTGCGGCGGCTCGTCTGTTCGGCCGCAATGGAGACCCCATCACGGCCTGAATGCAACGCGCTGGGATCCGGCGCTGCGGGAGAGGGCAGCGCCGCGCGATGCAATGTATGAGAGTGGCGTCAGAGGCGAGGCGTCACTCTCGCCTGTTGTTGAAGACGCTATTCGTCGCCCCACGCGGGCGGCGGGGCTTCCACTTCGCTTGTGAGGTCGAATTCGACCCGGAAGAAGCGCGGCTCCAGTGCGCCGCCTTCGACAGTGCGCTCAAGTTGATAGGCGAAGCGAGCGTCTTCAGCGCCAGCAGGATCGACCTCGACAGTCCATACGTTCGTGACCGATGCACCGAGCCCTTCGCGCTCGAACAAGGCAATGCTTTCATCGTCCACGGGGAAGTCCTGTGAGCCGGCCGATCCCTCGTCAGCGGTGTCGCCGCCATACATAGTGACCGCGTCAGGCTCACCGTCTGCGTGGCGGTGATCGTGCTTGAGCCGCAATCCGACAGCGCCTTCATCGCCCGTCCGAGTGATAAGCCAGGTGCGCGAGCGGTCCCATTCGCCGTCAAGCTCGACATGGAAGGGGACAGCTAGGCGATCTTCGCTGCACTCGCTCACATGCATCACCATTGCGGCGTCCTTGAAGGCTTCATCGGCGGCATCCTCGCTCACGAGGCGCCCTTCGAAGGCCTTGCCGCAATGGCTGGCGAGCGCGTCGAAAAATGCGTCTTGCGGCGAAGGGGCTTCCGGCTGCTCGGGCTCGGCGCATGCGCACAGCAGAGCAAGTGATATGGCGGGGGCGAAGCGGATCGTGCTGGCTGTCATATCAGCGGAGTAGCGGGCTGCGGGCCAGATGTCTCGACCTTTGCGCGACTTGCGCCGCCGCTTCGATGCGCTAGGCAAGGGATGTGGGGCGCACGGGCCAGTGGGGGAAATGGCGATGACGACACAAGCAAGCGATCTGCCGGGGCGCGCGACCAGCCTTGAGGAATACGGCGCGATGATGGGCCGCGCGATGTCTGGCGAGCGTCCCAACCATAAGCCATACGAGCCTCAGGACGGCGATGTATTCATCACCAGCTGGGCGAAAAGCGGCACCACGATGACGCAGCAGATGTTCCACCAGCTGCGGACGGGCGCGGCGGGCGGCGACATGGATTTCGACGATATCAGCCGCGTCGTGCCGTGGGACGACACCGCCTACATGCTCGACTTCGACATGACGGCGCCGCAGGTCGCCTCGCCAAGAGGCTTCAAGTCGCACCGCGAATATGAGCGCCTGCCTGCCGGAATGCGCTACGTCGTAACGCTGCGCGACCCGAAGGAGACCTTCGTCTCGTTCTACCGTTTCCTCAATGGTTGGCACTTGGAACGCGACGCTGTGCGGATGGAGGACTTCCTGCCCTTCTGGCAAGGCGGTGGGCCGGGGGGCTGCGACTATGCCACGCATCTCAATAGCTGGTATGCGCGCCTGCACGAGCCCGATAGCCTGGTGATGACCTATCGCTGGACGGTGAAGAACCGGGCACAGGCAATCCGCCAGATGGCGCAGCTGTGCGATATCGAATTGACGCCTGAAATCGAGGCTCTGGTGCTCGATCGCACGACCCGCGAATTCATGAGCGAGCACGAGCACGTGTTCGACGATGCGATGGTGTGCGCGGTGCTCGAAGAGCGCTGCGGCGTCGAAGCGGCGAGCGATTCGACCAAGGTGCAAAAGAGCGGCAGCACGCTCGACGCGCTGCCAGCCAGCATCTCGGATGCAATCGACGCGATGTGGGCCGAGCGGATCGCCCCGGTCACGGGCCACGCCGACTTCGCCTCGCTAGCGAACGAAGTCAATGCGGCGCAGGGCAGCAGCTAGCGCCCTACGCGCACCAGTCCTGCGGCACGCTGCCCCATCCGCTTTCGCTGGCAAGGCCGCCCGAGATCATCGTCTGTGCAAGATATTCGCGCGAGCCATCGGGCAGGACCCGGCGCGCTGAGCGAAGCTCGCGGCCATATTGATCGCGCGGCGGGCTCACATCGCCGTTCCATTCGAAAGTGCCTTGCTCGAGCCAATCGAGAAGGCGGTCGCGTGCGGTGAGCGCAAGCTGGCTCTCGCTGGCGCACGCGCCGTCGAGTTCGGGCGCATCGAAGCCGGTAAGGCGAATGCGGCGTCGCTCGGCGCCGAAACCAATGACGACCGTGTCGCCATCGACCACACAGCCCGGCGCGCTCTCGCCTGCGCCGCAGATCACGAAACGCTCGTCCACCTTGACCCATCCGCGCTCGTGAAGAAGCGGCCTGAAGGCGAACCACCAGACTGCCATCACGATCAGCGCGAGCAGCGGCACGCGCCAGAGGAGCCACCAGTCGAGCAATCTTCCGCGCGAAGCGGAGCGCCTTTTCGGGCGGCGGAAACGTGTGCGAGCCATGAATGGATAGCTAGCAGGGAGCAACACCGCGCTCCACCGCCAGCGCATAGTGGTCACAAACGACAAAGGGCCACCCGGATCTCTCCGGGCGGCCCTTCGTCAGTGTCGCGGCTTTTGTGTGCCTCATCGGCACGCCACTTCGACCACTTATGCGTCGGCGAGATTCTCGGTCTCTTCGAGCGAGCCGTAGGAGCCGTCGGGACGTTCGATCGTCACGCAGGTGCCTTCGTCGACATAGGTCCAGGCGTTGCCCTGGTAGTCGATCACGCTGGTGCCTGCGCAGCTGGTGCCGGGCCCTGCGGCGCAGTCATTCTGGCCTGCGGGCGAGATGCCGAAGCACTTTTCCTTTGCGCCATCATCTGCGGCCGCGACTTCAGTGACTTCGCCTTCAGCGGCTGCTTCGGTCGGCGCTTCTGCTCCGCCCGAACACGCAGCGGCAAGGCCTGCTGCGGCAGCTATGGCGATCGATCCGGTAAAACGAGTGTTCATGGTTGTTCCTCCAGTCCTGTTAATCCCAAGCGGCACCAAGGTTCAGCGCCGTTCCCAACCGATTCGAAGAGAAACAGGGTTTGGTTACAGTGCCAAGTGCAAAATGCGCAAAACAGCGGTGAGCGGTGCCCCTGCTTCCCTAGGCCGCATGAAGCCGCTAAGCGGCCCGGGACGTACATTCGCGCGATGAAGGCCAACTTGCCCCATGACTGCTGATACCCCGCTGCAAGACCAGGCAAAGGGCCTGTCCAAGGCCGAAGTGCTGATCGAGGCGCTGCCTTACTTTCAGCGCTATGCCGGACGCACCTTCGTGGTGAAGTATGGCGGTCATGCCATGGGCGAGCCCAAGGCCGCGCGCGACTTTGCAGAGGACATCGTGCTGCTGAAGGCGGTCGGCATCAATCCGGTGGTCGTCCATGGCGGCGGACCTCAGATTGGCGAGATGTTGGCGCGCCTCGGTGTTGAAAGCACCTTCATCGATGGCCTGCGTGTCACCGACGAAGCCACCGCCAAGGTTGCAGAAATGGTTCTGTCGGGCGCGATCAACAAGGAACTGGTCGGTTGGCTCAGCAATGCCGGTGGCAAGGCGTTGGGGCTGTCGGGCAAGGATGGCGGGCTGGTCACCGCGCGCAAGGTGTCGCGCACCGCGCGCGATCCCGAAAGCCTGATCGAGAAGGCGGTGGACCTGGGTTTCGTGGGAGAACCTGCTCACGTCGATACCTCGGTGATCGACACCGCGGTCGCTGCGGGAATGATCCCGGTCATCGCTCCGATAGCAGGCGGCGAAGATGGGGCGACCTACAACATCAACGCCGACACGATGGCTGGTGCAATCGCTGCGGCGCTCGGCGCTGCGCGGCTGTTCCTGCTGACCGATGTGGCAGGGGTGCTGGATGTCGAGGGACAGCTAATCTCGGATCTTACGCCTGCCGATATCGCCAAGCTCAAGGATGAAGGCGTCATCAAGGGCGGCATGGTTCCCAAGCTGGAGACCTGCGTTTCGGCGGTGGAATCGGGCTGCGAGGCTGCGGTCGTTCTCGACGGGCGCGTGCCGCACGCGATGCTGCTCGAATTCTTCACTGCACGCGGCGCGGGCACACTGGTCAAGGCGGACCAATAAGGCCAATCGACGAGCGACACTGGAAATGGGCGTGTTAGTCGGCTAACACGCTAAACAAGGCACTTAAAGCAAAGGTACGGCACGAAAAGCATGCAAGGACTATTCGCACTTTACGAGATCATCGAGCTGCTGGTGCAGGTCTTCGTGATGCTCATCATCGTCCAGTTCGTGATCGGGCTGCTCTTCGCGTTCAATGTGGTGAACCAGGGCAACGATTTCCTGCGGCAGGTCTACGAATCGATCAATCGCCTGCTCGATCCCGTGCTTCGCCCGATCCGCAACATCATGCCCCAGACCGGCGCGCTCGACCTGTCGCCGCTGGTCGTGATTGTCGGGGCTCAGATCGTGCTGATTGTTCTGCGTTCGATTATCGCCAGCACCGTATGACCGCGACCCGTATTGACGGCAAAGCCTTCGCCGCGCGCCTGCGCGAGCGTGTAGGCGAACGCGCTCTCGAATTCGCCGAGGCCGCAGGGCGCAAGCCAGGCCTCGCGGTGGTGCTGGTTGGCGACGATCCGGCGAGCCAGGTCTATGTCGGCTCAAAGGGCAAGGCGACCGTTGCCGCCAACATGCTGAGCTTTGAATATCGGCTTCCTGCCGATGCCAGCGAAGAGCAGCTCATGAAGCTGGTGGACGATCTGAACAATGATGACCGCGTCGACGGCATCCTCGTCCAGCTACCGCTACCCGATCACCTCGACGAGCAATCGATCATCGCCGAGATCAGTCCGGACAAGGACGTCGACGGCTTCCATGTGATCAACGCCGGACGCCTGAGCGTCGGGCAATCCGGCTTCGTGCCGTGCACGCCGCTTGGCTGCATGATGCTGCTGACGGACCGGCTCGGCGATCTGTCGGGTCTCGAGGCGGTCGTGATCGGTCGCTCCAACATTGTCGGCAAGCCGATGGCGCAGCTGCTGCTCGACGCCAACGCCACCGTCACCATCGCGCATAGCCGTACGAAGGATCTCGCCAGCGTCGTTAAGCGCGCGGACATCGTCGTTGCGGCAGTCGGTCGTCCGCAGATGATAACCAAGGACTGGCTGAAAGATGGCGCGACCGTGATCGACGTGGGCATCAACCGCCTGCCGCCCGAACCGGGCAAGGAAAAGGGCAAGCTGGTCGGCGATGTCGCTTACGACGAAGCGTCTGAAGTCGCCTCGGCCATCACGCCGGTTCCCGGAGGCGTGGGGCCGATGACGATTGCCGTGCTTCTGAGAAACACCGCGGTCGCCGCTTATCGCAATGCAGGCCTCGAGGTGCCGGAGGGACTATGAAGAAGACCACTGCCGCGATCACGCTCGTCACGCTTGGCGCCATGCTTGCAGCCTGCGGGAGCCCTCGCCCTCGTGGTCCTTCCAACGCGATCATCGCTCGCGCGTTGACGGGCGCTCCGGGTGAAGCGCAGCCGAGCACACTTGTCTCGACCGAAATCGCCTATGCGCGCGCTGCGCAGGAGCAGGGACAATTTACCGCAGGCTCTGAATTCGCGGCGGCCGGTGCAATCTTCCATACCCGCAATGGCGGTGTGCCCTTCGCCACCCTTGTTCCTGCGCTGGAAGATCCCGCGACCGCGACCGAATGGGGACCGCGCACCGTGCTCATGAGCTGCGATGGCTCAGTCGCGCTGACGCAGGGGCGCTTCAAGGACCCTGATGGCTTCGTTGGCAATTACGTCACAGCATGGTCGCGGCAGAGCGATCTCACCTACAAGTGGACCTATGACGTGGCTGGTCGCGACAATCCGCAACCGCCGCCTCGCACGGAGTTCGAGGACGGCGACATCGTCGTGACCGCCATCGATTCCGTTCAGGGCCTCGTCGCGACATGTCCGAGCGAGCGTATCGTCCTGCCACCTGCTCCCGAAGATTCGCCGGTCGCTTTGGGCGGCGAGAACGTCAAAACCTCTCGAGATGGCACCTTGCGCTGGCGCTGGGAGCATCGCGGCGCGAACGACAAATATGTCGTCGCCGAGTATTTCTACAACGGCGCGTGGGTGACCGCGATCGAGGAATCCTTCGAATCCTCCTCTTGATCTTCGGTGCGAAGGGTGTTCAGGGCGGGCTTTGACGCGATTTTGCACGAGCCGCCATGCTGCCTGAACTCTTCATCTCTGCCTTCATCACCCTGTTCGTCGTGATCGACCCGCCGGGTTGCGCACCGATCTATGCCGGGCTGACCAAAAACGCGACCAACGCACAGGCGCGTAACATGGCCCTGCGCGCGACAGGGATCGCAGCGATTATCTTGCTGATCTTCGCCTTTTTCGGCGAGGACCTGCTCGGCGCGCTTCATATTGAGCTGGACAGTTTCCGCATTGCCGGCGGATTGATGCTGTTCTTCATCGCTTTCGAAATGGTGTTCGAGAAGCGCACCCAGCGCCGCGAGGAACGCGCCGACAAGGTCAGCGCAAGCGAGGTGGAGGACGTCTCGGTCTTTCCGATGGCGATGCCAATGCTGGCAGGGCCGGGCGCAATCGCTGCGATCATGCTGCTGATGAACGAAGCCGAGACGCCGACCGAAACGATCGAAGTGTTCGCTGCATTGGGCCTGGTGCTGATCATTACTGCAGTGTCACTAGTCGCAGCCGGGCCGTTGATCCGCCTGCTCGGCGACAAGGTCGAGGCCGTCATCACGCGCCTGCTTGGCGTGCTGCTCTCGGCTCTCGCTGCGCAATATGTGATCGATGGTTTGAGGGGCAGCTTCGCGAGCTGACACCTCTGTCGCGGTTGCGTCAATAATTCACCCAGGACGGAAGCGGCATGGCTCCAACCTGCACAACCAGAAAATCGTTTGCAATCCTAATGTTACTCGCTTCTGACAGGGCTCGCCTCGCCGACTAGATCAAAGCGCTGGTGATCCCCCATGCAGAACCGAGCGCTACGCCAATTGTCCCGAAGGCGCCGAGCGCGCGCATGCCTGCAAACGCCCTGCGAGCACCTGTGAGGTCTTCGCCATGCGACCCTGCCATCGAGCTGAAGCCGAGCGCATGGAACGCCCGCGCCACCGCGAAGGCGATGCACAGGACAAGCACATAGGTCGTCTGCCCGACCAGCATCTCGAACAGCGCGATCACGACCAGGAACAGGCCGGAGTTCTCCGCCAAGTTGCCGTGTCGCCGCACTTTGCGCTCAAGATCGCGGTCATCGCCGATGCCGATGAACTGGCCCTTGGTTCGATGCATGCCGACACTCAGCATCAGTGCGACTTGCAAGACGATCACGAATGCGCCGAGCGCGGCAGTGTAGAGGGGCAGGTTCATGTGGGCGGCTCCTGTTGGGGGATGGGAGTGTCGGCAAAGCCAATCAGCGCGAGCGAGGCACGGCCTGCGTCAAGCACGCGCGAAGGCTCGGTTGCGACGCGGGCAGAGGCGAACGCGCCGTGGAGTAGCTGCGTCAATGTTCGCCCCAGGGAGCTGGAGACGCCCTTGGTTGCCCGCGCCGCTATCGCGTCAGCGGCGATGATGGTGAAATGCTCTTCGACGATATCGAAGACTGCCTGCGCCTCGGCGCGGATCTCGGGCATGTCGCGCCCTAGCTCCAGAGCGAGACCGACGATGGGGCAGCCATACACGTCGCCCGTTTCCTGATGCAACGCGACGTGAATCGCGTAGATTTGCCCATAGATTGCCGCGAGCCTGTCCTCGGGCTGGGAATAATGATCAAAGGTTGCCGAGAAGATCGTTTCGATGGTGGTGGCGCCGTTATGCTGCACAACTGCGAGCGCCAGATCGCGCTTGTCGGCGAAGTAGCGATAGACAGTTGCCTTGTTGACCTCCGCCGCCTCCGCGACGAGGTCGACGGACACGCCATGAAAGCTGTGCTGCCAGAACAGGCGTGCCGCCGTCGCCACTATGTGGGCGCGCGTGCGTTCGCCTTTGGTGAGGTTGGCACCGATGTTCATAAGTAACCGTTTAGTTACTTCTGGGCCTGGCTCAAAGCGCTCTCATGCGACGATTTGTCGCAGTGGATCGCTATTGCAGCGTTGTGATCTCTTCCGACCCGTCGCTGCGACCGTAAAACTGCATCAGCTGCATCAGCAATTCGCAGCGGTCCGTCAGGCTGTTCGCTTCCAGCAGCGCCTGTTTGGAAGCAGGATCGAAAGGCGCGATCTGCGAGACGCCGTTGATCAGCGACTGGTCGTCAAGCTTCTCGACCGAGTCCCAATCAACGCTATAGCCCTGCGCGTCGGCAAATTCGCGCGCTTCGCGTTCGAACCCGCCGCGCTGAGCGTGGCTGAGCACTTCGTCCTCGTCATCCTCGATGAGCTCACCTTCGACCTGCCTGAAGGCGGTGGCGACGTCGAGCTCACGCAGCAGGCGGAAGCGCGACATGCCTTCTAGGATGAGGTTGTAGCGCCCGTCATCCATCGCCTCAATCTCGCCGATCCGGCCCACGCATCCAACGGTATAGAGCGGCGATCCTTCGACCGGGCGTTGGGGTTGGATCATCGCGATCCGGCGGTCGCGCACGAGAGCATCGCCGACAAGTGCACGGTAACGCGGCTCAAAGATGTGCAGCGGCAATTGCAGGCCCGGAAACAGTATCGCACCGGGCAGAGGAAAGATCGAAAGGCGCAAAGGTTTAGCCAACACGCTTATCCGAACAGGATTTTCGACAGACGGCGACGGGTGGCGACGACCCATTCGTCTTCCAGTCCGGTGGCCTCGAAAATCTGCAGCAGCTTGGCGCGCGCAGCGCCGTCGTTCCATTCGCGGTCGGCCTCGATCATGGCGAGCAGCGTGTCCGCCGCCTCGTCGCGCTGACCGCCCGCGAAGGCTGCTTCGGCATAGGCCATCTGCGCTTCCATATTGTCCGGCGAGGCCTTGGCAGTATCGCGCAGGCTTGCGAGTTCGCCGTCATCGACCTGCGTACCAGCAAGTTCCAGCGCGCTCTTCGCAGCCGCGATCGACGGATCGCTGGCAAGCTTTGGATCAGCCTCGATCGCGGTCATGACCTGCTTGGCTTCCTCGACCTGACCCAGCGCGACGAGCGAGCGGACGAGGCCGGCATGAGCGGGCGCGTTATCACTTGCGAACTCAGTGACCTGGGCAAAGATGCTGGCGGCGCGCTGTGCATCACCTTCTCCAAGTGCATCCTCGCCCATCTTGACGAACTGTTCCAGCTCCTCAGCCGAAGGCCCCTGCGGTGCACCATCCGCACCGCCAGCGCCGGCTTCGATTGGAAGCTGCGCGAGAAGCTGATCGAGCGCCTGCTTCAGCTGCGACTCGGTCCGCGCGCTGGTAAGGTCGGCAACCGGCTGACCCTGAAACAGAGCGTAGACGGTCGGGATCGACTGGACTTGGAACTGGCTGGCGACAAATTTGTCTTCATCGACGTTGATCTTGGCTAGCACGACACCCTTGTCGGCGTATTCGGCAGCGACCTTCTCGATCACCGGGGCAAGCGCCTTGCACGGTCCGCACCATTCGGCCCAGAAGTCGACGATCACCAGCTTCGTCTTTGAAGGCTCGACGACCTCGTTGCGAAAGCGTTCGACTGCCTTTTGCTCTTCGATATTGAGACCCATGCTCGCCAAGGGAATGCTCCTGAATTCGTGATTGGTGAATAACCGGCCCTTATGTGGGGCGTTTTGCGGCCTTGTGAACCTTGCAATGTGCGCTGGCTAGGTGGCGTTGGCGCAATATTGCAGATTCGATGCAATTTTCCGCTTGCAGGCTCCGATAGGCGCTGCTAATCGCGCCGCCTCCCCGACAGAGAAGTGGCGAATTCGTCTCTCTGTGTGGCGTCAGTGAGCGGGCGTAGCTCAGGGGTAGAGCACAACCTTGCCAAGGTTGGGGTCGGGCGTTCGAATCGCCTCGCCCGCTCCATTTTCTTTCAGCCAAGTTCGATCGGTCGCGATCGGCGCAGTTCATGCGTCCGACAGATTGCGTGGCCTCTTTACCGTGTATCGCGCCGGAGGTCGGCCAATTTCGGCGGTTTGTCGGCTTGTGCCGCATTTCTCCTTGATCTTGAGACTGGCCCCGCTAGGGCGTGATACGTTGTTACATTGTAACGTTATCTCATTCATCAAAGACAAGAAGACTGGATCGCCGTGAAACCGATTACCTCTCGAATCGCCGTCGCCACCGCGCTCTCCTTTGCCGTTGTCGCTGCACCGGCTTGGGCGAATGAAGCGGACGAGACACCCGAAGCGAACCAAAGCGCGCAGCAGGATACTGGCGAGACCTCGTCCGCTCGGCGCGCGGAGGCACAGGACGACGTGCATTATCGCGGCAACATCATCGTGGCGGCCGAAGGCCTGCAGGAGCTCGACTTCATCGCCGGGCAGGACGTCCTCGAAGTCGAACAGATCCAGCGCAACTTCAACGGTCAGATCGGCGAAGTGCTCGCCAAGGTACCCGGCGTTTCCGCAACCAGCTTTGCCCCCGGCGCATCGCGTCCGATCCTGCGCGGCCTCGATGGTGAACGCGTGCGCGTCCTCATCGACGGCCTCGGCACCGCTGACGTTGGCAACACCTCTGCCGATCACGCAACCACAATCGACCCGCTGACGGTCGAGCGCATTGAGGTCCTTCGCGGCCCGGCAGCGCTCCTTTACGGAAGCCAGGCGATCGGCGGCGTCGTTAACGTCATCGACCGCCGTATGCCGACGGTCGTTCCCGACCACACCATCCACCTCGATGCGCTCACCGCCTTCGACACCGCGAGCAACCTTCGCAGTGGCGGTGCGTCGATCGACGTTGGCCTCAATGACATGTTCGTCCTCCACCTCGACGGCTCGTTCCGCGAGACCGACAATCTCGAGATCCCCGGCTTCCAGCTGACCGACGATCTGCGCGCCGACCTGCTCGCCGATGCAGCTGAAGAGGAAGCGGAAGGCGAGTTCGAGGAAGCCGACGAGCTCCGCGAAGCTGCCAACCAGCAGGACTTCCTCCCCAACAGCCAGACCGAAGCCTACACCTTCAACGGTGGCTTTGGGGTGATCCTTGGCGAGTCCACCTTTGGCGCTGCGGTCGGCTACTACGACACGACCTACGGCCTCATCGGCAACCCTGAAGGCGGCCATCACCACGGCGAGGAAGGCGAAGAGGAAGAGGGCGAGGATGAAGGCGAAGAGACCGTCTCAATCGGCCTTGAACAGTGGCGCTTCGACTTCAGCGGCGACGTCGCGCTTGGCGAAGGCTTTATCGAGCGCCTCAAGATCCGCGCCGGCTATTCCGACTACACCCACACCGAGTTCGAAGGCACCGAAGTCGGCACCGTGTTCGACACCGAGACATTCGAAGCGCGCGCCGAGCTGATCCAGTCGACCGGCGGCGTGATCGGCGTCCAGTTCCTCAACCGCGACTTCTCTGCGGTAGGCGAGGAAGCCTTTGTCGCTCCGAATGAGACCGACCAGTTCTCGATCTTCACCGCACAGGAGTTCGACCTTGGCGGCGTTCAGCTTGAAGCGGCTGGCCGCTACGAGATGGTCGACGTCCAATCCGCTCCGCTCGGCCTTGAGCGCGACTTCGACCTGTTCTCTGGCGCCCTGTCGGCCATCGTCGAAAGCGAAGGCGGCGTGCGCGCTGGCCTTACCCTTTCGCGGTCCGAGCGCGCGCCGGCTGGCGAAGAGCTCTTCGCCGATGGCCCGCACATCGCGACCCAGACTTTCGAGATCGGCAACCCCGACCTCGACGTAGAGAGCGCGTGGGGCATCGAGACCTTCGTGCGCGGCGATGTCGGCGACATCTCGTTCGGAGGCTCAATCTACTACCAGCAGTTCGACGACTTCATCTTCCTTTCGCCCACCGGTGAGGAAGAGGACGAGCTTCCGGTCTTCGTCTTCCTTCAGGAAGACGCACGCTTCTTCGGTTTCGAAGCCGACATCGCGATGCCGATCATCGAGCGTGACGATTTCACGATCTCGACCGACCTTCGTGCATCCTATGTCGACGCCGAGCTTTCGAACAATGGCGGCAACGTCCCGCGCATCCCGCCGCTCAGTCTGCTTGCTGCGGTCACTGGCGAAACCGGCCCGTTCGAAGCGCGCGCCGAGGTGCAGCACTTCGGTGAGCAGAACGACACCGCCGAGTTCGAGACCGAGACCGACGACTTCACCTTCGTCAATTTCTACCTCTCATGGCGCCCGATCGAGACGAACCAGAACGTCGTCGTCCAGTTGGCTGGTGAGAACCTGTTCGACGTCACCGGTCGCCGCCACACAAGCTTCACCAAGGACTTTGTGCCGCTCCCGGGACGCAACATCCGCGCAAGCGTACGTCTCAGCTTCTAATCAGGCGTAGCGGCACACAGCCGTGTAGGAAAACGCTAATGCGAGCGGGCCGCCGGGATGACCGGTCGGCCCGCCCGTTCGTTGGAGCCGGTTCGTTGGGGCTGGCTAGAATTGCACGCCCGAGCGCACGAGCACCCAGCCTTCGGCGACCACGCTGAAGCCGAAGATGGTGAGCGCGGTGCAGACGCCCTTGGGCGTTGTGACGACCCGGCCTTCGCCCGGATCGAGCGGCAGGAACTGACTGAGCACGAGCACGACGTCGCGCGCGTGGCTCATCATCCAGACGGCGCTGAGCATCCAGCCGCCGGTAAGCGCGAAGAGGAGGACTTGGAGTTCGGGGACCGACAAGGGCTTTGCTCCTTCAATCTCGATCTCGCTTTTCCAACGCGCCTCCTTTTTGCCGGTTCCCGCCTGCCCCTCAGCTTTCCAGCGTGAAGCTGATCTCGGCATGTTCCTGAAGCCGGTCGACCAGTGCCTCGCCCAGGAACGCGCCCGGTGTGCCGACCCCGCCCTCTGCGTCGCACGACAACAGCGCAATGCCGGTCTCGGCGAGCATCCGGCTGGTCGAGCCATAGCCCGGATCGTACTTGCCCTTCACACCGAAGTTCAGCGTTTCATCGTTCGGACCTTCGGCGACGAAGACGACGTCGTAGAAGCCTTTCTCGCGCTCTTCTGCGGTCGGCCCTTCGCCGGGCTTGGGCGGCTTTGCTCCGAACGGGTTCTTCATCATCTGCACCGCGGCTTCGGCCATCTGCTTGCCTGCATCGCCGGGGCTGGTGAGCATCATCTCGTCATACTTGAAGTCCTCGCCATAAGGGTGGCCGAGGAGGTAGTTGGTGCGGTGCACATTCTTGGTGTTGATCGGCGCCATCACGAAGGGCGCGGCCCATTTGCCGAGCCCGCTCTCATAGGTTGGCACCATGCCCGAAGGCTGGCTTGGTCCTTCGAAGTCGCCGGTGAGCGCAAACGGGTTGGCGAGCGTCTTGAAGATCGAGGGGTTCTTGGCAGCCGCCTTCATCGTTGCGCCAAGGCTTGCTGCCGTGCCGCCGGAGAAGGTTCCGGCCATCGCGCGAACACGGCCCTTGATGCGGCTTGAAGGCGCGCCCCAGCGATCGTGCGCGGCCTTTTGCGTCATCATCACGCCAAGGTCGAACGGGATCGAATCGAACCCGCTGGAGAAGGTGATGCGCGCCCCGCTTTCCTTGGCGACATCGTGCAGTTCCTTGATCTTGTCGGCCATCCAGGCAGGTTCTCCGCACAGATCGGCATAGTCGGTTCCGACTCGCGCGCAGGCGGCGACAAGTTCATCGCCATAGAGTTGGTACGGGCCAACGGTGGTGAGCACGACCTTCGTGCGCTTCGCCATGGCTTCCATCGCCTCGCGGCTGTCAGCGTCGGCCACGACCAGCGGGGTATCGTCTGGCGCGCCGATCAGAGTGCGCACGTCTTCGAGCTTGGCCTGATTGCGGCCCGCCATCGCCCATTTGGGCGCGTTGTCAGAGTTGCCGTAATGCGAGTTGAGGTACTCCGCGACGAGGCGGCCGGTGTAACCGGTTGCGCCATAGACGATGATGTCGAATTCGCGGGTCTCTTTGTTAGTGTCTTTGCTGTCAGCCATGTTCACTCTCCTTTGGCCCCCATGTGGAGGTGCAAGGGGGCTGAGTCAAAGGGCCATTTCAGGCGGCTGAGCAGCTGGTTCGGGGCGAGAAGTGGACCGCATGTTACACGGTCCAGGGGCAAAAACCGCCGATGTGTCACCTTGGGTGCAAAAAGCGTCACTCTAGGCCCCGAAGTGTCACCCTGAGTCAGCAAAGCGTCACTGTAGGGTGGGGCAAAGTGTGACCTTTCGGGAGGGTGAGAGTTCATTGCCGACACTAGTGATGCAGCGCCAACGGGGATGCGGCGGGAAGGGGTTTTGTGGGTGAGCGCGGGTGTTTGCATCTCCCAGCTTGAAGCAGATTTGGCGCAAGTAGGAAAATGGACGGCCAATGCGCTCAGCCACCCCTTTTTGGAACGCCGCAGGCGCGGACCTGTTCGAAAGGATGAAACCAGCCGCGCCGAGCGGCGTTGAACTTACGCAAGCCTATCCCCCCTCAAGGAGCCCTCTCACCATGTCCCACAACCTCACTTTGCAAGCGATCCGCCCGATCACGCACAATGTTCACGAGCTCACCTTCGAGCGGCCTCAGGGCTACGATTTTACGCCGGGACAGGCGACCGACTTCGCGCTCGACCGCGATGGCTGGCGCGAGGAGAAACGCCCCTTTACCTTCACCTCGCTTCCCGATGCAGACCAACTGCAATTCACCATCAAGTCCTACCCCAGCCATGACGGCGTGACCGAGCAGATCGGGATGATGCAGGCAGGCGACGGCGTCATCATCGAAGACCCGTGGGGCGCGATCGAAGACAAGGGACCGGGCACGATCATTGCGGGCGGAGCGGGGCTGACCCCGATGCTCTCAATCCTGCGCGCACGCCAGGCGAGCCATGGCGATCTCGATGGCTATCGCCTGATCTTCTCCAACTCACGCGAGAAGGACATCATCCTTCGCGAAGAGCTGGAGCGCATGCCCGGCCTCGCGCTCGATCTTCTGCTCAGCAAAGAAGACACCGAGGGCACGCATCACGGCAAGGTCGATGCAGACTACCTCGACAAGGCCGGCCTCGATTTCAGCGAAACCTTCTACCTGTGCGGCCCACCCGCAATGGAGGAAGATGTACAGACCCTCCTAACCGCACGAGGAGTGAGCGAAGACCGGCTGGTGCGCGAACATTGATGCGCGAGCCGTTTGGCGAAACGAGCAAATGTCCACGATTGCGGTGGTAAGCTGACGTTAGGCCTGCCAGCCTTCCAGCCTATACACGGACATGATCCGATAAAGGCCCATCTCGCAGCCTCCGCCGAACTTGCCGGTGTCTACTGCCTCCTTAGCCTCATAAAAATCATCGAAGAGGCAAAATCGGTTTGTCCTCAGTTTGGTAGCAACTGAGTTGCACGAAAGCGGGGAGTGGTCTGGGAAGTCACCGTAGGCAACGACGTCATACCCGAGCTTCATTCGACGATCAGTTTGCTCGGGCGGTGACACATCAACTTCAATGCTCGAGCTACGCGCTAGCGTGAGGCTTTGCCAACCGTTGGGATCGAAGAACCAGCCATCGCTGTCGAGCTCATGCTCGTAGATCTCGTAGAAGAAAAGCGACGTGCCCTCCAGGCTGATGCTCGCTTCTTGAGCAAGATTGAGGAGCAGATCCTTGGTATTCGCTAAGCCAAATTTGTTGAATTGCCAGCCATCCAAGAGTTCGACAATGTCGTCATTTACGCATGCGGAAACGCTGCAAACTTCTTCGACCTTAGTGTCTTTGGTTTTAAGCCAGCCCGGTGGAGGCTTGGTTCGCTTCAAGAGATAACCTGCCGGAATCATGAAGTGATAATAGCTCGCTATTTCGATGGCGGCTAATGAGACGTGAGCGGACGGCGCACTCGCCCTTAAAGCCTCGGCAGAGTCACGCCCTTCTGGCCCATATATTTGCCCGCCCGGTCGGCATAGGTGACCTCGGGACGTTCGTTGCCCTTGAGGAACAGGAACTGGCACGCGCCTTCATTGGCGTAGATCTTGGCCGGCAGCGGCGTGGTGTTCGAAAATTCGAGCGTCACATGACCCTCCCAGCCAGGCTCCAGCGGGGTGACGTTCACGATGATCCCGCAGCGCGCATAGGTGCTCTTGCCAAGACAGATGACGAGCACGTCTTCGGGAATACGGAAATATTCGACCGTGCGGGCGAGCGCGAAGGAGTTGGGCGGGATGACGCACACGTCGGTGTCACGGTCGACGAAGGAGTTCGAGGCGAAGTCTTTGGGGTCCACCACCGCGCTGTCGACATTAGTGAAGATCTTGAACTCGGGCGCGACGCGCGCGTCGTAGCCGAAGCTCGACAGGCCGTAGGAAATGCACCCCTCACGCCGCTGCGCCTCGACGAACGGCTCAATCATGCCGTGCTGCTGCGCCTGCTCGCGAATCCACTTGTCGGAAAGAATTGCCATGGTTCAAGTGATTCCCGATTGCTCGGCGTGCGGCAAGAGGCGAGGCGTTTTTATCCGGGGGAGTCTTCGCCCGCGAACAGTTGGAGGAACTTGGCGGCAAGCGGCGAGTTCTCGATCTCGGCGACCTGCAGGCGGTTTGGCCAATGCAATCCGTCCGTGTTGCCGAGCGCAATCAGCGTCAGTCCCTCGTCCGGCAGCTTGAGCAGCATGCCCGCATAGGCATCGGGCCACCAGCCTCCGTGCCAGACCAGCCGCTTGCCGTTCCAGCTTTGCGTCCACCAGCCATAGGCATAGCTCGCAGGCGTGCCGTCGGCCTCGGTCGGCGGGGTCCACATCGTATCGCGAAGCGCAGGCGACAGGATGCGGCCTTCGTCGAGCGCGATCGAATATTCGGCAAGCGCGCGCACGCTGGCGATGATGCCGGAGGAGGCGTTCATCTCCGGATTGGGAAGCGGCGAGGGCGCAAGGTTGTCGCCTTCCTCGGGCGCATGGCGAAATGGCGGGGCAAGCAGCCGCAGCGCATCGCCGCCATGTGGATCGCGCCAACCGGCCGCGATGTTTGCAAGGCCTGCCTTGTCGATCACGTAGCGCCGGACCCAGACATCGAAGGGCTCGCCGGTCTGTTCCTCGACCCAGTTGGCGAGGCGTCCGAAGACGATCGGGTTGTAGAGAAAGTTACTCCCCGGCTCGCCCAGCACGCGCATCTGCAGCACGTTGCGAAGGCTGAGCGTCGCATCGCAGTTGATCGGTGGCGGCGTATAGCCATCGTCGAGCGTGACGCCGCCGCTCATCGGCAGGCCAGCGCCCGAGAGCCATTCGCACCGCCCGTCCCAGTCGCTCAGGTCGGTGAAGGGCGCGTCGAGGTCGATGATCCCGTCCGCGTCCATCCCGATCAGCGTCGCGCCGGTGAAGGTCTTGGTGATCGAGGCGACAAGGTAGCTGGTGTCGGCGGTCGTGCGCTCCTCGGCGTCGTGGTCCTGCCAGCCGATGCCGTGCGCTGCGACGATCTCGCCATCGACCACGACGGCATAGGACATGGAAAAGACGGTGTTCTCGGTCCGGTATTCGCGCACGAAGGCGTCGAACTCGGCAAGTTTCTCCTCCAGCGCCGGGTCGCCCGCAGTCTGCGCGAAGAGCGGCGCCTGGAAAGGCATTGCGGCGGTGATGAGTGCGGTGAAGGCGGCGAGAAGGCGCATAAGAAAGTGGCTCCCGAGTGATCCCATGCGGATCAGCTACAGAAGCCACCAAACGATTACAAGTGTAGTCCTTGAACCACTGTCTCGTTTTTCAATTGCTTATCAGCTAGTGAAACGAGCGTTTCGACGCGCGACTATCAGGGCCCCGGCGCCGTGCCCTGCGTTACGGTGGCAAGGTTGCCAGTGCCCACCTGGTCAACGCTGGAGAAGCTGCCGAGCGGGTCGAACTGACCGACATCGGCAGTGTTCAAGGTGCCGCCCTGGAAGATCTCGCTGATATTGCCGTTGCCGATCTGCGTCAGCAGCGCTTCGTTATCCGAGCCGCCGCCATTGGTGCTGTTCTGGTCGATCAGGCTTTCGTTCGTCATGCCGTCTTGGACGACGGTCGCCTCGTTGAGGTCCTCCTCCTGAACGATGATGCTGCGGTTGCTTGTCCCGGTCTGCATCACGTCGGCGAAGTTGTCTTCGGCAACCGACACGCGGTTCTGGTCGATGTCGCTGAAGTTGGTCGTGCCGATCTGGACCACCGTTGCTTCATTGAGATCCTCGTCCTGCAGCACGAAGCTCATGTTGCCGGTGCCGTCCTGCGTCACGTCAGCGATCTGGAAGTCGCCGTTGCCGAGGATATTCTGCTGAATGGTGCTTTCGTTGCCAGTGCCGTCCTGGTCGACCAGCGCCTGGTTGTCGTCGCTGATGCCAGAGTTGCCCTGAACGATGGTGCTGACATTCGACGTCCCGAACTGGTCGACGTCGACCACGTTGCGGAAACCGAACGAGCTGCCGTTCTCGGCCTGTGACACGGTGCTGCGGTTGGTGGTGCCTTCCTGCACAACGTCGATGTCATTGGGCCCGTCTCCGCCTTGTCCAACATCGGAATCGTTCCCCGTGCCGATCTGGTCGACGAAGATGTCTGCGCGTCCAGCCACCAAGCTCTTGTCGCCGTTCTGGTCGACATTCGAAATGTTGCCGCTGCCGTCCTGATTGACCTCAGTGTCGTTCTGGGTCGAACCCGCAGCTTGCGTGACCGTGGACTCGTTTCCGTCGCTGCCGAGCTGGTTGACGAGAACCGTGCTGTCGGAGCCGTTCTGCGTCACCGTACTGGTGTCGCCGGTCACCTGCGCATGAGCGGGCGCGGCTGCAGCCAAAGCAATTATGGCCGCACCAGTGGTGAAAGTTGTCTTGGTCATTGTAAGCCCCCCCAGGCTTTGATCGACGCGCTAGAAACGCGCCGAGTGCACCGATCAGGGAACGCGAGTCCCCAATCTCATGCGCCGGAAGGTACCTGTTCAGCAGCTAAGTGACAACACTTAGTAGGTTTTTGTTAAGCATGTCCCGGATCAGAGCGCGTTGCGGGCCCTATCCCACGCGGCTGATCAGATCGGCTCTGCACCCAGTTGCGGGTTGAGCGCGGTGATGTGGTTCAGCCACCTCTTCGGACGGCGCAGCATGTTTTCCGGGTATTCGACTCTCAGGCCCAGCACCCGCGCCATCTCTCCGACGAAGTGAATACAATTGCGTTCGCTCAAACTATAGCGCTTGCCGGGCTCCATCGACCAGCGGCGCACTTCGCGGATCACGTTATAGTATTGCTCATCCGTCAGCGTGATCGAGAAGTGGCGGTTGGTGCTCCTGATATACTTGTCCGGCTCCGCCTCGACCAGATGCTCTACCCAGTCGCGCGTCGCCGCTGCCGTGACCGAGCGCGCGGTGAAGCCGTAGTTTTCGTTCACGGCCTCTCCGGTCGCCTCCACCGTTCCTTCGAGCACGATGAAAGTGTGCGGATAGCGTCCGAACAGAACCGATCCGTTGAACGAATGGAAGTGGATCTGCACCTCGGCCCATGCCGCGCCGCTCCACGCAAAAGCGATGAGCGCGAACAAATGGGTAAAGGCGCGGGCAAAGCGTCTGGTCATGGGCGCCGAGACTATGCAGTCCGGGCGCCCAATCACAAGTCCAAATTAGATGCTTGCGAGCAGGCTCGCATTTCCGCCCGCGGCGGTGGTGTCGATGCAGGTCACGCGCTCTGTCGCGAAACGTGCGAGATAGTGCGGCCCGCCCGCCTTGGGTCCGGTGCCAGACAGCCCCTCGCCGCCGAACGGCTGGCTTTCGACGATCGCACCGATCTGGTTGCGGTTTATGTACATGTTGCCGACCCGCGCACGCTGCTGAACGAAGCGGTGCGTTGCCGCGATGCGCGAGTGCAGGCCGAGGGTGAGACCATAACCGGTGGCGTTGATATCCTCGATCACCTGATCGAGCTCCTCTGCCTTGAAGCGCGCAATGTGAAGGACAGGTCCGAAATTCTCGCGCCTGAGGTCGAGGATCGAATCGAGCTCGATGATGGTCGGCGCAACGAAGCAGCCCTTGGCCGTGCTGGCGTCCAGTTCGAGCCGCCAGACGATGCGATCGTTCTGCTGGCGACGCGCGACGTGGCGTTCGAGCGCTGCCTGCGCATCGGGGTCGATCACGGGGCCAACATCGGTTGCGAGCAGCGCGGGGTCGCCGACATGCAGCGCTTCGAACCCGCCGCGGATCATCGCGATCATTTCATCGGCGACGTCCTCCTGAACGTAGAGCATGCGCAGCGCCGAGCAGCGCTGGCCTGCGCTCTGGAAGGCGCTTGCAAGCACATCGCGCACCACCTGTTCGGGGAGCGCGCTGGAATCGACGATCATCGCGTTCTGGCCGCCGGTCTCGGCGATCAGCGTGGCGATTGGCCCGTCACGCCCGGCGAGCGTGCGGTTGATCGTCTGCGCGGTTTCGGTCGATCCGGTGAAAGCAACCCCTGCAACGCGCGGATCGCTGGTGATCATCTGGCCAACATCGCCTGCGCCCGGAAGCATCTGCAGCGCCTCAGGCGGAATGCCCGCCTCGTGACACAACTTGACCGCGAGCGCGGCGATGAGCGGGGTTTGTTCAGCAGGCTTGGTGATCACCGAGTTGCCTGCCGCGAGCGCCGCCGAAGCCATGCCGGTGAAGATCGCGAGCGGGAAGTTCCACGGGGAAATCGTCACGAACACACCGCGCCCATGCATGCGCAGCGTGTTGTCCTCGCCGGTAGGTCCGGGCAGCTGGATGGGGTCGCCAAACTGACGGCGCGCTTCGCTGGCGTAATAGCGCAGGAAGTCGACCGCCTCGCGCACTTCTGCGATCCCGTCGAGCAGGGTCTTGCCCGCCTCGCGCTGGCACAGTGATAGGAATTCGCCGGTATGCGCTTCGAACAGGTCGGCCGCTTCTTCGAGGAGCAGCGCGCGCTTGTGTCCTCCAAGCGCGTCCCAGCCCGGCTGGATCGCAGCGGCCCTGGTGAAGGCGGCGTCGACCTCCTCCTGCGTCGCATCGCGGCGTGTGCCGACTTCGGCTTCGAGGTCGTGCGGCATGGTGATCGGCGCGATCTCGCCCGATTCCTGCGCCGGGAAAGTCGGCTCTGCATGCCACTGAAGCTCGGCAAGCTTGGCAAGGCGCTCCTGCAACGGCCCCAGCACCAGCGGATCGCTGAGATCGAGCCCTGCGCTGTTCACGCGCTTGCCTAGAATGTCCTTGGGCAGCGGGATCGCCGGGTTGCGACGCGGGTCCATCGCGGCAAGCTCCGCCACCGGATCGCCGACGAGGTCCTCGGCAGCGAACTCGGCATCGCCCATGCGATTGACGAAGCTGGTGTTGGCACCGTTTTCGAGCAGGCGGCGAACGAGATAGGCGAGCAGTTCCTTGTGCCCTCCGACAGGCGCGTAAATGCGCACCGGGGTCGGGTCGTTGCCCTCAAGCTTGCGCAAAGTGTCGTAGACTTCTTCGCCCATGCCGTGGAGGCGCTGAAATTCGAATGGGCGGCCCTGCGACAGCTCCTTCACGACCGCCGCCGAATAGGCGTTGTGAGTCGCGAAAGCCGGGTAGATCACATCGTCATGCTCGAACAGGCGCGCGGCGCAGGCGAGGTAGGAGACGTCGGTTGCGATCTTGCGGGTGAAGACCGGATAATCGTCGAACCCGCCGACCTGGCTGAGCTTGACCTCGGTGTCCCAATACGCGCCCTTCACCAGTCGCACGAACAGGCGGCGGCGATGGCGGCGGGCGAGCTTTGCCACCCAGTCGCACAGCGGCAGTCCGCGCTTCTGATAGGCTTGAATGGCAAGACCGAAACCTTCCCAGCGTGAGCCGTCCTCGCGGGTGAAAATCTCGTCATCGGCCATCAGCTCTTCGATGATGTCGAGGCTGACTTCGAGCCGCTCGGCTTCCTCGGCATCGATGGTGAAGTGCATGTTCGCATCGCGCGCCTTGAGCGCGAGCGCTTTCACCACCGGCACGATATCGGCGCGCGCCTTGTCGGCGTGGAGGTATGTGTATTTGGGATGGAGCGCCGAGAGCTTGACCGAGATGCCTGGCGAGGTGCCGACATTGCCCGACATCTCGCCCGACAGCCGTTCGATCGCGCTTTCGTAAGCCACGCGGTAGCGCTCGGCATCGGCAAAGGTCATCGCCGCTTCGCCAAGCATGTCGAAGCTGTGCGTCAGCCCCTTGGCGCGTTCGGGCTTGGCGCGCTTGAGCGCTTCGTCGATCGTGCGGCCATAAACGAACTGCCCGCCAAGGATGCGCATCGCTTGAAGCGTCGCCTTGCGGATCACCGGCTCGCCAAGGCGGTTCATGGTGCGCTTCAACGTGCGGCCCATGCCCTTTTGGTGCGCCTCGGGCTGTTCGAGCACTTCGCCCGTCAGCATCAGCGAAAAAGTCGCCGCATTGACGAAGGTCGATGAGCTTTCGCCCAGATGCTCGCCCCAGTCGATCTCGCCGATCTTGTCCTTGATCAGCGCATCAGCGGTCTCATCGTCGGGCACGCGCAGCAGCGCCTCGGCAAGGCACATCAGCGCGATGCCTTCCTCGGTGTCGAGGCCATATTGCTGCAGGAACGCATCGATCCCGCTCGCCTTGTGCGAACGCGCGCCTTCGATGAGGTCGATTGCGAGGCCTGATGCCGTCTCGCTCACTTTCCTGGCGGGCGCTGCCTGCTCGAGCCGCTCGGCAATGCATTTCTCTTCTTCCGCGCGATAGGCGCGTCGCAGCTCGCTGCGGTCGAGGAAATGGGCGGCGGACTTAGGCAGGTCGGGTGAGGTCACGTTCAGTGTGCGTCCTTTCTTGAGCAGATTCGCTTTGGTTTCGCGTCGTGGGGCGTAATTGGACCCGCACTCGCTCGCGATCAAGCGAAGTGAGCCATACGTACGACGAATTGCCTTGTGTGTTCCACGCTTCGAGGGGTGCTTGATCGCTCGCAGCGCTGTGTTATCGCATGGTCTGTCCGCAGCTTATGGGAGGTTTTCGCGATGGCGCTGTACTGCTTTTACTGCCGCGACGGCGAAGACAGCGAGAAGCTGCGCGCAATGCACAAGGCCGCCCAGCGCGAATGGATGGCGGAGCATGACAAGAACTACCTGACCGCCGGCCCCTTGCTGAACGCAAACGGCGATTTCGTCGGCTCGCTGCTGATCATCGAGGCCGAGGACGAGGCAGAAGCACGCGCAACGATCAACGACGACCCTTACGTGACCGGAGGCGTATGGCAGTCGATCCGCGTGGACCGGTTCGAGCCTGTGAAGGGGCGCTGGAAGAAGGGCTGAAGTAGGCGGGTCGTTGACTGACCGCGACAAGGGCAAAAAGTGGGCTGTCGACAGCTTGCGATACTTGCCTAAAAAGAGCCTTGCCGCTTGTCGGAATGGTCCCTTAGTAGGCACGCAATTCAAACGGAGAACACATGTCCGCTGCATTCAAGGACAACGTGAAGCTTGCCGCGGCGGCCATTTTGATCGCGGCGGGTGGTTTCTGGTTTAACATGGAGCGTTACCAGAAAGATCGGGTGGCAACTGTGATTGTCAGATCGGTCGAAAATGTTGTCAGTGAAAGCAGCGAGCCAGAACGATTGGAAACCACAGAGACCAGACAGGACCGCAATCCTGCTGTCAGCGACTATTGATCTCAGCTCGCGCACATGCCCCGATGGGCAGCGATTGAGCCAAAGGCCGACTGGCGCCTAACCCAACACCCGCCCCGCAACCGCATCGAGCTTGGCCACAATCGCCGGATCTATCAAACGGCGGTCACAAGGCAATTGCGAGCCAAGCCGACTGAGAAGTTGGCCGCGTTAGTCAGTGTCTCCTTGGCGCCAACCAGCGAACTCTCCTTCGGCCTTCACGGTCATGCGGTCGATCGCACCTTCCATAAATGGCCTCATATCGCTTTCGAGGAAACTGGATACGAATGGGCGTTTTATGAAACTGTTTGGGCGCAAACTGTATGTCCAGGTGAATTCAGATTTATCGTCTTCGACCTCGCGCCAATCCCATTGTCCCTTTGCGTAAGTAATGTGATCGCTGGCACTGCTGGTGAGGCCCCAAATCTGATAGCTAAAGTGCTCCGGCAAGCGATTCTCGAGAACGCGCTCATAGGTGTAGTGACCATCGCTTAGTTTAACCCAGCGCACAGATCCCTTCTCCGGCCAATTACCGGAGACGACCCTCACATCGACAGGCTTTTTGATTTGCTCGGTTTCCTCCATCGCGAGAACCAATTCGTTGCTTGCAACAATCCATTGTTGCAACGGGATCAGAGGTGCATCGATTACTTTGGTCGTCTCGAACGTGGCATGCCATCCGTCGGATAAAGCCGGTGGCGTGGTCAGTTCTGGTGGAGCGGCTGGGGGAGTAGGGTTGCTAGCGCAAGAGATAAGCGACAGACTTCCTGCCAATGCAAGTAAGGGACGGAAAGCGAATGGCATCTGCGACCTCCAACACGGTTTGTACGAATCTCGTAAATAGATATATACGAGATTCGTAAATGGCAAGTTCTAAATCGGTTCCACCTTCCGAAGACCATGCCGAACGTTTGTTGAAAGTCGTGGGCACGATGCTCGACCAAATGCTTTTGCAGGAGCCTAGCGAGGACGGTCGCCCAATTCCCTACAATCCAAAGGACTATTCAATACTGAAGGCTCTCGAGGCCTCGGACGGTTTGAGCGGATCTGAAATTGCGCGCCGCTTTGGCTTGCCGCGAACTTCGATCCAATCAGCGCTCGATAGGCTTGAGAAATCGGATCTGATCGAGAAGCGGCCCGATCCTGCTGGTGGCAGAATAAAGACACTGCACCTGACCACGGCAGGGCAGGCTATTAGGGCAAAAATGAATGCGCATGATCTACAAAATATGCGCACAATGCTCGCCCCCCTATCAGAAGATGAGCGAACACTGGTGTTGCCATTGCTCGAACGAGTGGCAGACGCGATCGAGAACGCCGCGAAGCCAGCAAACACATAGCTTCTAATTCGAGCAAGGGGTATTTAGGCCATCGACCGATTGTGAAGGTAGGTGCTCTGCGTTCATGACATTCGGGTCAAAACCGGGTTTTGCCTGCGCCTGAGAAAGGCGTAGAACCACCTGAACACCGACAATTAGGGTCGTAACCGGACCGACTGTATTGGCCCGGATCTGCGCTGCTGCTGGCCCAGCAGGCCTACTTCAACACCCGCCCCGCAACCGCATCCAGCTTCGCCACAACCGCCGGGTCGTGCTCTTCCGGGGCCGTAATCACCGCATCATCGAGCGCGGTATCAATCGGCGAGGCCTTGCGGGTCTTGGGCAGGTTCTCGATGAACTTCGCGACCATCTCGCGCGCGAGCTGGCCGTTTTCCTGCATCTGCGCAATAACTTGCGCGACGTTGACCTCTTCCTCGCCGTCGCGCCAGCAATCGTAGTCGGTTGCCATGCCAACCAGCGTGTAGGGTAGCTCCGCCTCGCGCGCGAGTTTGGCCTCGGGCATGCCGGTCATGCCGATCACGTCAGCGCCCCAGGCGCGGTACATGTGGCTTTCGGCGCGGGTGGAGAATTGCGGGCCTTCCATCGCAAGATAGGTCGCGCCGGTTGCGACCTTGCCCTTGCAATCGCTGATCGCCTTTGCCGCCATCTTCGATAGGCGCGGGCAGACCGGGTCGGCCATCGAGACATGTGTGACAAAACCGCTGGTGAAGAAGGTCGGGGCGCGCTGCTTGGTATTATCGATGAACTGCTCGACCACGGCAAAGCGGCCCGGCTCGATCTCTTCGCGCAAGGATCCCACGGCAGAGATGGCAAGGATGTCGGTGCAGCCTGCGCGCTTCAACGCGTCGATATTGGCGCGCGCGTTCAGTTCGGTTGGCGAGATCGGGTGGCCCCTGCCGTGGCGCGGCAGAAAGCGGACCTTCACCCCGCCAATGTTTCCGCACAGGATCTCATCGGACGGATCGCCCCATGGCGTATCGATAAGCAGCCACTGCTTATCCTCGACGCCAGCGATATCGTAGAGGCCCGAGCCTCCGATAATCCCGATGCACCAGTCTTTGGCCATAAAGTTAAGCGTATTCCTTTGCGCGACCGCTCTTGCCGGGTCGTCCTAATGCGCGATGCCTTAGGTTAGGTTTACGCGCTCGGGCAAGGCCTTGCGGATAAAGCCATCGGCCTTGGCGAACGGCCCGGCGATGGATGGGCGCGAAGCCAAGCGCTCAAAGTAGGCTTCGAGATTGGGCCAATTGTCCAGCGGCGTTTGCGCAACAAGGCTGATCTGCATGAAGGTGCAGGTCACCGCGATATCGGCGATGGAGAAGGCGCCCCCTGCCATGAACTCGTTGTCGCCAAGCTCTGCGCTCAGATAGTCGAGGATCGGCGGCAGCTTTTCTGCCCAGCTTGCGCGCGCGGTTTCCATGTCCGGCTCATTTCCGCCCAGAAGCGAGAAGAAGATCGGGCGAAAGATGCCCAGCCCGCCTGCGGGAGCCAGTACGGTGTCGGCATATTCCTCGATCGCGAGCGCGCGGCCATAGGCGAAGTCGTCTGCCGGATAGATCGCAGGCTCGGGATGCTTGCGCTCGATATAGGCGCAGATCGCAGAGGAATCGGCGATGGTGCCGCCCGGCCCTTCGGCCGCGATCGAGCGGTCGCGCAGCACCGGAATCCGGCGCATGGGCGAGATTTCGAGGAACCAGTCGGGCATCTTCATGATGTTGACCTGCTCGACATCGAAGTCTGCACCCTTCTCGATCGCAGTCGCCATCGCCTTGCGCGCGAAGGGCGAGACCGGGCTTCCGTAGAACAGAAAATCGGGCGGGGTGTCGGTCATTGCTTGGCTCTCCCTCGTGTCTCTCTTGGCCATGTTCCATAGGCTCAAGCGTGAAGCTTGCAAGGTGATCCGGAGCGCCAGGTTGCAATTCGAGATTGATTTTTGCGGTGAGACGTCCACCTTCAATAGCAAGAGAGAATCCTGCGCACATTTCGGATTGGAGAGAGATAATGGTCACCCAGTACAAGAACCTCATCAACGGCAAGATGGTCGACACCGGCGAGTGGATGGACGTCGTCAACCCCGCGAATGAAGAAGTCATCGGCCAGGTCCCGGCTTGCGGGGAGGCGCAGCTTGACGAAGCCGTCGCTGCGGCCCGCGCAGCATTCAAGACTTGGAAGAAGTCGACCTTTGAAGAGCGTCAGGCCGCTTGCATGGCGATCTCGGGCGCGATCAAGGAAAACGCCGATGAGCTTTTCCGCCTGCTGACCAGCGAGCAGGGCAAGCCGCATGCGCAGGCCAAGGGCGAGATTTTCGGCGCTGCCGGTATCTCGGCGGCGCAGTCGACGCTTCAACTTGAAGAAGAGATCATTCAGGACGACGACACCCGCCTGCACCGCCATCGCCGTGTGCCGGTTGGCGTGGTCGGCGGCATTGTGCCGTGGAACTTTCCTGTCATGATGGCGATCCAGAAGATCGTTCCTGCCCTGATGGCAGGCTGCACGATCGTGCTGAAACCATCGCCCTTCACGCCGCTCGCGACGCTTCGCATTGCCGAGCTCATTGCCGACAAGGTGCCCGCCGGTACGGTCAACATCATCACGGGCGAAGACAGCCTCGGCCCGCTCATCACCGGCCATCCCGATATCGACAAGATCACCTTCACCGGCTCGACCGCTACGGGCAAGAAGATCATGGAAGGCGCAGCCGGAGACCTCAAGCGCATCACGCTCGAGCTTGGCGGCAACGATGCCTCGATCGTGCTTCCCGATGCCGACCCCAAGAAGGTTGCCGAACAGCTGTTCTGGTCGAGCTTCCAGAACGCAGGGCAGGTCTGCATCGCGGCCAAGCGCGTCTACATCCACGAAGACATCTATGACGAGCTCTCGGCGGCAATCGCCGAATACGCCAAGAGCGTGGTGGTGGGCGACGGCTCCGAACAGGGCACGGGTGTCGGGCCGATCCAGAACAAGAAGCAGTATGAGCGCGTGCTCGAACTGATTCAGGATGCCAAGGACAATGGCTACAAGTTCCTGACCGGCGGCGACAAGGATCCTTCGGGCAGCGGCTATTACGTGCCGATCACCATCCTCGACAACCCGCCAGAAGATGCGCGGATCGTTGCCGAGGAACAGTTTGGCCCCGTCATGCCGCTGATGAAGTTCTCGAGCGAGGACGAGGTGATCGAGCGCGCGAACAACTCCGACTACGGCCTTGCTGGTGCGGTCTGGACCGCCGACCACGACAAGGGTGTCGAGATTGCCGAGCAGCTGGAAACCGGCACGGTATGGATCAACGAGTTCATGCACCTGTCGCCCTTCGCTCCGTTTGGCGGGCACAAGCAGTCGGGCTTCGGCGCTGAATACGGCAAGGAAGGTCTTAAGGAGTTCACCTATCCGCAGGTGATCACCGTGAAGAAGGATAACGTTGTCGCCTGATAGATGGGCGACAGCACTCCTGAACAACTGATCGAAGGGCTGGCGAGGGTGTGTGCTCGCGCCGGCCTTTCGTCACCGTCGGCGCTGACGCGCCTGACCGGCGGCGCGACTATGGAAAGCTGGCGGTTCGAGGCGGGCCCGGAAGGAGAAAGCGCGGCTTTCGTCCTGCGCCGCGCGCCGAGCATCGAATTCATGGAGGACCGCCCCTTCGGCCACGATGTCGAAGCTGCGGTGATCCGCGCCGCGCATGCCGCAGGCGTGACCGCGCCCGAAGTGGTGGCCGAGCTTGAGCCAGACGACGACATCGGTTCTGGCTTCGTGATGCGCGCTTTGCCGGGTACGCCGAACCCCAAGGAAATCCTGCTTTTCGACGAGGCGGATGCGCTGCTGAAACAGGCGGCGCGCGACCTTGCCCGCATCCACTCGCTCGGGCGTGGGGACGTGCCCGATGCGGTGCCGGTGATGAATTACCGACAGGCCATCGCGGAGCTGCGCGCCCAGTTCGAGGAAGCGGGCGGCGATCGCCCGATCATCGCGCTGGGCCTCAAGTGGATGGAGGACAATTGCCCCGACCAGTGCGAGCCGGTGCTCAACCACGGCGATTATCGCATGGGCAATCTGCTTGCCGAACCGGGTAGGCTCACCGGCGTTCTCGATTGGGAGCTTGCGCATTTCGGCGACCGTCATGAGGATCTGGCGTTCGGCTGCATGGCCGTGTGGCGGTTCGCGCGATACGATCGGCCCGCGCTGGGGCTCGGAAGCCTTGAAGACTACTTTGCCGCCTACGAAGCCGAAGCGGGCGTGACCGTTGACCGCACCCGCTTCCGCTACTGGCTGATCCACCGCACTGTGTGGTGGGCGCTGGGCTGCCTGCGGATGGCAAAGTTCTGGCGCGATGGGTCTGACCGAATGCTCGAACGCGTGGTAATCTCGCGCCGGACGAGCGAGCAGGAGCTCGACCTCTTGATGCTGCTTGAAGAGGATGCGCCGGAGGAGGAGCGTCAGAAGTATGTTGATCCAATGCTAGAGATGCACCTTGGCAGAGGCGAAGCCACCAACGGGAACATTGCGACCGCGATCTCTGAGTGGCTTGAGACAATCAAGCCGCACCTTTCAGGACACGACCGGTTTCAATTGGCGGTGGCGCGCAACGCGCTAGGCATGATTGCACGTGACGATGCGATTCAGCCGCAGGGAAGTATGGAGCGCCCCGAGGCTCAAGACATTCTGGCTGGCGAAAGTACACTCGCTAGCAAGGGGCTACTCCGTCACCTCAGGGCGACCGCAATCGAAAAACTAAGCGCGGACGTCCCGAAATATCCCGCGCTTAGAGCGGCGCGAAAGAAGTGGCTAGGAGAGGATTAACGCATGGACTTCGCAATTCCCGCCGACCTGCAGGCCTATCTGGGCGAACTCGACGCCTTCATCGAGGCCGAGATCAAGCCGCTCGAGCAAGCTGACGACAACATCCGCTTCTTCGACCACCGCCGCGAATGGGCGCGTACGAACTTCGAGGAAGGTGGCCTGCCGCGCGAGGATTGGGAAGCGCTGCTGCGCGAGGCCACCGCCCGCGCCGACAAGGCCGGTCACTGGCGCTTCTCCGCACCCAAGAAGTATGGCGGCAAGGACGGCTCGAACCTCTGGATGGCGGTCATTCGCGAGCATTTCGCGCGGATGGGCCTCGGCCTCCATAACGACCTTCAGAACGAGCATTCGATCGTGGGCAACTTCCCCTTTGTCGCCATGTTCGACCAGTGGGGGACCGAGGAGCAGAAGCAAGAATTCATCACCGGCGGCTTCAACCGGGAACGCCGCGTTGCATTCGGCCTGACCGAACCCGACCACGGCTCCGACGCCACCCACATGGAAACGACCGCAGTGCGCGAAGCCCGCGACGGCGTCGATGGCTGGCTCATCAATGGCGAGAAGATGTGGATCACCGGCATGCATGTCGCGACCCACTGCGCGATGTTTGCTCGCACCAGCGGTGAGGCGGGGGACGCGTCGGGGATCACCTGCCTGCTCGTCCCCAATCCCACCGAGGGGCTGGAAATCGAGGAGTGGATGTGGACCTTCAACATGCCCACCGACCACCCGCGGCTGTCGGTCAAGGATGTGTGGGTCCCCGACAGCGCGATCCTCGGCGTCGAAGGGCGCGGGCTCGCGCTCGCACAGAGCTTCGTCCACCAGAACCGCATCCGGCAGGCGGCTTCCTCCTGCGGCGCGGCCTTGTTCTGCATTGATGAGAGCGTGAAATATGCGCGTGAACGCAAACCCTTCGGCGAAGCTTTATCCAAGAACCAGGCGATCCAGTTCCCGCTGGTCGAGCTCGCGACACAGGCCGAGATGCTCCGCCTGCTCATCTTCAAGACCGCTTGGGAGATGGATAATATGCCGCACGAGGAGATCGAGCGCACGATCTCCGACAAGGTCTCGATGTGCAATTACTGGGCAAACCGGCTGGTTTGCGAAGCCGCCGACCGCGCGATGCAGGTGCATGGCGGCATCGGTTATTCGCGTCACAAGCCCTTCGAACACATCTACCGCCACCACCGCCGCTATCGGATTACTGAGGGGAGCGAGGAGATACAGATGCGGAAAGTCGCGGCCTATTTGTTCGGCTATCTGGGTCCGAAGAAGGGCATGTTCGGCTAGACCTCGCGCGTTTCCGGCAGGTCGATACCATCCTGTTTCACTGCGCTCGTCTTTGACAGGAAGTACAGCGCGATCCCGATCGCGACCATGATCAGCATATAAAGCACCGACCTCGCTTCCAGCTGCGACATCAGCCAGACGATATAGCCAAGCGCGACCGGAATGATCACGGCCCAGCGCAGATCCATGCTTTGGCGAAGGCCGGCATCGCCGCGCTTCCACATGACAACGAGCGCGCCGATTACGGCTAGAAATCCCAGTTGCTCGACACTGACAACAAGCACCGCGAGAAGCTCGAATGTTCCCGAAAGCGTCAAAGCGCCCACCATTGCGGCATAGGCTGCGATGGCGACGGCAGGCGTTTTGAACCGGGGCGAGACATACGCAAGCACATGCGGCAAATGCCCTCTGCGAGCCATTCCGTATGCGAGCCTTGGTACAAGGAAGAAGACGTTGATCTGGAACGTTGCAATCGAGAAGATGGCAGCAAGGCTGACCATGAGACTGCCGGTCGGGCCGAGCAGTTTCTCGCCCATCGCAGCAAGGGGAATATCCACTGCGCTCGGGTCAGGTGCGGTCGCTGCATAGGCCAGCTGGACGAGCGCATAGAAGATCGCAACGCCCCCGAGATTTAGCATCAATGCCCGCATCAAGGTCTTACGGGGCTCCTTAGCTTCGCCCGCTGCATAAACCGCCACATCGCATCCCGAAAAGGCAAAGGCGAGCAGCAGAGCGACCGACTCAAACTCTCCGAAACTCGGCAGGCTGACCTCGGTCGGCACGCCGTTTTGGGCAAAGCCAACCGCGACCAGAACGAGGATCGGGGTGAGTTTGAGGAAAGTCCCCAGCGCGATCGCACCGATCGATCGTGAGGTGCCACTGATACTGATCGCCATGAACAGTACGACCAGTGAGGCCATCGTGACCATGCGAACCAGCGGGTCTTCGAAGAATGGAAAGATCGCCGAAAGGTAGGATACGAGGACATGAAAATTCGCCGCAGCGCCGGCCATGTTAGTGGCTAATGAGAACCAGCCGACCTGAAATCCCACGGCGGGGCCAAAGGCGTGCTCTGTATAAAGCTGTGCGCCACCCGATTGCCGGAAGACAGTCGACAGTTTCGCGACAACCAGAAGCACCGAGCCATAAAGACAGGCGAACAGCAGGATCGCGATGGGCGAGAAACTCCCCGCCGCAGCGAAGAGCAATGCGGGAAGCGCGAAGATGCCTGAGCCGACCACACCGTTGAGACTGGTCAGGATCGCGCCACCAAGGCCAACCACGCGCGGTGGCTTCATATCATATGCGATGAACTTTTCCCCCGATGCCCCTGCGACGGACTAGACGGTGGCGAGCGAGCAAAGTCAAATCGACCAACGACTTTTCGCCCTCTAGCAATATTCATTCGCCCCGCTAGTCTCCCGCGCCAAACACGGGAGATACCTTCATGCGCCGCTTTACCACTGCACTTCTGGCAGGCTCGATGCTTGCCATGCCTTCGCTGGCGATTGCCGACGATCACGAGGAGGAAGGCTGGGACGTGACCGCGCCGCGCGGGGCGACGATTGAGCAGGTGCGCATCCAGACCGACGAAGGCACGTGGATGGATGTCGACGTCTCGCCCGACGGCTCCACCATCGCGTTCAACCTTCTGGGCGACATCTACACCATGCCGATCGCCGGCGGCACGCCGCGCCGGATCGCGGACGGGCTCGCTTGGGAGGTGCAGCCGCGTTTCTCGCCCGATGGGACCAAGATCGCCTTCACCTCGGACCGGGGCGGGGGTGACAATATCTGGGTGATGAACGTCGACGGCTCGGACAAGCGACAGGTGACGAAGGAGAGCTTCCGCCTGCTGAACCAGCCCTACTGGTCGCCCGATGGCCGCTTCATCATTGCCAAAAAGCACTTCACCACTTCGCGAAGCGCGGGCACGGGCGAAATCTGGATGTACCACGTCTCGGGCGGCGGCGGGGTCGCGATTGTCGAACGCGCCGACGAGGCTCTGCAAAAGGAGTTGGGCGAACCCGTCTTCTCTCCCGATGGCGAGGCGATCTACTACACCCGCAACACAACGCCGGGGAACCAGTTCATCTACGCGCAGGATTCGCAGACCGGCATCTTCGCGATTGAGCGCCACGACCTTGAAACGGGCGAAGTTACCACTGCGGTCGATGGCTATGGCGGCGCGGTTCGCCCGACCCCTTCGCCTGACGGAACCGAGATGGCCTTCGTTCGCCGCGACAAGGATACGAGCCAGTTGTGGGTCAAGGATCTCGCCACCGGGGCTGAGCGGATGATCTACGACGCGCTTGATCTCGACTTGCAGGAAACCTGGGCGGTCTACGGCGTCTATCCGAACATGGACTGGACACCTGACGGGCGCAGCATCGTCTTCTGGGCGGGCGGCAAGCTCAACCGGATCGATAGCGATGGGTCGAACTTTGCCGAGATACCCTTCTCCATCGACGATACACGCGGCATCGCCGATGCCCCGCACCCTGCAATCGAGGTGTCGCCAGACCGCTTCACCACCACCATGCCGCGCTTCGGGCAATTGTCGCCCGATGGCACGCAGGTCGTGTTCGAAAGCCTCGGGCGGCTCTACACCAAATCTGCGAGAGGCCGCGATGCGCCTCGTCCGCTGACCGGGGCGGCAGAGGGCACTATCGAAGGCTTCCTCGCATTCAGCCGCGATGGTTCGCGCATCGCCTATGTCGAGTGGACCGATGAGGATCTGGGCCGCATCATCACCGCAGATGCGAACGGACAGAACCCGCGCGCCATCACCAGCGAGCCGGGCCATTACGGCGACCTCACCTGGTCACCCGATGGTCGCCACATCGCTTACGAAAAGCGCGGCGGCGGTTTCCTGACCTCGCCTGCCTATTCCGAGACGACTGGCATCTACATGATCCCGTCCAACGGCGGCGAGCCGATGCGGGTGAGCCGCTCAGGCTCGAACCCGCAATTCGGCAGCGACCCAGAGCGCATCTACATGACCACCGGCAGCGGTGATGGGCTCCAGCTCGTTTCCGCCGATCTCGATGGCGAAGACCAGCGCACCATCATCAAGGGCGCGCTGCCGAGCGATTTTCGTGTCTCTCCCGATGGCCGCACGGTCGCCTTCCGCCAGAATTACGAGGTCTTCGCAATGCCGCTGATCCCCGGCGGTCAGGCGATCAGCGTCGATGAAACCAGCGGCCCGCTGCCGATCACCAAGGTCTCCGAAGGCGGGGCGGATTATATCGGCTTTGCCAATGGCGGAGAGACCCTGTTCTGGTCCATCGGGCCTGAGCTTATGCGCGCAAGCGTCTCCGACTTCTTCGCCAATGCTCCCAAGGGAGAGGGTGACGAGGACGAGGGATACTCACCGCCCGAGACGGGCATCTCGATGGCGCTTACCGTCGCCGCCGACAAGCCGACCGGCACCGTCGCTATCACCGGCGCGCGTATCCTGACGATGGCCGACGGGCTCGATGCGACCGATGCGGGCGCGATCGAGAACGGCACGATCGTCATCACCGGCGACCGGATCACCGCAATTGGCACGGCTGACGAGGTCACGGTTCCGGCTGGTGCGACCATGGTCGATGCAAGCGGACAGGTGATCATCCCCGGCCTCGTCGATGCGCATGCGCACGGACCTTATGGCACCGGCGATTTCATTCCGCAGCAGAACTGGACGCTGGTTCAGGACCTCGCGCTTGGCGTGACCACGATCCACAACCCGTCAAGCGATGCCTCGACCGTCTTCGCCGCTGCCGAACGCCAGCGTGCGGGCACGATGCTGGGTCCGCGCATCTATTCGACCGGCGAGATCATCTACGGTGCTAAGGCCCCCGGCTTCTTTGCCCGGATCGACGACTATGACGACGCGCTCGCTCACGTCCGCCGGATCAAGGCGCAGGGCGGCATTTCGGTAAAGAACTACAACCAGCCGCGCCGCGAACAGCGCCAGATGGTCGCACGCGCCGCTGCCGAGGAAAACGTACTGGTCGTGGCTGAGGGTGGCTCGCTGTTCGGGATGGACATGAACCTCATCGCCGACGGCAATTCGACCATCGAGCACAACATCCCCGGCGACGTCATGTACGAGGATGTGTTGCAATTCTTCGGCGCGTCGAACTCGAATTATACGCCGACGCTCAACGTGACCTATGGCGGGCTGGCTGGCGATCCGTACTGGCGGCAGGCGACCAATGTCTGGGAGAACCCGCTGATGGTTCACACCCCGCCCAAGGTGCTGCTCGCGCAGACCGGGCGCCGCACGACCGCGCCCGAATGGGCCTTCGTCGACGACAACGCCGCACGCGAGGCGCACAAGATCGCGCAGCGCGGGGTCGAGGTCTCGATTGGCGCACACGGCCAGCAAGCGGGCATCGGAGCGCATTGGGAAATCTGGAGCTTTGCTCGCGGCGGTATGAGCCCGGTCGAGGCGCTGCGCGCCGCCACCATCGCGCCTGCGCGCTCGCTCGGCATGGCGGGTGACATCGGCAGCCTTGAGGAAGGCAAACTCGCCGACCTCGTGATCCTGAGCGAAGACCCGAGTGAGAATATCCGCAATTCGGACAAGATCGTGCGCGTGATGCTCGGCGGGCGTCTGTATGACGCGGCGACCATGCAGGAAGTCGAGACCGGCGATGGCGGGCGGCGCGACTATTGGTGGGAAGCGGGCGGCGCCGGTGGCTCCGAGGGCGCAACTCACGCCGCAACCGCGCATGAGGATGCAGGCTAGGCGTCAGCCTCCATCAGTGCGCGCAAATCCTTCAGGGCTTTTGCGCGCAGCTGGTGGACGCGCGGGACGCTGACTTCGAGCACGGTAGCAATCTCGGTGAGGTTCAGCTCCTCGACAAAGAACAGCTGGAGCACGAGCTTCAGCCGGTCGGGTAGCTTGACCATCGCCGCGATCAGGCGCTCTCGATCCTCGTTTCCGGCGAGCACCTGAAACGGGTCGGGATCGTCGCTCGCAAAGGCGGTGCTGGTCTCGTCGTATTCATCGGCGATCGAGGTGACGGTGACGCTCGAGGCTTCGATTTCGAGCAGTTCGGCGTCGCTGATCCCGAGCGTCTCGCAAATCCGCGCGCGGGAGGGCTCTTCGCCCGTCTCGTTGCGCAATCGCTCGACCACTTCGCCCAATTGCGCGCGTTTCTTTCGCGCGGTGCGCGTGTCGTTCATCAGCTTGCGGATCTGGTCGAACATCGCGCCGCGCACGCGGATCTTGGCATAGGCGGCAAAGCCGTCCTCGCCCGGCCCCTCGTGCCGCTGAGCGCATTCGGTGAGCGCGACGACGCCTGCCTGCATGAGGTCCTCGATCTCCAGTCCCTCGCGGCCCGAACCGTAAATGTGCCAAGCCGCGCGGCGAACCAGCGGCAGGAACCGGCGCACACGGTCCTCGACCTGATCGCGCGAGGTTGCGCCATAACCATGCGCGCCGGCGAAAGCGGAATGGTCGTGCTTCACGCGGCCATCTCCTGCGCTGGCGCGGCCTGCGGGACGTCTGGAGCGGGCAGGCCTTCAGGCGCGGTTTCAGCGCCGATGGTAGCGATCACCTCCACAGGCTGCGTTGCAGGCAGCTCGTTGATCGAGAGTACCTGGCACTGGCGCGCGCGCGGGCGAAGCAGGCTCGCGAGAGCGCGGCGTGCAGGAGGCTGCACGATCAGGGCAACAGGCCCGCCGACCTCGTCGATGGCAGCATTGACGCGCGCCACGATCATTGCGCCGCAATCGGGTTCGATCAGCGGCTGGCCGCTTGCCGGATCGACCATCCCACCAAGGATCGCGCTTTCGAGCGCTGCATCGAGAGTGAGCACCCTGAGCCGCGCACCTGGCTCGCAAATCCGCGCGATCAGCCGCGCGCCGAGATCGGCTCTCACCGCATCGATCAGCGCGTCGAAATCCTGCGTGGTCTGGAGCGCGAGTGCGAGGCTGGTGAAAAGCGGCTGAGGGTGAGCCAGCCCGATACCATCAGCGATCAGAGCGCGCAGGATGCGGGTGAGCGCGGGCAGGGTCAGCGGGTCGGGATGCACAGCGTCGATCAGCGCGGGGGCGCGGGTTTTCAAATCCTCGATCATGGCGCGCACTTCCTCGGGGCCGAGCAATTGGTGAGCGAGGCGCAGCAATTCCTGGTTGGTGTGCGTGGCGATAACTGTGCCCGGATCGACGGTTAGGAACCCTTCGGCGATGGCGTGATCGCGCGCGGCAGGGTCGATCCAAAGGGCGGGGCAATCGAAGCTGGGATCGCGCGTGGCTTCGCCCGTCACCGCATGGCCATTGCGCACGTCGCCGGTGTCGATGGCGAGCAGCTTTTGCGGCCTTACCGCACCGCTCGCGACCACCAACCCGCCCAGGATCACGCGGTATTCGTTCGCGCCTGCCTCAAGCGAGTCCCTGATGCGGAACTGCGGCAGGACGAAGCCGAGATCGCGGCTCATCTGCTTGCGAATACCAGTAATGCGGGTGAGGAGCGGCGCGCCTTTCGCCTCGTCGACGAGGTGCACGAGGCCATAGCCAAGCTCTATCGTGACAAGCGTCTGGTCGGAAACCTCGGCAATGTCGATATGGTCTGCGGGCGCGCTTTCCTCCAGCGGCCCTTCAAGCACGGGCTGCTCCGCGCGTTTGCGCAAGGTCCACCAAATCGCGCCTGCGATGGCGGCGGCGGGGATGAAGATCATCTGCGGCATCGCCGGGACCACACCGATGGCTGCAAGGATCGCTGCGACCGGCAACCATCCGCGCGGATCGGCGAACTGTCCGCCGATCTGACCGGCAAGATCGCGCGTATCGGCAACGCGCGTGACGATGGCGGCGGCCGCGATGGAGAGCAGCAGCGCGGGGACCTGCGCCACAAGCGCGTCTCCAACCGCGAGTGTGATGTAAAGCTCGCCCGCTTCGGCGGCTGACAGGCCATGGCTGATCATGCCGAGCGCAAAACCGGCGATAATGTTGACGCCGAGGATCAGCAGCGCGGCAATCGCATCGCCCTTCACGAATTTCGACGCGCCATCCATCGAGCCGTAGAAATCCGCCTCAACCGTTACTTCACGCCGCCTCGCGCGGGCTTCGTCGGCAGTAATCAGGCCAGCGGCAATGTCGGCGTCGATCGCCATCTGCTTGCCCGGCAAGGCATCGAGGACGAAGCGGGCGGACACTTCCGAGACCCGCCCCGCACCCTTGGTGATGACGATCATGTTGATGATGAGGAGGATGCAGAAAACGAACAGGCCCACAGCGAAATTGCCGCCGACAAGGAACTGACCGAAGCTCTCGATAATCTCGCCCGCGGCGTTTCCGCCTTCGTGGCCGTTGACGAGCACAATCCGGGTGGAGGCCACGTTGAGCGCCAGGCGCAGCAGCGTCGCGAACAAAAGCACGCTCGGAAAGGACGAGAAATCGAGGGGCGCGCGCGCGTTCAACGCGACCATGAGCACCGCGACCGCGATCGCGATGTTGAGCACGAAAAACATGTCGAGCAGCAGCGGCGGGATCGGCAGCACCATCAGCACGAACAGCGCGAATATGCCGACCGGCAATGCCATCGCGGCTGGTGCAGACTGAAGCCGCTCAATCAGCGAGGTCGCGGGGGTTGTCGCCGTGCTCACAGGCCAAGCGCCTTCAGCTGATCATAGGCGCGACGAACCTGTTTCGCATGGGCCTCGCTACCCAGCTTGGCTGCGCTTTCCTGACTGTCGAGCATGTCGGATATCGGAGCGCGCGAACTGGGCGCTGCCAGCGCCAATGTGGATGACGATGCAATGGTTGGGCGATCCTGACCTGTCAGGGTCGGCGGAGTGCGCGGGCCGAACACGGCCTCGTCCGCGATCATGTAAGGCGGGCGGATACTGTCCGGCGGGGTGAGCGAGGCTGCGGCGTAGGCTGGCGGGGGGCTCGCTGGCACATCCGAACGAGCGCGCTCCAGCTTCGCGCTCAGGTAATCCATTACCCCTGCAAGGCTGCGCGGCGCGCCGTTTCTTTCAAAGAACACTGGCTGGTTTGCAGCGGCAGGCCGCCTGAACAGCGCAGCCGCGCTCTGGTTGGGATCCTGCGCCATCTCCGACAGGAACCGCCCGGCTCCGCCAGCGCCGAGGAAATGCGCAAGGTAAAGCTCGCCATGATCGGGTTGCCGACCAAGGATCGGGGCGAGATGTGAGCGGTTGTCCTCTGCCAGTCCTGCTGCCATGAGCGAGGCGACTTCGGGGTCGTTGCGCATCGCAAGGATCGCCTGACGCGCATTGGGGTCTGCGACATAGGCGGTGCCGCCTGGTGTCGTGTCGATTTGCGCGGCGATATTGCCAAGGCCGAAGCGTGCGCCATGGCGCTGCATGGTGCCGAGCCAGGTGCTCTCGATGAACTGGTAGAGCCCAGTGGCGCTTGACGTTCTCGCGCGCGCCGTCGGGTTCATGGCCGATTCCACTTGAGCTTGAGCCACAAGGAAATCGAAGTCGACGCTCGTCGCCTGCGCCGCGTTTGCAATGGCTTCTTCTACGCTCGGGCGCGCGGGTGTGCTGGCTTCGAGTGCGGCTTGCGCGGCGATCTGTCTGGTGGCCCCTTGCTGAGGGTGCGCGCCATGATGGACGCGGGCAGCCTGTTCAAAGGCGCTGCGGATCGCGGAACTGGGAACGGATTGCGGGTTCACGTGGGGCCTCGCTTGCTGCTTCTCTTGGGCCCCGCTCAATCCGCGAAGCCCGCGAGAGGAAGGTCAGCAAGCGCCGTGCCAAACACGGTTAATGCGTCAGCCAAGCCGTCAGGCGATTGCTCCGCCGCGCACTTCGTAAGCTGGCCGCGCTCCGCCAAGCGCTTCAAGCCGGGTGGTCACATTGGCAGCGAGCAGGTTGCGCACCCGCCGGTTTACTTCGTTCAGCGACCGTGCGGCCTCGGCGAGGTCACGAACCCGCGGGTCAAGCGCTTCGGGGCCAAAGGGTGCAATCGCATCGCACAGCGCCTCTTTGTCGCGCGCGAGTTCAAGAAGGGCATCGGCATCAAGTCCGGCAAGCGCTTGCCGCTCGGCCTCCAGCACGGCAATCATCTGCCGCAGATTGCCGGTGAGATTTGTGGCGCCGGTGCTCAACGCCCTATCCCTAGGCTGAGCTGCGCTGCGATCATCGCATCGGCGATTTCCGTCGGCACCAACGGGTAACTGCCGTCCTTGAGAGCCTCGCGAATTTGCGCGACACGATCATTGTCGACTGGCGCTCTTTGCGTGTCGAGCGATCCGCTCACTTCGATGGAGACGCCCTGCGCCCCGGACGGGACACCCGTCCGATTGCTCTCGCCTGCCGGTGGACGACCTGCGGCGATGTCGGTGTCGGACAGAGCGCGAGGCGCAGTGACGGACTGCAATTTGCTCAGTTCGAAAGAGGGCATGGTGCTTCTCCGGGTGGTGCTATCATGGGTGAGAACGGCTGGGCGAGCGCGTCTTTAAGGCCTGTGGGAGCGATTGTTCACGGGGCCGGAATGATCGCGAGGCCGGGCCGCTCAATGCGGGCGCGGACCGGCTGAGCATCGCGCGAAGTGCGCACGGCGATCCAGTCGCCTGGGCTGCCATTTTCCATCGCCTCGCCTGCCTGCTGAACCGTGAAGCCGCGTCCCCGCACCGCAATCGTGAGCGGGTCGCCTCGGGTGACAACAGGCTCCGCTTTGTCCGGCACATTGGCTGTGTGAGCGGCGATGAAGATGCGCCAAGGCTGGGGCCCTGCGCAACTCACCGCAAGGGTCGTACGCGCCCTGCCATGCCAACTGATGCCAAGCGGAGCAGCGCATGCCGCCAGCCTGAGCCGCCGGTCGGCGGGCATGCGTGCACTGCCTTCCTGTCCGATGGGCAAGCCCGTAAATTCGACGATGGCGCGGTCAATCGCGGCGGGATCCATGTGGGGACCCTGAGTGGCATTTTGCGCGCCGACGGGCGCGGCGGCTGCGAGCATTCCGGAAAGCCCGACTGCAATCAGGGCGCCCTTTACGCGCGGGTAGCGTGCTGGTGCGGTGAGTTTCATTCTCTGCCTTTCAATTGGCCATGAGCGATTTGCTTTTTCCTGCGAGCTCATGAAGCAAACGCCATGCCAATCAGCGCATTAAGGGAGATTGCGAAGCGTGGCAGAGGCCCGATTTAACTTCGCGGCCATAGGCACTTGGGTGTTGCCAGCCATGCCAAGGACACGACGCCGCAATGCCGACACAGCCGCTTCTCAAGCCGCTCGACAATCCACCGATGAGCCGGGCGCGTGAGGCGCGCCGCGAATTGCTTGAGCGCATTTCCGATTTTATCATGCGACATGATCTGAACGTGACCGGCGCCAATCTCGCCGCGATCGGGACCGCCCTTTCAGGCACGAATGTCGCCTTGGCAGAGGCGGTCGCTCAAAGAGAGATTGCGCGCGAACCGATTGACCAGCGCTGGCTTGATACGGTGATGCGGCTCGACCCGGAGACGGGCAAACGCATGAACGAGCTCGAAAAGCTTATGGACCGGATGGAATATGCGCTGATGCGTTTTGCCCAGACGGCGAAGTCGGCTCAGGACGAGACATGCGAACATCGCGGCGCGCTGGGTGCGGAAATAGAGCGGCTGTCGATCAATGACGATGCGCAGCCGATCGCCCCGGACGTAACCCGCGTGATTGACCTGTCTCGTGCAATGTTGGACCGCCTGAGCGAGGCGGAAGCCGCCATGGAACGCAGTCAGGCCGAGACCGACAAGCTGCGCTCAAGTCTCGCCGAGGCTCGGATCGAGGCCGATGTCGATCACCTGACCCGGCTTCCCAATCGCCGTTCGTTCGAGCGCCAGCTGATCGCGGCCGCACAGAAGGTCGAGCAAGAGGGAGCAAAGCTCTGCGTTGCCTTTTGCGACGTCGACAATTTCAAACAGGTCAATGACAAGCACGGCCACGATGCCGGTGACCGGGTGTTGGTCGCGATTGCAGGCACCTTGAACGATCATGCCAGTAACGACTGCTTCGTCGCTCGCCACGGTGGAGAGGAGTTTGTCCTGTTGCTCCACGATGTCGATCTTGAGGAGGCATGGCGCAAGCTCGACGCAGTCCGGCGGGCTCAGGCACTCAAGCGCATGGTCAACCGCGAAACCGGTAAATCCTTTGGGAAGATCACGTTCTCAGGCGGTATTGCACAGGTGCATGGGGCGGGCGACGCCCGCGATGCGCTCGCGCGCGCTGACGCAGCCTTGTATGAGGCCAAGCGCGAGGGCCGCGATCGGATTGTCACGGGCTAGGGCCTGATCGGCTGCATTGGCGCATCGTAAGCGAGGCTTGCATAGAGGTCGCTTTCCTCCCCGCGCGCGATGACGATGCGCACGGCATAACCTGCCTCATCCGCTTGCGCGGAAAGCCTTTGCGCAGCAGCCCACGCTGCGGCTCGGTCTTCGCCCTGATACTGAGCATAAATCGTTAATGTGGAGCGATGATCGACGGGCTGGCTGGCCAGCCATTCGCGCAAGTCTGGTCCTGACGCCGATGGCCGAAAAAGCGCTTGGGAGGGCGCGAATTGTGGCTCTTGAGTTGGCGAGGACGTCTTGCCGCCAGCCACATCCTCGGTTTCGCTGCCGGCCAATCCGGAAAGCGTCACCAGGAAAAGGATCAGCGCAAGATCTGCGAGCACAAGCTGCCAGCTTTGCGGTGCAGCCGGGTTCATGCGGCGTCTCTCAATTGCGACGTGTTGCGCACGCGATGCGGGCCGATCTCATTCAGAAACCAGTCTAGCATTGCGCTGCGGACGTGTTCTTCCGCATCGCTTTGGCGCTCGATTGCTCGGGCAATCGGGAAGTAGACCAGATGCGCGGTCAGCACGCCGTAGAGCGTGGAGAGCACCGCGCTTGCGAGCGAGGCCATGATTGTCTGCGAGGTCTCGAACCCCGGGCCCGGCATCAGCTGGGTGATGGCAAAAAGAGTGCCGACCAGACCGAAAACCGGTGCAAGTTCGCCTGCAGTCTCGAAAAGGCGTGCCCCGCGCGCTCTGTCGGCAAGGCGCGCCTTGCGCGCTTCGCAAGCGGCTTCGTGAAGTTTATCGAGGCTACCCGTTGAAAGATAGCGTTCGACCGATGCTGCCAGGTCAGGGTCAGGCGGCAGATCGGTTTCGCTGCAAAGGGCGCCGCGCTTGCTGATGCTGACGGCGCACCGTGCGAGCGCTGAACGGTTGGCACCTTCATCGAACCCGCGATGCCCAAGGCGCAAAAGCGCGCGCACGCCGCTCGCCAAGCCGCTGCGCCCGCTGCGTGCGGCAGCCGCCGCCCAGGTCCCGGCAATCACGATGCTGATCGCGGAAATGTCGATCAGGGGCGCAAGCGCGCTCATCATTCGTACCGTCTCCCGCGTGATCGACCGTTTGTGTGTCGCCATGAGAACGGATGCCAACGTGCAGGATTAAGGTGATGGACACGGCAAGGCAGCGGATTGCCGTTCGCCTGCAAGGCTTTGCCGTTGTTTGCCGGTCCGCCGTGCTCCGGCGCCCGATCCTGCCCCTTCCGAGGCACTTGGCACGCATTCTGCAACCCTCCCGGCAAACCCGGTTCTCACCGTCCAGAGGAATGCGAAGGCTCGATCATGTCAGAGACGATTTTCGGAATACACGGTGCCGCGCTTGAGCTTCGATCGCAGCGCATGGGCGTGATCGCGTCGAACATCGCCAATGCGGCAACGCCGGGCTTCAAGGCGCGCGACATGGACTTCAACGCGGCACTCAATGCGCGGCTGGAGACACAGCGCGGCGCGCCTGCAGCCTTTGGCGAGCCCGAACTGCTCTATCGGCGCTCCGCCATGCCCACGCTCGATGGAAACACGGTCGAATTGTCGCGCGAACAGGTCGCCTTTGCCGAGAACGCTCTGGCCTATTCCGCAACGCTCAGCTTCGTGCAGGGGAAGGTCAGCACGATCACCCGCGCGCTTAAGGGCGAGTGATCGATGTCTGAGCGTACCACCCTCTTCTCCATGACCGAGCGCGCGATGTCAGCGCAGCTCGTGCGCATGAATGTCGCCACCTCGAATCTCGCCAATGCCGGATCGGTCGCTTCGTCCGAGGCCGAAGCCTATCGGCCGATGCGCGCGGTTTTCCGGGCCGAGCTCGACCGCGCGAGCGGGCTTTCGAGCGTGCAAACAGCCGGCATCACCCAGTCCAATGAAGCGCCCAGCAAGCGCTACGACCCTTCGCATCCGCTCGCCGACGAGACGGGGCACGTTTTCGAAGCGCCCGTCGATGAAAGCGCCGAGATGGTCGAGATCATGGATAGCGCGCGCCAGTACCAGAACATGGTTCAGGCGCTTCAGACCGCGAAACAGCTGATGCTGGAAACGCTCAGGAGCAATTGAAATGAATGCCATCACCACGCCGTCTGGCGCTGACCTCAAGGCCAATCTCGACCGGATCAACGCGCCTTCGACCATTCGAAGGGAGAGCGCCGCGGCATCGCTCGATTCCGAAGATTTCCTGCGGCTGATGACTGCGCAGCTCGCCAATCAGGACCCGCTTGAACCACAATCGAACGAGCAGATGCTCGCCCAGTTGGCGCAGTTCTCGAACCTTGAGAACGGCACGGCCTCGCGAGCCACGCTCGATGAGATTTCCGCCAAGCTCGACGCGCTGATCGAAGCGCAGGAGCGCGCGGCAGCCGCCGCCGCTTCGGCTGCCGAGGCTGCCGCCTTTGCGAACCAGATCGCCACCTGACCCCCGAACCACCCAAGGAACAAATCCATGTCATTCTTCACCTCGCTCAGCGGCATGCGCAATGCAGAGACCGACCTTCGCGTCATCTCGAACAACATCGCCAATGCCGAAACCGCCGGCTTTAAGAAGTCGAGCGCGCAATTCTCCGACCTCGTCGCGAGCGGTGGTAGCACCGATCCGCGCACTACGCCCGGGATCGGCGCGACTGTCTCGCGCATCTCGCAGGATTTCGGCCTCGGCCAGCTGGAACAGACGGGCCGGGCGCTCGATATCGCGATCAATGGTGGAGGCTTCATCACCTCTGCCAACGCGATTTCGGGCGACATAAACTTTACCCGCAACGGCAACCTCGAAATTGTCGCCAGCGGCACTCTGCAGGACGCATTCGGCGACCGCATTCAGGGCTTCCCGGTCGACGGCGCGGGCACACCGACCTCGAATGTCCCCGCCGACATCACCATCCCCACCTCGCGCACGGTGACCGATCCCGGCACGGGCGCGACGCAGGATTTCCAGCTCACCAGCGTCGGCTTCGATGCGCGCGGGGTGCTGACAGCGACCTATTCCGACGGCTTCAGCGAGCCGGTTGCGATGTTGTCGCTCGCAACCTTCCCCGCAAATGGGGGCCTGCGCTCGATCGGGCAGACCAAGTGGGAGGCGACCGCGGAATCGGGCGATCCCGAGTTCGGCCAGCCCGGCGTCGGCAACTTCGGCGCGATCGCGACGGGCACGCTCGAACGCTCGAACGTCGATCTTGCCGAGGAAATGGTCTCGCTCCTCACCGCACAGCGCAATTTCCAGGCGAATGCGCGCGCGATCGACACAGCGACCGCGATTACCCAGACCGTGCTCAACCTGCAGCGGTAAGGCGTAGACGATGGACCGCCTGATCTACACCGCGCTCACCGGCATGGATGCGAGCATGAACCGCCAGCGCATGGTGGCAAACAATCTCGCAAACGCCTCGACACCGGGCTTTCGCAAGGAGGTCTTCACGGTAACGCCTTCGACGCTGCGAGACGGTTCGATAGAGGCGCGCTCGCTGGCGAAGGGCGCGGTGCGATCGGCGGATATGGCACCTGCCAAGGTCAATCCCACCGGACAGCCGCTCGATATCGCGGTGGAGGGCGAGGCGCTCATCGCGTTTCAATCGCCCGGCGGAGGCGAGGTTTATTCGCGCCGCGGAGACTTGCGCGTTGCGCCCACGGGCCTGCTCGAAAACGGAGAGGGCCTGCCGGTGCTTGGCGAAAGCGGCGCGCCGGTGACGGTGCCCGCGGGTTTTCGCGTGACAGTCGCGCCCGACGGGACGCTGCTTGCATCCGACCCCGCAGCGCCGGGTGAGGAACCCGCTGCAATCGACCGGATCAAGCTGGCCTCCCCGCAAGGCAGCGCGCTCGCAAAGGGCACCGACAGCTTCCTGCGAGTTCCCGGTGGCGGTGTGCTTCCCACAGACCCGACTGCGCGGGTGATCCCCGGAGCGCTTGAGGGATCGAATGTGGAGACCGCCGGGACCCTGATCGACATGATCGATGCCCAGCGCGCTTTCGAACAGCGCGCGCGGATCATCCAGACCGCCGGCGAGCTCGATGAAGCGAGCAGCCGCTTGCTCTCCATGGGCTGACAAAGCGCCCGAGCCTCAGACCCAATTTCAAGGAACTATTGAACCATGCCCACTTCCGCCCTTCACGTCGCCCGCACAGGGCTCGAGGCACAGGATGCGCGCATGCGCGTCATCGCCAACAACCTCGCCAATATCGGCACAACCGGCTTCAAGCGCGACCGCGCCGAATTTGCGACGCTCGCCTATCAGGAGATGCGCGTTGCCGGGCAGCAATCCACCCAGCAGACCGCCTTTGCGACCGGGCTCAATCTCGGCACGGGCGTGCAGGTGACCGGCACAAGCCGGATCGAGGCGCAGGGGACGCTCAACCAGACAGGCAATTCGCTCGATCTCGCGCTCGACGGACCCGGTTTCTTCCAGGTCGAACTGCCCGGTGGCGGCGACATTGCCTACACCCGCGCAGGGAACTTCACGCTGTCGCCCGAAGGCCAGCTGGTCACGACCCAGGGCTATGCGCTGACCCCGCCGATCCAAGTGCCGCAGGGCGCGCAGAATATCACCATCGCTCCCGATGGCACGGTCAGCGCAGTGCAGCCGGGACAGACCGCGCCGATCCAGATCGGGCAGCTTCAAGTCGCAAGCTTCGTCAATCCGGCAGGGCTTCGCGCGATCGGCGACAATTTCCTCGTCGAGACGGCGGCCAGCGGTCCGGTCGATGCAGGCCTTGCCGGGCAGTTCGGGCGCGGGAACATCCGCCAGGGCATGCTCGAAACCTCGAACGTCAACGTGGTCGAGGAACTGGTCGAAATGATCGAGGCGCAGCGCGCTTACGAGATCAATTCGAAGATGGTGAGCTCGGTCGACGAGATGCTTCGCAACGCGAACCAGACGCTGTGAGGCCGATCATGAAACGGATCTTCCGCCTCGCCACGCTGACACTTGCCGCATTCTCGCTTTCCGCCTGCCTTGCGAACGGAGCCAAGCGCGAGCTTGGCTTTGCTGCACCTCCGCCGCCGCCTGCCATGGCGCCGATCGCAGGGGCCGAATATGCGAACAAGGGTTCGATCTATCAGGCGAGCCAGGGCTATGCGCCGCTCGTCACCGGAACGCGCGCGCGGGGCCTCGGCGACATGGTCACGATCCTGCTGGTTGAAAGCACCGCCACATCGAAGAGCATAACCGGGCAGACAGACCGCTCCGGCGGCCTCGCACTTATACCGCCCAGCGCCGGGCCGCTCGGCTTTCTCAACCCCGATGCTCTTAATGCTTCGGGCTCTGGGTCGTTCAATGGTTCTGGGAATGCCGCGCAGCAGAGCCAGCTGACCGGCACCGTCGCGGTCACGATTGCCGCGATCTACCCGAACGGAACGGCTGAAGTGGTTGGAGAGAAACAAATGGCGCTTTCGCAGGGCGATGAGTGGGTCCAGTTCTCAGGTCGCATCCGGCTCGTCGATATTGATGTCGACAACACGCTGCCGTCCTCGCGCGTTGCCAATGCGCGGATCATCTACACGGGCCAGGGCGCGGTCCAGCGGGCGAGCCGTCCGGGATGGCTGTCGCGCTTCTTCGGCTCGATTTCTCCGTTCTGAGGCGCGCGACCATGACGACATTCTCCAAACTCCTGCTCGCCCTCTTCGCAATAGTCGCCTGGGCCGCGCCGCAAGCCGCCCAGGCCGAGCGCATTCGCGATCTTGGCCAGTTCGAAGGGCTGCGCGCGAACCAGCTTACCGGATATGGCGTCGTCGTGGGGCTTCAGGGGACGGGCGACGATAACCTCGCCTATGTCACCGAAGCGATGCGCGGTGTCTCGGGTAGGCTGGGCCTCCAATTGCCTCCCGGCGTCAACCCGAACCTGCGCAATGCGGCCGCGGTGATCGTCACGGCTGAATTGCCCGCTTTCGCCAAGCCTGGACAGCGCATCGACATCACGGTCTCGACCCTTGGCCAAGCGCGGTCCTTGCGCGGAGGCGCGCTGGTGCTCGCGCCGCTCTACGGGGCGGATGGGCAGATCTACGCGATGGCTCAGGGCAATGTTGCGGTTGGCGGGCTGGGCGTATCCGGACGCGATGGCTCGCAGGTTTCGGTCAATGTAACGACAGTTGGACGCATAGCTGATGGCGCAACGGTAGAGCGAACGGTTGCAACCGGATTCGAACGCGAAGGCACTTTGCGCTTCAACCTTCACCAGGCGGATTTCCTGACCGCAGCGCGCGTGCGCGATGCGATCAATGTCGCCTATCCGGGCATGGCGCGGATCGCCGACGGGGTGAGCATCGAGCTCGCGCTCCCCTTCGGTAATGACGAGCGCGCCGCTGCACTTGCCACCATAGAGATGTTGCCTGTCACCCCCGCGCCAGTCGCGGCGCGCGTGATCGTCAATTCGCGCACCGGGACCGTTGTCATAAATCAGTCCGTGCGCCTCGCGCCCGCTGCGATCAGTCACGGCAAGCTCGTTATCCGCATTGATGAAGCACCGCGCGTGGTCCAGCCCGAACCCTTTGGCCTTGGCGACACCGAGATCGAGGAATCCTCCGAGATAACGGTCGAACAGCAATCCAGCCGTGTCGCGCTGATGCCTGGAGCAGCCTCGCTCAGCGAAATTGTCGATGCGCTCAACCTTCTGGGCGTGGGCGCGGCGGATCTGGTGGTGATCCTGGAGAGCCTCAAACAGGCGGGCGCCTTGCAGGCCGAAATGGTGGTCCTGTGATCGATGCCCCGCGCATCTCGCCGATCTCCGGCCCTGACCAACTCGATTCCGAGCGCCTTGCCTTGCGCGAAGCGGCTGAAGGGTTCGAGGCCATCATGGTTCGCAAGATGCTCGAGGCCGCGCGCTCCTCCAGCTTGGCGGAGGACACCCCGCTCACTGGCGGCGGGCGCCAGCAATTCGAGACGATGCGCGACGAACACTTCGCTGAAATCGCCGCCCGGTCCGGCACCCTCGGGTTTGCCCGGAGCATCGAGGAACAGCTTGCTCAATTCCTAGATGCGAAGGGTGAAGGGTAATGCCAACCAACCTCATATCCATCGGCAGAAGCGGCGCCGCAGCGGCGAAGGCCAGCATCGAATTGACCGCGCAAAACATCGCCAATGCGTCGAACCCGGATTATGTCCGCCGCAGCTTGCAGCTCACGGAATTTGTCGGAGTGGCGAGGATCGACTTTCAATCGTCGAGCTCGCTTGCAGGTGTACGGATCGGCGGGATTGAGCGTCCCAACAGCGAGTTGATCCAGCGCCGAGCGCGTGACAGCGCTTCCGATCTCGCTCGTGCCGAAGCGGAACTCACAGGGCTTCGCGATGCGGAGACAGCTCTGGAGCAATCCGGTCTCTTTCGCGGGCTCGTCGACTTTGAAGCGGCTCTGAGGGTGCTTGAGGGTGATCCAACCGATCAGGCGCTGCGCGCAGGAGCGCTCGAAAGCGCTCGCCAACTGGCACAGACATTTCAATTGGCCGATTTCTCGCTCGGCAACGCACGCCAACTCGTCGAGGATGACGTCAATGTCGGTGTCGACCGGATCAACGGCGCGGCGAGCGAAGTGGCGCGCATCAATCTCGAACTTGCCAATGCGCGTGATGGCACGGCTGCGCAGGCTTCGCTGCTCGACGCGCGCGATGCGGCCCTGCGCGAAATCTCGTCCGAATTTGGAATCATTGCCCGATTTGACGAGTTCGGCGCGGCCGAGGTTCGGTTGGTCGGCACACCTTCGCCAGCGGGTGAGGAAGGTCTCCTGCTGGTCGAAGGCGGCAAGTTCAGTGAATTGAGCGCGCAGATCGATCCCCAGGGCACGGCCAGCTTCAATTTCGGCGGCGCTCCCTTTGCTCCGCTGAGCGGGGCAATGGCAGGCCGCGCATCGGCTCTCACCGATCTTTCTGGCAGGCAATCCTCGCTCGACGCGATCGCAGGCCAGACTATTGCGCAGGCCAATGCAGCGCAGGCATCGGGCGCCGCGCTCGACGGTTCGGCTGGGCAGCCGCTCTTCAGCGGCTCAGATGCTGGGACGATAGAGCTTGCGCTTGCCAGCGGTGAAGACCTCGCGTTAGCGCCAGCTGGCTCGCCACCGGCAAGCCGGGACACGGCCAACCTCTCGAATGCGCTCGATGCGCTTGGTGCAGATGACGGCCCGATCGCCTCGGTCGACCGGTTGTTATTGTCGCTGTCGAGCAGGATTTCCGGCATCGAGACGACGCGCGAGGGGCTGGCGATCATCAACTCGTCGGCCCAGGCCGATCTTTTGTCTGAAACCGGAGTGGACCTTGATGCAGAGGCGGCGAGCCTCATCCGGTTGCAACAGGCATTCGAAGCCAACAGCCGCGTCATCCAGGTCGCGAGCGAGCTTTTCGACACTATACTGGGGCTGAACTGATGAGCTTCGTCAGCAATTCCACCGGCGCGTTTTTCGAACGCTCGCTGACCCAGATGGGTTCGCTTCGTAAGGACGTCGAGCGCCTCCAGACCCAGATTGCGACAGGCGTTCGGATCGAGCGCGGTTCCGACGACCCTGTTGCCGCATCGCGTCTGCGGGCTCTTGCACGGCTTGAGACGCGCGGAGCGACCGAGGCGGAAAACGCGGCGCGGCTGGAACAGGACCTTGCGGAAGCGGGCAACCAGATCGAGGGCGTTGTCTCCATTCTCCAGCGCGCCCGCGAGCTCGCCGTTCTCGCAGCGAGCGACACGACGGGCGAGACCGGGCGGGCCGCGATTGCAGACGAACTCGATCAGATGTCGGACGAGCTGTTCGCGCGCTCCAACTCGCTCTCGATCACAGGCGCGCCGCTATTTGCGGGAACCGCTGGTGCACCTGCATTCGTGCGCGATGCAAATGGGGTCGTCACGTATAATGGCAACGGCCAGAGCGGCGCGATCCCGGTCGCGCCGGGGACCGAGATTGAGCGCGGCGTCACCGGCGCCCAATTGTTCGAATTCGACGTGGGAGGCGCGCCGACCAGCAGTTTTGCCGTCATCGCCGACCTTGCCATTGCCATGCGCTCCGCTGGCGGTGATCCGGCACAGGCCGCCCGCGACGCGCTGGCCGGGATCGATGCCGCAATCGACACGGCCAATCGGAGCCAGACAGTGATCGGCACGCGCGCAGGCTGGGTCGAGGCGATTCAGCAGGACCAGCAGACCCGCGCCATCGACGTTGCCGAAAAACGCTCGCAAATAGCCGACACCGACGTCGCCGATACGATCGTTCGTCTGCAACAGGCATTGACCGCGCTCGAAGCCAGCCAGGCAAGCTTCACGCGTGTCTCGTCGCTGACCTTGTTCAACGCGCTCTGACGTCAGCCAAGACAAGGAAGGCCAGCCATGTTCGCCGCTATCGGTATCATCGTTCTGATCGTGATGGTCTTTGGCGGCTTCACGCTGGCAGGCGGCGCCTTGGGACCGATCCTTGCCGCGCTTCCGCTTGAGATGATGATGATCGGAGGAGCGGCAATCGGCGCGGTCCTGATCGGCAACTCGATGCACGAGATCAAGCTGCTCGGCAAAGGAGTGGCGAAGGTCTTTAAGGGGCCCAAATTCACGAACGAAGACCACATCGACGCGATTGCGCTCACCAGCAAGCTGATGAAAGTCCTTCGTTCCGATGGAGCGGTTGCGCTTGAAAGCCATGTGACCGATCCGGCCAATTCGGCGATCTTCAGCGAATATCCGCGCCTTCAGAGCGATCCGGTCGTAGTCGACATGATCTGCGACCCGCTTACGCTGATGGTGGTTTCATCGGGCTCGCTTGACACCCACGCAATCGAAGATGTGATCGACAATGCGATCAAGACGCAGCTTCACGAAATGGAAGAGCCAGCGCACACCATTCAATCGCTCGCGGATGCCTTCCCCGCTCTTGGGATCGTGGCTGCGGTGCTCGGCGTCATCAAGACCATGGGCGCCATCGATCAGCCACCCGAAATCCTAGGCAAGATGATCGGAGCGGCGCTGGTCGGGACTTTTCTGGGTGTGCTCCTTGCCTACGGGTTTGCCGGACCCATGGCGAGCCGCCTGAAGCAGGTGAATACGCACGACCAGCAGATCTTTCATTCGATCAAGCAGGTCATCGTCTCAAGCCTGCACGGATATCCGCAGCCGCTCGTTCTGGAAGCAGCGCGCTCCGGCCTGCCGCCTGCACACAGACCCAAGCTCACCGATCTGCTCGACACGATGAGAGGGCGTTAGGGTGGCTGACGCTGAGGCACCTGTCCCGCCCGCTCCGATCATCGTCAAGAAGGTGACGATTGCGCAAGGCGATGGCCATCATGGCGGCGCGTGGAAGGTTGCCTATGCCGACTTCGTGACGGCAATGATGGCGTTCTTCCTGCTTCTCTGGCTGCTCGGGGCAACCGAAGAGAACCAACGCCGAGGCATCGCAGACTACTTCGCGCCAACGCTGGTCAAGACACGCCAGCAAAGCGCGGGGGCAGACGGGATGCTGGGTGGCAGTTCGCTGACCGACGTCGACAACTACCCCAATGCTCAAGGTCAGACGGGCACGTTGTCGATCACGGTTCCGCGCGGAGCGGAGGGTGGGCCGATGGAAGGCGGCGGGGATGGCGATATCGAGACAGAGCGGCTCGACCGATTGCGAGAGCAGATTGACGAGGCCCTCGCTCAGCGACGCCAAATCTCGCACCTGGCACGCCAGGTGAAGGTGATGCGCGCGCCCGATGGGATTCGTATTGACCTCGTCGATGATGCCGACTTCTCGATGTTCGCACTCGGCACGACGATCCTCACGCAGGACGCGCGCGGATTGCTTGAGGTGATCGGTGAAGTGTTGGAAGCGCAGCGCACGCCGCTGATCCTCCGTGGCCACACCGATTCGCTCCCCTGGCGAGACGGTATCACGGCCAACAACTGGTCGCTTTCTGCAGGCCGGGCCGAAGCGACACGGCAAGCCCTGATCGCAAGCGGGCTGGAAGCGAACAGGTTCGCCCGGATTGAAGGCGTCGCGGATACCGAGCCCTTGATTGCCGACAACCCCGCCGACCCGCGCAACCGGCGTATCTCGCTGCTTTTGCTTGAACAGCAGCGCGGGTCGGGAAGGCGGCGCGCGCCGCCAGTGAATGCAGCGCAGACCGCATCGCCTGCGCAATCCTCCGTAAGGATAAGCGCCGAGGGCACCGCTCCGCGCTCGTAAACCATGTTTGCCTAGCGTTCTTTCCCAACATCCACTGGGAGAGCGCGACGCCATGAACCACACCATTCTGCCGCACGAATTACCCGGCGCTCTCGACCGAGCGCCCGAGGGCGTCAAAGTACTCTCGCTCGATTGTTTCGATACGCTTTTGTGGCGCGATTGCCATGCACCGACAGACGTGTTCGCCGGTCTCGATGGGCTGAGTGTGGGGCAGCGGGTGCGCGGAGAGACGCAGGCGCGCAAGCTCAAGGCCATTCGTCAAAGAGGCAGCGAGGTTGCGCTCGGCGAAATCTACGCAGAGGCCATGCCCAATGCGACCGCAGGTGAGCGCGATGCAGCGATCGCACAGGAGCTCACCTTGGAGGCGCGCACCTGCTTTGCCTTTGCTCCGACAGTAGAGCTGATGCGTCAGGCCAAATCGCGCGGACTTTCGATCATCATCGTATCCGACACCTATCTCGATGCGAAACAGCTCACCCGGCTCATCGAAGATGCAGCGGGCAAAGAGGTCGCCGCGATGATAACCCGTGTCTTCGCGTCGAGCGAGGCGGGAGTCTCCAAATCGCAGGGCCTTCTCGCCAAGGCGCTCAAGGCGATGAAAGTGCAAGCGGGTGAGGTGCTCCATATCGGAGACAACCCGAAGGCGGATTACGAGAGCGCACGCGCGCTTGGCATTCCGGCTCTCCACCTTTCGCAATTCAGCGAGTCGGCGCGAAGCCGGTTGCGGCTGGAGCGGGCCTGCGGGCAATTCGTCGGCGACACGAATGAAGCTGTGCGCGGATTGATGCCCCAGCGCGCGTTGCTTGCCGATCAAGAGCCGCAAGTGAGCGACAAGGCAGAAGCACTCGGCCTCAGCGTCCTTGGCCCTGTCTTTCATGCCTTTGACCAGTGGCTAAGGCAGGAGGCTGAAACTCTCGGCTCGAACAGTAAGGGGCGCGTCCATTGGCTCTTCATGCTGCGCGACGGGCACTTGCCGCAGATCGTTCACGCGGCTGGCGAAGAAGCGCCAAGCACCGCGCGAATCGAGATCAGTCGGTTCACCGCAATCGCCGCCGATCTGACAACGCGCGAGGCCTATGAACGGCAATGGATGCTGGAGGCCGCGCTCAACCCGTCGACACTGGCAAGGCAAATGCTGTTCGACGAAAGCGAGATCGCGCGCATTGTCGGTGATCCCAAAGGCGAGAGGGCGAAGGCGGAGGCGAGCCAGCGCCTGCAGGGCGAGCTGCGAAAAGGGCAGCGACAAAAGCTTACGCGCAGAAGCTCACGTGAACGCGCCGAGCGGCTGATCAACCACGTGCGCCAAGCGGTCGTTCCGAAGCCGGGCGATGTGCTGATGCTGGTCGATCTTGGCTACAATGGATCGGCTCAGGACCGAATTGATGCTCTGCTGGCGCAGGCGTTCGATTGCCATGTCGCCGGTCGCTACCTGTTGCTGCGCGAAATGGCTGCGAGCGGGCTCGACAAGAAGGGCCTGATCGACGCGCGCCATTTCGATCCGGAATTGCTCGAAGCGCTATGCGCCAATGTCGCAGTGCTTGAACAACTGGCCACCTGCGCGACCGGATCAGTGGTCGACTACACGAGCGAGGGTGACCCGATCCGGACGCAAAATTCGGTGAAGGGAGCGCAAAGCGAGGTGCGTGAGCGAGTGCAGAACGGCGTGGTTCAATACGCCCGCGCCGCCGCCCGCCCGCCGGTTATTCGAGAGCAAGACCCACACCGAGAGCGAGCCTCGCGCGAAGCGGCGCTCGCGACGCTCATGCGCTTCATGTTCCTTCCGGGCACCGATGAACTCGAAGTGGTCAAGAGCTTCGAGCATGACGTCAATCTGGGCAGCGAACGCATGGTCGCCCTGTTTGATCAGGCGCACGCCCGCGCAGGGATGAGACGCCGAGGTCTGTTCTACATGAAGGGGGCAGAGCGCATGTTCCTGCCCGCAGAACTGGAGGCCGACGACATCCATTCGCGCCTGTCGCTACTCGTGCAGAAACGCTTCGCTCTTGGCCTTTCCTACACCGATGGCTCTGCGCATTCGATTGCGCTCTCGGCAATCGTGATGAGCGATGGCGACGGGGCGCACACCCGTATCGAGGCGCAAAGAACGCATGAAGGCTTTTTCGCGGCAAGAGTGCCCATCCCGGCGGGTGCGAAGGCCGTTGCCCTGGTTGTGGGGTCCGTTTTCGAGTGGTTCGAGCTCGCCGAGATCTCGCTCAGTCCCATCGCCAGCCTCAAGGGCGAGACGGACATGGATCAGGAGCGCCGCAACCTCGCACCACACTTTGACGGAGCGCGTGAACACGCATCAGGCATCGTCGAATGCACCAATCCGGGGGCAACATTGGTGGCATTTGTCCCGCCCAAGCTGGATGAAAGGGCACCGCATATGATCGAATTTGTCCTGCGCCCCCTTTGCACGCGTTCGGCTTCGACCGACGCTCTTCGACCGAACCAAACCACAAACACTATCAAGGATGCCGCCGCATGAGTGAACTGCTCATCCATTCCATGTCCGAGTTTTCGAGTGTGATTCTCCCGTGCCTCGAACAGGCAAAAGCACGCGAGATTGTCGAGATCGGCAGCGAATTCGGCGGCATGTCCAAAGTGCTCGCCGGGTGGACGGGAGAGCGCGGAGGATCGCTGACCTGCATCGACCCCGAACCAGCTGATGGCTTTGCCAGCTGGACCAATGAACATGCGCACGTCCACCACGTCGCGCGACCCAGTCTCGAAGCGCTGGGCGATCACGACGCAGCCGATGCCTGGTTCGTCGACGGCGATCATAACTACTACACCGTCATTCACGAATTGCAGGCGATCGACCGAATCCAGCGCGAGGCAGGCAGGCCGCTGCTGGCATTCATGCATGACGTCTCCTGGCCGTGCGCAAGGCGCGATTTCTACTATGCCCCTGACCGGGTACCCCCCGGCTGGCGTCACCCGCACAGCTATGATCACGGCGTGCGCCTCGACGCTGACGAAGTGCTCGCAGGGCGCGGGATGCGCGGGATGGGCTCGTTTGCGGTAGCCCTTGAAATCGGGGGGCCGCGCAATGGCGTGCTCACCGCTGTCGAGGACTTCCTTCGCGAAGCCGACACCAAGGAGCGTCCGCTTTTCTACGTGCATGTTCCTGCGGTCTTCGGGCTCGGGATCATCTTCGATGCATCGGCCAGCTGGTCGACGCCGATCGCAGAATTCCTGCTTCCTTATCATGCGAACCCGTTGATCGCCCGGCTCGAGGAAAACCGGCTGCGCAACTGGCTTGAAGTGATCGATTGGCAGGATCGCTGCGCCTGACGCGGCGGCCAAACAGCCGCTCTCCTTGATCCCGACAACACGAAACCCGGAGCCTTTCGACCCCGGGTCCCTTGTCACTCCCCGCGAAGGGAGCGTCTTGGCTCGATGGACTTACCGCAGGAGCGAAAGGACGTTCTGCTGCGACTGGTTCGCCTGTGCGAGCATCGCGGTCGACGCCTGTCCCAGGATCTGAGCCTTGGCGAGCGCGGTCGTCTCGGACGAGTAATCCGCATCCTGAATGCGCGAGCGCGCATCAGTGAGGTTGGTCGCGGTTGTCGTCAGGTTGTTGATCGCCGATTCCAGTCGGTTCTGACCGGCACCAAGCGAGGATCGTGCCGAGTTCACATCGGACAGGATGCCATCGACATTGGTGATTGTCGTGCCGGCTTGCGTTGTATCGCTGACATTCAGCCCGGATGCGCTGATGTTGGTGCCATCGATTGCGGTGCTGGTCAGCGTCACATTACGGCCCGCGTCGATCTGGATATCGACCGTGACGTCGCTGCCGCTGGTCGTGCTGAACAGGGTCACGCCGTTAAACTCGGTGTTGGAGAGAATATCGGTGATCTGGCCGCGCAGCTCGTCGACTTCCTGGTTCATGAATCCGCGAGCGTCCGCATCATACGTGCCGCTTGACGATTGCACCGCCAGTTCGCGAATTCGCTGAAGCATGTTGGTGACTTCGTCGAGCGAGCCTTCAGCGGTTTGCGCAAGTGCAATGCCGTCATTGGCGTTTCGGATACCCTGATTGAGAGCTCGAATGTCGCTGGTGAAACCGGTGGCGATCGAAAGGCCCGCAGCATCGTCAGCTGCGCCATTGATACGCTGGCCGGTCGAAAGGCGTTCCATCGAAGTGCTCAGCATGTCGTTGGCGCGCATGCTCGCGTTCTGGGCCTTGAGGGCTGAGATATTGGTGTTGATTACGGACATTGGTCAAACTCCCTTGGGATCTGAGGAAAAGTGGTCACCGCTCAGGCGACACTGCGCCGCCGTTGCTGAGAGGTAGAGCGACCATTGAGGCGGGAGTTTAAGGGCCTTTCGTGACTTATCGGGGCAGGCCCCACCGTGTCGGCGATGAACGCTTACGTGCTTTTCAGGATAAGTCCTAAGGGCAGCAACTAGGGCTTAAATTTGCTCTATCTTGGACGTGCGGGCGGCAAATCATTTCCACCAGAACTTGCCGAAGGTGGATAGCATGACAGGCCTGAACACGAGCGCCGTAACCCCGTTCCCCGTTGAACCGAGTGTTTCGCGCAGCTCAGAATTCGCTCCAGCCCAGGCACCACATGCAGCTTTGCTCGATTCGACATTGCCGCTCCTTTCTCAGAGCTGGCAAAAGGATCACCTGCTGATTGGCGAGAACGGCAAGTTCGTGCCGCTGAAAGGTGGCAGGCAGGCTGGCGCTCTTGCAATCAACCTTGCTCACGCGCCAAGGGCGGCGCTTTGCCGCGCTCAGGCCAGCATAGTCACGCTCGCCTACGACCCTCGTCAAAGCGCGGCCGCTCAACCGGCGCTTTTGGCGAGCGCCGCTCAGCCGGGCTGGCCCATTGCGGGCGATACCGAGAGCCTGGCGCTGCTGACTCTGGCCGAGCGGATTGCGAAAAGTGCCATTCCTGTTCTTCTCGAAGGGCCGACCGGGACAGGCAAGGAAGTGATGGCGCGCTTCGTTCACACGATGAGCGAGCGTCGGTCAGGCCCCTTCCTTGCGATCAATTGCGCAGCGATGCCCGAAGCAATGCTCGAGGGATTGCTGTTCGGTCATCGCAAGGGCGCTTTCACCGGAGCGGGCGAGGCACGCGAGGGCCTTTTCCGCGCAGCCGATGGAGGCTCCTTGCTTCTTGACGAGATTGGCGAATTGCCGCTTGCGCTTCAGGCAAAGTTGCTGCGCACCTTGCAGGAGGGCGAAGTTCTGCCGCTTGGCGCAACGAAGCCCGTCAAAGTCGACGTTCGGATAATCGCCGCCACCAATCGCACACTGTCAGCCGAAGTTGCCAAGGGGCGTTTCCGCGAAGACCTGCTTTACCGGCTCAACGTATTTCCGCTTTCCATCCCGGCCTTGCGCGACAGGCGCGGCGATATCGCGCCGCTCGCTTTCGGCATGTTGCTCCGCCACGCCTGTCAGCCGGGAAGCCCGACATGGATATCGGGACAAGCCATGGCGCTGCTCGAAGCGCATCCGTGGCCCGGCAATGTGCGCGAATTGGAAAATGTCATTCGCCGCGCGATCCTGCTCGCAGGCAAAGAACCGCGCATCGGCAGCGAACACATCGTTTTCGATCTGGCCGCGCGCGCTGCCGAGGCACCGGTGGTAGCCGCCCCTGTGCCTGTGAGCGGGCCTTCGCCAAGCTCGCTATCGGACGTCGCTTTCCGATCGGAAGCGAAGGCGATCCTGAGTACGCTGCAAACGCATAATGGCCACCGGGGCAAGACCGCCCGCAGCCTCGGAATTTCGGAGCGGACCCTGCGGTATAGGCTGGCTTCAATGCGCGAATCCGGGCTGATCGCAGCCGGAGGTGAGGCATGAGCGGCGTCGGGGGCGCGGGCGGGCCGATGGCTTCGGTCAACCAGATCATGGCACTTCGGCAGGAGGTCCTTGGACGCAGTGAGGCACTTCAGCAGGTGCGGGCCGCAACCGGGACACAGCCGATCGACGCCGCCCAGCCAGCCAGCAGCTTTGCAAATGCGCTCAATGGCGCGCTTCAGGAAGTCAGCGCTGTGCAGGCAAAATCGGGCGCGATGCAGGCGGCGTATGAGCGCGGCGAGGTCACCGATATCGCCAAGGTCATGCTGGCTCGTCAGGAAGCAGGCGTCGCATTCGAGGCGACGCTCCAGGTGCGCAACAAGCTTTTGTCCGCTTACCAGGACATCATGCGGATGGGGAGCTAGCGTAAGTGGCAGAGGCAAACCTTCCCGCTGCGGGCGCTGGCGCGATCCCGCTTGAGCCAGCGCCTTCGTTTGCGGCTGGCGACTGGCGCGAGCGAGCGCGAGCCTTCATGGCGCAGCCAGCATTTCAGCGCGCCTTGGCGGCACTTGTCGGATTGATCGCTGTCGTGGTTGCCGGTGCGCTTTACTTTGCGATTGCGCAGGGGCCGCAGCGTATCCTGTATTCCGACCTCTCCGATGTCGAGCGCGCAAAGGTGGTGCAGGCGCTTGAGACCGGCGGTATCGGCTACGCCATCGACAATTCGACCGGTGCCATAACCGTCGCAGAAACCGATCTTTATCGCGCCCGCATGCTGGTTGCGAGCGACACCGGACTTGCCGCGCCAGAAGGGGCGAGCGCGATGCTGGATGCTATCCCGCTCGGATCGAGCCGAACGCTGGAAGGCGAAAGGCTGAGACTTGCCCGCGAACGCGAATTGATGCTCACCATCCGTGAGATCGACGGGATTGAGAGCGTGCGCGTCCACCTTGCAACGCCCGAGCGATCGGCCTTCGTGCGCGAGAATAATCCGCCCAGCGCCAGCGTTATGGTGCGCCTTGTTAGCGGTCGCTCGCTTGGCCGGTCGCAGGTCGAGGCGATCGTCAATCTCGTGTCTGGCTCGGTCCCCGGTTTAACGCCGGACAAGGTTCGCGTGGTCGATCAAAATGGGCGGCTCCTATCGGCTGCGCGCGAAGAAGCCTTGGGCGGGCTCGTGCTGCAACGCGAGTTCGAAGCCAAGCTGCGCGAGCAACTGGGCACCTTGCTCGCGCCGCTTTTGGGAGAGGGCAATTTTTCAAGCCAGGTCCAGGTGGAACTGGAGCAGGAGGAATCGACGTCTGCGCGCGAAAGCTACGATCGCGAGGGCGTCATTCGCAGTGAAAGCGAACGCAGCGCGACCCGGATGGCAGGAGGTGCGGTCGGAGGGATCCCGGGTGTTGCCGCCAACACCCCGCCGCCCGACGCGCAATTGGTCGATGGTCCGCCTGAGGCAACCGCCGTCGACGGCGAGCAGGCTGCTGACCGCGATCAGGAGGTCTCGACACAGCGCAATTACGAGCTCGGTCGCGAGGTTGCCGTCACCTCCACCCGGCCAGGCGGATTGGTGAAGCTTTCGGTGGCGGTCGCGGTAAGCGATGCTGCGCTTGCGGCCGCAGCACCCATGACTGCCGAGCAGCTTCAATCACTTATAAGTGCCGCTGTTGGCGCTGATGAGGGGCGCGGTGACACAGTAGAGGTTGTCGTGAGTGCATTCGAGAATGCGCAGACCCAGCCGCTCGCTTTCTACGAGCAGAAATGGTTCGCTGACGTCCTTCGATATGCCACCGCGCTGATTGCCGTGCTCCTGGTTCTGCTTCTCGGCGTTCGACCTTTGGTCAAACGTTTGCGCGAGCCGTCTGCTGCCGCTGCTGAACTGGCGTCTGACGAAGGCGAGGGAGACGAAACAGCTTACGATCAACAGCAGATCGCCGAAGAGCCTGTCTCGGACGCATTCCCGCAGAAGGTGGAACTCGCCCGCCAGCTCGCCGCCAGCCAGCCAGACCGGGCAGTCGAGGCGCTGCAACGCATGCTCGACGTGTCGGCAGAAACAAAGGCTAAGGCGAGCGCATCATGAACGAGGCGAGCGAAATGCTTGAACAGGCAACTGACACGGCTTTGCCAGAACGGCTTAGCAGGATCGACCGGGTCGCGGTCTTTCTGATGCTGCTCAGCGATGACGAAGCCGTCGGATTGCTTGCGCGGCTCGGGCCTGACGAACTTGAACGGATCGGCGCTTCGATGTGCGCGCTTGGCGAGATTGATCAGGGGGCCATGACCGAGGCGCTCGACGATTTCGTATCGGAAAGTTCGCGCGAAGTGATCACCGGACAGGACCGGACCGGCCAGGTGCGTACTCTGCTCGAGCGCTCGCTCGGCCCGACCAAGGCGGAAAGCATGATGCTGCGGATCGAGCCCGATGCCCGCCCGCGCACTATCGAAATGGCACGCTGGTTGGCCCCTTCGGTATTGCTCAAACTGGTCGAAGACGAACACCCGCAGGTGATCGCCGCGCTTCTGCTGTTGCTCGATCCCGAGCCAGCTGCGCAGGTCCTGTCCGAGCTGCCCGGTCACATTCAACCCGGCGTGGTCGAACGGGTGGCATCGATGGGCAACGTGTCCGCCAAAGCGGTTGCCATGATCGACGAGCTTCTCTCGCAGCGCATTGGCGCAAGCTTCGGAGCGAGCGCGCTCAGCGTCGGGGGCCCGCGTGAAGCTGCGCAGCTGATCAACCTTGCAGCCGGAGAAGTTCGCGGCACCGTCCTACCCGCCATCGCCCAGCGCAACGCGCCCTTGGCCGAAAAGATCGAAGAAGAGCTGTTCACGTTCGAAATGCTGTTCGACCTCGAGCCCAAGGATATGGGTGTGGTGCTGCGCGATGTAGAGAGCGAAGTGCTCATCGATGCGCTCAAGGGCATCAGTGAAGAAGAGCGCGAATTCTTCTTCCGTGCCATGTCTTCGCGCGCAGCTGACGGCATCCGCGACGAGATCGAGCTGCGCGGACGCCTGACCCGCAGCGAAGTTGACGCAGCACAGCGCAAGGTCGTCGATCTTGCGCGCAAGCTTGCCGATACGGGTGAGATCATCTTGGGAGGCGATGATGGCGAATTCGTCTGACTGGATCGATGCGCTCGAGCAGGTCGATGCGCAAGAACAGCCCAGGGTAGACGACTGGATCAGCGCACTCGCTGATTCTGGCGGCTTTGTCGAAGGCCTGCCATCCGCCGGCATATCGTCGCCCGCTCCGCTGACAACGCCGCCACCTTCAGAGGGAGAGCCGCAGACCGAGGATACGCCTGATCACATTGCCGAAGCCTTCGAAACCGGCAAAGCAGAGGGAATTGCCGAGGCGCAATCCGAGCAAACCAAGATTGAAAGCGCCAGACGCGAACTGCGGCTCACTTTCCAAGCATTTGACGGTGAAGCTACAGACGCGTTCGCGGCGGAACTGGCCGAAACCGTCATGGCGCTTTGCGAGGCGGCGATTGCAGATTTTCGTGCAGATCCGGAAAGTCTCCTCGCGCGCTGCAAGATCGCTGCTTCACGCTTTGGGGCAGCTGCGAGCGATTGCAGACTCCATCTCAATCCAGCAGATCTGGAGCTGCTGGGCGATCAGGCGCTTTCAGACTGGGATGTGATCGCGGACCAAAGTGTCGAACGCTCGGGCCTTCGGTTCGAGGCCCATGATGGCACGATCAGCGACACGCCGACCGATTGGCGACGATCGATCGCTGCCGCGTTGAAGGGGTAGGCTTGTCATGCTCGACACGATGGCCCTCGAACTGGCGCGCTTTCGAGGTGCTGCAATAGAGCGCGGCCCTGTCCCCTCGGGCAGGGTCGTCGCCTGTGATGGAGGGCTCATTGAAGTTTCGGGTTTAAGCGTGCCGATCGGTTCGCTTGGCGCAATTGAGAGCGACAGCGGCGACGAGCCATTGGCAGAGGTCATTGGCTTTCGGCGCGGCCATTCGCTGATGATGCTTTTGGGCGATGCGCAATTGCTGCAACCGCGCGCAAGCGTTCGCGCGATCGGTTCGCCGGGCAGCGTGCGTGTGGGAGATGCGCTTTTGGGCAGAGCCGTCGACGGGTTGGGCCAACCGATTGATGGCGGTCCAGCGATCCACGCTAGCGAAACCTGGCCGCTCTTGGGAAAACGCGAAAGCGCGCTTGCACGAAGCGGTGTCTCTGAAAGCTTCGATTGCGGAGTTCGGGCCGTCAATGCGCTGGCGACAATGGGTGTAGGCCAGCGCATGGGCATTATCGCCGGTTCCGGCGTTGGCAAGTCGGTTTTGATCGACACTGTCGCCGCCAACGCCAAGGCTGATCTTGCCGTCATCGCGCTGATCGGTGAGCGCGCCCGCGAGGTCTCGGACTTTGTTACCCGGCATATGTCGGGCGCTGAGCGCGGCCGCATGGTGGTGGTGGCTGTGCCTGCAGACCATGCACCGAACCTGCGCCTTCGCGCCGCTCAGTATGCTAGCGCGATTGCAGAGCACTTTCGCGCGAAAGGCCGGAAAGTCCTGCTTGTTCTCGACAGCCTCACCCGCGTTGCTCATGCCGCGCGCGAATTGGCGTTGGTCCTGGGCGAGCCGGGAGCGGCGCGCGGCTATCCGCCCAGCGCTCTTTCGACGATCACGCGGCTCGTCGAGCGGGCGGGTAACTGCGCGACTTCGGGCGGAGCGGTTACGGGGATCTATTCGGTGCTGGCTGACGGGGACGATACGTCCGATCCGGTTGTCGATACAGCGCGAGCGATCCTCGATGGGCATCTGGTCCTTTCGCGCGAGCTCGCCCAGCGCGGCCATTATCCCGCAATCGATATTCCCGCATCGCTCAGCCGGGTGATGCACGACATTGCTTCGGCCGAGCAGCTGGAGGCGGCTCGCCGATTGCGCGCCTTGATTGCGGCGCGCGAACACAACCGTGACCTGGTCATGATGGGGGCATATCGCGCTGGATCGGACCCCGATCTCGATTGTGCGCTTGCCCATTCGAATGCAATCGACGCGTTCCTACAGCAACCGCGCAACGCTTGCGTCAACATGACCCAAAGCCGTGCGCAGCTGATGGATATGCTCGCAAAAATCGATGCGCCTCTGGTCGCCAATGCGTGAACGTGCCCGCCTGAAGTTTGCTGCACGCCAGTCCCTGCTAGCCAAAATGGCGCGGCGCGAGGCCATGGCAGGCTTCGCCGATGCAGCGCGCGAAGAATTGCGAAGCGATACGCTGGCAGAGCGCAGCAAACATTTGCTTGCACAGTACACGGACAAGCCGGGCCATGCCTGCGCGCAAGACCTACGCGACCTTCACGCTTTCGCGCAGTCGCTCGGGATCGTGGCTTCGCAGGCAGAGGAAGCCCAGCACGATGCGAGCGCGCAGATGCAATGGCATGCTCAAACCCTTGCCGAGGCTTCAGCGCGCGCAGACGCGGCTGATGACCGGCTCCTGAGTGCGAGACGCGCACTGTCAGTGGCGCTCGAGAGGCGCGAGGAAGAAACGCCCCGGCGTGTGGCACGCAAGTTGCAGACTGACGAGTAGGAAGCCGAGCAACAAGGCGCGGCACGAGAACTCGGGAATTGCGCGTGATCGACCTCAACTTTCGCCTGCTCGCTGGAAGCGCGAATTACTCTGTCCAACCAGAACCCACTTTGCCCGGTGATTTGGGCGCAGAAATCGTTGCGAAAGAGGGGTTTAGCGAGGTGCTCGAAGGGGCCCTTGCGCCGCTTGAGGAAGCTTCCGGCGACTGGGTGAGCGCGGGAACTCCAGCCCTTCCAGCGCCAATTCAAGACCCCGGCAATTTCATGCCGACAGCCGGAAAAACATTGCCTGATCGACCGGGTCAGGCTGCTGGCGAGTTGGAACCGCAAGCCGCCGCGACGATCCGGTCGGCGACTAATCCCGCTCCCGTCGCATCAGGTCTTATCCGTTCGTCAGAACACGGCATCGAGGCTGAAATGGCAACCCCGAACCTGCCGCCCGAGAGCGATGTAGCGCAAGGCGAGGCCGAACCGACCGCGGCTGGCTTCAAGCGAACTGCTCCAGCAACTCGTCAGTCACCGCTGCCTGCCGATCCGGCTGGTGGACGTGAATCTGGGCAGGCAATGCTTGATCGAAAGGAGCTTCCAACGAGCTCCGGCCCTCCGCTGCGCGTTCAAGACAATCCGACCATTGAGCCCGAGCAGGTCGACGCGGAACCAAGACTGGCGATGCAGCTACCGCAGCCTGTGCCAATCATGGGTTCTACGAAAACGTTCGAAGAGGCCGACCAACAACAACCCCGCCGACCAACTCCAGCGCCGCCTCTCGCTCAGGAACGTTCGCAGCCTGCCGAGCCACGCCCCCTCCTTACTGTGCCTCAGCCCGTGGTTGCCACGCTCGCCGGAGGCGGATCACTGCCAGCTCCTCCGCAAGAGACCGCGCCGCCCAAAAAGACGCCCAGCCAGCGCCACTTTCGAGCAGAGTCAGTGCCAATTACGGATGCGGCACCGCCGCGCGCGGACAGTCGCCCGGTTGAAAAACCCGCATCAGAGGCGGCGTCCATTTTCAATGCAAAGGGCCCAGCTGAGCCGACTCCGGCCAAGCTATCTCAGAGCGTCTTGGGCGAATCCGCCGGTTCGCCCTCGCCTACTTCCACATCCTCTGGCATTTCATCAGTTCAACAGCCGCTGGCGCAGGCTCAATCCCCATTGCAGGCTCTGGCCCAGGTCCCGGTTGCCGGGCCGCAAGCGGCCAGCGACATTCGCTCCGAAAGCCGTCCCGCGACCGCCCTTGAAAGCGTGATCGATCATCTCGCCGAAACCCGCGAAACCGGTCGTACGGCAAAGTCCCACGTTACGCTTCGCCATCATGACTTTGGCGCCATCAATGTGCGGCTCGAAGCAACCGGGTTCGACCTTCGCGCGACCTTGTCGGCACGTGATCCGGGATTTGTCATCGCCGCTCAATCAGCTTTGGCCGACAGAGCCATCGTGGCCGCTGGCGAGGGCACCGCAACTCAATCTCAACGCGGGCACGAACATTCGCCCGGCCAGCAAGGCCAGCCGGGTCAGAACTCGCATTCCGGACAACCCGGCGCGCACGGTGAGCCACGATACGGGTCATTCCTTGGGTCAGGGCAAGGCTCCCCTCAACCATACTCGGCGCAAATCATGGACAGCGATGAAGAGGCTGATCTGATGCCTGCACCTCCCACGCAAGAAAGCGGCGGCGGTTCAGCGCACGACAGCGACCTGTTCGCGTGAGTGAAGCGTGATGCGCAAGAGGATCTGATCGAGCATGGCAAGCGACAAGGATGACGAGACCGACAAGAAATCGGGCAAGGGGCTGATGAAGATAGCTCTTGGCGGCGTCTTCCTGCTCGTGGCGGGTGCTGGCGGCGCTTATGCTGCGGTAGCGTCGGGCGCTTTTGGCGATAGCGGGGCAGGTGGTCCCGATCTTCCCGAATATGTCCGCAAGGGTGACAGCGACCCCTACGCCTTGCCAAGCAGCGACAAGGGCGACGAGACAAGCATCGTCTATGGCGATGGCGGTAGCGAATATCGCACCGCTTACTACAGCTTTGACGACAGCTTCACCGCCAATCTCGCAGATTCTCCGGCGCTTATCCAGGTAGAGCTCGCCGTATCGACCCGCCGAGATGGACGCGTGCTGCAGTGGGTGCAGGCGCATGAGCTGGCGCTGCGTTCAGCGATCCTCGGGCAACTGGCCGCGACATCCGAAAGCGAGATCTATTCGGTTGAAGGAAAAGATGCGCTTGCCGTTCGGCTTACAGAGGCGGTCAACGATGTGCTCGAAGAAAACGAGGGCTTCGGCGGGGTGGATGCAGTCCATTTCAAGGGGATCCTCGTCCAGTGAACATGCAACGCATCTCGGCTGAAGACGTCACGCATGCGCGCGCCATCGCATCACATTGCGCTGAACTGACTTGGCGCGGACCGCGGCCAGAAGAGCGTGCGCAGGCGATTTCGACCTGGTGCCGCGATCTTGCGCAGGAATTGGCGCAAGAGCTCGCGCCGCTCCTGTCCGGCGGGAGACTCAATGTCAGCATTGCTGAACCCGAACAGGTTGGGGCGCAGGATGTGTTCGATTTGATCGGACCGATCGCAGTCAATTGTCTGTTGCGCTGCGGCGAGGGGGACCAAACGGTGCTTTTCTCGCTCGACTACGCAACCGCGATCGGGCTGACCGACTGCTCGTTCGGGGGAGAAGGTACCCTGCCAGACGAGGCTCCTTCGCAGTTGCCTCATTCAGCCGCGATGCTGGTCGAACAGTTCGCAGCAACGGTCGCTCAAGCGATTGTCATGACCAATGGATCAGCCGAGCGCGCGCGGGGCGATGTGCTTGTCCGGAGCGAGAGCGTAACACGGCTCAAGCCCTTCGGTGCCGACGCCGAGGTTGCGCTGTTCAAACTCACAATCAACAGAGGTGAGAGCGCGAACTGGTGCGCTCTCTTCGCGGTGGCGAGCGACCGGGTCGATGGCCTGCTGCCCGGCCTCGAAGCAGTTCGCATCCGCTCTCGCAGCCTCGAAGGATCAGGAGACTTCGAGCGCAGCGGGTTTGCCGCGATGCCGCTGACCCTTGAGGCGGTGGTTGGCGAAATTGACCTGACGTTGGGGCGGCTGGAGCAATTAAGGCCTGGCGACAAAATACCGCTCACCATCTCACGCGATTTGCCGCTGCGCATCGGCGAGACTGTCTTCGCACGCGGGAAAGTGGGCCGTCTCGACAGCAATCTTGCATTGCGCGTCACCGCGCTTGGTGAAGCCTCAAGGTCGCAAGGCAAACAGGCTGGCCACGGGCTTGCCGGGGCGGCGTCAGGACATTCACCAGCTCAAGCATCGACCGAAACGTCACCCGAAGCGTCACGAGGGGCAGCGACATGAACGCTCTCAATCCCGCTCTCAAGCGCTTCGGCGATGTTACCGTGCGGCTGTCGGTCGAACTCGGACGCACCGAAATGCCTCTCAAGGATGTGCTCGCCATCGACGAGGGAAGCGTCGTGCCGCTCAACCGCCTGACCGACGAATTGCTGGACGTAACCGCCAATGGCCGCGTGGTCGCGCGCGGTGAGGTCATCGCGCAGGACGGACGTTTCGCATTGCGGATCGTCGAATTGGTAGGCGACCCGTCAGCCGAGGAGCCGATCCCGGCTGCGCTGGGCGACAGGCCCGTGGACCCGCCCGCATGATGACCGAGTATATCCTTCGGCTCGCATTGCTCTTGCCGCTGCTCGGCGTGCTGATCTGGGGCAGCTTGCGGCTTGCGCGAAGCCTGCAGTCTCGTCTGGTCAGCGGCGTCGGGGGCGAAAGCCGGGCTGTGGAACTGGTCGAAACGAGCCTGTTGGCACCGGGGCTCAAACTCGCCGTCGTTCGCTTCCATGACCGTGAGATCCTGCTTGGCTGTTCGCGCAACGGTTTGGTGCCGTTGGGCGAGGCAGACGCGCGCCGCCAGCCTGACGCTCAAGCCGGACAGCAATGATGGGCCGTCGAATTCCAATCGGTCTGGGCGCTTGCTTCTCAGCGTTAACCATGTTCGCTCTGCCCGACGCCGCCTTGGCAGCCTCAGGCGACCCGGTGGGTATCGGCAGCGCGATTGAACGTGCGCTAGGCGACGACGGCACTGGCGAGGACACGCCGCTCAGCTTCTCGATCCAGCTTCTGTTGGTGATTAGCCTTCTCACGATCCTCCCAGCGATCGTGCTGATGATGACGAGCTTCCTGCGCATCCTGATCGTGCTTTCGATCCTGAGGCAAGCCCTGGGCCTACAGGGATCTCCGCCGACACAGGTTCTGGTGGGCCTGTCGCTGTTCCTCTCGCTTTTCGTGATGGCCCCGACGCTCGATACGGTAAGCGAGCTTGCGATCGAACCCTATTCGGCGGGCACGATCGGAGCGGACGCTGCAATCGCCAGCGCAGGCGAGGCGTTTCACACATTCATGCTGCGTCAGACGCGCGAGGCCAACCTCGTCATGTTCGCCGATATTGCCGGTATCGGCGCATTTGCAGATGCCGATGCGATACCCTTCTCGATCCTTCTGCCTGCCTTCGTGACGAGCGAGTTGGAAACGGCGTTCCAGATTGGTTTCATGCTGTTCCTGCCTTTTCTCGTGATCGATCTGGTCGTTGCGAGCGTGCTGATGAGCCTTGGGATGATGATGCTTTCACCAACCATCATCTCGCTCCCCTTCAAGCTGTTGCTGTTCGTGCTGGTCGATGGCTGGTCGCTCCTGATGGGAAGCCTTGCGATGAGTTTCGCCTGAGGAGCCCGCGGTGCAGGATGATGCTCAACTGCTGGCTCTTGCCGACCAGACCTTGTGGGTCACCGCCTTGATCGTCGGGCCGGTGTTGCTTTCTGCGCTCGCGGTGGGCCTGATCGTCGGGATCATTCAGGCTGCCACATCCGTCAACGAGCAGACGCTGACCTTCGTCCCCAAGCTTGCAATCACCGCGCTGGTATTCGTGATCCTCGGAGGGACCATGATGGCCCTGCTCGGCGATTTCATGCGCGAGATTTTCGGCCAGATCGCGGCCATTTCGACCTGATCGATAGCGCGCGATGAATGTTCTCGATTTCGGTTTTACAGGGCTCGAAGAGCAACTGTGGCAGATCCTATTCCTCTCGATCCGCTGCGGCGCAGCTTTGCTTGCGGCTCCCATGGTCGGCGGAATGGTGGTCGCGCCGCAATTCCGCGCACTGATAGCGATCGTGCTGGCGGTGTTCGTATCGACCTGGATCCCCTTGCCGCCGCTTCCAGAGATGATGAGCTTTGCCGCGGTGCTTGCGGTGGTGCAGGAGGTCGTGATCGGGGCTGCGCTCGGCTTTGTCCTACAGGTCGCTTTTGCAGTGCCGCTTATCGCAGCAGAGCAAATCTCTGGCACGATGGGCCTCGCGATTGCGACATCGATTGATCCTGCAAGCGGGGCACAGTCCGGCGCACTTGGCACCTATTTCGGGCTGATCCTGACGTTGCTTTTCTATGCGATAGGTGGGCACCTCTTGTGGTTCGAGCTGCTGATCGAAAGCTATCGCATCCTGCCCGCTGGCACCCACGCATTCGCCGAGACGAGCGCGCGCGACATCGTAGCGTTCGCAGGATACGGCATAGCCACTGCCGCCGCGATCGGTTTGCCCGTCGTTCTGGTGCTCTTGTGCGTGCAGGTCGTCACCGGGACGATCTCCCGTTCGGCGCCGGCGCTCAATCTGTTTGCGCTCGGCCTTCCGGCCGGGGTGCTCGCGGGGATCGCAGCGCTGATTGTCGTGATGCCGATTATGGTCGAACAATTCACTGCGCTCCTCGTCGCGACGCTTGAGCAAGCAGAGGCGCTGACCGTGCCCAAGGTGCCTGCGTGAGCGAGGAGACGAATGGCGAGAAGCGGTTCGACCCCACGCCCAAGCGGCGCAGCGACGCGGCCAAGAAGGGCGACGTCCTGCGATCAAAGGAGGTCGCCACTGCCGCCGTGATGGCAGCGGGCACTTTCATGATCCTCATCATCGGGCCGTGGCTGCTTGATTCGATGGAAAGAGTGGCGCGTGCTGCCTTCGGGTTTGATCCGGCTGGACTAGGCGACTTCGCGCCCGGAGCCATGATCTCACAGATCGCGCAGGAGATTTTGCCTCCCATCTTTGCAATCGGGCTTGTCGTGATCGCGGTCACGGTGGGATCGCAGATGGTGCTGGGCGAAGGGCGCTGGGTACCGCAAAATCTCAAGCCCAAGCCATCGCGCATAAATCCGCTTTCGGGTCTCAAGCGCATTTTTGGCATGCAGGGACTGATCGAACTGGGCAAGTCGATCCTGAAGCTGCTTTTGCTCGGCAGCATCGCGGCTTGGTGGGTTTCAGGAAGTCTCGATGGTATGCTTGGTCTTGGTCGCGGAACGCTGGATGCGCAGCTGAATTTCGCGTGGGACGCGATGACGACGCTGGTGGCGATGCTGGTTGTCGGTCTGCTTGTGATTGCTGTCATCGATTATCCGCTTCAGAGGCTTCAGCGCGACAAGCGGCTCAAGATGAGTTTCCAAGACCTCAAGGATGAAAACAAGCAATCCGAAGGCTCGCCCGAAATGAAGATGGCGCGCCGCCAGCGCCAGCGTGATCTGTCACGCGGAAGCATCGGCAAGGCGATGAAGGAAGCGCAGTTCATCGTGGTCAATCCGATGCATTTTGCCGTTGCACTGACATACGATCCCAACCTAGCGCCCGCTCCCGTTGTGCTGGCCAAGGGGCGCGGAGAAACGGCGATGGCGATGCGTGAGCTTGCAAGCGAAATGGAACTGCCCGTGCTGCACTACCCCCAGCTTGCGCGCGCGCTCTATTTCACGACGCGGGCAGACCAGATGGTGCGCGAAGAGCTCTACGTCGCGATTGCAGCGCTGGTGGCTTTCGTGATGTCGCTCAAACGCGGTGAACGACCTCACAAGCCGGCGGTCGATGTGCCTGCAGCTCTTCAATTCGATACGGACGGAAAGCTCGCTAATCCCGCTTAAGTCCAATCCCATGCGACCGTTCTTCGATCCATGGACAATCCCGGCTCATCGATCATTTCCGCATTCGGCGCTGGCAGCGGGGTGGATTTTGTCCAGCTCGCCGACCAGCTTTCCGAGGCCACATACGCCTTTCAGCGCAGCAATCTGGAGACGCGCAATCAGGGGTTGGAGGCGCGCATTTCTTCTGCCTCGCTCCTGCGCAACGCGCTGACTCAGCTGTCGAGCGCGCTTGGCGACCGGGTTCGCACTGGCGAGCTTGCGCCACGCGCGAACGTTTCGGACCCTGCGATTGTTGACGTGTCAACAACCTCTGGGGTGGTGCCGCGCGGCAGCTATTCGCTTGAGGTGAGCCAACTGGCGGACAGCCAGCTGCTCATTTCGCAGGCCTATACATCGGGTGATGATCTTGTCGGTGAAGGGACGCTTCGCATCCGCTTTGGCGAGGTGAACGGAGCCACATTCACAGAGGATGCGGGGCAAGCGGCGCTCGAAATCGCGGTGGATGCGAGCGACACGGTCCAAACGCTCGCGGCGAAGATTTCCTCGGCAAGCGGCGGAGCGCTGCAGGCTTACGTGGCCGAGGGAAATGGCGGCGCGCAACTGGTGATCAAGGGTGAGGATGGCGCCAGCAATGGCTTCGTTGTCGAGGCCACCAGCGCTGCCCTTCTTCCCACCGCGACGCCGGGCGATCTCACTTACCTCGCCTGGGATCCAGCAACCGACGCAGGTCAATTGCGCCAGAGCGCGCGTGATGCGCTCTACACGCTCGACACGGTCGAATACTCGAGCCCGAGCAACACAGTCACAGACCTTCCCGAAGGTCTGAGTTTCGACCTCAAGGCGACCAATGTCGGCGCGCCGACCACGATTACCTTCAGCAACGATACCAGCGCGATCACCGATGTGATGAACGATTTTCTGGTGGCGCTGAACGATCTGGCGGGTCTGCTTGCCGAAGAAGCAACGCCGCTTGGCGGGACGCTTGGCAACGATCCCGGTGCACGCGAGCTGAAGCGCGATCTGGCGCGCCTCACCAACGAAGTTGTCATGCCGGGAGCTGCACCGGGTGAACCCTCGACGCTCGCCGACCTTGGCCTCAAGACGACCCGAGAAGGCCGGTTCGAGCTGGATACCGAGCGGCTCAATGAAACGCTCAGCAACAATCCCGAGGCCGCAGCCGCGATGTTCACGACCGGTCCGTTCGGCCTCTTCGCGACCATCGACCGACTGGCGCGCGACAACACGACACGAAGCGATCCGGGTTCGCTTGCAGGATCGGTCTCGCGATACGAGGCGCAAGTGGAGCGCAATTCCGACAAGCTGGACCGCATTGCCGAGCAGCAAGAGAACCTGCGCGAGCGGCTGACCCGCGATCTGGTGGCAGCGGAACGCCGTATCTCCGCCTCGCAATCAACGCTGAGCTTCCTCGAGCAGCAGATCGAAGCCTGGAACGGATCGAACTAAGGCGGCCAGAGAAATGATGCATGAATTCGCGACAAGCCCTGCAAAAGCCTACCGCCGGATCGACCTCGACGCCCGGATCGAGGCGTCTTCCGGCGGCGAACTGACGCTTATCTGCCTTGAGGAGGTTGTGGCGGCGCTGGGGCAGGCGCTGTTTGCGCTCGAACGGGCTCCCGATGAAGTCCCGAACGAGCCTTTGGCCCGGGCCCACGGTATTGCGATCTGGCTCGCACGCAGTGTCGCGCCCGATAACCCGATGCGCAGTGCATTGGTGCAATTCTATGGCGGGCTGGTCACGACCCTCACGCGCAACCGCGTGCGACCTTCGGTTGAAGAGCTGACACAGGTGAGAACCGATTTCGCCGACCTGCTTGAGGCTGCAAAGTCCGCCTAGGCGTTTTCAGCCTCGGCGATGATCGTCGCTGCGTCTTCGGGGTCTTCGAAGGGGTGGAAGTGGGTCATGTCAGGGCGATAGAGGTCGGTGCCATTCGGGATTGTTCCAGCGAGACCCGGCCAGGTCGGCGATCCCTTGAAATCCGCGAGCCCCGTCTGCTTGGCCCGAACAACTGTTACCATAATTTCGACCGCCCTTGCCGCGTCGAAAATACCGGCATTGCTGCGGCTCGATCCGTAGACGCTCGCTTCCATTTCGGGCGTGCAGGCGAGCACGAAATCGCCTCCGGTCCGTTCAATCAGGCCATGGCGGCAATAGTCTTCGAAAACGCGGGGCGCGAAAAGGCTGTAGGGTTCGCGCGTGCGAAACCGCTCCATCATCGCCTCGGGCGATGCGAAGTCACGCTTGCGGCGGATAGCAGGGTGGGGCGCATCGCCCATCATGCCTGCGGACCCTTGCGAATAGTACTCCATCGGAAGGATCACCGGATCGAACAGGACGAGGCGGCTGAACGCCTCGGTGCGGTCGGCTGCGGCCTGCAGCAGCACATGCGCGCCCATTGAATGACCCACACCCACGGCGCGGCGGATGCGGAGCTGGTCGAGAAACGCGGTCACATCGTCCACGAACGTTTGCCAATGGCTCACCGGCCCGCCTTCGCTCCGACCGTGACCGCGAAGGTCGAGCGCGATCACGCGGCGGTCGGGAAATCGCTCTGCAATCGCGCTGTAGCAGCGGCCGTGAAAGCCTGTCGCGTGCGCGATCAGCAGCGGCGGCTCCTGATTGCCGGGCGCGGCGCGCCACTCGTAATAGGTCAGCGCGATGTCATTGACCCGGACGCTGCGGGTGACCGGCTTGGCATTGTCAGGCATTGCGAGGGCTATTCAATCTCTTCGTCTTCGGGGGCAGGCTCATCAGGCAGCGCGGCCTTGAGCATGAAATAGCCTGCAAACGCTGCGATCAGCGATCCGGAGAGCACGCCGAGCTTGACCGCGTCAACCTGTGCCTGGTCCTCGAACGCGAGATTGCCGATGAACAGGCTCATCGTGAAGCCGATTGCCGCGAGCAGCGAAAGCCCGTGGATCTTGCGCCAGCCCACGCCTTCGGGAAGCTTGGCAAAGCCAGCTTTCACCGCGACCCAGGCAAAACCGACGATCCCGATCTGCTTGCCGATCAAGAGGCCAAGTGCAATGCCGAGCGGCAGCGGCTGCAACAGGTCGGCAGGTGACAGTCCGATAAGGGTGACGCCCGCATTAGCGAACCCGAAGATCGGGATGATGACGAACGCGACCCATTTGTGCAGCGCATGCTCCATGTGTTCGAGAAGGTGCGAGCCATCGCGAGCCACCATCGGCACCATCATCGCGGCCGTCACACCGGCAAGCGTCGCGTGGACGCCGGACTTAAGGATAAATACCCACATGATGACGGTGAAAAGGACATAGGGAATGACCGATGCGATGCGCGCGCGGCCCAGCGCGAAGAGCAGGGCCAGCATAACGCCGCCTCCGATCAGCATGTCGGTCTTGATCTCGCCGGTGTAGAACAGCGCGATGACCGTAATCGCGCCGATATCATCGATCACGGCGATTGCGAGAAGCAGCGCCTTCATCGCGACCGGCACACGCGGGCCGAGCAGCGACAGGATACCGAGCGCAAAAGCAATATCGGTCGCCGCCGGGATGGCCCAGCCGCCTATGCTTTCGGGCGAGTTCCAGTTGAAGGCGACGTAGATGGCCGCCGGAATCCCCATACCGCCGATGGCCGCGGCGAGCGGCAGGGAAGCCTTGTCCCACGAGGACAACTGTCCGTTTATGATCTCGCGCTTAACTTCGAGACCGATCAGGAAGAAGAAGATCGCCATGAGCCCGTCATTGATCCACAGGATCAGGCCCTTGTTGATGGCAAAGTCGCCGAAGGACACGTTGAGCTTGGTTTCAAGCGTGCCGAAATAAAATGGTGCAAGCGGGCTGTTTGCGATCAGCAACGCCAGCGCGGCTGCAGCGATCAGGACGATCCCCCCGGCGCTTTCCTGTTTGAGGAAATCCTTGAGCGCGGCGCTCACCTTGCTGATCATGAACCGTCTTCCCGTGCTGGCTTGCAGTAATCCCTTAAGTGCCAACGCAGGACGCGGTCAGGCGTTCCTGCGTGGCGGGGTCTCATTGACAATTGCCCCCGCTTGGTTGAACCCGCGCAGGGTCCACCCCATCCTTAGGCGATCCCACCCACTTTCTTCGGAGTTCTTCTTGCGCGATCCTGCCGCTCATCGCGATACCCATGCTCAGGACACGGGCCAGGCGTCTTTGCCGAGCACGTCCGAGTTTCGAAAGCTGATGGGCCAGTTTGCGACCGGCGTGTGCGTGGTCGCGGTCGAGACGGAAAGTGGCGGCGTGGCGGCGATGACGATCAATTCGCTCGTCTCGGTCTCGCTCGAGCCGATGCTCCTGTGCTGGAGCCTGCACAATTCATCGAGCCAGTTCGACCTGTTTGCCAAGGCTGAACGCTTCACGATCAGCATCCTCTCCGAAGACCAGGCCGAAGTGGCGTTGCGATATGCCGCTCGCGGCGACAGTCGACTGGTCGCCGACGACTTCGCGACAAGCTCAACCGGGCTGCCCTCGATCATCGGTTCGGTCGGCCATTTCGAGTGCCGCCAATATTCGAGCCATACTGCCGGCGACCACACCATGCTTCTCGGCGAAGTCACCGCGATGAGCCCGCTCCCTGCGACAGAAGGCGAGGAAGAGGCAGGCGTTTCGCCGCTTGGCTTTTTCAAAGGGCGCTTTTTTAGTATCGGCAACGAATGAGTGATGAGATTCCCGCCGAATCGCAAGATGATACGCGAGAACAGCTGCTAGACGCGGCCCACGCTCAATTTGCCGAACGCGGATTTTACGGAGCCAGCATCGCCCAGATCGCCGGCGAGATCGGGCTGACCAAGCAGGCTCTGCTTTATCACTTCAAACGCAAGGATGATCTCTATCGCGAGGTCCTCAAGCGCATCGCCGACCGCCTGTTCGAGGTGACGCGGGCGAGCCAGAACGCCGGGGCATCGCCCGCACAACGCTTCGAGGACGTTATTCTAGCCGTCTACGAGCGCGCGGTAGCAAACCCGCTCGACACCAAGCTGCTAATGCGCGAGTTGCTCGAGGACCAGCGCAGCGAAGCGCCCGAGGGGGATTGGTTCTTCAAGAACTGGCTTGGCGAACTCATCGCCCTGCTCGAAACGATCGAGGGTCAGGCTGACCTGCCGATGGCCGACAAGATCGCGCGGGTTTACCTGCTTATCTCGGCGATCCAGTTCTACGCCGGCTCGGATGCGGTTCTTGCCCGGTTTTACGGGAAAGAAGAGTTTGACCGGATCGGGGAATTTTACCCGCAGGAACTGCGACGTCTGGTGAGACGCCTGCTCACCAACGGTCACGGCGCGACCTAGTACAAGATCATCTGAGTGCAGCGGAACAGGGCGAGTTTGCGCCCGGTTTCCTGATGCGTGACGATTGAGCTCCACACCTGCGTCGTGCGTCCAAGATGGTCGGCGTCGGCCCTGCCGATAAGCGTTCCCTCGCTTGCAGTGCCGAGGAAGTTCGATTTGAGCTCGATAGTGGTGTAGCCCTTCGCGCCTTCGGGCAAAACCTGCCCCGCCGCAAAACCGCATACGCTGTCGGCAAGCGCGATCATGCTGGCTGCGTGAAGGGCATTCGCGCCCGAGCGCAGGTGATGCTGTTCGATCACCATTTTCGCTTCCAACCACCCTTCGCCTTCGTCGGCCAGCGTGATCCCCATATGCGGGACGAGGCCACCGGCGGGTGGATGAAAGCGAGGATCGCTCATGACTTCAGATGCTTTGCATGCCAGGCGATGTGTTCGGCCATGAAGGTCGAGATGAAGAAATAGGAGTGGTCGTAGCCCTCCTGCATCCGGATATCAGCAGGGACGCCGTTCGCCTTGCATGCATCGACAAACCGATGGGTCTGGAGCTGTTCTTCGAGGAAATTGTCTGCCGTGCCCTGGTCGATGAGGATGTGATCATGCCTTGCGCCGCCTTCGATCAAGGCGACCGCGTCGTGGGCACGCCAGCTTTCGCGGCCAGCTCCCAGATACCGCCCGAGCGCCTTCTCTCCCCACGGCACTTGCGACGGCGCAACGATGGGCGAGAACGCGCTGATCGAGCGGAATCGTCCCGCATTGCGCAGGCCGATTGTGAGCGCTCCGTGGCCTCCCATCGAATGACCGGTGATCGACTGGCGACCCGTGTCGACCGGGAAATATTGCGCGATGACGGCGGGCAACTCCTCCTCGATATAGGTGCGCATCCGGTAGTGTTTGGCCCACGGTTCTTCCGTCGCATCGACATAGAAGCCAGCGCCCTTGCCAAAATCGTATTCGTCTGCGGCATCGGAAACATTATCGCCGCGTGGACTGGTGTCGGGCGCGACGAAGATGATGCCGTGCTTTGCGCAGGCTTCTCGATATTCGCCCTTCTCCATGACGTTGGCATGCGTGCAGGTGAGGCCGGACAGATATGTCAGTACGGGAAGCCGTGCGCCCTCTTCATGGTCGGGCACGAAGACCGCAAAGGTCATTTCGGTCGAAGTTGCCTCGCTCGCATGCCGATAGACGCCCTGCGTGCCGCCATGGCTGCGGACTTCGGAAACGGTTTCAAGCGCCACTCTCAGACCTCGACCGGCTTGAAGGCAGTGGCCTCGTCACCCGTGTTGGGCGTGCCGTCGGCATCCATCACCAGCAGCTTCACCTCTCCTGAGCGCGCGCAGGGACGATGCTCGGTGCCGCGCGGGACGACGATGAGGTCGCCGGCTTTCATGTGCTCGGTGCGGTCGCGGAACTCCATGTCGAGCTCGCCCTCGATCACGAGGAAAAGCTCGTCCGTCTCATCGTGCTTGTGCCAGTGAAACTCCCCTTCGACCTTGGCGAGCCGCACCTCGTTGCCGTTGTAGCGAGCTGCGAGGCGCGGAGCCCAGTGATCGTCGAACAGAGCGAACTTCTCGGCAAGGCGGACCTTCACGGCCATCAGTAGACGACCACGCTGCGGATGCTTTCGCCTGCATGCATGAGGTCAAAGCCCTTGTTGATCTCTTCGAGGCTCAAAGTGTGCGTGATCATCGGGTCGATCGCGATCTTGCCGTTCATGTACCAGTCGACGATCTTGGGCACGTCGGTGCGCCCCTTGGCGCCGCCGAAGGCAGTACCGCGCCAGTTGCGCCCGGTGACAAGCTGGAAGGGCCGCGTCGCGATCTCCTTGCCGGCTTCGGCTACGCCGATGATGATCGAGGTGCCCCAGCCCTTGTGACAGCACTCGAGCGCGTCGCGCATCACGTCGGTGTTACCGGTGCAATCGAACGAATAGTCCGCACCGCCATCAAGCAGCTCGACCAAGTGCGCGACAACGTCCGAGGTCTCCTTGGGGTTCACGAAGTCGGTCATGCCGAACTTCTCGCCCCATTCGCGCTTTGCCGGATTGATATCTACGCCGACGATCCGGTCCGCGCCCGCCATCTTCGCGCCCTGGATGACATTGAGCCCGATCCCGCCAAGCCCAAAGACGACGACATTGTCGCCCGGCTCGACCTTGGCCGTGTTGACCACCGCGCCAACGCCGGTCGTCACCCCGCAGCCGACATAGCAGGAGGTCTCAAACGGTGCGTCGGTGCGTATTTTGGCGACCGCTATTTCAGGAAGGACGATGAAGTTCGAGAAGGTCGAACAGCCCATGTAGTGGTAGATCGTCTCGCCGCGATAGCTCATCCGGCTCGTGCCATCGGGCATCAGCCCTTGGCCCTGGGTCGCGCGGATTGCGCTGCACAAATTGGTCTTGCCCGACAGGCACATTTTGCACTGGCGACATTCGGGCGTGTAAAGCGGGATAACGTGATCGTCGGGTGCAACGCTGGTTACGCCTGCGCCCACTTCGCGCACGATGCCTGCGCCCTCATGGCCAAGCACGCTGGGGAAGATCCCCTCGCTGTCGAGCCCGTCCAGCGTGTAAGCGTCGGTGTGGCAGATCCCGGTTGCCATGATCTCGACCAGCACCTCGCCAGCCTTTGGACCTTCGAGGTCGAGTTCGACGATCTCGAGCGGCTTTTTCGCTTCGAAAGCTACGGCTGCGCGGGTTTTCATCGGGCTCTCTCCATCATGTGAGAGAGCGGCCTAGCACAGCGGCAAGTGCCCGCAAGAGCGGGTTTGACCATGCTGCATGTCTGACTTGAAAAATGGTGCGGTCGAGAAGACTCGAACTTCCACGGGCGTTAGCCCACAACGACCTCAACGTTGCGCGTCTACCAGTTCCGCCACGACCGCACTCGGGGTGTCAGGGCTGCGCAAATTCGCTGCCGCCCTTGGTAGGAGCGCGCCCCTAGCAACAGGTTTGAGGGTGCGCAAGAGCTTTGATGCATTGCCGCATGACTTGGTGCGTTTGGTAACCCTTGACGAGCCGCTGTCCCGCTGCGGGACCGCGTTAACGGGTCGCTTGCAGAAATGGTAAATCGGTCGGTAACCATTGGGCATGAGCTTCACCGCTGCCCTCCTGATTATTGCACAGAGCGCCGCCCCTTCGGTTGCTGTTGCGCCGGTCGAGCAAGCATCGGGCGCATCGGCAGGCAGCGTCAGCGTACAGGCAAGCGCCAGCGCCCGGATCATCCGTTCGGTTGAAATCACATTCGACGCAGAAAGCGGCATCGAGGTCACGGGCAACGCGCAAAACCACACGCTCCAGCGCAGCCGCGACGACGCGGGAACCTATTGGATCGAATTCAGCTGAATGACCGGCGCCCTTAGCTGGGCGACCATCCGATTTCCGCAGCCTGTGCTGCAGGGGGAATGTCGGTCACTGCCTCGGTCACGTTGAGACTTTCGCCCGGCGCAAGCTCGCGCTTCGAGGGCACGACCACCCAGGAATAGACGTTCTTCTCACGCGCATCGCGGAAGACGACCAGCACGCTCGGCACGCTTTGGCTTTCCTGCGAGACGTTGGAGATGCTGCCGCTCACCCGGAAAATCTCTTCCCCGCTTTCGAGCGTTTCCTTGCGCTGCCGTGCTTGCGGGAAGTCGAGGACGAGTTCTTCTTTGCCGATGCCGAAGGTCGGCTTGCTGATCGGGAGCCAGTCGGGAAGGCCGTAATAATTGACCGCGACCGCAGTACCGCTTGCCAGTAGCGCAAAGACCCCTGCGGCGATCGTCCACATCTTGAGCGAGTTGCGGCGGCGCGAGAAGGGCGGGCTGTAGTCGAACTGCGAGCCTTCTTCCTCGTAATCATAGTCGTCGTCAAAAGCGGCATCGACGTGGGCTTCGCCGTCCACATCGCTGAATTCGCCCGCCAGAGGATCGGTTCCGGACTCGAAGCCGCTTTCGGTCTCGGGTTCAGGCTCTGGTTCGGGATCGGGTTCTGGCGCTGGTTCTTCGACCTGCTCTTCTTCCGTGTCGGTAGATTCTGGTCGATCGGAGGTGCGCCAGTGGCTGATTGAAGGGCTTGCCGCCTCTTCGGGCTCGGATGCGGGCGCCAGGCTTTCTTCGGCTTCGGCTACCGGTTCAGGCTCAGGAGGCGGCGGAGGTGGTGGCGGAGCCGGTGTCGGCTCCGGTTCGGCGGCTACTTCTTTGTCGAGGTCGAGCGGCTTTGGTTCCTGGAACCAGCTGTGCTTGCATTTTGCACAGCGCACGGTCCTGCCCTCAGCGCCAATCGCGCTTTCCGGGACGACATATCGTGTCGAGCACTCTGGGCACGAAATGATCATTTCGACAAATGGCATGAATCAGCTTGGCGAGCGCTGCAAGGGCGGGCGCGTTTACCATGGGCGAATTGCTGTCTTTTTCCACACTGCAGAGCGAAAATTGCAATCAGGCGTAACAATGCTGCGACATATTGTGGGAGTAGCGCACCTCGCGGGCTTCCCTGCGTGCTGGCAGCTTGGTAAACGCGCCGGTGATGAACGAGCGGCCACCAGAAATCGTGAAATTCGACAATGTGGGCCTTCGCTATGGCACCGACCCTGAGGTGTTGAGCGACCTGTCGTTCACGCTGTTTCCCGGCAGCTTCTACTTTCTCACCGGTGCTAGCGGTGCTGGCAAGACCAGCCTTTTGAAGCTGCTCTACCTCGCTCAGCGTCCCTCACGCGGCAGTATTCGCATGTTCGGCAAGGACATGATCACTCTCCCTCGCCAGAAGCTTCCTGATTTTCGCAGGCGTCTGGGAGTGGTGTTCCAGAACTTCCGCCTCGTCCCGCATCTTTCAGCCTTCGACAATGTCGCTTTGCCGTTGAGGCTGGCCGGAACGGATGAGGCCAAGGTGGTCAAAGCGGTGTCCGACATGCTCGAGTGGGTCGGGCTCTCTCACCGAGCTCAGGCGGGCCCCGCGACGATGTCCGGCGGTGAGCAGCAGCGGGTCGCGATTGCGCGGGCGGTGATCGCTCGCCCGCAAATGCTGATTGCGGACGAGCCGACCGGCAACGTCGATCCTGACATGGCCCTGAAGCTGCTGCGCCTGTTCGAGGCGTTGAACAACCGCGTCGGCACGACCGTCATTGTCGCGACCCACGATGTGCACTTGCTCAAGAAAGTGCCGGAATCGCTCATAATGCGGCTGCACAAGGGGCGACTTTCCGACCCGACGGGCGCGCTGCGCTATCCGCCGCAGCCCAAGTCGCGGCCTGCCCCGCGCAAGGGTGCGGCGTGAGGACGCCTCCCGTCCCCGAAGAACGGATCGAGAAGGTCGCGCCGATGAAGGGCTCGGTCACCGCGAAACTGCTGCCGCAGACGCGTTTTGGCGGGCCGATACCGTGGGTGATTGCGATCCTTATTGCGCTTGTCGTGATCGCGGCTGCGGGCGGGCTCTCGCTGCGAAACCTCGCCGAAAACGCGCGCGCCGACCTGTCCGATGCCGTGACCGTGCAGATTGTCGAGGCCGATGAGAATGCCCGCAACGCGCAGGCAGAGGCCGCAGCCGAGGCGCTGGGCAATTCGCGGCTCGTCACTTCGGTAAGGGTGGTTCCCGAGGCCGAACTGGAGCAATTGCTCGCACCGTGGCTGGGGGAGAGCGCGGTCTCCGAAGACGTGCCGATTCCGGCGCTGATTGATGTCGAACTGACGCGCGAAGCGAACGCGCAGGAAATCGCCCAGTTGCAGACCGCGCTGGACGAGGCACTGGAGCCACTTGGAGGTTCAGCCCGCATCGATGCCCAATCGGAATGGCTGCGCCCGGTCTACGATGCTCTTGCCGCTCTCCAATATCTCGCGCTCGCGCTCATCGCGCTGGTGAGCTTCGCGACGGCTGCGGCGGTCTGGCTCGCCGCGAGAAGTGCCTTTGCCAACCACCGCGACACGGTGGAGATCATCCACCTCCTCGGTGGGACCGACAGGCAGGTGACGCGGGTGTTCCAGCGCTCGGTCGTGCGCGATGCAGCGTTCGGAGCATTCGTCGGTCTGATCCTCGGCCTTGCCGCGGTCTGGCTGCTCGGCCAGCAGTTTGCCGCACTCGACAGCGGCATGGTGGGCGGAGGCGGCCTTGACGTGGTCGATTGGGCAGTTATCGGCGCGGTTCCTGTCGCGGGCGTTCTGCTTGCGCTCATCACGGGTCGGATAACGATCGGACTTGCGCTAAAGTCGATGCTGTAAACACAATGGTTGCTATTCGTTATCTCCTCGCCGCGAGCGTGCTCGTTTGGGCTTTGGGCTTTTTCTGGTTCGCCGCCGCCTTGCCGCAGCCTGCCGAAGAGCTTTCAACCGATGCGGTTATCGTGCCGACCGGCGGGCCGGGCCGCATCGCGCAAGGGTTGCAGGTTCTCGAGCAAGGTCAGGCCCAGCGGATGCTGGTCACCGGTGTCGATCCGGAAGTGACGCGCGACGAATTCGCCGCCGAGTTCGAAGTCGATGAGGCGCGGATGGATTGCTGCATCACGCTCGGCTCGGAAGCGGTCGACACCCGCTCGAACGCGACCGAGACCGCCGAATGGGTTGCCGCCAACGACATCACCTCGCTGCGCCTCGTTACGACCGACTGGCATATGCGCCGCGCTGCCGGAGAGCTTGATCGCGAGCTGCCTTCATCGGTCACGGTTGTTCGCGACGCTGTGCCATCGCAGCCGAGCCTTGCCAGCCTCTTCCTTGAATATCACAAGCTGATCGCCAGCTTTATTGCAGGCCTTTTCGGTTATTGAGGCATCCTGAGTGGCGTTTCTTCGCAGCCTTGTTTTCTACCCGGTCTTTTACGGCTTCAGCGCGATCCTCGTGGTGGTATCGCTGTTCGCGCTGTTGTTCGGGCTGGAGGCGCTGAAGAGAGTGGTGGCGCTCTGGGGCAATTGGCACAAGTGGTGCGTTGAAAACCTGCTCGGCATCACGATCGTGCAGGAAGGTGAAATTCCCGATGAGCCTGTCCTGATCGCGGTGAAGCACGAGAGTTTCTTCGAGGCGATCGACATGCCGCGCCTGTTTCGCTTTCCCACGGTATTTGCCAAGCGTGAATTGTTCCTGATCCCAGGCTGGGGGTACTCGGCCAAGGTCTATGGCCTTGTGCCCGTGGCGCGCGACCGGGGCGCGCAGGCGCTGCGTCAAATGATCGCCTTTGCCAAGGAGCGCGTGAGCGAAGGGCGCCCGCTCATCATTTTCCCTGAAGGCACCAGAGTGCCGCACGGGAAGGAGCCGCCGCTTCAGTCCGGCTTTGCGGGCATCTACAAGCTTCTCGGTCTGCCGGTGGTGCCGGTCGCCGTGAACAGCGGGCCGCTCTATCATCGCATCATCAAGCAGCCCGGCACGATCACCTACCGCGTGGGCGAGACCATCCCGGCAGGTCTCCCGCGCGCCGAAATGGAGCGCCGCGTGCACCGCGCGATCAACGTGCTCAATTCAGGCGAGAGCATATCCCTGACTGCGAACCCGCATCCGCGGGTTCGTCCTCGCTAGACGCGCAGCAAGGCTGCGCCCGCTGCGGACGGGCGGTCGCCCTTGCGGCCCTTCGGGCCGAGCTTAAGCCTCACCCATGATCCTCGCGCCCGAAGTCTGGGCGACCATCGTCCTGGCCTTCCTTGATGACTTCGCGGCGGATCGCGCGGGTGCGGCTGAAGAGATCGTGCAGCGCATCACCATCGCCTGAGCGGATCGCGCGCTGGAGGGCGGTGAGGTCTTCGGTGAAGCGCCCCAGCATTTCGAGCACCGCGCTCTTGTTGTTGAGGAACACATCGCGCCACATCACCGGGTCGGAGGCCGCGATGCGGGTGAAGTCGCGAAAGCCGCCAGCCGAATACTTGATAACTTCGGACCGAGTGACGTCTTCGAGATCGCTCGCTGTGCCGACGATTGTGAACGCGATGAGGTGCGGGATGTGGCTTGTGACCGCAAGGACCAGATCGTGGTGCTCTGCGTCCATCACCTCGACCATCGCACCAAGCTTCGCCCAAAAATCGGAGAGCGCAGCGAGCGCCTCCTCGTCGGTTCCCTCGGGCGGGGTGAGAATGCACCAGCGATTGGTGAAAAGCGAGGCAAAGCCTGCCTCCGGTCCGCTTTCCTCGGTCCCCGCGACCGGGTGCGCTGGGATGATCGTCTTGCCGGGTAATGCCCGCGCGAGGGCCTCGGTCACGCTCTGCTTGGACGAGCCGACATCCGAGATGATGGCGCCATCTGGCAGGAGGTCGGCAAGCTCGGCAGCGGCAGCCTCCATCGCGCCCACTGGGACGCACAGGATAACAAGGTCGGCCTCGCGCACCGCCTCGGCAGCAGTGTCGCAAACGGCCGCGGCAAGGCCGCGTTCACGCGCTACCCGCCGCACGCCTTCGTCGCGATCATAGCCGGTGGTTGTGATGCCCGGCGCATGTTCCCTGACCGCGAGCCCAATCGACCCGCCGAGCAGGCCGAGCCCGATGATCGCGACGCGCTCGATGCTCACGCGGTTTCTCCGCAGAGTTCGCGCAAGGTGGCGATGACGCGCTCCATGTCTTCCGACTTGCCGATGGTGATGCGCAGTGCATCAGGCAAGCCTTGCGAGGGCAGGTGGCGCACAGCGTAGCCTGCCTCGGCGATGGCGGTGAGGGCGGTCTCGGCTTTCACATCGCCATCGAAGCGCACCAGCACGAAGTTCGCCTCACTTGGGACGGCGCTCAGGCCGTGATTGCCCAGCGCTGAAATCGCTTCGACAAAGCGCGCGCGTTCGGCAGAGTTGTGATCGCGGCTCGCCTCGACAAAGCCAGTGTCGCCCAGCGCGGCCAGAGCAGCTTTCTGGCCGCTTACTGTCACGTTGAACGGTCCGCGAATGCGGTTGAGCACGTCGATCAGGCCCGGCGCGCCGGTTGCCCAGCCGATCCGTTCAGCAGCAAGGCCGTGGATCTTGGAAAAGGTGCGCGTGACCAGCACGTTGTCGCGCTTCGCGGCAAGCTCGAAGCCGATACGCTGATGCGCGGGGTCGAGATATTCGGCGTAGGCCTCGTCGACCACCAGCAGCACGTCAGCAGGCAAGCCTGCGTGCAGGCGCTCGACCTCGGCGGGTGCGATCCAGGTGCCGGTCGGGTTGTTGGGGTTCGCGAGGAACACCACACGCGTCTTTGGCGTCACCGCAGCCAGGATGGCGTCGACATCGGCAGTGTAGTCGCGGTCATCGACCTCGACCGGCTCAGCCCCGCAGCGCCTTGCTGCGATGTCGTAGACCGCAAATGAATGGCGCGAGAACAGCACCTCATCGCCAACACCGGCAAAGCCCTGTGCGGCAAGGTTCAAGAGCTCATCCGATCCCGTCCCGCACACGATCCGCTCCGCGTCGAGGCTGTGGAGGTCCGCAATCGCCGCGCGCAGCGCCTTTGCGTCAGGGTCCGGATAGCTTGCCGCTTCCCCGCGCGCTTGCTCCAGCGCTTCGAGCGCCGCCGGGCTGGTTCCGAGCGGGTTCTCGTTCGCCGACAGCTTCACCAGCTTGCGCCCATCGCTCGCGGTCGCCTTGCCGGGGACATAGGCGTGGATGCCGAGGATATAGGGTTTGGGTTCGGGACGTGTGGTCATGGCCGCGGGGCGATAACCGCTTGCGGCGCGCAAGAACAGCCCAATTGACTTGCACGCCTCGCTACCCCACTTCGCGCTGGCTTATGAACGCTGCCCCAGCCTCGAAGAGCTATGCGCTGCCCGCTCCCCTGCCGCTTGATAGCGGGCAGGCGCTCGAAGGCGCGAGAATCGCGTATGAGACCTATGGCGAGTTGGCCGAGGATCGCTCGAATGCGGTGCTAATCTGCCATGCGCTAACCGGTGACCAATATGTTGCGAGCAATCACCCGATCACCGGCAAGCCGGGCTGGTGGGAGCGGATGGTCGGCCCCGGCAAGCCGATCGACACGGATCGCTTCCACGTCATCTGCGCCAATGTGATCGGCAGCTGCATGGGGTCGAGCGGCCCTGCGTCCGAAGCATCCGACGGTGCGCCTTATGCGATGCGCTTCCCCGTTATCACCATCCGCGACATGGTGCGCGGGCTTGTGGCTTTGCTCGACGGGCTCGGGATCGAGCAGCTTCATACGGTTGTCGGCGGATCGATGGGCGGCATGCAGGCGTTGAGCCTTGCCGCTAACTGGCCAAGCCGCGCAGCGCGGGTGTTGGTGATCGCTTCGACCGCGCGGCATTCGGCGCAGAACATCGCCTTTCACGAAGTCGGACGCCAGGCGATCATGGCGGACCCGGCTTGGGCGGACGGCGACTATTATGCGAGCGGCTCCTCGCCCGACAATGGCCTCGCCGTGGCGCGTATGGCGGCGCATATTACCTACCTTTCCGAGGAAGGACTGACCGCCAAGTTCGGGCGGCGCTTGCAGGACCGCGATGCCAAGAGCTTCGGCTTCGATGCCGACTTCCAGGTCGAGAGTTATCTGCGCTATCAGGGCAGCGGTTTCACCCAGCGATTTGACGCCAATTCCTACCTCTACATCACGCGGGCGATGGACTATTTCGATATCGCCGAAGAGCATGGCGGGAAGCTTGCCGATGCCTTTGCAGGGACGAGCGCGCGGTTCTGCATCGTCAGCTTCGACACCGACTGGCTCTATCCGACGTCGGAGAGCCGGCACGTCGTCCACGCCTTGAACGCCGCTGGAGCCAAGGTCAGCTTTGTCGAGCTGTCCGCTCCCAACGGGCATGACAGCTTCCTGTTGCCGCATGAAGAGCTCGACCGCGTTGTGAAGGCCTTCGTCGAATGAGCGGGTCTCTAAACACACTGCGCCCTGACCTTGCTGCGATTGCGCGCCACGTTGCTCGCAGGACGCGGGTGCTCGATATCGGCTGCGGCGAGGGCGAATTGATGGCCGTGCTCGAGGGTGAGAAGCAGTGCGATGCGCGCGGGCTTGAGTTGGACCCGGCGCTTGTGGCCCGCTGTGTCGGGCGGGGCCTTTCCGTGGTGCAGGGCGATGCCAACACCGACCTTTCGGACTATCACGACAAGGCGTTCGACTACACGATCCTTAGCCAGACGCTCCAGACCGCGACCCGGCCCGACCTGATGCTCGACGAGTTGCTCCGGGTGGGAACGCGCGCTTTCGTCTCGTTCCCCAACTTCGCGCATTGGCGCACGCGCACTGCGCTCATGCTCGGTGGGCGGATGCCGGTCACCCGCGCCCTGCCGGTGACGTGGTACGAAACCCAGAACATCCACCACGTGACGGTGGATGATTTCCGCGAGCTTGCGAGGGCCAAGGGCGCCAAGATCGAGCGCACCTGGTTCTTTGCAAATGAGCGCGCCATCGGCCCCGTCGGGGCCAACTGGCGCGCTGAGTTCGCTGTGTTCCAGCTAAGCCGTTAGGCCTATCAAGAAGGCCGGTGGATGCCGCACATCTTGTGACCGTCGGGATCGGTGAAGTAGCACAGGTTCATCGGGCCCATCGATCCGTTGCGTGTGCCCGGCGGGTCTTCGATGCTCTTGCCGCCGTTTGCCACGGCCACATCGTGCAGTTCGGTAACCTGCTCAAGGCTGTCGCACTTGAAGCCGATCGTCATGCCGTTGGCGCATTCGGCGGGCTGGCCGTTGATCGGTTCGCTGATCGAGAAGGTCGATCCATTGTGCATGTAGAACAGGCGGGTCTGGCCGGTGTCGTTGACGTGCACCATCGGCTCGCCCGCACCCAGCACGCCGAGCACGGCGTTGTAGAAGGTCTTCGACTTTTCGATGTCGTTCGACCCGATCATCACGTGATTGAGCATTTCGCTTTGTCCTCTCTCTTAGTGGTCAATTGCAACCGACATAGGTCGAGGTAGGGCGCGGTTGCGGGCATCACAAGCGCTTTGTCCAACAGCCTTGCGACGCGCCGTAGCCAAGCGTTCATCCGCCCCGCTATAGGAATGCGCCATGACCTTGCCTCTCCTTGCCGCCATCGCGGCTCCACTCGCGCTGCAAGCTGCTCCGGCCCCCGACGCTGCCAAGCCTGCAACGCTCGAAGACCTCCCCGTCACCGAAGCCACCGCGCCGCGCTGCGGGGTGGCGTTTGCGACGCTGGAAGGGTGGCAGAAGTCGGGCGATCCGCGCGGTAGCGAATGGCCGACTATGACCGAGACCGGCGGGCGCGAGTTCTTCGTGGTTGCGATGGTGCGACTGATGGACACCTACGCGCTCAACCGCGAGGACGTGACCCGCCTCGTCCAGAGCGAGGTTGCGCGTCACGAGGCCGATGGCGGCGAGGCGGTCAAGGCGATGCTGCCGGCGTGCCTGACGCTGCTTGATGCCACCAACAATCGCACCAACTGACGCTTTCGCGCATCTCGCAGCCTCGCTATGAGGGAACCGGCCTCGCTCTGAGGTTTTAGGATCCTTGTAATGTGGCAGCTCTACCAATTTCCCCTGTGTCCGTTCTCGCGCAAGATCAGGCTGCTCATGGGGGAGAAGGGCGTCGCTTACGATCTGGTGCGTGAGCATCCCTGGGCTCCGTCCGACACGTTCCACAACCTCAACGCGGCGGGCCGCACGCCGGTGCTTGTGAACGAGGAGAAGGGCATCACGCTCGCCGACAGCCGGGCGATTGCCGAGTACCTTGAAGAGACGATCGACACATCGCCGATGATCAACGGCACCGCAGCGGGCCGTGCGGAGATCCGCCGGCTGGTGGCGCTGTTCGACGAGAACTTCTACGCCGATGTCACCGCGCCCCTGCTGCACGAGCGGATGAAGAAGCGCATCATCACCCGCCAACCACCCGACAGCCGCCAACTGCGCGACGCGATGCGGCTGGCACACGGGCACCTCGATTACATGGACTGGCTGATCGACAATCGCCCGTGGCTCGCCGGGTCGACCATGAGCATGGCGGACCTTGCCGCTGCCGCGCAGATCAGCGTTGCGGACTACCTTGGCGGGATCGACTGGAAGGGGCACGAACAGACGCGCGGCTGGTACGCGGTCTTCAAGAGCCGCCCCAGTTTCCGCCCGCTGCTTTCCGAACGTATGGACGTGATCAAGCCGCCTGCGCATTACAGTCAGGTCGATGCGTGAGCTGTTAGCGATGGACCGCGCAAATGGTGCGTTTGGAAAAGTGCCGTAGCAATCCAAGTCCCTGATCGCGTTGAGCGAATGCCCGCTCATGCCTGTAGGACGTGTGACCTTTCGCAAATTTGAGTTCAGGCGGGATTTGAGAGCAAGATCACACGGCATCTCACCTCAGATAACCGGGTGAAGGCGAGTAGGAAAACGCGCGGCGCTTGCAGTCCCGCCAACTCGCACCGATATTGCCACTAAGCGAGAGAGGCCGAGAAACCATGACCGACGATCCCAAGACCTTGACCGAAGCCGAATGGCGCGAGCGCCTGACCGCCGAGCAGTTCCACATCCTGCGCGAAGCGGGAACCGAGCGGGCCTTCACCGGCAAATACGACAAGTTCTACGAGAAGGGCGAATATATGTGCGCGGCATGCGGCACTCGGCTCTTCATCAGCGCGGCGAAATACAACAGCGGCTGCGGGTGGCCTGCCTTCACCAAGCCGGCTGACGAAGAGGTGATCGACGAGCACCGCGACACCTCTTTTGGCATGATCCGCACCGAGGTCACTTGCGGCAATTGCGGCAGCCATCTGGGCCATGTGTTCCCCGATGGCCCGCCCGAGGAAGGCGGCCTTCGCTACTGCATAAACTCCGCCGCGCTTGAGTTCGCGCCGGAGGATTGAGGCCGCGCCTCGCCTCGCCCGCACTTGTAAAATCGGCGGATAAAATCGCCTTTCAGCGCGTTTTACCCTCAAGGAGCGCTCATTGGGCGTTCCAGCCCGTTCACGCAGGGTTACAAGTTAACTATGCAGGGCCGGAATTTGAGGTATTGGGCGCCATTGGTCTTTTTGGAAATTCATGTCGAAACGCGGTGACCGTCTGCAAAACAAGGGCAAGCGCGGGTCGCGCCGTGCTGCAACCGAGCGGGCACAGGCCTCTTCGGGCAAAACCACGCGGGCCAAGAAGGTCGCGAACGGTTCGTCCTCCAGCAGCGAAATGAAGCGGCCGTCGTCTTTCTGGAAGTGGTTCAAGCGTCTTGCGATCGGCGGCGTAGCCGCCGCGCTTCTTGCGGTTGTTTTCCTCGGCTTCGCTGTCGGCTTTGCCGCGCGCTCCATCCCCACATTCACGCAATTGCAGGCAACGCAGGCAGGCCAGACCATTCTGGTGCGTGCGCGCGACGGGACCGAGATCGTCGAAATCGGCCCGAGCTTTGGCGAATGGCTGCCGCATGACGAAATCCCGGCCAATATGCGCAACGCGATGATCGCGGTCGAGGACCGGCGCTTCCATTCACATTTCGGGATTGATTTCTGGCGCACCGGAGGCGCGATCATCGAAGGTATCACCGGGACGCGCAGCCGCGTCGGGGGTACCTCGACCATCTCGCAGCAGCTTGCGCGCAATCTCTTCCTGTCATCCAACCGCACCGTCGACCGCAAGGCGCGCGAGGCGGTGCTGGCGATGGCGCTAGAATGGAAATTCACCAAGGAAGAGATCCTCGAGCTCTACCTTAACAAGGTCTATTTCGGCGGCGGCGCCTACGGAGTGGACAGCGCGAGCCGCAAGTTCTTCAGCCATCCCGGCACCGAGCTATCGGTCGCCGAAAGCGCGATCATTGCAGGGCTTGTGAAAGCGCCGAGCCGTTATTCGCCGACCGCCGATGTCGATGCCGCCGTGGCGCGCGCGCAGGTCGTGCTGCGTCTGATGCGCGAGCAGGGCTACATCACCTCGCAGCAGGCGAGCGTCGATACGAGCACGGTCGAACTGAAGGAGCAGGCAGGACAGAACTCGGTGCGTTACTTCACCGACTGGGCGCTGCCGCAGCTCGACATCCTGCTGCCTGAAACGAACGCGCCGCTGGAGGTCTGGACCACGCTGGACGTAGGCATGCAGCGCGCAGCGACTGCGGCGATCGATTCCAACACGCCGGATGGATCGCAAGGCGCGCTCGTCAGCCTCGACCGTGACGGTGCGATTCTCGCGCTGGTGGGCGGGACCGACTACGTCGAAACCAACTTCAACCGCGCGACCAACGCGATGCGTCAGCCCGGTTCCTCTTGGAAGCTGTTCGTCTATCTCGCCGCGCTCGAAGCCGGGTATACGCCCGATGACCGCGTGGTCGACACGCCGGTGACGATCGACGGGTGGAGCCCCCGAAACTCCAACGGGCGCAATGTCGGCGAGACGAACCTGCGCACCGCATTCGCCTATTCGATCAACACCGTCGCGGCCCAACTGGGCAACGAAGTGGGTTTCGGAACTGTCGCCTCGATGGCGCGGCGCTTTGGTGTCTCCAGCCCGATTTCGACTTTCCCCTCAATGGTGCTCGGCTCGTCCGAAGTGCGCCTTCTGGAAATGACCCGCGCCTTCGGAGGCATTTCCTCGGGCGGCATCGGGATCGAGCCTTATGGCATTCTCAAAGTTGCAACCGCCGGGGGCGAGGTGATTTACGAGCGAGAGGAACTGCGCGAGCGTCAGCTGATCCCTGACTATGTCGCCGCTGGGATCACTGATCTTTTGCAGGCCGCCGTCCAGACAGGCACGGGCCGCGCCGCGCAGATCGGGCGTCCGGTGGCTGGCAAGACCGGCACGACCAGTTCGAACAAGGATGGCTGGTTCGTCGGCTTCTCCAGCGGCATCACCACAGGCGTATGGATGGGCCGCGACGACGCGCGTGCGGTTCCGGGCCTACAGGGTGGCCGAGCGCCAGCCCGCGCCTTTGCTGCTTACATGCGCTACGCCGTCAAAGACCGCCCGATCGAGCAATTCGACACCGAGCTGAACCTTCCCGACTGGCAGCTTGAGCCCGATGAAGAGGCGCTGTTCGGCGATCCGGACGACTATTACTTCATCGATGAGCAGGGGAACCTGATCGAGCCGGGCCGCCGCGATCCAATCGGGACGCCCTTCGATATCGAAGGTGAGAGCGAAGGCGGGCTGGAGCCGATTACCGAGCCGCCTTCTGCCGTGGACGACGATTTCCTTGACCGCGCCATCCGCGGGCCGGTGGAAGCGCCGCCGCCTCCGCGTTCAAGGCCCTCGCCATCGCCTACACCCACCCAGCCGCTTGAGGTTGCGCCGCCAAGGCCGCCGCAGCCATCGGGCTAGGGACTGGGATCAGGAACCAATGAAAAAAGGGCCCCGGAGCGCGATGCTCCGGGGCCCTTTTCTTATCGCTTTAAGAGCGTCGCTTAGCGCAGGCGCACCGGGAGGAAGCGCGCTGGCATGCCGCGGCGCTGGATGCGCAGGAGCACGGCGTCGCGGCCCTCGCTCTCGGCTGCGGCGATCTGCTCGCGCAGCGCCTCGGTCGAGGCGACTTCCTGATAGTTGGCCGACAGGATGATGTCCCCGCGGCGCAGGCCCTTGCGGCCAGCATCCGAGTTGGGATCAACCGCGCCAATCACGAGGCCCGTCGTCTCCGTCGGCACGCCAAGGCTGCGCGCGATCTGCGGGGTGAGGTCGAGGACCTGCAATCCGAGCTTTTCCGCGATCATCTCGTCGGACGCCTCGGGATCCATCGGCTCTTCGCTTTCAGGATCGAAGGTCTGGGTCTGCTGAGCGATTTCCTCTTCGCTCGGGCGACGGGCAAGCGTCGCATTGACCGTGATCGTGCGGCCTTCGCGCAGCACCTCGACGGGTACGCTTTCGCCCGGCTCGATATTGGCGACGATGAAGGAGACGCTCTGCTCCGATGTCACTTCGCGGCCATTCACGCCGACGATCACATCGCCGGGGCGCAGGCCTGCGCGGCTGGCGGGGCTGTCATCGGTGACGATCTGGACGATCTCGCCGCGATTGCGCTCAAGCCCGAGCGAATCGGCGAGGTCGTCGTTGATCGGTTCGAGGCTGACGCCGAGATAGCCGCGCTCGATTTCCTGGCCCTGCTTGAGCTGGTCGACGATCGGGGCTGCGATTTCAGCCGGGATGGCAAAGCCGATGCCCACACTGCCGCCCGAAGGCGAGAAGATCGCGTTGTTGATGCCGATCACGTTGCCGCGCATGTCGAACAGCGGACCGCCCGAATTGCCTCGGTTGATCGACGCGTCGGTCTGGATGTAGCGGTCATAGGCGCCGCCCTGACCGGTGTTGCGGTAGACCGCCGAGACGATCCCGCTGGTGACTGTGCCGCCGAGGCCGAACGGGTTGCCGATCGCGACCACCCATTCACCCACGCGCGTCTGCGAACTGTCGCCGAAGCGCACGAAGGGGAAGGTTTCCGACGACTGGATCTTGAGCACCGCGAGGTCCGACTGAGCGTCCGCGCCGACCAGTTCGGCCTGGTACTCGGTTCCGTCGGGCATGGTGACGGTGATCTCTTCAAGCCGGGCCCGGTTGTCGGGCGAGACCACGTGGTTGTTGGTCACGACGAAGCCGTCGGCGCTGATGATGAAGCCCGAGCCAAGCGAGTTCGCCTCGCGCCGCTGGGGCTGCTGACCGTTATTGCCGCCGCGCCGGTTGAACAGCTCTGCAAAGGGAGTGCCGGCAAACGGATTGCGGTTCACTTCGATCGACTGGCGGGTCGAGATGTTGACCACTGCCGGCTGGAGTTGCTGGGTGAGGTCGGCAAAGCTTGCCGGGGCCCCTTCGACCGGAACGACACGGTCCATGACCGCTTCGTCGTTCTGGGCGACCTGTGCGCCGGCCGGGTAGCCGGTCATCAGCGAAACTGCTGCGCCTCCCACCAGAAGCGCGCTTGTCAGTCCATAAACATACCGCACGTTGTTCACGTCCTCTCGTTCCTTCTCTTGAGTGGGGCAGCGCCCGGTCAGGCGCGCCCGCTTGTCTTCCAGTTACGCCCCAACAAAGAGGGCAGATGCGCTGAACGCTGAATGAAGACGCTTGTAATCGGTAGCGTCAGATCAGCGCTTCGTCGGTCAGAGGTCTTCAGCCATCTCTCATCCGCCGAACCTAGGGCCGACCGTTGAATTGGTTGAAGTATTCGTTGTCCGCATCAAGCACCATCGAGGAGTTTCCTTCCCCATTGATGAAAGTCTGGCGATAGCTCTCCATGGCCCGGTAGAAATCGTAGAAATCCGGGTCCTTGCCGTAGGCATCTGCGTAGGTGCTGGCCGCATCTGCATCGGCTTCGGCGCGGATGATCTGCGCGTTCTTGCGACCTTGTGCACGGATCGTCTCGGCCTGCTCCTGCCGGTCCGAGATCATCCGGGTGAAGGCAGCTTCAAGCGGAGTGCCTTCGGGAAGGTCGGCCGCCTTGATGCGCACGTCGATGATCTGCACGCCATATTCGCGCGCCTGTTCGTCGAGGATGTCGCGGATGTTGGTCATTGCCGTACCGCGATCTGCCGTGAGCAGGCTTGCAAAGGTGCGGCGGCCCAGTTCCTGGCGCAGCACCGAGGTCAGGATCGGCGACAGCTGCGTCAGCAGACGCGCTTCGTCGCCTGCACGTTCCACCATCGTCACCGGCTGGATGATCCGGAAGCGCGCATAGGCGTTCACCTGAAGGCGCTGCTGGTCGCTGGTGAGAACCTGCTGGTTGTCCATGTCGAGATCGAGCACGCGGCGTTCGACCATCTGCACCCGGTCGATGAACGGGATGCGATACCAGAAGCCTGCGCCGGTCTGACCATAAGGGTCTTCAGGCGTGTACATGTTGACGATCTCGCGCGGTTCACCCGTACGGATGATTACGGCCTGCTTGGTTTCGGGCGTCACGAATAGCGTCGAGGCGGCACCGATCAGGACCAAGGCCACCGCGATGATGGCGATTTTATACTGGTTCCAGACGTTCTGCATCTTACTGGCCTCCCGTTGGCGTTGCAGGCTGGGCGGCGCTTGAACGACCCCGCTCAACTTCACGCAAGGGGATGTAAGGCGTTACGCCATCGGCATCGATCACCGTCTTGTCGGTACGCGAAAGCACGGCTTCCATTGTCTCGTAATAGAGGCGGCGGCGCGTCACTTCGGGCGCAAGCGCATATTCCGAATAGATCTGGTTGAACGCTTCGGCGTCACCTTCGGCGCGGGCGAGCACCTGCTGCGCATAACGGCGCGCACGGTTCAGTTCACGCTCGGCATCCTGCTGTGCGGCAAGGACGTCGTTGAAGGCCTCAACCACGCTTTCGGGCGGGTCGGTCTTGTCGATTTCGATACCCTGCACCGCGATGCCTGCGCCGTAACCGTCGAGGATCGACTGCATGCGCATGCGCACGTTCTCCTGGATGTCTGCGCGCCCTTCACCCGAGATCACCGAATCAAGCGTCTTTTCAGCAACCGATGAACGCATCGCTGTTTCCGCCGCTTCGCGCACGGTTTCGATCGGGTCGGCAAGCTGGAACTGGAACAGGGTCAGGTCCTTGATGTTCCAGCGGATCGAATAGCTGAGGTCGACGAGGTTTTGGTCGCCCGTGAGGATCAGCTTGGTCGGAACTTCCTCGGTCCGGATTTCGATCACGTTTTCGGTTTCGACCACGCTGATCGGATAAGGATAGGACCAGTTGGTACCCGGCCCGTAGCTGCCGACATACTTGCCGCCAAAGCGGGTGACAGTGGCCGCTTCGCCCGGCTGAACGAAGTGAACGCTCGACATGATGACCCACAGGCCAAGCGCCGCTGCGATGAGGACCGGAACCCAGCTTCCGCCGCCGGGGCGTTCGGGCAGCTTGATGCCGCCACCGCCGCCAGCGCGGCGCGGGCCTTCGGGGCCGCGGTTCTTGAAGATGTCTTCGATGGAGGCTGAACGGCGGCCGCCGCTCTTGTCTCCGCCCTTCCCGCCGGGAAGCCAAGGATTGCGCGGGCCGTCGGAGCCACCACCGGTTGGCGTATCACCGCCATCCGAGCCATCATCTCCACCCGATCCACCGCCTGAGCCACCCCAGGGATTTTTCTTTCCCGCCATCGCAAGGCCAAATTGCTTTTTAAAGCCGTCAAACATTCGCATGCATTCCTTATAGGAACGCCTTTTGGGGAAAAACAGGGGTTGGCGCTTCGATTTTGGTGTTAGGGGCGATTTTGGTGATAGAGGCCGATGCAATATGTCTGACGATCCAAAACCTTCTGCGAACCCTGCCGACGACGAAGCGCGCCTGCGCGCGGCTCTGCCGATCGAGATCCACGGGCGCCTGCGCTCGCTGCGCCTGAAGGACGGGCGAGCTATCGTTGTTGCCGAGGCAGGAGACCTTGGCGCGAAGGCTCGCGAAGAGCTTGAAGGGCTGATCGAGAACGAAATCAGCAAGCTGGATGACGTCGAGACGGTGCATGTCGCGCTGATCGCGGATCGCCGCCGCCGGATGATTATAGCTGTCGGGTCGGGCAAGGGCGGCGTCGGCAAATCAACTCTCACCACCAATCTCGCGGTCGCGCTGGCGCGAAAAGGCCGCAAGGTCGGTGTGATCGACGGCGACGTCTACGGCCCTTCGCAACAGCGCCTGCTCGCAACCGACCGCGCAAAGCCGCTTACGCAAGGCGACAAGCTGGTCCCGGTCGATAGCCCGCACGGGGTGAAGGTGCTCTCGATGGGGCACCTCGTCCCTCCTGGAAAGGCGCTTGCATGGCGCGGACCGATGGCGGGCAAGGCGCTGGGCCAGCTGGTCGATGCAGCGTGGGGCGATACCGAGCTTCTCCTGATCGACTTGCCGCCGGGAACGGGCGACGTGCAGATTTCGATGATGGCCGACAGCAAGCCCGATGGCGCGGTGCTGGTCTCAACCCCGCAGGACCTCGCGCTGCTCGATGCGGCGCGCGCCGGGCAATTGTTCGAGGATGGCGAGGTGCCGATCATCGGACTGGTCGAGAACATGGCAGGCTACGAATGCCCGCATTGCGGCGAGGTCTCCGATCCTTTCGGCCAGGGCGGGGTGGAAAAGTTCGCCGACGCGCTCAAGATCCCGTTCCTTGGCCGCATTCCGCTCACCATCGACACCCGGATTGCAGGCGATGCGGGCAAACCTCCTGCTGCCGGTGACGATGAGGGCGCTGCGCCGTTCATGGCTGTGGCTGACAAGCTAGATCGCTGGCTGACCAACGGAGCGATCTGACGCGATGCAGGTGACCCGCCGCGGCCTTGTGACCGGCGCTGCCGTTGGCGGCGGGTTGCTGGTTGCGTGGTGGTTCCTGCCGCGCAATTACGCGAACCCGCTAGAGCCGGCGAGCGGCGAGCATCTGTTCGGCGCGTGGATCAAGATTGCCGAGGATGGCGTCGTCTCGGTCGCGGTGCCTCAGCTTGAGATGGGGCAGGGTGTTACGACGCTGATCCCGCAGATCGTTGCGCAGGAGTTGGGTGCAGACTGGCGGCAGGTTGCGGTGGAGCCAGCACCGGTCGCCTCGGCCTATCCCAACGTACCGCTTGCAGAGCGCTGGGCGGAGCTGTGGGACCCGGTATCGGTTGGCGTTTCCGAGACCACCGACGACATGCTTGCGCAGCGTTTTGCAAGGGCGCAGCGGTTCACCGCGACCGCCGATGGCACCTCGCTCGCCGCCTACGAGGCTCCCGCCCGCGAAGCCGCAGCGGCCGCTCGTGCGATGCTGGCGCTCGAAGCGGCGGATCGCTGGGGCGTTGCCTGGGAAGAATGCCAGGTCGTGAGCGGCATCGTCAGCCACGGTGATAAAAGCGCCACCTTCGGTGAGCTTGCAGGCGGCGCCGCCGATCAGTCTCCGCCCGATCCCCCTCCGCTACGACCCGAAGCCCCGAGCGACAATCCGCCTCCCGGCAGCCTGCCAGACGATGTCAGCGCAATTCCGCAGTTTCCGCGCATTGACCTGCCCTCCAAGGTCGACGGCTCGTACCGCTTTGCTGCCGATGTGCGCTTACCCGGCATGGTCTACGCCGCGATCCGACACGGGCCCAACAATGGCAGCGAGCTGACCGGCTTCAACGAGGCGGCCGCCGAGGGCATCAGCGGGATCGTTGGCGCGGTGCGGCACAAGCGCTGGCTCGCCGTGGCGGCGACAACGTGGTGGAGCGCCCAGCGCGCGCTGGAGGCGATGGCCCCGCAATTCACGGTCAGCTACCCTGTCGACAGCGCCGATATCGAAGCCCGGATCGAGACGCTGCTTCGCTCGGGCGACAGCTATCTCGTGGCCGAAACCGGCTTTGGCGAAGAGGGCATGACCCGCGTCGACACCGCGCGACGCTACGATGTCGAGCCCGCCCATGCCGCCCCGGTCGAAACCGCGAGCGCGGCGGCGCGCTGGTCGGGCGGGCGGCTCGAACTCTGGATTGCAAGCCAGGCCCCCGAACAGGCTCGTAAGGCGGCGGCAAAAGCGGTCGGCATCTCGCCCGAGGACGTCGCACTCTACCCCATGCCCGCAGGCGGCAGCTTCGATGCGCGGCTTGAGCATGAACACGCTATCGAAATCGCGCACATCGCAAAAGAGCTTGGCCGCCCGGTCCAGCTGACATGGCCACGCCGCGATGAACTCATCCGGTCGCGCCCCCGCGCGCCCGCAGGCGTGCTGATCGGAGCGCAATTGGCCGAGGGTGGACAGGGTTCGATCGACGCGATGCGGGTGCGCGTTGCTTGCCAGCCGTCGAGCCACGAATTCGGCCGTCGCCTGTTCGGCAACCTCATCCCATCCGCCGCGATCCGCGACACGACCGGCCAGAAGGACGAACTCGCGCTCGAAGGGGCTGTACCGCCTTACGATTTGCCGAGCGTCAGTGTGCACCATGTACCGGTTGAAACGGGCTACCCCGCCGGGCGCGTGCGCGGCAATGCGCACCAGGTCAGCGCCTTCGCAATCGAAAGCTTCATCGACGAAGTCGCGGCCGAGAACAATCGCGAGCCGCTGTCCTACCGCATGAGCATGCTTGGCGGTGATATCAGGCTTGCCGCCTGCCTCCAGCGCGCCGCTTCGATGGCCGAGTGGGATGGCGGCGTAAACCAGAGCGGACAGGGTCTCGCCTGTCACCGCATCGGCGATGCGGAAACGGGCGCGCGCATCGCCTGTGTGGCCACCGCGCGGCGCGGAGAAGGCGGAGTGCGCGTTGCGCGGCTTTCGGCAGCGGTCGATATCGGGCGGATCGTCAATATCGACATCGCCCGCCAGCAGATCGAAGGCGGCCTCATGTTCGGCATCGGCATTGCGCTTGGCAACGCGCTGCGAATGCGCGGCGGCCTTCCGGCGAGCTTCGACTACGCCGATCTCGGATTGCCTCGGCTTGCCGATTGCCCCGAGATCGATGTCGATTTCCTCCCCAGTGAAGCCGCGCCTGCCGATCCGGGCGAACTGGGCACGGTGGTTGCCCCTCCGGCGATTGCCAATGCCCTGTTTTCCGCTACAGGGTTGCGACTTCGCCGCTTGCCCCTACTTTCAAGCGGACTGTAAAAATCTGACACCATGGCGTGCGGGATCGCGTCTGCCTCCACGGGCTGGACGAGAACGTATATGGGCTCGGCACGAGAATTAAGGCGATACCCGCGAAACATGACCTGGCAAAAGCAGCACCTTCCTAACGATCACCCGCCCGTATCGAGCGGCTCAATCGGCGTGCTGCTGGTCAATCTGGGCACGCCCGATGGCCCTGATGCAGGTTCGGTGAAGCGCTATCTCAAGCAATTCCTGTCCGACCGGCGGGTGATCGAGATACCGGCTATCGCGTGGCAGCCGATCCTGCGCGGCATAATCCTCAACACAAGGCCGCAGAAAAGCGCGCAAGCCTATTCCAAGATATGGACCGACCGCGGGTCGCCGTTGGCGGACATCACCGCTCGTCAGGCCGAGGCGATTGCCGATGATTTCGGCGAGAACGTAATCGTCGACTATGCGATGCGTTACGGCCAGCCCTCGATCGAAAAACGGCTCAAAGAGCTGACCGAAAAGGGCTGCGATCGCATCCTGATCGCGCCGATGTATCCGCAATATTGTGCCGCCACGACCGCGACCGTTTTCGATGAGGTCGCCCGCGTGCTGCGCGAAATGCGCTGGCAACCCGCGCTACGGTTCCTGCCGCCTTATCACGACGATGACCTTTACCTCACCGCGCTCGCTGACGATCTGACGCGGCAGGTGAATGCGCTCTCGTTCAAGCCCGAGACGATGCTGCTGAGCTTTCACGGCATGCCTCAACGCACGCTTGAGCGCGGCGATCCCTATCACTGCCACTGCCACAAGAGCGCACGCCTTCTACGCGAACGGCTTGAAACCCGGCCCGAATTCGAGGGGGTGGAGTTCAAGACCACTTTCCAGTCGCGCTTTGGCCCGGCGCAGTGGCTTGAACCTGCCACCGACGATACGCTTATCGAGGAAGGCGAAAAGGGCACCAAGCGTCTCGTTGTTGCAGCCCCCGGCTTTGCTGCCGATTGCGTCGAGACGCTTGAGGAACTGGCGCTCGAAGGGCGCGACGAATTTCTCGAGGCGGGGGGCGAGCAATATGCGGTGCTCGACTGCCTCAACGTATCGCAATCGGGCGTTGTCATGCTCGATGCGATGATCCGGCGAGAACTATCGGGCTGGATCTGAGCGCGGCCACGCGAATGGGCGGATCGGTCCTATCAGGTTAAGTGCACGTCTATTTACACTGTGGTAAGTAGCACATAGCATACCGACCGACCTTACCTGCCCAATACCGGAGCCGCCACTGATGGCAACGCTTGCCAAATCGCCCGAAGACAACACCACCCAAGAAGCTGCGAGCGAAGAAGCCGCGCCAAAGCACTGGTCCGAAGGCGTGCCCGAAGATGACGCGCTCGATCACATTCCGGGCGAAAAAGGCTGGCCGCTGGTTGGCAACACTTTCCGCACGCTTGCCGACCCGCACGCTTTCACCAGCTACATGGTTGAAAACTATGGCAAGGTGTACAAGACCCACGCATTCGGCGGCTGGAACGTCGCGCTGATCGGGGCTGAGGCGAACGAGCTTGTCCTGTTCAACAAGGACAAGATCTTCTCCTCCGAACAGGGCTGGGGCCCGGTGCTCGACCAGCTGTTTCCGCGCGGGCTGATGCTGCTCGACTTCGATCACCACCGGATCGACCGCCGCGCGCTTTCGATCGCGTTCAAGCCGGGTCCGATGCGCCATTATGCGGGCTCATTGAACTCGGGTATCTCGCGCGAAGTCGCGAAGTGGGAAGGGGAGATGAAATTCTACCCCGCGATCAAGTCGCTCACCCTCGACCTTGCTGCCGACAGCTTTCTCGGCATTCCGTGGGGGCCCGAAGCCGACGCGATCAACACAGCCTTTGTCGACATGGTGCAGGCCAGCGTCGCGCCCGTGCGCAGCCCGCTGCCCTTCACCAAGATGAAAAAGGGCGTCGACGGGCGCAAGTTCATGGTCGAGTTCCTCACTGCCGAAACGATTAGGCGGCGCAAGGAAGGCGGCGGACAGGACATGTTCAGCCAGTTCGCGACCGCGACCCGCGAAGATGGCGAGTTGCTGCCCGTTGATGAAGTTGTCGACCACATGAGCTTTCTGCTGATGGCCGCGCACGATACGATTACCTCGTCGGCGACCTCGCTGATCTACTATCTCGCGATCAATCCCGAATGGCAGGAAAAGCTGCGCGAGGAAATCGTCGCGGTGACCGGCGGCCCTGATGGCGACGGCAATCCGCGTCCGCTCGACTACGACGATCTCGGAAAGCTTGAGCTGACTGACATGGCCTTCAAGGAAGCTCTGCGGATGATGCCGCCGGTTCCCTCGATGCCGCGCCGCGCGCTTAAGAGCTTCGAGTTCGGTGGCTACCGCATCCCGGCGGGCACACATGTCGGAATCAACATCTACTGGACGCATTATTCGGACGAATACTGGGACGATCCGCAGACTTTCGACCCGATGCGCTTCACGCCCGAAAAGGTGAAGGCGCGGCACAAATACGCATGGGTGCCCTTTGGCGGCGGCGCGCATATGTGCCTCGGCCTGCACTTTGCCTACATGCAGGTGAAGGTGCTGATGGCGCAGCTGCTGCAACGTTATCGCATCGAAGCGCCCGAAGGCTACGCGCCCGACTGGCAACCCTGGCCGATCCCGCAGCCCAAGGACGGCCTGAAGGTCACCTTCAAGCCGCTGTGACGGTTTAGCTTTCGTGCAGCGAATGCGGCGCAAATCAGCTCGCATGACAGCGCGAAACCGGTTCTTCGCCATGGGCGTCGCCTTTGTCGCAGCCGTGGCGGCAGCACCCGTCAGCGCGCAGGATTTGCCTGAGATCGGCGAAGGGCAATGCTTTTATGCCGATCGCTACGCCCCGCTCCTTGCTGAAGGCGTGTTCTTCGTAGATTGCGATTCTGTTCGCATTGAGCGCGCGGGCGATAATGTCGTATTTAGCTTCATCGACACCGGCCGCAGGTTTGCTGTGGGGTTTCGAACACAACCGGACGGTGAGAGGTGGAAAATCCTTGAAACCCGTCAGCAAGATCGCCGTTGGCGCCCAGCGATCGGGATGTGCGAGCTGTTTCGCCGCGACGGCGAAATCAGCGTGGTAACCTGTGTTACCATGAGAGGCATCGTTCGATACGCAGCGAATTTCGAAGTGGGAAGAGGTGTCAGCTCCCGCCTTCAGCCGGACTTTCCGAATTAGGCCGCGCTAGCGTCTTTAGTCAGAAATCCCAGGCGATGCCGTTCTTTTCCCAGTCGCCATAGCGGGTGGGAGAGATCTCGCGCGGTTCGTCCTTCATCGGATCGACGGCTTTCGGCTCGGGCGGCGGATCGTTGGTCCAGTGCGCGGGCTTCTGGAAGTCTTTTGCGGTCTTGGATTTTTCCTGAGTCATACACTCATAGATACGCACAAGCTGGCGCATGGTTTCAAGTCCCGTTAGGGGCTTGTCGCAATGGCAACACCCACCGGAATCCACGCGCGCCGCGCTGCGCTCAAGATGCTCGACGCCGTTTTGCGCCGGGGAGAGACGCTTGAGCAAGCTGCACCCGGCGCGCTTCGCGATGTACGAGATGCGAATGATCAGGCGCTTGCCCGTGCGATTGCGGGGGAGGCGCTGCGCTGGCTGACCGACCTCGACGCTCTTATCGACAGCGCGACCCGGCAGCGGCTCCCGGACGATGCCAAGCCGCGCAGTGTTCTGCGGTTGATGCTCGCACAGGCGCTCAGGCTCGAGACTCCGCCGCACGCGGTGATCGCGACCGGCCTGCCGCTGTTGTCCGGGGGGCCGCGTAGGCTCGCGCATGGTGTTTTCTCGACGCTGATGAAGCGCGAGGTCGCGCTGCCGGATGTGCCGACCCTGCCTGAGAACGTGCGCGAGCGGTGGGGCGATAGGGCGGTCGAGATCGCGCCCGGCCTCGTCCATCCGCCCGAGGTCGACCTGCACATCAAGGATGCCAAGCAAACCCCGCAGTGGCAGGCGAAGCTTGGCGGGGAGAGCCTTGCGCCCGGCCATGTCCGCATCCCGCGCGGCAGCCGGATCGAAAGCCTCGACGGCTACAAGGACGGCGCTTGGTGGGTGCAGGATCTTGCCGCCATGATCCCTTCGATGGTGATTGGTGAGGGGAAGGGCCACGCGCTCGACCTGTGCGCTGCGCCGGGTGGTAAGACAATGGCGCTTGCGAGCGCAGGCTGGGACGTGACCGCGCTCGACATCTCGAAGCGGCGGCTCGGCACTCTCAAGGAGAACCTCAAGCGCACTGGGTTGAAGGCCTCACCGGTTCGCGCCGATGCGATGCAATGGGAGCCGAAGCATCACTTCGATGCGATCTTGCTCGACACGCCCTGCACCGCGACCGGCACCTGCCGCCGCCATCCCGATGTGCTCCACCGCATCGGCGCGCGCCAGATTGCAGAGATGGTCGAGATCCAGCGCGGCCTCGTCGCGCGGGCTGCCGAGTTGCTCAAGCCTGGCGGCACGCTCGTCTATGCGGTGTGTTCGCTCGAACGCGAGGAGGGCGAGGAGCAGGCGACGTGGATCGACTCCGAGCTTGGACTGCAGCCAATGCCGATCGCGGCGGATGAACTGCCCGCCGGCCTTGCGCCGACAGCGCAAGGCCATGTCCGCACGCATCCCGGCATGCTGCCGGAGCAAGGCGGTCTCGACGGGTTCTTCGTGGCGCGCTGGCGGAAAAGCTGACCGGCGCGCTTTGCGCTCACACCCGTGATGTGCCACCCCTCTGACACGAGGGGGAGAGGCCAATGTGGCGCATCATCGGTCCCGCGCTGCTGTTTTCGGGCGCGGCCATCGGGACATCGCACCTGATTCAATCGACGCGGGCGGGCGCGGTTTACGGGCTGGGCCTGATGGGCGTGATCGCGCTCGCCTGTATCCTCAAATATCCAGCCTTTCGTTTCGGGGTCGATTACGGCCACGCGGCGCGCCGGTCGCTGCTTCACGGCTATCGCGAGCTGGGACTGTGGGCGCCGATCGTCTTTGCGTGCTTCGCAATCCTGGTCGTGCCGATAATCTACGCAGCCCTCGCATCGGCTACGGCTGGGATCGCAATCGCGGTGTTCGGGATCGACATCGCCGTACCGCTCCTCGCGCTGATCGTGCTTTCAGCGGCAGGGGCGGTGCTGCTGATCGGTGGGTATGACTGGCTCGACCTCATCAACCGCGTGCTGGTCGCGTTTCTGGCGGTTTCGACGCTGCTCGTCACCGCTTTCGTGTTGCCGCGTGTCGAGTGGGGCACGATTGGCGCGCTTGGCTGGGTCAGCGATCCGGGCGCAATTCTGTTCGTGGTCGCGCTCGCCGGGTTCATGCCCAATCCGCTCGACGTGTCGGTGACGACCTCGATGTGGATCGCCGAGGCTGAGAGCCGCGAGGACAAGGATCACCAGTCGGGCCTAGCCGATGCGCGCCGCGCCTTTGCTTCGGGATATGTGATGACGGCGTTTCTTGCGCTGTGCTTCTGCGTGATCGGAGCGGGCGTGATGCACGCCGATGGCATCGCGCCTGAAACCAGCGCACCCGGTTTCGCGCAGCAGATCATCGCGCTCTATTCGAGCACGCTAGGAGAAAGCGCAGCGGTGTTGGCCTCCATCGCAGCATTGTCTGTGATGACGACGACGGTGCTGGCCGCGCTCGATATCGGGGGGCGGCACGTCGCATCGGTGTGGCAGCAAACTGTGGGTGCAGAGACCGAGGCGCAGTTCACGATCGTCTACCGCATCGCAATCCCGGTCTTGATCGCGCTGACCGCTGCCGTGCTTTACGCCTTCACCAGCAGCTTCACCGCGATGCTGGACCTTGCGACCAGCGCGGCCTTTGTCGGAGCGCCGGTGATTGCGACGCTGAACCACCTTGTGGTGACACGCTGCTCCATGCCCGAAGAAGCGCGCCCGTCGAAAGCGTTCCGCGCGCTCAACCTCTTCGCAATTGCCGTAATGGCGAGCCTTGCGATCGCCTATTTCGTCCTGTGAGCGCGCTTACCAGCGCAGGGTGATTTCGGCGCAGGCCCGGTCCATTTGACGAAGCTCGAAAGTGATCGAGCGATCCGCCTGATCGCTTATTTGGAGCCTGAGCGGCGTGCCGAGCTCGACATAGCGGTTGAGCGTCATTTCGCCGCTCGTATCGATGTCGGTGCGCCCCTTAATAAGAAACAGCGCCTGGCGGGCAATCTCGTGAAAGTGGGTCGAGTTTACATGATCGCCCGAACCGCCGATCACCGGATTGCCCGGAGGAAATCCGTTCGCCGGGGTCACCAAGGCTTCGACATAATCAGCGCCAGGTTGGAAGGGCGCAACGAGCACGCGCTCGTGTTCTGTCAGGCCCAACGCCTCGCGCTCGGCGTAAACGAAATCGTCCTGCGGAGCGGCCTTGCGCGCCTCTTCCTTCGCCCCTTCGCGCCATTTCTCGAAATTGCGGTTGCGGAACACGACACCGCGCCCGCGAATGGTCACGATGACCGAGTCGGCAGCGTTAAAAAGCACGACATCGTAAGCGGGATTTTCGGAGCTTTCATCGCGGGTGTAGACGCCGCGCACCGCGTGTCCGCCCGATCCATCGCCCAGTTCCCAATCGATCCAGGTCAGCGCGCTCCACTGCGTTGCCTCAAGCCCCGCAAGCGCGACCGAAGCGCCCACGGCCGTCCAGAACGCCTGCGTCTGGATTACGACAGGATGATGGGGCGGGAGGGTCAGCCAGGGCAGCTTTTGCACATCGAGCGAACAGTCAAATGCGACCGAGCCGTCATTCGTGATGACTTGCCCGGTCGCATATGGATTGTTCGAATAGTCGGGCATCGCCTCTCCCCTCTTACCGGCGCTCCGATCGGTTGCGGCTTAAGCCTTCACCTTGTTCTGGAAGCTCTTTCTCAGCTTCATCAGCTTGGGCGGGATCACGGCGAGGCAATAGGGATTACGCTGGCCTTCGCCTTCCCAGTATTCCTGGTGGTAATCCTCTGCCGGATACCAGGCCGCGGTCTGCGTATCGCCTTCGAGCCCTTCGATCGTGGTCACGGCCATTTTGCCATTCTCTGCATTCCAGCGCCCGATCGCGGCCTTGGCTTCCTCGCCTTGGCTTGCGGAAAGCGGGAAGATCGCGCTGCGGTACTGCGTGCCGATATCGCCGCCCTGCCGGTTCAGCTGGGTCGGATCATGCGTGCCGAGAAACATGTCGTAGATTTCGGCAAGGCTTGTCACGTCGGGGTCGAACGTTACCCGGATGCCTTCGGCATGGCCGGTGTTGCCGGTGCAGACCTGCTTGTAGGTGGGGTTATCGACCGTGCCGCCGATATAGCCGCTTTCGACCTCGCTTACCCCTACGACATCGCGGAACACCGCCTCGGTGCACCAGAAACATCCGCCTGCAATGATCGCTTGTTCCATGTCTAATCAGTCTCCTTTTCGACCAACGACATAGGGAGGCCGACCGGTATTGCCAGTGGTAGGGCCGCATTCGATCAGATGCCTTGTCATGACGGCCTTGGCGCGTCAGGAGTCTCTCCACGACACTGGAGAAAGAGGACTCGCCGTCATGAACATTAAATTGCTTGCTCCGCTCGCCGCGCTTGCCGCTGGGACCGCCATGGTCAGCTTTACCGCGCCTGTTGCAGCAGAGGCTCACATGGACGCCGCCGCGCCGTCGCTTGAAGACGTGCTTGCGCACGAGCGCCGCGACGATGACCGCGCCCGCGACCAATATCGTAACCCTGCCGAAACGCTCGACTTCTTCGGGGTCGAGCCGACCATGACGGTCGCCGAATATGGTCCGGGCGGCGGCTGGTACACCCGCGTGCTCGCGCCTTACCTGATGCCTGCGGGCCAATATATCGCGTTCAATCAGGACAGCGATGGCCGCAGCTACAACACACGCGCACAGGAAGCGCGCTCCAAGGGCTGGACTGAGAACTTCAAGACCTCGCTCGCCGAAGGCATGGGTGTCGAGGCCAGCGAAGTGATGGCTTTCGAAACCGACGAAATGCCTGAGGATGTCGCCGGCACGGTAGACCGCGTGCTGATCTTCCGTTCGATGCACGGCCTCAATATCGGCAATTCGGCTGACAGCGTTCTGAAGGCTGCGCGCATGATGCTAAAGGACGACGGCATGGTCGGCGTCGTGCAGCACCGCGCTCCTGAAGGCGCGAGCTACGATGATTACGGCGCACGCCAGCGCGGCTATATGCGCAAGCAGGACGTCGTCGCGATTTTCGAAGCCAACGGGTTCGAACTCGCCGGCGAAAGCGAGATCAACGCCAATCCCAACGATCCCGCCAATTGGGAAGGCGGCGTTTGGACGCTTCCTCCGATCCTTCGTTACGGCGATCAGGACCGCGAACGCTACATGGCGATCGGCGAAAGCGACCGCATGACGCTGCTGTTCCGCAAGGCGGACTGAGCAACCCGCTCGGGGGCGAGCGTGCACATCACAGAACAGGGAGAGGAAACATGATGACCTCGACGAAGGGCGCTGTGCGCCATTGGACCATCGCGGCTGCCAGCGTGCTTGCACTGGCGGCCTGCGCGCCCGGTGAACAGGCACCGAGCGATGACGAACCGGCAGCCAACGTGATCGACGACGATGCTTTGGCTGAAGTGCTCGCGGATGAACGCCGCGCCGATGACGCAAAACGCGATGAATTTCGCAATCCTGGCGAAACGCTCGCTTTCTTCGGGCTGGCACCGGATCAGACCGTGATCGAATACGCGCCGGGCGGCGGCTGGTACACGCGCATCCTTGCGCCCTACCTTGCCGAGGATGGCCAATATATCGCGGTCGGCTTTGCACCCGAAGGCATCGATTCTCTGGGAGCTGACTTTCAGGCGCGGGTGCGCGAAGGGGGCGAGAACTTCTCCGCCGAACAGTCCGAGGCGCTCGGCATCGAGGCTGAGAAGCTGCCGTTCCATTTCGGGGATTCGATCCCTGACGAACTTGATGGCACGGTCGACACGGTCCTCATCATCCGCATGATGCACAACCTGCTGCGCTGGGGGATCGCGGAAAGCGAGATCGCTGCGCTGCGCGATACGCTGAAACCCGGCGGCGTGATCGGCGTGGTCCAGCACCGCGCCAAGCCCGATGCAGATGATGAATTCGCGGACGGCAATGCGGGCTATGTGAAAGAAGCCGACCTCGTCGATTTCTTCTCCGAGAATGGCTTCGAACTGGTCGACAGCTCGGAAATCAACGCGAACCCCGCCGACACCGCCGATCACGAGGCAGGCGTGTGGACGCTGCCGCCGACCTATGCGCTCGGCGATCAGGACCGCGACAAGTACACCGCCATCGGCGAAAGCGACCGGATGACACTGCTCTTCCGCAAGACCGGCGAAGAGTGACGGCGTCGCACTGAGAGCTGCGTTCAAAGCCGGTTCACATTGAAAAACCACCATATTCTCCATCGGCGAGTGTCTCGCCAATGGAGAATATGGACATGACTATGCTCAAATTCGCTGGCGCATCGGCGCTTGCCCTTGCGCTGGCCGCGTGCTGTTCGTCTACGGGCGATCCGCGCGGCGTGGACCGCGCTGAAACGCTTTTATCGGTTAGCGCCACGGGCGAAGCCGACATGCGCCCCGACGAAGCGCGTTTTCAGGCGGGTGTCCAGAACTGGGCGCGCAATGCCGAGCAGGCGAGCGAGGAAACGCAGGAAGATATCGACCAGATCGTCGCCGCGCTGCTCGAACTCGGGATCGAGGAAAAGGACATCCAGACCAGCGCCGTCAACGTCCAGCGGATCAATTACGGCGACAGGCGCGGGCAGTTTCAGGCATACAACACGCTGAGCGTGCGGGTGCGTGACGTCGATCTGGCAGGCCAGGCGGTCACCGCTGTCACTGGTGTCGGCGCGAATATCGTTTCTGGTCCCGAATTGCGTATCTCCGATGTCGAGGCGGCGGCGAACATGGCCTACGCCAATGCCTATGCCAACGCCCGCAAACGCGCCGAAGCCTATGCCGAGGCGGCCGACATGGAGATCTCGCGCGTGCTCTACATCCGCGATGCGGGCGGATCGCAGGGCGGGCGATATCTTGGCGGAGCGATGGCAACCGCGATGGATGCCGCCGCTTACGCCCCGCCTTCGCCGGTTGCTCCGCCTCCACCCATGTCGATCAGACCCGAATCCGTTGAGCAGACAAGCAATGGCTCCACCATCATGCCGGGCCAGACGACCAGCAGCGTCAGCGTGCAAGTGGACTTCGCCCTGCGGGAGAAGTAAGCGCTCATCCCCATGAGCACACTCACCGTCGCCGCCCTCCAGCTCGAGCTTCAGCGCGAGGACGAGGCCGATAACATCGCCGCCGTTGCCGCGCTGGTCGAAGAGGCTGCGCAGCGAGGCGCGAAGCTGATCCTGCCGCCTGAATTGTTCTCCGGCCCCTATTTCTGTCGCGAGGAAGACGAGGCGCTGTTTGCGCTCGCCAAGCCGACTGCAGAGCACCCGAGCGTCATCGCGATGCGCGAGCTTGCGGCGCGTCTGAAGGTCGCGATCCCGACCAGCTTCTTCGAGCGCGACGGGCATCACTATTACAACACGCTCGCCATGATCGGCCCTGATGGCGAGGTGCTGGGAACCTATCGCAAGAGCCACATTCCCGACGGTCCGGGCTACGAGGAGAAGTACTATTTCCGGCCCGGCAATGACGGGTTCAAGGTGTGGGACGTGCGCGGCGACCAGGGGCAGTCGGTGCGCATCGGTGTCGGCATTTGCTGGGACCAGTGGTACCCCGAATGCGCGCGGGTGATGGCGCTTAAAGGAGCAGAAATGCTGCTCTACCCCACCGCAATCGGTTCGGAGCCATACGACGCCGATCTCGACACCAGCCGCATGTGGCGCCGCGCCATGATCGGGCATGCCGTGTCGAACTGCATGCCGGTCATCGCTTCGAACCGCATCGGCGCAGAAGGGCCTGCGGGAGAGCAGAGCTTTTACGGCCATTCCTTCATCAGCGACGAATGGGGCGATCTGGTGGAGGAGTTTGGCGCGGCTGAAAGCGGCGTGCTGGTCACTACGCTTGACCTCGCACGAGCCGCCACGCACCGGGCTGGCATGGGCTTTTTCCGCGACCGCCGCCCGCAGCTTTACGGCCGCATCGCCGAAGACATCTGAGACATATTACTTGAGCAGCACTTTCCTCATCGCGCTGGGATCGAATCGCCGGCACTACCTCTACGGCCTGCCGAAGGGCGTGGTGCGCGCAGCGATGGAGGAATTGTCTGCGCTCGGCACGGTCACTGCGCGCTCGCCGATCATCTCGTCTGCTCCGATGGGCGCAGCGCGGCGCCGTTTTGCCAACGCCGCTGCGCTGGTCGAGAGCGAGTATGATCCCGAGGCGATGCTCGCGGGCCTCAAGTGGCTCGAGAGCGAGTTTGGGCGACGGGGATCCCGGCGCTGGGGGGACCGGGTACTCGACCTCGATATCGTGCTTTGGAGCGGCGGTGTGTGGCGCAGCCGCGAGCTTGTTATCCCGCATCCAGGCCTTCGTGAGCGCGACTTCGTACTTACCCCGGCAAGCGCGATCGTACCTGATTGGCGCGATCCGATTTCGGGCCAAAATGTGCGACAGTTGAAAGCCCGCTTGACCCGAAAGGCTACCCTGCCTAGGTGAGCGCTCCGATGTGCGCCGGGCACTACAACCGCCACGGCCCGCACGCGACCCCATGGGGGCCCTTAGCTCAGTCGGTAGAGCAACTGACTTTTAATCAGTAGGTCGCTGGTTCGAACCCAGCAGGGCTCACCATTCTCTCTCTCATCACGCATGCACCTAGTTGCCGATATTGCCTCCTTTGGGTGGATCGGCCAAGATCGTGTGACGGGCCCTGGGAGAGAGCACCATGTTTCTGCACGATATCGGCATCATTCCAGGGCGCAAGGAGGGCGGCGAGGCGGGCTTGGGCGCTCGCAGCTGACCAATCTCAGCCGCAGAGGTTTTGTGACCGGTTCGGGCCTGTTCGTGCTTGGCGTAACGCTTGCCGGTTGCTCGAATTATGTTGAGCCAGATGTCGATGCCAACGCCTTCGATCTGCCCGAGGCTGGCCCCAGCCCGCTGACCGAGGTCAAGGGCGGCGATGCAACGCCAACGCTGTGGATCGCGATCGAGGAAGACGGCACGGTCAAGATCACCTGCCATCGCTCTGAAATGGGGCAGCAGGTCTGGACTTCGATGGCGCAGATCGTGGCGGATGAACTCGATGCCGACTGGGACAATGTCGAGATCGTCCAGGCCGAAGGGCACGAGCGCTATGGCGACCAGAACACCGACGGTTCGCGCTCGGTTCGTTACAATTTCCATCGTTTGCGGATTGCTGGTGCGGCGATGAAGCAGATGCTGATCGGTGCCGCTGCCATGTACTGGGAGCTCGATCCTGCACAATGCTCCGCCGCCGAGGGCAAGGTCAGTAACGATCAGAATTCCGACACGCTTTCCTACGGCAATCTCGCTGAGCTTGCGGGGCGTCTTCAGATTCCAGCCGAAGACGAAATCACGCTCAAACAGCCTGACGAATGGCGCTTCATCAACAAGGAAGTCCCATCGCTCACGATCCCCAAGCTGGTGAAGGGTGAGGGCACGTTCGGGATCGATGTCGACCGCCCGAACATGGTTTATGCAGTCGTCGCTCGTCCGCCGCAGGTATTTGGGCGCACGGGCAGTGTCGATGATGCCGCAACCCTCGAAGTGCCGGGCGTCTTGCGAACCGTGAGGCTACCCGACGCAAGGCCGCCAGCGGTGTTCAACGCCATGGGCGGGGTAGCGGTTGTTGCCGAAGACACCTGGGCAGCCATCGAGGGGCGCAACGCGCTCGCGGTCACGTGGCGCGATGGGCCCAATGCGGGGTACGATTCCGAAAGCTACGGCGAGGCGATGAAAGCCACCGCGCGCCGGAGGGGTACGATGCGCAGGTCGCGCGGCGACACGGCGTCGGCGCTGTCATCGGCGGCCACCCGGATCGAGGCGGAGTATTACGCGCCGCACCTTTCGCAATCACCGATGGAGCCGCCCGCTGCGACGGCAGAGTGGGACGGCGATACGCTCACCTGCTGGGCCTGCGTGCAGGACCCCCAGTCGACGCGCAACGTGCTGGCTGAAGTGCTTGGCATCGACAAGGAGAACATCACGGTCAACGCGACGTGGCTTGGCGGCGCTTTTGGCCGCAAGTCAAAGCCTGACTTCGTCGTCGAGGCTGCGCTGATCGCGAAGGAAGTCGGCAGGCCGGTGAAAGTCACCTGGACGCGCGAGGACGAGGTTGCTCACGGCTTTTATCATTCGGTGAGTGCGCAATTTTGCGAGGCGGGCCTCGACGAGGAAGGCAATTGCACCGCCTATCTTCACCGCACGGTCTTTCCGCCGATTGCCTCGACCTTCGTTGACGGTATGGCGACGCCGACGGATGGGGAAATGGGCCTTGGCGCGACCGACGTGCCGTTTGCCGTGCCCAACCTGCGGGTCGAATCGGGTGATGCCAAGGGCCATCTGCGGATCGGTTGGCTACGCTCGGTCTCCAACATCTACCACGCCTTTGCCGTCCAGAGCTTCGCCGCCGAGATGGCTCACGCGGCAGGGCGCGACCAGAAAGACTATCTGCTCGATCTCATCGGTGCAGACCGGAAAATCGATCCTGGCACGGAAGGGGCGACCTACTCCAATTACGACGCCTCGCTCGAAGAGTATCCGATCGAGACCGCACGGCTTCGCAATGTCGTGAACATCGCGGCCAATATGGCCGATTGGGGGCGCGACATGCCCGATGGCCGCGGGCTCGGGATCGCGGCACACCGCTCGTTCCTGTCCTATATCGCGACCGTCATCGAGGTTGCGGTTGGCGAGAACGGCGAGCTCAGCATTCCCGGCGTGTGGCTTGCGGTTGATGCTGGCACAGTGATCAATCCGCGCCATGTCCGTGCCCAGATGGAAGGCGGAACAATCTACGGCCTGTCCAATGCCCTCTATGGCGAAATCACAGCTCGCGGCGGGGCAGTGGTGCAGGACAATTTCCCCAGTTGGCGATTGATGCGAATGGGAGAAGCGCCGCGCGCCTTCGAGGTGGAGATTGTGCGATCGAACGCGCCGCCTGCGGGCGTGGGCGAACCGGCAACGCCGCCCGCTGCGCCGGCGCTGGCGAACGCGATCTTCAATGCCACCGGGCACCGGATCCGCACCCTGCCCATCATCGGCGCTCAGGGTTCACGCCTGACGATCCCGCAAACCGACAACGCATAAGGAAGGAGGCCCAGATGGCTGTTAGGCTTACGATCAACGGCGAACCCAAGACGGTCGACGCCGCGCCCGGCACTCCTTTGCTTTGGGTCCTGCGCGATCATTTAAAGATGACGGGTACCAAGTTCGGGTGCGGGGTCGCGCAATGCGGCGCATGCACCGTTCACATCGACGGCTCCCCGACACGCTCCTGTATTACGCCGCACGATTCGCTCGATGGTGCCGAGATCAAGACCATCGAAGGCGTCGACGGAAGAGCGGCCGATGCGATCCGCGAGGCGTGGATCGAAAACCAAGTGCCTCAATGCGGCTACTGCCAGTCCGGTCAGATCATGTCGGCAGCGGCTCTGCTCGCGGAAAACCCCAGTCCCAGCGACGCGGATATCGATAGTGCGATGAGCGGCAACCTGTGCCGCTGTGCGACCTATATGAGCATTCGCCGGGCCATCAAGGACGCAGCCAGCAAGGTCTAAGCTTAGTTAGCCGTCGCCTGACGGGCGTCGAGCCACTTGGCGAGTTTGACACCGAAAGTGATGAGGAAGGGCACCAGCACGATGCTGAGTGTGACCTTTGCAAGCACCTGACCGATCAGAAGGTCGGTGATGTCGAATTCACCATAGAAGGCCAGCGTGATGAAGATCACCGAATCGATCGCCTGACTAAGCGCCGATGCAATCGCGCCGCGAATCATCAAACCGATCGTTGACGCTTCCCCTTCGCCCCGTAGCTTTGAGAAGATCCACACATTGAGCAGCAGCGAGGTGATGTAAGCCGCAGGCCCCGCCATGAGAATGCGGGGCGTCTGGCCAAGAACCCGTTCGAACGCAGCAAGATCGTCGGTGCGGAACTCTAGCATCTCGACCGAGGCCGGCAGTGAGAGAACAAGGAAGATCAGCGCCGCTGACAAAGCGAGCGGCAAAAAGCCCACCCAGACCAGCCGGTTGGCGAGTTTCTTGCCGTAAAGCTGGGCAATCGTGCTTGTGATTACGACCAGCAACAGGAACGGAAAAATCCCGGCTTCCACGGCGAGCGGCGTGGGCCATAACTGGACCTGCTTGTAAGCGACCACGCCCGCCAGAACTGTCATTCCTCCATAGAGGATGATGTAAACGAACAGGCCCATTGGGAACGAGCCCATCAAATCGGGTGCGTCGGTCTCAGGCGTCGAAGGCGCAGGCTTGGTCTCGGTCATCGTGACACGGCGTTAAGCCAGCGCTTGCCAAAAGAAAAGCACGGGGGCCAAAGCTGTCAACCGCGCGGTTGACAGAGTCCTCTTGCGCGCTCGCGCACAAGCTGCCACGCCTATGACCCGTGCAGCGGACGTCCCGACGGGAAGGTCTGCGCGACGGGTTGCTAACTCGACAGAACAACAAATGAGGGTCCGCGTCGCTTGGGTTCAAGACCTGCGAGGGGCGCAAGGGTATGAGTGCGGGTACATGAGTGAAGGCGTAACTTCGGTAATTTTCAGCATGATCGGGATCGCGGCGATTCTGGGCATTGCCTATTCGCTGTCTTCGGGCAGGAAGCACATCAACCTGCGCGTCGTGGGCGCAGCCTTCGCGTTGCAGGCTTTCATGGCGCTGCTGGTGCTGCGCACGGATTTCGGCGTCGCACTGATCCAGTTCCTTTCCGACGGCGTTATCGCGCTTCTTGATTTCTCGAAGGTTGGGATCGCCTCGGTTTTTGGGCCCTTTGAAAACAACCCGTTCGCCAACACTTTCGTCATCGCCGCTTTGCCGGTGATTGTGTTCTTCGCGGCGATCGTATCGATCCTTTACCACCTTGGCATCATGCAGAAGCTGGTGCGCTGGGTCGGCGGGGCGATCGGCTGGATCACCGGAATCAGCAAGGTCGAGGCGCTGGGCAGCGCGGCCAATATCTTCGTTGGTCAGTCGGAAAGCCCGCTGGTCGTGCGGCCCTATCTTGCTGCACTACCCCCAGCGCGCCTGTTCACCCTGATGAGCGTCGGCATGGCCGGTGTCGCGGGGACGATCCTTGCCGCTTATGCGAGCTTTATCGGGGCGGAAGCCGTGCCGTTCCTGCTGGCGGCGGCTTTCATGTCCGCGCCCGGCGGTATCCTCATGGCCAAGATTATCATGCCCGATATGCCCGAAGAACCGATGCAGCCCAGCGCCGGTGTCGGCCTGCAGGCAAGCGGCAGCGCCCAGGCTAAAGGCACCGCGCCCACCGATCAGGTGAGCCGTGTGACGATGGTGGGCAAGAACGGCGAAGAGGTAGAGCTTCCCCAATCGCGCATCAGCGCAACCGGGCCTGCAGCAATTGGAGAGACGGGCAGGGCAGACGAGGTCGAAATGGCCGAGACCTTCGAGGAAGGCCACCGCCCTGCCAATATAATTGAGGCCGCCGCGCAAGGCACGCAGACCGGCGTGAAGCTTGCGGTCGCAGTCGGTGCGATGGTCATGGTTTTCGTGGCTCTGGTCGCTCTTGCCAATGGCTTGCTCGCAGGCGTGGGTGGCTGGATCGTCGCCGCTGCTGCCGGAATTGGCGTGCCCTTTGGTGCGGAAACGGCTGAATGGCTTTCGACGCTGAGTTTCCAGAAAATGCTTGGCTATGTCTTTGCGCCGGTCATGTTCCTCATCGGTATCGCCGACTGGGAGCAGGCGCGCATTGCGGGCGGACTGTTCGGTACCAAGATCGTGCTCAACGAATTCGTCGCCTTCATCGACCTTGGCGCGATGGCGGCGGTTGATGCGGGCGGCGTACTGACCGAGCGCAGCCGCGCGATCATCACCTTCGCGCTGTGCGGCTTTGCCAACTTCTCGTCCATCGCGATCCAGATGGCGGTGACGGGCGGCCTTGCCCCGAACCAGCGACCTGTGATCGCGAAACTTGGCCTCAAGGCGCTGGCTGCGGGCAGCCTCGCCAACCTGATGAGCGCCGCGCTCGCGAGTATCTTCCTGCCGCTTTAGAAGAGGCCGTCCATGTCTGCCCTGTCGCTCGCTCTCACCATCGCGCTCGCATCGGGGTCACCGGGGGAGGCTTGCGATCCGCTGCCGGGCTGGGAGACGGTCGCAAGCGAGGCGCGGGGCAAGTATCTGGTGCTGGGCGAAAGCCATGGGACCGTCGAAGCTCCGGCAGCGACAGCGGAGTACATCTGCGCCGTTGCCGAGGATGGTCCTGTCCTGCTTGCGATCGAGTTTTCCTCGCCGGATGATGACGGTTTCCAGCGCGCCTGGGCAAAGCCGTACGATGAGTTTCGTGCGGCGCTGTTTGCCGAAGTGTCCGACTGGGGCACGCGGCAGGATGGCGTTGCGAGCCTCGCAATGTTGGAAATGCTCGAACGGCTGCACGCCCTCAAGGAAGCGGGGCGCGACATCGACATCGTCGCGTTCAATGGCGCGAATGGCGATGCGCAGCGCGCCGCCTTTGCCGGATTGCCCGGACAGGAGCCGCACGAGGCAGCGCAGGCCGCCAATATTCGCGAGGCCTCACAGGCGCGCGATTACGCACATATTGTCGTTCTGGTTGGCGGTTTCCATGCCGAGAAGCTTCCGGCGGTCCTGGGCCAGACCCCGACCCGCCCCATGGCCAACCTTCTGGCTCCGGCAAACCGCGTGGTGTCGCTGGTCATGCACAGCGATGGCGGCGAGAATTGGGGCTGCCAACTTGAGGTGGGCGCTGACTTCGATCCGACCAAGCCGGTCACCTCAGACATGGTGTCATGCAAGGCGCATCCAGCCGGCCCGAGTCGCCCGCCCATGGAGCGCGGCTTTCACTTGAACGACGACACCAAGCCTCAACGCTATGACGGGGTCTTTGCTCTGGGAAAGATTTCCGCTTCCCCTCCGCCGACAAACGACTAAAGCGCCGAACATTCGATCTGCGCCGCACGTCGCAACCCCTGCGACATCTTGATCTGGCGCAATTACTCCTTCGCAATCCCGGCCCTAAGGAGCGGCTCAGGCAATCAAGGCCTTGGCACACCGATGGGCGACCATATAAATGAACCTCATGACCGACAATCAATCCGCCAACGAAATCGCTTCTGTCTCACTTGCAAAGCCGCTCGAGGAAATCGCCGACGAGCTTGGCCGCAGCTTTGGCGAATTCGGCTTCGCCGTCGTGCGCGATCACGGCATCCCGCAAGACCTGATCGACCGCGCCGAAGCGACTTCGAAGGCGTTCTTCGCGCTCCCCGAAGATGTGAAGCGCGCTTACAAGATCGAAGGCGGCGGCGGCGCGCGCGGCTATACGCCGTTCGGCACGGAGAAGGCGAAAGACGCGGAAGTCTTCGACCTCAAGGAATTCTGGCACGTCGGGCGCTCGCTTCCCGAAGGCCACGATCTTGCCGAATACATGGCTCCCAATGTCTGGCCTGATGAGATCAAGGAGTTCGAGGACACGTTCAGCGAACTCTACGCGGCATTCGAGCAGACCGGACTTCGCGTGCTCGAAGCGATTGCGCTTCACCTTGGTCTCGATCGCAATTTCTTCGCTCCCACGGTCGAAGACGGCAATTCGGTCATGCGCCTGCTTCACTATCCGCCGCTCCCCGAAGACGCCCCCGAAGGCGCGATCCGGGCCGCTGCGCATGGCGACATCAACACGATCACGCTGTTGCTCGGGGCCGAGGAGGCAGGCCTGCAACTCCTCACCAAGTCAGGGGAATGGCACCCAGTCTATGCAGAAGAAGGTTCGCTCGTCATCAATGTCGGCGACATGCTTGAAAGGCTGACCGCGGGCGTATTGCGTTCGACCACGCACCGGGTCGTCAATCCGAGCGGTGAGGGCGCGCGTCGTTCGCGTTATTCGATGCCGTTCTTCCTGCACTTCCGCCCTGACTACATGATCACGCCACTCGAAAGCTGCGTGAGTGAAAAGGGTGCCAAGCCGCAGGAGCCGATCAGCTCGCACGACTTCCTGATGCAGCGTCTTCGCGAGATCAATCTCGCCTGATTCTCAAGGCCATCGCGCGCCAGAAACGCCTTATCGAACCGGCCCGAAGCAATTGGCAAAAAAGCCTGTTTCGTTGCTCTGATGCAACACGGGCCGGTTTAGTGGCGGATTTCCGTGGTTTCGGGCCCGAAATATGCTGTGGAAGAACGCGCGGCGGCTTCCTGCTCCGGTCATTGTAACACGTCTGTCACAAAACCGTCGCTTTTGTGCAGCGCAGCGCGACTAGGGACGCGCCCGTCCGCAGCGTTTTGTTGCATCCTAACCGTGACCAGGGGCTTCCTCTCATGAAACTTAAGTATCTCCTTGCAGCGAGTGTTGTTTCACTCTCTGCTGCAGCTACCATCGCCACCCCTGCTGCCGCGCAGCAGATTACCTCGGGTGTCGAGGGTTCCGTATCCGACGCAAATGGCGGCCCGCTCGCCGGCGCCATGGTGACCATCACCGACGAACGTACGTCGCAGACCCGTACCTCGACCACCGGTGCGAACGGTACCTTCCGCGTCCAGTCGCTCCCGCCGGGCGGCCCGTACACCGTGACCGTGACCGCTGACGGCTTCGAAGGCCAGTCGGTCGAGAACGTCTTCGTCAACATCTCGGGTAACACCAGCTTTGGCTTCACGCTCGACCAGAGCGCGACCGGCAACACCATCGTCGTTACCGGTGCACGCGCCCAGGTGACCCAGGTTGCCGTTGGTCCGGGTACTGCATTCGACACCCAGACGCTCGAAGCATTCCCGTCGATCACCCGCGACGTTCGCGACATCATCCGCATCGACCCGCGTGTCAGTCTTGACCGCGCCAACGAAGTCGATCGCGTATCGTGCCTTGGCGGTAACGACCGTTCGAACACCTTCACCGTTGACGGCATCGTCCAGGCTGACGTCTTCGGCCTCAACGGCACGCCGTTCGCAGCGCGTAACGCTCTGCCGCTTCCGTTCGACGTGATCGAGCAGACCTCGGTCGAGTTCGCACCGTTTGACGTCGAGTACTCCGAATTCACCGGCTGTCTCGTCAACGTCGTGACCAAGGCTGGTTCGAACCGTTTCCACGGCTCGGCCTTCATCACCTATTTCGACGATGGCCTCTTCGCCAACTCGATCGACGGTCGTCCGCTCAACGCGGGTTCGGAAAAGCGCTGGGGTGCTACCCTCAACGGTCCGATCATCCCTGATCGTCTGTTCTTCTCGTTCGGTTACGAAGAAACCGACCTTGGCGACGGCAACAACTTCGGCCCCGCCGGCGGCGGCTTCACCAACGAAGCCGACTTCGTTAGCCAGGCACAGTTCGACCGTTTTGCTCAGATCGCTCGTGACGTGTACGGCCAGGACATTGGCGGCTACCCGACTTCGCTCGCAGAAGCTTCGGTCCGCTACTTCGGCCGTATCGACGCTGTCCTTAGCGACCAGCACCGTCTCGAAGCGACCTACCAGCGCCTCGAAGAGACCAACATCGAAAGCGATTTCGGTGGCCAGAACATCACCGGCTTCAACAGCTTCGAAGACGAAGGCACCGAGAGCGACTACTACTCCGTCCGCCTGTATTCGGACTGGAACGACACGATCTCGACCGAGCTTCGTGTGAGCCGCGCCGAAGTCGGCGACATTCAGGGCCCGGTTGGCTTCGGCGAAGCACAGTCGGACAACCCGACCGTCCGTCTCGCAGTTGGCGTCGCACCTGACGGCACCTCGACCGAAAACGGCCTCCTGTCGACCGGCCCGGGCATCTTCCGTTCGGCCAACCAGCTCGACACCCGCATCGACCAGGCTCGCTTCCAGATGAACGTGGACGCTGGCGATGGCCACTTCCTGAAGTTCGGCGTCGAAGTGAACGACCTTGAAGTCTTCAACCTGTTCGCAATCAACGCGACCGGTACGCTGTTCTTCGACGGCCTCGACAACTTCGAAGCCGGTAACGTTGCAGGCGGCGGCTTCTCGAGCGTATTCGGCGATGTCGACGACCTCGTCGGCGGCGGCCCGCTCGGTGGCGGTACGATCGCAACCAGCCTCAATGGCGACATCAACAACGCAGCTGCTCGCTTCGGCCGCACCATCTGGTCGTTCTACGCCCAGGACGAATGGCAGGCGACCGACCAGCTCTCGATCACCGCTGGTGTTCGTGCACAGCTGTATGATGGCGACGCACCGCGTGCGAACCCGAACTTCCTGAACCGTTATGGCTTCACCAACGCCCAGTCGTTCGGTGGTCTTTCGCCGGTCATTCTGCCGCGCATCTCGGCCACGTACGAGCTGTTCAACGACGGGTTCTTCTCGGACAGCAGCATCACCGGTGGTGTGGGCGTCTTCTCGGGCGGTGACCCGGTTGTGTACTACTCGAACGCCTTCTCGAACGACGGCTTCGCAAGTGCCAACGGCGACACCTTTGACGCAGGCTGTGCTGGCCTGACCAACGCTGACGGATCGTTCAACGTTCTGAACAACGGCACGTTCACCGGCTTCCCGCAGTGTGCCATCGACGAAGGTGCAGCAGCTGCTGGTGCAGGTCTCGCCGACGTTCAGTCGACCGATCCGGACTTCGACGTCCCGACCGTCATTCGTGCGAACATTGGCTTCCAGACCACCTTCGGTCCGGAAACCGGGTTCTTCTCGAACTGGAACATGAACCTCGACTACATCTACTCGCGGTTCCAGGACACGCTGAACTTCGTCGACCTGTCGCAGGCTCCGGACATCCGCACCAACGGTGGCTTCACCGTCGACGGTCGTCCGATCTACCAGGCAGTCGACGCAACCGCAGCTGGTTGTAACGCAACGCTGGTTTCGGGCGGCACGCCGCCGGTTTACACCGGTCTCACGCCTGAGTGCTTCAACACTCGCCGTGACGACAACATCCAGCTGACCAACGGCCCGGGTTACGAGAGCCACGTTGCTTCGTTCATCCTGAACAAGACCTTCAGCGAAGGCCTGTTCACCGAAGGTGGCGCGGTTACCCTGAACTTCGGTTACGCGTTCACCGACTCGGAGAACTTCCGTAACGTCGGTTCGTCGACCGCTACCTCGTCCTTCGACGTGAGCGCGGCCTTCGACCGTCAGGCACCGGCAATCTCGACCTCGAACTTCGAAACCCGTCACAACTTCACCGCTTCGGCGTTCTTCCGTGAAGAGTTCTTCGACGGTTACGACACGGGTCTCGCGATCCTGTTCCGTGCGCAGGCTGGCACTCCGTTCAGCCTCACCTTCGACGGTGGCGGCGTGTTCGCGGACAGCTCGTCGGGTAACGACAACGCGCTGCTTTACATCCCGTCGGGTGTTGGTGACGCAAACGTCTCGCCGCTTTCGGATCCGGCTGCGATCACTTCGCTGCTCGACTACCTCGCAACCAGCGATGTGGGCGAAGCTTGTGACTTCGAGCTGGGCGAATCGATTGAGCGTAACACCTGCCGCAACGACTGGCACTACGACCTCGACCTGCGCTTCAGCCAGGAACTGCCCTTCATCGGCAGCCTGACCGGCATCGTCGAAGACCGTGTCGAACTGTTCGTCGACTTTGAGAACTTCCTCAACCTGCTCGACAGCAGCGCGAACATCCGTCGCCAGCGCACGCAGTTCCTCGACCTCGTCGATGGCGGTGTGGACGACCAGGGCCGTTACATCATCTCGGGCTTCCGTCCGGACGATGACAACAACATCGGCATCTCGGCGTCGGCATGGCGTATCCAGATCGGTGCTCGCTACGAATTCTAATTCGTCAGCTACCGACTACGAAACACGAGCGGCGGGGCCTTCGGGTCCCGCCGTTTGCGTTTGGGGCTGTCGATTGAGCAGTAAGTTCAGGACGCCGCAGCACCTGGCGCATCGGCCGGGTCGTCGGCAACGCTGAGCAGTTCGAATGCGAGTGAAGCCTGCGTTTCTGCATCGAGCCCCATCCTCAGGGCGCGCTCAAGCGCAGCGGCCTGATCGCCGAGCTCTGCCTCCCCGAACATCGCTGCTGTTCCAGCAAGCTTGTGGACCAGCCTGGCTAGCTCGTCGCGGTTCTCTTCGGCAGCGCTCTCCCCGCCGAGATGCCCCTGTTCGAGCGCGCCCCGAACCGCCTCGATCGCTTCGCTGCGCCGCTGGTTCCAGCGTTTGAGCAGCGTTGGCGAATGGCCACCAGCTGTTTCGGACTGACCGGCTGGCGATGGTGCCTCCTGCTCGCCCCGATTCACCGCTTTCGCGACCGGTGCAGCATGTTCCACCGACTGATCCTCGACAATCCGCGTTGGCAGCCAGCGCTGGAGCATTCGCGCGAGGTCGGCGAAGACAAGCGGCTTTGCAAGATGGCCCTGCATTCCGGCATCGCGGGCCGCTGAAATATCCTCAGGGAAGGCGTTTGCGGTCAGCGCAATGATCGGCAGGTCGGCCGGACTGATACCTTCGGCCCGGATCGCGCGGGTCGCGGCATAGCCGTCGCAGCCCGGCATCTGGATATCCATCAGAACGAGGTCGTAGTGCGACCCGCGCATCACCGAATCGATCACCATCGCAATCGCTTCGTTGCCGTCATGCGCCGTGGCGACGCATTGCCCGCAGCGTTCAAGCATTTCGGTTCCCAGCATGCGGTTCACATCGTGATCCTCGACCAGCAGGATGCGCGATGCTTCGGGCAGATCGGCAGGACTGGCCTCAGCTGCTTGGCTCAAAGCCGGGACCTCCGGCTCGACGTAGTGCGCTGGCAGGATCAGGCTGAATGTCGAGCCGATACCAACTTCGCTGCAGACCTCGATCTGGCCTCCGAGCAGCTCTGCCAACTGGCGACTGATCGTGAGACCGAGCCCTGTTCCTCCAAAGCGCCTCGACGTGTCGTTTTCTCCCTGCGTGAACGGGGCGAAAATCGTCTGTACCCGCTTGGCCCCTATTCCGATCCCGGTATCCTTCACATCGACCCGGAATTGCTCTGCCTGAATCGAAAGCTGCACGTCGACGCTGCCCTTTTCGGTGAACTTCACTGCGTTCCCTATAAGATTGAGGACGATCTGCCTCAGTCTCAGCGCATCGGTTGCCACCCAGGGATTCTCGCGCGCGCCTTCGCCACCGAGTTTTACCGCGTCCGAAGCTGTGAAGTTCAGTCGCAGGCCTTTTCCTTCCGCGTTGGGAAGGTGCAGCTGGACACATTCGGCCAGCGTCGAGACAAGGTCGACAGGCTGGCTGTCGATCGCGATCTGCCCTGCCTCGATCTTCGAAAGGTCGAGAATGTCGTTGAGCAGCAGCATCATCGATCGACCCGATTCCACGATCATTTCGGTGTGTCGGCGATTGTCGGGTTCGAGGTCGCCTTGCAGCATGAGTTCCGCAAAGCCGAGAACGCCGTTCATCGGTGTGCGGATTTCGTGGCTCATATTGGCCAGGAATTCGCTCTTTGCGCGCGCCGCATTCTCAGCGTGGCGGCGGGCACGGGTCAGCAGGAGTTCGAGCTCCACGCGCTCGGTCACGTCGCGCGCTGAAACCACGACGCCATCACGCTCTCCGGTGATCGGATCGAGAACAATCGCGCAGTCTGCCTCGATGAAAACGGGTGTGCCTTCCTCGTCGTCCAGCAGCCGCCGGTATGTGATGCGCTCCTTGTCCGATTGACCGCTCAGCAGGCTGTCGAGCGCGCTCTCGATCCGGGCATGCGCGTCCTCCGGTCCGCGAGATGCGATCGGGTGGCCCACCAGGTCCTCGGGCGGGCGGCCCATGACGTCTTCAACGGAAGGGGAGGCGTAGATGCAGACCCGGTCGCGATCGAGCCGCAGGACCGCGTCCGTAATCGTTTCGGCAAGTAGCCCCAACTCGCCTCTTCCGCGCGCCAATTCCTCGGTCATCCGCTCTCGGCCAGCCAGAATCGCCGCGATTGGCAGTCCGGTGAGAAAATTGGCCGCAACGAAGGCTTGCAGCACGAAAACCGCATCCAGGGCCGACTTCGAACTGTTCACGATCGGCCCGTAACCGGCGACGGTCATCCAGCTCGCCACACCCGCGATCATCGGGACGAACAACACTGTCCCAATGCCGCCACCCCTGAAGGCAACCAGCAATGTGATGGGCGGCACCAGAAACAAAAGCGGATAGATATCCTGCCGGAACACGAGCCAGACCGCGACCAGCGCGACTGCGGTAAAGACAGCGCGCTTGAACAAGGCGGTGGTTTTTGGAGCGGTCGCCGTACGAACAGCGTCGGCGACAAGCAGAGCAGCCGGGACGACCAGGATCATCCCGAGGGCATCGGCGAGAAACCAGGTGAGCGCCCCTACCCATACCGGTTGGCCGCCAAGCGGAATGGCGAATGCTGCAATTGCGCTGGCGACCAGGGGACCGACGGCGCCTCCGTACTGGAGAAATCGCCCCAAATGCGCGAGCTCGGTCATGTCGGGCCGGGCGCCACATTTTGCGCGGGTGAGCCCGGTCACCAGCATGATCCCTGCAAGGTTGGCCGCGGTAAAGACGAGCGAGTTTGCGAGCGGTGTGCCCGCCACGACATTCGCTGCGACACTGGCTGCGGCGATGCCTGCATAGAGAGGGATTTCGTTGTGTGCTCGAACAAGTAGCAGCATCGCAACCGCGCAGGCATTGGGCAGCCAAACGCTCGCCAAAGCTGCATCGAAGCGCGATAAGTTGAGGCAGGCAAGCCCGAGAATGAAGAAGCCGATGCCTGCCGCTAATCCCGCCATCAGGGTCCTGAAGTCGACGGCCCCTGACGCTGGCAGGCCGCCAAGCGCGTTGGCCTGCTCGGCAGTATCGTCAGTTGGCTGCGCTGTTGGAGCAAGTGCGGGGGCGCTCATGGCCATCGCTGAAAGAGCAGGATGATGTTTCATAGGCCGACTGCGCGCGAAAATGCGAATGTCTCGGTGTCATTCACTGCGTCCCATATTGATTGTTTGCTCCCATCGCGATCGCGCGGGATAGGCCGGCGGCTCGCTTCACACGGGCTTGGAACCATGCGCATTTGGTATGCGTAGAACCTTGAGATACAGAAGCGCTCTAAGCGCCTGCATTTGCTGGAAACGATTTGCTGTCGGATATTCACGTTTGCGTGGCCCTGAATTGCTTAACCCAAGTGTTTCCCGCCCACTTCGTCCCCGTTCACTCAGCAACCTGTCACAGGATAGATGATAAAAAGACCCGCTCGCTATCAGGGAAAACCGAAAGGCCCGCGCTGGCCGCTGCTCGTGGGCATCGTCCTGTTCCACATCGCCGCGCTCTACGGGCTTTCGCGCTTGCTCGCCCCCGAATTCACCGCATCGGTCGAGCGCGAGGTGGTCAACGCATTCACAGTCGTCGTCACCGTCCCTCAGGATGAACCCGAATTGGAGCCCGAACCCGACGAAGGGGCCGCGGGCGCACCGGGAGAGGATGCCATCCCGGAGCCGGTGACAGCGCCCACCACGCCCATTCGCCGAAATCCCGAAGAGCGACCCGAAGCCTCGTCGACGGGAGATGCTAGCCGCTCAGGCGCGCGCGAGGCCGGAGACGGTACTGGCGCAGAGGGGCAAGGGCTTGGCACGGGCAGCGGCAATGACGGAAGCGGTCAGGGCAATGCTGCGGAAAGGCCAAGCGTCCTTTCGGGCAGGCTCGATCCAAGGCGCGACTTTCCCGTGCCCGAAGGCGGGAGATCAGCGCGCTTTGGTTCTTCGGTCACGGTCGTGTTCACCGTCACTCGAGAAGGCCGCGCTCGCAATTGCTCGGTCGCGCGCACCAGCGCGGATGCGGAAACGACAGCGCTGGTTTGCCCACTGGTCGTCGAAAAGATCCGCTTTAATCCCGCAAGGGACCGCGCGGGCAATCCGGTCGAGGCGCGTTACGGCTACCGCGTCGATTTTCGCGAGCGGTAGGGAAGGAACCGCTGGGCTCGCGAGCGATCAGTTGATGATCGTGGTCAGCGCCAGCTCTATTTCTTCGAGACCATAGGGCTTCTGGATCACCCCTTCCGCGCCAAGTTCATTGATCTGGTCGTCGATCTCGGAATAGCCGGTGGCGACCACGAAGGGGATCTCCCGTGCGCGAAGCTCCTCGGAAACCGCGAGGCTCGATTCTGTGCCAAGATTGAAATCGAGAATGGCGAAATCGGGGGGGGTACTTTTGATCGCCTCAAGCGTCCCTGCCACCGTGCTTTGCACGTCGATGTCCTCAACGCCAAGGATACGAAGATTGTCTTCTGTGCCCAGCGCGATGATCATGTTGTCTTCAACCAGCAGCACGCGATTGGGGAGTGATTTTTTCGGCGTCTTACCAGAGGTCTTGCCGGATGTGCCACTGGCATCGGCTGCCTTCCGCGACTTTGTCGCCTCCTGCGGCATTTCGGTTTTCTCGCCGACGAAGCGGGCCGGTACGACGAAGTCGGCTTCGACCCCGCCAAGCGTGAAGCGCAAATCCGCCTCGCCGCTCAGTTCGAAAGGGATCGAGCGTTCAATGATGATCGATCCGAAGCTTCGGCGTGTGGGCGGCTTGACCGGAGGCCCTCCGCTTTCGCGCCAACCAAGTTTGAGAGCGCCTGCACTCGAAAGGCCGACGGTCACTTCGATCCGCCCGGTCTCGTTGGAAAGGGCGCCATACTTGACAGAGTTCGTCACCAATTCATGCAGGACAAGCGCCAGCACCGTGTAAGCCTCAGGCGTGACCAGCATGTCATCGCCGACAAGACGGCAGCGGTTCTCGTTGCCCGCAGCATAGGCAGCAAACTCACTCTCAATCAGCGATGAAAGCGGCGCCGGGGCCCAATTTTCGCGCGTGATGTTGTCGTGCGCGCTCGCAAGAGCGGCGATGCGGCCCCCGATGATCGACGCAAAGTCCTTCACATCATGCGCCGCGCCCTGCGATTGCTGCACGAGGCTGGAGATGAGATTGAGGATGTTGCGAACCCGGTGATTGAGCTCCGCGATCAGCAATTCCTGCTGTTCTTGCGCTTTCTTGCGTTCGCGCGAGATCTCGTCGGTCATGCGCAGTACGATTTCGAGCAAGGTGACCCTCAGACCTTCTGCGATCTGCAGTTCGTCGTCTGACCATTCCTCGCTGCACCCTTCGACGGTCTGTTCCCAGGCATCGAAGCTGCCGCGTGGTTGCAGGCGTTCGCCCGGCGTCGCAACGGCTTTCTCGGGATTGCCCGCCCACGTGACCTTCTGCGTCAGAGGGCGGCGCCACAGCACGAGGTAATCGCGCGGGCTGCGCGAGATGGGAAGGGCAAGCGCGCCTGCTGCCACATCCTTGAATCCCATAGCCTGTGGGATTTGAGACTGGATTTCCGATGTCGCGAAGTTTTCGCTTATCGGCATGCTGCCCAAAGTTGGCGTGATCGCGAGGAATTGCTCCCTCGTCGGAGCCACACCGCTGGTCATGTAAGTCTCGTCCATCAGGACCGACATTCCGTCGTGCTGGATGAGGTGATTGAGCAATTCCTCCAGCATCGGGAGGTGCTCTGATAGTTTTGCTCCGCCAGCCAGGCGCACCATCAGCTGATCGTGCAAGGCGCGGCCACGGCTGCGCAATTCTTCCGAGCGGTCAATCAGGAGGCGATCGATCATCAGCGAGAACATCTGGCTGAACATGTCCGCCACTGTCCGCAATGAATAGGCCGGCAAGCGCGGCTCGTAGTGGTGACAAGAAATCATGCCCCACAATTCACCGTGCCGAACGATGGCAATCGCGAGCGAAGCCTTCACGCCCATGTTCTTCATGTACTGGACATGCATCTGTGAATGGGCCCGCAACGTGCTCATCGACAGATCGAGCGGTTCATTCTTGATCGACAGCGTTGGCTCGATCAGTACCGGCGCTTCTTCCATGTCGGCGATGATGCGGAAACGGTTGCGGCGGAACAGCTCGCGCGCCTGCTGAGGGATATCCGCGCGCGGATATCGGAGCCCCTCATAGGACTGAAGATCCTCGCGCTTCTCTTCAGCGATCACTTCGCCGCTTTCGTCCGGGTAGAACTTGTAGATCATCACCCGGTCATATCCGAGCATCTGCTTCACCAGTTTCGCAGCTTTGCGGCACAATGTGTCAAGGTCGCGGATCGGTTCGAGCTGGGCGAGCGCGGGACCCATCAGCATCAGGTGATCGGCGTATCCCTTCGCATCATGCGGCTCGAACTCAATGATGAATTTGCCCTCGCTGCAATGCAGGGCGCAATCGAACAGCTCCGCTTCTTCCGTGAACCTGATGCCGAAGATGCGCTCGACCGCGTCGGCACCTTCAAGCCGCGATGCCGCCTCGCGCAGCGCCTGAAGCGCGGCGGATTCAATGATGTCGGCCAGGTTGGTGCCCGGTTCCGGCAGGGCGTCGATCGCCAGCAGCTTGGCGCAATTGACCGAACGCTGCGAGATGACCCACTCGGAATTGGTCACCAGCATGCCACCAAAGGACTGGACCGCAGCGATATTATGGATCGGCTCACGGTCGCACTCGGTCAGCGCCTTGGGATTGTACGAGATGTTCATGATGCTCGCGCCGCGAGGGTTGGCGTTGGCTCGGTCCGGTTCGGGGTAACAATGCGAAGGAAATGGTCGAAGACCGATTTCGCAGCGGCGCTCGCAGCCTGAACTTCGGCAAGGTCGGCAGGACGCTCGATCTGGCGGCGCAGCGACTTCCAGAAGGTCAGCATGTCCTCATCACCGAGAAACGCATGGGGCCAGCTGGCGGCATCGCTGCCGCTCTTGCGCATCTCGCCAAGGATCGCGCGATTGCCGAGCGACGAACCTGCCAGCACCCAGGCCGCACCAAGAGCCGATGCCGCAAGCGACGCATCGTCCTGGCTGCTTGAAATAGCGAAACTGGTCGCGGGCGGGGGAAGGTCATGGCCAAGCGCAGCAAGGTCTTCGGCAATGCGGGGGGTTTGCGCGGGCGCAAGGCATTCGATTGGTGCATGATGGTCAAGCCAGGCTTCGACCGGACGGCGCGCTGCATATTGCAAGCTCAGGAACCGGGCGTAGTCGGCGCGCGACTTCCAGCCAGCCACTTCGTGCATGGTCATGTCGAGCTGATCGTGCAATCGCGCGGTTTCGCGGCGCAAGACGGCCCGTAGATCTGGAGCAACGACTGCCAAAATATCTGGACCCCGCTATATTTGGGCCACAAGCACCGCCAAGTCAGCGATATGCCTGCGCCTAGAAAGCACGATCCCACCTGTGCGATGTGAGGGGCTTATGACACCTGCCCTGTCAGTTGACAAGGACATTGAAAAGGCTGCCGAATTGCCGGTGCGGCTGCAAGCACAACCCCCTCGGATTTGGCTTTAGTTTCAGCTCTTTTCGAGCAATCGACCGCCATGTTTACGAACGGCTTTCTCAAGCGTCCCGCGCAAAAAGCCGAGAATGGCTGGAAGATCGAGGTCGATCGTCACCGAGTCTTCGGCGATGTCGATGCCGCCTTCAATCTGCTGTCCGGCGGCCACGATGAACAGGTCCATCCGGTCCTCGTGCGGCCAGCTTGTTTCAACGCTCGCCATGCCGGGAGGGAAATAGCTGCCGATTTCGTGACCGTGCTTGTGCATGCGGCGGCGCACTTCTTCCTTGCCGAGCGAATGGGGGAGCGAGACGCGCATTACCGTGGCTCCTTCGCTTTTTCTGGCGCGGCGGCAAAATCGGGGAGCGGAACGCCAGAGCCCTGCTCACCTTGCTTGCCGGTCATGTCGGCGAGCAATTCATCGCCGCCATAGCGATATTCGAGATAGCGCGACTTGACCGCGAGATCGTCAAGCGCACCCTCGGCAAGTTTGCGCGTCACCCGGTCGACTTCGCCCGAAAGCTTCGTGAGGCTGGTGACGAGGCGTTCGTCGGCGGTCCCGCCGGCATGTTCCTCGCTGCGAAGATGGGCCGGGATCTTGCGGTAATTGTCGATCGTCTCGGGGATGTATTCACCCACAAGCTCGCGCACCTCGTTCATGGCGGGGTGGCCTTCGTCGAGCGTTTCGAGCTGCACGCCAAGCGCGTCGAGTTGCATGCCCAGCTTGTCGACAATGGCCACGGCCGGTGCTGGCAGCGATGCGCGCTGCGCTTCCAGCCACAGCTCGGTCCGTGCAACCATCTGCTTGGGATTGCCTTTGCCAAGTTCGGGCCGCTTGGGCACTTTCACCTTGGGGAAATTGCCGAAAACGAAAGCGGCCGCCATCACCGCAAGCGCGACCATCATCACGCCGGTAAAGCCAATCCCGTTCAGGACCACACCCGCAATCGAGGCGCTGATTAAGATCGTGAGGATCGCGCCAGCAAAATACTTCGCCCGCTTGATCCAGTTCTTGCGCCGCGCCGCACCGGAACCGGCCCAGTTCGGTGGGCCGGGACGATGTGTGCCGCCCTGCTGCTGGGTGACCAGCGAACGCTTGGCGGCGCTCATGATCTGTTCGGAATCGCGGGTGGTGTCGTTCACGTTTGCAGCGTTCCTCAGCTATCCAGCCCGAGCAGCGACGGCTCCGAGGCGACCTTGGCCTGCGCCTGAGACTGCCCTTCGGCGCGGGCGATATAGCCTTTCGACTTCTCGACCTCGTCGCTGAGCACGTTCACCGTCTGCTTCATGCTGGCGAGCGCGCGGACCTTGAAGTCGTCGACCTCGTCCATCGTGTCGTAGATGTTCTGGAACGCGCGTTGCAGCGTTTCGAGCGGGATGGTGCTCGACGCCGCCTGCTCATGGATTTGAGCGGTCTGTTCGCGCAGCAGCGTGCTGGTGGAATCGATGATGTCGCTGGTGGTCTGGTTGAGCGAGGTGATCTGCTGAAGCACCAGCTTCTGGTTGGTCATCGCCTGCGCCACCGTCACCGCCGTGCGCAGAGCGCCAACAGTCGTGGTCGAGGCGCGGTCGACGCCCTTCACCAGCTCGACATTGTTCTTCTTGACGAGGTCCAGCGCGAGGTAGCCCTGCACCGAGACCGCCATCTGCGTCAGCAGGTCCTGAGTGCGCTGCCGCACGTAGAACAGCGCGCTTTCACGCAGCGCCTTGGCTTTTTCGGGATCGGAGCTGTCGAGCTCAATCGCCTTTTGCTCAAGCCGCGCATCGAGCGTCTTGGCGATGTGGATCATCTGCTCAAGCTCGCCCATCGCTTCCCAGAGCTTTGCGCGCTCGGTGTCGATGGCCGCGTTGTCGAGATGCAGCTCCTTCTTGCCGCCTTCGAGCCGCTCGAGGATCGCCTGAATGTGTCCCTGCGCGGATGTGTAGCTGTCGAAGTAGTTCTTCAGCTTGTTGCCGAAGGGGATGATGCCGAACAGCTTGCGCGGGCTAAGCAGCTTGCCCTTGCGACCCGGATCGAGGTCTTCGACTGTGCGGCGCAGTTCGGCAAGGTCGCTGCCAACGCTGCTGTCCGCGTCCATCGCGCGCACCGGGCGATCGAGGAAGCGGTTGGAATGCGCAGCGGCTGCGCGGATCTGTTCCTGGCCCATGCGGGTGATCTGGTCGACCTTCTCGCCAAAGGCGGGCGAGTTTGCATCGGTCGAGACGAGGTCGGTCACGAAGGCATCGACCTTGGTGTCGAGCTTCGATTTCTGCTCGTCGGAGACAGGAACAAGGCCCGCTGCCTTTTCAGGTGCAACGTCAGGCACCGGTGCAGGCGGTGTCAGTTCGAAATCTGTCGCCGTCTTGGTCGGTGCGGAAATGTTCAGGTCTGGCGTAGTCTCGGTGCTCATGCGTCTGGTTTTGCTCCCTCAGCTGCTCAGGCGAAAGCGTCTCGCTGACACCCCGCAGCCCTCCTACTGTATTAGTGATCTAAAACACGCGTTTCAAGCCACTGACGATATGCGCGCGAAGGTAGCGCGTTTCGCGTCAGCGCGCCAAGCGGCATTTTGCGCCAAGCCCCCGCTGCACACACGCAATTTGCTTTCACAGCGCATCCGATGCGAGTAAGGGCGCTCATCAAGTATCGGGACAATCCACTGTTGTGAGCGACGAAAAGACGACCACCCCTTCGCCTCAGGCGCCTTCGAGCCTTGGCCATACACCTATCCCTGAGAAGACCGGGTCCATTGCAGACTCGAACGAGGGCATGTCGATTTCGAGGGTGCTGTTCTCCTTCCGCCGCTGGTGGCGCGAGGATGTGGTTGGGACCGTCGATCAGGCGCGCGTGATCGAGAAGCGGCGCGCCGAATGCGCCCTGTCCGAGCGCTATCTGTTCATGACGGCGATGAGCGCAGGGATTGCGGTGCTCGGCCTGCTGCTGTCTTCGCCTGCAGTCGTGATCGGCGCGATGCTTCTGTCGCCGTTGATGGATCCGATAATGGGCCTCGGATTCGCACTTGCGATCGGCGATTATGCGTGGCTCAAGAAATCAGCACGCAGCCTTGCCTATGGCACGCTGATGGCAATCGGATTGACCGCGCTGCTGGTCTACATGTCGCCGATCCAGACCATCACGCCCGAAATTGCGGCGCGCACGCAGCCGAACCTGTTCGACCTGTTCGTCGCGCTGTTTTCGGCGCTTGCCGGCGCTTATGCGATGATCCGCGGGCGCGAGGGCACAATTGTCGGTGTGGCGATTGCGACCGCCTTGATGCCGCCTCTTGCGACTGTGGGCTTTGGCCTTGCGACGTGGAACTGGACGGTCTTTTCAGGCGCGCTGCTTCTTTATGTGACCAACCTCATCACCATCGCTCTGACCGCGCTGGCTATGGCGCGCCTGTATGGTTTCAAGACCGCGCTGAGTTCGCGCAACACCATTTTCCAGAACCTTGCGGTTGCGGCTGTGTTCGTTGCGCTCGCGATCCCGCTGGCGCTCTCGCTCCAACAGATCGCGTTCCAGACCAACGCCCAGCGCGTGATCCGCGCCGAGATCGAGGAGCCTTTCGTCGCCGGAACCGAAATCTCGCGCTTCGATGTCGATTTCCGTGCAGAGCCGATCGTCGTGGTCGCCTCTGTCTACACTCCCGAGCCCGAAACCGAGGCCGAGGCCGAGATCGAACGGGCGCTGGCGAGGAGGCTTGGCCGTCCCATCGAACTCAGCCTGACGCAGCTGCAGGTCGGCACCGCAGCGAGCGCTGCCCAGGCCGCGCAGCTTTCCGCCGCGCGTGCGAGCGAGGAGGCCGCCGAGCTTCAACGGGCGGAGAATCTCGCGACCCGGCTCGCGCTGGTTGCTGGTGTGTCGGAAGAGGATGTTACCGTAGACCGCACTCGCAGACGGGCGACGGTGCGTGCGGAGGTGCTCGACGGGGCAACGCTGGCTGCCTACCGCGCACTCGAAATGCGGATCGCGGATACGGAGCCTGACTGGTTTATCGAATTGCTTCCTCCGATTGGCGAACTTCCAGACAACATTCCCTTTGGCGAAGACGGCCCGACACCGGCTGGCGCGCAGGCGCTGGCGGTGATCGAATGGTCGGCGGAGCGGATTAACCTGCCGATCGTGCTCGTAGGACCGCAGGAGCAGGCATCGCAAGCCGCCGAGCTCCTCGCTCAGCGCGGAGTAAGCGTGACAGTGCGTCCCGGCGCGGCTCCCCTGCGCGCCGATTGGGGCGGGCAGTAGTCACAGCACTGCTCGCTGAGGCACTCTCGGTCGCGCCAGCGACCGCAAGCGTGACCACGCGCCCGCAGGCGCAACGAGCAACAGCGCCGAGGAAGCTCGCGCTAATGGGCGAGCACACAACTTACGCAGCGAGTTCCAGCGGTACGATCTCACCTGACAAGTACAGCTTCTTCGCCTTGGCGCGGCTGAGCTTGCCCGAGGACGTGCGCGGCAAGGTGCGCGGCGGGACCAGCTCGACAACGCAGCTCATGCCCGTCACCGAACGGACCTTGTCCGAGATCTGCTCGCGAAGTTTCAGCCGCTCGACCGGATCGGAAACGCGGCAATGGACCAACACGGCAGGCGCTTCTTCGCCGCCCTCGGTTTCAAGCGCGAAGGCGGCGATGTCGCCGTGGTTGAAGCCGGGCAGCTGCTCCACCGCCCACTCGATATCCTGCGGCCAATGGTTCTTGCCGTTGATGATGATCATGTCCTTCGCACGGCCCACGATGAACAGGTAGCCATCGGCCATGTAGCCCATGTCGCCGGTGTCGAGCCAATAGCCCTTTTCCGGGTCGTCGCTCTCGATCAGGCAGTCTTCGGTCGCTTCCGGGTTGCGGAAATAGGAGTGCATGACGCTGGGGCCGCGGCACCAGACCTTGCCGATCTGGTGGTCGGCACGGCTGTGGCCGTCCTCGCCGCGGATCTCGACTTCCATGTCGGGCAGCGGCTTGCCGCAATTGACGATTGCGCGGTAGCGGGCCGGGCGCGAGATATCGCGCGGCGTGCCTGACAGGCGCTCTTCCTCGACCAGTTCAACGCGAATGCCTTCGCCCGGCGGCATGACGGTGACCGCAAGAACTGCTTCGGCAAGGCCGTAGGACGGGGTGAAAGCCGATGCCTTGAAGCCCGCGTCCGAGAACGCATTGACGAAGCTTTGCATGACGTCGGGACGGATCATGTCCGCGCCATTGCCCGCAAGCCGCCAGCGCGACAGGTCGAAGCGTTCGGCAACGTTGCTCTGGCTGGAAATACGGCGCGCGCAGATGTCGTAGCCGAAGGTCGGCGAATAGGAGACTGTGTTGCCCTTGTTGCGGGTGATCATGTCGAGCCACGCAAGCGGACGGCGCGCGAACGCGTCGGGCTTGAGGAAATCGACCGAGAACTGATTGGCAACCAGCGACAGGAAACAGCCCACCAGCCCCATGTCATGATACCACGGCAGCCAGCTGACGCAGCGGTCGCCAGTGGTGAGATTCATGCTTTCGGCATGGCCATAAAGGTTGTGAAGCAGCGCCTTGTGCGTGACCGCGACCCCGGTTGGGAAGCGGGTCGAGCCGCTCGAATATTGCAGGTAGCAGATGTCTTCGGGGTCAGCTTCGGGCAGAGTGACCTGCGGCGCTGCGCGGGTGACGAAATCTTCGTAGCTCTCGCCCGCACAACCCTGACGCTCGGCAGCCGAAGCGGCCATTTCGCCAATTTCCGCCGGGTACAATAGCAGCGCCGGATCGGAGCTTTTGAGCTGCACCGCGAGCTGATCGATATAGCTTTCCTTGCCGCCAAAGGTGGTCGGCAGCGGCAGCGGTACAGGCCATGCGCCCGCATAGATGCAGGCGCAGAACGCGGCGGCGAAATCCGCACCGGTCTCGGCAATCAACGCGACGCGGTCCTGAGGCTTGATGCCCCATTCGATCAGGCGATAGGCCATCTCGATCCCGTCCTCGCGCATTTCGCCGTAAGGATAGACGCGCTCGAGCTGGCCGCGCATGTCGTGAAAATTCATGCCCTTCTTCGAACGGGCGGCGTAGTCGATCGCTTCGTTGAAGGTTGCAAACTGCGCGCGAATGCGCGGCAAGTCGCAATCGTTCGGCGTCGGCGTAAGTGCGGCGTCGGTCATTGTCGTGGCGATACCCGTCAATTGCTGTGCGCGGTGCGGCGCGCTAAATTCATCCCCTGCCGGTACGGATCCCTCCAATCCGGCTTAATTTTTTCCCATTTGATAAGGACTGTGGCACGAATAAGGCGAAATGGTTTCACATGGAAGCAAAACGTCATCACCCGGTAGTGATCCGGGACGCCCTGAGGGCAATGATGACGCTTGCGAAAAATCGAACAAACCGCGCAAATCCAGAGGCTTTCGGGAGCGCAAGGCACGCAAGTCGCGCCCTCTCGAAGAAACCAGCCTGAAAGATCTAGCACTTGCCTATGTTGCGCGTTTTTCCACGACTGGTTCCAAGCTTGAAGGATATCTCGCGCGCAAGATCCGAGAGCGCGGAGTGGCCGAAGATGAAGATGGCCGCCTGAAAGAGCTGGACGTAAAAGGGTTGGTCACGCGCCTCATAGAGCTCGGTTATGTCGATGATGATGCCTATGCGCGGGCCAAATCCAAAGGTCTCACCGCGCGCGGATACGGCGCAAGGCGGGTCGAACAGGCTCTTTGGGCGGCGGGCGTCGAGGAAAGCGTGCGCGAGGACAATGCGCCCAGTGTTGCCGAAAGCCGCCGGGCTGCCATCCTGCTCGCGCGCAAACGCGGCTTTGGTCCGTTCGGTCGTCGCGCCGATGAAGACGAACCGCCCGAAGCACGCCACAAAAGGCGCGAAAAACAGGTTGCCGCGATGCTTCGTGCAGGGCACTCGTTCGAAACGGCCGCGTTCATCGTGGATGCACCGGGCGGCGACGAAATAGACGAATGGCTGCAAGAAGCCGAAGACGAAGAAGCGCAGGAAAAGGGCGGATCATGGTACGATTGATTGCAGGTTTGGGGGCGATGGCGCTGGTGGCGTGTTCGCCCAATGGCTCTGCGGCTCAGGATACCGCGCCTGCCCCTGCTGCCGAAACGGGTCCCGCCTTGTCAGAAGCCGGTCTGCAACTGACCGATGTGACCGTCGTGAGCGGCGATGAGCGCCACACTTTCACGACCGAACTGGCGCTGACCAATGCCGAGCAGGCGCGCGGAATGATGTTCCGGACCGAAATGGGCGATGATGAGGGGATGCTGTTCCCCTCGTATCAGCCGCAGGCGCGTAGCTTCTGGATGAAGAACACGCCGCTGCCGCTCGACATCATCTTCATCGGTCCCGGCAACCGCATCACTAATATCGAGGCGGGCGTTCCCTATTCGACCGACAGCGTCTTCTCCGACGGCCCGGCGGTCGCGGTTTTCGAGATTCGCGGCGGGCTGTCCGAAGAGCTCGGGATCAAGCCGGGCGATATGGTGGAATGGGAGCTGCCCGAGTGATCTTGCATCTTGGCGCTGCCTGTCAGTTCGGCTAAGGGCGCGCCCATGGGAATCTTCGGAAAAATCTTCACCTGGTGGGACGGCGCCACCATCGGCACGCATTGGTGGTCGAAGCGCGTTGGCGGCGAGCATGTCGGCACCGATGCGGAAGGCAACAAATACTACCGTTCCAAGGGTAAGGATGGACCGAACACCGGCTCCTACACCCAGAAAGAACGCCGCTGGGTGATCTATAACGGCATCAACGATGCGAGCCGCGTGCCGAGCGAATGGCACGGCTGGCTCCACGGCGCGTTTGACGATGTGCCGGAAAGCAACCTTCCGCCCGCGAAGATCTGGGAAGCCGACTACACGCCCAACGCCACGGGCAGCGCCGATGCTTATCTGCCCAAGGGCGCGCTTGAGCGCGGCGGCAAGCGTGCCGCGACCGACGGCGATTACGAAGCCTGGGCACCGGAGGGCTGATCGCCCCTCACGCAATGCACGCCCGCTTCGCTCTTCTCGCCATTCTTCCCACATTCGCGCTCGCGGCGTGCGGCGAGGAAGAGAGCGAGCCTGAAGCTGCCTCAGTCGAAGAAACCGCTGAGGAAATTGCAGGGCCTGATGAGGCACCGGCGCTCACGCCGCTTGAGGTCGGCGAATCGACCCCGATGGACGAGCGCGTCGCGACGATCGGGCTCCTCAACAAACGCAACAATGTCAGCCAGGACCTTGAGCTAAGTCCGGGCGAGACTGCCGAGGTCGGGCCGGTGATCGTGCGGCTCGAAGCGTGCGAGCGTACAGCGCCATACGAATTCCCGCAGGAAACCGGCGCATTCGTTCAGGTCGACGTGCTTGAGCGCGGAGCCAGCGAACATGCTCGCATTTTCTCAGGCTGGCTGTTTAAGGAAAATCCCAGCCTGAACGTTGTCGAACACCCGATCTACGATGTCTGGGTCAAAGACTGCGCGATGAGCTTTCCAGGCGACGAATAATCGGGATTGTACGGATCGCCATGGGCGAACCGTTGATAGGTCACATCAAGGCTCAGTTCGGCTTCCCCGCGCGCTTTCTCGACGAGCGCGAGGTAATCCTTCTGCGGCATCTCCACCGCGCCCATCGAGGCGAGGTGGTCGGTCATGAACTGGCAGTCGAGCAACTGGTAACCCGCCTCGCGCAGCATCGCGACAAGCCAGCACAGCGCGACCTTGCTCGCATTGCTCGCAAGGCTGAACATGCTTTCGCCGCAGAACACCTTGTCGAACGAGACACCGTAGAGGCCGCCCACAAGTCGGCGCTCGCCCGCATCGCCCGTAAGCCAGCATTCGAGCGAATGCGCATGGCCGGCACGGTGAAGGCCGGTGTAGCTTGCGACGATGCGTTCGCTGATCCAGCTTTCGGGATGGCCCGGACGCGGCGCAGCGCAGGCGCGCATCACTTCGGTAAAGGCCTCGTTATGCGTGACCTCGAAGCGGTCTGAGCGAAGCACCTTGCGCAAGCTTTTCGAGACGTGGAGGCCGCTTAGCGGGATGATCGCCCGGTCGCGCGGCTCTACCCAGAAGATGTCTTGATCCTCGCGCTTGTCGGCCATCGGAAAGATACCGCTGCGATAGGCAAGCAGCAGCGTCTCGACCGGGATGGTGGCGCGAAGTGGCGAGTGCATAATGTCGCAGACTGTATCAGAGCGATATTGGCAGGCTAGTTAATTTGCGACGGATTGAACGGACATAGTCTCAGCCAGATGAGGCGCTGAACAAAGAGGTGTTGCCTATCGACCGCATCGCGGATAAAGCGCGCCCTTCCCAATGCAGGGGTGTAGCTCAGCTGGTAGAGCATCGGTCTCCAAAACCGAGGGCCACGGGTTCGAATCCTGTCACCCCTGCCATTTTTCTCTTTTGTTATCCGCAGCCCGTGCGGGCTGCGAAATCCTCGCTCACACGGCCTGACTGCCGGGTGGCGCTTCGCGCCGTCTGCGACTCCGCTGCGGGCGGCCTGTCGGCCTTGCGGGTGCTGCGCACCCGTCTCCCTCAGAGATACCCGGTTTAGGAAGAGACGACGCCGCAGGCGTCGCAAGCGCGACTGCGCGCCCGAGCTTATGCGAGGAAAGCCAAGCGGGCCGGATGGCCCGCGCCCGGCGATTGATGGCGTCAACATGAATACGCGCTAACCACGCCGCTCAGGTTGGCGCCAGACGAACCGTGCAATTTGATCGCTGAGTTGAGGGGGAATCATGATCCGAGCCCCCTCGCATTCAAGGAGGACGATCATGAGCCAGTACAGCTTCCGCTCTTCGAAACCCGATCACTGGGTTAGCCCGCGCCCGCATTCCGACCCGAGCCAGCGCTCTCTCGCCTACGGCCCGGTCCAGTCGATGCACGAGCCCAGCTGGCTGGCGAAAATCCTTGGTTGGTACTGACCATTTGGACGCCAGCACTCTATCTCCAGACAGTTTTTGGGAGGCCCGCTTTCGCTGCGGGCCGCGTGGGGGAGGGGCGCGTCGTTTGCGCGGGGCGCCCCACTTGCGCAAAAACCACCTGTCACTTCGCGGGAACAAATTGGCTGCTGCGGACTTTTTCTTCCCACACGATGAGTAGATTATCCAAGGAGATCAATCCAATGACCTCTGCGCCGATCCGTTCGAGCACCCCTGACGAGTGGTCCAGCCCGCGCCCGCATACCGACGCCAGCTTGCGCCGGATAAAGTACGGCGCGGTGCGTCCCATGGAGGAACCGGGGCTCTTCGCGAGATGGTTCGGTCGCCGCTGAACGCCTGACCCGAAGCCTTCGCACAAACAAAAACGCGCCCGGTGATGAACCGGGCGCGTTTTGTTTTGGTCAACTGATCGGAAGGGCCGGTCAGTACTCGTTCGGTTCTTCCGGCGTGTCGACAACATGGTCGGGCCCTGCGTCCCTGACGCCCTGAGCCAGCTTGAAGACGACACCCGACAAAAGGAGCAGCGCCAGCAGGTTCGGCAGCGCCATGAGAGCATTGGAAATGCCGCCCAAACGCCAGATCGTGTCGAGTGGAGCAAAAGCGCCGAAGAAGATCGCAACGCACCAGATCACTCGCCAGATCATGTGCAGGACCTTCTCGCCGCCGCGGCTTGAACCCGGGACGCGGTCATAGATGAAGGTGATGGCGCGCTCGCCGTAGTACGACCAGGTCAGCAGTGTGGTGAAAACGAACAGGATAAGCACCACACTGGCAACCAGAGTTCCAAGCGGGATGCCAACAACTTCGAAAGGAAACACCGAGGCAAAGGCAGCTGAGGTCGTTGCAAATCCAGCCGCGCTTTCAGGCCCCAGGTCCGAAGTCCAGACCCGGTCAACATAAGCCACCGCCCCATCGGCGCCGGTGATTGCGAATTGACCTTGAACGGTAAGGATGACCAGCGCGGTCATGGTGCAAACCACTACCGTATCGATAAAGGTGCCGAGCATGGCCATGCGGCCCTGGCTCGCCGGGTCATCGGTCTGCGCCACTGCGTGAGCGATTGGAGTCGACCCTTGTCCAGCCTCGTTCGAGAAAAGGCCGCGTTCCACACCTGCGCGGATTGCGACGATCATCGATGCGCCGATGAAACCACCGGCGGCAGCTGTCTCAGAAAAAGCGCTCTCGAAGATGAGAGCAAATGTGCCCGGTATAGCAGGCGCGTTGAGCGCAAGCGCGATGACCGCCATCACGATATACGCGATTGCCATGAACGGGATCACGCTTTCGGCGACTTTACCGATCGATTTGATACCGCCGATGATCACGACGAACACGGCAACCGCAACGATGACGCCGGCCATTTGCTCACTCATACCGAACAGCTCGTTCATGCTGTCGGCGACCGAGTTGGCCTGAATGCCGTTTCCGGTAATCAACGCAGAGAACAGGGTGGCGATACAGAAGATCACCGCCAGCCAGGACCACTTCGGGCCAAGGCCCATCATGATGTAGCTCATCGGACCGCCGCGCTTCACGCCGTCACTCGTCGTCTCGCGATAGCGAATTGCGAGCGAGCCTTCGGCAAAAGCGAGCGCCATGCCGATCAGGGCGGTGACCCACATCCAGAAGACCGCTCCCGGTCCGCCAAGTGCAATCGCGGTCGCGACGCCAGCGAGGTTGCCGGTCCCTACCTGTCCGGAAAGCGCTGTCGACAGCGCTGCAAACGGCGAAATCTCACCGGATCCCTGGCCTTTTCGGCTCTTGAAAAGCCCGGCAAACGCGCTGCCGAGCTTCAGGATCGGATAAAATTTGAGGCCGATCATGATATAGAGACCGGCGCCCAGGAGGATGACCACCATAGGTGGAACTGGAATGATTGTGGCATCACCCCATGTCCCGGCCCACACCAGGTTGGATACGTCCTCAATAAAGTCGATTACGACAGTCGAGCTCGCTATCGCGTTGCCCGCGATGTCTACTGCAGCCATTGGTGGCTATCCCCTTGATTGTTTCCCCGAAGGTGGGCCGGCTCTCTTTACGGCCCTCAACGATAAGCGGCGCACGCTAAGGGCGAGCGCGTAGCTTGGCCAGCCTTAATCTTGCGGGTTCCCCTTGCTTTGTTCGGCCGTGCACCATATTAGCAACTTCAATTCCGACATTGGTAGCCGCACAAAAGCCCCTCCGTGACCTTGTTCCGGGCGGCGACGAGCCCTACCTGAAAGCCGGATCAGATCGACGACGCGACACGCGAAAGGCGCAAGAGAGATGGCTGACGAGCAAAAGGCCGTAGCAAAGAAGACCAAGACCTCGATTCCCGAATTTGTGAATCAGGTTCGCACCGAGACGAGCAAGGTCGTATGGCCGACGCGCGAGGAGACGATCCGCACCGCGATCTTCGTCTTCATCTTCATGGTGATCCTGTCGCTGTTCTTCTTCGGCGTCGATTCGCTGTTCAATGCGCTGGTCAACTTCCTGTTGACCCTCGCCTAAACGCCAACTTCCTGCTGACCCTCGCCTAAGCGCCAGAATTCTCAAGGACCAAACGCATGTCACGCTGGTACATCATCCACGCCTATTCGGGCTTTGAAAACAAGGTCAAGGAAGCGATCATCGCCGAAGCTGACCGTCTTGGCCTGTCAGAGGGCGTCGAGGAAATCGAAGTCCCGACCGAGACCGTGACCGAAGTGAAGCGCGGCAAGAAGGTCCAGGTCGAGCGCAAGTTCATGCCCGGCTACGTTCTCGCCAAGCTGCGGATGAACGACGACATCTATCACCTCGTGAAGAACACGCCCAAGGTGACGGGCTTTCTCGGCAACAACAACAAGCCGCAGCCGATCTCCGAAAAAGAGGCCGCACGCTATTTCGGCGGCGTCGAGGAAGCGAAAGCCGCGCCCAAGACCCAGGTCAGCGTCGACTACGAAATCGGCGACCAGGTCAAGGTGCTCGACGGTCCGTTCGCCAGCTTCAACGGCGTGGTCGAGGAACTCGACTTCGACAAGGCGAAGGTCAAGGTTTCGGTCTCGATCTTCGGCCGTGCAACGCCGGTCGAGCTCGATTTCGAACAGGTCGAACTGGTCAAGTAAGAGCTTACTGCCCGCGCTACCCCTTCGCTGCTTGAGCGGGGGTTAGCGCACCTGGCTGCGGAATTCCGCTTCCAGAAATTCCGCGAAGATCCGTGTCTTTGCCGGGATAAAACTCCTGCTGGGATAAACCAGCCACAGATCGCTTTGTGCGAGTGCGCCCGATACATTCCAGTCGGGCAGGATTGGCACAAGCTCGCCGCGCTCTAATTCGTCTTCGATCATCCAGTCGGCCAACAGCGCTGCACCGCAGTCGTTCAGCACAGCTTCGCGAATGACGAGAGCGTTTGTTGCGGTTATCGTCGGCGAAATCTGGACTCTGCGAGTGTCTTGGCCCCTGCGAAATTCCCACTGACGGCGAAACTCTCCGAATGAGAATGTGACGAGAGAAACCTGGCGCAGCTCTTCTGGGTCTTCGATCTTGCCGATTTGCTCACTCAGCCTCGGACTTGCCACGAGATGGTATCGGACAGCGCCCAACTTGCGCGCGATCAGTGAACTGTCCTCCATCCTTCCGTGCCGGATTGCGATGTCGATTTGTTCCTCGACCAGATTGACGCGGTCATCCGAAAGGTGAAGGTCGATGGTCAAGTCCGGATGATCTGCCTTAAAGCGTTTCAGCATCGGAGCGATCACGATCTGAGAAAAGGCGATTGAGCTGCTGATCCGAAGGCGTCCCGCAAGCTGTGCCTGTTCGCCGGCCAGCGCCTGGCGCGCCGCGTCCCATTCCTCGACCAATCCGCTTGCCCGTGGAAACAACCGTTCTCCCGCCTCTGTCGGCCGCATCGCGCGCGTGGTGCGTTGGAAGAGTCGCGCGCCAAGTTCACCTTCCAGCGCGGCAATTGCGCGTGACACCGATGAGGGTGCGACAGCGAGTTCTTCTGCGGCGGCGGTGAAGCTGCCCGAATACCATACGGCCAAGAAGGTGCGAAGGTTCTCAATGCTCATTGTTGCGACATTCGCACAAGTATATTGCAGGTGGAACTCTTTATTGCGTCGAGCGCCGGTGTAATCGTTTGGCTTCTGACTTCGCTCAAAAAGGAAGCAACCATGGAAGAGCTTAATGGGAAAACCGTCATCATTACCGGCGCGAGCAGCGGGATCGGTGAGGCATGTGCGGGCCTTATGGCCGCGAGTGGAGCGCGCCTTGTGCTTCTCGCACGGCGCGAAGATCGGCTTAATGAAATCGCCAGGCGGCTTCGCAGCGAAGGGGCCGAGGTCGAGACGCATGTCTGCGATGTTGCCGTGCGAAGCGATGTCGATGCAGCGATTGCGCGTGCCATCGAGAGATTCGAGCGGATCGACATACTCGTAAATAATGCGGGCACGATAACCCCCATCGGACATATCGGCGATGTCGATCCCGACCTATGGGCGCAGGCGATCAACACCAATGTCATTGGTGTTTTCAATGCTATCCGCGCTGTCCTGCCTCACATGCTTGAGCAACACTCTGGAACGGTGATCAACATGAGTTCAGGCGCTGTGAACAGCGCACTTGAAGGGTGGAGCCATTATTGCGCGAGCAAGGCAGCCGCACGTAAGCTGACAGAAGTCGGGCACAGGGAATATGCTGAACGCGGGGTCACTTTTGTTGGTCTGAGCCCTGGCACCGTCGCCACTCCGATGATGGACCAAATCCGTCAATCGGGAATGAACCCAGTTAGCAAGCTCGATCCCTCGGACCATATATCACCCGAAGCGGCAGCGCGCGCTATCCTGTTTCTGTGCGGCGACGGTGGTCGGCAATTTGCGGGTACGGACTTCTCGATCAAGACTGAGGAGGGCCGCGCGCTGGTGGGCTTGCCGCCCCTGGGTTAGTACCCCGTGTATGAAAACTCGTCCCGCCATTTGCAATCGCAAGAAACGGTTTGCGACGCGCGAGGAGGCGGAGGAAGCGGCTGCGCGCGCGCCATTCACGCTACGCGCGTACAAATGCTCGCTGTGCCACCGATTTCATCTCACCAGCCGCACCAAGGGGATGAAGCTCCCGGTCCACGAACTGGACCGCCCCGAATGAGCGCTGCTCTTGGCGCACATCGGCAAAGTCCGTAGTCTCGCCTTCGCATGGGAAAATCAGGCGAGCCACCGGTGAAAATCAGCCGCGTTCCGCGAAGCGGGGCGGCGGACGGCTCTGGCCTGTCGTCGGCCGGGATTGCCGGGCTCACCCAAAGGGTCGCGCCGCGATCGGCGATCGATGCGCTTACCGCGCTTTATCGCCAGCAACGGTTTGCCGACGCGCTCGGCTCGGCGCAGGCGATGCTGCGCGAATTTCCTGATACAATGGCGGCGTGGAACCTTGCCGGTGCCTGCGCACGCGTGCTTGGCCAGACTGCGATTGCCGAAGAGAGCTTCCGTCGGCTCGAGGCATTGAGCCCCAATTTCGCAGGCGCGGCCTACAATCTCGGTCTCGTGCTGGAGGACAAGGGCGATCCGGCAGGCGCCGAGGCGGCCTACAAACGCGCCATCGCCATTGACCCATCGCTTGCACAGGCGCGCAACAATTTGGGCGGTGTGTTGATCGCGCAAGGGCGTCTCGACGAGGCAATCGCGCAGTTGGAGCAGGCCTGCGCCCTGCGGCCCGAGCTTGCCGAGGTGCACAACACCCATGCCAATGCGCTCAAGAAAGCGGGCCGGCTTGAGGAAGCGCGCAAGGCCTATAAGCGTGCGCTTGAAGCGCAGCCGGACTTTGTCACAGCGCGCTTCAATCTCGGCTCGCTCGAGCAGGAGCATGGCGAAATTACGCAAGCGGTGGAGGAATACCGGGCTGTCCTCAAGGCGCAGCCCGGTCATTCATTGGCGCGGGCAGGGCTCGTTCAATCGCTTGCAAAGATGTGCGACTGGGACGCGTTGGAAGAGCATGCGGGCGCAATTGCGCAGCTGGGGGTGAGCGGGGGTGCGGTGCCCGCATTTTCGCTGCTGGCGCTCGAAGACGCACCCGCGCGTCAGCTGGCGCGGGCGCGAAACTGGGCAATGCAGCGGTTTGGCAATATCGCACCAGCCTCGATCGAGCGGCGCGCTGCGCGTCCGGAGAAGCTCAAGATCGGCTATTTCTCAGCTGATTTTCACGACCACGCGACCATGCACCTGATTGCTGGGCTGCTCGCTGCGCATGATAGCGACCGGTTCGAGATCCACGCCTTCAGCTATGGCGAGGCGCGCGAGGATGAATACCGCGCTCTGGCCGAGCAAGCCGTTGACCAGTTTCACGACGTTGCGTGCCTGACCGATGATGAGATCGTCGCCCTGTCGCGCAAGCTGGAGATCGACATCGCGCTCGATTGCAAGGGCTATACGACGGGTTCGCGCAGTCAGGTATTTGCGCACAGGCTTGCTCCGGTGCAGGTCAACTATCTCGGCTATCCGGGCACGATGGGGGCGGGCTTCATCGATTACATTCTCGCCGATCCGACCGTCCTGCCCGATGCGCAGCGCGCGCATGTCAGCGAGCGGATCATTCGCCTGCCGCACACATATCAGCCGGGCGATGACAGCGCCGCGGTACCTCAGCCAAGCGACACGCGAGCGGATCACGGCCTGCCGGGCGATGCATTCGTGTTCTGCTGCTTCAACGCCAGCTACAAGATCACGCGCGACCGCTTCGCGCTCTGGATGCGGGCTCTTGGCGCTGTCGAGGGAAGCGTCCTGTGGCTCTACCGCTCCGACGCGGTCGCCGAAGCCAATCTGCGGATGGAAGCCAAACGCTGCGGGATCGACCCCCATCGGCTGGTCTTCGCATATCACCTGCCGCGCACGCAGCACCTTGCCCGCCATCGCCACGCCAACCTCGCGCTCGACACAAGCGCCTATGGCGCGCACACCACCGCGAGCGATTGCCTGTGGGCCGGCCTGCCGATCGTGACGCGGGCGGGCGATCAGTTCGCCGCGCGAGTGGCGGCAAGCGTACTGCACGCGGCGGGTCTGGACGAGCTCGTCACACATTCGGATGCAGAATACGAGACGCTGATCGTCGCGCTGGCCACGGACGCGGACCGGCTTTCAACGATCCGCGAGAAGTTCGCCAGAAGCCGCACGGCAGCGCCCTTCTTCGACACAAAGCTCTATACGCGCGCCTTCGAGGCAGGGCTCGAAGCGGCGTGGAAGCGCTGGTTTGCCGGCCATCCGCCCGCCGACATCACCGTTACCGCCTAGGCCGGCCAGAAAGGCTGCCCTGCAAGCGCCTGCGCAAACAGAGCAGCTGCGAGTGCCAGCTGAACGAGCGAAACGCCGCTCACGACCAGTACGGCGTTCCAGCCGAACCGATCTGCCAGCCACCCGGCCAGGGGCACCGTCTGCATCATGTGCAAGCTGACGAAATGCGCGGGGCGAAGATCGCCATATTCGCGGCTCCAGCCGAAGAATGGTACGGTTGCGCCGCCTCCGCTCAGTTCGGCGCCGACATAGCGGCCGCTGTTCGACATGGTGAAGCCGAAATACAGCGTCGAGAAGAAGGCAACCGTCAGCCCGACGATAGCGCCAAGCCAGAGCCCGCGCCGCGTTCGATCTCCCTTGCGCCAGATTTGCACCGCGAGCGCCATGGCAATCGTCATCAGGAAGAACGCGCCAAGGCCCATGAGCGCGTACATCATCGCCTCGAACCCGCTGTCGAAGTTGAAATGCGAGCGCTTGGCCTGCGCGGCCTGCAGTGAGACCCAGACGAATTCGAACACCAGCGCGATGGCTGCGAGATAAGAGAAGCCGATCAGCACCGGCCCGGTGCGCACATCGCGCGGGACCAGCTGCAAGAGAACCGCAATCGTAAAAAAGTGCAGGCCGAGCGAAATGTTGAACTTCTGCGGCTTGGTCCACACCGCTGCACTATCAAGCAGGCGCGTATCCATCAGCCACGCAGGCGTGAAGACGAGGAACGAGGCAAACATGAAGATCGCCAGCGTCAGATTCAGCCGGGTGGTGTGATCATCGTCGAGCATGGGCGCGAGCGCCATGCGAGGCGCGGAAACGGGGCGGGTCGCCATCATGCGGGCACCTCCTGCTGGGTGGGCTGCTTGGCAAGCGCCGCTTCTGGCTTCGCGAAATAACCCGCGCGCATCAGCAGGAAGAGTGCAAGCCCAACGGGACCGAACATGAAGGTCAGCAGCAGGATCGGCGCCTGGATCAACCGGTTCACGCCTGCCTCATCCGCCTTCACCGCGATCCACCCGCCGATGAAGAGGTCGAAAGCGAGGTAATGCACCCATCCGGCAAGCAGCATCTCGCGATTGCCGAGCAATGCCGCGACCTGGTCGAGCGAGCTATAGCCGCCGCCTTCGACGAGGAAGAAATTGCTCATCGCAAGACCCGCATAAAGCAGCGAAAGACCCAGCGGTATGACGAAGCGCGGGATCGCTGTCAGCAGCGCCCAGCGCCGAGGCAGAAAGATGAGAATGACCCAACCGACCATCGCGGCCTGTCCCGCATAGCCGAATAGCTGATCTGTCGTTGGCATAGTCCGATCCCTCGATATCCAAATCGCGCTCGGCGTTAGGGCGAGATGAACTGGGTGTCTAGTGCGAGTAATACACCTCTGCGGCGGAATCGGGCGATCCAACAAGCGTTTTCCTACTCGCCTTGCGGCCACTACAAGGTCGGCCTTCACGCGCAGGCCAGCTGGCGCAAGATTGAAAGGTCACACATCCTACAACCCGATCCGCCACATTCTAGCGCAACAACAGGCACTTGCGGGGCTGCGCTACTTTTTCAAAGCACCCCCTTGCGTGGTCCAACCCGCGCCCGAAGAGCCGCCTTTCCCCTTGCATTGCGGCGCAAAACCGCTATCTGCGCCGCTTCTCGTCACTCAGATGAGAAAACCGTGCGGGAGCTTCGAGCGATCGAAGCGCTGGACCGCTTAACATGAGCCCGGTGCGCAAGCGCGCGGGCAACAGTGCGAAAGGAGGCCAGTGATGGCCAAGAAAATCGAAGGCTATATCAAGCTGCAGGTGCCCGCGGGCACTGCGAACCCTTCACCCCCGATCGGCCCGGCTCTGGGTCAGCGCGGCGTCAACATCATGGAATTCTGCAAGGCGTTCAACGCCGCGACGCAGGACCTTGAGAAGAACGCCCCGATCCCGACCACGATCACCGTCTACGCGGACCGTTCGTTCACCTTCACCTACAAGAGCCCGCCTGCGAGCTACATGCTCAAGAAGGCTGCCAAGCTGAAGTCGGGTTCGAGCGAACCGGGCAAGACCTCTGCCGGCACCATCAAGCAGAGCCAGGTCAAGGAAATCGCGGAAGCGAAGATGGCCGACCTCAATGCAAACGATATCGACCAGGCCATGAAGATCATCGAAGGCTCCGCGCGTTCGATGGGCCTCGACGTGGTGGAGGGCTGAACCAATGGCGAAGATGACCAAGAAGCAGAAGGCTGTTGCCGAGCTGAACCCTGAAAAGCTCTACTCGGTGGACGAAGCCATCGCGACCCTGCGCGAGCACAAGGCCAAGTTTGACGAGACCGTCGAAATCTCGATGAACCTCGGCGTCGATCCGCGCCACGCTGACCAGATGGTCCGCGGCATGGTTTCGCTGCCTTCGGGCACCGGCAAGGACGTCAAGGTTGCGGTCTTCGCACGCGGCGACAACGCCGAAAAGGCCACCGCTGCAGGCGCTGACAAGGTTGGCGCTGAAGACCTCATGGAAGAGATGCAGAACGGCGATCTCGACTATGACCGCGTTATCGCAACTCCCGACATGATGGGCGTCGTTGGCCGCCTCGGTAAGATCCTCGGGCCCAAGGGCCTGATGCCGAACCCGAAGCTGGGCACCGTCACCCCGAACGTCGAACAGGCCGTGAAGGACGCCAAGGGCGGCCAGGTCGAGTTCCGCGTCGAGAAGATGGGCATCATCCACTCCGGCATCGGCAAGCTGTCGTTCGACGACGATGCGCTGAAGGCCAACTTCAAGGCAATCACCGATGCGATCGTGAAAGCGAAGCCTTCAGGCGCCAAGGGCAAGTATGTGAAGAAGGTCTCGCTGACCTCGACCATGGGCCCGGGCCTGAAGATCGACATGGGCGAAGTTGAGGGCGCGTAATTTGCTGGGTGAGTGAGCGCATCCGCGCTCACTCCTCCTCGCTCACGCGATCTGGCGATCGCGTCGCTGCGGGCGCGCAGTCGCGCTTGCGATTGCTGTGCAGTCGTTTTGGCCCTGGCTCGGTCCCGTACGGGACCGCAAGGCCGACCGGCCGCCCGCAGCGCGAAAGGCGCGAGGACACCGCGCCCCGGATGGGGCGCGTGAACACACCACGTAACGCTTTCCTACATCGCTACGTACTGACATACGGGGGTCGGAAGCCACGCGCTTCTGGCCCCCGTTTGGTTTAGGCTGTATGGAGGATGCTGGTGGAGCCAATATCCCAATGACGCAGCAGATTGATCCCGAACAGGAAGACGACGACGCCTCGGCCTCGATGCTGGGCTGGTACGTGACGTTCGCCGCGCTCGCCGTGTTCGCGATCCTGTTCAATTACGACCCGATGATCGGGATGGCGGTGGGCACGCTGATCGCGCTCGTCGCGCTTGCGCAGCTTGCCCTGTCTGCCTGGCTTTCGAGCGATACCGACAAGAGCGAACTCAAATCCAAGCCCGGCGCGATGGTCGCACGGGTCCGCCGGATGGCGTCGAGCCCGCGGCTTGCGAGGCTCAAGGAATTTCGCCTGCGTTCGAGGCGCTGAACGCTTCGACAAACCGAGCGGTTGCTCGCCGCGCAAGCCTCCTTGCCGGTTGCTCATTCACCCAAAAGTGAACCATCCGCCCGGTTCGGCCATTGGTTAGGCAAAGGAGACATTGCTATGAACACCAAAGCCATCCTCATCGCGGGAGGCCTCATCCTCTTCATCGCCACGCTGCTGACCGATGCGCGCCTTGCGCCGGTGGTCGGCGCTGCTGCGCTGATCGCCGTGATCATCTATGCATGGGCAGCCAACCGCTCGGACGAGGAAGCGGACTTCAGCGACGCCGAACGCGCCACCGCGCGGCAGAAGCGCCAGCACACCGGCCCGCGCTCGTAAATCAGGCCTTGAGAGCGGAGCGCACCTTTGCGAGCGCACCTGTCCGCTCGGCAAGGGCCTTGGCCGTGCTGACCGCCCCGTCGAAGCCAGCCCGCGCTCCCAAAAGCGCCCGGTTGGCAAGCGTCGGATCGAGCAGAACGAAGCTTGCGCACTCGGCGTGATCGGTACCGAACATCGCCTTGTGCGCCCCGTCGCCCTCAGTGAAATCGAAGTAGTCAAAGCGCTCCTCGGCAAACAGCCGCTGGAGCGCTTCGAGTTGGAGGACAGTACCGGGCGACAGGCGAGCGAAGTCGGGATCGTAACCGAGATGCTCGTAAACCAAGGTGCGCCCGCTGACAGGAAGCGAGAGATAAGCGATGGCCGCGCCATCAATGGACAGCAGGAAGCAGCGCATCTGGCCTGCCTCGGCTACTTCGAGCATCCGGGTGCGCGCGGCGTCGCTATCCGGCAGACCGGCATCGAGCAGCCGCGCCTGGTAGGTCTTTGCCGATAGGGGCAGGGCGGCATCGAGGAACTCATCCACCTCGGCCGGCGTGCGATGCTCGCTGATCTCATACTCGCCCGCATCCTTGGCAAGCTTGCGTCCCTTGCGACGCAGGGTCGACCGGGTCTTGCCAGAGAAACGCGCGAGGTAGTCCTCGTAGCTGCCCGACATGTCGATGTAGTGCCGACGGTAGTCCTGCCGTCCGCCCACGAGATGGCGAGGGAAGCGGGCGGTGATTGCGGGGAACATGCTCACAGGAGCCGACAACACGCGCAGCCCGTCACGCCCAGGCGACGGCGGTTCCAGACGCGGTTCGCTTGCGAGCACGTCTTCGAGACTGAAGCCCCATGTCGCCAACTCGCGGCCCACCGACAGCAGGCGGCGCGAGCCGATGGTGAAGTCGATGGCTGCGACCTCGTCCATCTCACAGCGCTCCGTAAAGCGTGTTGGAAACAAGCTGCTCGGCATAGCGGTGGCCGGTGCGGATCGCACTGGCGGGGAGCGGAAGGCTGGTGGGATGCTCGGCCACGCGCGGCGGATTGTCGCGGTAGGTGCCGGTGGTTACGCCTTCCATTGAGGACAGCGCCTTGCACAGCCCCTCGAAGCGGCGTCTCACGATGCGGTTGATCGCGAGCTTGCGGCGATTGATGAGCTCGAAGGAGTGGGTGACGAGCGTAAAGGTATCTCGCCCGCTGTCACGTGCGTGACGGATCGCGGCGCGCATCTCGAACAGGCTGAGCGCGGTGATCTGCGCGTGACGCTGGCCTTTGCCGAGCGTCCCGATGCTGCCCACGGGCACTTCGATCAGGCCCATGTGCTCGACCGGGTCGCGCACTTCGGGGCCGAGCGAGATACGGCTGGCGCCGCTGGGAAGCGCGGGGCAGTGGCTGGTGTCGTAGGTGAGGCCGAGTGAGGCGAGAGCGCGCAGTGTGTTGTCGTCCGCGCCGTAATTGCCTGCCCGGAAAGCCACCGGTTCTGGCGCGCCCGCTGCTATTAGCGTACGGCGCGCATACTCGAGGATCTCGGTCTGCTCTTCGAGGCCAAAATCGAACAGGTTCTGTCCCGTCCGCTTTGAGGCAAGCGGGTTTGCATCGCCTGCGAGAGCCAGCCATTCGGTATGGCAGTGCAGCTGCACGTCCTGCCCTGCCTCAAGGATCGGCGCGACCACATCCTCGATCGCCGCCACGCCCCAGACGAGTGCGGGCATGGGGTCGACGAAGAAGACCGCCTTGATACCGTAACGCTCGAACAGGTCGAGCTTGTGCGTCACACCGGCGGGCCCGTCAGGCGTCAGGCAGGCGACCGAGCGTGCGAAGTTGTCCTTGCGACTATCGGCCGAAAGGTCGCGCACGAGGCCCGAGGAATACTCGGTATCGATGGTGATGTAGACGCACGTCATCGCGAGGATCGCGATAGCGCAGAAGGGTTAAGGCCGCGTTTGGGATGTGGCCGAGCGCGTCAGATACCGCCCGGAGTGAAGTCGTATCCGTTCGTAGCGAGGCCATCGGTCAAGGTGTCAACGCAGCTCTTTAGGTCTTCTTCGCTGGTCGAGCGGATCACGAAATTCGCCCCGACCTTGCCGTCCCGGAAGAACGGATAGGAGCCGATCTGGCAGTTCTCATGCGCCTCTTCGACTTCGCGAAGCAAGTGTGCGACTTCGCTCTCGGCACTCCAGCAGCCGATCGTCTCGGAAAGCAATGGCGCGCCGCCTTCGAGCTTGCCGGTCAGGGCATCGAGCATGCCGGCTGTGATGTGAGGGACTCCCGCCATCAGGATGACATTGCCGCGCCGGATACCAGGTGCGCCAGACATGCGGTTGGGTATGAGCTGCGCCCCATCGGGAACGCGCGCCATGCGCAGACGCCCTTCGTTAAGGCCGCCCTTGTCGGCATAATAGCGCTCGAGCAATGCGCGCGCTTCGGGGTGAATGATGACCTCGACGCCCAGCGCCTTGGCGACCGCATCGACGGTGATGTCGTCATGCGTCGGCCCAATCCCGCCGGTAGTGAAGAGGTAGTCGTTATCGGCTCGCAAGGCGTTCACCGCCTCGACTATGCGATCTTCATCGTCGGCTACCACGCGCACTTCGGCAAGGCGGATGCCCTGCACCTGAAGCCAGCTTGCGACCTGCGCGATGTTCTTGTCGTGGGTGCGGCCCGAAAGGATCTCGTCGCCGATAATGACGAGGCCTGCGGTCCAGATCTTGTCGGGGGAATTCATGGGGGCAGGCTTAAGCCAACTCCCAGATGATTGCTACCGCTATCGGCTCCAAAATCACTCCGCCGCTTCGAGCTGCTCCTCGGGGGCTTGAGCGTTGGCTCCGGCCCGCGTGAACGTGAGGATGCCGTCGGCAACAGGATCGTTCGCCATGCGCTTTCTATCGAGGACATATTCCTGGTTGAGACGCCAAGGATACTCGGTCGCGTTCTTTGGATTGATGTCCTTCGCGCGGGCGAGATAGCCGCTGGAAAAGCCTGCGAAGATATCCTCTTCCTCGATATTCGCTTCCATTTCGGGCGTCAGCACCGGGTTTGCGATATCGGCGCCTCGGGCGCGCATCTCCTTGAGCACGCGGCAGACATAGTCCGAGTTGATATCCGCGCGCAGCGTCCAGCTTGCGTTGATGTAGCCGAACACCACCGCAAGGTTGGGCAAGTTCGAATACATGCAGCCCTTGTAGTAATAGCGCTGCGAGAAATCGACCGCTTCGCCGTTCACGCTGATTGCGATCTTGCCCGCAATCGCGAGCTTCAGACCGGTCGCGGTCACGATGATGTCAGCCTCGAGCAACTCGCCCGATTTGAGGCGCACGCCGTTTGCTTCGAATTTGTCGATATGGCCGGTGACGACATCGGCCTTGCCTGCTTTCATCGCTTCGAACAGGTCGTCGTCGGGAACGAGGCACAGCCGCTGCTCCCACGGATTGTAAGGCGGTGTGAAAGCGTCCCTGTCGTAGCCAGGGCCGAGCGCTTTCTCGATGCCCTTGTAAAGTGCATCCTTGACCTTCTGCGGCTTGTTGCGCGCGGTCTTGAAGGCGTAATCCTGCATCCGGATATTCTTAAAGCGGGTGATCGCATAAGCGACGCTATCGGGCAGCACCTTACGAAGGAAGTTCGCGATCCGGTCCTTTGCTGGACGCGCGAACATCCATGTCGGCGTGCGCTGAAGCATCGTGACCTTGGCGGCCTTGTCCGCCATCGACGGGACGATAGTCACAGCGGTCGCGCCCGAACCAATCACCACGACCTTCTTGCCTGCATAGTCGAGGTCTTCGGGCCAGAATTGCGGGTGGATCACCTGACCTTCGAAATCGTCAAGTTCGAACCCTGCATCATGCGGCTCGTCATAATCGTAATAGCCAGAGCCCAGGTATAGGAAGTTGGCGGTAAGGCGCGTGCGCGAGCCATCATCCAGCTCCATCTCCACATGCCAGCGCGCCTCGTCTTCGCGGAAGTCGGCGCTTATGACTTTGTGGCCAAAACGGATGTTCTCGCGAATGCCGCGCTCGTCGACGATCTTGTTGAGGTAGTCGAGGATTGCAGGCGCATCGGCGATGCTTTTCTCATGCCGCCACGGTTCGAAGTCATAGCCCAGCGTGTGCATGTCGCTGTCCGAGCGGATGCCGGGATAGCGGAACAGGTCCCATGTCCCGCCGAGGTTCTCGCGTCGCTCTACGATGGCGTAGGAATGGTGCGGCGCCTTCATCGTCATGTGCGCGGCCATGCCGATACCGGAAATCCCTGCGCCGACGATCAGCACATCGAAATCTGGGGGTGTTGCTAACATCAGGTCTCTCTCTTCCCCTTGGCACTCAGGGCCAATTGACAACAATGTAAACACACGTCGCAGGCAAAAGCGAGTCTTGATGGCAATTTGCAACTGACTTTGCCCGCAAGACGCGTTAGGCGCCCCGTCCTATGAATACCCCCCTGCGTCTTGCCGCTTCCGCCATCGCTCTTTCGTCCGCCTTCCCCGCCTTTGCGCAGGCCGGGCAGGACGATGAAGACGAAGGCACGCAGATTGTCGTGACCGGCGAAGGACTTGAGCCGGCGCTCTCGAACATCGTCTATTCGACGATAGAGCTCGACCGCGAGGCCATCACATCGACCGGTTCGGGGCGCCTCGACGACGTGCTAGCCAATGTCGCAGGCTTCCAGCAATTTCGCCGCTCGGACAGCCGTTCGTCGAACCCGACCGCGCAAGGCGTGACCTTGCGGGCACTGAGCGGCAACGCGACCAGCCGCGCCCTCGTGCTGCTCGACGGCGTTCCGATTGCCGATCCGTTCTTTGGCTATATTCCGCTTTCCGCGATTGCGCCCGAGACGCTTGGCAATATTCGCGTGACGCGCGGCGGCGGTTCGGGGCCGTTCGGTTCGGGCGCGCTTGCAGGGACAATTGAACTGGAAAGCGCCGGGCTTGGCACGATCGACGGGGTCAATGCGAGCCTGCTTGCCAATGATCGCGGCGCTACCGAGGCGACCGGCATCGTTGCGGGCAAACTGGGTAGCGGCTTCGCGGTTGCAAGTGGACGCTGGGATCGGGGCAAAGGCTTCTTCACCGCTCCCGAAAGCCAGCGCGTCCCTGCCAGTGCGCGCGCGGCCTTCGACAGTTGGAACGTGGGTCTGCGCGGAGTTGCGCCGCTAAGCCCGGATGTCGAATTGCAGGCGCGCGTTAGCCTATTCGACGATCAGCGCACGCTGCGCTTCGACGGGGCCGATTCAACCCATGAGGGTCAGGACGCAAGCATCCGTATCGTCGGGCGCGGAGACTGGGGCTTCGACGCGCTTGCCTACGTCCAGGCGCGCAACTTTTCTAATGTCATCATCTCATCGACCCGCTTCACCCGCGTCCTCGATCAGCGCAACACGCCCTCGACCGGAATCGGCGGCAAGTTTGAGATCCGCCCGCCGATCGCAGAGGGTCACGACCTGCGCGTGGGTGCCGATTATCGCCGCGCCGATGGCGAGCTGTTCGAGGACGCTTTCAGCGCCTTCACCGGCGCGCTTCGCGAGAGCCGCAATGCAGGCGGAGTGAACAGTAATCTTGGCTTTTTCGTCGAGGACGACTGGTCGATTGGACCTGTAGTGCTGACCGGAGGCCTGCGCGCTGATCACACGCGGATCGAAAACGGCTTCTTCCGCGCAGTCGATGCCAATGGCGCGCTGGTCAGCGAAGTGGTGGCACCTGACCGCTCCGACTGGGCGCTCAGTTGGCGTGCGGGCGCGTCCTTCTACGCGACGCGCCGCCTCGACCTTCGCGCCGCGGCGTATACCGGGCTGCGGCTGCCGACCTTGAATGAGCTTTACCGGCCTTTCGTGGTTTTCCCGGTCGTGACGCAGGCAAACGCCGCGCTTGAGAATGAGCGGCTGGAAGGCTTCGAGATCGGCCTCAACTGGCAACCGGTGAATGAACTGGTCATCTCGCTCACCGCTTTCGACAACGAGGTCGAGAACGCGATTGCCAATGTGACCCTCGCCCCGAACCTTCGCCAGCGCCAGAACCTGCCCGCCATCGAGGCGCAGGGTATCGAAGGAGCCGTGGTGCTTCGGCTGGGCGAAGTGAGTTTCGACGCGTCGCTCGCTTACACCGATGCCGAGATCGCCGGAGACGGCACGTCGGCTGCACTCGACGGCAACCGCCCACCGCAAACGCCCGAATTCGCCGCTTCCGCCACCTTGGCATGGGAGCCGGTGGAAGGCTGGCGGCTCGCAGGCACGGTGCGCCACGTCAGCTCTCAGTTCGAGGACGATCAGGAAACCGACCTGCTTCCGGCGGCGACGACGCTCAATCTGTTCGCTCAAATTCCGATCAAGGGTGAGTTGTCGCTGGTCGCGCGAGCCGAGAACCTCCTCGACGAAACCATCGTCACCCGCAACGCTGGCGGTGCGATTGACCTCGGCGTACCGCGCACGTTCTGGTTTGGCGTGCGGCTTGGATTGTGAGTCTTTTGCCGCGCTGCGGGAAAGATTCGTTCACATTTGCTCCTTTTTGCTGCAATTTATGCTGCACTGCAGCGCAAACTGTGACATATCTACAACTCTTTCCAAGGAACCCGCCTCCACGACTTGGCAGGCCGAAAAGCGCTGATAGTCTCGCGAGTTGGAGTTGAACCACACCGGCCAACAAGTCGGGTGGTAGAGGAGAGAGAAGTCTATGACACGTAAGCTCGCAGCCTACGCTGCTGGCCTGATGGCCTGCAGTTCATTCACCGCACCCGCATTTGCTCAGGACAATGAGACGCAAGCAGAGCCATCGCCTGCGGCTAATGACCGGGTGATTATTGTGACGGCAACGCGTCGTGCACAGGATATTCAGGACGTTCCAATTGCCGTGACTGCTGCGACGCAGGAGCAGCTCGACCGGCAGGGCGTCGTCAACGTCCAGAACATCACGCAGGTCAGCCCTAGCTTCTCGACCTCGCAGGCACAGATCGCTTCGGGTACGGTTGTGCTGCGTATTCGCGGTGTCGGTACGACTTCCAACAACATCGGCTTCGAAAGTGCGGTCGGTATCTTCATCGACGGCGCTTACCAGTCGCGCCCTGGCGTCGCGCTGAGCGAATTTGTCGACATCGAGCGGGTCGAAGTGCTGCGCGGTCCGCAGGGCACTCTGTTCGGTCGCAACACGTCGGCTGGTGCTCTCAACATTACGACGAACCGCCCTGACGTAACCGAGTTTGGCGGCTTCGCAAACGCGACCTACGGTAACTTTGATCTCATCAATGTTCAGGGCGCGATCAACGTGCCGGTGGTCGAAGATACACTCGCGCTGCGCCTGACCGGCGCATATCGTGAGCGCGATGGCTTCATCGACATTCTCGATCCCAACGGAAACGAGATCGGCGAATCCGGCCTGATTGACCAGCACCTTGTCCGCGCTCAATTGGGCTACGAGGGTGAAAGCGGCGTCACTGCACGCTTCATTTTCGATTACTCGGCGAACAACAACCAGTGCTGCTCGCCCATCGAGCTGCTTGCTGCGCAGAACGAATCCAACGGCGTTTTCGCAGCAGTGGGCCTTGGCCCGCGCGGTCGCCAGGTGCAGCCCTTCGTGGCGCGCGATCAGTTCGACACGTCCACAATGCAGGACGCAATGGATGACCGCACCGTCACCGCCAACCGTGTGCCGATGTCAGACGTCGAGCAGTGGGGTGTCACCGGTGAGATCCAGGTCCCTCTCAGCGATGCTGTCGACCTGATCTATATCGGTTCATATCGCGATTATCAGTCGAACGAGAACTATGACACCGACTTCACCGGCGTCGACTTCTTCGACGTGGATGATCTTCGCACCGAAATTCAGACGATGACCCACGAACTTCGCATTCAGGGCGAAGCATTCGATGGCCGTCTCGACTGGCTGATCGGTGGTTTCTATTCCGATGAGGACATCAGCGCGGTCACCGACTTCTCGCTCGGCGAGGATACCGATGCGCTTTATGGCGCGTTCGCTGGCGGGGCGCTTGGCCCGGCACCGATCCAGTTGCTCACCGGTGTCAATCCGGCTGGCACGACGGCAACGAACCGCTACGATCAGCAAGCGGAAAGCTTCTCGGTCTTCACCCACAACGTGCTCGAAGTGACCGACGGGCTGAGCTTTACGCTGGGCCTGCGTTATTCGGACGAGAAGAAAGAAGGCGGCTACACGCAGATCGCTTCGAACAACCCGGCCTGCTTGAACGGTGTGGCGGCGCTGAACGCTGGGCTTATTCCGGCAGCCGCCGTTCCTGTTGTCATCGGACTTGGCTGCTTCGGCTTCACCGCTCCGGCGATTGGCACAGCAACCCTGCCGCTGCCGCAGGAATATCAGGCTACCTTCAAAGACGAAGAACTGATCTACACCGGTAAGATTAGCTACGAGTTCGAGGCTCCGATCACGGCCTATGCAAGCTTTACGCACGGCTACAAGGCAGGTGGTATCAACCTCGACGTGACCGCAGCAATCGGCGGCGCGGATCCGACCTTCGAATCCGAGGAAGTCGACGCCTACGAACTCGGCATCAAGGCGCAGTTCCTCGATGATGCAGTGACCGCAAACATCGCAATCTTCCGCGAGGAATTCGACAACCTGCAGATCCTCGAGTTCACCGGCGCAGCATTCCAGACGTTCAACGTGCCGGAAGCTGTCAGTCAGGGTTTCGAACTGGAATCGGTGGTCCGTCCGGATGAGAACCTGACCATCAATCTTGGTCTGACCTATACCGACGCGTCCTATCCGGATGATTGTGCAGGCAATGTGACCTTTGCGCAGGTTACTGAACTGTGCGGCAATGACCTGACCAACGCTCCGGACGTAGTCGCCATCGTTGGTGCTACCTATGAGCGTGACCTGGGCGACAATCTGCAGTGGTTCCTCAACGGCCAGGTCCGCACGGAGAGCGATCGTCGCACTTCGACGCAGGCATCCAACCCAGGTTCGAACGGCGCTCAGCTGCTTCCGTTCGATGTTCAGGACGGCAACACCATGATTAGCATGCGCGCTGGTATCGGTGCCCAGGACAAGAGCTGGACGCTGGAAGCATGGGCGGTGAACCTCACCAACGAGATCACTCGCAACGTGACCTTCAACACCACGCTTCGTGCAAGCCCGGGCTTCTCGGCCCGTTCGGCCTTCATCGCCGAGCCGCGCACCTACGGCGTGACGCTGCGTACCGAATTCTGATCTGAAGGGATCGGACACAAAAAAGGGCGGCTCGGGAAACCGGGCCGCCCTTTTTGTATGACGCTCTGAGAGCCGATTACATTGAGCGAGCGATCAGCATCTTCATGACTTCATTCGAACCGCCAAAGATACGCGTGATGCGTGCATCGCGGTACATCTTCGCGATCGGGTAATCGTTGATGTAGCCGGCGCCGCCGTGCAGTTGCAGGCACTTGTCGACGACTTCGCTCTGAAGCTCAGTCACCCAGTATTTCGCCATGGCAGCGGTTGCGACGTCGAGCTCGCCCTTGAGCAGCTTGGCGATGCAATCGTTGACGAAAACGCGGGCAGCCGTACCGCGCGCCTTGAGGTCGGCGAGCACGAACTGGGTGTTCTGGAAATCCCAGATGGTCTGGCCGAACGCCTTGCGCTCTTTCACATAGTCAAGTGTGGTCTCGAGCGCTTTCTCGATCCCCGTGGCTGCACCCATGGCGATCACGAGGCGCTCCTGTGCGAGCTCTCCCATCAGCTGGTAAAAGCCCTTGCCCTCTTCACCGCCGAGAACGTTTTCGGCCGGGACGAAGACGTTGTCGAAGAACAGCTCAGAGGTGTCGGCGGCATCGAGACCGATCTTGTCGAGCTTGCGTCCGCGCTGGAAGCCCTCGGCGCCTTCGGTTTCGAGCAGCATAAGCGAGATGCCCTTGGCGCGCTCTTCCGGGTTGGTCTTAGCCACGACGACGATGAAGTCGGCGGTCTGACCGTTCGAGATATAGGTCTTCGACCCGTTGATCCGGTAACCGTTGCCATCCTTGAGGGCGGTGGTCGTGATCGACTGAAGATCGCTTCCCACGCCTGGCTCGGTCATGGCGATGGCGCTGACAAGCTCTCCGGTCACCAGCTTGGGCAGGTATTTCTGCTTCTGCTCCTCGGTGCCGTAGCGAACGAGGTAAGGTAGGATGATCGTGTTGTGCAGGCTTGCCGCAAAGCCGTCGACATTGTGCTTGGCCTGCTGGTCGATGACGACGATGTCGTGGCGGAAGTCGCCGCCGTGGCCGCCATATTCCTCAGGCACGGACACGCCGAGAAGGCCAGCCTGGCCAGCCTCGTTCCAGAATTCGCGTTCGACCTGGCCTTCATCGCGCCATTTCTGGACGCGCTTTTCGGGCGCATGCTGCTGATAGAATTTGCCCACGGCATCCGCGAAGATCGAAATCTCTTCGTCTTCCATGAATTCGGGCTGGGGCACGTCGATGACGGGCATGGTGTGTTCCTCTCTCGTTGAATCCCAAAAGCTACGCAGACCGCCTTCTCCCGGAGGCGGCCTGCACCAGCTTCAAACTTACTTGCCCTTCCAGTTGGGCGCGCGCTTTTCGGCGAAGGCAGCTGCGCCTTCGCGGGCGTCTTCGGACACGAAGACCGGCGCGATGAGCTGGGCCTGTTTTGTGTAGCGATCTTCCATCGCCCAACCGCGCGATTCCTTGATGATTTGCTTCGACACCCGAACCGCAAGCGGGCCATTTGCAGCGATGCGAGCCGCAAGCGCCTTCGCTGCGTCGATGGCCGAGCCGTCGGTCACTTCGTTGATCAGGCCAAGCTCGTATGCGCGCGGTGCGTCAATGAAATCACCCGTGAGGGCCAGCTCCATGGCGATGCGCTCAGGAATCTGATCCGGCAGCATCATCACGCCGCCCGCCGCTGCAACGAGGCCGCGCTTGGCTTCGGGAATGCCGAATTTCGCACCAGCGCTTGCCACCACGAGGTCGCAGGCGATCATGAGCTCAAGCCCGCCAGCGAGCGCGTAGCCTTCAACCGCGGCAATCAGCGGCTTGGAAGGAGGTGCCTGCACAACGCCTCCAAAGCCGCGACCCTCGACCGTCGGGCTCTCTCCGCGAAGGAAGCCCTTGAGGTCCATCCCGGAGCAAAACGTGCCGCCCGCGCCCGTCAGGATGCCGACGCGCAGGTCGTCTTCGGCATCGAGGCGATCCATGGCCGCAGCAATACCCTCGGCTGCGGCCTTGGTCATGGCGTTCTTGGCTTCGGGACGGTTGATGGTGACGATCAGGACACCGTCCTGAACTTCGGTCAGTACTTCTTCGGACACAGGCTCTCTCTCCAGTTTCTCGAATCTTGGGATTGCAAAATGAAACTCATTCTTGTGCAAGGAGTGCAGGGGCTTTACGGATACGTCAACCGGATTATCGGCGAAAACGAGAGAGAGACCCCAAATGGCAGAAGCATACATCATCGACGCAGTGCGCACTCCGCGCGGGATCGGCAAGCAGGGCAAGGGCGCTCTAGCTGAACAGCACCCTCAGCATCTCGCTGCGACGGTTCTCAAGGCGATTGCCGAGCGTAACAGCCTCGACACCTCGACCGTCGATGATGTGATCTGGTCGGTCTCTACGCAGGACGGCATGCAGGGCGGCGACATGGGCCGCATGGCTGCACTTGATGCAGGCTATGACATTACCTCTTCGGGTACGACGCTCGATCGGTTCTGCGGCGGCGGCATCACCTCGGTGAACCTTGCAGCTGCGCAGGTGATGAGCGGCATGGAAGACTGCATTGTCGCAGGCGGTACGGAGATGATGAGCCTCACCGCTGCGATGACCAAAGAGAAGATGCAGGCGGGCATCAAGCCGATGATGATGGGCAGCTACAACGAGCGCCTTCAGGGCGTTCACCCGCAATCGCACCAGGGAATCTGTGGCGACGCCATTGCCACCATCGAAGGTTTTACCCGCGAAGAACTCGACGAGGTTGGCTATCGCTCGCAGCAGCGCGCTGCCGAAGCGATCAGCGAAGGCCGCTTCGACAAGTCGGTGGTTCCCGTGACGCTCGACGATGGCACGGTGGTGCTCGACCGCGAGGAATATCCGCGCCCGCAGACGACGATGGACGATCTCGCCAAGCTTGAACCAGCTTTTACCAAGATCGCAGACGTTCCGCTTGATGCGAAGGGCACCACGTTCCGTGGCCTCGTAAACCAGAAGTATCCGGACGTTGAGATTCAGCATTTCCACCATGCGGGCAACAGCTCGGGCGTGGTCGATGGCGCGGCTGCGGTGCTGGTCTGCTCGAAAGCCTATGCCGAGAAGCACGGCCTCAAGCCGCGGGCTCGCATTGTCGCAACTGCCAACATGGGGGATGACCCCACGCTGATGCTCAACGCGCCTGTTCCTGCAGCGAAGAAGGTGCTCGAGAAGGCAGGGATGAGCCTTGACGATATCGACCTATTCGAAATCAACGAAGCATTCGCCGTGGTTGCTGCGAAATTCGTGCGCGACCTCGAACTCGACTGGGACAAGGTCAACGTCAATGGCGGTTCCATCGCACTTGGTCACCCGATCGGTGCAACCGGCTCGATCCTGATCGGGACGATGGTCGACGAACTCGAGCGGCGTGACCTCAAGCGCGGCCTTGTGACCATGTGTGCTGCAGGCGGTATGGCGCCAGCCATCATCATCGAGCGCGTGGACGATTTCGTCGACTGATCCGCAAAGATGGTTCCCGACAACACACCTGTCATCATCGGTGTAGGGCAGTATTCTGAGCGGGTCGGCGAGCCCGGTTACGAGGCCCTGTCCTACGCCGATCTGAGCGGCCGCGCACTGGCCTCAGCTATCGCCGACTGTACGGCTGACGGATCGGTGGCGGGGGCAATAGATACCCTTGCTTCGATCCGTGCATTCGAGATGTCGCGACCTGGCAAGGAGCCGCCTTTTGGCGCGCCCGATAACATCCCCGGTGCAGTGGCGAGGCGTGTTGGCGCAAGGCCTGAGCGGCTGATCCTCTCGCCAACTGGCGGACAGACCAATCAGCAATATGTCGGCGAATTTGCGTCGGCCATTGCTGCCTGCGAGAGTGATTGCGCAGTCATTGTCGGATCCGAAGCGATCTCGACTGCCCTCGCTCTGGCAGCAAAGGGAGAAAAGCCGGACTGGTCCGAGAAAGCCGGCGGCGAGTTCGAGGATCGCGGCTTCGGCCTCGATGGCATGATGGAGATGGGCCTCTTCGCTCATGGCGCGACCGGCGCGATCCCGCTTTACGCCATCGCCGAAAACGCCCGGCGGGCGAAGCTTGGCAAAGGGCTGGAGGAGTATCGCCGCGACATTGGCGAGCTATTCGAACCCTTCACCAAGATTGCCGCGGCAAACCCGCATTCTGCCGCCCCGGTCGAACGCAGCGCCGAGGAACTTGCCACGGTGACGGATCGCAACCGCATCGTCGCGGAGCCATACGCACGCATGACCGTTGCCCGCGATCAGGTGAACCAGGCAGCGGCAATCGTTATCGCGAGTGCAGGCAAGGCTCGCGAACTCGGCGTGCCCGAAGAGAAGTGGGTGCATATCCATGCGGTCACTTCCGCGACGGAGCTGGAGCTAAGCGAGCGGCCCGATCTCGCGGCGAACCCTGCTTCGATTGCGTCGGTCGAGCGCGCTCTTGAACTCGCGGGGAAAGAGATGGCCGACATGCGCTATCTCGATTTCTATTCGTGCTTCTCAATCCCAGTATTCAACCAGTGCGATCACTTTGGCATCGCGCATGACGACCCGCGCGGGCTCACGCTCACTGGCGGTCTGCCCTTCTTTGGCGGTGCGGGGAACAACTATTCCGCTCACGCAATCTGCGAAGCGGTGGAGCGAGTGCGTGTTGACCGAGGCAGCTATGCTCTGGTCGGCGCCAATGGTGGTTGGATGAGCAAGTATGCGACCGGGATCTATTCGGCCGATGCAGCCGATTGGGGCGCAGAACGGGTGGTGAAGGTTCCCAAGACTGCCAACGGTATAGCCCGCAGCGACCAGCCTTTCGAAAGCGCGACGCTGGAAAGCTACACGATCAACCACTCCAAGAGCGGTAGCGATGCTGTCTGGATCGGACGGAATGCAGATGGGGAGAGGGTCGTAGGCAATGCCGACCTCGCCGACGAGGCCACACGCAGGATCTTCGAGAGCGGCGAACCATTCGGAGCGAAGCTTGCGGTCATCCGCGACGAACGCGGACGCAACATCGCCCGGATCGCCTAGTCGTTCTCGCGATTGCCACCGAGGAAGTCGAGCGCGTCGAAGCCTTCGGGCGCGGGCACTTCGGTAATGGGATCGTCGCGGTCGTCGAATTCGGTGCGAAGCGCGCGGCTCATCATGGCGTGCATCATGTACATCGCGGTCGTGTAGGTGAGCTCGAGGATTTCCTCGTCGGAAAACTCGGCCTTGAGCGCTTCGAATAGCGCATCGGGAACCCGGCCGTGATGCGATACCAGCCTGTCCGCGTAGGCAAGGACCATTCTTTCGCGAGCATCGTACAGGTCGCTGGTCTGCCAAACCGGCAGCGCTTCAATCTTGTCTTCGGGATAAGCAAGGCCGCGTAGCGACTTGCAGTGCTGTGAGAAAACGAACTGGCTTCCGCAAGCCCATCCCGCCCATGTCTGGCCCAACTCGCGTAGCACCGGGTCAAGCTTGCGAGCAGGATCGCGGTAGTAGGCGAACCCCTGCGCCGCATGTTTGAGCGTAGCCGGCGAGTTCGCAAAAACGGTCCACCAATCGCCTGGGGTTCCTGTAGCCGTTCCAGGTTCGGCCACCGGATCGCGATCGCCAAACAGCATCGCATAAAGCGGCAACGCGATCTTCTCGTCGGCCTCGTCCTTGGGCACCTCTCTCAAGCGCGGCATGCTCTACGCCTCCACCCTGTCTGCTGCCGTTGCAGGCTTGTGCGTGATATCGCCGGGACCGAATTGCTTGGTCGTCGCCGCAAATTCCAACATGATCCCGTTCGGGTCGGTGAAATAAACCGAGCGTACGAATACACCCTCGTGCATCTCGCGCGACATGCCTGCGGGGCTGTCATCGTGATTGACCACAGTATGTGTGTGCTCGACGCCAGCTTCTTCAAGTCGATCGAGCGCTGCCTCGAGTTCTTCTTCGGCCATGTCGAAAGCGAGATGGTTCATCGACCCCACAGCGGTCTTGGCGTCCATAGGAAACTTGCGGACCGACGCGATGCCGGGAGCGGCTGGCGGACCGTCCTCCCACCAGAAAAACGCAACCGCGCTCCCGCCGCCACAATCGAAGAAGAAGTGCTGTCCGCCGCCCGGCAATTCGACTGTCTTGAACAGCGGCATGTTCAAGACCTGGGTGTAGAACTTCGTGGTTTCCTGCATGTCGCGGCAGACAAGCGCGACGTGGTTGATACCCTTGGTCTTGATCATGCGTCCCTCCGACTGCGCATAGCCTGCCCTGATCCATTCCGGCTTGCAAACCCAATTGGAGTGAATGCTCTTTGACAAAAGGGCCGATTGAGCGTATTTAGTTTCAAACGTAACCAGTTTGAAACAAAGAGACGCATTGATGACACAGCACCCCGGAGACTTGTTCGACAATCCCGCCGGCCTTGATGGCTTTGAGTTCGTCGAATTCTGTGCGCCCGAAAAAGGCGTGCTCGAGCCGGTTTTCGAGGCGATGGGCTTCACGCTGGTGGCCAAGCACCGCTCAAAGGACGTGCACCTTTGGCGTCAGGGCGGCATCAACCTCGTCGTCAACTACGAGCCGCGCAGCGCAGCATGGTACTTCGCGCGCGAGCATGGCCCCTCAGCCTGCGGCATGGCCTTCCGCGTTCGCGATGCTGCCAAGGCATACGATCACCTGATCGCACAGGGCGCTGAGCCGGTCGCAAACGAGCCGGGTCCAATGGAACTGCGCATCCCCGCGATCCGCGGCATTGGCGGCGCAATTCTGTACCTCGTCGACCGTTATGCTGGAGCCGAAGGCAAGAGCCTCACCATTTACGACATCGATTTCGACTACCTGCCGGGCGTCGATCCCTATCCCGAGGGCGCGGGCTTTCACACGATCGATCACCTCACGCACAACGTCTACACCGGCCGTATGAAATACTGGGCGGACTATTACGAGACGCTCTTCAACTTCCAGGAAATCCGCTTCTTCGACATTAAGGGCGAATATACCGGACTGACCTCAAAGGCGCTCACCGCGCCTGACGGCAAGATCCGCATTCCGCTCAATGAAGAGGGCGAAGGCGGCAAGGGCCAGATCGAGGAGTTCCTGCGCGAATTCAACGGTGAGGGCATTCAGCACATCGCACTGATCTGCGAAGACCTCGTCGCGTGCTGGGATCGCCTCAAGGAGTTCGGCGTGCCCTTCATGACCGCGCCGCCGGAGACTTACTACGAGATGCTCGACGAGCGTCTGCCAGGTCATGGCGAGAATGCCGATGACCTCAAGATGCGCGGCATCCTGCTTGATGGAACGACCGAAGGCGGACAGCCGCGCCTTCTGCTTCAGATCTTTGCGGAGGCGCAGGTTGGTCCGGTCTTTTTCGAGTTCATCCAGCGCAAGGGCGACGACGGCTTTGGCGAAGGTAACTTCAAGGCGCTGTTCGAAAGCATCGAGCGCGACCAGATCGCGCGCGGCGTGCTCGACACTGCCGACAAGGAACCGGCAGAATGAGCCATCCTGTCAAACTGGGCGGTGTTCACCACGCGGCGTATCGCTGCAAGGACGCCAAGGAAACGGTCGAATGGTATGGCCGCGTCCTTGGCATGGACTACACCACCGCCTTTGCCGAGGATCACGTCCCTTCAACCGGCGAGTATGATCCCTACATGCACGTCTTCCTCGATGCGGGGAACGGCAACATCCTCGCATTCTTCGAGCTGCCTAATCAGAAAGACATGGGCCGCGACGAGAACACGCCCGCTTGGGTCCAGCACCTCGCTTTCCGCGTGCCGGACGAAGAGGCGCTGCTTGCCGCAAAGGAGCACATTGAAGCTGAAGGTATCGATGTGCTTGGCCCGACGCATCACGGCATCTTCAAGTCGATCTATTTCTTCGATCCCAATGGCCACCGCGTCGAACTCGCTGCGGACATTGGAACCGATGAACAATATGCCGAATTGAAGCGCGTGGCGCCGCTCATGCTGGACGAGTGGAGCCAGACAAAAAAAGCGCCGCGTCATGCAGACTGGCTACACGAGATTGCTCGCAAGGAGCACGGGAACGTCTGACGCTGGCCGCGACAGGCGAACACAAAAAAGGGGCGCCAAGGTCGAAACCTTCGCGCCCCTTTGCGTTGGGCTGAGAGCCGATGGTTACATCGTAACCGTCGCACCCAGGAAGAACAGGGTGCCGACCGGGCTCACTGGGTAGGCCTGTTCGGTGAGGAACGGGTTGCGACCGAAGACATTGTTCACACCGCCATAGATGTTCAGCATGTCCGAAGCTTCAAAGCTGAACTGGATGTCGTGAATGAACGCGTCACCAGAAAGGCCGTTGGCGACCGAGAACGTGTCTGCACCGGTGTTGCCCACTTCTTCGATCTCAACGGCGCGAAGGCCCATCGAGTCGAGATAGGTGGTCGACCAGGTGAAGCTGAAGCGCTCATAGTCTGCAGTAAGCGAAGCACGGCCAGCCCACTCGGGACGCTGCAATTCGCCAAGCTCAGGATCAACCAGCGTCGGATCGCTCGGATCGAAGAAGTTGTTGAGCTTGTCGACCCAGGTGCCGCTCGCATTCAGCGTGAAGTCGAGTGGACCGACGCCGAACTGATATTGCATGACCGCTTCGACACCTGCCGTTTCCTGACGGGCGAAGTTCAGCGAACTCTGCCTCAGGAAGGTGAAACCACCGGTTGCTGGGTTGCGATCAATCAGGCCGCAGAAAGCGTTTTCGATGCTGGCACTATCGACGCAGTTGTCGACGATGTCCTGCGAACCGACGGGGTTGATCGCGTCCTCGATCTCGATGTTGTAGTAGTCGACGCTGAGGACGAAGCCAGGCAGGAAGCGCGGCGTGATTTGGGCGCCAACCGTCCAGGTCGTGGCGGTTTCTTCCTCAAGGTTCGGGTTACCACTGATCGAACCCGAGAAACGCGCGGTCAGAGGATCGACGTAGCTGTAAGTGCCCGTACCGAAGGTTGGGTCGAAGCCGATCTGATTGAAGAACGCGGTACAGTTCGCCTGACGCAGCGCGGCATCAGGAGCGGTCACGAGGTTACCCACGTCGCACGGATCGACCGGGCGGAAGAACGCACCTTGAGCCGGGTTGAACAGCTCGTTGATGTTCGGTGCGCGCACCGCTTCGGAGTAGGTGCCGCGGAACAGGATATCCTGTGTCGGAGCATAAAGGCCACTGACATTCCAGGTGAAGGTATCGCCAACGGTCGAATAGCTTGAGAAGCGGGCTGAACCGCTCAGCTCGAGCAACTCTGCGCCCGGAACATTCGCGAGGAACGGCAGGCGGACCTCGGTGAAGATGTCATAGACGTCATACTGGCCACCAGCATTGCTGATCACCGAAGCAGGGTCGAACACCAGCGAGTTCTGCGAGAAGCCTAGGTCGCGCAGCAGCGCTCCTTCGGTTGCGTCAGGCGTCGTCACTGGAATGACACCGCGAACCAGCGGGTCGAATTCCGAAGTCGATTCCTCTTCGCGATACTCGAGACCGAAAGCGAAGCCGATCGGACCGCCCGGAAGTTCGAGGAAAGCGCCGGTGTTGCCGGTGAAGATCGCGCTGAATACCAGCTGTTCGAGCTCGAACTCATTGACCACGGTGGTGGTGATGAAGTCGATCGCTTCCTGACTGATCGCGCCTACACCGCCAAGAACATTGGCAGGACGGCACTGACCGTCACCCGGATTGAAGGTGAAGAAGCCGGGATCGCCCGCCGGGATGCCGAACGGCGTCGTGGCCGGGGCGGTGGGGTCGATGTCCGAACGGCAGATCGGGCTTCCGCCAGGGCCGGTTACCACGTCGATGGCTGCAAAAAAGCGGTCCATGATGACGCGGTTCGCGTCGAGCGTGGTCTGGTTGAACTTCCCGTAGTTCGCCGAAACCTCGTACGAGAAGTAGTCCGACGTATCGCCGCGGAAACCTGCAACGAAACGATAGGTTTCGAACTCGTTGCGGTTGCGGTTCGGCCCAAGGTCAGCTGGGTCGCGAGTAAGGTAGAGGCCTTCTTCAACGCCATCACCGAAGAACAGCGGTGCGACATACTGCTGAAGATCAGGCGTGATGAACGGGTTATCCGCACGGATCGTCAGAAGATCGTAGAACGTGTTCGGCTGCGCCTGGAATTCGGCGGAGTTCGACACGTACTTACCTTCGAAGAAGAAGGTTGCTGCGTTCGAAATCTCGTAGGTGAGGTTGGCGTTGACCGACCAACGCTCGGTTTCCGGGATCAGCGAGTTCACGTCGAAGTTGTTCGGAATGCCGTCGCCGCCGAACTGGTTGAACAGGCCGGTGATCAGGCCGTCTTGGTAGACGCTGAGCGAGCCATCATTGTTGATGACCGCACAACCGCCAGCAAGGCCGAAGGCGCCAGCATTGAAGGTGCTGTTGAAGCCAACTGCGGATTCGAGGCAGTCTGGCGTGCCGTTGCCGTTGATATCCGGACCATCGCTAAGGCCGATATCGCCTGGTGCCACGATACCGCCTGCCGACGAAAGCGAGAAGCGGGGATCGAATGCGATGAAACGACGAGGCGCATTCACCGAACGAGCAATAAGAGCCTGCTCCGCAGCGGTTGGCGTGAACCCGTCGGCTGACGTCGGAATCAATCCTCCAATTACCGAACCGTTGGCAATGAAGTTGGGCGTGTCGGTCGCGTTCAGTTCACCGGTCTGGAAGCGCAACGCCGGGTTTGCTTGGTCATCAAAGATGCCGTTGTTGCGCGAAAAAGCACGGTCGCCGAACTGAAGCTCTTCGCCGTATGCGTATTCGCCCGAGATCACGAAGTTACCGCGGCCATCGTCGAAGTTGACGCCCCACGTCACGTCCCCGTTGATACGCCAGCTATCGCCCTGGTCGGAGATACCCGACTGAACGTTGGCCTGAAGGCCTTCAAAGTCGTCACGGAGCACAAAGTTCACAACACCCGTCACAGCGTCAGCACCGTAGATCGACGATGCGCCGCCGGTGAGCGTTTCGACGCGCTCAATCAGGGCAGTTGGAATAGAGTTGATGTCGACAGCCTGTTCGCCGGCGACGCCAGAGACATGACGACGACCATTGACCAGAACGAGGGTACGGTTTGCGCCCAAGCCGCGAAGGTTGAGGATCGACTGACCGACCGCTTCAGCAAACACACCGTCGATCGAACCTTCTGCGGTGGTCGAGGTCGAGAGCGCAGGAATATCCCGCAGGACATCGACAACGTCAGGCGTACCCGCCTGAGTCAGAGCCTCAGCATCGACTGATATGACAGGTGCAGGTGAACCGATATTGGGATCGACCGCGATGCGCGATCCAGTGACAACGATGCGGTTTTCTTCACCATCGCCAGCCTCATCGCCGTCAGGAGTTGACTGGGCATAGGCTGTGAACGGCATGGTGCTTGCGGCGGCGAGTAAAAGCGCCTGTCCAGAAATCTTGAGAGGTCTCATGTCAGTCCCTGTGTTTGTTGCGATGCACCATGGTCGGACTCAGAAGCGATGTGTGTCAAGAAGGTTACAGTTGAATCGTGCAGATTGGCGCCGTGCGTGGCAATTTTGTTACGCGTCATGACGCCTCAAGAGTCATTCGGCGAAACCTACAGCTTGACCGGGAATGATGTTTGGCCGAACAGGCGGGCCTGATGGGCACCATGTTGACCAAAAAGGACTGGCAAAAGATGCGCGAATTGACAGACCGAATTCTTGCCGCGGCGATGGCCGTGTTTGCCGCTCTGGTCTTTCCCTCAATGGCTCACGCGCAGTCCTTCCTCGATGCCCAGTTCGACCCCGACATTCCCACCCTCACCCAGACCGTAGGTCATGCGCCCGGAGACCGCATAACGTCGCCAGCAGAGGCAGACCGTTATCTGCGTGCGCTGGTAGAGGCAGCTCCAGACCGGGTGCGGATGGTCCAGTATGCCACGAGCTGGGAAGGACGCCCGCTGCACTACCTGATCATCACATCGAGTGAAAACATGGCGCGGATCGATGCCATCCAGTCAGACCTTGCGACGATCGCTGCCGGTCGTACCGGCAATGGGAATGCGCTTCCTGTGACCTGGCTCACCTATGGTGTGCACGGGAACGAGATTTCATCCACCGATGCCGCCCTCATGACCGCCTATCATCTGCTCGCAGCGCAAGGTGATGCGCGGGTCGATGCGATACTTTCTGAAACGATTGTCGCGATCGACGCTATGCAGAACCCAGACGGGCGTGCGCGTTTCGTGAATCATTTCCGCGGCGCGACCGGCATAGTGCCAGCAGGTGATCGTCAGGCGGCGGAGCACGATGAGACGTGGCCCAGTGGCCGGGTCAATCACTACATGTTCGATCTCAACCGCGACTGGTTTACTCTGAGCCAGCCTGAGACCCGCGGCAAGGTCGCAGCAATCCGTGCATGGAACCCGGTCGTGGTAGTCGATCTGCACGAAATGAGTGGGGATTCCACCTACTTCTTCTCGCCAGCGGCCGAGCCGATCAACCCGAACATCACCGATGCACAGCGCCGCGCTTATGCGATCATCGGGCGCAACAACGCGTCATACTTCGACGCGATGGGTGAGCCTTATTACACCCGTGAAATCTTCGACCTGTTCTACCCCGGATATGGCGATACCTGGAATACCCATCACGGCGCGATCGGTAGCACGTACGAGCAGGCGTCATCTCGTGGCCTGTTGTGGGAACGCCCGGATGGTAGCGAGCTCACCTACGGCCACACCGTTCGTAACCATTTCATCGCGAGCATATCGACAGCGGAAGCAGTGGCGCAGAATGCGGACCGTTTCCTGAGCGAGTTCGCAGCTTATCGCGCGGCCAATGCCACAGGCGGCGCAGGTCAAGGCGCCTATATCATCGACCTCGCATCGCGGCGCTGGAACGCCGAAAGCTTGGGCCGCAGACTCGCTGCGCAAGGTATCACTGTCCTGAGGCGGTCAGGCTCGGCGTCAGCTTGCGGTCGCTCTTATCCGCAGGGATATCTCGCAGTGCCGCAAGCTCAGCCAGCTGCGCGCCTTGTTCGCAGCCTGCTCGATCGCGACACCGCACTCCCGCCGCAATTCATCACCGAACAGGAACGCCGCCGTTCTGAAGATCTGCCCCATGAGCTGTACGATGTAACTGCATGGTCGGTTGGGTTGATGTCGGGCGTTGACGTCAACCTGTGCGGCAACGCGGTTTCGGGCGATATACTGTCAGGTGACACGCCCATTGCGCCGCTTGCGCAGGGTGCCGGCAATTTCGCTGTTGCCGTCCCTTGGACCGATAGCGGTCAGGCGCGGCTTGTAACGCTTGCTCTGCGCAATGGCCTCAAGGCGCGAACCACTGACGAGGCGTTCACTCAGAATGGGCGCACCTATCCGCGCGGCACTGTAGTTTTCCCGGCTGGCCCGAACACCGATGAACAAATGGCCAAGCTGGCTGCCCTTGCCAGCGAGATTGGTGCTCATACCGTGGCGCTTGAAAGCAGCTGGGTCGAGGACGGTCCGAACCTTGGTAGTGAAGCGTTCGTCGACCTGACTCTGCCTAAGGTGGCCATGGCCTGGGACGAAGGCATCTCGCAACTAAGCGCAGGCGCGATGCGCTATGTGCTAGAACAGCGCCTCGGACTTCCGGTCGTGCCAATTCGCACCAACCGTTTCGGCCGTGCCGATCTTTCCGACTATGATGTCGTCCTCATCCCTGATGGTTCGCCTGCGAGCGATCTGGGAAGCCGTGGACTGTCGACATTGCGCGAATTCGTGGAGCGGGGCGGGGTGCTCGTAACAGTTGGACGCAGCGTGGGCAGCTTTGCAAGCGGCGATAATCCGCTCCTCGCGGTAAAACGCGAGGCCGCTCTTGGCCTTACAGCGGAAGGCAAGAAAGGAACGGAAGGGGCGCTCGCGAAGGCTCAGGAATTCGAAAGCGAGGAAGAATATCGCGAAGCCATCGCCGATCAGCAGGCTCTCCCGGACACCCTGCCCGGGGCACTGCTCAATACGGTGGCTGATGAGGAGAACTTCCTTTCCGCCGGTTATGACGATGGCGCAGTGGTCCTCGCCAGCGGATCTCAGATCTTTACTCCGCTGGATCGCTCGCAAGGGTCCAATGTTCTGCGCTTTGCGGCTTTGGATGATCTCATCGCAAGCGGTTATGTCTGGGAAGAAAACCGCCGCCAGCTTGCCTTCAAGCCTTACCTCTTGGCGCAGCCGACCGGGCGCGGCATGACGATCGGATTTGCACACGATCCGTCCACCCGCGCCTATCTCGACGGTCTCGACCTTCTCATTGCGAACGCCGTCCTGATCGCGCCTTCACGGGCGCGCTGAGCGGGACAGACCCTCGTCGATCAACATTAGCCGTTGGCAGACAGCGCTCAATCTAGGCGCTTTACACAAGTAACACACCAACCTACCTTCCTGCCCAACAGGAGGGATCACTACATGCTTCAACTGCAGAACGTCAGCCACGTCTATCCCAACGGCGTGCGCGCCCTCGATGATGTGTCTTTGAGCATTCCCAAGGGAATGTTCGGGCTTCTGGGGCCCAACGGTGCAGGCAAATCCACCCTGATGCGGACGGTTTCAACGCTGCAGACCCCAACCTCGGGCAAGATCACTTTCGACGGGATCGATATCCTCGCTGAACCTGAAGCGCTCCGTAAACGCCTCGGCTATCTTCCGCAGGACTTCGGTGTCTACCCGCGCGTTTCGGCCTATGACATGCTCGACCATATGGCGGTTCTGAAGGGACTATCTTCTCGCTCGGCACGCAAGGAGACGGTCGAGACCCTGCTTGCACAGGTCAACCTCTGGGACGTGCGCAAGAAAGCCATCGCAGGCTTCTCCGGCGGCATGCGTCAGCGGTTTGGCATCGCTCAGGCTTTGATCGGCAATCCCGACTTGATCATCGTCGACGAGCCTACCGCCGGTCTTGACCCGGAAGAACGCAATCGCTTCCTCAATCTGCTCGCTGAAATCGGTGAGAATGTCGTGGTGATCCTGTCGACCCACATTGTCGAGGACGTTGCCGATTTGTGCCCGTCGATGGCTGTGTTGGTGACCGGTCAGATCAAGCTCGAAGGCGCGCCCAAGGACTTGATCGATAAGGCGCGTGGCACGATCTGGGCAAAGACGATCGAGCGCAGTGAGCTCGATGCCTATCGCAACATGTACGAGGTCATCTCGACCCGCCTGTTTGCTGGCCGCACGATCATCCACATTCTGTGCGACCACGATCCTGGCGATGGCTTCACGTCTGTCGACGGTGGCCTCGAGGATGTCTATTTCTCGACCCTCGCCGCCTCACGCCGCAGCGACAATGCTGAAACGGTCGCCGCGTAAGCGCGCAGGACGGGAGGGCACCAATGTTCGGATCGATCGCGCTTTTTGAGCTGCGTTACCAGTTGCGCAACCCGGTTTTCTGGGTGGCGCTGGTCATTTTCTTCCTGCTGACCTTCGGCGCGACAGCGTCGGAGAACATCCAGATCGGCGGGGGAGGGAATGTCAACGTAAACAGCCCCTTCGCCATCCTGCAGACGCAGATGGTGCTGACGCTGTTCTTCATGTTCGTGACCACGGCATTTGTCGCCAACGTCGTTGTGCGCGACGATGAAAGCGGGTTCGGGCCGATGGTTCGCTCTACACAGGTGACGCGCTTTGCGTACCTCATCGGGCGCTTCACCGGAGCGGCCCTCGCTGCACTTCTGGCATTTGCCGTCGTGCCTTTTGCGGTCTTTTTCGGATCGCTCATGCCATGGATCGACCCGGAGACTGTCGGCCCGAACAGGTTTGCGGACTACGCGGTTAGCTACGCTTTGTTCGCGGCGCCTACGGTTATTCTGTTGAGCGCGATATTCTTCGCCGTCGCAACAATCACGCGCTCGATGATTTACTCATACGTCGCGGTGGTCGCTTTCCTCGTTGCCTATGTGAGCTTCAACGTCGTGGTCGGCGGGGAGCCGGAATACCGCGATTTCGCAGCGCTGGTTGACCCGCTCGGTTTCAGCGCGGTGGCGAATGAGACGCGCTATTGGACCGCGGCCGAGCTCAATTCGCGGCTGCCCGAGTTTACCGGAACGATACTGATCAATCGCATCGCGGTGCTCGGCATTGCAGCGCTTGCATTGGTCGTCGCGTTCTGGCGATTCAGCTTTTCCGATAAGGGTGTGTCGGCCCGCAAGGCCAAGCGGATGGAAAAGAAAGCGCAGAAGCTTGCTCGCACGCAGCCGCTCACCGTCGATACTCTTCCGCCGACCGAGCCGGAAAAAGCCGGCTGGGCGCGCCTGATCAAGACCACAAAGTTCGAGATGGGCCAGGTGCTTCGCAGCCCGGCATTCGGAGTGCTCATGCTGATCGGCCTGTTCAACTCTGTGACCGCTCTCGCATTCGGGAACGAAGTTTACGGCACACCTCCGGTACCAGCCACGTTCTCATTGATCCCGATCCTTGCCGGGACCTTTAGTATCATTCCCGTGATTATCGCGATTTATTACGGCGGCGAGCTCGTCTGGCGTGACCGCGACCGCAAGTTTCACGAAGTGATCGACAGCACCTCGCTTCCCGGCTGGGCCTACATGGTCCCCAAGACTATCGCTGTGACCTTCGTGCTGCTTTCTACGCTGCTGATTTCGGTCGCTGCTGCGATGGTGATCCAGGCGTTCCGGGGCTACCTCAACTTCGAGTTCGACAAGTACCTGATGTGGTACATCCTGCCCGGTACGATCGATATGGTGCTGATCGCGATCCTGTCGGTCTTCGTGCAGGCGCTGAGCCCGAACAAATTCGTCGGCTGGGGCATCATGGTGCTCTACCTCGTCGGGGCAATCACGCTCGACAATCTCGGCTTCGATCATCCGCTGCTGCTTTACGGGACAACGGGCTTCAGCCCGGTCTCGGACATGAACGGCGATGCTGTAGCAGGCACGCTAGGCTGGTGGTTGCGGCTCTATTGGGGCGGTATAGCCCTGTTGCTGGCGGTGCTCGCCCACATGCTATGGCGGCGTGGGACCGAAACCAAGCTCGCCCCGCGCATCGGCCAATTGCCTCGCCGGTTTGCCTCGGGTGCAGGTGCGCTCGGGATTGCCGGGATTGTTGTTGCAGCAGGGACGGGCGCGTTCCTCTTCAACCAGATGAATGTGCAGAACACCTACCGCAATCAGGATGCGCAGGAAGAACTTCTGGCAGAGTACGAGAAGAAGTATCTCCAGTATCAGTCGCTCGCCGCGCCTTCGCTGACCGACGTGACACTCGACGTGGAAATCTTCCCACAAGAGCGGCGGCTAGAGGTGAGCGGGACCTATAACCTCGTCAACGACACGGGCGCTCCGGTCGAAATGCTTCACGTGCGCCTTACCGATCCCGACACCGAGCTTCTCGAGGTCGAGATTCGGGGGGCGACGCTGGTCGAGAATGACGAGGCCTATCAGCACCGGATCTATCGTTTCGATCAGCCGATGGCAGTCGATGCGACGGGCACGCTGACCTTCAAGAGCAGGCGCGAACATGCTGCACTCACCACGACCGGTTACGGCACAAGGCTCGTCGAGAACGGGACATTCCTCAACAACAGCGAGTTTGCACCGCAACTTGGCATGGATCGCAGCGGGCTGCTTCAGGACCGTGCGACCCGTCGTCGCTATGGGCTGGAACCAGAACTGCGCCCCGCCAAGCTGGGTGATGAAGAGGCTCGCAATCGTAACTATGTCGGCAATGTCGACTGGGTGAATTCGGACATCACGATCACAACCAGCGCCGACCAGGTCCCCATCGCTCCCGGGTCGCGCATTTCGGACGTCACCGAGGGCGATCGCCGCACGGCGCGGTTCCAGTCGACCAATCCTATCCTCGGCTTCTTCTCGATCCAGTCAGCCGACTATGAGATCGCGACACGAATGGCCGACGGGGTCGAACTGCAGGTCTATTACGATGCGCAGCATCCCTACAACGTCGAGCGCATGCTCAATGGGATGGAGCGCTCGCTCGCCTATTACCGTGGAAACTTCGGACCATATCAGTTCGATCACGCACGCATCATAGAGTTTCCGGGTTACGCCAGCTTCGCACAGGCATTTGCCGGGACGATGCCCTATTCGGAGAGCATCGGCTTTCTCGCCAATCTCGCCGACCCCGGGGAGATTGACTACGTCACCTACATCACCGCCCACGAAGTGGCGCACCAGTACTGGGCGCACCAGCTGATCAGCGCGGACATGCAGGGCGGCACGATCATGGTCGAGACACTCGCGCAATATTCGGCGCTTATGGTGATGAAGGAGCTTTACGGCGAGGACCAGATGCGCCGCTTCCTCAAGTTCGAGCTCGACAATTACCTCACCGCGCGCGGGTCAGAGGCGATCGAGGAACTTCCGCTCGAGAAAGTCGAGAACCAGGGTTACATCCATTACCGAAAAGGTTCGGTGGTCATGTACCTCCTGCAGGATCGCCTCGGTGAGGACCGCGTCAACGAGATGCTGTCCGGCTTGCTCGACCGCTATCGCTTCAAGGCGCAGCCTTATGCGACCTCGACCGATCTCGTCGACGGCTTCTATACACTTGCCCGTAGCGAGGAAGAGCGCGGCCTTGTGCGCGACCTCCTGCAGCGGATCACGGTCTACGATCTCAAGGCAGAGGAAGCTGTCGTGCGCGAGCTCGACGATGGACGTTTCGAAACAACGCTGACCGTGGCTGCGGCGAAACTGTATGCCGATGGCGAAGGGGTCGAGACCGAAGCCGATCTCAGCGACCAGATTGAAGTCGGGCTTTTCACGGAACGACCCGGTGGCGAAGAGTTCGCAGCGGAAAATGTGATCCTGCTCGAACGCCGTGCGGTTCAGTCGGGTGAGCAGGAGATCACGATCGTGACCGATCGCCGCCCTGCCTTTGTCGGCATCGACCCTTACAACAAATACGTGGACCGCAATTCGGACGACAACATCGTCGCACCCAGCTGAGCTATCGGCTGAGGTGCGGCGAGGTTATTCGGGCAGGAGGCCCTTGCCCTCGAAGCGTGCAACCGCGTGACGCACCACTTTGTCGAGCGCTTCTTCCGAGAAGAAGCCGCCCGGGATCAGACAACGCTCAACCAGAACGCGGCGGAATGCATTGAATGTGCCGCGATCCGGCGGGGTCGCTTCGGTCCAGAAGCGGTCGAGGCCGTCCTGAAACGTGATGTCGGGAATGTCGTAGATTGCCTGTCCAAGTGCAATCACCGGCACATCCATATCCAGCGCGAGCGTGCCGCTCGTGCTGTTGATTACGACGACGCCCTTGGCGCGCTCTGCCACAGGCACGATGTCGCCAAAGCTCATATAGTCGACGCGGTCGGCAATACCGAGCAGACTGGCCATCGACCACACTTCCTGCCTCCAGTCGACGACGCCGTTGTCGAGCGGATGCTCCTTGACCAGCAGGCGCGTGCCTTCAGGCGCGTTCTCCGCGAACGAGCGCAGGACCATCATCACCGCATCGGTCATGCTGGCAAAGGGTGAGTGCAATCGGATCTGCGCGTCCGATGCAAGTTGTAGCGGGAACAGGAAGTAGGGAGTGTCTGAGCCAAGCAGCCGTTCAACCACCGCAGCCGACCGCTGTCTGCGGCCTTTGCCGCGAGCAAGCTTGCGAACCCAACCAATACCTTCGATCAGTGGATGCCACGGGCGGTGGTTCGACCAATGCGGGTAGTGCCAGCGTGTCAGGACATCTGCGAAATTGTAGACCAGTCCTTCAAGCGCGCGCCGACGAAACGACGACGCCACCTGCTTGTGTTCAGGCACTGCGGGGAGGGCAGCGGCGGTCTTGCGATACCATTCCGGATCGCGCGGCAAACGCGAATGTCCGTTCACGCCGTCGAGTTCGAGAGTGACCCAGTCGGGCCGCACATAGCCTTCCTCGAAAACGTGGACAGGGACATTGAGCTCGCGGCACACTTTCGTCGCCGCCATATGATGCGTGCGGCAGTCGCCGAACAATACGACATCCGTGATCTGGCGTTCGCGAATGATGCTGCGTAGCGCGTCAGGCCAGTCTTCCAACGAATCGCGGAAATCGATACCGCCTGGTAGCCTCCAGAAAAGGCGGTCACCACCATTGAAATTGACCTTGTAGACCTTGTGGCCAGAACGGATCAGTTCCTGGCCCAGACGGCGGAAGAGCGGGCCCATCAGCCCTTGCAAAAGAAGTACGGTGCGAGGATTTTCGGGTGCCGACTCAATCGCGGCGTCGAGCTCCGATGGAGCCGCGCCAGCGGTCAGAGCGCGCTTTTCGCGCCCCTGCTCGGCACCAAAATCCTCGATATTATGGGAAAACACTCAAACTACCCCTGGTTCGTGCTTTTTGCAGCACGGCCATTAAAGCGAAGCAAAACAATACTCGCAATGAACGAGCGCGGCTTCTATCGCCACATTCCTAATCGCGCGAGGGACTTGTGGTCCGAAATCCCGCGAAGCTGATGAATTGAATTGCACATGTTCGACCTCTTGCCAGCGTTGATAGCGACATTGATCGGCTCTGTGCTGATTGATGGTCTTGCACGTCCGCACGCGCCGCGACTCATGCGGCGGCCTCTAGCGATTTGGCTGATTGCTTCCACTACTCTTGTGCCGTTCGGTCTTTTTCTTGCGGTGAGCGGAGACCCGATCTTCGCTTCAATCTTCTCGCTAGCGTTGCACCTGCTGGCCGTATTGGCCTCAAACGCCAAAAATCGAATGCTTGGTGAACCGTTGCTGTTCACCGATCTGGCTCTGATCGGTGCGATGTTCCGGCATCCGCAATTCTACTTCTCCGTTCTCACGCAGCCTCAAAAGGCGGCTGGCCTTGTTGCACTTGCCGTTCTTGCGATTGTGCTCGCGATCCTCGTGCGGCCAAATCTTGAAATGGCCGCCAACGGTTCGATGCTGGCAGGCGCGGGCCTCGTCCTGACGGACTTGGGGGTCAGGCTTGGCACGATGCGCAAAATCGCGTGGGAGCCGGATATCGCTCGCGACGCGACGGCACTTGGTCTTGTACCCTCGATCCTCATCTACTGGTTGCGGTGGCGGAAGAGTAGTCCGGCAAGCTTGCATGCCGATCTGCGGGTCGAGGGCCATGATCAGGGAGCTGGAGCAGCCGACGAAGTAGACCTGATCGTGATCATTCAATGCGAATCCTACGCCGACCCAAAGGATCTGTTTGGAAGCCATCACGAGCCGCTTCCCTGGCTCGAAGCCTCTCGCAAGGACGCAGCGCAATGGGGCAACCTGTTGGTGAGCGGCTTTGGCGCGTACACTATGCGCACCGAATACGGCGTAATCTTCGGTCGCGGCGAGGAAGAGCTCGGTTTCCGTCTGTTCGATCCATACCTGACTGCACTCGATGACGTATCGTCCGCGCTGCCAAACCGGCTCGCTAGGGATCGTTGGCGAAGTCTCTTCGTCCACCCGCACGACATGCGCTTCTACAATCGCGACCGAATCCTGCCCGCGGCCGGGTTTGATGAACTGGTGAGCGAAGACGAGTTCGAAGCGCCGCGCGAGGGGCGATATGTGAGCGACGCAGCGGTCGCCGACAAGATTATCGAGCTAGGGCGCCAGTCGGATTCCGCCCGCCTGATCTATTCGGTGACGATTGAGAACCATGGCCCCTGGGCCCCACATGGTGATGCGGGTGCGGATCACATGATCGAGAACTACGACCGTCTCGTGCGAGCAGGCGACGACATGCTCGGCCACTTGCGCAAAGGCATCGCGGTGCTTGAGAAGCGAGCCCTGCTGGTCTTCTTTGGCGATCATCGACCGAGCATTCCCGGAGCGAGCACTCCCGGAGGCGACAGGCATACGCCTTACGTCATGCTGCGATTTGATCGCGACGGCGGCATCTTGCCGATGGATAATTCGCGCGAAGACCTCTCGCCTGCACAATTGCATCAGGCGATACTTGAAATGAGCTCCAAGAAAGCCCGCTCCAGCACGGCTGAAACCTAGGGGGAGAGCCTTTCGAGAAACCGGTCTCGGATCGGTCGAGGCAGAAGAATGTCGAGTGCTTTCAATGCTTTGAATTGCCACGGTGTGACGTAGTTCGCTTCGCCGCGTTCAGCTGCCAAGACGATCCGCCTTGCAGCCTCATCGACGGGAATCTCGAAGGGCCGATTGGCTGAGTTGTTGCGCCCGGCAGCGGTGTCGATGAAACCCGGAGCGGCCAGCGTCACGCTGACTCCATGAGGCCGCACCGCTATTCGCAACGCGTCTGCAAAGGTCGCGAGTCCGGCTTTTGATGCGGAATAGGCAGCTGCAAAAGGAAGCGAGTGGTTCGCCGCAGCCGAACCGATGAGCACGATGCGCCCGCCTCCGCGCTCGGCCATCCGTTCAGCGAGTGCAGCGGCCATCGCGGCTGGCGCCGCCAGATTGAGTCGAATCGCTCTGAGGATCTGATCCGGGCTTTCGACAAGATCTCCTTCCCCGCGGGTGTCACCTATCCCTGCGACGAAATATGCCACGTCGAAACTCATCGCATCATCCTGCGCCAACATCAGCTCGACTGCGGCTTCTGCATCCAGAAAGTCGAACGACGTCGTATCGGCGACCGCGCCCAACTTTTCGACAGCCTGCCTTGTTTCAGAAAGGCGCTCCATTGAGCGGCCCCAGAGGCTGATTTCGATTCCGTGGCGCGCGTGGTGGAGGGCTAATGCACTCCCCAATCCGCCTGACCCTCCGGTAAGTAGAATCGACTGCTTGGCGGTCTTGGATTTCAATTCGTCACGCATGAGCAACACCGCAGCCATTCTTGAGGTTGTTTGCTCGGTCCTAGCGCACATCTCGCTTGACAACGAAATGTGTTTTCTATCGAGTCAAAGGACATGAAGGGTCCCACTTCTGACGAACAGCGCCTCGTTCTTTTCGAGAACCAATGGCTTGAGAAACTTACGGTCATTTCCGTGAGATGGTTCGTCGCGACCTGGGCAATCGTGCTCCCGCTCATCCTATTGGCCGGATGGGGAACCGCCTCACCGCTGGCGGCGATCGCTCTGACTGCCTCCGGCTGGTTCGTCTGGAGCCTTTTCGAATATTTCGCACATCGCAAGCTGTTTCACTGGGAGCCCAAGGCTCTCTGGCTTCAGCAGATGGTGTTTGTCATTCACGGCAATCACCACGCACAGCCTCGCGATGAACTGCGCAACCTGATGCCGCCAATCGTTAGCATCCCGGTTGGCGCACTGATTTGGTCGCTGCTCTGGCTCGCCGCTGGCGATGCAGGTACCTGGATCGCGCTGGGCTTTGTCGGCGGATATGTCGCTTATGACCTGACGCACTATGCGTGCCACCACTGGTCAATGAATGGGCCTTTGGGCAAGCGTTTGAAACGGCACCATATGCAGCACCATTTCATTGCGGCGCATAAAAATTACGGCGTGACGACAATCTTCTGGGATCGGTTTTTCGGCACCCGCGCCGAGGGCAATCAAAAGGCTCGGCGCGAGAATGTCGTCGACGAAGAGGCTCTGGAGCCCGCCGAGTAACCCTGCTCAGCTCGCCGTGCGAGTGATCACTTCGGCCGCAATCTTCATATGATCGGACCAGTCCGGGGCGTGCCAGTCGCGCATGCGCTCGACCTGGGCTGACCGCATGGCGCCCTCTTTCGCGTAATCGAGGACGGCTGCGCGCCAGGCCGGGCCATCGAGCGGGTCGAGGTAGTCGGGGGCATTGCCACCGGCTTCCCAATGCGCGGCCAGGTCACTTGCAAGGACCGGCGTGCCCAAGGCCAACGCCTCGGCAATCGGCATCCCGTAGCCTTCCGCGAAAGACGGCATCAGCAACGCGCTTGCCCCCCGCAACATGCCGGCGAGCTCATCGTCGCCGCAGCTGTTGATCTCCTTTACGAACGGAGCAAGTGCCGGAGAGCGGTCGAGCAGGTCCACGATCTGCTCGTTTTCCCATCCCCTTCTACCGATGACCACGAGGTTCGGGATCTCCTCGGCGGGCATCGTCTGGGCCATGCTGCGCCACAGATGCAGGATGAGCAGGTGGTTCTTGCGCGGTTCGATGGTCCCAAGGCACAGGAAATACGGCTTTTCATCGTCGGGTTCGAGCGCCGGCGTAACCGGCAATTCCTGTGTGCCGAGCAAGGCCACATTGATCGGTGGCGGCGCCTTGCCCTGTGCCTCGATCCAGTTTGAGAGCGAAGCGCCGGTGGCGGCAGAATTGACGATCACAGCGTCAGCCAGTTCGGCAACGGTCGTCATCCGCGCCTCGTGCAGTCGCCGTCCGCCTGGACGCGCATACTCGGGATATTCGATCGGGATCAGGTCATGGACCAGGCACACGAACTTGCCCCGCTCTCGTGCGAGGATCTCGCGCTTTTTTTCGGTCTGATCGAGATGATGCGGCGATACCTGCACGACGACGTTGGCCGCGCCGACGCCTTTGCGGACAGGCATCAGACGCCTCATCCAGGGTAGGACCGCAGGGATCGAGCGTTGTCCACCGATGTCACCCTGATGAGCCCAGCGCTCTTCGAGGTGATCAAGATAGTCCAATGCGACATTGCGATCGATCCGGCCGTATCGCCCCGTCGGGTGCACGGCCGAGAATGCGAGATTGTCACCGAACTCGGCTAGAAGTCCGCGGCAATAGGCCATCTCGACCCGATCGACACCCGAAGGCCGGGAATGACGGACCCGCGATATCAGGCGAGAGATGTCCAGAACCACGCGGGTCATCGGGGTTTCCTTCTGCGCAGTCGCGCCATCATTATTCCTTGAGCTCGGCGGAGCGGGGCGACCCATTGGAGTCGGTTGGGTGTGCGCTGGTCGCTCATGCGCTGTATCAAGATCTCAGGCGGACAAGGCAGACCCGTTACGGGATCGAGATAGCGCGGATATAGCAAGAGCACGCCCGCCACCAGTTGATCGAGTTTCAGTGTGCGACCTCGGCGATCTGGAACTTCGCCGAGGTCACGAGTAAGTCCCCAGCCTGCGTAAAAGGGAGTTCCGTGGCAGGTCACATCGCGCCCGCGCAGCAGTGCCTCGAAACCGGACAGCGACGTGAGTACATGCACGTTATCGACTTGGTCGAGGAGGTCGGCCATCGACCCTTCGCGAACGATCTTGTCGGCAAATTGGAGCGCCACCGTGTCGTCCACGAAGCCGTTGCGGTGCCCCGCATCGACATCGGGATGCGGACGCCACCAGATCTCTGCGTCGGGTTCGTGCTCGCGGACGCGGCGCAAGAGCTCGAGATTGGAAGTGAGGCCACCTCCTCCTGCAAGTACGGACATGTCATCCTCGACCTGCCCGGGCACGAGGATGATCCGCTTGGCATGAATGTCACGCTGGTCGCGAGCGGCAGCATAATGGCCGCTTGCGTATTTGCTGATCCCCGCAGCAACGATTGTCTCGCGCAGGCGGCGCGCGCGCTCAATCAGGCTCGCGGAAAATGCGTGGACGGAGAGAATTCTCTCAAGGTCGCTTGCCATCGAAGGGTCAAAGTGGATGCCGGTCCGATCGACGATGACCGAAAGCGGTGGGACCAGGTTGCTTCCAAGTCCGACGGAGCGAACGAAGCCGTCCTCCACCCGCACGAGTGGCACGTTTCTGCGTCGAGCGTCTTCCACCAGTGCCCGCGAAATGCGCGATGGCCAGATCGCAAGCGCGCCGCCCTGTCTTTGAGCATAGGCAAGGGCACGGCTAGAGCTACGGAAGATGCGCAGAGGAGGACCTGGCGACCACAGAAACCGCTCAATCTCAAAGCGCTTCCACCAACTGATCCCGCAAGCGGCGACCAATCGATGGCCCTCCTCCCCGCGATTGGCATCAATCACTCGTCGCCATTCGGATAGCAGCGAAATAGCTTTGAGCGGGGCGATCCAAGATCCTGAAAACGGATCGGCGAAAGGCTGCATGATCGCCTCCGCAGCCCGCTTCTTCAGTTCCTCAATCTTCTCGCCAGGCTCGCCGAATCGACCGGAGGAGATGATGTCGACTTCCAACCCCAAGACCGCCGCGATAGCGACCCATTCATCATCGCCGTGCGCCACCAACTTCGCGGCCTGCGGTAGGATGCTCCATGGATCGACCGGGTCATCCGGTTCCGTGGCTTCGACAGCAATAGTCTTGTCGGTGCCGCAATTTGTCACCAGTCGGTCGCGCTCATCCTGCGAGCGTGACCGGACGACGGTGACAGCTTCGCGAAGCTCATCAGACAGTTGAACGGGATTGCCCCAGAAGGTTCCGCCAACACGCGCTTCGCGCATTGCTTCGACTACGGCTTCTGCGTCGGTTTCGGAAACAACAGCGGAGCCGGCAAGAGCCTCAGCTTTGCCAGGTCGGTAGCCGGGGAAGGGGGGTGCGCGCAGCAACGGCGTAGGCTGGCTCACGGTCGCAGGCCCCATTCTCTGAGGCTCAGGGCACCATTCGCGTCACGACCGATAATGCCGAAACCGCCAGTGGGCAGCTTGAGACTCTCAAGCATCTGTGCCTGTTTGCGCAGCCCACCATCTGCGAGCAGCGCAAAGCGTGCCGCTCCATTGCTGGTGACGAGCAATATAGGCGAGGTATCGTGCCCTTGCGCGAAGAGCGCTCGCCATGCCTTGATGCGTTTTTCTGGTTCGACGATCCACCCATTGGGGACCTCAGCCTTGAGATCCCAGGCGCTGAGAGCTTCATTTCCGATCCGCTGGAGCACTTCATCCTCGGTCTGATTTTCATCAGGTCCGTGGTCGATTTCCTTCAGGAAAGGAGCTTCCTCGATCTGCGGAGCGTCGAACTGATGCTCAAGGATGGCCGATGCTGTCTGGCGTGTTCTCAACAGGGGAGAGACAAACGCACGCGCAAACTGAATGCCGCGCTGGGCGAAGTATCTGCCCAGCGCTGAGCCCTGTTCTACGCCCGCCTCGGTGAGGGGCAAATCGGTTCGCGCGCCGATCCGACGCGGCGGCGTTACAGCGTCAAAAGTGTTGCCGTGTCGGACGATAAAAAACATGGATGAGCTTCTAGCGTTTGCGATTGTCGCGGCAAGCGGCGCAATCCTCAAATCGGGAACGGATCGCCCAAGCGCCCGATCGCTTCTTCCGCGATCGCCAGATCTTCCGCTGTGTCTATACCTGACAGCGCATGTTCGGGCGGCGAGACCGGGACCGTTGCAATCGCCCAACCGTTTTCGAGAAAGCGAAGCTGTTCGAGGCCTTCGAGCTGCTCGTACTTGCCTTCTTCCTGATCGACGAACCAGTCGAGGGCCTCATTCGAGTATGCGTAGAGGCCAAGGTGCTGCCAAACTGGTGACAGGGCTTCAGTGCGCAGCTTTTCCTCACCTCTCATCGCGGGAAGGATGTTCTTGGAGAACCAAAGGGCTTTACCCTCCTTGTCGCGCAGACAGGTCGTACCCGAAAATGGGGCTACTTTCTTATGAGCGCGCAATCGATCAAGACGTTCCCAATCCAGCTGGTACACGGGGGTTGCCACGTGTGCACCGCTTTCGCGCAGGCGATCGATCAAAGCGGCAATCGTTTCTGCGGGGATGAAGGGCGCGTCGCCCTGAAGGCTGATGATCCGCTCAGGCGTTCCATATTCACGCGCCGCTGCATGAGCACGCGCGCTTCCCGAGGTGAGCGTGCTGTCGGTCATGATTGCCTGAACGCCGATTTGCATTGCATGGTCGGCAATGCGCTGATCGTCGGTCGCCACCACGAAATCGCAATTGCCAGCAGCCTGCGCAGCCTTGCGCGCATTGGCCACGACGCGTTCGAGCATTGTTCGCCCTGCGATCTTAAGCAGCGGCTTGCCGGGCAAGCGCGTCGACCCGTAGCGAGCCGGAATCACAATCAGGTCGCTAGAGCGAGTGTCATCTGCTGGCGAAGTCATGGTGCGCCTGACCTAGCTCAAACCCGAGCGTGACCCAACGAAAGAGCGATCAACCGATTCCAAGCCGGACGAGGTCATGCATGTGCACGATACCGACAAGCCGGTCTTCCTGCTCGGTCACGAAGAGGACCGAAACCGCGCTATCATTCATCAGGGCGAGCGCATCGACCGCCATCATTTTCGGGCTGGCTGTGACCGGGTTCGGCGACATGTGGCTCGCGATATTGTCGTCAAGATCATTGGCAGCGATCGAGCGGCGCAAGTCGCCGTCGGTGAAGGCTCCCACCAGACGGTTGTCCTGATCGACGATTGCCGTGCAGCCGTAACGCTTGCGGCTCATCTCGATCGTTGCACCGCGCAGGGTCGCGTCGAGCGATACCATAGGGAGCGCTTCGCCTGTCGCCATGACCTTTTCGAGTGTCGTCAGCCTCGCTCCGAGCAGGCCGCCCGGGTGCAGAATTCCGAAATTCTGAGGCGAGAACCCGCGCGCTTCGATCAAAGCCACGGCAAGCGCATCTCCCAGCACCATCTGCATCGTGGTCGAGGACGTGGGAGCAAGCTCATTTGGGCAAGCCTCGCGCACCATGGGTAGCGTCAGACAAATGTCAGCGGCCTTGCCAATCCAGCTCTGCGGGTGCGCCGTGGCAACCACCAGCTGCTGGTTATTGATGCCGCAAAAGTTCACGATATCGCTCAGTTCCTGCGTCGTCCCTGACCAAGTGATCGCGAACACGACATCGTCACGCGAAATGGTTCCTAGGTCGCCGTGGCTGGCCTCACCGGGGTGAAGGTAAAGCGCCGAAGTTCCGGTCGATACGAAGGTCGCCGCGATCTTGCGAGCGATATGACCGCTCTTGCCGATGCCGGTGACAATAATCCGGCCCTTGTTCGAATTGAACGCATCGACAGCGCGTTCGAACGCATTCCCCAAACCGGAGTCCGACAAGGCGCGTTTAAGATCCTTGAGACCCCCGATTTCGATGTCGAGTGTCTTCAGGGCAGAAGACACGTGTGTTGTCAGAAGCGCTTGGTTCATCGGAGAAATAAATACGACCAGGAAAAGTTGCGACCAAAGAACGCTACTGATCGACCCTTGCGCCCCCGTATGTCAAGCCGGTAGAGACTGGCTTACACGCAGGTGAGGCCAATGACGGGCAATCTTGCGCCTGCACCCCTTGCAGCCACCAGATATTTCAAAGTTTTAATCGGACGTCCCGCCATGATCTTGTGCTCCCGCCAAATCGACACCTGTAGCCCGCTATTCCTGATCGCAGGCCCATGTGTGATCGAAAGCGAGGATCATTCGCTCTCGGTTGCGGATGAACTCGCCAAGATCGCGGAGCGGTTGGGTGTCTTGCTGATCTTCAAAAGCTCTTTCGACAAGGCCAATCGCACGTCGGGCACATCGTTCCGAGGGCCGGGGATGGAAGACGGGCTGCGGATCCTCGAAAAGGTCCGCGCAGAGACCGGGCTGCCTGTACTGACTGATGTGCATGAACCGGCGCAATCAACGCCTGTTGCTGAAGTAGTGGACGTCTTGCAGACCCCTGCATTCCTGGCTCGCCAGACCGACTTCATTTGCTCGGTCGCAGCGACGGGCAAGCCGGTGAACATCAAGAAGGCGCAGTTCATGGCACCTGCCGACATGCAGAATGTTGTCGCCAAGGCTCGCTCGGCGGCTGAAAGCGCGGGGCATCGCCCAGACAACTTCCTGCTTTGCGAGCGGGGCACCTCGTTCGGCTACAACACCCTCGTCTCAGACATGCGAGGGCTTTCGATCATGGCTGAAACGGGTTGTCCGGTGGTATTTGATGCCACCCATTCGGTTCAGCAGCCCGGTGGGCTCGGATCGAAGTCGGGTGGTCAGAGCGAATATGTGCCCCTTCTCGCACGAGCCGCCGTTGCGGCGGGCGTCTCGGGGGTTTTCATGGAAACCCATCCCGATCCGGCGAACGCGCTCTCGGATGGCCCCAATGCGCTTCCGCTAGACCGGTTCGAGGGGCTGGTGCGCCAGCTCCAGCGCATCGATGAGGTGACCAAGTCGGCGCTCGCAGCCGAAGGCGGCAGGAGCGACGCGGCGGCGGCATGAGCGTGACCGGGACAATCAAGTCAGTCCTGATGGCCCCGGTCTGGACTGCGCAACTTGCAACGGGTGCTAAGAGCTTTCTCGACCACCCCTTGATCGGCTCGCAGCGGCTCAACCGGCGCGGTCTTCACCGTGCGCGCGTTCGTCTTGCGGACAGGCTTTGTCGTTGGCGCCGTCGCCGCCTAGCGCGGCATGTACCGCGCGAATGGCGCGAAGCGTTCGATCGCGACGGGTTCGTGAAGATTGAAAACGTGATCCCCGAGGAGGATTTCGCCGCGCTGCGCGATGCGGTTCTCAATACCAGCTGGCCAGCGCGCGAGATGCGTCAGGGCGATGCGATTACCCGCCGGATCGCAATCGATCCCGAGATGCTGAAGGCGGTTCCCGAGCTTGAGAGGTTCCTCGCTCGCAAGGACATCAACGCTCTGTTTCATTATGTTGCGAGCTTCCGGACGACACCGCTTCACTATATCCAGACCATCGTAAGCAATTGCGGGGGCGACGATCCCGACCCTCAAGAAACCGTTCATGCGGACAGTTTCCACTCCTCGATGAAGGCATGGCTGTTCCTGCGCCCGGTCGAGGAAGAAGACGGCCCGTTCACCTATGTGCCTGGGTCGCATCGTTTCACGCCCGAACGCCTCGAATGGGAACATCAACGCAGCCTTGCCGACCCTAAAGTGATCGACCGACTGTCAGCGCGCGGGTCTCCGCGGGTGAATTCGGCGATGTTGTCGCAGATGAAGCTTGGCGATGCGATCAAGCTTGCCGTTCCCGAGAACACGCTGGTTGTGGCGGATACGGGCGGGTTCCACGCGCGTGGTCCTGCAAGCCGATCGGGCGAGCGCGTCGAGATATGGTCCTATTCGCGCCGCAATCCGTTCCTGCCGTGGCTCGGAGGGGACTTGCTCAGCATCCCGGGCATTGCCGAACGCCGGATCGGCTGGCTCTGGAAGCTGCGCGACCGGCTGGAGAAGCAAATCGGTCAGCCTTGGACACCTGTTGGGAAGCGGCGGCCGATCGACGATTAAGGCTGCGTCGTTCGGCGGCTCATAGAGAAAGCCAGCACGGTGCACGCGACTATCGGGCCGATGAAATCAGCGAACTGATCCGCCGTAGTCCAAACGCGGCTGTCAAACGCTGCCCACCAGGGCGCATTGGCGCGCAGTCCCTCGCCATACTGCTCGATCCAGCGATACTCGGCCTGGGCAAGCTCGCGTCCGATGAAGTAGCAACAGGCAGCCAAACCGCCGGCCCACCAGTTCCGCGTCGTAAGGCCAATAGCGATTTGGATGGCGACAGCGATTGCCGCATGCTCAACCAATCCGATCGCCATCTCCATGGCCTTCTCTAGTTGCCGGTGTTGTTGCCGCCGCCGCCATTGTCGAAACTGTTCGCAAGCGTGGTCGCGGTGACAATCGGGCCAAACAATTGGCCGACAGCCTGGATCAGCTTGCGCGGTTGGTTCGAGGCCGCATTGCCGAAATACAGCACATCGTCGTCGCGCAGAGCGAACTGCTGGGCAAGAAAGTACGTCGGCGCTTCAAGCAGGTTGAAGTGATAAACCGTCGGCTCGGTGCCGTCAGGGCCTGCATAGCGAAACAGGAATACCGCCTTGGGATCGCCCGCACCATCGCTCGGGCCGCCTGCCATTGCGATGGCTTCGACCACGGTCATCCGCTCGCGCCGGAACGGCATTTGCTGGACCCGCCCGGTTGCGCCGAGGACCGAGAACATGAGCGGTTCATCAAGGATCGTCAGCCTGTCACCCGGAAACGCGCGAAGATTGCGATACGGGCCCGACATCACGTCACCCAACCGCAGTTGAGCGACGCTCTCGTCGCGCTCGACCTGGAGCACAAGCTCGTGCGCCTGGCCGCGATAGCCGCCAGCAAGCGCGATGATATCGCCAAGGCTCTCCCGGTTCGTCTCTAATACGAGGCGACCGGGGCGCGCGATTTCGCCTGCCACGATGACCGAGTTTTCGATCACCTGTTCGCGATTGATGAGCACCTGCGGGTCCTGCGACAGGTTCTTGAGCGCGCGGCGGATCTGTTCTTCGACTTCGACCACGGTGCTGCCCTGCACGGGAACACGCCCGACATAGGGGACATCGATGTAGCCCTTGTCGTCAACGCGGCGCGGTGGAAGCGTTTGCGCCTTGACCGCGGGGTCGAACCCGACACCGCCTGCAGCCGACGGTGCAAGGGTATCGCCGCTGAAGAGCGACACGCCCGCTTCGAAAACCGTGATGGAGAGAACGTCGCCTGGCCCGATCAGATCGGTTGGGCGAGCATCGAGATCCGGCAGCTGCCACTCGACAGGCGCGACTGCTGGCGGGACTGCGCCAAGGCTGTCGACGGGGACAATCTCGATATCGAGACCGGCTATCTCTGCGTCATTAACCGAAGTCTCGATCTGGCTCCTGGTGGGGCCGCTCGAAGGAAAGCTGGAACATGCGCCCAAAAACAGGAGCGCGAGCGACCAGAACAGTGTTTTCAGATTCATCGTGAATTCTTGCTAGATTTGCTTATGAAGCGCTCCCCTAACGATAAAGCAGGTTCAGGCCTAGCCCATTGCAAGATAATTCGAACCAACGCCAAGACGGATCGTTTGACCGCAAAGGCGAAGTCACGCGCATTTCGCAGCACCGGGCCCGCGATCTAGTGCTGATGGCGCTGTGCGCACCTCATCGGTTGGCGGTAATCCTCAGCTGGCGGATTCTCGGCAAGAAATTGCGCGCCAGAGGACGGCTTGAAAACGCGATCGCCGGACTTCCTTACGCGGCAGAGCGCTGGAACGCCGACAGGGGTGAGGCAGATATTGCCAGCGTTCACCGTCATTCTGGTAGCCGCGCTAAACCTGTCATCTGCATCCATGTGCATGTCCTCAAGAGCGATGACCATCGTGATGTTCGCGGCACAATCCGGTCAGCGCTCAAGCAGTCGCTAGCCCCAGAACGAATACTTGTTACCACCGAGCCAGGCGTGAACACTCCGCCTGACGTTCAGCATGAACTCGTCGAGTTGATCGAGAATTGCTCTCCCTCGCTCGCTGCATTGCACAAATCCATGGCACGCGCACACGAGTTGGGAGCGGACTGGCTTGTTTCGCTCGATTCTAAGACCCGCCTGCCGCGCCACGCAATTGTCGGATACGCCTCGCACCTTCTGCGGCAGGCTCACGACAGCAAGCCTGCGGTCCTCTTCGGCGACGAATCCGAGCGATCAAGTTTGAATCCCAAACCCCAGATGTGGCTCAAGCCGCAATGGGACGAACGGATGGCTCTGTCGCAGGATTTTGTAAGCAATGCCTGCGCGCTCAACGTAGATCATTGCCTTGCGATCGTGGATCAGTCGCAAGCGTTACCACCAGAAGACCCATACGAGCTGATTCTGCACGCCGCCGACCGACATGGCTCCCAGCATATTATGCGCGTCGTTGCTCTGACAGACCCGAACTCATGGCAGTTGAAGGGCGCCCGGACGGCACAGTCAGTGAGGCGTTTCTTGGGCGATAGAGCTGAAAACGTTGTCGAAGGACCATTCGGCACGGTTTCGGTGAAGTTTCCCTTGTCCGAAGCGTTACCCAAGGTGAGCGTTATCATAGCAACCAGAGATCGGTTGGAACTGCTGCGCACTTGTGTCGAGGGCGTTCTCGAAAACACCGATTATCACAACCTCGAGCTGATCATAGCCGACAATCAAAGCGTGGAGCCCGAGACACTGGCTTACATGGACGCCGTCTCGAGTGATCCTCGCGTAAGGGTCGTACGCTGGCCACACCCGTTCAACTATTCCGCGATCAACAATTTCGCAGCCTTGAATGCGACGGGCGAATATCTGTGCCTTCTCAACAACGATATCGAGGTCCTCAAACCGGACTGGCTGAGCGAAATGATGCGCGAAGCATTGCAACGAGACGTAGGCGCCGTGGGTGCTCGGCTGCTTTATCCCGACCGTTCTATCCAGCATGCTGGCGTCGCAATTGGTATCGGGAACGCAGCTGGTCACGCGCACAAGGCCCTGCCGGAAGGGGAGCCAGGCTATTATGCCCAAGCCTTGATAGCCCGCGGTGCAAGCGCGGTGACAGCCGCCTGCCTGGTAGTCGCAAAAGAACATTTCGACGCGGTTGGCGGGCTTGATGAAGAAGGCCTCGCGGTCGCTTACAACGATGTCGATCTGTGCCTCAAACTTCGTGAGCTTGGTCTCAAAAATATCTACACGCCCAAGGCCACGCTCATTCACCACGAAAGCAAATCGCGCGGCCTCGATTTTGCACCGGAACATCTGGAGCGGTACATGAAAGAACTGGCCGTGTTTCAACAGCGTTGGGGCACGGACAGCCTAGTGGATGACTGGCATCACCACAGGTTGGATCGAGCGAGCGAAGTATTTGGAATAGGCCAAAGCTGAGGGCCTATGACCCAAGGAAATGCTCCTTAGAGCTTCCATCGCTCGATATAATCAGGCGACAGACCGCGCGCTTCGATGCCAAGCCAAATCTCGGGTATGCTACCGATATCAATCGCGATGTGGCCGCATTCTTTCGCGACGGTGCAATAGTGCTTGCCAAGCAGGCCTGCTGCAACAAGCACTAGTGACTGCCGATTCAAGCTGCGGATTTCGGTGAGAATCCGTTCCATCCCGTCGGGGTAGTGTCGCGTGTCCTGTCTTTCCTTGGTTGGAACAAAGACGGCTTGAGTTGGAACACCAATCCAATCGATTCTTGATCTTTCAATCCCGAATGCCGATGACAGTTTTTCGGGCAGCGAGTCATAGGTGGACACCGTAATGACCGATTCCGCTGATCCGATAATCTCTGCATAATGAGGCAACAATTGTCTGTTGAACCAGGCGCTTGCGATATTCTTCCCCCGGTATGCAGGGTCTTTGACATACTCTTCGCACAAAAGTGCGCCAAGCCTGTTTCCAGTTACCGCCCGAACATCGACGTCCGGCTCTGGAACTTTGAACATCTCATCAATTCGATGAAGTTCCGGCACACCGAAGATATCGCATTGCAAAATCGCATCGCGCATCATGTCTCGGAAGAAATCCTTCGCTTCCCGAACCACGGAATGTTCGCCGAAATGGATGTATGAAATGCGCTCCGCGCACCACATTGCCAATTCTTCGGGCACTCCAAACTTTGGATCAAGGCCAAGAAGGTTCCCTTCTCCATCGCTCACTCGAATGAACGAGGCAGGTGATCCGTTTCTTACTTTTTCCAGTATGGTTTCCGATAGCTTGGTCGGACCGACGGGCTTGTTGGCCTCGTCCGAAGCGATCAGTTCCGCGATGCGGCGAAACTCTTCAGCCGGATACTTTTTGGAAAAGACGTCGAAGTCTTCAGCTACAGACTGAGGTGGAGGCCCCCATAGATTACTGCCCAGCGAACCCTGCGTCATACTTTACCTCGGCTTGTAAGAATCATTGTGATTTATCGTAAGGACATCTGGCACATCAGGCGGCGGAGGATCGCGTAGCTCGGTCCTAGTCCGGTTCTGATCCCTACGCGGTGGGCCTGCGGCTGGGCAAGCATGGATCTTCGAATTCATCTATCATGCAGAACTCCCGGCCTCATCGTAGTCTAAAGAGTGAAGCCTACGTTTTTCGACTGATGCGCGGGAGGATTAAAGGCAAGACAGCCAAGCGCCTGGCTCGGAGAATGCCCTAGGCATCTCATGATGGAGAAGACGGAGCCTCCGCGAGCATCGAGATGTAGTGATCCACATGTTGCGGCAACGTCGAACCGCTTGCTGAATGATCTCTTTGTGGACGATTCTCAGAAAGAGCCGCCAGCTTTTCGATGAATTCTTCGGGCGATCCGCAAAGGGTTAGGCCTTCGCCTGGCGCGATCCCTGGAACCTGTGTCGAGATGACGGGCAAGCCGAATTCACGATACATATGCACCTTCAAGGGATTCATGAAAGTTGCAACGTCGTCGGCGCAATGTGGGACTATGCCTACGTGGCACTGGCCAAGCAGTTCAGACAAGCGACGTTCGCTGAGAGGGCCCCAATAGACAACGTTGGATCGTTCTAGCAGTTCATCGAACCTTTCGTCCGGGTTGCGAATGCCGCCGACAACATGAAACTCGGCAAGAGGCAATCGATCGGCGACTTCCGACATCAGGTCCCAATCGATCCGGTCACTCAAGTTACCGGAGTAGACAACCTTGAAAGGCTCATCGCCTTCCGAAAGTGAGGGCTGATTCTCTGCATATGCTTCAGGGTCATACCAATTGGGCGCGACCAGAACCCGCTCATTGGACGGCGGCTCCAGATCACCCCATCGGTCCGGATCCATGAAGAAGTCATGGTTCTCTTGGGAGTTGAAAACAATCCTTGATCCGGACTTGAGTATCTTGAGATACTCGACGGACGCCTCAATCCTTTTTGTTCCGGAATTCCAAGACAATTGGTTGTCAACGCAATCAATGACGCAATCAAAGGATGCGAGAGTCTTGGCGATTTCTTTAAACTGTTTAACTAGTGGATAGATCACAAAACGCGTATTGGTTGGATCCAATCTGTTGTCCATCAAGTATTTTTCGAAATTCCATTGCATGGAGCCAACATTCTGGTTCTCTATCATGTGATATTCGACGCCATTGCGGATTTCACTGAAAGCGCGTTTCTTTTCAGTCAAATCGTGGAGTGGACCATTTGGCGAAGTGAACTCTGGAGCGGTTTTGCGAAGATGCTCAATCTCTGACTTGTGGCAAAATTCGAGCACGATGACACGATGGTCCGGATATTTCTGCTGATAGGTCCTCGCCAGCTGATCAACGCGGCGCCCGAAAAAACCTGCGTCGGTTTGCTTCCAGAGAAGCACTAAGGTCCTGTCAGCGCGCGGTTCGGAACCACCGAACCGCAGGGGTGATAGGTCGTCAAAGATTGAGTTTGCGCTATCCTCTGCCGCTTCGAAAGCCTCGAAGGCGCCATCGAGTGTAAACTCGGGAGGAAGCGTTATGTCTTCATTGGTGCTCATGGCTGCCTGAACCGCGTCGCCCAATCCTCCCGCGTCGAAAAGATATACGCCAGGTATTTCGCCCAAATCTGCGACGCTTGGGCCATTTGGCACTAAGACAGGGCGCTCGACCGCCAGCGCATCGCCGATTTTTGAGGAAATCTGGTAACGGGTTATGTCCTCTGATCCTGGCGCTGGTGTGCAGCCTGACAGAATGACATCGAAAGACCGAAGTATTTGCGACAATTCCTCTCGCGGAACTTGACCATGGGTTACGGCACCCATTCCATCCAACCGCTCACGCAACGAGTCCGGATTAAAGTCGCCGTAGACGTGAAACTCGTAGGGCTGACCCGACTCCCACGCTAGCAGTCGGATCAAACGAGCGGCCTCTATTAGCCCTTTGTGCTCCCGCACAGTGCCGACGAAGCCAATTTTTATGGGGGAGCTGCCTGCTGAAATGGTAGGGTCGTCAAACACAGGAGCGTCAGCTATTTGCCCCTGCGCTTCGAGCGAGACCGCCTCTGAGGAGGATGAATGGGTAGCTAAGTCCTCGCTGTCGCTCTCGATTGGTGACGGGTTCGCCACGTTGTTGGAGGATACCTTCGAAGCGAGGTGGTTAGCCAGCGACATCGCATGAAGGCCCAGCTTCTTGATGGCGGTTATAGAGTCCTCAGAGCTTGAAGGGTTCTGTCGCGTTGAGGCACCAAACGAAGAGGCTTCTTCTGCGCTTGATGTTCGCACTACGAAGGATGGAGGGCTGGCCGATACGTCGGCGTCGATCTGAACAGGCTCACGCGCATGCCGTACGATGACCGCATTGTTGACTTCTTCGGCAAGCGAGACACTTGCCACCGTGTTGGCCGTGACTTTCGACGCGAGATGCTTCCCCAATGACATTGCATAGAAACCAAACTGGCGCGTGGGTTTGCTGCGGGAGAAGTGCACCTCGTTATCATCGTGATCCAAGATGAAACGCGAATTCTTTCCGGAGATGTTTGCAGCCAACTCGAAAGTCGGCAGTCTCGGCTTGCACATCCAGACGGTAGAGAATTCAATGTTCAGTGAGCGTATATACTCCAAATATGTCGCCCGCTTTTCCCACGGAATAAGCACCCTGTTGAACATCTCTCCATCGATGGGTGGCCAAATCGCGCCCCCGAAATCGGGGAACAAGTAGGCAAAAAGAACGACTGGCCTACGCTTCGCCACACTATCGTGCAGGACCATGGCCCTGCCGATCGGGTTGTGTCCGCCATCCCAGCAAGTGATCGCGACAGAGTCAGGCTGATCGGCGAGAGTTTTGGCGTTGAGGATCTGGCTAACGTCGCCAACGGCGGGTGCCGACACGCTGGCTTCCGCCGGACGCTTATGCACCAGAACGACCCGCTCCCCATCGCTAGCGTATAGCTCGATGTCGGCCCCTTGTTTGACGGCTTTGTCTACTTGAAAAGTAAAGCCGTAATTGCCCGGAATGCCCAGCGCCCTGTTCACATCACCGCGAGCTGTTCTCCAATGGAGAATTCGAGCGGGATAGCCATCGACAAAAAGAAGAGGGAAAAAGTCTGCAGATCGCTCATCAGAATCGGCAGAGGTCAGCCACCCCCCAATCTTGTTCTTACCAAAAACATCAATGCGTCCAACGAATCCGCGACTAACATGCATCTTCAAAACCAATCCGAATTACGAATAGAAAAATATTCTCTGAACAATCACATAGTGGACAATTTTCGGGACACGAATGTGAGTTAATTATTCAATGATAACAGTGCTATAGTGCCGAGAGGCTTCGAGGGGCCGGATGTCACATGTTTGCTGGTTCCAATGGTTAGAAAACCACTGACATGCCGAGCGCAAGCCTGCCTGCCGACGCGACTTTCGATTTTGGCTGGTTGCATAGTTCAAAGGGCTCGTAAAGCGAAAGAGCGTCTGGCAACAGCACTTGCCAAGACACACTCAAGAGCTTCGCTTTAAGCAAGAAATACCGCCCCTTTTCAACGCTGCTTAGTATCAACCCACTGGAAAAAATCTCTCGCGTCGTCTTGACCAGTCGACGGTAAAGGACACACCCATCCTAGATGGTAAGCAAAGGACCTAAGGTTTCAGCTGCAAGTTCGCTTGGATGATCTGGTCAAATTCGGGCAAGTCCGCCTCGATAGTGCAGTTTGCAAACACCCAAGTCTGCAACTCGCGACCTTGAGTGGCGATTTTTTCTGAATTGCTCAAGGCATGGGCAAGCTTCTCGCTCCATGCATCCGGCTCATTCGAAACCAGTGCGACGCCGTCTGGCGTTTTCTCGACAAAAGCTCTGTGGCGTGCAGTGTCCGATGCGATGACTGTGAGGCCAAGAGCTCCGTACTCAAGAAGAGCTCTGTCCGATCGATAGTTATCACAGGAGGTGTCGAGGTTGACGGCAATTCCCAGAATGGCATTACGCGCTTCTGATCGCAGCCAAAGGACGAATTCGTCATACGTACGGCACTCTTGCGGGACCGGCACATTATCGATCCAGCTTGGCCAATCCATTTCAGCGTCAGCACCTATTACACTGACAGCCAGGCTCGGTATCTTATCACGAGTTGCCTCAAGAATACGCAGCGCAAGCTCGTTTTCGCGAAAGCTGGAGCCTGCCGCGAGATATAATACGCGCAGTTCGGTTGCAGTTGGCTGCTCCCGGCCGCCAGCCCACAGCCGAGCTGCGACAGCGTCCTCCATTACGAAGACCTGTTCGTTATGCGGTCGTATGAGGTTGGCTATAGTCGTGGTCGGCACGGTTACAGCTGAAGCCTTCGCGATGAGCTCCTCCAAGTTCCCCGCATAGGCGTCAAGGCAACCATCATGGTCGATGTCGGTTTCGGGAACGAATGCGGCTTCATCGACGTCCACGATAAAGGGGGTCTGCGTGAGCTCAGCCGTTTCCAAAAACGGATCGATCATGTCACCAGGGATCGCGTCGCTCCGCACAATAGCGCCGTCGACCATTTCAAGCTGCATCTGTGCGACCAAAGCTGCCGCGTCGGACCGGATGTAGGTATTGGATCGTGCATCGCTGTTATGGCTCCTTTCCAAGAGCCGATCGGGCGCTGGTGGGCCACCGTCAGGAGCATTCCTGCTTCGCGCAGGAAGTATCCCAATTTTTGGCTTGGCACTTTGGGCTGCGTACCCTTGATAAACATCAAGATATCGAGATGCCATCTGTCGGCAAGACTGCGCCCGTCCGCGCTGTTCTTGCCACTGCCGAGCGGCCTTCCCCTTTTCGATCAGGCCCCCTCGATCAGCCGCGATGCCAACCAGGTTGGCGTAGACGGCTTCAGGTTGAATATCTTCGAGTATCCATCCGGCGCCTGACTTCTCAACGCGGTTTCGGACATTGGGAAAGTCAAGGACAGCGACTGGCAAGCCGACAGACCACATTTCGGTAAGCGTGTGGCAGTATGTTTCGTCCCAAACCGAAAAGATCACGCCGAAATGGGGAGCGATTGATTTCACTTTGTCGGCAAAATCAGCGCGATTGTAGCGGCCATGGAAATGAAGGTGCTGGCGTTGCGCCTCGGTAAGGCCGTCCAGTTTTACACCGCCCAATATGTGAAATTCGAATGCGCCTGGTCGATCCAGATCGGTTAAGGCGGCTATCAGGTCTAGACCTTTGGCTTCATTGATATTGCCTGGGACAAGAATTCGCACTGGCGTCGCACCATCGGGAATGCGCTGGAGGTTCTCGAACTCTTGGAAATCGCGGCCATGGGGTATGACGTGGAAGTGCTCAGAAGGAATGTTCGGGAACGCTTCCTCGATGCGGTTCCTTGCACTTTGCGATGTCGTTACAAAAGCATCACAATTTTCAAGCGCTTCGCCCATCCTCTTCTGCCAATGGGCGACCCATGGCTCGGTTAGCGTTGGAAGCGATTGCTCAGGCCAAATCTCGATGGCACGGCGAGATGCGGCGTCGGTGAAGGTCTTACCACAGAAAACGTTCTCATCGTCCAGCAGCTTCAGACTAGGGCTAAGGCAGTAGTAATCGTGGAATGACATCACCACCCGCGCGCCGGTCTGGCGGGCAAGAGCGGGCAGGTTGAGGCTATGCCATCCCAGATGCCGAATATGTACAATCGATAGATCCAAGGCGCTTAGCCATGTTGAGACGACGGCATCGTACTCGCTGGATTTGTGAGTGAGGGGCTCGATCGGCTCTTGAAGTTGGTGGGTCTTGAGGACCCTTGTCTCACCGCCCTCGAAGACCGATAACTCAAGCGTACTCGAGTCGGAGATGAGAACAAAACACTCATAGGCATCTGACAGCGCACCCATCAGGTCCTGATTGGTTTGCGGTGTCCCTCCGGTCCGCGTTGCGAGCACAAACAGCGCTCGCGGAAGGATGCCGCGACCATCGGTGCAATCAGCCAGCGCCAGACGAGCGCGAAAGCGAGCCATGAGGATCGATGACCCTGTCTCGAACGTTCGGATCAGGAGCTTGTATTCCGGATAGCGCTCATCAACGATCGCACGACCCTTGGCGATGTGCACGTTTTTCTCTTCGCCAAAGCTTTTTGAGCGATCGTGAAACACATAAGTCGCATCGTCGATCAGATTGCTCCAGCCTGCGCGAAGGGCTCGCATGCCAAAGTCGTTCTCTTCACCGTAGCCTCGCGGAAAAGCATCCTCGTCAAACCCGCCCAACTCGTCGATTGCCGCTCTGCGAATAAGCATGCAAAAGCCGTTGCCGGTCGGGACTTCAGGGTAAAGGCGCAGGCTCCGCCGACGGAAGGCCGTCGCGTAATCGGCTTCGCTAACTCCGGCAGGCAGCGGATTGTCATTGCCGATCGTAGGGGCAGAAAAGGCTCCCGCCCGGTCAGACATAGCCGTGACCGTTGCGACTCTCGGCCGCGATTGTGCGGCAGCGTCCATTCCGTCAATCCATTGGGGAGTAACGCGTGCGTCAGAATTGAGAATGATGACATCCGAGTCGCCAGCCTCGACAATTCCGCGATTGACGGTTCTCGTGAAGCCTATGTTGCTTCCATTATGAAGCACACGGAACATGTCGTCGCCCGCCAGGTCGTTCAATTCCTCGGCGATGGCAGGATCGCTTGAGCCATCGTTGATGAGGATCACCTCAACACCGTTCGGCGTGTACGCACGAAGGCGTTGGATGCAGACCCGGACGTCCTCGACCGCGTTGTAAATAGGGACCACAACTTTGAGATTGGCCGCACGCTGAGGAGTTAGGGGGCCGGGAGCGGCAGACAAAAAGGTCTGCGCCGGGTTTTCGATTGATAGCGTTTCTTCCAGTCGGCTCCCGTCGGGAAATTCCAACCCAACCCGGTATGAACCAGTCTCCAGCTTGCCAAACGGGATGGCAACTTGAAATCCACCTGCTCCTCCGGAAATGCCGTGCTCGCGCAGGTCGGGCCGGGCGTTGTCATTCTGAACGGTAGCGTAATGCTCGCCGTTGATAATGACCTTGAGGGGAAGGGGCATGGAGCGATTGTGCTCATTTACGGCCCAACCTCGAATGCCAGAGCGTGTGAGGCTTTCAATCTTGCCTCCGAAGTTACTACTGGCGCCCTGAACGTACCTGTCTTCAAGCCGGCCGTGCAAAACATAATGGACCAGCGGATTGATATCAGCCTCGGCGACATCAGGGTAAAGGTCGAGATAGGCTCGAGTGGAAAACTGTAGCGATGGATCAAAGCCCTCGCGCCAGCCTGATGTTAGATAGTGGTTTAACCCTGACTTCTGCGAAAAGGAGCGATTGCCGCTTTCCTTGCGATAATGTTCAAGGTCAAAGAACGTTGAGCACAGCTCCAACTGTTCCGCAGTGAAGTCCGGAACACCTGCAGATTTTGACTTCGATCGGAGCCGGAATTCTCTCCAATTCAAAAGCTTCACGAGAAGTCCTTTTCTGTTTCCTCTGCGTAGCCCCATTGGCATCGAGCCTAAAGGCCCAGCAGTCGCCGGAAGGACCCGTTGATCCCTTTGCGTTTGGGACGACGTTCACCCTGTGCCCCAATGTCGAAAGCAGCCTCGCCGAGATATCGGTTGGGGCGGGGCTGTCCATCGTGAATAGCCACCATCTCGCGAGACTGGAGCTTACCAATCGATTCGTCGGAAAAGGCAGGCGTGTAATAAATGCAGTCGTCGAAGAAGTAGTGTGTCACCTGGGACCAGCGGGTGAGGGTGGGGTCGGATTGCCTACTGCCGCCATGAAGCAGGTTTGCGGTCCAGATGAGCGCTTGGCCTTTGCGTGCCAGAAACGGTTCGCTACTTGCCCCATGCGTTTCGCAGAGTTCCTGCCATGCGTCGGCAAAAGGATCCTGCGCGGACTTGAGCTCGCTTCCGTATCCGCGCCTGCCAATCAGTGAATTGGTGACAATCGGCCAGCTGTGTGATCCCTTTACGTAAAACAAAGGACCAGCTTCAGGTGATACGTCCTCCATCGCGAGCCACACACCGCACATGAAGCGTTCCGGGAGGCTTGAGAAGTGGACGGCATCGGAATGAACCGCTTGCTGGGTTCCGACAGGGAAATTCAGGGTCTGGAAGGGGAAGGCACTTCGGCCATAGAGCTTTTGGAGAAGGTCTAGCATGGCCTGGTTCGAGGCGATCGCGCGGACATCCGCATCGAATTGCCACGCGTCCTGAATGCGCCGCTCGAATCTCGTCTTGTCAGCTTTTGGATCATCAAAAGGGATTTTGAAACGCGGACCTAGATTGCGCTTGATGCGCTCAATCCGAGCGTCAATCTCGGGATCAGGAAAATCGATCACCGCAAAGCCATTGGCGTTCAGATCGCGCGCAACAGACTTTTCGTCCTCATTCAGATCTTCAAGAGTATCGCCCGCAAACACCGGGGACTCGATCCGAGGAGCACCTGGAAATACTGTGTCCCTCAATTCTCTTCCTTCCGAAAGCGCATTTGTCGATTAAAGATTCTCGTAAACCGACACGGCTTCGCCCACGTCTTCGTAGACAGTTGCCAGGCCTGAATTGAGGACGATCGCACGGTTGCAGTACTGTTTGACCAATTCCAAGCTGTGTGATGCCAGCAGAAGTGCTCTGTCGTTGCGTTTCTCGAAGAACTCGGATTTGCACTTGTTCTGAAAATTCTTGTCCCCGACCATGATAACCTCGTCGATGAGATAGCAATCGAATTCGATTGCCAGCGACAGCGCAAATGCAAGGCGCGCGCGCATACCCGACGAGTAGATCTTGACCGGCATTTTCAGGTTGTTGCCGAGTTCGGTAAAGTCTTCGACGAAATCACGCATTTCAGCGTATGACTTATCGTAAATCCGCGCGATGAAACGGGCGTTGTCGTACCCGGTCAGACTGCCTTGAAAGCCGCCCGTAAATCCAAGCGGCCAAGAGCAGCTCATCTTCCGGACAACCTTGCCCTGAGTGGGCATTTGCACTCCTCCGATCAATCGGATCAGAGTCGATTTCCCGGCTCCGTTGCGACCAAGCAAACCAATTCGATCGCGTGGGTTGATTGTGAAATCGACACCCTTGAGGACGCTCTTCGTGGTTTTGCCACTACGAAAATCCATATGAATGTTGCGGCACTCTATCATGAGACATTCATTGTTCTGCGGACCCGGCGACACAGGATCAGGCCAACCAAAAGGCATACCAAGGAGATGCCGAGAGCTTTCTCCAAGTCATAATATGGGGTCACCACGTTTCCAAAAACGCCGTAGCGCATGAGCTCCATTCCGCTCACCATCGGCGACCACATCAAGGCCTCACGGATGTTCGGAGGTAGCCATGCAGCAAGATTGAACACGCCGGAAAATGGGATAGCGATATACACGCTGATCGGGACCAATTTCTCGACGACCTCTGAAACCTGGGCAAGAGGCGCCAAAACTGTCGCGATGCTAAGAACGAAGAAGAAGTAAATGGCCCAGCCCGCCACCAGCGCGCCGACATTGCTGGGCAGCGGGAAGAGGTCAAGGAAGCCAAGCACCACAGCCGCGAAAATGAAGGCCATCATAGCCCCGATTGCTTCGATCTGGACGCGTACAAAAATGAAATCGAGGACCTTGATCTGACGGTGGTAAAGCAACGCACTGTTGGCAACAAAAATGCTAGCGGATCGCCCGAATGCATGTCGCAAGAATGTCAGAGGGATGTAGCCGGTTATGACGAAGGCCAAGACGCCAATGCCATAAGCCTCGGGGCCACGCAGGAAGGTCCATACGACGCCGACCAGCCCTGCAAAGAGCAATGGCTCGACCATGATCCACAGAAAGCCGATGTTTTCACGGCCAAAGCGAGTCATTAGCTCACGACTTGTCAGGGCCTGAATGACCCTGACTTGCACACGGAATCCTTCGCCAAAGCGCTCCATCGCGGGTTAGTCTTCCGAAGCGTGTTCCCGGACACCCACCGAAAGCATCCAACCAACCAAGTACAAGCACAGAGTTGCGAAAATCACAGCGAGAATACTGCGAATTCTCGCGGGCATTATGGCGTCATCAGGCTTGTTGGGTTCGACAACGCGTTCGAGGTAGTACTGCTGCTGCTTCGCTTCGATACGCGCTTGTTCGAGCGCTGCGTTGGCAGCAGTAAGGGTTTGTTCCGCGAACTCTTGCTCGACGAGAAGATTTTCGTACTCGGTGATCTTCGCTGCTATGCCGTTCGGGGTGCCGACGGCGCGACCTGTTTGCTCTGCAACCTGCTGCGATAGGCCTGCAATCCGATCTCTCAAGGCCGGGATTGCCGGATGGTTCGGTGCGTTTCGGCGGATTTCTGCGAGTTGAGCTCTTAGAGCAGCCTCCTGCGCAATCAGTGCATTGGAAACTTCCAGAACACCGATCCCTTGCTGCGCGGGATCCAGCAACTCTGCCGAGTTTCGATACGCGCCCAGCTTGATCCGAGCATCGCGAACCCGTTGTTGCGCCTCGTCCACCACGAGCTGGGCTTCATCAATCGCCTGAGTATTGACGCGTTCGTTCAACCGGTTGACCAACTCCTCACCCAGCTCAAGCAGACCCGCATTGAGAGCCTGTGCCTCTTCTGGCGTGTATGCGCTCACACTCAAGACCGTCAGGCCAGTATCGGTGTCAGGTTGCGCCTCAACCATCGAGCCATAGTACTCGTACAAGTCTTCGAAACTATCACTCTGATAAATAAGCGGGAAGCGGCTCAAGAAGTCCGCTTCGTCTGACCCGAATGCAGCCCTGACATCTACCCTCTCGGAAAGGTCGGACAGAGCATCCCGAGAACGCAGATATCCGATGATTTCGCTGGCTTGCTCCGCTCCAGTGCCAAAACCGGTGGATTGCAGAAGGTTCCCCAAAGCTGAACCGCTGCTCTGAGAACGCTCGGGTGCCTTGATTACGAAGCGCGATTCAGAGACATAGATATTGGCGGCGATCACCCCGTAATACAGGGTTGCGACAAGCGAAGGGAAAACGACAAAAGCGGCAAACCAGCGCCAACGCTTTAGCGTGGCGACCAGTTGGTTGCGTTTGCCAGACGCCTCAGCTTGGCGCTGCAGATCAGGGTCGTGTTGCATGTTCAGGTGTAAGGCTCAACGAGTCTTGGAGAGGGGGAAGCCATTGGCTTGCGACGCTCCCGAAACGGGCTAGTGGCGCGCCATAGCAGGACTTTGCATCAAATCCCAAATTCTTTTGACACTCAATTCATCGCTTTGACTTGCGGGAGTAACCTCTCAACCGGTTCACAAGCAGCATGAACCCACGTCGTAAACCGCGTCTGCCAAGCATCACCTGGGCCAGGATGGACCAGAAATCGTGCCTCAAAGTCGACCGGTCATCGAGGGTCTCATAGACGGTCCAGAAAGCTTCGGTGCCAAGCGCGCGCGGCATCAAGAATATGCCGTGATAACCGAAACTGCTTTCGGGTTCTCCAGCCCTTTCGGCCGCGAAACGATCCGCAATTTCGGCCGAAGCGAAACGAAAACCCTGCGCTTCGAGCAGAGGACGATTTGTGCGGCAGATTGCGATATCTTCCGGGTGATGAGGCTGAAATTCAGAGCTGGAGCAAGCTTGCATCAGTCCTTTGCTTCGCAGCGAAAACCCGCCGTTGCCGACGTCGTGGCCATCATCGAATTGTGGCCAGCTTGCACCGATATAGTCATATTCGAGAAACTCATCGTGCCATTGCCTAGCGTCGATGACATGACCGTCCCACTGCACGATCAAGCAGTGATCGGTTTCAATGTGCTGGGCCAGGTCGTCGAGGATAAACCGCGAATAAGCCTCGGACGAAACAATCGGTTCTATTGCGACGAACTCGATCCGAGTATCTGGATTGGTTCCAAGGCTTGCCCGCTCGCAATGCGTAAACAGCAGCGCTTTCGCGAAGTCGACCTGCTCCAAACTGGCTTCCATCGCCCGAATGGTCGCAGCGACATTCGAAGAGCTCACCGCGCACAAAGTCACGGTAGGTAGCGCAAGGCGTGAGGCATTATGGTCTGACATGGGGCTGTCGTTCAAAGCCTCACAACAAATTGTTCGCTCAGCCGGCTGAGTTCTGGGTGATGATATGGGTCGGGGTTGTGCGCTCCTTCCCCTTCGCCGCCGGAAGCAAGTTGGGTGCGCCACTTCTCTTGCAGATTGGCAACTTCGCGTGCTTGACGCGCTGCACCGAGCGCGTCGCGATCAAGGCCGCGCGATATCGACTCGTGATGCACGAGCCTCGCGCGGGGTTCATAGAGGCTCTTCCAGCCTTTTGCGCGCAATTTCAGGCACAGATCCACATCGTTGAATGACACCGCAAAATGCTCTTCGTCAAAGCCTCCGACAGCTTCAAACTTCGCTCGTTCTACGACAAGGCAAGCAGCCGTCACCGCGCTCACGAATTGTGGCAGCTTGTGGCGATGGAAGTAGCCTGTTTTTGAAGGCTGCAGGAGGCGATGCGCATGAGCGGCAGCTCCACCAATGCCGAGCACCACACCGGCATGCTGAATCCGGCCATCGGGATACAGCAATTGTGCGCCGACCGCGCCGACCTCTTCGCGCACAGCCTGCTGCGCCATGATCGCCAGCCAACTGGGATCGGTGATCTCGATATCATTGTTGAGAAAGCAAAGCAGCTTGCCTTTCGCTTCGCGTGCGGCGCTGTTGTTAATTGCTGCAAAGTTGAAAGCGCCTGCAAAGGGTATGACGCGCGCGAAGCCTGGATCGATATTTGCGAGGTATTCGATCGTTGCGGGATCATCGCTGCCGTTGTCGATAATGATAATCTCGCAGGACCCAGGATATCTCGTGGCCTTGAGACCTTCGAGACACGTCTCCAAAAGGTCGAGGCGGTTGCGTGTGGGAACGAGCACGCTGACGCTAGGCAATTCGCTCGCAGGATCGGGCTGAATTGGCGGCAAGGGGAGAGTAGGTGCCTTGCGCGACCGGCGATGGTGCAGGACTTTCGGGAGATGAACGATCTCTCCGCCGTCTCGCTGGCTCAGTTTCAAAGCGTCCTGGAAAGGCGATGCGGCCAAAGAGGGCAAATTGAGCGCGCTTAATCTGAAGATTGCCGAGTCAGAGACATAGTCGAAATGCCGAAACATCTCGCTGTTCCAGTCCGGCTTGAAATGCGGCGAATGCCGGCGACCCTCTACATTGATGAGATCGTCGTCGGCATAAATGACATGCGTTGTTGGTTCGGTAAGCGAAATGGCAAGGCGATAAGCATCGCCGGCTGCCTCGCTCACGCAGTCTCCTGCTTGTATAAGGAGCAGCCAGCCTTCGCTAAACTCACGTTCAAGGTTTGCGAGTGCCTCTCGTAAGTCGCCGTCGAGAATACTTGCTTGAATCCCGGCCAAGTCCAGACTGGCAAGCGTTCTGTCTTCACCGGGTCCAGGTCTGACCAACGCAATGACGGCAGGTGCGTGGTTTGAATGCCTTAAGCCATTCTCTCGCTGTTCTTGCGCTTGCCACAAATCATAGGCGCGCGACGTACCGCCGAGCAATTGTGCGAGCTTCATGCGCGCACGAAGCCGCTTGCCGACAAGACGCCACCATACGCAGCGCGCGTACGAGCCGGGCTGCGATACAAATGCCTCGGCATGCACTTGGAGGCGAAGCATCCTCGCGGAGCGCAATTTGGATTGAGGAAGTGGCAAAGAGTTCGGCATTTGTCGGAGTTAGGCGTTTCAGTGCCCAATAATAACACGGATGCTGAAACGGCTGCGAGCTAGCAGGTGGCTCTACCGATTGAGCAACGGTTGCCACCAATCCTCGTTGGCAAGATACCAGCGCAAGGTCTGGTGCAAGCCTTCGGCAAAAGTGCGCTCGGCTGCGTATCCAAGGTCGCCGCGGGCCTTTGTTTCGTCGATTGCGTAACGACGGTCGTGACCCGCGCGGTCGGTGACGAAGGTTTTGAGCTTGCTGGTAGGCTTCCCGTTCGCAGCTGGCGCGTCGGGATAGCGTTCGGCAAGACCATCGACCTCTTCGAAGGCTCGATCGACCTCCGCACAAATGGCGTCGATGACTGCCATGTTCGGCAATTCTTCACCGCCGCCGATATTATAGGTCTCGCCGGGCACACCTTTCGAAAGGCAGGCCTCGATCCCGCGGCAGTGGTCCTCTACATGGAGCCAGTCGCGCACGTTCATGCCGTCACCGTAGATCGGCAGGCTCTTCCCCGACAATGCGTTGAGCAAGAACAGCGGTATCAGCTTTTCAGGATACTGGTATGGTCCGTAATTGTTCGAGCAATTGGTGGTCGTCACATCCAGCCCGAACGTGTGGTGATAGGCGCGCACGAGGTGATCGGACGATGCCTTCGATGCCGAATAAGGCGAGTTGGGCGCATAGGGCGTGGTTTCGCTGAATGCGGGGTCATCGGCGCCGAGCGATCCATACACCTCGTCGGTGGAGATGTGATGGAAGCGGTGCTCCATCCCGTCGCCATCAAGCCAGACCGCGCGCGCGGCTTTGAGCAGGCTGTTCGTCCCAAGAATGTTAGTGTCGATGAATGCATCGGGACCAGAGATTGAACGGTCGACATGGCTTTCGGCGGCAAAATGCACGATGGTCGCGATTTCGCGCTCACGAAGCAGTTTTTCGACGAGTTCCTGATCGCGAATGTCGCCTTCGATCAGATCAGCCTGTTCGACGCCCTCAATGGTCGAGCGATTGCCTGCATAGGTCAGAGCGTCGAGGACGACGATCGCATCTTCCGGATGTTTGTCAGCCCAGTAGTGAACGAAATTGCCACCGATGAAGCCAGCGCCTCCGGTGACGAGCAGGTTAGCCAAGTGTCTTCTCCTCGCGCAGCATCTGCCGCAGGTTTACCCGCCAATGAGTATGACCATCCTGGAGCAGGGCGCGGGTCTTGCTGCTGTCGAGCAGCGAGAATGCCGGGCGCGCTGCCGGGGTGGGGTAGTCGGCGGTGGTGATGGGCGTGATTGGGATGGCCGCATCGAGCAGGCCGAGAGCGAGGGCCTCTTCCTGGATCGCGACGGCAAAATCGTACCAGCTCGCGGTTCCGGCATCAGAATGGTGGAATGTGCCGCTGGCATCTTTGTCCAAAAGGCCCCAGATCGTGGCAGCAAGGCCTGGTGCCCAGGTAGGAGCGCCAATCTGGTCGGAAACGACGTTCAAAGCAGGCTTGTCGCGCATCAATCGGAGCATCGTTCGCACGAAGTTCGTTCCTCCTGCCGTGTAGACCCATGCGGTCCGGACAAGGATGTCGCTTTCCCGCAAATGATCCTCGCCCTCCGCCTTGGTGCGGCCATAGGCGGAGATGGGAGCGCGAGTGTCATCCGGCTGATATGCGCGCGAGCTCCGACCGTCGAACACGAAATCGGTCGAGACGTGTACGAGCTTGCCGTCATGCGCATCGACAATCGCTTTCACCGCGCCAGAATTGATCGCGCGTGCCGTCTCTTCGTCGCTCTCGGCCTTATCGACCGCTGTATAGGCGGCTGCATTGATGACAATATCGGGCTCGATTGTGGTGACGAGATCGCCAATGGCGTCCGCATCGGTCAGATCGCACTCATCGATATCGACGGCTTCCACGTCTGCCTCGGCAGGGGCGCTGGCAACGAGACCCCGACCGAGCTGCCCCTTGGCGCCTGTTATGAGAACCCTCACGCGAACGCCTCCACTTCACCAAGTGACTTGCCTTCGCGGTCTTTCGACGACAGCTGAACTTCCAGGCCATCTGTCGGCCATTGGATCCCGACTTCCGGATCGTCCCATGCTAGCGAATGCTCCGTTTGCGGAGCGTATGGCGCGTCGCATTTGTAGAGGAAGTCGGTGTTGTCTTCGAGCGTCAGGAACCCATGGGCAAAACCCTGCGGTACCCAGAACATTCGCTTGTTCTGCGCTGACAATTCAACCCCGACCCATTTCCCGAATGTCGGCGAAGAACGCCTCAGGTCCACAGCGACATCGAAAACAGCGCCGCTGACGACACGGACCAGTTTGCCTTGCGGCCCCGGATTCTGAAAATGCATTCCGCGCAGCACGCCCTTTTGCGAGCGCGAGTGATTGTCCTGCACAAAAGCGATGTCGAGCCCGGCGTCGGCAAATGCTTGCGCGTTCCAGCTTTCCATGAAGAAGCCGCGCTCATCGCCGAACACTTTGGGTTCGATGATCAGCGGGCCGTCGATTTCTGTCTTGGTGATTTGCATCGAACTGCTGCTCAACCGATTGCGGGCTGATCGAGCAAGCCGAGCAGGTATTCGCCATAGCCGGACTTGCGCAGCGGCTGCGCGATCTCTTCGAGGCGCGCATCGTCGATGAAGCCCTGGCGCCATGCGATTTCCTCTGGGCAGGCAATCTTGAGGCCTTGGCGCTCCTCGGTGATGCGCACATAGGTCGCTGCATCGAGAAGCGAGGCGTGCGTGCCTGTGTCGAGCCAGGCAAATCCTCTGCCCATGATCTCCACCGACATAGAGCCTTCGTCGAGATAGAGGCGGTTGAGATCGGTAATCTCAAGCTCGCCGCGCGCAGAGGGGGCAAGATCGCGAGCACGGTCGACGACAGTTTCGTCATAGAAGTAGAGCCCGGTGACAGCGTAGTTCGACTTGGGGACCTCGGGCTTTTCCTCGATCGAGATCGCCGTGCCTTCGCTATCGAACTCGACCACGCCAAAGGCTTCGGGGTCGGTGACGCGGTAGGCAAATACGCTTGCGCCACTCTCGCGCGCGTCTGCGTTACCCAAAAGCTCCGGTAGCCCGTGCCCGTAGAAGATGTTGTCACCCAGAATCAGCGCGCTCGGCCCGCCGCGAACGAAGTCTGCGCCGATGTGGAATGCCTGCGCCAGCCCCTCTGGTTTAGGCTGCTGTGCATAGCTTAGGTTTACCCCGAAGTCTGACCCATCGCCAAGCACCCGCTTGAATTGAGCAGCATCTTCGGGAGTCGTGATGATCAGGATGTCGCGTATGCCAGCCAGCATCAAAGTGCTGAGCGGATAGTATATCATCGGTTTATCGAAGACCGGCATCAATTGCTTCGATACGCCCTTCGTAAGCGGATAGAGCCGGGTGCCCGAACCGCCAGCGAGGATGATGCCTTTTCTAGGCTGGGAATTCACTGCAACTTCCTAAGTAAATGCGACCAAGATTGCCGGCGTGCGCTTCGCAGCATCGCGGGTGAGGGTCAATAGGGATGATCGAAGCATTAGCCCGCAAATCAACCACCCCAACGTCCATATTCTAATGGACTGCGCTGGCTGAGGTCAGGCGTCTTTGCGCGAGGAAACCAGCAGCGTGCAATCGGCGTCGCGGAAGTCCAGAGAGGCAAGATTAGGCGCAAGACCGCATTCGCCAGGTGCTATGGTTGTGCCTCGGTCGTTGGCACCGACCGTGCCCATCAGAGGGAGCACCAAAAGCGGCGTGTCGTGTGAATTAAGCATCGTTTCGCTCGGACGACCTTCAATCCTGTCAATCCGGAAGAAGGGCCCGTCGATGAGCCTTTCCCCGCGCTCGGAGACATGGCTGCGCAAGTCTGCCTTGTGCGGGGAGCCGTTGGCGACCGCCACAGCGCGCTCCAGATGGAGTTCGCGCGGTCGTCCGTAATCGTAAAGCCTGAAGGTCGTGGAACTGGTTTGCTGCACCTCGACCAGCGTAAGGCCGGGGCCGATGGCGTGCACGGTGCCTGCCGGGAGGTAGAAGATGTCCCCCTCCTTGGCGGGATGCCACACCAGCATCTCCTCGATTGAACCGTCAATCGCGGCGCGTTCGATTTCTTCGCGCGTAACTTCGTTTTTGAAGCCGACCGCAAGTTTCGCCTCATCCTGAGCTGCGATAACCACCCAGCATTCATCCTTGCCAGCCTCATCAGGGAGGGCGTCATTCTGAGACGGATGAACTTGGACAGACAGCTTTTGCGAGGTGAACAGGAACTTGACGAGAACCTCGGCCATTTCTTCGGGCGGTTCGAACCAGATTTCGCCGATGCGCGAGCCGTCAGGCGCCGAAAACGGGGCCGGGAGCACGTCGCAGCCCCAAACTTTTTCAACCATGCGGGTGCTAAGATGGCGGGTCTTCAGCGACACTTGGCTCCACCTTTCGAAGATGCGCCGGGAAGCTTGCCCACCAGCTGCGCCTGATCGCGAGAGGTCACGAGCACCTCGTCGCCATCGACCACTACACAGATATTCTCGAGCCCTACCACCGAGACACGTGGCCCATCAGAAAACGTGAGAACGCCTTCACTATCGAGGAAATCGGCCCTTCCTTTTGCTACGTTGCCGTCCTCGTTTGCCCGGCCCGCGTCTTCGCAAATCGCCTTTGCGAGCGAGTCCCAGTCGCCAATGTCGGACCATCCCATATCGGCCGCAACCATCGCTGCGCGCGACGTGTTTTCCATGACCGCATAGTCGATCGACTCTCCGGCAATCTGCTCAAATGGCGAGGGGGCGGGGCGGAACGTGGTATCGGTTTTCTGGCCTTTTCGGAAACTCTCGGCGACCAGCGCTGCCATTTCCGGCCGGTGGCTGTTCAGCTCGTCCAGCAGAAATCCCGCGCGGAAAGCAAAGATCCCCGCGTTCCAGCTGTAGTTCCCCGAAGCGAGAAAGCGTTTCGCGGTTTCGAGATCGGGCTTTTCGACGAATCGGCCAATTCGATTGCCACCGCCCAGTGCTTCACCTGTCTGCAGATATCCGTAGCCCGTGGCCGGGCCGGTCGGCTCGATAGCCAGAGATACGAGCCAATCCTGCGAAGCAAGGCGCGCGGCGGCCATCGCAGCGGAGTGGAATGTACTTTCGTCCGAGATGTGGTGATCGCTTGGGCAGACCAGCATGATGTCATCGGGTGACAGGCTGTGCGCGGCTATCGCTATCGCGGCCGCCGTATTGCGCGCGCAGGGTTCAATGACGATCCGGATGTCGCCAGATGCCTGATCGGCGATGAGGCCGTGATGCGCCTCCCCCGCAACCACTGTCGGTTTGGCAAAGTTGGGACGGCCAGACACCCTGTCGATGCTTTGCTGGAACAGCGTTCGCTCACCAATCAGCGGCAAAAACGGCTTGGGCAAAGCTTGCTTGCTCACGGGCCAAAGGCGCGTTCCGCCGCCACCGCAAAGGATGACAGGATGGATAGAGCTTTGGATACTCACCTAGAAGGCCTCACACGTTTCGGCATTTAGCTGAGACGTTAGTAGACCGAGACCGGTTATGAAATGGTACAAGAACCGAAATGGTGCCAACTTTCATTCCGCATATTGCGGGTTGTAGGACCGTGAATCGGTTGAGAATGCGGGCAATTCACCCTCGCCAAGCGCCGCCTACGACGGACTGCTGCTGGCCGGTGCGCGGATGGAGGCGGTTGGAAAAGGTGGCGGAGACGGAGGGATTCGAACCCTCGATACCCGTAGTAGGTATGGTTCCTTAGCAGGGAACTGGTTTCAGCCACTCACCCACGTCTCCGCTGACGCTGGCCTTCAGATTGGCTGCGAGCCGCGCGCTATAGTCGCGCTTCGCATGACCGGCAAGGGCCAATGGCAAGAGATTTGCGGCGAATGTGTGCACCGCCTGCGAAGCGTCTTACGCGTCATTCCTGAGGGGCACCACTCTACCCGGCCATCTGCGATTCATCGCAAGGCTCTTATCGACTCGCTTCGTCGCGTTTTCGATTCGGTCCGTCGCCGCTCGATTGCCGTGACAGCTGATTAAGACTCTGCTTGCCCATGCAAGAGTGCGGCGGCTGCGATGCGAGAGAGGTTTACGATGCGCAAGGACACGCCCCTGACGACCCTTAAGACTGGCCACAGCACTGGCGAGCAAGCCTCGCCGCTTTCCCCACTCGCGCGCATCAGTCGCTCGGGCGCCGCGATGTTCGCCGCTGCGATGCTGGTGCTCGCACCGGCGGCCGCGCAGGATGTCGAGAGCTTCGATCCCGATGAAGCGTTCGAGACGACCGCTCAGGGCTCTGGTGGAGGCTCCGGTGCAATCGACGCCGATCTTGCCGATCCCAGCCTTCGCGAAGCGCCTCAGACAGCAGAGCCGCTTCAGACCGAAGAGCAGGCCGGTTTCGAGGGTGAGTTTGCCGACTATTCCGATGGCGACGTCGCCACCGCGCAAGAGGGCGAGCCGGTTCCCGAATGGACCGATCCGGTTCCCGGCGAACAGGTCGCAGGCGCACAGGAAGCCAATTCTGGGACCTTTGCCGAAGACGATCTGATCGGCGCTGCCGAAGGCGTGTTCGGCAAAGGCGCACAAGGCCTTGCCGGAATGATCGAGGATCTGCTTCGCAAGCAGGGCGAGCCCAATGGCTACATCGTCGGGCGCGAAGCGGGCGGTGCCTTCATCTTCGGTGCCCGTTACGGTTCGGGCACACTCCATCACAAGGTCGAAGGCCAGCGCAAGGTCTACTGGACCGGCCCCTCGCTTGGCTTCGATGCCGGAGCGAATGCGGGCAACACCTTCGTTCTCGTTTACAACCTGTATGACACGCAGGACATCTTCCGCCGCTATCCCGCAGGCGAAGGCCAGGCCTATTTCGTGGGCGGCCTTCATGCGAGCTACATGCGGCGCGGCGATGTCGTGCTGATTCCGATCCGCATCGGTGCCGGCCTCAGGCTGGGCGTCAATGCGGGCTATATGCGTTTCTCTGAGAAGCAACGCTGGTTGCCCTTCTGAGGTTGCACATCGCCCGAGGCTGACCGTGCTTAAGCGCGGCGGCGGGCAACATGGTTCGAAAGGTGGTTGCGCACGGCGCGCACCTGCGTCAGAGCATGCGCCATCATGCTCGACAATCTCGAACCCCAATCGCCCGATGCGCTGCTTGCGCTGATCAAGCTCCACGCTGCCGACGAACGGCCCGACAAGATCGACCTTGGCGTCGGTGTCTACCGCACGGGGCAGGGCGCGACCCCTGTCTTCGGAGCGATCAAGGCGGCTGAGAAATGGCTGGTCGAGAACCAGGATTCCAAGTCCTATCTCGGTCCGGAAGGCGATATGGGCTTCGTCAACGCTCTCAAACCGTACATTTTCGGCGAAGACCCGACGATGGGCGGGCGCATTCAGGGCATGCAGACACCGGGCGGCACCGGCGCGGTTCGCCTTGCGGCGGCCTTGGCGCAGGCAGCCGGCATGACCAGGCTTCACATGGGAACGCCAAGTTGGCCCAACCATGCTCAGATCTTCGGCGATATCGACCTTGAATGGGTCGCTTTCGATCATGCGAACCCTGACGGCACGGCTAACATCGACGCGGTGCTTGCTGCGATCAAGAGCGCAGGCCCCGGCGAAGGCGTGCTCCTGCATGGCTGCTGCCACAATCCGACGGGGATCGACTACACCGCCGATCAGTGGGACGCGATTGGCGATGCGCTGGTTGAGAGCGGCACGTTCCCGATTATCGACACCGCCTATCACGGGCTGGGTCACGGGCTTGATGAGGACGTCGCGGGTCTTCGCAGCGTGCTTGCCAAGGTGCCCGAGGCGTTCATCGCTTACAGCTGCGACAAGAACTTCGGCATGTACCGCGACCGCGTGGGTGCATTCTACATCATGTCCAAGTCCGGTCCTGAAGGCACCGACACGCTCGACAAGGCGTTCTCGAATGCCAACGCGCTGGCCCGCGCGAGCTGGTCGATGCCGCCCGACCATGGAGCGGCTGCCGTGCGCGTGATCCTGCGCGATCCAGAGATGACGCAGCAATGGCTCGACGAGCTCGACCAGATGCGCGCGCGGATGCGGCAGGTGCGCGATTACCTCGCCAAAGCTGGCGTTGCCGGCAGCGTCGACCTTGCGCCGCTTGGCATTCAGAATGGCCTGTTCTCGGTGCTTCCGATCAGCAAGGAGCAGGTGCAGGCGCTTCGCGAGGATCACGGCATCTACATGGCCGGGTCTGGCCGCATCAACGTTGCGGGCCTGACGATGGACAACATCGACAAGTTCATCGGCGCCATCGCTGACGTGACGGGCTGAGAGGCCGCGATTGCTCGACCGCCAGCCAACACTCGAAGGTCCGAGCCTGCAGCTGAGGCCCCTGCGCCAAGATGATTGGGAAGCGCTTTTCGCGGTCGCGTCCGATCCGCTGATCTGGGTAGTGCACCCGGCGCATGATCGCTGGCGCGAACCAGTGTTCCGAACCTTCTTTGACGATGCGCTCGCAAATGAGGGCGCTCTCGTCGTGATCGACAAGGCTACCGGCAAAGTCATCGGCTCCTCTCGCTATCAGGGGCTTGAAGAGGCGGATGGCGGTTCGATCGAGATTGGCTGGACGTTTCTTGCACGGTCCCAGTGGGGCGGGGCGGCCAATCGCGAGATGAAGCGGCTGATGATCGGCCATGCGCTTCAAGGCGTTGCTCAGTGTCGCTTTGCCGTCGGGGCGGACAACATCCGTTCGCGAAAAGCGATGGAGAAGATCGGCGGCCGAATGACCGAGCGGACCGAGAATCGCGGCATGGCGGGTTCGGACCAGCCGCACGTCTTCTACGTGATTGATCGCGAGGGCTTTGCGACGGGTCCGCTTGCGGCGCAGTGAGGTCGCGGTGGACCGCGCAAAGGGGCGTTTGGAAAAACGCGGGCGAGGGCTCACAAGGCACCTTCCTCGATCCCGGCAACCCTTGCATCGAGCCGCGTGAGTAGCCGCAAAAGCGCAGTATCGTCAGGTTTTCGGGCGATCCCGCGCATCTTTCCGCGATAGATTATGGGGCGCCACAGACCGATCTCTACGCGCCATCTGAGTGTAGGAAGTGTGACTTTCCGCCAATCTTCGCCCCGCCGATCTGCGACCCAGTCCACGACGGGTGCGCAGCGTCCATCGAGCACCTTGTCCCAGGCGCGAGCAAAGCTTTCGGCGCCCTCGCGCTGGCGCAGCCGATAGGCGCTCTCGCGGCTTCGCCCAACCGCGCGCGAGGCGGCAGCGACGCAGCCGGTCAGATAGAGGTGTGCAAGGAACGCGCACTGTATCTCGGGGGTCCACCCGCCGCGCCTTGAGCGCAGCTTTACCGGGGTGAAGGCCGGAGGATGTCGTCGCGAATTGCGCCGCCTGCGGGAAGGAACACGTGTCATGGCCGACACCAAGGCACAATTCACCCCGTGTAGGAAAGCGAGCAATCGGTCGTTTGCGTTACGGAACAGGCGATTAGCCTTAAGTGCTTTTTCACATGTTGGTCATATCCGGGCTCGGCAATGGGGAAACGATTACATGCATCAGCAATTGAGGAAGCCGTCGGAATACACCGACCGTGAATGGCCGCGCCGTCCGGTTTCAATCGCCGCGTCGATCAAGGACGCCGAAGGTGAGCAGTTTAACGGCACGCTGATCGACATCAGCGAACGTGGCTGCCGTATCCGCGTGCTTGAGGCGGGGCCTCTGAGGGTCGGCGACACATTCCATGTGCGTTTCGCCGGGCTTGATGCGCAGGCCGCCTGTGTCGCGTGGTCTCAGAACAAGGTTGCAGGAATGCGCTTTGTATCGCTGATTGAGTCGACCGTAATCGGTGAACTCACCACCCGCTGGAAACGCCTGTACGCAATTAAGAGCACCCGTTCGCCCGGGAATCACCCCGGCGAGCCGCTCTGGTAGAACGCGATCGGGCAAGCCCGCGCGGCGTGGTTAGCCGGATTGTGCCGAGGGTGCTTGACGCTCTAACCCCCTGAAATACGCAGAATCCCTAGGGTCACCGGGCGAAAGACCGCTTGGTTAATGCGCCCTCCACCATCTTGTACGACCAATTATTAGGCGAACGCGACCCAAGACCTTCCCTGCGTGACCTCGCGCACCACATTTTTCAATCCGAGTGGAACCGCTCAGGGAAGGGTCCAGAATGAACAAACTCGCTTACGCCGGTATTTCGGCAGTCGCACTTGCCGCAGCTTCGCCTGCACTGGCTCAGGCCAATGTCGACGTCGACCAGACCGGCACGAACCATGACGTCACGATCGAACAGGTCGAAGACGCTCTCAACTCGATTGAGATCAGCCAGGCAGGCGACGGTCAGATTGCAACCGCGCTCCAGATCGGTGGCGGCTCTACCAACAACCAGGCTTTCATCATTCAAGGTGACCTTGGCGGCCTTGGCGGCAATGAAGCATCGATCCGCCAGACCGGTGCAGACAACCTTTCGGCTATCGGCCAGAACTCGGCGACCAACTTCGCAGCCGTCAACCAAAGCGGCGACGGCAACACCGCGTTCGTCGACCAGGGCCTTGGCGGAGGCGCCGGTGTCGATGGCAGCTCCAACAATGCCTTCATCGTGCAGCCGGGCGCTGGCAACTCGGCAACCATCAACCAGAACCTGAACACCACCGGCGGCGGCAACGACGCTGACGTCTTCCAGTTCAGCGACGACAACGTGGCCTTCATCGAGCAGGAAGACCTCACCAACGTGGCTTTCGTCGTGCAAGGCGACATCGCAGGCGCAGGCACTAACACTGCGACCATTTCGCAGAACGGTTCGGGCAACCTCGTCGCGATCGGCCAGAACGGCACGCTCAACGAAGCCGTCGGCAATCAGCAGGGCGACGGCAACTCGCTGTTCATCGATCAGGGCTTCGTCAATGGCGCTGGAGTCGGCGGCGACAACAACTATGCCGAAGGCAACCAGATCGGGAACAACAACTCGCTCACGCTGAACCAGAACCTGACCACGGCGGGCGGCAACAACTCGATCATCTTCACCCAGATGGGCGACAACCTGACGATGACCATCGATCAGGAAGGCAGTGGCCACGTAATGAACGTTACGCAGACGATGTAATGCGCGTTCAGCCAGCCAGCTAACGGCTGACAGGATGTCCCAGAGTGGGTTTTGGCTTTTGCACCGGCCGGTCCACCTGCATCATGAAGGGCGCGAGTGATCGACATCTCTCGCGCCCTTTTTGCGTCCATTGCCTCAACTCACCGTATCCCGATCACAGGCCAACCACGGCTGCGTGCATTCTGACTTGTCTATTCATTGACGTGCAAGGATCGTAGCGACAGATCGCCGCCACCTGCACGATGAGCGTGCTGGTCGGACGTGAGCGATCTCGGGTCCGTTAACCTCGTTTCAAAGGGGGCTCTTACAAGCCGGTGATGCAATCCGTGGGTCGCGCTTATGGCGTATGCGAGTATTCGCAAACAGGGGCAGGCAAGAACAACCGCCTGCTTTCGGGTTCGTATCGCGGTGGATGCTGCTTGAAGGAGCTGAAAGAATGAAAACAACTACGAAAACCACTCTTGCGCTCGTAGCGCTTGCTGCGATGCCGTTCGGCATGCCTGCCATGGCTCAGGAAGCCGCACAGGACAGCGAAGTTCTCACCACAGTTTATGCGCCGGAAATTCCTGCTCTCGACACCATGGTCGAAGGCCCGGATATCGAAGGCTTCATTTCCGCACGCCGCGGCAACCGGGTCCAGGTGACCAGCGCCGATGGCACCAGCACGGTCGTTACCGTAACGGAAGAGACCACGATCAAGGCGCGTGGCGGCTTTCTTGGCCTTGGCCGCGAAACGCTGGGCGCCGATGCGCTGCTGAACGGTCTGCCGGTAAAGGTCGCGACCCGTCAGTGGGACGGCGGCCTTGTTGCCTCGGACGTGCGTTTCTCGGACGGCGATCTTGAGACCGCCGAGATGATCCGCTCGGGCACCAACCAGCGCTTTGCCGACAACGAAATGGCAATCGGTGAAAACACCGCCGGTATCGAGAAGAACGCTGCTGCCACCGAGGCACTGCGTGGACGTTTCGGCGACATCGACCAGTACAACATCAAGTCGACCACCAATGTCTATTTCGACACCGGTCGTCACAACCTCTCGCAGCAGGCTCGCGCAGAACTGTGCAACGCCGCTGCACAGGCCGAAGCGACCGACAATGCGCTTCTGCTGGTTGTTGGCTACACCGATTCGACCGGCAGCCAGGAAGTGAACCAGCGTCTGAGCGAACGCCGTGCAGGCAGCGTGGTGAACTTTCTTCAGCAGCAGTGCGGCTGGAAGCCGTGGCGGATGCTGTCGCCAACCGGCATGGCCGAAGCTGACCCGGCAGCGGACAACACGACCGCTTACGGCAAGGCCCAGAACCGCCGCGTCGCCGTCAACGTGCTCGTATCGAAGAGCGTCGATGGCCTTGACGACGAGCGTCAGGCAAGCCGCTAAGACGCGAACGCTGATTAAAGCGAACTCAGAGAGGGGCGGGCCGCGATGGCCCGCCCTTTTCTTATGCGGCGTGACAGGCGGGAGGTTCCGCTTTCAATCAATCAGTTAAAATGGTAGTAACCATGCAGTTAGCGGAGAGGGGTGCTCTTCGCGCTTTGGGCTGGCTTTCATTTGAGCCTCAATTCTGAGGACTGGCCGGCAGGGGGAAAATTGATGAAAACTCTATTCAGGACCACTGCGTCCGTCGCAGCGCTTGGTGCAGCATCGCTTGCTTTTGCTGGCGCGGCTCACGCTCAGGCTGTGCCGAACAATGTCAGCGTGATCGTCCAAAGCGGCGAGGAAAACGATGCCGATGTCGAACAGACCGGCACCGACAACGATTCCACCATCACGCAGGACGGCACCACCCGCAGCGCCGATAACATCTCCAACGAAGCCACCGTCACGCAAAGCGGCACGGGCGGCATTTCCGAGATCGACCAGACCGGCGACAACCGCGCTACGCTGAACCAGACAGCAACTTCGGTGGATGTGCTTTCCACGATAACCCAGATCAATGCAGGCGGCGGTCCTCAGAACCGCGCGAATGTGCGGCAACGAGGCATTGGTGGCGGCGAGGGTTCGCTGACCGGCTCAATCGTGGACCAGACCGGTATCCGCGGCCGTGTTCGCGTTCGCCAGCGCGTTGACACGATCGATGCCGACAGCGTGGTTACGCAAAGCGGCGAAGAGGAAAACGCCGAGGTCTTCCAGATCGCTGGCGGTGCACAATCGGGCATCGCGCAGGATGGCGACTCGATCCTTTCCGAGGTCTATCAGGACGGCTCCAGCCTCTCGCTCATCTTCCAGGGAGGGAATGACAACACGATTGGTGTGCGCCAGGAAGGCGACGGCAACTTCTCGTTCGTCGACCAGGAAGGCAGCGACAACAGGGTCGGCTTGCCCGCATACGACAACAACCCGGTTGGCACGAGCGATGCCGAGCTCGGCGTGTTCCAGACAGGCGAGCGAAACCAGTCCTTCATCGTCCAAAGCGGCTCCAACAACAGCACCGACGTCGTGCAGGACGGTGACGACAATTTCTCCGACGTGACCCAATCGGGCGCGGACTCCTTCGTCGAAGTCAACCAGGACGGGGCCGAAGGGTTCAACACCTCCGAAGTCACGCAGACCGCAGATGCGGGCAGCACGGTCACGGTGAACCAGACCCGCGATGCGCTCGCTCCGGTAGCCATCAACGGCGACAATTTCAGCCTCGTCGATCAGTCCGGTACTGTTCAGGCGGTTTTCGTCGACCAGACCGGCGATGAGCACACATCGCGCGTGTTCCAGTCGGGCGATAATAACGACACCGACGTTCTGCAGACCGGCTTCACCAACGAAACCCGCATCCTGCAAAGCGGCAGCAACGGCGAGATCGACAGCGACCAGACCAGCAGCGACAACTTCAGCTTTGTCGACCAGTCCGGCACTGACAATTTCTACCAGATCAACCAGTTCAACGGCGACGGCAACAACGCCCGCGCAACGCAAGGTGGGTCGGACAACGAGGGCCGCATCGGCCAGAACGGCTTCACCAACATCTCGCGCCTGACCCAGACGGGCACGCTTGGTTTTGCTGATGTCGACCAGAATTCGAGCGACTCGACTTCTCGCATCACGCAGACCGGCGATGACAACTTTGCCTTCGTCCGCCAGCAGGACTCAGGGCAGGTTTCGGTCATCGAGCAGTCCTCGCCCGATGGGTTCGGCACTGCCGGTGTCAACGTTGTTCAGGAAGGCGGTAACGGCAACCGTTCAAACGTCCTCCAGAGCGCCGGTATCGCGTCAGCTTTGAGCGGCGGATACACCAATAACCTGCCGGATGGCGTTGGAGGAATCTTTGCCGCCAGCCCGTTCGCGTTGGTCCGTCAGACCGGTAACGAGAACGTCAACAACATCGATCAGACCGGCGAGTCGGCGATTGGTTTCTTTACCCAGACGGGTGATGAGAACCGCCTTATCAGCCTGCAAAGCGGCACCAACATGGAGACGAACGTCACCCAGAGCGGGAACGGCAACATCTATAACGGCATGCAGGCTTCCAGCATCATTGATGTCGACGGCCTTTCTCGGATCGAGTCGATCCAGACAGGCAACGACAACCGCTCAATCGTTACGCAGGACGGGATCGCTGAGGACTTCTTCAGCCTTTCGGTGCGCGTCAATCAGGTGGGTGACGAGAATATCTCGCGCGTGACCCAGTCGGGGACCGATGACACCGCCTTCGTCGACCAGATCGGCAACGAGAACGTGAGCAACGTCATCCAGAATGCCGGCGGTCTCGAAAACCTCGCCGACGTCAATCAGGACGGCGACGAAGGCTTCTCGCGCATCGTCCAGTCGGGCACGACCAACGAGGCCGAGCTCAATCAGGATGGCCTGCTCAACACTTCGATCATCCTGCAGGACGGCACGTCGAACATGGCGACGGTCAATCAGGACGGCACCGGCAACTTCAGCCGGGTCGACCAGGCCGGTACGATGAACTCGGTGGTGGTGAACCAGAACATTCCCTGATCGCCAGATCTCAACTGAAACACCGAAGGGGCCCGCGCCATGATGGTGCGGGCCCCTTTGTTTGTGCGCTCGGTCGCAGGCTTAGCGCGTGGCGGCGAGGCCCTGCATCCGCTTCAGGTAGCGGGCGAGCACGTCGATCTCGAGATTGACCTCGTCGCCTTCCTTGAGGTCGCCGAGCGTCGTGACTTCGGCAGTGTGCGGGATGATGTTAAGCATGAAGTCGCAAGTCCCGTCACTGCGATCGCGCACGTCGTTGACGGTGAGCGAGACGCCGTTAACCGTGATCGAGCCTTTTTCCGCAATGAAAGGCGACATTTCAGCGCGCGCCCGGATCGCGATGCGCCAGCTGTCGCCAACCTCTTCGGCCTTCACCACCGTGCCGACAGAGTCGACATGGCCGGTGACGATGTGACCGCCCAGCTCATCTCCGACGCGCAAAGATGGCTCGATATTGATGCGCGCGCCCTCGTTCCACATGCCGGCATAGGTTCGGCTGACGGTCTCTCCCGACACGTCCACATCGAACCAGGCATCACCCTTTTCGCCGCCGCGTTCGACGACCGTGAGGCACACGCCCGAACAGGCAATCGAGGCGCCGATATCGATCCGCGCCGGGTCGAGCGGGGCGTTGACCCGCAGGCGGATATCGCCGCGCTGGTCGACATTCGCGATGGTGCCGATGGCGGTCACAATTCCGGTGAACATTCGTGTCTCCTATCGGGTGCGCAGATAGGACGTGAAAGTGTCGCTGCCAAGCTGGCGGCTTTCACAATGGCGCCAGCGTCCGTGCGCGTCTGCAAGGCTGGCAAGGCCGATGTCGGAAAGCGCGGGCAATCCGCTGCCGATCAGGATCGGGGCGCGGTAGATGTGAAGCTCGTCGACCATGTCCTCGGCGAGGAAACTCGCAGCCGCTCCTGCCCCGCCTTCGACATAGAGATATTGCACGCCGTCGAGCGCGGCGATCTGCGCAGGCTCGTTGATGACGGTGACGCCATCGGGCGCGACGCCGCGGGTGAGCAGCACCCGGTCGGGGCTGCGCGCTTCGAGGCCGGGCAGGCGTACGTCGAGACGAGGCTTGTCCGCACGCCAAGTGCCGCCTCCGACAAGGATCGCATCGTGCTGTGCCCTGCGCGAATGGACGTGTGCGCGGGCAGCCTCTCCCGTAATCCACTGGCTCGCGCCCGAGGCAAGCGCGATTGCTCCATCTAGGCTCATTGCGAGTTTGAGGGTCACATGCGGACGACCGAGGGCAGCGCGCGTGAGATATCCGGCAAGGCTGGCACGCGCGACATCATCGTCAAGCACCGTCACAGCGATCCCGGCGCGCTGAATGCGTTTTGCGCCGAGGCCTGCGGTGCGCGGGTCGGGGTCGAGCTGGCCTATGACCACGCGCGAGGGCCGCGCCGCGATCACGAGGTCGGTGCAGGCGGGGCCGCGCTGTGATTGATGTGCGCACGGCTCGAGCGTGACATAGAGTGTCGCGCCTTTCGCGCCGCCCTCGGCGATACCAGCAAGCGCGATGGCTTCGGCGTGCGGGCGTCCACCGCCTTGAGTCCAGCCGCGCGCGATGACGCAATTGCCCTGCACCAGCAGTGCGGCGACGCCGGGGTTGGGGCGAGCTATCGGACGCGCACGTGCGGCCAGCCGCGCTGTAGCGGCCATCCATTCGCTGTCAGTGAAGTCTTGCGGCGCTATGACGCCGGGCTTTCGCCGGGAGCCTCGCTCGCAGGCCCTTCGTCGCTCTCGCCGCTTTCGCCCTCGGACGCGCGGCCCATCAGTGCGTCGAGCTCTGCGCGGCGCTCGGCCTCTTCGGCAGCGCGGGCGGCGCGGCCCCGGCGGTCGATCTCATCGACGTCCATGCCGGCGGCAGCGCCAAGCGCCTTGTAGATGTCACGCTTTCGCGCCTCGAGATCCTCTTCTGCCGCTTCGCGCAGATTCTTGATCTCCTGATTTTCGAGGTTCGAGGCGATGATCTCTTCATCGCTCCGCCCTTCTTCCAGCGTGGTGATGTAAGTGATCTGCGGACGCTCGGGAGTCACGTAATTGCGGTCCTGAATGAGGTAATACATCAGCGCCGCGATCGGCAGAGAGGACATCACCAGGATCGGCCAGCGGTAGGGATTGGGCTTCCGAAACTCGTTCCAGAAGTCGAGAATCCCGGGCTTGGGATTGAAGCGTGATTTTTGAAAAACACCCATGATGGGGTGAAATATAGGGAAGCTGCGCGCTTAGCGCCAGAGGTGTGCGCCAGAGGTGCGCGCCAGAGGAGTGCGACCGGCGGGCGGGGCGGCTTACGGATATTCGACAGTGATCGGGACGCGTCCGCGCAGGTTGCCGCTCGCGTCGGTCTCCGCCTCGATCACGAGGGTGCCGGAAAAACGAAACTCCAGCTGCCCATCGGAATCGAGCCTTGGAAAGCCGTCGAGGTCGGTAACGAATTCGCGCACGCGCGCCGTCCCGCCATTAGGGTCGCGCATGCCGATCTCGTTCGGGATACTGATGACGACCTCTTCGAAAGGTGCACCCTGAATCATCGCGCGACCCGTGATCGGCATTCCGCCCAGATCGTCGACATCGCCGATAACGGTCTTGCGCCCGCTTTCGAGGTCGAGCAGCACCCGCGCCTCACCGCTGCCGAGCAGGACGACGCGGCCAAAGTCGATATCGCTTTCGATGGTGATCGTGATGCGCTGGCAATTGCGGTTACGGTTGCCGTTCCCGTTACCCGGAGGCGGACGCTGGTTGCCATTGCCGCGGCAGCCGGGAGGCAGGTCGCAATTGGGGCAGTTGCCCTGCGCGCGCACGGGTGCATCCGCTCCGATGAGCGCCGGGACGGCAAGGCTGGCCGCCGCAAGGGTCAAGGCGAATGCCCTAAACATGACTGCAATTTAACTGAGCAGGGTTAACGAAAGCCTATGCGATTGCGCCTAGGCCGAGGGTGCAAAACCTTAACGCAAATACAGAGAGTTAGCCGAAGGCGGCGTAAAGGCTGCGCCCGTTCTGCTTGAGCCAGCGGTCCGCCTCGTTGATCTTGCCTTCGTAGATGTCACCCAGCAGCGCGTGGAAGGCGGGGCTGTGGTCGAAATGGACCAGATGCGCGACTTCGTGAGCGACAACCGAGCGGCGAACGAAGTCGGGCGCCTGCACCAACCGCCAGTTGATGCGGATGCGCGATTTGTCCGAACAACTGCCCCAGCGCTTTTGCGCGCGCGAAAGGGCTGTTGGAACAGGTTCAAGTGCGGCGGCGGCGGTGTAGTCGTGCATGTCGGCCTCGAACAGCGCCAGCGCCTCGCGTTCGAGCCAGCGCCGCAGCCTGCCTTCCAGACCCGCCTTCGGACCGCCAAGGCGCACCGTGCTTTCATCAAGCACCGGGCGCCGCGCTGCGGTTTCTTGCCACGCGATGGCTTTGGGCTCCCCGCGATAGAGCAGCATGCCACCCGGTCCCGGCGTCTCGCGCCGTGGCACGCGGGCGTGTTGTTCGGCCAGCCAATCGCGCCGCGTGTGAGCAAAGGCAATCGCCTCTGCCGAACGCGCCCAGCGCGGCAGGGTGATGCGCACCTCGCTGCCGTCAGGAGCGAGCCGCAGGGTCAGGCGTTTGGCGGTGGCGTGGCGGCGAAGGATGATCGGAACTGTCTCACCGCCAAGTTCGATCTCAGGATCGATCGGAGCGCGTTTGAGCCAGTCGATCACTCAATCCTCCTCCGTTGCAGCAAAGCCGACTGTCACCGTCTGCTTGGGCGGGCCCCATTCGACGATGTGATGCTCAAGCGGCCCTGCATCATCTTCACTGATGACGCGTCCTGCAACCGATACGCCAGCGCGAACAACAGCCTCTCGCTCGCCGCTGATGAGGTAGTGCCAATCGGGCAACTTGCGTCCAGCCGCGCGGCGGCGATAGGCGCAGGTGGTGGGCAACCACGGCACGTCCTCGACGATCGAAAGCGTCAGGCGCAGGCAATCGGGCACGAAGGCCTTGCGGTTGCGATAGTCGCTGCACTGCGCGGTGCTGCAATCGAGCAGTTTGCAGGCAACGTTGGTGTCTTCGATCTCGCCGGTATCGGCGTCCTCGATCTTATGCAGGCAGCAGCGCCCGCAGCCATCACACAAGGCCTCCCACTCAGCGCGCGTGAGCTGATCGAGCGGCAGCTCCCAGAAAGCGTCACGCAAAGTGGGCTCGCTCATATCAGGTTACCCATTTGCCGAGCTCCTCGGCAACCGCATCCGCGCCAAGATCGGCGGGAAGCAGCGCCAGCGGCTCACCCTGCGGGCCGAACAGCAGCACGGTGCGCGAGTGGTCCATCAGGTATGTGTCAGGCGAGGGGCTATCGAGCTTGGTGTAATAGACGCCGAAAGTCTTGGCAGCGTCTGCAATCTGATCAGGCGAACCGGTGAGGCCGATCAAGCGCTCGGAAAAGGCATTTGTGAATTCCTCGACCACTTCGGGCGTGTCGCGGTCAGGGTCGACCGAGATGAAGATCGGCTGGACCTGCTCACCCAATTCAGGATTTTCATCGGTGAACTGGTTGAGGCCCTGCACCGTGCGCTGCACGTCGGTCGGGCAGATGTCGGGGCAATAGGCGTATCCGAAATAGACGATCCGATACTGGCCGTTGAAGTCGGCCCATTTCACCGCCTCGCCACTGGTGTTCTGAAGGTCGAATTCGCCCCCGATGGTCGCGCCGTAAAGCGGCGGTTCGACCGGCACGGCAGGTTCGCTGCCGCATGCCGACAGCACGAGCGCGAGCGGCGCAACAACAGATGCAGCGAAAGCGAAACTGGGGGACTTTGCGAGGGTGTTCATGGTCTGCTAATTGCCTTGGGGCGATGGGCTAAATGTGCCCGGGAGTTGGGGGAACCTCTTGCGGTCTCTCACTGGCATAATATCTGACAGGTAACGCGAAAGGTTCAAAGCGTGGGGTTCATGGTTTTGCGCAAATTAGGTCTTAAGGCAGGAATTGCCAGTGCGCTTGGTGCAAGCCTGCTTGCTCTGGTCGCTGTTCAGCCTGCTTCGGCGCAGCTTTATTCCGAAGGCTATCAGTTCCTCGAAGCGGTCAAGGAACGCGATGGCGACACCGCAACCGACATGCTCAATGAGCCTGGAACGCAGGTGGTAAACACCCGCGACATCACGACCGGCGATACCGGACTGCACGTTGTGGTGGCGCGGCGCGATACGTTGTGGGTCAAGTTCCTGCTTCAACGCGGCGCGAACCCGAACATTCGCAACAATGACGGCCTTACCCCCCTCCAGATGGCGACCCGCCTCGGCTTTATCGAAGGGGCCGAGGAGCTTCTGAAGAAGGGCGCGCAGGTCAACGTCGCTGACAGTCAGGGCGAAACCCCGCTCATTTCTGCCGTGCACCAGCGCGACGTTGGCATGGTTCGCCGTCTGCTCGCTGAAGGCGCTGATCCGGATCGCAACGACAATTCGGGCCGTTCGGCACGCGACTATCTCGCGCTGATGACCGGCAACACGCTGATGCAGCGCGAATTCGAAGCCGCTGACGAAGCGCGAGCCGAAAAACCCCAGACCGAGCAATACGGACCCTCATTCTGACTATGAACCAAACCGCCCCCGACTTCGCCGACATGACCCTCGACGAGCTGCGCATCGCGCTCGCTCCCGATATTGCCGCATCGGCGATTTTCGACGGGTGGAACGAAACGGCGCTGGTCGCGGCGGCGGAAATGGCCGGGGCGGACGTGGACATTGCCAAGCTCGCTTTTCCGAGCGGCGCTTCGCAGGCGATGGACATGATCGAGGCGTGGATCACTTCGGTCGACATCGCGATGGAAGAGGCCTGGCCCGAAGAGCGGCTTGCCGAACTCAAGATCCGCGAACGCATCCGCGCGCTGGTTGCCTTCCGGCTCGAAGCGGTCGAGCATATCGACGAGGCCGTGCGCCGCGCGATGGCGATCATGGCAATGCCGCAAAACGCGCCGCGCTCGCTTCAGCTTGGGTGGCGATCGGCGGATGTCATGTGGCGTCTCGCCGGGGACACGGCGACCGATTACAACCATTATACAAAGCGCGCGATCCTTGCCGGGATCTACTCCGCAACGCTTGCCGTGTTCGTCAATGACGATAGCGAGGGCAAGGAAAAGACCTACGAATTTCTCGATCGCCGCATCGACGGCGTGATGAAATTCGAGAAGGCCAAGGCGCAGTTCCTCAATCGCGACATCGAACTGCCGAGCCTCACGCGCTTCCTCGGGCGGCTGCGTTACCCCTCTAGGTAGTATCAACCATATTGGAGGTGGAAAAGCGCGAGGTCGCCTCGCGCTGAGCGAAAGCGTGTCCTATTACCCTTGGCGAGAATCGCGGCCGCATGCGCCGCTTGAGACAGATTACGGGAAGGAAAGATAAATGGCGGGTTCGCTCAACAAGGTAATGCTGATCGGAAATCTCGGGGCAGACCCCGAAATCCGCAGCTTCCAAAACGGCGGGCGGGTGGCAAACCTGCGCATCGCCACCAGTGAAAACTGGAAAGACCGCAACACCGGCGAACGCCAGGAACGCACCGAATGGCACACGGTCGCGATCTTCTCCGAAGGTCTGGTGAATGTGTGCGAGAACTACCTGAAGAAGGGCAGCAAGGTCTTCGTCGAGGGCCAGCTCCAGACCCGCAAGTGGCAGGACCAGAACGGTCAGGATCGCTATTCGACCGAAGTGGTGCTGCGCGGCTATAACGGCACGCTCACCATGCTCGATGGTCGCGGCGAAGGCGGCGGCGGCGGTGGTGGCGGTCGCTCGGGCGGCGGCTATGGCGGCGGAGGCGGCGGTGCCGGCTATGGCGATCGCGGCGGCCAAGGCGGCGGCGGCTGGAACCAGGGCGGCGGCGGCTCAGGCGGCGGAAACGGCGGTTCGGGCGGTGGCTCAGGTGGCGGCTCGGGCGGCTATGACGACCTCGATGACGACATTCCGTTCTAGGTCGCGCTCACTTCAGGCAAGAGACACAGAGGGCTCCGCAGGCGATTGCGGAGCCCTTTCTCGTTATGAAATGTCAAAACAGTTTGACATTTTCCTCCAAATGTAAAAACATCTGAACATTCTTAGGGTCGAAGTGGAGTGTTCAAGGATGACATATCGCACCAAGTTCTGGCTGTTGGCTGCCGTTTCATTCGGGTCAGCTCTGATTGCCGGAGTGATTATCGGCAAGACCGTGCCTGCATCAGGCGGCGTTGAGAATCCGGCGCTTGTTCTGCCCGTTCTGCTCGTGGTGGTTGGGCTGGTCATGGCGGCGAGCGTTGCCTGGTGGCGCAAGACCGATGATGTGCAAAAGCAGGGCCAGCTTGTGAGTTGGTGGTGGGGTGGAAATACCGGAGCGCTCGCGATGCTCGTCACGCTGGTCGTCCTGACCGGCCGTCACAGCGACATCAGCCTTGGCGCAATCTATCTCTTCCTCGCCCAGTTTGCCGGAATGGCGGTGGTCTTTCTGGCCTGGAAGTTCCACGGCAGGGGCGTCGCGGAATGAAGAATTGCCTGCGTGACCTGCGAAAAGGGCGCGGCCTCAATCAGGCCGACCTCGCCAATACGCTCGAAGTGTCGCGCCAGACGATCATCGCGATTGAGGCCGACAAATACGACCCATCGCTGCCGATGGCCTATCGCCTGGCTGCTTTCTTCGATGTCCCGGTTGAAGAGCTGTTCTTCAACCCCTGGCGCGACTGAACCCGCTGAGCGTTAGCGCCGCGCCATCTGGTAGATGATTGAGGTCGCGTAATAGGAACGGAACGGCTGCCCGCTGGCGTCCATTGCGGGCTGGAACTCGGCTTCCTGCATTTCGGCGCATGCTGGCGAATCGAGCTTTTCGGTCGTCGTCGCTGCATCGATCTGGCAGCGCTCGACGCGGCCGTCTTCGCCGACGATCACACGCATGCGCAGGATCGCCTGCTCGCCTCGCATCAGGGCGCTGGTCGGATATTTGCTGGCGATACGGCTCGCGACGCGTTCTTCGTTCAGCCACTTGGGCATGCTTGCAGCGGCGAGGTGCTGGTCGACGTCGAGACCCCATTCGCGCACCATGTCCTGCGTGCAGGAATTGAGAACCTTGAACGCCTCACCAAGCGGACCGGTTTCGAACCGGACTTCGCGCCCTCGCTGGCGAACCGAGACGAATTCGACCTTGTCACCGAGATCCGCATCGAGCTGCGCAAGCCCGGTGATTTCCTGTTCGAACGGAGCGGTGCCGTTCTCGACATGAACATTCGAATAGATCACCGCATTGCCGATCGTGTCGAGCTCTCCGGTGAACGGCTCGGTGCGAAGATCTTCCTGGCCCTCGTAGAACTTGAGCGAGGTGCGCCCACGGCTGCGGAAGCGCTTGAGCGCGGGGCCAGCGACCGTCAGCCCGGCCTGGGCGTTGGGATAGTGCTGCTCGAAAAAAAGGTAGTGGCGATCGTCTTCCGGTCCGAACATCGCGGCAAGCCGACATTTGTCGGGAGCGAAGTCGACATTCCACTGCGACGAGCGTTCGAGCGAGATCGGCTCGGACGCTAGCGCGGGCACGGAGATTGCGGCGCACGCGCTGGCGAGCGCGGCGATCCGAATGGTACGGAAACTGGACATGAAAGTGACCCCTGGATTTCTGCGACGAACACAGACTGCCGATTCTAGGCAAGGGGATCAAGCACCTATGCGCTTCAATCCTTCTTGAGCGCCGCAAGCGCAGCGGCCAGCGGACCTTCCTGTTCGCCTTCGGCCACGATCCCGGCTTTCTTTCGCATTTCGTCGGCAGCGGGCCCTTCGGCATAGGGGTCGATTGCAAGACCCAGCGTTTGCGCGATCGCTTCGCCGAGGTCGAATGCATCGCCTGAATAGTCGATTTCATCGCAATCGTCGGCTTCGAGTTCGACCTCTATCTCGCCGTCTTCGTCCTCGGCTGGGTCAAGGGCGCTTTCCTCGACAAAGCGCAGGTCGATGCTCTCGTCGATGGTCGCAGGAAAGTCCTCGCCTGAAATTGCGCAGGTCTGCCGGATAGCAGCGCTCAACCGCCCGGTCGCGCGGATCGCACTGGCGCGCTGTTCGAGCGATATTTCGGCGCGAAGGGAATCGATGCCCGGCAGACCAAAGCGGCTTGCAAGCGCTGCGCGCTCACTCGCATCGGCCTCGACCACCACCGGTTCTGCCGGGAGGCTTTTGACCTTTACGAGGCGCTGAAGTTCGGAAGTTGCCACGTCAATCACCAGATGCCGCTTGCCTTCAGGATCGTCTTGTCATCGAAGGTCGCAAGCCTTTCGGAAAGCGCGAGCAGTTTGTCTGCGACCTTCTCAGCGCTCGCCTGTTCGTCTGCCCCTTCGCGGAACGTCACGTTGCGTGAGACTGCAGCGACCAGCTTTTCGCGATCCTTCTCGGTCAGCGCGCTGCGGTATGCACCGAGCCTGCCGCCGAGCACGCTCATCAGCTTGCCCACACGCTTGCCCACGACGACATCGTTTACGCCAAATTCGCGCAACTGGCCGTCCATGTCCTCGACGAACAATTCGGCCAGAAGCGCGCTCTCGCTGCGCATCTCGCTCGCCTCGACGCGGACCATGACGACGCACAGGATCGCGGTGATCAGATCGAAGCGCCCGCCGACCGTGTCGGCAACATCGCAGTCGGCATAATAGGACGGCTCGCGCGCCAATTCGACGACGCGGTGCCACAGCGGGCGGACTGTTTCACGAGGGTCAGGGCCCGTGCCCAGCAGCTTTGAAAGAAAAGACATCATATCCTCATTACGAAACGCTTGCCCGATGGGTTTCGCACCGACCTATCGCATTCAGCGGCAATTCACCCGCCCCTTGTCAGCGCACCATTCGCGCTAATGCCAGCCCACATACGTGCATGTCTGTGTGCTTGCTGGCCCAGAGCGTTGCAACGCTTCGCGACAGGCCGTAAGGCGTTGCCACGAGATATAGGTCGCGCTGCGTGCGCGGCAAGAGACGGTTAGAAGACGGGATTTAACGACAACGATGTTGAAAGCACCTTCGGCAAATGGCCGCATGTTCAAGATTGCAGCACTGGGCTGCGCGGTGCTGGCACTCGGTGCGTGTTCCTCCATCCGCGAATCGCGTGGTTTCGTGAACGATGCCGTGCTCGTTAACTCGGTTCAGCCGGGCATCGACAACCGTCGCTCGGTCGAAGGCATGTTGGGCCGTCCGACCTTCGAAAGCCAGTATGGCGAGAACACCTGGTATTACATTTCCAGCATCACCGGCCGTCGCCCCTTCGTGCGCCCGCGCATTCGCGACCACTCGGTGATGGCAATCCGCTTCGATGAAGAAGGCAATGTCGCAACGATCGAGCGCAGCGGTATCGACGAGGTCGTCTACCTCACGCCCGATGGCGACAAGACCCCAACGCTTGGCCGTGAGCGCGGCTTCCTCGAAGACCTGTTCGGCAATATCGGCCAGGTTGGCGGCGTTGGCGCACCGGGCGGTGGCCCGGGCGGTCCGTAAGCCTTGCGCTTGACGCTTTTCGCACAGCGCCCATATCTGCCGCGATGAGCGAAAATAACGGCGACCACGGCCTTATTCAGTGGCACGGCACCACCATCATCGGCGTAAAGCGCGGCGGCAAGACCGTCGTGGCGGGCGATGGTCAGGTCTCCATGGGCAACACCGTGATGAAGCCCAATGCCCGCAAGGTTCGCCGCATTGGTGAAGGCGAAAAGGTCGTGGCCGGTTTTGCCGGTGCGACTGCCGATGCTTTCACCCTGTTTGAACGCCTTGAACGCAAGCTTGAGCAATATTCCGGGCAGTTGATGCGCGCCTCGGTCGAGCTCGCCAAGGACTGGCGCACCGACAAGTATCTGCGCAATCTCGAAGCGTTGATGATCGTCGCGGACGAGGAAAGCCTGCTGGTGCTCACCGGCAATGGCGATGTGCTTGAACCCGAAGGCGGGATCGCGGCGATCGGATCAGGCGGCAATTACGCGCTCGCCGCCGCACGTGCGCTTTCCGATTACGAAGAAGACGCCGAACAGATAGCGCGCAAGGCCATGGCCGTTGCCGCTGAAATTTGCGTCTTCACCAACGGTAATCTGACAGTGGAAACGGTCTAACGAACCGCGCTGGGGGTAAAGCCCCATTGCTGCCAGCAACCTCACGCATTCGAATTGCGAGCAGGGGCAGCATGATTCTTCATCAGACAATCGATCGTCGCCGGCTTTTGTCCGGCGCTGCTGTGGCAGGCGGAGCCCTGTCATTGGGAGCCTGCGCGCGCGAACCTTTGGCAATGGCGAGCGCGCCTCCATCGGCAGTTTGCCTTCCCGCAGTGCTTGCCGAGGAAGGCCGCGTCATCAGGACGGTCGCTGGCATACGTCCCTATCGAGACGCCGGTTTCGTCGTGCGCGAAGAAGTTCTGGGGACCAAGAGGCTGGTGCACAATTACGGTCATGGCGGTGCGGGAATCACGCTCAGTTGGGGCTCATCCATGCTTGCGGCGAGGGCGGGACTTGCCGGGCATTCGGGTCCGGTCGCGGTGATCGGATCGGGCGCGCTAGGGCTCACGGCTGCCAAGCTGGTGCAGGAGGCAGGCTTCAAGGTCACGATCTACGCCGCCGACTTTCCGCCCGACACAACCTCCAATGTAGCGGGCGGGCAAATCCATCCGGCGAGCCTCTTCCGCGGCAGCGCGGTTGACGATGCTTGGATGGCGCAATTCGCCGCCGCGATGGATTACAGCTATCGCCGCTACCAGATCAGCGTCGGCGAGGACACCGGCGTGCGCTGGCTCACGACCTATGACGAAACGCGCGGTCGCGGCCTCCCGGAGATCGAGGCGCGCATGATGCCTGCCGCGCGGATTCTGGGCGAGGGCGAGCATCCTTTCCCGGTCGAGACCGTGCGCGAATGGCGCGGCATGTATGTCGAGACCGGACGCTGGCTGGAGCACCTGATGCGCGAGGTCAGCATCGCGGGCGCGCGCATGATCCGCCGCCGATTCGAGACACCTGCCGATCTCGCCGAGCTGCCCGAAACCCTGGTCATCAACTGCACGGGCTTTGGCGCGCGTGACCTCTTCGGCGATGAGGAGATGGTCGGCGCACGCGGCCAGTTGGCGATCCTGTTGCCGCAGCCAGAGCTCAATTATGCCTACCGGATGCGCGCAGGCTACATGTTCCCGCGTCCTGATGGCGTGATCCTCGGGGGCACGTTCGAGCGTGGCGAGATTGATCCGACGCCACATCCCGACGACATCGCCCGCATCCTTGCGACGCACCGCGAATTGAGCAGCGCCTTCGCCTGTACGACCTGATCGGGTTCGCCGCCCCCTTGCACGCGGGCTCATGCGCCCCCAAATCGCGCGGCAATGACAGACAATCTTACTCCCAAGGCCATCGTGGCCGCTCTCGACGAACACATCATCGGACAAAAGGACGCCAAGCGCGCGGTCGCGGTCGCCTTGCGCAATCGCTGGCGCCGCCAGCGGCTTGGCCCGGATCTTCGCGATGAAGTGACGCCCAAGAATATCCTCATGATCGGCCCGACCGGCTGCGGTAAGACCGAGATCAGCCGCCGTCTTGCGAAGCTCGCCGAGGCTCCCTTCGTGAAGGTCGAGGCGACCAAGTTCACCGAGGTCGGCTATGTCGGGCGCGACGTTGAACAGATCGCGCGAGACCTTGTCGAGGAAGCGATCCGGCTGGAAAAAGAACGCCGCCGTGACAGCGTGCGCGAGGCCGCCTCCGAAGCCGCGATGGAGCGTCTGCTTACCGCGCTAGTCGGCGACAATGCGTCAGAAGCGACCCGCGAAAGCTTCCGCCAGCGTATCACCCAGAACGCCATGAACGATGTCGAAGTCGAGATCGACGTGGTCGAGGCATCGAACACGCCGTTCGACATGGGCAATATGGGCGGCAACATGCAGATGATCGATTTGTCTGACATGATGGGCAAGGCGTTCGGCAAGAAGCCGACCAAGAAGCGTAAGCTGCGCGTGCCCGATGCATGGGACAAGCTCGTCGATGAAGAAGCCGACAAGCGCCTCGACGATGACGATGTCGCGCAGACCGCGCTACGCAATGCCGAGACCAACGGGATCGTCTTCCTGGACGAGATTGACAAGATCGCCGTCAGCGACGTGCGCGGCGGATCGGTCAGCCGTGAAGGCGTGCAGCGCGATTTGCTGCCGCTGATCGAAGGCACGACCGTTGCGACCAAGTATGGTCCGATGAAGACCGACCACATCCTCTTCATCGCAAGCGGTGCGTTCCATGTCGCGAAGCCTTCGGACATGCTGCCCGAACTTCAGGGCCGCCTGCCGATCCGCGTGAACCTGCGTGCACTGACGCAGGAAGACTTCGTGCGCATCCTAAGCGAGACCCGCGCCAATTTGGTCGAGCAGTACCGCGCCCTGATCGGCACCGAGAAGGTCGAGCTCGACATCAAGAAAGAAGCGATCGACGAGGTTGCGACCATCGCTGCGCAGGTCAACGAAAGCGTCGAGAATATCGGTGCCCGCAGGTTGCAGACGGTGATGGAAAAGCTGCTTGAAGAGATTAGCTTCGAAGCCGAAGAGCATGAAGGCGAAACGATTACGATCGACGCTGCCTATGTGCGCGAACGGCTGGGTGATCTCGCGGGCGATGCCGATCTGTCGAAATACATCCTCTGATCACCGCGTTCGGGGCGAAAATGACGTCCCGATACAAGGCGCTATCAGGGATTTGCCCTAATCAGCTCCGCATAGAGCGCGCGGCCTGATTCGGCACGCCTGCCAGCGAGTTGAGGACAAACTATGACACCAGGGAGCGTGAGCGACCTTAAGGCGATGCTGACCGGCCTCGATCCGGAGCTGTCGTCACGCGCCTGGTGCTTTCATCTGCTGGATGAGGACGGGCTGATCCCGCAAACCGCCTTTGCCGTAATCCGCGAAGCTGAAGGCACCTGCGCGATCTTGCCTGCAGAGGCAGCGCCCGATGATGCACCGCAATTTGCGAAGATCACGCTGCGGATCCACTCCGACCTTGAAGCTGTCGGCCTCACCTCTGCTGTCTCGAATACGCTCGCCATGTCTGGGATCGCCTGCAATGTCGTCGCCGCGCTCAACCACGACCACCTCTTGGTTCCGTGGGATCACAGGCACAAAGCGCTTCAGTTGGTCGAAAAGCTCAGTCTCGACGCGCGTCGATGAATCTCAGCTATTTGCAGGGATGATTTGCGCTACCTGTTGAATGCACGCGGCACACGCGCTTTAAAGCACGGGTCGCAATGTATTTTCAGGGGCCAATTCGAACATGATCCGTACCATCCTGCTTGGCGGAGCCGCCGCGTGCGCGCTGACCGCTTCCGTGCCTGCTTTCGCAGAGGCTCACATCGAAACCGTGGCAGAGGCACCCACGCTCAGCGCTCCGGCAATCGAATACACGATGTGGACGCTCGACAATGGGCTGCGCGTGATCGCTATCGAGGACGACACCACCAGCACGGTCACGACATCGCTGTGGTACGATATCGGCTCAAAGCTCGACCCCGATGGGCGCAGCGGATTTTCACACCTGTTTGAGCATATCCTCAGCCGTAAGACCGAGAACATGCCATACAACATGATCTACGGGCTGACCGCCGACATCGGCGGCACGCGCAACGCGTCGAACTGGATCGACCGCACCAACTATTTCGAGCAGGTGCCCGCCGCTTACCTCGAGACGATGCTGTGGACCCACCGCGAGCGCATGGCGAATGTGGTCGTAGATGAAGAGGTGTTTGAAACCGAGCGCGGCGTGGTAAAAGAAGAACTGCGCCAGCGCGTGCTAGCACCGCCCTATGGTCGCCTCCAACGCTTCATCCTTCCCGAAAACGCCTATGACGTGATGCCGCACCGGCGTCCCGGCATCGGTTCGATCGAGGATCTCGACAACGCAACGCTCGACGACGCGCGCGCATTCTACGAGGCCTATTACGGGCCAGATACAGCGACGCTGATCGTTGCTGGCAACTTTGAGATGGAAAACCTGCGCACGCTGGTCGACCAGTACTTCGCCGATATCCCGCCGCGCGCAAATCCGGTCGACCTCACGATCGAAACGCGCGAGCCCGAAGCAACCGGGCCGCGTACCGTCAACGCAACTGCTCCGAATGTCCCGCTTCCGGTAGTAGGCGGGGTTTGGAAAGCGCCGCCGACCACGCATGAGGACGCAGCCGCCCTTCAGGTGCTCGGCGCAATTCTTGGCCGCGGTGACAATTCCCGGCTCGACAAGGCTTTGGTTCGCACAGGTCAGGCGGTCCAGACCGCCTCGTCGATCCAGATGTTCCGCGAAGCCGGACAGATCGGCATCTACGCCATCGTACGCGGCGCGCCGCAAATGGAAGCAGCAGGCGCGACGCTCGATGGTGAGCTTGAAAGGGTCCGCACCGAGCTGGTGACGGATGCAGAGCTGGCCGAGGCGAAGAATGAAATCGTCTCCTCAACGCTCAGCCGCCGCGAAACCGCACGCGGGCGCGCATTCGAACTAGGCGAAGCGCTCGTTTCGAGCGGCGATCCTGATTTTGCTGACAAGCGCCTCGCCGAAATCGTCGAGGTGACTGCCGAAGATGTGATGCGCGTTGCAGCCACATATCTCGATCCAATGAAGCGGGTGACCATCACCTACACCGCCGGTGAGGACGATCCCGACGCTTATGCCAATCCGACCCCCATGCCCGCCTTCCGCTCGCTACCGCCAGCGGTGGGCGAGATCCGCGAGGTAAAGCCGGAAGGCGAGCGCATGGCGCCTCCGGGACCGGGAGAAACGCCTGAAGTGGCCAGCCCCGAGATCTTCGAAGGAACGCTTTCAAACGGTATTCCCGTGGTCGCGGTGCAGACCGGCGACGTGCCTATTGCGACGATCTCCATGATTGTGCCGGGCGGTTCAAAAACCGACCCGCGTGAGCTGGCCGGCGTTGCCAACATGGCAGCCTCGCTCGCTGACAAGGGAGTCAATGGCATGGATGCGGGCGCGATTGCCGCTCGCTTCGAGAGCCTTGGCGCGAATTTTGGTGGAGGTTCGAGCAATGACGGGACCAGTTTCTTCCTGACCGCGCCCACTGCCAATCTCGCCGAAGCGGGTGAATTGGCCGCGTCCATTGTGCGCGGCGCAATCTATCCCGATGAGGAATTCGAACGCGAACGCACCCGTGCCATCGACGGGCTGAAGGTCGCGCTTCAGGACCCGGGTAGTCTTTCGGGCTTTGTGCGCCGGGTCGCGATGTATGGCGATGCGCCCTACGGCTCGCAACCGGGCGGAACGGCGGAGAGCCTCGCTGCGATCACCCGCGACGACCTGCTGGATTATCGCCAACGCTTCATCCACCCGGACCGCATGAAGATCGTGATCTCGGGCGGTATCTCGCCGGAAAACGCGATGGCCACGGCAGAGGCGATGTTTGGCGACTGGCAGACCGATCTTCTGCCACGCCCGATCCCCGAAGAAGCCGCAGGTAGCGCGCTTCCGGTTCGCACCATCGTGATCGACATGCCCGATGCAGGGCAGGCTGCGGTTAGCGCTTCGGTGCGTGCGCCTTCCCGGACGGGCGAGGATTACTGGGCGCTTGAACTTGCAAACTCGGTTCTCGGCGGTGGCTCAAGCGGGCGGCTGTTCGAGGAAGTACGCACCAAGCGTTCGCTCAGCTACGGTGCCTATTCGGGCTTTGGCGACCGCATGGATGACGCGATCCTGAGCGCCAGCGCGCAGACCAAGAACGAAACCGCAGACGAAGTGGTGCAGATCTTTCTCGACGAGTTCGCACGCCTCGGCAACGAGCCCTTGAGCGATGATCTGCTGGAACGCCGCCGCCTTTACATGACTGGCGGCTATGCGCGCGCGCTCGAGACAAGCGGCGGGTTCAACAACATTGTCGCAGGGCTCCTGCAACAGGGACTCACCGCCGAGGAAGCTGCGCTCTATTCGCAGCGGCTTGCCGACGTCACGCCCAATGCCGCGAGCGCGGCGGCGCGCAGCTACGTCGATCCGGCAATGGCGACGGTGGTTGTCGTGGGAGATGCTTCGCAGTTTCTCGACGACCTCAAGGCGATCCGGCCTGATGTCGAGGTAATCCCGGCGAGCGAGCTTGACCTGACCACGGCTGACCTGCGCCTCAACGCTGGTGGCTAACCGCTAAAAACGGGGCGGCGGTTCATTCCGCCGCCTCGGTTTCCTCGGCCTTGGTGTCTGTTTTTTCCTGCGCCTGCTGCGCCCACATGTCGGCATAGAGACCGCCAGCAGCTAGCAATTCGGCATGCGTACCGCTCTCGCAAAGCTGGCCCTGGTCAAGCACGATGATCCGGTCGGCATCGGCAATCGTCGAGAGCCTATGCGCAATCGCGATGGTCGTGCGCCCGCGCGCGAGGCGGCGTAGCGTGCCGAGAATTTCCTGTTCGGTGCGCGTGTCGAGCGCACTGGTCGCTTCGTCAAGGAGCAGGATCGGCGGGTTCTTCACCAGCGTGCGCGCGATGGCGACGCGCTGTTTCTCACCACCTGAAAGTTTGAGGCCGCGCTCACCTACGGTGGTTTCGAAGCGCTCGGGCAGGCGGTCGATCAACGGCATCAGCGCCGCATCGCGCGCAGCGGCCTCGACCGTTTCCTGACCCGCGCCTTCCGCGCCGTAAGCGATATTGTAGGCGAGCGTATCGTTGAACAGCACACTGTCCTGCGGGACGATCCCGATGGCGGCGCGCACAGTGTCCTGCTCGGCCTTGGCGATATCCTGACCGTCGATAAGGATGCGCCCGCCTTTCGGATCGTAGAATCGGAAAAGAAGCCGACCGATCGTGCTCTTGCCCGCGCCCGAAGGGCCGACAATGGCAAGCGTGCTGCCCGCCGGCACTTCGAAGCTCAGCCCCTTGATGATCGTGCGCTCGGCCTCATAGCCGAAGGTCACATTCTCGAAGGCAATGCTCGGCTCGTTCACCACCAGCGGTTTTGCATCGGGCGCGTCCTCTACCTCGACCGCGGTGTCCATCAGCTTGAACATCTCCGCCATGTCGACCAGTCCCTGGCGGATCGTGCGATACACCCATCCGAGCAGGTCGAGCGGGCGAAATAGCTGCATCAGATACGTGTTCACGAAAACGAGATCGCCAACGGTCAGCTGTCCCCGGCTCCAGCCCCAGACACTGAACGCCATCGCGCCAGCCATCAGTGCGTTGGTGATGACCGATTGCACCACGTTCAAAAGCGCGAGCGAGTTTTCCGACTTCGCCGCAGCCATCGCATAAGCCCGCGCCGCTTCAGAGTAGCGTTTTTCCTCGCGCTCCTCGGCGCCGAAATATTTGACTGTCTCGAAGTTCAGCAGCGAATCCACGGCGCGGTGAAGCGCCTGGCCATCGAGATCGTTCATCTCGCGCCGCAGCTTGGTTCGCCATTCGGTGATCAGCCTCGTCACATATATATAGGCGACGACGGTAAAGGCGGTCGCGGCGACCAGCTCCCACCCGAAATTGAGGTAGAAGATGACGCCCACCGCGATCAGTTCGATGGCGGTCGGGGCAATGTTGAACAGCAGGAAGTAGAGCATCATGTCGATGCTCTTGGTCCCGCGCTCGATGATCTTGGTGACCTCGCCCGTGCGGCGGTTGAGATGGAAGCGAAGGCTCAGCCGGTGGAGCCGGTGAAACACGTCTTCGGCGAGGCTGAGCGTCGCCATCTGGCCCACGCGCTCGAATGCGACGTTGCGCATGTTGTCGAACAGGAGCGAGGTGAAGCGGCCAAGGACATAGGCGGCAACCAGCGCCATCGCGACCTGCGCACTTTCGGCAATCGCATCGCCCGCGCCGGATTGCTCCATCGCATCGACCGCGCCCTTATAGGCAAAGGGAAGGGCCAACGTTGCGCCCTTCGCGGCGAGCACGAATACCATCGCGATGATGATGCGCCAACGAAGCGAGGGGTTCTCGCGCGGCCAAAGGTAGGGGAGGAAGCGCCGAAGCGTCTTCCAGCCTTCGCCTTCGGGCGGCGTTTGCGGTCGGTCGGAAGAGGCTGTGTCAGGCGGCATTGCGCGCCATCATGTGGGCGCGCGTGCAGACTATAACAAGGCAAGCCCTTAGGCCGGACCCTTAAAAGATCGGGCGATATCCCCGTGACCGGTTACGCCGCATCGCGCGAGCGACGTCGCGCGGCACATCGAACAGCACGCGCTGATTGGCAAAGTCAATCGCGACCCGGTCGAAGATCTTTAGGTGATCCATCCCGAGCGCAAGCACCGGCTTGTCTTGCAGTCCCAGAGCTTCAAATGCCGGGGCATCGGCAAAGGTGAGCGGCACATTGGTAAGCGCCATGCCCTCTATATTGAGTGAGCGCACCACCTGAAGCTGGCCGATCATGTCTACGCCATTGACGTCGGTGGTGGTGATGTCCTGCGCGCGTTTGGCCCGCATACGCTCCTGCAGTGCAAGATTGCCGATGCTCGATTGAGCGCCGGTGTCGATAATGACGGTCGCGCGCACGCCTTCGACCAAAGCGTCGGTGATGAGCAACTGGCCAAGCTCGGCCCGCGCGCGCACGATGATCTCGAAACCGCGCCGCGCATCGCGATCATCGGTCACGTCCTGAAGGGCGATAGTCTCTTCGCGAAAGTCGATGAGAACGCGCAGGTCCTGCAAGCTGTCCAGACCGATGATCCCGTCGGCACCGACATGCTGGCGTTCAAGGACGGGTGAGATCAGGTCGCGCACCGTGTGGTTGCCGAAACTCATCTCGTCCACCTCGACAACTTGCACGTCGCGGCGGCTGGCCATGCCGACGAGGGTCGCCATACCAAATGGGTTGAGCGCGAGGCTGTCGTTGATCTGATGCGTGACGGCAGTGGCCTGACTGCCGGTGTCGATCATGAAATTGTATGGGCCCGCCCCCTCGACCAGCACAGGCACGGTGTATCGGTTGGTGCGATCTTCCTCGAGTTGGAGCACCTGCGTTGCTGGATTGGCAAGATCAGGGGCGACCGCTTCAATGTCAGGAGTGGGCGGGGTGATCGGCGGTTCGACGTTCACAGCAGTCGTCGCTGCGCTGGAGCCGATGAGGCTCAGGGCAAAGGCGGATAGGGCCGAAACTGTATGCATGATCTCTTCCCGAATGCCGGGCTTTCTTCACCCGGTCTGTAAGTAAGATACCAGAGAAGCGACCTAGCCCAAAATGCGGTGGTCGATTGCAGTGCGCCGCTCAGGCGGCGGGCTCGGCATCCTGCAGTTCATCGGACTGGCGAAG
>NZ_CH672390.1:3217467-3265065 GCF_000152865.1 Erythrobacter sp. NAP1
CGGGAAATAGCTGGTTCTCCGCGAAATCTATTGAGGTAGAGCGTCAGATGTATGCCGATGGGGGTAGAGCACTGGATGGGCTAGGGCTGCGCGAGCGGTACCAAACCTAACCAAACTCCGAATACCATCGAGTCTTGTCTGGCAGACAGACGGCGGGTGCTAAGGTCCGTCGTCAAAAGGGAAACAGCCCTAACCTACAGCTAAGGTCCCCAAGTCATATCTAAGTGGGAAAGCATGTGGGAATCCCAAAACAACCAGGAGGTTGGCTTAGAAGCAGCCATCCTTTAAAGAAAGCGTAACAGCTCACTGGTCTAAATAAGGGTTCCTGCGGCGAAGATGTAACGGGGCTAAAGATATGCACCGAAGCTTAGGGTTCATAGTTTACTATGAGCGGTAGCGGAGCGTTCCGTAAGTGGTTGAAGCCGAAGGGTAACCGACGGTGGACATATCGGAAGTGCGAATGCTGACATGAGTAGCGATAAAAAGGGTGAGATGCCCTTTCGCCGAAAGACCAAGGGTTCCTGCGCAACGCTAATCGGCGCAGGGTAAGCCGGCCCCTAAGACGAGCCCGAAGGGGGTAGTCGATGGGAACCACGTTAATATTCGTGGGCCTGAAGATGTGTGACGGATGGCGGAAGTAGTTCGACCTTATTGGATTGGTCGGGCTGCCAAGTCGTTCCAGGAAATAGCCTCTTCATATAGACCGTACCCGAAACCGACACAGGTGGTCAGGTAGAGTATACCAAGGCGCTTGAGAGAAGTATCCTGAAGGAACTCGGCAAATTGCCTCCGTACCTTCGGAAGAAGGAGGCCCCGTTAGAAGGCAACTTTTAGCGGGGGGCACAGGCCAGGGGGTAGCGACTGTTTATCAAAAACACAGGACTCTGCTAAGTCGGCTTCAAGACGACGTATAGGGTCTGACGCCTGCCCGGTGCTGGAAGGTTAAGAGGAGGAGTGCAAGCTCCGAATTGAAGCCCCAGTAAACGGCGGCCGTAACTATAACGGTCCTAAGGTAGCGAAATTCCTTGTCGGGTAAGTTCCGACCTGCACGAATGGCGTAACGACTTCCCCACTGTCTCCAGGATATGCTCAGCGAAATTGAATTCTCCGTGAAGATGCGGAGTACCCGCGGTTAGACGGAAAGACCCCGTGCACCTTTACTGCAGCTTCAGAGTGGCATTAGGAAAGAGTTGTGTAGCATAGGTGGGAGGCTTTGAAACTTGGGCGCCAGTCCAAGTGGAGCCATAGGTGAAATACCACCCTGCTGTTTTCTGATGTCTAACCAACTACCGTTATCCGGTAGTGGGACCCTCTGTGGCGGGTAGTTTGACTGGGGCGGTCGCCTCCTAAAGAGTAACGGAGGCGCGCGATGGTAGGCTCAGGCCGGTTGGAAACCGGCTGCGAGAGTGCAATGGCATAAGCCTGCCTGACTGCGAGACTGACGAGTCGAGCAGAGACGAAAGTCGGTCATAGTGATCCGGTGGTCCCTCGTGGAAGGGCCATCGCTCAACGGATAAAAGGTACGCCGGGGATAACAGGCTGATGATTCCCAAGAGCTCATATCGACGGAATCGTTTGGCACCTCGATGTCGGCTCATCACATCCTGGGGCTGGAGCAGGTCCCAAGGGTTTGGCTGTTCGCCAATTAAAGTGGTACGTGAGCTGGGTTCAGAACGTCGCGAGACAGTTTGGTCCCTATCTGCCGTGGGCGTCGATACTTGATAGGAGTTGCCCCTAGTACGAGAGGACCGGGGTGAACATGCCTCTGGTGTACCAGTCATCCTGCCAAGGGTGCCGCTGGGTAGCTATGCATGGACGGGATAACCGCTGAAAGCATCTAAGCGGGAAGCCTCCCTAAAGATAAGGTATCTTCGAACCGTCATAGACCATGACGTTGATAGGCTGGGTGTGGAAGCGCAGTAATGTGTGAAGCTAACCAGTCCTAATAGTTCTGATCGCGCTTGAGAGTCTGCACTGTCAATGACAAACCTGCTTATGCAGTGTCCGTCTGCGATGGAGGAGTTCTCCAGCCAGATAAACGCCCTTTGAAAAACCACTCTCTTGTAGAGTGCATCGATTTAAACCCGCTTTCGCTGGCTCCATTGCTTGGTGGTCATAGCGTCTGTGACCCACCCGATCCCATCTCGAACTCGGCCGTGAAACCAGATAGCGCCGATGGTACTGTGTCTTAAGGCACGGAAGAGTAGGTCGCCGCCAGGCATTGCAGCCAGCGATAGCGCGGAAAAAACCCATTCACTTGTCAAAGGGCTTGCCTCCGGGCTGGCCCTTTTGGCGTCTCTGCGGACCTCGTCTCGGAGCGCCCAGCTAGGTAGCGCGGGATGGAGCAGTCCGGTAGCTCGTCAGGCTCATAACCTGAAGGTCGTTGGTTCAAATCCAACTCCCGCAACCAGCATTTTCTCCAACAACTTGCGAGTACCAGTTGGGCGTATTGATCGCCTTCATGGTGTGTGCGCGCTGTTGCCGGGCGAATTCAGCCGAAAGTCGCATCGCCACGATGGGGCTAGCGCGTTATGCTCGCAACATATGGCGAGCGAGATTAATGAGATTGCCCGGTTCCTGCGAGCGACACCGCCTTTCGGTGCGCTGGGGGAGGAGACGCTCGGCTCGCTAAGCCGTTCGATCGAAGTCAGCTATCGCAAGCGTGGCGAAACCGTGATCGAGGCAGGAGCGCATAACAACAGGCTCTTTATCGTCCGATCAGGGGCTGTGGAATTGATGCTTGCGGGCGAAGAACTGACCGCACGCCTCGAGGCAGGCTCGTGCTTTGCTTACCCTTCGCTTCTTCGCGGAGGTGAGGTTCGCAACACGACCACCGCGATCGAGGATACGTTGCTCTACGCCCTCCCGGCTCAGCAATTCCACGCGCTTCGGGAAGGCTCGCCGGGCTTTGCCAGTTTCTTCGATGACGATCAGGCCGCTCGGCTCAAGCACGCTCTTGAGCAACGCCGCGAAGGCAGCGCCTTTTCGATCAAGAGCCGCCAAGTCGGTGAACTCATAGCGCGCGCGGCGCCTGTCACCTGTCCTCTGGATGCGCCCATTTCGAGCGCGGTTGCAATCATGGTCGAGCATGATGTTTCGACTCTTGCGATCTGTGACAATGGAGCACTCGCAGGAATTTTCACTGACAAGGATATACGCAAACGAGTGGTCGCGGACGCTGTTCCCTTCGACCACCCGATCTCTGCCGTGATGACCGCAAATCCGCGGACCTTGCCGCAGCATAGCCCGATAGCAGAGGCGATGGCGCTTATGGCGAGCGGCGGTTTCCGGCATCTGCCGATCCTCGATGACAGCGGTGCCTTGATGGGGATCGTGTCGGCCACCGACATTCTCGCCGCCATCGGAAGTAACGCGATCGACGCGGGCATGATGATCGCCAAGGCCAAGACCGCCAGTCAGTTGATCGAGGCATGCAGACTTATCCCTGAAAGCTTCTCCTCAATGGTGACTAGCGGGGTCGATGCAGCCCACGTCATGCGCTTTACCTCCGCGCTGGGCGAAGCGGCACATCGAAGGGCTGCGGAACTGGCCGAGACGGAACTCGGCCCGCCGCCGTGCCCCTATGCGCTGGTCGTGTTCGGTTCGCTCGCGCGGGGGGAGCAACTGGTCGGGTCGGACCAAGATAACGGACTAGTGATCGCTGACGAGGCGACAGCCGAAGACGAGCAATATTTCGAAAAGCTCGGAACGCGCATCTCCGATCTCCTGCACGAAAGCGGCTTTGTCTATTGCAAGGGCGGGATCATGGCCAAGAACGCGCAGCAGCGCCTGCGTTTCAAGGACTGGTGCGACCGTTACACCAGCTGGATCACCAATCCGAGTGAAGACCGCGTTCTGCGCGCAACGATCTTTTTCGACATGCGAAGCGTACATGGCGAGATGTCTCTCGTCGCTGATTTGCGGCGCGATGTGCTTGCCCGGTTCAAGGACAATCCGCTCTTTATCAGCTTTCTTGCGCGCGATGCGCTGCGTTCGAAGGTGCCTCTCGGCGTCTTCAGAAATCTTGTCCTCGACAAAGGCAAGGACGGGCAAAAAACCTTCAACGCCAAGGCACAGGCGATCCTCCCGATTATCGACATCGCCCGAACGCGCGCGCTGTCCGCTGGGGTCAGCGCGGTAGGGACGTCTGAACGCCTTGCCGCTCTGGTTGAGGAAGGGCGAATGCACCCGGACGATGCCGACAGTCTTGAGGATGCCTTTGCTTTCGTGAACGCCCTGCGCGTTGCGCATCAGGCGCGCCAGATTGAGCGCGGTGAGAGCCCGGACAACGCCATTGCGCCAGCGGACCTCTCTTCGCTGGAAAGGGATTATCTCAAAGATGCGCTCAAGGTGATCCGCGACGGGCTCGATGCGATCAGGCGCAATTTTGCTGGCGGCATTGCATGAACATGCTCGCGCGCTGGCGAATTGAGCGAGCACTCGCGGCGCTGCGCCAATCAGACCTTTCTCTTCTTCAAGACTATGCGAATGCTGCCTGGCCTTCAGCAAACACACCCGCAAGCGAAGCTCACTTCCTCGCGCTCGACTTTGAGCTGGATGGGCTGCGCAAAGGAGCCCATCTCCTGCAGGCGGGGTGGACGCCGTTCACCGCAGGAGGGATCACTTTCCAGAATGCGCGTTCACTCGACATACGCAGCGATGCGACGCTCAACCGCGAGGCGGTGACGGTGCACGGGATCGGTGAAGACCGAGCGAGTGCCGGATTGCCGATAGGGAAAGTTGCCGAGGAATTGCTCACGGCCCTCGCTGGTCGTGTGATCGTCGCACACGCCGCAGCGATCGAGGTCACCGCGATAAAAGAGGCCGCGAAATCGCTCTACAATGTGAACCTGCCGGTACGTTCGATCTGCACGCTGAGGCTGGAGAAGCATATCCATCCCGGAAACTTTGGAGCTGACGCATATCGGCTCGGGCCCACGCGGGAACGCTATGGTCTGCCTGAATACCGCGCGCACGACGCGCTTACTGATGCAATCGCTGCTGCGGAATTGTTCCAGGCACAGCTGACCCGGCTTTCCCCCGACGTGACGTTGGGATGGCTGGAGGCGATCTAGCCCCGACAATCCGGGTGTAAGACTAAAGTCCATCTCCCTAACCCGCTCCCAAGCCCATAGCCTGCTCGGGAAGGTTCGAGGAAGAGTCTGTCGAACCCATGGGAAGAGAAGGAGGGGAGAGTTATGGACGACACAGCGTCTACAGCGGACTCCGGTGATTTCGACGACACTCACGATGCTGGCTACAATGCGCCCGCAAGTGAAGCATCCGTCGATAAGCCTGCCGCAGAAACAAGCGCAGCCGAAGGGGCTTATTGGCGGGAGAATATCCGCCTGCTCGTGTCGCTGATGGTGATCTGGTTTGCCGTATCCTACGGCGCCGGGATCCTGTTCCGTGACTTCCTCGACCAGTTCATGCTCGGCGGTTATCCGCTCGGCTTCTGGTTCGCGCAGCAGGGCTCCATCTACGTCTTCATCGCACTCATCTTCTTCTACGTCGTTCGTATGAAGCAGATCGAGCGCAAGTACGATCTCGACGATTGAGGGGGCTGAAAAAATGGAAACGCAAACCCTGATCTATCTCTTCGTCGGAGCCAGCTTCGCGCTCTATATCGGCATCGCCATCTGGAGCCGCGCGGGTTCGACGAAAGAGTTCTATGTCGCCGGCGGCGGGGTCAACCCGGTCGTCAATGGAATGGCCACGGCTGCCGACTGGATGAGCGCGGCAAGCTTTCTTTCCATGGCCGGGCTCATTGCCTTCATGGGCTATGACGCGTCTGTTTACCTGATGGGGTGGACGGGCGGATACGTCATGCTCGCGCTGTTGCTTGCGCCTTATCTGCGCAAGTTCGGACAGTTCACCGTGCCCGATTTCATCGGAACGCGGTACTATTCGAAAGCGGCGCGCGTCGTGGCGGTCATCTGCCTGATCTTCATCAGCTTCACATATATCGCAGGTCAGATGCGCGGCGTGGGAATCGTGTTCTCGCAGTTCCTCGACGTTGGCATCACCGCGGGCGTTATCATCGGGATGGGCATCGTCTTCATCTACGCTGTTCTGGGCGGAATGAAGGGGATCACTTACACTCAGGTTGCGCAATATTGCGTGCTGATCTTCGCTTACATGGTCCCTGCCTTCTTCATCAGTTTCATGCTGACAGGCAATCCGATCCCCCAGATCGGACTGGGTTCGGAAGTGCAGGACGGGTCCGGCATGTACATGCTCGAGCGGCTCGATAACGTGCTCGTCGATCTGGGCTTCAACCAGTATACGGCGGGCAGCAAGTCGACGATCGACATGTTCTGCATCACCATGGCTTTGATGGTCGGCACCGCCGGTCTGCCTCACGTGATCGTGCGCTTCTTTACGGTGCCCAAGGCATCGGATGCGCGCAAATCGGCAGGCTGGGCGCTGGTCTTCATCGCTCTGCTTTACACCACCGCTCCTGCCATCGGCGCATTCGGCATGTACAACCTCATCAACAAGGTTGACGATGTCGCATACACCGAAGTCGAGCCGTTCTTCACCAACTGGGAAGATGCGGACCTCTACGCCTGGCAGGACAAGAACGGCGACGGTGTGATGCAATATCGCCCCGGAACCGCGTTCGAGGGCAAGCCTGAATTCACCGGCGAAACCGGTCCTTCGGGTGAGCGTCTGGTGGCGAATGCTCCGAACATGGACAGCGAGAACGAGGTCTATGTCGATCGCGACACGTTGGTCCTGGCCAATCCTGAGATTGCCAATCTGCCCGGCTGGGTGGTGGCGTTGATGGCGGCGGGTGGCCTTGCGGCAGCTTTGTCGACGGCAGCGGGTCTGTTGCTCGTCATCTCGAGCTCGATCAGCCACGATCTGCTCAAGAGCACCTTTGCGCCGAACATTTCGGCCAAGGGAGAGCTGTTCGCAGCGCGCGCTGCGGCGACCGCTGCGATCATGGTGGCGGGCTATCTCGGCATCTATCCTCCGGGATGGGTGGCGCAGGTGGTGGCGTTTGCCTTCGGGCTCGCGGCATCGAGCCTGTTCCCGGCGATCTTCATGGGCATCTTCTTCAAGGCGATGAACAAAGAAGGCGCGATTGCAGGAATGGTCTCGGGCCTGGTCTTCACCTTCAGCTACATCCTGTACTTCAAGCTGATGAACCCGGCGGCAAACGTCGCGGAGAACTGGCTGTTTGGGATTTCGCCTGAAGGCATCGGAGTGATCGGCATGCTGATCAACTTCGGCGTGGCGATCGCGGTAGCCAGCGTGACCAAGGGCACACCGGTCGAGATTCGCAAGCTGGTGGACTCGATCCGCGTCCCGCGCGGAGCCGGAGAAGCCCACGCACACTAATCGGCCCTGCAAAGGGTCGCACAAGAGGGGCGGTGCCGTAGCGGCGCCGCCCCTTTTTCTTGCCTTATCGGTGCTTTGGTCTAGCCTTTCTTTCGGGAGAGGATTGGGATCATGCTTCTAGGTGCGGCCATTGCTGCTGCTGCCACCTATGTGGTTTTTCTGTTCTGGCTTGCGGCGAAACGCGACCGGAGCGCACCTGTTTGGCTCACACGCCAGTCGGGCGTTGTCTATGGCCTCAGCCTCGCGGTTTACTGCACCAGCTGGACGTTCTTCGGAGGGGTTGGGACAGCAGCTAGCGCAGGGCTTGATTTCCTGCCGATCTACCTTGGCCCGATCCTTGTGTTCACGCTGGGCTTCACATTCGTGCGCCGTGTTCTCGCTCAGGCCAAGGCGCAGCATTCAACCTCAATCGCCGACTTTCTCTCTGCACGATATGGCAAGAGCGCGGCCGTTGCCGCCCTGGTGACGATCATAGCGACGCTCGGTTCGCTCCCGTATATGGCGCTGCAATTGCGCTCGGTCGGCAACTCGTTGCTTGTGCTCGATCCCGAGCTCGAAACGAGCGTCGCGCTTGACGAGATCGTGTTGATGGTGGCCGCGCTGATGGCGCTGTTCGCAATCCTGTTCGGATCGCGCCGCGCCGACCATCCGGGCGACAATGCGGGCCTGGTGCTGACCATCGCGTTTGAATCGGTGGTCAAACTGGTCGCGCTGCTCGCTCTGGCGGCGCTCGCGATCGCAATCTTGCTGGGGCAGCCTTCTTCCGATGCCGCAGCAGCCGCTTCGGTCAGCGAGGTCTTCAATCTCGGCCAGATCGATGCGCGTTTTGCAGTCCTAACCTTGATTGCGGCCTGCGCGGCCCTGTGCCTGCCCCGCCAGTTTCACATGACGTTCGTGGAAGCCGAGAGCGATAAAGCAAGCCGCGCGATGCGCTGGGTGTTCCCGATTTACCTCGCCATCACCTCAGCGGTGATCGTCCCCATCGTGCTCGCCGGTTTGAGCGCTTTACCAGCCGGAACTGACCCTGACACAATTGTGATGGCTCTCCCGCTTTCCACCGGCAACGAAGCGCTCGCGCTGCTGGTGTTCATCGGCGGTTTTGCTGCATCGGCTGGCATGATCGTGGTCGCCAGTGTGGCCTTGTCGATGATGATCACCAACGATCTTATCGCGCCGGTCGCTTTCAGGCGAGAACTGAGCGGAAAGGGCGACCGGAGCGAAATCGCCCGCAAGCTTCTGAGAGTGCGGCGCTTCGTTATCGCTGCGGTCCTGGCGCTCGCATTCGTGGTCAATCAGAGCTTTTCAGGCCTGACTGCGCTTGCAGGGCTCGGCACCCTGGCCTTCGCCGCTGTGGCGCAATTCGCGCCCGGCCTCGTGCTTGGAATGCTGACGCGTGCGGGAAATCGCGGCGGCATGATTGCGGGTCTGGTGACCGGCTTCGTGACCTGGTTCGCATTGCTTGTCCTGCCCGCAGCGACGGGCGCTGCTCCCATTTTCGCGATCCATTCCGACCCGCTGGTCTCCGGCGTTCTGATAAGTCTCGGCGCGAATTGTGCGGCATATTGGCTCGGCTCCACGCTCGCATATCCCTCGCTCATCGATGCAGCACAGGCCGCCGCCTTTGCAGGAAGCGGAGCGGCAGGAGGCACGCAGCCGCGCGTGACCAACAAGCGTGTCGCCGACATTCGCCTGCTGCTCGGCCAGTTTGTCGGAAGCAGCCGTGCAGACGAAGCCATTGCCGCCATGCCACTTGCCTATCGCGACCGCGACCCGGCCGATGCCCAAGTCATATCGATGGCTGAGCGAACGATCTCGGGCGTGGTGGGAAGTTCTTCTGCGCGGATGCTGGTCAATTCCTGGGCTGGCGGCGATCCGGTTCCCCTTCCCGACATCGTCGCCATGTTCGACGAGACCAACCGGCGCCTGTCGTTCAGCGGCGAACTCCTCCAGATCGCGATTGAGAATATCGACCAAGGGATTGCCGTGGTCGATGCCGAGATGAACCTCGTCGCCTGGAATACGCGCTATCAGGAAATGTTCGCGCTGCCGGATCATCTCGTCACCGTGGGCACGCCAATTGCCAAGCTCATCCGGTTCAATCTGGTGCGTATCGGGCTCGATGATTACAATATCGAGGAGCAGGTCGAACGCCGCCTTGAGTATATGCGGTCAGGTGCCGAACACCGGATCGAGCGTGAGCAGCATGATGGGCGGATCATGAGGATCGTGGGGTCGCCCGCGCCTCAGGGCGGCTATGTCACCTCCTACACCGACATCACCGCCGACCGCCGCGCTGAACAGGCGCTGGAAGAAAAGGTGGCCGAGCGCACCGTCCAGCTCAGCGAGGCGAACACCGCGCTGGAGGCTGCGACCCGTTCCAAGACACGCTTTCTTGCTGCGGCCAGCCACGATCTGATCCAGCCCCTGAACGCGGCTCGACTGTTCGCATCTGCCCTCGACGAAGAAGTGAGCGGCACGCCTCAGCTTGAGCAATTGGTCAAGGATCTCGATGGGTCGATTGCTTCTGCCGACCGATTGATCCGCGCGCTCCTCGACATCTCGAAGCTCGACGGCGGCGGTATCGAGCCAAAGCCCGAATTGGTCGCCATCGACCGCGTTTTCGACGAGATCGTGCGCGAATTCAGCGTTCAGGCCGAAGCCAAGGGTCTGTCGCTTCGCCGTGTCCATACCAGCGCCTGGGTCGAAACCGACCGCGCCCTGCTGGCCAGCGTGCTGCGCAATCTTGTCAGCAATGCGATCCGTTACACCGAGAAAGGTGGGGTGCTGCTGGGTGTGCGGCGCGCCGGCGATGATATTCGCATCAAGGTTCATGACACTGGGCGCGGTATCGCAGCAGCGGACGTCGAGCGCATTTTCGATGAGTTTCAGCGTGCGTCTTCCAAGGATCGCGAAGGGCTCGGACTGGGTCTCGCTATCGTGCGCCGGATCACGCATCTGCTCGACGTGCATGTCGAGACCTCGAGCGAGCCGGGCAGGGGCAGCTGCTTTGCGCTCCACATGCCCCTGATGCGTTGGAGCGTGGTGCCGCAGCGCGCAAAGCCTCAGCGTAACGCGCGGCAAATGGATCAGGCTGCGGTCCTTGTCGTCGATAATGATGAGGCTGCTCTCAATGCAACTTCAGCGCTACTTGAGAAGTGGGGGTTGCGTACGACATGCGCTGGCTCGCTCGCACAAGCCGCTTCGCGCATGCCCGCTTGTCCCGAGCTTGTGATCATGGATTACCGGCTCGATGGCGACGAGCGTGGCGACGGCGTTTACCGGGCGCTTTGCGCGCAATGGAAGGCCGAGCCGCCGGTCATCCTGCTGACCGCAGAAGGAAGCGAAGAGACCTCGCAGGCTGCGCGTTCAATCGGGGCGAATCGCCTTCTCAAACCGTCTTCGCCCGGAGCGCTCAGGGCGCTGATTTCGGATTGCCTGGCCCGGGCCAAAGCGAGTGAAGCCGATCAGTCGGGGACGGAGTCCGCGACCGGCTGATCGACGTCGAGCTTGCCTGCGACCAGCACGGCCTGCGTGCGGTTGTTGACACCCAGCTTACGGAAGATCGCAGTGATATGCGCTTTCACGGTCGCCTCGCTCACGTCAAGTTCGTAGGCGATCTGCTTGTTGAGCAGGCCCTTGCGCATCGCTTCGAGGATGCGGCGCTGTGCAGGCGTTAGGCTTGCCATGCGCGCAAGATCGTCGTCCTCTTCCACGCTGTTTTCGGGGAACCATGCGTCCCCTTCGCGCACTGCGCTCAAGGCATCGCGCATCTCGTCGAGACCGGAGGATTTCGGAATGAAAGCCGCGGCCCCCAGCTGCTGAGCCGCGGCATAAACACGCGGCTCCTCGCTCGCTGAGACGATGGCGATGGGCAGGGCCGGAAACTCTTGGCGAAGGTCCATCAGCACCGACAATCCGTTGGAATCTTCCATGTGCAGATCGAGCAACAGCGCCTCAGCACCGCCCTCAAGCTCGGTCTTCGCAGCACCAGCCGTGTTTGCCTCGACCACCTCGGCTTCGGGCCACACTTTCGCGACCGCGTGGCTAAGCGCGGTGCGAAAGAGGGGGTGATCGTCGGCGATGATGATCCGCTGGGCCATGGTCTCAGCGATTCTGCCGACCTTCGATCAAACGATCAACCAGAGATGGATCTGCCAGTGTGGATGTATCGCCAAGCGATCCATAGTCGTTCTCCGCGACCTTCCGCAGGATGCGTCGCATAATCTTGCCCGAGCGTGTCTTGGGCAGTCCATCTGTGAACTGGATATGATCGGGCGTTGCGATCGGACCGATCTCTTTGCGGACATGCATGCGCAGGTCCCTGAACAGTTCCTCGGAGCCTTCCTCGCCTGCATTCAGGGTGACGTAGCAATAGATGCCCTGGCCCTTGATGTCGTGCGGGTATCCGACAACAGCGGCCTCGGCGACCTTGTCGTGCAATACCAAGGCGCTTTCGACCTCGGCAGTGCCCATGCGGTGGCCCGAGACGTTGATGACGTCGTCAACGCGGCCGGTGATCCAGTAGTACCCGTCCTCGTCGCGCCGGCAGCCGTCGCCGGTGAAATACTTGCCACGATAGGTCGAGAAATACGTCTGCTCGAAGCGTTCGTGATCGCCATAGACGCTGCGCGCCTGGCCGGGCCAGCTGGCGGTGATGCAGAGATTGCCTTCGACCGCTCCGTCGAGAACGCCGCCATCATTATCGACCAACTGCGGCTGAATGCCGAAGAAGGGGAGGCCTGCGCTGCCCGGCTTCATGTCGTGTGCGGCAGGAAGCGTAGTGATCATCACGCCGCCCGTTTCGGTCTGCCACCATGTGTCGACAATCGGGCAGCGCCCTTCGCCGACAACGTCGAAATACCAGCGCCATGCCTCCGGATTGATCGGTTCGCCGACCGACCCGAGCAGGCGCAGTGACGAGCGATCCCGGCTCGTCACGAACTCATCACCCTCGCGCATGAGGGCGCGGATTGCGGTGGGGGCAGTGTAGAGGATATTGACCTGGTGCTTGTCCACCACGTCCCAGAAGCGCCCATGATCGGGATAGTTGGGCACGCCTTCGAAAACGACGCTCGTCGCGCCGTTCATCAGGGGGCCGTAGACGATATAACTGTGCCCCGTGACCCAGCCGATATCGGCAGTGCACCAGTAAACCTCGCCCGGCTGGTAATCGAAGACGTAGTTGAACGTCGTCGCAGTCCACACGCCATATCCGCCGGTCGTATGAAGCACGCCCTTGGGCTTTCCGGTGGATCCTGAGGTGTAAAGGATGAAGAGCGGGTCTTCGGCCTGCATCACCTCGCATGGCACGTCCGTATCGGAGGCTAGATCGCTAAACCAGTGATCGCGGCCTTCAGTCATAGCGACGTCGGCACCGGTATGCGCGACGACCAGAACGCCGTCGACCTCTGCGCCTTCGATCTGGAGCGCGGCATCGACGTTGGCTTTGAGCGGGACGCGCTTCGAGCCGCGCAGCCCCTGGTCGGCGGTAACGACGAAGCGGCTGCCGCAATCCTCGATCCTGCCTGCGAGCGCTTCGGGCGAGAAGCCGCCAAACACCACCGAGTGGATCGCGCCGATCCGGGCGCAGGCGAGCATTGCCGTCACGCCTTCGACTACCATCGGCATGTAGAGCGTAACGCGGTCGCCTTTCTTGACGCCCATCGCCATCAGCGCATTCGCCATCCGCACGACCTCGCCGTGCAAATCGCGATAGGTCAGCGTGCGCGAGGGGGATGCGGGATCGTCTGGCTCGAAGATGATCGCGGTGTCGTCCCCGCGCGTCTCCAGATGACGGTCCACTGCATTGTAGCAAAGGTTGAGAGTTCCATCGGCAAACCACTGAATGTCGACCGGATCATACGACCACTCGCCGCCCTTGGCTGGCTTGGTGAACCAGTCGAGCCGCTCTGCCTGTTCGAGCCAGAACGCATCGGGCGTTTCCACCGAACGGCGGTAGAGCTCGCCATATTGCTCGGTCACACAATGCGTGGCGTTGCTCGATAGCGGGCGTTGGACGGCGTGGATCATGTCGATTCTCCCTTCACGCCGGCGCTTTTACCGCAAGGCGAGGGCACAGCGCTGTGCGACAAAGGTCGTACGACTATCCGCTAGCTGTGCGCCCGCGATGCTCCGCGTCATTCTGATCCGACAAATCCAAAAAGGATCGGGAGGGGATAAGATGACAATGGGGAAGCTAGCCTTTCGAACAGCATTGCTTGCCAGCACCATGATGGCAGCATCGCCAGCGCTCGCGCAGGATGGCAACGTCGAGGAACGGCTGGACCGGCTCGAAGCGCTGGTCGAGGGCCTGATCCAGCGCCTCGATGCGCAGCAGGGCGCGAGCGAGCAGCAGCAAAATGCCTTGATGGCAGAGCGCGAACAGATGCGCGCACAAAGCCAGGCGCTGCTCGCAGCGACCCAGGACCTCCAGACCCGGCAGAACGATCTTGCGCAGCAGATCGCAGCCGCTCCGCCGTCGGGCGGCGGTTCAAGCCCCGGCAAGACGACTTTCAGCTATGGCGGCTACGTCAAACTCGACGCGATCAGCCAGCGCACCAGCGGCGGTCAATTGCCGAATAACTCGATCCTGCGCGACTTCCTCATTCCGGTGGCGATTCCGGTAGGCGGTGATGCGAGCGGCTTCGATACCGACTTCAGCGCCCGCCAGACGCGCTTTCTATTCAAGACCGAAACCGATGTGGGGTCCGAGCATACGCTCAAGAGCCATATCGAGCTCGATTTCAACGTTACCGAAGGCGGGAACGAACGGATTTCGAACAGCTTCGTGCCGCGTATCCGGCAGGCATTCATAACCTATGACAACTGGACGTTCGGCCAAGCCTGGTCGACCTTCCAGAATGTCGGCGCGCTTCCCGACAGTCTCGACTTCATCGGTGTGACGCCGGGCACGGTCTTCGACCGCCAGCCGCTGATCCGCTACACCAATGGCGGATTGCAGCTTGCCGTCGAGCAGCCGGAGACGGTCGTGACCGACCAGAACGGTTCGCGCGTTCTTGCAGGCGATGACCAACTGCCCGACGTGGTGGCGCGCTACAATTGGGGCGGCGATTGGGGCTCGCTCACTGCGACCGGCATCGTTCGCCAGCTACACGTCTCGAAGGACGACTTGCAGGGCGTCGATGACAGCGCGTTCGGCTATGGCCTGAGCGTCTCGGGCAAGCTCAAAGTCGGCCCGCGCGACGATTTCCGCTTCATGGCGACAGCGGGTGACGGGCTTGGGCGCTATATCGGCCTCAACCTCGTCAACGATGCGGCGATCACTAATGCGGGCGAGCTCGATCCGATCTTCACCTATTCGGGCTTCGCCGCCTATCGCCATGTATGGGCGGATGATCTGCGCTCCACCCTCGCCGGTTCCTATTTCAAGGCCGACAACCCGGTCCTCCTCACCACCAACCAAGTGACGGACGAAAGCTGGAACGCCTTTGCCAACCTCATCTGGAGCCCGGTTGATCCGATCGATATCGGGATCGAGCTGATGTACGCGGAGCGCACGCTTGAAGACGGGCGCAGCGGCAACCTTCAAAGGGTGCAGGTTTCGACCCGGTACAACTTCTAGGACCAACACCTTTCAGGCAGCGCGGGTCTCTCTCTCCAATACGCGCAGCCATTCTGCCCCGCCGGTCCCCAGTGCCGGCGGGGCTATTGTATGGCGCGCCGATAAAGATGCCAGGTCGCATGCCCGAACAAAGGCAGTGCGATAAATAGGCCTAGGAAGGCCGCAAGGATGCTCACGAAGAGCGCGGCCGCAATGATCGCGGCCCAGATCAGGAGCACGCGGGCATTGGCCTTGAAGCAGGAGAGGCTAGCGATCACTGCGGTCAGGAAATCGATCTCGCGGTGGACCAGCATAGGCAGGCTGAAGACGGTGACTGCGTAGAACACGAGCGCCATTAATGCGCCGACCGCACTTCCGACCGCGAGCATGATGAGCCCCGTCTGCGTCGCGAGAAATGCGAGCGATTCAGAGCCAGCACCTGCTTCCACGATCGCGATCGAAAAGATGACGTGGGCAACGATCACCCAGAAACCGAACGCCACGAAGATGATGACGCCCATCGCCAGAATCTGCTCGTCCCCGCGCCCCCTGACCGCGCCAAGGACCGCTGACCAGCTCATCGGCAGGCCGAGCTCGCGGCGGCGGCTGACTTCGTAGAGCCCGACGGCTGTGAAGGGCGCAAGCAGCGGAAAACCGGCGGCTGCGGGGATCGCCCAGGTGTACTCCCCGCGCGCGAGGAGGAAATAGCTTAGCGCAAGCCCGCCGATGACGAAGATGCTTGCAAAGAAGAGACCGAAAAGGGGAGCGCCCGCGAAATCCCGCCAGCCAGCCGCCAGCGCTGCGCGCAGATCTCCGGTCGTGAGATCGTGCGCAATCACTGGCGGTGTGAGTTGCTCTGGCGGATTGGTCGCTTGCGTCAAATCTCCCCCTTCCTCTCCTTGCTCCTAGAACCGATAAGAAACACCGGCACTCAGGACCCACGGGTCGAGATTGTGGTCGGTTTCGATCACCAGGGTGTTTCCGGCAAACCACTGAGCGGTGGTGCCAATGAAATAGCGTTTTGCATCGAGCGTCACGCCAAACCCGTCATTGCCAACGGGCACATCGACACCGGCTTGCAGGACAAATCCGAATTCGTCGGTAAGATCAGTGTCGGTCACGCCCAGCGGCAGGGTTGCAGCACCCGGCTCATCGCTCAGCCACATGAAGTAGGCGACGCCCGCGCCAAGATAGGGCTTAAACCCTGCGGCATCGAAATGGACTTTGCCGGTCACAGTAGCTGGCAAGAGCAGAGCGTCGGAAACGAGCTCGGTTCCGGGAGGAAAGCCCGAAACGGTGTCGACATCATGCTGGGTCACACCGGCGATGGTTTCGAGCGAGAAGTTGTCGGTGAAAAAGTATTCGACCGCAACGGTCGGCACGAAATTGTCGGTAGCGCGAGTGTCGGTTCCGGCAGGCAGACCTACGAGATCGACATTGACGTCCTCGATTTCGCCATCCGGAAGCACTGCTGTACCGAGCACTTTCAACTGTACATCTCCGGCGCGGTCCTGTGCCACGGCGGGCGAAGCTACCATTGCTGCGGCTGCGAGGCCGAGAAGGGCATTCGTCTTTTTCATTGTCCGTATTCCTTGAAACGTTGGTCCTTCAAGCGAAGGAATGCCTGATGCGATAACCGCTTGGCGCGTTGGAAAATCAGCCACTCGGTGAGCCGAGCGGCCTATGCCGCCGGGCCTTTTTCTCAGCATTCGCCCCTTCTCAAAGAGCAGCAGTGGCCACCCGATGCGGCCCAGGATTTTTGCTGCTGACCGGCAAATGCCCGGCCCGGCGGGCCTGCGCATTGATCCAGGTCAATGCGCAGGCAGATGGTTGCGCTCATCAGACTGGCATCCTGATCAAATCACGAGCGCCTGCGGCCATGACCTTTCCCGACCTGTTTGAACGCTTTTCAATGACGATCCTTCCGCTGGGGACGTCTGATGCGACTCATCTGCGCTTCCAGGCGGTGGCCCGCTACGCGAGCGCGCGGGCGGGCGATGCGCCGTTCACCGGCAATGGCTCAGATCAAATCGCCTTTGTTGCCAGCGGCAGCACCAAACTGGTCGCGCATGCCTCAGGCGGGCGCGAGCAGGTGGTGGCGTTTCATTTCGCAGGCGATCTCGTCTCGGTCCCCGCGCGCGCGGCGCATGCATATACACTGTGCGCGCTCGAAGATTGCGAGCTCATCTATTTCCCGGCGGAGGAATTCTACAAGCTCGCCCGGTTCGAGGCGGGCATGGTCGACGAAGTGCTCGAACGCGTCATGAAAGCGCTCGCGCGTTGCCGCGAAAAGACCATCACGCTCGGACGAAAGAACGCGCAGGAAAGGCTCGCGAATTTCCTGCTCACGATGGACGAGCGGATCGGCGCCGACAACGATGGCGGACGCTTGCTCGATCTTCCCATGTCGCGGCGTGACGTTGCCGACAGTCTTGGTCTGACCATCGAGACAGTCAGCCGCCAGTTCGGCGAGCTGCGCGATGCGGGCCTCCTTGAAACCATGGGCCGTTCGAAGGTGATGCTGCTCGACCTGCAAGGCCTGGCCGCGCGCGCGGGCCATCTGTTTGAGCCGGCATAAGCAAGCGCCGCCTGTTAATCGAAAAAAGTGAAGCCGAGTGGCGCCAACTTGATCTGAGTCAAACACACGAAGTCGGCGAGGCCCTAACCGGGTTCACGACAACAAGGGATCGAAATCATGGAAGCTGTAGTTGGCCGCGCAGGCCTTTGGCTGGTTCTCGCGCTTCTGGCGCTCGCCGCGATGGTGGGGGCCAAGGACGCGGGGTTTGCCGCTCACGCGCTTATCGTGGCGATCGTCGCTTTCGGGCTTGCGATCGTGACGACCGCGCGCTTTGACCCGATGGCCAAGGCGCAGAGCATTTTCCGCATGCCACCGGGCGAGAGCCGCTACGATGATGACATTGTGCGCTGGGGCGTCATTGCGACGATGTTCTGGGGCCTCGCAGGCCTTCTTGCGGGCGTCTACATCGCGCTGCAGTTGGCTTATCCTGCGCTCAATTTCGAGCCTTACCTGAACTTTGGGCGACTGCGCCCGCTTCACACCTCAGCGGTGATCTTCGCCTTTGGCGGCAATGCGCTTCTCGCGACCAGTTTCTACGTCGTGCAGCGCACCTGCCGCACAACCCTGGCGCTTCCGGGCCTCGCGCGGTTCGTGTTCTGGGGATACCAACTGTTCATCGTGCTGGCGGCGACTGGCTACCTCCTCGGCGTCACCCAATCGAAGGAATACGCCGAGCCCGAATGGTATGTTGATCTCTGGCTCACCGTGGTCTGGGTTGCGTATCTCGCGGTCTTCGTGGCGACGATCCTCAAGCGCAAAGAGCCGCACATCTACGTCGCGAACTGGTTCTTCCTCGCCTTCATAGTCACTGTGGCGATGCTGCACGTGGTCAACAATATCGCGATCCCGGTGAGCCTCTTGGGTGCGCGCAGCTACTCCGCATACTCAGGAGTGCAGGATGCGCTGATCCAGTGGTGGTACGGCCACAACGCGGTCGGGTTCTTCCTCACCGCGGGCTTCCTGGCGATGATGTATTACTTCGTCCCGAAGCAGGCGAACCGGCCAGTATACTCCTACCGTCTGTCGATCATCCACTTCTGGTCGCTGATCTTCCTCTACATCTGGGCAGGTCCGCACCACCTCCACTACACCGCGCTGCCCGACTGGGCGCAGACGCTGGGCATGGTCTTCTCGATCATGCTTTGGATGCCGAGCTGGGGCGGGATGATCAACGGCCTGATGACGCTGAACGGCGCATGGGACAAGATCCGCACCGATCCGATCATCCGCATGATGGTGATGGCGCTCGCTTTCTACGGGATGAGCACGTTCGAAGGGCCGATGCTGTCGATCAAGGCGGTGAATTCGCTGTCGCACTACACTGACTGGACCATCGGGCACGTCCACTCGGGCGCGCTGGGCTGGAACGGGCTGATCACATTCGCCTGCGTCTACTTCCTCGTGCCGCGTTTGTGGAAACGCCAGCGGATGTACTCACTGCGCATGATCAACTGGCACTTCTGGCTCGCGACGCTGGGTATCGTGATTTACGCCGCAAGCATGTGGGTTGCCGGGATCACCCAGGGCCTGATGTGGCGCGAATACGGCTCTGACGGTTACCTCGTGAACAGCTTTGTCGACACCGTCGCAGCGCTGGAGCCGATGTACTGGATGCGCGCCTTTGGCGGCCTCCTCTACCTCTCTGGCGCGATCATCATGTCCTACAACATGTGGATGACGATTGCGGGCCACCAGCGCGACGAAGCGCCGATGGGCGACACCCAATACGACGAAGAAACCGACCGTCCATTGGCCGGTATCCAACCTCAAGCTCAACCTGCGGAATAGGGATCCATGACGATGAGTGACACACACCCGGAAAGCCCGCCGCAGGGCGTTTTCGAAGGGCACAAGCGGCTGGAGAAGAATATCACGCTTCTGGCCATCGCGACCTTCATCACGGTCGCGATTGGCGGGCTCGTCCAGATCACGCCGCTGTTCTATCTCGAGAACACGATCGAGGAAGTGGACGGCATGCGTCCCTACACCCCGCTCGAGCTGGTTGGCCGCGACATCTATATTCGCGAAGGCTGCTACACCTGCCACAGCCAGATGATCCGCCCATTCCGTGACGAGGTTGAACGCTACGGCCATTATAGCCTCGCGGCGGAGAGCATGTACGACCATCCCTTTCAATGGGGATCGAAGCGCACCGGGCCGGACCTGGCGCGCGTGGGCGGGCGTTATTCGGATGAATGGCATGTCCAGCACCTGATAGACCCGCAAAGCGTCGTGCCGCAGAGCATTATGCCGAGCTACGCCTTCCTGGCGGAGACGGAGCTTCAGATCGCCGATGTGTCGGCCAATCTCACCGCGCTTTCCAACGTCGGAGTGCCTTACTCGGCCGCCGACATCGAAGCGGCTGAGAACGACCTTTTCGCGCAGGCCAATCCCGACATGGATCCCGGCGATCTAGAGGCGCGTTACGCCAAAGCGCAGATCCGCGACTATGACGGCGACCCCTCCCGCGTGACCGAGATGGATGCGCTGGTCGCGTACCTCCAGATGCTGGGCACCCTGGTCGATGTCGACAGCGCCGCGGCGCAGACCGAACTCGCTGAGGAGAAGGGCCGGTGAGCTTCTACGACGCCTTTCGACACTTCGCCGACAGCTACGGTCTGGTGATGATCTTCGGCCTCTACCTCGTCCTGTGTGGCTGGCACTTCCTGCCGCGCTCAAGAGACGGCGTGGAGGAGGCCAAGACCTCGATTTTCAAGGAAGACGATCATGTCTGACAAATATCGTATCGACGAACCCACCGGCACTGAATTTGTCGGCCACGAATGGGACGGGATCGAGGAGCTGAATACACCGCTTCCCCGCTGGTGGCTGTGGACCTTCTATGCGACGATCGCCTGGGCGGCGGTTTACGTGGTGCTCTACCCCGCATGGCCGATGGTGAGCCAAGCGACCGAGGGTGTGCTTGGCTGGTCGAGCCGTAGTGACCTTGCCGAAGAAATGAGCGCCGCCGACATGGCGCGCGCCGGTACGTTCGAGCGGATTGCGGCGACCGACATCACCAAGCTGCCCGCCGATGCCGACCTGATGGGACAGGCAATCTCGGGCGGCGCGGCTGCCTTCAAACAGCACTGCGTCCAGTGCCACGGCGCGGGCGCGGCGGGGTACGAGCAATATGGCTACCCCAACCTCAACGACGATGACTGGTTGTGGGGCGGTACGCTCACTGATATCGAATACACGCTCATCCACGGCATCCGTTGGGAAGGCTCGGACGAGACGCGCTCGAACTACATGCCGGCCTTCGGCGACATCTTTAGCCGCGCCGAGCTCGACGCCGTGACGAGCCATGTCCTGTCGCTGAGCGGCGAGGGGCAAAGCAGCGCGACTGGCGCGCAGTTATACGCCGACAATTGCGCCGCCTGTCACGAGGCAAACGGCGCGGGCAATCGCGATCTTGGCGCGCCTGCATTGAATGATGCGATCTGGCTCTATGGCAGCGAGCGCGCACAGGTGAGCCAGCAGATCGCCTATCCACGCCACGGCGCGATGCCGGGCTGGAGCGACAAACTCGATCCGGTCACGATCAAGATGCTCGCCGCATATGTACATTCGCGCGGTGGCGGTGAATTCGAAGGCGATGCAACCGAAGAGGTCGCGCCCGAGATCGAAACCGAGAGCGCCGACGAGGTCGCCGCTGCGGAGCAGGTCGGAGACGATGGCCGATCCTGACGAACTCGAACGGCCTCCCCAGAACGGGGATGCGACCAAGCGCGATTGGGGTGCAGCTCTGCCTCAGGTAGAGACCGACCCCATCGCCGCGCGTCGTCTGCCGCACCAGCCGCCGCCCAAGCTCTACGAGAAGCGCAAGGCGGTCCATAACAAGCGCATCGACGGGCCGTTTCGCCGCTTCAAGTGGCTGGTGATGGTAGTCACGCTCGCGATCTATTACGTGACGCCCTGGATCCGCTGGGACCGCGGCCCCTATGCGCCCGACCAAGCGGTGCTGATCGACCTTGCGAACCGCCGGTTCTACATGTTCGATATCGAGATCTGGCCGCACGAATTCTACTTCGTTGCCGGCATGCTGATCATGGCGGGGATCGGGCTGTTCCTCGTGACCAGCGCAGTCGGGCGCGCGTGGTGTGGCTATGCCTGCCCGCAGACCGTTTGGACCGACCTTTTCCAGCATGTCGACCGCCTGATCGACGGCGATCGCAATGCGCGCATCCGGCTGGACAAGGCGCCATGGGGCCCTGCCAAAGCGGCAAGGCGCGGCGCAAAATGGTCAATCTATCTCCTCATCAGCATGCTGACGGGCGGGGCCTGGATCCTCTACTTCGCCGACGCGCCAACGCTGTTCGTGGACTTCTTCACGCTTGAGGCCGACCCGGTCGCTTACATGACCGTTGCGATCCTGACCGGCACGACCTTCTGGCTCGGCGGGTTCATGCGCGAGCAGGTTTGCATCTACATGTGCCCGTGGCCGCGCATTCAGGGGGCGATGCTCGACGAGAAGTCGCTGATCGTCACCTACAAGGACTGGCGCGGGGAAAAGCGCGGCAGCCTCAAGAAATCGCTCAAGAACCCGGACGAGTACGGCGATTGCGTCGACTGCCTCCAATGCGTAGCGGTGTGCCCGACCGGGATCGACATCCGCGAGGGCCAGCAGATTGGCTGCATCACCTGCGCCCTTTGCATTGATGCCTGCGACAGGGTGATGGCGGAGGTCGGACGCCCGCGGGGACTGATCGACTACGCAACCCTCGAACAATGCGAAGCCGAAGCGGCAGGCGCACCCGCACAGCCGGCGTGGAAGGCGCTCGTTCGCCCGCGCACCTTCATCTATTTCGGCATCTGGGGCGCGATCGGGCTCGCCATGCTCTTCGCACTCGGCACGCGCAGCCACACCGACTTGACGGTCTCGCCCGATCGCAACCCGCCCTTCATGCTGATGAAGGACGGTTCGGTGCGCAATTCCTACACGCTGCGCCTGCGCAACATGGAAGCGCGGCCGCGCGAGATGGAAGTCTCGCTTGCCGGGCTGCCTGAAGGATCGGTTATGTGGACCGACCGGATCGGCCGCGAGGACGCCGCACCCAGCCAAACCCTCACCGTGCCCGCCGACGAAACCCGCGTGGTGCGCGCCTACGTTGTCGTTCCGGCGGGCAGCGACATCGACAGCTTCCGCTTCGTCCTCACCTCGCTCGACGAGCAGGGCGAAAGCGATAGCGAAGAAACCACCTTTTCCGGACCCGGAGACTAAAAATGGCGAGCAGACCACAAAAGCCCTTCACCGGAAAACACTTCGCAGCGATCCTCGTCACAGGCTTCGCTGTCGTCATGTCCGTCAATTTCTACATGGCGAGCCGTGCGGTGGGCGGCTTCCACGGTACCGTCGTCGATAATTCCTACATCGCCAGCCAGCACTTCAACGATTGGCTCGACGAAGCGGAGGCCTCAAAAGCGCTTGGTTGGGAAGCTGTCTCGGTGCGCGACGAAGCGGCATACGTGGTCGTCGAAACCCGCGAAGTTCCGGCAAGCGCCACGCTGAAAGCCGAGTTGCGCCGCCCGATCGGCACGCGCGAATACGCAAACCTCGCATTCGAGCCGCTCGGCGATGGCCGTTACCGTTCGACAAAGACGGTCGCATCGGGCCGCTGGACCATGCGCCTCTTCATCGAGGCTGACGGCAAGCGGTGGTCGAATGAAAGCGAGTTGCCCCGGTGAACGCACCCCAACTCTCGATCGACCGGGGCGAAACACCCACGAAGGGCACGCGCTTCACCGTGCCCGGCATGCGCTGCGCGGGGTGCATCGCGAAGATCGAGCGCGAGCTCCCTAAGACCGACGGGATCGTCGCAGCGCGGGTGAACTTCTCCTCCAAGCGCGTCGCCATCGAGCACGATCCAGCAATCGGTGAGGATGCCCTCACCGACGCGCTTCTGAAGCTTGGCTTCGAAGCGCGGCCCATCGACGAAAACCCGCTCGGCACCGAAGCGGCAGAACGCAAGCAGCTGACCCGCGCGCTCGGCGTCGCGGGGTTTGGCATGATGAACGTCATGCTGCTGTCGGTCAGCATATGGTCGGGCGCAGAAGGCTTTACCCGCGAGTTGTTTCATTGGCTTTCCGCACTCATCGCGATGCCGGTGATCGCCTATTCGGGCAGGCCCTTTTTCTCCAGCGCCTGGATGGCGCTCAAATATCGCCGCACCAACATGGACGTGCCGATCAGCATCGGCGTGATCCTCGCGACCGCGCTCAGCCTTTACGAGACGATCACCGGCGGAGAGCACGCTTATTTCGAGAGCGCCGTCATGCTGCTCTTCTTCCTCCTCGCAGGCCGTGCTCTCGATGCCGAAATGCGCACCCGGACCCGCGCAGGGATTGGCGCATTGCTGGGCCGGATGGGCAAAAGCGCGAGTGTCATTGCCCCTGATGGCTCGACCCGGCGCGTGCCCGCCAACGCGCTCGAGCCGGGAATGCTGGTGCTGGTCGCTGCCGGAGAAGCGCTCGCCGCCGATGGCGAGATAGAGGAGGGGCGCACTACAATCGACAACTCGATGCTGACCGGGGAAAGCGCGCCTGAAAGCGTCGGTGAGGGCGCTGTGGTCCATGCGGGCGCGATCAATTTGGGCTCGCCATTTCGCATGCGCCTGACGCGGACTGCCGACGACACGGCGATTGCAGAGATCGCGCGACTGATGGACGAAGCCGGGCAATCGCGCAGCACCTATGTCCGTATTGCCGACCGGGCGAGCCGGGCCTACGCGCCGATCGTCCACACGCTCGCCGCGCTTGCTTTCGTGGGCTGGATGATCGCTGGAGCAGGCTGGCACCAGTCGCTCGTTATCGCGATTGCGGTACTCATCATCACTTGTCCCTGCGCCATGGGGCTGGCGGTGCCGACTGCGCAGGTGGTGGCCTCCGGCGCTCTCTTGAAGCGCGGGCTTTTGGTGAAGGATGGGAGTGCGCTTGAGCGCCTGGCCGAAGTGGACGTCGCGCTGTTCGACAAGACCGGCACGCTGACCTTGGGAGAGCCCCGGCCGGATATCGGGGCACTCAATGCGACAGAGCGAAAGGTGGCGCTCGGCCTTGCCCAATCAAGCCGCCACCCGCTCAGCCAAGGCCTTGCAAAGCGCCTCTTGGATGAGGGTGTGGAACCCGCAGCAATCGTCAGCGTCGAAGAGATAAGCGGGCAGGGTGTCTCGGGCGAATGCGCGGGTGTTCGCGTCGCTCTTGAGCGTCCGGAGATCGAAACGGACAGGTTGGCTGTCACGCTCAAGATCGGAACGGAACAGACGACCCTCACATTCGAGGATCCGTTGCGTCCGGACGCGTCTCGCACCCTCGCAATGCTCCGCGGCGAGAATATCGAAGCCAGCATTCTCTCAGGCGACCGCAACGCCCCGGTCGAGGAAATCGCAAACCAACTCGGCATCCCGGCACGCGCTGAAGCCAGTCCGCATGACAAGCTCGCGACGCTCGAAGCTCTGCGCGATAGCGGGCGCTATCCGCTGATGGTCGGCGATGGCCTGAACGATGGCCCCGCGCTTGCCGCAGCGCACGCCTCCATCGCTCCGGGTACGGCGAGTGACGCAAGCCAGCAGGCGGCAGATGCTGTGTTCATCGGCGAGAAGCTGATGCCGGTTGCGCTGGCGGTGCGGGTAGCGAAGCGCACGATGGTGATCGTGCGCCAGAATTTCGGTTTTGCGATTGGCTACAACGCGCTTGCCGTGCCGCTTGCGCTGTTCGGCTTTGTCACCCCGCTCATCGCAGCCATTGCTATGTCGCTGAGCAGCCTAGTCGTGGTCGCCAATTCGCTGCGGCTTGCGGGGAGCGCGAAATGACCGGGCTCACCTTTCTCATCCCTATCGCGCTCTTAATGGGAGCCGCAGGCCTTGCCGCGTTCTTCTGGGCGATGCGCTCTGGCCAGTATGAGGACATGGACGGTGCAGCGCACCGCATTCTGATCGACGAAGAGGATGAGGCAAACCCATGAAGCTTCTCGCTCTCATCGCGCTTATTCCCGTTGCGATCGGGCCGCTTCCGCAAGAGGAGCGCTCGCTCACCATTGCCCTGTGCCTCGGCGGGGAGATTATCATTCCGCTGGGCAACAAGGAAAAGAGCCCAAAGCGCGATTGCCACCAAGAAGGGTGCCACGCGGGCTCCTGCCGCGAGAAAACGAAGCGGGCCAAGCGCGCGATTTGATCTGGCGCAAAGACGCTTGCTAACCCTGCGTCTTTAAGCTTTGGCATGTGGCCTTATCATCCAGACCTGCTCGAAACGCCCGTACCGCGTTACACGAGCTATCCGACCGCTGCCGATTTTGGCGAGCTTCCCACATCCGCTCTGGCGCAAGCGATTGGGGAGGCGAGCGGCGACATATCGCTCTATCTCCACATCCCGTTTTGCGAGAAGATCTGCTTCTATTGCGGTTGCAACACCGGCGCGGCTGGCAGACGGCAGCGGGTGGCGAGCTATCTTGCAGCGCTCCATGCCGAGATTGAAACCGTAGCGACTCTGCTCCCCCGGGACGCACGCGTCAGGCGCGTTGCATTCGGTGGAGGCAGTCCCAACGCGATCGAGCCTGCCGAGTTCATCGACCTGGTCGACGCGCTGCACCGCAACTTCTGGCTCGACAAAACCGAGTGGTCCATCGAACTCGACCCGCGCTCAATGGACAGCGTCTGGGGAGAGGCCATCGCCGAGGCGGGCGTAACCCGGGCGAGCATGGGCGTGCAGACCTTCGCCGCGCATTGTCAGCAGGCCATAGGGCGCGTGCAGGACGACCAGATGATCTGCCGCAGCATCGACTGGCTTCGCTCTGCCGGGGTCACATCGCTCAATTTCGACTTGATGTATGGTCTGCCGGGCCAAACGCGCGAGGACCTTGCCGTTAGCCTTTCCTACACCGCCTTGCTGGGCGCGGACCGGATTGCGGTGTTCGGTTACGCCCATGTTCCGCATATCGTGCCGCGTCAGAAGATGATCCCCGCCGACGACTTGCCGGGCCGCGACGAACGCTTCGCGATGGCGAACCAGGCTTTCGAATACCTCACTCGCAAGGGCTACAAGGAGGTTGGCTTCGACCACTTTGCCTTGCCCGGCGATCCGATGGCCGAGGCTGCGCGCACTGGCACGCTTAGGCGCAACTTCCAGGGTTTCACCGATGACCAGTCGGAGGTGCTGATCGGGTTAGGATCCAGCGCGATCAGTGGATTTCCCGGCCTCATCGCCCAGAACGAAAAGAACAATGGCCGCTATCGGATGATGGCCTCGCAAGGGCTCCTAACCGCCTCGGTCGGCATCACGCGCAGCGCCGAGGATCAGCTGCGAGCGCGCGTGATCGAAGAGCTCTTGTGCAAGGGCAGGGCGGCACTTTCGCCGTGTCTATTGCTGAGGCATGAGGAAGAGTTCATACCATTCCTCGAACGCGGACTGATGACGCTGAGCGGTCTCGACCTGTCAATCACGCCGCAGGGCCTGCCCTATGCGCGCGTGATCGCCTCGAAGTTCGATCAGTTCCGCGCAGAGACGAAGCCGCAATTCAGTTCAGCGATCTGATCGGTCAGCCCACGCGGACCTTTGCGAGGAAGCCATCGACCTGCACTCGCAGGGTCTGAGCCTGCTGCTCGAGCGCGGTCGCGCTGGTGAGCACCTGGCTGGCGGCGGCGCCGGTCGAGATCGACAGCTCGCGCACTTCCTTGATGTGCCCGGAAACCTGCTCGGTCCCGCGCGCGGCGAGGTCGATGCTGCGCGCAAGATCCTGGCCCGCGACCGATTGCTGATCGACCGCACTTGCGATCGAGACGGCGGTTGTTTCGAGCTGAGCGACTTCATTAGCGATTGAGCGCAGCGCGTTGACGCTGGCACCGGTCGTATCCTGCATAGTGCGAATCTGCTCTGCCACTTGTTCGGTGGCGCGGCTGGTCTGCATGGCGAGTTCTTTTACCTCGCTTGCGACCACGGCGAAACCACGACCCGCTTCACCGCCACGAGCGGCTTCGATCGAGGCGTTGAGCGCGAGAAGGTTGGTGCGCTGGGCGATGGTCTGGATAAGCTCGACGATCTGGCCGACCTGCTCTGCGCTGTTGGCGAGCTCTGAAATGGTCGAGTCCGCTTCGTTGGCAGACAAGGTCGCTTTCCGGGCGAGTTCGGCAGACGAAGCGGCCTGACGGCTGATCTCGCCAATTGACATGGCAAACTCGTCCGAAGCGGCAGCGGCTGCGGTCGCGCCGGTGTTCGCCTCTTCCATCGCAGTTGCCACTTCGGCGGTCCGATTGGACGATTGCTCCGCACTCGCAGCCATCGCGGTTGATGTGGTCTGCAGCTGGCTCGATGCGCTCGCAACGCCGCCCACGACGTCACCAACGGTGCGTTCGAACTGGTCGGCGAAGCTTTGAAGCGTGCGTTCGCGTTCGAGGCGAGCCTCTTCCTGCTGGATCTGAAGGCGGGTCTGCTCTTCAAGCTCGGCCTTTGCCTTTTGGGAGCGTTCACGGCTCAGGCGCTCTAGCCGGATGCCGGCCTTGTGGAAGATGCTCATGGCGCGGGCCATGTCGCCAACTTCGTCCGTGCGGTCCTCGCCGTGAATGTCGATTTCCTTCTCGCCCTTCGCGAGGCGGGTCATCTGATTGGCAAGCTGCTTGATAGTGCCACCGACCGAGCGGTCGAAGTAGCGCTGTGCAATGAGAGTTGTGAGAACCAAAAGGACTGCGAGCGCAACCCAGATGAGGAGCAGGGTCGAAAGCAGGCTTGCTCCCGAATCCGACATGCGGTCGGCTTCGGTTCCCATGCGCGCAGCAAGATCGCGAGCGGCCTCCAGAGCGGCGCTTCCGGTGGCGGTCACTTCGCTCGCCTGCGCTTCACGGCTTGCCGTCGCGGCATCGGGATTGAAGCGGCCGATCTGGCGGCGGAAATCTTCGATAGACGCAGCGATAAGCCCGATGCGATCGGTCGCTTCCATGTCTTGGCCTGCGGTGGCATCGCGAAGATCGTCAAGTTTTGCATCGGCTATCGTGATCCGCGCCAGCGACTCATTGGCCCGCGAAGCATCGCCTGTGGTAACCAGCATTTCCGCGTGGCGCTGCGCTTCGGACATGTCTGTCACGAGGCGCTCGGCATCGATCGCGAGGTCGTGCGAGACGTTGATCTGTTCGGCGCGGTTGCCCAGCTCGACGAAGAAACCAATCAGCACCAATCCCGCAAACAGGGCGAGTACGAGATTGAACCCGTAGAATGTCGAGATTTTGCGGCCTATCGACAACGCCTCGAACCGCTCTCCGAAAGAGCCGAACACAGTCCGGGGTTTGGAGGCGGTTGTGTGGTTGGCGGTGATCCGTTCTGCTTCCAGGTCTACTGCGATTTCCTGCAAAGCGCTCATTATGCGTCCCCATTCGTCCCTGTCCGAGCTGCGCTTGCAGGCTCGCTGAATTCATCAGCACTGATCGTGGCGCTCACTTGCGTATCGATCAGCGTATCGATGTCGGATGCGGGCATGGCCTTGTAGTAGAGCCAACCCTGGATTTGATCTGCACCGGCAAGCCGGACCATGTCAGCCTGTTCGGTCGTTTCAACGCCCTCTGCGGTCACACCCATCTTGAGCGCGCGCGCAACCGCGATGCTGGAGAGCATCATGGCGCGGCTGCCTTCATCCTCACCCGCCTTAACGACAAGGCTGCGGTCGAGTTTGAGCTTTTCAAAGCGGAACTGGCGCAGGAAGCCGATAGAGGCATAGCCGGTGCCGAAGTCATCGAGCGAAATCCTCACGCCAAACTTGCGGATCACGTCCAGGCTGCGCTCGGCAACCACTGGATCAAGCACGAGACAGGTCTCGGTGACTTCAAGCTCAAGCTGCTCTGCCGGGAAGCCGGTATCCTCAAGAATTTCACCAAGCTTGATCGGAAATTCGGGGTTCCTGAGCTGCGCTGCGGAGATGTTGACCGAGAGCGTGATGTCCTTCCAGCGGCGCGCATCCGTCATGGATTTGCGCAGGACCCACAGTCCAATCGGATTGATGATGCCCGAATCTTCCGCGACCGGAATGAAAACGTGCGGGCCAACCTTGCGACCATCCTCACGGTTCCAGCGGAGCAGCGCTTCAACCGCAACGATGCGCGGGCCAGCAGACCCGGAATCGGCAGCGACGAGTGGTTGATATTGGACCTCGTATTCGCCTTTAGTCAGGCCAGCACGCAGTTCGTCTTCGAGTTCGCGTACCGCTTCGCGGCGTTGGTCGAAGCTCTCGTTGAACCAGGTGCAGCGCATTTTTCCATCGCGCTTCGACACCGACATAGCGACGTCCGAGCGGCGCAGCATTTCAGAGGAGGGCAGGCGCCGATCGGCGGTTGAACGTGACAGTCCGATGCTTGCCCCGACAGAGATGTCGTATTTGCCGACCGGAACAGGGGCTTGCAGCTGTTCAAGCAACGACCGGCACATGCCTTCAAGGATTGTGCCTGAAACACGACCAGCCATGGCCACGGCGAATTCGTCGCCGCCCAGCCGGTAGCAGCGCGCCTCATCGCCGCAGATGTTTTGAAGCATTGCGGCGCATTCCTGAATCAACCGATCGCCGATCGCATGACCAAAGTGGTCGTTGACCTGCTTGAACCGATCAAGATCGATGAGCGCGATCGCGACCTCCTCGTCACCTTTTGAGAAGCTCTCGAGATCGCCATGCAGTGCGCGCCGATTGGGCAGCTTGCTCAGGGTGTCCGTTTCGCTGAGCTCTTCGAGTTCGTGAACATTGTTGATGCCGTGGCGGCTCAACAGGAAGATCGTGGCGGCGTAAACGAGCGCGCCTGCGATAAAAAGCAGTTCGGGATCAACGATGTCGATTGTCTTGCTGAAGCTGATGACAAAGACGATGCCGCCGAAAACAAGGCTAAGCGTGGCGAGCGGAGCCAGCACAATCCCGAGGGGTGTGAGACGCAGAGGTTTGCTCGGCTTGGGCACGCAAATTCCTTCAATTCGCTTCGAAAACGTGGGCTTAGCGATGTCCGGGTGTCTAAATATGAATGGCTAACGAAGCGTAAAATTCGGATCGTCCGACTGGGGGAAATCGCGTAAATTTTGCTTAATCCTACCCCACACTCAGAGCTGCGCTGCGAGCCACCTGCTCGGGCAATTCGTAGATGCTTGTGCGTTTGCCCGATGGAGAGAAGGCTCTTGTCTGGCCCACCACCGTCTCGCCAGCGCCGAGCATAAGGAAACCGTCGCGCGCCATGGCCGAGGCAAGCCTTTCAAATGCGATGGCGCGGGTGTCTGCATCGAAATAGAGAAGCACATTGCGACAAAGAACGAGATCGAAGCGCGCTCTGGCGGGCGGTTCGGCCAGGACATTGTGCTGCTGAAACCGAGTGATTTGTCGCACATGATCAAGGATTTGCCAGCCGCCGGGCGTCTCTTCAAAGTGGCGTAGCATCTGCGTCACCCCGAGGCCGCGCTGAACCTCGAACTGGCTGTAAAGCCCGGTGCGAGCCGTGCGAATTGCGCGGTGCGATACGTCGGTTCCGAGAATGTCGATCGTCCAGCCATCCCACAGGGCCTTCTGGTCTTCGAAGAGCATGGCAAGGCTGTGCACTTCCTGCCCTGTCGAACACCCCGCGCACCAGATCGAAAGCCGCTTGGTATGCCGCCTGCGCTGAGCGAGTTCGGGGAGAATATCGTCGGGTATCTGATCGAAAGTCGGCTTGTCCCGAAAGAAGTATGTCTCGTTGTTGAGGAGCGCTTCGACCACCTCGGTCGCAAGGTCGCGATCATGCGAACGACGGCGCGGCTCATCGAGCAGGCAGACGAGTTGGTCGAGATTGCTGATCCCGTGCTCGCGGAAAACGCCTGAGAGCGCTGTTCCAACGCGCCATCGACGACTCTCGGAGAGATGCTGCCCTGTCCGGGCGGCCAAAAGGTCGGCGATGATCTGGTAAGAGGCCTGGCTAACTTCCATATCGGGTCAGGTCGCCGCGTTCTCGCGTGACGCCGCTGCCCTGCCGCCGGTTCCACTGACCTGCGTCATGAGCGCTTGGCCCAAAGCGGGAGGCGCTGCGACATAATCGCTCAGGCCCGCTTTCGTGACGGCTCCCGGCATGCCCCATACGGCGCTGGTTTCCGCGTCCTGCGTCCAGACAGTCCCGCCCAGTTCGCGCAGGTGCTGAACTCCGTCGAAGCCATCGCGGCCCATGCCCGACAGGATGATCGCATGAACGCGGCCATTGCAGGCGTCGGCAGCGCTGCGCAGCATGGGGTCGACCGAGGGCAGGCAGCCGCTGCGCGCAGGTTCGTTCGACGTGCGCGCCACCAGACGCTCGCCCATGCGGCGTACGGTCATGTGGCCCTGACCGGTCGCAATCGCGATTTCGCCTTTGCGGATTTCGGTCCCGTCATCGGCAATGTGCGTCGGACGGCCGCTCGCAACCTCAACCTGACGTGCGAACACGGGGATGAAGGAGCTTGGCAGGTGCTGGGTAATGAGGATCGGCAGGTCGAAGTCCGGCGTAAGTTCGCGCAGCATCAGATTGAGCGCGTGAATGCCACCCGTCGATGCGCCGATCGCGATCAACTCGGGACGTTGAGGCACGCGCGGCGTTGCTGCCGGTTTGGCGTGTTGATTGGCGACTTGCGCATTGGCGTTTGCAGCAGGAGTATCGCTCTTCGTGCCAAGAGCACGGATTTTGCCAAGGAGCTGGCTGCGATAATCCTCGTTGAAACCGCCCGGCCGAGGCTTGAGCATCGTGTCGGCAGCGCCGGTCGAAAGCGCTTGGACCGTGGCTTCCGCTCCGTCGTCGGTCAGAGAGGAAACCACCAGCACCTGGAGGTCGGGCGCGGTGGAAAGGATTGTTGGCAGCGCTTCGAGACCGCCCATACCGGGCATTTCGAGATCGAGCAGAAGGACATCGACATCGGTCGTGCCAAGCTGGGCGATGGCGCGCTCGCCCGAAGATGCGGTGGCGATGACTTCCATCGCGCCATCGCTTTCGACGATGCGTTTCAGAACCGTGCGAACTGTCAGCGAATCGTCGACGATCATCACCCTGATTGCATCGCTCGCACTTTCGCACGAAGGCGCGCTCTCGCGGGCCGATGGCTCATTCGCCACCTTTCGCAAGATCCGGGAAGGGGAAGAAGACATTGCGTTCACGCGAAGCCGACCAACTGCAGTTTGATTTGCAGGGTCTCGTGATCGAACGGTTTCATCACGTATTCGTCGGCGCCAGCACTGATCGCCTCGCGGATGTGAGCGACATCGTTCTCGGTCGTGCAGAAGACCACCTTGGGCTTGTCGCCGCCGGGGCGTTTGCGCAGCTGAGTGATAAACTCGATCCCGGTCATCACCGGCATATTCCAGTCGAGCAGCACGACGTCAGGCATTGACGCCTCGCACGCCTCGAGGCCTTCCCGACCATTCTCGGCTTCTTCAACCGCGAAGCCCAGCGTTTCGAGGATATGCCTCGAAACTTTGCGAATTACGCGGGAATCATCGACGACTAGGCAGCTTTTCATGAAGGTTCCTCGGTTCTGAACGCCAGTTTGATAGGCTCAGAAGGTAAGTTTTGGATTAAGCGGCATTTTCGATTGAAACCTGCCCGGCGATCAGCGCAGAGAGGTCCATCATCAGTGCGGGGCCGGTGCGCGTTTCAACAAGACCGCTTGCCGCATTGGACCATTCAGCGCCGAACCCTCCTGGCACGGTGCCGGGCTCGCCAATGGCAGAGGTGATGTCCTCGATGGAATCGATGCGAAGCGCGTAGGAATAGCCCGAGGACGCTACCACGATGGCGCGGTGATCGAGAGAATAGGCTTGCGGATCGAACCCGATGGCGCGGCGACAATCGATCACAGTCAGCGCCTGACTGCGCAGGGCTGTAAGACCGGCAATGTGATCGGGCGTTCGCGGCACGGGCGTGATGGCCCCGATCTCGATTACGGATTGGACGTCATTGGCCCTGAAGGCACAGCGTCGACCAGCGATCTGGCACATGACCAACAGCTCGTTCATCAGCGATTGCTCCCGCTTGCGCGCGCCGCACCCGATGCGGAACGTAGTGCTGCGACCAGCCCTTCGCGATCGTAGCGATAGACCGTCTCTTCCATGTTCGCGCCTTCGGGTATGTCCCGAAGCCGGATAACAGGCGCAGCAAATTCAACGTCGAGCGCGAGGGCGGCCTGGTATTCATCGTCGAACAGGATAGCGACGTCTTCGTCGGTTTCCTGGTCATCAGCGATTTCGTAGCCCGCTGCGGCGACAAGCGGTGCAAGGATGGTGCTGGCCCATTCGGTCTGAGGGATGCGGCAAACAGGTTTGATCGCTGCTTCCGGAACCTCTCCGTGCCGGGCAAACAGGGCGTGGCCGTCGATGAGGGTGACAGTCTTGCCTTCGACCAGAGTGACCGCCTCGATCATCGGGTCAGTGTCGACCGGCTTGAGCGTGTCGGTCAGTTCGACCGCATCGTCGATCTCGCGCACGGCGTGGACCAGTTGCCCTGAGCCATCGGTCAGGCGCAGCAAGCGTACCTTTTCTGCCGGAAGCGGCCCGTCAGGCAGACCGACCAGCGGTAGAATGACCCCGTCAATAACAGCGCGCGGACGATCGCCGGTGAGGTCAATGGCGGACACAGGCGCCGTTTCGATGCGCTGAACCAATTCAAGGCGCACAGCGCAGCGGCGGCCATCGAAATCGGTGAACAGCATGGCACGAGACGCGGGCTTTTCGGATTTGGCTTTCTCTTCCTCCGCACCGCGGAAAACGCGGCTGCGGGCATCGGAGGCAAGCTGGTGCTGCGATGCGATATTGGTCACATCCAGCAGCAAAACCGGCTGGCCGTCGTCGAGCAACGTAGAGCCCGCATAGACCCCGGCTTTCATCACGGCAGGTGCAAGCGGTTTGACGACGAGGTCGCCATGCGAATGGATGCGGTCGACCGCGAGCGCGAACAGGTCGCCGCTCGCAAGGCGGAGCATCACCATCGTGCGCTGCTCAGCGGGTATTTCACCCTCTTCGGCACCGAGCACGTCGGTTAGCATAAGGCACGGAACGCGCGTGTCGCGGAAAGTGACGAGCGCGTTTTCTCCAGCGCGGGTGAAGTCGAGCGCCTTGGATGATGCGTGGATGATCTCTTCGACGTAGCTTTGCGGGATCGCGAAGCGTTGCTCTCCGATCTCGACGGTAAGCCCGGCGATGATGCTGAGCGTCAGTGGAATCTGGAGTGTGAAGAGCGTGCCGACCCCCGGCGTCGAGCTCACTTTGATCGAGCCACCGACGCGCTCAAGGTTGTCGCGCACCACGTCTAGGCCGACGCCGCGCCCTGACACGTTGCTCACTTCCTCGGCAGTTGAAAAACCGGGTTCGAAGACCAGTTGCAGGATCGCATCGCGGCTCATTTCTGACCGGTGAGCGGCGGAGATCAGTCCGGTCTTGACCGCCTTGTCTGCAATCTTTTCCTCTTCGAGCCCGCGTCCATCGTCGCTGACCACGATAGAGATCGTGTTCCCCGCCTGGCGAGCTGCGATTGAAAGAAGCCCGGTTTCGCGCTTGTCCATGGCAAGGCGGTCGGACGGTTTCTCTATCCCGTGATCGATCGCATTGCGGATGATGTGCGTGAGCGGATCGCGGATCATTTCGATCATCTCGCGATCAAGTTCCACGTCCCCACCTTCAAGGTCGATCAGGACTTGCTTGCCGAGTTCATTCGACAAGTCACGGGCAAGCCGGGGCAGGGCGCTAAATAGGGTTTCGATCCGCTGCATGCGCATACGGGTGATCGCGTCGCGGACATCGGAAAGGATGGTGGTGAGCCGCTCGAACGGACCGTCGATCGTCGGCTGTGTGCCCGCCTGACGAAGGCGGTGAGCGAGGTCGTTGCGCGCCAGCACCATGTCTGAAACGCCGCTCATCACCCGGTCGAGCAGGTCAACCGGCAAACGGATCGAACGTTGCGCAGCTGGTGCTTCGGTCTTCTTGGGAGCAGGCGAATTGCCGTCCTCTGTTGAAGCGGGGCCTACTTCCGGCTCCAACTCCGCGGCAACGGCATCGCCGGTCACGCCTTCGGCGCCCGGCTCAAGCGCTGCGATCAGTTCTTCATCGCCGCCTTCGGGAAACTCTTCGCCCGCTTCAATAACGTCGACCATCTGCGCAATCCGGTCGATGATTGCGAGCACGGCGGTAACCAATTCCGCATCAGGCGTGCGGCGTCCGGCGCGGCAATCGGCGAGTGCGTCTTCGGCTGCGTGGCTGAGGCCAGCGAGCCGCGGAAAGTCGAAAAAGCCGCAATTGCCTTTAACCGTGTGTACGAAACGGAAGATGGTATCGAGCCGCGCGCGGTCAGCCGGATCGGCTTCCCAGGCAACGATCTCGCCTGCGCTGGCTTCCAGCATTTCCCGTGTCTCTGCGACGAAATCCGCCAGCAGGTCATCCATGACGCGCGTGCCCCTCTTAGACTTGAAAGTCTGTATGGACACAGATGGTTAATGATTGCCTACCCGAAGCTCCGGTTGGCGCGGCGAGTTCGCCTTATTTGGGAGCGCGGCGCACAAGCACCAGCCAGACAAGGACGGCGCCGGTCAGGGCGCCAAAGATATTCGCCGCAAGTTCGGCGGTGTAGATCGCAGAACTGCCCCACGATTCCTGAAGCAACCAGGCGACGGGCAACATTACGAGAAAGACGCGGGCAACGGACTGGCCGAGCGCAAAAGAGGCCTTGTCGATCGCATTGAGAATGCCATTGGCAACGATCAGGATGCCAAAGCCCGCATAACCCCATGCCGCGATCTTCAAGTAGAGCGCGAACTCTTCGATCACGGGCTGCTCGTCGGTGAAGGCCCGTGCAAATGTCTCGCCTGCCGACGTCAGCAGAACCGCGGTGCCAAGGCCCCAGACAACGCAGAAAATCCCCGCGTAGAGAGCCGCGCTCCGCGCTCGTCCGAACTCTCTTGCACCCCAGTTCTGGCCAACGATCGAACCGATCGCTCCCGAAAGCGCGAGCAGGGGCACTGTGGCAAAACTCTGCAACCGGCCAGCGGCTCCGAACCCTGCGACCGCATCCTGCCCAGCTGTGGCGATCAGAGCGGTCAGGATCGAAAGGCCGATCGGGTTAATCGCGTTCGAAAATGCTGCAGGTCCTGCGACCTTGGCAATGCTCGACGCGGAATCGGCAAGGTTCGATTTCGCAAGGAGCGAGGGGTTGAGCGGTATGTCGGTCTGCTTCACCAAAACCAGCGCCATCGCCGCGCCGCAGCCCCATCCGATGATCGTTGCATAGGCTGCGCCGACAATGCCGAAGCCTTCAAAGCCGCCGAACAGGAAATCGGGTGAGCCGGTTATCAGGATCGGATCGAGCACCCAGTTCGCGGCGGCATAGGTGATGCTCACGATGCTAGTCCGACGCGCTTCGCCTTGTCCGCGAAGAATGCCGTTAAAGCCCATAATCGCGAGGATCAGCGGGAAGCCGAGGGCGAAGGGCTGCATGTAGGTGCGAATGAGCGGCATCAGGTTGTCCGGCGCATTCATCAGGCGGAACAGCGGATCGTGCAGAGCGAACAGGGCAAGGCCGATGACGCCGCCCGCGCCAACTGCAAAGACCAGTCCGAAATTGGCCCTTCGCGCAGCGCGTTCGCTGTCGCCTTCACCCAGCGCGCGTGCAACGACCGAATTGATGCCGACCATGACGCCGACGCCGAGCGAGGTCAGCGCGACCGAAATCGGGAAGATGAACGAGATCGCCGCGAGCGCGTCTGACCCCAGCTGCCCGATGAAGTATGCATCCACGAGGCCGATCGACATGATCGCCGCGACCCCGATGATCGCGGGCAAGGTCTGTCCGACAAGGTGGCCGGTGATGCTGCCTTGCGTGAGCTTCGCGCTCGCGGATTTCTCCGCTGAATTGTCCGTGTCGCTCATCGCTGATCAGCGCCTAGCCGCGCGAGGGGCCCGGCGCAAAGTGAAATCCTTTTGCCTGAGCGAATTGACATGCGATAAGAGTTGCCAAAGCTCAGACATGGAGAGGCATCAAATCATGGCAACCCAGCTCAAGCCCGACAACAGCCTTGAAGGGAAGGTCAGCAAGGAAGAATGGCAGGCGCGGCTCGACCTTGCGGCGTGCTACCGGATTTTCGACCATCTTGGCTGGGGGGAATCGATTTACAATCACATCTCTCTCAAGGTTCCGGGCGAAAAGGACACGTTCCTCATCAACCCGTTCGGGCTGCTCTATGACGAAGTGACCGCATCGAACCTCGTGAAGATCGACGTAGAGGGGAATAATGTAGGCGGATCGCCATATATGGTGAACAAGGCCGGCTTCACTCAGCACGGCTATTTCCACAAGCATCTTGGCAGCCGAGCTGATGCGATCTGCCATGTTCACACGACCGCAACCATGTCGGTGTGCAGCCACAAGGACGGCCTGCTCCCGATCAGCTTCTACGCCTGCAATTTTCAGGATCAGATCGGCTATCACGACTTCGAGGGCGTGACCGTTCGCGCCGAGGAAGGCGAGCGGTTGGTGCGCAACCTTGGTAATCACTCGATCCTGATGCTGCGCAATCACGGCCCGGTTGTCATGGATGGCACGATCCAGGGCATGTTCGTGAAGATGTGGGCGCTTCAGCGCGCCTGCGAGATCCAGGTCGCCACGCTTTCGCAGGGCGAGCCGCGTGTCGTGCCTCAGGAAGTGATCGACGTGCACCAGCGCGACCTCTCCGTCATGGCGAGCCAGGGCGGCGCAGGCGTGTTCGATTTCGAGGCGTGGAAGCGCCGGATCGACAAGATCGACGACAGCTGGCGCAACTGATTCTTTCAAGAGATAGGGCCAGCGCATGCCGCGCATGACCGTCAACGACCGGCCGGTCGAGTTCGACCTCGATGCCGAAATGCCGCTGCTTTACGCGCTGCGTGAGGCGTTGAACCTTACCGGGACGAAAGCGGGCGGCGGCGGCAATTGCGACTGCGGCGCGTGCATGGTGCTGGTGGATGGAGCGGCGCTTCGTTCGTGCCGGATCACTCTGGCCGAGGCCGAGGGACGCTTCATCACTACGATCGAAGGCGTGTCGCGCGACCGCTCGCATCCGGTGCAGCAGGCAATGGTGGCCGAACAGGCGATCCAGTGCGGCTATTGCACTCCGGGTATCGTGATCGCGGCGGCCGCGCTGCTCCAACGCAATCCCGTTCCCTCTCGCGCGGAGATCGAGGATGCGATCCAGAACATGTGCCGCTGCGGCGTCTATCCGCGGCTGGTGAGCGCAATCCAGAGAGCGGGGCGCGTCGCCCAGCGCGGCGAAAGCATCGGCGCAGCGCCCGCACCCGGCATTGCGCCCGAAGACGCCGCCGCGATGGTGCCCGCGCTGCGAACGCCCTCGGATGCCGAAGCACCCGAGGATTGATTTCGCTTAGAAGCGCCCGTTGATCGCAAAGCGCGCATTGAGCGGCGCGCCGACACTCGCCTGATGGGTCGAGTGCGAGTTTGGGAAGTACAGCGTGTCGGTCAGGTTTTCGACATTGACCTGTACGCGCCAGTTTTCACTGACTTCGTAGTAAGCTGCCGCGTCGATGCGGGTGTAGCTTGGCAGGATCGCGCTGTTCGAGTTGTTGATGAAGCTCTCGTCCTGGTGCGTCAGGCCAACGCCGATGCCGAAGCGGTCGGTGACGGTGATCTGGTTCCAGATCGAGAACATGTTTTCAGGGAGCTCCCGCGGGCGAAGGCCAGTGGGGCCGGTCTGGTCGACCTGCTCGCCGTCGAGATAGCTGTAGCCAGCCGAAACCTGCCAGCCAGGCATGACTTCACCCTGAAGCTGGAACTCGAAACCCGAAATGGTCGAATCCACCACGACAAGCAGCGCCGGGTCGGTGTCGTCGACTTCAGGCGTGCTCTGTTCGATCTCGAACACCGCTGCGGTCAGGCTGAGGCGGTCGAGGATATCCCACTTCACCCCGGCTTCGAGGTTCACGAACTCGTCGGGATCAAGCGCTGCGGCGTTCCCGCCAAGGCTCGCGAACTGTTCGCCCGAGCGCGGCAGGAAGCTTTCCGAATAGCTCGCATAGATCGAGATGTTGTCCTGCGGCTTGATGATGAGGCCGCCACGCGGGGAGAATTCCTCGTCCTTGCGGCTTTGAACCGCGCCGCCATTGGCAAGATCGATGACGGTGAGGTCGAAGCTGTCGAAGCGGCCACCGACTACGACGTTCAGCCATTCGGTCAGCTTGATTTCATCCTGAATGAAGATCGAGAAGACATCGAGATCGCCGTCGGTGAAGTCGTTGAGGTCGCTGAAGGCAACCGTCGTGACCTGACCCGAAGCGTTGACGCCAACGCCGCCGCGCAGCGCCAGCGGGCGCTGGACCGCAAAGATTTCGTTGTCGTCATTGGTCTGGTCCCAGACGGGGTTGAAGCGGTCATTCACCGATTGGGTGTTGATGTATTCCGCGCCGATCAGCAGCGTGTGCCCGACGCTGCCGGTTTCAAACTCGCCGACGAGGTTGCCCGATAGGATCAGGTTCTCGCGCGTCGTCGTGTCGACATAGCCATCGGTCGTCACCTGACCCGGCGTGTTCGCCTGATCGTAGCCCGATGCGTAGAAGTTCGAATAGAGTTTGTCGTAATCGCCGTAGAACGCGCTAACGACACCCTTCCAGTTGTCGGAGAAATTGTGCTGGAGGTTGGCGCGCAGCAAGTGCGCTTCGAGGTCGAGGAAGTTCAGTTCGGGATCGCCGAAGACGATTTCCTCAAACGCCTCGACCGGACGGCCATCGGTGCCGGTCACGATGCCGCGATCGACGAAACGGTCGTGGTTCGCATATTCGTAAGCGAGGTCGAGCGTGGTGTCTTCGCCCAGCGCGATGCGCGCGGTCGGGTTGATGCCGATGCGCTCGCCGTCATAGAAATCGCGGTGATTGTTCAGGTTCTCGTACGACGCGTTGAGCCGGAAGGCGAAGGTTTCGGACGAGGACAGGTTGATGTCGCCCTGCACGCTGAATTCGCCGAACGTGTCGAGCGCAACCTGACCGCCCGCGAAGTTGGCGTTAAGCTCGCCCTTCTTGGTCACGCGGTTGAGCACGCCGCCCGTACCGCCGCGTCCGAACAGCAGCGCGTTGGGGCCGCGCAGGATCTCGACCTGCTGGAGGTTGTAGAGCCCGCGATAATACTGAACGTCGTCGCGGATGCCGTCGATGAAGAAGTCTGCGGTCGAACGCACGCCCCGGAACACGATGGCATCGCGGTGGCCTTCGCCTTGTGAGGTGTTCACGCCCGGCGTGTAATCGACGATCTGGCCGATGCTGGTGAAGCCGCGATCGACGATCTCTTTTTCGGTCGTGATCGTGAGACTTTGGGGGACGTCGATGATCGGAGTGGGGGTCTTGACCGACGCGACCACGCTCGATTGCAGCACGTCTCCGGTGACGAGAATATCGTCGCCCTGCGTCTCCAGAATTGGTCCTGCCTCAGACAGCAGGTCGGTGCTTTGCGGTGCTGTTTCTTCGGCAGCTGCCGGGAAAGCGAGCGCGGCGCAGGAGAGGAGGTGCGCGGCGCGCGAAAGTGTACGGTTCATCATGTCCCTTCCGATTGACAAAATCGCGCTATTGAAAACTATTCTCATATTCAACCCGAAAATTGAGAATTGTTCTCAAAGCGCGATCTGTCCCTCTAGAAGCCGGATTTGTGTGGCAATTCAGCCACCCGAGCGGGCGGTGCCCGCCTCGATCAGGGCCACGGCCTCAGCGGTTGCCTCATCCGATTCGGCCTCGCCTGTCCTGATGGCATCCGCGAGTTCGAGCAGCTTCGCCGCGATCTCGGTGCCGTACTGTGCCTGTTGTGCTATGCGGATGCCGCCGTTGGCCTCGGCAACCTTGTCCCATTCGGCGCGCACCGCTTCCCAGTAATCTGCGGTCTGCTCCCAATAGGCTTCGGCAGCTGCGACATTGTAGTCGTCGAACCGCTCGTAGGTGTTGAGCACATATTCCTGCACGACCGGGACCAGTTCACCGCTGCCGTCTTCGGCTGGCATCATCTTGGTGTTGTCCTGCCAGTGGATCCAGCCCGAGGGCGTGATCTGGTGGCGGTTGATGCCGACATAACGGTCGTAGATGGGATCGCGCACGGCATCGCGGCGGGCGAGCGGGCGGGTGGTCCAGTTCGAGCGCCAGCGCTTCACGCCATTGGTGGTCTCCCACTGGCCCCAACCGGCATAGCGCGGGCTGTCATCGACCTGCCAAACGGTTTGCGACCAGCGGCCAGCGCGCATCGCCTCGGGCACCGGCGTCATCTCCCAGCGGTCACCGCCTTCATAGGTAAGAATCGTATCGGGCTCGTACTGCCAGTCCTGCCGCCAGTGCTTGACGACGTAAGGGCTCTCTTCATCACCCACGACAAGAAGGTGCTGGAGCACGATCTTGGTCCCCGTATCCTCGATCACGCGCACGCTTTCATAGCCGCCCGACAGCTTTGGCTCGAGCGCTTCGTAACCCTCCATCCAGGCGGTGGATTCGCGCATGTCGAAAGTGACCTTGAAGTCGCCTGCCATGGATAGGATCGTTTCGCGGTCGGCCTGAAATGCGGCCTGTTCGGCAGCCGCACTGCGTTCGATCGGATCGTCGGCGAGCGCGGGGGCCGAGGCGGCGGCGAATGCCACGCTGGCGAGGCTAGCAAGCAGGGTGGTCTTGGCAAATTTCATCATGGGTAATCTCCCTTTCAACGTCAGAATTGGAAGCTCGCCGAAACGCTCACGTTGCGTCCCGGACGGGTGAAGGCACCGGCGATGCCGCGATCCTCGACGCGCAGGCCGCGCACGTCGGACCACACGGCGTATCGTTCATCGAAGAGGTTGAAGATCCCGGCGCGCAGTTTCAGCGCCTCGGTCACCTCAACAAAAGCGGTGAGGTCGAACACGGTCGAGGCCTCTGGGCGGATGAAGAGGTCGGCTCCGTCCGCCGCGCGCTCGAGCTCGTTCGCGTCCTTGCGCGCATTGTGGGTGAGGATCAGTTCCGCGCCGAAGCGACCTTGCCGGTCGCGGTAACCGAGCCCGGCGATCAAGTTGAACGGGTCAACCGTGTCGAGCGGGGTGCGGCTGCCGTCGGCGTTGATGATGTCGCCGTTGGCATAGGCGATGGCGAGGCGGGCATTGACGCCGCTGTCGAGCTCCATCGATCCCTTTACCTCGAAGCCGTCGATCTCGACCTCGGTGAAGTTCACGAACTGGAAGATCGCGGGGTCTTGCGGCGTGAACGATCCGCCAACGACCTGCTGGCTGATGAAGTCGTCGTAGGTGCCCTTGAAGCCCACGACTTCGAGGCCGAAGACATCGCCGATGTAACGCGCGCCAATCTCCCAACTCTCGCTGGTTTCGGGGCCGAGATCAGGGTTGGGAAGCGAAGTGTATCCGCCCGCGATAAACTCGAAAAAGTTGTTCACCTGAGACGGCGTCGGCGCGAGGAAGCCTTGCGCGTAATTGGCGAAGATCAGGAAGTCGTCGGCAAACTTGTAGGTCGCGCCGACCTTGGGTGAGAGGCGGCTGTCCGACTGGCCTTGTGGGTTGAACACGGTGAGCAGTGGGTCGTCGGTCGGGTTGAGGTCGTAGAAGTCGAACCTCAGAGCCGGGTAAAGCGTGAAAGCTCCGTCGCCGAAGGTGATCTCATCCGCGATGAACACGCCGCCAAGCGTGAAGTCGGTGACGGGGAAGGCGCGCGTTGGGAAACTCTCGCCGCGGCCGGGGAAGGTGCCGTCACGAACGCCTTCCTGCCGGGTCCAGTTGACATCGCCGCCGAAAGCGATCGTGTGCGAGAGCGGACCGGTTGCAAAGCTGCTGCGCGTCTCGGCGTTGATGCCGTAGACCTCGTTCTCGAACGTGTTGAGGCGCGTGCGGTCGGGCGCGGGAATGAAGCCCAGTGCGGTGCGGTCTTCTTCGGTGAATTGGCGGTCTTCGGCGTCCTGATAATACGCTGCGAGGAAGGCGTATTCGATGAGGTCGTCGGCCTCGCCTTCATACGTCCAGTCTGCAGAAACGCGCGCGCGGCTGGTCGTGTCCTCGGCTTCAAGGCGGTCGACGGTCCAGACCGGCGCCGGGCCGAACAGGAACGCTGGGCCAAGGCCGGTGAGTGCGTTGGTAAAGACTTCGGTTTCAAGCCATTCGCCGGTCAGGCGCAGGCGATGATCGCCATTGTCCCAAACGAGCTTGCCAAGCACCGCGTTGGATTCGCCGTCCTGTGGATTGGGCAGGGTGCGCGCTTGTCCGACGCCGCCGATCTCACCCTGGTTTTCAAGCTCCGAGAAGTCGCGGCGGGTGTGGGCGACCATGCCAGAGAAGTTGCCTGATTGAGCAGCTAGCGTCGCGGTCTGTGCGAACTCCTCGTCCTCGCTCGAATAGTGCGAGCGGACAAACCCGCCGACTTTGTCTGCCCGAAGGACATCGACCGGGTCGGCAGTGGTGAAGCTGACCGCGCCCGCAAGCCCGTCGCTGCCATAAAGCGCGGAGGCGGGGCCGCGCAGGATCTCGACCTGCTTCACAAGGCTCACATCGGAAAAGCCGCCGCGCCCCGCTTCCTGTGCGCCGAAGCTGAAGCCTTGCGGCGAGCGGATGCCGTCGACCTGGATCAGCACACGGTTGCCGCCGATGCCGCGAATGACGAAATCCTCGTTCCGGGCACGGCCAGTCGAGCCAAGCGCAGCGCCAAAGCGGGCGGGCGCACGGCGCACCGTGACGCCGGGCTCGTAACGAACGAGGTCGCGCACGTCGGTCGCCAGTTCATCCGCGATCTGCTCGTCGGTGATGATGGTGATGGTCGCGGGCGCTTCTTCCTCCTGGACGGGAGTGCGCGTCGCCGTGACCGTGATCAGCCCATCGTAGGATTCGGCCTTGGCGCTGGCTTCGGAATCATCAGCGGCGGCGGGAAAGGCGAGACTCGCAGCTGAAAGGAGCAGAGCGCTGCGGGCGAAGTTGCGTGTCATGTGTTTCCTCTCTTGCGTCGGTCGATTCTGCTAATGACAATGACTCGCAAACGCAACAAGGAAATTGAGAATTACTCGCAAGATGGGTTTCCGCTCAAGATCACCTATGAACCGGGTGGCGAATCCCTTCCGCATCGGTTAGCCGTGCTCGGCGGAAAAACCCCGTCCGGGTGGCTCACAATTGAAGGATGACGCGATGAAGGCGACGATCTGGCACAACCCCAAATGCGGGACGTCTCGCAAGACGCTCGCGATCCTGGAGAACCTGTCGAAGGTCGATGTGACCGTCGTCGAGTATCTCAAGGATCCGCCGACCCGCGAGAAGCTTGAGCAGCTGTACAAGGATGCCGGAATCACCCCTGCCGAGGGCCTGCGCCTGCGCGGAACCGATGCGCAAGAGCGCGGCTTGCCCGACGCGGACGCTGACACGGTGCTCGATGCAATGGTGGCCGACCCGATCCTGATCAACCGACCGCTGGTCGAGACCGAGAAGGGCGTTGCGATCTGCCGACCTCAGGACGAAGTGCTGAAGCTGCTTTGAGTGCGCCCGCTTAGCGGCGCTCGGTGGTCAGGTCCTCGTCGGCCTGCAGCCCGCGCCAGCCATGTACGGCAACCGCAAGGCACAGCGCGATGATCAGCCCGAACGCGCCCCAGTCCGAATAGCCGTAGAGCCACACGCCCAGCGCAGGCGCATAGATGTAGCTGAAGCCTGCAAGGCTCGCGACCACGCCCGATGCCTGCCCTTGCTCTGCGCGCGTCACGGCGAGCGACGTTCCTGCGGTGGTGCCGGGCCGGAACAGGCCAAAGCCTAGCGAGGCGATGGCATAGCCAAGCGCGATGACGTGAAGCTGGGTGCCTGCCGCAAGGAGCGCCGTCCCCAGAGCAGCGGTTAGCACGCCCGCCAGGGTCGCTGCTCGCGGCCCCAGATTGAAGCGCGGGATGATCCCCCACTGCGCCAGCAGTGAGGCAATTGCGCCTGCCATTAGCACCAGCCCCACAGGCCCTGCGCCTTCAGCAGGCGTGTCGCGCAGGGCCAGCCTGTCGAGAACGAGGAACCCGGTGATACCGAGCACCATCGCTTGCGCATGCCCGCCCAAAAGCTGCGCTATTATCCAGGCCCGGATTCGCGGGTCGGTCCATTTGAGGCGCGGTGGCTCTCCAACCATTTCGCCCGTCACTCCGCCGGTCTCGGCCTCGTCCTCGAGTTCTTCCTCGCTAAGCGTTTCGCTTGGGCCTGAATAACTGGTCGCCATACCGCGGGCGGCAAACTGCGGTTGGTCATTGGGCAATTGAAGGTGGAGCAATACGAGGACCACGATCCCAAGCAGGGCAAACCCGATGAACGGCCCCGTCAGGCCAAGCCCCATGAACGGCAACACCATGAGGGGAGCCAGCGCAGGGCCAATGACAGTACCAAGTCCAAAGCTCGACGCGATCAGTGACAGCGCGTTGGTTCGCTCTGCGCGCGGGGTGCGCGAGGCAACATAGGCCTGTACTGCTGGCGGGGCGGCGCTGCCGAACCCGCCGTAGAGGCTGCGGGCCGCGGCAAACAGGATCAGAGTAGCGAAGGCTCCGAGCCATCCTGCAAGGCCTGCCCACAAGACCATCCCGCAAATCACCATGGACGCGACAAAGCCGACAAGGCCGAGCGACATCATCGCCTTGCGCCCGCGCCGGTCGGACCGCCTCGCCCAGATCGGCGCGCATACGACCCATAACAGCGCGGACCAGCTGAAAGCGAGACTGATCCAGACGTCGCTCACCTCCAGCGCGGTGCCGATCGAAGGCATGACCGATTGCATCGCGGTGTTGCCCGCTGCCGTCACCAGCATGACGGTGAAAAGCAGCGCCATCCGCCCATTGGAAATCGCGCCCGAGGCCGAGGCGTTTTCAGTGCGAGGGATCGAGTCGCGAGAGGGATCGGCGTCGGCCATCGCAACCGCGCTAAGCCTGCGCGGTTACGGTTTCAATCACGAACTGACCTGATTGCTTACTCGAAAGTCTCGGCAACGCTCTTCGCGCTCGGGCCGGAAAGCTGGCTATACATCGCGACCGCGACCGCACACAGCATGATCCCGCTCACCATTCCAAGCACGCCATTTGCGGTACCGAGAATGAGCAGGCTCGTCGTGCCTCCTCCGAAAACCGCCGCGATTAGACTGAAGACGCCGTTAAAAAGCAGGCTGATGAGCACGAAGATCGCGCCGAGTACCACCCAGAAGATCACGATCATCCATTGGCTTTTCTTGGTCAGGCGGAAGCTGCCCGCGATGCCTTTGAACGGGTTCAGGGTCCCGCCAAAAATCAGGCTTGGCATGACCAGTGACATGCGCGCCATCAGCCACACGACAAAAAGCAAGACCGGGAAAATCGCGATAAGCCCAAGAGCTGGGACGCCGCCAACACCGACCAGGAGCGAAATCGGGAGCGCGATCAGGAACCCTCCGACAAGGTACATCAGCATGAAGAGGATGAGGACCACAAACAGGCTCGGGACAGTCTTGATCCCGGTGCCCAGCGACTGGCCAACGGTTGGCCTGCCATCACCCATCAGGGCGACCATCGCGCCATAGCCGGTGAACTGCACCGCAAGCGAAAGCGCCCCGAAGCCGAGCATCGGTCCGGCAATCTCGGCGAGTTTCTCGGCGATGACCTCTCGGTCGGCGGTGGGGTCGAGGAACATCTGGACATCGGGCACGAGCAGATAGGTCGCAATCGACGGGAGCAGTACAAACACGCCGGCGATCACCACGAGGAGCTGGAAATTGCTGCGAACGAGGTCGATTGCACGGGCCCAGCAGGCATTCATGTCGAAATTCATATGTCTTCCCCGCGCCCCACACTTGAGCGATTGGCTCTTGATCTGGCCGATCAATGCCTCCACCGGGAAGCTATGGCAAGCATCGCCCCCGATCTCCCGCGCGACATATCCGCAGCCAGCATTGAATGGCAGCGAGAGAGTGCGCCCGTGGCCTACACGCATGCGCTCAAGGAGATGCAGGCGCGAAACGAGGCGATTTCCGCAGGCGAGGCAGGTGAGCTTGCGTGGCTGCTCGAACATCCGCCGGTCTACACCGCTGGGACCAGCGCCGATCCGGCCGAACTCACAGACCCCCGCTTCGAGGTTGTCGAAGCGGGTCGCGGCGGGCGCTACACCTATCACGGGCCCGGCCAGCGTGTGGGCTACCTGATGCTTGACCTCGGCAAGCGCGGGAAGGACGTGC
>NZ_AAMW01000004.1 GCF_000152865.1 Erythrobacter sp. NAP1
ATTTAATAAGTACGTTCTGATAAAGCATTTCTTATTACTCGAGAGGTGCACAACATAAAGGGGAGTAACTAGTAACTACCATTCCAACAACCAGCTAGGACAATTCCCACTAAGGAGAATATGTCAAGTTCCAACTCCTAAATCTTAACCGAAAGTCAGAAGTATATACTTTCTATGTGGTATCCTCATCTTGCATTAAATCATTTAAATGTATAGGAAAATGTTAATAGATGTCTTTCACACACACGAAACACATGTTAATAAACTATGTATAAGATCTCTAAAAAAAGAGCTATGTATAAGAATTTTGTTTAAAAGTCGTATATTAAATTCTTAAAGATACACTAATTATTTTTTAGTGTAAAATTTTTACCTTTGAGTTCTTTAACATGTGTTTTGGGGGATTTGGATTTGATGTTGTACAAAAGCACAAAGTTTCACGATGTAATTAATCACACTCGTTGATATCATATCGAGTCATCCAATGTGGTAAGTATGCTAGAACATGTAGCATCTACTCAAAATGAATGTTCTTTAAACTTTATAAACATCGTTCAAGAGATATCTTCTGAAGGGTTTATAAGCACACAAAAAAAAAAGTCATTTGAGAGTTACGAACCAAACTGTTTTGAGGGGCCAAAAAGTAAAATTCACTACTCAGAGTCATGAGGACACAAGAGTTTCAATGTTTACCGCACAACCAAACATCGATAAAGTATAATTTTAGTAAATTCATGATCTTCATTATGATTTTATCGAACTCACCACGATATCAAACAAACACCAAGTTCGTTTAAAGGTACATACACGTGCAATATTTAAAGAAAATTATTGAACATTATAATTTATTAGAATGAAATGAATTTCATTTATAAAATATCCATCTTAGATAGACTAAGATATACAATAAATAAAGATATTATAGAATAATATAATCCATACATATTAGTATTCTAAAATGATAAAACAATGTAAGACAAACAAATAAGACTAACTTACAATACCAGGTATGATATTAAAATGATAGATTAAACCTTTCTATATAACAAAAATAGAAAAGAACCCCAAAAAGGTTAATTTAAGGGAGCCAAAAAAAGAAAAAAGAAAA